>CP170752.1:5122500-7954720 GCA_043099345.1 Bradyrhizobium sp. TZ2 | reverse complement strand
GAGTTTCTGCGATGAACATGAGTTCGAAGGAGTCCGGGATGGCACACACAGCGATCAGATTGTTTCAGAGAACAATGGCCTTGGCCGTGCTTACGATTTTCATTTGTTTCGGACTGTCCAGCGGCGACGCTTTGGCGCAGAAGAGCAAGGCTGCCGAGGACACGCTGGAAGCGTTCGATCCCAATAATTTCGAGAACTCCACCAATGTCGACAACAAATGGTTCCCGCTGCAGCCAGGGACTCAGTTGATCTACAAGGGGTTCACCCAGGAGGACGAGAAGCGCGTTCCGGCTCGCGTGGTGCAGACGGTGACCGACCTCACCAAGGTCGTCAACGGCGTGCGTGCCATCGTTATGTGGGATGTCGACTACAAGGACGGCAAGGTGGCGGAATCGGAGATCGCTTTCTTCGCGCAAGACAAGGACGGAAACGTCTGGCTGCTGGGTGAGCTGGTTGAAATATACGAGGATGGGGACTTCAAGGGTAGTAGCGCCTGGATCGCCGGCATGGATGGCTCGAGTCCGGGGATCATGATGAAGGCAGACCCGCGGCCGGGGACACCCAGCTACTCTCAGGGCTATGCGCCGCCTCCGTTCAACTGGACCGATCGCGCAACTGTAGAAAAAGCAGGTCAGAAGGTCTGTGTTCCGGCCGGCTGCTACAAGGACGTTCTGGTGATCGCGGAGGGCAGCAAAGGTGAAGGGCCGGACGCCCAGCAGCTCAAGTACTACGCACCCGGTGTGGGCTACATCAAGGTCGGTTGGCGGGGAAAGGGCGAAAAGCTGCGTGAGACCCTCGAGCTCACAGAGATCGTGAAGCTCACGCCTGATGCGCTGGCGAAGGCCCGCGCCGAGGCTCTGGACATAGAGAAGCGTGCCTACCTTTATGGTCGCACGCCGCCCGCCGAACTCATGAAGAGTGCGACAAATGAGAGAGCCCAGTGAGTATTCCGCTAGCGGTCTATCTTTGCTTCGGATCGCCCCCGCAGGGGCATGCCGGCAGCATCGATAGGGGTATCTGGGAGCCTGATATGAACACGGTGCATCGCCGCAACGGTTGGATTGTCGCCGCCGTTGCAACTTTATCCGCTTTTGCATTTCCGGTAGCGGAAGCGGCGGCCGAAGATGGCCGCTTCGAAAAGCTCTCCGTTTATCTCGAACGCAACGTGCAAGACCACGATGCGGAGATCCGGTTCGAGGTGACCGGCGCGAAGGATGGGCTCGCGGCGCTGAAAGTAATGGCGCCGGGCGAGCGTACGGTGATCGATCTAAAATCGCCGGATCTGAAGCTGGGAGTTCGCAGTCTTACGATCGAATCGCCCGAACCGGATGACGATGCCACTGTACGCGCCGATTTCCCGGCGGGCGCATATCGCTTTGAGGGAAAGACGACCGACGGGGCAAGCCTACGTGGCGAGACGCGGCTGAGCCATGTGTTCCCAAAACCGGCCGTATTCGAGTATCCGCGGCCTGACCAGAAGGACGTACCCGCTACTGCGCTGACCCTACGATGGTCTGTTCCGGAGGGGATAGAGGCCTGCGCCATCGTGATCGAGCAAACCGGTTCTTCCTACGAAATCCGGGGACTGCTGCCAGGTTCGGCAAGATCCTTCACGGTACCTGAAGGGTTCTTGCGCGCCGGCACGGCCTACAAATTCGCAATCGGGACCATCGCAAAGGACGGCAATCGGTCCTTCATCGAATCTGGCTTCACCACCGCGAGGGCACGATGAAGCAGTCCCACCCAAGCAATATCAGGTCGGCGGAGAACGGCGGCGCGCCGGCGCTGCTCTCCTTCGTCGGCCACATCAGGTTGAAAACTTCCGCAACCTTAGGCGACGTTTGGCCGGACCGCCGGCCCGCAGCTGGAGGGCATTGAGATGTTCGACAAGCAGAGTTTGGAGCGACAGATGAAGCCGGCGAGCGGGCGATCTGGTCGGCCGACTAGTTGGCGCACCGCGCTGATGGCGGTCACCGTTCTGACGGCGGCCGGGTTCGCGCTAGCCGGCGGTGCGGTCGCCGGTGGGGACAAAGACCAACCGCGCTGGAAAAACCGGCAGCGACTTTTCATCGCTGAAGGATTGAATCTGAAAGGCGAGAATATCGCCCCGCACGGCGTCAACCCGCTCTATTACCCGATCATGCCGGGCCACAAGCACGCGCAAGAACGGCCCGATCACCCAGACGGCAAGTATCGCAAAGAGACCGTGGTGCTGGATGCCACCGAGGATTTCGATATTCCCGGGATTGGCAAATTCAAGACTGCGGTTGTGCAGGAAGAAGAATATGTCGATGGCGTCCTGACACAGCGCGCGCTCAACTGGCTGGCCCTCGATAAGACCACCAACAACGTCTACTCCTTCGGCGAGGTGAGTTGGGAGATCAAGGAAGGCAAGCCGACTTTCGCCGGCACGTGGCGGGCGGGCGACCCTGACGGCAGCGGCGTCGCCGAGCCGGGCCTCTTGATGCCCGGCACTCTCACGATCGGTGATCGCTATATCGTCGCCGGAAGCAAAAGCACGGCCTATGGTGGCTCAGAGAACATGGAGGCCGGCATCGAAATTAAGGTTCCGGCGGGGACATTCAAAGGCTGCGCCCGGATCCGCGAGCAGGATCTGATCAACCTGCAAGAAATCACCGACAAGGTCTGGTGTCCAGGGGTTGGAGTCGTGAGCGACAGCTCCGACGGCAAGCTCGTCGTTTCCAGCGCGCTCCCGGCAAACAATCCAGCCTCCGACGTCACAAGCATAGGAAAGCTGCGCGACAAGCCTTCGAAGCAGAAGTCTCCGGTCGCGAAGATTTCGGCTGCCGAGGCCACCAAGATCGCGCTTGAGCGAATGCCCGGCAAGGCTACCGACGTGAAGATCGAGCGGAAGCTCGGCAAGAATGTCTACGTGGTCGAGATCCAGAGCGTCGCGCGGCGAGAAAGACGTTTTCGTCGACCCCGAGTCCGGAAAGATCGTAGGAACGGACTGACATGGATAAGGCCCGCGTAATTCCGGCATGCCGAGAAAGGCGTGTCCGTTGGAAAAGGTGACGGGAGAAACGGAATGCGAACTCCATCTGGTTCTTTGTTGGAAAGGATACCATCATGAAGAAAACGATCTGCGCGAGTCTGTTCGCCGTCCTGCTCGCGCCAGCGATGGCCGCAGCGCAGGCGCCGAAGGGCCTCGGCACCGAAGAATTTGGCATGTCGCCACGCGAGCTGGTTCAGGCGGTCGAGAAGACCGAGGAACTGATCGCGCGCTGCATGCGCGACCAAGGCTTCCAATACATCGCGGCTGACCACAACACGGTGCGGGCGGGCATGACGGCGGACAAACAGCTTCCAGGCCTCAGTGAGGAGGAGTTCGTCAATCGTTATGGCTTTGGCGTATCTACCTTCTACACGGGTTTGCCGCCTCAGCTATCGACCGGCTACAGCCCCGCCCGCGTCGGTCTCGGCGAACGCAATGTGCAGATTTTCCGCAAGCTTTCCGCTGCAGACCAGGTCGCCTACAATCGCGCGTTGCTCGGCGATGACGTGTTCAACACTTTCGCGGTCGCTCTGGAGACCGAGGATTTGTCGCGTACCGGCGGCTGCACGCGCAAGGCTGTCGCTGAAACTTTCAAACCCGACCAGCTGAAGCCCAGCCACTACAATCCCCAGGATGCACTTATCAACAAGGACCCGCGCATGAAGGCCGCCATTGCGTTCTGGCAGCGGGAGATGAAGAAGGCCGGCTTCGAATACGGCCATTCGGACGAAATCGAGCCCGACCTGCGGAATCGGCTCAGCGCGCTGACCGAGGGCAGCAAGCTGTTGGTTTCCAAGATGTCGCAGGACCAGAAGGCCGCGCTGCGGAAGCTGCAGGATTACGAGCGCCTGGTCGCGGTCAAGAGCCATAAAATGCATGAGGAGGTGCTGACGCCGGTCGAGGAGAAGATCCAGCAGGAACTGTTCTCCCGGAAGGTGCACTAGGACCGGTCAGGGAGTTTACTCCCGTACTTCCCCAGATCGGCGACGATGAGTAATCTCCTTTCGTGGCAGCGAATCGCATGACTCAGGCCGACGCAACACTTCTCGCGAAGATGGCCCGCATGCTGTCAGGGGTGGAAGGGATTACGGCATGGTCACAAAACGCGTAAATGTTCTCTGGGCTATTCTAGCAGTAGTTGGCGGCATGGCGCTTGGCGCCTGGTACATGGGTTCCAGGATCCAGTCACCGGCAGAGGTGGCGGCACGTACCGCGGCGCCTGAACCATCCGCGATCCTCGTGCCTGTCGAGTCGCGTGTATTGAGTTCCGATATCGTCACCCGCGGCACGGTCCGCTTCGGGCTGCCTCAGCCGATTTCAATTGCACCTTCAACGGTCAAGGGCGGCGCCGGGCTGATCTCGTCGCTGCCGCGGCCAAATACGAATTTTAAGGAGGGCGAGGTGATTCTGTCCGCCTCCGGCCGTCCGGTCTTTATCCTCCAGGGCGCGGCACCCGCCTTTCGCGACATGGCGCCGGGAACGAGCGGCGGCGACGTCCGCCAGCTTGAAGAAGCTCTGGGCCGTCTTGGCTTCGATCCGGGAACCGTCGATGGCAGTTACGATCAAAAGACATCCGCCGCGGTCGAGCGCATGTATAAGAAGGCCGGATGGGATCCGTTCGCACCGACGCGCGAACAGCGCGCGGCCGTCGCCGCACTCGAGCGGGAATGGTCGGACGCCGCGCGCGCCCAGCTTGCGGCCGAGGCCACGCGTGAAACCGCGATGAAAGCCGTCGCCGCCGCGCGGGCCATCGCTGAGCAGAACGCGCGTCAGGCCGCCCTCGACAGCGCGGCGCGTGTTGGCGATAGCCGCCAGCTGGCAGACGCGCGCGCCGGCAAATCGCTCGCGCTTGAAGCCGAACGCGCTCGGGCTGCGCATTCCGCGACCGCGGCCAGTGCCGATGTCGCCACGCAAGTCGCCGATCGTGCCCTGATCGTTCTCGATCCGCGCCAGACCGAAACGGCGCGCGCCGCGGCCGAGGCCAAGCTGAAAGTGGCGCGTGCCGCACAGCGCAAAGCGAAGCTGGAAGCCGATCTGGCGATACAGACCGCGGCGCGCGAGGCCGGTCTGGCCGAGGAACGGATCCGTGTCTCCGAAGGAGCCGTGAAGGCGGCCCGCCTGGAAGGCGAGCGCAGCGTGCGCGCGGCGCAGGAACAGCAAGCGCTCGCCGAATTTGACGTGAAGGTCGCAACCGAACGCGCAGAGCGACTCGCCAGCGAACTTGCGGCGGCACGCGCTAAGCTCGGCGTGCAGGTGCCGGCGGACGAGGTCGTGTTCATCTCGTCGCTTCCAATCCGCGTCCACGAGGTGTCCGCCTCGGTCGCCGCCAATGCTTCTGGGCCGGTGATGAGTGTAACGGACAACCAGCTCAGTATCGACTCGCAACTGCCACTTGAAGCCGCGCCGCTGGTGAAGCCCGGGATGAAAGTCGCGATCGACGAGCAGGCGCTCGGGATCAAGGCGACCGGCATCGTCGAGACGGTGGCGAACACTCCCGGCACGCGCGGCGTGGACGGCTACCACTTCTATCTCGGGGTCAAGGTAGAGACCACGCCGGTGCTGCTGGCGGGGTTTTCGGTACGTCTGACGATCCCGATCGAGACGTCGAAGGGCGCGGTCACCGCAGTGCCGACCAGCGCGGTGTCGCTTGCCGCCGACGGAACATCGCGCGTGCTGGTCGATCGCGGCGGCAAGCAGGAATACGTCACCGTGCAACCGGGGCTTTCGACCGGCGGCTATGTCGAGGTCAACACCCCCGATGGGCGACTGGCGTCCGGCCAGCTCGTGGTGGTGGGCTATAAAACAGCCGATCCGGCGGCACCTCCGGCGGCAGCGAAATGAGGCTCATGGAGGACATACGGCCGTCGGTGCCGATCAAGGCAGTTCCTGCCGATGCCGACCATGTCCTCGATCTGCGTAAAGTGTGTAAGCAATTCGGGACCGATCCCGCGGTCGACGCATTGATCGATGTCGACCTCGTGTTGCGGCGCGGCGAATGGCTGTCGATAACGGGTCCATCCGGCTCGGGAAAATCCACGCTGTTGAATATCCTCGGTTCGCTCGACCGGCCAACCAGCGGACAGTACCTCTTCGACGGGATCGAAACGACAGAGCTGAGCGAGAATGAGCGGGCCGGGCTGCGCAGCCGCCGCATTGGATTCATCTTTCAGTCATTCCACCTGCTGCCCTATCGTACCGTCCTTGAGAACGTCATGCTGGCGGAAGTATACCGCCGGCAAACCGGACGCGGGCGGCGCGAACGGGCGATGGAGGAAATTCGCCGCGTCGGCCTCGAGCATCGTGCGGATTTTCTGCCTTCCAAATTGTCCGGCGGCGAACGTCAGCGGGTGGCGATCGCCCGCGCCCTGATGGGTTCACCGAGCTTGCTCTTGTGCGACGAACCGACTGGCAATCTTGATTCCAAGAACACCGAGTCGATCCTGGATTTCTTCACCGAGCTCAACAAGGAGGGCATGACGATTGTCGTCGTCACGCACGACGAAAACGTGGCGCGCCGGGGCTCGCGCCGGGTCAACATGAAGGATGGCCGGCTGTTTGGTGGAACCGAGACGGCATTGCCACCTCCATCCCGGGCGCGCATTGCGCCTTCGGGGATCACAACGCGCGACCTCGTATCCGAGTCCATTGCCGGGGCGATCGCGCGTCCGGCCCGTATGGCGCTGACGGTACTTGGCATTGTGATCGGCATGTCGGCGCTGGTCGCCACCATCGGTCTCACCCGAACCGCCGGTAACCGCATCATCAGTCAGTTCGATCAACTCGCAGCCACGGAGCTGTTCATCACGGCGCGGCCGGGGGTAGCGACCGGCACGGTTGATCCGCGCGCCATTCCATGGGACGCGCCGGAACGGCTGGTCCGGTTGAACGGTGTCGTCGCCGCAGGCCTGCTCAGCGACGTCAATGTCCACGACATGCTCGTCAGCGCCTCGCCGGTGGTGAATCCGTCCAATCAGACCGCATTCAAGCTGGCGGTGCGCGCCGCCTCGCCGGATTTGTTCCGCGCGGTGCGCGCCGACCTTGCCTCGGGACGGTTTCTCGACGGCGGGCATTCTGCCCGCGCCGAGCGAGTTGCGATCCTCGGCCCCGATGCCGCGCGCCGCCTGGGCATCGCTGGAGTCGAGCGGCTGCCCGCGATCTATGTCGGCGATCACCTCTACCTCGTGATCGGTGTCCTCCGCGATGTGGTGCGAAAGCCTGAACTGCTTGGCTCGGTTATCATTCCCGAGGGCACGGCGCGACGGCACTTCAGTCTGTTCGGGCCTGGCATGGTGGTCGTGGAGACCAAGATCGGCGCGGCTTCCCTGATCGCGCTGCAGGCGCGGGCGGCGCTGCGGCCGGACGATCCGCGCACGCTTCGCGTGCAACTGCCGCAGGAGCCGCGGCGCGTACGCGATGACGTGCAGACCGATCTCAATATGATGTTCCTGCTGCTGGGCGGCCTGTCGCTCGTGGTCGGCGCGCTCGGGATCGCAAATATCACCCTGGTGGGTGTGATGGAGCGAACGGCGGAGATCGGACTGCGCCGTGCCATCGGCGCGACCCGTCGCCACATCGCTTCACAGTTCCTCATTGAGAGTGCGTCCATGGGTGTCGTGGGGGGACTGCTCGGATCCAGTGTCGGCGTGCTGATCGTGGTGGGTGTCTCGGCGTATCAGGTCTGGACGCCGGTGCTCGACCCGCTCGCTCCTGCTCGCGCCAGCGGTCGGTGGCGTGATTGGTCTGCTGTCGGGGGGTCTATCCCGCCTCGCGCGCCGCCGCGCTCGAGCCCGCCGAAGCGTTCCGCCACTAGTAGTCGGACTAATAAAAGCTGCTGGATAGCATCGACCACAAAATTTTACTTTAAGCAGTCAGGACAAATCCTGGCGCGATGAATGAACGCTCTCCCGCTCCGGCTTTCAGTTCGATGAGGCCAGGGACGCCTAAACTGGCCGCGAAAGTCGAAGCGTCAAATGATAAGCTTAACTACAAACGCCGATGTCTCACTCGGGTCCAAAAACAGACTTCACCGGAACGACCACTTCTGGCTGATATTGTTGCAAAAGTTGAAAATCGAACGACGTCAGAAATCTCGCAAAAATTGATTTTTAGCCGACGCGGCCACTGCAATACTCCGTAACGCCGATACGAAGCTCCCTGGTCGTTTTGGTGCGAAGCGATGTGGTCCCTCATATCGCCTCGAGCGAAACGCATCAGTGGTCCTGAAAAATTTCGATCGTCACCCCAAAAACCTTTTGCAACAATATCGGCGCAAAGCGGACGTCGGGCGAGATCCCGATGTCGGCTACGTGCGGCCAGAATCTTACTCATGCACGGCAACAATCAGCCTTCATTCGATCACCTCGTCGGCGGGGGCGAGCAGCGACGGCGGCACCGGGAGACCGAGCGTTTGGCGCGGTATGGTGGTTGAGACAGGCTCGAACTTTGACGCCTGCACCGACCGGGGCTGGTGATATGCGACGCGCTTGAAGCCACTTTCCGTGCGGGCGGCATCGCCCTCTCGATCTGTCGCCTTCACCCGCGAGATTGACGCTTGCCCCTTCTGCATCGGCGGGAACTCGACCGCGGTTTGGGCGATCCCTGCTATCTCCTTCCGGCGGTCTGAAAGCAACTGTCCGTAAGAAGGGGCCGCATCAGAGAGCGGCCCTTTGCTTCCTGGCTACCGGCCGCGAATGATGAACCTTGGTCCGCCGTAGCCGTAGCCGCGATCGTAGTAGCCGGGGCCAGCGTAATAGTTGTAGCCCCGGCCGGGGAAGTAGCTGGGATCGTAATGATAGCGCAGGACATAGCGCGGTCCTCGGGTCCGCCAGCAGCGTCCATAATACTCGTTGCAGACCAGACCGACCTGATCGACGTTGGAGACTTCGGCGGAGCCGATCGTCGTCGCGTTGATGGGCGCGGCGAATGCGGCGGACGCGAGCAGCGCGGCACCGAATACGCCCAGTGCGACGGCCTTCATGGAGTTCTCCCTTCGGTTGGGCGAGACAATCGATCTCTGACGCGGCGTTCCGGGACTCAACCTTGGCCTCGAACATCGAACTGTTCCACGGATTCCCGGAATGCTGGCCGTGTGGCAGGTCGAGATCAGTCCGCCGTAAACCAATTCGGCAGCCGGGACCGAGCCGTTCGAAGCTGGTCCAGGCGTCGCGCTTGCATCAGTGCTCCAATGCGTCATTTGCCGGGCTGGCTGCTGTGCGCGCGCAGTAAGCGGCCAATAAGCCACCGCGCCAACTGGGATGATGAACTCGTGCCGTCTCATGTTCAGCCTCTTTGTCGGGGACGACCATGGTATCGAATCAAATCGCCTTATTGAATGGGGGCTTCGCACCCGAGGTCAGTCAATGGCAGCTTTGGGTGGCGGGTTCAACTGATCGCTGCAACACATTCCGCGAACTTCTCAGCTGGGGTTTGATATAGCAAGGTCTTTCGGGGCCTTTCATTGAGCTGCCTTGCTATCGCACTGAGTTTGGCGTGGCTATGTAGGGACAGATCGGTGCCACGCGGAAGATATTGGCGCAGCAATCTGTTGGTATTTTCGTTTGAGCCGCGCTGCCGGGGAGACCGAGGGTCACAAAAATAGACCTCGACCTCGGTGGCTAATGTCAGGCGCTGGTGATCGGCGAGCTCTTTGCCTCTGTCCCAGGTCAGCGATCAGCGATCGGTAGAGTTCACTGGGCAATCTCTGCGATTGTTTGATCAGCGCCGAGACGACACTTTCAGTATCCTTGTTCGCGACCTTGACCAGCATCACGTAGCGCGAATGACGCTCGACAAGCGTTGCGACATAGCTGTTCCTGGACCCGCCGATCAGGTCGCCCTCCCAGTGGCCCGGCACGGCGCGATCTTCAATAGATGCCGGTCTTTCGCTGATGGACATGTGCTTGGAACGGCGGATAGTCCGTTTCGCTCTAAGGTGCTCAAGCAGTTCTTTTTTCAGCACCCCCGCGCCTGAATGAACAGGCTGCGATAGATCGTCTCGTGTGACACCTGGTTTTGCAGTTCCCCTGGAAGGTGCGTTTGAGCCAACCAGCAATTTGCTCCGGTGACCATTGCTGCCGCAGCTTGATCGATACTGTCCGGCTCAGAAACGGACGGCAAGCCAGCTTGCAAGGCTTGGGACGGAGCGCCCGATCCCAAGCGGCTTGATCCGACCGGCAAGCCCGCTACCGATCCGATCCACCGTTGCGACTGACTTCACGGCTGATGGTCGATGCAGATCGTCCCAATTGCCGGGCAATTAACCGCAACGAACACTGCGTGCTAAGCCCTCTGGAAATTTCCTCCCGTTCAAAAAGGCTGAGCGCGCCTCTGGCTCGTCGCCGAGCTGGCGGACGAATGCCGCCTGTTGGCGAGATTACCGAAAAGACCGAAGAGGATTCCCGGTCAAATCGACGTCCGATTGAACTTATCGGCTCGCCAGCCTGCCAGCGATCCCAGATCTCGGACCGCTGAGCCGCCGAGTAATAAATGCGACGTCGCTTTTCATGCCCCACACCCCATCTTTGCCAAAAGATTAGTGTGTTGCGCTGACCAGTTGAACCCACCCCCATAGGACCAACTTCCGCAGCGCAGGCGAAATGACGCGATGTGCCAACAACGGAAGTAGCTTCCGACTCGATCGCCTCGTCGGCGAGCACGACAAGCGTCGGCGGGATCGTGAGTCGAGCGCCATTTTCGGGGGGGAAGGCGCTCCACAGGAGCAAGCGGTGGTCGGTGAGACACCACTTGCCCAAGAGTTACCAAGAGATCATGCGGCCTACTTCCGATTAAACACCTGCGTACACCGCGCCTGCTGATCTTCGGGCTTGCCCACAAAAGCACACGCAAAAGGGCCGCCGGTTATTCCGGCAAGTTTTCCAGTTCCCGTGACGATGTTCTCGCCTGTTGCCTTGCCATCGGTAACCGTGATGGTAAACGACCCCTTTAATTGGTCATCGCCGTCGCCCCACGTGAGTTCGCCCTCACCCTTATTGGTCTGTTGCGTAAGATTATAGGTCCCCGAAGCAGGTGCCATGTGCAGAGGACCGCTACCCGTGTCGTTGAAGGTGATCCCCCACAGAGTGCCGTAGGCAACTCCTTTGTCTACGCGTTCTTGGATCAGCTTCCACCCGCTGTGGAGTTTGATCGTGCCCGCGTCCTCCGCCAACGCGGGCAATACCAAACCGGCGGTCAACATCGACGCCAAAAGAGTCTTGCGCATCTTGGAGTCTCCTCTTGGGTTTGTGTGTCAAAAAGAAAAAGAAGGAGAGGGTCACCGAAAAGGGACCCGTCAGCAAGTTGAACTGAAGGCTCGAATGCTTTGCGTTGGCATCTCGGTCGAGTTGATCGTGCGCTCATAGTGAGAGCTGGTCCAGGGATAATCAAAACGGGAACCTTCTCAATTCAATTGTGGCCATGGGAAATTATGCACTACATTTGCGAGATTTTCGGAGCCCCGCGATTTTCGAGTGTTTCAACACAATCCCTCTTACAACGGACATCGAACATTGCCGCGTGGATGTCCGTTTGGTGCCAGAGCCGGTATGCCTTACCTATTCATTCGATCACAGTGTCCACTCGCAATCCGGCGAGCAAGCCTTGCATCGCATTGGAACGCCAGGCTCTCATGGGCTGTCGGAGTTCTATTGCGGGGTGGCCATGAATAATCAACGCAGTGTTTTTTTGAGCGGCGCTGTTTGCAATTTCGCGGTCGGCGGAGTTTGATTTTTGCCTTCTCTTTGATCCGACCGTACCTCGGAATAGAAGTGGTGCCAGCTTCGGTAGATTCCCCGATGCTGTAGGTACAAATACGGATTCTTTATTTCACGGTAGGAGCGGACCGAGATCGTTGCATGAACCGTTTGCGGCTACCTTCAGGCGAGCGAGACCAACGAAAGGGCGGCTTTACGAGTGCGGCCAACGACGTCGGCCTTTGGATTCCGGAAGCAGTGGGGCGGCTACAATCCCTTGCCAAGAGGTGAGGCTTTCCCCAAAGACTCCTTGGGGGCTTGCTTTTAGAGCCGCCCGCGCAGCGCAGTCCTGGATTCTACTTCACGTCGGCTTCATCACTGAAGCGATTTGGTCAGAGTTTCTGAAGGCGACTCGCCAAATGCAAACGATAGCTCCTGGCGAAATCGCCTAGATGCCAAAAACCGCAGGCAAGTGCGCACGCTTTGACGCTACCGGCCCCTGCCAGCAGTTGTTGGCGCACGAGCCATAGCCGTCTCATGCGTAGATAACGATGGAGGCTCATGCCCTGGTATCGCTGAACCGCATCGTGCATGGTTCGTACCGAGACGCCGACGTGTCGCGCGAGTTCTCCGCTGTAGACCGGACGCCCCGATGCTACCGGACAATACTGCCTGGATGTCCCGGAAAACTTTGAAGTGCCCGATGGAGTTCGCACGAGATGTCCACTTTGCATCAACAACGTTGGAGAATGCGGCATCGATGGCGACAACCAGGGACTCACGCATCGCAGAGGAAGCGTCGCTCGCTTCGGAGGCATCGAAGCCCGAGGAGCTTGATAGGATCTGCTTCACCAGCTCGCGGAGCCGATGATGCGCAGATGCACTCGTTTCAAACACCTTCCAATTCGGACCCGCTTGGGGCCACCCACGATCTTGCAGGTCCTGCGTGAAGATTGCCGCTCGGTCCGTTCGACCGTTGTATATGCAGCACCATTACGCCAGATCACGATAGCTGGCCGATCTCTTTCGACGCCGTTGAAGCGAATGGGTAAACCGTCGTCCATCGAAAATCCGACGGCGGTGCAGTTTGGGGCAAGTTGGCCTTCTGCAATTCGTGGGAAGGACTGAGCGAAATTGATGTCGCAACCCGGTAGATTTAGGATGGTTTGAGCAGCCGAGATCTTCCGCACAAGAGGGGTGAATTCCACGGCCAGATTTCGCACGGCAGTTCGATACTGATCAATGTCGTTGAAGCGAAATAGTTTTGGCGCGAGTGTTGGCAGACCGTCGCTGTTCATTAGGTAATAGGCGTTGGCAACCACGGTATGGTCGGGATTATGTCATTGACCCCAGAACGGAGTTTGACTTCCGTCAACCTCTGCCCCCCGGAGTATTACGGATCGAGCTAGATTGGAGGAACAGAACCGCCTCAGCATTCTTCTCGGGCCTGCCGAATTTCGACATCGTTTGCATCGGTCTTTGGTACCAGATCACCGATCACCGCCGAATATATAACCCTGCATTAACAACTATGGCGTGATAATTCCACTACCTGCACGGGCATTCAACAGCGATCAGCGCAGCCCCGGTTTGTCGTGGCCTGCGCAACGCCAGTCAAGGGTGGGCTGTCCGAGTGGTTCGCTTGTGTGTGGTTTTTCGAGTTTTGTGTCATTTATTTTCCTTGCTTGATCGCTTCCGACGAAACGAAGCGCCGATTGCGGTGATTCTCCAAATGTCTACGGTCCTAAAATTTCATCGGCCTCACCAACGGAAACCCCGACCAGACCGCTCGCGCCAGAGGCCAGTTGACGTTTTGATGAACCTCGCCGCGCTGGTGTCGAGTGTTGAAGGTCTGCAAATCCAAACAACGGAGGATTTGCGCGATGCCATCTTCATTCTTGATCTCGCAAACATGTGTATCCGATTGCTTGTTGGACAGATCGGGAGTGGGACGGCCAGAGAGCATTTGCTGGCGCAGTCCGCGAGGATAGATCAGCTCATTGAAGCTGCGCGTGGCGAGGCCGCGCATCTATGAGTTCCCAAAATTGCTTTAATTAAACTCAGTGCTTTTACTCCAGCCGATTGCAATGCGGTGGAATAATCGAAAGGCGGCCCGCGTTCAGTTTGAACACAAGCACCTCGTCAACCTCATGGGTGTCGATGGGACATGGCGACGAATTTGTACCCTTCTCGACGCTTCTGAAAGCGGCGCCAAGCTTGAGGTAGAAGGTTCTACCGACCCCCTCAAGAGCGAAGAATTTTTCCTGGTTCTATCCTCCACCGGTATGGCATTTCGCCGGTGCGAGTTGATTTGGGTCAACGGGCCACATGTAGGCGTGCGGTTCATCGCGGAGAAGAAAAAGGAGAAAAAGCCCCCGGGCAAGGATGATCATTCCCCTCGTGCGCAATAAGTCAATCTTGCAGGACCAGACCGTGGACGACCGGCGATCTCACATGCAGCTAGTCTCTTCGCGAACGATCTCCTTCATCGATGTCCCCTCTCTCGCGGTTTCTGAGGCCAAAGAAGCCCTGTTTCATGACGAGGGCAAAGGCTTCATCCTCTATCTCTTCGGCGGAGAGATATCATCAACCGCAGAAGAGCGAGTCGTATTCCTGGAATTGCGGGAGGCGCTGATATGGTTGAACGAGCCCGCTGAGGATCGGGAGTCGTTTTGGATATGAAGATAAGCCGCTCGGCGGAGGCGGCCCTCATGTTTGTGCATGTTCTGGCTGATGATGCCGCCATGTTGTCCGACCTTTGCGGTGTCCTTGGCCGGAGATTTCGCGTGGCAGCGGAACGGCTCGATGTCGACGCAAAGCTCTCGCAGTCGCCTGACGCGGTGGTTGTCCGGGCCGATCTACGTGTCGTCGAAAATATCGTGGCTCTCAAGAAGAGGAGTGCCCGCATGGCCAAGGTCCGAAAGCGCATATTCCTTGTCGAAGAACCGTCTCACGTCTGCATCTCGCAAGCCTATGCCCTGGGAGCCACGCTCGCCCTACCGAGTACAATTAACCAGTCCAAATTGCTCGCCGCGTTGGCTGATCCGGCAGACGCAGAAAGCGCCTCGCCAACCGGCGCGCCGCAGCAAGACAACGCGGTTGAGGCCGCGGCTGCCGCCATTGGATCGATGTTCACCGCGGTGTCGTTGGGCGAGCCGATAGATGTGGTCGGGATGAAAGAAGCTGGCACGAAAATCGCCGATTGCATCACAGAGCGCGGGCTCAGTGATTGGCTCACGACCGTGCGGCGCCATCACGAGGGGACCTACCAGCACTGTCTTCGTTACTGGTGTGGCCATCGACTTTGGACTCAGTCTGGGACTGAGGAGAACCGATCTTGAACGGCTGTACTCTGCCGCCATGTTTCATGATATCGGCAAAGCAACCATCCCGTTGGCGATCCTGGACAAGCCCGGACGGCTGGACGCCGAGGAGCGCGCACTTATCGAGATGCATCCGGTGGCCGGATACGATTTCCTGAAAGCTCACACAGGTATTTCGTCCGAGATCCTGGATGCTGTCCGGCATCATCACGAATATCTCGATGGCAGCGGATATCCGGATGCGCTCTGTGCCGAGAGTATCACCGATATCGTTCGAATGCTGACCATTTCCGATATCTTCGCCGCCCTGATTGAGCATCGGCACTACAAGCCCACCAGCATTCTTTCCAGGATACAGGGAAAGCTGGAAAAGGCCCTTGTGACTGCGTTCAAGGAGGTCGCCCGTCCGAGGGCGATAGTTATCCATCTGCTCGCAACGTGGCGCCATCATCGGACTCCTTTACGGCATCAAACGGGTGCTATTATTCAATTACCCCATCGGGCGCAAGGACGAATGGGACCAAGCTCGGCCGGCATCAGGTCGAGCCCGCGTGGAGAGGCGCGAATTCTCGAACTGAGGGCCAGCCGCGACGGCATGCTCAAGGTCGGTCAGCCGTTCGGGGCACCATGGTGCAGCCAGTTCTCAAGTAGGAGCTGTAGCTTGTCGACAGGAGGGGTCGCTAAGACATCGCTGGTCGCTGTGTTTCAAACACTGTTTCAAACACTCACATTCATCAAATTACATCTGAGAGTCTAAAAGCGAACCGACACCTTAAGGCCCGCTGGTATCTTGATGGTACGCAACTGGGGATGGCGGGACGGGGCCTTGTTGGAAGTGTTGATTACCCAGCGAAGTTCGACCAAGTGGGAATGGCGGCTCTGTGACCGCTACGGGGCCACGATTATGGGCGGGTTTGAAAGCACCCGACCAGCGGCCAAGTACAAGGGTAATCGGGCGCTATTCCTTGTGTTGTCTACGCGCTGGATACGATGATGCGCGAAGTCGCGCGCCAGGGCCCCTTGCACTGAGGAAGTGCCCAATCCAATCTTGATCTTGTTGGTCAGAAGAAGACTTGGTGCGACACGAGCCCGTTCCCGGAAAGAGCTGCTATGGGGTAGCACCGAAGCACTATCTTATCCGAATGGGTTAGAAGCGTCCGAATGGGCCCATTTTGGACTCATGCACTGCGGCAAAGCCCACTCAATCACCTCGTCGACATGGGCGGGAGATGCTGCGCATTGGCTATCTCGACGAGGCGGTGCCACCGAGCTCCTCGGGCCCGCGTCGAGAAGCTTCGGCCTTATCGCGCCGAAAGTGCCAATCGTTGGTGCGCGATGTGAATCGCGCGCTCAATGAGATCGCTGCGCAAATCGACAGTAGCGTTTGCCGTGGGCCGGAATTGGAACACCTGCGTTCTCGCACGTCTCGGGCGTGACCCATGCACATTTGATAGTTGCGTCCGGCAGCCAATTGAATCTAACCCTCACGATGCTGCGAGCAGAAAATCCGCCTCGCGGCCAAGCGTTTGGAGTTTGTTTTTTAGAGTGAAAGTGTTTCGTCAGTGAGTTCAATATCGGTGCGCGAAGATTTAAACCTATGTTGAGACCGCCGTTACGCAACGCTCGAAATGGAGCAGGCCGCGGATGCCTCACCGCTCTCCCGCAGTGACGGCTCCCGGCGGAATTTCTAACGGCCTTCTTGCAGCACTGCCGCCAGCAGACTTCGATCTGCTGGTGCCCGAGCTAAAGACGGTCGCGCTCGATCAAGACGCGGTCCTCTCGCGAGCGGGTAAACAGATCGAGCATGTTTTCTTCCCTCATAGCGGCGCCATCTCGTTGATGGTCGACATGGCGAACGGGAAGACGGTTGCCACCGCCGCAGTCGGGCGCGAGGGGGCAGTAGGCATTCTTTCGGTGCTGGGACCGTCACCTTCGGCCACTACCACCATCGTTCGTGCGGCAGGCAACGCTTCCCGGATCCCCGCATCGCGATTTCACGCCGCTTTCAACCGGAGCCCCACGATCCGGCACGCGGTCCAGACTCACGTCAGGGCGATGCTGATACAGTTTCAGCTCGGCGTCGCTTGCAATGCGCTACATCCGGTCGAAGCCCGCATAGCACGCTGGCTGCTCCATTTTCGTGACCGCATCGACCACGACGTCCTGCCGCTCACCCAGGAGGCGCTGTCGGAAATACTCGGTGTGCGACGAACGACGGTGACGCTCCTGATACGCAATCTGCGCGCGTCAGGAGCGATCAGATCTGATCGACGAGGCCAGATCGAGATCGACCGATCGCGGCTTGCGGCGGCGGCGTGCGAATGCCACGGTACCATGCGTCTCGAAGTCGAGGAGATCTTCTCGATGGATACGGCCCAACCTCGCGTTTTGGTTGTAGCGGCTGACGCCGTAAGGTGAATCGGGCGATGCTATGTGAGCCGTTTTCGCGCCGTCACAAATGGCGTGCAGGCATTCGCGTCCAAGTCCCGAATGTCGGCTTCGGGTGTGCGCCGTGACAAGGCGGCGCTTTCCAGTGGGTGCAAGTCCCACCCGGCAACCGCTCCAGCCGGAAGCAGCCGGAGCAGCTATGGAGGTGACGAGATAGCTGAAGCCTTCGGAATGCGTGTCACGAATTGGTGACAGCGCGAGTGTGCAGGCCGTAACGCGAGTGAACGCCGAGCAAGCCTCGAAAAGGACGATGCGCAGGCCGACCCGACGACCCTTTCGGGGAAGGCTGACAGGGCTGGGCTACCGAGCGAAACCATCCACCCAGCTGCTGCGCCGGGGTAGTGGCGACAGCATGTACACAAGGAAAGCGTACGCAACACGGGAGGCCCCAAGGCGTGGTCAGGGATGATCAACCGGACGCCCGCGAGGGATAGGCCGGGCGCCTTAGGGATGCGGAGAGGTTCGTAATACCGCTGAAGCCGGGTAACGCCGGGGGAGGGAAGGGACCTCAGTTCAAGACGAACGCAAGACGTAGTGAGGGACCTGGAGATTGGGCAACCTATCAACTCCGAAGAGTGTTCAGAAACTGCAGACGGCGTTGCACGCGAAAGCGAAGGCAGAAGCCGGCTATCGGTTCTATGCCCTGTACGACAAGATCAGCCGCGAGGACATTCTGGCCCATGCTTATGCCCAGTGTCGCTCCAACAAGGGCGCACCGGGTGTGGACGGTCAGGATTTGCGGACATCGACGCGTATGGGGTGCAGCGGTGGCTTGGCGACCTGGCGCTTGCGCTCAGGCTGGAGACTTACCGACCGGCCCCCATCAGAAGAGTGTTCATCCCGAAGGCCAATGGCAAACTCAGGCCATTGGGCATCTCGACCCTGCGGGATCGGGTCTGCATGACGGCAGCGATGCTGGTGCTGGAGCCGATCTTTGAGGCCGACCTTCCACCAGAGCAGTACGCCTACCGTCCCGGGCGCAATGCCCAACAGGCGGTGGCCAAGGTGGAAGGGCTGCTGTTCCGCGGCCACCCGGAAGTCGTTGACGCCGACCTCGCGGACTACTTCGGGAGCATTCCGCATGCCGACCTTCTCAAGTCGGTAGCGCGCCGGATTGTTGATCGGCGCGTGCTGCATCTGATCAAGATGTGGCTGGAATGCCCCGTGGAAGAAACCGACGATCGAGGACGGAAGACCCGCACGACCGAAGCCCGGGACAACCGACGCGGCATCCCGCAAGGTTCACCCATCTCCCCCTTGCTGGCGAATCTCTACATGCGCCGGTTCGTGTTGGGATGGAAGATGCTCGGGCTGGAGCAAAGCCTCGGCTCTCGCATCGTGACCTACGCCGACGACCTCGTGATCTTGTGCCGGAGAGGCAAAGCCGAAGAAGCCTTGCAGCAACTGCGCGAGATCATGAGAAAGCTGAAGCTCACGGTCAACGAGGAGAAGACACGAATCTGCAAGGTCCCGGAAGGGGAGTTCGACTTCTTGGGTTACTCGTTCGGGCGGATGTATTCAGCGAGAACCGGTCAGGCACGCCTGGGATATCGGCCATCGCGGAAGAGCATCCGGCGCATGGTGGAGAACATTCACGCGCTGACCGCCCGATCGGGGACATGGCAAGAAACCACAGAGCTAGTGGGTAAGTTGAACCGCACGCTTCGCGGATGGGCGAACTACTTCAACGTAGGCACCGTCAACAAGGCGTACCGAGCGATCGACAACTACACCGCTGTGCGGTTGCGCCGGTGGTTGCGCTCCAAGCACAAGGTCAGGCGACGCAAGGGCGGGATGTATCCACTCTCGCACCTCTACGGGCACTTCGGGCTCGTACGCCTAACCGCGCTTGGGCGCGACATGCCGTGGGCGAAGGCGTGAGGTCTTGTCCGAGAGCCGGATGCGAGAGATCTGCCAGTCCGGTTCGACGAGCGGGATGTGGAAACGGAGTCACGGCTACACCACTAAGGCACCGCCAGACGAAAGAGGCGGAAACAGATATGTGTAGCCTAAAGCCACCGCGCCACATCTCGACTCCACCCGTCAGTGCGCGACTTCCTCCCGCGGTTTGTGACCGGCGCGCGAATCTCAGACTAGGCGGCTAGTCGTGCTGTGACTGACGTTATAGCATCGCGCTATCTCGGTCAGGACCTCGCCTGCCTCTCTACGTGCTATGGCTTCCCGACGCTAATGGTTGGTCAATTTTGGTTTGCGACCAAGTATGACCCCCTTGCCTTCGCTCGTTCTCGCCCCTCGCCGGTCCGTGTCCGGATCAGTTCGCGCTCGAATTCGGCGAGACCGCCCAATACGGTCAGCATCAAGCGACCATGGGCCGTCGTGGTGTCAGCCCAGGCATCTCTCAGCGATTTGAAGCCTGCTCCTTTGTCGGCGATCGTCCCCAGAAGATTAAGGAGATCGCGTGTGGACCTCGCCAATCGATCGAGCCGGGTGACGATCAATACGTCACCCTTCGCGAGGACCGTGATCAGGCGCATCGACTGCTTGCGATCAGATCTAGCACCGCTGACCTTCTCAAAGAGGGCAGCCGAAGCGGATGCGACGATAACTGGACCGCGCGAGATCAGGGGCTGACGTGCCCTTACAACGCTCGAATGTGAACCGCGTCGGCCGACTGCCGTCACCGAGGCGATTGATCGAAATCAAGGGTTGAGCCAAACCCGCAGGCAACGCTAATCCTGATCCCGGAGTGATCATGGGGAAGCCGTCAGCTAGGTGGGAAATTGTGGTCTGGCTTGTATGCTTGGCCGGTGTGGCGCTGGCTATGTGGGCATACCAGAGCTAATTTTCGGGATGGACGATGCCGCGCCGGGACCCGACTTCGGAAACGGTTAGGGGCACGGACTAGTCGGCCCGCATGATGTATCCTACCAGGCCATGGCCCGTACTCGCCGACATGACCGGATGCGCGCACGGAAAACCACGCCGGCGATGCGCGTCTACAATAGCCGGCAGTGGAAAGTTGCGCGGTTGCAGGCGAGGGCCGCCGCCGAATATGTCTGCCAAGGTCCCGGCTGCATCGAGACGCTGGTCGGTCCTGGTTGCTGTCACGTCCATCACCGGCGACGACTGCAACAAGCCTGGTCATTGGCATTTGAACCGCAAAATCATGCGGCGTTGTGCCCGTCGCATCATTCCGCCGAGACCAATCGGGAGATTGCCGAGCCCGAGGCAAACCCGAGCGCGGCTGTGACGTTAACGGCTTTCCGTTGTCCAAGAGTCACCCGTGGTTTCAGAATGACGGGGCGGGGTCTAAAAAATCCAGCGGTGACGGCCACAGCGGCGGCGGTAAATTTCCGCATGTTTGTTTAGGATTTTTTTCCGCTGACCTCAGCCAACCGGCAGCAAACCCTCGGCAACCCTACTGGAACCTCTGCTAACCCGATGTGGACCGCGATCGGATTGCGGCAGACCACTGTCGCATCGCGCCATCCGCAGATGATGCCCGCAATAGGAAAACCCTGGCACCGCGGCGCCGCCGCAGAACAGCGTCGCGACCTGGTGCATGTCGCCGAGCGGCCAGCGGCATTGGCCGTCATCGAGTTCGACCAACGAGCAGCGCCGCATATCCGGTGGCGGCACGGTGGCATCGATCGGTGGCGTCCGCTTTGCCGGCCTGATCGATGCTACCGTTGTTTTGGCGGGACCATGCCGCGTCTGCACCGGTTTCACCTCGAAATGTTTTTCCACGTCGGCTGGCAACAAATCATCGCTGCGCAGCCGCATTGCCTTTCCGCATATCGACGCGCGCGAGCGATTCAACCATTTCGAGATTTGCGCGGCTGATGCGATCGGCCAAAGGCCGATGAGTAGGGAGATTTCCTGGGTAGTCCAAGGCATCATTTGGGAACCTCGCCAAAAACATCGTGGTGCTCCGACGAGATACGCGCGCTGGTCTAGGGCGCGGAGGTGACGATTTGAACCAATGCGGTTTTCTCGCCGGAGACGCGCATACTATGAAAATCGAAACGCCGTTCGGAAAGCTGGCAGTCTGGATGTACCAATTTTAGTAGTCGTCGGTGGAACGGTTTTTTAACCTTGATCGAGTGATCGCAGCGATCACCGCGGCCCGATCAACAAGGCCGCCCGATTTTCTCCCGCCGTGACGCCAGCCTCGGCCACGCCGGCATCCCTATCACGACCTCGAACCTGTTAGCGCCAGCGACGAGGTAGGCCGAGCCGGCGGCATCACGCAACGCACCCCTCGATTTCGTCGAGGGTGACGGTCAGCCACGACCAAGTGTTCGATCGCCGCGGTGATCCAGGCGGCGTCGCCGGTTCGGTCGGCGAGTAATAGTCGGTGGCGTTGTTTCGGATCAAGCATAGTGGCGACGGAGCACGAGAATGTGGTCGACGGTTGGAGCGAACGTTTCGCTCGGCCTAACGGCGCACCCCGTATGGCCGACGGTCTTTGCACACCGAGCACTCGTACCAATCCTGGCCACTGTCCACAGAATGAAATTCGAATTGGAGGTGCCCAATTTTGCCTTGCTGATAACACGCCCCACAGACGCGGTGCTGCGGACTTTCCTCACTGACCTCCGAGGCTTTGAGTTCATAGACGAAGGTCCCGCCGCCGCAGTCGCTTAATCGATAACGTTCCAGCTTGTTCTTGGTGGCGAGTTCTTCCTTGGCATCGGCCAAAGACATTTTGACGTCAGCGAGTGACGAATAGAGCTCGGCGATTTTGAGTTTGAATTCGGCTTGGCTCAGTCGCTCGTCGACCTCCCTCAATTGCTTAACAATTTCGAGTGCCTTGGCTGCCGCGGCTAGCCCGGTCATGATATCCATTCAGGAAGTTCCCCTTTGAGTTGTCCCATCATCGGCAATCGAGAGCGCCAGCGCAATTGCGCCGGACGGCAATCCACCGCCGAAACCGAATTGCTTTCTGCGCGAACCGGCGTATGACTTGGGCTGCTTCGCAAAGCGGTGGTCTGATCAACCACGAACGCCCCGGAGCAACTGGCAGCCAGCATCTTCACCCCGGCTTTGACGCCGAACGGAGACCGCTGCCATGAACGCTTTTTCACCCGATGAAATCGGCATCTTGCGACGCCAGGTCAAAAGCGCCGTACTCAATGATTTGCGCCAATTGATCGAACCGCCCGCCATACATCGCCCTGCCGGCCTGGTGGCGCGGTACGCCGCCTGCAATCTGATCGCCATCAAGGAAAAGCGGCAGCCCGAGGCGATAGCAAAACAGCATTTCGCTTATGACACCGACCTCGCGCATTTGATCGAATTGAAATCCGCGGTGACGCCAGCAATGACCACGGTTGCGACCTGGGCCGCCGAGCTAGCCGCCACCGTCGTGGTCGACATCGCCACCAGGCTGTTGCCGGCGTCAGCGCTGGCGCAATTGCGCGCCGCCAGCGGCCAGGATTATGCATTCATTGATGGCGCGGTGGCGCGGGTGCCGGTGCATACGCCGACGCCGTCAGGCGGGTTTGTCGCCGAGGGCGGCGTCATCCCGGTCGGCGCACTGATCATCGCGGCGCTCGGTTTGAAACCAAAAAAACCGCATCGATCATCGCCATCACGAAAGAGCTCGCCAACGATCTCGCCGCTCAATGTCGAGCTATCGCTGCGCACCTTGCTGGCACAGGGACCTCAGCCTCGCCATCGACAACGTGTTGCTCGGCAGCGCCGCGGCCACGACAGCCGCGCCGGCCGGCCTGCTCGCCGGCGTCACGCCGCTGACACCGACCGCCGGCGGCGGCAGCACTGCGCTACTCGGCGACATCAAGAAAATGCTCGCCGCGATCGCGCCGGCACTCCGTCCGGTGCTGATCACCACCTCGGTGCAGGCCGCCAGCATTGCGACGCTGTCGCAGGCACCGCTGCCGGTGATCGCGGCACCGTATCTTGCCGCCGATCAAATCGTTGCGGTGGATGCCGCGGCGTTTGCGTCATCGCTCGGGCCGCCGGATTTTTCCACCGACGAAAACCCTACTGTGCACATGGAAAGCGTACCGCTCCCGATCGGAACGCCAGGCTCGCCGGCCACCGTCGCTGCGCCGTCGCAAAGCCTGTGGCAGACCGCGGCGATCGGGCTGCGCTGCCTGATCGATTGCGATTGGGTGCTGCGCCGAACGGGTGGGGTGGCGACGATCACCGGCGTTACCTAGTGATGCGATGCACGATCCGATCGACGAACTGGCAACCCACGCGCTGGCGCAATACGCGGTGATTGTGCAGGCCCTGTTTGATGCCGTTCAGTATCGGGGGTCGCCGCGCCGCTGGAGGGTGAACGCGTAGTGGGGGTTGATCCCGCAATAGGAGAAAGTACCGCTCGCAGTGGCCATGCATTGGGCGTAGCTGGAGAATTGGCAATTGCCGGGATAGCCCCAGTCGCGCCCTTGCAGGCAGTAGCTATCCGGTACGTTCTGATACGGCGCAGGAGAAACGAAACGCGGCGGGCTATATGTCTGAGCGGGGGCTTGCCCGGCTGATAGGGCGATACTCATCGTCAAAATCGTGAAAGCCAAAGTGCGCATTGGAACCTGCGTGATCCGAGTGTCAAAAACGGCCCCGGTTGGGGGGGCGGCCCGAGCCGGAGCCGTTCTCTGTCTTGCATCCTGTCCCGGATGGCGACCGGATGCGAGATTATTCCATCGCGAGGAAGCGGGAGGGAATTGACGCAAATCAATGCGTGAGCGGTGCAGACCAATTGGGTGGAGGGGCCGGCAGGGGCCACGGATGAAACCGAGAGGCCGCGCCATGTGGCAAATGTCGGATTTCGAGGCAGCGGTTTTTCTGGCGATCGTTGCGGCGATGGTGGCGCTGGCAGTGATCGTCGCCTGGCCGTGAGGCGGCTGGATCACCGAACAATCCAAAAACCTTGGCCGGTTTCCGTCGCGGCGCTGGTGTCGCTTGGACGCCGTGCCGGTTCAACGCTTTCATCACCGCAATCCGCGCCAGCATTTCCGGCCCGCCACGTTCGGCGACCAGGATCAGCGTTTCCATCGCGACTTGCCAATCGGCGGCATCATGCTCGGCTTTCGGCAGCGCGGTGATGTATTCGGCGGCGTCGCGCAGCGTCAGCAACTTGCGCCTGTCGGGCAAAATGATCGGGTCAACGAACCGTTTGAACCAGGCCATCAGCCGCACCGGGATTATCGTATCGGATGTAAAACGCCAGCAAAGCCACGAGAGAAAACAGCAACATCGAAGTGCTCAATGACGTTGCAAAGACGATAGCGTAGGTCGGTTCTGGATTTCGGAAGGCAAGTCGCTGAATGAGATACCCCGCAAGTAGCCAAATTGCAGCACCGGCGGCGAGTGATGCGCCGGCAATCGAAGCCTCCACCACTTCGTTCATACGAACCTCCATCGCTATGATCTGCCGGATGCCATCCGGTGCTGAAAGCTCAATTGAACTCGGCAGACGGATTCGTGTCGGTTCGGTTTTTAACCGTCACGCCAGGCTGTCACCGACTTTCGTGAAAGGTGTTGCGCCGGCGCATCACCGTAGTGACGGGGCCGCGATTTTCGATGTCAGGCGAACAGGTCCGCGCCGCTTTGCGTCAGCTTCACGAACGTTCCGCTGCCATGCAATTCAAGCCAGCCCAAGCTAATCGCGTGATCGAGGCCCGCGGTGTATTCCGCCGGCGTCCCCTTGTCGCTGAACAGGAACGAGTAATTGATTTTCTCGATATAGATGCGGCCATCCTGGATTGGTTCAAAGGCTTGCGCGTGCTCCATCAGCCGCCGCGCGGCCTTCTCGGGGTCGGCGTAGGGCAACGGTGTATTTCATCAGGTCGGGCCTCGATCGTGAGCCTTTTTCTGGCCGCGGATGGCGGCTCGGTGCGCAGGGTCGGTGGCGTAGCGTTCGGCCTCGGCCTTGCGGCTCGGCGAAAAATGCCGGTCGGGAATGCCGTTCCTGGTGACGGTCCACCAACCAGCAGGCGGGCCGTGCGGCTCCCCTTTCATCGGGACGATTTCGTAAGCCTCGTTGGGGTCGGGATCGCGATCGACGGTCATGCGCCTCGTCACCTATCAATCGGTCATCTTGTCCAAAACGGCATTGCTCCCCCACGGAATATCCTAGCAACGAGCACGGAAAACCCGGTGAGAATTAGCAGAAGCCAAATCCTTGGATCGTGGATGAGCTGGTCTGTCCTCTCACGGATGCATGACCAAGCGGCGACGCAGGGCGCCCCACGGACCAGCGCTGCCTTTGTTCCTGCCTCAAACATGCCGCTTATGATCGCATAGTACGGAACGATAAATCCTGTGATGATGACCGACGTTGCAACGTTGTTTAAGAACGTGGCCCGAAGTTTGAGCTTTTCGTTTTCGGCCGCTTTTCCCATCAATGCATCTCCGCCCCGACCAGCCTGAAATAGAGCAAGGCGAATCGGCCGGCCCTCGCGGTAGAGCAGCACGGGCCTTGGGACTGGGCCGGGAAGGCGCTCGTCGCCTCAATCCACCAGCAACCGATCGAGTTGCGCGTCGAGCTCGGCCTCGGCGCGGCGGCGGTCGGATTGGGCCAGGCCGGCGCGCTGCCGCTGGCGATCGTAGCGGCGCTTCAATTGCTGGCCGAGTTGCTCGGCGCTGTCGCAGGCCACCGCCAGCTTGACCAAGCTTCTCAACGTCGGCCCGCGGTGGCGGTAGCGGCGGCGGTCGGTGGCATCGTCGAGGCGTTTGCGTTCCATGTAGTATTTTCCGCCGGTATCGGCGGCCAGCGCCGCGACGTCCTGACCGACGCCAAATTGATCGCAGCCGCCGACCACGACCGCGAAGGCCGCGAGCGATGCGCGGCGGACGGCGAAGGCTTGAGGTTTTGAGCGCTGGCCGACGGCAAACCCCTTGGACCAAGGGGGAGCGTTCCTACGGGCGGCATGCGGGTTTTCGTTAGCTACTTTGACGCGCGTCGCGCCGTCAGTGCCGATAGGGCGCCGTGCTTGCGCGATCAGCACCTGCTGACGAACCTCGGCTTGAACTCTTTGATAAGAGCCACCTCAATGGCGCGGTGCACAGGGGTTTGTCGTCCCAACAACTCCACGGGTAGACGACGATGGTGATGCGCTTGCCCTCAGCCCATTCTCGATACTCTGCTGCCTTGCCGCCCGTGTACTTGTGGGTGTAGCGGAGGTGCGCGCCGAGACGTTTGGCCACAGAGTCATACTATTCGATGAAGAACGGAACAGCCCAGCAGGTCAAAATACCTCGATCGCGAGCTTTTGGATTTGTAAGGAGTCGTGTACGCGCGTTTCTACCGGGGCAACGTTGTTTACAGCACGGATGCAAATAATCTCCACAACATTTTATCCCCCGTTGTAGTCTCCATGTTTGGCTCACCTGCGACGTTTGTTGAGGGCATAAACGCCGCGACTGACCCTACGAATGTGCCCCGCTTTCTCCAGATGGGAGCGGGCCGGCGTGCTGCCGACGATCCTCGCTGCGGCGGCTCCGGCGATCGCGCGGATCAGGCCGGGTTACTGGTCCCATTTGCGCTATTGCCACCGGAAATTCAGCGGGCAGTGCACTACTGCTGGGTTTCACCGAACGACCCGATAAGCCTTAGCCCGTTTCCGTCGAAGCGCTGGCGCAAGCCTCACTACTGCGCGGGCCCTGACGTGCAAAGCATTTGGCATGACGTTTGTATCAGTTGGCGCCCCAATGCCTCAGCATGCTCGGGTGGCAGAAGAAAGGTTTGCTCCGAGGGCAAATCTCGATCAACGATAATCGCGGCCATTCCGGTGTCGCTAATTCCCGTGTTCCAGGTTCGCGGCGTTACCATCGTCGCGGGCCGCCATTGGCCGGCCGAGACACCATGGTGAGCAGCATAGGCCCCGAATTGGCGCATAGCCTTGACAAAAATCCTTTCAATGCTGTTTGCGGAAAAATAGAGTTCTCGGCCTGCTTCTCCAACGAATACCAAGCAAGGGCGGCCGTCGATTTCTTTCACCTCATGGGTCGTGATCTTTTCACACATCAGGATAACGCTACCTCATTTCCGTCCGCAAAAGGCGGGCGATCGCTATTAAGGCTCGGTAACCGAAACGCGGTCATTTAAGCGTCAGCAAATTGATCCGTCAGTCCGCTTTGTAACCAAGGAACCAACATTGCCCATTGGATTGAAACGCCGCGGCGGCCGATTGTCAGAAGCGCAAGCGGCGATGCGCGCAGACTTGGAAGCCGGCGGCTTTGACTATCTGTGCACCGACAATGTCGACCAGGCGACAGACTGGCCCAAAGCCGCCGGGGTATTGCGCGGTGGGTTTACGGTGCAATGACAGCGCACTAACGAGCACCCAATGCGGCCTTGCGGAAAGTTCGGCCGCATCTCCGCGCCACGTTTGCCGCAGATCCAGCGAGTAAATTTCGGCTCGAGGTCTGCCATGAATCTCTGTTCCAGTGTCGGCTGCAGACCCGCTTCTATAGTGCGCGCCTTTGGCGTCGTACAGCCAACCATCATCTGTAACTACGTCATGAGGGTTATCTAAGGCCCGCGCCACCAATCGGGTATGGCCGAAACAGGCCACTCCTTAGTGCCAGCGGAAAAGGGCGCCTCCGATAATCACGACGATGACGACGGCTAAGGCCATCAAAAGCCATGGCATGTCTTTGCGCTCGCGAGGCGTCATTCACAATATCCGGTCCAGGTCTTTTTTAGAGGCGCCCGGAACAAGCCGCAAGGTGGGGGCTTGGCTTCGTGCCGGGACGCACCCGGCATCTCATCTACTCCAAACTACACGGCCTCAGGGCGCACCGGCGCTGAGGCCGCTTCTTTGGGCCACTCGCCAGAGGTACTGGCCAAAATAGGCCATTCTAGATGCGACATAGGCCACATGGGTCTGGGTAAAATGATGAAGAATTGGGCTCCCTTCGGGCCCCTTTCTTATTGGCAGCCAGACGGTTTGCACGAGCCGGACGTAAACCCCGTCTTTGTGGAAGAAACCGGATACTGGCCGAAAATAGGCAAAGTAGGCCACTCCGGAAGCTAACCCCGAATTTAAAACAGGGTAGTTCTTTCGCCTGCCACAAGACGCGCCAATTGGAGTCTTGCCTCCGCACACCTGAACCGCGGCTGGCGACTATAAGTCGGGCCAAACCGGCCGGGGTTCGGGCACGCAATAGACGGCCTCAGCAGTGCGCTAGGGCCGTTTTCTTTTTCCCTGTCCGATAGCGAAAGACGTCAAATACTGCGCTGCTTGCAATTGCAAAGGCCGCTGGCCGGCACTAGCAAGCCAAAGTCAGCTGCTCGGTTGGGCGGGCCTCTTTGGGACGTGGACCGCAAGGGCCCCAGCTCGCGGCCCACTTGCCGGCGGCAGCCTCCAAACAAAAAGGCCACTGAGTTTTCCAGCAGCCTTTCTGCAAAATTGTTTCGGGATGAAATCTCCGCCGTCCGCGCGAACGCTACTCTAATCAAGCCCGTACAATTTGCCGATTCGGGACAACTACGGTCCGTAACCATGTCCTAAAGCGACCCATGGCGACCTCCTTGAGCTTGGCAACCCGCCGCTGAATGCGCCTGAGCCGGCTCTATGCGGCGCGTCCCTGTTTCCGGGTGAGTATGTGGCTTGCCATGCTCGGACAGCGGCTGGCGGGCTTCTGAATGAGAAACGGCCCCAGCCAACCACCTGCAGGCTGGGGCCGCCTTCTTCCGGTTGGGCTTGGGGGCTGAAAACCAGAAGCCCATACCCGACTCTTTTAGGCGGTATCAGTTCCAATTCCTGCATCCGATAATCGGATGTTCGAAGGGGACAACCTCAGCACCTGCCATTCGCGGTCTGTCTCCGCGGAGTGCTTTGGGGGCTGGACCGGACGTCGGTAACGACTCCTTGCCGGCTCCAGTTAGACAGGAGCCCTCAGGCCGGGAGAGTTTAGCCACTCGTATATGTCGGAGGCGGTCTCGTTTTGCCGGATCTTTCGCAAAATGGCTTCTCGCGCAGGGCCCGGCCGAAGCCTCTTAGCCTGCTCCTGCAATTGCGCCGTATCCTTGGCTAAGCGACCTTGAAGAGTAGTTGTTGTTTGAAACGGCGACGCTTCTGCATGCGCTGTTCCTTTCCATTGGAGGAAGGCGGGAGCGCAATGAGGCGTTCTCATCACCGACAGAAACCACAGGCCGGGCTGATGTTCTAAAGTTAACAGTCTTGGTGGCCGGCTGTCTGTTCACTTGTGGCCACTTCTCAGAAAACACCTAGCCAGTCCATGCCTCTGCGTTCGAACAGCGGCCTTATATCGGCGCCGCTGTTGCCACAAACCTGACAGGTGAATTTTGGCTCTAGGTCCGACAGCCGAACGTCTTCACTCCAGCGGCCGGCGCCGATGACCCCGTCGCGCCGGACCATCGCACTCTCAACCATCTCGCCGGTCGAAAGTGAAACCACGAGGGAAATGACAGCATCAGTCGGAAAGAACACTTCGGTGACGGTATCAGAGACATCTCAAACAAAACGTCATGCTGTTTAAGCTGTACGGGGCTCAGATAAGGCGCCAGTAGCTGCCGGCCGTTCGCTGGCGGACGCGTAGTCCAATAACAGATTGGTATCAGGTCGCACGGCGCGCTCCTGCTTTTCAGGCGGGAAGCACACAATGCCCCTCAGTCAACAACGCCTGAGCCCGCGAGCCGTTGCCGGTGGTGGTCACGGGATAGGCCCTGGCTCAAGATACAAAAGATATTTCGGGGCTTAAACCCAATTCAGGTTCCATCAAACCCGCACGCCCAAATTTAATGAGTCCGATATTGAACCAGTGTCGGGTAGGCGACATTGTAAGCTATCATCGGCAAAGACCAGATGCCCCAGGCGCCGGTGGCAGAGAGACCAGTCGCGCTCCCGCCTGCACCTCCGGGGCGTGCTTATGGCAGAGCCGATCCTTGAATACCACATATGGCAACGCGGCGCTGAATGGCACTGGCAAGTGATGTCCGACCCTAAAGACGTGCTCGCATCGGGGATCGCAAACAGCAGCGCGGCCGCTCGCATCGCCGCGCTCAGTTATTGCCGCGAATGCCAAGGCCACCATCCCGAACCCAATTAGTTGGATTGACAAGATGCCGCGCTATTTCTTTCACCTTCACGGCTCCGGGGCTCGTGACACCGAGGGACAGGAATTTCCGGACGATGAGGCCGCGCGCCAGGAAGCCAGGGTGGTGGCACGCGACCTGTCACAGAACGGAACTGTGGCGACGGATGAGCGGCTGATCGTGACCAATCAAGGGCGAAGTTATCCACGAGGAACCCTTCTTTCATCGCTGAGGTGGATTGATGTCTCGGCAGGAGCACCTGCGCCCTGCCTCACATCGGGAGGACGACATGGCTGAAAGCGTCTACAAGGTCATCGAGTTAATCGGCACCAGCAAGGAATCCTGGGAAAAGGCCGCGTCGGCCGCGGTCAACCGGGCGAGTGAATCTTTGCGCGATCTTCGCGTCGCCGAGGTCGTTGAACTCGACCTGCAACTGGATGCCGCGGGCAAGGTCGAAGCCTACCGCGCCAAGCTAAAGGTCTCGTTCAAGTTCGAGGATTGAAGGCAATCGACGTCGTTCTGGTCGGCCGCCGCCTTCCGGATTCCCCGGCAACGGACATCGTCAGGGTCAGTCGCCATGTTTCAACGCGCCAGAATCGGAGCCGACGATATCTCTCTCGATCTCTCGCGCGTAGATGGACTACGCTTTCGACTTATTTTTGAACACCACGAGCAAAATAGTCGCGGGCGATCGCATCTAAGGCTGCGGAGATTTCTTCGCTAGGCTCCCGCGTGGTGCCACGCTTTCGTTCCAGTCTTTCGGCCTCGCGAATGTAATTCATAGACAATTCGCGCAAGCGCTGCATTTCAGTGTCATCTGGTAAGGGTGCGATTTGCGCCAAAAGGTGTCGTGCCCGCGCGCACGCACGCTCGCTTCGAGAGCCATCCATGATAGCCTCCGAGGGAGATAGATTTGTGAATTTCTGATTAGTTCCCTCTGCCGAACAATAACATTCGGGCGGAAAGGAAGGCCGTTGAGATCGGCTCGCTAGAATCAAGTAAGCCAAACGCACGCCGTACTGTCGCGTTCCCGACACTGCGCCGATTTTTTCACATCATCGTCCGGCGCCGCGCGTAGGCGTCAAATCAGTAACCGCGCCGATCCCGCCGAACATGCCGGCCGCCCGTGTTCTTGCTGCAACATCTCTTTGTTCCGTTCGAGCGAACGCGATTTTGGACTGGTACTCCGATTAGCTCGGTGCAAACTAAAAAGCCGGGCGGAGTCATTCAGTATGCAATTTAATTTTGAGGAACTCGTTGATGAAGAAGTCACTGCTCATTCTCGTTGCTCTCTGCTTTTCGGCAACCGCGTTCGCTCAGAGCGCGCCGCCCAAAGTCGGTACCAAGCCGCTCGTTCGGGTAAAGCCAAAAGAGCCAATGGGCTGCAAACTCGTTGGAACTGTCCGAGGCACAAAGCTATGGGCGGGTGACTGCGTGGGATCCGAGCTTAGAGGCACGACAACCCCGACGGAAACGCAAGCCTTGCCTGAACAAGCGATCAGCGCAATCCCGCCCGATCAGAAAGAGTGAATCGTCCGCAACCTCCCCTTGGGGAATAGCAGTTTTGATAAAGTGCACGCTGCTCTCTGATCTGGAGACCCCATTCGTCTGTGGCATCGCGCGGCGCTGACATCTCAGGCGGTATCGTGTCGGCGGATCGACCTCTAGGTGTGAGCTTTCAGGAGGTTGTCCATTTAGAAGCTGAGGTTGCTGAAGCTTCAGATTCCCGAGGGGAGAACCGAATGGACACCCATAAGAATGCGCCTGACGCCGAAAGGTCGAGCGGCGATGGTGCGCAGCGTGATCGAAGGCGTCCAGACGAAGGCCGCAGCCGCACGCCAGTTCAACACCGCGGCGAAGACGGTCGCCAATGGGTCGAACGCTTCCGCGCGGAAGGCATGGATGGATTGCGCGAATCGCCTACTACGCCAGCCTGGGCGTTAGTTCGAAAGGGTGATGACCGACAACGGCGCCTGTTACAAATCCTTCGCCTTTCCGCAAAGCCTGAATACTGTTTTCCGTCTGTACATGCCTTTGGGCAGGTTAGACAATCCAAGCCATTGATTTCCAATAAGGCACAGATTTTGCTGGGATCGCTATTTTCTCAGGCCGAAAATCGCCTCCCCACTGCTGGCGGAACACATTATCGAGACGCATCAGGACGCGGAGAGAGAGCTGGGGAAGACGAAAATCTTTGCTCGATCATGCCCACTGATCCGCGGGTCCAGAATTCGTGGAGTTAAGAACGCGCTACCAATTAGTCGTTGCTTCAAGTGTTTGAGTAGCGCGTCATTTACCCTGGCGGGCTTCTGGGCTGGATCAGATGCTTGATGCGTCGCCAATTTGCGGATGGCGAGCAGTATATGGACGACCGAAGATTTTAGCTGTCCCAGTTGCGGGCTGCCTTACACGGCGATAAGGGAGCACCATCCACACAAGCAATCAGGCAGTTTCAGCTGTGAGGTTTGCGCGACCAAAATCCACGCGTGGTCAGGCAACCATGATTTTTTCGATTGGAAAGTTGACGAAGTGAAGTCGCCCGTCTTTGGGAAAAGATGGGGGTGATGACCATGGTCGAGACTGCTGAAACCTACCAAGTCAACGACAACGATATGGACGACATGATCACGGTCGCCAACAATCTGGACGAGCGATACATCGAAGCCATTGCTGCCGGTCGGCTTGGCTTGTTGATCGATTGGAAGCGTGTCGGTGAGGACGCGGAAGGCAACGATCAATATCGGCCGCGTCTCCAACTGATCGCCATCGCACAGGCAACTACACCGGCTGCGACACCGGAGAAACAGGAGGTCGCCCGTGCCGATTGATTTTCGCATTCGAGATAGGAAATGCTTTCAACGGAATGCAGCCGGCCTGGAGCTGGCGATTTCGCTTGGTTGGCCTGAATTGCACGAGAGCGGAACGTTCGTGAAGCTAACGCAGGGTGGCCGGCATTGCCGCATTGGACAGCCATCTCCACTATAACAAACCTTAAACTGTGCTTTTTGATTCCGAGAGATGGCTAAGTGATTGATCGAGCGGAACGCAGTGGCTGCACCGACATGGGCTTTCCTTTGCTAGAGAGTGCATGATCATACTCGCGAAGCATTAGTGACGTGCCGAGCCCGAGCTGCGGAATGCTGTGGCCGTCGTTGAGGACCAAACGTGGGACTTCGGTCCGCCCGTCATCATCCGGCCTCCCACATCGACCTGCCCCGTCCAAGGCGCTTCATCCAATCTTCCTCGCGAGTCGGCCGAGCGGGCCGGCGAGTCGAACTTTAAGGGCGTCTGCTTTTCTCTATGAGGTCCTTTCGATGATCCCCTTGTCCTTCAGCGGATTAGGAGCACTCATCAGGTGCTTGAGGACCGGTTTAGTCGGTTTCGGAATGGCTTCAGAGCCTTCCTCATCGCTCGGAACCTTTGACTGCACAATCTTGGCGGCGAAAAATGCAGCCTCCGTTCGATTGCGGGCGCCAAGCGCATGCACGAGCGCCCCAGTGTGAATTTTTGCCGTGCCTACAGCAATCCCGAGCTCCCGAGCAATTTCCTTGGTGGCCGTACCTTGGGCTAACAGCGGCAGAACTTCCCGCCGCCTACGCGTCAAACGGAGGCTTTTAAGCTCCAAGCTGACCGTCGAAATAGCTTCGGCATCGTCCTGTTCGGCGAGCCACCGCGGGACGTATATCCGTCCTGAAAGCAGATCGGTGATCGCCCGCAGCCATTCGGCCTCCATCTGAGTTTTGTGCAAGTACCCATGAAATCCCGCGGCCAAGCAACTCAGCACATCGCTGCGAGCATTGGATGTGGACATAACTACAAGGCGCATCTGGGGGCACGAGTGCGTGCTTCCTGCAGAAGATGATGTGAATGCTGGTTGAGGCGATTGGAATCGATTAGCAGCAGATTGAAGACCTCATTGAATGCGCCTCCAAGGTTAGCACACGCCGTAACGCGGGCGAGTTCTGCATCCTCAATCAATGCCGGATGCCTCTCCTGTAAACGCCGTGTTCGTCTACCAACAAGATCGCAGGCATAATCAATCCACGTCACTGTAACCCCGCGTTGCATAATTTTCCCGGACAAGGATCGTTCCAACAGGCTGGCGTTCAGCGGTTGGCGTGTCGGCCACCGGACAGACGGGGGAACACCGTTCGCAATTTGTTAGCTCGGGACAAGTGGAGGACAGCAAGCGTCCCCGAAACGCTTCCATTCGCTTGTCCCGCTGCCGCGTTGGCTAACTTGCCCTTTAGCTCGTTCTGCAGGATGGAAAAATCGTGGTGCCGTTCTCTCCCGGCACGACAACCTCGCCGTCGATGATCGCCGAACCGGCGGCTATGTGCCAAGCATCGTCGGCAATCTTGCGGAAGCGCTTGGTCCAATCGTTGCCGCGCCGGGTGAAGATTTTTACGGCTTCGTTGGCGAGATGGACCTGCACTCGATAGCCATCAAACTTAATCTCGTGAAGCCAGCGGTTGCCGCTCGGGACCTTCTCGACGGATGTCGCGAGCGCGGGCTCGATGAAGCCGGGAAAAGGAGCCTTGATGTCGATGGCCGCCGGTTTCTTCCGCACGCTCAACCCAACCGGTGCCGCGTCGTCGGGCGTAGCTCTCGACGAAGTCTCGGATATGCTCAGGCACCGGGTCGCCTGCGATGTCGCAGCGAGCTTGGATCATCTGTGCGATATCCTTGGAAACGTCATTAGCCCAATGCTCCAAAGTGTTGAAGGCCACGACGCCGACCGGATCGTTAAACTGCCCTGTCAGAAAGTCATCGATGACAGTTTCAAGATCGGTCCGCTCGACCTCGGTCTCGCGGTAGACGCTGCCGCTATTAAAGCGATCAACGACTAGATAGACCGTTTGATCTGCACCGTAAGGCACAGTGCCCGGCGACCACCCCGTTGTGGACATGGCAATACTCCAACTCAACGATTACCCGGCAACACTCAACCCTACGCCAATTCGTTCCGGCTCGCTAAGCACCGAACAAAAACTCGGCACCCACTGCAACGTCACCTCTAAAGTTCTCGCATCCTAGCGCGCCATAGCGGCCCTACAAGGGGCAATCAATGATCAAGTGATTGATGTCCTTCGTTGGTGAGTATTAGCGCATCGTCGTGCTTTTCGACCAACCTCATTTCAATCAAAACTGTCAAATCAGTTGGACTGACGGGCGTTAATATTGTTCGTTTCGCTTTGATATCGCGCAGCGCCCAGCGGAGGCGGATCGCCGTGTCTAAATCTAACTCGGCCAGCGGCGAGAGTGGTTGATTTGCTATCGTCGCTTGGTTTTCACGTTCAACCTCCGGGACGAGCGTAGCCATTGTTGGTCCCGCGTTTATCGACCCATCTTCACCGCTTCCTATTGGGTTCGTTTGCGAAGGTTCGGCTTTGTCGGAACCTTGCCAGCGGGATCTCATCGCCGCTGCAATTTCTTCTAGTTTGTCCTTCGTGCTCACTTCTCCTCCTTCTGCCCCATCTCGGCGGAGGGCTTGGTCGCGTTAGCAATCTCCATGAGCGCCATTGCCGATGCAAACTCGGCAATTGTGTAGCCTTTGATGCCGTCGCTGATAGAAGACATCGGCGAACCTATGAGCGACATGCCATTCGACCGCTTTTGCAAAGGCTTCCTTCGCGGCTTCTGCATTCGCCGTCAGCATGACGTCATTTCACCACAAATGGCATGGGCTAAAAGTACTCCAGTCTATCTAGTCCGGCTATACTCCTTGGGTTGCGAGCGATGCGAGACGATTCGTTACAGTGGTGTCAGGCGCGGCGACTGTCCGACATGGCTTCAGACGAACAGGTCGGCACCGGCTTGCGTGAACTTCACGAAGGTCCCGCTTTCATGGAGTTCGAGCCAGCCGAGGGCAATCGCACGATTGAAACCTGCGTTGTATTCTGCTGGTGTCCCCTTGTAGGAACGGGCCGTTGATCTTCTCGACATAAATCCGGCCATCCTGAATAGGCTCGAAGGCTCGCGCATGATCCATCAGCCGCCGCCCGGCTTTGTCAGGATCAGCGAAAGGGCGCTCGTTGGTTAACTTCATGCCGCTGCCTTGTCCTCCTTGTCCGCTCCCCGCATGACGTCGTCGCGTTGACTAGTCCAGGATTGTTTCATTGCAGCTTTTCATCCTTGATGATCGCCCCCGGCCGTGTCTCCCAGAATTTTCGCTTTGCAACGTTCGCGGAAATCTGGAAGCTGATCGCACTTGTCGCAGATCGCCATGACGTCCCATCCTCCCTCATCCGTTTGCCTGAACGCGAGGCTGCCAGGAAAGCACCATCAACCCAACGCCGACCACAGAGTAAGCAGTTCATGTGCAGGTAGGTTTTGACCTGCTCCCAGTAAATCTGCGCCATTTGCTCTAGTTCGGGATGGTCAGACAGGAGTTCGAAGCTGAGGATTTCGATTACACTGGTCATTGTTACTGCTCCTTGGTTGATCGCAAATTCACCACCCGCGCCCCGCATTCGTCCGGCGTCTCCATCCATTTCATCCAATTCGACATTTCCTCCTCGCTGTTGAAGATGAATGTTTCGGCGGCGCATAGCTCGTCAATCGACATCAGCCGGGACCATGGTGGGGCTCGGTTCGGCGGATTAATCCTTACCAAGTGATGCTGGCCGACCGATGCTGTGATTTCGTCGACTTGATAGAAGTCGCCACCGTTGGGAATAAGCAGCCAGTGGCCGACGAGCGAGTTGTGTGTTGGTCATGTCATCCTCCTTTGTTTGTAGTTACCTCCAGCGCAGAATAGCCTTCCCGCTTGAGCATAACCTGCAGCCGCCGATAGCCGAAGCGGCGGCGCTCCTGGGCGATCGCCCGCATGCGTTGGCGAAGGCCGGCATCGTCCGCCCGGGTCGTCTGGTATCTCATGGTCATGCGGCAGCAGCCGATGGCTTTACACGCCCGCCGTTCGCTCATCCCGAATGCGTCTCGCAGATGTGCGATAGCTTTCCGCTTGGCCGCGGGCGTCACCATTTGTTTCCCAAGAGGTCCTTCAACGCTGCATTGTCCAGCATGGCATCGGCCAGCAGCCGCTTCAGCCGGGTGTTCTCGTCCTCCAGCGTCTTCAGCCGCTTGGCCTCCGAGACCTCCATCCCGCCGAACTTCGCTTTCCATTTGTAAATGCTGGCGTCGCTGACGCCATGCTTGCGGCACAGGTCGGCGACCGAGACGCCTGCCTCGTGCTCCTTCAAAATCCCGATGATCTGCTCTTCCGAAAAGCGGCTGCGCTTCATGCTCTGGTCCTTGTCGTGGGCCAGAACGAACTTCAAACTGGATTCGCAACGGGTAGGTGGGGAATCCCGCTCAAGAGCAATAGGCCGCCGCGTCTCGTGGCCTTCTAGGCGAAGCCGCGATCGGAAGCCGGCCAAGGAACTGTTTTGGCAATTGCCGATTGAATGAGGGTCCGCCGACGCTTACGGGGTACTGCCATGCACCTTCACACATACCGGGACGAAAGCCGCTCCTGGCATCTCGACCTGATCGGTGGACGCGGGCATCCCTGGTCAATCGATCTGGTCATAGTAATAGCTTCGGGCATCATGTTGATCGGCCTCGCCTGCGCCTTCGCGGCATTGCTGATCCGATAGCCTACGGCACCGCCGCACCCGTGCCTCGCGCGGCGGCTGGGCGCGGAAAAAATTTATGGCGGCCGCGTAAGTGGCAGGGCGCCTTCGATCACGAAAATAGAAAGACGCCGATCAGCAAACCTGCTGCGAATGCCCACAGGCCTAATGTGCAAGCTGAGACAACGCGGACGAGGGTCCGGAGGTCGTCCTGCGGGATCTCGTGGGATCGATGCGTCATTGCAGCCGCACCTGCGGTGGCCGCTGGCCCGTTACGAGGGCCGTCACGCTCCTCCCCATACGTGCCCAAAAGAAGGCAATAGATCATCACGGGGGATCACGATTTGCACCAGACCAGGTGGGTCCCCATTTCAAGTTATGGCCATTCTATAAGGCGTTCTCGACGACTGAATGCGAGAAGTCCTTTATTTGCAGCCACAACTCGCAATTTGTTGCTGGCGCCGTCGGAAATGCTACGTCACTTGTGCCCATTTACCGAGCCGACGAGGTGATCGAATAAACTGTCAATTGCTGCAGTGCATGAGTCCGGTTATGGCACCTCGCGTCATTTCGCCTGCGCTGCCGAAGTTGGTAGCTATGGGGGGCGGGTTCAACTGATCGCTGCAACACATTCCGCGAACTTCTCAGCTGGGGTTTGATATAGCAAGGTCTTTCGGGGCCTTTCATTGAGCTGCCTTGCTATCGCACTGAGTTTGGCGTGGCTATGTAGGGACAGATCGGTGCCATGCGGAAGATATTGGCGCAGCAATCTGTTGGTATTTTCGTTTGAGCCGCGCTGCCAGGGAGACCGAGGGTCACAAAAATAGACCTCGACCTCGGTGGCTAATGTCAGGCGCTGGTGATCGGCGAGCTCTTTGCCTCTGTCCCAGGTCAGCGATCAGCGATCGGTAGAGTTCACTGGGCAATCTCTGCGATTGTTTGATCAGCGCCGAGACGACACTTTCAGTATCCTTGTTCGCGACCTTGACCAGCATCACGTAGCGCGAATGACGCTCGACAAGCGTTGCGACATAGCTGTTCCTGGACCCGCCGATCAGGTCGCCCTCCCAGTGGCCCGGCACGGCGCGATCTTCAATAGATGCCGGTCTTTCGCTGATGGACACGGCATGCTTTATCTGGCCGAGCCCGTTTCGTTTCAGGCTGGCGTGCTTGGAACGGCGGATAGTCCGTTTCGCTCTAAGGTGCTCAAGCAGTTCTTTTTCAGCACCCCCGCGCCTGAATGAACAGGCTGCGATAGATCGTCTCGTGTGACACCTGGTTTTGCAGTTCCCCTGGATAGGTGCGTTTGAGCCAACCAGCAATTTGCTCCGGTGACCATTGCTGCCGCAGCTTGATCGATACTGTCCGGCTCAGAAACGGACGGCAAGCCAGCTTGCAAGGCTTGGGACGGAGCGCCCGATCCCAAGCGGCTTGATCCGACCGGCAAGCCCGCTACCGATCCGATCCACCGTTGCGACTGACTTCACGGCTGATGGTCGATGCGTGGCGCGATGACGTGATGCCGTCCGCTATCGGTCGCCTGTCCGCACCAAATCATCTAGCCGGTCGTTGAGCGCCGGGTCCGTTGCTGCAGCGCTCGTCGCCCGCCGCCCGGCTCCCGCCCTGCGTCCGGTCGGTCGACGCCGCACGCGGACGATTGTCGCCGGCGCGAAGGGCTGGCGATGGCCGCACGATCCGCAGCGCAGCGGCTTGGCGGCGAGATCAGCGGTCGCAGCGGTCACGGTGTTACAGTACGGCCCACGGTTGCAGGCGGGGCTCTTTTTACCGCAGGTGTTCTACGCCGGCGCCGCCTCACCCTGAGGTGACGGCATGACGACCACAAATCGCGTCTTGCTGAAACCTTCGAAGCCGGAAAGGATGTCGCAGTCGTCCCGTTCGGCGCGGACCTTATATTCGCGCCTCGACCACCAGCACGTCGTGCTGTAGGGTGTTGTCGATGCAGCGGACTATTATGGCGACCGCCGATCGAGTTCGCCCTCGATGGCGTCGAAGACAACCTCGACCGGAATCAAGGCTGTAAACATGGTCGCGACCGGCGAGATCATTGATGCAAAAACAGTCGTGCTCATTCAGTGCCTGAGCGACCGCGTCCGGATCCCGAAGAGCGGCGGATCGTCCCACCCATGATCGACGTGAGGTGATTGAGGCTGTCGAACGAATTGAAGTTCTCAGGTTCGCTGTCTAGCTTTTCGTCAGCGCGTTGTCCCGCCTTGACGTCTTATTTTAGCCAACGGGCAGGAGCATTGAGTGGCGTTCCATCGAGTGACCGGCCAAGCCACGGGTGTACTGTTGCTTCTTGAAAGGAAGTGGAAGCTACGAAGCCGGTTGACAGACGAAATAATGCGCCGATGTAAACGTCAAAGGCGGATTCAATCAACCCGACCGGTCGCGTAATCGCCGATAATGGTGCAGTTTATTTCTCCTCTTCGGTGCCAATTGCTGCCGGCATTAGACTGCACGCGATCTGGTTTAGTAACTGGTCAGCATTTTCTTCTTCCGCCAGCGACTTCGAGAGGAGGGCGACGACCGCGCTGCGCCGCGCCTGCTGGGCGAGGTTCTTGGCAGTCGTGTAGCCGGAGATCTCGTAGTGCTCGACACGTTGGGCAGCGCCGATGAGCGCAAGCTCCGCCAGGGCGTCCTCCTTCTCCTCTGCTTCGGCCATGACTTCCTCTCCTTCGTCGACAAGGGCCATCATACCTTTGCAGGGTTTCGCGCCGGACGTTTCGCCAAGGAGCGAAAAGCACTCATCGAGCCGTTCAATCTGGCCTTCGGTTTCGATAAGATGCTCCTCGAAGCATTGGCGCAGGCGGTCGAACCGGGCTGCCTTGGCCATCTTGGGCAGGGCCTTTAACAGTTGCTTCTCTGCGTGCAGAATATCGCTTAGTTCATCCACTAACAGGTCGTGGATCCCGACAGGCGCCGCTGGTGGCGAACTTTCGGTCTTGATGACCGCGTTCGCGTCGGAGCCATCTGACGATAAAGAGACCATAAATTTTCCCAGTCGCCGCCCTCGTTCCAGGGACCCCTTAGGTCGATCTCACATTCGTCGCCCGTCCCGGTGGAGTCGTTGAAGAATTGGTTCCCGAGGCTGGGCGTCGGCGCAATTTTCAATAGAGAACGCTGGCTTCTTCATCCTCTCGAGCGCGGCGGCAAAGCCCTTCATATGCGTTATCTCGCGGGTCATAAGGAACTGCAGCGCATCCTTTGTTCCGGCGTCGTCACAGAAATTGATAAGGCGCTCGTAGACGATTTTCGCCCGCGCCGCTGCGACAATATTACTGCGAAGGTCGACGTCAAGCTCGCCGGTAATCTTCGGGCATCGCCGGTCAATGGATTGCCCTGCGAATTGTATAGGTTGACGCCCCGCCGGCAATGGCAATAAGCGGATCCACCCCCGCTTTTGCGCGGTCCAACTTCACGGGTTTAAGGTGCATGCGAGCCAGCCGACGATTTCAAGATGGCTGAGGTCCTCGGGTGCCGATGTCCATCAGGAGGTCTTTGCGATCTGGATCTTCGCAATTGAGGCCCTGCATAGCCGCCGCCAGCTCGCCGTTGGCACCGCCGAACTGCTCAAGCAACATTTTGCCGAATTGCGGATCAGGCTCATCGATGCGGACGGTGTACATAAGCTTTTTTACGTGACGATACATGGATGGCTCTGGAGGTAGAGCGAGAAAGATGATCATCAATTCCCCGGGACCCTGTACGTTGCCTAGTCTCCGGCCGGTCACGCTTCGGCACTGGATGCCTTCGTTCTGAGCAGCCCACGGAGATCATCCGCGACGGCGAAGCAGCCGCTCCGCTGAGCGCGGAAGGTCGAGAAACGGGGGCCCCGTCGCGTCGTACCCGCCGCCCTTACCGAAGAATGATTTCGGGGCTCAATGGGCAAGCGTACCACAATCCTTCCTTGATCTGGTGCAGCTCTCAGATTTGTCGTGGTGCGCATCACATCTGTGGAGGTAGGAAGCATGAAATTGCTAACGGGGGCTGACGGCCCGGTCGAGCCGCTGTGGCAAGCGCCCCGCCCGCGTGGCTCTGGAGCGAGCGCAGCAGGTTAAGAATCTGGGCCTGGGTGTTACGTCGAGCGCGGTGGTGGCAAGGGACAGAATCCGCTGTTTCGTCAGAAATTCGTTGAAATCATTGAGGTGTCTTTCGACCCAGCATTTGTCATTCGTAATTAGAGATTGCACCGCCGTTTAAAATGCCGGCCTTCCGTGACGTTGACATGAGGGTGCGGAACCTTCCCGCCCGGAGCTCATTCTACCTGAGCACGTTTTGGAGGAGTTTCAATGCGAACGACTATTCTTTCCTTAGCGGTGTTGCTGGCGTTCGGCTCATCAGCCGTCTTGGCCCAGCAGACGTCTGAAACGGTTGGTGTCGGTTCGCTGCCCGCCGTTCCCGCACCCCCTCCACGGGTGTGTCTAAAGTCGGCGCGGCTCCTGAGTTAGGCGGTCCGTTGCTTCCAGGCAGGGATACGGGCTTGGCCAAAGTTGCAGAGGACGGGGTTTCCACCAAGACCGTAAGAGCGGTTCCCTGCAGCACAGCCGCCAGGGAGACCGACGGAACCACCACCTGCGTTGGAATACCCGACCAAAGCCGAAAATCGAGACGACGGTGACCGCACGAGAAGGATTCAATTCGCGGCGAATCAGTTTCAGACGCGATAGATGATTGCCAGTTGCCTGAACGAGTGACGCTGGTCCATGCCGCGATCGCGAGGGGCTTGCGCCAGAATACGTCATGAACCCGTACGGGCGCGTCGGATAAGCTGATGGGGTGGCGCTACGCCAAGAATTGCCCGTGCGGTGGAATCGCAGCGCAGTTTCGGTGCCAGCATCACGAAACCTACTACGCGGACGGCAGTTTGACCGACCATCTAATAGGGGGCTGGCTGGTACGGGCGAACTGGACCGTAGTGACGTACGCGACGAAAAAACGGACCCCAATTCGCCGCCGGATAAATGTACGTCCAAGGCGATTGGAAGTTACCGTAGCTGTAGTCGTAATACAGCGGGTGATGGCTGTAGCGGTGCCAATGTCGGTGTGCTCGAGCCTCCACCGAGGTAGATATAACGAGCAAGGTCACCGTCAAAGCAGTAACCGAGGTCATAATGGTAGTTGGCCTTTTCATATTGAATCCGCAGGAAAGAGGGCTAAAGCAACCAGCGGAATACAAGCGCAAAAATCGGAAATCGTACAGTCATTTCGAGCCAACTTAGGCTCTTGGAACTTGATAATCTCGCCTACTCCAGGTCGTGGATGTTTTCGACGTCTATGCGGCGCCTGCAGTGGGTCACGCAGCAGGAGAAATGCTGTGCCGCTCGCGCCTTGCAGAAGCGGCCACATCTTCATCTTCAAACGGCACGAGCGACCCGAAATCAATTCACGTTGCGCCTAGTGCTGGGCCATAGTTGTACAACGTGGTCAAAGCTGTCAGGCCTTTATAGATCTAAGGCCAGCATGCCGGTTTTGATCGAGCCGCCGCGACAATTTCGCGGATTGAACCATTCGGCAGCTCATGCAGACCATCAAGGCCGAGGCGGGCCTAAAAAAGGTGAAATTTGAGAGCCACAATCTCGCAAGTGCTCAGACCGCTTGGGCACTGGTCGGTATCGATGCACTTGTTCAGGTTGGGCATGGAACCGACCCGCAGTATCAACCGGTAACGCTTCCATGGATCAATTTTCTGAGTCTGTTCGCTTTCCGACATAGGACATTCATCTCAGCCCTGATCGCCTCGGCAGCGCTATTGCAAAGCTCTTCCGAGGCGAAAAAACCACTGCAAAGAAGTGAAAGAACCGATTCCACAGGCCAGCTCCTGCTTTGCCGCACGAAAGCAGCGAAGCTGCACCTCCCCGACGAACGTTTCTCTTGTTCCTATGCCGGGGCAATCCTCCTGCCTGGCGCTGCGATTTCCCATTGGGCGCGTCCTGATCTATCCTGACAGCATCAATGTAAGCGAGATACCCATGAGATTGGTAGTGGCGATTGTTTGGATGTCTGCTTGCGCCACCCCGGCATTGGCGCAATACGGTGTTTCAAATTCCAGGGATGCCTACGGCAATCTTACGCGCAATACTCGCATGAATCCGGCGCAAAGCTCGCAAGGCCGCGTCAACAACGAGCCAATCAAAAGCGGGCCTGTCTCCGCACCTTCGCCCAATTTTGGTGTAAGTAATCGCCGAGGCAGGTAGTGCGGCGAGACCGGAATCGTAAGCACAGCTCCGACGGTTTGATGTCAATCCGTTCCCACGCACTAGATGCTTGCTCGCATCCGGCGTGTTTGGTTTCTCAGCCGCAAACGAGAACGCGCCGGCGCTCGACACCATGACTCGTTCGAACGGGCAGCACCTTGATGCAGCCTGGGTAGATGGCGAGGTTATAATGGAACGGCGGCTGATCAAAATAGCCATGGATCGGGCAGAGATAGGCGAGATCCGGTCCGCAACGAGTTACGGGATACAGACCTCCGCGAGCCGCCGCCGTGTTGGATATGGCGGCCAGCGCAGCAACAAATGCAGCAAGGATAAGGATCTTGGAAATCTGCGGCATAGCCTGATCCTTGAAATATATTCTTCGGGCGCTGATACCTAGGCTGATACCTAGTATGCGACAATAAACTGGAACGCTGCGGTTCGCCAAGGCGCATGCCGGAATATCCCTTGTGGTCGCAGGCTGCGATCGGATGAGTTCTAAGAAAGTCTAGATATTTCAAACCATTACGACGATGCGTTTGGCAACGGTGTGCCAATTAATCTAGCGCGGTCATGAACCCCGAAGTTTCAAGCGCCGAATAGGATGAGATGGTCTCGCCTCGCGCGCGAGAGGTCGAGTACGCCCTCATCCTTGCGCGAATGATCGGTATTGTGAAGTAGGACCCTCTCAGTTGCGCTTGGCGATTTACGGATTTGTTCGCGCCCAGACTAGAGACCGACACGTCATGGGCTGACGAGACTGAACGGAAGCAGCTTTCGGCGGCGCTCGAAACGGCTATCCAGGGGGTTGAGCAATTTTCGGTACGCCAAGACGAGCAGGAGCGCCTTCAGCTTTCTGCTCCATCCGTGCAGATTGGGCTTGGCACCTCGCCTGCCAAAGCAGTACCTTTATCCGAGTTAGCGATCCATCGGGTAAACTCAGCGCCAAGCGACATTCCCGGGCGAAGAAAAGCTCACTGGCGGGGCTGAAGCGCTGCTGGTTGTTGAAGTGCAAACGCGGGCTTGGTATCGAGACCGTCCCGGTTCTCGATCGAACTATTGCTGTTCGCGGTGGCGAACTTGGCAATTTATACGCAACGAACGGCTATAGTTTATTTTCCGTATTGGCGATCCCAAGTTCGGTAGCTCCACTATCGCAACCATCTCAGCCAGCATCCGTGGAGGCTGATGTGAAGACAGCCGCTATTTCATGACCTCGCTGCCATTTCCGCTGCCGAGTGATTGCGGCGTGTACGCCTTAGCAAATGCCGAGTTGATCGAACTCCAATTCCTTTCGGAACAGGTGCCGGATAAGCGGGTTTGCAATCTCTATACCTGTCATCAGCCCAGCCGCACGACTCTTCCGGATGGAAAAGCGAAATTCCTGGTGTTCCGGCGCGATCTCGGGGGCGGCGCACTTGATCGAATTGAAGTTCGCGTGGTCGCCCGGCTGGCGCGTGCTCTGACATTCGACAGCAAGGGCAAGCCAAATTGGTCGCCAGTTGACACTTGGAATATTCGCAGCTTGCCATACGAGTTTAAAGTGCGGTCCATTGCTGAAAACCGCGAAATGCTTCTGGTGCAGCCAAAGGATGCCGATTTCACGCTCCCTGCCGGCCGTTATATTCTTGCTCTGAAAAATCAAGGCTATGATTTCACGGTCGCAGGCAAGGTGATCGACCCATCGCAGTGTCTTGAGCGGACGGATGCCGCCAACGGATCTTTCTACACGGATTGCCAAAAACAATAGAGGCTTCTTCTAACACCGGGAACACGTTTGCAGATCGGATGTCAGAGGAGTGATCGCATGCGCTGCAGCCACAAGGTAATAGCTCGGATAATAGCTCGGATTAGCAGACCCAGAAAATAGCTGCCTTGTAGAATGGCTTGCCCCGTCAAAACCGTGAGCGCCGTATCCAGGAAGCTAAAGCCGCTGGCGAGCGAAAAAACGACGGAAGCCAAGAGTAATACGCCGATGATCGGCAAAAGAACTTTGAATCGGAACGCTATTCCCACCGCAAATCCCAGTATCGCTAGTGCCGTGGCGGCATATTCCATCCCGACGTCCCTTCGTTCGCAGTAGTAGAATCCAGCGAAAAACTGCTCAAACTAAAAACAGAAGAGCTTCATTGTTGAAGCCTAATACGCTGCCCAGGAGCGAAATCACTCATCTATTTGGTTTTCGGTCCCAGGCCAGCCGGCCAACGAACGATCCGCGAAGTTTGGCTTCAACAAGAACCAGCTACATTGCGGTCGCAGAACATATCTTCGTGGAGGCCGCACCTTCAAGCCGACGCCGCTCATTCGGATTTCCATCCGCAGCGCAACGTTAGAACACGGAGACGTTGTTATGCTGAAGAGACTATCGCCAGAGGCTATCGCCTCATCCACAGATAAATCGCCAGGAGACCGTGGGTCGCGATGACACAAGGGCTAAGTCCGTTCACCTTGGAACAGCAGGTGGCTGGACTCGCAGCACCTAGCCTCGCAAGCCTTTGAATGTGCGTCGTTTTTGGACTGGCGAAGGTGTGGCTCGAATGCAACGAGTCGCGTAAAAGCGTGCCGGTCGAATCTGGCCTCTATGACCCGGGAGGTTCGCCCTGTAAATTTTGCGCCGGAACAGAGGCTTGTCAGCGCTATTTAGCGTCCAAGAAGCAGGAAATTCAGAATCTGGGCTTTGGTTGCCGGGGGACTGTCTTGCAATTCAGAAGCACATCCGTTCTTGCGAGAGGCTCGGTCAAACCTGACTGGGCGTTTGCGTGTGAATCTGGGAGTCGCATCGATGATCGGTGATTCTGGAGATCAGCGAGGCGTGCCAGGACGATGAAACGACTTGGCTCGCCAATTCTTGCACTTGTGGTCGCGGCTCTATTGCCAGCATGCTCCCTGCTTCCGGGCACCGGGCCGACAAGCGATGCCGTGCATGGAAATGCGACGGCTGGCGTGCGATCCACGGCTCCACTGCCTTATGTGCTGGTCGACATCAGCGCCGATACGATCGGCTTTCTGTCGCAGCCCAATCTGATCACGTTCAAGGGTCAATTCCCTGACAAGCGCCCCAAGCCAATCCAAGTGGTCGGTGTTGGAGATGTCCTTAACATCTCTATCTTTGAAGCTGCTCCGGGTGGTCTCTTCACGCCTGGCCAATCTGCCGGCGCACGCCTAGGCAACTTCGTCGATTTGCCAGCGCAGGCCGTTGATCAGAAGGGCAGCATTTATGTTCCATATGCCGGCGAGATCCCGGCAGCGGCGCGAACCATACCGCAAATTCAACAAGCCGTGGTTACTCGGCTGCAGAACCGAGCTATCGAGCCGCAGGTGGTCATCAGCCTTAATCAGCAGCACTCGAGCGTCGTTAGTGTTTTGGGCGATGTGAATACACCGGGCGTCCTGTCTCTCAATAGCGTCGGCGAGCGGTTGCTGGCGCTGATCGCGCGCGCTGGCGGCCCGAAATTCGAGGCGATCGAAAGTTATGTGACGCTGCAGCGGGACGGCAAGCGCGTTAAGGTTCTGTTGAGCCGCGTGGTGCACGATCCCCGCGAGAATATTTTTATCCGGCCGAATGATGTGATTTTCGTCACTCGTGAGGCGCCTACATTCACCGCGCTGGGAGCGCTCAATCAAAACGTATTCGGCTTCAATTCAGAAATTCCGTTCGACGTCGAAACGCTGACCTTGGCCCAGGCTATGGGCAAGGCGGGCGGACTTAACGATCAGCAATCCGACCCCAGTGAGATTTACGTCTATCGGTATGAGGACCGTCCGTTCCTGGAGAAGCTCGGCGTCGACCTCACGCGATTTACCTTCGACAGGATACCGACAATCTATCGCCTCAATCTGCGCGATCCATCGGGTATGCTACTCGCCGCCGGCTTCCAGATGCGGTCAAAGGACGTCATGTATGTCGCCAACGCCAGGGTCGTGGACTACTACAAGCTGCTGTTGCTCATCAACAACACCACGTCGACCGTGAGAAATGTTAACGCGGGCGTTCGCGAAGTCGCTGCGCCGATCAACTAGGCGCCTCGCAGTTGACATTGCAATTCTGCAAAGGACATCTATGGCAATAGCATTTCAGGTGTATTCCTCCTCCCGGCTATATCCTACCCGAATTTCTGCTGGGCTGTGGCAGCCGATTTAAATGCCAATTCCATGCCGTACCAATGATCGATTGGAGGTCATGCCGGGGCGACCAGCCGATCGTCCGTCCCGCCAGACTGTTGTCAGCGACGAGCACCGGTGAGTCGCCGATACGACGTGGGCCATATCTAATATCAAAACCTCGGTCCAAGACATGCTGAATGGTCTCAAGCAATTCCTTCACGGTCGTTCCACTGCCGGTTCCGAGATTCAGTGCGTGGCTTGTGCCGTTGCTCAAGAGATGCTCGATCGCGCGGTATGCGCATCGGCTAGATCGAGAACGTGGACGAAGTCGCGGACACAGGTTCCATCACGAGTGTCATAATCCGTACCCAGAACTTCAAAATGTGACCGGCGCCCTAAAGCTGTCTCGATTGCAATGGGTATGGCGTGAGTTTCCGGCGAATGCCATTCGCCAATTCTTCCCTCAGGGTCGGCTCCGGCAGCGTTAAAATAACGCAAAATAAAATGTCGAAAACCTTGGTAAAGGTCCAGGTCCTTCAATACCTGCTCAACGATCAGTTTGCTTCGACCGTAGGGATTGATTGGGAGTTGGGCGTGGGACTCATCCATCGGTATTGTTGAAGGAATTCCGTAGGTGGCGCACGTCGAGGAGAAAACAATTTTGTCGATGCCTGCGGCCTGCGCAGATCGAAGCAACGTGATCGTTCCGGAAACATTGTTATCATAGTAGCCGCCCGGATCGCGAACCGACTCACCCACCTCGATCGCTGCCGCAAAATGTACGATAGCGGCCGGCTTATATTTGGTGAGCACTTTATCGAGTTTGCTCCGATCGCGGATGTCGCCGATTTCGAGCGGGCCCCATTTGACAAACTCGGCATGACCGTTCGAGAGGTTGTCGTATACTATCGGGGTAAAGCCCTTGTTGAACAGTTCAAGACACGTGTGCGCTCCGATATATCCAGCTCCACCTGCAACAAGAATATTCGTCATTTACATGATTTCCGACACGCGCCGCGATTTTGTCAGTGCCGTTGGAACCAAAGATTATCAGGTTACGAATTCGGTCATCCGATTTGGCGATAACACAATGCTGTTTCAACTTCGCCTTCAAGGGACGTCGTCCAACTTAAGGTCCATCGACGAGAAATCTTTAATCTAATCTATTAGCCACTGACCTAATGAGACAGCTCCCCAACCTAGGAAGCCGAACCATACAATCGTAACCGATAGCATGAAAGCAACCAGAAACCATGTCGCAACTTTCCGGCGGATATGCGCAGGCGATGGTCGGGCTCTGATCGATGAATGTAATTCGATTCGCCGAAGATGATTCATCCGTTTTTACCGCAGGGCGACAAGTAATTGCTTACAAGGCACACGTGCCATCCTCAATACAAAGTCCTGAATAAAGCCGTTGCTCTGCCGGAAGCACCCCGTTTGGATTCGAAATCCTTTTTGTATTTCTTCGGATCGATAGGCAATGCTTACCGCGTGTTAGTAAGCGGTGTCGGAGAAACAAACGGCAGGGATTGTTGCCATAATTATTTTCGCGTCCAGGGTGATAGACCAATGGCGCGCATAGAAGCTGTCACACGCAACACGCTTGTTGAATGTGGTGGTACTACGGCCGCTGACTTGCCAGAGGCCAGTGATTCCCGGGCGGCATGCATAGTAGTCATCGATGGCACTAGCGTACTTAACGAGCTCTTCCTCGGTGACAGGACGCGGTCCCACAATGCTCATGTCACCCTTAAGAACGTTAAACAGCTGAGGTAGCTCATCCAAGCTGGACTGGCGGAGAATGGTGCCAATCGCGGTCACGCGGGGATCGTTGCGCAGCTTCTGATTAGTTGCCCACTCCGCGGCGGCCACGGGATCCGTGTCAACAAGTTGACGCAAACGTTCCGCTGCATCAGGCACCATCGTGCGGAATTTCAAGCAATCGAAATGTTTGCCCTTGAACCCCATGCGCTTGTGGCGAAATAACGCGGGTCCGGGTGATGTGAGGACAGTCGCAACGAAGCAGATAGCCAACAAGGGAGCGAGCAAGACAATTCCGGAGAGCGCCAGTACGACGTCAATCACTCTCTTTGAAGTAAGTCCAATGGGACGTTGTGACGCTGCTGAAACAAACCGAAAATCGCCCTGTGTATCGACTATGCCGTTCATCTGGGATACTCCAGAAATAAGACAAAAAATGCCCCCCTAGAATTTTCTATTTTTTTACCCTTTGTTATTAACGTGTGAGCGGCGCACAATTTGTGCAAGCCTGAATTGTAAGCAAGTTTCGGGGGGCGGGCGGAGCCTTGTATGCAAACCGAACCTTTGGATTCAAGTGTTCCAGTTACTATCGGTTTTTCGTCACGATTTATCCAAACGCGAATGGTTGTTTTAAGGCAATCTGATCTCAACGATACGTGATGGAACCAAGCACCGGTCAAGGCGAACTTTGATGACAGCCCGCAACGGGGCGGACTGGTGCGCAGCCAAATTCGCGCCGATGGGTATGCTGGAGCCAGTTGGGTGCGAGCTGGTCATTTTCAGGCAGCGACCCGCCGACATTGTTTGATCGTCTCAAAAAGCCATTCGCTAAGCGCTCACGCGAGCTGTCGCATCATCGTGGTGAAGCTCTGACAGCCACCGAGCGGAATTAAATCGCTACTTTAGCCTATTGTCGGATGGTTTCCTGTTTTTCGGGGAACTGACACAGTCGACCCTTTCAAAGCCGCTAATTGGCCTAATTCGGCTATTCTGAAGTTCTGAAGTCGCCCGGCCGGCCGCTCAGAATTGACGTCGATGCTGGGCCATCATGGCTGACCGGTCATCCGGCGAGACGATTTCTCGCTTCCGTGTTCTCATCGTGGAGGGATGCCGACTTGAGTGCGTCATGCGGACCAAAGCCCGGCATATTGCAACGCCCATGCATGCCCTAGTTCGGCGCTAATTCGCGTCCCCAAAGGGCCGCATGGGTGGATAATGCGGATTCGAAGCTGGCAAGAAGTCGCCCGGCTTACGCTCTTCGCTCTCGCGTCCGACGAACACAACGAAGCCTTTGGTAGTCGCAATAATGTCCCCCGCTTAAGGCTGGGGTCGTTCATGGCCCTTTGATCTGCAGCCTCGGCGTCCTCCTTGATACAGGACCTGCTGTCCGCGTCTGCGCTCTCGCGACGAATTCTTCGGACCGGCGACGCGCGTCCTGCACGCGTTGCTGCCCACTGCTCAACGGTGAGCCAGGAGAGTCTAGCTCCTGCGAAACGCAGTACTTGGCAATGCTAAGATTAAGCAAGCAACGAGCAGACCGACGTTTCGAAGTTGACCCGGGAACTTCACCAGTTCTGGAACCTAGCGAAAAATCGGTTACGAACACGGAACTAGATGATTTTATGCCGGAATTTTATCGTTTTGGTAATACGCATAGCGCCGATCGGAATAACCTTCGAAGCGGCGCATCACAGCTTCATCGGCCTTGTTGAGGACAGTGCCCAAGAGCCGCTCAGACAGAACAGATGAGGAGCCAACGGCGTTGAGAATTTCGTCGGTGGAGGTGCTGCCCCACTCGACGACCAAAACAAAAGCGTCAAACAGATGGGCAACAGCCTTCACGTCAACCACAGGAAGTATTGGAGGCAAATCAACGAGAATATAGTCGTAATCCATTCTGGCCAGCTCCAACATTTCCTTCATCCTAGGTGAATTTAGGACGTCCGAGCTGTTTGAAGGCTTGATTTGTGTCGAAGATGGTAAGAAATCAAATTTGAATTTCGAGTCCGTGATCACCAGTTCGTCAAATTCCGACTTCTCTGCAACCATATTGAGCAAGCCTGGCGCATTCGTATAGCCTAGGGATCTGGTCATCGAAGGGTTTCGCAAATCGGCGTCAACTACCAAGGTTGGCGCACCGCTCCGCGCTAGGAAAGCGGAAAATCCTATCGCGACAGTCGTTTTTCCTTCTCCGGGGAGCGCGGAAGCCACTCCAATGACCTTGCCTCCGCTCGGGTGAAGATCGATGGCCACCTTGATGTATCGCAGCGCCTCGGCAGTTGAGGAAAATGGTGCGACCTCGCTGATCTGCCGAAATGCTCCCGAGTCCCGCATTCCCCACTGGTTTCCGACGAAAGATTTCTGCTTGGGAAATGCCGGCAGAACGGCAAGACAAGTCGTTCCCAGAAGTTTTTCAAGTTGCGCACGCGTATGAATTTTGCGGTTCATTTGCTCCCGTGCAAAGGCCGACATTATCCCAAGACCGACCCCGCAGAGCGCAGCAAAGGCAATCGTTAATGCTGGCTTTGGAGAACTTGGAGAGCGAGGAGGGGAGGCCATCGTGACAACCCGCGCCTCGGTCGAAGGAAACGACTGTTGCTGCACGGATTGGGTAAAACGCGACAAAAACGTCTCGTAAATACCGCGATAGGTGGTCGCGGCGGTTTCTAACTCGCGCAAGCGGACCTGTGACTGTCTCGTCGCGCCAGAGTTTTGGAACACCTCGATCATGCGCTTGTCGATGGCATCCTCTTGGCTTTTTGCAATTTGTAATTCACTTTTGTAGCTTTCGGCGATACGGGAAATCTCATCCCATATCGCGCGCTGCAGAGCGGCCATTTCTGCCCGGAGATTTCTCGCAGCCTGATGATCCTTCCCGTAACGGGTGCTCCACTCTGATTCCTTGTTCTGATTCTCAAAAAACTGCTGCCGAAGCTTCGTGATCACGGGGCTGCTGAGCGCGTCGGTCACAACCGGATCAGGAATAAGGCTCTCTTTTTCCGATCGCTGTTCCAGAACGCGCGATATGCGGTCGAGCTTTGCTCGCGCCTGACTGGTATCGGCGCGAGCCTTCGCCAACGCTCTTCCAAGCTGGTCAAGCTCGACTTCACTCGCCAACCTACCGTCGACACCGATGATAATACTGTTTTCGGATTTAAAATCTTGAACTGCCTTATAGGCATTGCTCGCCTGCTGGCGCAGGTCTCCTATTCGTTGCTCCAGCCACGCGCTGGCGCGTCGGGTGGCTTCAAATTTCGCCTGCAGCTGATCTTCGATGTAAGCATCGGCGAACGCGTTGGCGATCTTTGCAGCCTTGTCTGGATCCAGAGAGGTATATGCGATCTGCTCGACGTAGCTGCGGCCTAGCCGGGTAACGCGCAGATTAGCTTTGACAGTGGCAAGAACACGCTGCATCAGTTCATCGTTTGATGGCTCCCTCTGCGGCGCCGCATTCGATGGGATTAGCGAAAGGATCCGGCGCGCAAGCCCCGGCCCTGAACCGATGAACTCTGGATCCTCTTGCAGGCGCAGTCGATCAATAACCGCGGCGGCCACCTTTTCCGGATTTCGTGGTTTCTATCTCACTTTCAACCGATGCATCGTCAATCGCGCGATTGTCGGACGCCATTTCGCTCTGTGTCCAGGTAATCCTTTTTGTATCGATAATCATATCTGCGCGCGCAGTGTACCTAGACGGGGACATTGCGACGTAAGTAGCTCCGAGAGCAATCGATAAACCGGTGACCAGGGCGATGAGGCGCCACTGACGGCTGAAGAAGTCGCGAAGGTGGAGCATCGACAACGCTCCGGAATTGGAATCGTTGTCTGCCGGTAGATAAGGTGGTGGAAACTGACCGGCAACGTTCATATATAATTCCTCAGGCTGACCGCCGTATAGGACTTCCCGGCTGTGCCGCAGTGGCAGATGGACGTGTTCGTGCAAGATTCGTTGAATTGACGCTGAGTGGGATACGCAGAGCCTGCCGATCGACGTTTCCGGAGGATATGAAGACTTCGGGAAGAGGGGCAGCGACCGCTGTCGGAAATCGAGCTGTAGTTCCTTCTGCAAAGCGAACTGGATCGGCCGCAAACACAGCATCAGTTCCCGCGAGACGTCTTGCTGTCGCTTCAAGCGTCTGGGTATCAGAATCTGAAGCGATCAAGGCCCGAGGGACTGACATGAATTGGCCTATCCATTGAGCGGCGACCGGCGGGTTCGGGCAAACGGTCCCCACCTGACTGACAGCGATAGCGAGCAATACTTGAACACATAGCGCTCGCATTACCTGTCTGGCACGCATCAACGCGCTCCAACTATTTGGTTCTTATCGAAAATTACTCTTGGTAGCCTACATTATACGGCTCACCGCATCAACGGAACTTCATCGCAATCGAGGGCCTTCTATTTAGTGATTGAAAAGATTGCTCTTTTATGAAACCCTGTTCTGCAAAGATGCATAAGACGCACCGTGTTCAACTTTTATTCAGCAATACTAGGGTTCCAGATTAATTGCTTCGCCTTGCGCCAAAGGTGTAACTTTGAGCGAAGCAAAAGCCTGGAGACGGATCGAATGTCTTTGCACGGCCGTCAGGTTTTGAAAGATAACGTGACGACTGAATCCAGTTTCTATCTTAGAAACCGTCCGGCGGTGGCGAGTTGAGAGTGCCGTTATCTCTTGCTGGCTTACAAGAACGTAGAGTGAGGGCGCGGCGTCCATTGCTGCCGACGGGCCTAAGGATCTATGCTGTAGGCGACATTCATGGTCGCGTCGATTTGCTCGGTAAATTGCTGGCCCGGATCGACACCGACATTGCGCTCCGCCCGACAGTAAGACCGGTTTGCGTTTTTTTGGGCGATTATATCGATCGCGGCTCTTCGTCGCGCGAAACTATCGATAGATTGATCGAACACGGTAAGACGCATGAATCGATATTCCTGAAGGGCAACCACGAATTGATCGCGATCAAGTGCCTGACTGATCCCAATCTGTTCGACAGCTGGATGCGTTTGGGTGGCTTGGAAACATTGAAGTCGTACGGGGTGGCATTCAAAGGCTTCGCAAAGGCTAGGCAAATCGTCGAACTGCAAACGGCATTTCATATGGTGCTACCGCAAGCCCATTTTCGATTTTTCCGGTGCTTGCAAAGCTCCTTCGCGTGCGGCGAGTTCTTCTTTGCTCATGCCGGGGTGAAACCTAACGTCGATTTATCGCAGCAGAAAGAAAGGGATCTGCTTTGGATAAGGGAGGAATTCCTGTCGTCGAAAGACGATTTCGGCAAGATTATCGTTCACGGCCATACGCCCACGAGCGAAATAGAAGTGAGACCAAACCGGATCAATATTGATACAGGTGCCTTTGCGACCGGCCTCCTGACATGTCTCGTGATCGAGAATGAATCCCTGTCGGTGATCGACACGTCTTTCAACGCATGACGCGTGCTGTGATGACTCGAAAAGAACTACGCAGCCTACGCGCGTTTTTTGCTTCCAAGTAACGAGGCTTCCCCAGCAGAGGGATCCATGATCCGGCAAGCGTCGGGACTACCTCACGGCGTGCTGATTGTTTTGGCGCGCGCAATGGCCGAAAACACCACCACGTATCCGATGATCAGCCACATCGTTTGATAAATGGCGTGACCGATCCCGGTCGACAAGATACCCAAATGCGGCAGCAACAGGTATACGGAAAGCGTAAAGGCGATCACGCAGGCGAGGTGTATGTAAGTGTAGTGCATTGGTTTTCCCATGGCGAAGATGGTTGGCGCGATCGTTGAGCCGACAATGGTGAGCGAGTACGCGAACACGTATACGGTTGTTACGCCGGCTGCCGGCGCGTAGTTTGGTCCGTAAAAACTAGTGATGAGGGCGGGTCCAACAAAATAGAACGAAACGAACGCTGCGACAAAGAGAATGAAAGAGGCTGCGATCGTGTTTCTGATTAGTACGTAGAGTTCATTGAACTTTCCTGATGTCCAATATCGTGTGATTGTTGGACCCAAAACGTAGTGGATAGGCCAAGCCAACTGCAAAACAGCGCCGGAAATGGTCTTCGCGATTCGCAGATACGCGGCGGCGGTCGCCCCGAACAGTGCGCCGACGAGCACGACGTCGCCGTGCTCGGTTGTCAACCGTAGCGTCGCCGACGCGTTCGCCGACGCAATTGTTGGCCAAAAATCCCGATGCTGGCGGATGACGCCGAAAGCGTTTGCGTTGAAAATCCCGCCAAGCGACCGTTTCCGCAGCTCGTGCCAGGCCAACCCCATCGTCAGTAGGTTTGCAATTAATTCAGCGCCCAGCCAGCCCATTAAGAACGTGGAGGGCCGTGCGCCCAAAAACGCGCAACCAATGGTCCACAAAAGACGCAGAATAGCCCCGCAGACGTCGCCCAGCGATCCAAGAAAAAACCTGTCAAAGATTCGAAGGATCGCCAGTGGACTTCCTGTCGCGTGAAGTACCATCCCGCATGCGTAAATCAGGCCCCATTGGGACGCTTCCTCGGTCAATCCCAGCCATGATCCGACAAAGGCGAAAGTTAGAAGCGCGACGGCAAAAGCAATAAGTTGGGAACCCATCTCCACGAAAATACTTGCTTTGACCAGGCCTTCGAAGTCCTGTTTGCGGCCCTCCGCGATCGCGCTCGTCCCCATTTTTATCAGCGTCCCGTAGGATTGAAGGCCAATGACGCCGTCCAAGAGTCGGGTCACTCCCTGGATAATCGTGAGGAAGCCAAGCATCACGACCTCGATGGATCGAGCTGTGATGATTCCGGTCGCGATTGAGCAAAGCAGGACGGCAACATTGATTCCGGCAAGGCTCACCCAATTAGAAATGATTACCCTAGTTTTCATTGCGACAGCGCCCAAGGTTCACCTAGTGAACCATCTTTTGTTGGAAGTACGATCCCAGGTCTATTTAAGGACGCGCGCTAGTGCTGTGCGGCTTTTGTGCGATCGCCCACACCATGACGGGATAGTTAGGTTCGTTTTTGAGTGAGCTGAACCAGCCGTAGCGTCGCCACCTAGTGAGGTTAGCTTTTAAGCAGGCGCGATTTCCCCATGACTCGGTGTTGATCAGGTCAGCCGGGAAGCCGCACTCCTGCAGCAGATATGACAATCCTTGTTCGGTCCAGCGATTGCAGTCGATTGGAACATTGTGAACTCGAACGAGAAAAGGTGTTGCAACAATAAAGTATCCGCCCGGTCGCAGCATTCTGAATACGTTTTTTCCAGCCCTAAGCGGCCAAGGCAAATGCTCGAAAACCTGATCGGCGATCACAATGTCGAATTGCCTGTCGAGAGCTTCCGAACAAATATCGAATTCAGGAAATTGCGTCGCGGTGTAGGAGCCAAACTTGAAGGCGCGCTTCCATTGCGGGCCGCCAGAGATCTCCAGGACATGCAAGGAGCCGGGGTCCTGAGCGGACAGAAATTCGAAGCAACGGCGGTACATAACGACCCGAACCCAGTCGGTGGTATCAAACCCAATCCGTTTGAGCCCAGACCGAACTCGAGTGCGAAAGTTCTCGTTGGATAGCAGTGGTTCGGCCAGCAATCTGAAATTCATGTGATCAACCCGAGGGTAAATCTTGAAACAGCGACATTACTACAGCATTGCGACCCTTCGTAAAGGAGTTGATTCGTCAGGACAGCAGGCTTAATCTTAATCCGCTCTTCCTTCCCGCGGCGTCTACCCCCAGAGGGCTTTCGGGTAGCGCGAGGCATGTCATCCTCTGACTTGGGGACTGCCGTATTTGTCCGTCGCTGGTGGAAACGCCTAGTCAGAGATAGTGACTCTAGTTTTTGGATTACTAGCTTGAGTTCCCAGATGCCGTTGTGCTGCGAGTGGCGCGATGACGGTTGAGATCATTGGATTGATCGCCGTCTTGGTGGGTATCGTTGGGTTGGTGGCGGGTCCGCCATTTCTCGTTTTCGCGTTCATTACATCGACACTCCTAGGCGCCTCCGCCGCTTTCGTCCTAGATTCATTGGGTGGCGCAAGCATTTCCCCAGCGCATCTGCTCCTCGGATTCGTGGTTGTCTGCTTGGCAGGTCGTCGAGCGATCCTACAGCGCGCGCTCAGTGGTCTCGCATTTCCAAAAGCTGGGTTCTGGCTTTTGATTACTGTCGTCTACAGCATTTGTACGGCGATTCTCTTTCCGCGATTGTTCGAAGGGCGTACATACATTTTCCCGGTCCGGGCCGATGCGGGCTATTACCTGGTCCCTCTTGCCCCAGCGACCGCAAACTTTACTCAATCGGTATATTTCACGGGTGATTTCATTTGCTTTATCACTTTGTACGGGTACGCCAGCTTACCGCAAGGCTGGCGACTGATGGCGAAAACGGCTCTGTTTTGCGCTGGGCTTAACTTGGTGTTCGGCGCCGCCGATATGTTGACGTACTGGACCAACACCAGTGAACTGCTGGCATTCATCCGCAACGCCAACTACCGGATGTTAAATGATACCGAAGTTGCAGGATTTAAGCGCATCGTCGGCTCGTTCACCGAAGCTGCTGCCTTTGGGTCTACAACGCTTGGTTATTTTGGGTTTTGTCTCAAACTTTGGCTGCAAGGTTTTCACACCCGGCTAGCTTTCCTTCTTGCCCTTCTGTCAATTGTGGCGATGGTGTTTTCGACGTCAACGACGGCCTATGTGGGATTGTCTACTTTTTTGGTGCTGATCTATCTGGAATGCTTGTTCAAGTTGTTGAGCGGACCCGTGCCAACTCAGACTGTCATGTTCCTGATTGCGGCACCCATCCTGGCCGCGGTTGTTGTCTTCGTGATAGCGCTAAACGACGCCTCTTGGAGCTACGTCCAAAATTTGCTCGATACCATGATATTCAACAAGATCTCGACGGATTCTGGTGTAGAGCGCTCAGCCTGGAACAGACAGGCCATTCAAAATTTCTTTGATACGTGGGGATTGGGGGCGGGCAATGGCAGCATGCGGGCGGCAAGTTTTCTAACCGCGGTCTTGGCAAGTCTCGGCCTTGTGGGTGCCTGCACCTATGCTGGTTTTTTAATTTTTCTGTTTCTTGGCAATCGTGAACTTGCATCGTCCGATGGGTATGAAAATGCGGTCAGCAGTGCGGCGAAATCGGCTTGCCTGGCCTGGTTCATTTCTTCGTCGGTGGCTGGAGCTTTCATCGATCTGAGTTTGCCATTTTTTGTGTTCGCGGCGCTCGCATGCGCCAAGAAATCAAGCCGGTTTTCGACGCGGGCTTGGAAAATGGTGCCGACAAGAAGCGGCGTTATCTCAGCTCAAATCTCGGTTGGCCCGTCCCGGTTGACATAGGCGTCGTACAATCCAATCGGCGCTTGAACGCCGGTCTGCAAAGCTGAAAGAGGATACAATGGTCATTGGCGATATTTTCTGCCAGTTAGTTTGGCTTCAGTGATATCCAGTGCGAATAGTTCATCTCGTTAATCACTGCAATCACGGGCACGGCAATGCTCACGTTGCGATCGATCTTGCTTGCAGTCAGGCTGAACAAGGGCATGACGTGATATACGTAAGTGGCGGTGGCGATTATCTGGAACTTTTCGCCCGGTATGGTGTTCGCCACGAACTGATCGTTCAGAATAGCCGAAATCCATTCCAGCTTATTGGCTCGCAGCTGCGGCTATTAAAGCTCGTTTCCGCATACCGTCCGCAAATACTGCATGCACACATGATGGCGGGCGCTGTGTTCGGCTACATGGTCTCGATGTTCATCCGGGCGCCTTTGGTGACGACGGTTCACAATTCGTTTGACAAGCATTCGATTTTGATGCGCCTGGGCTATCTTGTTGTGGCTGTTAGCGAGGCGGAGAGGGCGTCTTTGTTAGCATCTGGCTACGCGCCATCGTCCCTGAGGGTCGTTGTAAACGGCCCCAATCACTCTCCGAGAGATGGTTTTGTGGTGAAGGGAATGCCAGCCGATACAATCAAAATTGAAAAACCTTGCGTCGTCACGGTGTGCGGCTTGCACAAGCGGAAAGGGGTCGACGATTTAATTATGGGCTTTGCAGAGGCGGCCGGCTCGTCGTCGGGGTGGCGCCTTTACATTGTTGGCGATGGTCCAGACAAGCAAAAGCTCAATGATCTTGCGACGCGGTTGGGAATGGCCGATCGAGTGTCCTTTCTAGGTTCTGTCGACAATCCCGCTCATATTCTTCGCGAATCTGATATTTTTGTCCTAGCCTCTTATGCGGACCCCTGTTGCCTCGCAATTGGGGAAGCAAGAGAAGCGGGTTGCGCAGTGATTGCAACGGCTGTTGGCGGCACCCCGGAACTGCTTGAGGGCGGAAGGGCAGGCAGACTAGTGGCGGCTGGCGCCCCGAACCAAATAGCTACCGAATTGCGTATCCTGATGGCCGATCCCGCTGCCCTTGAGGAGTGGCGAAGAAGATCGCGTCAAGGTTCTGAGTATTTTAGGGTAGCGCGGGTCGCTAGCGACTACCTAAAAATATACCAAGACGCCATTACGGAAATGGGGAATTTACATTAGCACGACGGTCCCGGTATCGGCGTATATTCCGCACTTTGTTAATGGCCATCTCTCAGTTCACTTGGACGCGGGCGGCCTCTAGGATGAACGAGATCCTGACGGGTGGTCTCGCCGAAAATGCAGAGCCGTCGAAGTCGTCTCGCTGACCGTGGCCGCACCAGCTGGTTATGGCTGGCCAAAAGTCTTAGCTGCGCAAAATTGTTTCACAAGCTTCTCGTAGAAAGTTGACGGCCGGACCGATAGTCGGGCGCTCCACCAGCAATGGCTCCCTTAGCAACTCATCGAACTTGGAGGAGAAGCGTTAACGCTTGCGACATACTCAACGAACTGCTCCAAGGAAGCAAAATCATTCCTGTTAATTGCCGCACGAGGGTTAAAGTCGCGCACGAACCACTTGTCCGAGTAGTATAGCGGCACACAGCCTCCGACCCATGATTGGAGCAGCTTTTCGGTGTAGTAGCCTGGAAATGTCGAGTTCTCGAAACAGAGATTAAAGCGATATCGGGAGAGAATCTGATATTTAGACCCCTGAAACGGCTTTCCAGCTATAGGGCCGAATAGGTCTACCTGCTGAATCGTCGAAAGCCGCTCAACAGCAAACATTCTGTGTGGCTCGCGATTAGCTGCCACAAAGCAACAGAAACCGGGCCGATTTGTGCTAATTGGACGAGAAGCCAACAGCGATTCAATGCTGACCAATGGCTCGAATGATGACCATGCCTGGCTTCCGGATGCAGGCTGATCACGCTTAAGCCCCGGCCACTGCAGCTGCATATACCATAGGGGAACCCGGAAGTTTCGTCCTCCGTATGAGTCGAAATCAGAGGAAATCGAAAACCGACATTTCTGGTAATCGGGCCGCTGATTTTCCCAGACGAAGCTGATGGTCTTTTCGGTGTGCCGAGGCCATTTTACGCCAAGCATATTCCTTATCCGGGGGCGTCTTGGAAAGACACTCGAAACGACGATGTCTGCCTCTGTTTCACTTGCAACTACTTCTAACGGTCCAAGCGCCTGATTGAGCAGGTAACGAACGAAGCCGACTTGCAATGAGAAACCTGGCCAGAAATGTGCGGCGCAAATTTTAATCGTTCGGCCCATAACAAAACTCCTTAAGTTGAATTAGGCAGGCGCAGCGAATCGGAACATTCTGCCGACCGCGATCAAATTTGCAGAACGTAAATTGGGTCCAAACGACCATGCAGAACATGAGCAAGGCCGATTAAATTGCCTTGAAGGCGGCCCCGGCGATCGATGTAGGGTTCCGGGAGTACGCTTTTGATCGTATTTGCCAAGAGGTTTCGGAGGATTAGCGATCCAGCGGCAAACAGGCTCATGTTTCCCTTCTTATAAACATAGAGCGGATTAATCACCTGCGAATAGCCGAAGCGCAAACCGCTTGTCTTCCCCACCTTGGTTCCAAGATGAATTCCCCGGGTTGCGTCGGCCCTGACAAGGCGTCCGAATTTGCGGACCTGCGCGCTGAAATCCACGTCCTCCTGCCATCCGTAAAGCGGCAACCTTTCGTCAAACCTTATTGCATCGATGCAGCGCATTCGAAATGCCATGTTGCAGCCGTACGCGCCCGGGACGTCTACGATTACAGAACGTTCGCGGCCATAGCGAGCTTGATAATTGCGAAGCAACTCCTCTGCCTGCCTAACCGAAAAGCCCGCAGAGGTTGCGCCGTCGGCGATAACCTTTCCGGTCGTCCCCACGATTGCACTATCAGAGGCAAAAAGACGGTCGAGCTCCTCAAGATAGCTGATCGCCATCCAAAAATCATCGTCGAGGAACACGATGATATCGACACGCCCTGCAAGGTACTCGATTCCGGTATTGCGCTGTTTGCATGACCCGGCCTGTCCAAGCAGGACCTTCACCGGAAAGCCTAACGCAGGAATCTCCGGGATATCGGAAGGTTCTACGGCCGATAGGACGACCTCGTCTGGTAACCGGGATTGGCCCTGAATTGAATTCAAGAGCTCGCCGACCAGGCTGGCCCGCTTATGAGTCGCGATTACGAGCCCGATTCTCATTGCGCTATTGAACGACGGCTGGATCCGATAATGATCGAGAGATACATGGCACCCGCCCCACGTCAAGCCGATTTATCCCTAATGCGGGGCGTCCGCAGGCGTGATACCTTATCCAATCAAGTATTTGATAGTCAGCTAGAAAGCGGTGTCCGAGACCGGTAGGACGATGCAACCCCAAAAGAAATTGCTCCGTGTTTCCGTATTGATGGCTCGGGCGGCCCGAGCAGCTTAAAAGTAATCACTCTTGATCTGTAGACCGGATTTGTAGCGGACGGCTGGTTGTCTTTTTGAAGCAGTCGACAACGCAAAACGCCGAGAAGGCTCCAGCATGAAAGTTGCAATCGTCCACTACTGGCTTGTTGGGATGCGCGGAGGTGAAAGGGTTATCGAGGCGCTTTGCGATTTATATCCTCAGGCCGACATTTTTACCCATGTCTACGTGCCGGGCATGATTTCAGAGAAAATCCGCAAGCATAAAATCATTCCTTCTTTCATCAATTCGCTGCCACGCGCCCCAAGAATGTACAAGACCTACCTTCCCTTAATGCCGATGGCTCTGGAGCACTTTGATCTGCGCGGGTATGATCTGATTATCAGCAGCGAATCCGGGCCCGCCAAGGGGGTTCTGGCGCCTGCTAATGCTGTGCATGTCTGCTATTGCCACACTCCTATGCGTTATATTTGGAATATGTATCATGATTATCGCGACAGCGCAGGTCGTCTGACGCGGGCAATGATGCCTATGGTCTCTCACTATCTTCGAATGTGGGATGTTACTTCCGCTCACCGTGTTGATAGCTTTGTCGCGAACTCAGCAACCGTAGCAGAGCGAATTCGTAGGTATTATGGCGTCAGCGCAGAGGTGATCTATCCGCCGGTTGATATCGACGCGTTTCAGGTCGCCGAATCCATGAAAATTGGCGACTTCTATCTGATGGCCGGAGAACTTGTTTCTTATAAAAGGCCCGACTTGGCGATTAAAGCATTCAACGAAATGGGGGTTAAGCTGGTAGTTATTGGCGGAGGTGAGATGCTTGACGAATTGCGTAGTATCGCCGGGCCGACCGTTAGTATCCTCGGTCAGCAACCGTTCGAAGTTTTGAGAGACCATTACGCTAGGTGCCAAGCCCTTGTGTTTCCTGGCGAGGAGGACTTTGGAATGGTGCCAGTTGAAGCGATGGCGAGCGGACGCCCAGTGATAGCGTTCGGCCGAGGCGGTGCGAAGGAAACCGTCGTCGATGGAGAGACCGGGATATTTTTCGAGGAGCAATCTGTTGAAGCAATTGCCGCTGCTATCAAGTGTTTCCGAAATTTCACCGTTGATTCGACGAAGATCTCCGATCACGCGCGGAAATTCGGAACCGATCACTTTCTAGCGAAGTTTAAGAAACACGTGGATAGCCTCATGGGAACGGAAGCCGCCGCGCCCCGGCCGGAATAGGGCTGTTACCGTGGCTACTTTGAAAAATTGCTCATTCCCCTTTCAAGCAGCACCTTTTTTTCATTCTCGACCCGACGACAACTATGCAGTTCAGGTCACCAGCGGCCACGGCGGTACGCCATTCTGGGAAGAGTGCTTTCCGATGCTGTTTGTTCTGGATCTTGGATCCGATGATCGCGGCGAGTTTCGAGATTTAGCGCTCCGAGGGCAGAACCCTACTTTTCTTCTGGAGGGCACCGGCTTATTTTATTGACGCTCGCCTTGCAGGTAGCCCCGAATTGCCGGACATCCTGGAAAGTTCTTAAGTCTTTTATTACGGAGCACTCGCTACCAGCGCTACGGTTCAGCAACTACGAGAGTTGGACTAGATAATGTCTGAAATCGATTTGAAGCGACGCGTCGCCCTTGTTACCGGCGTCACCGGTCAGGACGGCGCCTACCTTGCCGAATATTTGCTCGGTCTCGGCTATACCGTCCACGGCATCAAGCGGCGGTCGTCGTCATTCAACACGGCCCGGGTCGATCATCTCTACCAGGATCCCCACGCCGGAAACGTGCCGTTCCTGATGCACTATGGCGACATGACCGACTCGACCAATCTGATCCGGCTGATGCAGCAGATCAGGCCGACCGAGATCTACAATCTCGCCGCCCAAAGCCATGTCGGCGTCAGCTTCGAAAGCCCGGAATACACCGCCAATGCCGATGCGATCGGCGTGCTTCGGATCCTGGAAGCAATCCGGATTCTCGGCATGGAGAAGCAGACGCGGTTCTATCAGGCGTCGACTTCGGAACTTTACGGTCTGGTCCAGGAAGTGCCGCAGAAGGAAACCACGCCATTCTACCCGCGCTCGCCCTACGGGGTCGCGAAGCTTTACGGCTACTGGATCACGGTCAATTACCGCGAAGCGTACGGCATGTATGCCTCGAACGGCATCCTGTTCAATCATGAAAGCCCGATCCGCGGCGAGACGTTTGTCACCCGCAAGATCACGCGCAGCGTCGCCCGCATCGAAGCCGGCCTGGAAGACATGCTCTATCTCGGCAATCTCGAAGCCAAGCGCGACTGGGGCCATGCGCGGGATTATGTCGAGGGCATGCACAAGATCCTGCAGGCCGAGGTGCCCGACGATTTCGTGCTGGCGACCGGCGAGACCCGTTCGGTGCGCGAGTTCGTCGAGCTGGCGTTTGCCGAAGTCGGCCGCAGCATCGAATGGCGCGGCACGGGCGTCGACGAAACCGGCGTCGATGCGAAGTCCGGCAAGACCATCCTGCGCATCGATCCGGTCTATTTCCGGCCTACCGAAGTCGACCTTCTGGTCGGCGATGCCAGCAAGGCGCGGCAGAAGCTGGGCTGGAAGCCGAAGACGTCGTTTGCCCAACTGGTCAAGGAGATGGTCGCCAGCGATCTCGCAGAGGCCCGGCGGGAGGTCGCCAATGGCAAGCCTTCCGTTTGAGCTGACGGGCAAGACGGTCTTCGTTGCCGGGCATCGCGGCATGGTTGGGTCTGCGCTGGTGCGCCGGCTGGCGGGCGAGAGCGTCGAACTGCTCACGGCATCGAGGGGCGAAGTCGATCTGCGCGACCAGGCCGCGGTCAACCGGTGGTTCGCCGCCCACCGTCCGCAGGTGGTGTTTCTGGCGGCGGCCAAGGTCGGCGGCATCGCCGCCAACAACACGCTGCGCGCCGAATTTCTCTACGACAATCTGGCGATTGCGACGAACGCGATCCACGCCGCGCATGTCAACGGCGCCGAGAAACTGATGTTCCTCGGCTCATCCTGCATCTATCCCAAGCTGGCGCCGCAGCCGCTGCGCGAGGATTCGATGCTGACGGGACCGCTGGAGCCGACCAACGAGCCCTATGCGATTGCGAAGATCGCCGGGATCAAGATGGTGGAAGCCTATCGCCGCCAGTACGGCGCCGACTTCATCAATGTGATGCCGACCAATTTGTACGGCCGCGGCGACAATTATCATCCCGAATACAGCCACGTCGTTGCCGCCCTGATCCGCCGTTTCCACGAAGCCAAGGTTTCCGGCGTCGATAACGTCGTGGTCTGGGGCACCGGCACGCCGCGGCGCGAATTCCTCTATGTCGACGACCTCGCCGACGCCTGCATCCATTTGATGAAAACCTATTCCGGTGACGAACTGGTCAATATCGGCACCGGCGAGGACATCACCATTGCTGAATTCGCTCACGTGGTGGCGGCGACCGTCGGATATACCGGCTCGATCAGTTTTGATCCCTCGCGGCCCAATGGTACGCCGCGGAAATTGCTCGATGTGAGCCGCCTAGCCAAGCTGGGCTGGCGCGCCCGCACCAAGCTTCAACAGGGAATGGAGCTAGCTTACCGAGCTTTCCTCGAAAAAGTCGCGTAACCTTGCGCGCGAGGTGAGCTGTCACTCGGAGAGCAACTTAATACGAGGCTGCATACGAGGCTGCGAAAATCACGTAAAGCCCGAAGTGGTCGTCGTACGCAAGACGACCTTTATCGATGCGCAGTATCCTCGTCTCAGTGATCTGCCCTTCACGAGAGCGAAAAATCCATGCCCCTGCGGCGTTGTATTGCCAACTCGCCATGCCAGCACCATGTCGCTGCTTGCACCTTTTGCCATCAAGGGCGCGAAAGTTAACACTGTGCGCCGGCCAAGGCTGACATACCATTGCCAGGATCGAAACGCCGATGTCGGTCGCAACCGAGCTAAGGATCGACATGCTGTCATGGGCTTCCTGCACCGGCTTCGGCGTCACCAAGGAAAAAGCCGCCATCAGCGCCGCGATCATGACATCATGGTCAAGCGGACAGACCGACGGCAGATCACCAAGCTCAAGCGTCCAGATTTATGGACGCGCCAAGCTCGATCTCCTTCAGGCCCGACTAATCGGCGACCAACGTGCACCACGCCGCCCGTTTTCAGAGAGCAGGCGCGCCAAGGCCATCGTCGATCTCAACTCCAGGGCGAGCGCGGAGTGCGCGCGTACGACACGAGCGCCTAGGTCAGGCAGTTCATGGCTGATTCACGGTCGTGTCGCGCCGCGAGAACTCAGCCTCACCGCAATCAGCGTGACGTGGGCGGGGGCCCTGCCGGGCAACCTTCTGGCGGGCCAGCATCCCGACCGTAAACGTGGACGTAGTCGACAAGGAGGGTAGACGGGTTCGGCGTCTTGTCGATGGGCCAGCCGCCGCCGAGCGCAAGGTTAACGAGCGGATACAGAGGGCCGTCGAGTTCGGGTGGAGTCGGCTGTGTCCAGACCGGTTTGCGGTCCCGAAAAAAAACAATCGCCTGCGGTGACACATCGACACCGAAAGTGTGATAATCCTCGACCAAAGAACCATCAGGGACGTCTATCTTCTGGTTTTGGCTTCTGTGCTTGGCGGCGTCCTTGAACCAAACGTGTACGACGGCTTGGTAGGCGGAGGTGAACTGGCCGTAGTATTCGATGACGTCGACTTCAACGTTGCCGTCACGTTGTTCGGCTGGCTTTAGCGCGGCGAGCCAAAAGGCCGGCCAGGTGCCAGGCCCCGGCGGCATCTTCATGCGCACCTCGAAATACCCGTAGCGTGTGCCCGTGCCCGCGCCTCTAGCGTCGGCTGCAGCGATAAGGCCCGAAGTCCACTTCCCTTCGCGGCCCTTTGTGGCTGTGATGGAGAGGATTCCGTTCTTGATACTGAATGGGCCTCCGGGCTCCGGGTCCCCGAACCTTGCATCGCCAAAATCACCGCCCCAGGGCGTGTGGGCGGTCCAGCGCGCCGGGCCGATGCGGCTGGCGGAGATGCTTTCGATTCGGCGGTTGGGAGCCGTTTCCTCGTCGAAGTTCTCGATCAGGACAGGACGGAGTTCGCAGGATTTGGAAGTCTCCGCCGAGACGGCGTATGCGGCGGGAACAGCAACAAGGATGACAGTCAAGAAGCTAACAGGCAAGTTTTTCATCTCACAAGTTCCTCTCTGAGGTCGATGCGAAGCATCGGCGCGGCTCACCGTTTGTCATGCCGCCCTGGAAATGCGCCATGTCCTCATCGTCATTTCCCCTTCGCCCGTCAGTCTCGGCGGCGCGTCTCCCGCGATACGTGACGGTGATGATACTTCCGCATTTCGCTTCAAGGTCCCGCATACGAATGTTGAATGCGCCTTAACCGGGGGCAATTTCAGCCCCTGAAATTATTCAAGCTCGAGAGAGTTCGAACGGGAGACTTTTAACGACGGGATTGGGGACCTATTTGGGAACTGATAGCAGAAAATCAGGACCTTCTTGCCGCTCAATGACGCGAACAGTCCCGGCAGACGGCGGGATAGCGACGCGCGAAATGGCCGAGGTGGATGACGGTGTCGCTCGGACGCACCGCCGCGTTCCAGTTCGCGCGCAACGTCGCGTCCATTTCCTCGGAGGCGAAAGGGCGGGGGCACATCCGGATGATGGCACCGTGGCCAGCTGCGTGTCTCCGATCAGGTAGGTTGCCATCACTTCGTTCCATTCAGCCCCACAGTCCCCGGTAACGATCGCGGCTCGGCTTCGATCACAAGCCCGGGATTGAAATTCGGATTCTCGCACAGCCCATTGCGCAAGGGTAGCCGCGGGGGGCGCGACGATCCTGGTGTGTCCGATCGTGTAGTCCTGTTCCCATAAACATGGCCGTGCAATGCGAGCACGAGCCCCCCGTAGCCGTCTGATATTTTGCTCATCATGCTTTCCTGACCTTGTCCGGAAGAAGGCAGCAGCGCCACAATTGCGGGTGGCTACGACAGACTGAGTATTGAAAGAAATCGCAATGAATAAAGCACATTGGGGTTTTCCAATCGTTCCGATAGGAAAGAATTTCTTGCGCGGGCAATGCGCTGCGGTGATGCCAAGAAAGCTGCTCACCCGTCTTAAAGCAAGTCACGCCTCCGTCTGCGGATCCCATGCCGTGGCTACACTTAGTACGCGAAGGGCCTGGACGAAATTTGGAAAAAGATCGATGGGCCACGTTGGGAAGAGCCCAAAAACTCCAAGAAATCAAATGTCTGGATATAGATCGCGGGGGCGGCGGAAATTTTCCACTTTGCATTTTCTTGTCCGCAAAATGAAGCTGTCAAACGCGTAGAGACAGGCGTCGCGGCGGGGTTTTCTAATAGGGCGATCCTGAGCGCCTCAAAAAGAACAGAAGCGGTAGACTATATTCCAGCGATTTCCTTATTTTCGCATTCATGATCCAGAGAAATATGTTGGAAACGTTGTCGATGACGAACTCCAAGGCAACTGGACTTGTTCGATCAAGGGAGACAACGACCGCGTTGCTGGTCGATGCGCAGCTGTGAACCTGTATGCGGCTTAACCTTATCCGCTGCGGCTGAACGCCAGATTGGACTCGGGGGGCGTCAATGCAAGAGCTGAAAGAGTTTTGCAAACAGTCGCTCCCTCCCAAGTGGACATTCAAACTGCGCTTAATGAAGGCCGCGGTATGCCGATCCGGATACGATTGTGCTGCTCGAATTAGCGCGGAAATTTGGGGTGACGAATGCGGCCGCGGTGGACGTCGGCGCCAATGTGGGACTATACAGCGGATTGCTATCAAGCAATTTCGGCGATGTTATCTCAATAGAGCCTCACCCCGTCTGTCAGTCCTACCTGCGCGTGGTACTTCCCAGCAACTGCCGGCTGGTCTAGGCAGCTGCATCCGACAGCGAAGGAACCGCTCTGCTGCGAGTTCCGAAGTCTATCGATGGCTTCGCGCAAACGATCCGGTCCACCGTGTCCGAAGCAAATGACCTGGACGGCTTGGCCCGCCAGAATATCGTGGAAGTGTGTGTACCGACAAGCACGGTCGATAAGATCGTAGACGAGCATGGTGTCGATCACGCTCCTCAAGATCGACGTCGAGGGGCACGAATTTGCCGTCCTCCGAGGCGCGGCTAGAACGCTCTCTCGGCATAAGCCGGCCTTGTTTATCGAGGTTGAAGAAAGACACGGCGTCAAGCCAGTGGAAGTTCTGTTGTGGCTCCATGAAAAAGGTTACGACGTCTTCTCACTACAGGGTGGAGACTTTGTGCCGGTCGAGAGATTTTCAGCAGAAAATTTGAGGCGGGGCAGCTGCGGAGAGGGGATCTTGAATTACGTCCTCTTTCCTAGAACGTAGGCCTCGTCTAAACGCACGTAGATCGTGGACGTTGGGGACGATGAGAAGGCGTTCTTTAAAGCCGGATCAATCGCTCGTTCCTGCAGTGCGTTCAACGGTTTCGGCTGCGCCAACTTGTTTCGCGCAACTCTGACACGTTCAATCCCGAAAGCTCATGCATGCATCACGCAAGGCCGCGCCGTTGCGAAGTCATCGCACGCCGGAGGGTGTGACCACAGGTAAGGTCTACTCCGCGATGACAATCGTCGAGGAAGGCTCGATTGCCCAAACGGTTGCCGCAGCGCCCCTCACGCCTCAATCGGTGGTCAAACCGTCGGGAGTGAAGCCGCTTCCCTCAGGGGCCGCGACGCGAAAATCCCAAGGGTGAAAATATGTGGTCTCAAGTCATTCGACGGGAATGGCTGCTGAGCATTAGCGCGATACACTTGGTGTCAATCGGCGAACATACAGTAAGTTCTCTCCGCGAATATAAACGTTAAAGTTACGTTCGCCGAAAGCGCGCTGGAAAGCCCGACTTGTGTTTTTGCTTGGGTCCATCCAATCATGCGGTTCGACAAATACGGCAAAAGTCGCATCCAGCCATGCGAGGTTATTACCAAACAGGTCGCTTTCAGATCCCTCTATGTCGATCTTTACGATCAAGGGGACGCCGTTCGGCACCAACGCAATGGCGTCGTTAATTGTGATTATGTTTATGCCGTCCCCCTGCGTCCGCTGGGTCTGAACTGCCCATCCCATGCCGCCGCAGTCAATGAGGGAGACTGACCCTGGGTGAGATCCAACAGCGGCGTTGACTAGGAGGGTGGTGTCGCTTGCAATAACATTCTCTTTCAGAGCCGCAAAATTCTCAGCATCCGGTTCAATTGAGATTACCGTGGCCTTGGGATACTGGGCCTTGAACCATAGAGCTGCTAGCCCAATATTCGCGCCGGCGTCGATGATGATGGGTTTTTGACCATTCGACAGGATGTCTGAGCAACGAGACTGTATATCAGCCTCGACTGCAGAGTTTCCGATGGAATATTCCTTATGTCCAAAGATCTGACGTAAGGCGGCATAGTCGGAATTTTGGCGACGAATAGCGATGCGCCCTCCGCCTTTTATTTTGAGATAGAGGCGACCACTCCCGTAGCTGGCGCGGGCGCCTTGAATGGCCGGGATAATCCCAAGAACATGAGCATCTTTGACGAAGCTGGCAAATCGTCGAACTAGTTGCTCTTTCATTTTAGAAACTCGAAACTCGCAATCGATAGAGCCTATATCGATAGACCCTATAATGTAATTCTGCCATTTGCAATTGATACGGCTGCCTCAATGAGCAGATTGGTCGCCGTCTCTCCACGTTCACTCAGCAGTTCGAATTCGGGGCAGTCCTGACGCATCGCCGGTGTCGACAACTCAATACGCATCAGACATCGCAAAACATTGAAGCGCCCGGCTCATCACCGGGCGCTTTTTTCGTTACGCGCCCATCTCTCGTAATTGCCAATAGACGATGGAATGATGATCGTCAAATAATCGAAAAATGCACTAACGTTCAAGCGGCTTAAATGCGGTTGTGGGCTTTTGCATTCAGGTTTAATATTACGATTATCATGCCCAGACCGATCAAAAATCCAATTGTGTATCTCGCGCTCTCGCCAGCGATGACGGGAGGCCGACGTTAGCTTGTCAACTGTGTCAACCGTGTCAGGTCAGGAATCCGGAAGTCTGGCTGGCGAAATTCCGGGGCGCGCTTGGATCGTAGGACCCACCTGGCCGGGAAGGACCCGCGACCTACAGGGTGCCTTTCTTGATCCGCTGCGCAATCGCTCGGCCTGCATCGGTCAGGCCCACGACAAACGTCCCCGAATCCGGACTGCGCGTAACGCCGAGCAAGCTAGTTGCGGATGAGTTCATACAGTTCGGCATCGGCCATTTCGCTGGCGCTCATGTAACAATCGAACATCGAAAGTGCATTCAGCACGCCACGCTGTTTGATCGTCATCGTTTTCGCAAATTTGATTTGGTTGTTAGTGAGTCTTGGCATTTTCCTTTTCCGTTTAGGCATGTCCAAGAAGTCGAAGTGCAGCCATGGCGCTTGGACTGCGAGAAACCTTTTAAAATTGCGGGTTGGTCTAGGGTGTCCTAGCAGTCCTACGCGCGCGACCTAGACGCCTTGGGTCGCCATGGACGCATGCCTGATTTTATTGATCGAAATAGCGTCAAAGCACTCAAGAGGCGCTTGGACCGCCTAGACCGGAACGACCTCATCCGAGGGCGCATACTGCGCTCGTTCGCCGTCTTCCGGCGAAAGCGGCGGCCAATCGATAGCCTGCCCAAGCAATTCGTCGAACGCGGCGCGGCAATCATGTAGTGATGGCATTCGTAACACCATATTCGTGGGCGAGCCCGCTGGCCTCGGCACTCATCTGGGCGCTGCTCAACATGGCGATCCTCAATTTCTATTAGGGAACGTATGCGGTTGGGCTCTATTCGGTTAGCTTTCCGCTCGCGAGCCTCGCGGTTCAAAGACCGATGCTGCTCACTGGTGGGTTCCTGCCGTATTTCGTGGAGAACTCGGGCTCGGACCGCGGCTAGGAATTGGAGCGCATGCTGAGAAGCGGCACGCGCATGCTCGCCTTCGCCACGTTGCCGATGTGCTTCGGGATGGCGGCGATCATTCCCGAACTTCTGCCGATGCTCTACGGATCTGATTTCAGCGATGCGAGTCTCGCGGCTGCGACTGTGGCGCAGGCATCGGGGCGACTGCTTCCGGTGCCCGCGGCCTTCACGATCGGGCTGGAACGCAGCGACTTGGGCGTCCTTTCCAACATCAGCGGTGCGATCCCGTCGGTCGTGCTGGGGTTCCTGCTCGTGCCACGCATCGTGGGCGCGGCGATTTGCCGGCGCGCCGTGCAGCTCTTCTTCGTCGTCCTGACCTTCTGATTCGTCAATTGGCGGCCTCGGATACAAGCTGCCGGGGCTCGAAATTCCTGGCGTGCTCGTCGCCGCGATCGGCTGCGCGCCGCTGGTGAGGTTGCTCTTCTCGCAAATGCACCGGATTCCGGGATTGCTGCTCGCCATCCCCGCCGGTGCGCTTGTCTCTTCGTGCTGGTGCGGCTGCTCGGCGCTGTGCCAACGTCCGACATGGCGCATGTCGAAACGCTGCCCTTGTCAGTCGATCGGAACGTCTCGAGCCGCGTAAAGGTCAGTCGAGCTTGCGCTGCGCAGCTGCGCGCTGCCAGCATTGCAGCGCGCCGCTGTTGTAGCTGTAGCTCGCGAGAAAGCGCAGATAACTCGGGAAGCCACCCATTCTCAAAAGCACGTAGAGCACGTGTGAGATGCGCTTCTTCACTGCGATGTTGAGGGGCGGGCGCGAACCCTCCGGCGGCTTGCGCGAGGGCGACTGAAACCGCATCGTCTCGATGGTGTCGCCCAGCGCCAGATAGAACTCGCTTACGTAATCTTCGTGCTGGCGGCTGATCGAGATCATGTGATCGACCTTGGACTCGGGCACCCAGACGCCCGAGTAGCCGTGATCGAGAAGGTCCTTGATGACGGCCACTTCCTCGCCGCCGAGCCGGCGCCCCGGTGCCACGCCGAGATTGGGATCATAGCGATGCTCGCGCTGTTCCTTCGTGCGCAGGGCGAAGTTGGCCCCGTAGGGGATGTGATCTTCTGCGACAGAGAGCGGCATCGGTTCATCGCCGAAATCACGGTGCGCGACGAGGTAGCGAAGATTGTAGAGGTTTTTCCGGAACGGCTCCGAGACGGGAGCTTCGAGCACCGGAAGGATCTTGCCTCCGAAGAGGACCGCGTTCGGATTGGCCTTGAACGCGCGGAAGTAGGCGCAGATGAAATCATCGTGTGGAACCACGTCGTCGTCCGTCCAGATGATGTAATCGCCACGCGCCTCGTCGATGCCGCGATTGCGAGCATTGGACAGACCAGCCTTGGGTTCGAAGACACTGCGGATCGGAAGGACTGCTTCGTATTTCGCGATCACGCTTTCGGTCTGGTCGGTGCTGCCATTGTTGACGACAAGAAACTCCCAGTCATTCGCCGCAGGCAAATTCAGGCCCAAGACGCAGCTGAGAAATCGGTCCAGAGACGCAGCTCGGTTGCGTGTGCAAACGATCAGGGATGCCAACATGACCGGGAACACTTCCTTTGAGTCCAGTCGACGACTGGTGTTTTGATCCGTGTTGAGCTACGAAGGCTTTCAACGCTGGCCGAGTTCTTGCGAGATCATTCTACGCAGTTTTGCGGTGCAAAATTCAAGACCTTTGAAGAAGGTGAAGATTTTGACCTTGGTTGCAAGTGTTCATTCCAACCGCCTCGCGTAACGCTGCCTACCATTGACACCGCTTAACGGCACATATTTTTTGGTGCCGGCCTTGTCCGTTGATCGCGTTCACCTTTGTTCCGGTTATACAAGGCGCCAGCGACGCGGTGGCGTAGAGTTCATTCGGATTTTCGGGGACCTGGTTCGGCAGCCCCGTGGCGGACCGCAGATCGGCAGCCCAAGAGCCGAGAGACGACCGCGATGCGATGGGAAGACGTTTTGAGGAGCAGGTTTCCATGAAAGCGTTCGTCAGGTCTCAACTCTATCAGCACGGGTATTGGGTGGGCAGCGCCGCGACCTCGGACGAGGTCCTGCAATTCATTCGTCGTCTGAAGGCGATGACGTCGTCGCGCGGCCTTGTGCGCGTCGGTCCCGTCGGTGACGGCGGCTATCTTGTGCCCGACGATCTCGATGGAATCACGGCGAGCATTTCGCCCGGCGTGTCTCAGGAGTGCGGCTTCGACACGGAGATCGCCGACCGCGGGATCGTCGTTCACATGACGGATGCGTCGGTCTCGGCACCGCCCGTCGATCATCCTAACTTCCGCTTCCGGCCGCTTTTTTCTCGACGTCTTCGAGTCACCCACAACGACGACGCTCGAGGAGGCGGTGGCCTCCGCGGCGCCCGAGGGCGATCTCCTGCTGCAGATGGACATCGAGGGAGCCGAGTTTCGCGTGCTGCAGTCGGCTTCGAGTGCGCTGCTGTCGCGGTTCCGGATAATGGTCATCGAGTTTCACGACCTGTCGAGCCGCTTCACGCCTTTTGGTCTCCGGGAGATCTCGTCGCTTTTCGAGAAGATCCTGAAGACGCACGACGTCGTTGCACATCCACCCGAACAATTACCATCAGCCAACTGGGCTGGGCTCGGTCGTCGTTCCGCAATTGCTGGAATTCACCTTCTACCGGAAGGATCGCGCGACCTTCATCGACAAGCCGCTGACCTTCCCGCATCCGCTGGATTCGAAGAACGTGCCGGAGCGGTCGGACGTCGTTCTGCCGGAGTGCTGGTACAAGCCGTGAAGCCACGCGGCATGCGCTCTCGCGAGGGCGCATGCCGCGCTGGGATCAGGCCTTGCGCGCGAAGACGACGTTGCCACCGTCTGCAAAGGCCAGCGCCTCGCGTACGACGCTGAAACCCCGAGCTTCCAGCCAGGCGCGGTATTCCGGATAGAGCGGACCGTTCTCGTACATCGGCTTCAGCGACACTTCCGTGTAAACCAGCTTGACGGTCGAGAGCAGCTTGTTCGCGCCTTTGAGCGCGGCCATTTCCCCGCCCTGCATGTCGAGCCAAAGGAAGTCCACACGCGAAACGTTGTTCTCGGCTGCCCATGTATCCATGGTCTTGACCGTGACCGTCAGCGTCCGGTCGAAGTATACGTCCGGATGTTCGTCGAGATGGCCGGACGGGCGTAGTAGCGAGCTCGAACCATTCGACGCGCCGCCGCTGACGAAGAACTCGGCCGTGCCGTTCTTCTCGCCGAGCGCGATAGGATAATACGAGACGTTCTTGACGCTACTCGTCTGCTGCTTCACGGCTTCGAACAGTTCGGGCACGGGCTCGAAGGCATGGATGTGACCACGCGGCCAGCGCCGCGCAATCTCGTAAGTGTCGCCGCCATCGTGGGCGCCGGCTTCGATGATGACCGGATCGTCCGGCAGGAATTTCATGAAATAGCGATGCGGGACCGGGCCGCCGGCGCCGATGAGACGGTGCTTGAGGGTTCGGATCGCGCCGAGAACATCCTGAATTTTCATCGTTGCACTCACGTTCTGCAAAGCTTGGCGCGGCTCTCGTCGTAGAAGTCACGGCGTCCGAGGCCGCTCCGGCGCAGGGCTCTACCGAAAGCAATCTTGACAGCTTCGCGCGCCGAGCAAAAGCAGGCAAAGACGAAAATGAAGTGCACCAGTCTAAATTAACCGTAGCACGTCGCACGAAGTATGAGAAACTCTCCAGGTGACGGTGCTATAAGCCGCTTCCACAACCCCGCGACGCGATTGTCCAGTGGAACTCAGCAGCCCTCGCGGTTGCCGCGCTCGGGCAATCGTCGGCGTCAGGGTAGTGGGGATGGCCCGCTTTATTGGCTGCCTCGGCGAGATGGTCACCACCCGTGCGGCCCGAAGCGGCTTGCAAAATCGGATGTAACCCCGTTGTCATCACGGGCTACCGATTTCAATGTAGCTTGCAAAAATTGCCTGTAATTTCAATGCGACGGACCATGCGATTGCTGCTGTCCGATGGCCGTTGGCGATAATGCTGGTTACAATTGTTGGGGTCGCGGTATCGCGGCTTTCGCGACGGCGACGGTTCGTTAAAACCGAAATACCTAAATGCTTCAATGATACGGTTCGAGGCGGTTTGGCATCGTAAGTGCTTGCGACCGCAAAGAAATCCTGCAACGGCTGGGTTTGACCAAGGACGTAACGGATTGCCGTAGGATATTCGGCGCTAGGGATCATCAAACTTGATATAGTCAAATATTGCAGAAGGAGGTCGTCGCGGAGCTTATCAAGACGCTTGCTTCGCCGGGCCAATTCAATACGGCACGACGACCGCCGACGGGCGCAACTGGAGTTGCAAGGGCTTCGATGCTGTTCGCGACACAGACCTGAGACCCTAATGCTATGATATGAAGCACCTCCACGGGCCGCGGGAAGGAAGCATGACGGGCATCGACATCACGGCACTTGAGCCCGAATACGAGGATGTCGTGAAAGTCCTTAAGACCCAGATCACGGGGCATTCGCTGCCACTGAGGTGCAGCGAAGGCTGGGATCCGGCGACCGGCGGCTTTGTCGAAAAGCTCGATATTGAGGACAGGGCGGATCGTGCGGCGCCGCGGCGGGTTCGCGTCCAGGCGCGACAGATCTACTGTTTCGCCAAGGCCGCCGACTTGGGCTGGTATCCTCAAGGCCGCGAAATCGCGATGAAGCGGCTCGAATATCTCCTCGCGAAAGCAAAAAGCCCAGATGACCGGCCAGGTTTCGTTCACTTGCTCGATGCGGATGGATCTAAAATGAACGCTACACGCGATACGTATGACCACGCATTCGTTCTGCTTGCGCTGTCTACGGTATATCGGTTGAGCCATGATGCTCAGGTTCTGGGCGAGATCAAATCGCTGCTCAACTTTCTCGACGTGGACCTGCGACCCCCCCATGGCGGGTTTGTTGAGGGATTTCCCGCGACGTTGCCCCGCCGACAGAATCCGCAGACGCATCTGTTCGAGGCGACGATCGCAACATTCGACTCGACCGGAGATCCCGTATTCAAGGATCGCACCGGCGAATTATATGGTCTGTTCGTTGCAAATCTGTACGATCCGCGACGTCAGGTTCTCGGCGAATATTTTGAAGAGGACTGGTCGAAAATAGAGCCCGTCAGTGTTGAACCCGGACATCAGGCGGAGTGGGTGTGGCTACTCAGAGGCTTTGAACGGATCACTGGCTGCTCGACCGCCGGGCATCGCGCTCAGTTGCTTAGCTCGGCATTGCGATATCGCGACGACGTGACAGGCTGCCTGTTCGACAAGGGCGACTCGCACGGGAACATCAGAAAGTTCAGCCGGCGCTGCTGGCCTCAGACGGAGATCGCCAAGGCCCGGATCGCGCAGGCCGAGGCGCGGGAGCCGAAGGCGGCCGACGAAGCGCGTGAGGCCCTTGCCCGGCTGTATCGACATTATCTGCGCCATCCCGTTTTGGGTGGCTGGTACGATCAATTTGATCGCGACGGCAGATCATTGGTCGATTTCATTCCGGCCTCTTCGTTCTATCACATTCTCTGCGCAATCGCGGAAGCGGAGCGGGTTCTAGGCTGGCAGGGCTCAGCAGCATGACCTGGTATCGAAATTGAATCATGAAAAGCGCTAGCAACGCCATCGAGCGAAAACCGGTCTGGGCAATCAACGGTCGCTACATGACCCAACGGATGACCGGCGTTCAGCGCTACGCGTACGAAAATCGTTGCCTCGCTCAACGAACTATCCTTGGAAGACGACGATGTCGCGAGGCGGCTCGGATTTCAACTCGTTGTGCCGGCCGGTGCGGGCGTAAAACCTGCACTTTCGCAAATCGAAGTTCGTCAGACAAAATTCGGGTCGGGTCATGCTTGGGACCAATTCGTTTTGCCCTGGTATGCGACGTCCGGCGTCCTGAGCCTGGGTAATTTCGGGCCGGTAACCACCCGAAACCACATCGTTTGCATTCATGACGCGAATACCTTCGTCGAACCGGAAAGTTATTCACGCGCCTTCGGTTTGGCTTATCGCACATTACTGCCTTTGATTGGCAAGCGTGCCAGCAAGGTCGCGACTGTGTCGCAGTTTTCCGCAGATATGCTGGTCAAATACGGGGTCTGTCGACGCGAAAAGATATTCGTCGCGCCCAACGGCCATGAGCACGCGCTGCGATGGGACGCGAGCCGTGCCGAAATTCCACTCCTCAGGGTCTTGAATCGCCCTTACGTACTTTTGCTGGGCAGTACCGCGAAGCACAAAAACGTTCATGTCATTCTCGATCAGGCGCAGGGACTTGACGCAGCGGGCATCGAAATCGTCGTTGTCGGCGCGACATCGAGCATTTTCTCCGCGAATGAGCCGGGTTGTCAGCGATCCAACATTCATCATGCCGGCTACGTTGGCGACAACGACCTGGCCGCTCTGTACGAGGGGGCGCTATGTCTGGCATTCCCTTCCAAGACCGAGGGATTCGGAATTCCGCCGTTGGAGGCAATGGCCAGGGGCTGCCCCGTCATCTCCTCGAATGCAGCAAGCCTTGTCGAGGTAGGGGGGAATGCAGTCGCTTACGTGGATCCCGATCACGGCGATGGCTGGCGGGACGCAATCATTGGCTTGGCAGGAAACCAAAATCTTCGTGCGACGATGGCAGCGCGGGGACGAAGGAGAGCGGTATTATTTTCCTGGAAGCGCAGCGCACAGTATTACCTTGACGAAATCCTACGTTTACACGGGTAGATGTGCGGGAAGAGATCGAAGAAGAACGGGCAATCGGCGAACTTCGACCTGGCTCAGCCGCGGCGGAAAAGGTATGGCAGCGTGCTGTTACTGAAAGTCGAGGGACATGAAGCCGTCGCTCTGGCTGTGCTAGAGGCCATGGCCTGCGGCGTCGCTGTCGTGCTCAGCCGGATTCGGCCTTTTGGGCAACTTACTATCGGCGGCATAAGGGGTCGTCTCGTGTCGGTCGGCGGCGCCAAAGCATTGGCCGCCGGAAGTATGAACGCATGGGAATACTGCGAAGCTTTGGGCTGGGCTGCGCGTGATACGGTGCAAACTCGCTACAATACGCGTATCCTATATTCCGAACTAGCAGAGTCACTGAGAAACGGGCACGTACACACGCCTGACAGGGGACTAATATGAAGGAAATGTACGAGAGTGATCTTTACTTCGAGAAGAATCCTACATGGCATGAGGAAGACGCGCCTTGGAAGACCGACCATATTGAGAAGATGATCAAGAGAAATAAGGTAGTTCACGATAGCATCTGTGAAATAGGCTGCGGGACTGGCGAAATCTTGCTGACGTTGGAGAAAGCCTTTCCGACAGCTAGTTTATCGGGCTATGAAATCTCACCGCAAGCTTTTAGCCGTGCATCCCACAAAGAGACATCGCGTACGAAATTCTACCTGAAAGATTTGCTGAGTGAGCGCGATCTGCAGTTTGATTTGGTTCTTGCCATAGATGTCATAGAACACGTCGAGGACTACATCTCGTTTATCAAGAAGCTCAGAACCCTTGGGACATTCAAGATTCTTCATATCCCCTTGGATCTCTCGGTGCAGTCTATCTTGCGATCCTGGCCAATTTTGGAACTCCGACGAAACGTGGGTCACATTCATTATTTCTTTAAACAGACAGCTCTCGCGACGCTTGAAGACTGCGGCTACACGATTGTTGATCATTGCTATACGGCCAGTCGTCTGGAGTTGCCAAATCAGGCTCTCACCAGTCGCATCATGCGACTACCTCGTCGAATGATGTTTGCGGTTGATGCCGATCTGACCGTGCGCGTGCTGGGCGGCTATTCCTTGCTGGTATTAGCAAAATAGTAGCTCTGTATCCTTGAGTGGTCGTTGACCGAACGAGCCTAGCCATGGCTAACTTTCAGATAAGTACTTGAAGGCGAAACGACGAACCATAACGCGCGCGGCGCTCGAAATGGCCATTACTAGCGCGGTCAGAACTAGCGATCCGGAATGCAGTATTTTTGTAGGAGGGATCGTGGAACGAATCGTATCGGCGTCGAGAGCTGAGGCCAACTGGTTTGTGAAGGGAATTAAGTATGGCAAGGCGGACCGAAGTCAGTGCGACGCCGCTATGGCGATAGTACTGAAACCGCTGCAATTAGAATTTGACGTCTTGGATTGATTAGGGAGCGTGAAACCACGCGTCCGCGAGCCGGACACGGTCCTCTGCTCAGGTGAAGTGCCGATCTCGGATAGGATAAACTGAGATTTTACATGAGTGACGGCACATAAGGTGATCGCTATACAAAAATGCGGTTATTCTAGAAAATAGGGCGAATATGATCTGCAAAAAATCAAAACCATCCGCAGCAAGACGAACATCGATCACGCGCGCCGGTCTTGAGTTGCTCATCGCGGATGTCGTCAGGGACAGTGATCCACATTGTGCACCGTTCGTCGGAATCATTGTCGAACGTGTTGCTCCAAAATCGCCGGGCGCAAATTGGGCGATCAAGGGCGTCAAATACGGAAAGGCAGACCGCGAGCGATGCGGCGCCGCAATATCTCGTGTCGTGGAACAAGGGCTGCGCGAGTTCGAGATTTCCGATTGAAGTGATGTTCGAGGACCTGATCGGATCGGCAGCCGGAGCTTTCACGATAGCAGTCTCCACCATCGAGCGCACAGGGTCGAGCATGTCCCTTATACAAGCCGGCGGATGGTTTCGGTTAGGCGAAGTTGATTGTTGATCAGACTGGCTTCTGGTGAGGCATTTGTTTGCGAGCCACCAGCCTTCCCATCACGTCCTTAACTTCTTTGCTAAGCGCAATATATTGCTCGCGCAGACTCTTCAGCCGCTTCCTGTCGCCGGCGGTGGCGCTTCCGTCACTTATGGATTGGTATATCTCAGCCATTTGATCGCTGACGGTTTGTTTCGCGTTCAAAAACCTATCAATAGCGAATTGAGCGGCATCCAATTGCGGATCGTCCCATTTTTTTACGTTCATGGCGTTTTCCGTTTCGCTTTAGCCGGCTTGAAGCGGACGATCACCATTTATTCGCTGTTTCATGATCGCCGAAGCTTTGAATACGACTACGCGACGAGGCGAGATCGGTACATCGACACCCGTCTTGGGATTTCGGCCCATGCGCTGGCCTTGTTTACGCACCGTGAATGTTCCGAACGACGACAACTTCACAGTTTCGCCTCGTGCAATGCTGTCCTTAATTTCCTGTAGCACGAGCTCGACAAAGGCAGAAGACTCCGTTCGCGACAATCCTACCTTTCGGTAAACTGCATCATACAGTTCATGTCTTGTGACGGCCTTTCCAACATCAGGCATTGGCGCCTCCCCTAATAACACTCAATTTTGAAATGCGAATTCGTTTTGACGGGGCTTTTTCAAACACAGCATCGCTCAAAAGGCTAGTACTGCTAGCCCCCACCAAAAAGTGGCAGGGACGTTGGCCTAAATGAAACTAGTGCTGAAGCGATTACGGAACCCCAGTGACGCTCAGCTCAGTCGCCATCTTGGGATCGCGCATCCGCTTCTTGTCGTAGAAGTCGCCAATCACCGTGCCTGCACTCGGCAATGTGTGCTTTTGCCTGTTGTGCCGTTATCTGCGATGCCCGAGCCTGATGCCAAGCTTGAGTGCCTTCTGACGCAATGAACCTTCCGTTCTTTTGGTCAGCTTCACTATCGTTCCTATTGGTGTCTTCGCTTTCGAATGTGCACGCAATTCCTTCACGTCGGCCTTGGTATATTCGCGTCGAACGATCTTCTTCTTTGCTTTCTGGGCCACTTCGATCTCCATTTGATTCGATGGGCCTTTTAGCACAAGAGCTCCGATGGACAACTTATGGGTTCGCTGGTCGATCGTTCCAGATGCAGAATCAATCTTCGATTTCGTACTAGCTTCTAGCAGACGGTTTCCAAACCGATTGGCATATCTCAAAGGTTGCCATAAGCGATCATAACGAATGCCCGCGGCACGCCCGATGGATGGGAGGTGGATTTGATGACTTTGAGCTCCACGAACCGGCGCCTACGCTTTCGTTCGATGAATCGCTTCTTCACGCTAAGCCGAAACCGGAGGAGCGTGACTTTCTTCTCGCCGTCTCGCCGCCGACAGGCATTCGAGCTTGGTTTCCAGGTGCAAAACGGCAGCACGAACTCGACGTTGAAGAGGCTCAGAACAAGTTCCATCAAGCGATGGAAAGTTGGAGTCGCTCGGAGTGAGAGCGGGTAGCGAAATGCTGGACGGGCGAGCAGGATGGAGCACGGCCCCGCGTCCTCTCGGGACAGTGGGTTGAGGTGGGGGGCGTGCAATATCTGCCAAAGCGGACTCATGCACCGCAGCAAACAGCATCCTATTCGATCACCTAGTCAGCGCTGACGAGTAACGAGGGCAGCACGGTGAGGCCGAGCGCTTTGGCCGTCTTGAGGTTGACGATCAGCTGGGCTTTCGTGGACTGTATGACCGGCAGATCAGCCGGCTTTCGCCCTTCAGAATCCACCGGTGCAAGTGCCAAGTTGACGGCAAGTTTTGGAGATCGCGAAGCTAGCCAGCCATCGTCAATCCGACGCGACCGAGGCGCAACGCGCCGCGACGAACGATGGCTTCGATTTGAAGGCTGCACATCCAGCGCGACGGCCAACATCACAATATCATCGCACCAAGGTCTCCCGATCGCCCCGATGCGGTCATTGTCTCCGCCGAAATTCGGCTTCGTTCTGCTCGTGAGACTTCGGAGGCGAGCCGCCATCGTACAACAGGGATGCATAACATAAAATGTCGGACCTTGATCTTACGGCGTATAAGCTAACATTCTCTGACGAGTTTAACACTCGCAGCGTCTCCGCAACAGGAGAAGGTACCACCTGGGCCGATATGCGCTCTCAGTGGGTTATGAGCGATGGCAAGGCCGAAGTTGGCTTTGGATATAGCTCCTTCGTCGATCCTTCCTCGGGCTATGATCCGTTCAAGGTCGAAGGTGGCGCACTGACCATCACAGCCACGGGTGACGTAACGCCTTCTGGTTGGCAGGGGAGCATGGAATCTGGGCTAATTACCACTGAGGGTAACTGGTCGCAGAAGCAGGGTTACTTTGAAATGCGGGCTGATTTGAGCGATGGCCCGCACGCTTGGGACGCCTTTTGGATGCTGCCCGTCCAGCAGGTTAATCTCGGCACGCCTGATGCGTGGCAGGAACTGGACGTGGTTGAGCACTACGGCGACAACGACAAGGGCGTGTACAGCACCATCCACACAACTGACCCGCAGAATGGTATTCCGTGGCAGGAAAACCGTCAGGTGTACAGTGAGTTGGCCAACGAGGACGGGTATCACGCCTACGGCGTTCTCTGGGAAGATGACAAGCTCAGCTTCTACGTGGACGGTGAGTTTAAGGGCTCGCAAGCTACTCCTTCAGACTACAGCAACCCGCAGTATATGATCGCCAACTTGGCTACGAAGGACGGAGCTGTTGGTGGGGAGCAGATGAAGATCGACTACATTCGCGCCTATTCGAATGATGGGTCCAACCCCACAGTGGCGCTGGGTGAAGTGTCGCCTCCTGATGGGCACGATCCTGGCATGTATGGCGCAACGGCGCTTGACGGTTCGGCAACTGCTCCGGTGGACCACACAACTGATATGGTTGTGGCAGACCCGGCCCCGGTTGAGGTTGCCTCAGATACAATATCGCCAGCCGCTCCGGCCGTTGTCGCCGCCGATGATGTCCCGCCAGCCGCTCCGGCTGTAGCCGACGCCGAGAAGAATATTTCCAACTTCGACGCGGCCCCAGCACCAAAAACGCCATCGTCGATCGCGCCGGTCCTCACCGTCGCGGATCCCACGCTCTCGGTGACCGGGAGAGGCGGCACGCTCGGCCTGGGGGTGAAGGTGGCAACGACCGATCCCAACGACAACGTGACCGTGAACATCAAGGGATTGCCGTGGTACGAGACGATCACCGATGGCCTGGGTCACACGTTCAGGGGAAGAAACATCACCTTGACGGAGGCGCAGGTCGACAGCGGACTGACGCTGCACTCGTACTACCGAGGCTCGCGTGATCCGATCGACACACCCACGCTGACGGCAACCGCCAAAGACCCGGTCACCGGCGCCGTTGCGACATCCGCGTCGCAGAAGATCACCGTGACGGATCCGCCGGCTGCGACCGCCACGGCGCCGCAGACCACCACCGTGACGGCTCCTGCGCCTGGAACCGCCACGACCACAGCGTCTCCCTCGAGCTACGAAGCGCTCTTTAGCCAGCTCAGGGACCTGGTCGCCGACAGCGGCGTTGCGACTTCCGCGCCGCGGGTGATCAACATGACTGATACTTCGCCTGCGACCGGCACGACCACAGCGTCCCTGACAAACCAGAGCTTTGCGCTGCTGAACCAGTATCTGGCCGGTAACACCGGTCGGTTCGATCCCGGTCAGATCGTGGCAGCTGCATCGAATGGCACCACTTGGGGTCAGGATTCGTTCCTCACCAGACCTCAACATTGATCCGCTTCCGCACCCGGGCGCTCGGCGCCCGGGTGCACCACCATCGAAATTTGTGAATGCATGAGAAGGAACATCGGACGCGGTCGGTAGCCGCGAAAGGTTGAGTTGATTCACGGCTGAGTCATTCCAGACGTCCCGGCGTAGCTGCTGAATGTCAGTTCTGCTCCTGCCGGCTCAACCGGTCGATGCAACACAGGCGCTAAATCTCTCTGCTGGGGTTTCAAATTGCAAGGTCTCACAGGGTCGTTCGTTGAGCTGACGAGCCACTTTGTTCAGATAGGCTTGCGAGTGCACTGATAAGTCGGTGCCCTTCGGAAAGTACTGTCTCAGCAGGCCATTGCTGTTCTCGTTCGACCCGCGCTGCCACGGGCTTTGCGGATCGCAAAAATAGACGTCGATTTTCGTCGCCAACGTGAAGCGACGATGATCCGTCAGTTCCTTTCCCCGGTCCCAGGTCAGGGACTTATACAGCTCCTTTGGTAGCTTCTTCGTCTGCTTGATGAGCGCGGTGACGACCGTCCGGGTGTCCTTACCGGCCACCTTGGCCAACATCACATAACGCGTATGACGCTCGACCAAGGTCGCGATATAGCTGTTGTTCGGCCTGGACAACAGATCGCCTTCCCAATGGCCAGGCACCGCCCGATCTTCAACGACCGCCGGTCGCTGGCGGATCGAGACGATATCCTTGATGTGCCCCCGTCGATCGCCATTCGGATCAACCGGCTTGGAACGACGCATCGAGCGCTTCGATCGAAGATGGCGAAGCAGCTCTTTCTTGAGCACGCCACGTGTCTGTACAAATAAACTGCGGTAGATCCCTGATTATACTCGTCTTCAGGATGCGTTCTCTTCAGCCAACCGGCTATCTGCTCGGGCGACCAATCCAATCTGAGCTTCCCGGCCACTGCCCGCCGTAGCCGCGGACTGTTCGCCAATTTACAACGTTTTGGACGACGAGCTCGCGTCCAGGCATGCTCGTCCGCAAGCGTCGCCCGGTAGCGATCATAGCCGCCATTGCGCCTCATTTCCCGGCTCACCGTCGAGGGTGAGCGGCCAAGCAATTTGGCGATCGATCGTGCCGATTGATGTGCCGTGACGCCCCTGGAAATCACCGCGCGTTCAGCGAGCGTCAATGCCAACCTGGAGCGACGCCGCTCGGCAGGACGAATCCCACCATGCGGAGCAACCAAGAAATAGATCGACGATGACTGCTTACCAAAAGCTCGGCCGATCGCCTTCAGCGACTCTCCGCGCTTCCAGCGATCCCACAACTCCGCTTTCTCGGCCGCAGTAAACCCTCTATGAAATCTGTGATCCATCAAAGCACACTCCATCTCTCCTTCAAGGATAGAGTGTTGCGTCGACCGGTTGAGACCACCTCCCAAGAACGGACATCGTCAGCTCGACACATCACGTCCGACCAGCCATGAGCTGACATCCCAAACAGTCCATCAGACCGTAGCGTTCTTTCTCGCCGCTTCATTCGATCACCTCGTCCGCGCGACCGAGCAGTGGAAGCGGAACTGTGACGCCAAGGGTTTTGGCTGCCTTGAGGTTGATAAACATCTCGACTTTCGTGACCAGTTGGACCGGCAGGTCAGCGGGCCTTTCGCCCTTAAGGATGCGTCCGGTATAGACGCCAGCTTGACGGTGCGACTCCACAAAATTGCCCCCATAACTCATCAGCCCGCCGGCGATACTGAAGTCGCGAGACTGATGGATCGCGGGCACCGCGTGGCGGACAGCTAGGGCAGCAAGCTGTTCACTGTGGGTGGCAAAGAAGCCACTGGAGGCGACTACGAGCCCGCCCGCCCGCAGTTGGAGCAAGGTTACGAACACGGTATCGAAGTCTCGTTCAGTACTGGCGTGCAGGACATGGAGCTGCAACCCAAGGGCGCGGGCCGCCGCTTCTCAATTGCGAATCGGCAGTGGGACTGGTCGGGTTCACGAGAGCCGCGACCACGGCAGCCGTGGGGACCAACTCGTGCAGAATTTCCAGCCGCTTCGGCGTTACTTCCACGTTCAAGCTCGACACGCAGGTGAGGTTACCTCCCGGTCGGTTCAGGCTGCCGACCAGTCCCATTGCGATTGGGTCGGCACCCATCTCGAAGACAATTGGGATAGTTGTGGTTGCCGATTTTGCCGCGAGCGCTGCAGGCACCTCCCGGCGCGACAATCACGGCCACCTGACGGCCCACCAGTTCTGCTGCCAGCGCTGATAATCTATTGTGTTGACCCTCCGCCCATCGAAATTCGATTGCGACATTTCGACCCTCGGCATATCCGGTTTCGCCGAGACCCCGGCGGAAGGCTCTTACACGGCTGGCGGACGCGGCAGGCGATTGGGCGCCTAGATATCCGATCACCGGCATCGCTAGCTGCTGCGCGCGTGCGGCGAGCGGCCATGCGGCTGGCGGCGCTGCCAAAAAGTGAGATGAACTGGCGCCGCTTCACCTGCTGCCCCTCAAGCTAGTGGCAGGATGACAAAAAGCTACCACCCGCGAGGTGTGAGGTAGATTCGGTTCAAAAGGGTAGAATGCCATTCGGTTTGTCCAGCCGACATGTCCGCGTTGGGCCAGTCACGACCGAAATGCGATGTCCGCGATACGTCCGCTCATACCTGTTAGCGACCGATGTTCGGACATGGACGGAGGTCCGAAAGGTGCCCATCGACGGACAGTCCTTCGCCACGACCGCTTCGCCTCAGGAAGCGGTACCTAGCTTCGAATGCAGATGTTTTCAGAAGATTGAGGTCGCGTACGCCAGACGCAGCCTGCTGAAGGATATGCTGCGCCACTTCAAGCGGCGTTACAGATTTTCGGACTAAGAAGCGACGATCCGTGACAACGTCGTTCAACGCCTGCCGCATAACCGCGACGTCGATGCATCGTATTTTTGTTTCAGATCAGTCATCGTCGCGTTCGCGGCCCCAATCGTTTGCCGCGTCTTAGAGTGTAAAGGCATGATGAACTGAGGCCGCCCTAGCCGCGATTTCTTTTAAACTTCGAATGCTGATTCGGCTCGGCATATGCGGACAGCTCTGCCAGCATCCCGCGCAGCTCAGCCTTGGTCTTCGGGGGATCCTGCGTGAAGGTTTTTTGCCCTTGGATCATGAATGATATGTGGGGAAGCCAACGGGGAATTAAACCCCCTGGGACTGCTGCGGATAATCCATGACCGCTTGCTTGCATAACGGACTCAAATCAGACATCACGCCATGATTGTCTTGTGCCCATGAACCGCCACTATTCGATCACTCGATCCGCGCGCGCGACTAGAGCCGGCTTCAGCTCAATGCCGAGCGCCATCGCAGTCTTAAGATTGATCACAAACTCGAATGTTGTCGGGCGCTCGATTGGAAGTTCAGCTGGCTTCTCTCCTTTCAGAACGCGATCAACGTAGTAGGCGAGCCGCCGATAAGACTCAGTGAGCCTGGGTCCGTAGGTGTACAGTGCACCAGCCTCCGCAAAATCCGCCCAACCTGAGACAACTGGGACGCGGTAGGCGTTTGCAAACTCGACGATCTGCTGACGGTTTGTAAACGTTATGGGGTCAGGAAATACCACGATCGCCTGCGGCGGGTCGCCTGCCAAAGTGGCGTAGGCACTGTGGAGCTTTTCCGGAGTCGGGGTGGGAAAATATTGAATAGTTATGCCGAGCCTTTGCGCCATCTCTACTGAGTTGGTTCTCTCCAATTCCTCTCCGGCATGTGTTGGACTCGCGAGGATCGCGACCCGACTGATTTGCGGCATAATTTCACGCAGCAACTCGAGACGCTTGCCGTTCAGCTCAGCCGACAACAAAGTGATGCCAGTCATTTTGCGAGCGGGCCGAGCAAGACTATCTGCGATGCCAGCCAGAACAGGATCAGCACTGAACACATAGATCACTGGGACGGTTTCGCTGACCTTCAGAAGGAGTCGGGTAGCTGTACCCTGAGTGACGATCAAATCCGCCGGCAGTCTAGTCAATTCTTCCGCCAAGGCTGGGACGCGACCAATATCGCCATCAGCGTAGCGCCGTGATCGTGAGATTGTGGCCCTCGACGTATCCTTGGACGGCAAGTCCGGCGCGCAGTGCCTCGAGAAATGGATTTACGTCTGCGGCCGGCGCAGTGGTGAGCCATCCGAGATGTAAGACCCTAGGCCGCTGCGCGTGCGCCACCGAGCATAACGACGAGTTCCCGTCGCGTCATCGGCCCAGACCTCCGCCCGAGACAACAGTCTACCATAATCGCTTGAAGAGGGCGGCGTTATCTTCAGGGATGAGCTAGCGCCTTGGTTTCTTCATCGGAATGCCTTGCATGCATCGGCGCTGGCGAAGTAGCCGCACGGGCGGGCGGCGCCTTTGATCTTCGGCACGGCGCGAGGCGTGTGGTTGTGGAGCGCCTCGCGGAAGCCACCCTTGCCGACGTAGCCGGTGGGGCAGGCGCCGATCCGCTGGATGCGCTCCCGACCATCGTTGGTGGGCTTCGGATAGGGGCTCTCCGCCACAGCCGGAGAAGCCAAAAGCAGCGCGATAGCGCAGATGGTTTTCACCAGGATATACTCGTCAAGCGCGCGCTGAACGGACAGGATCGTCTGGCTACAGCTCAAGATAAGCCCAAGAATGACCGTGAACAAAAAGCGAAGACCGTCGAGGAGCGTCGCCAAAAAACTCAATAAAAACAAAGGCTCTCAGCGCGACCAACCCGTTCGGGACGCAGGGGTCGCAGGTTTGTGGTGATCAACGGCGACGCAGCGATATTGTCTAGCCAATGATCTCCATTGCTCTGCGAGAGACTTCCGTTCATCCGACAAGTGCACGAAACATGAGTTCTGAAATCTCATTCCCGCGCTTGGCACTAGCTCGCTCGTGATAACGGAATGATCTTACCACTTTCCAAGGTAAGGGGGTGATGTGGTCCGCCCACCATTGCATCATTCGCCGACGATCAGGCATCCACTCGGCAGCGTTGTAGGCGCGCCGCACTTCATTCCTTTCAACGTGCGCAAGCTGGCGTTCAATCCAGTCACGGTTGAAGAGATTGCTCTCATTTAGGATCGTGCAAGCCACCGCTCGAAATCCGTGCGTAGTGGCCCGGCCGTGATACCCCAACCGGTAGAGCGCATAGAGCATCGTGTTGCTGGACATACAGCCCCCTTTGCCTGGCGATGGAAAAATATTGGGGCTGCTGCCGGAGAGGGCGCGCAGCTCGCGCAACACGGCGACTGCCTGGCGTGATAGAGGCACCAAGTGTTCCAGCCGCATTTTCATGCGTTCGGCCGGAATGCGCCACTGGGCAGACTCTTCATCCATGTTCTCTAGCTCGTCCCAAGTGCCAGCGCGCAATTCTGTTGTTCTAAGAAATGTCAATGTCACGAGCTTCAACGCAAGTTTGGTCGGTTGCTCACCGCTGTAGGTGTCCAATTTTTTGCAAGAACGTTGGCAACTCTAGGAGTGGCATGGCTTTGTGACGCTGTGGTTCTCCCACGGCACGCAAAGCGTCTTTGAGATCGGCCGACGGATCCCGTTTCGCTCGGCCCGTCACAATTGCGAAACGAAATATCTGTCCGACAAGCTGCTTTAATCGTCGTGCCGTTTCGTGCACCCCGCGCTTCTCGACTTTCCGCAGCATATCGAGCAGCTCCGGTGATTCGATGTCGGCGATCGGAAGCCGACCAACCGCTGGGAAGACATCCGCTTCTAGACGCCGGAGGATTTGGCCCGCGTAGTAGGGCGTCCGAGCGCCTTTCCAGTTTTCGTGCCATTCGCGCGCGACCGCTTCGAACGTATTGCCAGCGGCGACCTTGGCAGCCCGTTTACGCTCACGTTTCACCATGGAAGGATCAATGCCGGCAGCTAAACTGCGCTTGGCGTCGTCGCGCGCTGCACGCGCCTCCACAAGCCCAACGGCCGGATAGACGCCGAGCGCAAGCGTGCGTTGCTTGCCATGCCACCGATACGCCAAGCGCCAGTACTTAGCTCCGTCTGCATTGACTAATAGGTGCAGGCCGCCGCCATCGGAGAGCTTATGTGGCTTGATTTTCGTCTTCGCATTTCGGCACTTCACATCTGTCAATGGCATGTTGGTATCTCGTTTCGGCGCTCAAAATCTACCAACAGATATACCAACAAATCTGGTGGATGTCAGCACACGAAGGGCGGACGTTCCAGGACGTCAAGAGATCAAAAGACCGCTGGAAACAGAGCCTATTTGCTCTACTTACTGGACGAAGGTGGACGCTCATGGACGTTGATGGACACCCAATATGGTGGGCCCGGCAGGACTCGAACCTGCAACCAGACCGTTATGAGCGGCCGGCTCTAACCATTGAGCTACAGGCCCCGCCGCGAGCGGCCGAAAGGGGCGGCCGGCAACGGTGCTGGCATCGTTTACAGGCATGACGGCGATACGGCAATGCCGGGTTCTGGGCCGAGAACAGGCTTTCATAACACCCCGCGCTTGCCTACAACTTCCATGCGTCATTCGTCAGGGAACGCTTGAGGCCAAAAAATGAAACTCGCTCGGATTGCCTGTGCCGGTCTCGTGCTGCTTGCGGGGGGCGCTGCGGCGCAGGACGGAGGCAAGGCCATTACCAAAACCACGATCAGTTTGGGAACAGCGACGCCGGGCGGCGGCTTCCCGGTCTACGGCAATGCATTTGCGGAAATCATGAATGCCGCCGATCCGACGCTGGGAATCGAGCCGCGCAACACCAAAGGCTCCAACGAGAATATTCCGCTGCTGGAATCCGACCAGCTCGACATCGCGCTGGTGGCGGGCGAGCCTTCCTATGAGGCCTTCATGGGCATCGGGCGGGCGCCGACCAAGCTGAAGATCCTCACCGCGATGTATTCCAGCCCCGGCATGTTCGTGGTGCGCGCCGACAGCCCCTACAAGACGATCAGGGATCTCGTCGGCCAGCCGGTCGCCTTCGGCGCCAGGGGCTCGGGGCTGCCGATCCTGTCGCGCTACATGCTCGACGGCATCGGGCTGAAGCAGGACGAGGATTTCAAGTCGATCTACCTCGATCGCGCCGGCGATGGGCCCGCCATGGTGCAGGACGGCCGTGCCGCGGCGCTGTGGGGCGCGGGCATAGGCTGGCCCGGATTTGCCGCGATGGTGCAGGCTCCCGGCGGCGCCCGGTTCATTGCGCCCGACGCGAGCGAAATCGCGCGCATCCGCGCCAAGCACACGTTCCTTAAACCCCTGACGGTCCCGGCCAACAGCTATCCGAACCAGCCGGCGGCCATCGATTCCGTCGGCTCATGGAGTTTTGTCCTGGCGCGCGAGAGTTTGCCTGAGGACGTCGCCTACCGGCTGGCGCGCACGCTGCACGGAGCTGAAGCCGCGCTGTGCAGGAAATTGCCGCAGGCCTGCGAAACGACGGCCGCCAATACGGTTGCGGCCGCGCCGAACGCCGCATTGATCCATTCCGGCGTGATGAAATATTTCAGGGAGATCGGGGTGGTAAAATGAGCGAATGGCGAGTAGCGAATAGTCGCTGACTGCTATTCGCCACTCGCTACTCGCCATTCGCCCGTCTATTTTTTCGCCATCGCACAGGCCGGATCGGGCGGGCCGAACGCTTCATCGCCTGGGATCTTGGCGAGGATGGTATAGTAGTCCCACGGATATTTCGATTCCTCCGGTTTCTTGACCTGCACCAGCCACAGGTCGTGGACCATCAGGTTGTCCTCGCGCAGCCTGCCGTTGCGGGAAAAGAAATCCTCGACCGGCTTTTCGCGCATCTTGGCCGCCACCTTGAGCGGTTCGTCGGTGCCGGCCTCCTTGATGGCGTTGAGATAGTACATGACCGAGGAATAGACGCCGGCCTGCCACATCGTCGGCATCCGGTTCATCTTGGCGAAATAGCGCTTCGACCATTCTCGGGTCTTGTCGTCCATGTCCCAGTAGAACGACGTCGTCAGCAAAGGCCCTGCGCTGCGGGCAAGCCGAGCGAATGAATGTCTGTTATCAGCGCGAGCAATGCGGCCATCTGCTGGCCGCCCTTGAATACGCCGAACTCGGAGCCGGTCTTGATCTCGTTCATATTGTTCGGCGGACCGGCGGCGATGCCGATGATCTTGGCCTTGGAGGCCTGCGCCTGCAGCACGAAAGACGACAGATCAGGGGTTGCGAGCGGCGGCCGCACCGAACCCAGCACCTTGCCGCCATTGGCCGTGACCACGGCTGCGGCGTCGCGTTCGAGCGAGTGGCCGAATGCATAGTCGTCGGTGATGAAGAACCAGCTGTCGCCGCCGCGCTTCACCACGGCCTGTGCGGTGCCGACCGCGAGCGCGCGGGTGTCGAACACCCACTGCATCGCATAAGGCGAGCAGAACTTGCCGTGGAAATCGGCCGTGCCGGTCGAATGCACGATCAGCAGCTTCTTCTTCTCGTTGGCGATGTTCTGCACCGCGAGCCCTACCGCCGACACCGGAACGTCGAGGATCACGTCGACCTGATCGACGTCGTACCAGCGCCGCGCGATGCCGCCGCCGATGTCGGGCTTGAGCTGGTGGTCGCCGACGATGACGCTGATCGGCTTGCCCAGCACCTTGCCGCCGAAATCGTCGATCGCCATTTGCGCGGCGGTGACCGAGCCCTGGCCGGTCGCCGTCGCAGCGGGGCCGTTCATGTCGGTGAGCACGCCGATCTTGACCAGATCGTCTGAAACTTGCGCGAGCGCGGCGGTCGATGCCAGCATCGCAAGCGCAAGCACTCCAAGCCTGGATAGGTTCCTGGCGAACATCCTGTCTTCTCCCTGGGGCTCGGCCTATTTGGCGTCGTCAGGCGGTTGTCTCCGCCGATTGGTCTCATTTGCAACTGTTTTGGGCCGGCGTCAACTTGGTCCGAAAGGGGAGGCTGGCCCTGCGGTATCCGGTTCTGTTTATTTCCGGTCCGATTCAGGGCATAGGCGAGCCATGACCTCGCTCCAGCGCCTGCCAGCCTCGCTTACGCCGCTCGATATCGCGCTCGACGCCCTGTTGAACGGCGTGGAACCGATCGCGCCTTCGGAACTGCCGCTAAAGGAAGCGCTGCGCTGCATTGCCGCGGACATGCCACCGCTCGAGGCTTATCCGCCGCGCGACATCGCCGCTGTCGACGGCTACGCGTTCCGCGCGCGCGATCTGGTCGGCGCGTCCTCCTATTCGCCGCTGCCATTGCCGGCGTCGCCGGTCTGGGTCGAGGCCGGCGAGGCCATCCCGGATGGCTGTGATTGCGTGCTGGATTCCGATTCCGTCGACGGTTCCGGCCCGATGCCGCAGGTGCTGGCGGAGGCGATCCCCGGGCAGGGTGTGCGGCGGGCCGGCGGCGATATCGCCGCGGGAAGCCATGTTGTCGAGACGGGGCACCGCGTGCTGCGGCGCGATCTTCTGCTCGCGCGCGCCGCCGGCATGGAGCGATTGAAGGTGCGTCGTCCGCGTCTGCGCATCGTCAACATTCCCGGTGGCACGGTGACCGCGGATATGATCGCCGAGAGCGCGCGTGCCGCGGGCGTTGATGTCGTGTCGTTGACCGCCGCGGGGCGCGACGCGGCTTCGATTGCGGCTGTTCTCGACGTGCGCGCGTGCGATCTGCTTCTGATCGTCGGCGGCTCCGGCGTCGGCCGGACCGACGCAACGGTGACGGCATTGGCCACGCATGGAGACGTTCTCGCCCACGGCATTGCCCTGCAACCCGGCCGCACTGCCGCCGTAGGCCGCATTGGCCCGACGCCCGTCGTCGTGCTGCCGGGCGCGCCGGATCAGGCCGTTGCGGCGTGGTGGATGCTGGCGCTTCCCGCGCTCGATCGCTTGTCCGGCCGCCGGCCGCGCAGGACGCTCAACCTGCCGCTGGCGCGCAAGATTGCTTCCAGCGTGGGCCTCGCGGAGGTCGTGTTGCTGGAGCGAAAGCAGGGCGTCTGGGTCACGCTGGCGGCGGGCGAATTGTCGCTCGATGCGATCGCCCGCGCCGAAGCATGGCTCGCGGTGCCCGGCGGCTCGGAAGGGTTTGCGGCGGGGGCGTCGGTCGATGCCTATATGTTGCGGGAATGATATGAATTCTGGAGTGAGCAGCGCCCTTGTCCAAGAACCCTGACAGCGTCGATCAGGACCAGTTCCTGACCATCCTGTCGCGCGAAGACGCGCTGGCGCGTTTCGAAGCCGCGCTGTTTCCGCGTGCGATCGCGCGCGAGAAGCTGCCGCTCGCCGAAGCGCTCGGCTGCGCGCTCGCCGAGGACGTCGTGGCGCCGATCGACGTGCCGCCGTTCGATCGCTCCAATGTCGATGGCTTTGCGGTTCGTTCCGCCGACCTCGCGTCTGCCGGCGAAGCTTCGCCAGTGCGCCTGACGCTAAACGACGAGGTGATCGCCTGCGGCATTGCGCCGGTGCGCCCGGTATTATCGGGAACAGTGACATCGATCGCGACCGGTGGGCCGGTGCCGCGTGGCGCCGACGCCATCGTGATGGTCGAACACACCCAGCCGGCGGGTTCCAGCGTGATCGAAATCCGCCGCGCGGCATCGCCGGGACAATTCATCTCGTATGCGGGTTCCGATATCGCCCGCGGCGAGGCGCTACTGCGCGCCGGCACCATCATCGGCTCGCGCGAGATCGGCATGCTGGCGGCCTGCGGCATTGCGCAGGTCACGGTTGCGCGCCGGCCGCGTGTCGCGATCATCTCCACCGGCGACGAACTGGTGCAACCTGGAAAGCCGCTGCGTCCGGCTGCGATCTACGACACCAACGGCGCGATCGTCACGGCGGCGATCACGGAGAACGGCGGCGAGGCGCACTTTCTCGGTGCGGTTCCCGACGACGAAGCGCAACTCGAATCCGCGATGCGCGAGGCGCTCGCAATCAGCGACATGCTGGTGCTGTCGGGCGGCACTTCCAAAGGCGCGGGAGATGTGTCCCATCGCATCATCGGCCGGCTCGGCACGCCCGGCATCATCGCGCATGGCGTCGCGCTGAAGCCGGGCAAGCCGTTATGCCTGGCGGTGTGCGACGGCAAGCCCGTCATCGTCCTGCCGGGATTTCCGACCTCGGCGATGTTCACCTTCCACGACATGATCGTGCCGGTGCTGCGGCGGATGGCGGGCCTGCCGCCGCGCTCGGATGCCAAAGTCAATGCACGGGTGCCGGTGCGGATCGCGTCCGAGCTCGGCCGCACCGAATTCGTCATGGTGTCGCTGGTCGAAGGGTCAGGCGGATTGATCGCTTACCCCACCGGAAAAGGCTCTGGCGCCATCACCTCCTTTGCGCAGGCCGACGGTTTTCTACGCATCGATGCGCTGGCGGACCAGATGCCGGCGGGCAGCGACGCCGAGGTAACGCTGCTCACGCCGCATGTGCGGGTGCCCGATCTCGTGATTGTCGGCAGCCACTGCACCGGGCTCGATCTCGTGACCGCACCGCTGGCCCATGCAGGCCTCGTCGTGCGTTCGATCGCGGTCGGCAGCCTCGGCGGATTGGCGGCGGCGCGGCGCGGCGAATGCGATTTCGCGCCGATCCATCTGTTCGATGAGGCGACTGAAACTTACAACACGCCGTTCCTCATGGCCGGCCTCGAACTCGTTCCGGGCTGGCGGCGCATGCAGGGTATCGTGTTCCGCAAGGGCGATCGGCGTTTCGAACGATTGAGCGCGGAGGATGCGGTGCGCGCGGCGCTGGCCGATCCCGCCTGTATCATGGTCAACCGCAACCAGGGCGCCGGCACGCGGATTCTGATCGATCGCTTGCTTGGCGGCGCGCGCCCCGACGGCTACTGGAATCAGCCGCGCTCGCACAATGCGGTAGCCGCCGCGGTCGCGCAGCAGCGCGCCGACTGGGGCATGACCATTGCGCCGGTCGCGCACGCGTCAAATCTGGGTTTCATTCCCTTTGCCGAAGAGCATTATGATTTCGCGCTGGTGAAGGCGCGCAAGCAACGGCCGGCCGTGCAGGCCTTTCTCGACGCGCTGGCGTCGGAGGAGGCCGCGCGGCGCTGGAGCAGGCGGGGTTTCGGCCGGCCTGATGCGGTTCGGGCGTGTGGTCCCACTCAGCCGCCATCCAGTGCAGCCAGCCGTTCGGCCTCCGCGATGTCATCCATGGTGTTGGCGTTAAAGAACGGATCGAGCGGCGTTGTCGGCCAGGTCACGGTGGCGAGCTTGTAGCGCGCGGTCCAGCGGTCGATCTTTCTGACGTCTTCGACGACGAGCGCGTGGCGGAGCGGTTCGCGTAAGCCGACGCTCCATAGCCCGATCACCGGATGTGATTGGCCGTCGGAAGCGGCAACGGCAAGTTCGGCGTTTTCCGCCGTGAGCGCACCGTGCAGCTTCGACACCAGATCGCGCGGCAGGAACGGGCAGTCGGCGGCGGCGCTCAAGACAAGTTTTACGTCGGGCCGGTTCGCGGCGGCCCAGTCGAGCGCCGCCAGAATGCCGGCGAGCGGTCCCGGAAAATCGGCGACGCCGTCAGGGATCACTGGCAAGCCAAACGCCGCGAAGCGCGCGGGATCGCCATTCGCGTTGAGGATGAGGCCGTCGCATTGCGGCTGCAGCCGCGCGATCACCCGATCGAGGATGGTGCGGCCGCCGATCGTGCGCATCGGCTTGTCGCCGCCGCCCATCCGCCGCGCCAGCCCGCCGGCGAGCAGCACGCCGGGAATATCCAGCGCGCCCCTTGGCGTCGCCTGCGCGTCTCTTGACGTCGCGTCAATCATCGCGTTCGCCTTTGCGCTTGTGGCGTGCGGATTCCTCTGCGACGTAATCGAGATTCTGGTCGTAGATGATGCGCTCTTGTCCAGACAGTGCGATGAACCGTTTTCCCCGCGTGCGCCCGATCAAGGTCAATCCCACTTGTCGCGCCAGATCGACGCCCCACGCGGTAAAGCCGGAGCGCGACACCAGGATGGGAATTCCCATCCGCACCGTCTTGATCACCATCTCGGAGGTGAGGCGTCCTGTGGTGTAGAGGATCTTGTCGGCGGGGTCGACGCCATGGCGGTAAATCCAGCCGGCGATCTTGTCGACGGCGTTATGGCGGCCGACGTCCTCGGTGTAGCAGACGGGCGTGCCCTCCTTGCACAGCACGCAGCCATGGATCGCGCCGGCCTCTAGATAGAGCGAGGGCATCGTGTTGATCGCATGCGTCATCTGGTAGAGCCAGGAAGTGCGCAATTCAGCCTTGGGCAGCGCGACGCTTTCGACGGCCTCCAACAGATCGCCGAACGCGGTGCCCTGCGCGCAGCCAGAAGTCTGTGTGCGCTTCTTCAGTTTTGCTTCGAAGTTGGTGTGGTGCTCGGTGCGCACGACCACCACCTGCAGGTCGTCGTCATATTCGACCTCGGTGACGATGTCGTCGTATTTCAGCATGTTCTGGTTGAGGAGATAGCCGAGCGCCAGATACTCCGGGTAGTCGCCGATCGTCATCATGGTGACGATCTCCTGCGCGTTCAAATACAGCGTCAGCGGCCGTTCCACCGGCACCCGGATTTCGACCGCAGCACCCGTCTGGTCGGTCCCGGCGACGCGCTCGGTCAGCCGTGGATCCTCAGGATTGGGCACGATCAGGGGGCGGGGGCTTTGTCGATTTTCATCATATCAGCAGGTTAGCATGACTTTCCCTGCCAACCGATATAATGCATCTCGGAGCATAGCGAAATGCGGCCAAGGACGTCATTGCGAGCGAAGCGAAGCAAGCCATAGCGCAGCGAAGGAAGTATGGATTGCCTCGTCGCGATGCTCCTCGCAATGACGGTCGGAATGCCGGTGTCGGAGAATGAAATGAAAGTGATAGGCCTCGCGGGATGGAGCGGCGCCGGCAAGACCACCTTGCTGACGCGCGTGATTCCGCATTTCCTGAAGGACGGCCTGCGCGTTTCCGTCATCAAGCACGCCCATCACGCATTCGATGTCGACGTGCCCGGCAAGGATTCCTGGAAGCACCGCGAGGCCGGTGCGGCCGAAGTCCTGGTGTCGTCCAGCCACCGCTGGGCCCTGATGCATGAACTGCGCGGCGCCGGCGAGCCGCGGTTGCCGGAACTGCTGGCGAAGATGTCGCGGGTCGATCTCGTCGTCGTCGAAGGTTTCAAGCGCGAGCCGCACCGCAAGATCGAGGTCTATCGCGCCGCCAACGGCAAACCGCTGCTGTTCCCCGACGACCCCGGCATTGTCGGCATCGCGACCGATTCCAAGGTTGAAACCAAGCTGCCGACTGCCCATCTCGACGATATCGCGGCGGTGGCGGCCATGATGCTGCGGTCGGCGATTTCGATCGAAGACGTGCTGGCGAAATGCGAAGCTGAGGGCTGATCAGGCACATGGCGCAATTGTCCGACGATTGCTTTGCCTTCGGCGGCCCGATGATGTCGGTCGATGAGGCCGTGGGTCTCATTGCCGAGCGCGTGACGCCCGTAGTGGATATCGAATCCGTGCCGCTCGGCCGCGCCGATGGCCGCATTCTTGCGAAGGAAATTCTGGCGCCGCTGCCGCTGCCGCCCTTCACGAATTCCGCCGTCGATGGTTATGCGGTGGCGAGCCGCGATCTGCCGCAGAAAAAAGAACAGGCATTTGCGGTCAGCGGACGCGTCAAGGCCGGCGGCTCCGCGCCGGCGCCGGTCAAGCCGGAACAGGCGATGCGCATCTTCACAGGCGCGCCGATGCCTGAGGGCGCCGACACCGTGTTCATGCAGGAAGATGTCCGCATCGAAGGCGACAAGGTCGTTCTTCCCGCGGGCCTGAAGCCCGGCGCCAATGTGCGGCCCGCAGGGGGACATTCCCTTGGGCTTTGCGGCGCTGAAGGCCGGCCAGCGGCTGCGGCCGCAGGATGTCGCGCTTGTCGCGGCCTTCGGCCTGACGCAGCTCGACGTTATCAGGCGCGTTCGTGTTGCGGTGTTCTCCACCGGCAACGAGCTGGCCTCGCCGGGTGAAGCGCGCGCCGCAGCGCAATTGTTCGATTCCAACCGTTACATGCTGATGGCGATGCTGGCCCGGCTCGGCTGCGACGTCAGCGATCTCGGTATCATCAGGGATGATCGCGCCGCGCTCGCACGCGCCCTGCAGGAGGTCGCCGGCACCCATGATTTGGTCCTCACCACCGGCGGCGTTTCGACCGGCGAGGAGGATCACGTCAAGGCGAGCGTCGAAAGCGTCGGCAGGCTGGTGCTGTGGCGGATGGCGATCAAGCCGGGACGCCCCGTGGCGATGGGGATCATCGGCGGCACGCCGTTCATCGGATTGCCGGGCAACCCGGTGGCGAGTTTTGTCACTTTCGTTCACGTGGTGCGACCCACGATCCTGGCGCTGTCGGGCGCGATGCCGGAGAAGCTGTTGCCGATGCCGGTTCGCGCCGCCTTCACCTACAAGAAGAAGATCGCCCGCCGCGAATATGTCCGTGTCACCTTGCGAAAGGCCGCGGACGGCACGCTCGAAGCGGTAAAATTTCCGCGCGAGGGTGCAGGGCTGTTGTCCTCGCTGGTCGACACCGATGGCCTGGTTGAACTCGGCGAGGACGTCACGCTGGTCGAGCCCGACCAGACGGTCGGGTTTCTGTCCTATGCAAGCCTGATGTGATTGACGCTGCAGCCTCGCTTCGCCATGTTCGGAGCATGACCACGACAAAACTCGATCTTACCGGCCTCAAATGTCCGTTACCGGCGCTGAAAACGCGCAAGGCGTTGAAGGCGATCACGCCGGGCGACTTCCTCGAAGTCCACTGCACCGATCCATTGTCGGTGATCGATATCCCCAACCTGATCCAGGAAACCGGCGACAAGGTCGAGATCGCGGAACGCGCGGAGAGCCGAATCGTATTCTTGATTGAGAAGGCGAACGTCTCCGCCAATTGACCCATTTCTCGATCATTAGAATTTTCTATCAGGTGATCGAGAATACAAATCGATACGCATTCGCAATCGCAGCATGAGACGCCTTTATTGATCTCAAGATCATTTCGCGGTCTCATCACGGCCATCAGGTAAAGGCAGGACCGGTGGATCGCCACGGGGCGCGGGCATGTCCTGACGCGCCGAGGCCCGCGACTTAAATGCTTATCAAAACGCGATAATTTTCTTGGCATCTGGCATGCCACAGATTAAGCTTTTCGCCTAACGATAAGCAGGGAACGAGACGTTTCGATGGATCATGACGTACAAACAGTCCGCGCGTTCGATCATCCCGGCGCGGGGCGGAAGCGCGCCAAGGCGACGCCGAAGGGCCGCCAGGTCGATCCCACCGCCGCGCATGAGATCGAGGTGCTGCTCGGCGACCGGTCGCGGCGTCGCGATCTCCTGATCGAACATCTGCACCTGATTCAGGACACATATCATCAGATCTCGGCTGCGCATCTCGCAGCGCTTGCCGACGAAATGAAGCTGTCGTTTGCGGAAGTGTTCGAGACCGCGACCTTCTACGCGCATTTCGACGTGGTGAAGGAAGGCGAGCCTGACATTGCGGCGCTGACCATCCGCGTCTGTGATTCGCTGACCTGCGCCATGCTGGGCGCGGAGACTCTGCTGCATCAGCTGCAGGACAGCGCCGGCCCCGGCATTCGCGTGGTGCGCGCGCCCTGCGTCGGCCGTTGCGACACCGCGCCTGCGGCTGAAGTCGGCCATCACTTCGTCGATCATGCCACGGTGACGAGCGTGCTTGCCGCGGCGAAGACCGGCGAGACGCACGCGCACCTGCCTGATTACATCGACTACGACGCCTATGTCGCGGACGGCGGCTATGCGCTCCTGAACCGCCTGCGCTCCGGCGCGATGACAAGGAAGATCTGCTGAAATCGCTCGACGATGCCTCGCTGCGCGGGCTCGGCGGCGCCGGCTTCCCGACCGGGCGCAAATGGCGTGCGGTGCTCGGCGAGCCTGGCCCGCGGCTGATGGCGATCAATGGCGACGAGGGCGAGCCCGGCACCTTCAAGGACCGTTTCTATCTTGAAACCGATCCGCATCGCTTCATCGAGGGCATGCTGATCGGCGCGCATGTGGTCGAGGCGACCGACGTCTACATTTACCTGCGCGACGAATATCCGGCCTCGCGCGAAATTCTCGAACGCGAGCTTGCAAAGCTGCCGCCGGGCGGTCCTATCCTGCACATGCGCCGCGGCGCCGGCGCCTATATCTGCGGCGAGGAATCTTCGCTGCTCGAAAGCATCGAGGGCAAACGCGGCCTGCCGCGGCACAAGCCGCCTTATCCGTTCCAGGTCGGGCTGTTCGGCCTGCCGACCCTGATCAACAATATCGAGACGCTGTGGTGGGTGCGCGACATCGTCGAGAAGGGCGCCGACTGGTGGAAGAGCCACGGCCGCAACGACCGTCACGGCCTGCGCAGCTACTCGGTATCGGGCCGCGTCAAGAATCCCGGCATGAAGCTCGCGCCAGCCGGCGTCACCGTGCGCGAACTGATCGAGGAATTCTGCGGCGGCATGGCGGACGGACACACCTTCCACGCCTATCTGCCGGGCGGCGCGTCGGGCGGCATCCTGCCGGCGTCGATGGACAACATACCGCTCGATTTCGGCACGCTGGAAAAATACGGCTGCTTCATCGGCTCCGCCGCCGTCGTCATCCTGTCCGAGCAGGACAGCGTGAAGGGCGCGGCGCTGAACCTGATGCGCTTTTTCGAGGATGAGAGCTGCGGCCAGTGCACGCCGTGCCGGGTTGGCACTCAGAAGGCGGCGATATTGATGGAGCGCCCGGTGTGGAACCGCGAGTTACTCGACCAGTTGAGCCAGGCGATGCGCGACGCGTCGATCTGCGGACTCGGCCAGGCCGCCTCGAATCCACTGACATCAGTGATTAAATATTTTCCGGAAGAATTCGTGCCGAAAGAGGCCGCGGAATGACCAGGATTCAATTCGAGCTCGACGGCAAACAGGTCGAGGCCAACGCGGGCGAGACCATCTGGCAGGTCGCCAAGCGCCACCAGAGGGAGATCCCGCATCTCTGCTACTCGCCGGAGCCGGACTACCGGCCCGATGGCAATTGCCGTGCCTGCATGGTCGAGATCGAGGGCGAGCGTGTGCTGGCCGCGTCCTGCATGCGCACGCCGAGCGTCGGCATGAAGGTGAAGACCGAAAGCGCGCGCGCGGTCGCGGCGCAGAAAATGGTGATGGAATTGCTGGTTGCCGACCAGCCGGCGCGCGAAACTTCCCACGATCCCGATTCGAAATTCTGGCACTGGGCCGAAAAGGTCGAGGTGACCGAGAGCCGCTTTCCGGCGGCCGAGCGCTGGCATGGCGATAGCAGCCACCCCGCCATGAGCGTCAATCTCGACGCCTGCATTCAGTGCGGACTGTGCGTGCGCGCCTGCCGCGAAGTGCAGGTCAACGACGTCATCGGCATGGCCTATCGCAATCACGAAGCCAAGATTGTATTCGACTTCGACGATCCCATGGGTGAATCGACCTGCGTCGCCTGCGGCGAATGCGTGCAGGCCTGCCCGACCGGCGCCTTGATGCCGTCGGTGATGCTGGACGAGAACCAGACCCGCGTGACGTACGCGGACAAGAAGGTCGACTCGCTGTGCCCGTTCTGCGGCGTCGGCTGTCAGGTCACCTATCAGGTCAAGGACGAGAAGGTCATTTACGCCGAGGGCCGCGACGGGCCGGCCAACCACAACCGGCTCTGCGTGAAGGGCCGTTTTGGTTTCGACTATATCCATCACCCGCATCGCCTCACAAAACCGCTGGTGCGGCTACCGAATGCGAAGAAGGACGCCAACGACCAGGTCGATCCGGCCAATCCGTTTACGCATTTTCGCGAAGCCTCCTGGGAGGAGGCGCTGGATATCGCGGCCAAGGGCCTTGTGAAGATCCGGGATGAGAAGGGCGTCAAGGCGCTGGCCGGATTCGGCTCGGCCAAAGGCTCCAACGAAGAGGCGTACCTGTTCCAGAAGCTGGTGCGCACCGGCTTTGGCTCCAACAATGTCGATCACTGCACACGGCTGTGCCACGCTTCGTCTGTCGCAGCGTTGATGGAGGGCCTGAATTCCGGCGCGGTGTCGGCGCCGTTTGCCGCCGCCATGGACGCCGAGGTCATCATCGTGATCGGCGCCAACCCGACCGTGAACCATCCGGTGGCCGCGACCTACCTCAAGAACGCGGCCAAGCGCGGCGCCAAGCTGATCGTGATGGATCCGCGCACGCAGTCGCTGTCGCGTCACGCATGGAAGCATCTCGCGTTCAAACCGGGCAGCGACGTCGCGATGCTGAACGCGATGCTCCACACCATCATCACCGAAGGGCTGACCGATCAGCAATATATCGCGGGCTACACGGAAGGCTTCGACGAACTCGCCGAGCGCATCAAGGAGTTCCCGCCGGAGAAGATGGAAGCGATCTGCGGCATTCCGGCCGAGACGCTGAAGGAGGTGGCGCGGGTCTATGCGCGCTCGCAAGCGTCGATCATCTTCTGGGGCATGGGCATCAGCCAGCACATCCACGGCACTGATAATGCGCGCTGCCTGATCGCGCTGGCGCTGACCACAGGTCAGGTCGGCCGGCCCGGCACCGGCCTGCATCCGCTGCGCGGACAGAACAACGTGCAGGGCGCCTCCGACGCCGGCCTGATTCCGATGTTCCTGCCGGACTACCAGCCGGTCGGGCGCACCGATCTGCGCGAGCCCTTTGAGAAGCTCTGGCACCAGGATCTCGATCCGGTTCGCGGCTTGACGGTTGTCGAGATCATGAATGCGATCCACGCCGGCGAAATCACCGGCATGTATATCGAGGGCGAAAATCCAGCGATGTCGGATCCCGATCTGCAGCACGCGCGCCAGGCGCTCGCCAAGCTCGACCATCTGGTGGTGCAGGATCTCTTCGTCACCGAGACCGCGTTCCATGCCGACGTGATCCTGCCGGCATCCGCATTTGCGGAAAAGTCCGGCACCTTCACCAATACCGACCGCCGCGTGCAGCTCGCGCGCGAAGTGATCAGGCCGCCGGGCGACGCACGGCAGGATCTCTGGATCATCCAGGAGATCGGCAAGCGCATGGGGCTGCCGTGGAACTATGACGGTCCAGCCGATGTCTTCACCGAGATGACGCAGGTGATGCCATCGCTAAACAACATCACTTGGGATCGGCTGGTGCGCGAGGGTGCGGTAACGTATCCGGTCGACGACCCGAACAAGCCCGGCAACGAGATCATCTTCACCACAGGGTTCCCGACCGAGAGCGGCCGCGGCAAGATCGTCCCTGCGAAGGTGATCGCGCCGGACGAGGTGCCCGACGCCGAATATCCGATGGTGCTGTCGACGGGCCGCGTGCTCGAACACTGGCACACCGGCTCGATGACCCGCCGCGCCAGCGTGCTCGACCAGATCGAGCCGGAGGCGGTAGCGTTCATGTCGCCAAAGGACATGCGGCGGCTCAGCGTATGGCCCGGCGATTTCATCCGCCTGCAGACCCGCCGCGGCGCGGTCGAAGTCAAGGTGCGCTCCGACCGCGACGTGCCGGAGAACATGGTGTTCATGCCGTTCTGCTACGCGGAAGCGGCGGCCAACCTGCTTACCAACTCGGCGCTCGATCCGTTCGGCAAGATTCCCGAATTCAAGTTCTGCGCCGTGCGCGCCGAAAAGCTGGAGCTGCAGTCAGCGGCGGAGTGAGGCAGAGACGATCGTTCAACCGCGACGGCGCGGTTGCAGCGCTTCATTGCGCGGGAAGGACAAGGACCTGGCCGGGATAAATCAGGTTGGGATTGCGGATCTGCTCCCGGTTCGCCTTGTATATGACGGCGTAGCGCGTGCCCGCACCGTAAGTAACGTTGCTAAGGCGCCAGAGGCTGTCGCCGCGGGAAACGGTTGTGGTGGTGATTTTCGGCACAACCACGGCGGATGGCGAGCCTTGTTCCGGCAGGACGGTAGCCCCGGCGGCCGCGAGCTGCGGCTGCTGAGCAGCAGCTTCCGGCCGCTTGGACGCCAAGGTCTGCGACGGTAGGTTTCCGGTGACCATGGTGTCGGGAACGTTGAACGGCACCTCGGCGCGTGCGCGAACCGCGCTGGAACCTGACTCCATCTCATCCAGCCTGACGCGGTAACTGCCGGGCCGGACGCCTTCATTGATTGTGACCGCGAAACGTCCATCCGCGCCAGCCGTCACTGACGCAACAAAGCTTTCGTTAAGATAAAGCCTCATCGCGGCGCTGGGACGCGCCTGGCCGCTCACATGGAACTTGCCGCCCGGCTCGATCTCGACAGTCTCCACAACCACGGCGCCAGCCGCCGGCTTTGGCGAAGCTGGCTGCGACAACACGACGGTCGGCTTGTTCGGCGTCATCAGCGCCACGACCGGCCGATCGGTCGTTTTCGGCTCAAGCGCCACCGCCACGCTCTGTTTGGACGTGACCTGCTTGCCGTCCGCCTGCCTGGAGCGCAGCGTCAGGTCGTAAGTGCCGGAAGGAAGCCGGGGCGGCACCATGACGAATTGTCCGGATTGATCCGCGACCGCAAGATCATGCGGCTCGCCATTGCGTAGCAGCTCCACGGTTGCGCCCGGCGCTGCCTGGCCCGCGATCACCGTTTCGCCGGTCGGCTCGATGCGGGCAACGTCGAACGTCGGCACGCCGTCGCGGCTGTTCGGCGGGGGCGATCCACCCAGCGTGGCCGCCACGGCGTTCGCTTCCGTTTGCGCCCCCGCAAGCGCGGCCGGATTCTGATCCCGCGCGGCCGATGCCGGCTTTGAGCTCGCCGGCGCGGCGGTTGCGGCCGTGGTGTCGACCGGCGGCGGCTCGCGGTGGACGTGCTGCATGGCGAAAACAATCGCCACGCCACAGGCGGCCGCAAGCGCCAAGGGTACGACGACGTAGGGAACGACCATTCGTCTCAATGTGGCAGTCATAATTCCTCGTCCATCTGCCGATCGTTGGCTGGAGAGCAGTCTATCGCGTTTCAAGCAATGTTGATATTGGTTTGCGTCAGGAAACCGGGGTTGCGGGCGGGCCAGCCTGCAGCCATTCGACCCGCCGGAATCGCGAGCCGTTGGCTCGTCCGGGCTACGGATTCTTACGCGAAATTGTCGCTGCAGACCGGCCCGTAGAACGGGCTGGCGTCCTGCGGCAAGGCCGGAACGCTGCTCCGGTTCGACGGCGCGCTGCTGCACTGGGCCTCGACGAACGCGCCCAAGATCGCCAGCGCCAGGTCGGCGTGATGGGTTTCGATGGGCTGATCCAGCCAGTCCGGCAGTTCGCGCTGCTGCGGCAGCACGCAATGCCATTCGCCTTCGTCGTAGGCGAGACGGCGGACCTGCCATTGCGGCAATTCCAGATCGAGCAGCGCCAGCGTCGCGTCGGTCCAGCCGTGCGCCTGGATCAGTTGTTCGACACGCGCGGTCCTGACGTTCTGATGTGAGGAAGGAAAACGCCGGCAAGTAGCGGCGATGATGATGGCGAGCAATTCGGCCGTGACGCAACCGGCTTCGCGAAGCCGATCGCCGAGGTCCGCATCGGTTGGGTGTTTAGAAAGAAGCGACATGGTGTCATCTCGTTTGTGGCGCGGTCGACATCGCAACCGCTCTCCCAAACTGGCCAGATCGACATTTGAAAGCGAGATGAAGTGGGGGACGGAGAAATAGAGATTTCGTAAACGTCGTTGGTTGCGCACACTCTCGCACCACGTCGTCCCTGCGAACGCAGGGACCCATAGCCACCGTCGTCTGTAACTAAAGCAAGGTGTCTGCCACGTCGCTTCATCGATAGTGCACGGCGTATGGGTCCCGGCTCGCGCTCGCTGTGCTCGCTTGGCCGGGACGACGGAGTGGCAGGGACGACGGACCTTTATGAGATTCCTATAACATCCCTATTCCTCCCGTCTCGAAAACCTATGCGCCTGGTGGCACCTCAGGCCGGTAAACGCGGATAGCCGCACCTTCGGCTCGCGGCTCACGTCGCACAGGAACATCCCATGCTGGACATCGTCATGCTGGCACTCGGCCTCGGTTTCTTCGTGGCAGGCATTGGTTACGCCTATGCCTGCGAACGGCTTTAGAGGAGCGCGCCATGATCTTCGACTATTCGCTTGCCGGCCTCGTGTCGCTCGGCCTGCTGTTCTACCTGACCTACGCGCTGCTGCGGCCGGAGCGCTTCTGAGGACGCCGTGATCACGCTGGTCGAAGTCGTGCTGGCGTTTGTCGTTACCTCGGCGCTCCTGATTGCGCTCATTCACCTGTTGCTGGCCGCAAGAAAATTCTGAAGGGTTCCGACTATGACCGTCATCGGCTGGATTCAAATTCTTTTGTACTGCGCGATCGTGGTCACGCTGGTCAAACCGCTCGGCTGGTACATGACCCGCGTCTTCAACGGCGAGCGGACGTTGCTTTCCCCGGTGCTGCGGCCGGTCGAGCGCGGGCTGTACTGGATCGGCGGCGTCGACGAGAAGCGCGAGCAGCATTGGCTGACCTACACGGTCGCGGTGCTGCTGTTCCATGTCGGTGGCTTCCTGATCATCTACGGCCTGATGCGGCTGCAGGCGCTGTTGCCGTTCAATCCGGCGGGACAATCCGCCGTCGCCGCAGACCTTTCCTTCAATACGGCGATCAGCTTCATCACCAATACCAACTGGCAGAACTACGGCGGCGAAAGCACGCTGTCGTATCTGACGCAGATGGTCGGCCTGACGCACCAGAATTTCCTGTCGGCTGCCACGGGCATTGCGTTGGCAGTGGCGCTGATCCGCGGCTTCTCGCGTTCCTCGATGCGCACCATTGGGAATTTCTGGGTCGATGTGACACGTACCACCCTCTATGTCCTGCTGCCGATCTGCGTCGTCTATACGCTGTTCCTGGTCTGGCAAGGCATCCCGCAGACGCTTGGCGCTTATGTCGAAGCCTCGACGCTGGAGGGCGCCAAACAGACCATCGCAGTCGGGCCGGTCGCGTCGCAGGTTGCGATCAAGTTGCTGGGCACCAATGGCGGCGGCTTCTTCAATGCCAATGCCGCGCATCCCTTCGAAAACCCCACGGCGCTGTCGAACTTCGTTCAGATGCTCTCGATCTTCGCGCTCGGCGCGGCGCTGACCAACGTGTTCGGTCGCATGGTCGGCAACCAGCGCCAGGGGCTGGGCGATTCTGGCCGTGATGGGCGTGCTGTTCATCGCCGGCGTCACCGTCACCTACTGGGCGGAAGCCAACGGCACCACCGCGATGCATGCGTTGGGACTGACCGGCGGCAATATGGAAGGCAAGGAAGTCCGCTTCGGCATCGTCGCGTCCTCGCTGTTCGCAGTCATCACCACCGCCGCCTCCTGCGGCGCGGTCAACGCCATGCATGATTCGTTCACCGCGCTTGGCGGCATGATCCCGCTGATCAACATGCAGCTCGGCGAAATCATCATCGGCGGCGTCGGCGCGGGACTTTACGGCATGCTGCTGTTCGTCGTGCTGGCGATCTTCGTCGCCGGTCTTATGGTCGGGCGTACGCCGGAATATGTCGGCAAGAAGATCGAGGCGCGCGAGGTCAAGATGACGATGCTCGCGATCCTGGTATTGCCGCTGATGTATCTGGGCTGGACAGCGGTCGCGGTGGTGCTGCCGTCGGCCGTGGCGTCGATGGCAAATTCCGGCCCGCACGGGTTCACGGAGGTGCTTTATGCCTTCACGTCGGCGACCGGCAACAACGGCTCGGCCTTCGGCGGCCTGACCGGCAACACCTTCTTCTACAATCTCACGCTGGCCAGTTCGATGTTCGTCGGCCGCTTCTTCATGATCGTACCGGCAATGGCGCTGGCGGGCTCGCTCGCCGGCAAGAAGTCGATCCCGCCCTCGGCCGGCACATTGCCGACCACCAGCGGCCTGTTCGTCGGTCTCGTCGTCGGCGTCATCCTGATCATCGGCGGATTGACGTTCTTCCCGGCGCTGGCGCTCGGTCCGATCGTCGAGCACCTCGCAATGAATGCCAACACCCTGTTCTGATCGTCTTTTCGGAGTTACGTCCATGGAAACCATGAAACTGCAGAAACAGGTCAAGGCTTCGGCGATGCTCGATCCGAAGATCGTGCTGCCTGCGATCAGATCGGCCTTCGTAAAACTCGATCCGCGGCTGATGATCAAGAACCCCGTGATGTTCGTGGTCGAGATCGTCGCTGCGCTTACGACTGTCATTTTCCTGCGCAATCTGGTGGCGGGTGGCGAGGGCCTCGCATTCACCTTCCAGATCATCCTGTGGCTGTGGTTCACGGTGCTGTTCGCCAACTTCGCCGAGGCCGTCGCCGAAGGCCGCGGCAAGGCGCAGGCGGAATCGCTGAAGAAGACTCGCACCGAGAGTGAGGCCAAGCTGTTGACGGGATCCGACAAGACTTATCGTCTTGTTCTCGGTACCAGCCTCAAGGTCGGCGATATCGTCCTGGTCGAGGCCGGGGACAACATTCCGTCCGACGGTGAAGTCATCGAAGGCGTCGCCTCGGTGAACGAGGCTGCGATCACAGGCGAGTCCGCGCCTGTGATCCGTGAATCCGGCGGCGACCGCTCGGCGGTCACCGGCGGCACGCAGGTTCTGTCCGACTGGATTCGCGTCCGCATCACCGCGGCGCAGGGCTCGACCTTCATCGATCGCATGATCAAGCTGGTGGAGGGAGCCGAACGTCAGAAAACGCCGAACGAGATCGCGCTCAACATCCTGCTCGCCGGCCTCACCATCATCTTCGTATTCGCGACCGTGACGATCCCGAGCTATGCGGCCTATGCCGGCGGCTCGATCTCGGTGGTCGTGCTGGTGGCGCTGTTCGTGACGCTGATCCCGACCACCATCGGCGCGCTGCTGTCGGCTATCGGCATTGCCGGCATGGACCGGCTGGTGCGCTTCAACGTGCTGGCGATGTCCGGTCGCGCAGTCGAGGCAGCGGGCGACGTCGATACGTTGCTCCTCGACAAGACCGGCACCATCACGCTCGGCAACCGGCAGGCCGCCGCGTTTCGCCCCGTCCGCGGCGTCACGGAGCAGGAATTGGCCGACGCGGCGCAATTGGCCTCGCTAGCTGACGAAACGCCGGAGGGCCGTTCGATCGTCGTGCTGGCGAAGGAAAAATACGGCATCCGCGGCCGCGACATGGCGGAGCTCAACGCCACGTTCATTCCGTTTACGGCGCAAACCCGCATGAGCGGCGTCGACACGGGCGCTTCTTCCGTCCGCAAGGGCGCAGTTGACGCGATCCTCCGTTATGTCGGCGGCGCGGCCCAGACGGTAGCGTCGGGAAACACCGTCCGCGCGCTTCAGCCCGGCCTTCTGACCGATATCGAACGGGAAATTAAGACGATTGCCGATGAGATTGCAAAAGCCGGTGGCACGCCGCTCGCCGTCGCCAGGGATGGCAAACTGCTTGGCGTGGTCCACCTGAAGGACATCGTCAAGGGCGGCATCCGCGAACGTTTTGCCGAACTGCGCCGGATGGGAATCCGCACGGTGATGATCACCGGCGACAACCCAATGACGGCAGCCGCCATCGCAGCCGAAGCCGGCGTCGACGATTTCCTGGCCCAGGCGACGCCGGAGGACAAGCTGAAGCTGATCCGCGACGAGCAGGCCAAGGGCAAGCTGGTGGCGATGTGCGGCGACGGCACCAATGACGCGCCCGCGCTCGCACAGGCCGATGTCGGCGTCGCCATGAACACCGGCACCCAGGCCGCGCGCGAGGCCGGCAACATGGTCGACCTCGATTCCAACCCGACCAAGCTGATCGAGGTGGTCGAGATCGGCAAGCAGCTGCTGATGACCCGCGGGGCGCTGACGACGTTCTCGATCGCCAACGACGTGGCGAAATACTTCGCCATCATCCCCGCGATGTTCCTGGCGTTCTATCCGCAGCTTGAGGTGCTCAACGTCATGCACCTGGCAAGCCCGCAGAGCGCCATTCTGTCGGCCATCATTTTCAATGCGCTGATCATCATCGCGCTGATTCCGCTGGCGCTGAAAGGCGTGGCCTATCGCGCCGTCGGGGCAGGGGCGCTGTTGCGTCGTAACCTGGTGATCTACGGACTCGGCGGCATCCTCATTCCCTTCATCGGTATCAAGGCCATCGACCTCGCCGTCGCGGCTTTGGGACTGGCTTGAACCTCAATCGTCATTGCGAGCGAGCGAAGCAATCCATACCGCCGCAAACACAGAATGGATTGCTTCGTCGCTTCGCTCCTCGCAATGACGGAAGACACCTAGGAGACGCACATGCTTAGAGAAATCCGTCCCGCCATCCTCATTCTGCTCCTGCTCACGTCCATCACGGGCGTAGCCTATCCGCTCGCGATGACCGCGATCGCCGGTGCGATCTTTCCGAAACAGGCGCAGGGCAGCCTGATCGAAAAGGACGGCAAGGTGATCGGCTCCGCCTTGATCGGACAGGAGTTCAAGGACGACAAATATTTCCACGGCCGCCCGTCCGCGACCTCGGCGCCGGACCCGGCCGATCCGACCAAGACCGCGTCCGCGCCCTACAACGCCGCCAATTCCGGTGGCTCCAACCTCGGCCCGACCAGCAAGGTATTGGCCGACCGGATCAAGCAGGACGTGGAGAAGCTGAAAGCCGAAAACCCTTCCGCTCCGGTGCCAGTCGATCTCGTCACCACCTCCGCCAGCGGGCTCGATCCCGATATCTCGCCTGAGGGCGCGCTGTTCCAAATCCCGCGGGTCGCAAAAGCCCGAAATTTGCCGGAAGCCAAAATCCGCGAGATAGTCATGGGGCACATCCAGAGTCGCATGGCTGGATTGCTGGGCGAGCCGCGCGTTAACGTACTGGCGCTGAATCTGGCATTGGACGAGGTCTCGCCATGAGACCGGCTAGGCCCACCGCGGCGTGAGGACTATATTGCCGTATGGTTCAAACCCGCCGCGACACCGAACAACGTCCCTCGCCGGAAGCCCTGCTGGAAACGGCCCGTCGCGAGGAAAGCCGCGCGGGACGGCTCAAGATCTTCGTCGGCGCGGCCCCCGGCGTCGGCAAGACCTATGAGATGCTGCAGAGCGCGCATGCCAGGAAGAGGGCCGGCGCCGATGTGGTGGTCGGCGTCGTAGAGACCCACGGCCGCGCGGAAACCGAAGCCCTGCTGAAAGGCCTCGAAGTGCTGCCGCGCAAGCGGCTCGCCTACAAGGAACAGACGCTCGAGGAAATGGACCTCGACGCGCTGATCGCGCGGCGGCCGCAGATCGCCCTCGTCGACGAACTCGCCCACACCAACGCGCCGGGCAGCCGCCATCCCAAGCGCTATCTCGACGTCGAAGAGCTGCTATCTCATGGCATCGATGTCTATACCGCGGTCAATATCCAGCACATCGAAAGCCTCAACGACGTGGTCGCGCAGATCACGCATGTGCGAGTAAGGGAGACCGTGCCGGACAAGGTGTTCGACAGCGCCGACGCCATCGAGCTGATCGACCTTACGCCCGACGACCTGATCCAGCGGCTGAAGGAGGGCAAGGTCTATGTGCCCAAACAGGCCGAGCGCGCGCTGGAGCATTATTTCTCGCCGGGCAACCTGACCGCGCTGCGCGAACTGGCGTTGCGGCGCACCGCCGAGCGGGTCGACGAACAGTTGCTCACGCATATGCAGGCCAACGCCATCGCAGGCCCCTGGGCGGCGGGCGAGCGCATTCTGGTTTGCGTCAGCGAAGACCCGCGCGCAGCCGGCCTCGTGCGCTACACCAAGCGGCTGGCCGACCGCCTGCACGCGCAATGGACGGCGATCAGCATCGAGACGCGACGCAGCCTGCAACTGACCGACCAGCAGCGCGACCGACTGGCCGACACCATGCGGCTGGCGGAAGCGCTCGGCGGCGAGGCGCTGACGATTCCCGGCGTCGGACGCCGCATCGCCGACGACGTTATCGATTTCGCGCACGCCAACAACGTAACGCAGATCATCATCGGCAAGTCGACGCGCTCGTGGTGGTTCGAATTGACGCGCGGTTCTGTCGTGCACGATCTGGTGCGGCGCGCCGGCAACATCAGCGTCCACGTCATCGCCGGCGACGAGGAGGGCGTGGCGAAGCCGGCGGTCCAGACCGCGGCGCGGCAGGAGCCGTTCAACCCTCGGCCCTATATGATGGCGCTGCTGTTCGTCGCGATCGGTCTCGGCGCCGCTGTGCTGATCCGACCCATGTTCGGTGGTATCGAGAACGTCGATCTGGTGTTCCTCACGGCTGTGGTCAGTGTGGCGGTTCGTTACGGGCTGTGGCCCTCGCTGCTGGCGAGCGTTGCCGCGTCGCTGTGCTACAACTTCTTCTTCATGCCGCCGGTCTATACCTTCACCATCGCCGACCCGACCAACATCGCCGCGTTCTTCTTCTTCATGTTGATTGCGATTCTGGTCTCTAATGTCGCAGCGCGGGTGCGCTCGCAGGCCGATACGGCGATCGGCCGGATCCGCAGCACCGAATCGCTCTACGCCTTCAGCCGCAAGCTGGCGGGGACCGCGACGCTGGACGACGTGCTGTGGGCGACCGCCTATCAGACTGCCCTGATGCTGAAAGTGCAGGTGGTGTTGCTGTTGCCGGAGGAGGGCGTGTTGACGGTCAAGTCGGGCTATCCGCCGGAAGACCAGCTCGACAGCGCCGATCTCGCCGCCGCCCATTGGGCCTGGGACAATGATCGCCCCGCCGGGCGCGGATCGGACACGCTGCCGGGAGCAAAACGGCTGTTCCTGCCGATGCGAACCGGGCGCGGCGCGATTGGCGTCATCGGCATCGACGACGCCCGCACCGGCCCACTGCTGACGCCGGACCAGCGCCGCCTGCTGGATGCGCTGGTCGATCAGGGCGCACTCGCGATCGAGCGCGTGCTGCTGGTCGAGGACATGGACCGGGTCAGGCGGACGGTGGAATCCGATCGCCTGCGCGGCGCGCTGCTGACCTCGATCTCGCATGATCTGAAGACGCCGCTGGCCTCGGTGCTCGGCGCCGCCAGCACGCTGCGCGATCTCGCCTCCGGCCTGAACGAAGCGCAGAAGCGCGACCTGCTGGCCACCGTGATCGACGAATCCGAACGGCTCAACAGGTTTATCGCCAATCTACTCGACATGACCAAGCTGGAATCCGGCGCCATCGTGCCGAACTCCGCGCGGCATGACGTTGGCGAGATCGTCGGCAGTGCGCTGCGGCGCGCCGGAAAAATTCTCGTGCATCACAAGGTGTCGCTGCAGCTCGGCTCCGATCTGCCGATGCTGGAGCTCGACGCCGTGCTGTTCGAACAGGCGCTTTTCAACCTCTTGGACAACGCCGCCAAGTACGCGCCATCAGGCACCACTGTTTCGATCAGGGGAACGCGGGATCGGGATTCCGTATCGCTGCAGATCATGGACGAGGGCAACGGTATCCCGCCCGAAGAACTCGAGAGTGTGTTCGACAAGTTCTATCGCGCGCAGAAGGGCGATCATGTCCGTCCCGGCACTGGCCTCGGACTTGCGATCTCGCGCGGCTTTGTCGAGGCGATGCACGGCACGATCTCGGCCGCCAACCGCACCGATCGCAGTGGTGCGGTTATAAGCATTCGGCTGCCGGTACCCGCCGCAAACAATGCCCTGGATACCGCCGCATGAACGCGACCCCGATCAAGGTTCTGGTCATCGACGACGAGCCGCCGATCCGAAAATTGTTGCGGATGGGGCTGAGCACGCAAGGCTACGACATCCTCGAAGCCTCCAACGGCAGAATCGCGCTGGAAAAGCTCGCCGAGGGACCGGCGCTGATCATCCTCGATCTCGGTCTGCCCGACATCCAGGGCCATGAACTGCTGCGCATGATCCGCGGCCGTAACGAGAGCGTACCGATCGTGGTGCTGTCGAGCCGGGGCGATGAGGCCGGCAAGGTGCAGGCGCTCGACCTCGGCGCCGACGATTACCTGACAAAGCCGTTCGGCATGGATGAACTGCTGGCGCGGATGCGCGCGGCGTTGCGGCACCAATTGCAGGTGCATGGCGAGCGGCCGCTGTTCCGTGCCGGCGACCTCTCGGTCGATCTGGTGCGCCGCATCGTCAAAACAGGCGAGCGCGAGGTAAAGCTCTCGCCAAAGGAATATGAACTGCTGCGCGTGCTGGTGCAGCACGCCGGCAAGGTGCTGACCCATCGCTTTCTGCTCAAGGAGCTCTGGGACGAACTGACCGACGCGCAATATCTGCGCGTCTACGTGCGCCAGCTCCGCCAGAAGATCGAAGCGGACCCCGAACGTCCGCAATTCGTGCTGACCGAAACCGGCATCGGCTACCGGTTACGCGCGCCGGATTGATTGAGCAAGAAACTCAGGCAGGAGGAAGCACGGCCATGGCTGAGAGCGTCATGTATCACGAAGGAAACCGACAACTGCAGGATCAGTTCGACAGCCGCCGGATTTCAGACCGGCTGGAAGAGAAACTGATGCGCAAGGAATTCACGGCCGACGACAAGCAGTTCATTGAAGGTCTGCCATATTTCTTTTTGGCGACGGCTGACGCCAGAGGCCGGCCCGATTGCTCGTTCAAGGGCGGAGCGCCGGGCTTTGTACGCATTACCGGGCCGTCGGAGATCGCATTCCCCGACTATGACGGCAACGGAATGTTCAAGAGTCTCGGGAACATTGTCGTCAATTCCGATGTCGGCTTGCTGTTTATCGCCATGCATGACAAGCCGCGGCGTCTGCGAGTTAACGGCAGCGCCCGCGTGAGCGACCGCGACCCGCTGCTTGCGCAGACCGTCGGCGCGCAACTTATCGTTCGCGTGACCGCGCGCGCGATCTTTCCTAACTGTCCGCGCTATATTCCAGCGATGGGATCGATCGAGCCGTCGATCTATGTGCCGAGCGCCGGACAGGAGGCGCCGGAGCCGGCGTGGAAAGGCTTTGCAGACTTCAAGGACTGCATCCATCCGCGGCAGCCGACATTCAAAGGTTAGGGAGACCAACCGCTTGAAGCGCGAACAACCTAGATCGCGGTCATCTCGCCCTTGGTCCAGGCTTCCCGCAGCTTGAATTTCTGGATCTTGCCCGATCCCGTCAGCGGGAACGCGTCGACGACGAACCAGTGCTTTGGCGTCTTGTGCGGGGCGAGCGAGGCGCGCATGTAGTCGATCAGTTCTTCCTTGTCGATGACAGCGCCCGGCGCCGGGCGGATGAAGGCGGCGACCTCTTCGCCCCACTTCTCGTGGGGAATGCCGATGACGGCGACCTCGCCGACCTTGGGATGCCGGAATAGCAATTCCTCCAGCTCGCGCGGATAGATGTTTTCGCCGCCGCGGATGATCATGTCCTTGAGGCGGCCTTCCACCGTGCAGAATCCACGCGCGTCCATCGCGCAGAGATCGCCGGTGTGCAGCCAGCCGTCGGCGTCGATGGCGGCGGCAGTCGCGTCCGGCATTTCGAAGTAACCGATCATCACGTGATAGCCGCGGGTGCAGAATTCGCCGACCGTGCCGATCGGAACGGTCTCTCCGGTGTTGGGGTCGATGATCTTGGTTTCCATGTTGGGGAGCGGCAGGCCGATCGTGTTGGCCTTGTCCTCGACGCTGTCGTTGGTGCGGGTTTGCGCGGCGACCGGGAGCATTCGGTCTGGCCGAACACGATCGTGAACGGTGCGCCGAGCTTCTCTTCCAGCAGCCTCACCAGCGCCGCCGGCACCGTGGAGCCGCCGGAGCTGACCGCCTTGACCGACGACAGATCAGTCGTCGGGAATGTCGGGTGCTCCAGCATGGCGACCAGCATGGTGGGAACGCCAAGCATCGCATTGCCGCGATAAGTCCCAAGCATTTCAAGCACGAGTCCGGGGTCGAACGCCTCGACCAGAACCTGCGTCGCCGCTTTCGAAACCGCACCGATCACGCAGCAGACGCAGCCCCCGGTATGAAACAGCGGCATGGTGGTGACGAAGACGTCGCCGGCATCGACGCCCATCCGGTCGGCGGTGTCGGCTCCGTTGTTGAGAAGGCCGCGATGGCGGAGCAGGGCGCCTTTCGGAAAGCCCGTCGTTCCCGAAGTGTACTGGATCATCACGGGATCATCGGGACTGACGACCGGCAGTGTGATGCCCTCGTCGTCGCCTGCGGCGATGAAGGCATTCCAGTCGTCGAAGCAGATGATCTCGCGCAGTTCAGGGCAGTTCGGCGCCACCGCCTGCACGGTCTCCAGCATCGGATTGCCGCGAAAGCCGCTGACCACGAAGACGCCGGCGGAACGCGATTGCTTCAGCACATACTCCACCTCCTTGGTGCGAAAGGCCGGGTTCACGGTGACGAGGACCATGCCCGCGAGCCCTGCGCCGAACTCGAGCATCATCCATTCCGGAATGTTTTGCGCCCAGACCGCGATGCGCTCGCCGGGCTTGAAGCGGGTCAGCAGCGCGCGAGCGGTGCGCTGGGCCTCCCGGTAGAACTGCGCGTAGGTCCATTGACGCCGCAGCTTCGGATCGGGAACGCCCGCAATCAAAGCAAGGCGATCGGGCGCCGCCTCGGTCGCCTTGCGCAGCATATCGCCGAACGTCATCTCCCGTACCGCAGGCGTGGTCGGTCCTGCGATGTGGGATTTCGTCAATGCCATTCAATCCTCCCCGGCTCTTGTGGGGACGGCGCCGTTCTTGTCGCCGGCGTTTCAGATGTCCCCAAGGGCCAAAATGCCTTTCGTCTCCGGGCAATGCAAGCAGATCCGGAACCTCATCTGATGAAGGGAATTGTTTTTTCTCGAACGGAGAAAAGTCATGGCACGCAGATACTCGAAGAAAGCATCCACCGACGTCAAACGCGCAATGAAAAAGCGTAAGACCGGCACGCTGAAGAGCGGTCGTTCGGGTCGCAAGGTCAAGAGCCGCAAGCAGGCGATCGCGATCGGCCTGTCGGAGGCGAGGGCCAAGGGCAAGAAGGTACCGAAGAAGGCATCGAAGAAACGCAAGAGCGCGAAGAAGGCGAGGAAGGCAGCGAAGAAATCGAAGCGGAAGGCGAAGCGATAACTCCGTCATTGCGAGCGTAGCGAAGCAATCCATAGCTCGGTCGGGACTATGGATTGCTTCGTCGCTTTGCTCCTCGCAATGACGGTGGTTGTCACCCAGCCTTGCGCTGCCGCGCCGCCGACCGGTGTGCCTTCTTCGCCGTCCGTCGCGCAGGCGCACGCCGCGAGGCCGGGGCATGCGCGCGCCGCTTCGTCGCCGATTTGCCCTTCAGGCTGGCCTTCAGTGCATCCATCAGGTTGATGACATTGTCCGGCTTTTCCTCGCGCTCGCTGACCTTGATTGGCTTGCCGGAGGCCTTGCGCCGCACCAGCGCCTTTAGCGCGTTCTCGTATTTATCCCTGAACTTCGACGGATCGAAATGCGCAGCCTTGGTATCGAGGATATGGCTCGCCAGTTCGATCATGTCCTTTGATATCCTGGGGTTCTTGATGCCGTCGAAATAGTCGCTTTCGTCGCGCAGCTCGTAGGGATATCGCAGGGTGGTGCCGAGCATACCCTTGCCGAGCGGCTCGATCGCCATGACGTGCTCGCGGTTGGTCAGCACGATGCGCGCCAACGCGACCCGGTCCTGGTCCTTCATCGCATCCCGGATCACGGCGAAGGCGTCGACGGCGGCCTTGCCGTCGGGCGCGATGTAGTAGGGATTATTGTAATAGCGCTTGTCGATTTCGTCCCGCGGCACAAAGTTGTCGATCTCGATGGTGTGGTTGCTCTCGATCTGGACGGCCTCCAGCTCGTCCTTCTCGACCTCGACATACTTGCCTTTCCTGAACTCGTAGCCGCGGCCTTTCTGGTCGCTCTCGACGACATCTCCGGTCTCGGCGTCGACCATCTGCTGCTTCAGCCGGTTGCCGGTCTCCTTGTTGATCATGTGGAAGCGGGTCTTCTCGACCGATGTCGAGGCCGGATACAGCACCACCGGACATGACACCAGGGAGAGTTTTAGCGAGCCTTTCCAATAGGCGCGGGGGCCATTACAATCTCCGGCACGGTTGGGTTTGGGAACTTCAACGGTTAGTATGGGTTTTCGTTCCGGGTGGTTGCTGGTGCGCGGATGGCGCTTGATGTCTGAGGTTTGGCCGTGTCGTTGAAAAGCCTGAGCACCTACCGGAAGAAGCGCGATTTCGAGAAGACCGATGAGCCCCCCGGCGACGTCAGGGTTGCGCCCGCCAAACAACGGCGGTTCGTGATCCAGAAGCATGACGCGACCCGGCTGCATTATGATCTGAGGCTCGAGTTCGATGGCGTCTTCAAGTCCTGGGCGGTCACCAAGGGGCCCTCGCTCGATCCCCACGACAAGCGGCTGGCGGTCGAGGTCGAGGATCACCCGCTGGATTACGGCGACTTCGAAGGCACTATCCCGGACGACCAGTATGGCGGCGGCACCGTGATGTTGTGGGATCGCGGCTTCTGGGCATCCGATGACCCCGAGCGCGGCTTCAAGAAGGGCGACCTGAAATTCACCCTGCATGGCGACAAGCTGCACGGCAGCTGGGTGTTGGTACGGATGAAGGGCGACCGTTACGGCGGCAAGCGCACCAACTGGCTGCTGATCAAGCACCGCGACGAATTCGCCAAAGAAGGCGAAGCCAACGATATCCTCGACGAGGACCGTTCGGTCGCCTCTGGGCGAGCCATGACGCAGATTGCGGAAGGCAAGGGCAAGGCGCCAAAGCCGTTCATGCTGGCGAAGGGCAAAACAAAAGCCGATTCGGTCTGGCAATCAAACCGCGGCGATGCCGCCGAAGCGCGCGCCAACAAAAACTGCGGGATTGCGGGCCGCCCCGGAGACGAAGACGCGTTCACCGGCGCAGGTCGCTAAGCCAAGGAAAGTCGCCGCGATGCCCGATTTCGTCGCGCCGCAGCTTTGCGCGTCGGTCGAACGGCCGCCCACCGGCGACGGCTGGTGCCATGAGATCAAGTTCGACGGCTATCGCGTACAACTGCGGGTCGAGGACGGCGATGTCGCGTTGAACACCCGAAAGGGACTGAACTGGACCGAAAAGTTCGGCGCCATTGCAAAGGAAGCCAAATCACTTCCCGATTTGCTGATCGACGGCGAGATCGCTGCGCTTGATCAAAACGGCGTCCCGGATTTTCTGCCCTGCAGGCGGCATTGTCGGACGGCAAGACCAATAACCTCATCTTCTTTGCGTTCGACTTGCTGTTTTCCGGCGGCGAGGATCTTCGTTCACTTCCATTGCGCGAGCGTAAGGCGCGCCTGAAGCGTCTGCTGGAGCGGCGCAAAGGTGGCAAACTGATCCGCTATGTTGAGCATTTCGAAGACCGTGGCGATATCGTGCTGCAATCCGCCAAAAAACTGCTGCTCGAAGGCATCATCTCCAAGAAACTCGATGCGCCGTATCGCTCCAGCCGTACAGAAAGCTGGACCAAGGCCAAGGTCCGCGGCGGGCAGGAGGTGGTGCTGGGTGGCTGGAAGACCACCAACGGCAAATTCCGTTCGCTGATGGCCGGCGTCTATCGCGGCAACCATCTGGCCTTCGTCGGAATCGTCGGCACCGGTTTCGGGCAGGATACTGTCCGTCGTATCATGCCGGCGTTGAAGGCAGCCGAATCCAACAAGAGCCCGTTCGGCGGCAAGGATGCACCGAAGAAGACCCGGGACGTGCATTGGCTGAAGCCTGAGCTTGTCGCCGAAATCGAGTTCGCCGGCTGGACAGAAGGCGGCAACATCCGGCAGGCCGCGTTCAAGGGGCTGCGGCAGGACAAGCCGGCGGATGAGGTTAAGGCGGAGGTGCCTGTGATGACGGAGATTGCAAAGCCGCAGATCAGCTCCGGAAAGTCATCGGCGAACAAATCTGCCGGGGTGATGGGCGTCGTCATCTCAAAACCCGACAAGGCGCTGTGGCCCGACGGCGGCGATGGGGAGGCCGTCACCAAACTCGATCTTGCCCGCTATTTCGAGGCCGTCGGCGAATGGATGATCGGTCACCTCAAGGGCCGTCCGTGCTCCATCGTCCGCGCACCCGACGGCATCCATGGCGAAAGATTCTTTCAGCGCCACGCGATGCAAGGCGCCTCCAATCTGCTGAAGCTTGCCAAGGTCTCGGGCGATCGCAAACCCTATTTGCAGATCGATCGGGTCGAGGGATTGGCGGCGGTGGCGCAGATCGGAGGGCTGGAGCTGCATCCCTGGAATTGCGCGCCTGATGCCTACGACACGCCGGGGCGGCTGGTGTTCGATCTCGATCCTGCGCCCGAGGTTGAATTCGCGGAAGTGATCGAGGCTGCCAAGGATATGCACGAGCGCCTGACGGCAGTAGGCCTGGAGAGTTTCTGCAAGACCACCGGGGGCAAGGGCCTGCACGTCGTGACGCCGCTGCTCCATGGCGCGCGGGACAAGGTGAGCTGGAAGGAAGCCAAGGCCTTTGCGCAAGGCGTTTGCCAGTGGATGGCGAACGATGATCCCGAGCGCTATCTGCTCAACATGTCGAAGAAGCAGCGCAAGGGAAAAATCTTCCTCGACTATCTGCGCAACGACCGCCTTTCGACGGCAGTTGCCGTGCTGTCGCCCCGCGCGCGCGAGGGCGCAACGGTTTCAATGCCGCTGACCTGGGCGCAAGTGCGCGGCAATCTCGATCCGAAGAAATACACGGTGCGAACGGTGCCCGCGCTGCTGGCAAAGACCAAGGCGTGGGAAGACTATGATGACGCGGCCGCGTCGATCAAGGCGGCGATGAAGAAGCTGGCCGGACAGTAGCTGATGTAATCCAGGTCCGCCGCTTCATCCACAGCCGTCATACTCCGCGAAAGCGGAGTATCCAGTACACCGCGGCTCATCATTCAATCGCTGACTCCTTGAATGATGGATCACCCGCTTTCGCGGGTAACGACAGTCTTCGTGTGGAATGTAGGGTGGGCAAAGCGATAGCGTGCCCACCACCTTATCGCGAAAAGAAAGGTGGGCGCGGCGCAAGCGCGCCTTTGCCCACCCTGCGATTCTCAACTTTCAACGCGTCTTAGAGCTTCCCGAGCAACAGCAAGATCAGCAGGATCACGATCACAAGGCCGAGGCCGCCGCCGCCGTAGTAGCCGGTGCCGTAGAACGGCCCGCCGCCGATGCCGCTGAAACCGCCGAGCAGGGCGATAATGAGAATAATAAGAACGATGGTCCCGATAGACATAAGTCTCTCCTCCGCCCGAGCGGGGCGCTTGTTTAAATCTGCCCTCCGGCAGGAACAACAAAAGGGGAATCATGAAAGTTCCCTTCTGCGGTGCGAGAATGCGCGTGCTTCTTCCTTTCGAACCGCGTGTGATTACATCGTGTGATTACATGAAGTTATTCCGGAGAGAGGATTTTGAGCCAATGACCAAGCCGCTCGTGGTTTCGATTCCGCATAGCCTGGGACGCGAGGAAGCCATGCGCCGTCTGAAGACGGGACTTTCGCGCGCCGCGTCCAGCGTGCCGGTGCTGAGCGTCGAGGAGGAGCGATGGGAAGACAACCGCATGATCTTTCGCGTTCGCGCGCTCGGGCAAGCGGCGGCCGGCCATGTCGACGTCGCAGAGGATCATGTGCAGGTGGAAGTCGTGCTGCCATGGCTGCTGCAGCGCTTTGCCGAGGTAGCCCAGGCAGCGATCCGCAGCCGCGGCACGCTGCTGTTGACCAAGAAAAGCTGATGCCGCGCTATGCGCGGCTGCGCTTTCCTGCCGGCTTTGCCGCACCATTGAACCTGGCCTTCAGCACGGCCACCGGCAGATGTGCCAGCAGGTCCGACAGGCGCAATTGCGTGGCGTCGGCATCGGCGAAGCCTTCCACCGCATAGCCACTGACGTTCAGGGCGGCGTCGTACAGCGTCGGATCGGACCAGTTTCGGCCCTGGTCGGTGAATGCCGCGAACCATCGCGGGACCACCACGACTGCAGCGTCGCGGCCTCGCCGCCGCGCGAAGGCGATGAAATGATCGCGATGCTGTCCGGTCACTTCGATAGGCTCGTAGTCGCCGTCCGTGAACACATCTGCGAGTTCGGTGCGCAGCATCAGGAGCTGCCTGGTCCAGGCCAGCTTCAAATGACCGCTCGGCCAATCCTGCACCAACCGATTCCAGTCCGGCTCCTCCAGCGTGTCCAGCAGGTGGGTGCGCGCGGCAAAATCGACCGAGCGCCGGTTGTCGGGATCGACCAGCGAAGGATCCCAAAGCTCCGTGCCCTGATAGAAGTCCGGGACGCCCGGCATGGTCGCCTTCAACGTGATCTGACTGAGTGAGTTTAGCGCGCCCAATAGCGATACGCGCTGCGCTAGTGTTTGCAGCGAGCGCAAAAATTCGCCGGAGAGCGAGGGATCGAGAATCTTGGCGATGAAGCTCCTTACGCCAGCCTCGTAAGGCTCGTGCGGTTTGAGCCAGCTGGTCTCCTGCTTGCCCTCGCGCGCGGCCTTGAGCGCATATTCCTGCATCCGTTCCCCAAACGAAGCATCGTCCGGCTGCCACGCTCCTAACAGCGCCTGATACAGCATGTATTCGAACGTTGCCGACGGCGCGCGGAAATTTCCCTCTGCCAGCACATGCGGCGCATTAAGCAGCTTCCATCGCGCCACCGCGCTGGTCCATTCGCCGGGAATTTCAGCCAGCGCCATGATCCGGGCGCGGGCATCCTCGCCGCGCTTGGTGTCATGGGTCGCGGTCGCCGTCATGCCATGCGGCCATTCCCTGGCGCGGGTCCGCATCATCTGGTGAAAGGCCTCCACGGTAAGCGCCTTTGCCGAGGGATCGCCGCCGACCTCGTTAAGCGCGAGCAGGCGGTGGTATCGGTAGAACGCCGTGTCTTCGAGCGACTTTGCCATCATCGGTCCGGTGAACTGCTGCACTTTCAGCGCAAACCGGCGCACGCGCGGCGCGCTGTGGGCGGCGCGTCCGGGCTTGACCAGGTCCATCGTCAAGGTGTCGCGCAGGAAATCGAAGATGCCATCATCGGCTGCAAACCAGTCGGTGCGCGCCCGTTCGACCGTCTCCGCGATCAGCTTGCGATCATGTGGGGTCGGGCCCGATGAAGTGAGGTAGGTGCGATAGACCGGGAAGTGCAGCACGTAGAGTTCGAGCGCCTGCCGCAGGCTGTCGGCGGAATAGTCGCGGGTGGAGTAATGTCCACTGGCGATGCGCGCCAGCAGGCGCGTCAGCACCGTGAATTCGCTGGCCAGCAGCGTTTCGAGCACGCGGCGTTTGGCCTCCTTCAGGAACGGTTCGAGCTGCGGCGAACGGTTGCTGATCTGCCGCCAGATCTCGTCAAGCGGCTCGAGGCCACGGCCGTCGATCAGGGCCTGCGTGATGGCGTTCATCCACTCATATCCCGTCGTGCCATGGACGCCGCTGAACGAAGGCAGCTTTTCATGCTCGCCGAGAATTTTCTCGATCACCACATAGAACGGTGCGGCGCGCTCGCCCTGCGCCTCGCGGATCAACCGGCGAAGGCGCTGGAAGTATTGAACCGGGTCCCTCAAGCCGTCGATGTGGTCGAGGCGCAGCCCCTGCAACTTATGTTCACTGATCAGCCGCTTGACCAGGCGATGGAGCGCCTCGAACGTGCCGGCATCCTCGACGCGCAATCCCGCAAGCGTGTTGATATCGAAGAAGCGCCGGTAGTTGATATCGCTGGAGGCAAGCCGCCAGTGAGCGAGCCGGTAGTGCTGGCGTTCCAGCAAATGGTGTAGCGCCAGGGTCGTCGCGGCGCGATCCGGTCCGGCACGATAGGCGTCGAGCCCGTGCGCGATGATTTCGCCCCCACCGGAGATGTCCTTCAGTTGCGACTTGAAATCGGGCGCTTCCTTGCGGTTGGGACGGCGCAGCCCGGCGTAGCGGGAGGCGAGCGCAAGTATGTCCAGGCCGGGCGCGCTCAGTTCGGCGCCGGCTTCCTTGACGGCCATGCGCAGGATTTCGCCGTAGCGCACAGGCGCTATCGGCAGCCGATGCTCGAAATACCAGGCCGAGAAGCTGCCTTCATCGGCGTCATAGCGCAGTTCGATTTCGCCGCGTTCCAGCGCCTGACCGTAGGACGAGCCGAGGATCGGCAGCAGCACGCCACCGCGGCTGCGATGCGGCAACTGCTCCCAGTCGATATCGAACGAGGCCGCGTGCGGCGAGGCGGGGCCCCATTCGAGCACGTCGAGCCACCAGGGGTTATCGGCAAAATGCACCCCGACATGATTGGGCACGAAGTCCAGAATCAGCCCGAGATCGTGCTGCCGTAGTGCCGCGCTCAGCTGTTCAAATCCGGCTTCACCGCCAAGCTCGGGATTGAATTTTGTGTGGTCGACGATGTCGTAGCCGTGGGTCGATCCTTTGCGCGCCTTCAGGAATGGCGAGGCGTAGAGATGCGTGATCCCGAGCGCCTTGAGATAAGGCACGACATTGGCGGCAGCTTCGAAGTTGAAATCGGCGGTGAGTTGCAGGCGGTAAGTTGCGATCGGGATCGCCGGAGGCATTTTGTTATCCGATGTGCCAGCGCACCGACCATGGCGGGACGCTGTCGCTCAACTCGCTGCCCCAGATCAGGGTTCCCTTCGCTTCGCCCGATGTATGTTCGATGGCTTGGCCCGACAGGTTGGCGGTGAGGCGAAGCGTGGCGCCGTCGCCCATGCGCCAGTCGGCCGTCAGCAAACGGTTGCCTGCCGCCTGTGCTTTCCCGAACGCGGCGCCTGCGAGGCGGGGAACGATCTCCTGCCGGCGTATCAGCAGGAGTTCTCGCACCAGCGTCAGGCGTTTGTGTCCCGCCGGCGCGTTGCGCCGGTCCCAGTCGAGCACCGCGGCATCCCGGGTCGATGCAGCAAGCGCGTCGGGGACCTCGTCGCCATATTCTGCATAGGCCCAGGCCAGTTCGACGCGGCGACCCTTGCGGACCGCATCGGCGAGTTCGCCTCCGAAATCGCAGAAGAATGGGAAGGGGACTGTTGAACCCCATTCCTCGCCCATGAACAGCATGGGAATGCCGGGCGCTATCAACAGGATTGCCAGCGCCGCCTCGATCGCTCGCGCGTCCGCATTGCCCTCGAGCCGGTCGCCCAGCGCGCGATTTCCGATCTGGTCGTGGTTCTGCAGGAAATTGATGAAGGTTGATGGCGCGAGGTGGCCACTCGCTTCGCCACGCTTGCCGCCGCGAAACGCCGACACTTCGCCCTGATAGACGAAGCCGGAAGATAGCGAGCGGGCGATGTCTGATATCGGCGAGCGCTGGTAGTCGCAATAATAGCCCTGCTTCTCGCCGGTCATCAGCACGCGCCAGGCGTGATGATAGTCGTCGTTCCATTGCGCGCGATATTTGCCACGCGGTGGATCCTGGGCGGCGTCCAGAATGCTGGCGCGGTTATCGCCGTTTTCCAGCACCAGGTGAATATGGCGGCCGGCCTCCGCCGCGAGCCGACCGGCGGCGACGCTGAGATCGTGCAGCAGCGAGAGCCCGCCCGGCTCGACAATGCTGTTCACCGCATCGAGCCGCAGCCCGTCGAAGCGATAGTGACGCAGCCAGTGCAGCGCATTCTCGATCGCAAACGCGCGCACTTCGCTCACGCGATAATCGATCGCGCTACCCCACGGGGTCTGCGCCTCCATGAAGAAATCAGGCGCGTAGCGGCCGAGATAATTTCCTTCCGGGCCGAAATGGTTATAGACGACGTCAAGCATCACCATCAGCCCGCGCAGATGCGCCTCGTCGATCAGCGTCTTGAGATCCTCCGGACGGCCATAGGCGCTGTCGGGCGCGTACCACAGCACGCCGTCATAGCCCCAGTTGCGGGATCCGGCGAAATCCGCCAGCGGCATCAGCTCCAGCGCGGTGATGCCGGTCTCCACGAGGTGATCGAGCTTCTCGATCATGGCGCGATAAGTGCCTTGCTCCGTGAAGGTGCCGACATGGGCTTCGACGATGACCGCTTCCTGCCACGGCCGCCCGCGCCAGTTAGCGGCCCGCCACGGGAAGGCGGCGTGATCAATCACCTCGCTCGGGCCAAGTACGTCCTCGGGCTGAAAGGCCGATGCCGGATCAGGAACATCGATCTCGTCGTCGACGCGAAACTTGTAGCGGGCGCCGGGCTTCACGCCCGCGATGTCGGCGATGAACCAGCCGTGCTCACCGCGCGTCAGCGCGCGGGCTTGTCCAGCAGCACGTCGACGCGTTTCGCCGCCGGCGCCCACAGCCGAAACTGCGCGCCGTCCTTGGTCAGTCTCGGGCCGAACTGCCGATCGTTCATGCCGAGCCCACAAAGGCAAGCACCGAACGCGGCGGCGCCTTGGTCTCGGCGCCCGAGGCAAAGTCGGCGGGGGTCTGCACAGCTTGCACGGTGTTCAACACCTGCTGCCAGTTCCTGTATTCGGTGATCCCAGGCAATTTGAAAGCGATCTCTTCGGGCGCGGCATTCAGGACGATAAAGATCGGCGCCTGCCCTTGTTCCATCGGGCCCAGCACATAGGCCAGGAATCGTCCTTCCGGAAAATTCCAGTCCCCTTCCTTCATCTCCTCGGCCGCTGGCGTCAGCCACAACACCCCATACGAACCATCCTTGCGTCGCCCGTCGAGCCAGCGCTGGCAGCGGATCTGCCCAAAACGCCGGCGTAGCGCGGTCATGTGGCCGACGAAATCGGTGAGGTCTTCGCCTTCCTTGCCGAGATTGTCCCAATCGACCCAGCCGATGTCGTTGTCCTGGCAATAGGCGTTGTTGTTGCCGCCTTGCGAGTTGCCGACCTCGTCGCCGGCCAGCATCAGCGGCGTGCCTTGCGCGAGGAACAGGCAGGCGAGCTGGTTCTTGCGGAGCTGTCGGCGCAGCGCGATGATACCGGCGTCATTGGTCGGGCCTTCGTGGCCGCAATTATTGCTGTGGTTGTCGTTGGAGCCGTCGCGATTGTCTTCGCCATTGGCCTCGTTGTGCTTCTCGTTGTAGCTGAACAGGTCGGCCAGCGTGAACCCGTCATGGACCGTGATGTGGTTGATGCTGGCGCGCGTCGCGCGGTTGTCGTGGTGGAACAGGTCGGATGAGGCGGTCATGCGGCTCGAAATGTCGCCGATCAGGCTGCCTTCGCCGCTCCAGTAGCGCCGCATCGCGCTGCGATAACGGTCGTTCCATTCCGACCATTGCGAGGATACGCGCCGACCTGATAGCCGCCCATGCCGAGATCCCAGGGTTCGGCGACGAACTTGATGGTCGCGAGCACCGGGTCCTGGCGCACGGCGGTCAGGAAGGGCGAATTGCGGTCAAAGCCGTTCGGCCCGCGCGCCAGCGTGGTCGCAAGGTCGAAGCGGAAACCGTCGACGTGGCAGACCTCGACCCAATAACGCAGCGAATCCATCACCATTTGCAGCACGCGCGGGTGGGTGAGGTTGACCGAACTGCCGCAGCCGGTGAAGTCGTCGTAGTATCGCGGATTGTCCGGCATCAGCCAGTAATAGGACGCATTGTCGATGCCGCGGAATGACAGCGTCGGGCCCATGTGATTGCCCTCGGCAGTGTGGTTGTAGACGACATCCAGCATCACCTCGATGCCGGCGTCGTGCAGCCGCGCCACGGTGGTGCGGAAGGAATCCAGCGCGTTTTCCTGCGCGTAGCGCGGCTCCGGCGCGAAGAACGCCAGCGTGTTGTAGCCCCAGTAGTTCGACAGCTTCCTCTCGACCAGCATGCGGTCGTCGATCAATCCGTGGATCGGCAGCAACTCGACGGTGGTGACGCCGAGCCGCTTGAGATGATCGATCATGGCGGGTGAGGATAGCCCGCCATAAGTGCCGCGCAGGCCCGGCGGCACGTGCTCGCGCTTCTGCGTGAGGCCCTTGATGTGGGCTTCGTAGATGATGGTGTCCTGCCAGGGAATGTTGGGGCGCAGCATTTCGCGGCGTCCCCAGTTAAAGGTCTCGTCGACCACGACGGCCTTCGGCATGCCGCGCGCATTGTCGCGCCGGTCGAAGGAGAGATCCTCGCGTGCGCTGCCGGTGCGGTAGCCAAAATGTGCGTCGCTCCACACCAGCCGGCCGGCAAGGCGTCTCGCATAGGGATCGAGCAGCAGCTTGTTGGCGTTGAAGCGGTGGCCGCGCTCGGGCGCATAGGGGCCGTAAACGCGATAGCCGTAAAGCTGGCCGGGCGAGACATCGTTGAGATAGACGTGCCACACGTCTTCGGTGCGCTCAGGCAGTTCGATCCGCTCGAGTTCGCGGCGGCCCAGGCTATCGAACAGGCAAAGCTCAACCTTTTCTGCGTTGGTCGAGAACAGCGCAAAGTTGGTGCCCCGTCCGTCCCAGCTTGCACCGAGGCGCGATGGCGTTCCCCCGGACAATCGCATGATCAGCTTTCCGGCACGAGGAAAATGGCGGCCAGCGGCGGGATGGTCAGATGCAGTTCGGGCACCAGCGCTTCCCGCGTCTGCACTTCGCCGACATTTCCGACATCGCTGCCGCCGTAATGCGCCGAGTCCGAATTGAAGACCTCGTACCACTTGCCGGCGAACGGCACCCGGACGCGATAATCATAATAGACGTTCGGAGAGAAGTTCACGATCACGAGGCATCGCGCCCGCGCGTCGTTGCCCTTGCGTATCCAGCCATAGACGTTGCCGCTGGAATCGTCGGTGATGACCCATTCAAAGCCGGCCTGGTCGCAATCGAGCTCGTGCAGCGCCGGCACGCTGCGGTACAGCCGGTTGAGATCGCGGATCAGCGACTGGATGCCGGCATGCCTGTCCTGCTCGACGAGATGCCAGTCCAGCGAATGATCGTGATTCCACTCGCGCTCCTGGCCGAACTCGCAGCCCATGAACATCAGCTTCTTGCCGGGATGGCCGAACATGAAGCTGTAATAGGCGCGCAGATTGGCGAAGCGCTGCCAGTCGTCGCCGGGCATGCGGCCGAGGATCGAGCGTTTGCCGTGCACGACCTCGTCATGCGACAGCGGCAGGATGAAGTTTTCTGAAAACGCGTAGTGCAGGCCGAACAGGATGTCGCCGTGATGATATTTTCGGTGGATTGGATCCTTGCCGATATATTTCAGCGTGTCGTGCATCCAGCCCATGTTCCATTTGTAACCGAAGCCGAGCCCGCCATACTCCACCGGCCGTGACACCTGCGGCCAGGCGGTGGATTCTTCCGCGGCCGTCGTAGTCTGCGGATAGCGCGAAAATACTTCGGTGTTGAAACGGCGCAGGAAGTCGATGGCTTCGAGATTTTCCCGCCCGCCATATTTGTTCGGAATCCATTCCCCGGCGGGCCGGCTGTAGTCGAGATAAAGCATCGAGGCGACCGCATCGACGCGCAGGCCGTCGATCGCGTAGCGGTCGAGCCAGAATAGCGCGTTCGAGACCAGGAAGTTCACCACTTCGGTGCGGCCGTAATTATAGATCAGCGTGCCCCAGTCGAGATGGCGGCCCTGCAACGGATTGGCATGTTCGTATAGCGCAGTGCCGTCGAAATGGCCGAGGCCGTGGGGGTCGTCGGGAAAATGTCCGGGCACCCAGTCGAGCCACACGGCAATACCTTCGCGATGGCAGGCTTCGACCAGCGCGGCAAAGTCCTCCGGGCTGCCGAACCGGCTGGTCGGCGCGTACAGGCCCGTCGGCTGATAACCCCAGGAGCCGTCGAAGGGATGTTCGCTGACCGGGAGAAACTCGATATGCGTGAATCCGAGATCCCTGACATAGGCCGGAAGCTGCTCGGCCAATTCGCGATAGGTCAGCCATTCATTGTTGCCCTTGCGCCGCCATGAGCCGAGATGGACCTCGTAGATCGAGACCGGCGCGCTCAGCGCGTTCAGGCCGGTTGGCGCGGGATGGGGACGGGCCAATTTGGCTTCGTCGAAGACGATCGAGGCCGTCTTGGGACGAACCTCGGTGGCAAAGGCGAATGGATCGGATTTCAACGGCAGGTGCTGGCCGTTCGGTTCGATGATATCGAACTTGTAGTGATCGCCGACGCGGGCTTGCGGAATGAACAGCTCCCAGTAGCCAACGCCGCGCACGCGCATCGGATGCCGCCGCCGGTTCCAGAAATTGAAATCGCCGACGACGCTGACGCCTTTTGCGTTCGGCGCCAGCACGATGAAGGTCACGCCGTCGACGCCGTCCAGCGTCATCGGATGCGCGCCGAGCTTGTCGTAGATCCGCTGATGGGTACCTTCGCCGAGCAGATAGAGATCGAAGTCGCTCAGGACAGGCGGAAAGCGGTAGGGGTCGTCCAGCTCGACGACGTTGTCGCCGAAACGGGCGCGCAACTGGTATTTCGTCGAGCCGTTCGGCAGGGGGCCGACGAACAGCCCGGCCTCATGGATCTGCTCCAGCGGCGCGCGTTCGCCATGTTCGCCGATCGCCTCGACATTCCGGGCCTCTGGGAGAAATGCGCGCACCACGTTCCGGCCGCCTTCGGCGTGTAGGCCGAGATAGCGGAAGGGATCGGTGTGGCGGCCCTCGATTATCGCATAGGCCTCGGCGGATAGTTTGGTCATGCGGCGTCGTCCGATTGTGGCGAGAGGATTCGGATGATTCCGGTAAGCGGGACGCGCAACCAGTCGGGTCGATGCGACAGCTCGTATTCGACCTCGTAGAACGCTTTCTCGAGCAGGAAGAAGTTGAGGATCTGATCGGCGGCAGCCGGAACGGCAGGCCAGAAGCGCTGGTTGGCCGTCGTCTCGCGATAGCTGTCGAGAAACGCTTCCACGGCCCGATCCCGCCATTCCGCCAGCGCCGCAGCCAGCTTGTTCTGGTCGTCGGGACCGACCTTCAGCGCGCGTTCGTAGGCAGCGGTGACCGAGTAATCGATCGAGCGGATCAGCCCGGCGACGTCGCGCGCTGCAGGCGCCTTGCGGCGACGTTCGGCGATGCTGCGCCGGGGTTCGCCCTCGAAATCGATAATGAAGATATCGTCCTTGACGATCAGGAGCTGGCCGAGATGAAGGTCGCCGTGATGGCGGATGTTGAGGCCATCGACCTCGCGCGGCAGCACCGCGTTGAGGCGAGCCGGCAGGCTATCCTGCAATGCCAGCAGCCGGTCTACCAGCGGGCGATCGGCTTCCTTCAGCGCGTCGCGCCGTTGTCTCAGCGTGTCGGCGATGCGTTCGGCGCGGATCAGGATATCGTCGATCCAGCGCTGCACGTCCTCCGGCCGGGTCGGCTCCGGCACGAATTCGGGAAGCTCGCTGTTGCTGGCGAGCGCGACATGCATCTCGCCGGTGCGCCGCCCGGTTTGCGACATGTAGCGTAGATACGGGACCTGCTCCTCGCTTTCACCGGGGTGCTCGGCCGCTGCCAGCAGGCGCTGCTCGTCGACAAAGCGGTCGAGATAGCTTGATGTCACGGTCCAGGCGTCGCCCTGGTTGGCGACGAAGCTGTGAACGATGCCGATTGCGCTTCTCCTCTCGCCATCGAGCAGCTCCACGCTGCCGAGCAGGGACGGCGTGTTGGCGAAGCCCACGGTCTCGGTGAGGAAGCGGCCCATCTCGATTTCCGGGTTGATGCCGCTCTCCAGCTTTCGGTAGATCTTGACGACATAGTCTTCATCGACCAGCGCCGTGCTGTTCGACTGCTCGGTTTCGACCGCGCGGATGCGCTCCGGTTGCCTCACCGGCCGGTCCGAGAAGCGGATGGTGGGCTTGAATTCCAGCCGCAGTCCCTGTTCGCCCTCTTCGACGACGAGGGATTCGCGCAGGTTTCGCAGCAGTAGCGCAATGAAGATCTGGTCGGTCGCCACATCGAGCAGCGTGCCTTCGCGCGCGCCCTGGCGGACAGCGGCAAACGCATGCGGATTGTAGCGCTCGCGGTCGAAGCGCACCCATTCGATCTGCATCGGCAGCACGTAGCGTGTGGTGACGCCGCGCTGCGTCGTGTCAAAGAAGGCAAGCCACGGCCGGTTGTCGCCGATGTCGCAGAAGGGAACCGCCGAAACCAGCGTCGGCTGGATCGCCTTGGCCGATCGTTCCGGATACCAGCGGGTCCGCGCCAAATGCGCCGGAAGCACGTCGCGCTCGAACACGCCGCGCTCGCGCGCCAGCGAGACCCAGGTTGCGTTCAGTGGCACGACCAGTGTCTCGAACTCGGGTACGGCTCGCTGCACCACCGGCGCCGTTTTGTCGCGCTCCTGCAGTTCGAACCAGTAGAAGCCGTAAGGCGCCAGCGTGATCATGTAGGGCAGTTCGCCGATCGCGGGAAAGCGCGTGCGGCCAAGCATTTCCAGCGGGATTCGGTCCTTGAACGCGGAGAGATCGAGTTCGGTTGCCTGCGCCGATCGCGACAGATTGGCAACGCACAGGATGACTTCGTCGCCGTACTGACGCACATAGCACAGCACCGAGCGGTTCTCCGGGCGGATGAACGCCATGGTGCCGCGGCCGAAGGCGAGCGTGGATTTGCGAACGGCGATCAGCCGCTTGGTGGCGCTGAGCAGCGAGGAGAGGCTGCGCGACTGCGCCTCGACATTGACGGACTCATAGCCATAGACGGGGTCCATGATGGTCGGCGCGTAGAGCCGCGCGGGATCGGCGCGGGAGAAGCCGCCATTGCGGTCCGGCGTCCACTGCATCGGCGTGCGGACGCCGTTGCGGTCGCCGAGATAGATATTGTCGCCCATGCCGATCTCGTCGCCGTAATAGATGATCGGCGTGCCCGGGAACGACAGCAGCAGCGAGTTCATGAGCTCGATCTTGCGCCGGTCATTGTCCATCAGCGGCGCCAGCCGGCGGCGGATGCCGACATTGATGCGGGCGCGGGGATCGTTGGCGTAGGTCGACCACAAATAATCGCGCTCGACGTCGGTGACCATTTCCAGCGTCAGCTCGTCGTGATTGCGCAGGAACAGTGCCCATTGGCAGTTACCTGGGATATCGGGCGTCTGGCGCAGGATATCGGTGATCGGAAAGCGGTCTTCCTGGGCGATCGCCATGTAGATGCGCGGCATCAGCGGGAAGTGATAGGCCATGTGGCATTCGTCGCCGCGGCCGAAATATTCCTGCACGTCCTCCGGCCATTGATTGGCCTCGGCCAGCAACACCTTGCCTTTGCCGTAGGCGTCGAGTTCGCGGCGCAGCCCTTGATGACGGCATGCGTTTCGGGCAAGTTCTCGTTGTTGGTGCCGTCGCGCTCGCAGAGATAGGGAATGGCGTCGAGACGGAAGCCGTCGACGCCGGTGTCGAGCCAGCGCTTCATCACCTGCACCAGCGCGCTCACCACGCGCGGATTGTCGAAATTGAGGTCCGGCTGGTGCGAGAAGAAGCGGTGCCAATAGAACTGGCCGGCTTCCGGATCCCAGGTCCAGTTCGATTTCTCGGTATCGGTGAAGATGATCCGCGTGCCCTGGTATTTCTGGTCGGTGTCGCTCCAAACATACCAGTTGCGGGCAGAGGACTTCGGGTCGCTGCGGCGGGCGCGCTTGAACCAGTCGTGCTGGTCGGAGGTGTGGTTGATGACGAGCTCGGTGATGACGCGCAGGCCGCGCTTTTTGGCTTCCTGGATGAAGCGCCTGAAATCCTTCATCGTCCCGAAATCGGGGTTGATGTCGCCATAGTCGGCGATGTCGTAGCCATCGTCGCGGCCCGGCGAGGGATAGAATGGCAGCAGCCACAGCGTGGTGACGCCGAGATCCTGCAGGTATCCCAGTTTCTCGGTCAGCCCCGCAAAATCGCCGATGCCGTCATTGTTGCTGTCGGCGAAGGCCTTGACGTGAAGCTGATAGATGATGGCGTCCTTGTACCAGAGCTCGTCGACGGTCTCGCTGGCCTTCACTTCCTTGGAATCGATCGATGACATCACGTTCATGCCACGCTCCCTCACGCCAGGCAGCGCAGCAGCACGGCGGGATCGCGTTCCGGATCGATCCACAGGCGAATGCCGCCCCATTCGACGGCATGTCGCTCGCCCGTCATCAGGTTCTCGACGGCTGCGACATTCCTGGGCCCGTCGCCTGACATGACCTGGACGTCGCCGAGCGGCAGCCAGAAATTGTGCGCATCACGTGACAAGGCGATTGCCCCCGCGACGGTGTTCGATTTGTCGGTTGATTCCTTGACGAAGCCGATCACGTTATCATCCTCGATGCCGAGAAAGCGCAGATTGCTGGTTTGTTGCAGCGCCGGATTTGCCCGCCGCGCGCGGTTCAACGAGGTGATATAAGGCTTGATATTCCCCGGTCTGTCCCAGTCCCTGATCTTGATCTCGTATTTCTCGGAATCGAGATATTCCTCGCGGCCCGGTATCGGCTCGTGCTCAAGCAGTTCGAAGCCGTTATAGACGCCGTAGGTGGCGGACAGCGTCGCGGCCAGCGCGGCGCGCGACTTGAACATCCAGGTTTCGCCGCCCTGCAGATGATAGGGCAGGATATCGGGGTGTTGACGAAGAAATTCGGCCGATAGAAATCCCGCTCCGGGTAACCGGTCAGTTCGGTCAAATATTGCTCGATCTCCCATCGCTGGGTCCGCCATGTGAAGTAGGTATAGGACTGCGTGAAGCCGAGCTTGGCGAGCCCTTCATCAATTTCGGTCGCGTGAAGGCTTCGGCGAGGAAGATCACGTCGGGGTGACGAAGCTGAACCTCGTGAATGAGCCACTCCCAGAACCTGAATGGCTTTGTGTGAGGGTTGTCGACCCGGAAAATCTTCACGCCCTGATTGATCCAGAACAGGATCACGTCGCGCAGCGCATTCCACAGCGCACCTGCGTCTTCGGAGGTGAAGTCGGGGTTGACGATGTCCTCATATTTCTTCGGCGGATTTTCGGCATAGCGCATCGATCCATCCGGCCGGCGCCTGAACCATTGCGGATGCTGCTTGAGCCAGGGATGATCGGGAGCGCACTGCACGGCGAAGTCGAGTGCGACTTCCATGCCGTGCTCATGGCATGCCGCGACCAGAGCGCGGAAATCCTCGAGCGTGCCCAATTCCGGATGCACGGCGTCATGGCCTCCCTCGACGCCACCGATCGCGTAGGGACTGCCGGGATCGCCTTCCTTGGCGGTGACCGCGTTGTTGCGGCCCTTGCGATTGATTTTTCCGATCGGATGGATCGGCGTGAAATAGAGCACGTCGAAACCCATGGCGGCGACATCGGGCAGCCGGGCGATGCAATCCCTGAACGTGCCGTGCTGGCCGGGGGTCTTGCTTTGGCTGCGCGGCACCATTTCATACCAGGCGCCAAAGCGCGCCTGCGGCCGGTCCGCCACGAACGGAAATAGCTGAGATCGTGTCAGATCGGGCCGCAATTGACTCTCCGCCATCGCCGCCTTGAGGTCGCTGCTGAGCAGCGGTGCCACATCGCCGGTCTGCAGGTATTCCTCGCAACGTTTCACGATGAGGGCAGCGGCGTCCGGGCTGCCGGCCTGCGCCTTGCCGAGCATGCCCGCGCCCTCGATGGCATCGACCGCCTGGTCGGTGCCGGCTTTCCGCTTCAGCTCAAATCCATGGCGCCAGGTGGCGAACTCATCGGTCCAGGCCTCAATAGCGTACACATAGCGCCCCGGCGCGGTGGGTGTGAACGAGCCCCACCAGCGGTCGTTACTGTGCATGGTCATCGGCTCGCGTCGCCACTCCCGGTCGACCTCGCGGCGCCAGATCAGGGCCGCGTCGATGATTTCGTGGCCGTCGCGGTAGATATCTGCCCACACCTCCACGGGCTCGCCCACGATCCGTTTGACAGGAAAGCGACCGCCATCAATCGAGGGGAAGACGTCTTCAATATGGAAAGCGCCGGTGGCACTCTCGACAGACTGCGTAGTTTGTTTCACGGTGATGCCGCCATTGACGTGGAAATGACGTCCCGGACACAGGAGACGTGCCGGGCCGGGTCTACATTAGAAAGCCGCTCGCCAAGCAATGGTTCCCCGGGAACGCCAGGCGGGGCAGCGCGTTAGACACGGTCTATCCCCTTCCTTTATCTGGACAATTTTACGACGCTCTCCTGACCTTTGCGTGCAAACCGCGTGCCGAATGAACATCTTCACCGAAGCCCATAATCGCGGAATTCAGACCGAATTCCTGGATGGTCAGGGTCACCGCCGTGTGACGGATGCGGCGGCGCTCAAGATTATCCTAAATGCGCTTCCGCCGCAGACCCCGGGACCGCTCATCGGCCAGCCGGTCGTGGTCCGGCGCGGGCGGCCGGCGCGAAGCGAACTACGGCTCACGGCGAGGGCCCCGGTAGACTGGAAAATCGTTGCGGATGATGGGGTTGTCGCAGAAGGCGCGACGTCTGATCGCGTCATCCACTGGCCCGAGGGGTTGCCATCAGGCGTCTACCGGCTGCATCTGACCGATGCGGCGGGGACGGCCGAAGACGTGCCGCTGATCTCGGCGCCGGAAAAAGCGTTTGGCGGCGATTTCGACCGCTGCTGGCTGCTTGCGGTCCAGCTTTATGGCGTCCGCTCCAAGCGCAATTGGGGGATCGGCGACTTCACCGATCTTGAACGCCTGATCGAATTCGCCGCACATCTCGGCGCGGACGGCATCGGCCTCAATCCGCTGCATGCTTTGTTCGACGATCGTCCCGGCGATTGCAGTCCCTATTCGCCGAACAGCCGGTTTTTTCTCAATGCGCTCTATATCGATGTCGAAAAGTTGCCCGAATTTCACCTCGACGCCGCGACCCGCGACGCGCTCGCGCCGTTGCGGGCGGGCGAGGTGGTCGATTATGTCGCCGCCGCCGGCCTGAAATGGCGCGCACTCCGTTCGGCATTCGCAGCCTTCAAGGCCCGTGCGACGCCCGCGCGCCGGCATGACTTCGACAAATTCCGCGCCGAGCGTAGTCCGCTGCTGTTGCACTTTGCCTGTTTTGAGGTGCTCCGGCGCAAATTCAAAAAACCCTGGTGGGAATGGCCGCAAGAATGGCGGCAACCGGACGACGCCAAATGCGCCGCCCTCCACAAGGGGAGGATGCTTCGGAAGTCGAGTTCGTCGAATTCGTGCAATGGACCGCCGACCAGCAGCTCGGCGGCGCCGCCGAGCTAGCGCGCAAGCTCGGCATGAAGGTTGGTCTCTATCTCGACGTCGCGGTCGGCGTGCAGGCCGACGGCTTCGATGCCTGGAACGAGCAGGCCGCGATCTCGCGCCATCTCGGCGTCGGCGCGCCGCCGGACCCGCTCAACACCGCCGGCCAAAACTGGGGCCTTGCCGGCTTCAATGCCGCCGGGCTGGAGCTTCAGTCCTTCGCGCCGTATCGCGACATGCTGCGCGCCTCGATGCGGCACGCCGGCGCCATCAGGCTCGATCATGTGCTGGGGCTGAAGCGGCTTTATCTGGTGCCAAACGGGTTCAGCGCCGCCGATGGTGTCTATGTGCAGATGCCGTTCGAGGCGCTGCTGGCGGTGACCGCGCTGGAGAGCCTCGCCCATCGCTGCGTCGTGATCGGCGAAGACCTCGGCACGGTCCCGGAGGGTTTTCGTGAGGAGATGGCCGATTGGGGCATCTGGTCCTATATGGTGATGATGTTCGAGCGCGACGATCGCGGCTTTTTCCGCGGCAGGGATCATTACTCGGCCGATGCGCTCGTCACCTTCAACACCCATGACCTCTCGACCTATGCAGGCTGGCGCTCCTTCGGCGATCTGAAGACGAAGCGTTCGCTTGGCATCGATCCCGGCGAGAGCGACGATGCCCGCTGGCATGCGCTGGCGATGCTGGACGACGTGCTGCGCCGGAACGCCATCGACCGCAACGATGTGTTTTCCGTGCTGAACTTTCTCGCGCAAACCAGATCGCGGCTGCTCGCGATCTCGCTGGAGGACATTTTGGGGGTGATGGACCAGCCCAACATTCCCGGCACGGTCAACGAGCATCCGAACTGGCGGCGGCGGCTTCCGGTGTCGATCGAGGAGATGGCATCGGCCGTCGACGTCGCCGCCCTCAAATCTGCGACCCGCGCGCGGTCGCGCGCCGAAATGTAACGCTGGCGGTGAAACACCGTGTCGTGCCGTATCGAAGATTATGGGCTGATCGGCGATTGCGAAACCGCAGCGCTGGTCGGCCGTGACGGATCGATCGACTGGCTGTGCTGGCCGGCATTCGATTCCGACGCCTGCTTCACGGCGCTTCTCGGCACCCACCGGCACGGCCGCTGGCTGATCGCGCCAGGCGCGGAGATCTCCGGCACCTCGCGCCACTATTGGGACAATACTCTGATCCTGCAGACACGGTTCGAGACCGCTGATGGTGCGGTCGACCTGATCGACTTCATGCCACCGCGCGGCAACGCCTCCGACGTGGTGCGCCTGGTGCGCGGCGTGCGCGGCCGGGTCAAGATGCATATGCAACTGGTCATCCGCTTCGGCTTCGGCATCGATATCCCCTGGGTCAAAAGGAGCGATGATGGCTCGGCGCTGCTCGCGATTTGCGGGCAGGACATGACCGTGTTGCGAACGTCGGTCGAGACCCGTGGCGAGGATCTGACGACGGTCGCCGATTTTGAAGTCGGTGAAGGCGACACCGTTCCCTTCGTGCTTACCTACGGCCCCTCGCATTTGCCGGTACCCAAGCCGATCGACCCCGAATACGCCTTGCAGGATACCGAGGCGTTCTGGACCGAATGGTGCAGCCATTGCACCTACCAGGGCGAGTACCGGGACCTCGTGATGCGTTCCCTGATCACGCTGAAGGCGCAGACCTATGCCCCAACCGGCGGTATCGTCGCGGCTCCAACCACCTCGCTGCCAGAGAAGCTTGGCGGGCATCGCAATTGGGACTATCGCTTCTGCTGGCTTCGCGACGCCACCTTCACGCTGCTGGCGCTAATGAACTCCGGCTATACCGAGGAAGCCGCCGCGTGGCACCATTGGCTGTTGCGGGCGGCGGCGGGATCGCCGGCCAACATGCAGATCATGTACGGCATCATGGGACAGCGCCGCCTCCTGGAATGGGAGGCCACCTGGCTGCCCGGTTACGAAGGAGCAAAGCCGGTGCGGGTAGGCAACGCCGCATACGCGCAGCTGCAGCTCGACGTTTATGGCGAGTTGATCGACGCCTTTCACCAATGGCGTATGGCAAAGCTAGAGCTGGACGAAAGCAGTTGGTCGCTCGAATGCACCGTGCTCGAGCATCTCTCCGAACGGTGGGATCAGCCCGATCACGGCATCTGGGAGCGCCGCGGCCCGGGCCGGCACTATGTCTCGTCCAAGGTGATGACCTGGGTCGCCTTCGATCGCGGCATCAAAAGCGCCGAGACGTTCGGTTTCAAGGCACCGATCGAGAAGTGGCGGGCTCTACGTGACGCCATTCACCACGACGTCTGCGCCAAAGGATTCGATACTCAGTTGAACTCCTTCGTCGAGTACTACGGTTCAAAGATGCTTGACGCCAGCATCCTGTTGCTTCCGTCGGTGGGATTTCTGCCGCCGCAGGACCCCCGTGTCCGCGGCACGCTGGAGGCGACCGAGCAGTACCTGATGCGCGACGGCTTTGTGTTGCGCCACGATCCACGCGAGGCGGAGAAGCAACCGGCCGAAGGCGCGTTCCTTGCCTGCACGCTGTGGCTTGCTGACGCCTATGTGCTGGCCGGCGAGTTCGCCAAGGCGCAGGAGCTGTTCGCCCGCGTGGTCGCGATTGCGAACGACCTCGGCCTGTTCGCCGAAGAGTTCGATACGCTCACCGGCCGCCAAACCGGAAATTTCCCGCAGGCGCTGACGCACATCGCGCTGATCAACACCGCGCATAACCTCAGCGCGGCGAAGGCATCCACCGAGAAGCCGGCGATGCAGCGATCGAAGTAGCGACAGATCTGCCGGGCAAATTACTGCTGCAATTGCACATCATAGCTCGCGCTGCGCGCGCCCCGGAATGACGGTGCGTCGTCGTCACTCGCAGGGAGCAAACCTCGGGCGCAATGCGCCGCGAGATCGCGAAGTCATATTCAACTGTCATCGCCCGCGAAGGCGGGCGATCCAGTATCCCAGAGACGGCAGTGATGGAATCGATAAGCCGCGGTGTACTGGATGCCCCGCCTTCGCGGAGCATGACGACGGCGGGGTATGACGACTTCGGGTAACCACGGGCCGGTAAAAAGTCGCGCGAGCCGGCATCCGTCTTCGTCGTCGCAGGCTCGGGCTGGGGAGCCTGCTTTGATGAGGCGGTCGGATACCGGCTCGCGCTCGCTGATGAACAGCCGCCCACAGTAAGCCGGTTCGCCGCCCGAAGGCCTTGAGGATTCCTCGATTTATCCTTCACGCGCGCTTGATACGGCGCGACGCGGGCTATGCAAGCTTCAGCACAGTCTCCATCGCGGCAGCAAAACCATCGCGCTCGTTGCTGTCGGTCACATGCGTCGCATGCTTCTTGATGGCATCGGCAGCGTTGCCCATCGCGAACGAGACGTCGCTTCGGGCAAACATTGGCAGATCGTTCTCCATGTCGCCGATGGTCGCCACCGCGTCGCTGGAAATACCCAGCCGCTTCTCTATTGCCTCGACGAAGGTGCCCTTGTCATGGCCCGGCGGCGTCACATCGAGATAGTAGGTCTGCGAACGAACCGCGGTGGCCTCCAGGCCGACCGCTTCCCTCATCGCCGCCTCGCAGCGCTGCAGCAGCGCCGCATCGGAACTGGCGCCGACGATCTTGCATGTTTCCGTCAAATGCGGGGTGAAGTCCGCGATGATGGTCGGATCGGCCTTGATCGCCCGCTTCTCGTGCGCGACGTATTCGCCGTCGGGGTTGCGCGTGTACCAGCGCTCGTTGCTGAACAGCCAGACATCGACGCCAAATTCATTGAGCACGTCGAGACTGCGCTGCGCCACGGCAGGTGCGATCAGATGCTGCTCGATCGGCTTCAGTCTCGCGTCGACGATCGAGCTGCCGTTGAAGGCGCCGACCGGCAGCGTAATCGCCAACTGTTCGATCAGAAAACCCATGCCGATCGTGGGGCGGCTGGAAACGATGGTGAAGCCGATGCCGGCCTCATGCAGCTTGCGCACGGCGGTCTTGACGCCGTCGGTCAGGATCTTGTCCTTGGTGAGAAGAGTGCCGTCGACGTCGGAAACAACAAGCGCAATGCGGGTCATTGGGGAGCCAGCTTCAATTGACTAATGATGTCATCCACGATTCTCTCGACCGGCGCATCGATCGATACCGTAATCGGCCGCTCGTCCGCTTTCGGCCGCTCCAGTGTCCTGAACTGGCTGGCGAGCAGGTCCGGTGGCATGAAATGCCCCTTTCGCGCGGCGAGCCGGTCCGCGATCAGGTCCTGGGCGCCGTCGAGAAAGACGATCCTGACATCGTCGCGGCCATGCACGAGGATGTCGCGGTAGGCGCGCTTCAGCGCCGAGCAGGCGATGACGGCGCGTTCGCCGGATGCGCAGACGCGGTCGATCTCGTCGGCAATCGCCTGCAGCCATGGCCAGCGATCCTCGTCGGTGAGCGGGTGGCCCGCGCTCATCTTGGCGACATTGCTGGCGGGGTGAAACCTGTCGCCGTCCTCGTAGCGCCAGCCGAGCCGCTTGGCGAGACTGTCGGCGATGGTGCTCTTGCCCGAGCCGGAGACGCCCATCACCACCAACGCACAAGGAATTTCACTGGCCACCAAAATTCTCCGGAAGCGCGGCCCGGTCGACCAGCCAGACCGTCTCGCCGGTGGATTGCGCGCGGTTGGCGGGCAGGCTCTCGCCTGCCAGCAGACGTGTCAAGATCGTGCGCTTATCCGCGCCCGCGACCTCGAACAGCATTTCGCGGCAGGAGGCGAGGGTGGGAAGCGTGAGCGTAACCCGCGGCACGAACGGCTCGACGTTCGCCCGGGCGACGCCGACGACCCAGCGCGCGGTCTCGTCGAGCGCGGCATCGTCCGGAAACAGCGAGGCGGTATGGCCGTCGGGACCGACGCCCATCAGCACGAGATCGAACAGGGGATGGGCGTGATCGAGCGTATCCGCGCCATAGAACGATTTCAGTTCCTGCTCGTACAGCGCGGCGCTTCGGCCAGGATCGGTCGGGTCGGCGGTGGCGGTAGGAATCGGATGAATATTCGCCGCCGGCGCGCATCGGTCGAGAAAGATTTCGCGCGCCATAGCCATGTTGTTGAGCAGATCGGCGGCCGGCACGAAACGTTCATCGCCGATGAACCAGTGCACGCGCTCCCATGGGATCCGGCTTCGCCAGGTGTCGCTGGCGAGCAATTGATAGAGCTGCTTCGGGCTCGATCCACCGGTTAGGCAAATCGCCACGCGACCGCTATTTGCCGCAATCCTCGCCAGCACGCGTTCGGCAGCGGCCGCCGCCAGCGCGGCGGGATCGGCAACGGCAATCATTTGGCGATTGTCGTTGGTCGCCATCGGTTATCCCAGTTTGCGCCAGCTTCGCCCGTCGCGGGTCAAAAGCTCGCTGACTTCCTCCGGCCCCTCGCTGCCGGCCTTGTAGGTCTTCAATCCCGCAGCGCCCGCCTTCTTCCAGGCATCGAGGAACGGCTGCACCGCCTTCCAGCCGGCCTCGACGCTGTCGGCGCGCTGGAACAGGATGTTGTCGCCGATCATGCAGTCATGGATCAGCGTTTCATAGCCGGTCGACGGCTCGGCCTTGAAATAATCCTTGTACCGAAACTTCATCTCGACGCCGTCGATCATGATCGAGGGGCCGGGCACCTTGGTGTTGAACTGCAGTGCGATGCCTTCATTTGGCGCGACGCCGACCACGAGGTAATTCTGCGCCAGTGCTTCCACCGGCGTGCAGTTGAACATCGCGAACGGCGCCTGTTTGAACTTGATCGCCACTTCGGTGCCCTTGACCCCGAGCGCCTTGCCGGTGCGCAGATAGAAGGGAACGCCGGCCCAGCGCCAATTGTCGATGATCAGCTTTAGCGCCACATAGGTTTCGGTGGTGCTGTTTGGAGCGACGTCTTCGATCTTGCGGTAGTCCGCGATCCCGGTTTCGCCGATCTTGCCGCCGAGATATTGCCCGCGCACGGAATTCCGCAGCGCCTCGGCTTCGCTCTGGGCCTGGATCGCAGCGAGCACATCCGCTTTCTCGGTGCGTACCGAATGCGCATCGAACCGGATCGGCGGCTCCATCGCGACCAGCGACAGCAGCTGAAACAGGTGGTTCGGCACCATGTCGCGCAACGCGCCGGTCTGGTCGTAGAAGCTGCCGCGATGGCCGACGCCGAGCTGTTCATGGACCGTGATCTGGACGTGATCGATGTGGTTGCGGTTCCAGATCGGCTCGAACATGCCGTTGGCGAAACGCAGCACCAAAATGTTCTGAACCGTCTCCTTGCCGAGATAATGATCGATCCGGTAGATCTCGTGCTCGTCGACGAGCTTGAGCAGTTCGCTGTTCAGCGCCTTTGCCGAAGCCAGATCAGTGCCGAACGGCTTTTCGACCACCAGCCGCCGCCATGCGCCGTTCTCGGCCAGCATGCCGGTGCGGGCGAGTTCGCGGCTGATCGGCAGGAACGCGTTGGGCGGCGTCGCCAGATAGAACAGCCGGTTGCCGCCGACATTTCGCGCGGCTTCCAGCGCGTCGAGCTGTTTGCTCATGGCATCGAACGAGGCCGGGTCTTTCGGGTCAGCCTCGATGCAGGTGAGACATTCAAGCAGACGCCGGGCGATCGCGTCGTCCACGGGTCGGGTCGCGAACTCGCGCAGGCCCTTCATCAGGCTGTCGCGCAGTTTGTCGTCCGTCATGCCCCTGCGGGCGACGCCGACCAGGCAAAACTTGTCCGGCAGGAGGTCGCTTGCCGCGAGGTTGTAGAGGGCAGGGACGACCAGCCGATGCGCAAGGTCCCCGGTCACCCCGAAAATGACGAAGGAGCAGGGATCGGGCTTTTTCTGTGCTACCTGACCGACTGCCATGCTGTCTTAAGCCTTCGAACCCGGTTTCTTCGGCGGCTCCTTGTGGCCGCCGAAACCTGCCCGCATCGCCGAGAGGATTTTCTCCGCAAAGGTATGATCCTTGCGCGAACGGAAGCGCGCATACAGCGCGGCCGTAAGCACCTCGGCCGGCACGGCTTCGTCGATGGCGGCGTTGACGGTCCAGCGGCCTTCGCCGGAATCCTCCACAAAGCCCGAATAATTATCCAGCGTCTGATTTTCCGCGAGCGCGGATGCGGTGAGGTCGAGCAGCCAGGACGGGATCACGCTGCCGCGACGCCACACTTCGGCGATGTCGGCAATATCGAGGTTGAAACGATGCTCCGGCGGCAACGCATCGATATTGGCGTTCTTCAGGATATCAAAGCCTTCGGCATAGGCCTGCATCAGGCCGTATTCGATGCCGTTATGGATCATCTTGACGAAGTGTCCGGCGCCCGACGGACCGGCGTGAATATACCCCTGCTCGATGCGCGGGTCCCGGCTCTCGCGCCCGGGCGTGCGCGGGATGTCGCCGACGCCCGGTGCCAGTGTCTTGAAAATCGGATCGAGCCGGTCGACCACGGCCTTGTCGCCGCCGATCATCATGCAATAGCCGCGTTCGATGCCCCAGACGCCGCCGCTGGTGCCGACGTCGAGATAATGCAGGCCACGTTCCTTCAAAGCCATGCCGCGGCGGACGTCGTCCTGCCAGAACGTATTGCCGCCATCGATGATGACGTCGCCGGGCTGCATCAGCTTTGCCAGCGCCTCGATCGTGGTCTCGGTGATCTTGCCGGCCGGCAGCATCACCCAGGCGGTGCGCGGCTTTTCGAGCCTGGCCACGAAATCTTCCAGCGTGTCCGCGCCGGTTGCGCCATCGGTGGCCAGTGCGGCCACCGCCTTTGCATCCTTGTCGTAGACCACGGCGGTGTGGCCGTTCTTCATCAGCCGGCGGACGATGTTGCCGCCCATCCGGCCAAGGCCGATCATGCCGAGTTGCATGTCCTGACTTCCCCTAACTGAGCGCTTCCGATATCGCGGCGTCCAGCGCGGCTAGCCCCGGTCCGATGCCGCCTTTGAAATGGACCCGCAGCGCGCGCCGCCGCGTTCAGTGAGCACGTCGAAATCGCCGCGAGCCTGCGCCGCCTTGATGACGCCGAAACTCGCGTTCTGGCCGGGCACTGGCAAATCCTCGGCGTCGTCTGCTGTGATCTGCAGGAACACGCCGCTGTCGGGCCCGCCCTTGTAGGCCTGACCGGTAGAGTGCAGGAAGCGCGGTCCGAACTCGGCGCAGGTCGCAACGTGGTGCTTGTCGCGCACCGCAAGCCGCATTTTCTGCAGCGCGCCGATCGTGCCTGGGTCGCGCGCGATATAGGCGAGCAGGGCGACATAGTCGCCGCCGTCCGAACGCGAAAGATGCGCCTTGATCCAGGAACCGAGCGTGCCGTTCGCGCCGGCCTTGCGCAGCTCGGCAGCGTTGTGCTCGTCGGTGTAAAGATCGGCCTCATCGGTCGACATGACCGGCGCCTCCGCGGGCAGCGAACCGGTCTTCTCGAATGCGCCGGTCAATTCGCGGGTCTTGATCTTGGCCGCCTCAACATCGGGCTGGTTGAACGGGTTGGTGCCGAGAACCGCTCCCGCCACCGCGGTCGCCATCTCGAACCGGAAGAATTCCTGGCCGATATGGTCGATCGACTTCATGGCAATGCGCACGACGGGATGTCCGGCCGCCTCCAGCGCGGCGAGCCTGTCGTCGTGCGACGCGTCATCCTCGCCCTCGGTCCGGATGTCGATGAAGAAGCGGTCGTTGCCGTAGAGCGATGGAGCGCCGAGCGGCTCGCCGTCGATCGGGATCAGGCCCTTGCCGTCCTTGCCCGTGGATTCAGCGATCAACTGTTCGGCCCAGGCGCCAAAATCAGAGACCTTCTCCGACGAGGTGATCGTCACCTTGTCGCGGCCCTCGAGGCCGGCAAGACCCATCGCCAACCCGAGCTGCACGCCCGGGTTTGCGTGCGGCGGCACGTCGGCGCCGCAGGAGCGCACCATCGCGAGGGTGTGCGTGATCAGGCTGCGAACGTCGATCCCGGCTGCGGCCGCCGGCACCAGTCCGAACGGCGACAGCACCGAGTATCGTCCGCCGATGGTGGGATCGCCGTGGAAGATGCGCGCAAAGCCCTGCTCGGTTGCGACCTTCTCTAGCGACGAGCCGGGGTCGGTCACCGCGATGAAGCGATGGCCGGCCTTGTCCTTACCGATGGTCTTGGAAACGCGATCGAAGAAATAATCCTTCATCACGTTCGGCTCGGTGGTGCCGCCGGATTTGCTGGAGACAATGAACAGCGTCTTGGCGATATCGACCGCAGCTTCCATCGCCCGCACCTGCGCGGGATCGGTGGAATCGAGCACATGCAATTTCGGAAAGCCGGATTTCTTCGCAAAGGTCTCCGCCAGCACTTCCGGCCCAAGGCTCGATCCACCCATGCCGAGCACGACCGCGTCGCTGAAATTCTGTCCCTTCACGCGCCGGGCAAAATCCTCGTAATCGGCGACGTCGGCCGCCGCAGGGCTGTTCAGCCAGCCCAGCCATTTGTTTTCGTCGTCATCGGTCCACACCGACTTGTCCTTCTGCCAGAGGCGGCGGATCTTGGCCGAAGCGCGCCAGTCCTCGGTGCTTTTCTCGACGGCCTTCCTGATGCCGTTGCCCAGTGCGAGTTGCTGCCGGTCGATGCCGCCGCCGAGCGAGGTTGCGCGCTTGTGCGCGACCGCGCCGTAGAGCTTGTCGGCGGCGTCCGCAAACAGCTTGACGCCGTCCTTGACCAGTTCGTCCGTGATGGCGTCGAGCGAGATGCCGGACTTTTCGAGCTCTTCCAGCACGCGGCGCGCGTCCTCGATATTTTCCTCGAGGCTGTCGCGCGGCTTGCCATGGTCGCGGAACGCATCCAGCGTTGCCGGCGGCATGGTGTTCACGGTGTTGGGGCCGATCAGCTCCTCGATATACAGCACGTCGCTGTAGTCCTTGTTCTTGGTGCCGGTGGACGCCCACAGCAGCCGCTGCGGTTTTGCGCCTTTGGCCGCAAGCTTGTCCCACCGCGCGCCCGAAAACAGCCGCTTGTAGTCCTGATAGGCGAGCTTGGCGTTGGCGATGGCGACTTTGCCCTTCAGCGCGCTCAGCCGCTCCTTCTCGCTGGGGTCGTTGGCCTTGGCGATCTTCTCGTCGAGCTGCTTGTCGACAGCGGTGTCGATACGGCTGACGAAGAACGAGACGACGCTGGCGACAGGTGCAGGATCGCCGCCGTCGGCGACGAATTTCTCCAGGCCGGCGATATAGGCTTCCGCGACCTCGCGATAGACTTCCTGCGAGAACAACAGCGTGATGTTGATGCTGATGCCTTCGCCGATCAGGTGTTCGATCGCGGGCAGGCCCTCGGGCGTGGCCGGCACCTTCACCATCAAATTCTTGCGCTTGACGTCTTTCCAGAGCCGTTCGGCCTCGGCAATGGTGTCCTTGGTGTCCATCGCCAGATAGGGCGAGACCTCGAGGCTGACGAAGCCATCGTCGCCGTTCAGCCGGTCGTAGACCGGGCGCAGCACGTCGGCGGCATTCTGGATGTCCTCGACCGCCAGCGCCTCGAACAGATCGGCAACCGGGCGGTCGCCCTTTTTCAGCGCTTGGCCGATCGCGCCGTCATATTCGTCCGAACTGCCGATCGCCTTTTCGAAGATCGAGGGGTTCGACGTCACCTTGACGCCGTCGGTCTCGATCAGCGTCTGGAGGTCGCCCTTGGCGACGAAGCCGCGGGCGAGGAAGTCGAGCCAGATCGCCTGGCCATGGTTTTCGAGCGCTTTGACGGGATTCATGATGCCTGTTCTGTTCGATCGGTCGTTTTTAGGGTTGCCGGCAGCTTTCGGGCGTGGGGCCGGAAAGTCAACATTTGGTTGGGCGTGCAGCTGGATGGAAGGGACTGTCGGGACGATAACGCCAATGCCGTCGGTTCGATCCCGAGAATGGCTCGCTTTGCCGGCCTTGATTTTGACGGATTGGTCGAACCGGCTTTTGCAATGGCGACGCCAACGGGCGAATGCACGAAACCGTGAAGGAGCCCGCCATGCCCAGTCCTTTGTCGCGCCCGGGCTCGCTCGCTCGGTTTGCGTCCTGATCGTCCTCGGCGGGGCGGCAAACGCGGCCGGCATCGGCTTGATTTGAGAGTTCGTGCACGCAACACTCCGCAAGCGGTTGCAGGGGGACGCAATCTTCACGTCGGCGTGGGAGCAGGCGCATCGCAGCCGGATCTGAACACCCGCAGTATCCAGATGGACGCAACGGGCGAAAGTACGGCAATCAAGCCGCTCAAATAAGCGATCGATGTGAATTGTTGACGTCGGTCAGCAACTCAAGGCCTCAGGTAGATAGCCTAGCGATTGCGCCATCGAGATGGTTCTGGATATTGCCGACGACGAAGCTGACCTTGTCGAGATCATTGAGGTGATCGAAAGCCGCTGGAGTCGAAATTGCCCGGCCGGTGGCGATACTTGAAGCCGAGGCGGAACGAGTAATTGACGATCTTGTCTTCCGGCGCATCCTCAGCCGTCACCAACAGCTTCATCGCGCTGACTTTTTGTTTCGGATAGTTGCGCCAGATGGTTGGCGTCATAGCGGCGCACAAGGAGGCATAGGTCTTTTGTCCACGCTGTCCTGGGCGTGGCAAAGGCCGATTCCGGCAAGCGAAGCGAGCGCGGCGGCGATCCAGGGGCGTTTCATGGCGTTATTGGGCAATTTATCAGATGTTCATCATCGCGACAAAACTCAGCCATTCCCGGCGCAACGGCGTGCGTTGCGTTCAAAAATGCGTGGATTGACGTTTGGTCGCAGCCGTAGCGCGGAACGTTCAAAAAGCTATTATATTGGGCAAGAGATGCCGTTTCGCGCTGTGAATCGCGCCGCCGACGCTTGGGCTTTTTTGCGGCTGAAAGCCCCCACATACCAGTAACAGGTCATGGCTGCGGCCGAGCTTCAAGGAACCTCGCCTGCTGCCGCGAGTTTTCCCGACATGGCAGTTTCGGGCTGAGGAGCTTCAGTCATTCGTGCAGCGTCTGAACCAGTAGTTATCCGGATGTCGAATGTTGCAGTCGAGCTACTTTCCTGCGGAATTCACCACGGCTTGGTGGGGATCACTCCTTTAGCACGACAATTGCATTGCATGGTGAACCCGGTCGCGTGTCCAATGCGTATATGGGTTGTTGGTGATTCGCGATCGACGAGATGGGCGGCGCTGTCAAGGCACGGAGGCTTAGCGGCGCGTCCGGCAACACGGCTGACCTGAGGAGATGGATCATGTACAACGATTCTCTGTTCAATGCTTTCGCCCGGTCCTTCGAGGCTCGAAGCACGACCGACTTGTCGATGCAGGAATATCTGGAATCGTGTCGAAGCGATCCACTGCGATATGCCAACGCGGCCGAGCGACTGCTAGCTGCGATCGGTGAGCCTCAGATGATTGACACGGCCAAGGACCCTCGCCTTGGCCGTATCTTTTTGAATCGAACGATGCGCGCCTATCCGGCCTTTGCCGGCTTCTATGGGATGGAAGAAACGATTGAACGCATTGTCGGGTTCTTCCGGCACGCGGCACAAGGTCTGGAGGAGCGCAAACAGATCCTGTACTTGCTCGGGCCAGTCGGCGGAGGCAAGTCTTCGCTCGCCGAGCGCTTGAAGTCGCTGATGGAAATCCATCCCATTTATGTGTTGAAGGCAGGTGACGAACTCAGTCCTGTGTTCGAGAGTCCTCTCAGCCTGTTCGATCCGGAAACGCTCGGACCGATGATTGAGGAAAAATACGGCATTCCGCGCCGCCGTTTGAGCGGGTTGATGAGTCCCTGGTGTTACAAGCGGCTTGAGGCGTTCGGCGGCGATATCTCGCAATTCCGTGTCGCCAGGATCCAGCCGTCACGACTGCGGCAGATCGCGATCGCGAAAACCGAGCCCGGCGACGAAAATAATCAGGACATCTCCTCGCTCGTCGGCAAGGTCGACATCCGCAAGCTGGAGGTTTTTGCCCAGAATGATCCTGATGCCTACAGCTATTCCGGCGGCCTCAATCGCGCCAATCAGGGCATCCTTGAATTCGTCGAAATGTTCAAGGCGCCGATCAAGATGCTGCATCCGCTGCTGACAGCGACGCAGGAGGGTAACTATATCGGCACCGAAAATATCGGTGCGATCCCCTTCACCGGCATCGTCCTCGCACACTCCAACGAGTCCGAGTGGCAAAGCTTCAAGGCCAACAAGAACAACGAGGCCTTCATCGATCGTATTTGCGTGATCAAGGTTCCGTACTCCCTGCGCGTGACGGAGGAGCAGAAGATCTACGAGAAGCTGATCCAGGGCTCCGAGCTCGCCTCTGCGCCCTGTGCGCCGGCGACACTGGAGACGCTGGCCCGTTTCTCGGTCATGTCACGTCTGCGCAAGCACGAGAACTCGACGTTGTTTGCGAAAATGCGGATCTACGACGGCGAAAGCTTGAAGGAATCCGATCCGAAGGCGCGAAGCGTTCAGGAATACAAGGATGCCGCCGGTGTCGACGAAGGCATGGACGGCGTGTCGACGCGGTTTGCATTCAAGGTGCTCGCCGCAACCTACAATCACGACACCACGGAGGTTGCCGCCGACGCCGTTCATCTGATGTACAATCTGGAGCAGGCGATACGCCGCGAGCAGCTTCCCGACGAGGTCGAGAAGCGTTTCCTCGAGTTCATCAAGGCCGAGCTGGCGCCGCGATATGCCGAATTTATCGGTCACGAGATTCAAAAGGCCTATCTCGAGTCTTATTCGGACTACGGCCAGAATCTGTTCGATCGCTACGTTGATTACGCCGATGCCTGGATCGAGGACCAGGATTTCAAGGATCCCGACACCGGCCAGTTGCTGGATCGCGAGTTGCTCAATCAGGAACTGACCAAGATAGAGAAGCCGGCGGGCATCGCGAATCCCAAGGACTTCCGCAACGAGATCGTAAAGTTCTCTTTGAGGTCGCGGGCCCACAACGGTGGAAAGAATCCCACCTGGACCAGCTATGAAAAGATCCGCGAAGTCATCGAGAAGCGCATCTTCTCGCAAGTCGAAGACCTGCTTCCGGTGATCTCGTTCGGGTCGAAAAAAGATGGCGATACCGAAAAAGAAGCACGGCGAGTTTGTCGCACGGATGGTCGAACGCGGCTACACCGAGCGTCAGGTCCGGCGGCTCGTCGAGTGGTACATGCGCGTGAAGCAAGCCGGTTGAGGCGGAGGCGGATGCGAAAGTGGTCATTCATATCGTCGATCGGCGCCTGAACCCAGGCGGCAAGAGTCTGGAGAACCGCCAGCGTTTTCTGCGCCGAGCAAAGGCGCTGGTTCAAGGCGCGGTGAAGAAGTCCTCGCAAGACCGGGACATCAAGGAGGTCCTGGAAGGCGGCGAGGTCAGCATCCCGCTTGATGGTCTGGATGAGCCGCGCTTTCGTCGCGAGGGCGGCACGCGTGACATGGTGCTCCCCGGAAACAAGAAGTTCGTCGAAGGCGATATCCTTCCACGATCGGGCCAGTCGGGCGGAAAAGCGGGCGGGCCGGGCGAAGGCGATAGCGAAGATGCGTTTCGCTTCGTGCTCAGCCGCGATGAGTTCGTCGACCTGTTCCTGGAAGATCTGGAACTGCCAGACCTCGCCAAGCGGAAGCTGGCCGAAGTGGAAAGCGAGGAATTCGGCGGGCCGGCTACTCGACTTCCGGCTCGCCGACGAACATTTCAGTGAGCCGCACGGTGAGCCGCGCTCTCGCGCGGCGGGTCGCATTGCGGCGGCCGCGACCGGAAGAGGTGGCGACGCTTGAGGCGGAGTTGGCGGATTGCGACGAGGCGCGCCGCGCGGAGATTTGCGCGAGGATCGAGGCGCTGAAAACCAAGATGCGCCGGATTCCGTTCATCGATCCGATCGATATCAGGTACCGTCGCTTCGAGACCATGCCGAAGCCGATCGCCCAGGCCGTGATGTTTTGCCTGATGGACGTCTCAGGCTCGATGACCGAGCATATGAAGGACCTCGCCAAGCGGTTCTATATGCTGCTTTACGTCTTCCTGAAACGCCGCTACCGCCACGTCGAGATCGTTTTCATTCGTCATACCGATCGCGCCGAAGAAGTCGATGAGGATACTTTCTTTCACAGTCCGGCTTCCGGAGGAACGCTGGTATCGAGCGCGCTGCAGGCGATGCATGACATCGTCCGGTCGCGATTTCGTCCGGCGGACTGGAACATCTACGCCGCGCAAGCCTCTGACGGAGATAATTCGTTCTCCGACGGGGAGGTCGCAGGCCGCCTGCTGACGGACAACATTCTGCCGGCCAGTCAGTTCTTTGCCTATCTGGAAGTCGGTCAGGACGGCGGCATGGCGTTTGACATGCCGGATTCGGCGCTCTGGACGCTTTATGAACGCCTGCGCTCGAACGGGGCGCCGCTATCGATGCGTAAGGTCTGCCAGCGCAGCGAGATCTTCCCGGTATTTCACGACCTGTTTCAGCGCCGCGGAAAACAGGAAAGGGCCTCCCGATGACCGCATCAGCCGCGCAACTGTTTAACGGAGCCGAGTGGGATTTTCTGACGCTGCAGCGTATTCACGACGCGTGCGAGGCGATTGCAGAGTCCGAGCTTGGCCTCGATGTCTATCCCAATCAGATCGAGGTCATCACCGCGGAGCAGATGCTGGATGCATACTGCTCCGTTGGCATGCCGTTGTTCTACAAGCATTGGTCGTTCGGCAAGCATTTCGCCTTCCAGGAGGCTTCCTACCGCAAGGGATTGCGGGGCCTGGCGTACGAGATCGTTATCAACTCTTCGCCGTGCATCTCCTATCTGATGGAAGAAAATACGGCGACGATGCAAACGCTCGTGATTGCGCATGCAGCGTTCGGCCATAACCATTTTTTCAAGAACAACTACCTCTTCAAGCAATGGACCGATGCTGACGGCATCCTCGACTATCTGGAGTTCGCAAAGAGCTATGTGGCGCATTGCGAGGAACGTCACGGCCGGTTGGCCGTCGAGCATACCCTTGACGCCGCGCATGCCCTGATGTCGCACGGGATCGACCGCTATCCCGGCAAGAAGAATCTGGACCTGCGGGCCGAGGAAGAGCGGGCTGGAAGGCGGCGTCTGCACGAGGAGAGCGCGTTCAACGATTTATGGCGCACCGTTCCGACCGGGCCAGCGAAGCCCGAAGCGATGCTCAATGTCGAGCGCCGGCGCAAATTGCTCGGCCTTCCGCAGGAAAACCTGCTGTATTTCCTCGAGAAGTCGGCCCCGCGCTTGCAGCCCTGGCAACGCGAGCTGCTGCGCATTGTTCGGCACATCGCCCAATACTTCTATCCGCAGAGCCAGACCAAGGTCATGAACGAGGGCACCGCGACTTACGTTCATTATCGCATCATGAGCCGGCTGCATGAACAGGGGCGGCTGTCGGATGGTAATTTCCTCGAATTCCTGCAGTCGCACACCAATGTGGTGTTTCAGCCTGAGTTCGACGATCCGCGCTTTTCAGGCTTCAACCCGTACGCACTCGGCTTTGCCATGATGCAGGATATCGAGCGCATCGTTTCCAATCCGGACGATGAGGACCGTGAATGGTTTCCCGATATTGCGGGCACGGGCGATCCGATCGGCGTGTTGCGCGGCGTCTGGGCCGACTATCGCGATGAAAGCTTCATCAGCCAGTTCCTCAGCCCGCGACTGATGCGCAAGCTTCGCCTGTTTCACCTGCATGACGATCCGGCGGAGCGCGCCGGCATGAGGGTCGACGCGATCCACGATGAACGCGGTTATCGCAGGCTTCGCCGCGAACTGGCCCGGCAGTACGACGTCGGCTTGATGGATGCAAATATCGAAGTCGTCGATGTCGATCTTTCCGGCGATCGGCGCCTGATGTTGCGCCACGCCGTGGTGAAGGGCGCGCAACTCAATGATACGGATACCAGGCGCGTGCTTCAGCACCTTGCCGATCTCTGGAGCTACGATGTATCGCTCGTCGAGGTCGGTGCTGACAACAAGGTGTTGAAGGAATACGTCGCAAGCCCGCGCGGGATAGCTGCGGCCGCCTGATTCTTGCGCCTGATTCTTGTTGTGTCTGATTCTTGCGGGCGCTGCGCCAGCGGCGTCCTACCGCAGGCTGGCGTTGATCTTTTCCAGCGCCGCCGTGCCGGGACACAGATCCTTGGCTTCCAGCGTGTTGAGCGGCGTCTCGACGGTATCGAGACTGGCGTGCAGGTCCTCGGAGTCCGGATCGACATAGAGCAGCCCGGTCACCACCTGGCCCTTCGCGGCGTGCTTCTGCAGAAAGGTCATGGCGGCCAGCCGGTCGTTGGCGTCATAGTCGGCGTCGATCTTGCGCAGCGCCAGCCGCGTGCCGTCATGCTGTTCGACGACCTGCACCGAGCCCGGCGCATAATCGACGGAGATCGGCTCGCGTCCGGTGATCACGTCGAGGCGGTTGACCGCGTCGTTGTGTTCGCGGACATAATCGAAACTCTTGGTCGAGCCGGCGTGGTTGTTGAAGGCGATGCAGGGGCTGATGACGTCGATGAACGCCGCGCCCTTGTGGCGGATGGCGGCCGCAATCAGCGGCACCAATTGGGTCTTGTCGCCGGAGAAGCTGCGCGCCACGAAGCTTGCGCCGAGTTGCAGCGCGATCGCCACCAGGTCGATCGCGTTGTCGGTGTTGAGCACGCCCTTCTTGGACTTCGAGCCGCGGTCGGCGGTGGCCGAGAACTGGCCCTTGGTCAGGCCGTACACGCCGTTGTTCTCGACGATGTAGGTCATGTTGACGCCGCGCCGGATCGAATGGGCGAACTGGCCGAAGCCGATCGAGGCACTGTCGCCGTCGCCGGAAACGCCGAGATAGATCAGGTCGCGATTGGCGAGGTTGGCGCCGGTCAGGACCGACGGCATGCGGCCGTGCACCGAGTTGAAGCCGTGCGAATTGCCCAGGAAATAGTCCGGCGTCTTCGACGAGCAACCGATACCGGAAATCTTGGCGACGCGATGCGGTTCGATCGAGAGCTCGTAGCAGGCTTCGATGATCGAGGCGGTGATCGAGTCGTGGCCGCAGCCGGCGCACAGGGTCGAGATCTTGCCCTCGTAGTCCCGGTGGGTGTAGCCGAGCTCGTTCTTCGGCAGGCCAGGATGATGGAATTTCGGTTTTGCAATGTAGGTCATGACACGGCCTTGCGGAGAGGGGTCACTTTCAGGTGGTCCTGGTGGTCACCGATGGCGTCGGCAATGAAGCGCGCGGTGATCGGCGTGCCGTCATAGTGCAGGATCGGCACCAGGCGGACCGGATCGATGCCGTTCTCGTTGACGATCAACTGACGAAGCTGGCCGTCGCGATTCTGTTCGACCACGTAAACGAAATCATGATCGGCGATGAAGCTCGCCACGCTGGAGTGGAACGGGAAGGCGCGGATGCGGAGGCGATCGAGCTGATGCCCGCGCGCTTCCAAAGACCTATCGCCTCGTCCATCGCCGGTGCGGTCGAGCCGAAATAGATCACGCCGTATTTGGTCGGCTTGGCGGCATTGGCCTGTAGCGGCCGCGGCACCATGTCCTGCGCGGTTTCGAACTTGCGCACCAACCGCTGCATGTTGTCGGCATAGACGGCGCCTTCTTCCGAGTAGCGCGCGTAACGGTCGCGCGAGGTGCCGCGGGTGAAGAACGAGCCCTTGGTTGGATGCGTGCCGGGATAGGTGCGATAGGGAATGCCGTCCCCGTCGACGTCGAGATAGCGGCCGAAATCGCGGCCGGGTTCGTCGAGCATTTCGGCGGTCATCACCTTGCCGCGGTCATACTGCCTGGCGTCGTCCCATTTCAGCGGGCGGCATAGCCGGTGGTTCATGCCGATGTCGAGGTCGAGCATCAGGAAGATCATGGTCTGCAGCCGCTCGGCAAGATCGAACGACTGCGCTGCGAATTCGAACGCCTCGGCCGGGTCTTCCGGAAACAGCAGGATGTGCTTGGTGTCGCCGTGGGACGCATAGGCGCAGGCGATGATGTCGCATTGCTGGGTGCGCGTCGGCATGCCGGTCGAGGGCCCGGCGCGCTGCACGTTCATGATCACGGCCGGAATTTCGGCGAAGTAGGAGAGACCGATGAATTCGGTCATCAGCGAGATGCCGGGGCCTGACGTTGCGGTGAAGGCGCGCGCGCCGTTCCAGGACGCGCCGATCACGATGCCGATCGAGGCCAGTTCGTCCTCGCCCTGCACGATGGCGTATTTGGCCTTTCCGGTCTCAGGATCGTGCCGCAGCTTCTTGCAATGGGCGCCGAACGCATCCGCCAGCGAAGAGGACGGCGTGATCGGATACCAGGCGCAGACGGTGGCGCCGCCATAGACCGCGCCGAGCGCCGCCGCGCTGTTGCCTTCGATGAAGATACGCTCGCCGACCTTGTCGGCCTTCTTTACCCGCAAGCCGATCGGACATTTCAGGTTCTGCAGCGCCCAGTCGCGCCCGAGATGCAGCGCATGCACGTTCGACGACAGCAGCTTTTCCTTGCCCTTGTACTGTTCGCCGATCAGCTGTTCGACCAGCTTCGGATCGAGGTCGAGCAGGGCGCAGAGCGCGCCGAGATAGATGATGTTCTTGAACAGTTGGCGCTGGCGCGGATCGGTATAGGTCGAGTTGGTGATCGCGGTCAGCGGCACGCCGATCACGGTGATGTCGGCGCGGAATTTCGACGATGGCATCGGCTTGGTCGAATCGTAGAACAGGTAGCCGCCCGGCTCGATCGAGGCGACGTCCTTGTCCCAGGTCTGCGGGTTCATCGCCACCATCAGGTCGACGCCGCCGCGGGCGCCGAGATGGCCGGCTTCCGTCACCCGCACCTCATACCAGGTCGGAAGTCCCTGGATATTGGAGGGGAAGATGTTGCGCGGGCTAACCGGCACGCCGTGGCGCAGGATCGAGCGCGCGAACAGTTCGTTGGCGCTCGCCGAACCCGAGCCGTTGACGTTGGCGAAGCGGACGACGAAGTCGTTTACGCTGCTGATCGGGCTTTGGACTGACATGTTGATCCCGCGTGAGTCATATCGATGAGGTACTTCTGCATGTCCCAGGCGCCGGTGGGGCAACGCTCGGCGCACAACCCGCAATGCAGGCAGACGTCCTCGTCCTTCACCATGACGCGCCCGGTCTTGAGGCCATCGGCGACATAGAGCGCCTGGTCGTGATGCGGCGAGGGCGCTTTCAGCCGCAGCCTTAGATCCGCTTCCTCGCCATTCTCTGTAAAGGTGATGCAATCCATCGGACAGATATCGACGCAGGCGTCGCATTCGATGCAGGCGGGCGCGGAGAATACGGTCTGCACGTCGCAGTTCAGGCAGCGCTGCGCCTCGCCGAGTGCGAGCTTGACGTCATAGCCAAGTTCGACCTCGGTGCGGATGTCCTTGAGCGCGATCGCCTTGTCGCGATGCGGCACCTTGTAGCGTTTGTCGCCGGAGATATCGTTGTCATAGCTCCACTCGTGGATGCCCATCTTCTGCGAGGAGACCTGTACCTCGGGAAGCGGACGCTCGGTGATGTCTTCGCCCGAGATCATCTTGTGGATCGACAGCGCGGCGTCATGGCCGTGCGCGACAGCCCAGATGATGTTCTTCGGGCCGAACGCGGCGTCGCCGCCGAAAAACACTTTTGGATTGGTCGACACGAACGTCTTGGTATCGACCTGCGGCATGTTCCATTTGTCGAACTCGATGCCGCAGTCGCGCTCGATCCAGGGGAAGGCGTTCTCCTGGCCGACCGCGACCAGCACGTCGTCGCAGGGAATGGTTTGATCGGGTTCGCCCGAGGGGACCAGATTGCGACGGCCCTTGGCGTCGTATTCGGCCTTCACCTTCTGGAAAGTAACGCCGATGAGCTTGCCGCTTACATGCTTGAATGCCACCGGCACCATGAAATTGAGGATCGGGATATCCTCGTGAATGGCGTCTTCCTTTTCCCAGGGGCTCGCTTTCATTTCCTCGAAGCCGGAACGCACGATTACCTTCACGTCTTGGCCACCGAGGCGGCGCGCGGTACGGCAGCAATCCATAGCGGTGTTGCCGCCGCCGAGCACGATTACGCGCCGGCCGATCTTCTCGACATGGCCGAACGAGACCGACGCCAGCCATTCGATGCCGATATGGATGTTGGCGGCCGCCTCCTTGCGGCCGGGAATATCGAGCTCGCGGCCGCGCGGGGCGCCAGAGCCTATGAAGATCGCGTCGTAGTTTTCGTTGAGCAGCTTCTTCAGGCTGTCGATGCGATGACCGCCCTTGAAGTCGATGCCGAGGTTGAGGATGTAATCGGTCTCCTCGTCGATCACCGAATCCGGCAGCCGGAACTTTGGAATCTGGCTGCGCATCATGCCGCCCGCCTTGGGATCGGCATCGAACACGGTGCAATGATAGCCGAGCGGCGCGAGGTCGCGGGCGACTGCGAGCGAGGCGGGACCGCCGCCGACCAGTGCGATGCGCTTGCCGTTCTTCGCCAGCGGCTTCGGCATGCGATGCTTGACGTCGTCCTTGAAGTCGGCAGCGACGCGCTTCAGCCGGCAGATTGCAACCGGAGTTTCCTCGACGCGGCCGCGGCGGCAGGCGGGCTCGCACGGCCGATCGCAGGTGCGTCCCAGAATGCCGGGAAACACATTCGATTGCCAATTGATCATGTAGGCGTCGCTATAACGCCCCTCGGCAATCAAACGGATGTATTCGGGAACCGGGGTGTGTGCGGGGCAGGCCCATTGGCAATCGACCACTTTGTGAAAGTAGTCTGGCGCCGAAATATCAGTCGGTTTCATTCCTACCTTGTCCGCGCCAGCAACGAGAACGCGGCCTTATTTTGCCTGCGAACGCTTACGGAGCGTTCTTGTGGTTTTTGAATTGGATCATAGGGTTATCTTATTAGAGCCATTCCAGACGCTGCACAAAGGCAATTTTGCGCGATCTCCAGTTTTCAATTGCATGGGCATGCATGTGCTAGTGCGGAACTCAATTGCGGCAGCGCAGCATGTGCAGTGCAGCTTGCGCTCAGTCCTGCATGGATCAAGCCAAGCAGGGTTCAGATCAGGTGCAGGAAGGCTCCGGTCGCGGCGAGAATGACGACGACAACCCACGGCGGCAGTTTCCAGACGGTGAGCAGAAGGAAGCCAGCGAGCGCTACGGCGAAATCGCGCGGGGTGAGGACGGCGCTGGTCCAGACCGGACTGTAGAGCGCGGCGCCGAGTATGCCTACGACGGCGGCATTGGTGCCTCGCATGGCAGCCTGCGCGGCCGGGCGCAGGCGTAGTGCATCCCAAAACGGCAGCATGCCGTAAACCAGCAGCAGTCCCGGCAGCGACAGAGCGATGAGTGCAATCGCCGCTCCAGCCGGGCCATTGGGAGCGGGTCCCATGACGGCGCCGAGATAGGCCGCGAAGGTGAAGAGCGGTCCGGGCACCGCCTGCGCGACGCCGTAGCCAGCCAGGAAATCCGCGTTGCTGACCCAGCCCGGCGTCACCACCTCCGCCTGCAACAGCGGCAGCACGACATGGCCGCCGCCGAACACCAATGCGCCGGAACGATAGAAGGCATCGAACAGAGCAAGGGCTTGAGACCCGGTCTTTGCCGTCACCAGCGGGGTGATCACGAACAGGGCCGCGAACAGCACGAGCGCGACGGCGCCGCGCCGAGGCGATACCGAAAAGCTGAGCTGGCCGACGAGCGAGGGACCATCGCCTCGACACAGCCAGAGTCCGGCCGCAGCCCCAAGCGCTATGGCGCCGATCTGGCCAAACGATCCGCCGACAAAAACCACGATGGCAACCGCCGCCAGTGCGATAGCGGCCCGTTCGCGGTCCGGCGTCAGGCTGTTCGCCATGCCCCAGATGGCCTGCGCGACGACGGCGACGGCGACCAGTTTCAGGCCGTGAAGAATGCCTTCGGCGAACGGCCCGGCAAAAACCGCTGCACCCAACGCAAAGGCGAACAGGATGAGTGCGGATGGCATGGTGAAGGCGAACCACGCAGCTAACCCGCCGAGCAGGCCGTTGCCGCGCAGAATACCGAGCGCGAAGCCGACCTGGCTGGAGGCCGGCCCCGGCAAGAACTGGCAGAGCGCCACGACGTCCGCATAGCTGCTTTCGCTGAGCCATTTCCGCCGCTCGACGAATTCGGCCCTGAAGTAACCGAGATGCGCGATCGGTCCGCCGAACGAGGTGAGTCCGAGTTTAAGGAAGGCCGCGAAGACTTCCGCGAGCCCGCCTGCGGACGGTCGGTCATTCATCATCGGGCCTCGTTGCTGACGCCGGCTAGCCGCTAAGGTCGCTCTTTGCGACATCCCACAGCAGCCTGTAGACGCCGCTCGTGATCAGCAGTGGCTTGAACGCGGCATTGTCCATGAACCGCGCCGCCGCAGGGGAGACCGCGCCAACGTCGGTGGCATCGATCAGCACGAACCAGTCGCCGGCGCCGGGATCTGGCGTGGAGGGGTCATCGGTAATCGGCTTCGACAGCGCAGGCTCGCTCTCGATCAGGTGCATGGAGATGATGCCGTCGAGGGCGGCCGGATCGAGCTGCTCGTGCAGCGCGGCACGCAACTTGTCTTCGCCGCCGGATGGAGGACGCAGCCTGATGATGCCGAGCGCCGCGCCGCGGCCGGTGCCGCGGCTGATCGTGATGCGCGCGACCGCGCGGATCATGCTTCTGAAGCGGGCAATGTTGGCCTTCGACCACGCCGTCTGGTTCGCCAGTGCGGTGCGATAGGCCGGGCTGTCCAGCACCTCGAAGGTTTCAGTCGAATACAGGCTGAGATATTTCGGGTTGCCGTCATGCGCGACATAGCGGCGCGCTTCGAGGAAGCCTTCGATCGCAACCCGCTCTTCGAGATGTTCGCGGTCGTACCAGCGATTGAATTCGGCTTCGTCATTGGCGTCGATGTTCATCGACGTCAGCAGCATGCCTTTTCCCGCTATCGGCATTTTCTTGTTTCCTACTTGCTGGTTCTGGAAGCCATGTCCGCGATCGACTTCATCATGGCGTCGCGGACGCCGGGATCGTACAGCGTGTGGCCGGCGCCCTCGACCAGACGAATTTCGGCATCGCGCCACACCGCCGCAAGCGCGTGCGAGGTTGCAGGCGGGCACAGCAAGTCGTAGCGGCCCTGCACGATGATACCGGGGATATCTTTGAGCTTGCCGGCCTCGGCGATCAACTGGTCCGGCGTCATGAAACAGTCGTTGGCAAAATAATGCGCTTCCATGAAGGGCGTCGCAGGCAAGCCGCGCAACGAATTCAGCGCCTCCAGATCGAGCCTCACGCGATTGGGCGTGTGTTCGGACAGGATGCGCTCGGTCTCGCCCCAGGCGCGCGCCGCCGGGCCATGTATGGCCGCGTCGGGATCGAGGATACGGCGAAAATAGGCCTGCAGCGGTTGCGCGCGTTCCGCCTCCGGCAACACGCTCAGGAAGTCATCGTATAGGCCGGGATAGAATCGCGGCAGCACATTCAGAAAGCCGTTTTCGATTTCCGTGATCGTGCCGAGGAAAGTCGCGCGCAACACGATGCCGGTGACGCGATCGGGATGGGCCTGCGCATACGCCAGCGCCAGCGTGGCACCCCAGGAGCCGCCGACGATCATCCAGCGCTGGAAGCCGAATTTCTCGCGGATCGCTTCCATATCCGCAATCAGATGCGGCAGCGTATTGTCCTCGCGGCCGCCCTTGGGGCGGCTGCGGCCCGCGCCGCGCTGGTCGAACAGCACCGCATGGAAGCGTTCGGGATCGAACAGCCGACGGTGATCGGGCTGGCAGCCGCTGCCGGGCCCGCCATGCAGGTAGACCGCGGGAATGCCACCGGCGCGGCCGATGCTTTCGACATAGATCTCGTGGCCGTCGCCGACCGCGAACTGCTCTGACGTTAGCGGCGCAAACGGATCGGCGCGTTTGATGGATTTTCCGGCGTCGGCGTCAGGCGCCATGCTCGCCTTCCGTCTCCAGCGTGCCGCCGGCGAAATTACGATAGAGGAAGCGGTCCTGGTGCGCGGCGGCTTCGAGCTCTGCCTGTTTGAAGATCTGCTCGTGCATCGGTGACAGCGTGCAGGCGGGATCGGTATTGCCGGCATCGCCGGTCAGCGCAAAAGCCTGGCAGCGGCAGCCGCCGAAATCGACTTCCCGGAACTCGCAGCTCTTGCACGGCTCCTTCATCCAGCCGGTGCCGCGATAGCGGTTGAAGGCCTCGGAATTCTGCCAGATCCAGGCGATCGAATGGTTTGACCGTACAGATTCGAATTCGAGCCCTGTGATGCTCTCGGCGGCGTGGCAGGGCAGGATCTTGCCTGCGGGCGAAATGTTGAAGAACTGCCGGCCCCAGCCTCCCATGCACTTCTTCGGCCGCAGCGCGTAGTAATCCGGCACCACATAGTCGATGGCGAGAATGCCCTTCAGCCGCACGGCGGCTTCCTCGACGATGCGGCTGGTCTCCTCGATCTGTTCAAGCGTCGGCATCAGTGCGGCCCGGTTCTTCAAGGCCCAACCGTAATACTGGACGTTGGCGACTTCCAGCCGGTCGGCGTCGAGATCGACGGCCATCTGGATGATGTCGGCGAGCTGATGCAGGTTCTGGCGGTGCATGACGGCGTTGACCGTCAGCGGCAGATCGAGTTCGCGCGTCCATTTCGCGGCTTCGATCTTTTTCTCGTGCGCGTTCTTCAAGCCGGCGACGCGATCGGCCACCATGGGCTCGTTGCCCTGAAAACTGATCTGCACATGGCAGAGGCCGGCATCGGCCAGCGCCGAAAGTCTGTCTTTGGAGAGGAGGACCGCCGACGTGATGAGATTGGAGTAGAGCCCGACATCGGTCGCGTGCTGCACCAGTTCGACCAGATCCTTGCGCGCGGTCGGCTCGCCGCCGGAGAAATGGATCTGCAGCACGCCGATTTCGGCCAGCTCGCTCAGCACTTTCTTCCATTCCTCGGTCGTGAGTTCGCTGCTGCCGCGGTCGAGCTCGATCGGGTTGGAGCAATAGGGGCATTGCAGCGGGCAGCGGTGCGTCAGTTCGGCGAGCACCGCGAGCGGAATGCCGAACGTCTCCGCCGTCGAACGTTGCGATTCCAGAACCGCGAGCCCGTCGCTGGGAGCGGTGCTGGCTGTGTTGCGGTCGGCGAGGAGGTCGCTCATGACGTCTTCTCCCGCGCTTCGGTCAAAAAGCCCTTGTCGGCGAGGTCCTGCAACATGGCGATGACGTCGGTTAAGATCGCGTCACGCGGCGCTGCGTATTTGACGGCGAGCTGATCGACCATATCGGAAACGGGGCGCACGCCATCGCAGAGGTGCAGCACCTCGACCGCGATTTCGTCGGGCGCCAGCACGCGCTCCGGCGCGAGGATCACCCAGACCTGCCGCGTCTCATCGAATTTCAGCCGGGCGTGCCGCGGCAATTTCGGCCGGCTCGCCTCGCTGACACTGATGTTGCGGCTCAGGGCCATTGCTAGTTTCCCTGTTAGTTTCCCTTGGGCGCGAACGCGCCGGGCGGAATGTGGCCCTCGACATAGGCATGATACAGCGCGTCGAGCTGAACCCATAGCACATTGGTCTTGAAGATCAGCGCGTTGCAGACCGCCTCACGTTCCGCCGGCGTCTTCGCATGCGCCTTGACATATTCCAGCGCGAACCCGGCGTCGCGCGGAGCCTGCGTCAGGCGGCGGCTGAAATAGCTCATGATGTCAGGATTGACGAAATCATAGTGCTGCAGCATGCCGGAGATGCGTTCTTCATGCAGGTTCGGCGCAAACAATTCGGTGAGCGAGGAGGCGATGGCCTCCAATGGCGTCTTGTCGCGGCAGAAATGCACGTAGGCCTCCACCGCAAACCGCGTCGCCGGCAAAATGCCCTCGGTCGATTCCACATAGGCGCTGTCGAGCCCGAGTCCTCGGTCAGCTTGAGCCAGCGCTCGATGCCGCCTTCGGTGCCGGCATCGCCGTCGTGATCCTCGATCCGGTGCCGCCATTCGATGCGGGTGGCACGGTCGCGGAACCGCGAGATCACCATCGCGTCCTTGAGCGGAATCGTGCTCTGGTAAAAATAGCGGTTGAGCGCCCAGGCCTGCACCTGGCCCTTGTTGAGCTTGCCGCCATGCAGCAGCCGGTGAAACGGGTGCAGATTGTGATAACGCGTGGCGCCAATATGGTGGAGCGTCGCTTCCAGTTCCTCGGCGCTGTTGAGCGTGATGCCCTTGCCGATCGATAGCGCGGTCATTCCAGTCATGGCGACGACGTTCACAGCGTGATCTCCGTTCCGTCGGCGGGGATGTGCCAGCCCGCCTGTTCGGCGATCCTGCGCTCGTCCGAGCCGCGCAGCAGCGCCGGGTTGGAGTTGTTGATATGCAAGAACACCTTCCGGCCGATGTCGAGGCCGGAGAGGCTCTCGATCGCTCCGTGTTCTCCCGACATCGAGATATGGCCCATACCCTGTCCCGTCTTGTTGCCGAGGCCTGCGACGATCAATTCGTCGTCGCGCCACACCGTGCCGTCGAAAAACACCAGTACGGCGCCCGCCAGCCGGGACTTGAGATCGTCGGTCACGCGCGCGCAGGCGGCCAGGAAATAGAAATACTTGCCGCTGGACTTGTCCAGAAACCGTAAGCCCAGCGTATCGCCTGCGCCGTCGCCGCCCGCCGGATGCGCCTTGCCTTCGAGATACCACGCGCCCTTGCCGGGAACCGCGAAGGGGAGGACCTCCATGCCGGACAGCGATCCGTCGGGCAACGCGGGTTCGAAGGGCCTGTCCACCTCGATCGGCTGGCGCTTCACATTCTTTTCGTTCAGCACATTGAAGATGCTGTTGGATTTGAGAATCGCAAGGACTCTTTGATGCGCATAGAGCGTGAAAGGGGAGCCCTCACGCATCGACAATAGCCCTGCGACCGCATCGATTTCACCGTTGGTCAGGATGACGCCCGCGACCGGGCTGTGCCTGAGCTGTCCTGGCTCGGGATGAAGCTGCGGCGTCGCGATCAACTGTTGGCGCAGGTCCGGCGAGGCGTTGACGAGATACCAGTGCCTGCCGTCGGCGCTGACCGCGATTGAGGCTTGGGTGCTTTGCAGCTCGGGATGATCGCTTCGTGCTTTCCGGCACACCGGGCATCCGCAATTCCACTGCGGAATGCCGCCACCGGCCGCGGCGCCCAGGACGACGACGCGAAGCATGATCCGTCTCCTGGAGATTTCAAAGCTTGAATGTACAAACGCCACGAGGTGAACGCCGTTCCAGACACAGCTCCACTATCGGGAACGTGTCAGGCCCACGAGTCCACCTGCGCGAAATTCGAAACGACGCTGCCGCTTACTTGCGGGTAGCGCACATATACATGTTGATTTCCATGCCGACCGGCACTTCGACGATTTTCGGTGCTTTCCAAGCCATTTATCGCTCCTGTGAATACCGGACGAACTCCGCCCTCAGCCGTTAAACTACTGCGGATCAAAAAGTTCGCCAGTTAAATCTTTTGTCTGGAACCGCCTGCGTTTATGCTGCATCGCAAAAGATTTCACGGATTTGTGCGGCAGCTCCCGGTCAAAACCACGTGGGATCAGGCGCTTCCCGGTTGTTCGCGCCGCGGCTAATGACAATTCTGCTCGACGGAGCAGCGTTTGGCTCCTGATAAGGAACGTGTGAGAAGTGTGGCCTTTGGTTGAAGGGCCTCAAGGAGTGAAGTTTCTGCCGATGCCGCGATATTTTTTCAACACCCGTATCGGCGATGAGCTGATTTCCGACCCCGATGGCGAAGTGCTCAGGGATCCCGATCGCGCTTGGGAAATGGCGCGCGCCATGATCCGGGAACTGCTGAAGACCGATGGCGCCGATGGCGCGCTCTTGAATGCGACCATCGAGGTCACCGACGACGAAGGCGAGGTCGTGCTCGAGTTTCCGTTCGCGGAAGCGATCCTCGACTCTCCCGGGAGTTCGGTCACGAAGCACTGACGGCCCTTCGTGCGCGCCGCGCTCTGATCGTTCCCGTCGCGCAACTTCCGCGAAACAGGTTTCCATTTGCGCATCGACAGATAAATGTTGAAGACTGCCTACTTGAAGCCCCGGCGCGGCATCCGCTGCCCGCGCGAGGAGAAAAAGGCTACCGCCAGGGAGAAAGCCATGATGAGTCATTCGTCGACACCGCGCAGCCTGTCGTTGGCCGGTGCATTCTTCAGTGCATTCACGCTAAGTGCTGCTGCGCAGCAACCCGCCACGCCGCCCGCCGCCGATGCCGCCCCCGCGGCCCAGCCGGCACTTCCGCCGGGGTCTCCGTTGATCGGACGCCCCGCGGGCAACGAAGCCGCCGCCAAGCTCGCACCGGTCGCGCCGCCGCCGATTCCCGCAGCGCCGGATAAACTGCCGACGGCGAAGCTCAAAGTGCCGGCCGGCTTCAACATCGAGGTCTATGCCGCGGGCATGGCGAACGCGCGCTCGCTCGCAGTTGGCGACAAGGGCACCGTGTTCGTCGGCAGCCGCCTGGTCGACAAAGTCTATGCCATCGTCAACAAGGACGGCAAGCGGGAGGTCAAGGTTCTAGCATCCGGCCTCTACCGTCCGAATGGCGTCGCATTCAAGAACGGCACGCTCTACATCGCCGAACTGTCGAGGGTCACCAAGATCGACAAGGTCGAGGACGTGCTGGACAATCCTCCGAAGCCGACCATGATCTACGACACGCTGCCAAAGGATGAGGCCCATGGCTGGAAGTTCATCGGCATTGGTCCCGACAACAAGCTCTACGTCCCGGTCGGCCAGCCCGGCAACAACCTGCTGCATAGCGACGACCACGGCCAGATCCGCCGGATGAATCTCGACGGCTCAGGCGCGGAAGTGATCGCCAGGGGCGTTCGCCAGACCGTCGGCTTCGACTGGAATCCCGAAAACAAGCAGCTCTACTTCACCGACAACGGCCGCGACTGGATGTCGGAAGACGTGCCCGAGGATGAACTGAACCGCATGACCAAGGTCGGCGAACATTTCGGCGCGCCGTACTGCCTGCAGGGCAACATCGTCGATCCCGAATTCGGCTGGGGGAAATCCTGCAGCGACTTCACCGCACCGGTCGGCCTGCTGGGCCCGCATTCCGCAGCTCTCGGCATGCGGTTCTATACCGGCAACATGTTCCCGAAGGCCTACAAGAACGCGATCATCATCGCGCGGCACGGCTCCTGGAACAGGTCGAAGAAGATTGGCGGTGACGTCGTTGTCGTCAAGCTGAACAAGGACGGCACGGTGAAGTCGATGGAGCCCTTCCTCACGGGCTTCCTGGAAGACAACAAGTATATCGGCCGGCCTGTCGACGTGCTGCCGATGAAGGATGGCTCGCTACTTGTTTCCGACGACTATAACGGCGCCGTTTATCGCGTCACCTACGGCAAGCAGAAGATGGCCGGGAAGTAGATCGCAAGCTCGCCTTTTGCCGACAGCAGTCATTCCGGGATGGTGCGTAAGCACCAGACCCGAATCTCGAGATTCCGGGTTCGATGCTTCGCATCGCCCCGGAATGACGACGACGTACCGGAAATGGCTGATGCGTAAAACAATAACGACGCTGGCATTTGCGTTCATTGCAACGTCCGCATCAGCCGAAACAATCGAACAACGCGCCGCGCCGTGTCTGGCCTGCCACGGCGAAAAAGGTCAATCCGAGACCGAGAATACCCCTTCACTCGGCGGGCAGCAGGCGCCGTATACATTGGTCCAGCTCTTCATGTTCCGCGAGAAGCTGCGGATCTCCGAGCCGATGAACGAGATGACGAAGGGGCTGACCGACGACGATCTCCGGGTCTTTTCCGATTTCATCGCGACGATGCCGAAGCCCGCGCCGCCGGCCGATGCCGGGGAGCCTGCGCGGCTGCAGCGGGGCCAGACGCTGGTGCAGCAGCACCGCTGCGATACCTGTCACAACCCTGATATGTCGGGCAAGGAGAACGTGCCGCGCATCGCCAACCAGCGCGAGGACTACCTTGCCAAGACCCTTGGCGAGTACAAGGATAACAGCCGCCATGGCTACGATGGCAGCATGGCCGACGTGATGGGGGCGATCACGTCGGAGCAGATCGCCGATCTCGCTTATTTCATCGCCCGCGTGCGCTAAATCCGCGCGGAGGCTGCCGCTGGCATTGCCTGGCACACGGCGCTACAAGGGCGGCAATCGAACGGAGTTTTACATGCAGGATCTCTGGCGCCTGTCGGCTGCGGAAATGGCTTCGCTGATCAAGTCTAAAAAAGTCTCGGCGAAGGAGGCCGCGACTGCGGCGCTGGCGCGGCTGGACGCGGTCAACCCCAAAATCAACGCCGTCGTCGACCACAAGCCCGCGGAGGTTTTGGCGCAGGCGTCTGCCATCGATACCGCGATCGGGCGCGGCGAAGATGTTGGCCCCCTGGGCGGCGTGCCGGTCACGGTGAAGGTCAATATCGACCAGGAAGGCTTCGCCACCACCAACGGGCTGAAGCTGCAGCGCGATGCCATCGCCAAGAGCAACAGCCCCGTGATCGACAATTTGCGCAAATCCGGCGCCGTCATTCTGGGACGCACCAATTGCCCGGCGTTCTCCTATCGCTGGTTCACCACCAATCTCGTGCATGGCGACACCAAGAACCCGCGCGATCCCGGCATCACGCCGGGCGGCTCGTCGGGCGGCGCAGGGGCTGCGGTCGCGGCGGGCATCGGGCATATCGCGCACGGCACCGACATTGCGGGATCGATCCGCTATCCCGCCTATGCCTGCGGCGTGCATGGCCTGCGGCCGACCATCGGGCGTATCGCGGCGTTCAACGCGGCGCTGCCGGAGCGGCCCATTGGTCCCCAAATCAGCGCGGTTTCGGCCGCTGGCGCGGACCATCGGCGATATCAGGATCGCGCTGGCTGCGATGTCGGCTAAGGATGCGCGCGATCCCTGGTGGGTGCCGGCACCGCTGGAAGGGCCGGCGATGCCGAAGCGGGTCGCGATGTGTCTCAATCCTGATGGCCTCGACCCTGTACCCGAAGTGAAGGCTGCCGTTGCGGACGCCGGCAAGCGGCTCGAACGCGCAGGCTGGATCGTCGAGGAAATCGCCAACACGCCGCCGCTGCGCGAGGCGGCCGATCTGCAGACCAAGCTGTGGCTCGGCGACGGCTACGAGGCGCAACTGGAAGCCGCCGAGCGCGAGGGCGATCCCGGCGCGCTGGCCTGCCTGCGTGGCAACAGAGCGAAGGTGTTTCCGTTCGACCTCTCCAAGGCGCTGACGCGGCGCGCAACCTTGACGCGCGAATGGCTGGCGTTCTTCGAAAAATACGCCGTGCTGCTGATGCCGGTGTCCGGCGAACTGCCGTTCCCAGATCATCTCGACCGCAAGGACGAGGCGTCTTTTGCGCGCGTCTGGCATGCACAATTGCCGCAGATCGCCATTCCCTTCATGGGGCTGCCGGGGCTAACGATATCGACAGGGCTGGTGGGACGCATTCCAGTCGGCGTTCAACTGGTCTCCGGCCGCTACCGCGAGGATCTCTGTCTCGCCGCGGGTGAGGCGATCGAGGCTGGCGGAACGCCGTCGGCGGCGATCGATCCGGCCGGCTAACTTCGAAAGAACACGATGCCAGGCGTCTATGATTTTGCGGCGCAGTCGCTCGCCGGCGAGGAGGTTCCGCTGAAGCGGTTCGAAGGTCAGGTGCTTCTGATCGTCAACACCGCGAGCGCCTGCGGGTTCACGCCGCAGTATAGAGGGCTGGAGCTATTGCAGCGCGAGCTTGGGCCGCGCGGTTTTGCGGTGCTCGGCTTTCCCTGCAACCAGTTCGGCGGGCAGGAGCCGGGCGACGCCAAACAGATCGAGGCGTTCTGCGAGAGCAAATACGACGTGACGTTTCCGATGTTCGCGAAGATCGACGTCAACGGCAGCCATGCGCATCCGTTGTTCAATCATCTGAAGAACGCGAAATCGGGATTGCTCGGTTCGTCGATCAAATGGAATTTCACCAAATTCCTGGTCGACCGGTCGGGCAAGGTGGTTGGGCGCTACGCTCCGACCGTCACTCCCGAGGGAGTTAGAAAAGAAATCGAGGCACTGCTGTGAGCGAGACCAATAAAGCGATGAACGAACAGTTTCCCGACCGTCTCTCGGTCGATCCGAACAGCCCGTACTACAATGCCGAGATACTCGCCCGTGACGTCGGCATTCGCTTCAAGGGCGTAGAGAAAACCAATGTCGAGGAATATTGCATCAGCGAGGGCTGGGTGCGCGTCACTGCGGGGAATGCCAAGGACCGCCACGGCAACCCGCTGACGATCAAGGTTCATGGTCCGGTCGAACCATATTTCCGCGACAAGGCGTGACGCAGAATGGAACGCGCAAGCGACCTCATAAAGACTCGTCGTGCCCGGGCTTGACCCGGGCATCCACGTCTTGATGGTGTCGCAGTAAGAAGACGTGGATGGCCGGGACAAGCCCGGCCATGACGACGCATAAAACCAGCCCCCGAAAGCCAAAAATCCATGTCCATCCGCATCGTCGACGTCTGCGAAATTACAAAACCGATCTCCTCGCCGATCCGCAACGCCTATATCGATTTCACCAAGATGACCACGAGCCTTGTCGCCGTCGTCACCGACGCGGTGCGCGACGGCAAGCGCGTGGTCGGCTACGGCTTCAATTCCAACGGCCGCTACGGGCAGGGCGGGCTGATCCGCGAACGCTTTGCGCCGCGGCTGAAGGAGGCCGAACCCCGGGCGTTGCTGGATGCTGACGGCAGCAATCTCGATCCGGACAAGATCTGGGCCACGCTGATGTCGAATGAAAAACCCGGTGGCCATGGTGAGCGTTCGGTCGCGGTCGGCACCATCGACATGGCGGTGTGGGATGCGGTGGCGAAGATCGCAGGCAAGCCGCTGTTTCGGCTGCTCGCCGAACGCCATGGCCGTAAGGCCAACCCGCGCGTGTTCGTCTATGCGGCCGGCGGCTATTATCCGGGCAAGGATTCGTCGGCGCTGCGCAGCGAAATGCGCGGCTATCTCGATCGCGGCTACAACGTCGTGAAGATGAAGATCGGCGGCGCGCCGATTGCGGAAGATCGCGAGCGCATCGAGGCCGTGCTCAAGGAGATCGGCAAGGACGCCCAGCTTGCCGTCGACGCCAACGGTCGCTTCGATCTGGAAACCGCGATCGCCTACGCCAAAATGCTCCGCGAATATCCGCTGTTCTGGTACGAGGAGGCCGGCGATCCCCTCGATTTCGCGCTGCAGGCGGCGCTGGCCGAATTCTATCCCGGGCCGATGGCGACCGGCGAGAATCTTTTCAGCCATCAGGACGCAAAGAACCTGATCCGCTATGGCGGCATGCGGCCGGACCGCGACTGGCTGCAGTTCGATTGCGCGCTGTCCTACGGACTGTGCGAATACCAGCGCACGCTGGCGGTGCTGAAGACCCACGGCTGGTCGCCGAGCCGCTGCATTCCCCACGGGGGCCACCAGATGTCGCTCAATATCGCGGCGGGTCTGGGCCTCGGGGGCAATGAAAGCTATCCCGACCTGTTCCAGCCCTATGGCGGCTTTCCGGACGGCGTCCGCGTCGACAACGGCCACATCACCATGCCGGACCTGCCGGGCATCGGATTCGAGGGGAAGTCCGATCTCTATGCGGAAATGAAGGCGCTGGCGGCGTGACACACGCTATCATTGTCCGCGAAAGCGGGACGATCCAGTACGCCGCGGCCCTCGAATGTATCGCTGACGCCAGCGATTACTGGATGCCCGCCTTCGCGGGCATGACGTGAGGTATGGGCGCGACCGGCGGCATGCGATCAGTTCTCGGACAGCAGCCCCTTCTCGATGGCTGATTGCCGATTCCTGAAAATTGCCATCGCCGTCTTCATCCGCAGGAAGCCAAACTTGGCATACAACGGCTCACGGCCGGCGACCGCATAGAGGATTATCTTCGCATGTGATTGCGATTGGGCAAGCAGTCTTTCGATGATCTGTTTTCCGAGACCAAGCCCTTGATGGCTTGGCAGAACGGCAACGTCGCAAAGATAAGCACAGTCGCGGCCATCAGCTAGAACGCGGCCGGCGCCAACGAGCCGGCCGTTCTCGCGGGCAAAGCAGCAGAACATGCTGTTGCCGAACACCACTTCAAGATCGGCCGCGTTTTTGTTGCCGAGCGGCGCCGCCCGATACAGAGCTTCAAGTTCCTGCCAATCCACACCCGCCCAGTCATCGGTCCAGACAATCGTCATCGCACGGCCTCAATTTTGCAAGGGCAACATCGGTTGCGGCACACCATACATCAGCGTGCGCCAAAGCCACTCGACCGGGCCGTATCGGTAACGGCGCAGCCACCAGGCACTGAAAAATACCTGCCCGATGTAGACGGCAACGCCGATCGTCAGCGCGTTGGCAACACCGAGGCGGCCGAACAGGCCAAGACCATAGCCATAAAAGATCCAGCCGAAGATCAAGGATTGTGCGAGGTAGTTGGTGAACGCCATGCGTCCCAGCGGCGCGGCCCAGCCAACCAGCGTCTTTCCGCTCTCGAGATTGGCAATGCCGATAATGGCGGCACCATAACCCAGCGCCAGCAGGACGTTGCCGAGAGCCTCGGCACCGGAAAGGATCAATGCCGCGCCAAGGCCAATACAAGGGGCAGCGATCGAGAGCAGCCGCCGGGGTGGGCTTTGCAGGATGCCGGTGCGCCAGGCGAACGCTCCGAGAAGAAACAGCCCGATCGTGCGCGGAAAGATAAACGCATGCAGTGGAACGATAAGGGGAATCTCGCGGAGGCGAAAGGCCAGCACGTCGAGGAAGCTGCCCGTCGCATAGATGCGATTAGCATCCGCGACATGCTGCGTGATCACGGCCGTGCTGGGAAACAATCCAGCCGGCGAAAAGGCCTGCATCGCAAGATACAGCCCAAGAAACGCCAGCGTGGCAAAAGCCAGCAGCCAACGCGGGCCGAACAGGAACGGCAGGACGATCAATCCTGCGAGTGCATATTCGGTGAGTATATCGCCGTTCCAGATCAGGCAGAGATGAACGAGCCCGAACACCAGCAACACGGCGAGCCGGCGCACAAGGAGCGACGTGCGGCGCTCGCTGTTCGCTAGCCGCTCGAACTGAATGGCAAGGCCTGCGCCGAACAGCAGCGAAAACAGCGCAAGCGCCTTTGTCTCGACGGCCAGCACCAGGATCGCTTCGACGATGCTGTCGATCGGTGATGCCGTGGGCTTGTGGGAAAGAAACTGCTCGAAGATCGAAACGCGAAATTCAGTCACGACGTTGATCGCGACAACGCCGAGCAGGGCGATGCCCCCGCAATACATCGATGGCGTCGATCCGCTCTGCGGCGCTTACCGGCCGGGGAGATGCGGCACCATCGGAAGCCATCGCCTTTCCAATTCAGCGGCGAATGACGTCCGCGCTGCCCTACGACAGCCGCATATCCAGCAGCCGCCGGCCTTCGTTCTTCAGCAGCTTCTTCACCGCGCTTGAAGCGGCGATTTCGCCCTGGTTGGCGTAGGCCTCGTGGTTCTTTTCGATGTCCTCGAGCCGATAGAGGTAATTGACCATGATGCCGGCTGACTCGCGCACGCCCTTGGGCGAGAGATCGCCGAGCCAGTCGATTTTCTCCAGCCGCGCGCCGTTGCCGATATGGAAGCGCGCCACCGAATCGATCAGCCGGCCCTTTGGGGTGCGGGCTTTCAGGAAATAATACGCAGCCAGCGGCTCCAGCACGGCGCGCAATTGCGCGGTCAGTTCCGAATTCTCAAACCAGTCCGGCTTGTCGAGGCTTTCGAGCAGCGTCCGTTCCTCGTCGCTGACCGGAACATCGTCGGCCTGCTTCAGCCACTGCATGAAGCCCGGCACCGGCGACAGCGTGATGAACGTATCCAGCTTTGGCAATTCGCGCCGTAGCTCCTCGACCACCTGCTTGATCAGGAAGCTGCCGAAGGAAATGCCGCCAAGACCTTTTTGCGTATTCGAGATCGAATAGAACACGGCGGTGCGGGCGCGCTCGACCGGCACCGGCTGCCGTTCGGCAGCGAGCAGCGGCGCAATCGCGGTCGGGATCGTCTCGGTCAGTGCGACCTCGACGAAAATCAGCGGTTCGTCGTTTAGCTGGGGGTGGAAGAAGGCGTAGCAGCGCCGGTCGACCGGATCGATGCGGCGGCGCAGGTCGTTCCAGTCGCGGATTTCGTGCACCGCCTCATAACGGATGATCTGTTCCAGAATATTCGCTGGCGTAGACCAGTCTATCCTGCGCAGCACGAGAAATCCCCTGTTGAACCAAGAAGACAATAGATGCACGACGTCGCGGTCGAGCGCGGCCAGATCCTTGTTGCCCTTCATCAGGGCAGCAGGTCGGCGCGCATCGCCACCAGCTCGCTGGTGCCGCCCGGCGCGCGGTTGAGACGGCGGATCAGCTCCTGCCGCCGTGGCTCGGAAGCGAAATGAAGGTCGCTGGCGTCGGTGTCGTTCGGCTGCGCACGCCAGCTCTCGATCGCCCGCGATAGTTTTTCGCGGTCGGGGCCGAAGTCGCGGGCCAGCGTTTCGAAGAACGTCAGTCGGGCGGCGGCGTCGAGGTCGTGGTAACGATCGAGCAGGTCGCGCGCCATCGCGGTGCCGGAGGCTTCGCCGCGGCCTGACAGCAGCGCCTCACATAATTGGAGCAGCTCCGAGGCGTCGTGGCGGGTGGCTGACCGCTCACCGCGCCGAAGCAGCGTGCGGCCGCGTTCTGATATCGTCGAGAGAAGGTCGGAGAAAAAGGCGTTGGCCATGTGGTGGGTCAATTCCAATGGTGTTTTGCGGAATCTTACACGGGATTTAGGGCGATGCCGATCACAATCAAGCATGGATCGTACGGAAGTATGTCATGCCTCTCCGAAGGCATCGTCATGGCCGGGCTTGACCCGGCCATCCATCTCCTTGCTGGAAAAAGCATTTCACGAAGAATGATGGATCACGGGTGAAGCCCGCGCATGAGTCCGGTTTACGCCTTCGCGGCGAATTCCGTCGGCGTTTTGCCGGTAACCTGCCGGAAGGCATGGGAAAACGCCGGGACGCTGGCATAGCCCAAATCCGAGGCAAGTTGCTTGACCGAGACGTTGGCATCGGTCGACAGCTTTTCGATCGCCGCCGCGATGCGGGCGCGCTGGCACCAGCTCTTGAAGCTCAATTGGGTCTCCGACGAGAACAGCCGCGACAGCGTCCGCGCCGAGGTGCCGACCTCGCGCGCCAGCGCCTCGATCTCGTGGGCGGCAGTCGGATCCGCAAGCACGATATCGGCGGCGCGCCGGCAGCGCGGCTCATGCGGCAACGGGACGAAGGTTGCGGAATCCTCGGCCCGGTGCAATTCGAGCATGGCGAGCTTGACCAGAAGGGCGGTGCGGTCGGGCGTGTTGTGTTCGTCGAACAGCGCGAGAATGGCCTGGTGCAGCAGCGGCGATACCCGCACGACGAACTCTTGCGACAGGCTCTTGCTGCGCCGTTCGCGCTTCAGCCACGCCAGATCGAAATACAGCGTCCGCATCTCGATGTCGGCCAGCACGTCGATGGCGTGTTCGAGCTGTGCCGGGACCCAGACGGCACGGTCGGGCGGCACCAGCCAGCGGCCCTTCGGCGTGGTGACCTGCATGGTGCCTTTGGCGGCGTAGACCAGTTGCGCCTCGCGGTGCATGTGGGTGTCGAGCCGGACGCCTTTCTTGTAGCCGTTCGCGATCATGTGGATGCCGTCGCCGGTCGAGGTGAGGCGTCCGATGATGGCGGCAATTGGCTTTTCGGCGATATTCATTGGCGACATCCCGTCAGGACAACCCCGTATAACCTATTTCAGAAACTTGCGGGATTCGACCCCTCGCGAATTTGACCAGGCATCGACTGAGGATTGACCATGAACAGCCCTGGCCGGGTGATCGGCTTCGTCAACGCCGCCCATTTCATCGACCATTATGCGATGCTGATCTTCGCGGCCGCCGTCATCATCATGGGCCCGGCGCTCGGCATGGCCTATTCGGAACTGCTGCCTTACGCCACCCCGGGCTTCGTCGCCTTCGGCGCGGGCTCGCTCATCACCGGCTGGCTCGGCGACCGCTGGAGCCGCCGCCACATGATGGTGATCTTCTTTGCCGGCATCGGCGCGTCGATGATTGCGGTTGGCCTGGTGCAAACGCCGCTGCAACTCGGTGCGGCGCTGCTGGCGATCGGCCTGTTCGCCTCGATCTATCATCCGGTCGGCACCGCGATGATCGTATCCTATGCCGACAAGCTCGGCCGCGAGATGGGCCTGAACGGGGTCTCGGGCAATCTCGGCGTGGCCTCATCGGCGCTGGTCACCGGCGTGATCGGGCAGTATCTCGGCTGGCGCTGGGCCTTCATCGTGCCGGGGATCGTCACCGTCCTGATCGGTGTGGCGTTCGCGCGGATGGTCGTTCATGAGGACCGTTCCGGCTTCAAGCAGGCGGCCGCGCAGGCGCGCGTGGCGAAGCAGGACATGTGGCGGGTGATCCTCGCACTCCTGATCGTCGTGATCGCGATTTCCACGACCTTCAATGCCGTTACCGTGGCGCTGCCAAAATTGTTCGCGGAGCGGCTCGCCGACGTCACCAACAGCCCGGCGCTGCTCGGACTGATCGCGGCCGGCGTCTATGTGTTCGGCGCGATGACGCAATATACGATCGGCAAGCTGATCGACCATTATTCGCTGAAGACCGTGATGCTGCCGCTGTCGTTCCTGCTGGCGCCGTTCCTGTATTTCGCGGCGACGCTCTCGAACCTGCCGCTGATCATCGCTTCCATCGGCATCGTGATGGGCGCGTTCGGGCAGGTCACCGTCAACGACGCGATGGTCGGCAAATACACCAGCGAGGAATGGCGCTCGCGAGCCTATTCGGTACGCTACTTCATCGGCTTCACCGCGGCGGGCGCTTCCGTCGGCTTGGTGGCGTGGCTGTATGAGCAGGGCGGCTTCGTCACCATGCTGCAGACGTTCGGCGCGTTATGCCTGCTGGTGATCGTGGCTGCCGTCATCCTGCCGCAGGAGATCAAGGTGCCGGCGGTGCAGACCGCGCCGTGAAATTTATTCGATTTTCGGCAGCCCCATGTGGCCGCGCGTCCCCCAATACACGCTACCCGTGACGATTTGTTGCGGCGCAACAGTCAACTGTGAAGCGGTGAAATCAAACAGAACACTTGACCATCGCTACCCTCCTTGTGTGAGGTGAGCGCATGACCCGAATCCGACTTTTCCTATTCATAATTGCGATAACAGTGCCTTCGCCGGCGGCAGCGCAGACCATGAAATTCGAGGAGGCCGCAGCCATGCTGGCCGCGAGCTGCGGCAAGGACATCGACGACAACTGTCGCGGCGTCAATCTCGATGCGACGCGCCTGAGGGAGTGCCTTGGCCGAAACCAGGACGTGGTGTCGGCGAAGTGCAAGGCCGATTATCCCCAGGCGTTCTCGGCCATCCAGCAGCGCATTGCCGCGCGCACTTCTCTTGTAAAACTGTGCAATTGGGAACTGAACCGCCTGTGCGGCGAGGTGCGCCAGGATCCCGTGAAGGGGCTGCAATGCCTGTTGGAGTCGACCAAAAAGGCGACCCCGAACTGCAATAAGGCGATCAGCGCAGCGGGGTATCGCTGATGCTTTCGGAAAAAACCACGCTGCGCGACCTCGGCCTGTTGCTGGGCGCCCTGTCCCTGTTTGCCTTGCCGACGGCCGCGCGCGCAAACGGCTATTTCGACTGGCGATATCATTGAGCGGTTGGCCGTCGAAGCCGAGGCGGATATCGACCCGGCTGCCTTGCGCCAGCAGGCTGCCGATCGCGTCAAGGCAAGAGCGGATGCCCAACCGCAAAAGCGGCCGCCGATCGCGCCGCAACTGTCGAAACTGCCGCAAATCCGTTTCGACGTCGTGTTCGATCCGGACTCCTCGCTGATCCGGCCGGCCTCCTATCAGACGATCGGCAGCATCGCCGACGCACTGACCGATCCGAAATTGCGGCCTTACCGCTATCTGATCGTCGATCATGTCGAATCCGCCGGAAGGCGCGACCATAATCTGATCTTGAGCCAGCGGCGCGCCGATTCGATCCGCGATGTGCTGGTGAACACCTTCAAAGTATCGTCGAAACGGCTTCAGGCGCTTGGACTCGGCGAGGAGCAGTTGCAGGATGTCAATCGTCCGGCGTCACCTGCCAATGCGCGCGTCCAGATCATTGCGGTCGGAAAGTTTGAAACGGTCGATCCGGCCAAGCCGGCAGCGCCGGCCGGCACGGCTCAAAAAGGCGCCGCAGCGGCAAAGAAAAAAGCAGCGCTGACCATCCGCGGATGAATGAGCGTTGAGAGTCCGCGGCCAGAAGCCGGCCGAGACAGGAGCACCCAATGTTCAATCGGTCCTTGCCGGGAACGACCGGCCTCGTTCTGGGATTAGCGGTCATGATGACGACGCCAGCCAGCGCCGATGCGTTGAAGGACGAAATCGCGCCGACCGGCAAGTTGCGGGTGGCGATCGCGATCAGTCCGGCCGGCGGCGCGTTCTGGTCGACCAGGACCGAAACCGGCTATGCCGGTGTGCCGGTCGACCTCGGCCGCGAGATGGCGGCGCAGCTTGGCGTTCCCGTCGAATATGTCGCGCACCAGAATTCGGGTCAGATCGTCGATGCGGTGTCAAAGGGCACCTGGGACATCACCTTCCTGCCGAAGGATCCGGAGCGGGAAGGGCGGATGTCGTTCGGTCCGATCTATGAGGTTGCGGACGCTACCTACATCGTCAAGCCGGGTTCGACGGTGACGAACTTCCAGACCCTCGATCAGCCCGGCACCAAGGTCGCTGCCGTCAACAACACGACCACCATGCGCGGCGCGATCGCGCATCTGAAGAACGCCAAGGTCACCGGCTATCAGAGCTATGACGAAATCTTCGGCCTGCTTGGGAAAGGCGAGGTCGATGCGTTCGCGTTGTCGCGCGAGCAGCTCAACGCCATGGCGAAGAAGATTCCGGGCACCCGTGTGCTGGAGGAAACCTTCAAGCAGACCGTGACGGCCGTGGCCGTGCCGCCCAATCGTCCGCAATCGCTGGCGTTTGCGGTCAAGTTCATGACCGAGGCGATCTCAAGCGGCATGCTGCGCAAGGCCTATGACAATAACGGCCTGAAGGATTGGTCGATCCGCACGCAAACGAAATGACTGGGACCTGTCTGACGATAACTTATCCCCGCGTCATTCCGAGGCGCGCGCAGCGCGAGCTTTGAGGTGCAATTGCGCATCGAAGCTCGATGCTTCTCTTACTGCGTCACAATCGGCTTTATCCCCTCATCCTGAGGAGCTTGCGCAGCAAGCGTCTCGAAGGATGGGGCCGAGAAGTAGCACCGTGGCCTCATGGTTCTCCCGGCGATGCTGAGCATCGTCCGGAGACGGCGCTTACGCGCCTCCTCACCATGAGGGATTACTGACGCAGTAAGACTTCGCATCGTCCCGGAATGACGGTGGTGGCTGTCTGCGCTGCATGCGTCAACATATGTGCAATTGCACAAATACAGGGCATTTCGCCCGCGCCAGAGCGTGTGTTGGAGGATTAAATCCATAAAATCACGGGGAATTTTCGACGTTTTTGCTCAAAATGTCAGTTGGCACATTGATTGCTTAATTGGTTCTCAGTCAATGACGACTGCCGTCCTACGGATTGCCGAAGCCAGCGTTGGCGAAGGCGCAGGGATCGGGTGACCTCGCCGAGGCGCCCGGAGCAGCCATCGGGACCACTTCCCACGAAGCTTGCGCATCTCTGTCTCTGATCGAGCGTGACCGTGTTGTGCGCGGCGCCAAGGCAGAACCCTTTTGGTTTGCTGACAGCATCGTATCCGGCGCCGCTCGCGAGGACGGCTTGGCTCACTTTACATCGGCGCGGCTGTTGTTGCCTGCGCTCGCTTTGAATCCTTTCTGTGAACAAGGGGAACTGGAATGGCCTATCTCGTGCCTTCGGAATTCGTGACCAAGATGGTCGACGCCGGCGAATCCAAGATCTTCATGTCGACACGCGATACGGTCATCCGCGCGTATATGGCGGGGGCCATCCTCGCGCTCGCCGCGGCGTTTGCGATCAGCGTCAACGTATCGACCGGCATTCCGATCGTCGGCGCGGCGCTGTTTCCGGTCGGCTTCTGCATGCTGTATCTGTTCGGCTTCGATCTCCTGACCGGCGTGTTCGTTCTGGCGCCGCTGGCCCTGATCGACAAGCGCCCCGGCGTGACGCTCGGCGGCGTGTTGCGCAACTGGACCCTCGTGTTCATCGGTAATTTTCTCGGCGCCTTTACAGTTGCAGTGATGATGTCGATCGTCTTCACCTTCGGCTTCACCTCGCCGCCCGACAAGGTCGGTCAGGTGATCGGTACGATCGGCGAGGGCCGCACCGTCGGTTATGCGTCGCATGGCGCAGCCGGCATGCTCACCCTGTTCATCCGCGGCGTGCTCTGCAACTGGATGGTCTCGGCGGGGGTCGTCGGTGCGATGATTTCGACCACCGTCAGCGGCAAGGTGATCGCGATGTGGATGCCGATCATGCTGTTCTTCTTCATGACTTTCGAGCATTCCATCGTGAACATGTTCCTGTTCCCGTCGGGCCTTTTGATGGGCGGCAAGTTCACCGTCATGGATTACCTGATCTGGAACGAGATCCCGACGGTGGTGGGCAACCTCGTCGGCGGCCTCGCCTTCACCGGCCTGACGCTGTACGCCACGCACGTCAAGACCGCGCCGAAGCGCGTCGCCGAACGTATCGCCGCCTGATCGGCGATTGACTTGAGCGGGCCTCAACCCTTTAGTTGAGGCCCTGCTCCTTGGCCGTGAAAATGCCGCGCGAACTGAAAATATCGGTTGGGCAACATTCTGACAAAGGTCGCAAGGAGACCAATCAGGATTTTCACGGCGCTCTGATTCCAGGCGAGCCGCTGCTGAGCCTGAAAGGCATCGCCATCGTGCTCGCGGACGGGATCAGCAGCAGCAATGTCAGCCGGGTCGCAGCTGAGTCGGCGGTCAAGGGATTTCTGACGGACTATTATTGCACGTCGGAATCCTGGTCGGTGCGGACGTCCGCGCAGCGCGTCCTGGAAGCGACCAATTCATGGCTGCACTCCCAGACGCGACGCAGCCAATATTCCTATGACAGGGACAGGGGATATGTCTGCACGTTGAGCGCCATGGTCTTCAAGTCGACCACTGGACACATCTTTCACGTCGGCGACAGCAGGATCTATCGCCTTTCCGGCAATTCACTCGAGCAGCTCACCACCGATCACCGCGTCGTCATTTCGTCGGAGCAGAGTTACCTCGGCCGCGCGCTCGGGGTGAATTCGCAGATCGAAATCGATTACCTGACATTCAAGGTCGAGAAGGGCGACACCTTCGTGCTGGTGACCGACGGCATCTACGAGCATGTCGGTGATCGCCTCATGGCAAGGGCGATCAAGGATGGCGCTGATGATCTGGACGAGGCCGCCAAGGCCATCGTCGAACTGGCCTTTGAACTCGGCAGCAAGGACAATCTCACCGTCCAGATCGTCCGCATCGACGAATTGCCCGACGGCGGCGCCAGCGAAGTGTTCGGACAGCCGCGCGAATTGCCGCTGCCGCCACTTCTGGAGGCGAGAGCGGTATTCGACGGTTATCGGATCGTCAGGGAATTGCACGGCTCCAGCCGAAGCCACATTTATCTGGCCGTCGACATCGAAACCGACGCCGTCGTCACCATCAAGATTCCGTCGATCGATCTGCGCGACGATCCCGATTACCTGAAGCGATTCATGATGGAAGAATGGGTGGCGCGGCGGATCGACAGTCCGCATGTGCTGAAGCCCTGCCTGCCGCAGCGCAAGCGCAATTTCCTGTATGTCGTGACCGAATATATCGACGGCCAGACGCTGACCCAATGGATGATCGACAACCCGAAACCGAGCCTGGAAACGGTGCGCGGCATCGTCGAGCAGATTGCCAAGGGTTTGCGCGCCTTCCACCGCAAGGAGATGCTGCATCAGGACATCAGGCCCGACAACATCATGATCGATGCCACGGGAACGGTGAAGATTATCGATTTCGGTTCGACCAAGATCACAGGTGTCGTCGAGGCCGCGCCGTCCGGCAACCGCAATGACATTCTGGGCACGCAGCAATACACCGCGCCCGAATATTTCCTGGGCGAGCCGGCCATGACACGCCCGACCTGTTTTCGCTTGGCGTCATCACCTATCAGATGCTGACGGGAAGACTGCCTTACGGGTCGCAGATGGCGAAGGCGCGGACGAAGTCGCAGTTCAACAGGCTGGTCTACCGTCCGGCGTCGCATGGCGAGCGCGAATTGCCGAAATGGATCGACGGGACGCTGGAGAAAGCCGTGCATCCCAATCCCTGGAAGCGATACGACAGCCTGTCGGAATTCCTGTTCGACCTGCGCCATCCCAACGCGAACTATCTCTTACGTCATCGACGCCGCTGATCGAGCGCAATCCGCTGCTGTTCTGGAAATGCACGACCATCGTGCTGGCGCTGGCCGTGATCGTGCTGCTAGCACTCCAGCACGGCGGGAACCGGTAGTTCTGTCATGCCCCGCTTCAGGCGGGGCATCCAGTACGCCGTGTCATCAGCGTGTTTCACAATTCGCACCGCAGAATACTAGATCGCCCGGTCCCTGCTACGCCAAGGGCTTCGCCGAGGCTTCTTCCCATGCTGGCTCGCCGAAGCTTTAGCGGAGGCGGCAAGCCGGGCGATGACAAATTGAAAATCCGTTCGTCGCAACGATCAATTCATCGTACCTGATGCGATCGGGTCCATGCCGCTCTTGACGATTTCGGGACGGGCCGCAGGTGAGGCGAGGAACTTGATCAGCGCCTTTCCGGCGTCGGGCTCTTTCGAGACGCTGGCAATGCCGGCGGAGAACACCGTGATCTTCTGCAACTCATCCGGCAGCGGTCCGACGATATCGATGCCCTCCACCGGCTTCAATTCGCTCATCTGCTGGAAGCCGATCTCGGCGTCGCCGCGCGCGACGATCTCGCCCACGGGCGTTGCCGGGATCTTCCTGGCCTTGTCTTTCATGGCCTCGGTAATGCCGAGCTTGCCGAACATCTCGGTCGAGACGTAGACGCCGCTGGCGCTGTCGGAATAGGCGACGGTCTTTACCGCCAGAAGCGCGCGCTTGAGCGCGTCGGCGGTGGAGATGTCCGGCTTCGGCGTACCTGATTTCACGGCGACGCCAATCGGCGACTTGACGAGATCGACGCTGGAGTCGGCGATCACCTTGCCCTGCTTGGCGAGCCCGTCGAGCGCATAGCCGACCATGATCAGGACATCCGCAGGTTCGCCGCGCTCCAGCCGCACCGGAATGGCGTTGGTCGTCGTGCCCATCGACGGCCCGTAGGCGGTCAGCACCTTGTGGCCGGTGGTGCGCTCGAATTCCGGAACCAAGGCTTTGTAGGCGGCCGTCAACCCGCCGGAGATCATCACCCGCACCTCGGCGGCGTTGGCAGTGACCGTCAGCAGGAGTGCGCTGAAGATGCCGAGCGCCAGGGCGCGAAGGTTTGCTGAAAACCGCATATGGCTCCTTCCCGGGACGACTCTTGGGCGGTCGAGGTTGGAAAGATGTTACTGCGCGACGGAAGTGACGGCTAGCCGTCATTGCGAGGAGCGAAGCGACGAAGCAATCCATGCTTCCGCGCAGGGATTGCTTGGCTGCGCTCGCAATGACGGGGAGAGGTCCGTAGGGCGGATTGAGCCGAAGGCGTAATCCGCCGCTCCGGCCGCGCGCCACCCGATATTGTGCTCGTGGTTGCGGTGACAGTGCATCTAATCGGCCGTCATCAGTTTAGGGCGCGTACTCGAACTCGATGGGTGCGGGCTTGGCCAATGTCCGCTATGCCCCCGGTAGCGACCAAATTCCGCATCGCAACGAAATGACGCGATGTGCCAGGAACGGACATCCATACTCGCCTGAAGCAGTTCGGCTCCATAGCACTATTGGCCTTAGGGGCAATGGACAACCGCTTGGTCCAACCTCCATCCTTCGACGCCGAGGCTGTAGAAGTCGCTCTCCGCAGACCCAGCTAGCATAGGCGGCTTCGGATTTTTCCAAGCTGCTTATGTTGCTTTTGAGCGTGACGCACCTCGCACTAGGGCACGGGCTCGTTCCATGCAGAACACCTCGTGGCGCAGCCGCCTCTTGGCTTTCGATGTATCAAATTAGGGAGATTAACACCATGTCTGACTGCGTCCTTGTGAACAGACCGCCAAGTATTCGAGACAGTTTACGCGAATCCTTCGCGGGCTTGCGATCCTGCGCGGCGCTGATCGGCGCGGCCGCTCTGATGTCTCTCGCTCTAGGCGGTCCGGCGTTTGCACAGGCTCAGACAGCGCAGCGCCCTAACATCGTGGTCATCATGGGCGACGACATCGGTATATGGAATATCGGAGCGTACCACCGGGGCATGATGGCCGGGCGCACGCCGAACTTGGACAAGATCGCCGCTGAGGGCATGATATTCACCGACTATTACGCCGAGGCAAGTTGCACGGCCGGCCGCGCCAACTTCATCACCGGTGAACTTCCGATCCGCACCGGCATGACCACGGTCGGTCAGGCCGGTGCCCCAATAGGCTTGCCGGCGGAGGCGGTGACCATTGCTACCGCGCTCAAAGGCATGGGCTACGCCACCGGCCAATTCGGCAAGAACCATCTTGGCGACAAGAACGAATTCCTGCCCACGGTACATGGCTTCGACCAGTTCTTCGGCTATCTTTATCATCTCGATGCGATGGAAGATCCCTGCCATCCGAACTATCCGCAGAACCTGAGGGCGCAAGTTGGTCCGCGCAACATGGTCCGTTCGACTGCCACCACGACCGATGACGTCACGGTGGACCCGCGCTGGGGCAAGGTCGGCAAGCAGAAGATCGAGGACGCGGGTGAACTCTGCCCGAAGCGAATGGAAACCGTGGATGACGAAATTCGCGACGAGGCTCTGAAGTTCCTCGACAAGGCCAAGGCGGACAACAAGCCGTTCTTCCTTTGGCTCAATCCGACCCGAATGCACATCGTGACGCATTTGTCAGACAAATACCAGAAGATGCGCAACTCCCAGAACGGCTGGTCGATTCATGAGGCCGGGATGGCCCAGCTTGACGACGACATCGGCATCGTAATGAAGAAGCTCAAGGACATGGGCGTGGACGACAACACCATTGTGGTTTTCACCACTGACAATGGCACCGAGGTTTTCACGTGGCCGGATGGTGGACAGACACCGTTCGCGCAGAGCAAAGGCACCGTGATGGAAGGGGGATTCCGCGCACCGGCGATGATCCGCTGGCCGGGCAAAGTCCCGGCGGGCAAACTGGAGAATGGCCTCATGTCGGGGCTCGATTGGTTCCCCACTTTTCTCGCGGCGGCTGGCAACCCTAACATTTCCGAAGAGCTGAAGAAGGGTAAGCAGATCGGCGACCGGACCTACAAGGTGCATCTAGACGGCTACAACCAGATGGACATGATCACTGGCAAAGGACCATCGAATCGCACTGAAATCTATTACTTTGGAGAGAGCGAGCTCGGCGCAGTGCGCATCGGCGACTACAAGTATCGTTTCATCGATCAGCCTGGTGGCTGGCTGGGTGAGAAAACTAAGGTGGACGTGCCCTACCTGACCAACCTTCGACTTGACCCGTTTGAGCGCACAGGTTGGCCCGAAAGCGGAAGCAAAGCCGGATCGCAGGAATATTTCCAGTGGTTCAAATACGAGTTTTGGCGCTTCGTCTTTGTCCAGCAGCAGGTCGAGAAGCTCGCCATGACGGCGGTCGAGTTTCCGCCGATGCAGAGGGGCGCAAGCTTCAACCTTGACGCCGTTAAAGCGAAAATCGAGGCGGCCAGGGCAGCGATGGCTAAGTAAGACTTTGGCTGATAATGGCGGGCGCTACGAGCTTGGCGCCCGCCTCCTCGAACTCGCGCCGGCTCTTGTGAAGGCAGAGCAGCCAGCGGCATCGCCTAGAATGGCAAGCGGCGACAGCCGATCTTTGCTGAATTTCGCTGTTTAACGTCACATGTCCGCTTTGGGGTCAATCGCGTCGGGTTGACGATGTCTGTGTCACTTCCGCTTTCCCCCCGATAGCGGCGACATAGCGGACGTGGCGGCACTTCGCATTTGTGCCACGAACGGACTAACTCTAACCTGGCTGCTGTGGGAGCGAATGCTCGAGGAAGAAACGCAGCATTTCCCTCGTTGCGTCCGGTCCTCGCGGATCAGTGTAGGAGCCCGCCGGGCTGCCAGCAAGCCCGGCCATGTCCGCTATGCCGCCGAAGCGGAAGTAAGCAAGCGTAGCCCCAGTGAGCGAAGCGAGACCCGGGACCATGTCGAGATAGACCCGCATATCGCAGAGGCTGTCATCACTGCGCGAGCGCAATTGCGCTCGTCGCGGGGCGCGCATTCGCGACCCGTTGGCTCATGCGGGCTACAACTTCGTTCGCTTTGTACTTTGGTGGGCACGCTTCGCTGGCCGCCCTGCCAACTACGATGTGCGAACTGCTTCGCGTCCTGCGCAAGCGCGGTCTCGATATGTGAGCTGCGACCAATCAACCCGACGAGCAAATCACTCAAAGTCTGTCCAGCCCCTCATCCAAAAATATTCCGCTTAACCCGTCGGGCAAATCAATGCTCTTTCTTCGCGTGTCTCACCCAATTGAGGGGCGGCTCGCGATCGTCACGAACGTGCGGTGGGATGCGGTGGACGCGAAATGCGTGGCAGACGAGCGCGCATGAAGCGTACGGCGAAGTCGTGTGGTCCTGTAATCCAGCACTTTTTTCGTTCGCAAGCGAACCGATAAAACGTAGAGAAACCAAAGGCTTCGGCGATACTGGTTGACAAAGAAAGAGCCAGCCCGAATGAGCCGGGCCCCAATAGGCCCTAGACCGCCCTACCAAGCCTCGACCTGTTTGATCCCATTCGGTCGCATGATCATGCGCAGGTTCCAGGTCTTCTCACCGTCGTTGCTCTGGCACTCGATGCGCTGCGTCAGGCCTCGCTCCGTCTCGCCGGTCTGGAAGATCTTCAGCGGCACCGGGCAGTTCATGCCGGAGCTAGCGGCGTAATAGCGGACGCCCTCCGCCATCTCCTTCTCCTTGGTGAGATCGGCGAGCAGGCGCTCGTTGGAGTCGTTGCAGCCCGTGAGCATCAAGGCGGCAACGAAAGCAGTCGGCAGCAATGCAAACTTCAAGGGAACCTCGTTTTAACTCACAAGTGAAAATCGAGCAGAACACACCCATACGTTAAACGCGGTGCAACCGGGTATTGGATTTTCGTAGAGGGCGAAGCGCTCGCCGCACTTGCAAGAACTTAGCTCGTGTGCACCCGCGGTCGCAAACGACGCCATCGCCCACAAGCCGAATGTTGGCTCGGGCAAATCCGGAATTCAGCCCCAACACCACTCGATGCCCGATTACGCTCGAAAGTGGACATGATGCGCTTTATCAGTCTGACGCAACATGGCGCCGCCCTTTACCCCTGCCACGGTTCGGATCGAACTCGTCAACCGCCTTCCAAGCGACAACCTCGTCCTCGAACCAGACCCGCCTGTTCGGTGAGATGTAAGTCGATTTGGGAAACCGGCCGGCCTTCTCCATCCGGTAAAGCGTGGTGCGGCCGACCGGGACGATCTCCAAAACCTGCTTTTCGCTCAGCATGCGTCGAGGTCCGGACCTATCCGGTGAACCGTCGTCCGTTTCGGCTTCCGCTCGTTTCGCTGCTGCGACCATCCCAAACTCCTCACTACGCACGAGCACTACCCTTCGGTCGCGTTACCTTCTCTTGTTCGGCTATCCACGCGAGCAACGTACTCCGGCGGCCGCAGATAATTTCACCCAGCCGAAACAGCGGCAGGTCCGAACGTGCAGCCAAGTGATAGACGCGGCGCCGCTTGTTCGGGGAGCCAAACATAAAGCGCGCGATTTCCTCGGCGCCTTCGAGCAAGTCGTCAGCGATACAATCGTTTTCACGCGCCTTCATGCCACCCTCCTACGTGCGAAGAACATTGGCGACCGCCTGAACTGTCCGCTGCGTGATCCTTGTTCTTTCCCTGCGGTCACCATCCGCTCTTGCTAGCGATCGATGATCTTTGAAAAGGATGAATTCCATGGGACTGCCCTTCGCAATCGAAATCTGGACCGTGACCGAAGGGATCGGCTTCTCGAATTCGATCCCGAACTCATAAGCTTCGTTGGGGAAGGCGCGTCTACCGAGAAGGTTGCTAGGTGACCCCAGAAGGGCAACGGTCTTCTTAACGTAGCCGGCTAGACACTCCCGCTTGGCCGCTGAAATCATCTCTTCCAGTTCGCCTCCGAACCCGCTGGTCCTGTTCTTTCGCTTCGCTTCGAGCACGCGGTATTGCTCGACGGCGGCAGGCGCGGTGCGCGCCGTGTCCGCCGTGTTAGTGGCGATCAACAAGTTCGCAGCGTCCCGTTCCTCCATTTGTGCGGCCGACGTTCCCCGCCCGGAAGTCCTGATCAGCCCGTGTTCGCGAACAGCCCGCGCGATCGCGGCCACGCGTTCAACGTCGATCCCTTCCGCTGTGGCTATAGCCGTAACTAGTTCGGTAAGTGTCGTCATGGCATGCTCCCATTCGTAATGTTTGCAAATAGGAGCGAGACGTGTCAAGGTCCATCTGAGAAAATACCAGATGGCGTCGGCGGCGACGCTGCCTGAAATGAAAGAACGCCGCCCTGCTTGGGAGCAAGCAGGAGCGGCGCCAACTTGACTTTCCGACCGGACAGGTCGGGCTCGCAAGGCCCTCTCAGTTTAGGTCCGGTCGCCGACGCCCCGCAAGGGACAAGAAGGATCGGGCAAGATGATCCAGCCAACTTATCGGGCATGCCCTACAAGCAGAGCGAACCGTAGAAGCAAGGCCGAGATCGTCGCGATCCGCGACGCGATCATCGCCGTGATCGGGCAAGACCCGCCGATGACGGTGCGGCAGGTTTTCTACCAACTGGTTGCTCGCGGTGTCATCGAGAAGACTGAGGCGGAGTATCAGCAAACGGTCATCCGCCTGATGACGGAGATGCGCTTCGCTGGTGACTTGCCTTACCACTGGGTGGTTGACGAAAGTCGCCGGGTCCGGATCACGCAAACCTTCGACAATGTCGCCGACGCTATCGAACACACGGCGCGCTTCTATCGGCGAAGTGCCCTCGCCCAATCGCCCGACTACGTTGAGATTTGGTGCGAGAAAGATGCGCTCGTCGGTTGCTTGTGGGACGTCACGTCCGACTACGATGTTCCGTTGATGGTTTCGCGCGGCATGCCGTCGCTTACCTTTCTGCACGGCTCTGCGCAGGCGATCCAGCGCGCCACCGAGCATGGAAAGCATTCATACGTCTATCAATTCGGCGACCACGATCCGTCTGGTGTGCTGATCCCGCTGACCATCGAGCGGCGTTTGATTGAGATGTGTGAAGGCCTTGGGTGCCCGCCGCCGCATGTGGAACGCGTGGCGCTGAGCGAGGCACAGATCGAACGCTATGAACTGCCGACCCGACCGACCAAACGCGAGGGTAATCGCCATGCCGACGGCTTTGTCGGCCAGAGTGTCGAACTCGACGCTCTGCCGCCGCGCATTCTGCGCGAAATGGTTCGCACCGTAATTGAACAGCATGTCTCAGCTACCCAAACGGTGGCACTGCGCGAGGCTGAAGCCTCTGAGCGCGAATTGTTGCGCATGTGGCAGCCGGGAGGTGCCGCATGACCGGGCGGCCCCATGGGTTCATGATCGGCGACCGCGATGACTATCGCAGCATGTTGGCATCGGTCGGCGTCGACGTTGCGGCATTCAGCGGCTCGCGTGTGGCCCGCTGTCCGGTTTGCAGCAACCAGCGCAAGAAGAAACTCGACAAGTGTCTGTCGGTCAGGGTTGACGCTCACGGTTATGTATTTCGCTGTCACCATTGCCGCTGGAAAGGCGGCAGCGACCGGCACACCGCCGCCGCTCATCGTGCCTCGCCGACACCACGGCGAGACGATCAAGCCGCGAAGATCGAGACGGCCTTGCGCATCTGGGACGCGAGCGACGATCCGCGCGGCACGGCTACCGAACGCTATCTGGCGTCACGCGGGCTGCCACTGCTGGATGAGATTGCGGGCGAGGTTCTGCGGTTCTGCCCCTCGCTCTATTTCGACGGGCGCTTGGTGCCTGGCATGGTTGCGCTCCTGCGCGATATAGAAACCAACACCGGCTGCGGCATCATCAGAACATTCTTCGACGAGCACGGGCAGAAGATCACGCGCCGTATGCTGGGCCGGGCGCACGGTGCGACGGTGAAGCTGGATACCGACGCGCACGTCGCCGAAGGCCTTCATGTCTGCGAAGGCGTGGAAACCGGCATCGCCGCGATGATCGCAGGATATCGCCCGGTTTGGGCGCTCGGGAGCGCCGGAGCCATCGGAAAATTCCCAGTGTTCGACGGCATCGAGGCGCTGACGATCCTCGGCGAGCGCGGCGACGCAAATGCGCAGGCAGTCGAGGAAGTGTCGGCACGCTGGCACAACGCTGGCCGCGAGGTGCTGATCGTCGAGATGCTCGTCGGGGACGATCTTAACGACGCATGGTGCCGCTAATGAGCAGCAGGAGCACCGAAATTCCACCGCCCCATGAGCACCTGGAAGGCCGGGTGCGGCAGGCGAAGCTCGAACCTAAGCGACCGCGAATGGCAACGGCCACGCGCCCGACACCGCGCAAAAGGCGACGAACGGGCGGGATCGCTTCAAGATGACCTTGCTCGCCGACATCGTGCTCGACGACGAGCCGCTTTGGCTAGTGGATGGGCTAATCCCCTCAGGTCCGTCGTTGGGCGTGTTCTTCGGCAAACCCAAGTCCGGCAAGACCTTCATGACCACCAGCCTTTTCCTGCACGTGGCCATGGGTCGCGACTACTGCGGCTGCGCGGTTCGACCCGGCGCGGTGGTGTACATCACCAGCGAGGGCGTCCGTGGCTTCAGGCGGCGAATGGTGGTGATGCGCGAGCATCACGAAGCCGACATCGCAGTACCCTTCTACACCGTGCACACCATGCCGAACCTTGGCATGGCTTGTAGAGACGCCCAGGACCTTATTTCGGCGATCCATGCTTCGATCCCGGAGGGCACCGCCGTTGCCGCAATCATCGTCGACACGCTTGCCCGCGCTATGACCGGGCAGAGCGATAGCGACGGCGCGGCAATGGGCGTCTTTGTCGGGAATTGTGACACCATCGCGCGCGCGTTCGGCTGTTTCGTCGGGGCGGTACACCACAGCCCGCGCAATGATGATAGCCACAGCCGGGGCAGCAATGTGCTCGACGGTGCGGCGGATGTGATCATCTCCGTCGTCAAGGAAAACTCGAGCGGCATCTCAACCGCGAAAGTAGATCACCTCAAGGATGGTGAGGAAGGTGCAACATGGCGGTTTCGCGTCACCCCTGTTGAAGTACTCCTCCGAAACAAAACCACCTGTTTCGCCCCCTCTGCGAAACATTGGGAACTATCGCCCGGAAAGACGAGACCGAAACAAGGCGAAACAAAAAACTGACCGCCTCGCAACAGCGCTTCATTGACATCCTCGCTGAGGCGACACTCGACCACGGTGAAATCGTCTTTGGCTCGATCGTCATACCCACTGGCATCAAGGCTGTCGCACGCGACCGTTTGAGGAAGTGCTTGTTTGACGCTGGTTTCCTTGATCGAACAAAGCTCGATGCCGCGCGCTCCATACTAAGTCGGACGATCAACGATCTGGCGGGAAAGCGCGTCATCGGAGCAACCGCTGAGCACGTCTGGTTGCCACGATGAGGATCAGTCGAAACGAACGAAACATGAGCGAAACATTCTTGATTGTTTCGGTGAACACCCAACCCGAAACAGCGAAACACCCCCCTATAGAATATAGGGGGGTGTTCGGTTTCGGGTGTTTCGGCATTAGGGAACAGAAACGCCGCACCCCGGCATATCGCTCTGTGCAAAAAATCTCGGACGGATCGGGACAGCAGCGGCTGAAAAACGCGCGGGCAACTGGCAGTATTGAGCGCGTGCCTCAATCACGAGAACATCGGCCTGCACCTTGCGGCAGGCTGGGACGACCGCCTTTTGGGGCGCGCATGGCTTTTAGGGGATGTGTCATGAAGAAACTTCTGTTGGCTGCGGCGGCTGTGGTTGCTTTTGCAACGCCATCACATGCCCTTCTACACGGAGTGCACTGTACAGAAAGAGACGACGACTGTGACCCGGCCGGGCGGACCTACTGAACCCCGATGGTCACCCCTCGAAAAGGCGAGAAGGTTGCAATCCGTGATACCTATCGTGATTGGGTTTTCGTCGTTCATTTTGTCGATGGTTGTGGAGAATATGGATGGGTTCCCCGTAACGCTTTGGTCAATTGTCAAGCGAAGGAAGGAACGCCATGACCCAGGCCATCCGCGGACCGCGCCCGCGCTGCCGACCGGCACCGATGCCGCAACCATTGACGCTGCGGTCGCTACGTTCGTTCGCCCGTTCCTCACTGACGTGCTGTCGTTTCCGAACGTCACAGCGCTGATGACGTGGCAGCTCTCGGATAAGTATACGTGGCTGGCGGGCACAGCGCCGCGACCGCTGCCCTTCGATAGCTCGTATCAGCCGAAGGTGCTGGCCTATGAGATCGAGCGAGCGATGATGAACGCGCCGCCGCGCCCCACCGCGCCGTGATCCGAGCATCGACATGCGCGGCATCGAAGGAAGGGAGGGGAGGGGGAGGAAGACCCCCTCCGTCATAGCCGAACAAATTAGCCCCTCCTCCCCTCGGGGAGGCGGCGGTCTCCCGAGCGCCCCTGTCATCCGCGCTGGCGGGTCATGCTCCTGCCCGCCCTCAAAATCCTCGGCTCGCATCGCCGGTCATGGGCAGTTGAGCGGCCCACTGATGCGGGGCCTGTCCTCCTTGGGGAGGAGAGGGGGGCCAATCGCACGCACGGCCACCGGCATGGCCGCAATCGATGCGCAAGGGCCATCCAATCGCGATTTGCGCGCGAAAATTTTAGGGACCGTATCGCGGCTCCGAGGGTCCGCGCGGCCGCCGCGCGCGAAAAATCCGCATATTTTTGTCCGGCTTTTCACCGCTTTGTTTTGGGTTGGGCCGGACAGTCAGCGACAACGAGGGACAGGCATGGATGGACTAGCGCAAACGCGCACGGTTGAGATGTGGCCGGTTGAGCGGCTACGGCCTTATGAGCGCAATTCGCGGCGGCATTCGCCTGAGCAGATTGAGCAGATCGCGGCGTCTATTCGCGAGTGGGGCTGGACGATGCCGATCCTCGCCGCCGATGACGGCATGGTTCTCGCCGGTCATGGCCGGCTGGCGGCGGGCAAGTTGCTCGGCATCGCCGAGGTGCCGGTCCTCGTTGCGCGCGGGTGGACCGAGAACCAGAAGCGCGGCTATGTCATCGCGGACAATCGGCTCACCGATGCGAGCGATTGGGATGACGAAATGCTGCGGCTTGAGTTGAGCGACTTGCTGGAAGGCGGTTTCGAGATCGGCTTGACCGGCATCAGCGAGGACGAGCTATCAAAGCTGTCCGTCGGGGTCGGCGAGTTAGAGCAGATGCCCGAATTGCCCGACGGCGAGCGGTCGCCGTTTCGCGACATGACATTCATTCTATACGGGGATCAATTCGGGATCGTCGAGCGCGCCATCGCTAGGGCGACCAAGCCACGCGACGCGGACAATCCCAATCGATCGCCGCAAGGCACTGCGCTCGCCGCGATCTGCGCCGAATATCTAGGGCGCATGAGCGGGATTGAGTGATGCGCGAGCGAGGCGAAGTCTTGCAACAACGCATGCAAAGCTAAACCCCGATTTTCACCTCTTGCCGTTTTGGTCGGGCACCCTTGAGTTTTGACCCGAGCTCAAGACCAAGAGCATCGGCAATCTCCTCGCGCGTGCCTTTGATGGTGCGTTTTCGAATTTTCTGCCCGCGCAACTCCTTCGGGACTATGACGCGGCGTTTCCACGCATTTTGAAGGGCTTCCGCACACGCCACTAAATCTCCGGCGAGCGTCACACGCGGGTTCTTTGGGGGATTCGGCGGGCTAAAACCAGTCCCTGTAAATACCGTGCCGTCACACTTTACCTGCCACATGCACCCCCACGAACCGCAAATGCAGGAATACGCGCACGAGCTGGGATACCTAATGGTAACGGAGCCGCATTTTTCCACGTTCTCAACCATTTATCGCTCCTGTCTGAAAGTTCTCGTGCAATAAAAAGGGAGATCGGAAGTGTACCTCTCCACAAGCAGCGCCCCAGACATTTGGATTCTGCCGGCTTACCGCGAAGACAGATGAGTAAATCACAGAGCCATGGGACAGGCTAAGGAAATCCGCGTCGCGCCGATCTCGAAGAAAGATGCAGACGCGCTGATCATTCGGCTGCATTACAGCCACAAGACGGTCAACAACGCCTTTCTCGCGCTCGGCGTCTTTTTGAACGGCCGGCTTGAAGGCGCGATGACGTTCGGCCCGTCGATGGACAAGAGCAGCATTGCTTCCGGTTTGAGGCCAATAGCGGTTCGAAGCGGCCGGCCATTCCCTTAGGCGTCGGGAGGGCGTATGGTCCTCCGATTGTCCGCTGACCCTGGGAAGCAATCATGCAGTTCAGAACAATCGGACTGTTGCTGCTCGGCGCGGTGGCGCTTCCCGCCTCCGGGACAGCACAAACCACTCCCGCTCCAACGGCAATTACACGAACAGTCGTCGCCGCAACCAAACTGGCGACCGTCACGGACGTGCCGCTCTATTTCAAAGCGGTGAGCGTTACCCTTCAACCCGACGCGATGAGCGCCATCTCGGCGGCCGACGGCATCCTCTACCAGATGTCAGGTACGACCCAGGTCGCGCTCGATGGTGGAGCCAAAAGGCTCAACGCCGGTGAGGGGCTGTTCATCGCCCGCGGAAAGATCGCGGTGCTAAGGGCAGGCGCCAATGGGCCATCTACTTTCCTCCACTTCTTGCTCGCTCCAGCCGCAGAGCTGGATCGTCCTGCCGCAGCGGCACCTGCGGCCGTGACAGAATTATATCGCTCAGCGAATCCAATCCCCGATCTGAAGCCAGGCGGTTATGATCTCAATCTCACGCGGGTCACATTTCCGGCAGCGATGCCCTCCAACCCGCCGCACTATCGGTCAGGCGCGGCTCTATATTTCATCATCTCGGGCACCGGGGCCAACACAGTCGACGGTAAGACAGAGACCAAGGGACCTGGTTCCTTAATCTACGAACCGTATGCCCTCGTGCACCAATGGGGAAACCCAGGCAACGAGCCCTTGATATTCCTGGCCTTCAACATCAATCCGGAAGGTGTGGCAGCCGTACTTCCGGGCGCACCAGCAAAGAATCAATAGCGACTTTGGTCAGGAAGTTGGGGGCTTGTTGAGACAGAAGGGCCATCATCACCCTGACATCAGCTTCGGCTGGGGCTATGCTACGGTCTCTCTGAGCACCGAGAAAATCAAAGGATGGCAACGAAGTCGCACCGTCACCGTGTTCGACGGAACCGGCTTTCTCGGCCGCCGCATCGTGCCCCGAAAGCGGAAGTGAATTCAGAGCATTGGCGGCTCCGCGACAGGCTGTTGTGGGTTAATGGTCCCGCCGTGGACGTGATCCAAGCTCCCAAACTAGGCACGCCATGGGACAAGCTAAGGATATCCACGTCGCGCCGATCTCGAAGAAAGACGCCGACGCGCTGATCATTCGGCTGCACTACAGCCACAAGACGGTCAACAATGCTTTCCTAGCGCTGGGCGTTTTCTTCAACGGTCGGCTTGAAGGCGCGATGACGTTCGTTCCCTTGATGCTGGTACGCTTTGACGGCAGCGGCGATGACGCGGCGGATCATTTCGAGAAGGGCGAGACGCTTTTGATTTCGGCGATCTCGCGCAAGGCGAGGGCTTCGAGAAGGCGCGCACCCGCTCGCCGGGGTCACGACCGGCGAGGCAAGGCCCGATACCCAGAACGAGAGCGACAGCGCCTGCGGCGGCTCGCCGGTCACGACGCCGTCGGCCGAGACGCGCTGGCCCGGCGCAACGTACCGGCCGCGCTCGTTCATCGCCGCCTTGTGCTGCTCCTCGATGACGCCGCCGCAGCGCGGGCATTCGATATAGCTGGCGCGCTCGGCCTCGAACGGCGTCCCGTTCTCCGGCCAGCGCGTGTATTCGAAGCGCGGAATGAAATACTCGCGGCAATGCGGGCATGGCCACACCCAATGAAAGCGCGTGCCTTGCTGCCATAGCCGCCAGATCGGGCTTTCGAGATCGTCGGTCGATGCGACATCCCAGAACCGCAGGCCGCTTTCCTCATCCTGCACGATCTTGATCATGCCGCGCCGACAGGTCGATGTGACGGCGCAGACGAAGTCGGCATAGGTGTCGCCGCGCCGTTCGACGAGCCCGAGCGGATCGCCTTGGCCTTTGATGTTCGCCAGCATCTCGTCGTATTCATCGACCAGTGCCAGCGCTGCGGGATCGGATTTCAGCGCCGCCGACGATCCGGCATGCGCCAAGCGCAACGGGACGCCCGCGATCACCTTGCGGGTTTTCGTCATCCGCTTGCCGCGCGCGACCTTGATCGCGAGCGTCGGCGCTTCATCGAGCAGCGCCATGACGCGCGGCTCGAACTGCTCGGTCAGGAATTGCTTGTTCGGGCCGACGTACAGAATCGGCGCGGGCTTCTGGTCGAGCCGCTGACCGGCGATGTCCAGCATCGCCTCGGTCTTGCCGGACTGCGATGCGGTCACCATGATGACGCGCTTGTACAGGCCATCGGCGACGGCGCGCTCGAACGGTACGATGTACGGCGTCAGGTACGGGTCGCGCGGACCCGGGACCGATGCGCCTTGCGGATAGGTGCGGTTCTGCGAACCCCAAACATCAGGCGGCGTTCGGCGCGATGGTCGGCTTAGTATCGCTACCCTCTGCCACCATTCCCGCGCTCGCGGTGGCAGCATCGGCGATGCGGTCGAGGATGTCATTGATGGCCGTTTCTATGGTGCGGCGAATTTGCAGGTCGCGCGTGACACGCGCGGGCAGGCCCGACATCTCAGCGCGGAACATGCCGACCAGCTTGTCGGCGAGCGCGATCATTTCGGACAGTTCGACCAAGCGGCGCTCGCGCTCGGCAATTCTCAATTCCACTTCGCGCGCGCGGGCGTCCGAGACGCGGTTGGCAGCCGCGCTCTTGGTCGCGCGGCGCTCGCTGTCATTCCGGTACCGGATGTACCCTTGCACGACATCGACCAAATAGAACTGGTCGCGCCCTTGCTTCTCTATCCATCCTTCCTTTGACAATTGCCGCACGCGCTCGGGCGAGACCATGAGCAAGCGCGCGGCCAATCCGGAAGTGATCAGTTGCCCCCGGCCGGCGCCCGCATCGGCGCCCGATGCCGGACCGTTCCCGGCCACTGGTGCGCCCTTTCCGGCGCCCGGATCATCCGCGCCCGCCGCCATTTCAGCGCACCAGTGAGGCCCCTAAAGGTTCACCATTAAACGATTGATTTGCCGATATTTTTTCCCTTGGGACGGGCCGTGAAAGATCTTCCAACCACCGACCAGTGGCCTAGTTCTGGGCCATTCCCCGGGCTTTGGCCCATTTCCGCGCCCGCGCCGGGGCAAACAAAAGAAAGGCGTATGTGGAAATGACGAAGCTAACCTCGGCCGATCTGGCCCACTTCACCGGCACCGCCGAATGGTATCGCCACGGTCTCAACCGGCGCATGCTCTACACCGACGGCGTGCAGTATCTCGCCGAGAAGGGCGGTGCGTATTGGCTGCTCGACAAGATCGCTTGCCTGCAACTCGAACCGAAGATTGGGGCCGAGGAATTTCAGGTCTGGCGCTTGCACGTCATGGATGACCGCACCGCGCGTCTCGTTTGCGACGACGGCAACGATAACGGCACCATCATCTATTCCGAGGACATCGACTTCACCGATTTCCTCTCGATCAAATCACGATTTGGGTCGAGGGCAATGTCATCCTGCTGCCGAGCGAGCACTGATCATGAAATTTGTCGTAACCATCCGCACTGACAATGCCGATGAGGACCGCTCGGTCCCGAAATACATCTCGCTCGCGGTCGCCGCGCTCTCGCTGGGGATTGGCCGATGACGTTCGACGCGATCGAGACCCGCGCGATCGAGGCGATCCGCCACGCGGATCACTTCACCGCATCGCTGTTCCTCGGGCGCGGTCAATACCGCGTCGAGAAGCGGCCCACGGTTCTCGCGGCGATGCAAGCCGCGCGCGAGATCGAGAAAGACCCCGCGGCGCATACCCGCCGCGCGCTCGTTCACGCCATAACGCCTGACGGTTACGCTACTCTGTTAAGCGCCGGGCTAATCGCAAAACTGCTTTCCCTCCCGTTTAACGGCCACAAGCGACACAATTTTTCTAGCGAACGCGATGGGCCATAAGCAGACAGTGGCGTTTACACGTAACCAAGAACGCATGGTCAGCGGAAAATCTTGAGCGCGCGCTGTCCCATGAGAGTTACCTAAGCACCTTCCGCATCAGCATCAAATCAGGCGAACGTAGGTGACGGCATGATCCTCGTCGTATGCGGTGAGCGTTGGATCGGCCGGCGCGAATCATCGACTTGCGGATTGAGTTGCGATTCTTTCATATTCCCCCCTCGATTTCTGTCGAAACGCATCAGAAAGGATAGCTATTCCCAGTGACGCACAGAACTCTTGCCGCAAACCGCTGTCTGACCCTCATATTAAACATAAGTAGGAGACGGATATCGGTGCTACGCGACGTTTGCGAAGAGAGCACTGTCAGTGCTTCCGCGCGGGCAACTGCATCGATACTGCTATTTGCACTTACTCTCTTCCTTTGCCGCCGCGCGGCCCCCCGCGCTCACATTTATCCGTTCGTACAATGAGGGCTTAACGTTGAGCCGACGCACAGTTGGAATGCCCGAGGCCGATGAACTGAAAGACATGACGAGGTTGTTAGCGAGTTTATGGAAGCCGCGCAACGGCTTCCTGAGGGACTAGAGCGGCAGGATGCGTTCAGACAGATTGGTAGCTTTCATAGGCGGGTGGCGGCATTAATTACACGCGCCCTCTAGGCTCTCGGGGATGTCGTGTCGGGCTCTGCGGTGGCGGCCGATCCAACTCGCGCCGGATTGCGTTTTGGAAGTTGGCGAACTTGATAAGACCGGCATTATGCCATTGGGTTTTCCATGCCGTCGAAAATTGGGGATTTGGTACGATGCTTGGGCCGATGAGCCGATTTTGATTTGTCCGACGCACTGGAGGATCTGGCGCGCGCCAACAAGGGTAAGCTGATTTTGCGGGCACGCGCCGCCCATTCCCACGGTTGCGCTCGCTCGAGGCGCAACACCGGCAAAGCGACCGACCGTCGGCGCGAAACCGCTCATTCAGGTGATGCCGAGGGCGCGTTACCCATGCACATTTGACAGTTGCGTCCGGCGGCCATTTGCATCTAACCCGCCTCAGGATGCTGCGAGCAGAAAATACGCCTCGCGGCCAAACTGTTTGGAGTTTGTTTTCCCAGTGAAGGTGTCTCGTAAGTGAGTTCGATATCGGTGTGCGTAGAAGATAAACCTATGTTGAGACCGCCGTTCCGCGACGCTCCAAATGGAGCAGGGTCCGGATGTCTCACCGCGGATTCCCCCAGTGACGCCTCCCGGTGGAATTGGTAACCGCCTTCTTGGTGCACTGCCGGCGACGGACCTCGATCTGCTGAGGCCGGAGCTAGCGATAATCGCGCTCGATCAGGACGCGGTGATCTCGCGCGAGGGCGACCAGGTCGACTATGTCTTGTTCCCTCATAGCGGTGCCATCTCGCTGATGATCGACATGGCAGACGGTCACACGGTAGCTACGTCGGTAGTCGGGCGCGAGGGAGCATTAGGTACTCTTTCCGTGTTTGGACCGTCAGCTTCGCCCCTTACCGCCATCGTCCGTGCGGCGGGCACTGCCTCGCGAATCCCGGCGCCGCGATTTCACGCCGCATTTAACCGGAGCCCCGCGATCCGGCACATGATCCAGTGTCACGTCAAGGCGATGCAGGTACAGCTTCAGCGCAGCGGAGCCTGCAATGCGCTGCATCAAGTGCAAGCCCGGATGGCGCGCTGGCTGCTCCACATTCGCGACCGCATTGACGACGACGTCCTCCCGCTCACCCAAGAGGCGCTGTCGCAAATACTCGGTGTGCGCCGAACGACAGTGACGCTACTGATGCGCAATCTGCGAGCGAGCGGAGCGATCAGGTCTGAGCAACGAGGCAGGATCGAGATCGACCGATCGCGGCTCGCCGCGGCAGCGTGCGAATGCCACGGCACCATGCGTCTCGAAGTTGACGAGATCTTCTCGAAGAATACGGTCCGATCTCGTCGGGCGGTTCTGGCTGATGATGAGCACATCTCAGGCTGAATTTGGCGATGCCAACTGAGCGTCGTGCGGTCGCGGGGCGCCTGCAATCTGTCGTCGGTCAACATGGAGCGTGGCGGTCGCCGCTGCCGCGCCGCTGTGCCGATTGGGGATCGGCCATCGCCTGCTTGCCACGCGCAATTCCCCGATGCATGCCGGCGCCGCGCCGCTCGATCTCCGAATAAGGAATTTCTTTGCAGTTGAGCCGCGCCCGCGCCTCGGGATTGAGGAAATAAATATACCGCATCTGATAGCCGTCGAGCGGCACGCCCTGGCCCGACCATGATCCACCGGTTTTGGCGAAATGCGACGCGCGGTTCTTTCCGGTCACTTGCGTCATCTTGTGAGTGACCGAGCCGTCGGACAGTCGCAAAAGACTTTTGTTCAGCTTGATCCCGGTGAGTACAAAGCCGGCTGCGCGATAGATCGTCCCGTCGCCGCACTGGCATCCATCGGCGAACGAGATGATCCATTCGACGTGCGGGTAATGCTTCCGGATCATCCGCAGGGCAATCGAGAGCGCGCGGCTTTCGGAATCTCGTGGCAAGGCTTCCGAGAACGCCAGCCGGTTCAATTCGAGAAAGCCGTTCCAAGCAGTGCCGCGCACCAGCCCTTGAATGTTGCTCTTGTCCATAGATGGGCCGAATGTCATCGCGCCTTCGAGCCGACCGTTGAGGAAAACGCCCAGCGATAGGAAAGCATTGTTGACCGTCTTGTGGCTGTAATGCAGCCGAATGATCAGCGCGTCTGCGTCTTTCTTCGAGATCGGCGCGACGCGGATTTCTTTAGCCTTTCCCATGGCGCTCCTAGCATCAACCCACAGCAGCCCTCACGGAGCCGCCAATGGTCTGAATTCACTTCCGCTTTCGGGGCATAGCGGATATGGCCGGACTTGCTGCTGGCTCGACCCGGTCGCGAATGACCCGATGCGGAAGTCGGTCCCGGGGAACGGTGCGTCTGGTCGTGTGGCCATCCACCCGGCGCCAGATATCAGTCGTTCATCTGGCGGATCGGATGCCTCGCGGGTCGACACCTCGGTTCAAGGCGAAGTAGTCGATCTCGCCGCGCGCAACGCCTATATCCTTGAGCCCCCAGTCGCTTCCGCATCGGGCGATAGTCGTTCTTTTGACCTTTGGAATACGGGCGCACGTATTTCGCCGGCATCAGCCGCGCGTCATGACCAAGTGCCTTTAACGTGCGACTGAGGTGATGCCTTGGAAAAGCGGCGCGATTTGATGGAAGCATGAGCACTCCGACGACAAGGAGCTCACGACTAACCTGGACATCAAAGCGCAAATAATCCCCAGATCGCCGCCACGCAGAGGGTGACAAACCAAGCAAGCGAAAGCCAGACAAGCACGTCGTCTCGGTTCATGGTCGGGTTCTGCCAGATGATGTTGGTTTAGCCGCGAAGTGCCGTACTCGGCGGCGCGCAATGCGTTACCGGAACAACCGCATCCAAGTCTTGTTATTGCGCGCCAATAATTTGGGTTTGATGCCGAAAATCTCAGAAAGAAGATGTCAGCAATGAATGAAGACCACTGACGTCTACTTTCGGCGCTGCCGCGTATCATCGCCGTTTCTGTCAACGGTGCCTTTGAAGGTGGCAAGCCATCCGTCATCTTACCGGGAAGGCGCTGATGATCGGAATTCTCTCGGGTTCATTCCGGTCCATCGCTTGAATGCATGCGTGAAAGAGCTGATCTCCCGGTATCCTAGGAGCCACGCTATCTCCGAAATAGGCAACTCGCGGTCCTCAAGATAGCGTCTGGCGAGAGCAGCCCTAAATTCCTCTAGTATTTTGCCAAAGCTTGCGCCCTCGGCAGAAAGCGAGCGCGACAGCGTACGACTGCTGAGGCCGAGTTGGCGTGCAACTTCCGATGCTTTGGCTATGCCATGCGGAAGCAATTGCGGGATCACTCGTTCCACATCTGCGCGAACGCCGACACGCTCTTGCGGCTGGCGAGCGAGCGCTTCATCCGCGTATTGCCGCAGTAATTCATTTAGATAAGTGTCGGCCCCAACAATCGGAAGAGAAGCGACGTGTTCCGGAAAAACTATCTCGTCAGCATCCGTACCAAACTCAACATCGCTTGCCAGAAATGATTTGTATTCCGCGGGCGTACAGTCGCGAAAATGCCTGACCGTTAATTTTCGTGGCGCTAGTCGGCTGTCTGTCAGTTGTCGGCATAGACGAACCAATGCAATCAGCCAAAATTCTGCCTGATGCCGATCCGAACGTCGATCTACGTTTAGATAGTCAAGCGCAATAACCATTGACCGATCTGATCGGAGGTGCAGACGGACCCTTCATTGTTAATCGTGCTATAGCGCTCTGCGTTCCGAAGAGCATCCGCAAGTAGCTCTGAAGATGCCATAACATAGTAGAGCAGACCAACTTCGCGCAGGTCGAAACTGCGCGCCAAATGAAATCCGAGAAATTCATCTTGAAGTTCTTGTGCTGCCAATTCCAAGACCTTGATTTGCGTACGCACCTCGAGACGAACGGTCGGATCGTCCACCTGCTCGACAGTCAACCCTGCCCCAGACAGAACAGCCGCCATGCCTTTGCCCGCTTCACGCATTCGGGCGCATGCCAAGCGCGCTATCCCGCCAGTGGCGCTCGGTATCGAACGGAAATCCTCAGGATTGGGAGAACGCATGAGCACGGCTCCAAAACCGAAACTGGTAGTTCGCCTGAAAAGACTCATCCCTTTACCGCCCTCTGGCATTCGCGCTGAGTCTCTTGAGCAGTACCGAGTAGAGGGACCAAAGCATCGCGCTAACGGAGTTCGAATGCTCCGCTACCGACAGTGATATTATGATACCGATTTCGGGATGTCCCCACAGCGGTGCAGGTCGAACCTGATGGTGCCATGAGTTAGGGTCATCGATAGGAGCGGTGTTTGGGGGCAGTCCTGCCAGTTTTGGAATTGTTGCGGCCAGCCGTTGAACCAGGTGGCGCAGCCCGCCGATACCGATACCGTTGCCTAGCTCCCCACGTCAAACTTACGCCAGATATTGTTCACGGGACTATTGCCCTGATGGCCATTGTCCCCGACGGGCATGTGACGTAGACTGAACCAAGTGGCGCAGCCACGCCGACACCGAAACCGATTATCCCGGCGATGGCCTGAAACGTGCAGCGCATCATCAGGTCGGCGAAGGCCCGCTCTGCCCCGCACCCGATCAGTTGATCATGATTGATGGCTGACGGTGCGCGGCTCAGCGAGCGCGAACTTCAGCGCGTCGATCTGTCGGCTGCGGATCGACGAAAGCTCATGCTTCACTTGTGCGCAATAGAGGGTGATCGGCAGCACGGTGCTTGCGGGCATCAGCCTGCGCAGAAACCGCTAAGCAAAGGTCTTCATTTGAGGGACGGACCCCATTTTAGAGGTTCGCCAGATCGCTTTCGGCGTCATTTTCATTTTGTGTAATGCCGAGCAGAAACGCCGAAGTGGCCGCGACAAACAAACAACACTCAGGTTTTGGCGCGCAGCGTACCGCCATCAAAGCGTCAATAGTGCCCAGAGCGCCGCACCGAAAAGAGCGCAAACCAAGCAATCCAAAATCCGCAGAAGCAAATCGTCTCGCGTCATAATCGGGTTCTGTCAAATGATACTGGTCCAGTCGCGCAGTGCTCGGCGGCGCCGATATCTACAGGAGCACGCATGTCCAAGTCTTGTTATGCCGAGCCAATGATTTTGGTTTCGGCGCCACGATGGACTGAGAACGTTGGACGCGCTAAATCGGCTCATCTAGTTGGTAATTCGCGTGCAATAAGCGGTCGTAGCTCAATCAGATCGGTGAAAAGGTCGGATTGGCGCCGCAGTTCATCGGCAATCATCGGCGGTTGGGTCGATGTTGTCGAAACCACCGTGACCCGCACGCCACGTCGCTGCATTGCTTCCACTAACGGACGGAAATCTCCGTTACCGGAAAAAAAGAACCATTTCATCGATATGCTCGGCGAGTTCCATCGCATCGACCGTAAGCTCAATATCCATGCTGCCCTTTACTTTTCGGCGGCCGTTAGCATCGAAGTATTCCCTCGCTACCTTCGTCACAACCGTATAGCCATTATAGTCGAGCCAATCGAGCAGCGGCCGGATCGTCGAGTTCTCCTGATCTTCAATGATAGTGGTGTAGTAGAACGCGCGAACAGACGTCCCACGGCTCTGAAACGCCTTGAGAAGGCGATCGTAATCGATGCCGAAGCCAAGCGCCTTGGCGGTTGTATAGAGATTAGCACCGTCAATAAATAATGCGATCTTACCGTCAGAGGACATCGTCTGAAGTCTATGATCCAAATTAATAAAGCGACTGGGGCGGCTTGCGATCATCACAGGTTCGTCGGCGCGAGCGACGAGGTCGTATAGCGAAGGATCAAGATCAGTTCTTGTGATTATAGGCCAATGATTTGACTTTGTTGGCCATAACTTAACTTTTGAGGCACGGCATCATGGGAAGCCTCAGTTGGCTAGGCGAACGCAGCGCGCGTTGACGTTCTTTACCTCGCTGTTTGCGAGCAGTTAGCCCAAGCACCGCTCAGTCGGTTTCCATGACAGTTGTTGGCACAAAACGGGCATCTATCCGATGACTGTCGAAGTCCGTTGACGGGCCTCATGGGCAGAGCCATTTCAGAAACATTGATGGGCAGAACTAGGTAAAGAATCCCCGTCATCGGAAGCACTGGAATGACGGCCCAAGCCCCGCCGCGCTGGGATCTATTCTAACCTTGAAGTCATCGCCTTAGGCAGCATCGCTGCGAATGAAACGGACTCGACTGCGCGGCCCGCATCATCCGCAATTACAAATGCAGTTGGCACTTGCTCCTCGCCGGCCTTGATGGCCTCAGCAATCATCTCGCGCGCAGCTATTTCGGCCTCTCGCTTGGCTGCGGATAGGTCCGTAAGATCAATTCCGCCCTCATCAGGAATCCAATCATCGCCCGTGCGCAGATGGAAATAGAAGCGCGGCATCGTGATCCTCATAAGGTTTATCAGGGGTACTGCCTTAGGCTGCGGGTTCACAGCGTCAGTAGCGCGCCAGGTTGACGCAACAAAGACGGCGACAAACCAAGCAATCGAAAAGAAGAAGAGCCAGTCCACGCCACTCGGGAGCGCTGATCCGTTACCAGATACACCCATCAAGGTCTTGTTATTGTGCGCCAATGATTTGAGCTTTCACGCCATGACAATCTCGTTATTGATTGAGCGACCGTTGCCTTCCGCTAGTTTTGCGACCGCATCTAGCGTCACCTGCGGCGGCCGCAGCATGCATTGGTCGGAATCCTTGGCGGCAATTTCTTGAACGATCCTTTGCGTCTGGATTAGAGATTGAATCACCGCCGCGAGACGCCGGCGAGCCTACCTCTCGATACGTGATCTGCCGCGTGACACGCGGCTCTGGGAGCCGGAGGCAACTCAGATGCCGTCGCGGGCACTAACGCAAAGATTGCTCATTGCGAGCTCAAGCTTACCTGCATCGCGCCCGTCATCCGCTCATGTGCGCTATTGGCACATCGCGCCATTTCGCTGCGCTGCGGAATTTGGTCGGTATCGGGGCATAGCGGACATCGAGTAAGCCGCACCAATCAATCTCGATGTATGAGTACGCGCCCTAGATATTCGGCGCAGATCGCGGCGAGCGCATTGCCTTGCGGCGATCGATTGGGATTGTCCGCGTCGCGTGGCTTGGTCGCCCTAGCGATGGCGCGCTCGACGATCCCGAATTGATCCCCGTATAGAATGAATGTCATGTCGCGAAACGGCGACCGCTCGCCGTCGGGCAATTCGGGCATCTGCTCTAACTCGCCGACCCCGACGGACAGCTTTGATAGCTCGTCCTCGCTGATGCCGGTCAAGCCGATCTCGAAACCGCCTTCCAGCAAGTCGCTCAACTCAAGCCGCAGCATTTCGTCATCCCAATCGCTCGCATCGGTGAGCCGATTGTCCGCGATGACATAGCCGCGCTTCTGGTTCTCGGTCCACCCGCGCGCAACGAGGACCGGCACCTCGGCGATGCCGAGCAACTTGCCCGCCGCCAACCGGCCATGACCGGCGAGAACCATGCCGTCATCGGCGGCGAGGATCGGCATCGTCCAGCCCCACTCGCGAATAGACGCCGCGATCTGCTCAATCTGCTCAGGCGAATGCCGCCGCGAATTGCGCTCATAAGGCCGTAGCCGCTCAACCGGCCACATCTCAACCGTGCGCGTTTGCGCTAGTCCATCCATGCCTGTCCCTCGTTGTCGCTGACTGTCCGGCCCAACCCAAAACAAAGCGGTGAAAAGCCGGACAAAAATATGCGGATTTTTCGCGCGCGGCGGCCGCGCGGACCCTCGGTTCCCGGATACGGTCCCTAAAATTTTCGCGCGCAAATCGCGATTGGATGGCCCTTGTGCATCGATTAGTGCGGCCCCCTGTCCCGGGCATTGGCAGCCACGCTGATACGGCAATGCGGGCCGGAGCCGGGGTTCTGCTGACCCGCGTCCCGAAATGGTCCGCCGTGAAGGCCTGGGGAGTGAAGCTCGTCAAGCGTAACGGGCTCCGCAAGGCCAAGGTCGCGGTCGCGCGCAAGCTCGCAGTCATTCTGCATCGCATGTGGATCGACGGGACCGAGTTCAATTGGTCGAAGAAGGAGACTGCTGCCTAGCAAGCAGAATACTGAAATCCTGCCAAGCGGCGGGAAAAGACGTCCCTGCCGGGACGATGGCGATGGTGAGTTCGTCCGATTTTTTGCGAGCGTCCGAAAGGCCGACCGCGATTTCAACATTGAACCGCCAGCGCCACCTTACGCCATCATGCGGAGGGCTTACCCCTACCGCGGAGAGAACAGTGGGCCCGGCAAGGATGATCGTTGGAGAACTTGACACCCAGACCCGGAATTAGAGAACACAATCGGCACGTTTGAGACGTGCCGACGTACCCTGAGGGTGTCCGCTGATCGGGGTGGACCGGAAGTGCGTGGCCAACCATCAAAACGGGGCGAATGACCGCGAACGGACACGCATTCCATACGAAACCTTGTGTCCTGCGTGCCCCGCGCGGCACGACATGGCTCTGGGTGCGGAACCGCTGTCTCGAATAGGCGTTGAAGCGTCCGCGGAGCATGCTTTTGTGGTTCGCACCAGCATAGGAAGCACAGATCATGTCGGCCCGAGCAATCTTTCGAGCGGCCCTTTGTTCTCTTGTGATGGTTGGCGCCTTGTCGCCTGGCCACGCCCTGACCGAGCAGGAGCTTATAGCCAAGCTTGAAGCCGCGGGTTATTCGCAAATTCGAGATATCAAATCCACCGCCGAAGGTACGGCCGTCAAGGCGACGAAAGCCGGCAAGGAAGTTTCCCTCGTCGTCGACAGCAGCGGCAAAATCCAGGAGCGGCGCTAGAAACTGGCTCCCTATTCGCGGCAAGCCGTTGCCGGCAAGACGTCTGCCGCTTATGGGTATTTTCGATTCGCGCTTCCTCTTTGCTGGAACCTGGGCCTCACCATAGAACGAATTGCCAAGGTTGTCTTCACGCTGTTGTTAATTCAAGCCCGGCGCTGATGGTCTGAGAGCGCATTGACAGCTTAAGTAGCAAGCGTTCTATTCGACGCATGGGGGCACAGCGATCCCCCCACGAGGCGACATGCCCAAGTATCGCGTCCCGTTTTTACGAGGGCGCACGTATGTCTGTACGTCTCCGTCTCATCAACATTCAGCAGAGCTCAGCCGCGATGCATCGTGTCGCCGGAGTCAGCTTTGTGCGGCCCGAAATGTTTCGGGCATAAAATCGGAGAAGACAATGAAACATACCATCATAGTATTCACGCTGGGCGCAGCGCTGTTGCTGTCGTTGCCGGCCCGCGCGGCTGAGATCGACTGGAAGAAGGTGGATGCGGCGTTAGGCAAAACCGCCGCCGTGAGTGGTGAAGTTCACCGCTATGGGCTGCCACGATCCGATCTCCACGTTACGTTGGACGGCATCGCAATCAAGCCGGCATTAGCGCTTGGAGGATGGGTGGCTTTCGCGCCAATGCACGGCGAGGCAATGGTGATGGGCGACCTCGTGTTGCTTGAAACGGAAATTACCCCTGTCATGTCTAGGCTGCTGGACAGCGGATTGGAGATAACTGCCATTCACAACCACATTCTTCGTGCTTCTCCCGCAACGTTCTACATGCACGTCGCCGGGCACGGCGATCCCGAAAAAGATGGCCACGTCGATTCGTGCGGCGCTTTCATCCGGCAGCAAGACTCCATTTGAGCCGCCGGCCACGACCTCCGGCCCAGCTCCGGCAATTGACCTTGATACTACCAAACTTGACGAAGCCATGGGCGCCAAGGGCGCGGCCAACGGCGGTGTCTACCAGTTTGGGATTCCTCGCCGTGATGCGGTGACGGAAAGCGGCATGCAGGTGAGCGGGGCCCTCGGCGGTGCCAATGCGATCAACTTTCAGCCGACCGGGAGCGGCAAGGCTGCCATCACCGGCGATTTTCTGGTTACGGGCGATGAGGTCAATCCACTCATTCGCTCGTTGCGCGCTGGTGACATCGAAGTGACGGCTATCCATAGCCACATGCTCAACGAACAGCCGCGCATGTTCTTCATCCATTTTTGGGCCAATGATGATGCCGTGAAATTGGCGCACAGCGTTCGCGCTGCGCTCGACAAGACTGCTGTCGCGCCGCGTTGATCCATTGAGCGAGTACGCAGCTTATTGCGGCCGTCCGCGCAAAAGACGACCGCACTTATCGAGCCGGATCGGTTTTACGTGCTCTCTTTCCTTTGCACGGCGGAGTTCTTGATCTCCAAGGAGCCTAGGTAAATGCGCCATACGCACGCACGCTGGCGTTATCGCAATTGCACTTCTCCTTCTGGAGGTGAATGACTTGTCAAACCACGCAGTCGGCTTCGAGAGCAGCGAGATAGGCGCTACGCCTGACGGTTGGACATCCACCCTCACAGGGTCGGGAAATCCCAAATGGACGGTGGAAAGCGATGAAACTGCACCGTCCAAACCGAAAGTGCTCAAGCAATCTGGCCGCGCTACCTATCCGCTGCTCCTGAAGAACGACACCATCATCAAGGACGGTTTTATTGAGGTGAAGTTCAAGGCCATCGCCGGTTCTCAGGACCGTGCAGCTGGCATTGTCTGGCGGGCAAAAGATGCGAACAATTACTACGTACTCCGGGCCAACGCGCTTGAGGACAACGTCGTTCTCTACAAGACCGTTGCCGGCGTCCGCAGAGAACTCGATATTGTTGGCCGCAAAGGAGGTTATGGAGTTTCCGTTCCGGTGCCCGCTAACACCTGGCACACTCTGCGTGTTGACTTCAAGGCAGCGCGCTTCAGCGCGTCCTTCAACGGCAAACAATTATTTGAGGTCGAGGACGCCACTTTCACCGATGCGGGAAAGGTGGGGTTATGGACCAAGGCCGACAGCGTGACGCTGTTTGACGAAGTTGTTTATGGCGAAACGAAATAGCTTGGAAGTTAAAGCTAGAACTTCGATGCAAACATTTTTCGAACCCGGCGAGTCCCGTCGGCGGCCTCGGCCGTCCCCGCAGGTCTTAGGGTCCTGGGTGAGCGCGCCGGAGCATTTTGCACTGACGAGCCCATGGGCGGCAAGGGCGGTGTCTACCAGTTTGGGATCGCCGTGATGCCATCAGCGGCCCGAAGCTGAACTAGAATGGTGCTGAAGCCGTGCGCCTTTGCATCCGATGGCGTGCCCTTCGACCAATAGCAAGGTGCAGGATCTGTTTGCGAAACTGTTAGAAAAACGATTTGACCGTCAGCCCTGCTGCGCGGGCATCCTGTATGAATGTATGCGCTTCCTCATTGGCCATTGTAAGGTCAACGCCGCCGAGGAATTTCTCTCCGTTGGATGTGTTCGCACGGAACGTCGTCTCGTGTCTGCCTATATCAACCGTATAATCAATGTCGCTTGGTGCTTCGGGCATGGCATCGTCCTCGATTCCGAAGCGAGTATATTGTGTCCATTTCAACCGGTCCTGCAAGGCGGTCAATTGCGAGATAACGCTGCGGCGCGGTCGATCGTGATTGGGGAGTGAAGGAGCGTGCTCAGTATCTGCGGGCAGACCTGCCGTATTGGTCCGCTCGTGGCACCTAATGAGACATGCCGACCCCTTAGCGGATTGTCCGCTTGTCGGAGTAGGCCGGAAATGCTCGGCGCACGGTCAAAGAGGCGCGATTGACCCGAACCGGATATCGCCTTTAGTCCAGCAGTGCGCGGATCGGCCTCCCTGCGAGGCCGATCCGAAGAGGTGCAACAGGAGGCGTATTGCAGTCAGGTGGACTTGAGTTCTCCGTTCATTCCGTTCGGGTAGAACCCGCCCTTGCTGACGCCGGCCTTCTCGGTCAGATAGACAATGCGCAGAACCTCCTGCGGCGTACGCGTGAACGCAATCGCATCGGCGGTTGAAGGCACGAAGTTGGCTTTGCCGTCGACCCTGATCCCTGATCTTCCTTTTCCGGGGTTCCGTCAATTTTATCCCGCGCATCGGATATTGCGTTGGCGGCATCCCACGCCTTCTCGCCCATCATGTAGAGCTGGGAGCGGGCCATTCCCATGTGGTAGGCCTCCACAGCAAGGATCCCGGCCGCCGCCTCCACGAACTCCTTCTTCTTGAGCAGCGGGGCCGCGCCTGCATAGGCGGTCACGCCGACGTCCTCGAACAGCATGCCACCGAGCAGGACCGACATGTCGTCGGCAAACGGGTCGAAATCGGCAGGCAATCCCGCAGCCTGAGCTGCAGCCTTGAAACCGGCGTCGAAGTCGATGGCCGGTCGCGATATGGCGCTCCTGCCAAGCGTCTTGCGGTAGAAGCGAACGTGGGCCAGTTCGTTCTCCGCCGTCTCTTCAATGAATTCGCGGATCGCTTTTCTCTTTGAATTGGGCCTCATGGCCGCCAACGACCCTGCCGGCATCCATACCGGCATCGGTATCGCTGATGCCCTTGCCGGTCGTTGCGCGCAGATAGAACTCGGCTTCCATGTATTCGAGATTCAGCGCGAAGGTGAAAATGTCCTCGTCGTCGATCGCTGCTCCTTTCTTGCCGATCCCGACGCCGATCGTCTCGCGCTTCTGCTGGGCAAAGGCAGGCGGAATGAGCAGTCCCGCTAGTCCTGCGACCGATAGGCCGGCGATCGATTGCCGGCGGGAAATGCGCAATGCATCCATGGCGTAACCTCCTCTGTTCTGGATTGAGGGGTCGCGCCACTCACTGTTCAGCGCTATTGAGGGCGCTCAAATGGGCGCGACCTCGGCACCAGCTTGGTGCTTGAAGCCTACAACGTGAGGCCGCGGATACCGTTCCAGGCGGACCCGAAACCAAGCAGCACTACCTCGTGAGGCCGCCGAAGCCATGCTTGGCCTGTGCAAGCCAAGGCCGGCGGAGTGCGCATGGGCCCTCCATGGATCGAGAGCTGGCGAGAGTGACTTCGTCTGGACTCGCAGTCCGCCGCGCTATTCCGCCGCTTCAAGCTTGGCCGGCCTCTGGATGCCGGCGAGGGGCGAAACGGCTGGTCCATTGAGGGCGGTCCCATCGGGCGCGAATTGCGAGCCGTGGCAGGGGCAGTCCCAGCATTGCTCCAGGGAATTCCAGTGCACCACGCAGCCGAGATGGGTGCAACTTGCGGAATGCAAATGCAACGTGCCCTCGCGGTCCCGGCAAGCCGCTATCTTCTTTAACCCGCTGCGGACGAGGCGTCCTTCTCCCTGCCGAAGCCGTTCGACGGATGCGATTTCGCTGGCTGTCAGGTACTCAGCGAAATTCTTCAGGGGAGTGATGTTCTCGCTGATGAACTCGCTGATGTTCTTTTGGATTTTTCGAGACGGCGAGTATATCTGTTCCCACGGGTTCGATCCCGTCGTGATCAGGTCCGTAATCAAAATGCCGGCGACCAGCCCGTTCGTGATGCCTTGTCCGGAATCGCCACTGACGAGGAAGACATGTTCCTCATCGGGGCTATGACCAATGAAACCCAAAAAATCTACCGGTTCCAGCACTTGCCCGGACCAGCGATGGGTCACCGCGCGCACGTTTGGCAGCCGATCGCGCACCCAGCGCTCGAGAGCGGCAAAGCGCTGCTCGCCATCGTCCGCTCCGCCGGACTTGTGGTCTTCTCCGCCGATAATCGCGATGTCCTCGTCGTCGGAGAACGGCTGCAGACGGACGTAGTTGTAGGGGTCGAGCGTGTCCCAATAGAGCGCATCCGCGAGCGTACCAGCCGGAATCTTCGCCGCAATCGCGTAGGTTCGGTAAGGTGCCTGCTTGGTATGGATCGCCACGCGCACGTTAACAGGCGAATTTGTCGCGACCACCACGTCGCTCGCGCGGACGTCGTACCCGGACGTGGTCTTCACGACAATGTCGCCCTGCTTTTGCTTGATGCTTTCGACACAGGTGTCAGCGTAGAGCCTCGCACCGCGACGCTGCAGCGCACTTGCCAGTCCGGCGAGATATTTGGTGGGATGGAAACGCGCCTGTCGCGGAAAGCGCAACGACCGCACAACACCTTCAGCGTGGAGCGGCGTCGGTATCCTACAATCCTCGACAGGAATCCCGAGCTTGGTGCAGCAATCAAATTCCTCGTCCAAGTGAGATGCGGGCGTGTCCGGCGCCAGCACCCAGTAGCCGTCCAATCGGCGAAAATCGCAATCGATGTTTTCGGTGGACTGAATAGCCTCGGCGCGATCAATCGCGGCTGTGACGCTCTGGTAACAAAGCCGGGCCCAGTCCTCGCCGCGCACGCTGATCAGTTCCTTGTAGCCGTCGTCGAGCGCCGAAGCCAGATGAGCCGTCGTGCGCGCGGTCATGCCGCTGCCGATTTTGCCGCGGTCCAGCACCACGACAGAACGCCCGCGGTTGGCAAGCTCATAGGCCACGGATAGCCCGGCAATTCCGAGCCGACCACGACGACATCGGCCCGTTCTGGACCCGACAGGGCCGGGGCGTCGGCGGCCGGGATATCCATCCAGAGCGATCGGGTGTGCTCGTCCTGTACGTTCATGGCGCTGTCCTCAAAAGGAGAAAACGATGCTGCCGGACGGGGTTCCCCTAGGGTAGAGAATACGCGACCGGGTGGGCCCGGACGTCCACAAATCAGGCGATCGACAATCCAGCGCAGGGAGAGTAGCCGGAGGTCGGCGCGCCTGATCGTTCACGAGGTCAGGTCCGAAGTGCCAGCAGACGATACGCAGAACCTCTTGCGGCGTACGCAATCGCGTCGCCCTTTGAAGGCACGAAGGTAGACCGGCTGCGCGAGCCGCCGGTCTACTTCGGGGTGCAAGCAACAAACCCATTGGAACTAAAATTATTCTACTTCGCCGAAACTTGCCAATCGCGCGGCAATAACCGCGACTGCGGTAAGTCGTCTGTTTATGAAAGGGCTGGGGGAGACCTAGGCTTGTTATCCGTAGTCTCTCAGATCAGCTTGGCGGCACAATATCGGCAAATTGGCCACCGACTAGAGCGGTTATCACCTTACGATGAGTGAGGCTCGGCTCGGCGCATAAAAGCAGAGCTTCCCGTCCCCGAATCTGGCACCTTTCGGAAGTGGTGGTCCGATGTGTGATGTCCGCAGCTGGGGGAAGACCGGAAGTGGTCAGCGGTGGGGCGAACCGACGCGATTGACCCGTTTCGGACATGGGCATTGCCGGACATCGGCCCGCAATTCTGCTATATAAGCATTCAATGTCCCCGACCCCGGGGGTGCACCTTGAGCGGCGAGCACGTAGAGCGGCGACTGGCGGCTATTCTGGCGGCGGATGTCGCGGGCTCTTGTCGTCTAATAGGGATAGACGAAGAAGGCACGCTGGCGCGACTGAAAGCGCTTAGAAGGACGCTTTTCGATCCCAAAATCGCTGAGCATCACGGACGTGTCGTCAAGAATACCGGGGACGGCGCTATTGCCGAGTTCGCCAGCGTGGTCGACGCGGTACGATGTGCCGCCGAAATTCAACGCGGCATGGCCGAACAAAATATCGACGTGCCGCAGGACAAGCGGATCGAACTCCGCATCGGCATTCACGTCGGTGATATCATTATCGAAGAGAACGATATCTTTGGTGACGGGGTCAATATTGCGGTGCGTCTCGAAGGGATTGCAGAGCCGGGCGGTATCAGCATCTCGGACGACGCGCGTCGGCAAATTCGGGGCAAGGTAGATATAACGTTTGAGGATTTGGGTTCGCAATCCCTGAAGAATATCGCCGAACCGATGCGGGTCTGGCGCGTCCAAATCGGTCCGGCCGTGCCGGCTGCGCCGAACCGCCTGCCTGTCGATGACGCCCTTGCGCTGCCCGATAAACCCTCGATCGCCGTTCTCCCCTTCACCAACCTGAGCTCCGATCCGGAGCAGGACTACTTTGCTGATGGAATGGTCGATGACATCATCACGGCGCTGTCTCATTTCAAGGCGCTGTTCGTCATCGCCCGCAATTCGAGCTTCACTTACAAGGGGCGCGCCGTCGATGTGAAGCAGGTCGGGCGCGAGCTTGGGGTGCGCTACGTGTTGGAAGGTAGCGTTCGCAAAGCGGCAAATCGGGTGCGCATCACGGGACAGCTCGTCGATACCGCCACTGGGGCACATCTTTGGGCAGAACGGTTTGATGGTGGGCTCAGCGACGTCTTCGATCTGCAGGACCAGGTGACTGAGAGCGTTGTCGGGGCGATCGCGCCAGCGGTGGAAAAAGCCGAGATCGAGCGTGCCAAGCGCAAGCCGACCGAGAGCCTCGACGCCTATGCCCTCTATTTACGCGGTTTGGCCAAGTCTTATCAGTTTGCTAACCGGCAAGCGCTCGACGAGGCATTGCGCCAGTTCAACAGCGCGATCGAGCTCGATCCGGGTTTTGCGGCCGCCTACGGCCGTGCCGCCTCTTGCTACGTCGCTGCCAAGATCAATGGCTGGATTTCAGACACAGCGAACGAGATTGCCGAAGTGACAAGGCTCGCTCAGCGGGCGGTCGAGTTGGGCAAGGACGACGCGATCGCGCTCGCCGCCGGCGGGGTTGCATTAGCGTTTATTGTTCGCGATCTCGGGGTAGGTGCCGCCTTAATCGACCGCGCGCTTGTGCTCAATTCCAATTTGGCCGAGGCATGGTTTTACGGTGGCTGGGCCAAAAACTGGCTTGGCGAGCCGGAAGCGGCGATCGAGCGCTTCGCGCGTGCCATGCGCCTGAGCCCACTTGATCCGCGGCTGACAGGAATGCGAAGCGGGACCGCGTTTGCCCATTTCTTCCTGGGCCGCTATGACGAAGCGGCATCGTGGGCGGCAATTACATTGCAGGACAATCCGGACTATCAACCTGGATTACGTATCGCCGCCGCAAGCAACGCAATGGCCGGACGGCCGGAGCAAGCACATAAGGCAATGGCTCGGCTGCGGCAGCTCAACCCCGCGCTACGTGTTTCCAATCTTAAAGACGTGCTGCCCCCTATTCGGCGCGCCGAAGACATCTCGCGATTGGAAGAAGGATTGCGGCAAGCCGGGCTGCCCGAATGACCATCGCAGCCAGGTCGCCCGTGGCAACGAGGTGATCGAAAGAGGGACTTCCGTTTTTGACCCAACTGAGACATTGGCGACCAGAGGCGGCGCCGCAGGGTTGATTTTTCCGGAGGTTCGGTCGGCAAGCTTTCGCCGCAAGGGTTGTGAATACGACGGCCTCGCCCCGGCGTCGCCGCAACTCCCGATCGTGCGCCGTGCCGCGGGGTAAGCGTCGCTAGTCTGGATGTCCGCTGGGCCGAGTGCGAATACTGCCCTATTGCCGCACGCCGATCGCGATCATGCGATCTCTGACTTCGCGGAGAGGTCCGGACGCTGCCATCGACTCAAGCTCGCGCTTGATAAGGTCTCGCGCCGCAGCCTTGGATTCCGCTGGAAGATGGCTCAGGAAATTTCCAAACGAACTGGCTTCCGAATGGCGGATCGAATCTTCGGCCGAGGCCATCTCGCGCACGGACTGGCGAACCTGCACCCGTGCAACCGCAAAGCCGGCCGCTGGCAGCATGTCATGCATGTCCTGCTCGGTGACTGGATACGTCTTGGCGCTTGGCGGCATCGCATAGTCCGCGAAGGGAGCCTGCGCCAGCACGCGCACAACTGCCTCGCGCAGGGGCCACTCGCGGTGACCAAGCCCCATGCTGATACCGAGGCGCCCGCCGGATTGCAAAAGCCGCGCGAACTCGCGCAGCGGTCCTGTTTTCTCAGGCAGCCAGTGAAACACGGCATTCAGGCAGACGACGTCGAAGCTGCCGTCTGCAAAGCAGCCAAGCTCGTAGGCATCACCCACCCGAAACTCCAGTCCCGGGCGCGCTCGCGCAGCCGCGATATCGATGCGCAACGGCAGCGGGTCGATCCCCAGCACATAACCGGAAGCGCCTGTCCGGTCGGCGATGTATTGCGCCAGAAGACCTGTGCCGCAGCCGACATCCAGCACCCGCTCACCCGCCTTGATCGTAAGCTCGTCGACGAGGAACTGGCCAGCTACGAACTGCCACGTCGCGCTGATTTGATCGTAATCGCGCGCCAGCGCCGCGTCGTCGAGTGAGAGCGAGGGACCGGGAGCAGGCCCAGGGTCATCGGCTTCAGTGGCGTTCATCGCTCGTGCCTTTTGTCGTCGCGAATGTCCTTCCAAATTGCTGCGGGTGCCTCTGCCACGCAAGTCAAGAAACGGTGCTCACGTCATGATGCGGAAGACAGGGATTGCCCTACACGCTGGTTTTGAGAGGCAACAAGGTGATCGATATCGTCATGCTTGCTGCGGCGCACGAGTCCGGAAGTGGCACCTTTGAGACATGCCCGCCTATCCTCAGAATGTCCGTTCACCGGGGTAGACCGGAAGTCGCCGTGGTCCAGCCAAACCGACGCGATTGACCCAACAGGGACATCGGGCCGGACAACGAACTACTAGACTGCTATAATAGCCCTCCAATCTCCCCAGCCGGGGTGCGTCGTGAGTAGTGAGCGTGTGGAGCGGCGTCTGACGGTTTTGCTAGCGGCGGCGGATGTCGCCGGCGATGGCCGTTTGATGGGCCGCGGATCGAATTCCGCATCGGCATCTACGTCGGCGACTTTATCATCCACTGCAGCGATCTTCGGCGACGGCGTCAATATTTCTCGCGCGGCGAGCGAAGGGGAAGTGAATGACCCGAAACCCCGTCCTTCATAAACTACTGGAACAAAAAGAGCAGCGGCTCGCCACCGCTGATCCGACGCGGCAATGGGTCAGCGCGATCGGGGTCGTCATAGTGGTTGGTATCCTATATTTCCTGGCGGCGCGGTTTAGTCTTTCTCTCCTGACAAAACCTGATGGCGTGGCAGTGTTCTGGCCGGCCTCTGGTGTTGCGGCAGGCGTCCTGATTGCACTTGGTCCCCGGGCGAAATGGCCGGTGGCCATCGGAGCGGCCGCGGCAACGATCGTGGCCAATCTATTGGGAGACAGGAGTTTCGCGGGCGCCGTCACCTTCGCCTTGTGCAATGCTGGAGAAGCGATGCTTGCGGCCGGCCTTATCGAGCGCCAATTTGGTTCGGGTTTCACTCTCGGCCGGCTGCGCCAGGTCTTAGGATTGTTAGCGGCAGCGGTATTCGGAAGTGCTATCTCAGGGATCGGTGGCACTCTGGGATTCAAATTGTTCCACTTTTCGGCTGCACCAAGCCTGACCATCTGGCAGCACTGGTTCGCATCCGACGCGCTCGGCATCGTGACGGTTGCACCGCTGCTGATCGGCGCTGCCGCGGCCGCGCGCGACCCTCCATCGCCGAACGAGGTCGTCGAAGGCGCTGTGGCGCTTGTAGCGATAACGCTGACGAGTACGCTTGTTATCTTTCTACCGCGCACATCATTTGCGACCGTGGTGCCAATCGCGCTGCTGTTTCCGCTGTTGCTTTGGCTAGCGGCCCGCTGCCGGCCGGTGTTCGCCGCGGCAGCCGCGTTCGTCGTTGCGCTGACGATCGTGTGGACCACAACCTTTGGCATTGGATATTTCGGCGACTCCGAGCTCCCGATCGAAGACCGAATCGTGGGCGCCCAAGCGGGGATCCTGACGACGTCGCTTTGCACGCTCGTTCTTGCTGCCCTGTTCGCAGAACGGCGTCAGCACGAGGCAGCGCTCAGGGAGGCTGCAACGCGATTGGAAAAGGCCTTGGCGGCCGGGGCGGTGATCGCTTTTGAGTGGGATGCCCGCACCGGTTCATCGCATCGCAGTGAGAACGCAGCGAACATTCTTGGGTACGATCCGCAAGCGCCCTTTACGGGAGCTCGCTTTCTTGCGCTGATTCACCCGGATGACCGTGCGCACTTTAAAGCGCATGTGCGACGTGTCCGACCCGACAACCCTTCCTATGCGGTCACATTCCGCGTGGTTCGTTCCGACGCCCAGGAAATGTGGCTCGAGGAAACAGCAACAGCCGAGTTCGACGCAGCCGGCAAATGCCTACGCATCGAGGGCCTGACCCGGGACATCACGAAGAGCAAGCGGGCTGAAGAGCACCAACGCTCGCTGGTCGCAGAGCTTGACCACCGCGTCAAGAACGTGCTTGCGCGCGTGGGCGTGGTCGCCATGTATACGCGACAGGGTAGCGGCACAATCGACGAGTTTATCGAAGCACTCGAGCAGCGCATCCAAAGCATGGCAGTTGCGCACGAACTATTAAGCGGAGGTAATTGGCGGGGCGTTCGGCTTGCGGATCTTGTTCGGCACCAGCTAGCCCCCTACGCGACAGACGCAAATACGGCGACCAGTGGCCCCGACATCGCGCTCACCGCCGCGGCAACCGAGGCGCTGGGAATGGTGCTGCACGAGCTTGTCACCAACGCCTCCAAATACGGCGCGCTGTCGATTCCCGAAGGTCGGGTGTCTGTAAGCTGGGAATGCCGGAACAGCGACGACGCAACGTTTGGCCTGATGATCTTGTGGCGCGAGACGTGTGGCCCGCTCGTATCAGCTCCATGTAACAGCGGGTACGGAATTAGCCTGATTTGCGAACTCATACCCCACGAGCTTGGAGGTACGGTCGACCTCACCTTTCCGCCCGAAGGCGTGTCCTGTACAATCGACATACCCCTCAAGCAGCTGGGTAGCCTCGCGTGAGAGGATCTCTCATCGATCCGGCAGCCGAGCAACGATCGGGCCCAAGGCCGCTAAAAACCGTTCGACGCTGACGGGTTTTTGCAGGATGGCTTCGACCTTTCCAGGTTGTAGAGTGACTTCCGTGTAGCCCGTTATGACGATGACTGGAATGCTTTCTTCCTGCAGCCGATCAAGCAACGGGTTGGCCCGCTCGCCGTCTCGCAGATTGATGTCCACGATGGCCACGTCGGGCTTGCACGCGGCGGTTAGGCGCTCGGCGTCGGCTATGGTGGCGACCGGACCCGCCACGTCCGCTCCCAGTGTACGCAGTAGACGCTTGATGGCATTGCCGACGTGCCAGGAATCCTCAACCAACAGAATACGCGCACCTTTCAGTTCCGACGATCCAGAGGCCGGTGGCTTGTGAGCGCTCGATCCGGTTTGCGCTCCCGGCGCCTTGGCATCCCTCTCTGAGGTTGTTGGTTTCATGGCTGCCATTTCAGCGGCGTGACAAGTTAATGCTAATCCACCGCGTTCGCTCAACTGGTGCACTTGATTCCGCAAGCGGTCCCGATGCCGACGAGACCGTGAATATGCCTACGTGTCGTAATATAGCCGAGACCTTAGCGACTGCCTATGCAGAATAGGGCTTCGATGTCCTCTATGGCACTTCCGTTTACAGGGGAAGACCGGAAGTAGTCGGCCGACGGCCAAAGTGACATGATTGACCCGAAGGCGACATACTCCCGGATGGAAAGTGCTGCCTGCGTAGTATAGTCTGATCCGAATATCGGTTGTGAGGGAGGAAACTATGCAAAGGACACTTGCTTCAGCATCGCTGGTTGCGGCGATGGTGGTCGGTGTAATCTTTCCATACGCCGCAAACGCACAGCAGGCTCAGCTCGCGCAGGTTGGTGAAGACGTTGCGCAGGGTATGTCGCGCGAGCGACTAGATCGTATCGCGGGCGTTATGAAGCAGGAGGTGGCCAACGGCACGTTCTCGGGCACCGTCACGCTGATCGCCAGGCGCGGAGAGCTGGTCCATTTCGAGGCAAACGGCTTTCAAGACGCCGCCAAAACTAAGCCGATGGCGAAGGACAGCATATTCCGCATGGCATCAATGACCAAGCCAATCGTGACGGTTGCGGCGATGATGCTGGTCGAGCAAGGTGTCTTCAAGATCAACGATCCGATCGCGCGGTACCTGCCCGAGTTGAAGGATTTAAAAGTCGAGGTGAGCAGAACGAACGGTGACGGCACCACAACGACCGAAGATCTGCCGGCGAACCGGGCAGTCACGATCCAGGATCTCATGCGCCATACATCGGGCTTTTACTATGGTGGCGCCATGAAATCCAAACGGCTGAAGGACGCCTACGAGCACGCCAATATCGAGGCTGGCGAGCAAGATATCACCGGCGACGAGATGTTGAAGCGGCTAGGACAAATCCCGCTCGCTTATCAACCTGGCACGAATTTTCTCTATTCGATCTCGGTGGATGTTCTGGGCCTCCTTCTTGAACGCGCAACAAGGAGGCCGTTGGACGTTGTGCTGCAAGAAATGGTGATCGGCCCGCTCAGCATGAAGGACACGGCATTCTGGGTACCGGGAGAGAAAGCCTCGCGGTTGGCGGAGGTGCTTGATAGCGATCCCTTCAAGAAATTGTCACTACGCTTCTGCAGGACCGAAAGCGAAATCAAGATGTCCTACTTGAAGGGTGGCGCCGGCTTGTGTGGTACTGCTGAAGATTACTTCAAGTTTTTGCAAATGATCCTCAACGGTGGCGAGTACGAGGGCAGGCGGTATCTCTCGAAGAAGACTGTAGAGTTCATGCTGCAAAACCATCTGGTCGGCATGGGTGGTTCGACGGAAGCTTCAACGGGTCCTGGCTACGGGTTTGGACTTGGTTTCGCCGTCCGTCTGCAGGACGGTTTTGGTTGGAGCCCGGGCTCAAAGGGCGATGCAATGTGGGGCGGCATATTCGGAACCAGCTTCACCATAGACCCCAAAGAAAAACTGGTCGCCATCCAACTGACACAAGGTGCCACGGCCCGGGTGCAAAGCCGGCATTTGTTCAAGAACCTCGTCTACGGCGCCATGGTCGAGTGATGGAATAGTGGGCTTGGTGCTCCGAGCGCGAACAGCGCCACTTCGCCTCTTGGCACTTTTCGGATCTGACAAGTCCGGCTGGCGACGTCTGTTCTTGAGGATAAAGCGGACTGTCCAGTTGCGCGCTCGGACTTCCGAATTTGACCCAACTCGGACATTGGCCCCGCTGGTTCAGGATCGCAGCGCTATGGAATAGTTCAATAAGCTGATAATCTGGGTTCGTTAAGTTCGCTGAGCTGCAACCCGAAGCGCTACTTCGCCTTGTGGAATCAGGGAGACCATCGTCATGAGGAGAATTACACGTCGGGCACTCGGCTTTGCGGCTTTGGCCGGGCTGATGCTGGTCTCAGCCGCACCGAGCATCGCCGTCGCGCAGGAAAAGGTAGTGCGCATGGGTAATCAAAAGGTCGGCGCTTACGCACTTATGAAAGCACGCGGCATTCTGGAAGAGCGCCTGAAGCCACTCGGCTACACAGTCATCTGGAAGGAGTTTCCGAGCGGGCCGCAGCTTCTCGAAGGGGTCAAGGCCGGTGTGGTCGATTTCGCCCATAGCGGCGACGCGCCGCCGATCTTTGCCCAAGCTGCCGGCGCACCCCTTCTCTATATCGGTCACGAGCCGGCGGCGCCGAAGGGCGAGGCGATCATCGTGCCGAAGGACAGCCCGATCAAGACGGTCGCCGATTTAAAGGGCAAGAAGATCGCGCTTAACAAAGGCTCCAACGTACATTACCTGCTGGTGCGCGCACTCGAGAAGGCAGGGCTAAAATACACCGATGTCGAGCTAGCATATCTGCCGCCGGCCGTCGGGCGCGCCGCTTTCGAAAAGGGGGAGGTTGACGCCTGGGTGATCTGGGAGCCCTACCGCACTGCCGCCGAGATGTCATTGGGCGCGCGCACTGTCGCTGATGGCACTGGTCTCGTCTCAAATTACGAATTTTTCTTCACAACCAAGACATTTGCTGAGGCGCATCCCCAGGTAATCGAAGTGGTGCTCGGTGCCGCGCGCGATGTCTACGCCGAAGCGGCAAAGGATATTCGGGGCACCGCAAAGACGTTCAGCGCGGCCGCCGGGTTCCCCGAGCCGGTGATGGAGGTTGCGCTGTCCCGCAGGACCTTCGGCATCCTGCCGATCAGCAGTTCGGTCATCGCCGAACAGCAGAGGATCGCCGACACCTTCAAGGATCTCGGACTCATTCCTGCAGCGATCAAGGTATCGGATGCAGCGCACAAGTAGCCAAGCCACGATCACTTCTGCTAGTGGCACTTCGCGACATCTTGTTGCGTTGCAGAATTTGGTCGCTATCAGAGCATAGCGGACATGGCAGGGCTTACCGCTGGCGCGGCCCAGTCGCGAATGACCCAACTCGGACATCACGCAGGGTCCAATTGGATATACAGGTAGCTGTTAAGCGGCTAAAACAGGCACCGGAAACCACGTTGGGCTTCGGGCAATTAAATGAATAGCCGCGCTTCATTGCTCTCAGGGACAAGGATGAAACGGCGTGAATTTCTCTTAAGCCTCGGCGGAGCCGTAATATGTCCATTTGCTGCGTTTGGGCAGCAAATCAAAGTTCCGACAATCGGCGTACTCGTTTTGGGGAATCCTAATCCCGGTCCCTTTTTGAAAGCTCTTCGAGAAGCGCTGGGAAAAATTGGCTACATCGAAGGCCAGAGTTTTCGCCTAGAGCTGCGATCCGCGGGTGGCGATGCGGCAGCCCTTGGAGATTTGGCTAGTGAATTGGTTCGCCTCAAAGCCGACGTTATTGTCGCTTGGCAAACGCCATCTGCCATGGCGGCGAAGCAAGCCACGAACAGCATTCCCATCATCATGGCGGCAGTCGGCGATGCGGTTGCTACCGGACTTGTGAAGAACCTGGCACGGCCTGAAGGTAACATCACCGGAAATACGGCTATCGCTGCAGAAGTCATGGCTAAGAACGTCGAACTCATTCGTGAGACGTTGCCGGCCGCTCGCCGCGTTGCAGTTCTGGCGAACACGGTGGACCCCTTCAGCAAGCCCTTTCTCAGTCAGATCGAGCTCGCAGCACCGGCCCTTGGCATCGAGATCAATCGGGTAATGATGCATCCAACGGAGAATGCCGAGGGTCATTTTGAGGGAATGAGCCAAAGCAAGGTGGATGCAGTTATTATTCAACCAACCTTGGTACGGAGGGATGTCATCGAACTCACACTGAAGCATCAGATGCCTTCGTTCTCGATGGTTGGTTCGTTTCCTTCTTCGGGCGGTCTGATGTCGTACGGCGCCTCTGATCCCGACCAGTGGCGGGAAGTGGCCATATACGTGGACAAGATACTGAAGGGCTTACGCCCGGCCGATTTGCCAGTCGCGCAACCGACCCGGTTTGAGCTAATCGTGAATCTCAAGACCGCCAAAACGCTTGGCATCACCATTCCTCCGTCGCTGCTTACGCGCGCGGATGAGGTGATCGAATAGCGTTTTCTTGCTGTGGCGCATGAGTCCGGTTTTGGCACAAAGCGGCGGTTAAGGGCCGGGCAGAGCATGTCCGCTCTGCCCGGGTATTTCAGACGTCAACTTGTTCGCTATTCCGAGGGCGTCATCGACCTCAATGCCGAGATACCGGACCGTGCTTTCGATCTTGGTATGCCCGCGCAAGAGTTGGACGGCCCTGAGATTGCCCGTCCGCCGATAGATCAGGGTAGCCTTTGTGCGGCGCAACGAATGTGTCCCAAACAGCCTCGGGTCCAACCCGACGCGTCCGATCCAATCGGAGACGAGCCGCGCATATTGGCGCGTTGTCATGTTGCGGTCTGGACCACGACGGCCCGTGAACAAGAAGTCCCCGGATTTTTTGTTGGCGGCCTTTAGATAGTCATCGACCACCTGGCGGGTCTGCTCAGTCAATTCAAATCTGACAGGTCGTCCGGTTTTCGTTTGTCGGACCGTTGCGCGATCCGCCGTGTACCCGCCGGCAGCGACATCCTCGACGCGGATGGCGACAACATCACAGCCGCGAAGCTTGCTGTCTATCGCCAGATTGAACATGGCGAGGTCGCGAGTGCGGCCTTCGATCTGGAGTTTCGTCCGAATTGACCAGACGTGTTTGGGTCGCAGCGGTGGCTTTGCCCCTGTCAGCTTTCCCTTATTCCAGGGCAGCCGTTTATCAGGCGTCAGGGCAGCTTTTACTTGATTCTGCATGGTCATACTCCTCGGTTACAGAGGAGGAGAGCATGCGCCACTGGTTAGGTGACCCGGCCAATCTGCTCCTTTTGCGTAAGTCGTGTATCTTTAGCCGCCGAGAAGCTCGTTCACCATCTTTGAAGGGTTCGTGGCCGTGGTCCGTAGCAAGAATGCGTCACCCACTTGGGGCGACGTTAAGGCCGCTCTCCTCGATTTCGATCGCGCGGGCCTTCGGGGACTAGTGCAAGACCTCTACACTGCGAGCAAAGACAACCAGGCATTCTTGCACGCCCGCTTGGGCTTGGGCCATGATCAGCTCCAGCCCTTCAAGGCGAGTATTTCGAGATGGGACCTAATGAAAGGCCAGTCGGTATCGGTTTCGAAAGCCAAGAAGGCGATTGCGGATTACAAGAAAGCCATCGGGCGCTCGGATGGAATAGCGTAACTTTCGATATTTTATTGTGAGGAGGCATTCGGCTTTCTAGAGTCCTACAGCGTGGAGGATGAAGGCTATTTTGCTGCTTTGATCCGCATGTACGAACGGTCTCTCGAAATCGTATCAAGCCTAGCTCCTGCCGAGCGTATGATCTATCTCGAGCGTCTCGACAAGCTTAGATCACGCGGGAGGAACGTCGGCTGGGCGATCGAAGAAGGATTCAATAGCCTTTGGTACGCCGCTGCTCTGGACGAGCACCAGGGTGAATGAAGCCTCATCCTGTCGCACGAGGTAATCGATTAGGAGCTGGGTCGCCGATAGTGGAGCTTGCGCAGCAGGCAGGTCGCCACCGGATTAGGTGTTAGAATCAGGTCAGTTTTTGGCACAAAGCGGATTTCGCATCGGGCTCGGCGGCAAAGGTCCTGTAGCGATTGACCCATTACAGACTCTCGAGCGAGTGAGCCCGCTCACGTTCAAAGACGTCTCCAAAGACCAGAACGGTACGCTTAGTGTCATTCACGGGAATGCGGGGTCATGTGCCCAAGCCATGCCGTGAGCCTTGATCTTTCCCTGACCAAGCCATCCTGATTGAAGTGGTGAACACAAAAGTGCGCCCATGAATTTTCGTACGCCATTTCCATGTCACCCGTGACCGACGTGGTACCTAGCCCGATTTCTGCGTAGGTAAACTCGAAACTACCACTGGGACGCGCCAGCGCAATGTGGAATGGTTGTCCAGTAAACTCGTTGATCATCGGCCTGCCGCTACTCCGCATGACGCCGGGTATCTCTACTCTAGCGGTTCTGAGTTCCAAGTCCGTATCGAGATCAATCGGCAGGAACAACGTCTCGCAAAATTCTGAGCACGTGGACGCGAATACGGCGAAAAGATTGCTGAATGGTTCGCAAGCCTCGCCTGAGATGATCGTTTCAAGCGCGATCCGTTGAGCTTCATCCGCACGCTCGTCGATAACGATCTGGCGCCGGCCGTTTCCGCCCTTGATTTCGGCGGGCCACTTATACAGCGCCGCCCAGTTCAAGCCTGAGAGCGGCGTATCGTTGAAGTGGCCTTCAACGATGGTGCCGACGAAGGCCGACTGACAATAGCCGTGGGTACTCGGCAAGTTGAACTGGCAACCACAATTCATAGCGCAGTTGCAGTTATCATAAGTCTCGCTCTTGAATAGCCATTGGTCAGCCATCTCACTGTGCCTCCCGAAAGCCGATGACGCTCAACTCGACTTTGCGCGAGCTTCAAGTCGGAACGAAGCGATAGGCGCCATCCTTGCGCTCGACGAAGCCGGTGCCAGGGAACGGCAGGTGAGCGCCGATCAGCCGGCGCTTGTCAATGACGAGTCGATCAAGCAGGCGTAGGCGGGTCGAGATGCCGCGATCGGGCTCATGGTCGACTGGCACCGGCCACGACGGATGCTGGAATGAGATCACGCCGTGCGTAAGCGCGTCCGCAACGACGACGAGACCATCCCCACCGGCGATTTCGACCGAGATGTGGCCCTGCGTATGCCCTGGCGTATCGATGACCCGCACGCTACTGACAATCTCGTCGCCATCCCGTACCGTCCTTATCTTGTCCTTGACGTGCGAGAAATGGTTCTTGGCGCCATTGATGATGCGATCGTTGGTTGCCAAGACTGCCGGCAACCTTCGCATTACATCCGGGTCGGCCCAAAGGTTCCATTCGACGGCCGAAACGAGATAGCTCGCATTCGGATAGATCGGGTTGTCATTTGCGTCGAGGATGCCCCAGAGGTGGTCGGGATGGCCGTGGGTCAGGACGATCTTGGTAACGGCCGCAGGTGGGATACCGGCAGCTTTGAGGTTCTCCGCAAGCTTTCCCGCCGTGGGCTGATGGCGCGGGCCGGTGCCCGTGTCGACCAAGACCACGTCGGACTGGTTACGGATCACCGCGACAGTGTTCACGAGCTGGAGCTGTTCGCCGGTTTGTCCGGCTGCGTTCAGAGCGGCTTCGCGCTCGGCGGGCGGAGAGTCCGGCGTCACGAGGAAGCCCGCCGGAAGGAAGAAATGGCCGTCGCTTACGACCAGAGTCTCGAGGCTGCCTGATTTGTGGACCGATACCGCATGGACGGCCGCCCTTGTCGGTCGCAGCGAAGACACGCACGCAGCTGCGGCCAGAGCCGCTGCGGCCGATTCACCCAGAAATTGGCGACGAGCTATTCTGTGAACATGCCCTGCGGTCACGACGCTTCCCTCCTTGATGGGCCACCCTATCGGTAGGTACCGCCCCGTTGGGCGCGAAGCTTAACTGGCGCATTTGGGTCCTTGATATCCGATTGCCGCGAGGGCCTATCCGGAAAGCGCAAAAACGTGGAAAATCGCCTCCGGGAAGCACCAACGGTCACTATCCAAAAACTGCCAAAATGATTGGAGCATTCCCGACCCCGGTGCCCATGCCTTGGTCTGCATGGTATGCTCCATCATACGGAGGTAGGCATGCAGCTTGGCACCGCCCCGCTTCTGGAGCAGCGGCCCATCTTCCACAGCCGGAATGTGGAGGAGACTGGTGCATTCCTGCGCGCGAAAGGCTACCGCTTCGACATCGCAGGGCGGCAGGCCCGCCACCTCGATGCGCGCCTCAACGGCGTTTACATGCCCGGCCTCTACATGGGGTATGTGCAATACGGCGGCGCATCGGTCGTCCTGTCGCCGAGCCCCGCCCGCGCGGACACTTGGATCCACCTGCCGCTTCGCGGGCAACTTGGAGCCACCATTGGCCGTGACAACATCATTTGCAATCCGAACCTCGCCACAATCATCTCGCCGATGTGCGAGAGTTGTCGGCTGGTATCGGAGGCCGATAGTAGCCGCATCCAACTGTCTTTGACCAAATCCAGCCTTACAGGCCAGCTTGCCGCCCTACTCGGCGAACCACCAACCGCTCCCCTCGACTTTGCGCCTACCATCGACCTCGCCGCCGGGTACGGCCGCAGCTTGGCACGCTACGTGCTGACGGCCGTCGCAGACCTGGAACAGGCGGGATCGGTGCTCTGGAGCCCGACGACAATGAGCACATTCGAGCAGTTCATTATTACGGCACTGCTGGTGTCGCACCCGCACAATTACAGCGCAGCACTGCGACGTCTCGAGAAGCCGATTGCGCCGCGTGACGTGAGGCGCGCGATCGACTACATCGAGGCCCATCTCGACCAGGCGGTCACAGTGGCCGACCTCGTTACGGCGACCGGAGTTGCAGGCCGAACGCTCTTTAAGCACTTCAGCGATTTCAAGGGCGTCTCCCCGATGCACTACCTGCGGAACGCCCGCTTGCGGCAAGTTCGCCAAGCCCTGCTGCGGGCCGATCCGGAAGCGAATGTCACCGAGATTGCCATGAGCACGGGGTTCACCCACATGGGTCGGTTCTCGGCCACGTACCGCAGGTACTTTGGGGAAAGTCCTTCGGAGACGCTAAGAGATCGCAGGCAAGCGCAGCAGCCTCGGAAGCAACCGTAGTCTCGAAAGCTCGAGGCCGGCAATTGCGTTTGCTGCGTTCGGTCAATCCACCATAGCAATCAAGTAGATTCGTGTTGAGGTCTCCTGATGACCCCGAAGCGGCCATTGCAACAGCACTTCGTGGCTGTGTTGGACTCCGGATGCATCGCATTTCTTACAAAGCCCTTCTCCGCGCAGTCGCTCGTTGAGCCGCTCATCGGCAGGTTGTTCATAGCTTCGCTTGTTGATGCCTTGTTGCATGTCTGTTCATGGCACCTTTGAGACATGCCCGCCTATCCTGAGAATGTCCGTTCACCGGCGTAGACCGGAAGTCGCCGTGGTCCTGTCAAACCGACGCGAATGACCCGACTCGGAGTGCGCCAGGAAAGCTGGCAAAGAATAGGAGGTGAAAGTCTCCCACGGGGTAAGGACCAGCCATCCGCCCCGACCCCGAGTGATGCGCGGCGTCCCGCGAGGGCACCGCCGTGAAGCGTTCACAGGGGAGACCACGGGCCAAGTATTGAGCTGCGAAACGGGTCTAATTCCGAGGTGCCGATCTCATTCCGTTGAAGAGAAGGCAACATCGTCCCATGGCGAATGGCTTGCATGGGAAGAACCTCGCGCAGTCGGAGACCTTGTGCACCTGGAGAAATTCTTTGCACGGAACCTGGGAACTCTCATCCGTGCCCGGACAGGCAAGCCGGGCCGGCTGCGCAATCGAGGCGTATAGGCGTCGTCCGGTCGCCGAAAGCACAAGTCGGAACAGGCTTTCTACGCTGCGGATCTCACTCGAACGTAAGAGCCCGGCGCGTCTTCGATAATCGTGAGCTTGCCGCCGCCAGGTTCGCGCGCCGGAACGCGGCTGGAATCCAGTTGCGTTACCCATTCGTCCCAGACCGGCCACCACGACCCTTGATGAGGCGTAGCGCCAGCAAACCATTCGTCAGGACTCGGCGGCAAATTGTCGTTCGTCCAGTGACCATATTTGCTGCCTGGTGCGCTGATTACGCCCGCCATATGGCCCGACGCCGACAAAACGAATTTGAGCGGCCCGGAATACAAACGGGTCGCCGCATAGGTCGACTTCCATGGCGCAATGTGGTCTTCGCGCGTAGACAGAATGAAGGTCGGCGTCGAAATTTTCGACAAGTCGATCGGGGTACCGGCGAGGTCAATACCGCCGGGTTTTGCCAGGAGATTCTGCTGATACATCCGACGCAAATAGAACGAATGCATCGCCGCCGGCATGCGCGTCAGATCGGAATTCCAAAACAGAAGATCAAAGGGCATTTGCTCTTTGCCGAGCAGGTAATTATTGACGACGAAAGACCAAATCAGGTCATTCGCCCGCAACAAATTGAACGCTGTCGCCATATCTTGCGCTTCCAGATACCCGCGCTCGCGCATCCGTCTTTCGAGCGAAGCCAATTGCGCTTCGTCGATGAAGACGGCCATCTCACCCACGTCGGCAAAATCGACGAGCGTCACGAAATAAGTGGCACTTGCAATCCGGCCGTCGGTCTTCGCGGCCAAATAGGCGGCCGTCGAGGCGAGTAGAGTTCCGCCGAGGCAATAGCCGATCGTGTTGACGCTGCGCTCTCCAGTCGCTGACTCGATCGCATCCAGTGCCGCCAAGGGTCCCTCGAGCATGTAATTTTCAAAGCTCTTTTCAGCGAGCTTCTCGTCGGGATTTACCCAGGAGATGACGAAGACCGTATGGCCTTGATCGACAGCCCAGTTGATGAAGGAATTCTTCGGTTGTAGATCGAGAACATAAAACTTATTGATCCACGGCGGCACGATGAGCAGTGGACGCCTTCGGACTTCCTGCGTCGATGGCTCGTATTGGATCAATTGCATGAGCTCGTTCTGATAGACGATTTTTCCCGGCGTCGTTGCGATGTTTTCGCCGAGGCGGAAAGCCTTCATGTCAGTCATCGTAATCGAAAGGCGGCCGTCGCCGCGTTCCAGATCGACGAGAAGATTCTCCAAGCCACGTAGTAGGTTCTGTCCGCCAGAATCCAGGGTTGCGACGAGGACTTCCGGATTTGTTGCGACGAAATTGGAGGGCGACAAAGCGTCGACGAATTGGCGGGTGTAGAAATCCACCTTGCGAGCGGTGGCGTCGTCCATGCCCTGGACTTCGCCGACTGCCGTAAGAATCGATTTAGCACCAACGAGATAGCTGTCTTTCACAAAGCTGAAAATGGCATTCTCGCTCCATTCCGGATGCTTGAAGCGCTTATCTTTCGGAGCATCGGCTTCGGGCGCGCGCAGCATGATCATGCGTTCGGCGGTCTTTTGCCAAACACTCAAAGTGCCGTAAAACAGATCGATCTGAGCGCTCGCGACGGCCGCGGGGTTGGTCATCATCTTCGTCATGAGCTCAAAAAAATCGAACCCGAGGCTCGACGTGTCACCAATGCCAAGCTTGATCGCGTCGGGCTGATGAGACACGAAACGTTGCATCAGTGTCTGGCTTTGTTTGGCAATTGTCTGCAATTGCGCCGCGAGGGCGAGCGGGTCCCATCCGGGCTGCACTAGTTTGTCGGCCATATCTTTCCCCTAGTGGTTATCAGACCGGTATCAGGAGCTTTGGCTGGTTCTGAAAGACTACCACCTTGCGATCAGGCGGGATCAAGAAATGAACGGCTCGGTTTCCCAGCCAAGGTCGCCATTTTGCGACGCAATCAGAATTGTGCGTTGCGAGACTCCCTCCCGGCACGATCGTCGCAACTTCGCCTGAATGGACATAAAGGGCGAGTGGAGCGTCTGTCTCCGCAACGCTCCAAGGAGGGGCCAGGCGCGCATTCGTCGCACCGGGCTTCTTCATGAGCGCTGTTGTTCTTATCGACCCTAAAGGAGCGCCAGCAGGGGCGATCAGGGACCCTTGCAACCAATATTGCTTGTTGCCGTAAGCATCGACACGCTATTGGAGGCGGTCCAACAAGGGCAGTGGTGTTGCGTTTGGCCCTGCGCTGACGAAGCGGAGGCGCGCGAGAGCTATTGTTTGCTCCGAGGCTTGCTTGATTTCCGTATTGGCAACTTTGAGACATGCCGACGAACGCTGAAATCGTCCGCTTATCGGGATAGACGGGAAATGATCGGCCTGCAGTCAAACCGACGCGATTGACCCATCTCGGAAGTAGGCCCTAGTCCAGCAGCGGCCCGATATGCTTTGATGCGTGGGGCTGGAACTGAGACGCATGGGTGGCCTGATGTACATATTCATTCGAAAGTACACCAAGGTTCGTTCGGTTGCGGATGCTGCCCGCCGCGCCAAAAGCGGCATCGGTCAGATCCTAAGGGAATCGCACGGGTTCAGATCTTATTATGTATTGGATGGGGGCGAAGGCGTCGGTGTCGCTGTGATGATATTCGAGGACCGCGAAAGCGCCAATGCGGCGAACGATAAAGTACTAGAGTTTGTTCAAGCAAGCCTGTTTGACCTTAATCTTGGAGACCCCGAAATCATCGCCGGGGAAGCTTTGGTGAATATAGAATCTGATGCGTAATTGTTCGTAAAGGCGACTCATCCACTACGGACGCAGCACGGCGTCAAGAGGCGGCCGTAGCGTTCGCCAACAAGAAAAGTCGTGTTCACTTTGACCTTTGCGCGTGAACGCTAGATCTTCACTCAGAAAACTGTCCAGAGGAGTGCACGCGCGATGCCTGTTGGCACATCGCGTCATTTCGCTGCGGTGCGAAACTTGGTCGCTGGGGGGCACCGCAATCTCGATTTTTGAGAAACTGGCCCGTCATCGAAGATGGCTGGCACGGTGTCGCGCTGACGTGATGCGACGGCTGTCCGCACCCAGTGCCCGCTGCCTGCCGCCCATCTCATCATGTCGGGACGGCAAAAAAGCCGTCACCCGGGGTCAGGATACGGTGACGGCTTTTCGACTTGTGCAAGTGCCTGTGTCCCAGAAGGGACGGGGCCGATGGTCCACCCACTCGGTTAATGAAATGTTAACGGTGTCGCCTGTTTGCTGTGATGCGTCAAGGTGATCGACGGTCTGCACGCCCCTACAGGAGTTGGGGTCCTTTGAAGCTCAGAACTAAATGGGGGGGGACCGCGTGACCCCATGAACCCAACATATTTCAGCCGGACGTTATTGCGTAGCCCCGAGGGGCCGATGTCAGCGCTGGGCGGGTGCGCCTTAGCGCGACAATGGCTTGATCCAGATCAGAACCAAGGTCAGCGAGGCGCGCAGACCTCTTGGTGAGCAGGGCTGACAACCGGGATGCCACGATGTGGTTGATGGGAACGCCGGGGAGCCTGATCTTTATCGGACTGGTTGCCGTGATGGTCGCGGTGTCGCTGATGCTGCTGGCCTGATCGTTGACGCCCAGCGGCGGCGTGGAGCAAGTTGCGGCTCCCAATGATCGGCGGCGTGACGGCATACACAAAAAGAAAGGCCGCCTGCGTTGTCACAAGCGGCCCAAGTCTAGGGAGGAAACGCCCGAGGTGGGCAGCGATAAGCCTGAGGGGCGCTACCGCATACCCCTAGCTAAGACGATCGCGATCAGCGGCTCAATTGCACGTAGGTAAACGTCGGGCATCTAAAGGGGTCACGGATACGATACGAAGGTTTTATGGCGCTCGACCTTAAAGCCGACCACTTCCCGCACTAGGCCCTGCTCTTCATCGCGCTGGTCGTCGTCATGGTCGCGGTCGCGCTGCTGGTGCTGGCCTGATGTTGACCGCGCGGCGGCGTGGAGCAAGTCGCGGCTCCCAGTGATCGAGGGAGGCGACATGACAGATCGGGAGAATTCACCGGCCTTTCAGATGCTGCCACGGAGCGCGCCCGGCCACCGCTAGCATCGGCAAACCCCGGCCTTCATGGTTCTGCCCAAATGGAAAACCCGACGAAGGCGATTACAGCCACGCTGAGAACGATAATCGCAATCGCGGCCACTTCGATGGTGGAAAGCCGTCTTAGGTCAAATGCCATGATGCGCTGTATTGTGCGGCATCGAGCGACCGCTTTTGATCTAGATCATGCGGTTTGAGGCGGTGCGCCGGGGGGCGCGAGGAGGAATGGCGCTAGACCCGCCCACGGTCATCAGATGCATGAACTCGGAGATGCGCCTCCGCAGAGGCTCGGCCTAGCCGCGTCACGTTGCCTGCGCATCAAGCTGTATGTCGATGAGAACTTCCCCTGAAGAAGGCATCAATCTTCACAGGTTCGCCGGTATCTTGCCAGAACAGTTTTTGACCGAGGCTGGCTGCCACCGCGAGGCGGTGGTGGCCGCCGACCAGCGTATGGTCATCCGTTGCTTTGGCGATGATCTCGTCGGCTTCGTCGACGATGTTTTTCATGTGCCCTCCGTGTTGCTCTTGTCCGCCCCGTTGCCTGAGCGCTCCAAGATCGTGGCCATGATGGTTTCGCATTTCGCCTGAAACCAGCTTGCTCCAATCAGGTTGTGCAGCGCGGCGTCGCGGATGATGATGCCGGCTGGGAATGTCGCCAATCTTCGGCATCACCAACGCGGCTCCGACTAGCCGAGTTCCTCTATCCAGTTCAACATCGTGTTCGATGATGGCCAGCAGGTCCTAAACCATGACAGACGACGAAGCCCTGACCCTGCGCCTCACCGCGATCGGCGCGGTTGAACCGCGCGGCCGGTGCCTATCCTCCGGCCATGGTCTTGCAGCGGCGGCGTCCCTCCGGCTTCATCGAACTGTGCCTGCCGTCACCGCGACGACGGGACGCCGGACGAGAGAGGACGGGCAGCCATTGCAGTCGCCTGCAATTATAAGGCGAGCAGGCCCTCTCAGCCGGTTGATGACGGCAGCCGAGGCGTTTGAAAGCTGCCCTCGCAAAGGCAAGGAACGGTTAAGCCGCTTCTGGCACGGTGCACGGCAGATAACTTAAAGGGCTGCCGATGTTGAGCCTGATCGAAGCCGCCAGGGTATCGGGGCAATCGAAGTCTACAATCTGGCGCGCCGTTAATTCTGGTCGGTTGTCAGCGACCAGGACCCACACCGGCGACTACCAGATCGACCCCGCCGAGCTTCACCGCGTATTTTCCCTTGGAACGGGCGAGGGACGTGCCACCACGGTGTCGGTGAAACGGGACGGAACGGACCTCGAACGGGCTGAAACGGACTTGATGCAGGCGCAGATCGACCGGCTGTTCCAAGTTGGCGAGCTGATCCGCAACGAACTCGACAAGGGTCGGGACGCCTGGCGCAGTCAGGCTGACAGGCTGCGCCGATTGGTCGGCTGACCTCCCGCTGATCTGCCGGTCTGTCGGTTCACGTCGCCAAGGTTGTGCGCGCCTCACGCGCCAGATGGCGAGGGCGCAGCGGCACCGCGCCCTCGCCGCCCGCCGCAATTCTTCAATCGCCAGCCGCATCGCCACCCAAGGTGGGCGGGCCGCCCGTGACCAACTGGCGAGGCTGGCTCAAGCCGGAGAGCCGGTGCTTGGTCCCGTTCAACAGCTTTGCGGAATATGCGCCGGAGCCGAACCCTGAGACTAGAAAGAAAGACGTCGTCTGGTTCGCGCTCAATGACGATCGACCGCTTACGGCCTTCGCTGGCATCTGAGTCTATGGTTTTTTCCCGACATCGCCGAACGCCATCATCGAGCCGATCCATCCGAAGGCGATGCCCGTGATCCTGACGACCGATGAGGAGCGTGACGTCTGGATGCGCGCGCCGTGGGATGAGGCGAAGGCGCTGCAGGGGCCGTTAGCCGATGATGCGCTGAGCATCGTGATGTGCGGAGCGGACAAGGAAGATCAGGCTGCGGCCTGAAGCAGTTGCTAATGCACTATTCGGCCCACTATTAGACCTAACGCGCAGGCTTTACGTCGCACTGAGCCAACATGACGACCGAGGAGTTTTGCTATCTCTCTGACGGTGACTTTCTGACCAACCATTTCGATGAGCTGACTGATCTCTTTCTCGGACCAATCCGTCGGCTTTAATGCTCCAATGCCTCGCGTCTCAGCCAGTTTACGTTTTCCGGTAGTGGCCCTACGAGCGTTCACTAACCTCACCACCGGTGCGCATAGTGCAGGTCTGGTCGAGCAATCGCTGACCAACATCTTTCCAGATGGCGTGCGGACCATAGAACCGGAGCGCGTCAGCCCTCTGAATTTCGACGATCCGCGCGCAGCGCTGGCATTCGACGCGCAGCACATGGCGGGAGATCTCCGATAGGCTGTATTGCTGGATCGGGAGCCGGGGCTTTCCGGCGGCGCGCGCATCGGCCAAGAGCGAGTTCCATAGCTCGTCCAGGGGATCAGTCGGTGCAGGGTCTGGCGGTTCCGGAGGTCGCGGACGCGCAGCCTCGCTCGCCAGCTTCTCCATCTGCTTTAGGGTCTCCAGCTTGCGGGTCGCTCATTCGTCATGAGCGGATTAGAGGTAGTGGGTCAATTTGATTGTGGCGGGCTTATGCACTGGAAAACGGGTGGCTACGGGCGCATATTTCGAGAATGGAAACAACAGTTGTCCAGTGCCGGTGCGGCGCTGAATATAAGCGCGTCGAACCAATGTGCTTAATGCCGCATAGCGGCCACGTATCCTGTGAAGTCTGCGGGGCGGCATTAGAGTCTTGGGCGGAAGACACTCACGTTGCCACATTCGAACTGGTCAAGCGTCCAGATGGAAAGCCTGCATGCTAGCCACCCAAAGCGCCCCCCGACCCGATGTCCAGCCGCTAGGGATTGTGCATGATTGTGGTAGCATGAAAGAGGCCACTAACAGAGCCGGCCTTATTGCTTTTCCAATTCTCGCATTTGCTGACGAAGTTCTACTTCCAGATCGCGGATCATCTGCGCCGTCGGGTCGTGCGGGAACTCCTTCGCCAGCTCTCGGCATTTGGCGAGTTTAGGCTCGATTGCCTGCTTTTCCCGATTTCGATCCATGACCATATGGCGTCGGGAACCGGTTGAAAGTTCAACTCAGGCCAACGCACCTCGAAACTTTCCTCGTGCTGGTGGATGGCGGGCCGCGTGACTATGCTGGCCGTCCAGTCCTGTTCCTTCACATAGGCGCGCACCCGATCATCGGGCCAGCCGACCATGTCGTGCAGGATCGGCGCGGCACACGGTGCCATCGGTTTCGAGCCCCGCCACGAACTGCGGCGCAACCACGCGGATCAATCTCAAATGTTTCTCGTCTTCATGCTGCTCGCGCATTCTTGGTATCCAACCTTCTGCTGCTCGGAAACCGATTGCCGGCCGGTCCCCTGTGCCGAGATCAAGATCTCGGGCAAGTGGCTCACCTATCGGGGGCTGCACATCCAGTTGGAAGCGGCCAAGCCATCGCCCGATGGACAATGCCACGTCTGCGCGGATCAGGTGCACTTCCGCTGCGTGTTCATACCAGGGATGACAACGTAGTTCCTCCCCCGCGCCAGAGGTTTTGTCTTTGACCGGTGCGGCAACTCCGGGAGAGGGCGCGAATGCCTCACCCGGCTTTGTCCGACGTCCTTGGGAAGAGCTAAACGACTATTTGCGTTTTCGGTAGAACGGCGTCGAGATGGCCGGAAAGGCGTGCCTTTCTCCATCGGACGCGAAGCTATCGTCGCATGGTACGTCTGGTTACGATGGCAGACTCGGACATCGTGACTAGCTGGGCGATGTCCGTGCTGCTCTCAAGAACGGATGTTGTAAGGTCGCTCGTTCACGTCCGAAAAGTGCCGATACTGTTGAAAAAGTCGAAATCGAACGGCTCCGAAAATCTCGCGAAAGTCGAATGTTGGCGATCTCAACCGCTGCAGGGCTCTGTAGAACTGATACGAGCGTCAGCGGTCGCTTTTGCGTTAATCGATGTGGTCCCTCACCTCGCAGCGAGAGACGCACCAGCGGTCCTGAGAATTTTCAGTCATCAGCGAAAAAGGACTTTTTCAACACAATCTGCCAATAAGCGACATCGATCACGGATGGCAGCTCAGTCAGCGGGGATCGTAAACTGAAAAGCGGGCACCCCGCGGCTCGCACGGGTTCGCCCACGGCCGTCCGCCGTGGGCTTCGCTAACCCGCCCCGCGCACTGCCATATCAATGCCGCGACGAACGGCGCACATGGCGCTTAACCGGCGGCGTGACCACCGACCGATCGAAATTGCGGGCGTAAGCAAACGCATTCGCGGCCGGGTAGTTATGCGACCCGACACCGAGGCTTTGGTAGAACGCTGCCGCTCCCGGTTCTTGCACCGCCTGTTGCGCCAGCACCGGCGACGTGATTGCCGCGGACAGAAGTGCGGCGATGCTGAGAAGCTTGAGCTTGGTCATTGTCGATCTCCCTTTTGAGCTGATTAAGAGAATAACTGCGAACTTCGCGTCGCGAAGTTGCTGTGCCATCTCACTCCAGCAGGTAGAAGCCGGACGCGCTCATTCAATGAGATGGCGAGCGTCATATGAAAACATGATCGTGATCACGCAAGAATTGGCGCGACATGAATCAGCACCGCAGCCTCATGCGTCGCCGGTCAGCACAAAATGCTTCTCTGTTGCGTGCTGCGCACGGCGTGCGCGCTCTCCAATTTTGCGCAAATAGAGGATGATCTTCCGGTCGATCGCGCGATCAGCGAGGCGTGATCAAGCGCGCCAAGGAACGCAACTTCGACATCGATCGGCCGATCACGTTTTGCTGAGCCCGCGACAATACGCTTAACAAAAAAGGCCGGGCCTCATCCCAAGCCGACTGCGACAGCGCAGACGGCGAGTGACGCGTTCGGGGACTTCGTCGAGCAGTGCTGCGTTGGACCCAGCACCACATGTACTGAAGCGGACAAAACGACCGGGAGACAAGAAATCTTGTGTCGCAGTCGTGCCAAAAGCGTCGTTTGGAAAGTCGGCCAGTCACTTCCGGCCTACTCCGATAAGCGGACCATTTCACAGGCCTCCCGCAGACCAATCGAATCCTCTTGCACACTTCCATCTAGGCGCTGCGCTTGTGCTTATTCAGGAGCCCGACGAGGCTCGCGCCGCCGTTCATGAGGACCTGACACTCGACCCTACGTTTACGATTCGCCGCATGCGACGAATGAGCGACCATCCAACCTTCCGAGCGGAAGGCAAACGTATTCGGGATGGTATGCGCATGGCCGGCGTGCCGGAGGGGTGATGTCGCTTATGGGTCAAACTCGGAAGTGTCCCCGCTTGCACCGCACGTCCGTTGTACCCTCAAGAGCGGACGTCGCGAGGCCGCCCCGGCAGGGCCGGTTCGTGCCAGTGGCGGATATGGGGCATACGAATTGACGCCGGCGCTCCAGCGGTCTCTTGGGATCGGAGCGCACGCTTCGCAACGATGTTCAGGAATGCCGTGATGAGGACGGTGGAATTGCGTCGACATTAACCATGCAAGGCTTGCCGCGGCGAAAGGCCGGGCGTTTAGCAAGCAGTTAATGGTTTTGCGCAAATGATAGACGACCAGAGCAACGTTAGATCGCCGCAAGAAGTGTGAGCGGACCTCAGACCCCTCATGAGGGATTAGCATGAGAACGCTTCTCATTGGTGTTCTAGCTGCGACCCTGGTTGGCTGTAGCTACCCTTTATCGCCGCAAGCCAGCATGGAAGCATGCGCGGACCCAAACGGGTTCGGCGGTCTCAACAACATGGCGGCCAGTCGGCCGATTGAACCGGCGCCAGCGTCGTCCAAGGCCAATTCCGCGGCAACAAAAGTCAAGTCCACCATCGCGGCGAGGGCGGAAGAGCGGTCGACTGCCGCCGTCCGCGACCGGCCCCAGCCCGCCGAAAAAAAGCCGACGTCCACCGTGATCGAAGCGAAAGTCGAGACTCCCGCATCAGGTCGGCCTGCCGAGACGTCCGACCCAGTCATTGCCAAGGCCAAGACCACGATTGCCGCGATGTTGAAGGACCCGGCGTCCGCCGAGTTCATTGAGATGAAACGAGCCATTCGAAAAAATATGGTCGGACAGCCCGTCGACACCATTTGCGGCCGCGTCAAAGCAAGAATTGCGTCGGACGAAGAAGCCGGAAATAGGCCGTTTCTGTATTTCGTGAAGAACGATGCCGGATTTGTCGTCTATGGACCCGCTGGTTCAGCGACGGAGACGGCGTATCGCAATATTTGCAGCGAGCCTGGAACGACAGAACCGCCGCCAGGATCCGTTGCAACCGACCGGAAGGTCCCTTGAGCCACGCTCCGGCTCGCTCGAAAATCGAGAGCAACGCAGCGATCAGCAGCAATTCGCTGCAGTGCATGTAAGGCAGGCATTATTTCATAGAAATAGAAATTGGAAATGGAAATGGTGGGGAAAACCAGCATTTTTCTCAATTCGGGGACATCATGGACGACTTTACCCATCCTATAGAACCAGCCCAGGGACTACAAAATTCGCCGGTGCTCGTGATCATTGCGCAGCATGTCCTGGCGCGTACCTCCATCCTCAATATCCTCGAGAGAGAACTCACTGGATCTGAAATCGTCGAAATGGCAACGATGAGTGATCTGAACTGGCTATCAGGCAGAGATATCCGCTTGATCGCGTTAAATGTCGGGGACAAGGAGATCACTGACCCTTCGATTGAGGATAGTCTCGCGTTTCTCGCAAAAATCCTGTCCGAACGCAGCGGTTGCCCTGTTGTCAAATCGCGACGACGAGGCGACGGCTTCGGCCGCGATGCAACGGGGAGTCCGCGGCTTTTTTCCGATTTCGATCCCGGTCGAAGTCGCTATCGCCGGATTACGACTGGTGCTTGCCGGTGGGGTCTACCGACCCTTACCGATCGTTGGGCAAAATGGGGCGTCCAGCCTCAAAACGATATCGGAACACCTCGACGTTTCCAAGCTATCCGGAATCAACGAGGGTAACGGTGCCACCCAGCTTCTACCGGAGAGGGCGATGGTCGACCTAACACCACGCGAACAACACGTGCTCGAGGCGCTGAAGCTCGGCCTTCCCAACAAGTTGATTGCCGTCAGGCTCAACCTTTCGGAAAACACCATAAAAATGCATCTTCAGCGTATCATGCGAAAATGTTCCGCGCATAATCGCACCCAGGCGGTCCTTTGTTGGAGCCGGCGAGCGCGGATTCGCGATGCTTAGGTTCTGATTCAATCCACCGATCATGCCCCAAGGCTGACCTAACGGCCATGCGCCGCCCTCACGAGTGCTGTTCATCTTGAGGGCTGTCTGCGCTCGCCGTTCTGGTCGCAGGTGCCCCAGTTGGGCCAGCCGAAGGACTTCGCCGACTAGCGCGCTCTTGTTCCGTCGGCTCGGTCATTTCGGCTCCTTGTCAGAAAGCTTCGGCCTATCGTTCAACGGTTCCTCTTTGGTACCGCGGTCTTTATTAGCCCATCTCTCCCTCGTCTGCTCCGCAAGCTTCGCCTTCCAATTGGCGGCCTGTGTCTGCGCGAGTTCGGCCTCAAACTCGGACCGCCCTTGCTCATTCCCATTCGCCATTTCTTTGAGCTTGGCCTCAGCGCCCTTTCTTTGGCGAAATGCGAGCCCGATAAATCCGACCACCAATAGGACGGCTCCGGCTACAATCAGCCATTGCGGGTATCGGCTGGTCGAAGATGCTTGGTTAGAGTTTGGCGGTCGCACATACATTCATGACGATAACGCCACACGATCTTACATTTCAAAACTAGCAGCAACGCTGCGTCCCGTTGGTTGGCGAGTTCATCCTACCAAGCTTCGGTCATTTGAGCATCGGTCAACGGATGGGATTATAGAAATCGAACCCGGTGGTGCCGACACGAATGGTCACTCCTTGCATCACATGCGGCAAGAATGAATCTCAACTTGATTTGATTTCAGACAATTTTGTTGTCCGACGTTCTTGAGTGACAGAAACCGTGTGATAGAACGCCGCTCCCTAAAAAACTTGGAGCCATGATGCCAAAGAGGTCAAAAAAGAGTCGCCGTGAGTGGACCCCGATGGACGTGAAAACGCTCAAGGGTCTGGCCAAGAAGAAGGCCGGAGTTGACAAAATTGCTCGCTCGCTGAAGCGCACGGTCGCGGCAACGGCAGTCAAGGCGTCATCCCTTGGGATTTCGTTAGACACGCGCGGGTAACACCTGCTTCTTCCTTATCATTCGCAAGACCCCGCAGCTAACGCGGGGTTTTGTTTATGGGCAACCACTGTCGAGAAAATCAATAATTGGAACTCATGTAAGGATATCGTTTCGCGTTGTCACATCATCGACTCACTCGTTGGTTAGATAACGATTTTCAATGGGAGTGAGTTACTGCCAAAATTGTCGCCAACGAATTTTGATCCGGAAATGGTCTCAATGATGCGTTCCGCGCTCGACGCAGCCGTAGACCAGATCGACAGAGACAATCGGACGCCAGCGACAAAAGCAAAAATGGCAGAAAGAATTTTGCGGGCTGCTTCTGATGGCGTCACGGACAACGAAGCTCTAACTGCCATCGCGAATGAGGATGGCAAGCAACCGGCAGATTAGATGCCGACCCGGCACGCGTTGCCTCCACACCACAACGCAGGACGGGAAGGGCGCAGAATTCTTGCCATCACCGAACTTGAGGCGACCACGCAGCATAAAAATATCGGCCTGACCCGCGATAAACCGGTGCCAATAATTCGAGTCCGGTCTGGCAGGGATGAGTGCCACTACGACGCAACCGCGCCGGGCTTCATCGAAGCATTTGCGGACCCAGCGGGCGGTGCCACGCTTACCAAGACCTCATGGACGGCCCACTGCGTTGGTGAACGCCCTCGACGTCCTAGCTGATCGGGTCAAGCGAGTTGAAGGTGCAACATGCCAAGCTAGCAACCAAACGGCGTGGGCCACCGAAACGAACTAAGAGTCTATTCAAATCGTACTCCGACGCGATAATCTCTTCGCCATACAACGCGGCACAGCAGCTTCAACCGTTCATCTGGCATGATCAGTGTGAATTCATCAGGAATGCGGATCAAGTCGGGAAACTCTAATGCCGCGCCGGTGCTAGATATGTCGCGGACAACACATGGATACTTGTCGCCGCCATAATTAATCTTGGCAGCTTTCATAACACGAATGCGTGGTGCAACCCGAGTTTCGACCACCGTAGTATCCCATATTCAAATACGGCCTCTCTAGCAGAGCCGAGTTAAAGGGTTCCTAAGCGAGGTAGTTTTGTGGGTCTGCTCTTTCGTTCTATCGCAAGGTGGTCCACTCACGGAGGCAATGCGGACATCGGCTGCTGACCTCGCGTCTCAAGGCCGCGATATGCGTTCTTTGTCTTTCTTGCAATCCGCTGGTTTGCTGGCAATTAATTTTTCGAGGTTTGGCGCTGGGCCGCCTCTTTGAAAGGCCAACAAGTCCAACGACGGCGGCTCACCCCCAGTAAGGATGGAGAGACAGGCATGGGCTTGGCCGCGATGATGCGCCTGATGATTGAATAGATGCAGCAGAATATCCGCGAGAACTTGTGACTGTGGCATTCCGGACGTGGTTCTGTAACTGTGAAGGGCTCTCAGTGCTGTTTCATCGTACTTTCCGGTGACCTCGACTATCCGATTGTCTTCTGCGATCCGAGCCTTGGTTAGTTCGATGCGGTCTTCATACATGATTGCATTGAGATCGTTTGGATGGTCGCCTTCACCGGTCAATCGTTTCAACCAAAGCCTGTCGGTCAGCAGCAGATGATTCAGCGTTCCGTGGAGGCTACCGAAGTAGACGCCGGTGTGAAGGCGGTAAGATAGTTCTGATAAGTCAAGAGCTGCCGCGTAAAGTCGGGCGTTAGCCCAACGGTTGTAAGCAGCAAGCAATTTGAAGTGCTCTTGGGTGATCATGCTGTTACAAGCCGACACGACCAGACGAACTAAGAATAAGCCGAGAAAAAGGTTCCGACCTCGGGCCTTTCAGTTTCGCGCGTGGCCTGTTTTGCTCTGGCTTGCCGGTGAGAAAACGGCCCCAGCGCCGATCGGGGAAGGCACGCCGAGGCTGTCTTGTCATGTGTCCCCCAGAGGCATCATAATTCATGGCGTGTCGGCCACCGCTCACCTGCCGCGCGCGGTCGTCGTTGTGCGAACCACACCACGTCGGTTTTTGCCGGGCGTGTGAATTGGGTCACTATCGTTGTCCCAATTCCGACATCGAAAATCCGGAATCAAGACATCGACGCGTCTAAATATCGCGCCGGATGTTCCAGCGAATATGCGGAGCGTTCGATCCGCCGATCGGCGCAACCGGGCTCGATTGGGGTTTTTGTACCGCGCCGCTCCCCGGTCGAGGCCGCACCTTTCGAAAATGGCGCTCGCAGCGGTCACAGCCTGATCCGACTGCTATCCGCATCGACCCGGTTGAAGATGGCGCGCTGGAATATCCAATTCAGCCGCTGGCTCGCAAAGACCGGGGCAGGCCTCCTGCTCTGACGATACGACGCAGGTCCGGCTCAACCCCGGCGGGTTTTCCTTGCGGTGTACCGTCCGACCGACCTAGGCTGCCGCCATTGATTCAAAAAGGAGTGCGGATAGTGGCGACAGGTACGGTAAAGTGGTTCAACGCGATCAAGGGATTTGGGTTTATTCAGCCAGACAACGGCGGCAAGGATGTCTTCGTGCACATCTCCGCCGTCGAAAAAGCGGGACTGGGCAGCCTCAATGAGGGTGCCAAGGTGAGCTACGAAGAAATGAGCAGCCGGGGCAAAACGTCAGCCGAAAATCTGAGAGTCGGATAAAATCAATTCCCTCGGCTCGCGCCCCGGATCCGGCTCTACGCGGCGCGTGCTTGCTTTTCGGGTAATCACTTGGCTTGCTATCCTTGGGGCGCGGCTTGCCGCATCTGAAATTAGTAGCCAGTACATACGCAGCATCCTTACCCCAGCACCTGCCAGACAATTGGCAGCTCCAGGATCACCAGCATGGCGTATACGGTTCTGCGGCCGATGCGGTTCACTTTAGTAGACCCGGCGATGCCGCCGATAACCCGCGGGCTCTTGCGCGCCCGCGAAATATGGATTGATGACGCACTGCGCCGAGCGGCCCGATGCCGACGCGTTGCACTGAGGCAGCGATGTGTAGCGGCATTCGTAATACGGGGTCCGGCCGAAAATATGTAAGCAAACCGGATAGCCCGGATCGTACGTCTGGGCGGCCGCCGGCCCTATTGAGACCATCCCGATCGCCAAAATCGCCAAGGACAGAATGCGCATCAGAGCCTCCATCACTTCCAGGCTGAATAAGCCATTCCGGGGGATAAACCCGCGTCGGGCCGCCTCAAGGCGGCCTCACTGGGCCTTCAAGGCCCTCGCGGTGGATCGTGAGGCGGTAGGCAACGAGCTTAGTGCCGTCGAAAGTCTCCAGCGCAGTATCGCAAACAGGGCAACGGTATTCGCACTTTTGCCCGGGCTCTGACCAAACCTCCATTCGACGGAAGCCAGCTCCGCACGGCGGACAGGTCACATCACCCTTTCTCAGATGCCCCCCGTAAAAATCCTGCCGCACATATCAATAACATGAGTAGGGCGGAACTGGGGGTATACGGAAGTATGCCCTCTGAGGCGGCCCTTTACGTGAACAGCACGAGGTCGAACCCGGTTGCTACCAGTGTTGCTACCTCTAGGACGAACCAGATCAGCGAGAGCCGGAAGTACAAGGTGCTACGATCCATGCCGTTCAACAAACGCTTCGCCGTGGAAAAATCCCTTGAGATGGATCAATGGTCGGCCGGACCTCGAACTAGGCCACTGGTTAATCAGCCGGTCCCCATGGGCGCGTGTTCGAAGAGCGGCCTGATATCGGCGCCGCAGTGTCCGCAAACCTGACAGGTGAACTTCGGCTCCAGATCGGACAGGCGAACGTCGCCACCCCAGCGGCCGGCGTCGATCAGGACGGAATGCGCACATCCGTAATCGCCGCAGTAGACGATGAGCCGGGTAGGGCCGGACTCAAGCATCTCACGTAGAGTAATCATTTGCTGACGTGGCATTAGTCGCAGACGCGCTCCCTGCGCGTGATCCTGCGGCCGTCGTCCCGTTCAATCGTGGTTGTCTCCATGCGGCAGCGCTGTCGTGGGCCGATGGTAACACCGCCTGGACCGACGCCGACAGTGGCGTTGGAGTCGTACCGGCGACGGTTCCTATAGTCGCGGTCGTCGCGGTCCTCGAAGTGCCGCCCGGTCTGCATATCGACTTGGGCCATCTTGATGCCTTGGGTTTTGGCCGGAGTGACGAGCGGGGCAGTCGTCAGCACCGCTGCCGCCACGATAAAAGCGATTTTGATCATAGGGAGTCCTCCTTGGACTTGAAGGAGGTGTAACGGGCACGAACACTGAGGGGTTCCAGTAGGCATTGCGTGGAAGCCGGCCTGGTCCTTCGGGAACATTCGAGCGAGCGCCAGTCGAACTAGCAGAATGACCACGGCGCCTACCAGCACGATCCAAAATATCGCTTCCATCGTATCGCCCCCTTGCACTCGTCGGGCGCAATGGGTTGCTACCCATTTGCTACCCAACTGGTTGGGACGACGTTGAATAGGCGGGGACGAAAGGAGTCCGGGCGAGGGAAATTCCCCAACGTTTCCGGACTCAATGGGCCATCTCGATACTAGACGAGATGGTCATTCCTGCACTTCCGGTCTACCCCTGGGAGCAGACATTTTCAGTGCGGGCCGGTATGTCTCAAAGGTGCCAGAAGCGGCATCGGCATGATCCTGGCAATGGTTGCTCTTGTTCTCGGGAAGCCACCAATCGGCAGGCAGACTGTTATGAGCGGTACACGCGGAAACGCGGTGGTCAAGCATCGCACTACTCCGCTTGGGCCCTGACCACGGCACCGATGCGCACGCTTTAGTAGACTGTCTCGGTGTTCGGGGTGAGCAGGATCGTCGCCACGTCCGTAGATATGACAATTGTGTGTATTGACTTCTCGAAATAACTTTTTTGGCGAGAGTTGCAAACCGAACCGACCGCCCCGCTTTCGTCCGGCATACTTGCATGCGGGTTGGGTGGAAGCTCATCCGAAAACTGACCGAACACGGAAGGGAACAACTTTCCGCGTAACCGACCGTGACGCTAGCCGGTGTCTCGGAAAATCATTTCGCTTGAGAAGGGTGATATTGCTGTGACTGATAGTGAAGTGAAAGTTGGACTGAACGGGAATGGTTTCAAGATGCCGCTGTTCGGATTCCCGAGCATCGCGTTGTTCGGCGAGCTTGCCGAGCAGGCAGCCCGCCCGCGCGAAGGAAGGCTGCGAGAAAATCAAGGCCGTATCGGAGGAGATGACAGAAGCGCTGCGCGAAATTTATTCGAGCAACGCCAGCAGCGCGACCGACTACGGACTTAAGGTCTTCGAGATCTCTAACGCCAATACCGCCTCCGCGATCGATTTCTTCGTCCATCTCTTGGACAGCAAGTCAGCCACGGATGTGGTTTCCTTGTCTGTGGAGCAGGCGCGCAAGGCCTTCGATACCGCAACCGACCAGAACAGGGAGTTGTCGGCGCTTGCCCAGAAGCTTGCGACGGAAGCGGGCGAGCCGATCAAGAAGCACTTTGCCAAGGTTCTCCAGCAAGCCAATTAAAGGCGGCCCTCAATTCGCGTCCGCGTTGGTTGAGGAGGGATCCAGCCGGTTGGATTAAGCCGAGCGACGAGCAACACCCCCCACGCACGCTCGACGAACGCAGGTGCGCGATGCCCCCAAGTACCCGCACCGAAGAGGCAGATCCAACCGGCTGGCCTTTCGCTTCAAAAATCAACAGCAATTCCGAGGCAGGCTCGCATGGGTATGGTCATGATCAAATGCCCGCAAACGGGACGGGCGATCCCCACCGGCATCAAGGCCGATCGCGAGAGCTTTGGCCGCAGCCCGGTGTTTTTTGGGCGCACCCATTGCCCGATCTGCCGTACCGATCACGCCTGGTTCGCGCGCGAAGCGTGGGTCGACGAGCCGAACGTCTGGAGCGCACGTCGCAGCGCGGGCTCTCATATCGCCGCGGGGTCAGATCCGGAGGTCGCCTGACTACGGCTCCCCGGGCACGCCACCACATCGCTCGGATCACTTACGAATGTTGACGCCAGCGCTGCAAACAAGCCTGCAATCGGCCGGCTACCCGCAGCTACAGTCGTAACGGAACCGTTGCCATGCCCCTTCAATTCCACCGTGCCGTCGCGGACATGGAATTTTGGAACGCAACCAGCGACAGCCTTTCGTTCGTGATTAGCTTCGAGAGTCCTACTGGTCTCGGCTTTCACGGCCGTCCCGGTTACGTGGCATCGTGGCGTCCCCTCTATGAGAGCAAAGGTGCGATCAAGATCGGCGGTTCGCCGTTCGACAGCTTTGCGAAAGCCGAGGAGGCCTGCAACACGATGCTTGCGTATCTGAACATAGCTCCCTAAATGCGCCAGTCCCGGCAGCCGCCAACCTCCTGATCGGCCGCAAATATGAGCGAGAACGTCGTGGCGCAGTACGACGTCGCTAGGATCAATATCTCGTACTCTAAACACAAATGCCCGCCCCGCAGAGCGCGAATCGTAGCCCACTGTTCGTCCACTATCCAGCATCGAGATTCTGCGGGAACGAATCGCATTCGCCTACTGCCGAGCTTGTGCGCGATCAGCGAGATGGAGCAGGCGATTTGCTGGCCCGCCGAATTCCTGCGCCGGCTTCCCGATCTGCTGCGCGCCGTCAACGCGGTGGCGCTCGCCCATTCGCTCGACCGCGATGCCGGATGGGTGGCGGTGAAGCGCGGCGGCTGTGCCGATACGTGGCGGCAGCGCCACGACGCCGGCTGCGCCATCATCGCGCGCGGCCTTCGCGCTTGCCGGACGCCGGTGTTCTAGGGTGTGTACCTCGTAAATCGAGCTTGATCGATATCAGCTATGCCCCGATAGCGACGAATCTCCGCATCGCACCGAAATGACGCGATGTGCCACGACCGGACATGCATCCTCATTGCAAGTTATCGAGCAGTGCCTTCGCCTACTTGAGTCCCGGCGTGTCGACGCCCTCAGTGAACCAGCTGTATGTGGGCTCGAGGAGGTCGCGGGCGTCGTTGCGCTTGCCTTGGTCGAGCCAGAGATAAGCTAAGCTAGTGCAAGCCCGCAGCTCATGCGACTTTGCATGTCGTTGCTGTGCTCGCTCGATCGCAAGCTGATAGTATTTTTCTATCTTCCTACCACTCGAGCCTGCCATTTTGCAAAGGTCGCCCATCATCCGGTACGTTTCGGGCTGCCACCCAGCCCTCACCAGTTCGCTCGGTCTGTGCCGCATCTGCCAATATGGCAATGGCTTCGCCGCCTGCTCCGTGTTTTGCAAGCTGCTGAGCAAGGAGGGACGCGAAAAATGGATGGACAAGCACCGTTCTGAGCGACAACCGTTGATCCACGGCTTTACGGATTTTCACGATATGATCTTCTTCATGACCAGCACCTCGTGAGCATGACCGGAGCTGGAAAGCCGTCACACTTGCGGCGGAGCGCGAGAAGGATCGCGACCGTGATCAGGAGCATGACCTGAACAAGGACATCGACAGACCGCGATAGTTCGGCCCCTGAATCGCATTCCAGCCATGCTGAGCGATGCCTCGGTCAGAAATCTCCCCCGTCGCGCGCGAACACCAGAACACTGTTTGCCGGCAGTGTGATTTCCGCAGAAGTCGGCAGACCGTCCCATCCCGGTCCGTCGGCCGTGATGCCGCCGGGATTGCCCTGCGCGTTCGGATTGAACCACTGATCGTAAATGTCGCTGTTGAACACCTCGTTCCAGTGGCCACCGCCAGGAAAGCCGAGGCGATAGCCGTGATTGTAAAACGTGCTCTCGTTCAGGCTCGCGACCACGACCACGTCGCGGCCACCCCCCGGCAACCAGCGATGAATAGCGATGACACGGGTGTCGTTGTGCACATGGAACACATTGATGCCTTCGCCGCGCAGCGCCGGATGCTTTCGCCGAAGCCACATGAGGTCGCGCGTGAAGCGATGCTGATCCGACATGTGCTTGTCTTTGCCTGCGAGACCGTCCCACCAGATCAACAATTCAGGCCGCCCCGGCCAGTCCGTCCAGTATTTGTCCTCCAGAAACTCCTGCCCCATGAAGATCATCGGGACCCCCGGCGCCGTCAGGAGAAGACCCGTGGCGACCTTGGCCCGGCTGCGCGCGTACCAGGAACGTGCGTTGCTGGGATCAGCGAGCGCGGCGATGCGGGGCTGACGGTCTCGGCCGGTGTGATTGAAGTCGAGCAGGTCGTGGTTCTCGATGCACTGGAAGACAGTCCAGCGCGAGGAGTCTTTGTAAGTCATGTAGAGGGCATCGCGCAGCTTGTCGAAATTGACTCGGGCGTTGCGGCCGCCGGTGGTTTGAGCGATCAGGTCGCGCAAGGTGTCTCGCAGCGCGTCACTGTAGCCCATATCGAAGCCCATTCCGTACGGCGGGACGGCAATGCCTTTCCAACGGTTCCCGGGATCGTTGTCCCAGTATTCGGCGATCTGCACGGCTTCCGGCTTGACGTAGCGCAGCGTGTTCGTGAGGTCCTGGGCGAAACACCAGCCGCCGCTTTCCGCGATCACGGTGACCTGATCGTAACGAAGTCCGTCCACGTGATACTCCCCTAGCAACGACTTGCCATTGTCGATCAGGAATTGCCGCACCTCCTGTCTCCAATACGCGAAGGCGCGTCCGCCCGCGTGATCCTTGTCCGTGAAATAAAGGCTGTTGTTGTCCGTCGAGTAAGGCTGTCGATCGAAGAATTTGATGCTCTGATCGTCGAAGCCGCCGCCCGCGTGGTTGTAAACCACGTCCGCGATCACGGCTATTCCATAGAGATGGCAGAGGTCGATGAACGCCTTGAACTGATTGATCTGCCCGGTGAGTTGGGCCGCAGTGAGTGAGGCGAATCCCTTTGCCGCCAGCAATCGATTCACGCGCACCACATACGGGGCGAGTTCCGCGGCCGGCACCGCGTAATCCATTTCAGGCGAAAACAGGTCCGTGCCGTTATAGCCGAGGCTGTTCTCGCCCTGATATTCCTGAAACGGCAGCGGCATCACGGCGTTCACGCCGAGATCCGTGAAATATTCGACGCGGTCCACCACATCGAGAATTTTGCAGATGCGATGACGACGGATGTCAGTGCCCGCGGGGTCCTGCGCAAAGAACACGCCAATATGAAACTGGTAGATGATCAGGTCGCTGAAAGCCGGCGGACGGAACCCGGCGTCGTGCCAAGGGTACGTGCCCGGGTCGCGCACGATGCAGTTGCAATCGGGATACCCGTTGAACTCTAGCTCGCGCGCATACGGATCACGCTTGAAGCCCTCGCTCCCCGTTCCGACGACGTAAAAGCGATAAAGATCCCCGTCCTTAAGTCCGGGTACGAAGCCGGCCCAGAAATCTTCGCCGTCTTTCACGAGTAGATCGTCGGGATTTTTGGGGAAAGCAGCGGGCACGGTTCCGGTCGGTTGTTTTAAGGCGATGTACACCTCCAGAGCTTTTGGCGCCCAAGTGCGAAAGGTAACTCCACCCGGCGCGAGAGTCGCTCCCAGCGGTGTGCTCGACGTTATGTTTGATTGTGATGCGGGCATCGGCACTGCTTGTTCATAGTTTCGGGGAAGACCATTCGCTGCCCTCGACCCCATCAGGGATTATGGTTGGGGACCGGTCAGATCCCCCATATTCTTTTCCAGGCGTCCGGATCTGAAATCGATAGAAGCGCCTTCTTTGTCCGATTCTTTGGAGAACGCAGCCAGATTGGGATCATCGACTGGCGATTGCAGCCTGCGTGTGACGTACTTCACAAGCTCGTAGAAGAATCCGCCTGCATAGCGGGGCCGGAATGAACGGCGGGTCGCTTTAGCGATCAGTCTCGGCAACGCCACCCAATGCTTCTGAGGGTGCAAGAGTCTGCCGGGAGCAAGATGCTGCCGCGGGCTTGGTAGCCAGCACCGTGTTGTACGGGTTGCCGAAGACAAAAACCTTCGAAGGACGCCAGATGATCCGCTCCAATTCCACGAATGTTCGCATCTTTAGCCGATACTTCCACAACACCAAGTGTTGAATGAAGTTCCACGTGAGGCCCCATGCCCAGAATGGCAGTCGCCGATAGCGGATCGGGTTGAAGCCGAATCGGCGCATCTTGTTGGCCGCGGTTTGGTCAGCGGCGATCGTCTCGTAAGAAGCAGTGGCCACGCCCATGCCGCGACTATCAATTTCACGATTACGGCCTTCCACAAATCCGGCTTGACCAAGTTCGTCGAGGAAGCTTTTCCATCTCGGAGGTTCTATGATCGCAATGCGATAATGTTGCCCGGCTTCCTGCGCGCGCGCGGCAAGCGGCCATACCGCCGCCGCCCAGACACGCAATGAATTCGCGCCCGTCTCACAGGTCGTTCTCCGGGCGTCGGTTTGGCCGCGTACCGACGACTTCCGCTCTACCCCTATGAACAGACATCGTTACCGTGGGTCAGCATGTCTCAAATGTGCCCACGAACGGATTGACGGAACGGCGGATCGTTCCCCCAGGATCAAATCCGTTCTTGGCGGCTACCGGGGGTAAAGCGGACGTGCTCAGCGCTGGTCGTCACTTCTGACTCTGACCCACCGTTGAAGCTGGCAACCAGTACTCACCCTCAACCTGCAGCTGGTTCACGTTCTTGTCGGGCTCAAACACAGCGCTGGTCCTCAAGAAGCCGCGAATACCCTCGTATTTTCCAGTGCCGCCGGTGTATCGGGTGACACCTGTGAAGGTGCTTTTCTTTGAACCATCGGGTGCGACCGTGGTTTGGCTCGTTCCATCATATTGAGAAAAGATCTTGTCGCCATTTTCGAGCAAGGTTACGTCGTATCCCCAGGTTCGGCCATTGCGATCGATGTAGTCGGAATAACCTCGGGTCCATTGCTCGGTGCGCTTGAGGTTCTCGCAGTTTGGCTTGTCGTTCGCATAGGTACGGTGGAGCTCGAAAACTCGGATCTGATGCCCAGATACATCACCGACGTCGAGCACATGTTGCTGAGTATAGTTGGATTTAGCGGCCGTGGCATCCTCACTGACCTTGCATCTTTCTTGGGCCGACACTGTGGAGAAACAGATCGGGGTTAGCGCCAGACCGAAAGATATGGCGTACATAAAGGGTGTCTTGTTTGACATAGCGTTCCCTCCGGTTAAGGAGCGCGTGCCCATTCGAAGCCGAATTGATCCGTCAAGCGGATGCTGAAGGGCTTGGCACGGTTGTTTATTGGAACGAGGTCGTCGCCGACACTGCCTCGAATGCCGAACGCGCTAACCCAGCATGGACCCCGTCCGAGGGGGTGTCAACGGCCGCGCGGCTGCAGTTGCGATGTCTGATTAGGTCAAAACCGGAAGCTGGGTGGCGAGAGAGCACGACTTGCGTCGTGCAGCAAACTGGAGATGACTGCCAGCTCCTACGCCTTCATCACCATCTCCCGATTTCGACGGAAGCTACGGCGGGATTCCTGCAAATCGGAATCAGAATGCGCCGCCCGCGGATTGACAGGTTCGCATATCAGTCATGAAATGACAGCGTTTCACCCAAAATGCGTTAGGAGGGTGCAGATGAGCGAACATGAGAACCGACAGTTTGTTGAGCAGGCTTACGCCAACTTCAAAGCCGGTGACATCCCAACGCTGTTGCAATCCCTGTCAGAGGACGTCACGTGGCAGTTGCCAGAGATCGAGAACGTGCCTTTTGCCGGCAAGCGACAGGGGCGCGGCGCGGTCGGCGAGTTCTTTTCGACCCTTGCAAGCCTACAGGATGCGCGTTCATTCGAGGAGCGTGAATTCATTGCACAGGGCGACAAGGTCGTCGTGCTCGGTCATTACGTCTGGCAGGTCAAAGCCAACGGGCGCACCATCGAGGGCGACTTCGCGCACGTCTTCACCGTCCGCGGCGGTCAGATCGTGGCCTTCCACGAATACATGGACTCAGCCGCGGTCGCCAAAGCGTATCGTTAGGGTTTTTGAGCACCAAGTAGAGCCGTAGACCGCGGCGAAACTGACGTGGACTTGATGTCGCACGTAAGTCCTCCGTTGAGCGGAGGTAACCCTACGGGACCACGCGAAGCGGCTCTTGATGACTTGGGCCCGATGGAAACGGTCAACACTGCATTAGGGCGATGGACGGACGCTGGTACGAGTTCCTCGCAGAAGAACCTCGGCGAGCATGATGACGTCCGTCCGGGGTGTGCGCCGTGACAAGGCGGCGCTTTCCAGTGGGTGCAAGTCCCACCCGGCAACCGCTCCAGCCGGCAGCAGCCGGAGCAGCTATGGAGGTGACGAGATAGCTGAAGCCTTCGGAATGCGTGTCACGAATGGTGACAGCGCGAGTGTGCAGGCCGTAACGCGAGTGAACGCCGAGCAAGCCTCGAAAAGGACGATGCGCAGGCCGACCCGACGACCCTTTCGGGGAAGGCTGACACGGCTGGGCTACCGAGCGAAACCATCCACCCAGCTGCTGCGCCGGGGTAGTGGCGACAGCATGTACACAAGGAAAGCGTACGCAACACGGGAGGCCCCAAGGCGTGGTCAGGGATGATCAACCGGACGCCCGCGAGGGACAGGCCGGGCGCCTTAGGGATGCGGAGAGGTTCGTAATACCGCTGAAGCCGGGTAACGCCGGGGGAGGGAAGGGACCTCAGTTCAAGACGAACGCAAGACGTAGTGAGGGACCTGGAGATTGGGCAACCTATCAACTCCGAAGAGTGTTCAGAAACTGCAGACGGCGTTGCACGCGAAAGCGAAGGCAGAAGCCGGCTATCGGTTCTATGCCCTGTACGACAAGATCAGCCGCGAGGACATTCTGGCCCATGCTTATGCCCAGTGTCGCTCCAACAAGGGCGCACCGGGTGTGGACGGTCAGGATTTGCGGACATCGACGCGTATGGGGTGGAGCGGTGGCTTGGCGACCTGGCGCTTGCGCTCAGGCTGGAGACTTACCGACCGGCCCCCATAAGAGTGTTCATCCCGAAGGCCAATGGCAAACTCAGGCCATTGGGCATCTCGACCCTGCGGGATCGGGTCTGCATGACGGCAGCGATGCTGGTGCTGGAGCCGATCTTTGAGGCCGACCTTCCACCAGAGCAGTACGCCTACCGTCCCGGGCGCAATGCCCAACAGGCGGTGGCCGAGGTGGAAGCGCAGCTGTTTTGCGGCCACCCGGAAGTCGTTGACGCCGACCTCGCGGACTACTTCGGGAGCATTCCGCATGCCGACCTTCTCAAGTCGGTAGCGCGCCGGATTGTTGATCGGCGCGTGCTGCATCTGATCAAGATGTGGCTGGAATGCCCCGTGGAAGAAACCGACGATCGAGGACGGAAGAAACGCACGACCGAAGCCCGGGACAACCGACGCGGCATCCCGCAAGGTTCACCCATCTCCCCCTTGCTGGCGAATCTCTACATGCGCCGGTTCGTGTTGGGATGGAAGATGCTCGGGCTGGAGCAACGCCTCGGCTCTCGCATCGTGACCTACGCCGACGACCTCGTGATCTTGTGCCGGAGAGGCAAAGCCGAAGAAGCCTTGCAGCAACTGCGCGAGATCATGAGCAAGCTGAAGCTCACGGTCAACGAGGAGAAGACACGAATCTGCAAGGTCCCGGAAGGGGAGTTCGACTTCTTGGGTTACTCGTTCGGGCGGATGTATTCAGCGAGAACCGGTCAGGCACGCCTGGGATATCGGCCATCGCGGAAGAGCATCCGGCGCATGGTGGAGAACATTCACGCGCTGACCGCCCGATCGGGGACATGGCAAGAAACCACAGAGCTGGTGGGTAAGTTGAACCGCACGCTGCGCGGATGGGCGAACTACTTCAACGTAGGCACCGTCAACAAGGCGTACCGAGCGATCGACAACTACACCGCTGTGCGGTTGCGCCGGTGGTTGCGCTCCAAGCACAAGGTCAGGCGACGCAAGGGCGGGATGTATCCACTCTCGCACCTCTACGGGCACTTCGGGCTCGTACGCCTAACCGCGCTTGGGCGCGACATGCCGTGGGCGAAGGCGTGAGGTCTTGTCCGAGAGCCGGATGCGAGAGATTCGCCCGTCCGGTTCGACGAGCGGGATGTGGAAACGGAGTCACGGCTACACCACTAAGGCACCGCCAGACGAAAGAGGCGGAAACAGATATGTGTAGCCTAAAGCCACCGCGCCACATCTCGACTCCACCATTCGCGTTGGCTTGGCCGCGTACCGATGACTTCCGGTCCACTCCATTAAACAGACATCGTTACCGTGCGTCGGGATGTCTCAAACGTGCCATGTGTGGACGGCTCCAGGTTGGCAAGAGAAATCTTCACGTCGCAGGCTTGGTCGGTGCTGCCATGTGTTCGGCCTATAGATGCGGTTCATGACCGCTGGCCATAATGCCCTCCGCGGATCAGGTCCCGGTCAAAAGCTCGCATTCGACGATGCGATGGCACAAGTGGGTTGTCCTGATCGCCGGATCGACCGGCTCTGCATTACGCGCTGTTTGTCCTCCCAACCTTCACAGCACGCCGGTGGTCCGGCGCGATCTCGTTTACCGCGCAAGTGCGACGGGATCCCTGTATCGTTCACCCTTGGCCATCATGGCCCAGGCCATCCGCGCAATCTTGTTGGCGAGCGCGATAGCGGCGACCTTGGTCGGGCGCCGCGCCAACAACGCCGTGAGCCAGGGCCGATGCCCCGTGCCATGGATCTTGGCGTAGCGGATGACGGCGAGTGCTCCAGCCACGAACAGGCCGCGCAGATAGCGGTCACCCTGTTTGCTGATGCTGCCGAGCCGCTCCTTGCCCCCACTCGAGTGCTGTTTGGGAACGAGCCCAATCCAGGCCGAGAAGTTGCGCCCTGATCGGAAAGTTCTGGGGTCAGCAACACTCGCGACCAGGGCGGTTGCCAGCATCGGGCCGACCCCGGGAATGTAATGAAGGCGTTTGCTCGTCTGGTTGGACCGGTGCCAAGCCATGATCATCCGATCGAACTCCAAAATCTGCTCCTTGAGGCTGAGCAGTTGAGCGCCGAGCGCGGCAAGGCACGCACGGGCAACCTCTGGCACCCGCTTGTCGTTCGGGTCGGCAACAACATCGAGCAGTTCGGTGACCCCTTTGCGCCCGACTGGCGCGACAATGCCGAACTCGGCGAGGTGCGCTCGGATCGAATTAATCACCGCGGTTTGCTGGCGGATGAACATATGGCGTGTGCGATGAAGCATCAGGCAGCTCTGCTGCTCAGGCGTTTTGGTTGGCACAAACCGCATGTTGGCTCTGGTGACCGCTTCGCAAATCGCCTCTGCGTCAGCCATATCGTTCTTCTGCCGTTTGACGTAAGGCTTCACGTAAGCCGGCGGCATTAATCGCACCGAGTGGCCGAGTGCCTGAAGTTCGCGGGACCAATTGTGAGACGAGGCACAGGCCTCAATGCCAATCAGGCAGCGTGGCAGCTTCTCAAAGAACGCCAGGACCTGGCGACGCTTTAACTGGCGGCGGATGACCACCTGACCGGCGGCATCCACTCCGTGGACCTGAAAGACCGACTTGGCGATGTCGAGACCGATTGTCGTGACCGTCAGCATGGATAGCTCCTCCGAACCGTGGGAGCCTCAACAGCGCCCACATCCATGGCACTCACGTGCCGGTGGAGGAGCCGTCCACAGCATCAAGTGCGGACACTCGCGAATGCTGAAGCACATCGCCGAGTTGTTCGCCATCGAAGGACATTCGCGGCCGCAGTGCCGAGGAGCGACTTCTCATTCGACAACAGAGAGGCCGGCCGCTCGCCGACGCATCCAGAAGTGGCTACGCACAAAGCTTGGTCTGATCAGTCAGAAGGGCAAGCTCGCCGACGCCATCCGCTATGCGTTCTCGCGCTGGGAGGGACTAACGCGCTTCCTTGATGACAGCCGTATCAAGCTCGACAACGGCCCCGTCGAACGCTCCATCCGTCCGATCTTCCTCAACCGGAAAAATGCGCTCTTCGCAGGCTCCGACGGCGGCGCCGAACTGCGCCGTCATCGCTTCGCTGATCGAAACCTGCAAGCTGAACGACGTCGATCCGCTCGCCTAAGCTGTTACGTTGACGGCCACGACGTCGAGCTTGGGAAGGCACACGCCAGGTAGCGCTGCATACGCGCAGCAACTGCCTTTTGAACATCGGCGGCTTTTTGCTGCTGCGAGCGCGTCGCCGTCGGCCCGTCTGCTTGGGAACGATCAACGGTTTGGGAGCTTATCTCCATGTGCCAGGTTCCCGCCGGCACCTCTGTGTGTGAATGGACCGGCGCTTTAGCGCCGGGGGGCTCCCCTGTGTTAGTGAGGGAAGCATGAGCGCCATGGAGCGAACGACACATCGCCGGTCGTTGGGTTCGAATGCTTGGGCGTTCGACGAACCCCGAAGGCATCCGCAGCACGCACCCTACGCGTCCGGGCCGTCAACGGATTTCTCCACAGATGATTCCATTCCATTGTTTCTTTCCGATCTCAAGGGTCGGGCTGATCCGCGGGAATTTGCGCCTTTTGTGGCAAGCCAACGGACAAGCATCCTAACGAGGGTCGTGGCTGGTGGACTGGTGGTTTCGGCGTTCGTGATCCTAGTCGCGGTATTTAATTCCGATGTCACGCGCGTCCTTATCGACAAAGCAAAGGCATCCATAGGCGGCGCAACCAGGGATCAATCAGCGAGGCAGGCCGCCTCGAACCAACCGGCTGCGCGCCAAACACTGCTGAAAGATGATCCGGCTCGCGTATCGGACCCAGTGCCGCGGGCGAGCGTCAATGTGAGCGCGCCGCGATTGGGAACACCGAGCCGCGAGGATATCGTAAGCGCCTATCACACTGCGCTGCAGAGTCAGGCCCCGGCCGCACGTACAGGGAATGAAGCCGCCGCGCCGTCGAAACGGATCGATGCCGAAACGTTGGCAGCGCTGATGACGCGCTCCAAGAGCCTGCTGGCGCTCGGCGACATCGCCGCGGCGCGATTGCTGCTCGAACGCGCCGCCAATGCGCAGGACGCATCTGCGGCTTTCCTGCTGGCACAGACCTATGATCCGGCTGTGCTCGGAGTGCACGATACGCGAAGCATCACAGCCGACCCTGTGATGGCGCGCGACTGGTACCGCAAGGCCGCTAGCTTTGGCTCGGCGGACGCGCAACAGCGTCTCACTCAACTTCAGAACTAATTTCTACATATCGGGAGGATGCCGTGCCTCAGTACCTTAGAATGTTTGCCGCGATGATCATGATGGCTTCCGGCGCTGCGGCCCATGCTGAACAGACCAACTATGACCCGGCCAAAGTCAGCGACAGCCTGAAGGCGATCTTCCAATTCGGCTCGGTCTCGACCAAGAAGGCGCTGAACGCCAACACGGTCACGCTGCTTACCGGTACGATCGGCGGCACCTATGTACAGTTCGGTGCCGACCTCGCTTCCGTGCTCGACGACGGCAGTAATCTGCGCGTCCTGCCGATCATCGGTCGAGGTTCGGTGCAGGGCGCCGCCGACATCCTTTTCCTAAAGGGCGTCGATCTCGGCATCGTGCGCGCCGACACGCTCGACTACCTCGAGAAGAAGGGCTTCGCCAACGACATCAAGAAGCAGTTCACCTATGTGACCAAGCTCTACAATGAGGAGATGCAGGTCGTCGCACCAAAGACCATCAAGAGTCTGAACGATCTCGAAGGTAAGACGGTGAGCGTCGACCTGCCCAATGGCGGCACGTTTGTGACTGCATTGACAGTTTTCGAGCGGCTCGGGATCAAGGCGAACTTCGTCTATATCGAGCAGCGGATCGCAATGGAAAAATTGAAGAAGGGCGACCTCGACGCCGTTATCGTGGTTGGCGGTAAGCCGTACGTGTCTGTCACCACCTTCAACAATGACGGCCGCTTTCATCTCGCTGCGGTGGACTATTCGAAGCCCCTGCAGGGCGATTATCTGCCGGCGACGCTGACTTCGAAGGACTATCCGAACCTGATTCCCGAGGGGGAGACGGTGGAAACGATCGCAGTGCCGTCGGTGCTTGCAGCGTACAATTGGGCACCCAACACTGAACGCCGTCGCAAGCTTGCTCTGTTCGTGGACGCCTTCTTCACGAAATTCGCCGCTTTGCAGAACCCGCCCTTTCATCCCAAGTGGAAGGAGGTCTCCCTGCCGGCACCGCTCGCCGGCTGGAATCGCCTTCCGCTCGCGCAGCAATGGCTCGACAAACACGGCGTCGAACCGGTAAAGCGACGCTTTGAGGCATTCCTGCAAGAGAACCCACCCGCCGCTAACATCCAGTCGGAGGCCGACAAGGAATCACTATTCCGGCAATTTCAGGCATGGGAGGCGGGGAGGAACGCGCGGGCACAGATGGGCTCGCAGGCGGGCTCCAAGAAGGTTCGAGACCGCGACCGTGCCTCCCAATCCGCAACGCAAGCTGCCCCTCCACGCCAGCCGCCCCGCCGATCGCACCCTGCAAGGCGGGCACCACGTGATACCTTGACCGAGCAAGGCGCGGTGACCAAATGCGAGCAGCATGGCTACCGCCGCGACCGTGCCGAGCCGGACGCCTGCAACCGAGCAAGCGAGGAAGCCTGGTGGAACCCGTTCCCCGGCGCCACTCCACCCCCGGCGCCACTCAAGGCATCTCACGTATCGATCATCCGTCTAGCGGCTTCCCTGGGAGATAGCCAGTCCTCGGATATCGGAAGCCCTCCGATCGCGAGCTGATGTTCGTCAGCGGGCGGCCGTGGCACCGTCAACGGAGCCGCATGGAGCGTCGCGACGTTGCCGGCCATCGAGGCTCCGGCGAATCCGCCTACAACATGCCATTCTGAGGGTGCGCATGTTCTCCTCCGTCAGCTGTTGGGAGATGCCGCAGGCTAGGACATCCTTTCGCACAAAATCGACCATGGGTCTTCGTATGGGTCCCGCAGAGTATTGCAGCGGCGGAGACCACTAAAAATCGCCATTCGCGAGATTTTCCGGCTGATCGATTTTCGACTTTTGCAACGGTATCTGCCACTAGCGGACGTTCAGACCCCGCCGGTCCGACGCTTGGCCGAGCATAAGTGTTACCTCAGCCCATTTTGGCCGACACAAGCATAGGGTAAGCCGCATTTCAGACCCCATGAAGTTGAGGACGGGAGCGCAGGTTCGAGCCTGCTGCTTCCTTGCGCGAGTGATAGGCTTTAAGCACCTGTTTGGTCGTCTCGACGTTCAATCGAGCGAATTCCGCTTCCATTGCGGCCAAATCTTTCGTCGCAATCCGATAATCGGGGCTCCCGAGGAACAGTAACGCCATCGTGGTTGTCCAAGACAGATCGAGGGCTTTCAACAGGATCAGTAACGTCTCCTTATTCGGGGCGAGCAGTGCCCGTTCCACAACGTCAACCGGCAAGTGGCACGACAATGATAGCGCAACGATAACTTCATTGAGTTTGCGGGACTGGGCGTACTCAAGAATCTGGGCTTCACCCAGGTTTCCGAGTTGATACTGCGCGCCCACGGCTCTTCTAGCGGTGAAATAGTTTTTTGACGCGGGGCCAAACATCGCGTGCAACAATCCGGCTACATTAGTAACTGCATTCCCGGCCTCAGGCCGCTCGACTTCAAGTTTCCTTCTCACTTCGTCGGACGCCTTGGCGATCAATTGCTGAAACAGATGCCTTGGAATGTCTCGGCGCCGCCCAAGATGTTCTGCCAAGATAGAGTCGTTCTCCGAACGTTTGATCAAATGCAGGAAGCCCGAATCCGAGAAGCATGCGCCGACATTTGCAGCAACCGAGTTCACAACCACCTGATCGCCCCTTGTTACGAGTACATCGGTGACCGGTTCGTCGACTGATTTTCGCAGCGAGATTGCCAGAAGATGCTGCTGACTTTTGGAGCGAGCGTTCGCAATCAGGGCCTTGGTGCCGATCCGCTCCGAATGACGAAGGATGGGCCCGGCGACATCTATCGAATCATCGAATGCAAGCTTGTTGATCACGTGGATCGGTGCTTTGTCGCTTCGTGCCAGCCGTTTTGCGAGTTGGGCGCGAGCAGCTAGTTCAATCTCCTCTGAGAGCCGTCCAATTACTTCCCCAAAGATCAAATTTCACTTTCAGTGTAGCGCCCCATGATCAGCAGATCGGTGGCATGCCACAAAGCCTTCAAACGGCCTTCGGGCGTTCCCTTGGAGATGGCGTCATTCAGTTCCTGAAGAATCGACATCGGGGGCACTTCTGGTTCAGTGAATGGCACAAAATTACTTGAGGAGCAGAGACCCCGTTTTCCGAGGACGTTGCGTTAGCTCCAGAAGGATCCTGGATCCGAGCAGTCTTCGTTTAGCCAGATCAGCGCTTCTCGAAGCCCGAGAGAAATAAGCCGCTCGTCTGAGGCTGGCGAGCACTTGCCATCAGAAAGATAGAGAATGAAGCTGTTCTCATCTCGAAACAGGATCTCACGCGCTTCACCTGCTTCAAGGGATTGGCTGTCAATAAAACAAACGATCCGCGAAGAGACGAGTTGCATGGCAGATCTCCTCAATCCGGCAACCGCGTTCATCCCGAGGCGTTCATTGTGGTATTTTCTTAGGCCATGCCGATGAAGCCAATGCCAGCTTTTTCCATCGAGCCAGGCCAATGCGCAGCACCGGCGTCGATCCTTTTGAAACTTCCGCGTTCCCTGTGGAACCCGTGCGACCTAATTCTTAACGGAGCTTATGCCTTCCGAGGAGGCCGGTGCCTCAACACCTGCGGCTGCCCGCTAATCGCTATCGAAAATCGGCAAACAATAATCGGTCAGGAATTCGCCAGACCTTCAATCCAGTCCAGGGTCCGCAGGACGTCGGGATGGCCCCTAAAATCACCTTCGCCAGCGGGAACCCCGAAAATATGGCGGCTATTCTCGTCTCTTAGGGCGCGCTTGATACGCTTCGCGAACAGAGACAACTGGTCTTTCGAGGGCTGTCCGCTCACTCTGCTGGCCCGCCTGTCAGTTTGCGATCGGCGTTCGCCAGTCAGCCGCTTTTCCTCGTCTGACCGAGTGTCCGCTCTGGACCGTCTTTCAACTCTAATCCTTCTGTCCGCATCAAATTTCGCTTCACCATCGGTCATGACATGTCCCGTTAGTTCTGAGTATGAATTAGATAGAACGTATCCCCCGAAATCAGGCTACTTCGCGCAATCTGCTAGCAGCTTCTGGGCTTGCACAAAGCAGTCGCCGCCGGATAGCGTCCTCAACAAGCGCTAGGGCTTGTTTCGTCTCAAGCGCTTCTGCCTCAGCTACGAGCGCACGAATTTCCGCTGCTGTCGCTTTGTCCTCCGCCGCTGCGATGCGCAATTCAACCTGGGCCAGGGCTCTCGAGGCGTCGTGGAGTTTGCGATCTGCGTCAGCGATGACTTCTCGCAACGAGAACTCCGCAGATTCAGCCCGTTGCTCAGCCCGCCGCAGACGTTCGGCCGCACTCTTGCACATTGCTTGAGCGCGAGCTTCCATCTCTCGCGCGTTATTTTCGATGCTGCTGAAAACTTCGGCGGCTTGGTACACTAGATCAAGCGCCCCAGCGCTCGAGGCTGGCGCCGAGGATCGAGGAAAACTCAATACGGTTTCATTTCCTCGAAAGGCAGGGCTTCCCACTCGGTGCGTCATAGAGAGACCTCTGCTTGCCTACCGACTACATTATGAACAGTTATGGTAAAAGGATGATTAAGGTCCCCATGCCCGAACGCGAGCGCGCACTCTCTCGAAATAGACCGCTACCAGCGTGGATCGATGATCCGATATCGAGCACGCCCCCGGGGCTAGGTCTGCTTCGTCCGCGGGAGCAGCACCAAGCCTGTTCGATGGATTCGCCTTTTCTCATCCTAACGAGATTAAGGCGCCTACTAAACGGCGAACCGTCACGATTTAGCCTCACGTGTCACTAATTTGTGCAGAGCGACTGTGCGATTCACTCGAAGGTGATGGGGCCGGCATGATGTCGTGGTGAGCTTACGCGCCGCCAACAAAGGATACTCATCAAGCTCTTCGGGGGCGGGTCATTACGTGGTGATGACAGCGTCGAAACGGCAGACCTAATTCAGCGCGGTCTAGTCACTCGGAACGGACTAACGACGTCCGGACTCGAAGCCTTCAAGGCAGCGCTCAAATCACAGTACGAAGCCCGACGGACGTAACCGGCATAACAATCATCACGCATTTTCAAAGCGCAAAGCAACGCTTAATTTGCGGCTGCTGATCAGTGCCGGACACTGGCCGTTTCGGAACCTATTTCCAGTTTGGTGCAATGCTCTCAATATCGCGTTGCATGGAAGCCGCTGGGCCATAGATGCGGCCTCAGATCGTCGGGCGCTCGCAGCCCCCCTTTCGCTCTAAGTCGATGGTTCTAACTCCCATTGCGCCGCGAGATCCTTAATCTGCTCAAACTTCAGAATGGCTGACGTACCTACACGGACGATTGTCGCGTGCTTGCGTTCTTTGGGTGGCAAGATCATCGTTCTTGCTACGGCTGAGCGTAGTTTCATACTGCCGTGATTGGTCAAGATAACGAGTTCTTCCGCGTCTATGGCCATTGTACGCGCCACGGCTATGGCTGGCTGCAAGCCAGCACACAAACGCCCCTCAGAATGCCCGATCTGAGAGTAACCCCGATTTGGTTAAGGCTTGCTTACTCCACCTTGGAGAGCTGTCCAAACACAGCCATGAGACTGCATTCCTTCTGGCTCGCGAGCACTGCGACTCAAATGTCTTCATGGCTGACCTTTGCAATCTCGAACGCCGCGGCAACATCAACAGATACGCCAACGAGGCATTCGAATACAAGTAGAGCCGTGAAACCGGTCGATGTCCGAAATAGTCATTTCCGGACATTGCGACTTAGCTGCCGGATGTCCGTTCCCCCAAGAGCAGACATTCAGCGACCATTCCGGCATGTGTCGTGCCAATATCGGTCATGTCACATGAACCTCATGCTCGGTCACCCCCGACGGCCTGAGGGTCACATCGGGCAATCTGATGATACACCGACCTGCCTATCGTGCGGGACGGACGGCTTTTACTGCATCTTACACTATTACTGCTAGATCTTCCCGCAATCGCGGTATTCCCGTCGTTGCGGAATTGTAACATGTTCAAAATCTACAATTGCATCGCCTACGCCCACGATTTAAGGCTTGTCGGCCTCGCGGCCGTGATCTGCATCCTGGCGTCATTCGCAGCGATTAATCTGCTCCATCATGCGCGCAAATCGAGCGGCCACATGCGACGCGTGTGGCTCGCCGTATCGGCCATATCCACCGGATTCGGTATCTGGGCAACGCACTTCGTCGCGATGCTTGCGTTCACGCCGGGAATCCCGAGCGGCTATAATATTGTCTTGACCATCCTGTCGTTAATCGCGGCCATCCTGCTGACCGGCGCAGGGCTTGCTATGTCCCTCATTCCGAACTGGCGCCACGGGCCATGGACTGGCGGCGCCATCGTCGCCGGTGGCATCGCCGCGATGCACTACACCGGGATGGCTGCATTTGAAATCGCGGGCATCATCCTGTGGGATCCCGTTCTTGTCGTCGCATCGATCGTACTCGGTGCGGGAATCGGTGCCGTCGCACTTCCCGTTGGTCTTCATGGCAAGGAAGAGAAATGGAAGATCGGCGGTGCCGTGCTGCTGACGCTCGCGATCTGCAGTCATCACTTCACCGCGATGGGCGCAGTGTCGATCATTCCCGACCCCGCCATCGCAGTTTCGAATCAGCGCTGCCAGCCGCATGGCTTGCGGTGGGCGTGGCAATCGCGAGCTTCGCCATTATCGGGTTGGCACTTGCGGGTGTCGTGCTCGATATCCGCGATCATCGCCGTTCGGAACTTGAAGTCCACCGGATGCGCGATCTCGCGAATGCCTCGGTTGAGGGGCTTCTGGTTTGCGACGGAGAGGTGATTGTCTCCGTTAACACAAGTTTTGCCATTCTGACGGGTTTATCGACAGCCAATCTCGTCGGTGCAAGGCTTGAGCGCTGTTTTCCGAACCAGGTTGCACGCGCTAAACTGCTGTCTGGATCGAGCCTGCCGGTCGAAACGGATTTACGCCATCTCGACGGCTCGATGACCCCTGTTGAGTTGATCCTCCGGCCGATCATTTTTGCCGGACGGCCCCATCACGTCGTCGCTGTTCGCGATCTGCAAGCCCGCAAGGAGGCCGAGCAACACATCCACTATCTCGCACATCACGACCCGTTGACTTCACTTCCCAATCGCAGCCACTTCAACGCGCGGCTCGACCAGGAACTTGTCGCCCTCACCAAGGGGGACAGTCTCGCCGTGCTCTGCCTCGACCTCGACCGGTTCAAGGAAGTCAACGACCTGTTCGGCCACGCCGCAGGCGACACATTGCTTCAGACCGTGGCTTCTCGCGTCACCGCAGTGCTCGACGAGCGTCAGATGATGGCACGTCTGGGGGCGACGAGTTCGCCGTTCTGATGCCTAGAGTTGCGGATCCCGCTGCGGCAAGCCGGCTTGCCGAGACCATTTTGGAAGCGCTGCGCACAACAAGCGATACGCCGGAGACCAACAGCGTCTCGACGAGTATCGGCATTGCGCTTTATCCTGAGGACGCGACGGATCGTCAGTCGCTTCTCACCCATGCCGACACGGCCCTCTACCGCGCCAAGACCGAAGGCCGCAATACCTATCGCTTCTTCGAGGCAAGGATGGGTGCCGAGGTTCGCGAACGCCGTATGCTCGAACATGATCTGCGACTGGCAATTGCGCGCGACGAGTTGCGGCTGGTGTATCAGCCACAGAAGGAAGTCCAGAGCGGAACGGTCACCGGCTTCGAAGCATTGCTACGCTGGAAGCACCCGACGCGCGGCGAGATTTCACCTGGAATTTTCATCCCGATTGCCGAGGAGACCGGCGCGATCCTAGAGATCGGCGACTGGGTGTTAAAGACAGCCTGCCGCGAGGCGGCAGTGTGGACCGCACCATTGACGGTCGCGGTCAACGTTTCGGCCGTACAGCTCTACAATGCGAACTTCGTCCAGGAGTTACATCAAATCCTGCTCGAAACCGGCCTGTCACCGCGCCGTCTGGAGATCGAGATCACCGAGACGGCGCTGGTTCGCGATTTCAACCGGGCTCTGACCACTCTGCGGCTAATCAAGGCGCTCGGTATCCGCATTGCGATGGACGACTTTGGCACCGGCTACTCTTCACTCTCAAATCTGCGCGCGTTTCCGTTCGACAAGATCAAGATCGACGGCTCGTTCATCAAGTCGGTCAACTCCAACGGTCAAGCCGCGACCATTGTTAAAGCTGTGTTAGGCCTTGCTCGCGGGCTCGGCCTGCCCGTGCTGGCCGAAGGCGTCGAGACCGACGCCGAGCTTCAATTCCTGCAGGACGAACTTTGCGATGAGGTGCAGGGCTATCTGCTCGGACGCCCGGCCGGCATCGGTAGCTTCCGCAATTACACGCATGCGGACGTTGTATTGGACGTGAGCGACGATCTTCTTGCGTCGCGAGCAAAAAGCGCCTGAGAACGGAAATTGGATGCTACGAAACGCGAGGATGATCGTGAACGCGACCAGCAGTGGTGCTTGAGTGGGGACCTAACGGCGGGAACGCGGATTGAATCGAACGTTCGCAGCACTTCCGTTACGGGTCAATCGCGTCATTTTGGCCGTGGGCAAACCACTTCCGGTTTGCCCCAACTCCGGACATCTCGCTGCACCGCGCTAAGTGACGTGATGTGCTAACAACGGAAGTAGCCTTCTCACTCGATCACCTCGTCGGCGAGCGAGAAGTGCGGCCGGATGAGGCTGAGCGCCGTTTTCTGGGGAGTCCTCCCGGGGCTCGCTTCGGGGTGGTTCCGGGATTAAACGCGTCAAAAGCCAAAAAAACATGTTTCGCCCCAAGGGATGGAGTAAACTGGTTATCTCATTCTGGTGCGACGGGTTGGACCGCGAACGGCTCGACCGACAGCGCACAGCTTGCGTGGCGGCGGCCATCGCCAGTGGATGAGTGCGGCCAAGTGTGCGTGTGAACGCCATGGATATCTCTGCCTGGCTGCGCGGCCTCGGCCTGGAACGCTACGAGCAGGCATTCCGGGAAAACGCGATCGATGAGGCAATCCTGCCCAAGCTGACCGCGGAGGACCTCAAAGACCTCGGCGTGACGGCGGTCGGTCATCGCCGTATCCTCCTCGATGCGATCGCCGCCTTGCGAGCCGAAACTTTTCGCGAGACGACCGAACGTTCGGTCGAGCCCGACCGTCCCGGCGGCAAGGCTCCCGAAGCCGAACGCCGCCAGCTCACGGTCATGTTCGTCGACCTCGTCGGTTCCACGGCATTGTCGGCGCGGCTCGATCCAGAGGAGCTGCGCGACATCATTGGCACCTATCACCGCCGTTGCGCCGAGGTGATCACCGGGTCCGGCGGCTTTGTTGCCAAATATCTCGGTGACGGCGTGCTGGCTTATTTCGGTTACCCGCAGGCACATGAGGAGGACGCCGAACAAGCGGTGCGCGCGGGCCTCGTCTTGACCGAAGCCGTGGCCAAGCTCGATGCAGGCCAGGGGATCTCGTTGCGGGTGCGTGTCGGTATCGCCACGGGCCTCGTAGTCGTCGGTGATCTGCTCGGCGAGGGCGCCGCCCAAGAACAAGCGGTCATTGGTGAGACCCTAATCTTGCGGCACGGCTTCAGGGGCTTGCCGAACCGAACACGGTTGTCATCGCCGACAACACGCGCCGCATGCTTGGTGGCCTGTTTGATTATCGCGATCTCGGCGCATTGCCGGTCGCGGGAATTAACTATTCGGTGCGTGTCTGGCGGGTCTTGGGCGCGAGCCTCGTCGGCAGTCGGTTCGAGGCTCTGCGCGCCGCCAGCACGCCGTTGATCGGTCGCGAGGAAGAGATCGCGTTGTTGACGCGGCGCTGGGAGCGGGCAAAGGCCGGCGACGGTTCCGTCGCCCTGATCGTCGGTGAGCCGGGCATCGGCAAGTCGCGCATCGCGCAAACCCTACTGGGGCAGTTGGGCGAGGAGCCGCACACGCGGTTGCGTTATTTCTGCTCGCCACATCATCAGCACAGTGTGCTTTATCCCAGCATCACCCAGCTCGAGCAGGCGGCCGGATTTCGGCGCGAGGATACCGCCGAGACCCGCCTGGATAAGCTTGTGGCGGTGCTGGCTCTGGCAAACAAAGAGCTGAACGAAGCCGTCCCTTTGTTGGCGGACTTGCTGTCGATACCGACCGGCGACCGCTACCCGCCGCTCAATCTCACGCCGCAAAAGCGCAAACAGAAAACGCTTCAGGTGCAGGTGGCGCAGGTCGAAGGACTCGCGGCGCGGCAGCCGCTGCTGATGCTATGGGAAGACATCCACTGGAGCGACCCCACCACGCTGGAATCGCTGGATCTGCTCATCGACCGAGCCGCGACGCTGCGGGTCCTGATGATACTCACATTTCGTCCCGAGTTCACGCCGCCCTGGGTCGGCCGTCCGCACGTGACTTTGCTCAGTCTCAACCGCTTGTCACCCCGGCACCGCGCCGAGATGATCGCGCACGTAACCGGAGGCAAGACATTGCCCAAGAAGATTGCGGATCAGATCATTGATCGCACGGACGGTGTGCCATTATTCATCGAGGAGCTGACCAAGTCTGTCGTTGAGAGCGGACGGATGACCGATGCCGGCGACCATCTGGCGATCCCAACGACGCTCCAAGCCTCCCTTCTGGCCCGGCTCGATCGATTGGCGCCGGTGCGAGAAGTGGCGCAGATCGGGGCGGCGCTCGGCCGACAATTCTCGCATGAGTTGATCAGCGCGGTGTCGCGGATGCCACGGCAGGAACTGGACGACGCCTTGGCGCGGCTCGTGTGCGCCGAGTTGATTTTCCGGCGCGGGACGCCGCCTGACGCGGAGTACACTTTCAAGCACGTGCTTGTACAGGATGCCGCCTACAGCACCTTGCTACGCGCGCGGCGCCAGCAACTTCATGCCAGCATCGTGCCGGTACTGGAGGAGCAGTTTCCCGGTATAGGCGAAGCACACCCCGAGCTTCTTGCCCACCACTGCACACGAGCAGGTCTTATTGAGAAAGGGGTCGCCTATCGGCACCGGGCCGGACGTCACGCGATGGCGCGCTCTGCCATGATCGAGGCCGTGGCCCAGCTGGCGCAAGGTCTGGAACTATTAGCCGACCTGCCCGCCGGAGACGAGCGTGACCATCTCGAGCTTGACGTGCAGGTGGCGTTGGGGGCGGCGATCGCCGCCACCAAGGGCTTCGCGGCGCTGGAGGTCGGAAGGGCCTATGAACGTGCCCGTGAGCTGTGCCGGCAGGGAGCCGATCATCCCGAGTTGCCCGCCGTTCTGTGGGGATTGTACGTGTATCATCTGCATCGATCCGGCGTCCACGCCGCCTACGACGTTGCCGAGGAACTGCTGCGCCTCGCAGAACAGCGGCGAGACCCAGCTGCCTGCGCCATTGGCCATCGGTGCTTGGCCGTCGGCGCGATGCACCGGGGCAACCAGCAGCTTGCGCTCGCGCATTTCGAGCTGTCGCTCGCGCCTTATGATCGGGCTGATCACCGATCCCCGGTTTTCCTGGCTGACATCCGGGTCGCCTCGCTGAATTTTATCCCATTGATCCTGCTGTGGCGGGGCGAAATAGACCAGGCGATAGCGCGCAGCCGCGCGGCATTTGCCGCGGCGCAGGAGCTGGGTGATGCCTACACTTTGAGTCATGTCTTCCATCTGAACTGCTGGTTTTTATCAGCATCTCGGCGATGCGACGACCGTGAGAGAGCGGGCGGAGGCGGCGATGAAGCTTACCGCGGAGCACGGTTTTTCGCTCTGGGAAGTTGGTGCTGCGTTTTGGCACGGCTGGGCGCTCGCCGCCGATGGTGAGGTCACAGCAGGCTCCGCGCAGATGCGCAGTGCCATTGCGGCCCAGAAAGGCCTGGGCTTTGTCAACCAGACCCCCTTTCTCTTGGGCGTGCTAGCAGACATTCGCACTCAAGCTGGAGACCCAACCGAAGCGCGTGACCTGCTGACCGAGGCGCTGGGAATTGTCGACAGAACGCAAGAGCGGTGGTTTGAAGCGGAGCTGCATCGCCTCAGGGCCGAGGCGCTCGTTGCGAGTTCGCCCCTATGATTCCGCGGAAGCCGAAGCCTCGCTCCGCCACGCCCTGGCCGTGGCTCGAGACCAGGAGGCCAGGTTTTGGGAGCTGCGCGTCGCCACAAGTCTCGCTCGCCTCTGGCGCGACCACGACAAGCGCATCGAGGCTCGCGATCTCCTTGCGCCGATTTACGGCTGGTTCACCGAAGGCTTCGATACGCCGGACCTCAAAGAAGCCGCCGCGCTACTTGCTGAGTTGGCCTAGTAAGACACTGTTCATCGACGGATCGGACGTTTACTCGTGCGGTGTCCGCAAGGCCAAAACCTGTCACCGGTCATCGCAGGAGGCAACCTCCCCGGCAGGAGCGGTGCAGCGCGCGCTGCACCGGCTGCCTCCGCTCAATCCTTCTGGTAGGTGGTTTTCATCGTCTGCGACGCGCCCCAGACCGCGAACTTCTTGCGGTAGTCCAGGTAGTGGTCGGCGACCTTCTTGAACAACGGGTCCTTGGCCGATTCCTCAGCCAGCACTTCCAGCCAAGCCTTCTCCAGCGTGGCCAGGTCTTGGTCGCTCCAGCGCTTGACCTGAACCTTGTGCTTGTCGCGCATCTCGGCCATCGCCGCGAACTGGGAGTGGTCGCTCTCGACGTAGGTGTGCATGGTGGATTCGCCGAGGGCGATCTCGATGATCGCCTTGTTCTGATCCGACAGCTTGTCCCACGCCGTCTTGTTCATCAGAAGCTCGCCCACCGAGGTCTGCTGATGCCAGCCTGGGAAATAGTTGAACTTGGCGATCTGATGGAAGCCCAACTTGGTGTCCATCGTCGGCATCGAGAACTCGGTCGCGTCGATCACGCCGCGTTCCAGCGCAGGATAGATGTCGGCCGCTGCCAGCAGCTGGGTCGAGACGCCGAGCTTCTGCATCACCTGTGCGCCAAGGCCGAAGAACCGCATCTTCAGCCCCTTCAGTTCCTCGACCGACCTGATCTCGTTGCGGAACCAGCCGGAGGTCTCGGGCGCGATGGCGCCGGAGTCGATCGCAATCAGGCCGTGCTTGGCGTAGATCTCATCGCGCAACTGGTTGCCGCCGCCGAACCACTTCCAGCCGAGGAATTCGCCGACGGGCGGTCCGAACGGCACCGTGGTGAAGAAGGCGAGCGCGGGGTACTTGCCGGTGTGGTAGCCCGGCGTCGTCAAGCACGATTCGATCGAGCCCTTGGCCACCGCGTCGAAGCACTCCAGCGGCGGGATCAGCGCGCCGGGCTCGTAGAACTTCAGCTCCAATTTGCCGCCCGACAACCGCTCGACATTCTTTGAGAAGCGCACGGCCGAGGTGCCGAGGGTTGGCAGCTGGCTGCCCCACGCGCTCTGCATCTTCCAGCGGACTTTGTCCTGCGCGTTCGCATCTGTGGTCACCGCCGTGAGCGCCAGGGCGGATAGCCCCACGAGTCCCATTAACAGGGTGGATTTCATCATCTTGCAGCTCCTCCCTTCGTTTCACGCAATGCCGACGCCCGCGGCTCAGACGGCCGCAATGGTTGCGGTCAAAGCAAGCATTTCGCGTGCCCGTGCGGCACGACGAGTGCTCGGCGAGAGACCGGCACAAAAGGACTGTCGGCTTTTATTGAGAGTGCGATGCCCGCCGACGGCATTCCCCGCTGCCCATTCGCCTCGAACGGAGACGTCGGCACGTCCCGTCTGGAAGGGCAGCTTCTAAAGAAAGACTACACGATCCCACGCCCATCCTAAAGACCTCATACTGGCCGGGGCGCGGCACAAACAATTCGGCCAAAACCAAGTGACCCCAATGTCCGAGTCGGGGTCAAACTCAGACATCGCCACTTAGCTGCCGGATGTCCATTCTACCCCCAAGAGCAGACATCATCGAGATCTACTCCTTGGGCCCGGCAACCATGTCAGATTCGTGTTGGCCTGGGTTGCTGCGACGATGGCTAGGCCGTCTGGCTCGCCATGCGGCTCGTTGATGGTTGCGCCGTCGAGATATGGCAACTGAATCGCAAGATCGAGAGTTTGAAGAACACGTCTTATCGTCGTCAGTAAACAATGCGGATCATCTCCAACGTCTTTGCGAACGATGATGCCGCCGAGAGATTGCTCTAGGAAAAGACACGGAACGCCTTGCGTTCGAGTATGAGGTTCTAGAGTGCCCCCGCTGGGCGGGTCTCGATCGGCGCGCAGGTCGTGAGTAATGCGCACGTCACAGTGCGGTCGCAGTGCCAAAACGCAACACGCGACCGCAATCAGAACAGAACAGGAGAGTTGCAATGGGGGAACCTAACGACTCGGGTATACTCCGCATAGTTGGAAATTGGCAGGCGGTTCCAATGCCCTACTTCAATTTCGATCTCGTCCAAGGCGCAGAATTCAAAAGCCAGGGCGGCATGATCCTCGAAGACACAGAAGGCGCAATCGATAAGGCTGACAGCCTCGCGCGCGAGCTTTCTATCGTTCGTCCTGAGTTGCGTTCGAGGGGATGCGCCGTTCGTATTACCGATCGAGACAGTAACGAGCTCTACCGTAGCCCGGTGACCTAGGTCAGTCGGGCCGCGCAGGGCAAAGGACTAAACACGTCCGGAATCCAATTTGGCCAGATGCAGTTTATTTGTGCGGAGTTTCGATGACCGCGTTTGAGGAAGCATCCCTCGGGACGGAGTTCAGCATTGGCGATCGAATTCGGTTGAGCGGATTGGGCCTCGAACGTTGTCCGCGGCTCGCGTCAAGAATCGGTACCGTTACCGGCTTAAAGCTCAACAGCATAAGCATCAGTTCGCTTCGACGGAAATAAAAGGCCGACTTCAATACACCGAGACTACATCGAGCAGATCCTGTAGAGCCTTTTCCGTTCCGATGGAATCGGAACGGGGCTCTAGATTTTTGATTTGACGCGTTTTCTTGACGCCAACCGGTCTCCACTTCGCTGGAAAACGCTCTAGCCCGCGGCATCCGCAGCTCTACCGAGCAACCTTGGCATCGTTTGTGCGTTGGCAGCCAGTATGGAGGCCAGCAAATGACCAAAGACATGTTAGCAATTTGCGCTGGAATGCTAGCGGTTGGTCTGGGGGTGTGGAGCTTCTGGGGTAATCCGCAGAATACGAGACCCGCGAAGACACAAGCTGTGCGCATCCTGGCCGATGATCCGGCGTTGAAAAATGTATCTGAGAGGAGCTCCTACATGCGGACGGAACGCTAACTGTCACACGCGTGTTCCGTCGATACAGCTAACAATGTCATTGATGCGGAGGCAATCGGCCGACGATCAAGTCGCCATGACCGCGGCTTCGAAAGCGTCGAAGCGTATCCGACATCGTCGGCTGGTGCCGTCGCCCATAGCATTACGTGGGCCGCCCCTCCGGCTTTTCCTGTGCGGTCATCCACATGACATAGCGTCGAGCGGCAGCTTCAGAAGTTCCACCGAACGTCTGGGAGTCACGCGCTTCCCAGCCTCTGCTCAAGGCTTGCCTCATGAAGTGAAGCCGCAAGGTGCCGACAAACCCCAACCACGGCTTTTCTGGATTGATTAGAACGGTCGAGACAATCAGTTGCCGGATCGGCATCAAGCTTGCGGCCCGCACGATCGCTGGCCTGCAAATCAATGAAGCGGCCGCACCAACGAAGATGCTTCTGCGTGTCAGTTCGCGGCCGTGAGAATTGGGCACCACGGCGCTCCAAAGGCTACGGCTACTGAATATCGTTGCGTGATCGCACGCGGAGGACGTCCGGCAGCACCGTATCAGCCGAAAGCCAGCCAACTTCTCCATTGGGCCATTTGGCCCACCGCCAGCCGGTGAATGGGCTAGCTCCAGGGCGGCAATCAGCCAGTCGTTGCCTCGCGCCATTAACATCGGCCATTGGCTTTGATCCGCGTGGACGGTCAACGTGCAAAACAGGAAGGGCTAAAAGTGCTGCGGGGATAGGGAACTGGTCGACGGACGGCAGGGTGTCCTTCGCCGGGCCATGACGCCCATCCAGCCACTCGGTATAGGGGCACGGGGAGTCAGGCACCTCGGACCAAGGCATGCCAGCCGAAGTTAGGTCACTCGAACCGGTCGCCGGGGTCTTGGACCTGCGTGTAGACATAAAAATCCCTCCTTCGGTCTCCCGAGGAGGGCTGACACTCGCGCGACCCGTTTCGTTGCCGAATTGGCCGCATCTCCTTGCGGGAAACCACCTTGCCCGGATTCGGCAGGTTGGCGAGGGCGTCGGCCCTTCTCTGGATGCAGTGTCAGAATAGCAGCTTTTGATATCGTTTTCCAGAGTTGGGTTGACCCGAAGTTATCAGCGCGAATTTGACACTGACTCCGGGCCGAACCGGGAATGGACAGTGGCCTTGCGCAGACGGCTCTCTGTTCAGGTACAAGACGAGCGCATATTGACGGTGAGATCGATAACGTGCAGCCGGCCCGTGAACCAAAAGAGTGTCATCAGTGCAGCGTTCGGTTTGATCGCGGCCAGCCCGCTCTATGCATCGCCTCGCGGATAGCGGGCCAGATCAGGGCCTCGGCTTCAGCTTCGGTCAACACTTCCACTTCGCCGTTCGGACCAATCCGAAAGCCGGGGGATCTCGTCACTCAACCGCGTCTGCGGCATGATCTTCTTCGCTGTCATTGTCGTCTCTCCTATGTACTTCACCATTCTTGCTCTCGACGCCAGCAGCAGCCGCGCGTGCGGCAGCGAATCGGCATGCGCGTTTAGTTTATGCGCGTCAAACTCGGGCTCGAGCGCGTCGGCAAACTGCTCACCAAGGTCGCGGCCGTATTCTACGACTTTGTCTCGGCGCACATCTGCTCAGGCGTGTTAGCGAATTCGGTGTTTCGCCGACCGCCGAGCCCGCGGGCGACCGCCGCATTGATGGTGCGGACGACGATGTCCCAAGTCTCGCGCGCAGAAAGCAATTCGATCTCCCCGTTCGGGTGGACGCGAAAGCCGGCGGGTTCGTCACTCTTCTGTTTCGACATCTGCATCTTCTCCGTGGAGCGGTTCATTTTTCGCAGCCGCGAGACCCGCCGCAGCGGCGCGCCCGGCGAATTCGGCGGATGCGATTTCTTCGAGCGCCTCGCGGACTGCGCCGTCGAGCGTGGCGAGAATCTCCTCCTGCGGGCGCCCCGCCAGCAGGTAGGCCAGTTCCCCCGGCAGATTCAAAGCCGGTCGCGCGTGACCCGAAGGCCGTTTTCGATGAACCGCTGGATAGGCGCGAACGGCACCAATCTGCCGTCCTCCAGTGCGTCTTGGCGCTCCTCTCTGCGCCTTTTTTGCTGCGACAAGGCGCGTGCGTTCCTCAACGAGCCGGCCGCCGCTATCGCCCCGACCTGCAGCCATCTTACTCAAGTGCCTGATGAACTGCTCGCGCACCTTATCGAGATCGTATCGACCGCGCTCGGCCTTGGCGATGACGCCACGCGCAAGCATTTCGCGGAACCGCTGCGAGCTAATGAAGCAATGGGCCGCTGCCTGATCAAGACTTGCCATTTTGCGATGCTCCGAACATCAAGTTAAACCCCCTAACGAATTGCTATCCCTGCACAACCGGAGCGCGGTCGCGCCACCCGACCTGCCGCCGCCCTCCAGAAGGACCCTGCGCCTAGGTGGTGCCTCACGCATCCTGGTCACTGCATTTTTTGATCACCAGGCACGTCGGCATTGAAATGGCGCATCTCGATCAGCCTCGATCGCCATGCTTCAGCTTCCGTTCTAGCCTGCGTCTGCAGTAGGCGCTCCGGCTGAATTATATCCAGGCCGTTTCCATCATCCTCTGCCGTTAACGAGACGTTTAAAGCCGCCTGCTGCACCCCTCGAGCGTAACGGATTCTGGAAGGGTCATCTGATAGCGCTGACTGGCGGGCAAGAAAAACCCGAGTTGCACCATCATCCCAAATTCAATGCTGAAGACGCCGGTCTCTATCTCATGAAGATCAGCCGCTAGTACGCGGTGCCGATGCTCCAACGCACCGAGCAGTTCGAGCGCAGCGCATTCCAGATTGGGCACACAAAACGCACACAGGCCGAACACCCGGTTCTCAAAATCAGGATCGCGCCGTGCCTGCAACCAAAATGTCTGAGCTTCGGCCGCCTTGATAAGCCAAGATCCGATCAGTCGGCAGTCACACTCATCGGTCATTTCGATCAGAACATGTGTGTGGGCAATTAGCATTGTCATCTCCTGATGATCAGCGCCTCGCAGGCGACTGGTTGCTGGGTAGGAACACGGGAAAGACGGGAATGTCGGGAATGTTTTGACCGCTGGCGGCCGCAGGACCGGTGTAATTTCCAAAAGAACATCCCTCCGAAATTGCTTTTTCCTCCTAGGGATGAGGCTGCAAACTTTCCCGTCTTTCCCGTCTTTCCCGGCGTCGCATCACCCGGTTCGGCGAGGCCCGCCATGGCCGGGCCTATGAAGGGTGACGAGGTCATGCTTCGGCTCCCTCGGGTTGCTCGTCGCCGGTAGGCTGCCGCTGGATTTCGACCATGTACTGGTTTGCCTCGTGCCCTGAGTCCTTGCGCAGGATTGCGACGGCATTTCCGTCGTCAATCCAAACGGGCCGATTCGTCAGGTGCCGCTGAAAAACCTTGCCGATGCTGCGGGCTGTCGGCCTATCGAGGGTCTTTCCCGCCAACTCACTGAGCGCGTCCGCAAGCTCCTGCGCCTGTTCCGCGCTTTCGTCGATCAAGGAGTCTGCCGCCGCCAGCGCCAACACCACGTTCTGCGCCTTGAACGCCCTATCGCCCCAACGCTCCCGGAGGATGGTCAGCACACGAGACCCCGCGTTCGCGTCCTCCTCACCGGCCTCGCCAGTGCGTAGCAGCTCGTTGCAATCGAGCTTTATCCCGAGCAGATTCGCTGCGTGCTCCATCGGCCAACCGATCAGTCCCCACCAAAGTTTGAAGCGTGTCTTTGCCACCTGGGCCTGCGGGCGGCACAAGACACCGCCGATCAAGATCGTGTACAAGGCGCGGAGAATTTTCGCCCGGTTCGCTTGCGTCCAGGCTAACGGGTCGGCATGGGTGAAGCTCCTATTTTCAGGGTCCGGCCGATCCACATTCAGCGACACGACGAACGACCGGCTTGCCATGTCCCCGCGCGGCGCAATTGAATTGCCGGTAAAGACCTGAATCGTTGTCGCGGGCACCGTCTCCACACAGGAGACGCCAAGCACCCGGTCGGAGATTTCCGAGGCTGTCAACGCCGCCTCGATGTGCGGGCAACTGATCGCTGAACCGCGGGCGATGTTGTCCCAGACCAGTGCTGCGACGCCTTGCCGGAGGTAAGAGAACAACGCCTTTTTGCGTTCCTCGACGTTATCCGACCATGCCGCCGCCGCAGCGCGCCGCCCCAGCACGGCGGCAACGATCATCATGATCAAGGTCGTCTTTCCTCCGCCGCGCTGGCCTGCGGTCACAAAGAAAGCCGGGCGCTCGGCCAGGAGGGCACGTTGGAGCAGACTGAGCGCCAGCAGAATCGCGACGCACTTGCCCGTGCGGTCCATGGCGACATCGACGAGCCATTCGTCGAGCAGGAACGTCAGGGATCGCTTGATTTCTTCCTCGGTCGGCTTTCCCTCGGGCAGACACGAGCGAAGAGCCGGATCGATCCGATGCACCAGCCCGGTGCGCCGGTCCAGCCCGACGCCTTCAATCACGCGCCCGGTCATGGTGATGAGCGGCGACGTGTTGATCGCGCGAACGACAGAGATTTTGCTGTTCGCGTATTCCACCAGCGCCGTAATGAACGCCGTGGGCAACGCCGCGAAATAGCCCGCTCCGCCCTTCTTATACGCGATCCAGCGGACATAGTTTTCAAGGAGCAGCTCGACGCCGGTCGTTGTGAGTTCGACCAACACCGGCTCCGCCGGGGCCTTGGCAGTTTCAGGTTCGTCGTCGGCCGCGTTGGCGCTGTCGGATGTCAACAAATGTAACGCCCAAGGCTCCTTCTCCTCCAAGCGCACAAGGGAACCCGACGCATTCCGCATCGGCGGCTCTTCTTTCTGGTCATTGGCGAGAACATGATCAAGGAACGTTACCGTTGGCAGCAGCTCGCCATTGGGTTCCGGTCGTGGCCGAACAATGCGGCCATCGGCTTCCGCGTTCGCCTCCATGGAAGCTGTGCGCGCCTTTGCTTCGTGTTCCGCGCGCTCTTTCTTGATCCTCGCCCTTAGCGGCCGAACGCCCACGTCTGCAGTCTTCGCCACATGCTTGGTGAACTCGTCGAGTTCGTCCTCCTCAAGCTCGGATTGAGCCAGAATCGCCATGGCGTGGTCAACCGTGCCGCTGCCGGGGCCTTGCGCAAGGGCCGCCTTCGCGGACTTCAGATCGTGTCGAAGTCGGTAGACGGCACGCCCGTGGGCGAAGCTGTGGATCAAAATGCCGCCGTCGTCGGCCCTCATGACGATGGCCTTGCCGCGACCGTAGTCAATGCCCTCCAACGGATCGGCAAGCGTCTCGCCGACGTAGCGATCCTGGTTTGCGAGCACGACCCCAACGGTAACGGTGCCCAGATGATCGAATTCCAGCTCGACATCCGGGAACAGCACGCCGCCATGTCGTGCCTTGACAAGGCGAAGCGCGGTCGCGATGGGCGTGCCGGACTTGGCCGAGATCTTCTGGGCTAGATCGTTGTCGTGCTTGTTTCGGATTTCGGCTGCAGGTTTGCCCTGCGCTTGTGCGCTTGCAGCCTTCGCTTCAGTGACGCGATGGCGTTCGAATTCGGTCAACCGGGGCACGGCCCGATCTGAACGGATGGCGTCGCCCTCGAAGGCTTCAGGCACGCGCTTCGCTGCATCCTGCGCCAGCGGGGAACAACGACGGGCGCGCCCTCGAAGCACAGGCGTTCACCGAATCCGACCATGCGATCAACGATGGAACGGTCGAGCAGTTGGCCCGCCCCGCCGATCATATGCCAACCGAAGCCGTGCAGCCAGCATCGGTTGTGAAGGTCCTTGAGGAAACGCTCGATATCAGCACCGTCTTGCACAAGCAGGTAGTGGTGCATACCGTTCGAACCGGGAACTGGTTCGCCCGTGTCGCTGCCAAAAAGACCGGCGCTCGTGTTCGTCCGGCTCACACGTGCGGCGGAGGCGAGGCCGGGTGCGACCGCTAGCAGCGCATCCCACATGCCGCCTGCGGCATCGATCCGCTTACGAACTTCATCCGTCATTCCCTTCGTGTCGAAATCGACCAGTGCCCACGCAGGAATGGCGGGCCGATAGTCGATGAAACGCCGCGTCCGGGCAATGCTGCCCGGATTCTGGTTCAGGCGGTCCTTGGTGGTGACATTGACAGGAGTGGAGAGGCTATCCTTTAAGGCTCCCAGAGCAATCTGATTAGAGCCGCAGCCGTGGATGATCCGCGCAAGGTCGCTTGCCGTTCCCGCAAGCGCGCGGGCGGCCGTGCCGGTGATCATCCGGCACTCCGATCCATCGCTCTTGAGCCTGCCATCGCCGTCAAGGGAGACCCGTTTTGACATCAACGATGGCGTGTCGCGCTTGCTGATAAGCGTTACTTGCGGACCCATCGGCTCGGAAGCCTTTGCATCGCTGCCACGTTCTGCAGCCGCCGGCTCACCGCTCGGAGGGTTGGGATCGCGCGCGTTCACGGGCGCAACTCCGCAAGCTGCTGCTCAAGCTCTTCGGCCTCCGACGTGCGCGCCGCCTGCTGGAGAGCGGAATCCACCGCAAGTCGGTCTGCCAGCCCCGAGACCGGCGAGAACTTCCCGACCTCATCCCCCCATGCATCCCAACCCTCGCGCTTCTCACGCGAGAACAGGTCGGCACGGCGCAGGCCAGGCGTTCGCTCCGTGATCATGTGATAGAACTCTTCAGGCTTGCGGGAATGCTCGCGTCGCACACCATCGAAGCAGGACGGCAAACTGAAACAGGGCGGCTTGCCGACGGTCCCCAGCAAGACGGTTTCGTGACAGCTGCGCGCCCAATACCCCGTGCCCCATAGCATCTTGCCGTTGCGTGAAATCTTCCGCCACGCAAAATGGGCCGCGTAGGTGATGCCCCATGCCTTCAGGGTTGTGATTGCTTCATGAAGCAGCGGGCCAGTCGTCCAGAGATAGACGACGGCATCATCGTTCAGCAGCTCGCGCACCGGCAGCTCCATGATCTCGGCGAGAGTCATGACGCGATAGTGCATCGATGCCGACTTGCGCTGCCCCTTCGGGCTGCGCGTCTTGAACGTCCACGGCGGATCAATCACCACCAGATCGTAGCTGCGCGCCGTCAGCGGCGCGAAGAGCGAGACGGCCGTTTCCGGCGCAGGGAAATCGTCGCCGACTTGCACGCCCGTGAGCGCGCTGGTATTGCTGATAAACATTTTAAAGAGATTCCGAAAGAGAGATTGGAGAGGGCGGCTGGCGGGCCGCCTTTTTCGTTCGCCGACTAGGCCACGCGCCCAGCGGCCTGCGCCGCCTGTTCGCGCTCGCGACGCCATGCAGCCGCCGCTTCCTTGGAAATCAGCACGCGGGTCCCGACGTTGAACGTGCGGGGCATCTGGTTGCGGTTCTTGTAGAACAGCGCCACGGAGATGCGGTGGCGCCCGCAAAATTCATTCACCGTAAAGGCATCAGCGTTGTCCGCTGCGTCGGGCAATGCGATCTTGCGGCCGGTAACTTCAGGGCGGGCCATGGGGTGCTGCTCCTACTCGTGTGGTGGCGTGTAGGCAGCAATAGAGGGTCGTCGCTTCTCGATATAATTCTACAATCAACGTTCAGCTGAGCATCGATAGGGGAAGTGGCCAAATATCACCGCGATTTCAGGCTCATGCGCCAACGCTGCGCCACCTCGTAATCGGCCCTATGACGGCGGATATCCGCGAACGATCACGTGGTCTTGGTGATTCGGTGATGCATCGCGAACATCAGGAAGGGATCGTATTTACTTCCTTCCCCTCGATGGCGGTCAATCATTTTGGCAATCCCAGATGGTCCGGGTACCTTGCCGAGGATGGCGTCGAGCGTGAGCGTGAGGAATTCAACCAGTGGCCCGTAGGGGGTTCCATGTCCGTAAGTCTTTCTCGACCAGTTCACCTTACCGCCGGACCTCTTCCAAATGTGAATCAGCCGCCATTCCAGTTCCGTCTGAATAGGGTTGCTCTTGCCAGCAAACGGCCGAACCCAAAAATCATAGTCAGAAAGCCACGCCTCCAGTCGATTCTCAGGCGACTTGAGGTCGGGATGGAGGAAATCATCATCGAGCAGGCCATCATTCTCCAGTCGCGCCAGCGCCTTGTCCGACTGTTGCGTTAATAGCAACGCCTTGTAGACTTTTTTCCGCTGCATTGCCGGTTGTTTCCCCCGCAATTTCTTGACCCACATCTCCCTGGTGGCCAGCGCATCCCAATAGTCTTGCCCGACTAGCTCGATCTCACGCCGCCAATCGATTCCGTTTGGCCATTTGGTGCGGGTCGAACGAATGGCCTCCCATTGTGCTTCGGAGAGAGCAGTAAATGTCACGACGCTTGTCGCGCCAGTGGAATGGGCTCGCGCCGCGCCGACCGGCGATGCTCCGGGTGGTGGGCGCCGACCGGCAGATATGTTGCCGCGTTTAGGCATAGCTAGCACCGGCACTTACCAATATGCTGGTTCAACAACGCAGAGAGCCGCAGTGCGTTGCCATCTCCTCGCGTCAAATCATGAATCTGCGGTTCGACATCAACGATCACGCCAGATCACCGACTACTTACCGTAAGCTCGTTAGCCGGCGGGACCGATCAGCTCGCCAAGGCAATGACGTTGTCGGCGACGGTAGCCTGCAGCTCCTCATGCTGCAGCAGCGCCTTGCGAGAGATGTCGTCAGAGTGCTCGACGATGAACCGGCTATAATGCTTTTCGATCATGGCGACGCTGGTGTTGTGGAGTGACGCCACGAGCCTGATCGGGACGTTCTGAAGCAGCATGCGCACAATCGAGGAATGTCGGAGCGCATACATCGTCACATCGGCAGGATCGAGCCCGATGGCGGTGACGACCTTGTCTACTTGGCGATGATAGTTCTGGCCCGGATTCTTATCCCAAGGGCTGCCGTCGCTTTGCAGCAGCAGCGGGGCATCGCCGGCACGGCCTGCCGCCGCCGCCTTCAGCTTCTTCGACAGCGCGACGGTGATCGGCACACTGTAGCGCTCAGTCTTTTTCTGGCTGCGGTTTCTGCCGCCGCCCTTGGCGCTCTTCGGCATCATCAATTTTGGACGCACCGGATGATCGTGCAAATCCTCGATGCGGAGCCGCACGGCTTGGCTCGGTCGTGCGCCGGTTACTGCCAAGGTATCGACCAGCAGTCCAAACCGATGATCAAGTCCATAGGCGCTACCAACGAATTCGCGCACTTTCTCGTCAGAGATGATGACGTTGCGCGCCTCTTGCGCATCCGGCAGACCGGCAAGGCCGACTTCCCATGCCTGTCGATTCTGAATGCGCTCGTCGTGCTGCGCCGCCAGCTCCAGCGCGGCGCACAGGCAGCGACAGAGTCGATTGATGGTGGACGGTGTCATCGCGCCCAGCAGGCTGTCCCGCCATTTTCTTAGCTCGGTGGCCGCAAGCAACGCCACTGGCTTTGACAACAGCACGCTGGCGAGGTGCAGGCGCGGCCAATCGGCGTTGTACGGATTGGCGCTGCGCGCCTCCAGATCGCGCCTGTAGTCGTTGAGAGCATCATCGACTGTGATCGGTGCGGTGTCGGCGCTGCCGTCCCCGCCGCGTGCCATTTTCTTCGCGACGTCCTGCGCATCGAAGAACGTCAGGATCTTGCCGTTGCTCTCGTCGAAGTCGTCGGCCTCGGCGATGGCCTTTGTCCAATAGGCGCCGTGGCCGTTGCTGGCCTTCAGCACCCATGAGCCGTTGGTCTTGTTGCGGCGATACATGAGCTGAACGCCGCGCGCGAGCTTCGGGCCGGGGTAGGGTTTGCGGCGAACGGCGAGCTTCAACCGGGCGGTGCGGGTTTCTAGGCTGGAGTGGCGAACCTTGCGCGCCATGTTTGTGTCCCCGGTTTTGTCCCAATGGTGTGTGGGAATGCCAATAAATTTGTATGGCATCGTATGGGGATAATTCGCGACAGATCAAGGGCTTACAAACTCCACGCGGCTCTCTGCAATTCCATACGGTTCTTTATTTTTCCCTGCGCAGGGAAGGCCGGATGCCTCCGCTGAACCTGTATGCTCGTGTGCGCATTTTTGATGCACATTTGCACGCGAGACCGCGGGTGCAGCGCGCACCCGGTCTTCCCTGCGCCCCCTCTGTTTTTAGGGCGAGAGTTAGCTGAAACCTCGGGCGTCTCGCGCCGCGAGAGGGAGAGCGCATGTCTGCTGCCAGACCGTCATTGCGAGCGAAGCGAAGCAATCCATCGCGCGGCAATGCGAATGGATGGATTGCTTCGTCGCAAGGGCTCCTCGCAATGACGAGGAGAGAGCGGCGCAAGAAATCCTCACGAATTCACATGCACGAAATCCCGCAGCAGCGGATAGATCTCGTTGTTCCATCGCTTGCCGGAGAACACGCCGTAATGGCCGACGCCGGCCTGCATGTGATGCACTTTGCGATAGGCGCGCACGCCGGTGCAGAGGTCCTGGGCGGCCAGCGTCTGGCCGATCGAGCAGATGTCGTCCTTTTCGCCTTCCACCGTCATCAGGCCCATGCGCTTGATGGAAGCCGGGTTCACCGGTCGGCCACGATGCATCAGTCTGCCCTGCGGCAACAGATGCTCCTGGAACACGTCGCGGACGGTCTCGATGTAAAACTCCGCCGGAAGATCCATCACGGCGAAATATTCGTCGTAGAAGGTCTTGATGGTTTCGGCCTTCTCCTTCTCGCCCTTCGCCAGATGATTGGCGAGGTCGATGTGCTGCTTGATGTGGCGCTCGAGATTCATCGACACGAAGGCGGTGAGCTGCACGAAGCCGGGATAGACCCGGCGGAACGCACCCTGCACTGCACCGGCACGTAGTTGATCAGGTTGTCCGAGAACCACTCGATCGGCTTGCTCTTGGCGAATTCGTTGACCTTGGTCGGCTGGATCCGCGTGTCGATCGGGCCGGCCATCAGGGTCAGCGTGGCCGGACGAGCCGGATGATTGTCCTCCGACATGACGGCAGCGGCGGCCAGCGCCGAGACCGAGGGCTGGCAGATCGCCACCATGTGCGCGCGCGGACCGATCTTGTCGAGGAAGGTGATCAGATGGTCGGTGTAGTCCTCGAGGCCGAAGCGGCCGTGGCCGAGCGCAATGTCGCGCGGATTGTGCCAGTCGGTGATGTAGACGTCGTGGTCCTGCAGCAGCGTCTTCACGGTGCCGCGCAACAGCGTCGCGAAATGGCCGGACATCGGCGCCACCAGCAACAGCCGCGGCTGCTCCGGCGAATTTTCCTTCTTGAAATGCAGGAGCGAGCCGAACGGGGTGGCGTAGGTGACTTCCTCGGTCACCTCCAGCTCCTGATTGCCGACCAGCACCTTGTCGATGCCATAGTCTGGCCGCGCGTAAGTCAGCGAGGTCCGCGAGATCAGTTCGAGCGAAGCGGCCAGCCGCCCGAATAACCTGTCGGAAACGCCTTGCGGCACCAAGTTGAGATATTTCAGCGCCGCTGCAGCCCCGGTCCGCCATGGCGACGTCAGGTCCATGTGGTTCTGATACGCTTGGTACATCATTGACTTCATTCACATGCGCCCCTGTCCCATGGTGCCATGCAATATCGAAGCCAGAGCGGGGGAACCGCCTCCGAAACTGGCACGTGGCTTGCTCTGAAAAAGGCCCGGCGCCCAGCTTTGGGCGGCGTCGCGGCCGGCTGCTCAGCCTGCGCGGCAGGCGTTGGCGGGTTTGAGGGAAAAGGCCATATGGCGAAGACCACACTGACCATCAGCAGCAAGAACTACTCGTCCTGGTCGTTGCGCGGCTGGCTGATGACGAAATTCTCAGGCCTGGAATTCGAGGAGGTCGTCACCGCCCCCGACGATGCGTCGGCGCGGGCCGAAATCCTGCTGCTGTCGTCATCGATCCTGGTGCCGTGCCTGCGCCATGACGGCGCCACCGTCTGGGACACGCTGGCGATTGCGGAATATCTCAACGAGGTCATGCCGGATGTCGGCCTGTTGCCGGCGGACCGCGTCCGACGCGCCCATTGCCGCTCGATTTGCGGCGAAATCCATTCAGGCTTCACCACGTTGCGCGCCTCGCTGCCGGTCAATCTGAAGGGCCATTTCCCCGGCTTCAAGATCTGGTCGCGCGCCCAGGCCGATATCGACCGGGTCTGCACCATCTGGCGCGAGTGCCTTGCGGAATCCGGCGGGCCGTTCCTGTTCGGCGAACGCACCATGGCGGACGCGATGTACGCGCCCGTCGTCACCCGCTTCATGACCTATGACGTGAAGCTCGATCCGAAGCTTGCGGCTTACGCCAGCACCATCATGGGGATGCCCGAAATGCAGGAATGGATCGAGGCCGCGAAAGCCGAGCCTGCCGATATCGAAGAGCTCGAGGTCGAATATTAGGCAGGCCGCAGTACGCCTTGCCCGTTTGAAGGGCTCAAGGTTCGAGCAGGCTTTGCTCAAGCCGGTGTCAACGAGACCGCAGCGCTGACGATCGCACCACTCCCGCTACCGTCGCGCGGTAATTCGTTGAACGCGGATTCCAGCCTCCAGCCAGCCCTTTGACGCACTTCCGCCTGACATCGGCCAAATCGCGGCAGTGCAGCGCGACTGGCGTGGATTTCGCATAGCAACATGCAGCCGTGAACGCGACGATGCGACGCTGCCGAAAATTTGGACGCGCTCCGCGTGCTCGCGATCTCGCGAACAAGAACCGTGGAGGCTTTCGATGAATCAGCACGCCGTCGTCAACACGTTCTCCCACGTCAAGTCAGGCGATACCGAATTTACCGGCGGGGGTCTGCGCGACTTCTTCCTGTATCGTGATCTCGGCATCGCTGCCGCCACCGGCGGGCAGGTGATCTGCCATCTGGTCAAGGCCAATCCCGAAATGCCGCCTGAGGACGGCACTGGCTGGCACAAGCACGAATGCGATTTCCAGATCGTGATCATGACCAAGGGCTGGGCGCGCTTCATGTACGAGGACAAGCCGACGTTGGTGCAGGCCGGCGACGTCGTGCACCAGCGGCCTGGCATCGTGCATTACCTCTACGACTATTCGCCGGACATGGAGTACCTCGAGATCGTCAGCCCGGCGGACTTCAAGACCGTTGACATGCCTCCGGCCACCGACAAGGTGCCGCCGGTGACCCCTGGAAGTGACTGATATGTCGTCCCCGGAGAATTAACTTTTGTCATCGGCCGCTGGCTGCGGCCACTCGCCCTGATGCACCATATGGTACGCCGCCTAAGGACGTGGCCGACATGTAGCCGTGAACAGGGGAGTACGGCTATCAATCAGTGATTCGGGCGCGATTCGTTCCGCCGGTGTTCCGAACGTTAAGATAGCGCGCGATCTCGTCGCATTCTGACACAATGCGCGGCGCGTCAGGCTCTGTCTCCGGCATTTTCAGTGCGTGCGCGGCAGCCGCCAGCCAACAACTGTGGCCTCCACCATGCCGCCGGTCCTGTCATTGCGCCACTGGCCATCGATCCAGCGGCAGGCGAAGGGCAGCTGATAGGTTCCGCTGTGATCCTCGCACAGCACCTCCACCGGCAGGTCGGGCGGCGGATTTCCGCTGCCGTCGAATTGCGCCAGCCGCTTTTCACGCGTTGCCATATAATCAATCTCCACTGCCACGGCCTGCAAACGCCGGTTTGAGGTTCGCGGCTAAATCCAAGCTCTGTAACGGGTGAAAGCACAACGCCGGAATGAGGTATCAGTGTGGTATCTCTGGGGTCGACGGCCTGCTTCGCGCAAATTGCCGTGATAAATGTTCCCAATGCGCTGAACACTTTTAATGAGGGATCGAATGATTGCCCCGATTACCAGAACAGCATTGGTGATTTCCTCGCTTCTGATGGCCGCTCTTCCTGCGACCGTTCATGCGCAGGACGTTCCCGGCATCGAGATATGCACAGTCGAAAAGACCATGGAGCGGCGCACGAGCTGCCTGCAGAGCAATGTCGACTTCCTGCAGAAGACGATTACAAAACTCACCTCCGACCATCAGCAGAAGATCGACGCCGCCAACCGGCAGCTCGAGGCACTCAAGAGCGCGGTCGCAGGGCTGCAGAGGATCGTGGCCGAGCTGCAGACGGCGCAGGCCAAGGCGGCGGAGGATGCGAAGAAGCCCGCTGCGCCGGCTGCGAAGGATGCCGCGCCGGCAAAGGATGGTGCGAAGTAGCAGCAGTCCGGCGCTCAGACACCCGGTATTGTTCCATGACCGCTTTGTCCGGTTGGTAGCCAAGCCCTGGTCCCTGCGGGACCTCGACGTCGCCATTCGCATCGATATCGATGCGGCCACGCCAAAGACAGGCAGCGCGCTTCATGTAAAATACCTCGACGAAGCTGGCGTCGTCGCGCAGCGACATCAACTGCAGCGTCGCCAGGAAGCCCGGCCCGAAATACGGCGAATGCGGCGCAAGCCTGATACCGAACTCGTCGGCCAATGCGGCGACCTTCAGGTACTCGGTGATGCCGCCGACCTTGATCACCGACGGCTGCGCATGGCTCACGGCGCCCACTGTCATCATCTGCCGGAATTGATGGACCGTGCAGGCATTTTCTCCGGCCGCAATGTTGAGCCCGCCTTTGGTTCGCACCTCGGCCAGGGTCGCAAAATCTTCCGGCGGCCAGACCGGTTCCTCGAGGAACGTCGGCGCAGCATCCCGGCAGGAATGCGCGAATGCGATAGCGGCATCGCCATCCAGGGGGCAGTTCATGTCGACCATCAGCGGAATGCCGGGGCCGATCGTCCGCCGCGCGGCAAATACTGCAGGCGTCGTGGTCTCATGCAGTTTGATCGCCTTGTAGCCCAGCCGCAACGCCGCCTCGCATTCGCGCGCAATGAGATCGGGATTGCCGATCCGCAGCAGGCTGGCATAGGCGGGAATCCGCGTGCGCCTGGCCTCGCCGAGCAAGCGATGCAGCGGCACGCCCTTCGCCTTTGCGGCGAGGTCCCACAGGGCGATATCGAGCGCGGAGATTGCAAACATCGTGATGCCATAGCGGCCGAACAGGTGCAGGTTGCGCTGGATCTGTTCCATGAATGCGGGAATGCCGGCCGCATCAGGGACTTCAAGGCCGCGGGCCTGCGGCACGATCATTTCCTCGATGGCGGTGCAATTGGTCCGTGGGCTTACATAGGCAAAGGCATCGCCCCAGCCGGTGATGCCGGCGTCGGTGGAGACCTCGACCATGACGATTTCCAGCGCCGAGATTGCAGACGCGCCTTGCTTGAAACTCGCCACTCCGGCGTCATAGGGGATGCGGATATGGTGCGCGCGCACATCGGTGATCAGCATGGTTCCCCTCCAGAAAAAGGCCGACAAGATGGCGGTAGCATAACAAAAAAGGCGTCCCCCGATACGGCTTGATGCCCACCATGGAGAGCGGCGAGAACCGAGAGCAAGGACTGTCAAATGGAGCGCGCCGCAAACGATCATAATGGGGCCGCTTCGCATGAGGGCCGTGAGCCATGAATCCAGCCCAGAAAGCGCTCTGGTACATCGAAAGCCATCTCGCCGAGCCGCTGACGCTCGACGAGATCGCCGCGATCGGCGGCGTCTCGCGCTTCCACATGGTGCGGGCGTTCGCTGCAGCCACCGGGTTTTCGGTGATGCGCTATGTGCGTGCCCGCCGGCTGAGCCAGGCGGCGCGGGCGCTAGCGGCCGGGGCGCCGGACATTCTAAGCCTCGCGCTGGATTCGGACTACAGCTCTCACGAAGCCTTCACCCGCGCGTTCCGCGACCATTTCGGCGTGACGCCCGAAGCGGTCCGCGCCGCAACGTGCCTCGATCATCTCAAGCTTCAGGAGCCAATCGTCATGGACTCGACCCTGCTCGACAATCTTAAGGCACCGCGTTTCGAAACCTCCAAGCCGTTGCTGGTCGCCGGTATTGCTGAACGCTGCACGCATGAAAACGGCGGCGCCGGTATTCCCAATCAATGGCAGCGCTTCCACCAAAAGGTCGACGACATTCCGGACCGCGTCGGGAAGGTCGCTTACGGCGTCTGCTGCAATGGCGACGATTCCGGCTTCGATTACATCGCCGGGGTCGAGGTTTCCGACTTCTCCGACCTGCCGCGCGAATTCGCCCGCGTGCGAATTCCGGAAGCGAAATACGCGGTGTTCACCCACACCGAACACATCTCGACCATTCGCCGTACCGTCAACACGATCTGGAATCACTGGCTGCCGGCGTCCGGCATGAAAGCCGCCGATGCGCCGAGCTTCGAGCGCTACGATGAAAAGTTCGACCCGCTTACCGGCAATGGCGGGCTGGAGATCTGGATTCCGGTGAGGGAATAGCATCACCGCAATGCTGCCCTGCGCGCCGCAATCGCCCGCGGTTGCTTGGCAAGCGATATCGACTTTGCCATAACAAGCGCAACGAATTTGTTGCGCGCGCGGGGTCGAGCCTGAAATCCGCCTGCAGCCAAAAGCAAGCCGGGAGGATTTTCATGGCCGATATTCGCGTTCTTGCCACCGATCTGGAGTTTCCGGAAGGCCCGGTGGTCATGCCGGACGGCTCGGTGGTACTGGTCGAAATCCGCGGGCGCAGGCTGACGCGGGTTTATCCTGATGGCCGCAAGGAGGTGGTCGCCGAAATCCCCGGCGGCCCCAATGGCGCAGCCCTCGGCCCGGACGGCAAGATGTACATCTGCAATAATGGCGGCTTCAGCTGGATTCCGACGCGCAACATGATCATGCCGGGGCCGCAGCCCGATGATTATCTCGGCGGCTCGATCCAGCGCGTGGATCTGCAAAGCGGCAAGGTCGAGACGGTCGTCGCCAAATGCGGCGAGCATGCGTTGCGAGGGCCGAACGACCTGGTGTTCGACCGGCACGGCGGGCTCTGGTTCTCCGATCTCGGCAAGCGCCGCGCCCGCGAAATGGATGTCGGCGCGTTCTATTATCTCAAGCCCGGCATGAAGGAGATCGTCGAGGGCGTTCACGGTGTGCTGCCCGCCAACGGCATCGGGCTGTCGCCGGACGAGAAGACGGTCTACATCGCAGAGACGCCGACGGCGCGGTTGTGGGCCTACGAAGTGTCCGAGCCGGGTACCATCAAGCCGCGCGACGTCATCTATCGCGGCGAGCGCGGCAAGCCGATCGCGGGGCTTGGCGGCTACCAGATGTTCGACTCGCTGGCGGTAGAGGCAAGCGGGAATGTCTGCGTCGCGACCCTGGTCTCCGGCTGTATCTCGGTGATCGCGCCCGATGGCACGCTGGTCGAGCAGGTGCCGACCGGCGACCGCGTCACCACCAATATCGCCTTCGGCGGGCCCGAGCTGAAGACTGCCTACATCACGCTGTCAGGCAAGGGCGAACTGATCGCGATGGACTGGGCGCGGCCGGGACTGGCGCTGAATTTTTTGAACAAGTGATGATTGCGCCAAAGCACAATAGTCATTCCGGGATGGTCCGAAGGACCAGACCCGGAATCTCGAGATTCCGGGTTCGATGCTTCGCATCGCCCCGGAATGACGAAGATGATAACCCTCATGGTGTGGAGCCGCGAAGCGGCGTCTCGAACCATGAGGCCGCGGACGGGGCCTTTATCCTTCGAGACGCCGCTTCGCGGCTCCTCAGGATGAGTAGAAGGAGTGTGTTGAATGGCCTTTCTTGAACCAATTACCCTTCAGGGCGCGCATGCGCGGCTGGAGCCGCTGTCGCAGGATCAATGTGATGGCCTGATGGAAGCTGTGAAGGATGGGGAGCTGTGGAAGCTCTGGTATACCTTCATTCCGAGCGCCGAAGACATGCGCAAGGAAATCGATCGCCGGCTCGGCCTGTTCGCGGCGGGCACGATGCTGCCATTCACGGTCTACGATGCCGACGGCAAGATCGCGGGCATGACGACCTACATGAATGTCGATGCCGGCAACCGCCGGGTCGAAATCGGCTCGACCTGGTACGCCAAGCGCGTGCAGCGCAGCGCGCTCAACACGCAGTGCAAATTGCTGCTGCTGACGCACGCCTTCGAGAAGCTCGATTGCATTGCGGTAGAGTTCCGCACGCATTTCTTCAATCAACAGAGCCGGCGCGGCATCGAGCGTCTCGGCGCCAAGCAGGATGGCATCCTGCGCAACCACCAGATCGCGCCGAACGGCACGTTGCGCGATACCGTAGTTTACAGCATCATTGCCAGCGAATGGCCGACGGCGAAGGCGCATCTCAATTATCAACTTAATGAAAAGACGCGGTGACGTCACTCCGCGCTAGAAACGATATGATGGAAACGTTCGATTACGTGATTATCGGCGCGGGCTCAGCGGGCAGCGTGCTGACCAACCGCCTCAGTGAAGATCCCACCACCCGCGTCTGCGTGCTCGAAGCAGGTGGCAAGGACTGGCATCCCTACATCCATCTACCGGCTGGCTTCATCAAGACGTTCCACATGAAGAGCGTCAACTGGGCCTATCAGCAGGAGATCGGCCCGTGGACGGGAGGGCGCAGCATCTACGCGCCGCGCGGCAAGACGCTGGGCGGATCGTCGTCCATCAATGGCCATATCTACAACCGCGGCCAGCGCCAGGATTTCGATACCTGGGCGCAGCTCGGCAATCGCGGCTGGGGCTACCCGGACGTGCTGCCCTATTTCAAGCGTCTGGAGCGACGCGTCGGCGAGGGCGATGAGACCTATCGCGGCCGGGAAGGCAGCCTGACTGTCACCACCATGGACTGGCAGGATCCGCTGTGCGAGGCCTTCATGGCCGGCGCCATGAGCCTCGGGATTCCGCGCAACCCCGACTACAATGGCGCGATCCAGGAGGGCGTGTCCTACTGTCAGCGCACCATTGAGAATGGCCTGCGCATGAGCGCCGCGAAGGCGTTCCTGCATCCGGCGCGAAAGCGGCCGAACGTCGATGTGCGCACGCATGCGCATGTCACCAACATCATCTTCGAAGGCAAGCGCGCGGTCGGGGTGCGCTACCTCAGAGGCGGCAAGGGCGGCGTGCCCGTCGAGGTGCGCGCCAACAAGGAAGTCATTCTGTCCGGCGGCGCCTATAATTCGCCGCAGGTGCTGCAACTGTCCGGGGTCGGTTCGCCGGAACTGCTGGGCTCGCTCGGCATCGAGGTGCGCCATGCGCTGCCGGGCGTGGGCGAGGGCCTGCAGGACCACTACGCGCCGCGCTCGGTTGCGCGCGTCAAGAACATCAGGACCATCAATGAAATCCGCCGGGGCCTCAGTCTCTGGGTCGAGGCGCTGAAATGGGCCACGACACGGCGCGGCCTGCTCTCGCTGTCGCCGACCATGGTCTATTGCTTCTGGCACTCTGGCGAGACCACCGAAAGCTCCGACCTGCAGCTCACGTTTACGCCGGCGAGCTACAAGGAGGGCGTGCAAGGCCAGCTCGAGGACGAGCCCGGCATGACGGTTGCCTCATGGCAGCAGCGCCCCGAGAGCCGCGGCTATGTTCGCATCCGTTCGGTCGATCCGTTTGCGCCGCCGATCATCCAGACCAATTACCTGGTCGAGGAACTTGATCGCCGCGTCGTCGTCGCCGGCATGAAGCTGGCGCGCCGGCTGCTCTCGTCCGCGCCGCTCGCGCCCTACTACGCCTATGAAGATTTCCCCCGGGCCCAAGGTGCAGAGCGACGACGAATTCCTTGCTGCCGCAATGGAACGCGGCACCACCACGTTCCATCCCGGCTGCACCTGCCGCATGGGGCCGGCAGATGCCAAATGGGCCGTGGTCGACGATCAGTTGCGCGTGCACGGGCTTCGGGGGTTGCGCGTGGTCGACGCCTCGGTGATGCCACGGATGATCTCGGCCAATCTCAATGCCTCGACCCTAATGATAGCCGACAAGGCCGCCGACATGATCCGCGGCAAGACGGCGCTGGAGGCGGTCAGGTTCCCAGTGTCGGCTTAGGGCGTGATGGCTTAGGTCTAGACGGCACGTCCAAGCCTATCCTCGTCATCTCAGGAATAAGCGCACTTGCGCTTATTCCGAAGGTGCGAGCGAAGCGAGCCTCGAAGGATGTGCGGCCCGGCTGGTGGCCGTCGCCCTTCGAGACGCCGCTTCGCGGCTCCTCAGGGTGACGGATCACGCTGATTCGGGTTATTGCATCATCTCTTACGCAGCTTCGGGCCGGTACAGCGTATCGATGGTAATCACGCCGATCGCGCGCGACACGCAGGGGCAGATCTTGCGATTGTGCTGCTTCTGCTGATCGCTGAAGAAGACGTCGCGATGATCGATCTCGCCCTCGAAGGCGACGACATCGACGGCGCAAACGCCGCATTCGCCGCGCTGGCAATCCGACATCACTTCGAAGCCGGCGCCGTTCAGGGCATCGAGCATCGAGCTGTTCTGCGGCACGACCAGCTCGGTATCGGTATCTTTCAGCCGCACGCGGAATTCAGCGGTCGGCATCAGGCCGCTGGAGCCGAAGGTTTCGTAGCGCAAATCGGCGGGCGCTCTTCCAGCGTCATTCCAGGCGCGACGCGCGGCTTCCAGCATCCGCATCGGGCCGCATATCACGGCGATGGCGTCGTTGGGCAGCGCGCAGAAGGTGGCGGCCAGATCGATCCGCGCGCCTTCCTCGGAGGCATGCACGATCAGCCGATCGCCGAGCAGCGCCGATAGTTCGTCGAGGAACGCGGCGTCGCGGCGCGACTTCACCGCATAGTGCAGGGGAGCATCGATGTTGCGGCGGCGCAAGGCGGCCGCAATACCCGTGATAGGCGTGATGCCGATGCCGCCGGCGATCAGGCAGTAGCTTCGCCGGCTCCAGTCGATCTCGAGCAGGGACGCCGGGCTGCAGATTTCGATCCGTGCGCCCGGCTGCAACTTCCACATCCCGCGCGAACCGCCGCGGCTGTCCGGCGCCAGCCGGACTGCAATGCGATAGGTGTTGGGATCGCTGTTCTCCACCAGCGAATACGAGCGCCGCGCGGGTTGTCCGTCGATCAGCACGTTAACGCCGATATGGCTGCCGGCCGGATAGGGCGGCAAGCGGCCGTTATCCGGACGCAGCCGGAGCTCGCGGATGTGGGGCGTGACGTCATAAATGGATTCGACGGTGCACCAGCTCCATTGCTCGGCAAAACGCATGGCGGCCTCTATTCGGCTGATGATTTGAGCAAGGCGAGAGCGGGCAGCAAATCGAGATGCGTGCGATTTCGAATTGCCAGCCGCAGGTTGCGCGCGGCGAGGCGGAATGCTCGCGCATCACGGCTTCAGCCCGTGCGCCCTCGCGGTTCTCGATCGCATCGACCACGACGCGGTGATGGTCCTGCGCAATCAGCAGGATCTGGTGCGCCTCCGGCAGCGCCGACTGCGCCATCACGAAAGCGCTGGGGGAGGCGAACGGCAGCGCCGAGACGCGATCGATCTCACGGATCAGTGGCGTGCTCGCGGACAATTCGGTCAGCACCGCGTGGAAGCGCGCGTTCATGGTCACATAGGCGGAAAAGGCTTCGACCGAAATCGGATCCTGCCGGACCAGCTGATCGAGGTCGGCAAGGCATTCCTTCAGGGGCTCGAGGCTGCGGGCGCTGGCGCCGCGCTCCGCCGCAAAGCGCGCGGCGAGGCCCTCCAGCGTGCCGCGCAACTCGATCGAATCCAGAATATCTCGTTCGGTGAATGCCTTCACCATGAAGCCGCCGGAAGGGATCGCCTGCAACAGGCCTTCGTCCGCCAGCCGGACCAGCGCCAGCCGCACCGGCGTTCGCGATACGCCGGTGATATCGACCGCCTGCAATTCGGAGATGCGTTCGCCCGGCGCAGCTGCCCCGACAGGATCGAAGCGTCGCGCAGCGCGAGTTGCGCGCGCACGGTCTGCGAGACGGAGCGTTCGGCGTCGCGTTCGCTCATGTTCTTACTCCGCTTCGCTCATGGCCTCACTCCGCGGCCTGGACGGTCTGCGGAGCGGTCTCGCGCGCCACCATGCGGTCGATCACGCGCCGCGCCCACATCGCGCCGGCGTCGATGTTGAGGTTGTAGAAGGTGCGATCCGGATTCTCGTCCATCGCGCGCTGCTGCGCCTCGAGGATGATCTCGTCCTCGCGGAAGATGTTGGAGACGCCTTCACGGATTTCGGTGGTCAGCTTCTGTTCTGATATGCGGTGGTTGCGGACGAAGGCCCAGAAATAGTGGCAGGTGGTGTCGGTCTCCGGCGTCATGGTGTTGAGCACGAAGCCGTTGACGCCCTGCGAGCGGTCGCCTTCCGGCGCGCCGGTGCCGGCGGGCGCAACGCCGACGTCGATGTTGACGGTGCCGGGCGCCTGGAAGTGGATGATCTGCCAGCGGTCGACCGGCCCGGGCTTCTGCAGTTGCGCGGCCCAGAAGGGCGGGGCCTCGATGCCGCGCATCCAGCGAGTCACGGTTACGGTATTGTCGCCATGGGTGACGTCGAACGGCGCTTCGGCGACGTGGTCGTTGCCGATGCTGGTGCCGTGCACGAAGGTCTCGTGGGTGAGGTCCATCAGATTATCGACCACAAGCCGATAGTCGCATTTGACGTGGATGGTCTTGCCGTCGCCGGCCCAGGCCGGATCGTCGTTCCAGTGCATGTCCGGCACCAGCGCCGGATCGGCCAGCGCCGGATCGCCCATCCACAGCCAGATGAAGCGATGCCGTTCGACCACGGGATAGGAGCGCACGCAGGCCGACGGGTTGATGGTTTCCTGCGAGGGCATGTAGGTGCAGCGGCCCTGCGCATTGTACTTCAGCCCGTGATAGCCGCAGACCACGGTGTCGCCGTCGAGCCGTCCCTTGGACAGCGGCACCAGCCGATGCCAGCAGGCATCTTCCAATGCGCAGACCCGCCCGTTGGACTGGCGGTACATCACCACGTGCTTGCCGCAGATCGTGCGGGGAAGCAGCGCGTGCTTGAGATCGACGTCCCAGGCAACGGCATACCAGGCATTGAGCGGGAAGGACGACGGCATGGATACACTCCTTAACTGAGTTCAGCATGTATACAGAAGTTCCGAAAGCGTGGCAAATTTCCGGAAAAATACGTACTAAAATACCATCAAAGTATACATAAGCTTTGTGAACTGGATCATTTCGCTCATCCCGGTTAGGCGTCACCCTTGACCGCGGGTCAAGCGCGCAAGGCCCACGGACATGCTTGCAGGCGTCGTCGAAGCGAATAATTGCCGCCTCACACCGGCTATCGCCGGCGAAAGCCGCGGCGGCAATCCAGTTGTAAGCAGCGCTCGGCGCCTGCAGGGAGATCACATTCGGAATTCGCAACAGGCAAAAGGAGGCGCGATGTCATCTCAAGTATCGGCCCTCAGGCTTTTCGATTTGATCCAGTCGCACCGTGTTACGGCGGTGATCTATGTCGCGGCCAGACTCGGACTCGCCGAGTTGCTGCGGGACGGACCGCTGGCGGTTGGCAAGCTCGCCAAGGCAACCGGTGCAGATCAACGGGCGCTTGGTCGCCTGCTCACCGCGCTCTCTACCGTTGGCATCTGTTCGCGTAGCGGCGAAGATCGCTATGCGCTGACGGACATGGGTGCCTGCCTCGATGGCTCCGCAAAGCATTCGCTCAAGAGCTGGGCACTCCTTGAGACCGAACTGCTTTCGAAATCCTGGAGCGGAATGCTTGAATCCATCATGACCGGCAAGACCGCAGCGCAACTGCAAGGCGTCGATGACAGCTTCGAGCTGATGGGCCGGACGCCGGAGATTGTGGACACGTTCAACGCGGCGATGGTGGAGCTTACCCGTCTTGTCACGCCGAATGTCCTTCAGTCCTATGACTTCAGCGGGATACCCCACTTGATGGACGTAGGCGGCGGATCCGGTGAATTGCTCGGCGTCATCGCGCAGCAAAACCGGAAACTGCGCGGAACTGTTTTCGACCTTCCGAGATGTGCCGAGGCTGCGAGCAAGCATCTCAGGCAGATCGGTGTCGATGACCGCGTGGAATTTGTGTCCGGCGATTTCTTCAAGGCCGTGCCGGCGATCGCTGATGCGATCATCCTCAAGAGCATCATTCACGACTGGGATGACGCGCGCAGTGTCACGATCTTGCAAAACTGTCGCAAGGCGCTCCCCGACGAAGGCAAGCTGCTTCTGGTGGAACGGCTGATGCCGGAGACGCCAACCATGGCGGACGAGGACAGGGAGCAGGCGCTGAGCGATCTGAACATGCTTCGCGGGCCCGGAGGGCTCGAGCGCACCGAGGGGCAGTACCGCGAACTGCTTGACCAGAGCGGCTTCGATCTGGTCACGAGTTATCCAGCCGGCCGCTTCAACCTGATCGAAGCGCGTCCCGCCTCATGACTGCCGGGGTGACGGGATATCGCCGTCACCCGGCGTCAGGCGACGGCTTCAGCCGTAAACGAAAGCCCGATCGTTCAGGTCGATGCTCGGGAATTCGTCCTTTTCCGCCCAGTAATCCTGATTGTGCTGCCATTCCGGCTTGTCGCCGCGCTTGGGCAACAGGTGCATGCCGCGCATCATGTAGCCAGGATTGAAATTTTCCGGATCGATCCAGGGCAACAGCGGCATGTTGTGATCTTCGGGGCGGAGCTGCGGCGTCACTTTCTTGGCGCCGGTCTCCTTCATGTGCGTGAGCAGCCGGCAGACGAAGTCGGCGACGAGGTCGACGCGAAGCGTCCAGCTGGCGCGGAAATAGCCGAATACCCAGACCAGGTTGGGCACGCCGGTGAACATCATGCCGCGATAGGTCACGGTGTCGGCGAAGTCGAGTTTCTTGCCGTCGACGGCGAATTCGATGTCGCCATTGGCCGAGAGGTTGAAGCCGGTCGCGGTGACGATGATGTCGGCTTCGAGCTCCTTGCCGGATTTCAGCAGAACGCCCTTTTCGGTGAAGCGGTCGATCTCGTCGGTGACGACGGACGCCTTGCCGGACTTGATGCCCTGGAACAAATCGCCATCGGGAATGAAGGCGATGCGCTGCCGCCACGGCCGGTATCTTGGCGTGAAGTGGGTCGCAATGTCGTAATCCTTGCCGAGATAGGCTTCGACGGCCGACAGCAGATCCTTCTTGGCCGCTTCCGGCTCCTCGAATGTCTTGCGGGTGAAGGCGTCCTGGTCGAACAGGATTTTTCGCCGCGTGATTTCGTGGATCCATGTCTCATCGACCTGCAACTGCCGCAGTTGCTCTGCGATCTCGATCGCGTTGCGGCCGGTGCGGAAATAGGTCGGCGAGCGCTGCAGCATGGTGACATGCGCGCAATCGTTAGCCATTGCCGGGATCAGCGTCGCTGCCGTAGCACCCGAGCCGATCACGATGACGCGCTTGTTCCTGTAGTCGAGGTCTTCGGGCCATTTCTGCGGATGGACGATCGGACCTTGAACCTGGCCATGTCCTTCCACTCCGGCGTATAGCCCTCGGTGTGGCGGTAATAGCCCTGGCACATCCAGAAGAAATTGGTGGTGAAGCGAAGCTGCTCGCCGGTATCGGTTCGGATAGCCTCGATGGTCCAGAGGTTTTCCTCGCTCGACCATTTCGCCGAGGTGATGGTGTGCCGGTAGCGGATGTGAGGTGCGAGATCGTTCTCCTCGATCACCTCGCCCATATATTTCAGGATCTCGGCCGCGCTCGCGATCGGCGCCGTCGTCCACGGCTTGAAGCGATAGCCGAAGGTATGGAGGTCGCTGTCGGAGCGGATGCCGGGATAGCGGTGGGTGGTCCAGGTGCCGCCAAACGTCTTCTGTGCCTCCAGCGCGACGAAGCTCGTGCCCGGGCATTGCGTGGTGAGGTGGTAGGCGGCGCCGACGCCAGAGATGCCGGCGCCGGCGATCAGGACGTCGAAATGCTCCGTGGTGCGGGGCGAAGCCTCGTCGATCTGGGTTTGAACGTTCATCTGCCCTGCTCTTTTTTGTTTGTTGTCTGAAAAGCGAAACGCCAGAACCGAGGTTCTGGCGCCGTAGGTCGTCAGCTAATTACACTTCGCGGCGGCTGAGGAAGGCGAGCCGCTCGAACAGGTGCACGTCCTGTTCGTTCTTGAGCAGCGCGCCGTGCAGCGGCGGGATCAGCTTGCGCGGATCGCGCTCCTCAGCATTTCCGGGGTGATGTCCTCGTTCAACAGCAGCTTGAGCCAGTCGAGCAGCTCCGAGGTCGAGGGCTTCTTTTCAGGCCCGGCACTTCGCGGACCTCGAAGAAGATACGCAAGGCTTCTTCCACCAGGCGCTTCTTGATGCCGGGGAAGTGGACGTCGACGATCCGGTTCATGGTGTCGGCGTCGGGGAACTTGATGTAGTGGAAGAAGCAGCGGCGCAGGAACGCGTCCGGCAATTCCTTTTCGTTGTTCGAGGTGATCATCACGATCGGGCGCAGGCTGGCCTTGATGTTCTCGCCGGTCTCGTAGACGAAGAACTCCATGCGATCGAGTTCGAGCAGCAGGTCGTTCGGGAATTCGATGTCGGCCTTGTCGATCTCGTCGATCAGAAGCACCGGGCGCTTGTCGTGGGTGAAGGCTTCCCACAATTTGCCGCGCTTGATGTAGTTCGAGATATCGGAAACCCTGCTGTCGCCGAGCTGGCTATCGCGCAGGCGCGATACCGCGTCGTATTCGTACAGGCCCTGCTGCGCCTTGGTGGTGGACTTGATGTGCCAGGTCAACAGCGGCGCGCCGAGCGCCTTCGCGACTTCCTCGGCCAGCACGGTCTTGCCGGTGCCGGGCTCGCCCTTGATCAGCAGCGGGCGCTCGAGCACGATCGAGGCGTTGACGGCGACCTTGAGGTCGTCGGTGGCGACATAGTCCTTGGTGCCAGTAAATTTCATCTCATTGTTTGCCTTGTTGTTCGTTCTTGAGCCGCTATGGCCTGAACAGTAAACGACCGCCGGTCAGGCGGTCGCGATTGAAGTCGATGCGCTTCCGTCAGCGTTTGATCAGCGACAGGATGACCAGAATGATCACGCCGCCGATCGTGGCGTTGATGATGTCGCGGACCCAGCCCACGCCGAGGCTGACGCCCAGTTGCGGCAACAGCCAGCTTGCAAGCAGCGCGCCGATGATGCCGATCACGATATTGCCGATGATGCCGAAGCCTGCGCCGCGTACGATCAGCCCGGCAAGCCAGCCCGCGATTCCACCAATGATCAGTGCCGCTATGATCCCCATTGAATTTCCCCAGCCGGAATAAACCCTTTATGCCTCAATTGTAATTGAAAAACCCTCCCGGTCTAGGCCTGACAGGTATGCGCTGCCTGACAGGTATGGGCTGGCCCTTGACGTACGCGGCCCGGCGGGCAATCTGTATCGTATGTTCCTGCAATTCTTCACATCATTGCGCGATGCGCAGGTCCCCGTGACCCTGCGAGAATATCTGACGCTGATGGAAGCGCTCGACGCCGACCTCGCCGATCAGACGGTAGAGAACTTTTATTACCTCTCCCGCGCCGCTCTCGTGAAGGACGAGCGCAATCTCGACAAGTTCGACCGCGTCTTCGGTACCGTGTTCAAGGGGCTGGAAAACCTGCTGGACGCCATGGAGAAGGCGGACATTCCCGCCGAATGGCTGAAGAAGCTCGCGGAAAAATACCTCACCGAGGAAGAGAAGAAGCAGATCGAGGCGATGGGCTGGGACAAGCTCATGGAGACGCTTCGCAAGCGGCTTGAGGAACAGAAGGGCCGCCATCAGGGCGGCAACAAGTGGATCGGCACCGCCGGTACTTCGCCGTTCGGCGCCTACGGCTACAACCCTGAAGGCGTGCGGATCGGGCAGGAAAAGAACCGCAACAACCGCGCCGTAAAGGTGTGGGACAAGCGCGAGTTCAAAGACCTCGACGGCAACGTCGAGCTCGGCATCCGCAACATCAAGATCGCGCTGCGCAGGTTGCGCAAGTTCGCCCGCACTGGCGCGCCCGACGAACTCGACCTCGACACCACGATCAGGGAGACCGCCAACCACGGCTATCTCGACGTGCATATGCGGCCCGAGCGCCGCAACGCGGTCAAGGTGCTGGTGTTCTTCGATATCGGCGGTTCGATGGATTCGCATATCGAGCAGGTCGAGGAGCTGTTCTCGGCGGCGAAGTCCGAGTTCAAGCACATGGAGTATTTCTACTTCCACAACTGCCTGTATGAAGGCGTATGGAAGCAGAACAAGCGCCGCTTTACCGATCGCACGCCGACCTGGGACGTGCTGCATAAATACCCGCACGACTACAAGGTGGTGTTCGTCGGTGACGCTTCGATGTCGCCTTACGAGATCATGGTGCCCGGCGGCTCGGTCGAGCACGTCAACGAGGAGGCCGGCTCGGTCTGGCTCGAACGCATCACGCGCACCTATCCGCATGCGGTGTGGCTGAATCCGGTGGCGCAGAAGCACTGGGATTATTCGGAATCCACCACCATCATCCGCCGGCTGTTTTCGGAACGCATGTACCCGATCACGATCGAGGGCCTCGAAGGCGCGATGAAGGAACTGGTGCGGTAATTTCCATCCTCGTCATTCCGGGGCGCGCGTAGCGCGAACCCGGAATCTCGAGGTTATGTCACTCGGTCGAGATTCTCCGATGTACAATAGCACATCGTAGTTCGATGCTTCGCATCGCCCCGGAATGAAAAACGAAAGGTGCAATCAATGCCCCAGACCATTCACCGCGGCATCAAATCCCTGATCGACGAAGCCAATGCCGAGATCGAGACTGTCAGCGCCACTGAGGCCATCAAGGCCGCGCAGGATCCCGACGTCGTGATCGTCGACATCCGAGACCCGCGCGAGATCGAACGTGACGGCAAGATTCCCGGCGCGTTCTCCTGCACCCGCGGCATGCTGGAATTCTGGATCGATCCGCAAAGCCCTTACGCCAAGCCGATCTTCCAGGAGGACAAGAAGTTCATCTTCCACTGCGCCGGCGGACTTCGTTCGGCGCTCGCGGCCAAGACCGCGCAGGACATGGGCCTGAAGCCGGTCGCCCATATGGGCGGCGGTTTTGCCGCCTGGCGCGACGCCGGCGGCCCAATCGAGAAATGGGAGCCGAAGAAGAAGGGGTAGCGGCCAACGGCAGTCATCCTTCGAGGCTCGCAAGCGCTCGCGCCTCAGGATGACGCTATGTTATCCGTCACCCTGAGGCGCCGTAGCGAAGCGAAGGCCTCGAAGGGCGACGGCCCCACTATCTAAGAATCGGAATCAACAATGTCCGCCATCGACGATCCGCTTGTCTCCACCGAATGGCTCGCCGCGCATCTGAACGATCCGAAGGTCAAGGTGATCGACGCCTCGTTCAAACTGCCGGGCGTGCTGCCATTGCCGTTCGATGATTATCTCGCCGCGCATATTCCGGGTGCACCATTCTTCGATGTCGACGCGGTCTCCGATCACAATGATCCGCGGCCGCACATGTATCCGGACGCCGCGCAGTTCGCGCGCGACGTGGCGGCGCTTGGCATCTCAACCGGCGATACGGTCGTCGCCTACGATTCCGGCAGTTGGGTCGCTGCACCACGGGCGTGGTGGATGTTCCTGTCGTTCGGCTATCCAAACGTGAAGGTGCTGGATGGCGGCCTGAAGAAATGGAAGAGCGAAGGCCGCGCGACGCAATCCGGCAAGGTCACGCCGAAGCCGGGTCAGTTTTCCGCCAAGCTCGATCCCAGTTACATCCGGAACCAGCGGCAGATACTCGCTAATATCGAGACGCGCGCCGAGCAATTGGTCGATGCACGCCCGCGCGGGCGGTTCGAAGGCACTGCCCCCGAGCCACGGCCGGAGTCCCGTTCCGGCCATATTCCCGGCAGCCGCAACGTGCCGTATGCGGAATTGTTCGATGCCATGACCGGCGCAATGAAGCCGCTCGACGAATTGCGCAAGGCCTTCACCAGCGCTGGCGTCGAACTCACAAAACCGATCGTGACCACCTGCGGCTCCGGTGTTTCCGCACTGGTGCTGACGCTCGCGCTCTATCGTCTCGGCGTGCGCGGCTCGGCGCTCTACGACGGCTCATGGGCCGAGTGGGGTCAGCCCGACGGGCCGCCGCTGGCGACTGGTCCCGCCTGACGTCCATCCGGGTTACCGGATTGCGCTGATGATCGGCGCTTGCGCGAACGGGTTGTTCTGCTGTTGCAGCAATTGCTGTTGAGCCAGCGCGGCCTCCCGTGCCAGCCGCGCGCGCCGCGCGACGCGGCGCCGCTCCCGGGCACGTTGTGCTGCCCGCTCCCTCGCGGCGCTGCGGTCCGGCTTCGCGTCCGTCGATTCGACGATAACAGCGGGGCCACCGAGTGTGGCGATCCTGGTCGCGGCGGTATTGCCTTCAAGCACAAGCGCATCCGCCGCCGGTTCGGGCGGGGGCAGGGCGGTCGCGGCCGGAGGCTCCGGCGTTTCCGCGATCGCGGCGAGCTTCACTTCGGCATTGGCAACCGGGGCGGTTTCCACCGGAGCGGCAGGCGTCTCCGCTATTGTTTCCGTCGCCGGGGTTTCCGGCTCTGCCGTTTCCGCCTGCAGGGGTTCTTCCGGCCTCACGGCGGCCACCTTCTCTGGTTTCGCCGCGGATGCATCCGGGGTTTGCTCGGCAGGCGCCAGCATGTCTGGGGCGATCTCCGGCGCTGCGGCGGCTGGGACACCGTCCACCGGCTTCTCGGCCGTGGGCAGATCGACGCGCAGCAGGGCCAGTGTCGGCATAGGGCTGTCGTTTTGATGGGCAAAAACCGGCCCGGGCGGTACCCGTCGCGACGGAAGGTTGGCAAATTCTTCATGGGCGGCGCGCAACAGGGCGGCGGCGCCAAGCCCGAACACCAGGATCGATATCGACAGAACGATCGCAGCGAACAGGAAGCGAAAACCGGGGAGCATGGACGCGAGTTCCGCCTTGCCTTAGTCTCTGCAGGGCTATTGATGCCAAGGGAACGCGGTGACCACTTTGACCGGCTTCGCGGGCAGCGAATCAGGCTAATTCAAGAGTATCTCAACGCTGGACGGCTTTTTGTTGCAAAATCTGCGGTTCAACGCCGCTCCTTGCCCGATCAATGGCGATTTCCGGTTCGATGAGGCATCTTTGCCGCAGGCTCACGCCCAATCACAATGACCGATTTGGATCGAGTTCCGCGGGATTTGTCTTGAATGCGCCGCTATCTTCCGTCATTTGCCGTTAACCGTCCGGTGGTGCTTGGGGTCTATACAAAGGCGATGATGAATAACCGCATTCTGACGATTTGTGCCGCCGTTGCCGCTGGCATGGCGGGAGCTTCGTTCGCCCATGCGCAGCAGGGCTATCCGTTGTCCCCCGGCCAGACCTATTCGGCGGCTCCGGGACCGTATGTACCCGGTGGTTACGTGGTCGATGAACGCCGCGGCCCCGGCGCTGCCGATTTCGACGCATTGGACGACGACGACGAGGCGCCGAACGTGACCGCGCTGCCGTCGCCGGGCCCGGTGCTTTCGCCGAACGATCCGCGCTATGGACGTCCGGCCGGCGCGCCGGTCTATTCGGACCGCGGCGCGCCGACGCCCACGGGGCCGATTCTTTCTCCCGACGATCCGCGCTATGGCCGTCCGGCCGGCGCGCCGGTTTATTCGGACCGCGGCGCCCCGATGCCCACGGGCCCGATTCTTTCTCCTGACGATCCGCGTTACGGCCGCCCGGCCGGTCCGCCGCCGGTGATCTATGCCGACCGTCCGGCCGGTTCACCGCAACCGGCCTATTCGGATCGCGGCGACAATCGCGTTCCCGGTTCCAGCATCGCCTATCCGAACGACGGCTTGCGTCCGCCGGAGGCTGTTGGCGCGCCCGCCGGGGTCACCGGAGCGCTCCCGCAACAGCAGCAACCCGCCGTCGGAGCCGACGGCAGGCCGGTGCAGCTTGCAGCGTTGCCGCCGGAAGAGCAGCCGGATGCTGCCCCCGCGCAGCTTCCACCCAACCTGCGCCGCCAGGAAGTCAGCTTCGCCACCAAGGAGCCCGCGGGCACCATCGTCGTCGATACGTCCAATACCCACCTCTATTACGTGCTTGGTGGTGGCCGCGCGATCCGCTACGGCGTCCGCGTCGGCCGCGATGGTTTCACCTGGAACGGTGTGCAGAAGATCAGCCGCAAGGCCGAGTGGCCGGACTGGCATCCGCCGACCGAGATGATCGAGCGTCAGCCCTATCTGCCGCGTTTCATGGCGGGCGGCCCGGGCAATCCGCTCGGCGCACGGGCGATGTATCTTGGTTCGACCATCTACCGCATTCACGGCACCAACCAGCCCTCGACGATCGGCAAGTTCGTCTCGTCGGGTTGCATCGGCATGCTGAACGAGGACGTCTCGGATCTGTTCGAGCGTGCCAAGGTCGGGACCCGCGTGGTGGTGTTGCCCGGCGGCCCGCCGCCCGGCGCCGCGACTGCTTCGGCCGCCGCGCCGGCGCCCGGTGGTGGCCCCGCAGCAGGCGCTGCAGCTCGCCCCGGACCGGCACAAGCCCAGTTGGCGCCAGCTCCCGGCGCGCAGCCGACCGTGGTGCCGCCGCTGCCCGCACCCGTCACGGTTCGCTAAGCGGATCGTTGCCAGAAATGCATTTGAGGCGCGCCGAGGGCGCGCCTTTTTTGTGTTCCGCGTTTGTGTTCCGCGCTGTACAGGTTTCCGCTGTCGCCACATTCGCGCGCTTGAATTCACATTCGCTTCGACTACCTGCCGGACGGTCGCAACGAATGTGAGGATCACGCCATGCGAATTCTTGTTGCGGGCGCGACGGGCGCCGTCGGCCTTAGGCTCGTGCCGCAGCTGATTGCGGCCGGTCATTCCGTTGTCGGCACGACGCGAACGGCGGCGAAGGCGGAGACCATCAAACGGATGGGTGCGGAAGCTGCAATCGCCGATGGCCTCGACGCCCCGGGGATTCGCGCCGTGGTGATCGCGGCGAAGCCCGATGTCATCATCGATCAGATGACCGATCTCGCAGCGGTCACGGACCTCCGGCATTTCGATCGCGCGTTCGCCACGACCAACCGGTTGCGTACGCAGGGCACCGATTTTCTGTTGGCGGCCGCACGCGAGGCCGGCGTGAGACGCTTCATCGCCCAGAGCTTCTGCGGCTGGACCTATGGTCGCAGCGGTGAATCGGCGAAGACGGAGGCCGATGCACCGAATCCCGATCCGCCGCAGGAGCTGCGTCCCACGCTGGAAGCGCTTGAGTATCTGGAGAGTGCCGTCACCGGCTCGACAAACCCCGAAGGGATTGTTTTGCGGTATGGATCATTCTACGGCCCGGATACCGGAATGCTCTCGCGCGCGATGATTGATCAGATACATCGCCGCCGCGTGCCACTGATCGGCGGTGGTGGCGGACGGTGGTCGTTCATACACGTCGATGACGCGGCTTCGGCTACCGTTGCGGCCATCGAGCGCGGCAAGCCCGGCAATATCTACAACATCGTCGACGATGAACCGGCGGAAGTCAGCGAATGGCTGCCCGCCGTTGCCGCCTTGCTCGGCGCCAGGTCGCCGATTCGCGTGCCGGCCTGGCTTGGCCGGCTGTTCGCCGGCGAGCACCTGGTTTCGATGATGACCGAGGTGCAGGCAGGCTCCAACGCCAAGGCCAAGCAGGAGCTGGACTGGCGGCCCGCGCATCCGTCGTGGCGCCTGGGATTTGCGGAGATCGCGAGCCGGGCTACGCAAGACGCTGCGTGAATTCGGTTATAGCGTTTTCGAACGAAAGCCTGCCCCGGACTTGATCCGGAGTGGATACCGGTTCGCATAGCAATCACGCTTGCGCAGATTGCGTAGACTTATCTGCAGTAGAGAACGCGTAAAGATAGGAATCCAGAGCTTCGGTTCTGATTCAATCAGAACCGATAATGCTCTATACCGTGATGACTTTTGGCTGAATCAGCCGTCATCCTGAGGTGCGCGCCCTTACGCGCCTCGAAGGATGAGTACGGCCCGTGGCCCATCCTTCGAGGCTCGCTACGCTCGCTCCTCAGGATGACGGCTGACTGCGCCGGCGCGTCGATCCGATCTAATGCCATCCCGCGCTAGGCCAGTCGCTGCTTCGGTTCGCCCTTGAACCAGGCGTCGATGCCCTCGACCATCTGGTGATAGTGGTTTCGGAAACTGTCCTCGGTGACGTAGCCGAGGTGCGGCGTCAGCACGATGTTGTCAAGCTTGCGGAAGGGGTGGTCGACCGGCAATGGCTCGACCGAGAATACGTCGATCCCGGCGCCTGCGATCTTCCTCCGGGTCAGAGCCTCCAACAGCGCGTCTTCGTCGACAATCGGCCCGCGCGCGGTGTTAACGAGGTAGGCGGTCGGTTTCATCCGCGCGAGGTCCTTCGCGCCGACCAGCCCCCGCGAGCGCTGGCTCAGCACCACGTGGATGGTGACGATGTCGGCGGTCGCAAACAGTTCTTCCTTGGTGGTGTAGGTAACGCCGACCTCCTTGCACTTCTCCGGCGTCAGGTTCGGGCTCCAGGCGATGACGTTCATCCCGAAGGCCTGCGCCAGTTTCGACACCTTGGTGCCGAGCTTGCCGAGGCCGATCACGCCCAGCGTCCGGCCCTCGATCTCCATGCCGACGAATTTCTGCAAGGGTTCGCCGGCATGCATGCGCGCGTTTTCGCGGCCGATATTGCGGGTCAGTTCCAGGATCAGGCCCATGGTCAGGGGCGCGGTGGGATCGCGGCCCCATTGCGTGCCGCACACCATCACGTTGTGGTCCTTGGCCGCTTCCATATCGATGGCGGCATTGCGCATGCCCGAGGTGATCAGCAACTTCAGATTGGGTAGCGCCGCAAACATGGTGCGCGGGAACGGCGTGCGTTCGCGCATCGCGCAGATGATCTCGAAATCCTTCAAGGCATTGGCGGCCGCCTCAGCCGTCGCAAAGGGCTGGTTGAAGACGGTGACGTCGACGCGGTCGGAGACCTTGGACCAATCTGTAACCGTCAGGGCCACATTGAGATAATCGTCGAGGATTGCACACCGCAGCCGCGTCATTAGGAAGTCCGTTGGTGGCGAGGATGACGGAATGGCCGTCGAGGAAGGTCGCCATGGTCGCGCGCAATCGGGAACGGCGCAAGCGGACAAATAGCGTTTTCGAGCGAAGTGGGTACCGGTTCGCGTCAAGAAAACGCGTCAAAAATGGAGCTGCGTAGCTGCCTCAAATAACCGGGAAGCTCAGTTCGAATGGCCGAGATGCTTGGCGCGCCAGGCCGGGCCCGGGCCGCGCATATAGTACAGTTCCGGCCGGTAGGAGCTGAACGCCCTGGCGATGAACTGGCGCCAGAAGGCGCGGAGTTCTGCGAAGGGTTTTGCCAGTCCGTCGCGGCTGTTCGCCGGGGCGTGAAGGGATGCCGAGCTGATCGTAGCCATGACGCGGCCCTTTGTTTTCACTTGCGGCGGCTGGCCGCGTGAAACGCCCTTTCGGGCGTCGAGAACGACTTTTCGCCCGATTCATTAAAAGAAGGTTTCAATTGTAGGGATCTCGGCCCGCATGGTGTCCAACCCGTATTCATCCGTGGTGAACGGATGGAAAACGGGTTCCTGCGGTTGCCCTTTCGGGGCCGCACCGCTACATCAGCGGCAGCAAATTTCCGTAAATTCCAACACTTTCCAGGGATCGCGATGGCTCGCCAGTTCATCTATTTCATGCAGGGTCTGACCAAGAGCTACCCGACCCGAAAGGTGCTCGATAACGTCCATCTGTCGTTCTACCCCGATGCCAAGATCGGCGTGCTCGGCGTCAACGGCTCGGGCAAGTCGACGCTGCTGCGGATCATGGCGGGCCTCGACAAGGAATATAACGGCGAGGCTTGGGTCGCCGAGGGCGCCCGCGTCGGCTACCTCGAGCAGGAGCCACACCTCGATGCCTCCAAGTCGGTTCGCGAGAACGTCATGGAGGGCGTCGCCAAGAAGAAGGCGATCCTCGATCGCTACAACGAACTGGCGATGAACTATTCGGACGAGACCGCCGACGAGATGACCAAGCTGCAGGACGAGATCGAGGCCGCGAGCCTGTGGGATCTCGACAGCAAGGTCGACCAGGCGATGGACGCGCTACGCTGCCCGCCTGATGATTCCGACGTCACCAAGCTTTCCGGCGGCGAGCGCCGCCGCGTCGCATTGTGCAAGCTGCTGCTCGATCAACCGGATCTGCTGCTGCTGGACGAACCGACCAACCATCTCGACGCCGAGTCGGTGTCCTGGCTGGAAGGCCATTTGCGCAACTATCCCGGCGCGATCCTGATCGTGACCCACGACCGCTACTTCCTCGATAATGTGACGGGCTGGATCCTCGAACTCGACCGCGGCAGGGGTATTCCCTACGAGGGCAATTATTCGTCCTGGCTGGTGCAGAAGCAGAAGCGTCTCGAGCAGGAGGGCCGCGAGGACATCGCGCACCAGAAGACGCTCGCCCGCGAGCAGGAGTGGATCGCGTCCTCGCCGAAGGCACGCCAGGCCAAGTCCAAGGCGCGCTATCAGCGGTATGAAGAGCTGTTGAAACAGGCGAGCGAGAAACAGACACAGACCGCGCAGATCACGATTCCCGTAGCCGAGCGGCTCGGCCAGAACGTCGTCGATTTCGAAGGCCTCGGCAAAGGTTTCGGCGACCGCGTGCTGATCGACGATCTTACCTTCAAGCTACCGCCGGGCGGCATCGTCGGCGTGATTGGCCCCAACGGGGCCGGCAAGACCACGCTGTTCCGGATGATCACCGGGCAGGAAAAGCCGGATAAGGGCACCATCACCGTCGGCGAAAGCGTGCACCTCGGTTACGTCGACCAGTCGCGCGACGATCTCGACGGCAAGAAGACGGTGTGGGAAGAAATTTCCGGCGGCAACGAACTGATCCTGCTCGGCAAGCGCGAGGTCAACTCGCGCGGCTATTGCTCGTCGTTCAACTTCAAGGGCGCCGACCAGCAGAAGAAGGTCGGCGCGCTGTCAGGCGGCGAACGCAACCGCGTGCATCTGGCCAAGATGCTCAAGTCCGGCGCCAACTTGCTGCTGCTCGACGAACCGACCAACGACCTCGACGTCGATACGCTGCGCGCGCTCGAAGAGGCGCTGGAGAATTTGCCGGCTGCGCCGTCATCATCAGCCACGATCGCTGGTTCCTCGACCGTATCGCCACCCACATCCTGTCCTTCGAAGGCGACAGCCATGTCGAATGGTTCGAAGGCAACTTCCAGGACTATGAGAAAGACAAGATGCGGCGGCTCGGGCAGGACAGCATCATTCCGCATCGCGTGAAGTACAAGAAGCTGACGCGCTGAGTTCAGGCAAGGTTTGAACGATTGACGATGAATCCGGTTAACTCTCGGCGGCGGTCCGGTGATGCGATCGCCACCTTCCGCCGGGCCCGGCTCGTCTCGCGTCGTATTCGGCAGGCGATGAACTACATCGCCTTTGTATCCCCAACGCGGACGTCTCGATTGCGAGATCGGGATTTTGCGGAAACTTTAGGCGGGGGCGCGCAACTCCGCTATTTTGCCTTGAAGCTTCGGCTAACGTGACGATCCTGTAATATGCGCTGCGGCCAGTTGTCGCTTCACAGCGCGGACAGATTGCGTAGATATAGCCATCCTTCCGCAATTCGAATCCTCCAGCGAGCCCTCCTGAATGTCCCTTACTCCCGAAACACCCTTGCCGCCCAAAGCTCAGAGGAAGGCATTGCGTCCGGTCCCGATGCTGATCTTCAGCTCCCGCTGGCTGCAACTGCCGCTCTATCTTGGCCTGATCGTCGCGCAGGGCGTCTATGTGGTGCTGTTTCTGAAGGAGTTGTGGCACCTGTTCGCCCACGCCTTCGATTTCAGCGAGCAGCAGATCATGCTGGCGGTCCTCGGCCTGATCGACGTGGTGATGATTTCGAACCTGCTGGTGATGGTCATCGTCGGCGGCTACGAGACGTTCGTCTCCCGTCTCAATCTGGAAGGACACCCCGATCAGCCGGAATGGCTCAGCCACGTCAACGCCAGCGTGCTCAAGATCAAGCTGGCGATGGCCATCATCGGCATCTCGTCGATCCATCTGTTGCGCACCTTCATCGAGGCCGGAGGATTGGCCTCGGGCAAGTCCGGCTACACCGAAACCGGCGTGATGTGGCAGACCATCATCCACACGGTTTTCATTCTGTCGGCGATCGGCATTGCCTATGTCGACAAGTTGTCGAATGTTTCCACCGAACATACCAAACACGCGGCGTCGCATTGATGGGCGTGTCGATCGACAGGATTCCGGTTTGCGACAGAGGTTGATGGCCGCGGTTCTGATATTGGCAGCGATGACGCCGGGCGCGATGCGTCCGGCCCGCGCCGCCGACGCCGCCTTCACGCAATTCATCGCCTCGCTGTGGCCGGAGGCGCAGGCGGCTGGCGTGTCGCGCGCAACGTTCGACACTGAGACGCGCGGGCTGGAGCCCGATTACAAATTGCCCGATCTGCTGCTGCCGGGCCGGCCCGCGACCGGCGCGCCGTCGCAGGCCGAATTCGTGCAGGTGCCGGCGGACTACGTGAAGGAAGCCTCGATCGCGCGGCTGGCGGCCGAGGGGCAGAAGCTGATGCAGAAGCATCGCGCTGCATTGAACGAGATCGAAAAGCGTTTCGGCGTTCCCGCCAGTGTCGTGCTGGCGATCTGGGGCCGGGAGACGGACTACGGCCGCTACCGGCTGCCCTACGACACGCTGCGCGTGGTCGCGACGCAGGCCTATGTCGGTCGGCGCAAAGATCAGTATCGGGGCGAATTCATCCTGGCGCTGAAACTTCTCGGCGAGGGCGCGGTGGCGCGCAAGGACTTCCGCTCATCCTGGGCCGGCGCGACGGGCCTCACGCAATTCCTGCCTTCCGAATACTACAAGCACGGCGTCGATCTCGACGGCGACGGCAAAGTCGACATCTGGAATTCGGTGCCGGATGCGCTGGCAGCGGCAGCGCAACAACTCACCAACAAGGGCTGGCAGCCCGGCGTGCGCTGGGCCTATGAGGTCAAGGCGCCGGCCAATGTCGATTGCACCATGGGCGTGCCGGAGGTGACGAAGCCGATCGCCGAATGGCTGCGCGCGGGCTTTGTGCCGGTGCGCGGACAAAAGCTTGGCGCGGTCGAACAGGCGCAGCCGGCCTCGCTGCTGCAGGTGGAGGGCATCTACGGTCCGGCATTCCTGACCACGAAGAATTACTTCGTGATCAAGGACTACAATTTCTCCGACCTGTATGTGCTGTTCGTCGGCCATCTCAGCGATCGCATCACCAGCCCGTTGCCGTTCGCGACGCCGTGGTCGGCCTCGACCCAGTTGCGTTCCGCCGATGTCGAAGCCATGCAGCGTCATCTGACCCGCATCGGTCTCTACAAGGACAAGCTCGACGGCAAGGCGGGCATGCAGACCCGTGCGGCGCTGGGAGCGTATCAGAAGTCCGCGGGCCTCAAGGTCGATTGCTGGCCGAGCGAGGCGGTGTTGCGCTCTATGAGTCCGGGGCGTTGACGCTGTGTACCCTCATGGTGGAGACCTTTGCACGGATAGAGGGAACGTGATTCCCTTTTGACCGAATGAGTCGCGGAGGTTGAGATGGGTCAGCGGCGGATCGGTCAGCTTGGACTACTGGACGCGGCGGTAAGCCGGCGTGGCAGCCGACGAGAGGTGCTGGACGAGATCAATGGTCTGCTGGACTGGTCGGCATTCGAACGGTTGTTGGCGGTGATCCCAGTGGCGGCCAAGGGAGAGCCATCGTTCCCGCCGCTGATGATGTTCAAGGTCATGCTGCTGCAGCGCTGGTACGGGCTTTCTGACCCGGCGATGGAGGACGCGTTGTTCGACCGGCTCAGTTTCCAGCGTTTTGCCGGGCTCTCGCTTGAGGACGAGACGCCGGATCACAGCACGATCTGGCGGTTTCGGGAGCGTCTGACGAAGGATGGACTGATCGAGAGCCTGTTCGCCGAACTGCAGCGCCAACTGGACGCACGGGGCCTTTTGGTCAAGCAAGGCACGCTGATCGACGCCTCGATGGTCACGAGTGCCGCGCGTCGCCCCCGCAAGGAAGAGGGGCCGACGAGTGAGACGGATCCGGACGCCCGGTTCGGCGCCGACAATGAGCGTCGCCGCTTCACCTTCGGCTACAAGATGCACGTGGCGGTGGACCGAGGATCGGGCTTGATCCGCAACGGCCTGCTCACCTCTGCCAACATCCAGGATGTGAGTGTCGCCCCCGCGTTGATCCCTTCCGACGCCGGGACGGTCTATGCCGATCGCGGTTATCACAGCAAGGGATTGCGGGAGCACCTGCAGGCACGGGGGTTCGGGGACGGATCATGCGGCGCGGCCAGAGGACCAAGCCACTCTCGCCCGATGAGATCGAACGCAACCACGCCATCGTACCGCTGCGCAGTCCGGTGGAAGCTGTGTTCGGCACCCTCAAGCGCACCTACGGCTTCACGCGCATGCGCTACTTCAATGCCGCGCGTAACCTCGCGGCCTATCTGCTCGCCTGCATGGCCTTCAACCTCAAACGCAGCCGAACCCTGATGGCGGCATAAGCCCGCGGCGCCCCCCAATGCGTGCTACGCTGCAATTTCCCGTAGCCGCCGGCCGGCCCAGCACTATCGACGTTCGCAAATTGCCCTTTCGCACGCCAAATTCGCTATCCGTGCAAAGGTCTCCATGGTGAGGAGGCGCCAACGGGTCCGCGCGTAGCGCGGCCCGATGACAGGGCTCCGCGCCGTCTCGAACCATGAGGCTACAGAAGACGGGCCTACATCCTTCGAGACGCGGCCTGACGGCCGCTCCTCCAGCGATGAGCGCAATTGCGCTCACGCAGGGATGAGGGGGTACAAAGAAAAAGCCCGGCCGAATTCTCGGCCGGGCTTGATTCAAGACGCGCGGTCTGCGCGCCGGTCGGTCAAATCAGTGGCAGACCTCGACGCGGCGAACACGCCACTCATAGCCATCCCAGAAGCGCTCGCGAACCAGGCGGCAAGCCGGGGGAGCGTCTTCCACATATACCGGGCCGCCATAGGCCGGGCGGCTGGAGGCGATCGCGCCACCGATGATGGCGCCGCCGATCAGGCCGGCCGCCACGCCTGCGGCAACGCCACGCTGTGCGTTTGCGGGCGTCGCAGCGAGCGAGCCGGCAATCGTTGCGACCGCGACGAAGGCAGCAAATGTCTTCTTCATGTCCTGGGCTCTCCTGGGAGGCGCCTTCGGGCGCCGGGTTAAGGGATTACTCACACGCAGATTTCGAACTGCCGTTTCGCTAAAAAAGCGCACATCGGTCAATCGAAAGTAAACGTTCCTTTCGATGGCGGAAAAAAGCGGTTTTTTTCGCGCCATAAACGGCGAACACCCCGGAGAAACGGTGGTTTTCCGAGGTGTTGCGTTCGATTTAATGAAGGTGAACGGGTCTAGTCGCAGACCCTGACGCTGCGAACCCGCCAGCCATAGCCGTCCCAGAAGCGCTGCTTCTGCCAGATGCAGTCAGGCCCGTAGCCGGGATCGACCACATAGGCCGGGCCGCCATATCCGGGACCATAATAGCCCGGGCCGTAATAACCGTTCTGGGAAGCGATCGCGCCGCCGACGATGGCGCCACCGATCAATCCTGCAGCGACGCCTGCCGCAACACCGCGCTGCGCATGGGCCGGAGCGGGGATCGCCACGGCGGATACGGTCAATGTGGCGGCGGCACCGAGCGCCATCAATGTCTTCTTCATGGCCTCACCTTTCTCGTGGAGCAAAGGACAGTGGGAAGCAGTCTGTCGCGGCGAAAGTTCCACATTTCGCTTAAATGATCAATGAACGGACGTGCCTCATTTGGCGACGAATATGGCGAGAAATCGGGCCATGGTTGCGCGGCGACTAACGCTAGAAAATTCTGCGAGCAAACGGTGGTGTTTTGATCCACCGCAATTCGCGCATTTTAGATTCATTCCAATGTATGTCCGGCATCAGTTTGGAATTGCTTGAAAATGCGGCTTTTCCTTTTGCATCTGGCCGCGCACTTAAATATCGATGAGACCGCATCACCGAAGGGTTCTACGGGTTTCATGATCGTCTGTTCCTGCAACGTCCTAAGCGACCACGATGTCCGTAATGCCGTGAGTGCAGCTTCGGACCTGCCTAGAAATCCCAAACAGATCTATGGTTGCCTCGGCTGCAGCGCCGAATGCGGCCGGTGCGCGCGCACCATCAAGACCATCATCGATGAAGCGCTTGGCGCCTGCGCCAAGGAATGCTGCTCGGGCTGCCCGCATAGTCGTGCGGCGAATGATGAGCCGGTTCAGGAAGTTGCCCAGGTGTTCGCGCTCGCGGCCTGCTGAAATTCGTTAAAATTTGCCGAGATCCTCTGGTTCCACCGCTTTTTTTGCGGAGAGGTTGCTCTTGTCTTCGAACTGATTTAGAAGCATTCTAAATACAGTTTCGGGCCCGCGTTTGGCCTTAAGAACCGGAGTGCACCATGCAGGGCGATCCCAAGGTCATCGACTACCTCAACAAGGGCCTCCGCAGCGAGCTCACGGCGATCAACCAATACTGGCTGCACTATAGGCTCCTGAACAATTGGGGCCTTTTGGAATTCGCCAAGGTCTGGCGCAAGGAATCCATCGAGGAGATGGAGCACGCCGACAAGTTCACTGACCGGATCCTGTTCCTCGACGGCTTTCCGAACATGCAAGTGCTCGATCCCTTGCGCATCGGCCAGAACGTCCAGGAAATCATCGAGTGCGATCTTGCCTCCGAGATCGCCGCGCGCAGCCTCTATCAGGAAGCCGCAACTCATTGCCACGGCGTCAAGGATTATGTCTCGCGCGACCTGTTCGAACAGCTAATGAAGGATGAGGAACATCACATCGACTTCCTCGAAACCCAACTTGACCTGATCAAACGCATCGGGCTTGACCTGTATACCCAGAAGCATGTCGGCGGGCTCGAGAACGGGGACTGAGCCGCTGATCGCGGAACGCTCGCAACTGTCATCACCCGAAGGCGGGTGATCCAGTATTCCAGGCGTCAGTGATTGAACCGAAAAGCCGCGACGTACTGGATACCCGCCTTCGCGGGGTATGACGGCCAGATTGGGGCAGCAAAGATACGGCCGCTACAACTGCGTCTTGTAACGCTCGTAAATCACGTCCTGGCTTTCCCGCTCGCCGAGGCCGGTCTGGTCGTGGATCACTTCGCCGATGCTGGGCATCACCGAGCGCTCGACCCGGGTATCGCCCGCCCACAGCTTCGAGCGCATCAGCGCCTTGCCGCAGTGGAAATAGACTTCCTTGACGTCGATCCGCAGCACCGCGCGCGGCGGCTTGCCGAATTCCACCATCGACGCCATCAGCTCCGGATCCACCGATAGCTTGCCCTTGCCGCCGACGCGCAGCGTCTCGTCGATTCCGGGCACGAAGAAGATCAGATGCACGAAGCCCGATCCCTCGACGATGTTGCGAAAGCTGTCGATCCGGTTGTTGCCGGAACGATCCGGCATCAGCAGCAGTTTTGGACCGGCGACATGGATGAAGCCGGGATTGCCGCCCCGCGGCGACGCGTCGACGCTGCCGTCCGAACCGGAAGTGGCCAGCACGCAGAACGGCGACATGCCGATGAATTTCCCGGCGTGAACGTCGATCTCCGGCCGCGCTTTTGCGATCACGCGTGGCGAGGGGCGGGATAGATCGTAGCGAGGTCGCTGGCGCTAAAATCGGTCACAAGAATGCTCCGGTCGGGTTTCAGCCAGACTAACAGCCCAGGGCTTTCGCGTCATCCCCATGCTGGAGAGGTTCTGGCTTGACCGCTTTTGGCCCCGATATTGAATATGTCGAGGCCTCCCCCGAGCGAGGTCCGCGGTTGTAGGCTCTCGTCTTCGACGCACCTTGTCGCTGTTGGTCAGCAGCCGCTCACATCGCGCGCTGCGGCGATACCTGCAAGAGTTCCTGCAATTGCTTTTTGTAGAATACCGCATTGCCCGTCGTGAGATGGCCGCGCGTCTCGCTCGATGCGGGGATCAGGAAGAGGCGGCCGTTCTTGACGCGCTTCAGCGCGGCGTCGGTGATGCCGGTTTCCGGTGGATTGCGTTCGTCGTCCGCGGCATTGATTAGCAACAGTGCGGCCTCGATCTTGTCGAGCGCAGGCGCAGGATTGTAATCGCGCGAGGCTTCCCACTGATAGATGAAGTCGTTGGCGTCGGCAGTAATCTTGATCGCCAGCCTGTCATCGACCATCTTGTCGGCTTTCGCGGCCGTCGGCGCCAGCGCCTGATAGGCCAGCGTGCCGCCGCCGGTCGCAATCCCATAGGCACTGATGGCGTATTTCATCATGCGGGGCTGCGCGGTGTAATTGCCGCCATTGTAGTCGGGATCGCTCTTGATGGTCTCGAGCATCATCCGCCGCAGCATCCAGTTGCGCGCCGCCATCTCCGTCGGCTGCGACGCCATCGGCACCAGCGCGTCCATGAATTGCGGATATTTGCCACCCCAGATCCAGGTGTGCATGCCGCCCATCGAATTGCCGATGACCAGCCGCAGATGTTTCACGCCCAGGCCTTCCTTGACGAGGCGATACTGTGCATCGACCATGTCCTCGTAATTGTATTTCGGAAATGCCGTCTTCATGCCGTCGGAAGGTTTCGACGATTTGCCATGGCCGAGTCCGTCCGGAATGATGATGTAGTATTTCGCGGCATCCAGCGGCTGGCCGGGGCCGAACAGCTCGCCGCCGAAGGCCGGCGTCAGCATGCTGGCCGCCGAGCCGCCCGATCCGTGCAGCACCAGTACCGGCTGGCCGGTGGGCTCGCCGATGGTGGTGTAGTGAAGCCGCAGCGCCGGCATCGTCTCGCCGGTGTGGAATTTGAAGTCCTTCGCGACCCATTCGCCCTGCCTGGGCGCCGGATAATCCGCAGCGAAAGCGGTGACGGAGGTCAAGGCAACGGCGGCCGACAAGGTCACGTGCGAAAAATTCATGATGAGCCCCCCAAGCTGCGGCTGTCTTCGGACCGCTTGCGGTGGAGCCTATCACACCGGCCATTTCACCGTCACCAGATCGCCGAACATGGAGTAGTTGGCCTTCGGCCCCTCCTGCCGCTTGGCCTTTCGCTGTCGCGTGATCGTTGGTCGCCGCGTCTGCAGCCTTCGTTCACCGATGACCGGGAAGCCGCTGAAGCGCACCGCCTTCGCCTAGCCCTCCACCTCGGTTTCCGGCCGGTCATTGCCGGCCGCGGTCTCCGAATGCCATCGGCCGTCCGCGGTTTCGTATTCAATCACCTCCGAGCGGCCGGGTACCCGCTGCTCTGCCGCCGCGCGCCTCGCGGCCGCCAGCGCTGTGGCGCGATTTGGAAACGGTTCGGAAAACGCGCCGTTGACGGTGTAGGCCCAGCCGCCGTCATGTTCGACGATCTTGTAGGTCACGTGGGTCATCGGGAACTCGCTGTTTGCAGGTGCCGACTATGGTGAACGCGCCGCCTATTTTATGACAGAATAGACCACGACGTCGGATTTTGCACCGGCCGTTCGTCCTGGGATCACGGCAGCCGTTCAAATTTGCGCAGAGGAGAGAATCATGTGCCGCAACATCAAGACCCTGTTCAATTTCGATCCCCCGGCGACGCACGCGGAAATCCATGCCTCGGCCCTGCAGTTCGTGCGCAAGCTATCCGGATTCAACTCGCCGTCGCAGGCGAATGCCGAAGCCTTCAATCGCGCCGTTTCCGAAGTCTCCGACAGCGCACGGCGATTGCTGGCCTCGCTGCAAACCAATGCGCCGGCGCGCGACCGCGAGATCGAGGCCGAGAAGGCGAGAGAGCGCTCGCGGGCGAGGTTTGGCTGAGAAGTCGGGTCCCGTTGGCCGCGTGATGCACCTCACGGTGCGGCGCGGCGATAGTGCTTATGATGGCATCATCAATCGTAAGCCATCGGAGACGTGTCGTGGATCAGGTAAGGCGGTTGAAACTGGGCGCCATTGCTTTCACGGTGTTCTGGATCGGCGGGATGCTGTGGTGGAGCGGGGAGTATCAGCCCGCCAACATCATCATTCTCTCGGTTTGCGGCGCGTTGGCCGGCTACTTCTGGTATCGCGCGATGCGCTGGTCGCTCCGGCGAATGCGCCTGTTGCCGCACGACGGCGTCGATACCGGGGCACACCTGTAACGACACGCTGGCGTTTCATGCCATCCCGGGCAGCATCATCGACAAGTTCGGCTACCGGAATGTCCGCACCAGTAGCCGCTATCTGCAAAAATCAGTCCGCATCCCATCTCACCGGCAAATTGAGCAGGCCGCGAAACGCCCAGCCGCCGATCCGCACCGGCTCGCTCCCGTCGAGCCGCAAGCCTTTCAGCCGCGCGAACGCGCTCGGCAGCGCGACGTCGGCCACCATGGCACGGGAGGCAAACGCGCCGGCGCAGTAATGCGGACCTGCGCCGAAGGCGATGCTCTTCTGGGTATCCCGGGTGATGTCGAAACGATCGGGCTCGCGAAAGCAGGCTTCGTCGCGATTGGCGGAGCCGAACATGAAGAAGATGCGGTCCTCCGGCTCGAAATCGACGCCGCCGAACGACCAGGGTTTTGCAACACGCCGCGGCGACATGCCGATCGGCGCGATCCAGCGCGCGTACTCCTCGAACACGTCGAGCCATTTTGCCTTGCCGCCCTGAACCAGCGCGAGCTGCTCGGGATGCGTCAGCAGCGCCCAGATCGCGCCGGAGATGGCGTCGCGCGGTTCGTTCTGGCCGCCCGAGATCGCGAGCTTGATGTTGGCGCGGATGCTCTCCATGTTCTGGCCGCAGACCAGCAGCACGCTGAGGATCGAGGTGTTCGGGTGCTTGGCCACGACAGGAATCATGTCGTCGATCGCGGCATCGATGCCTGCGGTCGCCGCGTGGCAGCGCGCCTCGACTTCCTTGTTGCCGGTGTAATTGGCGATGCCGTCGATCATCGCCTGCGACCAGGCATCCATGTCCTGGTAGCGCATGTTGGTCAGCCCGGTGATATCCTTCAGGCACTCGGCCGACAGCGGCAGCGCGAACGCCTTGCAGAGATCGGCTGCGCCTTTCGGCGCCAGCTCGTCGAGGATACGATCGGCATGGGCCTGAAACTGCCGGACCCAGGTGTCGCGCACCGTGCGCGGCGACACGGCGGGAAACATCGCGGCCCGCTCCGTCATGTGAGCATCGCCATCCTTGCGCATCATGTTGTGGCCCATCAGCACGTTCATCAGCCCGTTCGGCTGATGCGAGGAGAAACACGTCGATGCGCTTCTCCTGGGTGAAGATGTCGTCGCGCCGGGTGAAGATCGTGGAGCCGAACTGCGGCACGAACGCGATCGGGGCCTCTTTTCCGCATCTTCGCGAGCGCGGGATAGGGATCTGCCCAGAAGCTTTGGATGTCGATGTCGAAATGCGGGGCGTTGGACATGGCGATCCGTTGCAGCGATCAGCGGTGATGAAACGAGTATGTCATTGCCGGGCTTGCCGTCTTCGCTAAGCTTCGCCGGCCTTGACTTTGGAGGAGCCCGGCGAAGCCTCGGCGTAGCCGCGAGCCGGCAATCCGATAGATATGCGGGTCGAGCCCGCGTATGACAAGTGGAGTGAACGGCGAGCGCATCATACCGCCCGATAGCCGCCGTCGACCATCACGATCGAGCCGGAGACGTAAGCCGACAGATCGGAGGCGAGGAAGATCGCGGGGCCGGCGATGTCTTCCGCAGTCCCGGCGCGCCCGAGCGGCGTATGATCGAGGAAGGTTTTCACGAGCTCGGGATTGGTGGCGCGGGCGTTGGCGTTCAGCGGCGTTGCGATGAAGCCCGGGCCGATCGCGTTGACGCGGACGCCTTCCTTGCCGAGTTCGGCGGCGAGCGCCTTGGTGAAGCCGAGCACGCCGTGCTTGGAGGCGGTGTAGGCCGGCGAGCTCGGCGTGCGCACATGCACGAAGGACTGGATCGAGCCGATATTGACGATGCGTCCCTTGCTGGCGCGCAAGGGTTCGAGGAACGCATGCGTCACGTTGAAGACGCCGGTGAGGTTGATCGCGATGATGTCTTCCCAATCCTTGATGACGGCCTCGGCGGCACCCAGCATGCCGTTGCGGCGGACGATGCCGGCATTGTTGACGAGGATCGAGACCTGCCCGACCTTGTCGGCGATTTGCTTCGCCATCGCGACGCAGTCCTCACGCCTGCTGACATCGAGCGCGAAGCTCTCGGCCTTGCCGCCGGCGTCGCGGATTTCCTTCGCTACCTCAGCCGCGGACGGCTCGTTCATGTCGAGCAGCACGACCCGCGCGCCTTCGCGGGCGTAGCCGTTCGCGATTGCGCGCCCGATGCCGGAGCCCGCGCCGGTGACGACTGCGATGTGGTTTTCGAGAAGGGGCATGCGGCGTTTCCTCTGCTTTTGGTTTGAGCGGAGGATAGCAAGCGCGTCGGCGCGTACAAGGTGGGATGAGCGAAGTATTGCAGGGCGGGTCAGCCGGAGGCGTAACCCGCTGCAAGACCAGGCGGTCGTGATGGAGCCGGATTACGCTTCGCTGATCCGCCCTACGAACGGGGCTTCAATTCCCCCGATCATGGAGCGGGTAGCGGGCAGGGCGGGAACGTTCAAGGTGTGCGGAAGCATCGCCCCACTGATGCGCCGCTGCCCTGCTGGAAGGGGCAGCGGCGCCCGCGCTTCACCGACCCGCCGATATGCTTGATGGTCCCGCTCGTCAGAGAAAATCGTCGGACGGGAAATAGCGCAATCCGAAGCCGACGAGGGTAATGTAGTTCACAGGGGCGATATTTTTTTGTCCGCGGTTTACGAATATTTGCGGCATCCGGAAATCGGTCGCGGAGATCGTGATGAAATTGTGTCGAACTCGGCGCCGCGGGTTGCCCCACCGTGCGTTGCCGAGGCTCGAATACGCTTTGTCCCCCCAACCGATCGGCTACAATCGCTCAACGCGACTCAATTTCGCCGCACCGGCCCGCCTGAAGTTCTGCCTCACCAGATATCCGGAGACCCTGTCCATGAAGATCTCGCCCGCCATCCGTATGGCCCTGCTTGCACTTGTCGCCTTCGCCGGCGTCACGTTCTCGAGCGCGTCGCGCGCCGATGAGGGTTTTGTGCAGCTCACGATCTACAAGGCGGGATGGATCATCGGCGGCTCGGGCGGCAGCGGCGTGCTGAATTTTCACGGACGACGGTATCCGCTGTCGACCGGCGGGCTGGACTACGGCCTCGTGTTTGGCGGCTCGAAGACGGTGCTGCGCGGCCGCGTCAGCAACATCTACCGCCCTTCCGACGTCGCGGGCGTCTATGGCGCAGCCGGCGCAGGGCTCGCGGTAGGCCGCGGGGCGCGCGCGATCGTGCTGACCAACCAGAAGGGCGCGGTGCTGGAGCTGGCCGGCCATCAGGTTGGATTGATGGCGAACGCGGACCTGAGCGGGCTCGCGATCACGATGAGGTAGGGGCAGGGTGCGATAGCCGCAAGGTGTAACGCACCACCTTGCTCGGGCGAACGCGCACCCGATGACGCGTGAAGCGTCCTCGACCTAGCTGTGCGTGGGAACGTTGAGACCGTCCGTCGCGTACTGCCGGATCTTGTTTCGCATCGTGCGCACCGAAAGCCCGAGCACGCGCGCGGCGTGGGTGCGATTGCCGTCGCAACTCGCCAGCGTCTGCAGCACGAGCTCGCGCTCGATCGCCTCGACCGTGGAGCCGATCAGCATCGGCACGATCTCGTGGGGTGAAAGGGCTTGAGACTCCGGCTGCGGAATCTCGGGCGCGGGAACACAGTCCGCGCCAAGGTACAGGTCGCGGTACCCGCCAAGGTACTCGCCAGAATACTCCCGGGGCATCAACACCTCCCGAACAACGCTAGCTCCGAAACGCGGAGCAGAAGCATCAGGAATCAACGGCCCCCTGCCGCAGATGAGGTTGGGCGCGTTTGGTTAATGAAAGGTTAATGAGGATGGGGCTGCTCGCGATCTGGCAGGGCCGGCGATGACGCCAATGTCGTGGATCATAAGCTGCTCCCGCCCGTTTCAATGACCTCTCCGCGTCGTCCCTGCCTAGTGCGCAATTGCGCACGGGCGCAGGGATCCATACCGCGTGATCTATCGTTGAAGCGTGGTAGGTGACGCTCGGCGTTGGCCGATGGCGGTCGTGAGTTGTTGAAGCAAAGCCGTCGCCCATTGTGCCCATTACGCCGGCCCGGCGTATGGGTCCCTGCGTTCGCAGGGACGACGTGGGGGGATTTCGGATTCAATTTTCAAACAGCAGTAGGCCGCGATTCCGCATTCTCGCGGCGCGATGCGCCCGAGCTTTGCGTCTCTTTCCGCCCTCAAATAAAGAGGGCGCAGGGAAGACCGGGTGCGCGCTGCACCCGCGGTCTCGCGTGCCAGATGCACACAGCAAAAGCGCACACGAGCATACAGGTTCAGCGGAGGCATCCGGCCTTCCCTGCGCAGTGGCTTTACGGCTTACTTCGTCCTCTCCCCGGTGAACGGCTTTCTTGCCACTGTCATCCCTGAGAAGCTTGCTTCTCAAGAATTTGACGCCAGCACCGCGGCGTCAGGACCACACGACTTCGCCGTACGCAAACAACAGCGTTCGTCTCTCGCTGTCGTCGCGTCCACCGCATCCCACCGCACGTTCGTGACGATCGCGATCCGCCCCTCGATTGGGTGAGACACGCGAAGAAAGAGCATTGATTTGCCCGACGGGTTAAGCGGAATATTTTTGTGCGAGGGGATGGACAGGTCTTGGAGTGATTTGCCCGTCGGGTTGTTTGGTTGCAGGCGAGCATCCAGATATCCGTTGCGCACGAAGCGAAACAGCAGGCCGTAGGGTGGGCAAAAGCGCGTTGGCGCCGTGCCCACCATCTAACACTCCACTCGTGATGGTGGGCACGCTTCGCTTTGCCCACCCTACAGACCCTCAGGATCGTTCGAACCAATTGCGCCTCGCGCGATCACGAATATTATGGCGCGGACCAGCTAGCGAGAAGAGGTTCGCGATGTCCCTCGACACCGACAAGATCGACGACGCAGCCCTTGCGCTGCTCTATCTCACCCTCCACGACGAATGCAGGGCCTGGAAAGGATTTGATTGGGGCGTGCTTGGTCGTCTGCACGACAAGGGCATGATCCACGATCCCGTTGGCAAAGTGAAATCGGTGGTCTTCACGCCAGAGGGGCAGGAGCGGGCGAAGGAATTGTTCGAGACGATGTTCAGGAAGTGAGGCGGACGACGAATTCGTAGGGTGGGTAGCGCGGCGTAACCCACCATCTTTCCGATTGCGAAGTAGTGGGTGTTTACGCCTTCGCGCGTCGAGCTACGGCGGACGGGGTCGCTACCCTGCCCTGCGATTTCTGCTATTTTTCAAATCGTATTTTTTCGCCTGTGAGGGGGTTGATTCCAAAGCTTGGCCGGTCGTCGGGGTCGTGATCATCGTCGGGGTATTGCGCAGGAGCTTCGCCACGAGTCGCGACGATGTGCGGATACCGGATCTTGGCGCTCTTCTTTACGATTGTGCGCAGGGTGACACGGAAGCGCCAGTCGTCGCCATAGTCGAACAGAAACAGCATTGTGTGTCCAACTTCGGGAAAAGCCTGCGATATTCTGGTCTTCTTGACGCCGAGCACCCGTGGATCGGCATCGCCCATATCCGCGAATAGCTCGTATTTGGGAAATGTCTTGTGAATCTTGGCGGGAGTGAGCCCGGTATAGAAGCCGAAGGCGTGATCGAATTCGAAATTGAACGAGGAGATGATGGCTTCGGCCAGCACGTACAGCGACTTTGCTGGGTCGAGCTCAATGTCCCGATAGATCAACGCGCTGCCCTGGAGCGCCGATCGAAAGATGAAGGTGTCCGTTCCAGCCATCTCGAACCTCAGTTGCGCTCGCAGCGGCGCCGCAGTTTGTAGGGCGGGTTAGCGAAGCGTAACCCGCCAGTTTTGTCGCGGATGCGGCGGATTACGCTTCGCAAATCCGCCCTACGGATCACCGCCCCTTCAACGCCGCCACGCCCTCGATCTCGATCAGCATCTTCGGATTGGGCAGCGCCTGCACCACGCAGGTCGTGCGCGCCGGATAGGGCGCCGGCCCGAACGCAGAAGCATACAGCGCATTCATCGTGGCGACCTCGGACGCGCGTGTCAGCAGCACGTTGACCTTGGCGAGATCGCGGAACGTCGCGCCCGCCTCGTCGAGCACGCGCCTGATGTTGATGACGACGTTGGCGAACTGCGCCTCGAACCCATCGGGCAGGGCGCCGTTGGCGTCGAAGCCGGGGATGCCGGAGATGAAGAGCAGGTCGCCGACACGGGTGGCGAAGGAGAGCGGCGGGGCCTTGATGCCGGGTGGGGGTGGGAAATGTTGGATTGGGGGCATGGCGCACACTCGATTGAAGTGGAGGTGTAGCCCGCATGAGCTTAGCGACATGCGGGATTTCTGCCACTCCCGGAATTCGCTCCGCGTCATTCGGCTACGCTTGCTATTGAACCCTCATGGTGAGGAGGCGCGCAAGCGCCGATCTCGAACCACGAGGCCCCGCTGGTGCCATTCATCCTTCGAGACGCCGCGGAGCCTGTCATCGGGCGCGCATTCGCGCGACCCGTTGGCGGCTTCTCAGGATGAGGTCTGATGGAAGAGTGGGCAAAGGCCGGGCTTGGTGCCCGGCCTTTCTTCTTAGATGGATGCCCGGGTCAAGCCCGGGCATGACGAGAGGAGTGTCCGGCCCTCACAGCACCCGATTACTCTCCTTCACCTTCTCCGCATCCAGGTACACCTGTCCGCCCATCTCCTTGAACTTCTGCGACATCGCCGCCATGCCGTCCTCGATGGTGCCGCTCACCGACATCCCCACGCTCGCCGGATCGTTCAGCGTTGCCGCGTAGTCCCGCACGTCTTGCGTGATCTTCATCGAGCAGAATTTTGGGCCGCACATCGAGCAGAAGTGCGCGACCTTGTGGGCTTCCTTCGGCAGGGTTTCGTCGTGGAAGCTTTTTGCGGTGTCCGGATCGAGGCCGAGGTTGAACTGGTCGGTCCAGCGGAAGTCGAACCTCGCACGCGACAGCGCGTCGTCGCGCAGTTGCGCGGCGGGATGGCCCTTGGCGAGATCGCTGGCGTGGGCAGCGATCTTGTAGGTGATAACGCCGACCTTGACGTCGTTGCGGTCGGGGAGGCCGAGATGCTCCTTCGGCGTGACGTAGCAGAGCATGGCGCAGCCGAACCAGCCGATCATGGCCGCGCCAATGCCTGAGGTGATGTGGTCGTAGCCCGGCGCGATGTCTGTGGTCAGCGGCCCAAGCGTATAGAACGGCGCCTCGCCGCACTCCTTGAGCTGCTTGTCCATGTTGATCTTGATCTTGTGCATCGGCACATGGCCGGGGCCTTCGATCATCACCTGGCAGCCCTTGTCCCACGCGATCCTGGTGAGCTCGCCGAGCGTCTCCAGTTCGGCGAACTGCGCGCGGTCGTTGGCATCCGCGATCGAACCGGGGCGCAGGCCGTCGCCGAGCGAGAACGACACGTCATACTTGCGCATGAGGTCGCAGATCTCGTCGAAACGGGTGTAGAGGAAGCTCTCCTTGTGATGCGCCAGGCACCACTTCGCCATGATCGAGCCGCCGCGCGACACGATGCCGGTGACGCGGTTGGCGGTGAGGTGGATATAAGGCAGGCGTACGCCGGCGTGGATGGTGAAATAGTCGACGCCCTGTTCGCACTGCTCGATCAGCGTGTCCTTGTAGAGCTCCCAGGTCAGTTTTACTGGGTCGCCCTCGCATTTCTCCAGCGCCTGATAGATCGGCACGGTGCCGATCGGAATCGGTGCGTTGCGCAAAATCCATTCCCGGGTGGTGTGGATGTTGCGGCCTGTCGAGAGGTCCATCACAGTGTCGGCGCCCCAGCGGATCGCCCACACCATCTTGTCGACTTCCTCTTCCACCGACGACGTCACGGCGGAGTTGCCGATATTGGCGTTGATCTTGGTCAGGAAATTGCGGCCGATGATCATCGGCTCGAGTTCGGCGTGGTTGATGTTGCAGGGGATGATGGCGCGTCCCCGCGCTATCTCTGAGCGCACGAACTCCGGCGTGATGAAGGCAGGGATTTCAGCGCCAAAGCTTTCGCCGTCGGCCAGCGCCGCTTCCGCGCGCTCGAGCTTAAGCTTGCGGCCGAAGTTCTCGCGCTCGGCGACGTAGATCATTTCCTTGGTGATGATACCGGCGCGGGCGAATTCGAGCTGCGTGATCATGTGGCCGTCGAGGCCGCGCAGCGGCTTGTGGTACGCAGTGAAGGCTTTTGCGGCGTGCGAGGCGCCGACATTGCCGTTGTCTTCCGGCTTGATCTCGCGGCCCTGATATTCCTCGACGCCGCCACGCTCCTTCACCCATTCGATGCGCGCGCGGGCCAGGCCGGCGTTGACGTCGATGGTGACGGCGGGATCGGTGTAGGGGCCCGAGGTATCGTAGACCGGCAGGTTCGGCTCGCCCGCGCCTTCGCTCAAAACGATCTCGCGCAGGGGCACGCGCAGGTCGGGCGCGGCATCCGGGGTGGCGAAGATTTTTCGCGACGAGGGAAGCGGTCCGGTGGTGACAGCGGGAAGGGTGGCGTCGGGATTGGAGCGAATGTTCATGGGATCCTCCGTTTTAACTGGTTGTCATTCCGGACGAGCCGTTCCGGATGACGCTGATCGTTGTTTCCCGTCATTGCGAGCGCAGCGAAGCAATCCATAGCGCCGCAAGCGGAGATGTGGATTGCTTCGTCGCTTCGCTCCTCGCAATGACGGTGATGGGAATCTTTCATGCAGCCTTCGCACTCTGGCCGAGCCATTGCCGCACCCGCGCGTCCGGGTCGGCGTTTTGGGTGATGTCGCTGACGACGGCGATGGAGTCCGCGCCGGCGGCGAAGATCTCGGCCGATTGCTCGAACTTGATGCCGCCGATCGCGACCAGCGGAATGTCGCCGATGCGCTTCTTCCACTCGGTGATCTTTGGAATGCCCTGCGGCGCGAAGCGCATCGATTTCAGCGTGGTCGGGAAAATCGGGCCCAACGCGATGTAGTCGGGTTTGGCGCGCAGCGCGGTTGCGAGTTCCTCGTCGTCATGGGTGGAGATGCCGAGCGTCAGTCCGGCTTTCCGGATTTCGCCGAGGTCGGCGCCAACGAGGTCTTCCTGGCCGAGATGGAGATGTTTTGCGCCTGCGACGATTGCGGCGCGCCAGTAATCGTTGACCACGAGCTTAGCATCCGTGCCCTTGATGACCTCGAGCGCGTCAGTCACCATTTGCAGGGCCTCGGCATCGTCGAGCTCCTTGGCGCGTAACTGAATGGTGCCGGCGCCGAGCAGCGCCAGCCGCGCCACCCAGGCGACGCTGTCGACGACGGGATAGAATCTGTCAGGATACGCGGAGCGATCAGGATACGGCATGCCAGAACGGGGTCCCGATTACAGGGGTTGAGGGGGAGGCGAAGTCGCGGGCTTCCATCAGGCCTGCTTCATAAGCGGTGCGGCCGGACTCCACGCCAAGGCGGAACGCGTTCGCCATCGCGATGGGGTCGGCGGCTTTTGCAATCGCGGTGTTGAGCAGCACCGCGTCGTAGCCGAGTTCGAGCGCTTGCGCGGCATGCGACGGTGCGCCGAGGCCGGCGTCGACCACCAGCGTGATGTCAGGCAGGCGCTCGCGCAAAAGTTTCAGCGCATCACGGTTGGTGATCCCCTTGGCGCTGCCGATCGGCGCGGCCCATGGCATCACCACCTTGCAGCCGGCATCCACCAGCCGCATCGCGACCGACAGGTCTTCCGTGCAATAGGGGAACACCTCGAACCCATCCTTGATCAGGATGTCCGCGGCCTCGACCAGGCCGACGACGTCGGGCTGCAGCGTGTCGTTGTCGGCGATCACTTCCAGCTTGACCCAGGGCGTGCCGAACAATTCGCGCGCCAGCTTTGCCGTCGTCACCGCCTCGCGCACGCTGCGGCAGCCGGCGGTGTTCGGCAGCACCGTGACATCAAGCTCGCGGATCAGCGACCAGAACGCATCGCCGCTCTTGCCGCCGGCGGCTTCGCGTCGCAGCGACACCGTGACGATGTTGGCTCCGGACGCCCGGATCGCGCCCTGCATGATCGCAGGCGAAGGATAGAGCGCACTGCCGATCAAGAGGCGGGAGACGAAGGTTTTGCCGTAGAAGTTCAGCATGGTGTCAGTGTCCTTGCCCGCCATTTGCGAAGGGCGTCATCCTGAGGTGCGCGCTCTTGCGCGCCTCGAAGGATGACAGTGCTGTGCGCGGCCATCCTTCGAGGCGAGCCGAAGGCGGCTCGCACCTCAGGATGACGGCGGAGTATGTGACAGCAGATTCCATCCTCACCCTCCCTGCCGCGGCGTGATGATCTCAATCTCGTCGCCGCTCTTCAGCGTGGTTTCGGCCCAGCGGCTTTTCGGCAGCACGTCGTAATTCAGCGCGACCGCGAAATGGGTGCCTTCGTATTCGAGCTCGGAGAGCAGCGCGTCGACGCGGGAGGAGGTGATCTCCCGCGGCTCGCCGTTGACGGTCACACGCATCGCATCACCTCATTGTCGATCGCGCCGCGCTGCACATAGGCGAGCGTCAGCTCTGCCAGCGCCGGCGCCAGCAGGAAGCCGTGGCGGTAGAGCCCGTTCACCGCAATCTTGTTGTCGACCGTGATCCGCGGCAGATTATCGGGGTAGGCGGGACGCAAGCCCGAGCCGAACTCGACGATGCGCGCCTCGGCAAATGCCGGATGCACGGCATAGGCCGCGCCCAGCAACTCCAGCGCCGAGCGCACGCTGACGCCGGTGTCCTCGGCCTCGATCGAGGTCGCGCCCAGCATGAACCTGGAATCGCCGCGCGGATAACGTAAAGCGGCCAGCGCGGATGGATCAGCCGGACCGGGCGCGACAGTTCGACCTCGGACGTCTCGACGATGATCATCTCGCCCTTGACGCCGCGCAGCTCGGGCTGCTCGTCGCGCGCGGAAAGGCCGCGGCAGTCGATCACGATGCCATCGAGATCTTCCGCACGCGCATCGCTGTCGAATTTGATGGTGCCGCCGGCGGCCTCGATGCGGGCGTGCAACTCGGGGAGCACGCGCCGCGGCTCGACATGGCCCTCACCGGCATAAAATAGCCCTTCGCGGAAACGACCGTCCAGCGACGGCTCGAGTTCGCGCAAAGCGCGCGCATCAAGCCTGATATGGCCGGTCGTGAGTTTCGCAAAGCGTTCCAAATCGGTGCGGTCGCGCGCATGCGCCACCACCAGCGAACCGTTAAAGGGAGTTTGCGGAAAATGCTCGCGCCACAGGTCGAGCGAGCGGACGCCGAGCCGGCCGATCACCGGCTCCGAGGCCTCAGCCTCGCACCAGGGTGCCAGCATGCCGCCGGCCCAATGGCTGGTGGAAAGCGTCATACCGGCGTCACTGCGCTCGTACAAAGTGACGGCGTGGCCGGCCTGTGCGAACAGCAACGCCTGCCATGCGCCGGCAATGCCCGCGCCGATGATGGAAACGGGAGAATCCCCCCGCAAGTCTGACTTCTGGTACATCCCTGTCCCTTCGCCGGCATGACCCGGATCAGGTTCAAAGGGTCACCGCGGTCCAGCGCCTTTCGGCCCAAGCTTGCGGTATCTCAGCTCCTCACGGAGCACCCCTCGGAACAACCCTAATGTAAGCCGATGGGCAGTGGTGTCAACGCGTCCATCGCGGGAACTACACCGCTGTCATGCCCCGGACGCAGCGCAGCGGGCCGGGATCGCGCTTCGCGCGACTCCGGCGGTGCGCGGCTGAGGCGGGGCCAGCGACTGCCTCGCAGGGCCCGGTTCTGCGGAGCGGGGCTACGTGCCCCGGGGATACGGGATTTAACTATCTGGACGTCTGCAGCGCGTTCGCGTCGGCGGGGATACTCGTCGCATTAACCGGCGCCACGAGGCCTTTCGGCGGCGCGCTCGCGAGCATTGGCGCGGGATGCCTGACCCGCTGGCGCTTTGCGGCATAGTAATAGCCGCTCGCATAATAACGCACGGCGCGGCTGTGGTCGCTGTTGGCGGCGCGATAGGCGCCGGCGAGATATTTGATTCCCCAAGCGAGATTGGTATCGGGATTGCGCAGGCCCGCGGCGTCGCCGGTGTAGCCGAGGCCGCGCGCGGTCGCGAGCTTGATCTGCATCAGCCCGATGGTGCCGCCGCGCCCGACGAGGTTTGGATGATACTTGCTCTCCCGCACGATCACCCGGTGCACCAGTGCTTCCGGCACGTTGTTGGCGCTGGCGTGGGCCGCGACCATGCTTTCATATTGTGCGCGGCTCTGCGCCTTGGCATCGGGCGAAAGCAGCAGCACGGCCACGGCTGCGAGCAAAAGGTTAGGCAAAGTTTTCATGAAACAATCTCTAGGCGAACAGAACCTACGTACTTTCGATTATTGCGGGCGCCGGGCGGAGATGTGGCGGAAAGGGGACGACATCGCGGCCAGATGTCTGCGCGCGGACCTGCCGCCGATGGAGCGACGCTACGTTGTGTGGACGATGTATCGCGCCTGCGACGTGAAGCTGCGTCACGCCGACGCGCACGATTGTCGTGCAAAAGACGCAGTCAAGGTGTAATAGATTTTCCGGCGAAGAAACGTTCACTCCGACAGAAGCCTGTCAGCAAACCTGTCTCATTCCACTACATAACAATACAAACAAAAGTCAGAAGGGAGATGCGCCATGGCTCGACTCGATTCCGGCTATTTGCCCCGCGGAAATCCTTGCGCCCAATGCGGCAAGCTGATTCCGCGACCCGACTGGGTTGAAAGCAGTCCTGGCCGGACGTCGTTCCTCTGGTTCTGCCGCGCCTGCGACTATCGCTTCGAAGCGATCGCCATTTACGAAGAAACCCATCCGGATTCGCTCGCAGCCTGAACCACTCAGGCGGCGGACTGCCGGCTCTGGTGAACCGGCAACTCAACACGAACGATCAAACCGTGAGGCTGCCGGTCGCGCAGACAACGCGCCGCCATGCGCGAGCACGATGGCGTGGGCGATCGAAAGCCCGAGGCCGAAGCCCGCCGCTTCATCCATGTTGCGGGCGTCGTCGCGCAGACCTCCTATAGCGCGACGGGAACGCTGCGAGCGACAAGGAATCGTCGCTCTCGGCGCTGTTGATCGACTAACAATGCTAAATCCTTTGGCACGCGTCCCAGCCATCCATCCAAAAACGGAAGGATGGCTGTCCTTTTTGCGATGCCGGAACCTGACGCTGATTTCGACGTTGGTTCCTCATTGATGTGTGTGGAGGGACCAATGGCAATCGACGTCATGGCCACGCCGCATCAGCTGATCGCGAGCGACCGCGTGGAGGGCACCGCGGTACGTCGGCCGAATGGGGATATGATCGGCCACATCGAGCGGCTGATGATCGACAAGGTCACCGGTAAAGTGTCTTACGCGATATTGAGTTTCGGCGGATTTCTCGGCATCGGCGCCAATCTGATTCCGCTGCCGTGGGGACGGCTTCGCTACAACACGAAGTTCGAGGCCTACGAACTCGACATCGACGATGAGGAGCTCAAGCGCGCGCCGTCGTTCCGAGCGGACAAGGATTTCGACTGGGGCGATCGCGCCAAGGAAGCAGAGCTACATCGCTATTACGGTATGCGGCCTTACTGGGGCGGCTTCTGATCGCAGGTGTGGTCTTGATTTCCAGTGCAATTGCGAAGCGTGCTCGCAGCGCGCTCGCGAAGCATGCGCGTGATGCGTGGTTGCGTTCCAGGTATTCCCGCGAAATGTGTGGAACACTTGTTGAAGTGACGGGTTTTCCCAACACGTTTCCAACTGAGGGAGAACTGATATGTTCGCCAAATATGCCATCGCCGGCCTCGCGGGTTCCGCGCTGCTGGCCAGTGTAGCATTCGCGCAAACTCCGCCTTCAACAACTGACCAGCCCAAGGCGGCCGAACCAGCTGCTGCGTCCGACACCTCGTCGTTCAAGGGTAACTGGCGTGCGTCGAAGATGGTCGGTCTGAGTGTGTACAACGACAACAACGAAAGCCTGGGATCGATCAATGATCTCCTGACCGACAAGAACGGCGACATCAAAGCCGTGGTGCTTGGTGTCGGCGGCTTCCTCGGCGTCGGTGAGCATCTGGTTGCGGTGCCCTTCGACAAGGTGAAGTTCAACACCGAGCCGATCGCCTACACCGGTGCCGCGGGCGCGCCCGGCGCGGGTGGCGCCCGGACAGGTACGACAACGACGGGCGCTGCGAACCCGCCGCCTGCCCGCGCTACCAAGACCAATCCGTGGTATCCGGATCACGCCGTGTTCAGTGCGACCAAGGATCAGCTGAAGGCGATGCCTGAGTTCAAATATTCGACCGAGTAAGGCAGCGATCTCGGAGCTACGACTTTCAAAATGGCTGGACGGCGTGATTGCCGCCTGGCCATTTTGATTCAAGATATCTGATCCCGCGTGTGCGTCGCCCAAGCCGACGACGACCCACCATGGTGCAGCGCATCCTATCAGAGCGCACGTCCCGATGTTAGCTTGTGGCGCGGCAGGAGCACTGCGTCCTGCCTGACATCAACGGGAGGACGACATGGCTGAAAGCGTCTACAAGGTCATCGAGCTGATCGGCACCAGCAAGGAATCCTGGGAGAAGGCCGCCGCCTCGGCGGTCAGCCGCGCCGGAAAATCCTTGCGCGATCTCAGGGTAGCCGAGGTCGTCAAGCTCGATCTGCAACTGGACGCCAAGGGCGAGGTCGAGGCGTACCGTGCCAAGCTGAACGTCTCGTTCAAGTTCGAGGATTAGTTACAATCTTGGGCCGTCATTGCGAGCAATCTGGGCGTCATTGCGAGGAGCGAAGCGACGAAGCAATCCATCCCTTCCGCCGCGGCGGCAGATGGATGCTTCGCTTGCGCTCGCAATGACGGTGTGAGAGGTGCGCTGCGCCATCATCATAGCGCCGGCAGCGTGCTGATATAGACATTGATCGCGCCCTCGGCTTCCGCGATCACGCGCAGCGTTTTGGAATCGAAGGCGATGTCGGCCAGCCGCAATTTGCTGATCTCGGCCGACACTCGGACGCCGTTCTCATTCTTCTGGAAATCCGCGATCACCGCGGCGATCTTTTTCTGCGCATTGCTGGCGAACGGCTTGAGGTCGATAGTCGCCTTTTTCTGCCAGCGCCTTCTGGAGTTGCGGCATGGCGGCGCGCGCCGCAGCCCCCAGGAGCCCGAACGCGGCCTCCGACTCGACCGCCAGCTGGATATCGGTCAGCCGCAGCGTCTGTTGCGCCTGATCGAGCACGGGCCTGCCCCAGATATGCACATTGGCCTCGCCGCCGAAGCCGAAATAGCTCTTCCTTTCCTTTGCATTCACCAGCAGCGAAATCAGCAGACGATCGCCGGAAGCCGCCACGCTGGCGCGCTTGACCGTGACATCGGCCGGACCCGAGCCGTCTTCCGGAAAAAGTCTTTCCGGCGAACTGGGCCTCGATGATTTTGTTGATCTCGGTGAAGGGCATGTCGATGGGGACGCCGATCGCGACCCGCCCCGGCTGAGGCGGCACGATGGTGATCGTGGCGGGAAACGGACAGGTCGGCTTGGTCTCGGCCGGCGTGATGCGGGTTTCCGCTTCGATGCCGAGCGTCAGCGTGACGGCCGAAGCATCGACGCGCGGCTGCGCGGCAATCGCCCGCGTGGGGCGCAGTTCCAGCCACAGCGCCGGCATCGTTGAACCGGCGCCGGTGCCCTGCAGTGCAATCGAGCGGCAGGCCTTGGCCCATTGCGCGCGCGCATTCTGCTCGAATGTCGGATCGTTGCGCATTCGCGCCTGCACCAGAGCGATTTGTTCGGCGACATTCTTGTCGATCAGCGGCTTGACCTGCGCAGGCACGTTGATGCGCGCGCCGGCCGCGACAAGACTGCTGTCGCCGAGGTTAACCTGCGCCGCCAGGTTAGGCTCGATGAGCCAGGCGGCGGCGATCTTCGGCCGCGCGGTAATGGTGACGTTGCCCTTGATCTCGGCGCTGGCGTTGAGGTTCTTGATGTTGATGCTGCCGATCTGTTTGGCGACATTGCCGCCGAGCAAGCCGCCCAGCGCATCGCCGACCGCGCCGGTTGCCTTCGCCGACAGCGAGCCCGTGACGTTGAGCGTTCCCGTCAGCGGCGTCGCCAGCGACAGCACGTCCTGGGCGCCGGTGGCGGTGATCGGCCCGCGCGAGGCGGTCCAGCCGATGTCGGCATTCTCCAGGATCTGCGATATCGGATTGTCGGCCTTGCCATTAAAACTGCGTGGCGCACTGCGATCCGCCGCATCGCGGATCGCCGACAGCGCAATCGCAATTGGCGCCATCACGGTGGAAGCACGCGGCGCCGGCGGCAGCGGCGGCAATTCGACAAGCGCGGGTGCGCGCACGCTGCCACGCGGCGCCACGAAGTCCATCACCTTCAGGCTGGCCACGAACGAAATGGCGATGACCGCAAGCGCGATCGAAACTGTCTTCAGATGCATCGGCAGACGTATCGTCCCCCCAGAATCCCATTGAACGCCCCAAGGCGTTTTACAGGGACGGGGAGAGGCACGCTACTGCCGCCAATACGGCGACCTTGGAACAATGGTAAACGGCCCCGGCGAATGCCGGGGCCGTTCTGTATTAGAACATCTTAATGGTTTAGCGGATGGTTCGGCCGAGATCGGCGCGGCGATGCGCCATCGGCAGCACGATCACCTTGGTGCCGACGCTGACCCGCGAGTAGAGGTCCTTGACGTCTTCGTTGGTGAGGCGAAGGCAGCCTGAGGAAACACGGGTGCCGATTGTGTCCGGCGCGTTGGTGCCGTGGATGCGATAGATGGTGCCGCCGAGATACATCGCGCGGGCGCCGAGCGGGTTACCGGGGCCGCCGGCCATGTGGCGCGGCAGATAGGGCTGGCGGGCGATCATTTCCGGGGGCGGGGTCCAGGCCGGCCATTCCGCCTTGCGGGTGATCGTCTGCACGCCCGACCAAGTGAAGCCGTCGCGGCCGATGCCGATGCCGTAGCGCATCGCCTGGCCGTTGCCGAGCACGAGATAGAGATAGGTGTTGGGGGTGTCGATGATGACAGTGCCGGGCGCCTCACGGGTCGGGTAGTGCACGACCTGGCGGCGCAAACGGGCCGGCAGTTCGAACGCGCGGTCTTCATCATCGGGTGCAGCCTGCACCGGCGGCGGGGCCGCTTCGGTCAGCGGCGGCAGGAAAAACGGAAACAGCGGCAACGGGGCAGCTGTGGCGGGTGCGGAAAATGCGGTCGCGCCGATCGCCAGCGCGCCGACGGCGGCCGCGGCGAGGCGGGTCAGTCTGGATGAATTGGACATGATCGTCCCCCTGTTTGTCGCACCAGTTCGGCGCGTCGTTGGGGGAAACCAGTACAGATGAACCGTTTCAGGACATTTGCACGAAATCGCCAAAATGGTTTCGTCGCGTTAGGGAATTGTTTCGTTAAGGTTTCATTGCCGATGGTAGATGGACGCTCAGCCGGCTCGACTGACCTCTTACTTCCCCTCGCCCCTTGTGGGAGAGGGTGGATCGACGCCGCGAAGCGGCGGCGAGACGGGTGAGGGGTTCTCTCCGCGGAGACAGACCCCTCATCCGCCCTCGCTTCCGCGAGGGCACCTTCTCCCACAAGGGGAAAAGGAAACGCCCCTTTGGATCGATCAGGTCTGGCGGGCGCGCATCCGCGGCACGGCGGCGCTGCCTGCGCCGATCACGACGCGGCGGTCGGCGACGGCGTGATGGAATTGTTCGAGCGCGAGCCGGATCACCGACAGGTCGCCTTCCTCGATTGCGCCGTCGTCATAGCAATCGAGAGCCTCGCGCAACAAGCGGTCGGCTGTGGCCTGCATCTCGGCCAGCTCTTCCGGCGTCTCGGCCTGGCGCATCCTGGAAATCAGATCGAGCAGGTCGTCGCGATGTCCGACATAGACCTCGCGCTCGTCTCGATTCCAGTAATGCTTGAACCAGGCGCCGACCGAGCCCAGGCCCGAGAGGATCAGAATCGCGCCCCAGATGTAGTCGGTATACTTTTCGAGGAAGGTTCGCTCGTTGCCGTCGATATAGGCCGCAGCTCCTGCATGGGCCGGCAACGCGGCGTCCTTGTCGGTGTCGGGTTTCTCGATCTGCGAGGCGGTTGGCAGTTCCCTCGCCAGTTGCTGGCGATTGGTAAAGAGCTGCCGGGCGAAAGCGGCCACCGCCGTGTCGGACAGCGATTTCGGCGCGATGATCAAATGGTTGATGCTGACGGTATCGACTTTGTCTTCGGGTCGCGCCGGCGAAGAGCTGAAAATGCTGCCGGGGATTTCCTCGGGTTCGTAGACCGGGTTCTTCTTGGAGATCGCGTCGGCGACGTCGATCGGCAGGAATTTGGGCTCGCCGCGGGCAGCCGCCGTTGCGGCGATGGCGTCTACCGTGATCTTGCTCTTGAGCGGGCCGACCGCCATGAACGCGTCGAGCGCCGGATCGCGCGCCATCTCGCCGGTCTGGTTGGTGGCGAACTGGCTGACCGCGACCTTTTCCGGATCGATGCCGGACTCCTTCAGGATTACGCGCAGCAGCTTGACGTTGGCCTCTGTCCGTCCGATCACGCCGACGCGATGTCCGGGCAGAGCATTCAGCGTCTTGACCCTCGGCGCCGACTGTTTCTTGCCCTTTGTTGGAAGGCCGGGCGCCGACCACAGCACGACGACATTCTTGCGCAGGATGGCGACGGATTCAGCATTCTCAGGCAGGTTGAGGTCGCCGCGCGCCACCGCAAGATCGGTCTTGCCAGCGTTGAACAGCGCCATGCTCTCGGGCGTTCCCTCGGTGGTGATCGGCGCCAGACGCACGGCGCTGCCCTCGCGCGCAAACGTCTGCGCCATCAGCTGGACCAGTTTATGGTCGTCGCTGCCGGCAGGCCCGACGGCGATCCGCAGCGTGGTCGGCCGCAAGACGTAATACAGCGTGCCCGCAGCGACGCCGAACGCCAGCATGCCCGCGGCCAGGATCAGGAGCGCGTAGCTCTTTCGCTTCCTTCGCGCGCGGGATGGTGCGGGATCGTCGTTTTGGTCTGACATCGTTTTGTCACGTTACATGAAAAGCGTGGAGATGGGTTTAAAAACAACCTTACAGAACGATGACGTCATACGCCTGAAATATCCATGTCCCAACGTCGGATTTGAGAATCATTTTCGAATCTCGTTTGGGCCCGGACATGAAGATATTGATCGCGACCGACGCGTGGCATCCGCAGGTTAACGGCGTCGTCCGCACGCTGACTTCGCTCGCCCGCAGTGCTTCAGCGCTGAATGCCGACATCAGCTTTCTCACGCCTGACGGATTTCCGTCGATGGCGTTGCCGACCTATCCGGGGCTGCGCGTCGCGCTGCCAAACCGGCGCGAAATCGCGCGGCGGATCGAAGCAGGCTGCGCCGGACGCCATCCATATCGCAACCGAAGGCCCGGTCGGCTGGGCCGTGCGCGCCTATTGCCGCCGCCATAGTCTCGCGTTTACCACGTCCTACACCACGCGCTTTCCGGAATATGTCGAGGTTCGTACCAGGCTCCCGGCCAGCGTCGGCTACGCGCTGCTGCGGCACTTTCATGCCGCTTCTTCGATGGTCATGGTCGCAACTGACTCGTTGCGGCAGGAGCTCGGCGCGCGGGGCTTTCGGAAACTCGGCTTCTGGACGCGCGGCGTGGACACCGAACTGTTCAATCCGGATGCGCCGGCGACGCTGGATCTGCCGCGGCCGATCTTCATGACCATGGGCCGTGTTGCGGTGGAAAAGAATCTCGAAGCGTTTCTTTCGCTGGATCTGCCGGGATCGAAGGTGATCGTCGGCGACGGGCCGCAGAAGGCGGAGCTCGCGCGGAAATATCCGACCGCGATCTTCCTCGGCGAAAAGAAGGGCGCCGACCTGACCGCGCATCTTGCCGCTGCCGACGTCTTCGTGTTTCCGAGCCTGACCGATACGTTCGGCGTCGTGCAGCTCGAGGCGCTGGCGTGCGGCACGCCGGTCGCTGCGTTCCCGGTCACCGGCCCCAAGGATGTGATCGCCGATCACCCGGTCGGCGCGCTGGATACGGATCTGGGCAGCGCCTGCCTGCGCGCGCTGACGATGTCGCGCGAGGCCTGCCGGAATTTCGCGCTGGAGCGTTCCTGGGAGAACAGCGCGCGCCAGTTCATCGGCAATGTGACGGCGTTGCAGCCCAGCCGCTCGCTGCGGCCGGTGCGGCATGCGCCCGCCACGAGCGCCGTTCAGGGTTGAATATCAAGCCAGTCATACAAGTGAGACGGGAAGGCAGAACAACCATGGCAGACATCATCAAGCTTGACGGCAGCAGGCCGCTGGATTTTGACCGCGAGATGGTCGAACAGGCTTACGATCGCTGGGCGCCGGTATACGACCTGGTGTTCGGCGGTGTGTTCAGCAAGGGCCGCAAGGCGGCGATCCAGGCCGCCAACAAGATCGGCGGGCGCGTGCTCGAGGTCGGCGTCGGTACCGGCATCTCGTTGCCGCAATACGCGCCGCACCTGCGTATCTTCGGCACCGACATTTCGGAGGCGATGCTGCAGAAGGCGAAGAAGCGCGTTGACGAACTCGGGCTGAAGAACGTCGAGGGTCTCGCTGTCATGGACGCCGAGAAGCTCGAATTCCCCGACGATTCGTTCGACGTCGTGATGGCGCAATATGTCGTCACGGCCGTGCCGAACCCCGAGAAGGCGCTCGACGAATTCGCCCGCGTGCTGCGGCCGGGCGGCGAGCTCATCATCCTGACCCGGGTCAGCGCCGATGCCGGCATGCGCCGCTTCATCGAGCAGCGGCTGCAGCCGGTGGTTCGCCCGCTCGGCTTTCGCACCGCCGAGTTTGCCTGGTCGCGCTATGCGCAATGGTTGGCGAATGCGCGCGGCATGGAACTGGCAGAGCGCCGCCTGGTGCCGCCGCTCGGACATTTTTTCGCTGGTGCGTTTTCGCAAGATCGAGATCGCCGCGGCTGCGTAATGCGTCGTGACTGGTGTGCGGCGTCATGCGCCAATACGATCAGTCACATGTCAACATCATGATGTCATATGCCGGACATCGAATCCCTGTAACCCGGACCCATCAGAATTTGGGGGAGAGAATGATCAAGAATTTCATGCAGGAACTGCGAACCCAGCGCTGGGACGACCATCGCTACTACCATCACAGCCGCATCAACCAGTCGCTGCACTTCGTCAGCGCGGCGAGCTTCCTGTTCGCCTATGCCATGCTGTTCTTCGATCCAGTCGTGTCGGCGCTCGTCGGCTGGCTGGTCTCGATGACCACGCGGCAGGCCGGCCACTTCTTCTTCGAGCCGCGCGGCTACGATCACGTCAATCACGCGACCCATGAGCACAAGGAAGAGATCAAGGTCGGCTACAATCTGCAGCGCAAGGTGGTGCTGATGACGATCTGGGCGCTGTCGCCGCTGGTGCTGTACCTCGATCCGACCCTGTTCGGATTGTTTACGCCCTGGACCTCGACGGCTGACTTCATGCGCCAGGTTGCCAAGGTCTGGCTCGCGGTCGGAATTGGCGGTCTGCTGTTCCGCACCATCCACCTGTTCTTCATCCGCGACGTCGAGACCGGCCTGGTGTGGATGACGAAAATCCTCACCGACCCCTTCAGCGATCTCAAGCTGTACTACAAGGCGCCGCTGGCTCTGATGAAGGGCGAGTTGATCGATCCCGGTCTCGAGAAGCACGTCAAGCACGCCTGAGCGTTGCAGCATCACCTCCGTCATGGCCGGGCTTGTCCCGGCCATCCACGTCTTTCGCACAGGTCATTCCGGGATGGTCCGAAGGACCAGACCCGGAATCTCGAGATTCCGGGTTCGATGCTTCGCATCGCCCCGGAATGACGATGGAACAGAGACAGCAATGTCGGCAATTGGAAAGGCGTGGATGGTCGGGTCAAGCCCGGCCATGACGGTAGACGGAGGGTTGGACGGAAGGTTGCCCTCAGCGGCCAAGCTTCTTGGCGAACATCTCTTTCAGGATCTGCCGCTTGATGTTCTTGTTGGTGAGGGCTGCGTTCTGCCACCACCAGCCGTCGCGCTTCATCTTTTCGGTCGCCGCAACGAAACGGTCGGCCACTTCGCTGAAATCTGCGTCGGTGTAGTTCAGGCTGAAGATCAGCCGTCCTGTTCCGACCCAGCTCAACGCCAGCCCTTCGGCGCGCAGATAGTGTTGAAGCATCCAGTTGTAACGGGACGGCTCGGTATAATGCACCATCCAGATCGAAGACAGATTGCTGACGCGGACGGGAAGATCGTTCGCGGCCAGCCGCTCGTTCAACGCCTTGGCGCGTCCGTTCCAGGTCTCGTCGAGCCCCTGATAGACGGCGTTGAAGTTGGGGCTGGCAAGGCGGCTCAGGAATTCGTCCATCGCCGTCATCACGTAGGGATGCGAATTGAAGGTGCCGCGGGCAAAGCAGACGTCAGCGGGGCGGTCGTCACGGAAGCGCCGCATCAATTCTTTTCGGCCACAGACCGCGCCGACCGGAAGTCCGCCGGCAAGGCTCTTGCCGTAAGTCACCATGTCGGCGCGAACGCCAAAATATTCCTGCGCGCCGCCGGCGGCGAGGCGGAAGCCGACGAACACCTCGTCGAAGATCAGAACGATGCCGCGCTCGGTGCAGACCTCGCGCAGCTTCTTCAGCCATTCGCCATAGGCCGCACGGTCGAAAGCGCCCTTGCGGGAGCTGTCGACGAGGGCGGAGTCGCCGGGTGCGTTGGCGTTGGGGTGCAGCGCCTGCAGCGGATTGACCAGCACGCAGGCAATGTCGCGGCGCGTTCGCAATACATGCAGCGTCCGCTCCGACATGTCGGCCAGCGTATAAGTCTCGTGCGGCGACACCGGATTGCCGACCCCGGGCTGCACGTCGCCCCACCAGCCATGATAAGCGCCGGCAAAGCGAACCAGATGCGAGCGACGGGTGTGGTAGCGCGCCAGCCGCACCGCCTGCATGACGGCTTCGGTGCCGGACATGTGGAAGGAGACTTCGTCGAGCCCGGAAATCTCGCACAGCCGCCGCACATTGTCTGTGATGACCGGGTGATAGGGGCCGAGCACCGGGCCGAGCGCATGGGCACGCTTTTCGGCCGCGGTGATGCATTCCTTGTAGAAGTCGCTGCCGAAGATGTTGACGCCGTAGGAACCGGTCAGGTCGTAGAACGTATTGCCGTCGACGTCGGTGACGGTGACGCCTGCGGACGATTCCATGAAGGCACCGGTTCCCAGATTTTCCCGGACCAGCCGACTGTACTGGAACGGCACCCGGTAGGTTTCCGTGAACTGCAAATCGGAGATGTGCTCGGCCGCCTCCGCCGTCATCCGCCGTCCCCGGGCGTAGCGCTGCTCGTAGAGGCGCGCGAGCCGGAAGAAGCCGTCTTGACGCTGCAGCGCGACGTCATCAGGCGCGCCGTCGGAGCAGAAGAAGTTACCGATATCGAACTCGTAATGCGGCAACAGCCGCGCGACCATTTTGGACATTTTGGAATGTCCGGTCAGCGAGCGGTGCTTGGCGCGGGACAATGCCAGCCGCGCCTGCAATTTGGGGAACACTGCCGCTGTAACAGCGACCGCAGCGGCGGACAGGGAAAGAATCGGAAGGGACGAATCCATGCCTGAAGCGCTAGCCAATCCTGCTAACAGATTGATGACAATCCGGGGGCTGATCGCCCGTTTCACCCAGCAGGAAGACCTCAATTTTCTGTTGACCAACCGTATCCCGCGGGCGGCGCTGACGCGGTTCATGGGCTGGTTCAGCAAGATCGAGAACCCGCTGGTGCGCGATTTCTCGATTGCCTGCTGGCGGCTGTTTTCCGATCTCGACCTATCTGAAGCCAAAAAGACCGAGTTCAAAAGCCTGCACGATTGCTTTACGCGGGAACTGCGTCCGGGGCTGCGGCCGGCGGATCCTGACCCGAGCATTGTCGTCAGCCCTTCCGACGGCATCGTCGGCGCCTTCGGCAAGATCGCGGACACCGAACTGTTTCAGATCAAGGGCGCGCCTTATTCGCTGCTGGATCTGCTCGGCGATCCCGCGCTGGTGGAGAGCCACCGCAATGGCCGCTTCCTCACGCTGCGGCTGACGTCCAGCATGTATCACCGCTTTCACGCGCCGTATGACGGCAGGATCGAGCGGGTGACGTTCATCCACGGCGACGTCTGGAACGTCAATCCGATCGCGCTGAAGCGGGTCGAGCGTCTGTTCTGCAAGAACGAGCGGGCGGTGCTGCAGACCCGCCTGCCATCAGGGGAAGCGCTGACGTTGGTGCCGGTCGCCGCCATTCTGGTCGCCAGCATCCGGCTGCACTTTCTTGATGTTACGCTCAACGCGCAGAGCAAAGGCCCGACCGTGTTCCCGTGCGAGGCCAATGTGCGCAAGGGCGACGAGCTCGGCTGGTTCGAGCACGGCTCGACCATCATCGTGCTGGCGCCGGAACATTTCGAATTCGCTGACGGTGTCGCTGAGGGAGCCCGCATCCGCGCCGGAGAGCCGCTGTTGCGAAAACCGTAATCCTGATCTCGAGTTTGGCCGCGGCGAGAGGTTTGGCCCAGACCAATATGCGCGTCGATCGCGCGGCCGAACCCGGCGGCATCGAAGCAATCAGGGAATTGCCGCGTCAGCCGCGAAGTCTTGTGCAGAAAATGCGGGATTGGCTGCGGCGTGCAGCCTGATCCTGCTCCCTTGCCGCGCTCTTGCGAGGTCGAGACTAGCGAAGCTCGCTCTTGGAGGGGTTGGGTGGTTCAAACGCCCCGCGATTTTTCTGCATCGGCGTCCAAGGTTGGCAATGTCCCTTCAGCAGCGATTGGCTATAATCTGATTCTGGCGCGGCCCATGCCTCCCCCTCCATCGGGAAAGCATCATTCATGCGGGGCCATTTCGATCATCGAACCAACTGTTCGAGCACCAAGCATAAGGAGGGGTTGTGACAATTGCTCGCAATAGGAGGTTCTTTCGATGAAGCTATCTGCGCCCCTTTATCACTTGAAGCGTAAGGCCAGACTTCTATCCCGTGCAGAAAATATCCCGCTGCACCAGGCGCTCGACCGCATTGCCAAACAAGAGGGCTTCAGCGGCTGGAGTTTACTCGCGGCCAAAGTGACTGCAACCGCGCCCGCCGGAAAACTGTTTGCGCGGCTGGCCTTGGGTGACCTGGTGCTGGTGGGAGCGCGCCCGGGCCAAGGCAAAACCCTGATAAGCCTCGAACTTGCCGTGGAAGCCATGAAGTCCGGCAGTCGAGGCGTGTTCTTCACGCTGGAGTATACGGAGAAGGATATGCTGGATCGTTTCCGGGCCATCGGCGTGGAGCCGGAGGACTTTGCCGGTCTGTTTGAATTGGATAGCTCCGACGACATAAGTTCGGATTACATCGTCAAGCGGCTGGCCACAGCGCCTCGCGGCACCCTGGTGGTCGTGGACTATCTGCAACTGCTCGACCAGAAGCGCGAGAATCCGGAGTTAATGGTTCAGGTCCGGGCGTTGCGGCTTTTCGCACGCGATCGAGGATTGGTCTTCGTCTTTATTTCTCAAATTGATCGCTCATACGATCCGTCGATGAAATCATGCCCCGATCTCGAAGACGTCAGATTGCCGAATCCGCTGGATCTGAGCCTCTTTACCAAGACATGTTTCCTGAACAATGGTGAGGTTCAGTTCCGGGCGGCAAGCTAGGCGCAACGGCGCACAATGATCGAAATTGGCTCGCTCGTGGCGCATCGGGTGTCCGGTTCACGCCGGCGTAGCTTGGCTATGCGCATGAAGAAGGCCCTGTGGCGAACCACAGGGCCTTCGCGCGTCGCAGCTAACGGGAGATGATCAGCTCACGCGCTTCCAGGTCTGGCCGCCGCAGAACATGCCGCCGAAGGCGCAGCCCTGGACCTTGAGGGAATTGGCGCCCTTCAGCACGATCGTCGAGTCGTAGTTGCGGCCGCTGTCGGGATCGTGGATGCGGCCGGTCCACTTGCTACCCTGCGGCTTCATGTTGATCAGGATCTTTACACCGGTGTTCGCGGCATAGCCGCACAGATTGGCGCCGCATTCCTCGATGCGAACGTTGCCCTTGTTGTCCTCGGTGGCCCAGATGCCGAGCGGCGAGGTCGGATTAGGCGCGGGGGTTACGGCAACCGGGGCCGGCTGGGTGGCGGGTGCGGGCGCGGCGACCGCGGCGGGAGGCGGAGCGGGCGGCGCGGCTTCGGATTGCGCCGGCGCGGTGGATGCAACGGTGGTCGGGGCAGGCGCGGGTGCAACTGACGTTGCGACCGGAGCAGCCGGCGCAGGCGCTGTCGCCTGCACGGGCGCGGCCGCAGGCTGCGCCGGCGTGGTGTCGGCGACGTCGTCGTCCTTGCTCCTGGAGCCGAGGCCCTTGAGATCGATGTTGCCGAGCGTGCCGGCATATCCGGGCGCCGTGATCTTGATGCAGGACATCGCGTTACAATTGCGCGGCGCTTCGACACGAATGCGCTCGCCGTTGATCTGGAACGTCAGTCCGCCGGCATCTGCCGAGGTGGTGGCCATCAACAATGCGGCGAGGATGTAGAGCTTCTTCATGAAAGCCTCCTGAACGGCTTGTGACCGGGTGGCGGTGAACTTGGCCGGACCCTACGCGGCGGGGGCGGGCCCTTCAGTGACGTGCGTCACAAAACGCTCAAAGCCCGCGCAACGCATCGGCACGGTGACTCAAATCACATCCGGCAAGCCTCCCGCCGCCTAGTTTCTCCCGGCATCATCTGCGAAGGCTCCGATGAAACGGTTTTGCTTTCTCGCCGTGCTGATGGCGCTTAATTCGTCCGCGTATGCCGGTGGTTCGATTTCATTCAGCGTCGGCGGCCATCGGGTGCACATCGAATCTTCGCGGCATTGCCGCTCGACGTCCTGCGCCTCGGTGTCGGTCTCCGGCGTCAATGAGCGCCGCAAGCGCGACCGCTCTGTTGCCGATCGCGAAGAAGTGACGCCGGTGAGAACACTGCCACCCGCATCGCAAACGGTTTCGCCACCACCGGCGACTGCGTCGCCAGCCCCGGCGATCGTCGCGTCACCACCGACCGTGTACAGGCCAGCCGCATCGACAACGCAAATCGTCGCTGAGCCGCCACCGTCGCCGCCTGCTCCGCAGGTCTCCATTCCCTTGCCGCCGCAACCTCCGTCGCCTCCGCCGGTTGCAAAGCCGGTCGAACCCGTGCGGTCCGCGGCGCCGGTCGCAAGAGTCTCTCATGAAGCTGACGAAGAGCGGGCCTACTCGCCGATCGGCGACTGGCAGACCGAAGGCAAGGGGACGGTGCGGATCGCGAAATGCGGCAATGCGCTGTGCGGCTATGTGTTCAATTCATCCTCGAACGACAAGGGTGAGGCGATCCTGATCAACATGAAGCCGAAGACCGACCGGCAGTGGACCGGCAGCGTCTACAGCAAGGACTCTGGCGACACCTATTACGGGACGATGGCGATCAAGGGCATCAACACGCTTCGCGTCGAAGCCTGCGCGCTCGGCCGCTTCTACTGCTCCGGCAACAACTGGAGCCGCATCGCGGCCCCCGCCGACAACCTGGTGACCTCACGGCAGGTGTAGGCCGAGCCGCGCTCGTAAGCGGCCCCAAAATGGTAGCGTCTCAGTTTGAAATCTTGTCGTCAGGTTGAGTTGGGAGCCACGCGGGACCCTCAGTTGAAGGCACTGGCTTCTCTCAAATTAGGGCGCGAACCCACAAATTCAGAGTGCTCGACGGACGTCCGCTTTGGTGCACATTCCAGGCTCAAGTTGGACATCACGGCACTTCCGAAAAGTGCCAAGGGCGGAACTTCACTGCTTGGGCGGTGGGCGCAATGACGAGTGATGATGGGCTATGACCCAATCGTTGCCCTCTTTGACAAGAACCATCGTAAAGCGTGCTGGCTCTGGCACGAGTTTGCCCTCGCGGTTGCGCATGAAATCGTTGAAGCCGACTGCCAGTATGGTTGTGGGATTGATCACCCTCAGCTGCTTCTCCACGAACTCGACCTTGTTGCCGGTGCCGACTACCACGGTAAAGTATTGCGTGATTGCCTCACGCCCCAATGTTAGATCTCTGCTCCTGGTGCCATGTAGGATCGCGTCGGTCGCATACAGCTTAGCGACGGCGACATTATCGTTGGCGTCGTAAGCAGCTTTCCAGCGGGCAAACAAAGCATCCGCCTCGTCCTCCTCGGGACCTGCGAACACCTGAGTTGAAGCCACCGCCAACAGGGCCACCAACAAGACTCGTCCGAATGCGAGCACGGCTTCCTCCTGATGTCATCGGAACAGTTGGCTTCGGATTGTGTCATTACGCTGCGTCGTAAGCAACACTTCCGCCGGCGACTTCCGTGTTGGGTCAATCGCGTCATCTTGGTCGTCGGCCGATTACTTCAGGTCTTCCCTGGAAACGGACATCGTCAGGGTCGGTCGCCATGTCTCAAAGGTGCCCACAAACGGACATGGTACCCATTTCGTCGATTACCTTGTTGGCGCTGGTAAGTATTGAAGCCAACGCTTGCGAGACCGCGAAACCACGGGGGGCGGCAGAGGATGTGCTGGCCGACAGGGCCAACTGCAGCTAGCCTCTGGGCGTCGATCCCAATTTACGAGCTAGGCATGCCAAAAATCCAGCGCATCATCGTTCCGACATCCCAAAGCCAGTCAGCCACTATTGTCACGTGACTCGCGCAGGCCCCCACGTCTGGGTCGCTGGCGTCGTTGGCCAAGCGCAGGACGGCAGCATACCGTCCGACGTTGTTGCCCAATTCGATATCGCCATCGCCGTGATGGACAAGTGCCTGAAGGCGGCTGGCGCCGGGCCCGAGCATGTCGTCAAGGTGCAAGTTTTCATGACAGACGTCACGGAACGACCGAAAATCAACCCGCGCCGCATAGCGTATTTCGGCGAAAATCTGCCGGCCTCCACGCTCGTCGAGGTGAAGGGATTGGTCGATTCGCGAATGAAGGTCGAGATCGAGTGCCAGGCTTACGTTGACTAGGAACGACGCGTGCCGCCGGCGCGCCGATTCCCGCTCTGGGTCAATCGCGTCGCTTTGGCGGTCGGTCAGCCACTTCCGGTCCACCCCGATCAGCGGACATCCGCAGGGTACGTCGGCACGTCTCAAACCTGCCATCAGCGGAAGTGAGGAGCCTTGGGCGTTGCCGATGGGTGGAGGACGGTCGCCGGACGCCCGAAAGATTGCCCTTCTCAAGAAGCAGATGAGAGAAACTGTTGCGACTGACGGATTCCCTTGAGAGCTGCAAATGAAAGCCTTCACACTCGACTATGCGACCGACGCGCTTCCAGTAGGTTCAGTTGACAGCGTATCCAGCGCCGGAGGGCGCTGCGTGCCTTGCTGCTAACGGCTATAGTAGCTACACTTTGTACTGTCCGCTTCCAGCGCTACGTTCCGCTGAGGGCCGTTGATGAAGTGTCCGAAGTGCCAGCACGAAAACCCCGCCACAGCCAGGTTCTGTGAAGAGTGCGCGGCACGTCTAATAGCAGACTGTCCCAATTGTGGGAGCCTGGTTTCTGCGACAGCCAAGTTCTGCCCGGAATGCGCCCATCCCCTGATGCCAGTTGCGGGCGAATCTCGCTTTGCCTCGCCCAAGGATTACACACCGCAGCACCTCGCCAACAGGATTCTCGCAGCCAAGGCAAACCTGGATGGCGAGCGGAAGCAGGTCACGGTTCTATTCGCTGACATCAAGGGGTCGACGGAGTTGATTGCCGACCGCGATCCAGAGGACGCCCAGAAACTCATCGATCCGGTGCTCGAGCGCATGATTGAGGCAGTTCATTATTACGAAGGTACCGTAAACAGGGTCATGGGCGACGGGATCATGGCCCTCTTCGGGGCACCGCTCGCCCATGAGGATCATGCCATGCGCGCGTGTCATGCGGCGCTCAGGATGCAAGAGACCGTCAAACGGTACGCAGATAATGTCTACCGCTCTCACGAACTGTCGATCGCAATCCGCGTCGGACTGAACTCCGGGGAGATTGTTGTCTGCGACATCGGCAACGATCTTCACACGCACTATACGGTCGTAGGGCCGACCGTACATCTGGCCGCTCGGATGGAGCAGATGGCAAATCCCGGCTCCGTGCTTGCAACGGCCGATACCTTCCGGTTGGCGGAAGGCTACATCGGAGTGAGGCTTCTCGGGCCGGTGGCTGTGAGAGGGCTTGCCGATCCGGTTGAGATATATGAGGTAACGGACGCTGGCGCGGCGCGGAATAGATTGCAGGCGAGTGCCCCAAGGGGGCTCACGCGGTTCGTCGGCCGCGACGCTGAACTGGAGCAGCTCCGCCGCGCGCTGCTACTCGCCGCCGCCGGACACGGACAGGTCGCGGCGATTGTCGGCGAAGCGGGCGTCGGCAAGTCGCGTCTACTCTACGAGTTCACGCACTCGCGTCACTTGCAGGGTTGGCGGGTCCTCGAGGGCTCCTCGGTCTCCTATGGCAAGGCAATGAGTTATTTGCCAGTAATCGACCTGCTCAAGAGCTACTTCGGAATTGTGGACCGCGACGATCCGCGGACCGTACGAGAGAGCTCTTGACCCCGGATTGCGTACAGGAAGGCAGTTTGCCCGCGCTCCTGTCGTTGCTGAACGTGCCTGTTGATGACGCGCAATGGGAGAAGCTCGATCCGCCCCAGCGGCGCCGACGCACCCTGGACGCAGTAAGGCGGCTGCTGCTGCGAGAGAGCCACAGACAGCCTCTTCTGGTTGTCTTCGAAGATCTCCATTGGATCGACTCCGAAACGCAGGCACTGCTCGATGTTCTCGTCGAGAGCTTGCCGGCTGCCCTTCTGCTGTTGCTTGTGAATTACCGCCCGGAATATCAGCACCGTTGGGGCATCCGCACCTGTTACACGCGGCTCCGGTTGGATCCTCTGCCGTGGGAGACCGCGGAGCAGCTTCTCGACGCCCTACTCGGACCGGATGCCAGCCTTGCACCACTCAAGGACAGGCTGATTGCGCGGACGGAGGGCAATCCGTTCTTCCTGGAGGAGAACGTGCGGTCGCTCGTGGAGACAGGGGCCCTGCTGGGGGAGCGCGGGGCCTTTCAGTTGGCGCGGCCACAGCCAATGATCCAGGTGCCCGCAACAGTCCAGGCTGTGATCGCCGCCCGCATCGACCGGCTGCGCGCCGTGGATAAGACGCTCCTCCAGACCGCTTCGGTGCTTGGCAAGGACGTGCCGTTTGGCTTGCTGCGAGCAATTGCCGAGATCTCCGAGGATGAGTTGCACGCCGCGATCGGACGCCTCCAGGCCGCGGGATTTCTTTATGAGTTCAGGTTCTTGCCGGATATCGAGTACACCTTCACGCACGCGCTGACCCACGAAGTGGCCTACGGCAGCCTGCTCCAGGAGCGGCGGCGCGCCCTCCACGTGCGAATAGTAGAAACTATCGAGCGGACCTATCCGGACCGGTTGGCCGAGCATGTCGAGCGGCTGGCACACCATGCGTTCCTGGGCGAGGATTGGGAGAAGGCGGTCACCTACCTGCAGCAAGCCGGTGCCAAGGCCTTCGCCCGCTCCGTCCACCGGGAAGCCGTCCGGTACTTCGAGCAAGCGCTGACGGCGCTGACGCACCTACCCGTGACTCTTGAGGCCCAGGAGCAGGCCATCGATCTTCGCTTTGACCTTCGAAACGCACTGCTCCCCCTCGTCGAATGGGGGAGGATCGAAGAGTATCTCCGGGAAGCTGAAGCTCTCGCCAAGAAGCTCAATGATCAGCGCCGACTGGCATCTGTATCGGGCTACATGAGCGGCCTTCATCTGAACACGGGTGGTCGCGCGAGCGACGTGCGCGCGTTCGCCGAACAGGCAGAGGCGATTGGCGCATCTCTCGATGATGTCTCACTCCAGGTTGCCGGCCGATACTACCGCGTCTGGCTGGGTACTCTCTCGGGTGACCATCGTGAAACCGAACACCTCTGCCGGACGTTAATAGACGCGTTGCCCGGAGATCTATCTCACAAGCGTCTTGGACTCGTTGCGTATCCGGCGGTGGTGGCGCGCAGCTTCCTGGCGCGGGCCCTCGCAGAACTCGGATTGTTCGACGAGGGACGCAGCCATGGAGAGGAGGCTATCCGGCTCGCTGAGGCGCTCGATCATCCCTTCAGCCTCATCTGGGCCTCCTTGAACCTCGGGCGCCTCGAAGGCCTCCAAGGAGAGTTCATCCGGGCGATCATGCCGCTCGAGCGTGCAGTCGCTCTCTCCCAGGAGTGGGCCATCGCATACTTGACTCCGATAGCGCTGGCGGCTCTGGGGCACGTCTACACGCGGACGGGACGCGTCGAGGAAGGCGTGTCCTGGCTGCAACAAGCCTTGGCCGGCTATGCATCCGCTGGGATCGGATACCTGCACTCGATGAGCACCGTGCAGCTTGGCGAGGCGCATCTGCTCGCAGGTCGGGTTGATGAGGCGTGGGAGTTTGGCAACCGTGCCGTGGTGCTTGCCCGCGAGCGCGGGGAACGCGGTCACGAGGCCTGGGCCCACTTACTCCTCGGCGAGACGGCGTCACATCGCAACTACCAGGACATGCCGGCGGCCGAAGCCCACTACGCTACTGCCACGGCTTTGGCCGTGGAGCTCGGCATGCGCCCGCTCCTCGCTCACTGCCGCTTCAGCGTTGGCAAGCTCTACGGGCGAGCAGGAGATAGGAGGGCGACAGAACATCTCACGACGGCAATGAACCTTTTCCGCGAGATGGCTATGCGGTTCTGGCTCGAGAAAGCCGAGGCCGAGATGCAGGCGCGAGGGGTCACAATGGTTTCCCCGGACGCCTCTTCTCTCGCTCGCCGTTGACAGTGCGCTGTCGCCACCATACGCTGAAGCCACAAGCGGCGCCTGATAAATAAAATGCCGCGCGCGATGGTTGATCCCGCCCGTGCGAGGAGGATTCACCGATGGCGAAACGTCTGAAATCCAAAGCAAGAGTAGCGAAGGCCAAAAAGGCAAGGACTGGCAAGTTCGGTCAAGCTATGCAGGCGCTGAAAGGTGTAGGGGTCCCTCAGCAGGAGTTCGGTAGGTTAAATAATGATGGCAATGCCGAAATCGACCTGGACAGCCTCGAAGCATTGAAAAAGAAGTTGGGAAAAGCGGCCGTGCGGAAGGTCCGCTTCGTGGCGCTAAATGCGCCGTTCAAGAGGCGATCCGCAATCCCCCCGGCCTAGACGCTCGCGCTTGAGAGCCGGCCTGTGAACATCGCTGCTGAGCTGACCCTGAAGTCCCTCCACATGCTCGGCGGCGCAGCGTGGTCTTACTATCGCGACGCGCTAATCACCGCTTGCCGGAAGGCTCCGCCGCCGTTCGGGACCAAGGACTACGGCAAGATCTACCGCGACGTGGCCAAGGACCCGAGCTGGATGGCGATCTCGCTTATTCAGAATGCCCAAGGGGAGGGCGAAGGCTCCGGGCACCTGTGGGACCTTGCGGCCTGCACGCCAGATATGCGTGTCGCCACCCAAGTCAAGGCGCACGCGATTGATGAGTCTCGACATGCCAAGGCGTATGTCGCGATGCTGGATCTTACCTTCCCGGGTGTCGTCGATAACGAATTCCATGCCCAGCTCACCAAGCTATCCCCTGGCTACACCCAGCAAAGCCCGCTCGAGCCCCATGAGGGCTCTGCCTACGCGAGTTCGATCACCCTGGACGATCTCATCCAGATGAACATCGCGGAAATCCGGACGCTCGTGCACCACCTCCTTCAGCGACCGATGTTGCTCGAACACTGCGTACCCGATAAGCGGCGTCGCTTGGCGCGCCTGCACGACAGAGTGCGGCTCGACGAGGTCCGCCACATCGCTTATACCGCCGCGTTGATCGACGAGTTTGCGCGTCGTGGCAAAGCCGGCGCCGTGAAGCGACTCATGCAAGAGCGAATGAGCGACTTCAACGCGATCACGAATGAAGACCTTGGAAGAGGCGTCTTCGAGCCTCTCTGATCACCACCGCGTCGGGCGTGGCATGACGCTCCGGACTGTGAGGCAGTGGGCCGGGCAGCGCCGGATCGGTGCTGCGCGGCTCACTCATACCTACGAGGCCGCGTTTTTAGTTGCGGTGTCGCGGCTGCTCCAGTCGATCTTCCGGGAGGGCCACGCGCCGCATGCGCGGTTGTGGCAGGGCGACGCTGGCAAGTGGTTTCTTGATCTCGGCCGCGAGCCGATACTGCGGGCACCAGTGAGTGGTCCGCTGCCCTTTCGACGGCTCGAGCTGATCGGATTTCCATGGAAGCTCGTCGCGGGCAGGCGGCGCCTGCTACGCAGCACCCGGGCCTTCCTGAACGCGCTTCGCCCCTGCATCGAGCCCTCGGAACTCGCCCAGCATTTCGATCGGCTCATCGCGGATTTCGACAACAGCTTCGCCAATCTGATGATGAACCGCCTCATGGCCGAGCGGCTCGATGCTAACGCGCAGGCCATTGAGCCCGTGTATGAGGGCCACCACTACTATCCGTTTCCGGCGCTCCGGCTCGGACCGTCGCCCCGGCAGGTGGCTGAGTGCTCGAATCTCTGCCGAGAGGCGATCGATCTGACGTTGGTCGCCGCTCGGCCGTGCCTGTTCGATACCACCGCGTACGCGGATTATCGGAAGTGCTTTCGCGCCTGGGCCGGCATTCCCCTTCCTCGAAACGTCGACGTCGTGATCCCACTGCACCCGTGGCAACTCGAGCTCTCGCCAGTAATCCGCGAGCTTTTGAAACGGCGATGGATTTCGGTCCTCGACACCCGCCTCGAGGCGATACCCCTCGCGTCGCAGCGGACGTGCCGCATTTTGCGATCCGGCTTCGACGTCAAGCTGCCGTTGGCCGTCACACTGACGGGGAAGACCGGCTGCTCTATCCCTTGAATCGCGCGAATGCGACCGCTTTCTCGTCGCTCGCCCGCATCCTTTTGCGTGAAAGCGGAGCAAACGATGTAGACTTCCAGTGCGACGTGGCCTCAGTTGCCCATGCCGATCCATTCGTCGGCACGCATCTCGCCATGATCGTCCGGGCGCCGGTATGGGCGGGTGCCTCGGAGATCGTGGTCCCGGCGCTAAATCTCTGGTGCGGGCCGCAGCAGGCGCGCACGATGTTGGACCTCCGCGATCGAGAGCACGCCTACGCATTCTTCCGCGTCTACTGCCGTGTGCTCATGCACGGTATGGTCGACTTCTATGCGCGCTGGGGCATGGCGTTCGAGCCGCACTTGCAGAACGTGTACGTCGCGCTGCGTAACGGCATGCCGTCGCGCATGATCCTGCGCGACCTCGACAGCACAATCCTCGATCCTCTCCGGATCCGCCCAGTAGCGCGGGCGAACGGGGTGCGGCTTGCACGCGGAACGTGGAAGCACATGCCGGACTTTGCCTATGGTGGTCGGCGACTGGTTCACGCCATGATGTATGGGCACCTCGGCGAGGTGATGTCCTATCTGGCCCGGGCCTCGCAGGCCGATCTGGCCAAGTTGAGTATTGCGGTGGAAGAGACGTGGGACGAACTGGTCGCCCAAGCGCCGTCGGCAGCGTGCCGGAAACGCGTGTGCAACTTGCGCAAGCAGGCGGACACCGTCGGCGCCGTGCTATGGCGCCGGATCATGAGGGCAGACGATATGACTTTCCGCTGATCACGACCAAAGAAGGTAGCAGGGCAGTAGAGGCTGACGTCGCGTCCCCCCGCTGCCGAGGCGCACGACTCTACACTGGACTTCTTGGGTTCGCGGATGGTCGTGGAGCGGCCCGCCTTGCGCGTCCCTGCAAGAGCGCGAAGCCGACAAGATTTCAAACTGAAACACTACCAAAAGGGTGTTCACGAAAACGCCCGGCGGAGCGACCCACCGGGCGAGGAGGTCCATATCTGGACGGGGAAGTCTAGAACACGCCGAGTACGATAGCGCCGACGAAAGCGATTGCGACATACGCGGTAACAACGCTCAGTCTGCTCACTAGTGGACTTACGAAATCCATTGGGAATGCTCCCTGGGTTCACGTCGTGCCCGCAAGTAACACGTTAGGTTAGCAAGTGGTTCCCGGCCAAAAAAGTCAGCGTTGTTGTCCATCCCGACGTGCCCACAGCCGTCGGTCCGCGGCAACGTGGTAAAAAATACGTAAATTCAACATGTTGAAGAGTCTTTAAATAAATTCGTTGAACGTGCGCGGATGACGCGCGGAGTTCGCTTGTATCTCGTCGGCTCCTTCGTCCTCGTCGCTCTAGCGGGTTGTGGCCGCGGATTTTTTCAATCCGCAGAGCGCGAGCCGTGGCGGGCCGAGGCTGAAGTTGCATGCCTGAAGTCCGGCGTGGTCAAGGAAACGGCGGAACTGGTTCGGATCAGCCCGATTTCCGGTCCCGGCGTCTGCGGCGCGGAATACCCGCTCAAGGTCGCAGCGCTCGGCGAGAACATCAGCACCTTCGGTTTTGCCGACGAAAGCCTGCGGCCGCCAGGGAGCATCGGCAATCAGCCGCGCTGGCCCGCCGCGCGCGCGCCGCACTATCAAGGAAGCCATCAAGAAAACTATCAGAGAAACTATCCGGGAAATTATTCGGATACGACGCAGCGCCAGCCGAACCATGCGGCGCCATCCAATGGGCCGATTTCGCTCTCCGCCCCGGGTGTCCATCCGCAGGAGGATGAAATCGATCTGCCGGATGAAGGCGTGCCGCAACCGCACGGCCCGCAAGGCGGGCGCGGATACCAGGGAGGCGGCGGCGGATATATGGCCGCACCGTCCTATCCGCCGCGCGACCGTTACCCGGCGCCTTCGTCTGCCCCTTATTCGCAACCATCCTATTCGCAACCGTCTGCGGCGGCGCCTGCCTTGCCGCGGCTCGGACCCAGGCAGGGAAATTCAGTCAGCGCGTTCGGGCAGGTCTCGATGAAACCCGCGGCGACGCTGGCCTGTCCGATCGTTTCCGCGCTCGACCGCTGGCTTGCGGATTCCGTACAGCCGGCGGCGATGCGCTGGTTCGGTGTGCGCGTGGTCGAGATCAAGCAGATCTCCGCCTATTCCTGCCGCGGCATGAACGGCAATCCGCATGCGCATATTTCCGAACACGCGTTCGGCAACGCGCTCGATATCGCCGCCTTCACGCTCGCCGACGGCCGGCGCGTCACGGTGAAGGGCGGCTGGCGCGGCGTGCCGGAAGAGCAAGGCTTTCTGCGTGACGTGCACGCCACCGCCTGCCAGCAGTTCAACACCGTGCTGGCGCCGGGCTCCAACTCCCATCACGAGGACCATATCCACGTCGACCTGATGCGCCGCGCCTCTGGCCGCACCATCTGCCGGCCGGCGGCGGCGTCCGGCGACGAGATTGCGTCGCGCGCCGGGCAGCGCAACTCCTATGCGTCACGCGATTCGTATGCGACGGGATCGCTCGGCGGCAAAAAGTCCGTGTCGCGCTGGTTCAGGGGCAACAGCAAGGTCAACGAGGAAGACGAGTTCGAGGACCATTAGCGTCGAACCAGACCGCACATTTCGTAGGATGGGTGGAGCAAAGCGATACCCATCAGCATCACGACGATAATTTGATGGGTATCGCTTTGCTCCACCCATCCTACTATGCCGTTCTACGTCCCCAGCTGCTCCAGCAAATCCTGCACGAGGCCTTTTAGCAGATCGAGTTTGTATCCCGTCATCGGCAGCGGCTTTGCACCCGATGTCGCTCGTTCTGCGGCAACGGCAATCGATGCTACATTGGCCGGCTTCCCCTGCAACGCGGCTTCCGCGGCGGCAAGGCGCAGCGGCACCGGCGCGATGCCGCCGGCGGTGAGGCGGATGAACTGGAACGCGCCGTCCTTGACCACGGCGCGGGCGCAGACTTCGACCAGCGGCCATTCTGCATGGGTGCGGCTGATGGCGCGCTTGTACAGCGCGCGCTCGCTCTCAAGCGCGGACGGAAGCTCGATGCTCTTGATCATCTCGCCCGGCTGCAGGGTATTGTCGGCGGCGCCGTTGGAGCCGTCGCCAAGGATGTCGCCGATCGTCAGCTCGTTCCTCTTGTCGGTGGTCGCTTTTGCGTCATAAGCAAGCAGCGCCGCCGCCATGGTGGAGGGATGCGGCGCCACGCAGGGACCGAGATCGAATGCAACGTGATAGAGATGATTGCCCGAGCGCGCCGGACAATCCGATCCACCCTTCTTGAGACAGGCGATGTGCGGATTGCGGTAATACCAGCAGCGCGAACGCTGCGCGAGGTTGCCGCCCAGCGTCGCGAGATGACGGATCTGCGGGGTCGCGAGACGTTGCGCGGATGCCGCAATACCGGGATACGCCGCGCCCACCATCGGATCGGCGGCAATGGCGGCGATCGTCGTGAAGGCCCCGATGCGTAAACTCCCGTCGGCGCCCCAATGCATCCCGATCGTATCGGGCGCGGCTGAGATATCGATCAGCGGCCCCGTCGAGACGCCGCTGCGGCGCCTTTCGCTGAGGTCGGTACCGGCGGCGCGGAATTCCGCTGTTTGCGTGGCGGCGGTCATGGCTGTCGGTGTCATGCGGCGGCCCTCCCTTTGAGTGCGACGACGAGGCGGTCCGGACGGATCGGCAATTCGGTCAATCTGATGCCGATGGCATTGCAGATGGCGTTGGCAATCGCCGGCGACGTCGGCACGGTCGCGACCTCGCCGATGCCGACGCTGCCGCCGAGCACGTGACCGAATCCGCGTTCGTCGAAATGCACGTCGATCTCGGGCGTGTCCGCGATGCCGGGGATGCGGTAGTCCTCCATCCCGCCGCTGAGGATATCGCCGGTGCGGGAATCGATTTCGCGCGCTTCATGAAGCGCGTAGCCGATGCCCTGGATGACAGCGCCGGCCGCCTGGCTGCGCGCCAGCGACGGCGCCACGATCCTGCCGACGGCGATGCCGGTGTGAACGTTGAGAACGCGCACATGGCCGAGCCACGTATCGACTTCCACCTCGACGATCTGCACTGAACTGGGCACGCCGGCGCCGATCGCGAGATTGGAGAAGCGCCGCATCATCCAGCCGAAGATCATGCCCAGTAAGCCTACCTCCTTCAGCGGCGAGCGAATGCCCGGCGCCATCTGCCGGCTGTCCTCCGGTCGTACTCCGGAAGCGGTCAGATCGGGCGAGGCCGCGAGCATTTCGCGCCACGGCGCGTTGGAGCCGGGCACCGGTTGCCGTTTCGCGTTTTGCTGAATGGCGGCCTTCAACTGCTGAACCGCAAGCAGCATCGGCGGGATCACCGAGGCTGTGACCCGGCTGCCGCCCGAACCCGGGCCTTCCGGCAATCTGGAATCGCCGATCCTCACCTCGACTTCATGCGGCTCAAGCCCGAATTCGCGCGCGAGCGTGTTGGCGATAACGGTGCGGGTGCCGGTGCCGATATCCTGCGTCGCGGTGCTTGCGATCAGGCGTCCGCCCTTCACCGCCACTTCGACCCTGGACCCGGGCTGCCACAGATAGAGCCAGTAGCCGGTGGCGACGCCGACGCCGCGGCGATAACGGCCGCTCTGCGACGCGGCCACCTTCCGGTTGCGCCATACTTCCAGGTCCAAAGCCCAATCGTACAGCCGCTGCCGGTTGGGATCTGGATCCCAGCGTTTGCGCAGCGCGATCGGATCGGCCTTCATCCGCAGCGCCGCTTCGTCGATCGCCTGTTCCAGCGCAAACGCCATCGGCGGTCCGCCGGGACCGCGGAAAGGAGCACCGGCCGGCAAATTGCTGATGACGTCGAAATCGGCGAGCTCCTTCGCTTCGGCCGGATAGATCAGGCGCGCCAGCGCCGCGATGGTCGAGTTGGTCGCAGCTCCCGTGTCGGCATGGGCGGTGAACGACAGCGCTTTCAATTCGCCTTGCTCGGACGGGAGCAGCGCGACCTTCATTTCCGCCGCCGGTCGATAGCCGGTCACCGAAAGCTCCTCGTGCCGGTCGTAGGCGATCCGCACCGGCGCCTTGGCTTCGCGCGCCAGCCCGATTGCAGCGATCGTCTCCATGCCAAGGCTCGCTTTCGAGCCGAAGCCGCCGCCGACATGGTCGGCAATCACGCGCACCTTGTCGTGGCCGAGCTTGTAACGCTTGGCGATCAGCTCCATCAGGTGAAATACCGCCTGCGTCGAAACGTGCACGGTGAGCTGGTCGCCGTCGAAACGCGCGACCGCCGCATGCGGCTCCAGGCATGCATGCGATTGCGTGCCGGTCCGGAAGGTGCCCTCGACCAGCAAAGGATTTTTCGCCTCGCGCGCGCCGTCGACCCAGCTTCGCACCTTCTTCGGCTTCTTGGAGAAGGCCGCCGACGGTCCGCGGATGTTTCCTTTCCACGGCGCCGGCGAACCGCCGCCTTCCGAGACGTTGCCTGCCTTCTTGCGTGCGGATTTCTCGAACACGACCGGCGCATCCGGCTTGCGCGCTTCATCGAGCCCGACCGCCGACGGCAGACGCTCGCTGTTCAGCTTGATGGCGGCGATGGCGGCCAGCGCCGTCTTGCGATCCTTTGCCGCTACGGCTGCGATGGGCTCGCCGACGTAGCGGACGATGCGGTCGTCGCCCAGCAGCGAGATCACGGCGCTCACGCCAGGCATCGCGCGTGCCGGCGCCAGATCCAGTTCACCGACACGGGCATGTGCGAGCTGCGAGCGCAGGATCACGCCCTCGAGCTGACCGTCATGATGGATGTCGACGGTGTATTTCGCCGAACCCGTCACCTTGTCGCGCGCCTCCATGCGCGGCGGGAGGATATCGTCGCCGTCGAAGCGGCCGGCGCAGGCGTCCGCCACGGCACGGAAGATGCCGTCATAGGCGCCGCAGCGGCACAGATGTCCCGACAACGCAGCGCCTATTTCCTCGCGCGAGGGTACAGCCGCTCCCTTCGTTGCCCGCCAGCTATCGTGAAACGCCGCGGCTTCGACGATAAAGCCCGGCGTGCAGAAGCCGCATTGCAGGGCGTCATGCGCCATGAACGCCTTCTGCACCGGGTGCAATCCTTTGGCGCCGATGCCTTCGACTGTCGTAATCGACTTGGCCGACGCCGCGCCTGCCGGCATCAGGCAGCTCACGGCGGGCACGCCGTCGACCAGCACGGTGCAGGCGCCGCACACGCCGGCCCCGCAGACGAGCTTGGTGCCGGTGAGATCGAGCGCATCGCGGATGACATCGACCAGCAGCACATCGGGATCGTCGGGGAGGAGAGCGGGCTTGCCGTTGATCGTCATCGTGCTCATCTGCGATCTCCAGGTTAGCGGGAGGTGGATCGAGGAATAGATTTTTTGGCAGGTTTCGCTTTGACGGCGCGCGGCCTCGATGCCGGAATTGTGGCGCCGGCGACGAGCGTGCGCAGCATGATTTCCAGATCTTTCAGGAAGGCGTCGGCTGGCTGCATCGCGGGGTAGGCGGATTTGGTGCCGTTGATCGCCATCTCGATGCACCGCGCAAAATTGTGCGGCGTCATGCCGGCATTCAGCGTGAGGCCCTGCTTGCGACAAATGCGCGTGATCGTGGCCGCAAGCTGCTCGGCATAGGCCGCGGCATATTTCTGGTAGAGGTCGCGGGCCTGCAACAGGTGTTCAGAGAACAGCTCCTCGACATGGGGCGACCCGTCGAGCGACTCGGCCAGTTGCCTGAGTTTGGCTGTGACCGAAGCGACGAGGATATCGGCGAGGCTGCCGCCGGCTTTCTCAGCGGCGTTGGCCGCCTCGACTTCGGCGGCGAGCGCGCTCTCGTGCAGCCGTTCGATGACAGCGCGGAACAGCTCTTCTTTGGATTTGAAATGATGGTAGAGCGCCTGCCGCGTCAGGCCGGCGGCCTCCGCCGCCTGCTCGATCGACGAGCGCCGGAAACCCTGCCGGCGAAATACCAGCATCGCGGCATCGAGAATACGGGTGCGCGCCACCATTTGACGATTTTGACAAAATAGAAAGAAATGTCAAGTTCTGGAAATGTCAGCTGAGGCGCTCATGTCGCCTTGCGCGTCCGGCAAGGCGACGGCTATCCGATACGCCGCCGATACGCGATGAGTGGCGCGTGGCGGTTATCAGTGTCGCAATTGGCGAGCGTAGATCCTCGCATGTCCGATAAGCGCACAAAGCACGATACCGGCAGTTATACTGGTGTGACCGCTGAACATCACCAGGCCAAGGCTCCAGCCATGCCAAGCGACAAGGATGCCGAGCGCAAACAGCAGAATGCAAGCGCCGGATACGCGAAGAACGTATGTAGTGGCCAACCGCAGCGACCTGCCGATGATATCGCGCTGCTGGCGACGCATCGCAAACGCCAACGCGGCAAAACCTGTTAAGCACAGCATGAAGGAGAGTAGGTGACTCACGCTACTCCCTCGCTGGAGGCGACGGTGATCGGGGCCTGCCTCCCTGTCTTGCGCCTGGACTGAGATCTGGACCCCTGCCGGGCCGCGCGTATCGCCAAAACTGCATGGAGCAGAGCGAGCGCCCAGCACATGATATCCATACCGGCGAAGATCCAATCGCCTTCGAGCAAGCTGTGCCACAGCGGACGTTGCGTCGTCAGTGCGTTGAGGACTGGCAGGAGAAACAGCAGCGCTGATGCCGCCCACAACTGCTCGACCCAGGCTGACTTGGCCGGACGCACCAAGGCATGCAGCAGAGCCAGGACCCAGACGATGAAGAACGAATGAATCTCCCAGTCAGCGCGGCCCTCCAACGGGTGTGGCAAGAGGCGGTTGACCCACAAGAATGCAGTCATTGCGATCGACAAGCCGGCGATGCAAGCAATGTTCAGCCGCTCCACAAGGCGGAAGCCAAAATAGGGCCGATCCGGGTCAGCCAGCTTCTGTCGCCGCTTTACGGTCCACATGACCAGGCCTGTGCCCACCATGGCCGTACCCATGAAACTGACGAGAAAGTAGAGCCATCGCGTTTCGGTGTCGCTGAAGCGCCCCAGGTGGAGCGCATAAAGTACGCCTCGGGTTTCGGCCGCAGCTCCTACATTCTCACGGACCGTCAGCAGTTTGCCGGTGGTCCCTTCAAACTCCATGTATTGCGGGTTCATGGAAACACGGCCCGCTTCTCCCCGTGCCACCGCCACACGCGCTGTCGCATCTCCGGGATTGACGGCGGTCACTCGCCCCACGTTGTCCCGGCCCCAGCGTTCTTGGGCCTGTCGCACCATGTCCTCGACCGATGCCAGCGGCACTTTCTGCCCGCTGGGTTTGCCCGGCTGGATGAAGGCAGTGAGTTCGGCGGAGAGTTGCTGGCGCTCTGCCGGCGTCTTGAACGCCGCGCGCTCGCCCCAAGGCATGTACAGCGCCATCAACGTCACCAACCCGGTGTAAGTGATCATGAAATGGAACGGCAACCCGAACACCGACAGGGCGTTGTGCGCCTCCAGCCACGAGCGCTGTCCCTTGCCCCAGCGGAAGGTAAAGAAATCAACGAAAATCTTCTTGTGCGTGATGACGCCGCTAACAATGGCGATAAGCATGAACATCGCAGCCGCGCCCGCAAGCCATCTTCCCCATACCACCGGCATGTAGTGGAATTGGAAGTGGAAACGGTAGAAGAAGTCACCGCCCAGCGTGCCGCGTGATGCCACTCTCTGGCCGGTCGCGGGATCGAAGTTGGCTTCGCCGAAGCCGCGCTCGCCCGGGTTGCGTGTGGATGTCCGCCAGAAGGCATAGACACTGTTGTTGCGCACGTCGGGCAGGCGCATGCTCCACTGCGAAGTACCGACCGCTATGTTGCCAAGTTCGTCTGCAATCCGCTGTGCCACGACGGCCTGATCGGGAATTTGGGACAGACGCGGTAGCTCCGGTCGCATCCATTGCGATAGCTCGTCCTTGAAATAGGACACTGTGCCAGTGAGGAACATGGCATAGAGAATCCAGCCGAGCAGGAGGCCAGCCCATGTATGCAAGCTGGACATGCTTTGCCGGATGCCGCGGCCAGCAACTCGCACATTGTTGTCCGTCTTCACGCGTCGGCCCTTCGTCAGGAAACAGACCACGCCAGCGGCAACAGCGCCACGGCCACTATGGTCAAGCCCGCCCAGGCCTTCAGCGCGCTGCGCACTGCGAAGACCCAGATCACGGCAGCGGTGTAGATTGCAAAGCTCGCCAGCATACCGGTAAGCACAGCCTGGGGCTTGCTCAACGGCAAAGCGAGCACGGCGACGCTGCTGAGCGCGGCCAGTGCATAGCCGCCGAACAGGGCAGCGACGATGCGCGAGATGAGCGGGCCCGTGGAGCGAACCCGATGTATCAGGGAGTTCATTTGCCCGGAGTGGCCGGCGGGCCCGCAGGAATTGGCACAAGGCCGTTGGCATTCACATAGGCCACGGTGGTGGCATAGCTCACGGCATCATACTTCTCAGTGCCGTTCGTCCCCGTGCGCTCACCTGCGCTGCGGTCGTTGAGGCTGACTTCAGCCACGTAGGTGCCCTTCCAAGGCATATCGAACTTTACAAGGCCCTGCTCATCGGTTTGTCCTTCTTTGGACCAGCCCGATTCTGTTACCAGCGTCACCTTGGTCTTGGCCTTAGGCTGATCTTTGAAAAAGAGCTTGAACTGGCCCTCCTGACCGGTAGGCACGAGGTCCAGTACGAGCTTAGGCTGCTGCGCGGCAAAGTTGGTGATGAAGCGTGCCGCGGGATAGAACCAATTGGTGACGTCTTTGCCTTGTTGCTTCCAGGTATAGAGCGGGTAGCTCGCATCCTCCGCTACAATGCCGTCGCCGGGGGCCGCCGAAAACGGCAACGTGAAGCCGTTTGCCGTCTTTGTGGCGTCGGACTTTTGCTCGCCCTTGGTGGAGATGAGCGTACCGGTCGGCTTTGCAAATTTGTCGAGCAACCCTGGTGACGCTTCACGAAGGTTCTCGCCGAATTCGCCAAAGCGAACGACGGCATGCTGCCCTTCGGACTGCTCGATCCAGATCTGATGCGCCTGCACGGGCGTCACCACTCAAGCAGAGCAATTACGGCGATGAAGAGCTTTGTCATTTGCAGGATAACCTCCCTTTGCTCATCGCCGCATTCCATCAGAAGTCGAATGCGGCAGATACGATGTAGGTTCGAGGTGACGCAACCGTCACGAATGTGCCGGTCGTGAGCCAGTAATTCTCGTCGAACAAGTTTTCGATGTTGGCGCGGATCGTGACGGGCCGGCCGTTGATCGAAGTCGCGTAACGTGCGCCGATGTCGACCCGGGTCCAGTCGGGGAATCGCAGGGTATTAAGATTGGTGAGATATGAGCCCGACGTATAGATCACGCGTCCATTGAGAGAGAGGCCCGCCACCCACGGCGTATCCCAGTCGAGGCCCGCAGAGAAGGTCTTGTCCGGCACGCCAGCGGCGTCTTTGCCGAGTTCGAGCGGATTGGCCGGGTTCGTCAATTCCGGACGCAGGAAGGTTGCGCTGGCCATGCCGCGCAGGCCGGGCATCAACAAGCCATAAGCGGATAGTTCCACGCCGCGGTTACGCTGTTCGCCGTCATAGGCCAGTGCGTTGGATGCCGTCCGGATCGTGCTCGGTCGAGCAATCTGGAATACCGCCGCAGTCGTCGTGATGGTTCCCCAGTCGACCTTCACGCCAGCTTCTTGCTGCTTCGACGTGAAGGGAGCAGAGTCTAATACCAGTGTTGCTGTAGCCGGCACCGACGACGGCGCCGGGGGAGAGTCCTTCAGCATAGTTCGCGTAGAGTGAAACGTTGTTCCAAGGCTTGAATACCACCCCCGGCAAGGGGCGACGTCTTTTCGAACTCGCCGGTATTCGTCAAAGCACCCGTCACAGTGCTGAAGTTTTCTTGTTTCACGTTCTGCTGACGGACACCCAGGGTCACCAGCACCACATCATTCAAGAATGACATGGTGTCGGCGACTGCAACGCTTGTAAACGTTACGTCGGAAGCTCGCTTCGGCGCCGTGCGCGTGCCCGTAATCACAGGAAGGGGGGACGGGTTATAGATATTCGATGGGACCGACCGGGCCGGGGGATTGGCAACAGACACATTGCCGCTCTCCTGTTGAAAGCCGGTATAGGCGACATTGACCGAATGACCGATGAAGCCCATATCGAAGCGCGACCGCAAGCCTACATTGCCGCTGACCGTCTTGCTGTAGGAGTCATAATAGCCATTGCTGACCCTGAAATTGCCGAGAGCGTCCATACCGTTGGAAAAGCCAGCGACGCGGGAATCAGGGAAAGTCTGCGCGTTCTCGCCTTCACGATAGCCGAGGCCCCCGTAGGCCGTTACCGAATCGGTCAGGTCGTACTCGAGACCCGAGGCGATGGTGTTGTCTTTTGACGGAGCAATGTGCCGGGGTACCAGTTGCTGCGCGCGTCGGGCGGAACGGGAATGAAGGGCACGTTGGACTGAATGGTCATCTGTGGACGGAAGTTCTTGGTGTCGTCGTTCTGTGAAATGGCATCGACGGTCCAGCGCAGGCGTTCCCCGCGATAGTCGAGCGACAATGCACCAAGTCCGGTCCGCCAGTTTCCATCCTCGATCGAGGCTTCGCCATTGCGCCCCACCCCGTTGAACCGAACGCCCCATTCCTTGTTCTCGCCGTAGCGGCGGCTGGTCTCCAGATGGAGACCGTAGTTGCCGGCGCTCATGAAGAACGGCGTCAAGCGCGCGAAAGGTATCTCGGGCGCGCGTTTGCTGACGATGTTGATGCCGCCGCCGACGCTGCCGCCCGGGGCAATGCCGTTGATGAGCGCGCCAGGGCCCTTGAGCAGCTCGATCCGCTCGATGATCTGGGCGGGTACGCGACTGGATGAAACCAGCCCATACAGACCGTTGAAGCCAACGTCGCCGGCAGGAACAGGGAAGCCGCGGATTTGGAACGTGTCGTCGAACCCGTTGCTTCCCGTGGTGAGCCGCACGGAAGAGTCATTGATCAGCGTATCGGCCGCCGTCCGCGCCTGCTGATTCTCGATCAGCTGCGACGTATAATTGACCGTGCTGAAGGGCACATTCATGACGTTTGTGCTACCGAGCAGGCCGAGCGTTCCACCCTGCGCCACTTGACCACCAGCATAGGGCGGAGCCGGAGCTCCGATCGTCCGGGTAGTCCCCATCGTGGTGACCGGCGCAACCGGCGCAGGAGGCTGCTCGGTCGGTTGCCGGGGGGCGACGCGGGCCGAGCGCTGAGGCGTGCCGCGAGGCCGCGTAGTGCTCATTACACGCACTCTCTGCTGAGGCGCATCGACGGACACCGGAGGCAACACCTGCGGCGCTGTGCTCTGCGCCCTGCTTTGAGTAGCTCCCATACCGGTCAGGCATAACGAAAAACCGCTCATGGCCGCGCCAACGAGTAGGCGGCTCTTATAGTTCTTGAAGTTGCTCACAACGCCCCCAATTCCCAGTTGATGTCTGACTAGGAAATCAGAGGCGCGGAGGCAACGGAGCCAATTTAGAATCGGTGTACTCTTGTTCGTCAGGGCCTTGAGCTCTGCCTCCGTGTGCTGGCTTTTGCGTGAATGCTTGTTCGAGCGGGAGCCTGCGACATCAGGGGTTTTCGCTTTCCGATTGCCCGCCTATCGTCGCGCTCAAGCGGGCGGTCAGCGCTAGTCCCGCGCGGGGAGAAGCTCACCGATGAAGATCAAGGACGTTCGCACCCACATTCTCCAGGCCGGGCTTTCGCAACCGTTCGCCTATTCCCGCGCGTGGTACGATACCCGGATGGCCATGGTGGTCGAGATCGAGACCGACAATGGCCTGATCGGCTGGGGCGAATGCTATGGCCCGCCCAGATCACCGCCGCCGTCGTCGGAAGCGTGGCCACGCTATTGATCGGCGAGGATCCGCTTCGGGTCGATTATTTGTGGCGGAAGATTTATTCCACGCTTCGCGATCACGGGCAGAAGGGCGTCGTGATCGAGGGGCTGAGCGGTATCGACATCGCGCTCTGGGACATCAAGGGCAAGGATTTCGGCGTGCCGGTCCGTTGCCTGCTGGGCGGCGAGACCCGCACCGAGGTGCAGCGTACGCGACCGGCCTTTATCGGCGCAAATCGGGCGATCCGCTTCGCTATCTGCCCGAGGAGGCGGCGGGTTACGTCGCGGAAGGCTTCAAGGCGGTGAAGCTGAAGGTCGGCTTTGGGGTTGAAGAGGATGCGGCGGTCACGCGCGCGGTGCGGGAAGCGATCGGGCCCGACGTCGCCTTGATGGTCGACGCCAACCACGCTTACGACGCGACCGCGGCGATCCGTCTCGGCCGGATGATCGAGCCGTACGATATTGGATGGTTCGAGGAGCCGGTGCCGCCCGAGGATGCCGCGGGATACCGCGAAGTGAAATCGGCGCTGTCGATTCCGGTCGCCGGCGGCGAATGCGAGTTCACGCGCTTCGGTTTCCGCGATCTCCTTGCCTCCCGCGCGATCGATATCATTCAGCCCGACACCTGCGCGGCCGGCGGGTTATCCGAATGCAAGATCGCCGACATGGCCGAGGCTTTCGGCGTCAGGTACAATCCGCATGTATGGGGGACCGGCATCGCGATCGCGGCATCGCTGCAGCTCCTTGCGGTCCTGCCATCTCACACCCCGCCGTCACTTGCGCCGATCGAGCCGATGCTCGAATTCGACCGGACCGAGCATCCGATACGCCAGGCGATTCTGACGCGGCCTATCGAGCACGTCCGCGGCATCGTTGCCGTTCCTGACGGTCCCGGCCTCGGCATCGAGATCGATCGTGAAGCGCTGGCGCGATTCACGGCGCGGTGATGGCAACTCGCGGCTCAATATCGGTAGCAGCTCGTGCATGCTCCACCCGTTACCCATGTCTCCGGGCCGTATAACAAGCCGGGCGATGACGGTTTCTTTGCGGATCTGGATTGCTTCGCTTCGCTCGCAACGACTCGACGAGAGCTTCCCGTAATCCTGACAAGTCAACACAGGACGCGCTCGATTAGATCAATACTAATTCTGAGCAGCACGAATTCAGATCTGCTTTTGGACAAATACTAATTCTAAACATGCGATTGGCGTGTCGTTTGATCCTTCGCGCTCTTCAATGCGTTGATCACGCTTGTTACTGGTCCCCGCGCGAAGTGAAGGGGGTTGATTATGACGACATGCTTGAAGACCACGGGATTGCTCGGCGCCGCACTGCCGATGTTCGCTGCAATGGCGATCGTTACGCCGGCGCAAGCGCAGTCGCCAGCGCAACTGCCGGCCGTCGTCGTCGACCAGCCTTCGAAGCCGGTGGCGCGTCCGCGCCCCGCGCCCACCCGGCAGGCCGCCTCAGCGGCGAGCCGGCGCACCGCGCAGCGTGGCGCGGCCACGCCCGATGCCGCCGCTGCCGCGGGTGCGCGCGCTGAAACGGCAACCGGTCCGGTGCGCGGCTATCTCGCCAACCAGAGCGGCACCGGCACCAAGACCGACACGCCGCTGCGCGAGACGCCGCAATCGATCACGGTGGTGACCGCCGACCGCATCGCCGATCAGGGCGCGCTCACCGTGCAGGAGTCGCTGCGCTACGTGCCCGGCGTGTTCGCCGATGCCTACGGCCCGGATTCGCGCGGCGACTATCCGCGCATTCGCGGCCAGGATCCGAACATCTATCTCGACGGCACGCGGCTGGTGAACACGTTCCAGTTCAACGAATGGCGGCCCGATCCGTATACGCTGGAGCGCATCGAGGTGCTGCGCGGCCCGGCGTCGGTACTCTATGGCGACACCTCAACGGCCGGCCTCTTGAACCTGATCTCGAAGCGTCCGCAGGCGGAGGCGTCAAACGAGATCGGCGTGCAATATGGCAGCTTCAACCGCAAGCAGGTGCAGCTCGATTCCACCGGCAAGCTGACCAAGGACGGCGAGTGGCTGTATCGCTTCATCGGCGTGTTCCGCGACAGCAATACGCAAACCGATTACGTCAAGGACGATCGCATCGTGCTGGCGCCGTCGCTGACCTGGCGGCCGACCAACAACACCAGCTGGACGGTGCTCGGTACCTATCAAAAGGACAAAACCGGTTCCTCCACGGCATTCCTGCCGCATGAGGGCACGCTGTTTCCCGGTCCCAACGGGCTTATTCCGGTGCGGCGATTTGCCAGTGACCCAAGCTTCGATCGCTATCAGACCGAAACCGGTGCGGTCTCGAGTCTGTTCGAGCATAGCTTCGGCGATGCGCTGAAGATCCGGCAGAACATGCGTTATGCCCATGTCGAGGGCATCTACCGGACGGTTTATCCGGACAATTATTCAAACCCGGCCGATCCGTTTCTGGATGCCGCGCACCGCACCGTGGCGCGCTGGGTCTCGAGCCGGCAAACCACCAAGGACAGTTTCACCTCGGACTCCAACGCCGAGCTGAAGTTCGCGACCGGCGCGATCACGCACAAGGCGCTGTTCGGCGTCGATTACCGCGGCCTTGGCGAACGCGCGTCGTCCGGTGCAGACATCGATGGCGGAAGCATGACACCGACGCCGTTCGACCTCTATGCGCCGGTCTACAATAGCGTCGTCCCGCCAGCGCTGACGGCCGAGCCTGACCTGCGGCAGAGTCAGCTCGGGCTTTATGCGCAGGACCAGATGCGGCTCGGGCCGTGGCTGGCCGTCGTCGGCATCCGCCAGGATTTCGTCAGCAACAATGTGCAGGGATCGCCAGCGGAAGACACCAGGGCGACCACCGGCCGCGCCGGGCTGATGTACGAATTGCCGTTCGGCCTGACGCCCTACGTCACCTACGCGCAATCCTTCACCCCGATCTTCGGCTCGGGCGTCTGCGCCGGCATCTGCAAGGCGCAGCAGGGCGAGATGGTGGAACTGGGATTCAAGTACAATCCGATGCCGGGCACCGCGATCAACGGCGCGATCTACGACACCATCGAAAAGAACCGACTGGCGGCCGATGCCAGCAATCCGTTGATCTCAAGCCAGACCGGCCGGGTGCGGATTCGCGGCGCCGAGCTCGAGGTCATCACCCGCGTGACGCCGGATCTCGACCTGATCGGCGCCTATGCCTACGTCAATGCCATCGTGGAAAGCGGCGACAATGCCGGCAAGCGTGTCGAAACCGTTCCTGAACACCAGGCCTCGCTGTGGGCGAAGTACCGTCTCACTGCGCTCGGCCTGCGAGGCGTCACCGTCGGCGGCGGCGTACGCTACATCGGCGAGTCCTGGGACGGCACCGACACCATTCGGACGCCGGATTACACACTGTTTGATGCCATGATCCGTTACGAGACCGGCCCCTGGCGGTTTCAGGTCAACGCCAGCAACATCGCCGACAAGCGCCACGTCACCACGTGCCTGGCGCGCGGCGACTGCTTCTTCGGCATCGGCCGCACGGTGCTGGGTAGCGCGACTTACAAGTTTTAAGGGGAGCCCGGTCTCACGCCGGCTTCGCGCGATACGTCTCCAGAAACATCCGCGTCGCGCTGTCGACCACGTGTGCGATGCGCTCCGCCGATGGTGCCGGCTCCGCCTGAAACACAAACGGCAGAAACAGCGTCGCCTGGCACATCTGCAGGAATTGCGCGGCAGCGAGTTCGCAATTGTCGATCGCAAGATCGTCCGGTCCGACATGGGCTTGCAGATAATCGGCGAGACGGTTGATCGTCTTCGCCAGCACGTTCTCATAGAACTGGCGTCCGACCTCCGGCATGCGCTCGGCGATCGCCATCACCGTGCGGATCGACGATCCGCCGCCTGGCCGGCAGATCGATCCGATGTAGGCTTGGCCAAATTCCCGCAAGGTGGTTTCGGCATCGCGCCGGGGATCGAGATCGTATGCGATCTTGCCCTTTTCGAGGGCTTCGTCCTCAACGATGGCTTCGAACAGGCGGCTCTTGTCGGCGAAGTAAACGTACAGCGTTCCCTTGGAAACGCCGGCCGACCGCGCGATTTCGTTCATGCTCGCCCCATCAAAGCCCAGATCCATGAACACCTTGCGTGCGCCATCCAGGATCTGGCGGCGCTTCGAACTGTCCTCGTCACCGCTGCTGAGATGAATAGTGTTTGGAGTGTGTGCAACCATTGGTTTATCTTCTCGGAAAAGATTTCAACCCGGGATACAGGCGGGAGGCCTTTCTCGCTCTATGGTCTGCCTTACAGCGATCTACCTTGACCGAACCGTTCGGTCAATGCTACATTTGACCTGGCGTGGTGCTGCTGCGGGTTGGCCGTGGTCGTATCGTGACATCTGAAATGGGGAAGCCGGCGATGGCCGCAGCGAGAGACCAGGCCGCACGCATCGTTCGCACCGGGCCGGAAACGGCTGACGACGAAGCGGCGCAGGAGGCTGCGGACCAGCTACGGACCCATGTCGCCGAAGAAGCCAGACGCCGCGTCCCGGAAGCGCCCGGCGATGCCACAACGGAAAAGCCGAGCGCGCCTTCTGCCAGCGCGGCCGCGGCGAAGCCGGGCAAGCGCAAATTCGTGTTCATGGGCCTGTTCGGATTGCTGGCGCTCGCAGCCATCGGCTACGCCCTCTACTTCGTTTTCGTCGGACGCTTCTATGTCTCGACCGACAACGCCTATGTCCGCGCCAACAACACCACGCTCGGCGCCCGGGTGTCGGGACATGTCGCGGCAATCCTGCCTGCCGACAATTCGATCGTCCGCAGCGGCGATGTGATCTTCAGGATCGATGACGGCGATTATCGCATTGCGGTGGACGTGGCGCGCAGCAGAATCGCGACCCAGCAGGCCACCATCGATCGTATCGGACGTCAGGTCACGGCGCTGGAAAGCGCCGTCGAGCAGACCAGGGCCCAGCTCGCCTCGTCCGAAGCGGCGCTGAAGCGCGCCGGTCTCGACTTCGATCGCCAGCAGACGCTGAGCACCAAGGGCTTTGCCTCGCGCGCCGCCTTCGAGGTTTCCGAAGCCGGCCGCGATCAAGTCTTGCTGCGGTGAAGTCGGCGCAAGCCGCCTATGAGGCAGCGCGCGACAATGTCGAGGTGACAAAGGCGCAGCAAGCCGAGGCCCGCGCGCAACTCGTTGAATTGCAGACCCAGCTTACCAAGGCTGAGCGCGATCTGGCTTTCACCTCGGTGCGTGCGCCTGTCGACGGCACATTCGCCAACCGCATCGTCAATACCGGCGACTTCATCCAGGCCGGGCAGCGGCTGGCCAATGTGGTGCCACTCAACGATGTTTTCATCGACGGCAATTTCAAGGAAACCCAGCTCAAGCGCATCCGTCCCGGCCAACCCGTGAAGATCTCGGTCGACGCCTACGGCCATCGCAAGTTTGCCGGCGTCGTCGACAGCATTTCGCCCGCGGCGGGCTCGGTGTTCACGCTGCTGCCGCCGGACAACGCCACCGGCAATTTCACCAAGATCGTGCAGCGGCTGCCGGTTCGCATTCGCGTGCCGAAGGACGTCGCAAAGCAGCACCTGCTGCGTGCCGGCATGTCGGTCTATATCACCGTCGATACCCGTGAGGGCGCGGCCGACGCGGACAGCGAGGCCGACCTCGATGTTCCTGCGACGGTTCAACCGCAGTAGTTTTTCCAAAGCGCCGGCCACTGCCCGGCGCTTGTCCTCGAGCAGATCATGGCTGACGCCACCACCGCTTCGCCTTCGATGATGAACGCCGGCGCCGAAGCCTCCGAGCGCATCCCTCCGCGGCGTCTGTTTGCGTTTCTCATCATGGTGTTCGGGATGTTCATGTCGATCCTGGACATCCAGGTCGTCTCGGCATCGCTGGCGGAGATCCAGGCCGGACTTTCGGCGAGCTCCAGCGAAGTATCGTGGGTGCAGACTTCCTACCTGATCGCCGAGGTGATCGCGATCCCGCTGTCCGGATTCCTGTCGCGCGCGTTCGGCACCCGTCTGCTGTTTGCGATTTCCGCCTCCGGCTTCACCATCGCGAGCTTCTTCTGCGGGCTTGCCTCGACCATCGAGCAGATGATTCTGTGGCGCTCGCTCCAGGGATTTCTCGGCGCCGGCATGATCCCTACCGTGTTCGCATCGGCTTATACGGTGTTTCCGCGCTCGAAGTTCTACATCGTTGGGCCGATCATCGGACTGGTGGCAACGCTGGCGCCGACCATCGGACCGACGATCGGCGGTTACATCACCGGCATGATGTCCTGGCACTGGCTGTTCTTCATCAACATCATCCCCGGCATCGGCATTACCATCGGCGTGCTCGCGCTGGTCGACTTCGACCGGCCGAACTTCGCCCTGCTCGATCATTTCGACTGGTGGGGCCTTTTGTTCATGGCGGGCTTCCTTGGCACGCTCGAATACGTGCTGGAGGAAGGCCCGCAATCCCAGTGGCTGCAGGACACCTCCGTTGCGATCTGCGCGGCGATCTGTGCGGTCTCGGCGATCGCCTTCTTCTGGCGCGTGCTCAGCGTCAAGGAACCGATCGTCGATATCAGAACCTTTGGCGACCGCAATTTCGGCGTCGGCTGCCTGATCTCGTTCTGTGTCGGCATCGGACTCTACGGCCTGACCTACGTGTATCCGCGCTATCTGGCCGAAGTGCGCGGCTACAGCGCGCTGATGATCGGCGAGACCATGTTCGTGTCAGGTATTGCCATGTTCCTCACCGCGCCGATCGTCGGGCGGCTGATGGTGAAATACGACATGCGTTACCTGATCGCGATCGGCCTCTGCCTTTTCGCGCTCGGCTCCTACCAGATGACCTGGATCACCCGTGACTATGATTTCTACGAATTGCTGATTCCGCAGATTCTGCGCGGCGTCGGCATGATGCTGGCGATGGTGCCAACCAACACGATTGCGCTCGGGACGCTGGCGCCGGAGCGGGTGAAGAACGCCTCCGGCCTGTTCAACCTGACGCGCAATCTCGGCGGTGCGGTGGGACTGGCGATCATCAACCAGGCGCTGAACGAGCGCACCGACCTGCACATCTCGCGCCTGCATGACAGCGTTACCTGGGGCAACGCCACCGCGGTCGAGACGCTCAACATGCTCACGCAGCGCATGCAGGGCATGGGCGATGCGGCACTGATGGCGTTGAAGCAATTGTCGCAGATCGTGCACCGCCAGGCGGTAGTGATGGGTTATGGCGACGTCTTTTTCATGCTGGCCGTGTTCTATTTCGGTTTGAGCCTTCTGGTTCTGGTCCTGAAAAAGCCTCCCGCGATGGCAGCCGGGGGCGATGCGCATTAGCGGCGGGGGGACAACACGCATCACGCGGTTGTCATGTTGCAAATCACCCGCGATGCATTTATAAGCAACGCATTGCCGCTCGAACCGGGGAGATTTGCATGATTTCGATGTATTCGCAGATCGCACCCTCGCGTCCGATGCCTGCGCTGGATTTTCGGCCGCGTCGCTGAGCGCGATCCCCGTCAGCCCTGATCGGGCCTGACGCTGATCCCCAAGCTTCCCCGATCTCCAAGCTTCCCAACGACTTATCGAAATTTTCAACGACGCTTGCGTTCGGCCGGAGGCCGTCGCGCGTCAACCCAGATGGAGCCGGCGTTTGCGTTAAGCGCAGCCGGATGAAGCCATGACCGCTCTAACAGACAAACGACCCACGGCGATACGCGTGGTGATCCCGTTCGTGTTCCGCCACTGGCTGCAACAGCCCGGCCGCGCCGCTGTCGTCACCGGCGGCCTGCTCGGCGCGACCGCGGCTGATCTGTTCATGCCGATCTTCTCCGGCCATCTGGTCGATGCGCTGACGCTGGGCGCTTCCGATCCGGCGGCGCGACGTGCTGCGTTCACAGCCTTTGGTGGAATCGTGGCGCTGGGTCTGCTGTCGATGATCCTGCGGCTGACGGGCTTGCAGGCGATCGTGCCGTTCACGCTGAAGATCATGTCGGATGTGTCGCGCGACGCCTTCATGCGTGTGCAGCGCTTCTCGACCGACTGGCACGCCAACAGTTTTGCGGGCTCGACCGTGCGCAAGATTACGCGCGGCATGTGGGCGCTCGACCTGCTCAACGACACCATCCTGATGGCGCTGGCGCCGTCGCTGCTGGTGCTGGTGGGTTCGATGATCCTGCTCGGGCTGCACTGGCCGGTGCTGGGCGCGGTGATCGGGGTGGGCACCGTGATCTATGTGTCGATGACGCTGGCATTCTCGGTGAATTACATCGCGCCCGCGGCGCGCGTCTCGAATGCATGGGACACCAAGGTCGGTGGTACGCTGGCGGACGCCCTGACCTGCAACGCGGTGGTGAAATCCTTCGGCGCGGAAGCGCGCGAGGACGCGCGGCTGGCCGGCGTCGTCGGCCGCTGGCGCACGCGCGTGCGGCGGACCTGGTTGCGTTACAACTACACCTCTACGGCGCAGCTCGTGGTGCTGCTCTGCTTTCGTGCGTCGGTGATCGGTGGCGCAGTGCTGCTGTGGATCGCAGGCCGCGCCACGCCGGGCGATGCCACCTACGTGTTGACCAGCTACTACATCATCCACGCCTATCTACGCGACGTCGGCATGCACATCAACAACCTGCAGCGTTCGGTCAACGACATGGAGGAGCTGGTAGCCATTCATGCCGAGCCGATAGGCATTGCCGATGTATCAGGCGCAAAACCGATCGACATCCAGGGCGGCCGGATCGTGTTCGACGCGGTGACGTTCCACTATGGCGGCCATCGCGCGCCGCTGTATGACGGCCTGTCGGTGGAGATCCGCGCCGGCGAACGGGTCGGCCTGGTCGGCCGTTCCGGCTCCGGCAAGACGACCTTCGTCAAGCTGGTGCAGCGACTCTACGACGTCAGCGGCGGAAAGATCCTGATCGACGGTCAGGACATCTCGCATGCGACGCAGCATTCGTTGCGCAGCCAGATTGCGATCGTGCAGCAGGAGCCGATCCTGTTTCACCGCACGCTGGCCGAGAACATCGCCTACGGCCGGCCGGGCGCCAGCACGGCTGCGATCGAACATGCCGCGCGGCTGGCCAACGCACATGACTTCATCTTGCGGCTGCCGAAGGGCTACGGCACGCTGGTCGGCGAACGCGGCGTCAAGCTGTCGGGCGGTGAGCGGCAGCGCGTCGCGCTGGCGCGCGCGTTTCTGGCGGACGCGCCGGTCCTGATTCTGGACGAGGCAACATCGAGCCTCGATTCGGAATCGGAAGGGCTGATCCAGCAGGCGATGGAGCGTCTGATGAAAGGGCGAACCTCGATCGTGATTGCGCACCGGCTGTCGACGGTGCGCAGCCTCGACCGGATCCTGGTGTTCGACGGCGGCAAAATCGTCGAGCAGGGTAACCATGCCACACTGACGGCGCGCCCCGGCGGGATCTATCGCGGGCTGTTCGAGATGCAGGCAACCGAGTTCGGCCGCATCTCGGCGGCGGAGTGATGTGCGTTCTTGCAGTCCTGCTCGGTGTCGGAATATGTTTCCGGCATCGAGAGGACTTTCGCGATGCGCTTGTTTCGCAAGGATCGGCAGCCGGAAGTTTGGGAGGTTGCCGACGAACAGCCTTTGGGCGATATCGGCGCGGCCCACAAGATTCGCCAGATCTGCATTGCTGCCGGGCTCATCGCTGAAGAGATGGCGGCGGCCGGCGGGCGCAATGCCGAGAAGAAGCGTACCGCCGACGCCGAGCGATACCAAGCGGCGATCAAGCGCGCGCTCGAAATCGCGATGCAAATCTCTGATGATTCGATGCGCGACGTTTCTGTCAGCCAGATCATCAGGCTGTGCGTGAAAGCGAACCATCTGAAAACCGCCGGGGTGCTGATCCGCGCAATACGGTCGGACCGGACCAGGGCCGAGCTGATTGCAGAAAGTCCTGCGCTGATCGATCAGGATGCCGCCAACTGAGGCGGCTCGCGATCTCGCTGCGGCGGCGAGGGCGCCGCCCTTGCGCGCGTGCGCGTCGAGATCGCGACTGTTACCACCACGGCGACCGCGAACAGCAGGATTTGCAGTGTGATGGTTTCGTCGTTGAAGAACGCCGCCAGCCCAAAGGTGACGAAGGGCTGCAGCAACTGGATCTGCGACACCCGCGCGATGCCGCCCATCGCCAGACCGGCGTTCCACGCGAAGAACCCGATCCATTGCGAGAACAGCGCGACATAGAGCAGCCCCAGCCAGGGCTTCAGGTCGACCTGGGTGATGTCTTGCGGCATGGTCAGCGCGGCCGCCGGAATCGAGAGCGGCAGCGCGATGACCAGAACCCAGCTGATCACTTCCCAGCCAGGCATCTGCAAGGTAAGCCGGCCGGAGAATGCGTAGCCGATCGCCGAGACGGCGACGGCTGCGAACAGCAGCAAATCCCGGTCGAGAACGCGCCGCCACCTTGCCGCAAGGAAAACGCGATCACCAGCGCGGCGCCGGCGACGGACGCGATCCAGAACAATGGCCTCGGCCGTTCATGGGTAATGGCGACTGCGACCAGCGCCGTGGCAATCGGGAGAATTCCGAGCACCACGCCGCCGTGTGAGGCGTCGACCGTCTGCATTCCCATGGACATCAACAGCGGAAACAGGACGGCGACGCAGAGCATGGTGAGCGCCAGTTGCGGCCAGAGCGCGTGCGGCGGCAGCGGGCGGCGCAACACGGCAAGAAGCACCAGCGAGCACAGTCCGGCGATCGCTGTCCGCAGCGAGGTCAGTGCAATCGGATCAATTTGCGAAACCGCAAGCCGCGTCGCAGGCAGCGTGCCGCCGAAGATCGCCATGCCGATGAAGCCCAGCAGCAGACCGAGACGTTCGCGTGACAAGGGGGAGCTCATGACGTGAGAGTGATTACCTGCTTTGCAGATCAGCGTACAGCAATCTACTCGGTGCACATGGCGGCCATGCGCGCCTATCTCGGAGCAATGCTGCTCCACACCAATCCCAGCCCGGACAAAAAGAGCAGAGCCAGTACGACGTCGTAGAAATTTCGGTCGTTCAGGGCGTGGTAGGTGCGCATGCCGAGACGCGCGCCGATCAGCGTTCCCGGCATCGCAAGCAACGCCAGCCAGAAGACGTTGGTTTTGACGAAACCGTTGGCGATCTGCAGGCACAGGGCGGCGCCAAGCACGGTGCCGTTGAAAACCTGGAAGACACCGCGGCGCTGATCCTTGGTCCAGCCGCGCACGCTTGCCCACAGGGTCGGAAGCGGACCCGACAGACCGGCGAGGCCGCCAAGGATGCCGCCGGCAAATCCGACGGCTGCGTCTGCCGGGCGGCCGCCGAAACGAAATGCCATCGGCGTCCGGATGAAATAGAGCGCCGCCGGAAACACCAGCAGCATGACGCCGACGCTGAGTTTGAAGTTTTGCGGATCGGCGCGTGCGACCAGCAGCGCTCCGATCGGCATGCCGGCCAGTCCGCCGGCGACGAACGGCAAAGCCAGCTTGAAGTCGAGATGCCGCCACATCGACGGCAGCGTCGAGATCTGCGAACTGACCGAGCAGATCAGAACCAGCGGCACCGCAATGGCCGGCGGCAAGATGTAAAGCCAGATCCCAAGCGCCATCAGCGCCGTGCCGAAGCCGGTGAGCCCTGAGACGAAGCCACCGGCGAGTGCGCCAGCAAGCAAAATCGCGTAAGTGGCCGCGTCCAATTCTTCTTCCCTTCGTCATTCCGGGATGGTCCGAAGGACCAGACCGCAGATGCGCGATTGCGCATCGGGGAATCTCGAGATTCTCAGATGTGCAATAGCACATCTTAGTTCGCATCTTCGATGCGCCCCGGAATGACGATGATGAAAATTTGCGGCGACGTTTACACGACGGCGCGGACAGGTACTATCGCAATTGAAGTCTTCAACAACAACCTGGTGGAAACGGGCCCATGAACGCTAGCCTTCCGAAAACCTTTCTTGTCTGTCACGGCGCATGGTCCGCGGGCTGGGCGTGGAAGAAGATGCATCCGCTGATGCAGGCGGCCGGACATCGGCTGATCACGCCGACCTATACGGGCCTCGGCGAGCGTGTGCATCTGGCCCAGCCGGGAATCGATCTCGATGCGCATATCGAGGACGTGCTGAATGTCATCAAATACGAGGATCTACGCGACATCGTGCTGGTCGGCCACAGCTATGGCGGCATGGTCGCCACCGGCGTCGCTGATCGTGCGCGCGACAGGGTCAAGCAGTTGATCTATGTCGACGCCTTCGTGCCGCAGGATGGCCAGTCGCTGCTCGATTTGTACGAGGTGGAGCGGCCGCGGATGCAGGAACTGGCGAAGACCGGCGACGGCTGGCGTGTGCCGCCGAACCCGACGCCGCCGGACACTTCGCCCGCCGATGTCGAATGGCTCAGCGTGCGCCGCGTCGACATGCCGATCAAATGCTTCGAGACCAAGCTCAAGCTGCAAGGCGGCCCGCTGACCCTGCCGCGAAGCTATATCTACGCCACGCGCATCACGACGGCCGATACCTTTGGCCCGTTCGCGCGGCAAACCAAAAGCGATCCCGCCTGGAATTACTTCGAGATCGACGCCAGCCATTCGCCGAACGTAACTGCACCGGAAGCGCTGATGGCATTGCTGCAGAAGATTGCCGCGTAGCCCGGATGGAGCCAACGGGTCGCGCGAATGCGCGCCCGATGACAGGCTCCGCGAAATCCGGGGCCGACCCTGGTTGGGAGCTATTGAGCCCATCGAGTTACAAAAATCCCGGATTGCGCTGCGCTTCATCCGGGCTACGAGATGTCACCAGTCCTGCCGGCGGATTGACTCCACGCCGTGCGCCCAACAAGGTAGGAAACCGGTGATCGACCTCGATCGCGGAGGCCAAGGCCATGGCGGCCAGAACGACAGCAGGCATCGAGACGTGGTCAACCGGTCTGGTCGAGCCGGAACGGCGTCTGGACTACTGGATCGGCGCCGTCTGCGAATGTTTTCTCGAGATGGATGTCACGACGCCGGTCCGATCGGGCTTCGGCTGCTCCATCGAGCGCGGGCAACTTGACACGATCGGCATCAATCGCGTCGAGGGATCAGCGCAGCACGTCTATCGCAGGAAGACCAGCGTCGCGCGCAGCACGTCGAACTACTACTACCTTCTGTGCAAGACGGACAACGGATGGACGGCCTCGCAGAACGGTCACTCGTCGCGCCTGCAGCCCTCCGATCTCGTGCTGCTGGACTCCCGTCGCTGCTATGAATTCAACTTTCCGGTGACCTCCAACACGCTGTCGCTGGAGCTGCCGACCGCCTGGGTCGAATCGTGGATCACCGATCCTGACCGGCGCATCGGCCAACGCATCGACGGGGGCACCGGCTGGGGGGCGGCGCTCAGCGCATTCGCGCGCCAAATGTCTCCCCAACTGGCCGTCGACCGGCCGCTGCCTGCGCAGGTTTTGACCGAGCAGCTCGGGCGCTGCTCGCGCTTGCATTCGGAAGCGAGATTCCGGCCACGCCCTCGGAGCAGCGCGATGCCGCGAAGTTGCTGGACCAGATCGGCCGTGTCATCCGGCTGCGCTACGCCGAACCAGGGTTGACGGCTGTGACCGTCGCAGAGCATCTGCGCGTCTCGGAGCGAACCTTGCACCGTTGCCTCAACAACGCCGGTCTGACGTTCAGCGGGCTGCTCAACGATTGCCGCATGGCGGTCGCGCGCAGGATGCTGAGTGAGCCCCGGTTCGATCGCATCAGCATCAGTGGGATCGGGCTGCGGATCGGCTTGTCCGATCCGTCTCACTTCATCCGTCAATGCCGCAGATATCTCGGCATGACGCCGGGTGCGTTCCGGCGGCAGCGCTGACCCTTTGTTGTCATGCCCCTTGGCGTGAATCGTCGATGACGGTGGCCGAATCCGGCCATCCGGGCCGAAATGCTGTCCCTATCAAGGTCTGATTTCCGAAATCGAGGGGAGACGGGAATGGCAGACCTTTATGTTCTTGTTCATGGCGCGTGGCACACCGGTGCCGAGATGGATGCGGTCGCCGGGCATCTGCGGAAAAGCGGCCATGTCGTGCATTGCCCGACGGTTGCCGGCAACAACAAGGACGACGATCGCGACAAGGTCGGACTCGAGCGGGCGATTTCGTCGATCGTCACTTATATCGAAGAGAACAATTTGCGGGACATCCGGCTGGTCGGCCACAGTTACGGAGGGATGGTGATTTCAGGCGTGGCCGACCGCCTGACTGACAGGATCAGGCGCCTCGTCTACGTCAATGCATTCGTCCCGCTGGACGGGCACTGCCTCAACGATATGGTGCCGCCGCACTATGTCGGCCTGTTCGACGCGGTGGCTGCCGCCAACAAGAACGCCGTCATGCTGTCGTTCGAAATCTGGCGCGACGCTTTTATCAACGACGCCGACCTCGATCTGGCGAAGTCCAGCTTCGCCAGACTCAACCCGCATCCCTACAAGACATTCACTGACAGGATCGCGCTGAAGCGTCCGTTGGCGGAACTGGCGGTCGGCAAATCCTATGTCAACTGCCGGCAGGACATCGCCTTGCCGCACAGCCTGCCATGGCATCCGCGCTTGTCGGAGCGGCTTGGCCTGTTCCGTCTGGTCGAATGCGATGGCAGCCACGAAATGTTCTTCAGCAATCCGGCGCGGCTGGCACAGGCTATCGCGGAGGCGGCTCGCGACTGAGGCCATTGGACGAGAGTGCGCAACGTCTCGAAAATGGCGAGGGGTCCGGCGTGTTTGCGCCGAACCCCTCATTGGTAGAGCATCAGCCGGCCTGTAAGCCGGGTTCTGGAGGGCACCGTCCGCTTGCGCGAACGACACGTGACGGCCATTCCTCTGGGACCATGTTTGCACATGGCCTCGAGCAACCTACCCGGACGGCGAGCCTGACATCGCCCTGCGGGTGTTATCGCTTTCGCGAACAGCCCGCGTTGCCGTCCCTATTCGGTTTTGCTCCCGGTGTGGTTTGCCATGCCGTTTCCGTTGCCGGACCCGCGGTGCGCTCTTACCGCACCTTTTCACCCTTGCTGCCCCCTCCCTTAATCCCTCCCCCGCATGCGGGGAAGGGAAGGGTGGGGGAGCGGTTCGTTCTCTGTGGCACTTTCCCTGGGGTCACCCCCGCCGGACGTTATCCGGCACCGTATGTCGATGGAGCCCGGACTTTCCTCCCCCGCAGCCTTTCGACCGTAGCGGGAGCGGCCGTCCGGCCGACTGACGCCTTAGGCATGGGGACTTCGATGCGCCGCGTCAAGGGATAACGATGGTTAATCGGGTCCACCTGGGCCTATTTTGACATTTGGGGAATGACAGCCTTTGATGATTTCGGCACGCCGAATTTCAAACGAGCAGATACGCGATGAACATTCCTGCCGGCCTTGGTGAAGCGCTGCTTCACAGCGCCTCCGACGCGATCATTGCGACCGATCGCGAGGGCCGCGTCACGTTCTGGAATCCCGGTGCGGAAAGGATATTCGGCTTCACGGCCGAGGAGGCCGCCGGCCAGTCGCTCGACCTGATCATTCCCGAAAACTTGCGCGCGCGGCACTGGGCCGGCTTTCGCCACACGATGGCAACGGGAACCAGCCGTTACGGCCACGGCGACCTGTTGTCCGTGCCCGGCCTGACCAAGAATGGCCACCGGATCTCGGTCGAATTCACCATCGTGCTGCTGCGAAACGAGGCGCAGGAGACCACGGGCACCGTGGCCGTTATGCGCGACGTGACCAAGCGCTTCGAGGAGGTGAGGGAGCTGAAACGGCGGCTCGCCGAGGCCGGCGGGCGTTCCTGAAAACTTCCTTGCCCGCGCGGATTCCGGCGACCCCGCTCCGGCCCAAAATAAATTATCCTGACGAAGTCGTTTTGCGGGGGCCCCATTCGACTGGGTGTCGGCGATCCAGCCGACCAAAGGGAGTAATGAGATGCAGTACCTGCTGTTGATCTATCGGAACGAAGCCGAAATCGGCAAAATGAGCCCTGCCGAGCGGAAGCAAGTGACCGCCGACTACGGCGCATTCACCCAGTCCATCGTTCAGAGCGGCCATTTCAAGGCCGGCGACGGCTTGCAGCCGACGACGACCGCGACCACGGTGCGGGTTCGCGACGGCAAGATGCTGACCACGGATGGTCCATTCGCGGAGACGCGCGAGCAACTCGGCGGCTACTATCTGGTCGAGGCCAAGGATCTCGACACGGCCCTCGGCATTGCCGCGCGCATTCCCTGCGCCACGTCGGGTTCGATCGAGGTCAGGCCGGTCATGGTTTATAACTAAGCGTCGTTCCGGGGCGCGCGAAGCGCGGACCCGGAACCTCGAGCTTCCGGATTCGATGCTCCGCATCGCCCCGGAATGACTATGTTGGGCCTCCATGACACCTCGCGACATCGAAAAAATATTCCGCGACGAGGCGGGGCGGGCGCTGGCCACGCTGATCCGCCTCGTCGGCGATTTCGATCTGGCCGAGGACGCGTTGCAGGATGCATTCGCGGTGGCGCTGGAGCGCTGGCCCGCTCTGGGCCTGCCGTCCAATCCTCGCGCCTGGCTAGTCAATGTCGGCCGCAACAAGGCGGTCGACCGCGTTCGCCGCAACATCGTGTTTCGCGGCAAGCAGCACGAACTGACGCATGAACTGCTGCTCAATGCGCCCGAGCCCTGCGAGGCGCACGACACCGCGCTCGACGACGACATGCTGCGGCTGATCTTCACGTGCTGCCATCCGTCCTTTGCCGCGGAGGTGCAGGTCGCGCTGACGCTGCGCACGGTGTGCGGGCTCACCACTGCGCAGGTCGCGCGCGCATTCCTCACCGGCGAGGAAGCAATGGCGCAGCGCCTGCTGCGCGCCAAGCAAAAAGATCCGTCTCGCCGGCATTCCCTATGAGGTGCCGGAACGCGAAGCGCTGGAGCCGCGGCTGCGCGGCGTGCTCGCAGTGATCTATCTCGTCTTCACCGAGGGCTATGCCGCAACCTCCGGCGAAGACCTGATGCGGCCGGATCTGGCGCGCGAAGCGATCCGGCTGGCGCGGCTGCTCGATGCGCTGATGCCCGGCCGCGGCGAGATCAAGGGATTGCTGGCTCTGATGCTGCTGCACGATTCACGGCGCGCCGGCCGCGAGACCGCAGGCGGCGACATCGTGTTGCTGGAAGAGCAGGACCGTTCATTGTGGGACCGCGAGCAGATATCGGAAGGCCTGCACCTCGTGGAAGAGGCGCTGCGGATCCCCGGCCGGCCGCAATCCTATGCGGTACAGGCGGCGATCGCAGCGCTGCACGCGCGTGCGACCAGCTTTAAGGACACCGACTGGCCGCAGATCGCCGGCCTCTATGAAGTGCTGCTGCGGATCAGCCCGTCGCCGGTGATCGAGCTCAATCACGCCGCTGTTGTGTCGATGGTCGACGGGCCGGCGCGGGCGCTGGATCTGGTCAATGCGCTGGAAGCGCGCGGCGGGCTGAAGGGCTATGAGCTGCTGCCGGCCGTGCGCGCCGATCTGCTGCGCCGGCTCGGCCGGCGCGACGCCGCGCGCGAGGCGTATCTGAAGGCAACGGCAGCGACGCAACTCGAGCCGTTGCGGCGGCTCTATGCGCGGCGGATGGCGGAGTTGGATGACAATCAAGTCGCCGTCATTTAGGCCGTCATTGCGAGCCAACGGGTCGCGCGAACGCGCGCCCGATGACAGGCTCCGCGAAGCAATCCACTGGCGCCACTCGACGCGAAGCTGGATTGCTTCGTCGCTTCGCTTCTCGCAATGACGGGGGCGAATTACCTCGCCGCGACCGTTGTCGTCGTCGCGTCTGCCGGCAGGCTCGCCAGCAGCGCATGCAGCGTGCTCATGGTCGAGTGGTCGGCGATGCCGTCGACACGCGCGGGACGGAAGTGGCGCTGGAACGCGGTGACCACTTCCATGGTGGCGCCGTCGAACTTGCCGTGGGTCGGGACATTGTAGCCGTAGCGGGCCAGCGCCGCCTGCAGGCCCGCAACATCGTCGCTGATGCTGCCGAGCCTGAGCGTTTCGCCGCGCACGATCGGCGCCGGCTGCACCCAGTGGCCGACGCCGGAATTCGCCAGCGAGTGCCACGGGAATTTTTCGCCGGGATCCTTCTTGCGCGCCGGCGCGACGTCGGAATGCGCCAGCACGCGGTGCGAGGGCACCTTGCGGCGGAGCATGATGCCGCGGCACAGCGCGATCACGGCGGCGATCTGACGGAGCGGGAAGTCCGGATAGCCCCAGTCATGGCCGCGATTGATGATCTCTACACCGATCGAGCAGGAATTGATGTCTTCCTCGCCGGCCCAGCAGGATGCGCCGGCGTGCCAGGCGCGCTTGCTCTCGGGCACGCTCTGCACGATGCGGCCGTCTTCCAGCACGATGTAGTGCGCGGAAACGTCGGTGCCTGCGGTGCAGAGCTGGGCGATCGCGCCTTCTACATCCGGCATGCCGGTGTAGTGCAGCAGGATCATGTCGGCGAGGCGACCCTTGTTGCGGTCGCCATAGTTCATCGACGGGATGACGTCGGAAACGATCGAGGAATCGGGGGTAAAAGTCTTCATGTCGGCGTTGGCCCTGAGAACGGGAAGGGCGCGTTGACGCTTCGAATCAATACCAGCAGATGCGAACGAACCAGAAGCCATTTCTTAAACTCAATCCGGGCAGGAGAACGGCAATGCGGCATTTCAGGAGATAATGGCATTTACTATTCCTTTACCTTGTGGCCGGCGCAATCCGGCAAGCCCGGTTCCATCTCGCATTTTGCCGGACTGTGTGCGGACGGCATCACCGGCCTTCATTTGACTGGAAAGCGCGGAAAACCCGCAGCCTTTGTCAACGCTTTCTTAACGCTAAGTGCCGTTACTAAGTAGTGAAGAGCCGAACCGGTTTTGGGGCGGCCGAGACCTCTTTCACGCTCGAAATGCCATGGCAGCCCAGCAAATTCCGTCGGGAAAACAGGGGCTGCGGGGCCGGGCAGGAAACGGCGATCGCGCCGGGCCGTGGCTTTTTGACCGGAAATGCCCGGCGAAGCGCAGAGATTTGAGGCGCAATGGGCCCGTTCGCGTCCATCTTTCGATTCGCAGACTGGAATGCGCCAGGAGCCGGTGCATGAGCCCGGCTGTGCCACGCCATATCTCCGTACTCGGCCGCGAGGCGGTCGAGATGCTCTCCCGCGTGACGGCGGTATCTATATCGACGCGACCTTCGGCGCCGGCGGCTACAGCCGTGCGGTCCTCGATGTCACGGGAACCCGCGTCATCGGCATCGACCGCGACCGGTCAGCCATTGCCGGCGGGTTTGATCTCGTCGACCGTTCGGACGGCCGGCTGACGCTGGTCGAGGACCGATTCTCCAACCTCGCCGAAGTCTGCGCTGCGCAAGGCGTGGCTGCGGTCGATGGCGTCGTGATGGATGTCGGCGTTTCCTCGATGCAGCTCGACCAGGCCGAGCGTGGCTTCTCGTTCCGGCTCGGCGGTCCGCTCGACATGCGGATGGGCCATGGCGGCCCGACTGCAGCCGATGTCGTTGCAAAGGCCTCCGAGGCCGATCTCGCCAACATCATCTATATTTTCGGCGAGGAGCGCCATTCGCGCGCCGTCGCGCGCGCCATCGTGGCGGCGCGGAAAGAGGCGCCGATCACGACGACGAAACAACTGGCCGATATCATCGGCAAGGTGGTTCGTTCGAAACCGAACGAGATTCACCCGGCGACGCGGACGTTCCAGGGCTTAAGGATCTTCGTCAACGCCGAACTCGACGAGCTGCATCTGGCGCTGGCGGCGGCCGAGCGCGTGCTGAAACCCGGCGGCCGGCTGGTGGTGATCTCGTTTCATTCGCTGGAAGACCGCATCGTCAAGGATTTCCTCAACGCGCGCGGCAAAACCGGCGGCGGGTCGCGGCACTTGCCCGAACTGGCGCAGGCCGCCCCGAGTTTTCAGATCCTGACCAAGCGCCCCGTTACTCCTGATGAAGCGGAGCTATCAGCCAATCCGCGTGCGCGCTCCGCAAAGCTGCGCGCCGCCGAGCGCACCGCGGCGCCGGCGCATGCGGCCGGCGGCCTGCCGGCGTGGCCCGTTCTCACTGACGTCATGAGGGAGGCTGACCATGCGGTTCATCCATCTCTTCGTCATCGGCGCGCTGGTGTTCGCAGCCGCCTATGTCTACCGGATCAAGATGGAATCGACCTCGCGGGTCGAGCGCGTGCTGCGGCTGAACGCGGAAATCCGCGAGCAGCGCGACGCGATCGCAGCGCTGCGCGCGGAATGGGCCAAGCTCGATGCGCCGCTGCGGCTGCAAGGCCTGGCCGATCGCCATCTCGGGCTGAAGCCCCTGAGCGCCACGCAATATGACCAGTTGAAGAACTTGCCGGAACGGCCGCCGAGCTTTGCGAGGCCTGGGGCTCCCGATCCGATCGGAGCGATGATCAACACCATCGAGGCCGCCGCCGAAGCGCCGGCGGTGACCGGTTCCGTGCCGGCGCCCGGAGATCAGCGATGACCGGCCGGGCGCTTGCGCAATCCCACAAGAGACCGACGGAACCCTGGCGGCAGCGACTGATCCGCAGCCTGCTCTACGGGCGCAATGTCGATCGTGCCGCGAAAGCGCGTGCGCGGGTAGGGCTGGCGATCCTGGCGTTCGCTGCCATCTATGCCGTGCTGGCCGGACGACTGGTGATGTTTGCCGTCGGTGCCGACAGCCACGGCGCGCGCCGAACCGCCTCGCAAGACGCGATTGCGACCGCGCGGCCCGATATCGTGGACCGCAATGGCGCCGTGCTCGCGACCGACGTCAAGAGCCCGAGCCTGTTCGGTGAACCGCGACGCATCATCGACAAGGACGAGGCGATCGAGCTCTTGACCGCGGCGCTGCCGGACCTCGACACTTCGGAGGTGCGCGAGCGCCTGTCGTCGCGCAAGGGCTTCGCGTGGCTGAGGCGCGAGATCACGCCGAAGCAGCAGCACGACATCCACCGCCTCGGCATTCCCGGCATCGGCTTCCTGCGCGAGAACAAGCGCGTCTATCCGACCGGCGCGTCGGTGGCGCATCTGATCGGCCTCGTCAATATCGATAATCAAGGCATCGCCGGGATGGAGAAATGGCTGGACAACAATGGTCTGGCCGATCTGCACCGTGCGGGCTTCGCCACCGATCGCCTGCAGCGGCCGGTGGAACTGTCGATCGATCTGCGCGTCGAGCACGCGCTGCGCGACGAACTGATGAAGGCGAAAGAGAAGTACAAGGCCAAGGCCGCCTCGGGCCTCGTCTCCAATGTCAGGACCGGCGAGATCGTGGCGCTGGTGTCGCTGCCGGATTTCGATCCGAACAATCCGAAAGAGGCGCACGACCCCGAGCGCATCAACCGCCTGACGACAGGCGTGTTCGAAATGGGCTCGACCTTCAAGGCGCTGACCTTGGCGATGGCGCTGGATTCGGGCAAGGCCAACCTCAACACGCTCTATGACGGGCGCGGCGCGCTGCGCTTCGGCAAGTTCACGATTCACGACACCCATCCTGTCGGCCGCCAGATCACGCTGTCGGAAGTGTTCACCTTCTCCTCGAACGTCGGCGCGGCCAAGATTGCACTGGGGCAGGGCGTCGAGGCGCACAAGGCGTTCCTGAAGAAGCTCGGCCAGATGGACCGGCTGCGCACCGAACTGCCCGAGAGCACGGCGCCGATCGTGCCGAAGCGCTGGAGTGAACTCAACACGATCACGATCGCCTTCGGTCACGGCATCGCGGTGGCGCCGCTGCAGGCGGTGATGGGTATCAATGCCTGCATCAACGGCGGCCTCCTGATCCCTCCGACCTTCCTCAAGCGGTCGGAAGAGGAAGCCAGGGCAATCGCGAAGAAAGTGCTCAGGACGGAAACCTCCGACAAAATGCGCTACCTGATGCGGCTGAACGCGGAGATTGGAACCGCCAAGAAAGCCGACGTGAAGGGCTACTATATCGGCGGCAAGACCGGCACCTCGGAAAAGGTCGTCAACGGGCGCTATTCCAAGAAGCAGGTGCTCAACTCGTTCACCGCCATCATTCCGGCCGACAATCCGCAGTATCAGCTCCTGGTCATGCTGGACGAGCCGAAGGCGCTGCCGGAAACCCACGGCTTCATTACGTCGGGCTGGAACGCGGTGCCGACCGGCGGCAAGGTCATTGCCCGCATCGGGCCGCTTCTGGGGATCGAGCCGCGCTTCGATCTGCCGCCGTCCGAGCGCCTTATTCTTGCGGCATCGAAGACAACCCAGTAAGGCGTAATATCACGCGCTGAGCTGCGCGGGCCGGACTGGAAGAACATGAAACTTCGCGACCTCTTCAGCGATGACGCGGCGATCGAACCGCAGGCGGAAGCTGTCGATGTGAACGGCCTTGCGGTCGACAGCCGCGCGGTCAAGCCGGGCGACTTGTTCTTTGCGCTTGCAGGCAGCAAGACCGATGGTTCGCGCTTCATCGATTCCGCAATAAAGGCGGGCGCAGTTGCGGTAGCCGGCGACGACCGTGCGTCGCACGGTGACGCCCCCGTATCCTTTGTCGTAACGCCAAACCCGCGCCTTGCGTTGGCGCGCGCGGCGGCGCGATTTTATCCGCGGCAGCCCGCGACCATTGCGGCGGTGACCGGCACCAGCGGCAAGACCTCGGTTGCTGCATTTACGCGCCAGATCTGGCAGCGGCTCGGTCATTCCTCCGCCAGCATCGGCACCATCGGGCTCGTTTCGCCGAAGCGAACCGTTTACGGCTCGCTGACGACGCCGGATCCGATCGCGCTCCACAAACAGCTCGACGAGATCACGGGCGATGGCGTGACGCACCTGGCTTTCGAGGCTTCTTCGCACGGGCTCGACCAGTTCAGGCTCGACGGCGTGCGCGTCGCCGCCGGCGGCTTCACCAATCTTTCGCGCGACCACATGGATTATCATCCCGATGTCGCGCATTACCTCGCCGCCAAGCTGCGGCTGTTTCGTGATCTCGTCGCGCCCGGCGGCGCGGCCGTCATCTCTGCCGATCATGAATGCTCGCCGGAGGTGATCGAGGCGGCGCGGGCGCGGGCCTTGCGGATCATCGCCGTCGGCCGCAACGCGGATGGCGCAGGCGAGGGCATTCGTCTGGTCGAAGCCTCCGTCGAGGGATTTGCGCAGAAATTTGCGCTCGAACATCGCGGGCACAGGCACACGGTGAAGCTGCCGCTGGTCGGCGAGTTCCAGATCGAGAACGCGCTGGTCGCAGCAGGCCTTGCGATCGGCACCGGCAGCGAGCCGGCAGCGGTGCTTGCTGCGCTCGAGCACCTCGAAGGCGCGAAGGGCCGGCTGGAGCTAGTCGGCGAGCACAACGGCGCGCCGATCTTCGTCGACTACGCCCACAAGCCGGATGCGCTGGCGAAAGCGCTGCAGGCGCTGCGGCCTTACGCCAAGCGCAAGCTGGTAGTGATCTTCGGCGCCGGCGGTGATCGCGACGCGGAAAGCGTCCGCTGATGGGCGCCATCGCGGCTGACAATGCAGATCACGTCATCGTCACCGATGACAACCCGCGCAGCGAAAATCCAGAAACCATCCGCGCCGCGATTCTCGCCGCAGCGAAAAACGCAACAGACATTGGCGATCGCGCCGACGCGATACGCACGGGAATAGCGGCGCTGCAGCAAGGCGATGTGCTGCTGATCGCCGGCAAGGGACACGAGACCGGGCAGATCGTCGGCGACAAGGTTCTGCCGTTCAGCGATCACAAGGCGGTCGCGGCCGCACTGGCAGCGAGGGTAGCATGAGCGCGGCGCCATTATGGACGATTGCCGAAGTCGCGCGAACGCTCGGGCTTGCGGGAGAATACCCGAACACGCCGATTGATTTTGTCACGCAGGACAGCCGCCTGGTGAAACCGGGATGCCTGTTCGTGGCGCTGAGCGGCACGCCCAGCGGTGGCTTCATCTCCAGTTTCGCCAGCGCGCGCGACGGCTGGGAATTCGCCGACAAGGCGCAAGCCGCCGGCGCCGTGGCGGTGATCGTCCCGCATCGCATTGCCGGCGTCAGCGTTCCCCAGCTGGTGGTTAAGGACACGCTGATCGATGGCCTATGGACGCTGGCGCGCGCGGCGCGGGCGCGCTTTGGCGGCCCGGTGATCGGCCTGACCGGCAGCGCCGGCAAGACCAGCACCAAGGAATTCCTCGCCGCTTACCCGGAGGCCTATGCGAGCCCAAGCAGCTTCAATAATTTCTGGGGCGTGCCGCTAACGCTGTGCAACGCCAGCCCCGGCGCGAGCGTGTGGGTCGTCGAAATGGGCATGAACCAGTCAGGCGAAATCGCGCGGCTGAGTGAACTGACGAAGCCGACCGTGGCGCTAGTGGTCAACGTGCAGCCCGTGCATCTGGAAAAGCTCGGCAGTCTGGAAGCGATCCGCCGCGAGAAGGTTAGCATCGCGCAAGGGTTGCCTGAGGATGGTCTGCTGGTATTGCCGGGGGATGTCGAGGCGCCGGAATGGAATGGCAAGATCATTCGCTTCGGCGAGGGGACCGAGGTGCGGGAACTGAAGCATGTCCCGCAAGGCGAGAGCTGGGTCGTCGTCGCTGATGTGAACGGCAGGCAGGTCGAGTTCGGCTTGACGCCGGGCGCGCCGCACCGTCTGCAGAATGCGTTGGCGGCGCTGGCGTCTGCTCACGGCGCAGGGCTCAATGTGGCGGCGCTGGCGAAGGAACTCGGCCATGTCGGCATCATGACCGGCCGCGGCGTCGAGCAAACCGCCGACGGCGTCACCGTCATCGACGACAGTTTCAACGGCAACCCGGCCAGCATGGTGGCCGCGCTGGGCAGCCTGAAGGCGCGACCGGTGAAAGCCGGTCGGCGCATCGCCATTCTGGGTGACATGCTGGAACTGGGCGCCGATGCGCCCGCCTATCACGCTAAACTCGTCGGCGACCTCGCGGGCATCGACGGCGTCTACTGCGTCGGCCCGCTGATGCGTCACTTATTTGCACTCGTGCCGGCAGACCGGGCGCTCGGTTGGCACGAAGACCCCGCCACGCTCGATCCCCGGGAAATCGCCGCCTTGCTAAGGGGCGGGGACGTCGTGGTGGTCAAGGGCAGCAAAAAAATGTTCTGGGTGAACAAGTTTGTGCCGAGGCTGCTGGCCGCCTTGCAGGCAAAGGCGTAAACTGACTGGGCCGCCGACCGGTTGTTTCCGCATGGCGATTCGTCAATACCCATACGTGGCCAAGATTTGCTTGGTTTGAGGATGAAAACGATTATGAAAGCGCTCCCGGAGCGCTTCCCGCCAAAGGCGGCGCAACCAAGCCGCGTGATAGGGCATATTGGATGTTTTACTGGCTGATCGAGCTTTCCAACACCGTTCCCGGTTTTGGCATCTTCCGCGGCTTCTTCAACGTGTTTCGCTACATCACCTTCCGCACCGGCGGCGCAATGGTGACGGGCGCGCTGTTCGTATTCCTGTTCGGACCCTGGATCATCGATCATTTGCGGCTTCGGCAGGGCAAGGGCCAGCCAATCCGCACCGATGGTCCACCGTCGCACCTGATCTCCAAGAAGGGCACGCCGACGATGGGCGGGCTGATGATCCTGTCGGGCCTCGTGGTCTCCACGCTGCTATGGGCCAACCCGCTCAACCCCTACGTCTGGATCGTGCTCGCGGTGACGCTCGGCTTCGGTTTCGTCGGTTTCTACGATGACTATCTGAAGGTGACGAAACAGACCCATGGCGGCTTCGCCGGCAAGCTGCGGCTGGCGATCGAAGCCGTCATTGCGCTTGCCGCTTGCTACGCGCTGGTGCGGCTCGGCCGCGACGCCACCTCGACCTCGCTCGCGATTCCCTTCCTGAAGGACATGGTGTTCAATTTCGGCTGGTTCTTCGTGATCTTCGGCGCGTTCGTCATCGTCGGCGCCGGCAACGCGGTGAACCTGACCGACGGCCTCGATGGGCTCGCGATCGTGCCAGTCATGATCGCGGCCGCAAGTTTCGGCATGATCTCGTATCTGACCGGCAACGCGGTCTTCTCCGACTATCTGCAGATCAGATACGTCGCCGGCACCGGCGAACTTGCCGTGCTGTGCGGCGCGGTGCTCGGCGCGGGATTGGGATTCCTCTGGTTCAACGCGCCGCCGGCTTCGATCTTCATGGGCGATACCGGTTCGCTGGCGCTTGGCGGCATGCTGGGTGCGACCGCGGTCGCAGTCAAACACGAGATCGTGCTGGCCGTGATCGGCGGATTGTTCGTGCTCGAAGCCGTCTCCGTGATCGTGCAGGTGACCTCGTTCAAGCTGACCGGCAAGCGCGTGTTCCGGATGGCGCCGCTGCACCATCATTTCGAGCAGAAGGGCTGGACCGAGCCGCAGATCGTAATCCGGTTCTGGATCATCTCGGTGATGCTGGCGCTGGCCGGCCTCTCCACGCTGAAGCTGCGGTGATCATATTGCGTCCCCACAACCGTCATTCCGGGGCGCGCAGAGCGCGAACTCCGGTGCGCAATTGCGCACCTGAGAATCTCGAGATTCCGGATAACCGCTGCGCGGTTTCCGGAATGACGGTTGTCCAATCATGATCCCCGTCACTTCCTTTGCGGGCAAGACAGTCGCCGTCTTCGGCCTCGGCGGTTCCGGCCTTGCGAGCTGTCACGCCCTGAAGGCGGGCGGCGCGGAAGTGATCGCTGGCGACGACAGCGCCGACAATGTCGTCAAGGCGGCGCAGGCAGGTTTCATCACCGCCGATCTGCGCAACGCATCGTGGGAGAGTTTTTCGGCCCTGATCCTGACGCCCGGCGCGCCGCTCACCCATCCGGCGCCGCATTGGATCGTGCTGAGGGCGCGCCAGGCCGGCATTGAGGTGATCGGCGACATCGAATTGTTCTGCAGGGAACGCCGCCGCCACGCGCCGGACGCGCCGTTCGTCGCCATCACCGGCACCAACGGCAAATCGACCACGACGGCGCTGATCGCGCATCTGATGAAGGTCGCCGGCTACGACACCCAGATGGGCGGCAATATCGGCACCGCCATCCTGTCGCTGGAGCCGCCGCGGATGGGGCGGGTGCATGTGGTCGAGATGTCGTCTTATCAGATCGATCTTGCGCCATCGCTCGATCCGTCCGTCGGCATTCTGCTCAATGTCAGCGAAGACCATATCGATCGCCACGGCACGCTGGAACATTATGCCGCCGTGAAGGAGCGTCTGGTCGCCGGCGTGCAGCCGCACGGCACGTCGATCGTTGGCGTCGATGACGGCTGGTGCCGCACCATCGCCGATCGCCTCGATCAGGCGGGCAAGCGCGTGGTGCGAATCTCCGTGAAGAACCCTCTGCCCGACGGCATCTATGTCGAGCGCGAAACCATCGTGCAGGCCTCCGGCGGCGCGCGCCGCGAGATCGCAAGGCTCGGCGGCATCGGCTAGCTGCGCGGCCTGCACAATGCGCAGAACGCAGCGTGCCGCGGCCTGCGCGCTGGCGATGGATATCTCTATCGATACCTTGCAAAATGGTCTGCGCAGTTTTCCGGGTCTTGCGCACCGCATGGAGCAGGTCGGCCGCCGCGGCAACGTGCTGTTCGTCAACGACTCCAAGGGCACCAACGCCGATGCAGCCGCGCATGCACTGTCGTCCTTTGGCGATATCTTCTGGATTGCCGGCGGCAAGCCGAAACTTGGCGGCATCATTGGCCTCACCGAATATTTCCCGCGCATCCGGAAAGCGTATCTGATCGGCGAGGCTGCCCAGGAGTTTGCGGAAACCTTGGGCGAGCGCGTGCCGCATGAGATTTCCGAGACGCTCGATGTCGCGGTCGCCAACGCCGCGCGCGACGCGGAAGCCTCAGGGCTAGCCGATCCCGTGGTGCTGCTGTCACCCGCCTGCGCCTCGTTCGACCAATACCGCAATTTCGAAATCCGCGGCGCCAAGTTCCGCGATCTCGTGACGGCGCTGCCGGGGTGAAGCCGGTGGTGTGAACCGCTCACAACTGTCATCACCCGCGAAGGCGGGTGACCCAGTATTCCAGAGACGCTTGTGATTGAACCGAAAAGCCGCGGCGTACTAGATACCCGCCTTCGCGGGTATGACGACTTTTTGTGAGGCGGCATTTGTGGCCCATCTAAAAAGTTGCTGTCCTCATTAACCCCTTGGAAACCATCCTGCCCCACCAATGGGCGTTACTTCTGCCATTTGGGGACGCCCATGCTCGCCCGTGACCAACGCACCCCGTTTTCGGACTGGTGGTGGACCGTGGATAAGCTGCTGCTCGGCGCGATCATGGTACTGATGCTGGGCGGCGTTATCCTTTCGTTGGCGGCGAGCCCGCCGGTGGCGACCCGGATCGGGCTCGATCCCTTCCATTTCTTCGGCCGGCACGTGCTGTTCCTGGTGCCGTCTTTGATAGTGCTGATCGGGGTGTCGTTCCTGTCGCCCAAGCACATCCGCCGCCTCGCGTTTCTGGTCTTCGTGGTCTCGATTTTGCTGATCGTGGCGACGCTGGCGTTCGGGCCCGAGGTGAAGGGGTCACGGCGCTGGATCACGCTGCTCGGCGTCAACATCCAGGCCTCCGAATCCGCAAAACCCGCTTTCGTCGTGATGGCGGCATGGCTGTTTGCGGAATCGACCAAGCGGCCGGAAATGCCGGCGACCTCGATGGCGATCGGGCTGCTGCTGCTGCTCGTGGCGCTGCTGGTGATGGAACCTGATTTCGGCCAGACCATGCTGATCCTGATGGTGTGGGGCGCGCTGTTCTTCATCGCGGGCATGCGAATGATCTGGGTAGCCGGCCTTGCCGGCGTCTCGGCGGCCGGATTGTTCGGCGCCTATCTTCTCGTGCCGCACGTCGCGGGCCGCATCCGCCGCTTCATGAACCCGGCCTCCGGCGACACGTTCCAGGTCGACATGGCGATGGAAGCGTTCTGGAATGGCGGCTGGTTCGGCCTCGACCAGGCGAAGGCATTGCCAAGCGCAGCCTGCCTGACAGCCACACCGATTTCGTGTTTGCAGTGGCGGCCGAAGAGTTCGGCATCATCCTCTGCCTGGCGCTGGTCGCGCTGTTCGCCTTCGTCGTGATCCGCACGCTGACGCGCGCCTATGCGAACGAGGACATGTTCTCGCGTTTTGCGGCGTCGGGGCTTGCGATCCTGTTCGGCGTGCAGGCCGCGATCAACATGGCGGTCAATCTGCAACTGATCCCCGCCAAGGGCATGACGCTGCCCTTCATCTCCTATGGCGGCTCGTCGATCATCTCGCTGGCCTATGGCGTCGGCATGATGCTGGCGCTGACGCGGCAACGTCCGCGCACCGAGGTGGAATCGATGAACGCGGCCGGCGCGGCGCGCGGTTACGCGTAATAGCGGGGAAATTCATCCCGTCATTGCGAGGAGCGAAGCGGACGAAGCAATCCATTTATCCGTTATCCCGAGCTATGGATTGCTTCGCTTCGCTCGCAATGACGGCTCATTGCTTATAGAAGACTTCTCATGAACAACGCGCCCCTCATTCTGCTGGCCGCGGGCGGTACCGGCGGTCATCTGTTTCCCGCCGAAGCGCTCGGCGTCGAGCTCATCAAGCGCGGCTTGCGCGTGCGGCTTGCCACCGATGCCCGCGCGCTGCGCTACAGCGGTCTGTTCACCACGGACAATATTGACGTCGTGCCGAGCGAGACGGTGCGCGGCCGCAATCCGGATATCGCTGGCGCGCACCGCGTTCATGCTCGGTTACGGCACGCTGGTCGCGGCGAATCTTGTCCGGCGGCTGAAGCCTGCGGCCGTGGTCGGCTTCGGCGGCTATCCGACGCTGCCGCCCTTGATGGCGGCAAGGCTGCTCGGCGTACCCGGCATCATTCACGACGCCAATGCCGTGCTCGGCCGCGCCAACCGCTTTCTCTCCGGCCGCGTCAACGCGATCGCGACCTCGCTGCCGGGCGTGCTCGATCGCGATCCTGATCTCGCGGGCAAGACGACCACTGTCGGCACGCCGATGCGCCCCGCAATCCTCACCGCTGCCGCCATGCCGTTTGAATCTCCCGAACCGAACGGGCCGCTGCGCCTGCTGGTGGTCGGCGGCAGCCAGGGCGCACGGGTGATGAGCGACATCGTGCCCGGCGCGATCGAACGGCTTGAGCCCGTACTGTGGCGCCGGTTGATCCTGACGCAGCAGGTGCGCGAGGAAGACATGGCGCGGGTGCGCGCCATCTATGACCGGATGAAGATCAACGCTGAGCTCGCGCCGTTCTTCAGCGATCTGCCGGCGCGGTTGGCGTCCAGCCATCTGGTGGTCTCGCGCTCCGGCGCCGGCACGGTGGCTGAGCTTGCCGCGATCGGCCGGCCGTCCATTCTGGTGCCGTTGCCGGGGGCGATCGATCAGGACCAGTTTGCCAATGCCGGCGTGCTGGCCCAGGTGGACGGGGCATTACGGATTCCGCAGACCGAATTCACGCCCGACAGGCTTGCTGCCGAAATTTCGACCTTCGCCGCCGAGCCCGCGCGGCTGACCGCGATGGCGGCTGCTGCCCGCAAGGTAGGCCGGCTGGATGCCGCCGAACGGCTGGCGGATCTGGTGATGAAAGTGGCCGGAATCTGACGTCCACGTCATTCCGGACAGAACGCGAAGCGGGCTGATCCGGAATCTCGAGATTCTCGGGTGCGCAAGGGGCGCACCCTAGTTCGATGCTGGCGCTTCGCCCCAGAATGACCTGAAAAAGCGCTTGTCATGCCCCGCGAAAGCGGGGCATCCAGTACGCCGCGGCGCCTGATTTGAGCCTCGGCTTCGCGGAATACTGGATCGCCCCGCCCCTGTGCGCAATCGCGCACAAGGCGGGCGATGACGGCCAAGGACATATCGCCAAGGACATATCCATGAGACTGCCGCGCGAGATCGGACCCATTCATTTCGTAGGCATCGGCGGCATCGGCATGAGCGGCATCGCCGAGGTGCTGTGCAATCTGGGCTATACCGTGCAGGGCTCGGACGCCTCCGAAAGCGCCAATGTCCGCGCGGCTGCGGGAGAAGGGCATTCCGGTTTCGGTCGGCCACAAGGCCGAGAATGTCGACGGCGCCGACGTCGTCGTGGTCTCGACCGCGATCAAGCGCGACAATCCGGAACTGATGGCGGCGCGCGCCCAGCGCATTCCGGTGGTGCGCCGCGCGGAAATGCTGGCCGAACTGATGCGGCTGAAAAGCTGCGTTGCGATTGCAGGCACCCACGGCAAGACCACGACCACTTCGATGGTCGCCGCCCTTCTGGACGGCGGCAATCTCGACCCGACCGTGATCAATGGCGGCATCATCAATGCCTACGGCACCAATGCGCGGCTGGGGGCCGGCGAGTGGATGGTGGTCGAGGCCGACGAGAGCGACGGCACGTTTTTGAAACTGCCGACTGATGTCGCTGTTGTCACCAATGTCGACCCTGAGCATCTCGACCACTTCAAGACTTTCGACGCCGTGCAGGAGGCGTTCCGCAATTTCGTCGAGAACGTGCCGTTCTACGGTTTTGCGGTGATGTGCATCGATCATCCCGTGGTGCAGACCCTCGTCGGCAAGATCGAGGACCGCCGCATCATCACCTATGGCGAAAACCCGCAGGCCGATGCGCGGCTGGTCGACCTCATGCCGAACGGCGGCGGCTCGACATTCAAGGTCGTGTTCCGCAACCGCAAGACCGACGTCACGCACGAGATTTCGGACATCATGCTGCCGATGCCGGGACGGCATAATGCATCGAATGCCACGGCGGCGATTGCGGTGGCGCACGAGCTCGGCATTTCCGACGATGCGATCCGAAAGGCGATCGCGGGCTTTGGCGGCGTGAAGCGGCGCTTCACCCGGACCGGCGAATGGAACGGCGTCACCGTGATCGACGATTACGGCCATCACCCGGTCGAGATCGCGGCGGTGCTGCGGGCGGCGCGTGAATCCACCAGCGGCAAGATCGTCGCCGTGGTGCAGCCGCATCGTTTTACCCGGCTGCAATCTCTGTTCGAGGAATTCTGCACCTGCTTCAACGATGCCGACGCGGTCATCGTTGCCGAGGTCTATCCGGCCGGCGAGGCGCCGATCGAGGGCATCGACCGCGACCATTTCGTGCTCGGCCTGCGCGCGCATGGCCATCGCGAGGTGATCCCGCTGCAGAGTTCGGCGGAGCTTGCGAAAGTCGTTCGCGGCATCGCCGGGCCCGGCGACCTCGTCGTCTGCCTTGGGGCCGGCAACATCACCCAATGGGCCTACGCCCTGCCAGGCGAACTGAAGGCGCTGGATTAGCTGTGGCATTCTCCGACATCACGCCCGACCTCAAAGCCGCCATGCCGCAACTGCGCGGGCGGTTGCTGGCGAACCAGTCGTTGGCGGAGCTGACATGGTTCCGCGTCGGCGGGCCGGCGCAGGTGCTGTTTACGCCGGCGGATGAGGATGATCTCGCCTATTTCCTGAAGCATCTGCCGAAGGAGTTGCCGGTTTATGTGGTCGGCGTCGGCTCCAACCTGATCGTGCGCGATGGCGGCATGGCGGGTGTGGTGATCCGGCTGTCGCCGCGGGCGTTTGGCGAGACGTCCGTTTCAGGCGACGTCGTCAGCGCGGGCACAGCCGCGCTCGACAAGCGCGTGGCGGAAACTGCGGCAGCGGCCAATATCGGCGGCATGGAATTCTTCTTCGGCATTCCCGGCACCATCGGCGGCGCGCTGCGAATGAATGCCGGCGCCAATGGCGGCGAGACCAAGGATGTGCTGATCGAGGCCGTCGGCATCGGCCGCGACGGCACCAGGCTTGTCTTCAGCAATGCCGACATGAAGTTCGTGTATCGCAACAGCGGCGTCGACCCGTCGGTCATTTTCACCTCCGCGCGTTTTCGTGGCGCCATCACCGACCCTGAGGCCATTCGGGCGCGGATGAATGAGGTGCAGAACCATCGCGAAACCGCTCAGCCGATTCGCGAAAAGACCGGCGGTTCAACCTCAAGAATCCACCCGGCAACAGCGCCTGGAAATTGATTGACGCCGCCGGCTGCCGGGGCCTGCGCGTCGGCGGCGCGCAGGTCTCGGAGATGCACTGCAATTTCCTCATCAACACCGGTAACGCGACCGGGCATGATATTGAAACGCTGGGTGAAACCGTGCGTGAGCGGGTTAAAGCGAATTCTGGAATCGAGCTACACTGGGAAATCAAGCGGATCGGGATTCCTGGTCTAAGTCGTCAATCCGGGTTCGATGCTTCGCATCGCCCCGGAATGACGAAGTAGCGAGGCAGCAGAGCTGATGCGGATTACCATTCTCTTTGGCGGCACCAACAAGGAGCGCCTGGTCTCAGTCGCGAGCGGCCAGGCGCTGCATCGGGCGCTTCCCGAAGCCGATCTCTGGTTCTGGGACGTCGCTGATACGGTGCATGAGGTCGCATCGCAGAAGCTGCTCGGGCACACGCGTCCGTTCGAGGATGAATTCAAACCCGGCAACCGCGGTCTCGCACTCGAAGCGGCGCTCGACAAGGCCAGGGCCGAGGATCGTGTGCTGGTGCTCGGGCTGCATGGCGGACGGGCCGAGAACGGCGAATTGCAGGCGATGTGCGAACTGCGCGGGATTCCCTTCACCGGCTCCGGCTCGGCGTCATCGAATCTCGCTTTCGACAAGGTGGCGGCCAAACGATTTGCGGCGTATGCGGGCGTCGCGGCGCCGGCTGGCGTCGCCCTGGAAAACCTCGACGCAGCGTTTGCAGAACACGGCAGGCTGATTGCAAAGCCGGCACGCGATGGATCGAGCTATGGCCTGATCTTCGTCAATGCGAAGCAGGATCTCGTCGCGGTGCGCAACGCCGCCAAGTCAGAGGAATATCTGGTCGAGCCGTTCGTCCCGGGCGTGGAGGCAACCTGCGGCGTACTGGAGCGGCCCGACGGCTCGGTGCTTTCGCTGCCGCCGATCGAGATCGTGCCGGCGGAGGGCGCGTTCGACTACACGGCGAAGTATCTGCTGAAATCCACCCAGGAGATCTGCCCGGGGCGATTTTCGCCCGAACTCAGCGCCGCGATCATGGACCAGGCGCTGCGGGCGCACCGGGCGCTATCGTGCAGCGGCTATTCCCGGACCGACTTCATCATCTCGGCGAAGGGGCCAATTTACTTGGAAACCAATACGTTGCCCGGGCTAACGGCAGCATCGCTCTATCCGAAGGCCCTGAAGGCGCAGGGGATCGAATTCGTGGATTTTCTGCGCGAACAGATCGCGCTGGCCGAACGGCGCAACCGGGAACGTGTTTGAACGGCCCGCCGGGCCGTTAACAGGCCGTTAACCGGGAACTAACCTCGCCACGAGAATTATTGCTAAAATCCTAAGAATTGTCCGGCAAACCACTCAAAAGACGCGTCAAAACGCGTCACCAGCCCTCCATTTTTACACTTTGTTTACCAGGAAGTCCGAAGGTTAACGCTGGCGGCGCATGTGGCGCTTGGCTGCCGGGGCGCGCTGTTCCGACTTTAGATCAGCACCAAGTCCGGCAGGACCGAGACGTCATCTAAGCCGGAACTCGCAAAAACGCTTGCGGGAACAACACTTGGACAGGCTCGTGCAATGGATGGTGCAGGACGCCTCGCTCGGTCGCTGAGATCGCTGGGGCCCCAAGCTGACCTGAAAGCCGCCGCTATTGGGGCGGTCGTGCTGCTGCGCGAGCGGCTGGGCCTTCCTGCCCGCGTTACTGCCAGGCCGGTGATCGATCGCGCGCCGCCGAATCGTTTGGTCCATCTGGTCGAACGTTATCTTCCGAATCGTCTCGGCGTCGCCCTGACCGTGCTGATGCTGCTCGGCAGCGCCGGTCTTGGTATCGTCAAGGGCGGTCACATTGACGAATTTATGGTCGCGCTGAGCGATACCCGCAACGCCCTGGCCAATTCAGCCGGATTCCGCATCACCGAGGTTGCCATCAACGGCCGCAAGCAGTTGAGCCAGGACGAAGTGCTCGCGATCGGCGGCGTCAATGGCCGTTCCTCGCTGCTGTTTCTCGATGCCACGACCTTGCGCGACAAGCTCAAGGCCAATCCCTGGATCGCGGACGCGACCATCCTGAAGCTTTATCCCGGCCGGCTGCAGGTCGACATCGTCGAGCGCACGGCGTTTGCGCTGTGGCAGCAGGACGGTCGGCTGTCGGTGATCGCCGAGGACGGCGCGGTGCTGGAGCCCTATGTGTCTCGCCGCTTTGTGACGCTGCCGCTGGTGGTGGGGAAGGGCGCCGACGTCAGGGCCCGTGATTTCCTCGCTGCTCGACCGCTATCCGCAGGTCCGTTCGGTGACCAAGGCTGCGATCTTCGTCGGCGAGCGTCGCTGGAATCTGCGGCTGAAGGATGGTCTCGATATCCGTCTGCCGGAGAACGACGTCGGCAATGCGCTGGCGATGCTGAGCAAGCTCGACAAGGATGACCGGCTGTTCTCGCGCGACATCGTCGCCGTCGACATGCGCCTGCCGGACCGGCTCACCGTGCAATTGTCGGAAGACGCGGCCAAGGCCCGCGAAGAACTGTTCAAGGACAAGAAGACCAAGAAAAAGGCCGGTGACGCATGACCGGCCTCGATCGCAACCAGACCCCCAAGACACGCCCCGTCGATCACAAGCGCACGGCGCTGGTGGCCTCGCTCGACGTCGGCACCAGCAAGATCGCCTGCATGATCGCACGGCTGAAGCCGTCGCCGCCGAGTGACGCGTTGCGTGGCCGCAGCCATGCGGTGGAATTGATCGGTTACAGCCAGATCCAGTCGCGCGGCGTCAAGGCCGGCGCGGTGGTCGATCTCGCCGAATGCGAGCAGGCGGTGCGCCAGGCGGTGGCACTGGCCGAACGCATGGCCAAGGTTCGAGTTGAGTCAATATTACTGTCGGTTTCCGGCGGCCGGCTGCAAGGCCAGCTGGTTGAAGCCGCCGCCGACATTCGCGGCGGCTCGGTAACTTCCGACGATGTCACCCGCGTGACTTCCACCGGCATGCGCCACGCCACCGGCGAGGGCCGCACCGTGCTGCACGCGCTGCCGGTCGGCTACGCGCTTGACGGCGTCAAGGGCATCCGCGACCCCCGCGGCATGGTCGCGCGGCAGTTCGGCGTCGACATGAACGTGGTGACGGTGGATGCGACGGTTGCGCGCAACCTGATGCTGGTGGTCGAGCGCTGTCACCTCAATGTCGAAGCCATGGCGGCGAGTCCTTATGTCGCAGGCCTTTCCGTGCTGACCGACGACGAGGCCGATCTCGGCGCCGCCGTGGTCGAAATGGGGGCCGGTTCGACCACGATTGCGACCTATTCCGCCGGTCGCTTCGTTCATGCCAGCGGATTTGCGCTCGGCGGGCAGCACGTCACGATGGATCTTGCTCGCGGCGTCGGCGCATGCATTGCGGATGCCGAGCGAATCAAGACTTTATACGGGACCGTGCTGACCGGCGGGTCCGACGCGCGCGAGCTGATGTCTGTTCCCACCGCAGGTGAGGAACACGATGCGCCGCAGATCGTCTCGCGCGCCACGATCGCGAACATCGTCCGGCATCGCGCCGAGGAGATTTTTGAAATGGTCCGGGACCGGCTCGCGGATTCCCCCTTTGCGGCAGAGCCGCGGGCGCGGGTTGTCTTGAGCGGCGGCGCGTCCCAGCTCACCGGCACCGTCGAACTCGCAGCCCGCATTCTGAACCGGCAGGTCCGGATCGGCCGCCCGCTCGGCTTCGGCCGGCTGCCCAACGAGGCCAAGAGCGCCTCGTTCGCGGTGCCCGCCGGTCTCTTGGTCTATCCGCAATACGCTCATTTGGAACACGTCGAACCGCGGCATACGCGGCAGCTCAGGACAGGGACTGACGGCTATTTCGGAAAGGTCGGACGATGGCTTCGCGAGGGCTTCTGATGACCGGTCTTGTAACCAAACGATTTCCACCAAATCCCGCGGCCGCCGGCCGAGGCGAACCAACGCGCGCGTCGTAATCGAGAGGCAACCATGGCACTCAATCTGACCCCCTGACATCAGCGAGCTGAAACCGCGGATTACCGTCTTCGGCGTCGGTGGAGCAGGCGGCAATGCCGTCAATAACATGATCACCGCCGGGCTGCAGGGCGTCGATTTCGTCGTCGCCAATACGGACGCGCAGGCGCTGACCATGTCGAAGGCGCAGCGCATCGTGCAGATGGGCACGCAGGTGACGCAGGGCCTCGGCGCAGGTTCCCAGCCCGATGTCGGCGCTGCGGCGGCGCAGGAGGTCATCGACGAACTCCGTGACCATCTCTCGGGCGCCAACATGGTGTTCGTTACCGCCGGCATGGGCGGCGGCACCGGCACCGGTGCAGCCCCGGTGATTGCCAAGACCGCGCGCGAAATGGGCATTCTGACCGTCGGCGTGGTGACCAAGCCGTTCCACTTCGAAGGCATGCGCCGCATGCGCACCGCCGAGTCCGGCATCGCAGAGCTGCACAAGGTGGTCGACACGCTGCTGATCATCCCGAACCAGAACCTGTTCCGGGTCGCCAACGAAAAGACCACCTTCGCCGACGCCTTCGCGATGGCCGACCAGGTGCTCTATTCGGGCGTCGCCTGCATTACCGACCTGATGGTCAAGGAAGGCCTGATCAACCTCGACTTCGCCGACGTGCGCGCCGTGATGCGCGAGATGGGCAAAGCGATGATGGGCACCGGCGAAGCCACGGGCGAGAAGCGTGCGCTGAGCGCAGCTGAAGCTGCGATCGCCAATCCGCTGATCGACGACTCATCGATGAAGGGCGCGCGCGGCCTGTTGATCTCGATCACCGGCGGCAAGGACCTCACCCTGTTCGAAGTCGACGAAGCCGCGACGCGGATTCGCGAGGAAGTAGATCAGGACGCCAACATCATTGTCGGCGCCACCTTCGACGAGACGCTCGATGGCATCATCCGCGTCTCCGTCGTTGCCACCGGCATCGAGCAGGCGCAGATCGCGCGCAATGCGGCCGCCCCGGCTGTCGCGACCGCCAATGCGCCGGCGTCTTCGCCGGATACCCGGCTGGCTGAGCTGACCGCACGGCTGCGCGCCGACAATGCGCGCCTGGCCGAACGCGCCCAGAAGCTCGAGCCGACGGCAGCTCCGCAGGCGGCGGCCCCCGCCGCCGCGCCGGGACAACGTGGGTCCAACAATGTCGAGCGCGCGGCACTCGCCGCGATCGCCGCAGCGGTCGCACCGGAACCCTCGCAGCAGGTGCCGATCCAGCCTGCCTCCTATGGCGACGTCACGGTTCGCCCCATCGCGCAGAAGCCGACCTTGTTCCCGGATCATAAGGAGGCTGCCCGCGTTCAGCCCGAGGAACCGGTAACACCCGAAACCTTCATCCCGCAGGCCGCCGAGCGTCCGCCGGTCCGGACGCCCAGGATGCCGAAATTCGAAGACCTGCCGATGCCGGCCCAGGCCGAAATCCGGCAGGCCCGCGGCGAGGCCGAGGAAGAGCATCCGCAGAAGTCCAAGCTCTCGCTGTTGCAGCGGCTGGCCAATGTGGGCCTCGGGCGTCGCGACGAAGAGACCGAGCCGCCGATCGCGGCCCGCGCCTCCGGCCCGGCCATGTCGCCGTTACCGCCGCTTCCCGAGCGCAAGCCGCAGCGTTCGGTTGCCCAGCAGATGGCGAATCAGGATCCGGTATCGGAGTATGCAAAACGTCCGGCGCCGCAGGGTTTGGACGTTCATGGACGCCCCGCGCCTGTTGCCCAGACGCCACAGGGCGACGACCATCTTGATATCCCCGCCTTCCTGCGCCGGCAGGCCAACTGAAATTTGTTACTGTACAGACGACCAAAGGGGCTCCGGCTGACACAGTTGGGGCCCTTTTCCTTTGCCGGACGCCCGGCCGTAGGCGTCTAGTCAACCAACTGATTTTAAATCATTAATTATGCATTTCGTAGTTAGATATCGCAGCTGCAACCGTGCGACGCCGTGCCGGAATTTGGTTAACGCTTGGCGCGAATGCGGCAGAGATAGGGTAACAATCCGTAAAAAAGCGTGAGTTGTACGCTTCGGGTCAGTGACTATGGTCTGCCGTGACTTGGGGATGCCTAGAACGCGAATCGACGCGAAAGCGCGGTTCCCGTCTTTGGGTTAAGTCGGGTAGTGGGCAGTTAGCGAATGAAATTCAGCCGTCAAACCACGCTTCGGTCGCAAGCCACCGTGACGGGTGTCGGCGTTCATTCCGGTTTACCAGTTAGCCTTACGCTCGGACCTGCACCTGTGGATGCGGGTTTTATTTTTGTCCGCACTGGCCTCGATGATGCCGATCGCGAAGTTCCCGCCCTCGCTGAATCCGTCACCGCCACTGACCTTGCGACCGTTCTGGGCGATCGTGAAGGCCCATTGGTTTCCACCGCTGAACATGTGCTCGCTGCCTTGCGCGGCATTGGCGTCGACAACGCCATCGTCGAAGTCGACGGCCCCGAAGTTCCGATCATGGACGGCAGCGCGGCTGCTTTCGTCGCCGCCATCGATCAGGCTGGCATCGTGACCCAGTCCGCCGCCCGCCGTTTCATCCAGGTCTTGAAGCCGGTGCAGGTCGCGATTGGCGACTCCTTCGGTGAGTTGCGTCCCCATGCGAGCGGCTTCCGTGCCGAGATCGAAATCGACTTCGCTAATCCCGTGATCGGCCGCCAGAATTTTTCGCTCGATCTCAGCCCCGAAAGCTTCCGCCGCGAGATTTCCCGCGCCCGGACCTTCGGCTTTATGAACGACGTGGCGCGGCTCTGGAGCGCCGGTTTTGCGCGCGGCGCCTCTTTTGAGAATACAGTGGTGCTTGACGACAATCGTCTGCTCAACACCGAGGGCCTGCGCTACAGCGACGAATGCGCCCGCCACAAGGCGCTGGACGCCGTTGGCGATCTCGCATTGGCCGGTCTGCCGCTGCTCGGCGCCTACCGTTCGGTCCGCGGCGGCCACAAGCTCAACCATGCCGTTCTGACGGCCCTGTTGGCCGATCGCAGCGCCTGGCGGGTGGTCGACGCCGAACCGGCGCGCCGTCCCCGCGGCCATGTCGAGGCCGGTGCGGGCACGGTGGGCGGCATGATCGCCCCGGCCTATGGTCCGGACGTATCCTGACTTTCGCCTTTGAAATGTCCGGACTTTCGTCTTCGAAATGTCCTGACTTTTCGCAGCTTGGTGGTCCCAATTTCCGTAGTAACCACAATTGGTAACGATGGTGTTTTGTCGCCTTAATCCGGGCGAAATAGCTGCGTATTCGGTTGGTTAAGGACCACTTTTCGGCTACACAGGCCCGCGGTTGCACGACACAGCGCCACAGGCAGGGAATGCGTCCATGACCGCGGTTCATGGACGGGCGGGCTCCGTACCAACCGCACCAAAAGGCGTCTCACTTCCATGTCGGCACAGCGTATGACGCTCGAACAACGCAAATCATTCGGCTCGCCCGGTTTCATCAGGGCCGCACGGTCGCTGCGGCTGGCAGCGGGCCTGATTGCGCTCGCGATCCCCCTGAGTGGATGCGGCACGGGTTCGCTGTGGGACAAGTTCACCGCCAAGGACGATACCTTCAACGAGGAGCCGGCGGACAAGCTCTACAATGAGGGCTTGTACCTGATGAACCAGCGCAAGGACCCGAAGGCGGCGTCGAAGAAATTCGAGGAAGTCGATCGCCAGCATCCTTATTCGGACTGGGCGCGCAAATCGCTCCTGATGTCGGCCTATTCCTTCTACAATGCCGGCGACTATGACAGCTGCATCGGTGCGGCGACCCGTTACGTTACGCTGCATCCCGGCAGTTCCGATGCGGCCTACGCGCAATACCTGATCGCGGCGTCGCATTACGACCAGATCCCGGACATTTCCCGCGACCAGGGCCGCACCGAGAAGGCGATCGCCGCGCTGGAAGAGGTGATTCGCAAGTATCCGACCTCGGAATATGCGACCTCCGCCAAGGCCAAGCTCGAAGGCGCGCGCGACCAGCTCGCGGGCAAGGAAATGGATGTAGGCCGCTATTACATGGAAAAGCGCGACTACACCGCTGCCATCAATCGCTTCAAGACGGTCGTCACCCGCTACCAGACCACGCGGCACGTCGAGGAAGCGCTGGCGCGCCTGACCGAAGCCTATATGTCGATCGGCATCGTCGGCGAGGCGCAAACGGCGGCGGCCGTACTTGGACACAATTTTCCTGACAGCCGCTGGTACAAGGACGCCTATAATCTTGTAAAGTCGGGCGGTCTCGAGCCGAGCGAGAACAAGGGGTCCTACATTTCCAGGGCCTTCAAGAAGATGGGTCTCGGCTAGGAATTTACTTCGCATGCTGGCGCGTCTGTCGATCCGTGACATCGTCCTGATCGAACGGCTCGATATCGAATTCTCCCGTGGCCTCGCGGTGCTGACCGGCGAGACCGGCGCGGGAAAATCCATCCTGCTCGATGCATTCGCGCTGGCGCTCGGCGGCCGCGGTGATTCGGGTCTTGTCCGCCACGGCGCGGAGCAGGGCCAGGTGACGGCCACTTTCGACGTCCCCAAGGGCCACCCGGCCGCAAGGATACTGTCCGAGAACGGCCTCGACGATACCGGTGAGATGATTCTCCGCCGCGTGCAGCTCGCCGACGGCCGCACCCGCGCCTTCATCAACGATCAGTCGATCAGCGTGCAGACTCTGAAAGCGGTCGGCGCGGCGCTGGTCGAGATCCATGGCCAGCATGACGAGCGCGCCCTCGTCGACGCCTCGACGCACCGGCAGTTGCTCGACGCCTTCGCCGGACTGGAGCAGGATGTTGCCGCGCTGGAAACGCTGTGGGAGGCGCGGCGTACCGCCAACCATGCGCTCGACGAGCATCGCGCCAGCATGGAGCGCGCAGCCCGTGAAGCGGATTATCTGCGCCATGCCGCCGACGAGCTGAAGACGTTGAAGCCGAAGGACGGCGAGGAGACGGCGCTCGCCGAACGCCGTACCACGATGATGCAGGGCGAGAAGATCGCAAGCGACCTGCGCGAGGCGCAGGAAGCGGTCAGCGGCACGCATTCGCCGGTGCCGGCGCTTGCCGCGGCTGTGCGGCGGCTGGAACGCCGCGCCGCCAACTTTCCGGCGCTGGTCGAGCCAGCCGTGAAGGCGATCGACAACGCCATCAATGCGCTGGAAGAAGCCGACCAGCATCTTGCCGCCGCGCTGGTCGCGGCCGATTTCGATCCTGCCGAGCTGGAACGCATCGAGGAGCGGCTGTTTGCGCTGCGAGCGGCCTCGCGCAAATACTCGACGCCGGTCGACGGGCTGGCGGCGCTGGCCGCCAAATTCGTCTCCGACGTAGCGCTGATCGACGCCGGCGCCGACCGGTTGAAGAAGCTGGAAGCCGCCGCCGATGAAGCCGACAAGCGCTACGGCGCGGCAGCCGAGAAGCTTTCAGCGGCGCGGACCAAATCCGCCGAGAAGCTCAACAAGGCCGTGAATGCCGAACTGGCGCCGCTGAAACTCGAGCGCGCAAAGTTCATGACCCAGGTCGAGACCGATGCGAAGTCGCCGGGGCCGCAGGGCATCGACCGCGTCGAGTTCTGGGTGCAAACCAATCCCGGCACTAAACCGGGACCGCTGATGAAGGTCGCTTCCGGCGGCGAGCTGTCGCGGTTCCTGCTGGCGCTCAAGGTGGTGCTGTCCGACCGCGGTTCGGCGCCCACGCTGGTGTTCGACGAAATTGATACCGGCGTCGGCGGCGCGGTGGCGGACGCGATCGGCGCGCGCCTTTCGCGGCTTGCCGGCCAGGTGCAGGTGATGGCGGTGACGCACGCACCGCAGGTCGCGGCAAGGGCCAGCCAGCATCTCCTGATTTCCAAGGACGCGCTCGACAAAGGCAAACGCGTCGCCACCCGCGTCAACGCGCTCGCCGCCGACAATCGCCGCGAAGAAATTGCCCGCATGCTGGCCGGCGCCGAGATCACCGCCGAGGCCAGGGCGGCTGCGGACCGGCTGTTGCGCGCGGCGACGGCGTAGCCCTTTCACCGTCATTCCGTGGCGATGCAAAGCATCGAACCCGGAATCTCGAGATTCCTGGGTCTGGTCCTTCGGACCATCCCGGAATGACGAGTTAGATACAGACAGATTCGTAGAGGTCTTTCCATTCTGGGTTCTCCGCTTCAATCAACTCTATCTTCCAGCTCCTTTTCCACCTCTTGAGTTCTTTCTCGCGCGAAATTGCGGAAACAGGATCGTCGTAGACTTCGAACCAAACAAGCTGTGTGATATTGTATTTAGAAGTGAAGCCCGGGACTGCTTTCGTTCGGTGCTCGTAAATTCGACGCACAAGATCGTTGGTTACGCCGATGTAGATTGCTCCATCCCTCCTGCTCGCGATGATATAGACGTAGTAGCTCATGGTTGTTGCTCATGACTTTATCGATATGTCATTCCGGGGCGATGCGAAGCATCGAACTACGGTGCGCAATTGCGCACCTGAGAATCTCGAGATTCCGGGTCTGGTCCTTCGGACCATCCCGGAATGACGAACCATAACGTGCATGATGGCCAAATCAAAAAAGATGCCCCTACCCGACGTCGCCAAGCTCACCAAGGCCCAGGCGAAAGTCGAGCACATGCGCCTCGCGCTGGAGCTCGAAGGCCACGACAAACGCTACTATCAAGAAGACGCCCCCAGCATCAGCGACGCCGAATATGATGCCCTGCGGCAACGCTACAACGCCATCGAGAAACGGTTTCCGGAATTCGTCACCTCGGAGTCGCCTTCGCAGAAGGTTGGCGCGGCACCGTCGGGGCGTTTCAAAAAAGTCCGCCATGCGCTGCCGATGCTGTCGCTCGACAACGCGTTCGCCGAGCAGGACGTTCTCGATTTCGTCGGCCGCATCGAGCGCTTTCTCAAGCTCAGCGACGACAAGATCGATTTCTCAGCCGAGCCGAAGATCGACGGGCTCTCGATGTCGCTGCGCTACGAGGGCGGTGAACTGGTTACTGCCGCCACCCGAGGAGACGGTGCGGTAGGCGAGGATGTCACCGCGAATATCCGTACGCTGGAGGACGTGCCACACAAACTGAAGGGCCGCAATGTGCCCGACATCTGCGAGGTGCGCGGCGAGGTCTATATGACCAAGCACGCTTTTCTGGCGCTGAACGAACGTCAGAAGGCCGCGGGCGACACCATCTTCGCCAATCCGCGCAATTCGGCGGCAGGTTCGTTGCGTCAAAAGGACCCGACCATTACCGCCTCGCGCCCGCTCGGCTTTTTCGCCTATGCCTGGGGCGAAATGAGTGGGATGCCGGCCGATACCCAGTCCGGCATGATCAAATGGTTCGAGCGCTGCGGCTTCAAGACCAATCCGCTCACCAGACTTTGCCATTCGGTCGACGAATTGCTCGCCTTCCATCGCGAGATCGAAACCCAGCGGTCACATCTCGATTACGATATCGATGGCGTCGTGTACAAGATCGATCGCATCGACTGGCAGCAGCGGCTCGGCTTCGTGTCACGCACGCCACGCTGGGCGATCGCGCACAAATTCCCGGCCGAGCGCGCCATGACCGTGCTCCGGGATATCGAAATCCAGGTCGGCCGCACCGGCTCCTTTACGCCTGTCGGCAAGCTGGAACCGATCGGCGTCGGCGGCGTCATCGTGCAGAACGTGACCCTGCACAACGAGGATTACATCAAGGGAATCGGGGGAGACGGCGAGCAATTGCGCGAGGGCCGCGAAATCATGATCGGCGATACCGTCGTCATTCAGCGCGCCGGCGACGTGATTCCGCAAGTGGTCGACGTGGTCATCGACAAGCGGCCGAAGAATGCAAAACAGTTCCATTTCCCCAAGAAGTGCCCGTGCCCGCTGCACACCGATGTGGTGCGCGAGGAAACCGCAACCGGCGAGGAAGGCGCGCGCGCCCGCTGCACCGGCGAGTTCGCCTGTCCGTTCCAGAAGATCGAGCATTTGAAGCTGTTCGTGTCGCGCCGGGCTTTCGATATCGACGGGCTCGGCGAGAAACAGCTTCAGTACTTCTTCGATCAGGGATGGGTGAGGGAGCCGGCCGATATTTTCACGCTGCCCAAACGCAATGCGAAGCTGAAGCTCGAAGCAATCGAGGGCTACGGCCAAACCTCGGTGCGCAATCTGTTCGACGCCATCGAAGGACGGCGGAAGATCGCGCTGGAGCGCTTCATCTATGCGCTCGGCATGCGCCATGTCGGCGAGACCACCGCGCTGGCATTGGCGCGCGGCTATGGCTCGTGGGACGCGTTCCACGACGCTTGCCTGAAGGTCGCCAGGGGCGATGAGGAGACCATCGCCGAGATGGATGCGCTCGACCAGATTGGCGACACCGTGATCAGGAGCGTGGCCGCCTATTTCGGCGAGAGCCACAATCGCGGCATTGTCGAGCGGCTGACAAAAGAACTGGACGAAATTGTCGACGCCGAAAAGCCCAAGAGCAATTCAGCGGTGGCGGGCAAGACCGTGGTCTTCACCGGTTCGCTGGAAAGGATGACGCGCGACGAGGCGAAAGCCACGGCTGAACGGCTCGGTGCCAAGGCTTCGGGCTCGGTATCGAAGAAGACGGACTACGTCGTCGCGGGGCCGGGCGCGGGCTCAAAACTGGCGGAAGCGAAGAAGCATGGCGTGCCGGTGCTGACCGAGGACGAGTGGCTGAAGCTGATCGGGGAGTGAGGGGGGTCGCCACGCACTCCATTGTCGTCACCCGCGAAGGCGGGTGACCCAGTGCTCCAGAGACCTCAGTGATATCCGGATGAGCCGCGGCGTACTGGATACCCGCTTTCGCGGGTATGACGATGGGAGAGTGCGGCGCTATCTTGCCTACAACATCCCCGATTCTTCCTCCTCCGCCTTCTTAACCAGCTCCTCGCTGACCGCCACCGTCCGCCGCGGCACGATGAAGATCATCGTCGCGGCGCAGGCGATCGATATGGCGAAGATCGCCGCCGTCAGCGGCAGCGTGGTCGTCGAATGGCCGCCGAGATAGGCGCCGAATTGCGATATCAGCGCGCCGATGCCTTGCTGCAAAAAGCCCATCGCGCCCGCGGCGGTGCCGGCGGCCTCGGGGCGGACGCTGATGGCGCCCGCGGCGGCATTGTTCATCACGAAGGCGTTGGCGACCATCACGATCATCTGGGTGCCGAACAGCCATGATGGCGCCTGGTTGATGCCGGCAATGCTGAAGATCAGATTCAGCAGGGCGCCGGCGAATTGCAGCGCCAAGCCGAACCAGATCAGCTTCTCCAGCGAATGGCGCGGCGCGAAGCGGACGCAGAACAGGTTGCCGACCAGATACGCGAAGCCGGTTGTCGCGAACCATGCGCCATATTCGGCCGTGGTGCGGCCCATTTGCGTCACCACGATGTAGGGTCCGCCGCCGGCGAACGTGAAGATGATCTGGGAAGCCAGCACCTGGCACAGCACGTAGCCGATGAAGGCGCGGTCACGGATCAGCTTGCTGACGTCGCCGCCGAAGCTGCTTTCGCTGCGCTCGCGGCGCGTCTCGGGCAGTGCAATCGCGATCAGGACGGCGACACTGAGGGAAGCCGCCGTGATGAAGTAGAAGATCGCACGCCAGCCGAACGCGGTTTCCAGCAGGCCGCCGACGAGCGCACTCAGCATCTGCGCCATCATCATGACGGCGATGACGAGGCTAATCATAGGGCTGATACGATCTCGGCTGTAAAGGTCGCGGATGATGGCGCGGCTCACCACCATACCAGTGGCGCCGCCCAACGCCTGCAGGAAACGCGCGGCGATCAGTTGCGGCAGCGTCTGGGCCAGGGAACAGCCGAGGCTCGCCGCCACCATCAGGGCGAGGCCTGCAATCAGCACCGGGCGGCGGCCGAATTTGTCCGACAGCGGCCCCATGATGAGCTGCGAGCAGGCGATGCCGACCATGAAGAGCGACACCGTCATCTGCGCGATCGATATGTCGCGGTCGAACGTCGTTGCCAGCACGGGCAACGCCGGCACCAGCATATAGAGCGAGATCGGCGCGACGCCTGTCATGGCGACGAGCATCAGCAGCATGATCCTTGATGTCGCGACGCCGTTTGTGTCCGTCACCGTGCCGGGCGGTTTGCCCATCACGCCATGCATGCGGATAGATCCAGTTTTTCGAATCGGACTGTAGCGGGATAGCCCAGCGCGAATACGGATGTTTCGGCATGCGGCCATGCCGATTTCGGGAGGCACCGGGATCGCGTTCCGTCGAGCGAAACAAACAACGCTGCCATCATCCGCGAAGGCGGATGATCCGGTATTCCAGAGATCGGAGTTATATGCGGAGAGGCTGCGGAGTACTGGGTCCCCCGCATTCGCGGGGGATGACGAACCTCGGGGCAGGGACGATGATCAAAGCGGCAGCAGCGCCGCCGTCGCGTCGTCGAGCCACAATTTCGTGGCGTTGTCGTCGAGATGCGGCCGCACCTCGCGATTGACGCGGGTGTGGTAATCGTTCAGCCATTTCAGTTCCGTCGCGCTCAGCATCGTCGCGTCGATCAGGCGGCGGTCGATCGGCGCCAGCGTCAGCGTTTCGAACGCATTCACCGGCTTCTCGGCGCCGACGACATCGGCGCCGACGACGAGTTCGAGGTTCTCGATCCGGATGCCATAAGCGTCGGCCTTGTAGTAGCCAGGTTCGTTGGAGAGGATCATGCCTCGCTTCAGCGGCGTGGTGCCGAGTTTGGAAATTCGCGCCGGGCCTTCATGCACGGAGAGATAGCTGCCGACGCCGTGTCCCGTGCCGTGCTCGAAATCGAGACCGGCCTGCCAGAGATATTGTCGCGCGAACGAGTCGAGCTGCGCGCCGGTGATGCCGTCGGGAAATACCGCGCGGGCAATCGCGATGTGCCCGCGAAGCACGCGGGTGAAACGGTCGCGCATTTCCGCCGTCGGCTCGCCGATCGCAATCGTGCGGGTGACGTCGGTGGTGCCGTCTTCATACTGCGCGCCGGAATCGATCAGCAGGAGATCGCCGGACGAAATTCGCCGGTTGCTCTTGCGGGTGACGCGGTAGTGCACGATGGCGCCGTTCGGGCCGGTGCCGGCGATGGTCGGGAAGGAAACGTCCTTCAGCGCACAGGTCTGGCGCCGGAAGGTCTCCAGCGCCTCGACGGTGTCGATCTCGGTCAGCGCGCCCGAGGGCGCCTCGCGATCGATCCAGGCGAGGAAGCGTGTCAGCGCCACGGCGTCGCGCCGGTGCGCCGTTCGCGTACCCTCGATCTCGGTGATGTTCTTCACCGCCTTGAGGAGACTGACCGGATCGTTGCCACGCACCGGCTTGCCGCCGGCGGCCGCGATCAGGCGGCTCAGCGCGTCCGCCGCGGTGGCGCTATCGAGCGCGATAGCCGCACCGCCTCGCGCGAGTTCCGTCAGCGACGGTGTCAGCGCGTCGGGCTCCCTGACATCGGCTGATTGTTCGAGATGGTCGCGGCTCAGGTTGGAGAGCTTGCGGTGATCGATGAACACGGTGGGACGGCCGTCCTTCGGCACCAGCGCGTAGGACAGCGGCAGCGGCGTGTGCGAGACGTCGGCGCCGCGGATGTTGAAGGTCCAGGCCACCGCGTGGCTATCCGACAGCACCAGCGCGTCAACACCGAGCTTGTTGATCTCCAGCCGGATCCGCTTGAGCTTCTCGGCTTCGATCTCGCCGGAGAATTGCGTGCCGTGAATGGCGACGGGGCCGAGCGGCCGGGCCGGGCGCTCTGCCCACACCGAATCCAGCGGGTTGCTGTCGACCGCGACCAGCTCGGCGCCCGCCTTGGCGCAGGCGGCGGCCAGGCGCTCGGCTGCTGCCGAAGTGTGCAGCCACGGGTCAAAACCAAGGCGGTCGCCGGCCGAAAGATGCCGCGCCAGCCAGTGTTCCGGCGGCGGATCGGCCAGCGGCTCGATATGCCAGGCCTTGCGGTCGACCTGCTTGGCGGCCTGGAGCGTATAACGGCCATCGACGAAGATGGCGGCCTGATGGGTCTGGACCACGGCCATGCCAGCCGAGCCGGTGAAGCCGGTCAGCCACGCCAGCCGCTCTTCCGAGGCGGCGACATATTCATTTTGCTGCTGATCGGCGCGGGGAATCACGAATCCCGTCAGCTTCCGGCGCGCCAGTTCTTCCCGGAAGAGGGCCAGCCGTGCCGTCAGCGCCACGCCGCTTTCGGGTTCTTCGAATGTCTGGAAATGGGCTTCGAACATCGCCTTGTCACTCTAGAGTTGGGTGGAGAGGTCCGCAATGCGTCAGAGTTGGCCACAATTTGGTATAATCTGTGCTTCAATATGTCCGTCCGCGCTAGTCGGACGGAGCAGCTTGCCGTGCAAGCCGTTCGCTCAAGATACCGGGGGGCTCCCAGGAGTGTTTCAACTCAACGACGAGGGGACACGCCATGCCTGCTTTCACGTTTGAGAAGATCTCGCCGCCGGCGAGCCGCGGCCCGACCCCACCTGTCGCAAACAAGAAACAACGCGGCGTTGTCAACAAGATCCTCGACAGGTTCGTGGAAGCGCGCGTCAAACGGTCGTTGAAGAAAGAGAGGGGCGTGATCGCCCGCAATCCGGACCGGCCGCCCGAATAAGACCTTCAGTTTGCCTTGCGCAGTAACAGGCTGGTCCAGCCTTCGATGCGCAGATGCCGCACCGGCACCAGGCCGCGCGCGCGATAGGCGGCGATGACGCCAGGTGCTTGAGGCGTCAGCAGGCCCGACAGAATAACCAGCGCCGAAGGCGCAAGGTGCCGCGCCATCGGCGTTGCCAATTGCCGCAACGGATTGGCCAGGATATTCGCCAGCACCAGGTCGAACGGGGCGGCAGCTGCGAATTGCGGCGCGGAGAAGCCGGTGGCGGTGATGGTTCGCACCAGATGTCCCGATACGTTCAGCCTGGCGTTTTCGCGGGCGACCTGTACCGAGAGCGGATCGATATCGCTGGCCAGTATTTTTTCGTGCAGCGTCTGCGCAGCGGCAATCGCCAGCACGCCGGTGCCGGTGCCGAGATCGAGCACGCGCCGCGGGCGCCAGGCTTTCAGGACGTGGTCGAGCAGCAGCAGGCAGCCGCGCGTGGTGCCGTGATGGCCGGTGCCGAACGCCAGCGCCGCCTCGATTTCGATGCCGAGCTTGTTGGGGGCGACCCGGTCGCGGTCATGCTGGCCGTGCACGACGAAGCGCCCGGCCGGAACGGGGACGAGGTCTTCGAGGCTGGCCTTGACCCAGTCTTTGGCCTCGACCGTGTCGAAGGCGACGCCCCGAGCGATCTCCGCGCTGGTCGCATTGGTCACGCGCTCACGCACCAGCGCCTGGTCTGGCGGGTCGGAAAAATGCATGGTGACGCCCCAGCGGCCATCCGGCCGCTCGAATGCGGCGATTGCGGCTTGGTCCTCAAAGAAAACTTCGGTCAGGGAATCGACCACGCCCTTGGCCGCATGTTCGTCGCCGATCGCAAAGCTGGCGCGGTGGGTAGAGGCGGCGGTGGAAGTCATTGAGAAACCGGGAAAAAGCGGGAAGCAAGATCGAGGGCGTCTTTGATTCAAATTTGAGCAAAGTTCAATCCCGAAAAAGTTACACGTCCAGGAGGTTCCGGGATAGGAACTGAAGGTCCGATCTCCACCGTCCGTCCACAGCCAATTTGGTGCGTTGTCGGTCCCGTGTACACCGAAACATACCGCAGTTTCCCACAACCTTCGAGGCTCGCTTTCAACAACCAATCCACAGGCTTTTCCGGGTATTACCCACCGGTTTTGCACACATTATCCAGCGGGTTTTACCGGCCCGGACCGAGTGGTCGAACCGCGCCAGCCTATCCGAACAGCGCGCGGTGATCGCCCAGGATCACCCGCGCGGCGTTGTGGCCAGGTGCGCCGGTGACGCCGCCGCCGGGATGAGCGCCGGAGCCGCAATGGTAGAGGCCCTTCAGCGGCCCGCGATAATCGGCATGGCCCAGCATCGGCCGCGCCGAGAACAATTGATTGAGCGTCAAGGCGCCATGAAAGATGTCGCCGCCGAGCAAGCCGAACTGCCGCTCTAGGTCAAGAGGCGATAGCACTTGGCGGCCGATCACGCTTGCCGCAAAGCCCGGCGCATATTTATCCACCGTTGCGACCATGAGGTCGGCGACCTCCTCGCGGTGATCGTCCCATGACCTTCCGGCCGGCAATTCCGGCGCGACATGCTGGCAGAACAGGCTGGCGACATGCTGGCCTTCCGGTGCAAGCGAAGCGTCCAGCGTCGAGGGGATCAGGAGTTCGACCACAGGCTCGCGGCTCCAGCCATGGGCGCGGGCGTCCTGCCAGGCGCGGTCCATGTAACCGAGACTGGGCGCCAGGATAATGCCGGCGGTGAGATGGTCGCCGGCTTCAGGAAGCGCCGTGAATGCGGGCAGGGCGTTCAGCGCGACATTCATCCGGAAGGTGCCGGAGGCGTTGCGCCATCGCGTGATGCGATCGAGAAATTCCGGCGCCAGCGCACCCGATGGTACGAGCCGCGTGTACAGCAGTTTCGGATTGACGCTAGAGGCTATGTATTTCGCGCGGATGGTCTCGCCATTGTCGAGGATGACGCCCACGGCGCGGCCAGCTTCGACGATCACCTCGCGCACGCCGGCCTCGGTTTCGAGTTCGGCGCCATGCCCGCGCGCCGCGCGCGCCATGGCCTGCGTGATCGCGCCCATGCCGCCGATGGCGTGGCCCCACACGCCCTTCTTGCCGTTCACCTCGCCGAATGCGTGGTGCAGCATGACGTAGGCGGAGCCGGCGGCGTACGGGCTGGCGTAGTTGCCGACGATGGCGTCGAAGCCGAACAGCGCCTTCACCAGATCGTTTTCAAAACGTTCGTCCAGCATCTCACCGGCGGAGCGCGTGAACAGGTCGAGCAGGCTGCGCTGCTGGTCGAGCGAGAGTTTGCGCAGGATGCTCGCGGTACCCATCGCATTGAACGCCTCGCGGATCGCGCCGATGCCAAATCCCTCGACGATATTCGGCGGCGCGCGCAGCACGAACTGCCGCAGCACGTCGGCAATCGCCTCCAGTTCGCGCGAAAAGGCATCGATCGTGCCGGCATCGTGCTGGCTGAGCCTTGCCACCGATTGCCGGGTGCGGCCTTCCCCGGTCAGGAGATAGCTGCCGTCGGGCGCGGGCAGGAAGTTCTGCGCGCGGCGCTCGACGATGCGCAGGCCATGTTCGGCCAGCCTCAGGTCGGCAATGATCTGCGGGTTGAGCAGGCTCACGGTGTAGGCGGCCACCGAATTGCGAAAGCCGGGATGGAATTCCTCGGTCACGGCGGCGCCGCCGACCACCTTGCGGCGCTCGACCACCTTCACGCGCAGGCCGGCCATCGCGAGATAGGCCGCGCAGGTGAGGCCGTTATGCCCCGCACCGATGATGACAACATCCGTATCGTTCATGCCAGCTTCAGCTTCAAGAAGGTTTGATCGGGATGGGCGCGAAGCGCCCTCTCCGTGCTTTCTTATCCCGCATTGCTCGCCGTGTCGCCCTATGCTCCATTGCGGCCCTCCGGTGGCACAGCCGGAAATCCCGCCTCCGGCGCCCGCCGGGTTTCAGCCGGAGTTTTGATGATTTCTCCCGATCTGTCCGTTTCAGTGGACCAGCCTTCCGAAAGTCGTGACCGGCTGGTCCTGGTCGTCTACACCGCTGCGATCTTCGTCAGCGCGCTACTGCTGTTTTCGGTGCAGCCCCTGTTCACCAAAATGGTGCTGCCGCGGCTCGGCGGCTCCCCGGCGGTATGGTCGGTGGCGATGGTGTTCTTCCAGTCGCTGCTGCTCGGCGGCTATGCCTATGCGCATTTTCTGATGCAGCTCCGCAACCGCACGCTTCCCGTGGCGATCCATATGGTGCTGCTCGCGGTCGCGATGCTGACACTGCCGCTGTCGATCTCGAGCGGGTGGGGAGAACCGCCGACTTCGGGCTATGCACTGTGGCTGCTTGGGCTGTTTGCGGTGTCGATCGGGCTGCCGTTCTTCGCGCTCGCCGCCAACAATCCGCTGCTGCAGGCCTGGTTCGTCCGCACCGGCCACCCCAACGGCCCCGACCCTTACTTCCTTTATGCTTCGTCGAATGTCGGCAGCTTCCTGGCGCTGTTGTCCTATCCGGTGCTGCTGGAGCCGGTCTTCACGCTGCGCACGCAAAACCTGATCTGGACCGGCGGTTACGGACTGCTGATCGTGCTGATCGCAAGCTGCGGCGTCTTGCTGCTGCGCTCGCCGGCAAATGTGGCTGCGTTGAACGTGCCCGACGATATCGAAGGGCCGGCCCCGTCGTGGATATTGCGCGCGCGCTGGATCTTTCTGGCTGCCGTACCGTCGGGCCTTCTGATCGCGGTGACCGCGCATATTTCCACCGACGTCGCCGCCGCGCCTTTGCTGTGGGTGTTGCCGCTGTCGCTCTATTTGTTGACGTGGGTGCTGGTGTTTCAGTCGCGGCCATTGCTGCCGCACAAATGGATGCTGCTGGCGCAGCCGCTGGCGATCGCCGGCGTCGTGGTGCTGCTGGCGTTCGGTGGCGAGCAGAATTTGCTGCTGACGCTCGGCGGGCATCAATTATGTTTCTTCCTCATCGCGATGGCCTGTCATGGCGAACTGGCGCGCACCCGGCCGCCGGCGAAGTATCTCACCGGCTTCTATGTCGCGCTGTCGTTCGGCGGCATGGTCGGCGGGCTGTTCGCCGGCCTGATCGCGCCGTTCACGTTTTCATGGGTCGCGGAATACCCGATCCTGCTGGCGCTCGCGGCCCTGTGCCGGCCGGCCGGCAACGAGCGCTTGCCGCGCTGGAGCCAGTGGTACTGGCCGTTCCTCGCCTTGCTGGCGGTGGCGCTGATCGCGCCGGCCTGGTCAAACGGAAAACTGTTCAACTGGTTCGAAGAGCATCGGGTCTGGGTGATCGGCGCGGCCGGCATGCTCGCGGCGCTGCTGGCGCTCGGCCTCAACGCCAACCGGTGGAAGATCTTTGCGACCGTGGTGGTCGCGCTGGTGCTGCTGCGCGCTTACCCCTCCGACGACGGGCGGGTGGAAACGGTGCGCAGCTTCTTCGGCGTCCACAAAATCGTAGTGACGCCGAACGGCCAGTATCATGTGCTGATGCACGGCACCACGATCCACGGCGCCGAAAAGTTCAAGAACGATGACGGCACGCCCGTTACCGGCCAGCCCGAGCCGATCACCTATTATCACAGGGATGGCGGCATCGGTCAGGCGATTACGGCAATTCGCGAGCGCAAGGGCGCGCCGCTGCGTGTTGCAGTGATCGGGCTCGGATCCGGCACGCTGGTTTGCGCCTCGGAGCCCGGCGAGGAGTGGAAGTTCTTCGAGATCGACCAGTCGATGGTCGACACTGCACGCGACCCGAAATATTTCACCTACATCCAGGTCTGCGAACCGAACCTGGAACCCGTGATCGGCGATGCGCGGCTGACCTTTGCGCGCGAGCCTGACGGCGTCTACGATCTGATCATCGTGGACGCCTATTCATCGGATGCCATCCCGGTCCATCTGGCGACCGAAGAGGCGATGGAGATCTACAAGTCCAAGCTGGCGCCGCAGGGCGCAGTCGTAATGCACGTCTCCAACCGGCATCTGGAACTGTCCAGCGTCGTCGTCGGCATCGCCGACGCCAACGACATGAAGAGCTGGGTCTATAGCGAGGATTCCGGCCGCGACAATGAATACATCTTCTCCACCTCGGTCGTGGCCTCGGCGCGGGAAGAGGCCGACGTCGGCAAGCTCGCCTCGTCGGATCAATGGACGATGACCGAAGCCGAGGACGACCAGCGGGTCTGGACCGACGATTATTCCAACGTGCTGGGAGCAGTCTGGCGGCGGCTCAGGAAAGGCGAGGAATAGACGAGTTGCGGTCGGGCAAGGCGCGCCTATGATCAAGCATTGCCAACGAATGGAATCCCGTCATGGCCAATTTCACTCCCGTATCGGCCGCCATTGGCGGCGTCCTGATCGGGCTCTCCGCCGTCCTGTTGATGTTTTCGACCGGCCGGATCGCCGGGATCAGCGGCATCTTCAGCGGCCTCCTGAATATGCGGAGTGAAGATAAAGGCTGGCGCATCGCCTTTATCGTCGGGCTCATTCTGGCTCCCGTCATCGCAGGCTGGATCGGATACGGGATGGCGCCGCCCAAGCTGCCGGCCAGTTGGGCCGTCATCGTTGTGGCCGGACTGCTGGTCGGCTTCGGCACGCGGCTCGGCGGCGGCTGCACCTCCGGGCACGGCATTTGTGGAATAGGGCGGCTATCGCCGCGCTCGATCGCCGCCACGATCGTCTTCATGGTGACGGCGGTCATCACGGTCGCGGTCACGCGCCATTTGCTGGGAGGCTGAACCATGTGGATCGCAGCTCCTTTGGTTTGCGGCCTGATCTTCGGCGCGGGCCTGTTGATTTCAGGCATGGTGCAGCCGACCAAAGTTCTGGGCTTCCTGGACATCTTTGGCGCGTGGGACCCAAGTCTGGCGGTGGTGATGGCCGCCGCACTCGCAGTGTCGGTGCCGGGCTTCATGCTGGCCAACCGCCGTTCGCGGCCATGGCTTGCTTCGCAATATTTCTGGCCGGGGAAGTCGGAGATTGACCTGCCGCTGGTAGCGGGCGCCGCGCTGTTCGGAATCGGGTGGGGCCTTGTCGGACTATGCCCGGGACCGGCGCTGGAAAGCCTCGCGACGCTGTCGCCCGGGATCTTCGTCTTCGTCGTTGCGATGGCTGCAGGCATGATCGTTCATGATGCCTGGCGGCAGTCGCGGCTGATGACTCAACAACGCGACCGCCAGCTTGCGGGCGCGACGGACGGCTAAGCTTGCGGTCGCAGACGATCCGGCGGCCGCAACAAATTCATTCGGCTAATCCTGGGAGAACAGCCCGCGCTGCTGATAATACGGACGCGGCTGATAGTAGTAGCCCTGCGGCGCCGGCGCATAGCCGCGGTTGCCGTAGTATTGCTGCTGCTGCTGCTGCTGATAGGCTTGGGTGTCGTAGACGCGGCGGCTGGGCGCGGGGTAGCGGGCTTCGTTCGAAGTGCCGTCGGCTGGATAGATGTAGCCATCGTCAGCCCGGGCCTGCGGCGCTATGCGCTGCTGCTGCGGCGTGATCACGACCGGGTCGCCGGCGGCATCGTGTTGCTGTTCATATTGCGGCTGCGGCGCACGGCGCGCGACCGCCGTGTTGGAGCGAGGTCGCGGATTGCGCGCCAGCGCAACCCGGGACGAGCCGGTCAGCGTCACAGTGGTGTTGAGCACGCCGTCCTGCTTGACCAGCGCGTAGAGCGTCGCGGCGTGTTCGCGCGACAATCGCACACAGCCATGCGAGGCCGGGCTGCCGAGACGGTTGACGGAGTCGGTGCCATGGATGGCGTGGCCGATCTTCGTGAAGAAGATCGAATGCGGCATCGGCGCCTCGTCGAATTCCTTGGAGTAATGATCCTCTTCCATGCGGAAGGCACGGAAGCTGCCGTTCGGCGTCTCGTACGAGGGAAGACCTGACGATACCGGCCAGCGGTAACGCTCGACGCCGTCGACGGCGACGATCATCTGCTGGTTGTCCTTGTCGACGGTGATGGCGATCTTGGCCTGCGCGGCGCCCGAGGCAAACAGCGACAGCGCGGTGAAAGCAACGAGGAAGGAGCGCATTTTACCTTTGGCCTCCAGGCCCTGTACGAAAGTATCGGCTCCCGTCCCCCGAGCATGCACTATGCCCGGAAACCGGCACTGGTTCCAGTGGCCTGGCACCCATCGTTAATGCCCCCCACGGCGCAAACAAGGCGGCGGAACGGCGCAAAAGGTCTTGGGTCGGTGACTTTTTCGCGAGCGGCGGACAGAGATTCGTCATTCCGGGATGGTCCGTTAGGACCATATCCGGAATCTCGAGATTCCGGGTTCGGCTCTGCGAGCCGCCCCGGAATGACGCTTCGCGTCAGTTCTTCAGCCGGTACCCGGTCCTGAAGATCCACCACACCAGAAACATGCAGATGGCGAGGAAGCCGAGCGTCATGCCGAGGCTTAAGGCCACGCTGACGTCGGCGATCTCGGAAAAGCTCCAGCGGAAGCCCGAGATTAGATACACCACCGGATTGAGCAGCGTGATGGTACGCCAGCCCGACGGCAGCATGTTCACCGAGTAGAAGCTACCGCCCAGGAAAGTCAGCGGCGTCACCACCAGCATCGGGATCATCTGCAGCTTTTCGAAGCCGTCGGCCCAGATACCGATGATGAAGCCGAACAGGCTGAAGGTCACTGCGGTCAGCACCAGGAAGGTCAGCATCCACCAGGGATGAAGGATATGCAGCGGCACGAACAGCGCGGCAGTAGCCAGAATGATCAGGCCGAGGATGATGGATTTGGTCGCCGCCGCGCCGACATAGCCGATCACGATCTCGTAATAGGAAATCGGCGCCGAGAGGATTTCATAGATGGTGCCGACGAATTTCGGGAAGTAGATGCCGAACGAGGCGTTGGCGATGCTCTGCGTCAGCACCGATAGCATGACCAGCCCCGGCACGATGAAGGTGCCGTAGCTGACGCCCTCGACCTCGGTGATGCGCGAGCCGATCGCGGCGCCGAACACCACGAAATAGAGCGAGGTGGAAACGACCGGCGAGACGATGCTCTGCAGCAGCGTTCGCCAGGTGCGCGCCATTTCGAACAGGTAGATGGCGCGGATCGCCCGGAAATTCATGGCGTCCTCACAAGGCTGACGAAGATATCTTCCAGCGACGACTGCCGGGTATCGAGGTCCGAAATCCGGATGCCGGCGTTGCGGAGGTCGTTGAGCAGGCTGGTGATGCCGGTGTGCTCGCCCTTGGTGTCGTAGTCGTAGGTTACCGCGTGGCCATCGTCAGACAGTTCGAGATTGTATGCGGCGAGCGAGGCGGGGATTGCATCGATCCTGCCCTGCAAATGCACCTTCAGCTCCTTCTTGCCGAGCTTCTGCATCAGGCCGGCCTTGTCCTCGACCAGGATGATCTCGCCCTTGTTGATAACGCCGATCCGGTCGGCCATCTCCTCGGCTTCCTGGATGTAATGCGTGGTCAGGATGATGGTGACGCCGGAAGCCTGGAGAGCGCGCACCACGTCCCACATGCCCTTGCGCAATTCGACATCGACGCCAGCGGTCGGCTCGTCCAGGAACAGGATCTGCGGCTCATGCGACAGCGCCTTTGCGATCATCACGCGCCGCTTCATGCCGCCGGACAGCGTCATGATCTTGGAATCCTTCTTGTCCCACAGCGAAAGGTCCTTCAGCACCTTTTCGATGTGGGCGGGATTCTTCGGCTTGCCGAACAGGCCGCGGCTGAAGCTGGCGGTCGCCCATACGGTTTCAAAGGAGTCGGTGTGCAGTTCCTGCGGCACCAGCCCGATCAGCGAGCGCGCGGCGCGATAATCCTTGTTGATGTCATGGCCGTCGACGGTGACGCGGCCTTCGCTCAAATTGGCGATGCCGCAGATGATGCTGATCAGCGTGGTCTTGCCGGCGCCGTTCGGCCCGAGCAGCGCGAAGATTTCGCCGCGCTTGATGTCCAGGTTGATGCCGTTCAGCGCCTTGAAGCCGGAGCCGTAGGTTTTTGAGAGATTTGAAACGGATATGATGGGGGGCATCGCGAGCATGACAGTCTGAAAACGGGATGTGACCGGCGACAAAGCGGCGCTTCGGCCAAGTCGACGCGGAAGTGGGGTGGGAACCGGGAGATAGGAACCCGGAGGACCTTTCGCAATCCATCAACAAACGAAAAGCGTCTATTCCGCGGCGTGAGCGCGCGCAGGCAGTTCGATCAAGGCGACCATGTAGGTCTTGAGATCATCTGCAATTGCGGGGTCGGATTTCAGCTCGGTCAACGTTCGCGGACGTGGCAGCGATTTGCCGTCCTCTTCGAAGCTTTCCGCAAATAGCTCCAGCGCTTCGGGCGGGTTGCGCAGTGCTTGGTCAATATCATCGCCCCCGGAAGTGCAGCCGGGCAGGTCCGGAAACCATACGCCAACAGCGTGATCCGGTCCGGCATCTTCAATAAGGGCGATGTAGTGGGCCATGGTCAATCTCAGTCAGGTTTCCATCCTGCGCCCTTATAAATGGCACGGACCAAGCCTTTTCCCAAGTCCTTCTTGGGGTGCGGAACGACGAGTGTTTCGCCCGAGACGGCGCTCTTGAAGACGTGGTGGGAGTCCGTTATGCGAACAAGTGTCCATCCCTCACACTCCAAGCGTCGAATAATCTCGCGGCTGTTCTTCAACATGAAAGAGGTGCCCCCGTCGAAACAATATGACGGGAGACTACAAGACGCTAGCCCGGGTTAAGTGAGCGATGACGCCGACCAAGTCGCCGTCGAGATCCTACACCCGCTCGACGAAACTATCGACCACCTTCTTCTCGCCGGCCTTCTCGAACGCAATCGTGAGCTTGTTGCCGTCGATCTTCACCACGTTGCCGTAGCCGAATTTCTGGTGAAACACGCGATCGTCCAGCGAGAATTCCGAAACCGTGCCGGTGGATTTGGCGATCAACTCGCCTTCGATCACCATCGGTCCGCGTTTGTTGCGCGAGAAGCCGCCGCCCGAGAAGGCATCGCCGCGCGAGCCAGAGAATGACGACTGGCTTTCCTCGAAACCGCCGCGTGACTGATTACGCGCGCGGTTGGCCTGCGCGCGCTGCCAGCCCGGCGTCGTATAGCTGGAGCCGAAGGATTCGACGTTGTCGAAGCGCGACGGACCGTAACCGCCGCTGCCGCCCCAGCCGGAGCCACCCTTGGATTCCGTGATCTCGACATTGGCCGACGGCAGTTCATCGAGGAAGCGCGACGGGATCGTGGTCGACCATGTGCCGTGGATGCGGCGGTTGGTGGCGAAATAGAGTTTGGCGCGGCGGCGCGCGCGCGTCAGGCCGACATGGGCCAGGCGTCGTTCTTCTTCGAGGCCGGCGCGGCCCTGTTCGTCGAGCGTGCGCTGGCTCGGAAACAGGCCTTCCTCCCAGCCGGGCAGGAACACATTGTCGAATTCGAGTCCCTTGGCCGAATGCAGCGTCATCAGCGACACGGCCTCGTCCTCTGCACCGCCGTCGCGGTCCATCACCAGCGAGATATGTTCGAGGAAACCTTGCAGGTTCTCGAACTCCTCCATCGAGCGCACCAGCTCTTTCAGGTTATCCAGCCGGCCCGCGGCGTCGGCCGAGCGGTCCTTCTGCCACATCTCGGTATAGCCGCTCTCGTCGAGCACGATTTCGGCGAGCTCCGTATGCGCGGTGACCTCGCGCTGCGCACGCCAGCGGTCGAAATGCAGGATGAGATCGCGTAACGATCCGCGCGCCTTCGGCTTCAGCTCGTCGGTCTCGACCACGGCGCGGGCGGCCTCGAACAGGGGAATGCGGCGCTTGCGGGCGTGGTCGTGCAGCATCTGCACGGTGGCGTCGCCGAGACCGCGCTTGGGCACGTTGACGATGCGCTCGAAAGCCAAATCATCTGCAGGCGAATTGATCACGCGCAAATAAGCCAGCGCATCGCGGATTTCGGCACGCTCATAGAACCGGGGGCCGCCGATCACGCGATAGGGCAGGCCGAGGGTGACGAAACGATCTTCGAACTCGCGCATCTGGAACGAGGCCCGTACCAGGATTGCGACCTCGTTGAGGTTCTCGCCTGATCGCTGCAGCTCCTCGATCTCCTCGCCGATGGCGCGGGCTTCCTCTTCCGAATCCCAGGAGCCGGTGACGGTGACCTTCTCGCCGTCGACGTCCTCGGTGCGCAACGTCTTGCCGAGCCGGCCTTCATTGTGCGCAATCAGGTGCGAGGCGGCGGCGAGGATATGGCCGGTGGAGCGGTAATTGCGTTCGAGGCGGATGATCTTGGCGCCGGGAAAATCGTGCTCGAAGCGCAGGATGTTGTCGACCTCCGCGCCGCGCCAGCCATAGATCGACTGGTCGTCGTCGCCGACGCAGCAGATGTTCTTGAGCGGGGAGGAGGGCTGAGCGACGGCATTTCCCGCGTCATTCCGGGGCGCACCGGCAGGTGCGAACCCGGAATCTCGAGCTGAGTCCTCTTTATCTCCAGATTCCCCGATGTGCGATTGCACATCCGGGTTCGCATCTTCGATGCGCCCCGGAATGACGGTCGACAGCGGCACGCCCGGCCGCGACGCCGCCTGCGACAGCAGCCGCAGCCACAGATACTGCGCGACGTTGGTGTCCTGATATTCGTCGACCAGGATGAACTTGAACCGGTTCTGGTATTGCCGGAGCACATCAGGGTTCTCGCGAAACAGCCGGATGTTCTCCAGCAGCAGATCGCCGAAATCGGCGGCGTTGAGAATCTTCAGCCGCTCCTGGTAGCTGGCATAGAGCTTGCCGCCCTTGCCATTGCCGAACACCGCGGCTTCGCCTGCCGGCACCTGCGCCGGTGTCAGGCCGCGGTTTTTCCAGCCGTCGATCAGTCCGGCCAGCATGCGCGCTGGCCAACGCTTGTCGTCGATGTTCTCGGCCTGCAACAGCTGCTTGAGCAGGCGGACCTGGTCGTCGACGTCGAGCACGGTGAAATTGGATTTGAGCTGCACCAGCTCGGCGTGGATGCGCAGGATGCGTCCGCCGATCGAGTGGAAGGTGCCGAGCCACGGCATGCCCTCCACGGCCTGGCCGAGCATCTGGCCGAGCCGCAGCTTCATCTCGCGCGCCGCCTTGTTGGTGAAGGTCACCGACAGGATTTCGTGCGGCCGCGCGCGGCCCTGGCTCAGGATGTGGGCAATGCGCGTGGTCAGCACGCGGGTCTTGCCGGTGCCGGCGCCGGCCAGCACCAGAACCGGCCCGTCGAGCGTCACGACCGCGTCGCGCTGCTCGGGATTGAGGCCGTTGAGATATTGCGGGCCGGCTGCAGCCCGCGCACGCGCAGCGATGCCGCCAGCCGCAGGCTGGTGCTCGGGGACGCCGTGATTGGGCAGTTTGCTCGGCTCGGTCATTCTCGAATCGTCTCGTCCCCACGATGGCACCGTGAGGCGGTAAAGGGGAGCCTTCTTAGCAGGGATTAAGGGCCATATAGGGTCTGTCCGGCCGTTTTGACAGGTTTTATCCCGGCACGTTTGAGAGCCCGATTTCGCGGCTTTGCCGCGATTTTGTTCCGTCGGAATCGTCAAATTTCGGGCTTTTGCCGCCAGGAACCTTCGTTACCAGGCCGGATTGTTCAACAGTCGATGCGCGACGCCCCAGTCGCGGCCGTCGAGAGAGAAACGGGTAATAGAGGTCGTGTTATGTTGAGCTGGGTCGTTACGTTTCTGGTCATCGCGTTGATCGCGGGTGTTCTGGGCTTCGGCGGCATCGCCGGCGCTTCGGTCGAAATCGCCAAGGCGATCTTCTTCATCGCCGTGATCCTGTTCCTGATCTCGGCGGTGGTCGGGGTGGTGCGTGGGCGCAGCAACGTCTAGCCGGCGCGCCTGCAAGTGGTACCGCGCGCGAACTAGCGCGCGGCGGCCAGCGAGAGGCTGGACTGCTCGACGTGGCGGGCGACCAAGTTCGCAAATTGCTTCGGGTGGGTCGCGATCATGAAATGAGCGGCGCCGGCAATCGCGGCGCGGTCGGCGTCCGGGATGTAGCGGCTCAGTAGATCGTTCGCCCGAGTGACGGCCGGATGACTGGCTCCTCCCCAGACGACGAGCGTGGGTACCGCCAAGGTCGCCAGCGACGCCGGCGTGAGGCGGAAGCCATAGGCTGAGGCCCAATCCAGCAAATTCGACGGCGTCGTCTCTATCGCGTAGTCGCGAACGCGCTGGGGCCAGGCAGCGAACGTGCCCGCACCGCCATAGAAATCGACCATCCGCTCGATCGCATCGGCTTGGCCGCCCTTGAACGCATCGACATAGGCACCGGACATCCTTCGAAAGGCTTCGTAGTGTTGCCTCTCACCGGTCTCCTTCAGGATTTCCATCGCCGGTGCTTCGGCAATGGTCAGGCTGAGCAGGCGAACGCGCCCGCGCAGTGCGACCGCAAGCGCGGTCAGCCCGCCAAATGAGTGGCCAACGAGATGCACGGGGCTGGCCGCACGTCGGATCACGGCCTCGAGGATTTCGATCTCGTGCGCGATATCTGCATCGTCTTCGGTGCGGCGTTCGGCGGTGCCGCCGTATCCCAGCAGGCTGGTTGTCACGCACCGGAATTCATTCTGCCAATGAGCCATGACCGGCCGCCAGGCGGCGCCGGTGCTGCACGATCCCGGCACCAGCACGACGGTCGGGCCGGCTCCGGTTTCGTGGTAATCGATAGGCCCGCGGGTCTGGTAAATCATGCCGGGAAAGCTCCTTCGTGCAAATTATGAATAGGCGGCGACCCTCAGGGGCCGCCACGCAACCCTTGGAACCGCTTCAGCGCTTGGTGATGACGATTTCCAGATATTCGCTTGGCAGCACCATCGTGCCGTCGTCAGCGCGGTTCATTGACGCGATCAGTGCGAGGATATCGTCGGCGAGGCGGCGCTGGTCGGTTTCATCAAGCGCTGCAAAGGCTTTCAGCGTCGGGCCGTAGTAATTCCTGAACACGTCGAGAAAGTGCAGCGGCGAGCGGTAGCGGAATGTGAAGTGCCGCCGCTCGGCCTTGATCGAGGCGGCTGACGTTCCAAACATTTCCGTGATGCGCGCCTGCGTGCCCCACAGCGCGGGCGACTTCGCCCCGGCCGGCGGCGGCAGATATTTGCCGAGCGTCTTGAACAGTTGCCCGATGAAGCCTTCCGGCGTCCAGTTGGCGAGGCCGATCTTGCCGCCGCTCTTGCAGACGCGCAGCAGTTCGGACGCCGCGCGGTCCTGGTCCGGCGTGAACATGACGCCGAAGGTCGAAACGACGGTGTCGAAAGTGGCATCGCCGAAGTCTAGCGCCTCCGCATCCGCTTCCTTGAACTGGACCGACAGGCCTTCCGCCGCGGCGCGGGCGCGGCCGCGCTCGAGCAGGCTCGGCACGTAATCGGTGGAAATCACCTCGCACCAGCGGCGCGCGGCGGCGAGGGTGGCATTGCCGTTGCCGGCGGCGACATCCAGCACCTTTTGGCCGGCCCTGAGGTCGAGGCCCTCGCACAGCTCTTCGCCGACGATCTGAAGCGTTGTTCCGACCACGGCGTAGTCGCCGGACGACCAGGCGCCGTGCTGCTTGGTCTTGAGGGCGGAAAGGTCGATCTGGCCGGGTTGCTCGTTCCTGACGGCGGTGGATGTAGCCATGTGGGTTCCTCCTTCGAGGCTGGTGGATGTGTGTTCGGGTTTTGGCGTGATCCGGGCTTAGGCCGGGGGACCGCCGGGCGCCTATCCACTTCGCGACACGCCTATCCGGATCGTGAACTTTTCCGCCGCTTCCGAGACTCACAACCAGGGGCCTTCGGAGTTGCGGATGATTGCTGGGCAGGACGTTTCGGCGACATCGCCACTGCCGCGCGGTGTCAGGCGCGCGCTGGACGCCATGCGCGCCAATGTCGGACACAATTGGCGCCTTGCCGAGCTCGCTGCCATCGCGGGTGTATCCGGCCGGACGCTGCAGCGGCAATTCCTCACTTTTGTCGGCAAGACACCCCGCGCCGTGCTTCGCGAGATCGGATTTGAATGCGCGCGGCGCGAACTGTTGCAAGGTGCGGATGCCAAAATCATGGACGTCGCGCTGCGCTGTGGCTTTCCCCATTGCGGCCGGTTCTCGATCGAGTATCGCCGCCGCTACGGCGAGACGCCGTCGCAAACGCTGAAGCGGCAGGCGGTGTTCACCGCGTCGCTCGGCGCGATGCCTTCCCTGTTCGTGTCGGCGCGCGACCGGCCGGCGATGGCGTTTGCGCCCATCGAGGCGGCTGCGGAAAATCTGGAGTTCGCGGCCGATATCGCCGATGACCTCGTCGCCGCACTGACCCGCGCCGGGATCTCGGTCGCAACGCGATCAAGGGCAGTGCGCTATCTTCTGACCGGCGCGATCCGGGGATCGGGTGCGCAGGCGCACCTGACCATCAGGCTGATCGACACCGAAACCGGCGGCCAGCTCTGGGCGCACCGCGCAGATGGCGTCCTGCGCGATGAAGCCGCAACGGCGGAACATCTCGCGGTCAGGATCGCGGCGGCGCTGCAACCATGCCTGCGGCTGGCCGAGATCGAACACGCGCTGCGAAAGCCGGCGACCTGCCTCAGCGCGCATGATCTCGCGCTGCGTGCGATGCCGGGCGTTATCTCCCTCGATGCCGATGGCAATGCCCGAGCCCTCGAATTGCTTGCGCGCGCGATGGATCAGGATCCGAACCATCCGCTCGCCATCGCACTGGCGGCATGGGCCCATGTCCAGCGCGTGGTCTATCACTTCACGCATGAGCCCGTCGAAGAGCGCGCCCGAAGCCTCGAACTGGCGCACAAAGCGAGGGTGATGTGCAACGACGCCACCGTGCTGGCCGTACTCGGCAACGCGTTGACGCTGCTGGGCGAGCTCGATACCGCTGATCTCGTCACCCGCAAGGCGCTCGCCATGAACGGCGGATCGGCCTGGGCGTGGAGCCGCAGCGGATGGATCGACGTCTACAAGGGCGATCCTCAGTCCGCGGTCGAGCGATTCAAGATCGCGCTCGACCTCGCGCCCCACGATCCGCTGGCCTTCAACAGCATGGTCGGAATCGGCTGCGCGCATTTCAACGCCGGCCAATATGCCGAGGCCGCGAACTGGCAGGAGCGCGCGCTGATCGAACATCCCACCGCAAGCTGGGTGCATCGAACCATGTGCCCGGCCTATGTTCTCGCCGGAAAAGGGCCGCAGGCCCGGCGCAGCCCTCGGCGCGCTGCGGCAGCATTATCCGGATCTCACGGTGTCGGAAGTGCAGCGCGGCATGCCGCCGCTGCCGCCAAGCCAGTGCGATCTGGTTGTCGGCGCGCTGCAAGAGGCGGGGCTACCGGCCTGAACGCCTTGCTATTTCGAAGGCATTGCGACCTTGCGGCCAATGCCCTCGGGCCGCGGAACCGCCGCATGAGAATCCGCCACCGCCCGGATGCGGGCGCGGATGTCTGGCGGGAAGGGAGCCACTTTCCGCTCCTTCATGTCCATATGGAGTGTCATGTTCTCAGAGGTGGCGGAGATCCAGCCTTCGGTGGCGTGACGCAGTTCCTCGAACGTATGCAGCCGCTTCTCATCGGCACCTAACAGATAAACCGAAATCTGAACGGGGTCGCCGAGATGAATCTCGCGCAAGTAGCGAACATGGGCTTCGGCGGTGAAGGTCGAGCCGTGGCGCTCCTTCATATAGGTCGGGCCGATCCCCAGCTGCAGCCACATCTCGTCGATCGCGCGGTCCATCATCACGTTGTAGTAGGCCATGTTGAGATGGCCGTTGTAGTCGATCCATTGCGGTTCGATCTGCATTACCGAGGACAGGAACGGGGCTGGAGGCAGCGGCATATCCTTCAAATCATCCTTGGCGGCGGCAACGGTCGTCATCATCCATCCCTTTGTTTTTCCGGGTCTCTTGACCCCTTTTATATCCTTTGCCACGGTCGGCTCAAAGCTGGGAGGAACTAGGCGTGGCGACAACGATAACAGGCAATGTGAAGCGGCCGGAACCGCAGGCGCTGGCAAGCGCCGTGGAGGCGCTGGCGGCGCGATTCGGCAACCGGCTGATCACCTCGCAGGCGGTGCGCGAACAGCACGCCCATACCACCACGTGGTTACCGACGCAGCCGCCCGATGCCGTGGTGATGGCGCAGGAAACCGCCGACATCCAGGATGTGGTGCGGATTTGCGCCAAACACAGCGTTCCCGTGATCGCCTTCGGCACCGGCACCTCGCTGGAGGGACAGGTCAACGCGCCGGCCGGCGGCGTCTGCATCGACCTGCGTGACATGAACCGGATCCTCGAGGTTCACGCCGAGGATCTGGATTGTGTGATCCAGCCGGGCGTGACCCGCAAGGCGCTGAACGAACATCTGCGCGACCAGGGGGTTGTTCTTCCCGATCGATCCCGGCGCGGATGCTTCGCTCGGCGGCATGACCGCGACCCGCGCGTCCGGCACCAATGCGGTGCGCTACGGCACGATGCGCGACAATGTGCTGGCGCTCAAGGTGGTGCGCGGCGACGGCGAGATCATCACGACGGGCACGCGGGCGAAAAAGTCATCGGCCGGTTACGACCTGACGCATCTCTTTGTCGGCGCCGAGGGCACGCTTGGCATCATCTCCGAACTCACCATCAAGCTGCGCGGTATCCCCGAGACGATCGCAGCCGCCGCTTGTTCGTTCGAAACCGTGCGCGGCGCCTGCCAGGCGACGATTCTCGCCATTCAAACCGGTATTCCCGTCGCGCGCATCGAACTGCTCAATGCCGAGCAGGTGCGCGCCTGCAATGCCTATTCGAAGCTGACCTTGCCGGAAACGCCGTTGCTGCTGCTGGAATTCCACGGCAGCGAAATCGAGGTCGCCGAGCAATCGAGGAACTTCAGCGAGATCGCCAAGGAATGCGGCGGCGGCGATTTCACCTGGACCACCAAGCCGGAGGATCGCACCAAGCTCTGGCAGGCCCGGCATGACGCTTATTGGTCGGTGAAGGCGCTGCGTCCCGGTGCGGGCGTGGTCGCCACCGATGTCTGCGTGCCGATTTCAAGGCTCGCCGATTGCGTCACCGAAACCGAGGACGATCTGAAGCGGCTCAATCTGCTGTCGCCGATCGTCGGCCATGTCGGCGACGGCAACTTCCACTGTTCGCTGGTCTGCGACGTCGACAATGCGGAGGAAATGGCGCGCGGCGAGGACTTCATGCATCGCCTCGTCGAGCGGGCGCAGTCGATGGGCGGCACCTGCACCGGCGAGCATGGTATCGGGCAGGGCAAGCAGAAATACCTTGAGGCCGAACTCGGCCCCGAGGCGATCGACGCCATGCGCGCGCTGAAGCAGGCGCTGGATCCGCAGAACATTTTCAATCCCGGCAAGATCGTTCCGGCGAACTAACCGCGCCGAGGTCTGAAACTGCAGTACCCCCTCACCCGGATCGCATCTGCGATGCGGTCCGACCTCCCCCGCAGGCGGGGGCGACCAGGGAGGGTCGATCCGAATTCCCAGCTCTTTCTGCTGAGCGGTTGGCCACAAGCCCACCCACGGATTTGTGCCATACACAGGTGTTTTTCCCGATTGAATTAACGCTTGATCATACCGGGCCCATTGCCCGTGTCGCCGGCGATGCCGCCCGGCTTCTCGAGGTGCCGGGGCCGACGGCCTCGACCCGCGCCAACCGGCGGGACTGCGTACGGAAGCCTATACCAAGCAGCTCACCGGAGACAAATGCCTTGACCACCCGAAGCACGCTCTACAGAATGAGAAAAGCCCCAGCTCGTTAGGCAAATGAGCAATGGCCCGCTCAAGCTCGAAGCCTAGGCAAGCCATTCTGGGCGCCGCGGTGGTGCTTGGCGCTGTCGTGGCGACCACGTTATGTCTTTTCGCCGTTGGCGATGGGGAGCGGGCCGTTGTCACGTCGTTCGGCAGGCCGGTGCAGGTAGTCACCACACCGGGTCTTGGCGTGAAGCTGCCTTACGAAAGCGTGACCAAGTTCGACGGCCGGCTTTTTGTTTACCAGCCCCCACTGAGCGAATTCCTGACGCTTGAGAAGACTGCCGTGACGGCAGCGGGCGCCGTCATGTGGCGCATAGCCGAGCCCAAACGTTTCTTTGAGACGGTTCTCAACAAGGCGGGTGCGGAATCGCGCTTGGGCGACATCCTCTCTGCGGAGCTTGGCGCCGCCATCGGCCGAAGTCCGCTTGCTGCCTTTGTCTCGGCCGAAGCCTATCGAGCAGAGGCCTTGCTTGCCGAGGTCGCCGCAAAGTGCCGGAATGTTGCGCTTCGGGACTACGGCATCGAGGTCCTTGACGTGCAGCTGTTGCGCTTTGACTTCCCTAAGCGCAACCGGCTCACGGTCTACGCTCGCATGCGCTCCGAGCGCGCCGCAATCAGCATGCGCTTCCGCTCTGAGGGCGAGGAGGAAGGCCTCAAGATCCGTTCCGCGGCTCAGGGTGAGAAGACGAGCATTCTAGCCGAGGCCTTCAAGGTCGCGCAGCGGCACCGCGGCGCTGGCGAAGCAGAGGCTGCCCGCATCTACGCCGACTCGCTTCGCGAGGCACCGCAGTTCTACGCGCTGCGGCGGACGCTCGACGCGTCGCGCAAGTTCGTCAAGGAGGGCACGACGATGGTGTTGCCGGCGAACTCCGATCTCTTCGGCCTACTGTACGAGAGCGGCTTCTATGAGCGCGCCAAGCCGCCGGCAAGCTTGGCCGACAGTGCGAGAAAGGAAACGCCCATGAGATGACGAGCGGAAATCTTACGCCGCCCCCATAGCAACAATCTACACTGCCCAACACAGGAGGAATTTCTATGATTCGAATGAACGAGCAGTCGGCACGAGCGGCCATCGTGGCTCTATCTTCGGCACTCGTAGCTATTGGGGTCGCGCCTACCTCGGCCGCGGAAGTCCGCTATGACCCGGGAGACACTGTTTACTTCACTTATTGCCATGCGCATCCGCCGGCGATCCGCATTAGGCCAGGCGACACGGTGATCACAAGGACCAAGGACGCGGCGAACGACGTCTTCCAGCCGACCGACAAGACCGTGTTTCCGAGACTCGACCTTACCAGAGTTAACCCGCAGACCGGGCCATTCTTCATCGAGGGCGCCGAGCCCGGCGATACGCTCGTCGTGCGTATCGACAGGATCGGCCTCAACAGAGACTGGGGCTGGGGAGCTTCGATCCCCTACTTCGGAGCATTGGCGCCCGAATACAAGACGGCGATGATAACCGACCCGGTGCCGGACCGGCTCTTTATCTGGCGGCTGGACAGATCGAGAAATGTCGGTGTGCTCGACCTGCCCAACAGCAAGATCGGCAAAGTCGAGGTCCCGTTGCGGCCATTCTTCGGGACAATCGGCACCGCACCTGCTGGCAAGGAATGCATCAGCTCGCTGATACCCGGCCCTCATGGCGCGAACATGGACTTCAATGAGGTCGTTGAGGGTGTGACGATGTCTTTCCCGGTTTCCGAGCCGGGTGCGCTCTTCATGCTGGGCGACGGGCACGCCGCACAGGGTGACGGCGAGGTGGACGGCGCCGCTATCGAGACCTCGTTTGACGTCACCTTCACGGTGAATCTCATCAAGGGAAAAAAGATCAACTGGCCCCGGCTCGAGAACGACAGAATGATCATGTCAATCGGCAGCACGCGGCCGTTGATCGATGCGCTGCGGATCGCCTGCGTCGATCTCGTCAACTGGCTGGTGCAGGATCACGGCTACGACAAGATCGAGGCGGTTCAGCTTCTAGGCCAAGCAGCGCACCTCGAGATCGCTAACGTTGTCGATCCACAGTACTCGGTGGCTTGTCAACTCGACAAGCGATATCTGCCGCGGTGAGGTTGCACTAAATGGAGACTTCAGGAAGCGTAGGGCTCTGAACATGGGCGTAGCCTGTTGCGCAGAAGGCGTCACCTTCGAAGGCTTGTCGGCTGATTACAAACGGCGGCTTTGGATCGTCATTGCGATCAACGCCGCAATGTTCCTGGTGGAAATAGGCGCCGGCGCACTCGCCGGCTCGCAAGCGCTGCAGGCCGATGCTCTCGACTTTCTGGGCGACGCGGCGACCTACGGTATCAGCCTCGCGGTCATCGGTGCATCCGTTCGGGTCCGGGCGCGTGCCGCCTTTGTGAAAGGCGTCAGCCTCACGCTGATGGGCTTGTGGGTGTTCGGGGCGACCGCTTATCACGTGCTTGTGCTGGGTGTGCCCCGCGCCGAGATCATGGGCGCCATCGGCTTCCTCGCTCTCGCTGCCAACGTGGCTAGCGTCGTCATCCTCGTGCACTACAAGGATGGCGACGCCAACGTGCGATCCGTGTGGCTTTGCTCGCGTAACGATGCGATCGGCAACGTCGCCGTGATGCTCGCTGCGCTTGGCGTTTGGGCAACCGGGACCAAGTGGCCCGACCTGATCGTGGCCGCCATCATGGCGGGATTGTTCCTGTGGTCATCCGCTCAAATCCTGCGACAGGCGGTGCGTGAGCTCCGGACCGGGGAAATCTCGCTCCACACGCACGTGCCGCACACGCACGCGCCGCCGGAGTGGGTCCGGCTGCGCGACAGGTTTGCGGCCGCGACCCGCGTGTTTGTTACTGACACCCGCGTCAAGATCGCGGCATTGGCAAGCCTGGTCCTCCTCTGGCTCGGAAGCGGCTTCTTTACGATCCAGTCCGGGGAGATCGGCCTGCGCCTCCGGTTTGCTCGCATCGTCGCGGCCGACCTTGGCCCAGGCCTACACTACCGCCTGCCCTGGCCAATCGAGACGCACCGTCTCGTCGAAACCGAACGCACGCGAAGTGCCGAGCTCGGTTTCCGCAGTCAGGCGGACGAGAGCTTGACGACGCGCACACTCGCCCGCGAGCGACTCACAGTGGGCGGGCCCTCGAATCCAGTGCCGGAGGCGATCAAGGCCAAGGGCTCCTGGTTCCAGCGCGAAGTGCTGGAGGGCGAGTCCTTCCTCCTGACCGGTGATGCCAACCTCATCGATCTTCGGTCAACCGTGCAGTACCGCGTCAAGGATCCGGTGGCTTACGTCACAAACCTGGCGGAGCCTGAGGCACTCGTCCGAAGCGTTACTCGAGCAGCGCTACGTAGCGTTATTGCCACTCAGCGCATCGACGCGTTGCTAACAAACGCCAGAGCCGAGGTCGAGGCGCGACTGCATGAGTTCGTTCAGGTGCGCCTAGACAGCCTGAACGCCGGCATCGCGCTCGTCTCGGTGCGCTTGGTCTACGTGCATTCGCCCCAGGAGGCACACGACGCTGAGCGGGACGTGGCTAGTGCACAGGAGGACAAGCTGCGCACGATCAACCGCGCCAAGGGGTTCGCCGCCGAGGAGGTAAACGAAGCGAAAGGGGAGGCCGCGGCGATGGTCGAGGTGCCCTCGCCGTCCAGGAGGAACAGGTCCGCCGCGCTCGCGGCGAGGCGCTCGCGTTCAGCCTACAGGTTGAGGCGTTTCGGCAAGCGCCCGAATTGGCCGCATTCCGCTTGCAGATGGAGACGATCGAGGACGTGTTGCCGAAGGTGCACAAGCTCGTCCGGCCGAAGGCGAGTGCCATCAAAGACTTCGACCTTTGGCTCCTTGAGCCTCCGATCAGCGCGGGCGGCAACCGATGAACGCAGCTCACCCTGGAGTTGGCAGATGAGCCGCGCGGGCGGCAGACGGAGGGCAGCGCTCCGGGTGCTGACGCCTGCCGCTATCGCCGTGCTGGTGCTGTCGGCCCTTGCGAGCCTCTTCACGTTAGATATCACTGAGCACGGGATGGTCACGCGCTTCGGCCGGATCGTGCAACTCGTTGAAGAGCCGGGCCTAGGCTTCAAACTGCCCTTCGAGCGTGTGCAGCGCTTCGACAAGCGCCTCCTATACTTGAGCACTCGGCCCGTTGAGTACGTCACGGCGGACAGAAAGAACGTGTCCGTTGCCACGCTCGCTACCTGGCGCATCGCCGAACCGACGCGCTTCCTCGCGACGCTTGCCACGCGAGGCGATGCCGAGCAGCGGCTTACGGAGGCCATCGTCGGTCAAGTCGGTGCAGTGCTCGGCCGCCATAGCTTCGCCTCGCTCATCGCGCCGCATGCTTCGGAGAACCGGTTCGAGGCGATAGTCGCGGAGGTACGTGCCGGCGTTCAGGCTCTTGTTGCGCCTGCCTACGGTATCGAGATGATCGATCTCGGTGTGCGTGAACTCGCCCTGCCTCAGCAGAACCGGCAGAGCGTCTTCGAGCGGATGAAAGCGGAGCGGGCCCGCATCACCATGCAGCTGCGCTCCGACGGGAAGGCCGAGTCGAGGCGGATCATCGCCGAAGCTGATCGGCAGAAGGCACGCATCCTCGCCGAGGCCAACGAACATGCAAGGCGACTCGACGGCGAGGGGGAGGCTGAGGCGATGCGTGTCTACGCACGCGAGTTTGGCGCCGATCTACCCTTCTTCAAGCTCGTCCGCACGCTCGAGGCCTATGATCGTATCCTCGACGACAAGACGACCCTGTTCCTGCCGGCCGAGTCTGCACTCCTGCGGATGCTGCAGCCTAGCGCATCGGTTGCGCAGGATCTTAACCCGCCGCCCAAGGCTCGTCCCAGGAATGGCGAGACCGTGGGCGCTGGTCAGCAGCCACCGTCACGCGGGGAATCGCCATGACGGCCAGCCATGAACACGTGGTGCCGCAGGACCGCGCGGAAAGCGCCCCCAGACATCCGCGCTGGCGCGCTCACGCGCTCCGGGGCGGTGTCGTCTTCTTGCTCCTGCTGATCGCGGCCTACTTCGCCACGGGCTTCCATCTCGTCGCAACGGACGAGCAAGCTTTGGCGCGCCGCCTCGGCGTGCCCCATGCCCGCCTGGGCCCCGGCATGCACTGGCGTTTCCCCTGGCCCGTCGACCGGGTTGACGTGCTTAAGACCACAAGTGTCTCGAAAGTCGGCGTGGGCTTCGCTTTGCCCGAGGACGAGCAGGAGACAGTGATTGGGATGGAGCTGCTGACTGGTGACACTAACATCCTAAGCATCGCGCTCGTGCTACAATACGTGATACGCGATCCTGCCGACTTCCTGCTGCATGTCGAGGATACAAGAGCGCTGATCGGAGGGCTTGCCGAAAGTGTGCTCACCCAGGTTTTGGCCGGCATGTCGGTTGATGAGGTCTTGACCACAGGCCGGCTTGCCATCCAGGATAGAGTGAAGATACAGACTCAGGAGCTCCTCGATCGCTACCGAAGCGGCGTTCAGATCACAACTTCCAGCATCATGGCCATGACGCTTGACGCGGCGGTGGCACAGGCCTTTCAAGACGTGGCAGACGCCATGGCCGATCGCGAGCGCTCACGCAACGAGGCGCGGGTCTATGCGGCCAACCTCTTGCCTAAGGCTCGCGGGGAGGCGCACACATTGGTCCAGGCCGCGCAGAGCCGGCGTGAGCAGCGCATCGCGCAAGCCATAGGCACGACCACCCGCCTCAAAGCTTTGCAGCAAGAGTATGCGAAGGCCCCCGAGCTCACGCGCACCCGCCTCTATCTTGAAGCCATGGAGAAGACTCTGCCCAGAGTGAAAGCCTACATCCTAGACACGGAGGGTGGACAGGCTCCGGTCAACTTGCGAGTGAGAGGGCGGTAGATTCTGTCCAGCGAACAGCACCTACTGGAAAGGGCACTACACAACGTCGCTCCTGGACTTCTACGGCCGGAGCCGGCGGGTGCGCGCCAACGACCTTTCGGAGACCGTCAAGCTCGTCGTCCTGCTCGGCCAGTACATGCAGGACAATTACCAGGGCCGCTACTACGCCAAGGCCAAAACCGCGCGCGCGTGCTACGCGCCGCCTACGATGAGGCGCTCAAAGACGTCGATCTCCTGCTCATGCCGAAGTTACCTTTGAAGGCCACGCTACTCCCGGCCCCCAGACGCAAGCGCGGGCACTCGAAAGGCTCCCTGTCGGCATAATGCTGATCGGACGCCACTGGGAGCGGCAGGCGGGTAGAGGTTAGGAGCGCCGGGGCTCTCGAACTAGAATCATCACGCTATAGCAGCACTCAAGATGATCCGGCGGCATTTTGCCGCCGGACATCGGACCAAACTTTCCGGGGTCTATCTCGCCCGCGGTGCGGTAATGGCGTTGCGGATCGCCGCAAGCGGCGCAGTGTCGTCGAATTCGAGGTTTTCGCCGTTCCGCTTCAATCCGAGGTCGCGCCAGAGCGCTGCGAGATCGGGCGTCACCGGCTTCGATCCCATCTCGTTATGCAGACGCGTGAGCACGTCCACGCCGACGGCCTTGTCGGCGGTTGAGAGAATGCGCTCGATCGACCAGTCCTGCTCATGATTGCCGCCGGCGGCGACCACGCCGCGCATCGCGTCCTGCAAGCCCAGGCGATTATTCGTCCGCTTGCGGATTTCAATATCTGCGAGCAGGCAGAACATCGCGCCGCCCCAATATTTGCGTCCCCAAGTGCCGGTATTGTCGAGGCCCTGGTCGCCGGCTTGCGGCAGGCCTTTCGGCATGTCGCGCATCATGGCCTGCCAGATTTCCTGCGCGGTGAGATCGCCGGCTTGCACCCGCGCGATCGGCTCGACATAAACAGCAAGTCCCTCCGACAGCCACGCGTATCGGTCGGCCATGTCGGGCAGCGCGGTATGCACCATCTCGTGCACCATCACCCAGTCGCGCCGCAGGACATCCTCGGTGGCGTCGCGGCCAAGCGGGATGCGAATGGCGGCGCCGCGATAACCCGATGTGGTGCCGCCACGAATGCGGGAACCATCGACCGGCACCAGCAGTAACCGCAGCGAGTTGACGGGGAAGCGCCCGTAATAGGTCGTAACAGCCCTGGCCGACATCTTGACCCAGTCCAGCAGTTTTTCCTTGGGCAGCGTGATATCGCCCGGCGCGAACGCGACATGGATGATGCCGCCTGATACGTCGAGGTCGATTTTGGGCAACCGGTCAAACGCATCATAGGGCATGCGGCCGTTGCGCATATATTCCGATTGCGCGTCGGCGCGGAAGGAAATGGCGCTTGCCAGCGTGGCGGCGATGACGGCGGCAGCAACGGTCCATCGAACAGCGATTTGCCTTCTCATTGCAACACGCTTCGGATCGCGCCCGGCCGTTGGTCGTCGGCGAGGCCTTCCGCGATAAAGGCGCCAACGCGTTCGTTGAGATCGTCGAGCATGGCGGCGAGCAAGGCTTCGCCCTTGGCCGCGGTCGCCAGTGTCGGATCGCCATAGCTGCCGGAGCGACTGTAGTTTGGCGAATCCGGATCCGACGGCGTTAATGCGCCGGGCGTCCCCTGCCTCACCGCAGGGCTCGCTTCGGCGCGCGCCATCTCCACTAGATGCGGCGCGATCGCCAGCATCAACGAGGTTTCCAGCTCGTCGGCATGGCTGCCATGGGTCTGCTCGGCCAACGCTTTAACCGCGCGGGGATAGCGCGGGCCTCCGTGGATCCACAGATGCTTCACCCGGCCGGCATCGAGACGCGCGAGCGCGCGATCGACCGGGGCCAATGTGCTGATTCCCGTATTGAGCACGACCAGCTTCCGGCATCCGTTGCCGAGAATCCCCGCTGCGATTTCGTGAACGAATGCTTCGAACGTCGAAGCCGACAGGCTGTTGCTTCCGGCATATTCGACGAATGCCGGATAATGACCATAGGTCAGCGTCGGCCAGATCAGCGCATCGATCTTTTCCGCCATCTTGCCGGCAAGCCATTCGGCCTGAATGCGGTCGGTATTGAGGGGAAGGTGGAGTCCGTGTTGTTTCGCTGCAGCGCCAACCGGCAATATCGCTACCGCGCCGTCACGGATCCGTTGCGCGACTTCGTCCCAACGCATCCGCTCGATGAAAGGGCGGCCGGTGTCTGTTCCCATTCACCGAGCCTCCACTTACGTGCCGACGGAAACATCAGTCAAAAGTCCCGCCGTGATCCAGCCGTGCAGGTAGCCGGCACCGCGACCTGCCGCGCCGTCGGGGTCGTCATATGTCGCAAGCATCTCGCAGAGCACGCCGAACGAAATCCCGTTCGTGGCTTCGTCCCACATCATCGCCTCCTCGGCGGAGAGTTCGCGGAACATCGGCGTGACGTCCTGGCGCCAGATCAGAAGGCGAGCAGGCTGCTCCAGCGCGGTCGCTTCCGGCGGGGCTTCGTCGTTCTTGAGCGCGAGCCAGATCGCCGACGCGTTGGTCGCAAGGTCGAGCCTGGATGCGCTGGGATGCGCCCGGAATGTGAGGTCCGACCACGCTTCCGGCGCAAAGCCGGCCATGTCGGTCAGCTCAACCACCGCGCCTTCGGCGGCGTCGAAGGCGTCGTTGAGCGCCTTTTCCAGTGCGGCGAGATCGGACAGGACGGGATGATTAGAATAGGGCGCTGCCGATTTCAGGAACTCGGGCAGCCCTTGCGAGAACCAGCGCAGGTTCGGGTGCTCGGACGGATGCGCCTTGACGTAGGCGTGCCCCATCTCGTCGAACATCTCGTCACCTAGATAGAGGCGCAGCAACCCGTGATCGTGGCGCATGGCCTCGACCAGCCGCGAGCTGTAGGCGTAGCGATAAACCCCGAACAGCGCTTCGCGCTTTTCGCGGGGGCTGTCCAGAATTTCGGCCAGCACCGTGTCGTCGTCGCTTAAAATACCGCGCTGAAATTCGGCCTGTTGTCGCGCGAAGTCGCTCATCCCGCCTGCTTGCCCGTCGGCAAGACCTTCTCGGCAATCTCGCGGGTCCGATTGACTTCAGCCAGGAGTTCGTCGAGCGGCGGAATGTTGTCGTCGCGCTCGATCATGGTTGAGACCCGGCCGAAGCGCTTCAGGGCGGCAACATAGAGATCCCAGACGTCCTCGCACACCGGATGATCGTGGGTGTCGATGATGTGGGTGCCCATATGGCTGTGGCCGGCCATGTGAAACTGCACGACCCGATCGGCCGGAATTCCGTTGAGGAAGGTCAGGGGATCGTAACCGTGGTTGAAGGCGCTGACATAGACGTTGTTGACGTCGAACAAGAGCCAGCATCCGGAACGCCGCGACAGCTCGGACAGAAATTCCCATTCCGTCATTTCGGAATTGTTGAACTGGACGTAGGTCGAGACATTCTCGAGCACGATGGCGCGGCCAAGGAAGTCCTGCACCAGTTGCACGCGGCTGACGACGTGATCGAGCGCTTCCTTTGTGTAAGGGATAGGCAGCAGATCATGCAGGTTCTTGCCGTGCACACCGGTCCAGCACAGATGGTCCGAGACCCATTTCGGCTCCACGCGCCTGGCGAGGTCTTTCAGACCCTGCAGATATTCGAAATTTGGCGGCGCGGTGGAGGCGATCGACAACGACACGCCATGCATCACCAGGGGATAGCGTTCGCAGATCCGGTCGAGCGTGCGCAGCGGCTGGCCGCCGGGTAGCATGTAGTTCTCGCTGATGACTTCGAACCAGTCGATCGGCGGCTTTCCGTTGAGGATTTCGTCGTAATGCTGGTGGCGCAGGCCGAGACCGAAGCCGAGGAAGGGCGGCTTGGCCGATTTCATCGGACAGTCCGCCAGCGCCGCCGCCGAAGTGTCTGGCAATTTGCCTGCGACGTTCATGTCGTCTCCGCTCGGACGGTACCGCCAAACGAGGCGGCATGCCCCAGACTTGTAATCAAACTATCATGGAAATGAGGCCCGGCCTACACCGGGCCCCTTTCGGATTGGCGTTTTAGGCCGGCTGGTACTTGCCCTTGGCGGCTTCGCACTTTTCCTTGGTCATCGCCGAGAAGCCCTGGCCCTTGCAGGCGTTCTGACCCTTGCAGGCATTAGACGCGCCCTTGCAGGCGCTCTGGCCCTTGCAGGCGTTGGCGCCGACGCACTTGCCTTCGCCGGCGGCGTAGGTCGGGGGCGACATGGCGGCGCCGGCCAGGAACAAGGTGGCGGCAGCGGCGGCAATGGCGGCGCCGGACTTGGAAGTCATCTTCATGGGTATCCTCCATTAGAAGTGTGAGGGTGCATCACCCGCGAACCGCGAGAGTTCCGGCCGACAAACTGCACCCAGCAATAGCTACGCGGTAGGTCTGGATTTCGTTACACGGCCTGCGGACTTTATTTTGGCGGTGGTCCTTTTCGTCGTGGGGTCGAAACAAAGAGGGCCCGGCAACGCCGAGCCCTCTTTGCACTGATCCGATGGATCAACCCTTGACGAACTTGGCGCCCTTGGCGGCGCACTCTTTTTCGGAGGCCATTGAGAAGCCGGTGCCCTTGCAGGCATTCTGGCCCTTGCAGGCATTTGCCCCGCCCTTGCAGGCGCTCTGGCCCTTGCAGGCGTTGCCGGCCATGCACTTTCCGGCGGCATTCGCCGGCGTCGACACCGTCGATACCACCGCGCCGGCGAGGAACAGGGTCGCGGCGGCAGCGGCGAGCGTGGCACCGGACTTGGAATTCAACTTCATGGTGATCTCCTCGATGATTGTTTGAAGACAAAGAAGGGACGCTGCGAGCATCCGTTGATCGTTCGATCACAGACCCGCACAACGCAGGGGACGTGGTGGATGCCAATCAGATCGCGGCGGCTTTCCGGAGGACGTCAAGTCTCCGTGATTTGAGTGCTCATCCAGAACCAGCTACGGGGTATCGTGCGATTTGGTTACAGAGTTTCAGAAGAATATTTTCTTTTTTGGTAGACATTTTTTGGTGGACATTCCGCTGAGGTCTAACCCCGGTATCGCGAGCGTATTTCGTTGCCCGGCGCCATGACCGCCCCCGGTATCGGGCGCGAGAGAAAGCGGGTGGCTTCAACCGATTAGCCGGCATGCCGGTACAATCAGTTGCACAATAAAATTCAGTTTGCTTGGCCCAGCGCCGGTTTCAGCTTCGCCATCTGCGTCACCGTGGCCCGAAGCTCCTCGGCATTGAAGGACGGAAACGAACAGATGCGGTTGCTGCAGGCGAACGCTGCGGGCTCGCCGAGGTCAGGATATTCCACGTCGGGATTGGGCAGTTTTCCCTCGCGCAGATCCAGCCATTCCAGGCGCTTGTAGCGAGCCGGCAGTGCGCGTGCCAGCGCATGCAAGGTTTTCGCGCGGGCGTCATCCTTGCTTCCCACGATTGTCATATGGGTCGGCTCGACCGCAAGTTCTTCGTCCGCAAGCAACACGCCGGGCAGGGGCCGCACCATCTCGGCCGACGCGCTGGCGAGATAGCGCATCGCATGCGACGCCTGTTCGCGATAGCTATCCTCGCCAAAGTAACGGTTGAGCAGGTTCATGAAGCGCGCGACCTGGACCTGATCGTCGATCAGCTTGGCCGGCTTGGCCAGCACGCCGGTTTTGCCTTCCGCCGTTTTCGAGGTCACGAAGCCGCCGGCCTCATCCCTGAAGGTTGCCACGAAATCGCCGGCCTTGGCCGCGGCGGTGAGCCAGTCGCGGCTTCCGGTGGCGGCATAGAGATCAAGGAAGGCCTGGCCCATCGCCAGCGTGTCGCCGATGAATGGTCCGCCGCGATCCTTCTCGCCATGGCGAAACCCGCCATTCGGCAGCGCGCGGTTGGCGATCACCCATTTCGCCGCGCGTTCCGCGATCGACAGCACCTTCGGATCGTTGGTGACGTTGTAGTATGCCGAAAGCCCTGATACCGCCCAGCCGTTTTCGCGCGCATACAAGTTCTTGTCGATCCGCGGCATTCCCAGTTTGCGGCGCTCGCCATCCGGTAGTGCGTAGTATTTGTGTCCGTCGGTATCGTGGTCGAGATCGGCGTCCTGGCTGACATAGAACGCGCCCTCGGGGCTAGTGAGGAAGCTTTCGAGATAGCGTTCGATGCTGCGTGCGGCGGCGAGATATTTCGGATCCTTCCACAGCGCATAGGCCTGGCTGTATTGCCGGAGATACTGCGCCTGGAACGACATGATCTTCTCGAAATGCGCATGGCTCCAGGAGCCGGCTTCGGAATATTGGTACACGCCGCCCCAGACCGGGTCGATCAGCGCGGCCGCGGCGTCCAGCGTCTGCCGGGCGCGCTTGATTGAAATGGCATCGCCGGCTTCGGCGCGGGTGATGGCAAGATCCATGCTGTCGGCGTCGATGTACTTCTGGTTCGCGCCCCAGCCGCCGAGGCTTTCCTCGTAGGATTCGTCGAAATTCCTGGTCAGCGCAGCGCGCTGTTCCTTGCTGAGAAAGGCGGAAGCCGATGGCTTGACCTCGAAAGTTTCGCCGACCGATGGTCCCGGCGAGGGATCCTCGATGATGGCCTTGAGCAACGCCTGCATCCGCTCGGGCTCGATGTAGCCCCTGGATCTTGGCGATCTCGGTGCCGTCGGGGCCGAACACGATCGTCGCCGGCCAGCCCCAGTCGCCATAGCGGCTCGACAGATCGGGGTTGGCGTCCTGATCGACCCGCACCGGCAGATATTTTGCGGCCAGCAACTCCTTGACCTCGGGATTGGCGTACGTGGTCTTCTCCATCACGTGGCACCAGTGGCACCACACCGCCTCGAGATCGAGAATGACGAAGCGCTTCTCGGCTGCGGCGCGGGCGAACAGATCGTCGTTCCATTCGCTCCATTTGGGCCCGTCGGCGGCAAACGACGGAGACGCCGCAAGCGCGGCGAGGGCGAAGATGGCGATGCGGACGAGTTTCATGGCGGCTCCCGGAACGCTGGCGTTTCGACAGCTACGCGGCAGGCGAAATCCGGGCTCAGCTTTTCGGCGCTGTCACAGGATTGTGAGATCAGGTCGATTTCTCGCGATGTGCGGTCGCGTTCACCAGTAGCCGGTCCAGCGAGGCGGCGCCGGGACCCGCGATCGCGAGCCACATGAAGGCGGCAAAGTAGGTCGCTTCCTCGAAACCGAGCAGCGTTTCCAGCGAATCGACGTCGTCCCATTTCGCCGACCTGACGGCAACGACCATGACCACCGCCAGCATTGCGGCCGGAATTCGCGTGAACAGGCCGAGGATCAACATGGCGCCGCCGAAGAATTCGACGCCAGCCACGAAGGGAGTAAGGATATTCGGAAACGGAATGCCCCAGCCGACAAAATTCTCGGTCACCTGCTCCAGATGAGCGAGCTTGCCCCAGCCGGACAGCATGAAGGTGTACCCGACGATGATCCGCATGATCAGCGGGCCGGCCCAGCAAAAATACGACGCGATCTGCGCGGGCAACAGGATGAGAAGATTGACGAGGAAATACATGCGAACTCCCCTTTAAGTATTTTGGCGCCGTGAACCCGCGACCTGCGTCAATCAGCGCGAAGGAAATGCCGCGGCTGCGATGGCGGCAATCTGGTCCTGACAGGAAATTCGCAGGAGCCGGCCAGCTTGTTACGGGCCCTTAGCCGAAATTTTGCAGTGCCGGGAAAGTCTCCAGCAGCCAAATGCTGATGCTGGTAATGGAGCCGGTCAAGAAGCCGATCCCGGTGATTACCATCAGGATGCCCATGGCATGCTCGACCTTGCTCAGGTGCCGCTTCATCCGCGCGAACAGCGAGGAGAACTGCTCGACCATGAAGGCTGCCAGCAGGAACGGGATTCCCAGCCCGGCGGAATAGACCGCCAGCAGGCCGGCTCCCTTGGTCACCGTGGCTTCGGCGGCGGCGATCGACAGGATGGCCGCCAGAATGGGCCCGATGCACGGGGTCCAGCCGAAGGCGAACGCCAGTCCCATGGCGTAGGCGCCCCACAGGCCGACCGGCTTCGGCATCTGCATCCGGCCTTCGCGCATCAACAGACCGATCCGCGTCAGGCCCAGGAAATGCAGGCCCATGATGATGATGACGATGCCGGCCACGATCGAGAGCTCCGCCGACCAGGCGCGGATCAGGCCGCCGACCAGGGAGGCGCTGGCGCCGAGCGCCACGAACACCGTGGAAAAGCCAAGCACGAACATCAGCGCCGAAGCCATCACGGCGCGCTTGAGGCCTGCGACGTTCCTTCGTTCGCGACCTGCTCGATGGTCGCGCCGGTGAGATAGATCAGGTAAGGCGGCACCAGCGGCAGCACGCAGGGAGAGAGGAAGCTGACAAGACCGGCAATCAGGGCCGCCGGAATGGAAACATCGTGCATTGCATGACCTTCGAGATTACGGCAAGGCATAGCGCCCTCTTGGCTTGTACGGAACAGCCAATCGGTAAGTTTCGCCGGCGTTACGGCTCAACTACGGTCACAGAGCCGTGTCCGGGGCGCTGAAATGGCCTCGCCGGTGAAACAGACGCTGGTATGGTTCCGTATTGCGGTAACCAGCCCGCGAACCAGGACATTTACATGCGTCTCGGCATCCGCAGCGCCATTTCGGCTCTCGTACTGACGTCCATCGTCGTCAGCGCCGTCGGCGTGCATCTGTTGTGGTGGCGCACCGCCCAGCAGGTCAGCCAGACCCTGGCCGACACCATCAATGACCAGATCGTATCGGCAGTGGGCGACGAACTGCAGTCGGTGACGAGCGAGGTACGCTCGTCCATGATGGCGGTGCGCACGCTGCTGGCCGAGAAAGTGTTCGACCCGCGCGATGCGCGGAAGCGCGAGATCGTATTCCAGTCGCAGCTACTGTCTCAACCGACCATTTCCTGGGTGGCGTTCGGATGGCCTGATGGATCGTTTTTCGCCGGACACAAGCTCGGCGACAACGTTATCGAAATGCTGGAGATCACGCCTGACCGCAAATTACGCACCAACCGCTACGATCTAGTCGGTGACGAGGTTCGGCTCAAGGACACGCGGGTGGAGGACACCACATACTCCGTCACTGATCAGGAATGGTTTCGGGTCGCTATCGAGACCAATGACGAGCACTGGGCAACGCTGGCGACGCACCCAAAAGGCGAACGGCTGGCGGCCGCCTTCGCGGCGCCGGTCAGTATCGACCAGAAGCCCGCCGGCGTCATCGCCATCATCGTCGAACTTACCCGGGTCTCGAATTTCCTGTCGCAACTCACCGTCGGAAAATCGGCCGGGGCGTTCATTCTGGAGCGCAACGGCAAGGTGGTCGCGGCACCCGACCCGAACGCCAACGAGGTGATGGCGCTGAAAACCGATCATCCGCTGTTTCCTGTCGCGGTCGAAGCGATTCAGAACGCCAGCGCTTACGAGCCTGGCGAAGGACAGGCGTTTCAAACCAAGGTGACGCGGGACGGCAAGGCCTATCAGGCGGTGCTGACGCCGATTTCGTTTCCAGGCTGGTCGCTGGTCACGGTCGTACCCGAGGCCGAATTTCTCGGGCCGGTACGGATGACGATCCGCAATCTGCTGATCGGTCTTGCGGTCCTGATCATCTTTGCCGGGCTATTGTCGGCATGGCTCGCCCAGCGCCTGATCGCTGCGCCCCTGATCAAGGTGGTCAACGAGATCAAGCATGTCGAGCGCTTTGATCTGGACAAGGTGCAGCGGCATCCGTCGCGGCTGGCCGAGATCAAGAACCTGTCCGGCGCCATCGGCGACATGGCGCAGGGGCTCGCCGCGTTCCGGAAATACATTCCGGCCGATCTCGTGAGGCGCCTGATCAGTGATGGCACCGGTGCGCGGCTTGGCGGCGCGGTGCGGCCGATGAGCGTGATGTTCATCGATCTCGCCGGCTTTACCGGCATGTCGGAGCGGCTCGGCGATCGCATCATTCCGCTGCTGTCGCGCTACTTCGACAGTGTCTCCGTGCAAATCCAGAACCAGAACGGCACCATCGACAAATTCATCGGCGACGCCGTGATGGCGTTCTGGGGCGCGCCGTCGCCGAATCCCGATCACGCCGTGGATTGTTGCCGCGCCGCGCTGGCGTGTCAGCGCGCCGTAGGGGAGGCTGGTCTCGTCGATGACGATGGCCGACCGGTCAAAATTCGCATCGGCATCAATTCCGGCGACATGCTGGTCGGCAATATCGGATCGGAAGTCCGCCTGAACTACACCGTCATCGGCGACGCCGTGAACATTGCGAGCCGGCTGGAGAGCACGAACAAGACTTACGGGTCCACCATCATGATCGGCCCGGAAACGCGCAAGCTGGCCGGGAAAAGCATCGTGGTCCGCGAACTCGACCGGCTGGCTGTGTATGGCCGCGCGGGTGGACTGCAGATCTACGAACTGCTGGGAATGGCCGACGAGCTCAACGCCAGGCCCGAATGGGTGGCCGCCTATGAGGCCGGGCTGGCGGCATGGCGCGCGGGTGACTTCACCGCCGCGATCCCTGCATTCGAGAAGGTGCTGGATATCCGCAAGGACGATGCCGCGTCGGCGGTCATGATCGAGCGCTGCCGGCAGCAGCTCGAAAATCCGGCCGGCGAAGAGTGGGACGGCACGACGATCGCGCGAACCAAGTAATCCCAGGACGCCGGTTGCCTTGCATGAGGCTGCCGTTTGGCCATAGATGTGCCAGCCGCAATGCCGCACGCCTTGGCGTGCTGACGGGGGAAGCGTTTCAGCGTTGAAGATCCTGTTGACCCATACGCCGCAGGCCCGGGCCCAGTATTACGGCGAGCGCAGCCTGAACGGGTTGCAAGACATCGCGCGGGTGAAGCTGCATCAAGCGAACGATGCGCTCGACGCCGCCGGCCTGATCGCGGCCGCACGCGATGTCGATATCATCGTTGCCGACCGGCTCACCGCGGGGCCGGGCGAGATATTTCCTGAGCTACCAAATTTGCGCGCCTTCGTTCGCTGCGCCGTCGATATCCGCAACATCGACGTTGGCGCGGCTTCCGCCGCCGGCGTCCTCGTCACACGGGCCGGGCCCGGCTTCATCCAGTCGGTCGCGGAGCTGGCGCTCGGCTTCATGATCGATCTGTCGCGCGGCGTTTCACGCGCGACGACCGATTACCATGCCGGGCAGAAGCCTGCCGTCGTCATGGGCAAGCAACTGGCCGGCAGCCGTCTCGGCATCATCGGCTATGGCAGCATCGGCCGTTACCTGGCTCAGATCGCCAGGGTGCTGGGCATGGAGATCCTGGTGGCGGATCCATTTGTGAGCGTCAGCGACGCCGGCATCCAGCATGTGCCGCTCGACGATCTGCTCGACCGATCCGACTTTGTCGTTTGTCTCGCGGTCGCCAATGAAGAAACCGAAAATCTGCTCGGGCAGGTCGCGCTGGCGCGAATGCGCTCCGATGCGTTCTTCATCAACCTGTCGCGCGGCAATCTCGTCGACGAGGTGGCGCTCTCGGAGGCATTGCGCGAGAACCGCATTGCCGGCGCGGCAATGGATGTCGGCCGCGCCCTCGACCAGATGCCGACGCCGGAGCTGGCCAAGTTGCCGAACGTCATCGCGACGCCCCACATCGGCGGACTGACGCCGCCCGCAATCGAAAGCCAGTCGCTGGAGACGGTTCGGCAGGTCGGGAAGATTATCGCGGCGGAAGTTCCGATCGGCGCCGTCAACGCCAACAGATGGACGCGGCGTCCTTGACCGCTGAAACGGCGGGTGCAGCGTGATGTTAACAAGACAATCCGCGCCAACGCGGCTAAAAATGGAAACGCGGTGATGCGACTTCCCTTCTTCTACGGCTGGCTGATCGTTGTGGTCACCTTCGTCACCATGGCGATCGGCGTCAATGCGCGGACCGCGTTCTCGCTGTTCTTTCCGCCGATCATCGGCGAGTTCGGATGGGACCGTGGCCTCACGGCGGGCGCTTTCTCCTTCGGCTTCGTGGTCTCCGGTGGCGTCAGTCCGCTGATCGGCCGCATGATGGATCGCTTCGGGCCGCGTGGGGTGATGGAGCTCGGTGTCGCGCTGATGGGCGGCGGGTTGTTGCTCGCGCCGCTGACGACGCAACCTTGGCATCTCTATCTGACCATCGGCGTGCTGGTCGGCGCCGGGAGTGTGTGTCTCGGCTATTCCGGCCAATCGCTGTTCCTGCCGAACTGGTTCATTCGCCGCCGCGGCCTTGCCATGGGGCTCGCCTTTGCCGGCGTCGGCATCGGCTCGGTGACCTTGCTGCCATGGGTGCAGCTTATGATCGAGCAGACCGGCTGGCGGACCGCCTGTACTGCGATGGGCATTCTGGTCTTTGCTGTATTGGCGCCGATCAATCTGCTGCTGCGCAAGCGGCCCGAGGATATCGGCCTGCTGCCGGACGGCGACGCCGCGCCATCGGCGACATCGGCCGCGCCAGTCTCGAACATCGTCGATCCCGTCTGGGCCGCAACTGACTGGACGCTGCGCCGTGCGATGCGCACCGCGCGGTTCTGGTGGATTGCGCTCGGCTATTTCAGCGGTCTCTACGTCTGGTACGCCGTGCAGGTGCACCAGACCAAATTCCTGCTCGACATCGGCTTCAGCGCGAATGTTGCAGTGTGGGCGCTTGGCGTCGTCAGCCTGCTCGGTATTCCCGGCCAGATCTGGCTCGGGCATCTCTCCGACCGCATCGGGCGCGAATGGATCTGGGCCATCAGCTGCGCGGGCTTTGCGATCTGCTTCGCCGCGTTGATCGGGCTGAAATTCGCGCCGGTATTGCCGCTGGTCTATCTCATGATCTTCACCCAAGGCGCGCTTGGCTACGGCCTGACCTCGATCATGGGCGCCGTGGTGCTCGAAATCTTCCAGGGTAAGCAATACGGCAGCATCTTTGGCACCATCATGCTGGCGGCGTTGGCCGGCGGCGCCGCGGGCCCATGGGCGACCGGCTTGCTGTACGATCTTTCAGGCAGTTACACGCTGGCCTTTGCGATCGGCATCGGCGTCAGCGTGCTGTCGGCGGTGGCCATCTGGCAGGCTTCGCCGGGCAAGGTGAGGGCGGTCGCAGGCCAGATGCACAACGTGAAAAGCGGTGGCGGCCTTAGCTAGGCAAGATTAGGATTTTTCCTCAGGACGGCAAGATTCCCATCTCTGCAGATCACCGATGGCCCGCAGGAAGCCGTCAGCCGGCGTGGTCTCCGGATCGATCAGTCTGTGCAGACGAAATCCATCCTCCAGCGCCAGCAGGATCGCTCCGTTCCATATTGGACTCAGTGATCCGTTCGTTCCGATGCTCTTCGACGTAGTCTCGACGATTTCGGTGACCAGTTTTCGCCGGGCGCGCAGGCGCTTGGCGAGCTCGGGCCTGCGCTTTTCGGCGCGCGCCACGAACAGGATCATCTCCATATGCAGAAGGGGAGAGCGGCCGAGCGGATCCTGCCGGCTGCGGTCCATCGTCTTCAGCGCTTCGATAAAGTCCGCGGGGTTTTTGTGCTCAGCGAGAAGATCGTGCATGCGCGCGATCGATTGCTCGACGTGGTCCTCGAGCATGGCGATGATCAATTCTTCCTTACTTTTGAAATTCGAATAGAAAGCGCCGCGCGTGAAGCCGGCGGCGGCCGCGATGATCTCGATGCTGGCACCGCCGATTCCTGTTCCTCGAAGACGCGCGCTGCCGCTTCGAACAGTTTCTCGCGGGTGTCATCCCTTGTGGGTCTGGTTCGGAATCTTGACATCGGCCGATTTTAGGGCAGAATGCAACTCGATACAACACTGTATCGAATTCCGGTGCCCGAGACAAATTCGCTCGGCATGTCCGGACTGCGATGCAGTGAAAAGAATGCGGCGTGGAAACCGGAGGTCACCATGAACGAACATGTTCAGACTGCGAATAGCGCGCCCCTGTTCAATCCGCTGGCCCCCGAATTCATCCGCGATCCCTATCCCCACTACGAGCGGATGCGCACCACCGATCCGGTGCACCTGACGCCGCTCGGCATGTACGTCGCGAGCCGCCACGCCGAGGTTAGCCTCGTGATGCGGGATAAGCGGTTCGGCAAGGACTATGTCGAGCGCACCGTCCGCCGCTATGGACCGAAGATCATGGACGAGCCGGTGTTCCGCAGCATGAGCCACTGGATGCTGCAGCAGGATCCGCCCGACCACACCCGCCTGCGCGGGCTGGTGGTGAAGGCCTTCACTGCGCGCCGGGTCGAGGACATGCGCCCGCGCATCCAGCAGATCGTCGATGAGACGCTCGACCGCATCATCCCGCAGGGGAAGATGGACCTGATCGAGGATTTCGCGTTCCGCCTGCCGGTCACCATTATCTGCGACATGCTCGGGATCCCCGAAGACCATCGCGAGGCATTTTACACCGGTTCACGCGACGGCGGACGCCTGCTCGATCCGGTGCCGCTATCGCCGGAAGAGATCAAGCAGGGCAACGCCAGCAATGCGCTGGCGGCGATGTATTTTCAGCAGCTGTTCGATCTGCGGCGGAAGAGCCCGGGCGACGACCTGATCACGCAACTGGTGCAGGCCGAGGAAGACGGCAGCAAGCTCTCCAACGAGGAACTGACCGCCAATATCATTCTGCTGTTCGGCGCCGGCCACGAGACCACGGTCAATCTGATCGGCAACGGCCTGCTGGCGCTGCATCGCAATCCCGATCAGCTCGAGCTGCTCAAGGCCAAGCCCGAGCTCATCACCAACGCCATCGAGGAGTTCCTGCGCTACGATTCCTCGGTTCAGCTGACCGGCCGGGTGGCGCTGGAAGACATCGAAGACCTCGGCGGAAGGCGAATTCCGAAGGGCGAGACTGTGCTGTGCCTGCTTGGCTCCGCCAATCACGACCCCGCGGTCTATCCGGACCGGCCGGAGCGCCTCGATATCACCCGGCCCAATGTCAGGCCGCTGTCGTTTGGCGGCGGCATCCACTTCTGCCTCGGCGCCCAGCTGGCGCGCATCGAGGCCGAGGTCGCGATCTCGACCCTGCTGCGCCGCCTGCCGGACCTGCGGCTCGATGACGCTGTCAATCCGGAATGGCGGCCGACCTTCGTGCTGCGCGGCCTGAAGCGCCTGCCCGCGAGCTGGTAACAGCCCCCCCATCGGGGTCCCCGGCTTCATTGATCCGGGCCAGGCGGCCTGCCGGCAGCATGCCACTGTGACTTCGCCACACTTGCCTCTATATTCCGGGCTGCTCTGGCGCCCGGTTCGGCGTGGCTTGGCCTGCGCCGGGGCGGTTCAAAGGGAGACACCGTGCAGACGACCCTGCTCGGCCTGGCAATCGCCTTCATCATTGCATTGGTGGCCGCGCTCGTCGGGCCGTATTTCATTGACTGGAACCAGTTCCGGCCGCAATTCGAAGCCGAGGCGACGCGCATCATCGGCGCGCCGGTTCGCGTCGGCGGCAAGCTGGACGCCCGTCTCTTGCCGGCACCGTCGCTGCAACTGCGCTCGGTGGTGGTCGGCGGTCCCAACGATCTCGGCAAGGTTCGCGCCGACAAGCTCGACGTGGAATTCAGCCTCGGTTCCCTGATGCGCGGCGAGGTGCGCGCCACCGAGCTGACGATCAACGGCATGTCGCTCGATCTCGGCCTCGACCCCAAGGGCCGGATCGATTGGCCGGCCTCGACGGGCTCGTTCAATCTGGGCTCGCTGGCGATCGATCGGCTCAATCTCACCGGCCGCATCGCGCTGCATGACGCGGCCAGCCGCAGCACGCTCGAGCTTAACGACATCGCCTTCAGCGGCGACGTCCGCTCGCTGGCCGGCTCGATTCGCGGCGACGGCAACTTCATGCTGTCGGGCACGCGATACCCGTTTCGCGTCTCTTCGGGGCAGGGACCCGACGGCAACGGCACCCGCATTCATCTAAATATCGATCCGGGCCAGCACGCGTTCGCGGCCGATCTCGACGGCGTCCTGAATTTCGACGCCCGCGCGCCGCGTTTCGAAGGCGCGGTGACGCTCACGGCTCCCGGCCAGAAGGGCAAGGGCGAACCGCCGTGGCGCATCGCGGCGAAGGTCAAGTCCGATTACGCGGCGGCCCGGCTCGAACAGGTCGAGGTGACCTATGGCGCCGATGAGCGCGCGCTGAAACTTTCCGGCACCGGCGACATCCGCTTCGGCGCGACGCCGCTGTTGCGCGCGGCGCTGTCGGCGCGCCAGCTCGATGCCGACCGGTTCGTCGCCAGGGACTCCAAGGATAACTCCTCCGAACCGGTCCGCGCCTGGCCGGCGCTGCGGGCGCTGGTCGCAGGGATTCCGCATGTGCCGATCCCGGCGCAAATCGAACTCGCTTCCGAGCAGGTCATCCTGGGCGGGCGTCCGTTGCAGGACATCTCGGCCGAACTGCATGGCGACGCCAAATCATGGCGCGCCCACAAACTGGATTTCCGTGCGCCCGGCACGACGAAGGTCTCGCTCAGCGAGGCGGGCGCGAAAAGCATCGCGCCGGACCGGTTCAAGGCCGCCCTCAACATCGAATCGACGGATCCCGACGCGCTGATCACCTGGCTGCAAGGCCGCGCCGATATCGCCTATCGCAGCCAGAAGCCGCTGCGGCTGCGCGGCGACGTCACCGTGGCGCCCGATGGATTCGCCATCGATGCCATGAAGGCCGATATCGATGGCGGCACCGTCGAAGGGCGGGTTGCGGTGTCGCACCGGCAACTGGACAGCGGCTCTCGGGTCGCTGCGGAGTTGAAGGCGGAGCGCCTCGATCTCGATGCCGCCACGGCCCTTGTGCGTTCTCTGGCGGGCCCGCAAGGCGAGTGGCCCGACGAAGGACAGCTTTCGCTCGATATCGGCCGCGCCATTTCGGCCGGTCAGGAGCTGCGGCCGTTGCGCGTCAAACTCGGCTACTCGCCGCGACGGCTATCGCTCGACCAGCTGAAGATCGGCCAGCCCGACAGCGTGACGCTGGAAGGCATAGGCAGTTTCGACCGCGTCAACTCGTCTGGAAAACTCGCGCTCGATTCGAGCGCCGCCTCGCTTGGTCGAATGACCGCTTTGATTTCGCCGTTCGCGCCATCGCTGGCCGCGCGGCTCGACGCGATGGGGACGACCCCGGGCCCGGCGCGCCTGAAGCTGGCGCTCGACGTCGACAAGAGCGCCGGACAGGCCGATCGCGCCCAGGCGCGCGCCGTCGTCGATCTTGACGCGCCGCAGCTCGAGGGCACGGCCATCATTACCGCGAAGCCAGCCGTTGCGGCGATCCATGGCATCGATCTCGGCGCGCTTGGGCGCAGCGAGGTCGGGATCGAGTCGAAATTGTATTCCGGTCAAGGGCGCGCTCTGCTTGTGCTGCTTGGTCTCGATCGAACCGTCGCTGCCGGCGACGGCCCGGCGCAGTTCGAGGGCACGGCGACAGGCGCGTGGGGTGCGGCGTTGCGGCTCAAGGCAAGGATATCCGGAACAGGACTTGATGCCGATGCGGAAGGTTCTGCTGAACCGTGGGCACAGGAGGCCAAGGCCAATCTGTCCTTGAAAGTTCGCAAGGCCGACCTCGGGCCGCTGCTCGATCTCAAACCAGGAGATACGCTGGCGCAGAACATCGGCCTGTCCTCGCGCATCACGCTTGCGGGCAACCAGCTGACATTTGACGATCTCGACAGCAGCATCGCCGGTTCACGCCTGCGCGGCCGCCTGGCGGTCACGCTGGGCCCGGAGAAAAATATCGAGGGCGAAGTTGGTGCCGACCAGTTCGCGCTGGCGCCGGGATTTGCCTTGGCGCTTGGGGCGGCTGGACATAATGCCGACGAGCCGCTCGGCGCCGGGCTCGTGAAGGGCTGGCGCGGCAGGATCGCATTTCAGGCGTTGCGGGGGCTGCTGCCGGGCGGGAGCGAATTTCAACCCGTGAGCGGCGTCGTCAAGAGTGACGGCCAGTCGCTGACGTTCGATTCCGTCAAAGGCAAGATCGGCGGCGGCGAAGTCACCGCAAGCATCGATGCGAGGCCAGGCGCGAATGGAATTGCGCTGAACGCCAGCGTCCAGTTCTCTGGCGTCGACGGCACGGCGCTGCGCTATCGCAACCTTGCCATGCCTGCGGGCCGTGCCTCGATGCAGATGACGCTCACGAGTCAGGGCCGCAGCGCATCGGCGTTGGCGGGTGCGCTGTCCGGCAGCGGAACGCTGACGCTGGAGCAGGCAAGGTTCGCCGGCCTCGATCTGCGCGCCTTCGAGGTGGCGGTCCGCGCCAACGACAGCGGGCAGGTGAAGGATGAGGCCAGGCTGATGCAGATCGTCGAGCCTGCGCTGTCGGCCGGCGCGCTCGCGATACCGTCGGCGCAAATTCCCTTCACCATCCGGGACGGCCGGCTTCGCGTCGGTGCCACCACGCTCGATGCTACGGGTGTGCGGGCCATCGTCTCCGGCGGATACGATATTCCGGCCGATCAGGCCGATATCCGCGCCGCAGTTACCTTGACGATGACGGCGGGCCGTCCGGAGATCCAATTGTTCGCGGTCGGCACGCCCGACGCTCTCACGCGCAGCGTCGATGTGACGGCACTCTCTTCCTGGCTGGCGGTGCGGGCGATCGATTACGAGACCCGAAGGCTCGACGCCATCGAGCGCGGCGAACCGCCGCCGCCGATGCCGGCGCCGATATCGCTGCCGCCGCTAGATGGGCAAGCGCCTTTGGAAGTAACGCCGCCGAGCGTGACACCGGTGCCGATGCCCGGCCGCGATCCGCGGCGGCCTCCGGCGAAGCCAAAGGCTGCGCCACGCCTGCCGCCGCCGCCCGTTGTCAATGCGCCGCCCGCGCCGTTGCCGCCGGCGTCCGTCTCGGGGCAGGTCGCGCCGCTGCCGCCGCCGATCGACGTGAAGCCCGCGCCGGGCGCCGCGAAGCCGAGACCGCGTCCGCCACTTTCACTGACGCCGCAGGTCGCCAATCCGCCGCGGCCGCCACTGCCGCTGCAGAACAGCAATTAATCAAGCACGATCTCCCGTTCGATCCCGATCGCTCGCAAAAATGCCTGGTCGTGGCTGATCGCGATTAGCGCGCCGTCGAATCCTTTCAGCGCATTTTCCAATTCTTCGATCGAAGCGATGTCGAGATGGTTGGTCGGCTCGTCCAGCAGCAGCAGGAACGGCAGCTGCGGTCGCGCGAACACGCAGGCTAGCCCCGCGCGCAGGCGCTCGCCACCCGAGAGCGTGCCGGCGATCTGCAACGCTGCGCGGTTGCGGAAAGCAAACCGCGCCAGGGCGGCGTGGGCCTCGTTCGCGGTGAGTTCCGGATTGAGGCGGCGCAGATTGTCGAGAACGCTCAAAGCCGGATCGAGCAAGCCGACATGCTGGTCGAGCACCGCAACGCGGTCGGTGCGGCGGCTTATGTCGCCGTGCGACGGTTCGAGTTCGCCCGTGATCAGGCGAAACGATGTGGTCTTGCCGGAGCCGTTGACGCCCCGGATCGCAATCCGCTCGGGTCCGCGCACGTCGAATGAGAGCGGTCCGAACAGATGGCGCTCTCCGAAGGCCATCGCCACGTTCTTGAAGGCCACCAGCTCGCGTCCACCGGGCAAGTTGGTCTGCGGCAGATCGATCGCAAGCGGCGTCAGGATTTCGACCCGTCTGCGCGCCTCTTCCAGTGCTTCGGTGCGGTCGCCGATCAGGCGGCCGGCGAGATGGCTTTCACGCGCGGCGCTGTTCTCGGCGCGCTCCTTCTCCCGGTCCATGAACATCTTGTCCTCGATGCCCTTGGCCCGCCAGGCGCGGCCAGCCCCGTCGCGGCGCGCCTTCTTCTCCCGCGCTTGCTGCACCGCGCGTTCGGTATTGCGCAGGGCATCCGACGCACGGCTGAGGTCAGCCGCGGCGCGGATGCGGGCCGCCTCGCGTGCTTCGGCAAAGGCGGACCACGCGCCGCCGAATATGGTGACGCCGATGGACGTTAACTCGACGATGCGATCGACGCACTCCAGCAACGCGCGGTCGTGGCTGGCGACGAGGATGCCGCCCTGCCAGCGTTCCAGCAGATGCGCGACCGCCTGCCGGCCATCGGTATCGAGATTGTTGGTGGGTTCATCGAGCAACAGCACGTCCGGCGCCTCGATCAAAAGGCGCGCCAGCGCGACGCGCGTTCGTTCGCCGCCACTCAAGGAGGCGATCGAACGATTCAGCGGCAACGACGGCAGGCCGGTTTCAACCAGCGCCGCTTGTATCCTGGTCTGCAGCGTCCAGTCCGCGTCCGTTGCGTCATCAAGCGAGCCTTCGCCGCGCTCCAGCCGGCGCAGACGAGCGAGATCGCCGGCGACGCCAAGCGCCTCGCTGACCGTCAGGCTATCGTCGGCCAGTTGCGCGAGCATGCCGATCGAGCCGATGCGCTGAAGCGATCCGCCTGACGGTTCGATCTCGCCTGCGATCAGGCGGAGCAGTGTGGATTTGCCGCAGCCGTTACGGCCGACGATGCCGGTGCGCTCGCGCCCGAGGGCGAGCGTCAATCCATCGAACAGGGAGTGTCCGTCAGGCGTGACGAGGGAGATAGAATCCAGAATGAGAAAGGCAGGCATGGAGAGCTTCCGAAATGGACAGGGGTCGCGGAGCGGTCAGCTTTGCGATGTCCATTTCTCTCTCCAGGATTTCTCTGTGACTGATGTCGCCGGTTCCAGCCCGGCGTGCACTTCAGGGCCGAAGCCTGCAATCGATTATATGCATTGTCTTCATTCGTCCAGAGTGTGCCGCGTGGGCCGGTAGCGGGGACGAAATTTTCTTCGGGAATGTTTCATGTCCAGCGGGGTCTATGATTGCGGCTGGACCGTGGATTTGTTCGCAAGAAAGCGGAGGTTCGCATGATCAAATCGGCGATTAAGTTAGCAACGCTGACAATGTTTTCGATGGTCCTGATCGCTTCGCCTCCATCCGTCCCGGCCTTTGCCGCCGGAGGCAACGGCGGCGGCGGTTCGCCGCCTTCTGCCACGCCACCGCCGCCGGACACCAGATCCGCTCCCAGGTCTACTTCCAGGACCAAGAAGAAGACCAACAAGCAGTCCAATGTCGACGATGCAGCTTTTCGAGAGGGATACCGCACAGCCCATGCGACGATCTATCATCGCAACGATTATGCTAAGGCCGTCGAGCAGCTAAAGGCGCTCGGCCATGACGAGAACGCAGGCGTCGCCAATCTGATCGGCTATTCCTATCGCAAGCTTGGTGACTACAAGCTCTCGCAAATCTGGTACGAGCGCGCGCTGAAAACGGACCCGAACCATGTGCTGACGTGGCAGTATTACGGCCTGTGGCAAATCGAGCAGGGCAATCGCGACCAGGCGTCGTATCATCTGAGCCGGATCGCGGCGATTTGCGGGACGGGCTGCGAGGAGTACCGGTCGTTGGCCGCCGCGCTCGAAAAGCCACCGGGCACCGGTCTCGTTTATTGAGCGTTACGTAACGCGTCGGGCGCGCCTCGTGATGTGCACGCGCCTGAAACGGAGGTCAGGCCTGCGGCCGCGGTGCGTCCGGCGCCGCGGCCGGCATGGCGCGGGTGCGGAAATAATCGAGCACGAAAAGGCGGATCGCCGAGGACAGATTGCCCTGCTGGCGATTGCTATCGATCTCGCCAACCAGTTCGGACAGCGTCATGTTTCGCAGGCCCGAGATTTCCTTCATGCCGTTCCAGAAGGCTTCCTCGAGGCTGACACTGGTCTTGTGACCGGCGACCACGATCGAGCGTTTGACGACGGGCGACTTCATGATGCGTCTCCGTCATCAATCTTGTGCTGGTCCAACAAATCGCTGGCGCGATCCTTGCGATGCTTATCGCCTGCGCGTTCGGCTTTGGTCCGGCCAAACCGCGCGCGGTTGGCGTCGGCTTGTCTGGCCGACTGTTCCCGCTCGCTTCGCTTTTTGAATCGCTTGAGGTTGACCACATCGCCCATGCTCGCCTCCATCATCCGGCGACTCTAAGGCGAGATGATTCATTGGCCAGGAAAATGTCTTCGCGCTTCGCGCAAGCAAACTCGATGGTCATTCAGAATCCCCGTGTAATGTTCTCTGATAGCACCAAAAAATGTATTTCGCCCTGCGAAAACCGAATAATTGCCGCTCCTACCATGCGTCAGCGCGAGGACGATAGATGATCCACCTCAATCTTTCGGTGTTATCATCCAGAATTATCACTCGCCCGTAGTTTCCCGGGGGCGTCAGCCCGGGTGTGTCATTTTGTCCGGCTGCACCAGGCGCTCGAACTCGGCTGCGCTCACAAACCCTAGCCGCACAGCCTCTTCCTTCAATGTCGTACCCCGCGCATGCGCCGTTTTAGCGACCTTCGCTGCGTTGTCGTATCCGATCTTCGGAGCAAGTGCAGTGACCAGCATGAGCGAGCGCTCCATCAAATCACGAATGCGCTTTTCGTCGGCGCGTATCCCTACCACACAATGTTCCGTGAACGAGCGGGCCGCGTCGGACAGCAATTGAATGGAATGTATCATACAATATGCCAATACCGGTTTGTAAACATTCAACTCGAAATGTCCCTGGCTGCCGGCGACCGTGACGGTCGTCTGGTTGCCGAACACCTGACAGCAAACCATGGTCAACGCTTCGCATTGGGTCGGGTTGACCTTGCCGGGCATGATCGACGAACCCGGTTCGTTTTCGGGCAGGATCAATTCGCCGAGACCGGAACGCGGGCCCGATCCCAGGAAGCGAATGTCGTTGGCGATCTTGAACAGGCCGGTCGCGACCGAATTGATGGCGCCGTGCACCATCACATAGGCGTCGTTGGAAGCCAGCGCCTCGAATTTGTTGGGCGCGCTGGTGAAGGGCAGTTTGGTAAATCCGGCAACGTGTCTGGCGAACAGTTTCGCGAATTTCGGTTTCGAGTTGAGGCCGGTGCCGACCGCGGTTCCGCCTTGCGCCAGCGGGAACAAATCCTTCACCGCGATGCGCAGTCGCGTGATGCCGCTCTCGACCTGCGCCGCATAGCCGGAGAATTCCTGCCCCAGCGTCAGCGGTGTCGCATCCTGGGTATGGGTTCGCCCGATCTTGACGATTTTTGCAAACGCCGTTTCCTTCTTGCGCAGCTCGCGATGCAATTCACTCAATGCCGGGATCAGGTTTGCGACGATGCCTTGCGCCGCAGCGATATGCATCGCCGTCGGAAATGAATCGTTCGACGACTGGCTCATGTTGACGTGATCGTTGGGATGCACCGGCTCCTTGGCGCCGAGTTTGCCGCCGAGCAGCTCGTTGGCGCGATTGGCGATCACCTCGTTGAGGTTCATATTGGTCTGGGTGCCGGAGCCGGTCTGCCAGACCACCAGCGGAAAGTGATCGTCGAGCTTTCCCTCGATCACCTCGCGGGCGGCGCGGATGATAGCGCCGGCGCGGCGCGCATCGAGCAAGCCTAGTTCGCGGTTGGTTTGCGCGGCAGCGAGCTTGACGATGCCCATCGCATGGACGAGCGGCATCGGCATGCGGTCATGGCCGATCTTGAAATTCTGCCGCGAGCGTTCGGTTTGCGCGCCCCAATAGCGATCGGCGGCAACGTCGATTGGACCGAAACTGTCGGTCTCGCTGCGGGTAGATTTGTTTCCAGATGTTGCTGATCGAGCCATGCGTAATATCCGTTGCGCCGTGAAACGGCAGAACGTGTACACTACAGCGTAGCCGATTTCTCGCGCTTGGATTATTTCTTGCGGAAACGATCCAGCCGCACCACTTCCGCGCCCTCGCTTGCTTTCGCCGGCTCCTCGTCCTTGCTTTCAGCGGCAGGCGTCGCTGCGGCGACGGGCAGGGCGGACGGGGCCGGAACAGCGGGCAGTTTCGCAGCCGGCGTTTCAGCGGCCGCTTCGGAAGGCTCGAACTGCAGGCCGAACTGCACGGAGGGATCGAGGAAGCTCTTGATCGCGGCGAACGGCACCACCAGCCGCTCCGGAATGCCGCCGAACGACAGGCCGACCTCGAAACGATCCTCGGTCACCACCAGATCCCAGAACTGGTGCTGCAGGATGATCGTCATCTCCTCCGGATATTGCGCGAGCAGCCGCGGTGACAGCTTCACGCCGTCGGCGGTGGACAGGAAGGTGATGAAGAAATGATGCTCGCCGGGCAGGCCGTGTTCGGCGGCGTCGGTCAGCACGCGGCGCAGCACCCCGCGCAGCGCGTCGCGCGCCAGCACGTCATAACGGATGTGATCGGTCGCCATGGTGGTCCTGTTACGTTCAATGGTGGCCGCCGGTCCCCCGACTCGCCGCTTTGTCCATGCTACCCCGGCAGGGGCCAGAGGTCAGCAGCCGTGACGGATCGAATTTGCGGCAGAAGGGCTCCACCGGGCGGAAAATGCAAAGAAAATGAAGTGGAGGCTTCTGTTGCCAGGTGCCTCCGGACCCCGCCTAGCGGAGCTTAACCCACCAGGACTTTAGACTTGGTCTTTCAAACTGCGTTACGCAGCCTGAGCAACCGGAGCATAGTTGTCGTTTGCAACTATTGCATAGCCCGATAACGGCGGAACCATACCGAGAAAAAACTCGCCCTTTACGCCCTCGTCGATCCTGTTTCGCCCCCGCCGAAACCCGCCCTTAAGGGGGTGGGCTTGGGTGGAGGCGCCGGGTACTGCCCCCGGGTCCGAATGGTTTATTGCGACGGTCATTTATTTCCATAGCCGGCGAACCGGCACCCCCAATATAGGATGCAAGTGCGGAGAAAAATAGGGCCGCGGGAGGGGTTGAGCAGGGGAACACAGCGAATGTGGCCGGATTCCCCAGCGCCCGCCGCCCGGCACCGGCGCCGAATATTCCCGCATCCCAGCCGCCGAACCCGCCCCGCTCGAGCTGTTCGGCGGCCTGGTGGTCCGGGCCTGGTCGGCCACAGTCGACCTACAGATGAATGGCGAGCATTCGGCCGCTATCTTCGCCATTTTCCGGCGCATCGCCGGGGCCGAATGTTCTGATCGTGACGGAGATGGGGTATCCGGGCGGGTATTGCGGACAAAGTGGGCCGCGACGGTTGCGGACGTGCGGCCCGATTGCGGTGGTGCTCGCCTATTGCTCGTCTATTATGTGGGCGGTTGCCCTACGCGCCAGATTACCAGCCTCTTTGCATGTTGCCGGTCGGAGCGCTTTGGGTTTTGCTGGCGTTATCTCAGGAAAATCGCTACGCAGTTTCCGGGACAAGCATCCAGGTTATCCAAACAAGCGGGCGAGAAGCCCGCTTTTTGGGGGAGGAGACATCGATGAACGCTTCGCCGGGCCATGCGCCGGTCAAATCCATCATGCCGAAATGGGTTCGCAACCCGCAGGAGTTTGTCGGCGGAATTGCCTTGATGGCGATTGCCGTGTTCGCGCTCTGGGCGTCGAGCGACCTGCAGGGATCGCGCGGGTTTTCGTTCGGCGCCGGTACCGCGCCGCGGATGTTCGCATTCTTGCTGCTGGGACTGGGCGCCCTCATCACCGTCGTCGGCGTTTTCACCGAAGGTCCCCACCTTGCGAAGTACCATTGGCGGGGACCCTTTTTTGTGACGATCGCGATTTTGACGTTTGCCTTCACGATCCGGCCCATGGGAATGATCTTTGCCGCTATGGCCAGCTTCTTGATCGCGGCATGCGGGACACCGGAGACCCGGTGGATGGAAACGCTGATCGTTGCCGTCTGCCTGACGACGTTTTGCAGCCTGTTGTTTCCGTACGCGCTCGGCCTGCCTTTGCAGCTCCTGCCGACTTTCCTGATCCGGTGAGGGCGTGATGGGAGATATCTTCACAAATCTGGGACTCGGCTTCGGCGTCGTCTTCCAGTTCGTGCAGTGGACACCCGCTTTTCTTGGCGGAGCCTCCATTCCGATTCCGGTCAACATTCTGCTGTGCCTGACTGGTGCGCTGGTCGGCACGCTGGTCGGCGTGCTGCCGGGCATCGGCACCATCGCCACGGTGGCCATGCTGCTGCCGATCACCTTTGGCCTGCCGCCGGTCGGCGCGCTGATCATGCTGGCCGGCATCTATTACGGTGCGCAATATGGCGGCTCGACCACTTCGATCCTGGTCAACATTCCAGGCGAGGCCGGCTCCGTGGTCACCGCGCTCGACGGTTTCCAGATGGCGAAAAAAAAGGCCGCGCCGGTCCGGCGCTCGCGATCGCCGCGATCGGATCGTTCTTCGCCGGCTGCGTCGCGACCGTGCTTATTGCCCTGCTGGGTGCGCCGCTCACCAGGGTGGCGCTGGCGTTCGGACCCGCCGAGTACTTCTCCCTGATGGTGCTCGGTCTGATCTTCGCGGTTGTGCTCGCGAAAGGCTCGGTGCTGAAGGCGATCGCGATGATTGTGATGGGCCTGCTGCTTTCCATGGTCGGGTCCGACATTGAGACTGGCGCGTCTCGCATGGCCTTTAACATTCCCGAACTGGCTGACGGTCTTGGTTTTGCGACGCTGGCAATGGGATTGTTCGGCTTTGCGGAGATCATCCGCAACCTCGATGCTGGCGGCGAAACCGATCGCAAGCTGGTCCAGGAGAAGGTCTCGGGACTGATGCCGACGGGCAGGGATCTCAAGGATTCGACCCCTGCAATCTTGCGCGGCACCGTGCTCGGATCGATTCTCGGCATTCTGCCAGGCGGTGGAGCGACGATCGCATCGTTCGCGGCATACACGCTCGAGAAGAAAGTCGCGAAAGATCCCTCGGTGTTCGGTCACGGCGAAATCCGGGGCGTCGCAGCACCCGAAAGTGCCAACAACGCCGCCGCCCAGACCTCCTTCATCCCGTTGCTCACGCTCGGCATCCCGCCCAACGCCGTCATGGCGCTGATGGTCGGAGCGATGACGATTCATGGCATCGTACCGGGTCCGCAGGTGATGCAGAAGCAGCCGGACCTGGTGTGGGGCATGATTGCCTCGATGTGGGTCGGCAATCTCATGCTCCTCATCATCAACCTGCCGATGGTCGGGATATGGGTGCGGCTCCTGCGCGTGCCGTATCGCCTGATGTTTCCTTCGATCGTGGTTTTCTGCTGTATCGGCATCTACTCCGTGAACAACGCGCCAACCGACGTCATGATCGCCGCTGCGTTCGGATTGGTCGGCTACTGGCTGATCAAGCACGATTTCGAACCGGCGCCGTTGCTGCTCGGCATGGTGCTCGGGCCGCTGATGGAAGAAAACCTGCGTCGGGCGCTTCTGATCTCGCGCGGCGATTGGTCGGTCTTCCTGACGCGTCCGCTGTCGGCGGTGCTGATGGCGATTGCAGCCGCGTTGCTGATCCTTACGGTGCTGCCAGCGCTGCGTAAAAAACGCGACGAGGTCTTTGTGGAGTCGGAAAACTGACCTGCGTCGGTGCGTCGCAGCCCGAAGTCTGGTCGACTTCGGGCTAATTTTCTATGCCATGGAAAATGCCGTCCGGCGGGTTCGGCATTGCAACGGATCTCGGGAGATCAAAATGAATTGGTACGGTCGCTCGCTGGCGAGCGGTTTTCTGGCAGTGCTTGCCGCGCTGAGCTTGCCTTCTTCGCAGGCGCAGGCTCAAACCTATCCGACGCGCAGCATCACCATGATCGTGCCGTTTGCGGCGGGCGGTCCGACCGATGTCATCGCGCGCATCGTCACCGGCCACATGGCGCAGACGCTCGGTCAATCCATCATCATCGAGAATGTCGTCGGCGCCGGCGGCACCACCGCCACCACGCGCGCCTCGAAGGCCGCCAATGACGGCTATACGCTGATCACCGGGCATATGGGAACGCATGCGGCCTCCGTGCCGCTTTATCCCAAGCTCGCCTATCATCCGGAAAAGGACTTCGAACCGGTCGGCCTGCTCGCCGGCACGCCGATCCTGATCCTGGCGCGGAAGGATTTCCCGCCGAAGGACCTCAAGGAATTCATCACCTATGTGAAAGCGAATGAAGCCAAGGTCAACGCGGCGCATGCCGGCGTAGGTTCGGTCTCGAATGTGTCGTGCGAATTGCTGAACTCGATCCTGGGGGTCAAGCCGATCGGCGTTCCCTTCAACGGCACCGGTCCTGCGATGAACGCGCTGGTGGGCGGGCAGGTCGACTACATGTGCGACCAGATCGTCAACGCGGTGCCGCAGGTCAACGGCGGCACCATCAAGGCCTATGCGGTTGCGACGGCCGAGCGCAATCCGTCCTTGCCCAACGTTCCGACCACCACCGAGGCCGGCTTGCCGGCCTTCCAGGCCCAGGCGTGGAACGCGATCTTCGCGCCGAAGGGAACGCCCGCAGACGTTGTCGCCAAGCTGAACGCCGCGGTCGTCAAGGCGCTGGACGACGAGGGCGTGCGCAAGCGGCTGCTCGATCTCGGCAGCGTCATCCCGGCTCCCGCCGACCGCAGCCCCGCGGCGCTGGGAACGCTGGTGAAAAATGAAATCGCGAAATGGACGCCGGTGCTCAAAGCGGTGAATTAACCCATACAATCAAGATCATGGGCGAGGGGCGGGACGCAGTTCCGCCCCTTGTCGTTTGTGCCGGGGATGATCATTTTTCAGGGTATAATCGGTGTCGGAAGCCGAATCGGCGTGTCGATCGGCTATCCCGGCGGCTAACTTCGCCTTCCCGATAGGCCCGAACATCAAGCCATGAACCAGTATCACGATCTGCTCGAACGAATTCTCAGCGACGGCGCGGAGAAGCGCGACCGCACGGGCACGGGCACGCTGTCGATCTTTGGTCACCAGATGCGGTTCAACCTGTCTTCCGGCTTTCCGATGCTGACCACCAAGCGGCTGCCGCTGAAGGCGATCGTGCACGAATTGCTGTGGTTTCTCGCCGGCGACACCAACATCAAGTATCTCAAGGACCACGGCGTTTCGATCTGGGATGAATGGGCCGACGCCAATGGCGATCTGGGCCCGGTCTATGGATCGCAGTGGCGCTCGTGGCCGGCGCCGGACGGGCGCAGTATCGATCAGATTTCCAACGTCATCGACATGATCAAGCGCAACCCGGATTCGCGGCGGCTGATCGTGAGCGCATGGAATCCGGCCGACGTCGACAAGATGGCGCTGCCGCCCTGTCACTGCCTGTTTCAGTTCTACGTCGCCAACGGGAAGCTATCCTGCCAACTCTATCAGCGCTCGGCCGACGTATTCCTCGGGGTGCCCTTCAACATCGCTTCCTACTCCTTGCTGACGATGATGGTCGCGCAGGTGACGGGCCTGAAGCCCGGCGATTTCGTCCATTCGTTTGGCGATACGCATCTTTACTCGAACCATCTCGAACAGGCACGGCTGCAACTGACGCGGCCGACGCGCCCGTTGCCGGTCATGAAGATCAATCCGGACGTCAAGGACATCTTCGCGTTCCGTTACGAGGACTTTGCGCTCGAAGGCTACGATCCGCACCCGCACATCAAGGCCCAGGTAGCTGTATGAATGGCCGTATGAGTCGCGGTGCGAGCGATTGATGTCCCTCACGATCCGCCGCGCGCGCCCGGGCGAAGCGGGACTTGTCCTGTCCTTTGTTCGCGAACTCGCCGAGTACGAAAAGCTGCTCCACGAAGTGCAGGCGACCGAAGCCGATATTGACGCGGCGCTGTTCGGCGACAATCCGCGGCTGTTTTGCGAGATCGCCGAGTGGGACGGCGAGCCGGTCGGCTTCGCGGTCTGGTTCGTCAATTTTTCGACCTTCAGCGGCCGTTCCGGGATCTACCTGGAAGACCTGTTCGTCCGCCCGGCGCTGCGCGGCAAGGGGATCGGCAAGGCGCTGCTGGTGCATCTCGCCAAAGAGTGCGTGACCAATGGCTGGTCGCGTCTGCAATGGTCCGTGCTGGACTGGAACACGCCGTCGATTGAATTCTACAAATCGCTGGGCGCGGACCTGATGGACGAGTGGACGGTTTGCCGGGTCCGCGGTCCGGCGCTGACGGCGTTAGCGCAAGGAGGGCGGTAATGGAAATCGTTCTCGTCGTCGCGGTCGCCGAGAATGGCGTGATCGGGGCCAGTGGCGCCATGCCGTGGCGGCTGAAATCCGACATGGCGCACTTCAAGGCGCTGACCTCGGGCAAGCCCGTGGTGATGGGCCGCAAGACCTTCGTCTCGATCGGCCGGCCGCTCCCCGGACGGACCAATATCGTGGTCACGCGCGATACGGGCTTTCGCGCAGGGGGTGTCGTGGTCACTCATTCCGTCACGGATGCGATGGCGATCGCCACCGGAGACGCGCTGCGACGTTTCGCCACTGAGATCGCGATCATCGGCGGCGCCGAGATCTACGCGCAATGGATGGACAGCGCCGATCGCCTGGAAATCACCGAAGTGCATGCCCGGCCCGAGGGCGATACGCGTTTCGCCGCAATCGATGCCGCGGCTTGGGAAGAGGTGGCGCGGGTGCGGAATCCGGCCGGTCCGGACGACAGCGCCGACTTCTCCTATGTGACATTTCGCCGGCGCAAGCCGCATTAACCGCGCTAGCCAATGTTTGCATTGACAATTTTGGCGTCAGGCATAGCTGCTTCGATGAGGAAGCTTGCGTTGTAAGGGACCTAGCGGTCCCCTATAAAGCCGGGCGGATATGCGGGCGGGCATCCTGCCACAACAGGCGGACCCAGGGCCCTGCGAAGGAGAGTTCTAATGCCGTGGAAGAATCAAGGCGGGGGCCCATGGGGCTCAGGTCCCAAGGGACCGTGGGGCTCGGGTCCGCAGTCGGTCGGGCCAAGGCCACCGGATCTCGAGGACCTTCTGCGGCGCGGCCAGGACAGGCTGCAGCAGCTGTTGCCGGGCGGCCATTTCAGCGGCATGGGCATCGCGCTTGTTCTGATCGGCGCGCTGGCGATCTGGGGATTGTCCGGATTCTTCCGCGTGCAGTCCGAAGAGCTCGGCGTCGTGCTGCGTTTCGGCAAGCATGTGCGCACCGTGCAGCCCGGCCTGAACTATCATCTGCCCTATCCGATCGAGACCGTGCTGCTGCCGAAGGCGTTGCGCGTCTCCACCCTTTCGATCGGCATGTCGCTGATCGACGATCCGGCGCGACGCGGTCGCACCATGCGGGACGTGCCGGAAGAAAGCCTGATGCTGACCGGCGACGAAAACATCGTCGACGTCGACTTCACCGTGTTGTGGCGCATCAAGCCCGACGGCGTCGGCAATTTTCTCTTCAACATCCAGAACCCCGAAGGCACCGTGAAGGCGGTGGCCGAAAGCGCGATGCGCGAGGTGATCGGCCGCTCCTTGATTCAGCCGATCCTCACCGGCGCCCGCACCACGAATGAGCAGGGCGTGCAGGAATTGATGCAGAAGACGCTCGACAGCTACGGTGCCGGCATCCAGATCACGCAGGTACAGATGCAGAAGGTCGACCCGCCGGCGCAGGTGATCGATGCTTTCCGTGACGTGCAGGCCGCGCGCGCCGACTTCGAGCGCCTGCAGAACGAAGCGCAGACCTACGCCAACCGCGTCGTTCCCGACGCGCGTGGCCGCGCTGCGCAGATCCTGCAGGTTGCTGAAGGCTACAGGGAACAGGCGATCGCCGAGGCCAAGGGCCAGAGCTCGCGCTTCCAGAAGGTTTACGACGAATACAAGAAGGCGCCCGACGTGACGCGGCAACGACTTTATCTGGAGACGATGGAGCGGATCCTCGGCGGTTCCGAGAAGCTCGTCTATGACGGCGGCAACTCCGCACAGAGCATCGTGCCCTATCTGCCGCTTAGCGAATTGACGCCGCGGCGTCCGGCGGCATCGCCCTCCACGAGCCAGCCGCAGCAGGGAGGCACCCGATGAGATCCCCGGTTACAGGCGTTGTTACCCTGATCCTGCTGTTCGTCGTGGTCATCGTCGGCTACAGCTCGGTCTTCACGGTCGCGCAGACCGAACAGGTGCTGGTGGTACGGCTCGGCGAGCCCGTGCGCGTCGTCACCGAACCCGGTCTGAATTTTAAGGCACCCTTCATCGACACCGTGATCTCGATCGACAAGCGTATTCTCGATCTGGAAAATCCGTCGCAGGAAGTGATCGCCTCGGATCAGAAGCGGCTGGTGGTCGACGCCTTCGCCCGCTACCGCATCAAGAACGCGCTGCGCTTCTATCAAAGCATCGGCTCGATCCAAGCTGCCAACATTCAGCTCACGACGCTGTTGAACGCGGCGCTGCGCCGCGTGCTGGGCGAGGTCAATTTCATTACCGTAGTGCGCGACGAACGCGAGACGCTGATGACGCGGATCCGTGAGCAACTCGACAGAGAGGCTGACCAATACGGCATCGAGGTGGTGGACGTGCGTATCCGCCGCGCCGATCTGCCGGAGCAGAACAGCCAGGCGGTCTATCAGCGCATGCAGACCGAGCGGCAGCGCGAGGCCGCCGAGTTCCGTGCGCAGGGCGGCCAGAGGGCGCAGGAAATCCGCTCCAAGGCCGATCGCGAGGCCACCGTCATCATTGCCGAAGCCAATTCGACCGCCGAGCAGACGCGCGGCGTCGGCGACGCCGAACGCAACCGGTTGTTCGCCGAGGCCTATGGCAGGGATCCGGACTTCTTTGCCTTCTACCGCTCGATGTCGGCCTACGAGACCGGGCTTCGCTCCAACGACACCCGCTTCCTGTTGCGGCCCGATTCCGAGTTCTTCCGCTTCTTTGCCAATCCGGCCGGCCATCCGCCGGCGGCCGCGTCAGCGGCAGCGAAGCCGTAACGACCGGCCGGGTACACGAATTGAGGCGAAGCGGAACCGCTTCGCCTCCATAAAAGAAAAGCGCTGACAATGGGGGGTGTCGTCCGATGAGGTCCATAGCGTTCGCCGACTTCCTCATCGGCCTGGGAATCCTGTTCGTGTTGGAAGGCCTGATCTTCGCGGCGAGCCCGGCCTGGATGCGCCGGGCCATGAAGAGCGCGCTGGCGACGCCTGACAACATTCTGCGTATCGTCGGCATCGGATCGGCGGTGGTGGGGCTGCTCCTGATCTGGTTCGTCCGGCGGTAATTTCGTCCGCCGTCATTCCGAAGCACGCGCTGCGCACGGCGACCAACCCACGCAAATAGCTGCGGCGTAAACGAAATCGTGAGCCGCCGGCGACCGGCTTTTTGCCGAAATGTCCGGCGCAAATGCTTGCGCCTCAGGCCTGTTCGGGAGCACTGTGGACCCAATTCCGACTTTTTGGAGAGAAGCTGACATGACCGGTGCCAGACCCGCCCTGACCAGCCGCCTGCGTCTGATGGGGATCGCGATCTCGCTCAGTGCCGCCAGCATGTTGGCGACGGCGCCGGTCAGCGCGCGCGGGCCGGACGGCATCGCCGACATTGCCGAGAAGGTGATCGACTCCGTCGTCAACATCTCGACCTCGCAGAACGTCGAAGCCAAGGGCGGCTCCGGCAGCAGGGAAGCGATGCCGCAATTGCCGCCGGGCTCGCCATTCGAAGAGTTCTTCGACGACTTCTTCAAGAACCGGCGCGGCGGCGCCCCCAAGGACGGCGACAAGAGCGGCGAGATGCAGCGGCGCAAGACCAATTCGCTCGGCTCCGGTTTCATCATTGATGCCGCAGGCGTCGTCGTCACCAACAATCACGTCATCGCGGATGCCGACGAGATCAACGTGATCATGAACGACGGCACCAAGATCAAGGCCGAACTGGTCGGCGTCGACAAGAAGACCGACATCGCGGTGTTGAAGTTCAAGCCGGTGAAGCCGGTGAACGCGGTGAAGTTCGGCGACTCCGACAAGCTGCGACTCGGCGAATGGGTGATCGCGATCGGCAATCCGTTCAGCCTCGGCGGCTCGGTCACGGCCGGCATCGTGTCGGCGCGCAACCGCGACATCAGCCAGGGGCCGTACGACAGCTACATCCAGACCGATGCATCCATCAACCGCGGCAATTCCGGCGGTCCGTTGTTCAACCTCGAAGGCGAAGTGGTCGGCGTCAACACGCTGATCATCTCGCCGACCGGCGGTTCGATCGGCTTGGCTTCGCGGTGCCGTCGAAGACGGTGGCCCGCGTGGTCGATCAACTCCAGCAGTTCGGCGAATTGCGCCGCGGCTGGCTCGGCGTGCGGATCCAGCAGGTCACCGAGGAGATCGGTGAAAGCCTCAACATCAAGCCCGCCCGCGGCGCACTGGTCGCCGGTATCGACGACAAGGGGGCCGGCGAAGCCGGCCGGCATCGAGCCCGGCGACGTCGTCGTCAGGTTCGATGGCAAGGACGTCAAGGACCCGAAGGATCTCTCGCGCGCGGTGGCCGACACCGCGGTCGGCAAGGAGGTCGACGTCGTGATCATCCGCAAGGGCAACGAGGAGACCCGCAAGGTGACGCTCGGCCGCCTCGAGGATAACGAAAAGGTGCAGCAGGCCGCCGCCAAGACCAAAGAAGATCCTCCCGAGAAGCTGGTGACGCAAAAGGCGCTCGGCCTCGATCTCGCCGCGTTGAGCAAGGACCTGCGCAGCAAGTACAAGATCAAGGACACCGTGAAGGGCGTCATCATCACCGGCGTCGACAACGCCTCCGATGCCGCCGAAAAGCGACTGTCAGCCGGCGATGTCATCGTCGAGGTGGCTCAGGAAGCGGTGAGCAACGCCGCCGATATCAAAAAGCGCGTCGACCAGCTCAAGAAGGACGGCAAGAAGTCGGTCCTGCTGCTGGTCGCCAATGGCGAGGGCGAGTTGCGCTTCGTGGCGCTGAGCGTGCAGTAGGGCTGTTAGAGTCGACGTAACCGGGCTGGCTGCTCCGAATGACAATGTCGTCCCTGCGAACGCAGGGACCCATACGCCGCGGCGCCAATTGTTTTGGAAGGCGTCAGCCATCTTGCTTTTATCGATAGGACAACGCGGTATGGGCCCCTGCGTTCGTAGGGACGACGCAAGAGTCCCTATCCCTCCACAAACTCCTCGCGCCGATACCCCTGTGCATACAACAGCGCGGTAAGATCGCCGTAGTCGATCCGCGCGGCGGCCGCGGCGGCGACCGCGGGCTTGGCGTGATAGGCGACGCCGAGGCCCGCCGCCTCGATCATGCCGAGGTCGTTGGCGCCGTCGCCGGTAACCAGCGTGTCGATCTCGTCGAGATCGAAGGATTCGCGAAGTTCGATCAGGGTGGCGAGTTTGGCGGCGCGGCCAAGGATCGGTTCCGTGACTTCGCCGGTGAATTTGCCGTCACGCACCAGGAGCTCGTTGCCGCGGTTCTCCTGGAAGCCGATCCTGGCGGCGACCGCGTTGGTGAACAGCGTGAAACCGCCCGAGATCAAGCAGGTCCAGGCGCCGTTCGCGCGCATGGTGGAAACCAGCTCGCGGCTGCCCGGGGTCGGCGTGATGCGTTTTGCGAGTACCTCATCGACCACGCCGACGGGCATATCCTTCAAGAGCGCGACGCGCTCGCGCAGCGCCGGCTCGAATTCGATTTCGCCGCGCATCGCGCGTTCGGTGATGGCTGCGACATGCGCTTTGAGGCCGGCGAAATCGGCCAGCTCGTCGATGCACTCCTGGCCGATGATGGTGGAATCCATGTCCGCCAGAAAAAGCTTCTTGCGCCGAGCGCCGCAGGCTGCACGACAATGTCGATCGGCAGGTCGCCGCGCGCCTTTTGCAGGCGGGTTTCGATCGCCTTGATGTCGTCCGGGCTCCCGACCTGGCTCTCGAAGGGAATGTCGACCGCCACCTCGTCGAACAGCCATTGCGCCGTTCCGGGCGAGGGGAGGACGGCCAGCGCACCGTCGACAATGGTGCTGTCGAGCGCGGGATTGGCCGGATTGCAGATGAGGGTGGCGACGAGGGACATGCAGGCGAGTTCGCAAGGTTTGAGCAAGGCCGTGCTTATCGCAGGGCCGACCGCCAGCGGCAAGTCGGCGTTGGCGCTGGAGCTTGCCCAAAAGACCGGCGGCGTCGTCATCAACACCGATTCCATGCAGGTCTACCGCGATCTCCGCATCATCACGGCGCGGCCGACGCCCGAGGAGGAGACGAGTGTGCCGCACCGGCTCTATGGCCATGTCGACGCTGCCATGAATTTTTCGGCCGGGGCATGGGTGACGGATGCCGCCAAGGTGCTGGCGGAAGTGCGCGCGGAAAAACGCCTGCCAATCTTCATCGGCGGTTCCGGGCTGTACTTCAAGGCGCTGACGCGTGGCCTGTCCGCGGTGCCGCCGATCCCGGCGGAGGTGCGCGATGCCGTTCGCATGCGGCTGGAACGCGATGGCGTCGAGGCGCTGCATGCCGAGCTGGCGCGGCGCGACGGCGTGTCAGCCGAACGCCTGGAGCCGCGCGACCGCACCCGAAGTGCGCGCGCGCTGGAAGTGTTGGAGGCCACCGGCCGAACACTTCCAGACTGGCATCGCGAAGGCCTGCCGCCGCTGCTGCCCCCGGGCGAATTCTCTGCGTTGTTTCTCGCGCCCGAGCGCGAAAAACTCTACGCGCGGATCGATGCGCGGTTTGACACGATGCTGGCCGCGGGCGCGCTGGATGAGGTCGAGGCGCTCGCCGCGCGAAAGCTCGATCCGTTGCTGCCAGCGATGAAGGCCCACGGCGTGCCGGCGCTGATCCGCCACTTGCGGGGCGAGATCACCCGCGATCAGGCTGCCGAAATCGGCTGTGCCGACACCCGCCATTACGCCAAGCGGCAGTTCACCTGGTTCCGGCATCAGCTGCCGGAGTTTGAATGGGTGCCGCCGGAATCGGCGCGGGGCTGGATGGAGAGTGTGTTGCCGTCATTGCGAGGAGCATAGCGACGAAGCAACCCATTCCTCGGCTAACGTCACGATTGATTGCTTCGCTCCGCTCGCCGCTGAACATCCAAGCAACGACGGACGATGAAAGGCTTTCGCGCATGGCTGGAACCGCAAAATTCCCACTCGCCGAAAGCCCGGAACCCCGCTAAGCTGCCAAAATCGCGCTAACGCTTCCTTCCCTTGACTTCCGGGGACCGGGCGGTATAACCGCGCAACCTTTGGGAAGTCCGAGCCCTCGAATGCGTAATATTATTACCAAACTGCTTATCGTAGTCGTACCCAGGCGCACCGCCGGGGGTGGCTGAGGCCATCCAAATTCAGGCGGTGTGCATGGGGCCTCTTGGGCCCTTTTTTTATTCCTCAAGAACTCGAAACCGAAGAAAGCCGCTGGCAACAGCGCATCCGGAGCAAGCCATGACCGACAAGAGCCACGATCCGAAGCAGATGACCGGCGCCGCGATGATCGTGCGCGCGCTCATCGATCATGGCGTCCAGCACCTGTTCGGCTATCCCGGCGGCGCGGTGCTTCCAATCTATGACGAGATTTTCCAGCAGAGCGAAGTCGAGCACATCCTGGTGCGGCACGAGCAGGGCGCCGGCCATGCGGCCGAAGGCTATGCGCGCTCGACCGGCAAGCCCGGCGTGGTGCTGGTGACGTCAGGTCCCGGCGCCACCAACATGGTGACGCCGCTGACGGACGCGCTGATGGATTCGATTCCCTTGGTCTGCATCACGGGGCAGGTGCCGACGCATCTGATCGGCAATGACGCCTTCCAGGAATGCGACACCGTCGGCATCACGCGTCCCTGCACCAAGCACAACTGGCTGGTGCGCGACGTCAACGACCTCGCCAAGGTGCTGCACGAGGCGTTCTACGTGGCGACCACCGGTCGTCCCGGCCCCGTCGTGGTCGACGTGCCCAAGGACGTGCAGTTCGCGGTCGGCACCTATCATCCGCCGCGCAAGTCCGACGTCCATGTCTCCTACACGCCGCGGGTGAAGGGCGATGCGGCGCAGATCCGCAAAGCCGTGGCGCTGCTGGCTTCCGCCAGGCGGCCGGTGATCTATTCAGGCGGCGGCGTCATCAATTCCGGCCCCGAAGCATCGAAGCTGCTGCGCGACCTGGTCGAGGTTACCGGTTTCCCGATCACTTCGACCCTGATGGGCCTCGGCGCCTATCCGGCTACGGGGAAGAACTGGCTGGGCATGCTGGGCATGCACGGCACCTACGAGGCCAACATGACGATGCATGATTGCGACGTCATGCTGTGCGTCGGCGCGCGCTTCGATGACCGCATCACCGGCCGGACCGACGCGTTCTCGCCGGGCTCGAAGAAGATCCACATCGATATCGATCCGTCCTCGATCAACAAGAACATCCGCGTCGACGTACCGATCATCGGCGATGCCGCCAACGTGCTTGGCGACCTCCTGCAGGTGTTCAAGGCCGAAGCCAGGAAGCCGGATATCAAGGCCTGGTGGCAGGAAATTGCAAAGTGGCGCGCGCGCAATTCGCTCGCCTACAAGAAGCACAACGATATCATCCTGCCGCAATACGCCATCGAACGCCTGTTCGCGGCGACGCGCGGCCGTGACACCTACATCACGACCGAGGTCGGCCAGCATCAGATGTGGGCGGCGCAGTTCTTCGGCTTTGAGGAGCCGCACCGCTGGATGACTTCGGGTGGTCTCGGCACCATGGGCTACGGCCTGCCGGCCGCGCTCGGCGTGCAGGTCGCGCATCCCGACAGCCTCGTGATCGACATTGCCGGCGACGCCTCGGTGCAGATGACGATGCAGGAGATGTCGACGGCGGTTCAATATGAATTGCCGATCAAGATCTTCATCCTGAACAACCAGTACATGGGCATGGTGCGGCAGTGGCAGCAGCTCCTGCACGGCAACCGGCTGTCGCATTCCTATTCGGAAGCGCTGCCGGATTTCGTCAAGCTCGCGGACGCGTTTGGCTGCGTCGGTCTGCAGGCGATCAAGCCCGGCGATCTCGACGGCGCGCTCAAGGAAATGATCAGCGTCAAGCGCCCGGTGCTGTTCGATTGCCGCGTCGCGGCGCTGGAAAACTGCTTCCCGATGATTCCGTCCGGCAAGGCGCATAACGAAATGCTGTTGCCGGTGGAAGCGACCGACGAGGCCACCGCCGCGGCCTTCGCTGGCGGCAAGGCGCTGGTGTGAGGACGCCAGACACAAATTCCGTTGTCATCGCCCGGCTTGTCCGGGCGATCCGGTACGCCGCGGCTTCTCCGTTGCTCTCGGGCGTCTCTGGAATACTTGGTCCCCTCCTTCGCGGGGATGACAAGAACGAGGAAAGATTGACAGGGAGCCAAAATGTTTGATCTCCGGGAACTCGAACGCGCGCATGAGATCGTCGGCCAGGCTGTGCCGCCGACGCCTGCACATGCGTGGCCACTGCTTGGCGACCGGCTCGGCACGAGCGTTGTGGTCAAGCACGAGAACCACACGCCGATCGGCGCCTTCAAGGTGCGTGGCGGGCTGGTTTACCTCGACCGGCTGAAGCGGGAGCGGCCGAATACGCCGGGGATTATTTCGGCGACGCGCGGCAATCACGGGCAGAGTCTTGCGTTTGCGGCCGGCCGTCACGGCGTTCCGGCCGTGATTTATGTACCGCGCGGCAATTCGGTGGAGAAGAACCGCGCCATGCGCGCTTTCGGCGCCGAACTGGTCGAACATGGCGAGGACTTTCAGGCCGCCGCAGAAGAAGCCGAGCGCCGCGCCCAGTTCGCCGGCCTCCACATGGTGCCGTCGTTTCATCCCGACCTCGTGCTCGGCGTGGCGACCTATGCGCTCGAATTGCTGAGGGCTGTGCCCGACCTCGACGTGCTCTATGTGCCGATCGGGCAGGGCTCGGGCATCTGCGGCTGCATCATGGCGCGCGATCTCTTGGGTGCCTCGACCGAGATCGTCGGCGTGCAGTCGACCGAAGCGCCGTCCTATGCGCTGTCGTTTGCGGCCGGCACCGTCGTGACCACCGAGACCAGCAACACGCTCGCCGACGGCATGGCCACGCGTGTTCCCGTCGCCGAAGCGCTCGCGATCATCCGCAAGGGCGCCTCGCGCATCGTGCAGGTCAGCGACGACGAGGTTGCCGCCGCTGTCCGCGCTTACTGGACCGACACTCACAATCTCGCCGAAGGCGCTGGCGCAGCCCCGCTGGCTGCGGCGCTGCAGGAAAAAAACCGCAACCGCGGCAAACGCGTCGGGCTGATCCTGTCCGGCGGCAATATCGATTTCGATCTGTTTCGGAAATGGATCGCGCCGGAAGCCGCCGTCGCCGAAAGAATGGCGGTGTGAGGATGGCAACCTGCGCACCACAAATACTCACGTCATCGTCCGGCTTGACCGGACGATCCAGTACGCTGCGGCCTGTCGATCGATCTCAGCCGCCAGCGATTACTGGATGCCCGCCTTCGCGGGTATGACAACGGAGAATGACAAGGGGACGAACATGAACCAGCCCGCATCCGCATACTTCCTGGAAGAGCGCCACGAGCCAAGCGAGTCGCACACACTGTCGGTTCTCGTGCAGAACGAGCCGGGCGTGCTCGCGCGCGTGATCGGGCTGTTCTCCGGCCGCGGCTACAACATCGAAAGCCTCACCGTCTCCGAGACCGAGAGCCAGAAACATCTCTCCCGCATCACCATCGTCACGACAGGCACGCCGATGGTGATCGAGCAGATCAAGCACCAGCTCGATCGCATGGTGCCGGTGTATCGCGTCGTCGACATGACGCTCACCGGCCGTTCCATCGAGCGCGAGCTTGCGATGGTGAAAGTGCGCGGCGGCGGCGACCACCGCGTCGAGGCGCTGCGGTTGGCGGACGCGTTCCGCGCGCGCGTCATCGACGCCACGACCGAGAGCTTTGTGTTCGAGATCACAGGCAATTCCGCCAAGATCAGCCAATTCATCGACCTGATGCGCCCCCTTGGCCTTGTCGAGGTGTCGCGCACCGGCGTTGCCGCGATCGGGCGCGGGCCTGAAGGGATGTGAAACATGCTGGCGCGGGACTGGTATTACAATCAAAGGCGGCAGCTCGGGCTCGATTCCGCGGTCGCCTCGATCTACGACCGGCATGACGACAGCGACCTCCGCGCCCGCGCGGCGCTGACCATGCTCGGCGTGCAGCCGGGCTGGAGGCTGGCCGATATCGGCTGCGGCAACGGCGTGCTGGCCTGCGAGGCGGCGCTGATGGGCGCCGAAGTCGACGCGATCGATATTTCGCCGCCGATGCTGGCGCTTGCCAATATCCAGGCCCGCGACCGCAAGGTGGCGATCCGCACCCAGCCGGCCGGCATGCTGAGCTTCGCCTACCAGCCGAATTCCTATGATCTGATCGTCAGCGAATTCACGCTGCATCATTTGCCGGATTTCTGGAAGGCGGTGGCGCTGGCGCGGATCCATGCGGCGCTGAAGCCCGGCGCCAATTTCTACCTGCGCGATATCGTCTTCGTCAGCATGCCCGACGGCGCCGAGCGCGATGTCGAGCAATGGGCCGATTTCTCGATCAAGAACCATGATTTCGAGCGCGAGAGCGTGGTCACCCATATGCGCGACGAATACTCGACCTTTGGCTGGGTCATCGAGCGCATGCTGACCGATGTCGGCTTCACGCTGGAATCGGTCGACTATCACGCGCCGCTGCACGGCACCTATATCTTACGCAAACCGAAGCCGGACCAACAGAGCTAAGAAAAACCAACAGAGCCAAGAACCAACAGAGCCAAGAAAAATGAAACCGGCCGATGTCTGCATCGCCGTCCTGGTGGCGGTGATCTGGGGGCTTGCCTTTGTCGCGAGCCGGATCGCGCTCAACGAATTTTCGCCGGAGCTGATGACGACACTGCGCTTCGCCATCGCGGCATTGCCATGCCTTTTGGTCCCGCGGCCCAAGGTTTCATGGGGCGTGCTGGTCTCGATCAGCTTCACGCTGTTTCTCGGCCAGTTTTTGGCCCAGGCCTTTGCCATCGCCTATGGCGTTCCCGTCGGTCTTTCCAGCGTGATTGTGCAGAGCCAGGCGCTGTTCACCATCGGCTTTGCCGCGCTGCTGTTTCGCGAGCGTCCGAGCGCGTGGCAAACCGTCGGCATCGGTGTTGCTTCGGTTGGCCTGCTGATGATCTGCGGCACCGTCGGTTACGATTTCAGCGTCGGCGCCTTCATGGTGCTGATGATCTCTCCGCTCAGCTTCGCGGCCGGTAATCTATTGCTGCGGCGTGCGCAGGGTGTGCCGATGTTCGACCTGTTCGCGTGGCTGTGCCTGGTCGCCGCCGTCCCTCTGTTTGCGCTGACGCTGGTCAGCAATGGGCCGCAGCCGACCTGGCACGCGCTGACGCACATGTCGCTGACGGGCCTGATGTGCATGATCGGCCTCGGCGGCGTCTCCACCAGCATTGCCTACTGGCTGTGGGGCAGGCTGCTGCGGGATTATCCAGCGGCGCAGGTGGTGCCGTTCGCGCTGCTGGTTCCGTTCGTCGGCTCGGCTGCGTCGAGTGTGGCGTTCGGCGAAACCTTTGGGCCGCTGCGGCTCGCCGGCATGGTCACCGTCGTCGGCGGCATTGCCATCATGCTGCTGTCGACGCGGCCGCAAGTTCTCCCGAAGATCGCGTGAGGCCGCCATGTCGCATTCGCTCCTGATCGCCTTTGTGATGTTCGCCGTCGTGATGTTCTTCACGCCGGGGCCAAACAACATCATGCTGCTGTCGTCGGGGCTGACCTACGGTTTCCGCCCGACGGTCCCGCATATCATGGGCATCACGGTCGGCTTTGCCTTCATGGTCGGCGCGGTCGGCCTCGGGCTCGGGACCATCTTCATCGCCTATCCGATGCTGCAGACCATCCTGAAATATGCAGGGGTCGCCTACCTGATCTATCTGGCCGCCCATATTGCGATGTCCGAGCCGCCCTCGGCAGAGCAGGACAAGCGCCGCGGGCCGATGACCTTCTGGGGCGCGGCCATGTTCCAGTGGGTCAACGCCAAGGGCTGGGTGATGGTGATCGGCACCATCACCGCCTATGCGGCGATCGCCGCCTATCCCTGGAATGTCGCGATCCAGGTGGCGCTGAGCCTGCTTTTGGGGATCTTGTCCTGCACCGCCTGGGCGCTGTTCGGCACCGCGCTGCGGCCTGTCCTGACCTCCCGGCGGGCGGTGCGGGCCTTCAATATCGTCATGGCGGTGCTGCTGCTGGCCTCGCTCTATCCGGTCTTCATGGACGCATGATGCCGCAGCGCGCCATGCAGAAACGGGTTTCCCCTGAGGAGAAAAATGCTCTAGACAACGCCGGAAATTCGCGGGCGACCGGCGGTCCCATCCACCCAAATGCCTGATTAACCGGCCGATTTGGCCATCGATTAAGGAAACGACCATGCGTGTTTATTACGATCGTGATGCCGACCTGAACCTGATCAAGGGCAAGAAGGTCGTCATCGTCGGCTACGGCAGCCAGGGCCATGCCCATGCGTTGAACCTGAAGGATTCCGGCGTCAAGGACGTGGCCATTGCGCTCCGCAAGGGTTCGGCCTCAGCCAAGAAGGCGGAAGCCGCCGGCTTCAAGGTGATGGAAGTCGCCGAGGCCGCCAAATGGGCCGACCTCGTCATGATGCTCACGCCCGACGAACTGCAGGGCGACATCTACCGCGAGCACCTGCACGACAACATGAAGAAGGGCGCAGCGCTCGTGTTCGCGCACGGCCTCAACGTCCATTTCAACCTGCTCGACCCGCGCGCCGATCTCGACGTACTGATGATCGCGCCGAAGGGGCCCGGCCACACCGTGCGCTCGGAATACCAGCGCGGCGGCGGCGTGCCCTGCCTGATCGCGATCGCCAAGGACATTTCGGGCAATGCCCATGACCTCGGCCTGAGCTACGCGTCCGCGATCGGCGGTGGCCGCGCCGGCATCATCGAGACCTCGTTCAAGGAAGAGTGCGAGACCGACCTGTTCGGCGAGCAGGTGGTGCTCTGCGGCGGCCTGGTCGAACTGATCAAGGGCGGCTTCGAGACGCTGGTGGAAGCCGGCTACGCGCCGGAGATGGCCTATTTCGAGTGCCTGCACGAAGTGAAGCTGATCGTCGACCTGATCTATGAAGGCGGCATCGCCAACATGAACTACTCGATCTCCAACACCGCCGAATACGGCGAATACGTCACCGGCCCGCGCATCGTCACCGCGGAGACCAAGGCCGAGATGAAGCGCGTTCTCGCCGACATCCAGAGCGGCAAGTTCGCCCGCGACTGGATGCTGGAGAACAAGGTCAACCAGACCTCGTTCAAGGCGACCCGCGCCAAGCTCGCCGCCCATCCGATCGAGGAAGTCGGCGTCAAGCTCCGCGACATGATGCCGTGGATCAAGAAGGGCGCCCTGGTCGACAAGACCAAGAACTGACGCTGGCTCGTAGCCCGGGTGCAGCCAACGGGTCGCGCGAATGCGCGCCCGATGACGAGGCTCCGCGAAACCCGGGGCCGCTGCCGAATGTCGCGAGAACCCCGGATTGCGCTGCGCTCCATCCGGGCTACGCGCGCTCTATCTCCTCATGGTGAGGAGGCGCGTCAGCGCCGTCTCGAACCATCAGGCCCGCGACCCATCCTTCGAGACGCGGCCACGAGGCCGCTCTTCAGGATGAGGTCTGCTCGCGCTGCAACACGAAATATTAAGCCCTGATCGACATTATCCGGCGAGATCGCAAAACGCGGTCTCGCCTCTTTCTTGGTAGAATTGCTGGCTCATCCATATTCTTGAACGCGCCGCGCGAGGCTCGTTTCCCAAGCCGCAACGAAGAACTGACAGATCATGCACATTCTTGGTGCGACGCAGTTCAACAAATACATTAGCGACGAAAAGGCGAGCGCTTACTAAGTCAAAGCGCTGCTTCTTAATCTGCCATTCGATGTTGATGCGCTGCAGTTCGATCATCGCTCGAACGATGGCGCAGCAGTGTCCGTCACCGTTTTCGAGAGCTCTTGTGTTGAAACAGCGTGGCGGAAGTACGCTGCTTGCACGATGCGATTGCCCCGTCAAAGACGGGGCGGCCACCCCGGCTACTGAAGGCTGACCGCGCGGACCGGCTCTTTCTCGATCCTGTTGTGGAGTTGCCAGAAGCGCACGGTCCGCTGCGCCGTCTCCATCGACAGCTTACGGTAGTCACGCTCCGCGACCTCCAGCGTTTTCGCGTCGATTGGTTGACCCCCGGCCGGTTGCGAAGGATCGACTCGACCGTCGGCCAGTTCAGCCGGCCGGACCGGCGGGAATGAGGATCAGGTCGGAGCGCGACCCTTCCATCAGCCGGGCCGTCATTTCGACCGGCATGTCGTTGAGAACCGCCAGCGCGACTGTGACCTCGTCGAACTTCTTCGCTTCGGCGAAATTGTAGACGGCCGCGTCGTCCAGTTCGCTCAGCTCCTTCATCAACTTCACGAGTTCCTCGGCGACGCCGAAATTCCGTCCCGCAGGCTGTGCTTCGCGGGCGATCTCGTTCAATACCTGCCTGATCTCTTCCTGGACCGCGGGCGGCGCGATCGCCAGCAGGCGGGCGCGGACGGCGTCTTTGGCGCGGCGCAGCAGGTCGCCCAGGAATTTTGCCGGAAAGTCGGCGCGAAGGCCGAGGATCTCGACCAGCTCGTCGTCTGCGTCGGCGCGAGCGACGATGGACGAATAACCTTCATCGGAAAACCGCGCGCCGGCATTGTTGGCCAGCTTGCGGATCACCCGGCCTTCGCCGCGATCGACGATGACGTCGGTGACGGCGGCGGGGAGGTCGGCCCGCCCGGAAATGGCGAGCAGATGATCCTGTCCCTTGCTGCTGGCGATCTCGACCAGCACCTCGGTTCCGAGCCGGCTGGAATTGGCGAGCACGCTGCCGGCGACCTCGATTTCGTCGTCCCAGGCGAGATGCTGGATGACCTCGAACGGCGCGTAGTCGAGCGGCGCCAGCCGCTTTGAGAGTTCGGCCTTCGCTCGCGTTTCGACGCGCGCGATCAGGAGGCAGAGCACGTCGTCGAAGACCTTGACCTGGTCGTCGCTGAGGCGTTCTCCGTCATTGAGAAAGAGATCGGTGACCTGTCGGAGGGTTTCCACCCGCCTGGCAGATGAGCCGCCTCTTACGGCGTCTTCGAGTTCGGCGATGATCGAATGAGCCGGCCGTTGCACCATGGTGGGCAGCCTGTTGTGTTGTTGGTTGTTACAAGGGTTCGACCGCGACAATGGCGGCCCCACTCTTACGTCCACGTTAAAAGCGGAACCGCGTAGAATTGCAGGAATGCCCCTGAACCGGCACGTCATCGCTCCGTCTTCATCGCGTGACGTGGCGGCGATAAGGCTTGCCGAGCATTGTGTGGATCGCCTTCGGAATTTCTTTACCAGCCCTACCGTGCCGCACGCCGTCGTTTGATGCGATAAATGGCTCATGTCGAACGGGATCAGGCGCTAGCCGAGCTTCCGGTATCCCGGTCCGCCTGCTATCCTCTCCAAACCGTTCCCAAGGAAACTCGAATGGGAAACTGTCCAACAACGGGCCGTCAAGCCTGACCGCTGTGCCCGGGAAGGGAAATTCGCAACGCGGGCGCTTAAGAACTCGTTCACGACGAACTTCATTAAAACCCCCTCACAGCAGCTTGGTACCAACATGAGATCTGTCGTCATCACCGGCGCATCCACCGGCATCGGCTGGGCCAGTGCAAAGCTGCTGCTCGACCGCGGCTTTCGCGTATTCGGCAGCGTGCGCAAGCAGGCCGACTCCGACCGCCTGAAAAGCGAGTTCGGCACCAATTTCACGCCGCTGATGTTCGACGTCACCGATGAGGCGGCGGTGCTGGCGGCGGCGCGCGAGGTACGCGCCGCGCTCAACGGCGAAACGCTCGCCGGTCTGGTCAACAATGCCGGCATCGCGGTTGCCGGCCCGGTGCTCGAACTCGCCGCCGACGAATTCCGCCGCCAGATGGACGTCAATTTCATCGGACCGATCATCTCCACGCAAGCTTTCGGCCCGCTGCTCGGCTCCGATCCGACCTTGAAGGGGCCAAAGGGGCGGATCGTGATGATCTCCTCGGTGGCCGGCAAGAACGGCAATCCGCTGACATCGGCCTATTCCGCGTCGAAGCATGCGATCGAGGGATTGTCAGACAGCCTGCGCCGCGAGCTGATGCTGTTCGGGATCGACGTCATCGTGGTGGCGCCGGGCGCGGTGAAGACCCGATCTGGAGCAAGGCCGAGGAAGTCGACATTTCCGTCTACCGGAACTCGCCGTATTTCCCCGCGCTGGAAAAGGTTCGCGCCTTCATGCTGCAGCTCGGTTCGACCGGACTGCCCGCCGAGACTATCGCCGAGAAGGTCTTCGAGGCGCTCACGCTGCCGAACCCCAAGGCGCGCTACATGATCGCGCCCGATCCGATGCGGCAATGGATGGCGGCGCTGTTGCCCAAGCGCACCCTGGACAGGATCATCGCCAAGCGCCTTGGCCTGATGCCGCCGGGATGAGCGCGGTGCTGAGAAGGGCATCATCGCCCGGCTCGATGCCGGCGAATGCATGCGCAGCATGACCGAAGCGCGCCAAAGAACTGGAAGGGCTCGGTCATCAGTGATGGCGACGATCGGAAAGACTGCAGCGGAATTGACGCAACTTGCCGAAGCGGCGCTTCGCAGCCAGGTCGGATGCGAAACAGCCTCCGTGCTGGCCGTGCGCAGGTTACCCAATGTCCGCGAGGGACGGAATTGGGAAATTCCCAACGTCGTTCTTGGCGACAGCCTGATCAGCGACGTCGATCGGGCCGTCATCACGGTGCACCGTCAGCTTGGACGGCAATACCACTTGCTGGAGGGCGAGTAGGTCAGCCCGCCCGCACGGTGGTTTGCCGGCGCGGCGCCATGGCGATCATCCGCAGCACGAACACCGCAAGCAGCGGGACCAGAAACAACGCGTAAAGCGGCATGTCCGGAATCCGCTTGCCGAACGAGACCATGAACTGAAGCAGCAGATAATAGCCGCCCGAGATATGCAGCATGCGCCAGGCACGCGCGCCGATGAGCGCCGCAGTGCGGTCGAACGAGGTCGCGGCCATCGCGATGATGACGGCGTAGCCGATGCCGCCGAAGATATAGGACGCGATCGAGGTCGCCGCCGCATAGCCTGCGGGATCCATGATGGCGAAGCAGGCGATCGCAAATGCATGGATGGCGTGCGAGGCCGCAAAGGTCACGCCGAGATAGCGGCGGTTACGGCGCAGCCACCGGGTGCAGGCGTTCGGCCAGAGCCGCGCCAGCGCTGCGGCTGAGAACGCGAGACAGAAGAACAGCAGCGAGGTCCGCGCCGTGAAGCGGATCACCATCCGCACGCCGTCGACCTCGAACTGCCGCATGCCGGCTATCCAGAGGCTCAGGGCGACCAGCGTAAGCGACAGCAGGGCGAACAGCCGCCAGCCATCGAACCAGTTTTGACGCGTCGGCATGTTTCGCCCCCTATTGATAGCAATGTAATCATTAGTTACATATGATGTGCTGGTCAGGTCAATCCGTGTAATCGATGCTTACATTCACAAGCGGGTGATGTTAGGAGGGGTTATGCGTCCAGCTGCCAAATCCTCTGCCGCCAAATCCCGCGACGCCAAACCGCGCCGCCGCGTTTCCCGGGCGTCCACGCCAAAGCCGTATCACCACGGCGATCTTAGGCGGGTCCTGATCGACGCCGCGTTGCGACTGGTCGGCGAGGGCGGTCCCGATGCGGTCAGTGTCCGCGAGGCCGCCCGCCGCGCCGGGGTCTCGCCGGGGGCGCCGTTCCGGCACTTCCCGAGCCGCGACGCCCTGATGCAGGCGGTGGCGGAGGAGGCGCAGCGGCGGTTCCGGGCCGAGATCGAAGCGGCGCTGGCCGAAGCGCCGACGGGCGATCCGCTGGCGCGCTTTCGCTGCCTGGGCCTGGCCTATCTGCGGTGGGCGATGCGCAACCCGACCCATTTCGAGATCATCTCCAGCCGCCGCTTTTTCGATCACGACAGGTCGGCTGGCGTCTCCCGGGACAATGCCGAGTTGATCGAGTTGACCGAACGCACGCTCGCAGACGCGTTTGCGGCGGGCCAGCTTCGTTCGGGCGACCTCAAGCAGGTCCAGCTCGCCGGCCGGGCGCTGGTTTACGGCTTTGCCCGGATGAACATCGACGGTCATTTTCCACGTTGGGGGGTGAAGGGCGCCGAGGCCGAGCGGGCGGCCGAAGCGATCCTTGATCTCTTCATCGAGGGGATTGCCAAACCCTGATCCCGTCATTCCGGGGCGCGAAGCGAACCTCAGATGCGCAATTGCGCATCGGGGAATCCCGAGATTCCGGGTTCGTGCTTCGCACGCCCCGGAATGACGACGCCAAGCAACCCGCGCCGCGCTCGCGCAGCGGCAAATTCATTGCGTGTTCATGACGATTCCACTACGTTTTTATGACGCGAACCGGGTTCCGGCCGGGTCGTGCGTCTCCTGGTCGTCGCCAGCCAAGGCTTTGCATTGCGCCGGGTCATGTTGCGTACCCCCCGATGGCGCCCGCGCCAAATCCAGGCCCGTCCGCTACCGCCCTTGCCGCTGGAATTGCCGCAATCGGCTTCTGGCGCCTGTCGGCGGTCGCCGCACCGCATATGGCGGCGCTGGTGATCATGCTGCAGACCGAAACCGATTTCGGCGCGCGCATCGCCTTCGTGCTGTCATGGGGCATCCTGAACTTTCTCTTCATCGCGCTGTTGCGGCGTCCGGCGCTGTCGGGCGCGCTGTCGCTGACCCTGGTCGTGGTGCTGGTGCTGCTGTCGCGGCTAAAGCATGACGTGGTGCAGATGACCGCGAACTTCGTCGACGTGATGGTGATCGATCGCGACACCGCGGCGTTCCTGTTCACGATCTTTCCCAACCTGCGCTGGAGCGTGGTCGGCGCGGCGGTGGTCATCCTGCCGCTGATGTACGCGCTGTGGTGGCTGGATCCGTTCCGTATTCGCCGCCTGCCGGCAACAGCCGGCCTGTTGGCATGTCTCGCCGCACTGACCGGCCAGGCCATCGCCTGGCCGGACGAAGCCTGGCGCGGCTATTACGACGAGGGCTATCTCTCGAAATTCGCCCGCTCGGGCGTGACGGCGGTTTCCGATTTCGCCACTTACGGCTTCATGGAATCGGAGGCCGTGCTCGCCGAGCGGCTGAAGGTGCCGCTGGTGGATTCCTGCCATGTCGCCGGCCGCCGTCCGCACATCATCATGATCCATGACGAATCGAGCTTCGACATCCGTCAGGCCAACGGCGTCAAGGTGCCGGCGGGCTATGGCAGCCACTTCAAGTCCTTCGACGGCAGGGCGCGCAAGTTCATGGCCGAAAGCAGCGGCGGCGCAAGCTGGTTTGCCGAATACAATGTGCTGACCGGCCTGTCGTCGCGCTCGTTCGGCCGCTTTTCCTATTTCGTCACCCGCATCGCGTCGGGGCGGGTCGAGCGCGGGCTGCCGCTGGCGCTGCGCCGCTGCGGCTACAACACCGTCTCGCTCTATCCGGCCTATGGCGCGTTCATGGGGGCGCGCGGCTTCCAGACCACCACGGGTATCCAGCACTTCTACGACGCACGCGATCTCGGCGCCAAGGGCGTAGAGCCGGACAGCTTCTTCTACGACAAGGCCGCGAGGCTGATCGCGGAGCAGCCGGCCAACACACCGCTGTTCACCTTCGTCTATCTCGCCGCCAATCATTTCCCCTGGGAAACGAAATTCCGCCCTGGAGCTGTTGCCGTCCTGGCGCAGCCCCGGCAACGCGCCCGTGGTCGACGAATATTTGCGGCGCCAGGCGCTGAGCGCCAACGATTATGGAGCGTTCGTCGCCAGCCTGAAGAAGAAGTTTCCGGCGCAGCCGTTCCTGATCGTTCGCTACGGAGACCATCAGCCTGAGTTCTCATCGAACCTGCTGGATCCCGGCCTCGATGAAGCCAGGGTCGCCCGCAAGTTCGACACTTACGATCCCAGCTACTTCACCACCTACTACGCGATCGACGCCATTAACTTCGAGCCGGTGAAGAGCCCCGCGATGATGGACACGATCGACGCGCCCTACCTGCCGCTGGTGATTCAGGAAGCCGCCGGCATTCCGCTCGATCCATCCTTCGAGGAGCAGAAGAGCATCATGCTCCGCTGCAAGGGTCTGTTTTACGCTTGCAAGGACGGCGCGGAAGCGCGCAGGTTCAACCGATTGTTGATCGAGGCCGGTTTCATAAAGGGCCTTTAGGACGCCGACATGTCAGCCGTTACGGAACCTGGAATGAATGAAAGCATCCGCGCAGGGTCGCGCGGCACCCGGCTCTCTGCTCTAGGCGTTGGCGTGATCGTTGCGATCCATCTGGCAGCGCTGGCGATCTTGCTGACGATCGAGTACGGGCCGTTTGCGATCACGCTGTCGCTGCTGGCGTGGATTTTCGTGAACTGCCTTTTGCTGTCCGTGCTGCCGCGGCCCGGGATATGCGCAGCGCTGGCGCTGGCTTTCATGGTGCTGGTGATAGCGCTGTCGCGCTTCAAGTTCGAGATCCTGCAGCTATCGCTGACCTTCCTCGACTTCCTGATCGTCGACCGCCATACGTTTTCGTTTCTGCTCTCGGTGTTTCCGCGATTGCAGATGCAGCTGATCGTGGCGGGGCTCGTTGCGATTCCGCTGCTGTGGCTGATCTGGCGTTTCGACCCGTTCCGCGTGCGCCGCCGCCTTGCACTGACGGGAGCGGCTGCAACGGCCGCGCTGATATCGGCGATGGCGGTCGCGTCGCCCGAACAGCCGTGGGAGCCTTTCCAGGGCATCAATCACGTTTCCAATCTCGCGCGCTCCGGCGTGGTGGCGGTATCGCGGCTGGCTTCGACAGGATGGATCGAGGCCGATCCGCCGGCGAACGGCCCGCTCAACCTGCGCGGGACGCGCGCGCCGCCGGGCTGCCTGCGCTGCCGCCCGGCGAGGCCTGCGACGCCACGGCCAAGCGGCCGCACATCATCATGCTGCTCGATGAATCGAGTTTCGATGTCAGCTCCGCACCTGATATCAAGGTCCCGGAGGATATTCCGACTACTTCAAGTCCATCGACGGCAAGCGGCGGACCATGATCGCGGAATCGACCGGGGGCCCGACGTGGTACACCGAATTCAATGTCATAACGGGGCTGTCCGCGCGATCGTTCGGCGATCTGAAGTTCTACGTCACGAGGATCGCCGCCGGCCGCGTGACGCGCGGAATGCCGCAAGCGCTGCAGAATTGCGGCTACAAGACCATCTCGCTCTATCCGACCTATGGCGACTTCCTCAGCGCGCGCGCCTTCCAGAAAGCCGCCGGCGTCGAGCAGTTCATCGACATGGCGGATATGGGCGTGCACGAGGACATGCAGCCCGACAAGTTTTACTTCGACCAGGCATTGAAGGTGTTTGCGCGCGAGCAGCCGCAGCAGTCGCCGGTCTTCATGTTCGTCTACCTGACGGCCAACCATTTTCCTGGACCGACGTCTATCGGCCCGACCTGACGCCGCCGGGCTGGACGCCGCCGGGGAATACGGCGGAAGTCGATGAGTACATCCGCCGCCAAGCCATGACGGCTAAGGACTACGGCGAATTCACCGCGCGGCTGAAGCGCGACTATCCGGACCAGTCGTTTCTGGTGTTGCGCTTCGGCGATCATCAGCCGGCCATTTCTCAAAAGCTGCTCGAGCCCGGCATCGACCGGGCGACGCTGGCGAAACGGCTGATGGCCACAGATCCACGATACTACTCCACCTACTATGCGATCGACGGCATCAACTACCAGCCGCGCAATCTGTCGTCCGCGCTTGAAACGCTCGATGCAGCCTATATCCCGCTGGTGCTGCAGGAAGCCGCCGGCATCCCCCTGGACCCTTCGTTCAAGGAGCAGAAGAGCATCATGCTCCGTTGCAAGGGAACGTTCTATGCCTGCAAGAAGGGCGCGGAAGCCCGCAGGTTCAACCGCCTGCTGATCGACGCCGGGATGATCAAGGGGCTTTGACCTCCCTCTCTCTCTCTCTCTCTCTCTCTCTCTCTCTCTCTCTCTCTCTCCCCCCCGTCATGGCCGAGCTTGACCCGGCCATCCACGTCTTTGACGCGGCTCCATCCCCGTCATTGCGAGCGAAGCGAAGCAATCCATCTCGCGGCAAACGGAGGCATTGCTTCGTCGCTTCGCTCCTCGCAATGACGGTGCAAGCCTCCTACCTCTTCGCCACCTTCTCCCACAGCCACTGCGCCACCGCATCGGGCGAACTCGAGGCGTCGTTGCCGGCCGCGCGCAGGTTGGCCTCGCGCATCGCGGCGATATCGATCCTGCCGAGCAGCGGCTGCAGCGCCTTGCGCAGCGCCTCGTCGCCGACGCGCTTCGGCGCCAGCAATACGATTGCGTCATAGGGCGGATCGCGCGCCTGGGATCGCCAAGCGTCACCAGATCGTATTTCGCGATCAGCCCGTCGCTGGTGTAGCCCGCGATCACGTCGATTTCGCCTGACGCTGCCGCCGCATACATGAAATCCGGCTGCATTTGCCGCTGTGCGCGGAACGACAGCCCGTAGGCCTTTCGCAGTCCGGCCCATTCGGGCCGCGAGAAGAATTCATAATCGCCCGCGATCGACATGTTCGACGCGCGGGAGGCGAGGTCGGCAATGGTGCGGATGCCGAGCTGTTCGGCCCGCTTGCGCGGCATCACCAGCGCATAGGCGTTCTCGAAGCCGAGTTCGCCCAATAGCGTAATATTCTGTTTCGCCAGCATGGCTTTCAACTCAGCCAGCAGCTCCTGGCGCGGCCGGATGTCGCTGCGCTGGAACTGGTTGGCCCACAGTGTGCCGGAATAGTCGACATAGACGTCGATATCATCAGCCGCCAGCGCCTCGAAGATCACGTTGGAGCCGAGGCCTTCGCGGGTGGTTGCGGAGAGCCCGGCCGCCTTTACCGCTGCGCGATCAATGCCGAGAGCACATATTGCTCGGTGAAGGTTTTTGCGCCGACGACGTAGCTCGTTTGCGAGCGCGTCATCGCCGGCACCAGCGTGGCCGCGACCAGCGCCGCAATGCCGACGCCGCCGAGGGTCGCGCGCAGGCGGCTGCGGTTGCGCAAGCCGCTTTCGATCAGCGCCAGCAATTGATCGACCGCCAGCGCCAGCACCGCGGCGGCCAGGCAGCCGAACAGCACGAACACCCAGTTCTGGGTCTGCAGCCCTGCGAAGATGTAATTGCCAAGGCTGGTCTGGCCGATCGGCGTCGACAGCGTCGCGGTGCCGATCACCCAGACCGCCGAGGTGCGGATGCCCGCCATCATGACCGGCAGCGCCAGCGGCAGTTCTACCGTGAACAGCGATTGCCGCGGCGTCATGCCGACGCCCTGCGCCGCTTCCAGGATCGCAGCATCCACGCCCTGCAAGCCGGTGATGGTATTGCGCAGCACCGGCAGCATCGAATATAGCGCAAGCGCCAGCACCGCGGGCAGGAATCCGAACGCGGAGAAGCCGACCCCGAACCATGACAGCGAGAGCGCCGCGAGCGCCAGCAGCAGCGGATAGAACAGTGCCAATAGCGCGAGCCCCGGTACGGTCTGCACGATGCTGGCGAGCCCGAGCAGCGCGCCGCGCATCACCGGCCGATGACGTGCGACGATCGCAAGCGGCAGGCTCACCAGAAGGCCCAGCGCCAGCGCCGCTATGCTGACGCGGACGTGATTGCCGAGATAGTCGGGCAGGTGGCCCAACGCTTCTCCCCCAGCGCGGATCCGTGAGCAGGCTCATGCCGCGCCATCCCGCGGCAGCAGGGCGCCGAGCCGTTCGGCCTGCCGCCGCGGCGTGCGCAGGAGTTCGCCGACGTAAGCGTCGTCCGACTTCGATAGCTCAGCCGGCGTGCCCTGCGCCAACAGCCGCCCGCCGCGCATCACCGCGATCCGGTCGGCGAGCAGGATAGCTTCGGTCATGTCGTGGGTGATCATGACCGTGGTCAGGCCGAGCTTCCTGTGCAAATCGCGGTAGTCGTCGCCGAGCGCATCGCGGGTGAGGGGATCAAGCGCGCCGAACGGCTCATCCATCAGCACAATGCGCGGCTTTGCGGCGAGTGCGCGCGCCACGCCGACACGCTGGCGCTCTCCGCCGGAGAGTTCATGCGGCAGGCGGTCGCGATATTGCGCGCGGTCGAGCCGCACCAGGTCGAGCAGTTCGTCTGCCCGGGCGGATATCTCGGCGGGCGGTGTCCCCAGCAGCTTGGGCGTGATGCCGACATTGCCGGCGACGCTGAGATGCGGAAACAGCCCGCCACTCTGGAAGACATAGCCGATCCGCCGGCGCAGCGGAATCGGATCGACATTTCGTACATCCTCGCCTTCGACCGTGACAGTGCCGCCGTCGGCCTCGATCAGCCGGTTGGTGAGCCGCAACAGCGTGGTCTTGCCCGAACCGGAGCCGCCGACGATAGCCAGGAATTCGCCTTCGGCAACGTCGAGCGAAACGTCGTCGACGGCCACCACGCGGCCGTCGTCGAACATCTTGCCGACATGCGCGTAGGCGATCAGGGGAGCTGGCATGCGATCTCGATTTCCTAACCTCACCCCAAGAGGGTGTAGATCAACTACCACGTCATGACGCCGCGTTGAACTTATCCTTCTTAACCGCTAAGGCATCTCTCCAAGTCTTTGGGGAGAAACATGGCGGATACCGAACAGCCAATCGCGGTCGCGCTGGACAATGCGACGGTGGCCTTTCGCGTGGCCGGGGATCGCGTCTATACGGCGGTGGAACAGGCCAGTCTTTCCGTCGCACATGGCGAGTTCGTCGCCATCGTGGGTCCGACGGGGTGCGGGAAATCGACGCTGCTCAACGTTGCCGCCGGGCTTCTGAAGCCTGTCGCGGGGTCGGTGAAGATTTTCGGTCAGCCGCTGACCGGCCTGAACCGGGATGCCGGCTATCTGTTTCAGGCCGATGCGCTGTTTCCCTGGAAGACCGCGATCGACAATGTCGCCATTGGCCTCGACATCAAGGGCGCGCCGCGCGAGCAGGCGCTGCAGCGCGCGCAGGGCTGGCTCACTTCCGTGGGGCTTGGCGCGTTCGCCAACCGCTATCCGCACATGCTGTCCGGCGGACAGCGCAAGCGGGTGGGGCTGGCGCAGGTCCTGATCCGCGACCCCGAGATACTTTTGATGGACGAGCCGTTCGGCCCGCTGGATGCCCAGACCCGGCAGATCATGGGCAATCTCTTGCTGGAATTATGGAATGCCGACCGCAAGGCGGTGCTGTTCGTGACCCACGATCTCGAAGAGGCGATCGCGCTCGCCGATCGCGTCGTGATCATGTCAGCCGGGCCATCCGCGCGCATCATTGGCGACTGGCGGGTGCCGCTGCCGCGCCCGCGCGACATTTCGGAGGTCCGCATGGAGAAGGATTTCCATGAACTGCACCGGGAGATCTGGAGCGTGCTGAAGGACGAAGTGATGAAGGGCTATGCGCAATCCTCGCAAGCTGCGGAGGCAGGCTGATGTCGCGTTCGACGCTCCTTCTGCTGCAATTGCTGGTCGCCGTCGTGGCGCTGGCGCTGTGGCAGCTCCTCACGTCAGTGCCGGTGTTTGGCCGCATCCTGCTGCCGCCGTTCTTCTTCTCCAACCCGGTCGATGTCGGCAGCCAGATCGTAAAGTGGTTCTCCAGCGGCGTGATCTGGAAGCATCTGATGATTACGCTGTGGGAGTCGGTGCTGGCTTTCGTGATCGGCTCGGTCGGCGGCGTGCTGGTCGGCTTCTGGTTCGCGCGCCAGCCGCGCGTCGCGGCGGTGTTCGATCCCTACGTCAAGATGGTCAACGCGCTGCCGCGCGTGGTGCTGGCGCCGATCTTCACGCTGTGGCTCGGACTCGGCATCTGGTCCAAGGTCGCGCTCGGCGTGACGCTGGTGTTCTTCATCGTGTTCTTCAACGTCTATCAGGGCGTCAAGGAGGTCTCGCCGACCGTACTGGACAACGGCCGCATGCTCGGCATGAGCGAGCGGCAGTTGACGCGGCATGTGTACTGGCCGTCGGCGCTTTCGTGGATGTTTTCGTCGCTGCACACTGCGGTCGGCTTTGCCGTGGTCGGCGCCGTGGTCGGCGAATATCTGGGATCGGCGGCCGGTCTCGGCTACCTGATCCAGCAGGCCGAAGGCGTGTTCGACGTCGCCGCTGTCTTCGCCGGCATGTTCGTGCTGTCCGCCTTCGTTATTCTGATCGACATGGTGGTGACGCTGGTCGAGCGGCGGCTGCTGGTCTGGCGGCCGGTGGCCGCGGAGGGACGGGGGTAGCCGCCGTCATTGCGAGCCAACGGTCGCGCGAATGCGCGCCCGATGACGGGCTCTGCGAAGCAATCCATTTCTCCGCGGAACGAAAGAATGGAGGGCAGATGCCGGTGACGGCTCGCCACAAGACTCTGACGTCGGCATCCATTCAGGGCAGGACTATTGTAGGCAAGGATGCGCGAATCCGCTGCGAGAAATCGGATGCGCCATCAGCAGCTTGCGCGGCCTCGTTGATCAGGGATCGTCGCCGTAGTTTGTCAAACGGTAGCGTCGTGTCGATCCGGCCTGAGTGATAGAGATAGCTGTCGATCAACCCGTTGAGGAGATGGCGAATGTCGAACCGGCCCCTCCGGCCGGCGGCGTTCGCATACCTCACGATATTGATCGTGCAGCTGTTAGTCAGCAGATGGTAAAACTCCGGCCGATCCGCGAGTTCGTTGATCCGCGTCAGATAAACCATAAGCAGCCGGCGTGCATCATCGGCCGAAGTATTGAGGCGATAGAGATACACCGGCTCCCGACGTTGGTTGGTGCGTACGCCCACGACGTCACGCTCTTCGCCCACCATGTAGATCAATTCGAATTGCTTGAACAGAGAGGCGATGGGCGCAAACCCTTCGCCAACCTCGGGCCGTGTCTCGATCGAGATAGCAAGTGGCGGCGCGTTGTCGAAGATGAAACTCACGAACGTATGTCCGACCGGCCCCTCAGCAAAGTAGGACACGTAGAAATCGAGGCCGATCAAATGCGAGAGCGATACCTCGCGCTCCTCGTAGCGGACTGTGAAGTCATTCCGCGTACGGTAATCGAAGTTGCGGACACCTGTAAGGCGCACTCGGTCACTGTCGATAAACGCCCGCGGCATCACGGCAACCTCCGGTCGCCACTCGCGATCGTGCGACGGACTTATGGATATCCACCAGCCGACCACACCGAAAAATGCACCGAGGAAGACAAGGGACATACGGCGTTGACGCGAAAACCATAGAGCCCAGACGGCGAACGCAGTAAAAGCCGCAGCGAACCCCAGACGCAGCCCGGCGGTTGGCAGATTCGAATAGTAGATCGCCAGGGCAGCCCAAGCGATGAGAACAGCCCGGCAAAGAAAGCCGATTGTGGCGATCGACCAGCCGAGAGCCGAGCAGGCAATTCCGAAAAGCAGCTCAGCTGATCCTCACTTGGCCAGAGTGTTTTTGTAGATTGTGCCGTCCTTCATGATGATTTTGAAGTTATTGGCGGGATCGGCAATCAGGTTGATGTTGCTCAACGGATTGCCATCTACGAGCAAGAGATCGGCAAGCGCTCCCTGTTCCACGACACCAAGCTTGCCGGGGTAGGGATTGCGCTTGCCGGACAGCGCCAGCAGTTCGGCGTTTGTCGATGTCGCGATGACCAGCGCTTCGGCTGGGGTGTACCAACGGGCAAGCGAGGCCAGAATTGCCCCTTGTTGCTGCGCCAGCGCGCGGGAGAACAGCACATCGGTGCCCCACGCCGTCTTGATCTTGTGCTTCTTCGCCAATTCGTAGGATCTGGCTATGCCGGGCCAGACCTCATCCGCCTTGGCGCGCTGGACGGAGCCCACAGGAAAGCCCAGCCTCAAGTCCTCGGGAAGGGCTGCATGCTCAGCCAAACGCCCTTCTCGGCCATCAGTTTGGCTGTTGCTTCGTCCATCAGGAAGCCGTGTTCGATACACTTCACGCCAGCCGCAATAGCCCCCCGGATCGCAGCCGTCGTAAAGGCATGCGCGGCGACGTATGTGCCCCAATTCTCGGCCGCTTCAACCGCGGCGCGCAGTTCGGGCTCGGTGAAGGTGGTCACGTCGATCGGACTGAAGGGTGACGACACTCCGCCGCCCGCCGTCAACTTGACCTGGGAGGCGCCCTGCATGAGCTGTTCGCGCGCGCGCACGCGCACCTCGTCGGGACTGTCCGCAACCATGGCGCCGCCGGTCTGCTCCATGCGGGTGAGCATGCCGCCGATCGTCCGCGGCAGGTCGGTGAGCTGGCGGAAATCCCCGTGCCCGCTCGTGACAGTAATGACGGCGCCGGACGGATAGATACGCGGGCCTTTGACGATGCCCTCATCAATGGCGCGCTTGAGACCGAACACCGGCCCGCCCACGTCGCGAACGGTGGTGAAGCCGCGCATAAGCGTGTCCGTCGCCTCGTCGCCAGCCGCGATATTGTTGTAACCGACGTCGCCCATGGATTCCAATGGACTCGGTCGCACCAGCATCGCGTGCCAGTGATTGTCGATCAGGCCGGGCATCAGCGTGCGCCCGCCGCCTTCGATGATGCGGGTGTCGGCTCGGCGGTCAACCGCGATCTGGGCTCGGGAAATTGTTTCGATCAGGTTGCCGCGGACCAACACGTTCGTTGGCTCTGATAACGACGCGCCCTTGCCGTCGAATATTCTGACGTTGTTGAAGAGCGTTGTTGCGTCGTTGCTCTGCTGGGCTTGCGCCGCACTTGTCGAGAATACCAGCGCACAGATCTGTACCGCAACCAAACGGCAGAAACATATGGAGACCATTTGCCCCCCAAGAACAGCGGAATTCGCCAAGGTACCTTCGTAACAATAACTATTGCGTCGTAATGTAAACCGGCGTTCTTCGAGTTTTCAGCGACGTATGTAACGGCGTCCAATTACTCGGCCGGTTCTCGCATCAATCGTTACCCTTAAGAAATCGCGCCCCGGCGCGTTTCGCCAGTGACGACCCAGTCTCTGCCGCGCCTGTCGACATTTCGGACGCGATCGACGCCATTGCGTCGCGCGATTCGTATTGCATCCTGTCGATCAATGCGGCCTCTGCGATCGATTCGAACACCATCGCGATCGATGGTAACGCTTTGCGCAACTGCGATGGAAATGACAGGAGAAAGCAGCTCAGCCAAACTGAGGAATAAGGCTGCCAGCAGAACGGCGAGCACTTTGTTCATCGAGCATCCTCCAATATCGCTGCGTAACCCTGTTGCGAGACGAGCTGCTTCGTTAACCACCGTGTCGTGACTGTATAGGGATGCTTCCACTTAGCAATAGTGCAGGTCCGCCGCCCATTTCGCTGCGATGCGAAGTTTGTTCGCTATCCGAGCATGGTCGAGCAAGCCACATCAATCTCGACTTATGAGTACGCTCCTAGATTGGTCCGTCGCTAACGCAATGATGAAAGCGGAATCTCGCCTGCGGGTCGTCCCGGAATAGCGACGCCTTCTCAAAGCATTCTCGCTGCTTTATCCTGCCGCCACGGAATGGAGGAACCCATGAACAAACTATTCGGCCGGCTGGCCGGGGCGCTGATGGCGCTGGTGCTGACGTCGGGTCTTGCCGCAGCGCAAAGCAAGGTCACGATCGCGATCGGGGGCGGCGCCTGCCTATGCTATCTGCCGACCGTGCTCGCCCGGCAGCTCGGCGAATACGAAAAGGCGGGACTATCGGTCGAACTGGTCGACCTTAAGGGCGGTTCGGACGCGCTGAAAGCCGTGCTCGGCGGCAGCGCCGACGTGGTGTCGGGCTATTTCGACCATTGCGTCAATCTGGCCGCCAAGAAGCAGGAACTGCAGTCCTTCGTGATCTACGATCGTTACCCCGGCCTGGTGCTGGTGGTGTCGCCCAAGCACACCAACGACATCAAGTCGATCAAGGATCTGGCCGGCAAGAAAGTCGGTGTCAGTGCGCCCGGCTCCTCGACCGATTTCTTCCTGAAATACCTCCTGAAGAAGAACGGCCTCGATCCGACCAGCGCCGCGGTGATCGGCGTTGGCCTCGGCGCGACCGCGGTCGCCGCGATGCAGCAGGGACAGATCGAGGCGGCGGTCATGCTCGATCCATCCGTTACCGTTTTGCAGAGCAGCTATCCGGATTTGAGGATACTCGCCGACACCCGCACGCAGAAGGACACGCTCGCGGTGTTCGGCGGTGAATATCCGGGCGGCGCGCTCTACACGACCACAGCCTGGATCAAGTCGCACGAAAGGAGGTGCAGGCCCTGACCACGGCGATCGTCAACACGCTCGCCTGGATCCACTCGCATTCGCCGGAAGAGATCATGGCGAAGATGCCGGAAGAAATGGTCGGCAAGAACAAGGAGCTCTATCTGGCCGCGCTGAAGAACACGATCCCGATGTATTCGGAAACCGGCAAGATGGATCCTAAGGGCGCCGACGCGGTGCTCGCCGTGTTCAGCGAGGGCTCACCCGAAATCGCCAAGGCCAATATCGATGTCAGCAAGACCTGGACCAACAAATATGTCGAACAGGTCAAGAAGACCTCGGGCGCGAACACCAAGTAATCTCGGGGTAAACTCAAGGTGATATCGGGCGGCGCCAGGCGATGAATGACATGAGGGCTCCTGTCATTCATCGCGTCAGCGCGCTCGATCTCGCCGTGGAAGCGTGGGCGTGGCCGTTCGCGCAAGATCGCCGCAAGGAAATTTCAGCGCATTTCGCGGCCAAGCAGCGTGAAAAGCCTGCGTTGTGGAATGGCCGCGTCCTCCTGGGGCGCAACCCGGTGTTTGCCGGCGACCGTTTCAGCGCCAGCTATTTCGAGACCGATTTCGCCAGTTTTCTGGCGTGGCGCGACTGGGGCTTTTCCGATCCCACCGTGTTCAACGGTTTCGGCATGGGCGCGCTGCGCTGCGCCGACGGCGCGTTCGTGCTCGGTGAAATGGGCCAGCACACCTCCAATGCCGGGCGCATCTATTTTCCCTCTGGCACGCCTGACCTCGACGACATCAGGGACGGCGCGGTCGATATACCGGGCAGCGTCGCGCGCGAGCTCGAGGAGGAGACCGGCCTTGCACCCGGCGACTACGAGAGCGACGCGCATTGGCACTGCGTCCACACCGGGCCTGCGGTCGCGATGATCCGCATATTGCGCGTCGATATGCCGGGCGAGGTCCTGCGCGGCAGGATCGAGGGCAATCTGGCCTTGCAGCGCCAGCCGGAATTGTCGGCCATTCATCTGGTGCGCGGCACACGCGACCTCAATTCGGCAATGCCGCGTTTTGTCACGGCGTTCATCGAGGCGCAATTCACCCTCCAACCGTGACGGCAAGCAATACGCTTGACATCCGTTCGCGCTATCAATGTGATAGGCGCCAACAAGAACAAGAACACGCAGTGCACAAAAAATAATCCAGGAGGATTCTATGCCGGGGCGCAAAGCTGCACGCCTTCTCGTTGGGCTGTCTGCCGCAATCGCGGTGCTGGGGATGGCGGTTTCCGCCGATGCTCAGGAGAAAAAATCAAGATCGGCGTGATTTATGACCTGACCGGCCCGCTCGCGGGCGGCGGTTCGGAGCTGCAGTATATCGGCGCCAAGATCATGCTCGAGCAGTACGCCAAGACCGGCGTCGAGGGTTACAAGATCGAGGCCGTCTACGCCGACGCCCAGAGCAAGCCCGATGTAGCGATCAACGAGGCCGTCCGGCTGATCGAGCAGGAAAAGGTCAACATGCTGCTCGGCTTCTTCTCGTCGGCGCAATGCGTGCCGGTGGCCGCGCGCGTCGAGCAGCTGAAGAACTTCATGTGGATCACTACCTGCATTTCGTCCGCAGTGCTGTCCGACAAGAACTTCAAATACGTGTTCCGTCCGCAGGCCTCGGGCGACCAGTTCGGCATGATGACGATGGACTTCATCGCCCAGAACTCCAAGGCCAAGCTCGGCAAGGAGCCGAAGGACCTGCGCGTCGCCATCATCCACGAGGACGGCGCCTATGGCGTCGACGTGGCGAAGGGCAACGAGGCCGGCGCCAAGAAGGCCGGGCTCAACATCGTGATGAAGGAAGGCTATTCCGCCACCGCGCCCGATCTTTCGGCCCTCGTCACCAAGCTGAAGCGCGCGCGGCCGGATGTGATCTTCCACACCGGCTATAACCCCGACATCACGCTGTTCGGGCGTCAGGCGCGTGAGCAGGGCCTGAAATTCGGAGCCCTCGTCGGCCACGGCGCAGGCTACGGCGTCTACGAGAAGCTGAAGGAAGGCCTCGGCGCCGACGTCAACTACGTCTTCAACGCCGATCCGATCTCGATCTGGCTCGCCAACCAGAAATCCATGGATCCGAAGTTGCCGCCCGTCATCAAGATGGTCGGCGAGGAATTCGACAAGGCAAAGCCCGGCGTCGCGATCCGATCCGCGCATGCCGGCATGGCCGCGTCGAACACCTACGTCTTCCTGACCGAGGTGCTGCCGCGCGCGATCAAGAAATATGGCGGAGTCGACCCCGAGGCGCTCCGCAAGGCAGCTCTCGAAGTCGACCTTCCCGAAGGTGGCACCATGCTGGGCTTCGGCGTCAAGTTCTACGGCGAAGGCAACCAGATGGCCGGCCAGAACGAACGCTCGTTCCCGGTGGTCATCCAGTATGTTGACGACAAGTCGTATGTGGTTTGGCCGAAGAGCCAGGCGCAGCGCGAGGCTGTGCTGCCCCTGCCGAAGGGAACCACGTTCAGTAACCAGTAGGCCAGGGCAAACGGGTTAGCGGAGGTTCTGGAGTGCTGACGGTAGATGGGTTGGTGAAGCGCTTTGGCGGCTTCACCGCTGTTAATAACGTGTCGTTCAGGGTCGAGCAGGGCGAGATTCTCGGCTTGATCGGCCCCAACGGCTCCGGCAAGAGCACGATCTTCAACATGCTGTCGGGCACGCTCATCCCGACGGCAGGCTCGATCGTGTTCGATGGTACGGAGATCGCAGGCGCGCCCCCGTACCGCATCATCAACAGCGGCATCGGCCGCACCTTCCAGATACCGCGGCCGTTTCACCGGCTCAGCATGTTCGAGAACGTGGCGCTGGCCGGCTATTATGGCCAGGGCAGCCATAGCCGGGCCAGGGCGGATGAGGCTGCCGAACGGGCGCTCAGCATGGTCGGGCTTTCAACCGACCGGCACGCCAGCGTCGACGGCCTGGGCGCCGCCGGCCTGAAAAAGCTCGAACTGGCAAAGGCACTCGCCACCGGGCCAAAACTCCTGCTCGCCGATGAAAGCCTCGGCGGGCTTGACGAGCACGAGATGGATCAGGCCGCCGACATGCTGCGCAAGATTCGCGATGAACTCGGCATCACCATCATCTGGGTCGAACACATCATGGGCGTCTTGATGCGGGTGGTCGACCGCGTGATGGTGCTCGATCACGGCGAGAAGATTTCGGAAGGCTTGCCGAGCGCGGTGGCCGGCGATCCCCGGGTGATCGAGGTCTATCTCGGCACCGATGCGGATTCGAGCCAGCTTGCGGCCGCCGAAGCGCGCCGCAAGGCGGGGTCTAGCCATGCTCGAGCTCAGATCGGTCGACGCGGGTTACGGCAGCTTTCAGGCGCTGTTCGGCACCAACCTCGACGTCAAGGCGGGCGAGGCGGTCGGCGTGATCGGCCCCAACGGTGCCGGCAAGACCACGCTGATGCGCGTGATCTCGGGGCTGATCCGGCCGACCAAAGGCGCGATCTCGATGGAGGGCAACGACGTGCTGGCGACGCCGGCGCATCGCATCGTCGATCTCGGCATTGCCCATGTGCCGGAAAACCGCCGGCTGTTTCCGCGGCTTACCGTCGACGACAATCTGAAAATGGGCGCTTACATGCCCGGCGCGCGCGCCAAGTATGCCGAGCGTCTGGAGTTCGTGTTCGATCTCTTCCCGCGCATGAAGGAGCGGCGCAGCCAGATGGCCGGCACCTTGTCGGGCGGCGAGCAGCAGATGTGCGCGATCGGCCGCGCGCTGATGTCGAATCCAAAACTCCTGCTGCTCGACGAGCCCTCGGCTGGCCTGGCGCCGGTTGTGGTGCAGCAGGTGTTCGAGCTGGTGAAGCGAATTCGCTCAGGCGGGCTCACGGTGTTGATTGTCGAGCAGAACGTGCAGCAGGTGCTGAAGGTGGTCGATCGCGCCTATTTGCTCGAGGCCGGCACCATTCGCGCGTCCGGCACGTCGAAAGAGATGTTGTCGACCGATACCATCAAGCAGGCGTATCTCGGGGTTTAGAGCATGATGACATTAGATCGGATCGGCGCGCAGTCAGCCGTTATCCTGAGGTGCGAGCGCAGCGAGCCTCGAAGGATGGGCCACGGACCGTACTCATCCTTCGAGGCGCGCAAGAGCGCGCACCTCAGGATGACGGCTGATTCAGCCCAAAGTCATCACGGTCTGGGGTAGGCGATGCAGGCATTTCTTGACATCTTCGACATCTATCTGCTGGAAGCCGTGGTCAACGGCATCCTGCTCGGCGGCGTGCTGGCGCTCTTGGCGCTCGGGCTCAATCTGATCTTCGGCGTCATCGACGTGACCTGGATCTGCTATGCGGAGCTGGTCATGATCGGCATGTACGGCATGTATTACATGGTCCAGGTGTTTGGATTGCCGTACTGGGTCGCGGCGCCGTTCGCTATCCTGCTGGTCGCGGCCCTTGGCGCCGCGCTGCACTACATCGTCATCGCGCCGCTGCTCACCGCGCCGCCGATCAACCAGCTGCTCGCCACCGGCGGCGTGCTGTTCATCCTGCAGAGCTTTGCCACCGTCGCCTTCGGCATCGACTTCCGCAATCTCGGCATCCGCCTGCCGGTTCTGGCGCTCGGCGATATGCATTTCAGCTATTCGCGGCTGCTTTCGTTTGCCGCTGCGCTGATCGGCATGGTGACGGTCTATCTGTTCATGACGCGCACCTATACGGGTACGGCGATCCGCGCCATCTCGCAGGACCGCCAGATCATGTCGCTGATGGGCGTCGATACCAAGCGCATCTACCTCATCACCTCGGCGCTCGGCGGCGCGCTTGCCGGCCTCGCCGCCTGCCTGCTGGTGCTGCAATATGACGTGCATCCCTTTGTCGGACTGTCGTTCGGGCCGATCACCTTCCTGATCTGCGTGCTCGGCGGACTCGGCAATTTCGTCGGCGGCTTCATCGCGGCGTTCGTGTTCGCCGAGATCATTTCGCTGGGCGGGCTGTTCTCCGACCTCGAATGGGGCTACGTGCTGGCGTTCGCCTTCTTCATCGTCATGATGTTCATCCGGCCCGCGGGCCTGCTGGCGAGGCGCTCGTGAATTTCCGTAACGCCGCCTGGGCAGTCGGCCTTGCAGCGCTGATCGCGCTGCCCTTCGTCTATCGCGAACCGTACCACCTGCACATCCTGGTGCTGATCCTGATCTGGTCGTTCGCCTACACCTCGTGGTCGATCATGGGCCGCTTCGGCCTGGTGTCGCTCGGCCATGGCGGCTTCATGGGCGTCGGCGCCTATGTCACGGCGCTGCTGTGGAATCATCTCGGCGTGTCGCCCTGGATCGGCATTCCTCTCAGCATGGCGGCGGCGGGGCTACTGGCGCTCGTGGTTGCCTATCCCTGCTTCCGCTTCCGCATCACCGGGCATTATTTCGTGCTGGTGACGCTGGCGCTCTCCGGCATCGTGCTCCAGGTCATCACTGCAACGCGCGACTACACCGGCGGCTCGCTCGGCTATACGCCTGATCGCGCCCGCAGCGGCAGCGGCTTGCTCGCGCTGCAGTTCGACGACAAGACGACCTGGTATCTGATCGCGCTGTTCGTCTGGGTCGTGGGCCTTTTGATCTGGCGTTGGGTCGACCGCAGCATGAGCCGCTACGCCATGGAGGCCATCTCTGAGGACGAGGACGCCGCGGCTGCAGCCGGCGTCAACGTCACGGCCGAAAAGCTCAAGATCACGCTGATCTCGGCGCTGATGACGGCGCTCGCCGGCGCGCTGTACTGCCAGTACCAGATGTTCATCTCGCCCGACACGGTCAGCGGCATTGCGGTGTCGCTGCAGATGGTGTTTGCCGTCATCGTCGGCGGCCTCTATGTCTCGCTCGGGCCGACGGTCGGCGCTATCATCACCATCCTGCTCGCCGAAGTGCTGCGCATCGGGTTCGGCACCAAGGCGGTGGGCTGGGACAATCTCGTCTACGGCGTGTTGCTGGTGATTTTCATCATATTCCTTCCCAAGGGCATTCTTGGTAGCGTCCTCGACCGACTGAAGACGCAACCCAAGCCCTCCGGGACCAAATGAGCAAAGAAATCCTCGCAGCCGCTTGCGGATGAGCTGAAACCTATGTCGCCCCGTTCCGCTTTGACGGCGGGGGCGAGTTTCGCCTGAAGTCGCACAAGACCAACGAGAGGGGCGGTCTCGATAAGGAAACGGCGACGAAGATCATCGAGGCCAATCGCGAGCGGCTGAACGACTTCCAGGAAAAGCTCTACGCGCAGGACCGCTGGTCGATGCTCCTGATCTTCCAGGGCATGGACGCCGCCGGCAAGGACTCGGCGATCAAGAGCGTGTTCGAAGGCGTCAATCCTCAGGGCTGCGAGGTCCGGTCCTTCAAGCAGCCGTCGAGCAGGGGCTCGACCACGACTTCATGTGGCGATCCATGATCGCGCTGCCGGAACGTGGCCGGATTGGCATTTTCAATCGCTCCCATTACGAGGAATGTCTGGTGGTCCGCGTGCACCCCGAGATTCTGGCCAAGCAGAAGCTACCGCCGCGGCTGGTGACAAAAGACATCTGGAAGGAGCGTTTCGAGGATATCTCCGCCATCGAGCGCTACCTCGCGCGCAACGGCACCGTGATCCTAAAATTCTTCCTCAACGTCTCCAGGAAAGAGCAGCGCGAGCGCTTCCTGGAGCGGCTGGAGGATCCCGCGAAGAACTGGAAGTTCTCGCTCGCCGATATCGGCGAGCGCAAGCTGTGGGCGAAATACCAGGCTGCCTATCAGGACCTGATCCGCCATACCTCGACGAAGCATGCGCCATGGCACATCGTGCCGGCCGACCACAAGTGGTTCGCGCGGGTGGTGATCGGCTCGGCCATCGTCGCCGCGCTCGACAACCTGGACCTGCATTTCCCCAAGGTCGACAAGGCCGACCGCAGCGAGTTCGCAAAAGTGCGCGAGGCGCTGCTGGCGGAAGAGAAGGGCGAGTGAAAAGTTCTGATGCCTCCCAATCCCATCCTCGCTCGTCATACCCGCGAAGGCGGGAAATCCAGTACGCTGCGGCTTCCCGGCTCCAGCATCGCGACAGCATCAGCCAGGTCGGAAAGTTGGCGAAACGCACGCAGCTCCTTTGCGGCCGCTTTCATGAAGGCCTTGCCTGCTCATCCTCGCGGCCAACGATAATGCCTGAAGCAAAGGCGCGGGCGCGCCTGTCTTGCGGTGGCGCCTGGAGCGCGGCCTCTGCCGCCATCTTTCGGTCCGCAATGAAGTCATTGAGCGAGCCCAGCGCATCCTGAATCTTCTTCGAATGTTTCGATAGACGCGCGAGCGCCTTTCGCTCGCGTTTGCTGCGGAAAAAGGCTTTCGAAGAACTCGGTCGCGTATCTGATCTTCTTCATCCTGATCCGGAATTTGTGCCGTTCGTCTGCCGTCATCTCTTGAAACTTCCCTGCGTCCTTGTGTGCCTTCCTGATGCGCCGATCAGCAGCTCCGCGGCGAATTCGCCAAGTTCGCTGTTTGCGACGTCTGCCCGGCCGTGCTGCGCCTCTATCCACTCGAGCACATCGATAAGCAGCGCGCGGCATCGCGGCAAGATCGACAGCTTTCCTGGCCTGCTCGAGCGCCTCAGCGCGTTTATCGGCAAAATGCTTCACGATGGCTTTGCCACCCCACTGCGGCGTTATTTCGCGAGCGACAGGACCAATCTTTCCCTCCAGGAAGACGTGGAGCTCGCGCGCGGGGCCAGTTCGTTTGTCAGCCACCTGAGTTCTGTCTTGATCCCTTCGGTTTTCGCGCCGGGCAATGCCTTCGAAAATAGCGAGATGGCTGCACGCAAGCGGCGCAAGCCTACTCGCATCTGATGCACGCCTTCCGGATGAAGGTTACGGACAGCGTCGGCGTTTCCGGAAAAATGGCGAAGGGTGGAGCGGGCGATGGCGCGGAAACCCTCGATTACGCTCATCCGCTTCTCAAGCTCGATTGGCTCGGCAAAGGCAACTTAATCGCTCTTGCCATTGACGAGTTCATAGCCGCGGTCTGCCTTCCCTCTCAAACAAAGCTCGGCCGCCAACTTTCGCTCCAGGGCCTTCGCGACGCGAAGCGGGTCCCTTGTTGATCCGCCTTTCAATTCGAGTTCAACCTCGTCGATGCGGCCGGCGCGACCTGCCGCGATGATCCTGCCGTGATCAATGGCGAGTTCCAATTCGCTTCGGTTGGTGCGGACCGGCAGGGTGATGCGACGTACCGACGTCTTGAAGATCGGCCTCAGCTTGCGCCGCAGCTTCTTCGAGGAAAACCGCCGAAGTGGGGTGCCGTCCGCCGCGCCGAGGTCGGGGTGCGCCCTGCTATCTCTGTCTCCCACTCGCCGCGGCCGAACTGAACGCCGGACGTTTGCTTGATCGTTTGAATGTGCTTGTCACCCGTTTGCCTCACCCGGAGCAGAAGCCCACGCCGCTTCAGCTTCAGCTTCGGTGTATCGAAATAGGTCGATAGGAGGTCGCTCTCCGAACGCTTGCCAATCCTGCAGCCGGGCATCGCCAATCTGGATGGTGTCCCGAGATTGGGCTTCGGCAACTGGAACTTGATTTCGGTCTCAACGCCCATTTGATGCTCGCCTGAAAGGGTAGGCTGATAACGCCGGAAGGCGTTTCCGGGTGCCGGCCGCTTCGCATCCGACTTTCACCGTCCGTTAGGTCAGCCCCTCTGACCATCTTTTAACATTGCGGCCGGTCACAATTCTCGTCTAGAAGGGCCTCTGGACGCCCCCGGCAACGAACCGTCAATGGTTTTGGCCGAGGATTTGGGCTTCCAAAGGGTCTGGCAATGCTGATTCGCAGCGAGAGGTATGAGGTTCGGGGTGGAGCGGCCAAGGCTGCCCCCGCGATTCCGGCTGCGTCCGCGCCCACCCTCCTTCTTGGCGGGCTTCTGCTTCTTATCGGCCCCTGAGGGCCGTCTGGGCGCTTTGCGCCTGGGCACTCAGGGTTCGCGCGAGATCACCAGACCCTTCAGCGCCCGAGAAGCGGCGCTACTATCCAAAGAATTTCAGAGATGACCACTGCCAACAAGTCCGAGAAGGACCGCGTAATCGTATTTGACACCACCCTGCGTGACGGCGAGCAGTGCCCGGGCGCCACCATGACGTTCGAGGAGAAGCTCGAGATCGCCGAAATGCTCGACGACATGGGCGTCGACGTCATCGAGGCCGGCTTCCCGATCACCTCCGAGGGGGATTTCCAGGCAGTCAGCGAGATCGCGCGCCGCTCGAAAAATTCGGTCATCGCGGGCCTGTCGCGCGCACACCCCAAGGACATCGACCGCTGCGCCGAAGCGGTGAAGTTCGCCAAGCGCGGCCGCGTCCACACCGTGATCGCGACCTCGCCGCTGCACATGCGGGTGAAATTGAACATGACGCCGGAGCAGGTGATCGAAACCTCGATCGCCAACGTCGCCCGCGCCCGCAACCAGATCGACGACGTCGAATGGTCAGCGAGGACGGCACCCGCAGCGAGATGGATTTTCTCTGCCGCATCGTCGAAGCCGTCATCAAGGCCGGCGCCACCACGGTCAACATTCCGGACACCGTCGGCTACACCGTGCCGGAGGAATACACCAACTTCATGCGCACGCTGATCGAGCGGGTGCCGAATTCCGACAAGGCGGTCTTTTCGGTTCACTGCCATAATGACCTCGGCATGGCGGTCGCGAATTCGCTGGCGGGCCTGGCCGGCGGCGCGCGGCAGATCGAATGCACCGTCAACGGCATCGGCGAGCGGGCGGGCAATGCCGCGCTCGAGGAAGTCGTGATGGCGATCAATGTGCGGAACGACAAGTTTCCGTGGTGGAACAAGATCGACACCACCATGCTGACGCGAGCCTCGAAGCTGGTATCGGCGGCGACCTCGTTCCCGGTGCAGTACAACAAGGCGATCGTCGGCCGCAACGCGTTCGCGCATGAGAGCGGCATCCACCAGGACGGCGTGCTGAAGGACGCATCGACCTACGAGATCATGCGCCCCGAAATGGTCGGCCTGAAAAAGTCGTCGCTGGTGCTGGGCAAGCATTCGGGTCGTCATGCCTTCGTGCACAAGCTGGAGGAGATGGGCTACAAGCTCGGCGCCAACCAGCTCGAAGACGCCTTCGTGCGGATGAAGGCGCTGGCCGATCGCAAGAAGGATATCTACGACGAGGACATCGAGGCGCTAGTCGATCAGGAGATTGCGGCCTCGCATGACCGGATCAAACTGGTTTCGCTGACGGTCATTGCCGGCACCCATGGTCCGCAGCGCGCGACCATGAAGCTCGACATCGAAGGCCAGATGAAGATCGAGGAAGCCGAAGGCAACGGCCCGGTCGACGCCGTGTTCAACTGCATCAAGGCGCTGGTGCCGCACGAGGCCAAGCTGGAGCTTTACCAGGTCCACGCCGTCACCGAAGGCACCGATGCGCAAGCCGAAGTGTCGGTACGGCTCGCCCATGAGGGCCGCTCGATGACGTCGAAGGGGGCCGATCCGGATGCACTGGTGGCTTCGGCAAAAGCCTATCTCGGTGCGCTCAACAAGATCGTCATGAAGCATCAGCGCGACATGCCGGCGCAGGTAGCGAGCTGATCGCCTCACATCGCAGGGCGGATTAGCGCAAGCGTAATCCGCCATTCCGCGACGACAAACACACACTGCAAGTCGTAGGGTGGGCAAAGCGGAGCGTGCCCACCATCGAGTGCGGCGTGTTAGACGGTGGGCACGGCGCAAATGCGCCTTTGCCCACCGTACGAAGCTGTGCGCGGTGCCCGGAACGAAGCTGGCTGTTCGAGCCGGCTAATGTCCGTCCTCGCTCCGCGCGCGGCGATGCCGACCTCTGCGTAACTTCCTCCAGTGCGCGACGGCCAACGGCTTCCAGGCCCCCAAGCGTCGTGTTGCCCTTCTTCGCAGCCTGAACGAGTTTCTGCGCAACGTATTTCCGCGTTGCGTGATCCCCACCGCTGTTCGGCAAACCACGACAAACATTCTCGAGCACGACGTCCATATTGGCGATGGTGCGTTCATTCAGTTTTGTCATGGAATAGCTCACGAATAATGGCTACTTGAAATGCTATCGCCGTCGAGCATAAGCCCGGCCGATCGTTCTGTTCAAGAAGCAAGTAAGCAGCCGGGAATTCGAGGCTGCTCGATTGAGTAAGTGGCGCCACTTACTGTCCGCTATCAGACAGACGGAAATTCAACCGTAAATTTTATTTCTCAGAGGTTGCTATGAGTCGATGCTGCCTTCGTTTTCGCGACGTCGCGAACTGAACGACGAGTAGCAGGACAACCTCTATCCCGGCGAGTGGGAAGAGTCGCTGAAGCGGTGCGGCTATTGGGGCCGCGGCATCTGAGCTTCGAAATGACGGCGCATCGTCGTCCCTGCGAAGCATGCGAAAGCAGGGACCCATAACCACAGGGTCGTGTCGTCTAGGAAAACCGTCGACCGGCTTGTTCGACAATTACGGCCGCGGCGTATGGGTCCCGGCTCGCGCTCGCGTTGCTCGCTTGGCCGGAACGACGGGAGAAATTGCCCGTACGGGCAAATCAGTCCGAAAGCCCCGTCCAGCCCTTCGCGCAAAAATATTCCGCTTAACCCGTCGGGCAAATCAATGCTCTTTCTTCGCGTGTCTCACCCAGATGAGGGGCGATCGCGATCGTCACGAACGTGCGGTGGGATGCGGTGGACGCGAGAGCTACGACTGACGAGCGTGGCTCAAGCGGACGGCGAAGTCGTGTGGTCCTGTAATCCAGCATTTTTTCGTTCGCAGGCGAACCGATAAAACGTAGAGAAACCAAAGGCTTCGGCGATACTGGTTGACAAAGAAAGAGCCAGCCCGAATGAGCCGGGCCCCAATAGGCCCTAGACCGCCCTACCAAGCCTCGACCTGCTTGATCCCATTCGGTCGCATGATCATGCGCAGGTTCCAGGTCTTCTCACCGTCGTTGCTCTGGCACTCGATGCGCTGCGTCAGGCCTCGCTCCGTCTCACCGGTCTGGAAGATCTTCAGCGGCACCGGGCAGTTCATGCCGGAGCTAGCGGCGTAATAGCGGACGCCCTCCGCCATCTCCTTCTCCTTTGGTGAGATCGGCGAGCAGGCGCTCGTTAAGAGTCGTTGCAGCCCGTGAGCATCAAGGCGGCAACGAAAGCAGTCGGCAGCAATGCAAACTTCAAGGGAACCTCGTTTTAACTCACAGTGAAAATCGAGCAGAACACACACTCATAAGTTAAACGCGGTGCAACCGGGTATTGGATTTTCGTAGAGGGCGAAGCGCTCACCGCACTGAAAGAACTTAGCTCGTGTGCACCCGCGGTCGCAAACGACGCCATCGCCCGCAAGCCGAATGTTGGCTCGGGCAAATCCGGAATTCAGCCCCAACACCACTCGATGCCCGATTACGCGCGAAACTGGACATGATGCGCTTTATCAGTCTGACGCAACATGGCGCCGCCCTTTACCCCTGCCACGGTTCGGATCGAACTCGTCAACCGCCTTCCAAGCGACAACCTCGTCCTCGAACCAGACCCGCCTGTTCGGTGAGATGTAAGTCGATTTGGGAAACCGGCCGGCCTTCTCCATCCGGTAAGCGTGGTGCGGCCGACCGGGACGATCTCCAAAACCTGCTTTTTCGCTCAGCATGCGTCGAGGTCGGACCTATCCGGTGAACCGTCATCCGGTTCGGTTTCCACTCGTTTCGCTGCTGCGACCATCCCAAACTCCTCACTACGCACGAGCACTACCCTTCGGTCGCGTTACCTTCTCTTGTTCGGCTATCCACGCGAGCAACGTACTCCGGCGGCCGCAGATAATTTCACCCAGCCGAAACAGCGGCGGTCCGAACGTGCAGTCAAGTGATAGACGCGGCGCCGCTTGTTCGGGAGCCAAACATAAAGCGCGCGATTTCCTCGGCGCCTTCGAGCAAGTCGTCAGCGATACAATCGTTTTCACGCGCCTTCATGCCACCCTCCACGTGCGAAGAACATTGGCGACTGCCTGAACTGTCCGCTGCGTGATCCTTGTTCTTTCCCTGCGGTCACCATCCGCTCTTGCTAGCGATCGATGATCTTTGAAAAGGATGAATTCCATGGGACTGCCCTTCAATCGAAATCTGGACCGTGACCGAAGGGATCGGCTTCTCGAATTCGGATCCCGAACTCATAAGCTTCGTTGGGGAAGGCGCGTCTACCGAGAAGGTTGCTAGGTGACCCCAGAAGGGCAACGGTCTTCTTAACGTAGTCGGCTAGACACTCCCTTGGCCGCTGAAGTCATCTCTTCCAGTTCGCCTCGAACCCGCTGGTCCTGTTCTTTCGCTTCGCTTGAGCACGCGGTATTGCTCGATGGCGGCAGGCGCGGTGCGCGCCGTGTCCGCCGTGTTAGTGGCGATCAACAAGTTCGCAGCGTCCCGTTCCTCCATTTGTGCGGCCGACGTTCCCCGCCCGGAAGTCCTGATCAGCCCGTGTTCGCGAACAGCCCGCGCGATCGCGGCCACGCGTTCAACGTCGATCCTTCCGCTGTGGCTATAGCCGTAACTTCAGTTCGGTAAGTGTCGTCATGGCATGCTCCCATTCGTAATGTTTTGCAAATAGGAGCGAGACGTGTCAAGGTCCATCTGAGAAAATACCAGATGGCGTCGGCGGCGACGCTGCCTGAAATGAAAGAACGCCGCCCTGCTTGGGGGCAACGGAGCGGCGCCAACTTGACTTTCCGACCGGACAGGTCGAAGCTCGCAAGACCCTCTCAGTTTAAGTCCGGTCGCCGACGCCCCGCAAGGGGACATCGGGCAAGAATGATCCAGCCAACTTATCGGGCATGCCCTACATGCAGAGCGAACCGTAAAACAGGGTCGAGATCGTCGCGATCCGCGACGCGATCATCGTCGATCGGGCAAGACCCGCCGATGACGAAGCAGTGCGGCAGGTTTTCTACCAACTGGTTGCTCGCGGTGTCATCGAGAAGACAGGAGGCGGAGTATCAGCAAACGGTCATCCGCCTGATGACGGAGATGCGCTTCGCTGGTGACTTGCCTTACCACTGGGTGGTTGACGAAAGTCGCCGGGTCCGGATCACGCAAACCTTCGACAATGTCGCCGACGCTATCGAACACACGGCGCGCTTCTATCGGCGAAGTGCCCTCGCCCAATCGCCCGACTACGTTGAGATTTGGTGCGAGAAAGATGCGCTCGTCGGTTGCCTGTGGGACGTCACGTCCGACTACGATGTTCCGTTGATGGTTTCGCGCGGCATGCCGTCGCTTACCTTTTCTGCACGGCTCTGCGCAGGCGATCCAGCGCGCCGCCGAGCATGGAAAGCATTCATACGTCTATCAATTCGGCGACCACGATCCGTCTGGTGTGCTGATCCCGCTGACCATCGAGCGGCGTTTGATTGAGATGTGCGAAGGCCTGGGCGCCCGCCGCCGCATATGGAACGCGCGGCGCTGACCGAGGGCACAGATCGAACGCTATGAACTGCCGACCCGACCGACCAAACGCGAGGGTAATCGCCATGCCGACGGCTTTGTCGGCCAAAGTGTCGAACTCGACGCTCTGCCGCCGCGCATTCTGCGCGAAATGGTTCGCACCGTAATTGAACAGCATGTCTCAGCTACCGAAACGGTGGCACTGCGCGAGGCTGAAGCCTCTGAGCGCGAATTGTTGCGCATGTGGCAGCCGGGAGGTGCCGCATGACCGGGCGGCCCATGGGTTCATGATCGGCGACCGCGATGACTATCGCGCATGTTGGCATCGGTCGGCGTCGACGTTGCGGCATTCAGCGGCTCGCGTGTGGCCCGCTGTCCGGTTTGCAGCAACCAGCGCAAGAAGAAACTCGACAAGTGTCTGTCGGTCAGGGTTGACGCTCACGGTTATGTATTTCGCTGTCACCATTGCCGCTGGAAAGGCGGCAGCGCCCGGCACACCGCCGCCGCTCATCGTGCCTCGCCGACACCACGGCGAGACGATCAAGCCGCGAAGATCGAGACGGCGTTGCGCATCTGGGACGCGAGCGACGATCCGCGCGGCACGGCTATCGAACGCTACCTGGCGTCACGCGGGCTACCGCTGCTGGATGAGATTGCGGGCGAGGTTCTGCGGTTCTGCCCCTCGCTCTATTTCGACGGGCGCATAGTGCCTGGCATGGTTGCGCTCCTGCGCGATATCGAAACCGACATCGGCTGCGGCATCATCAGAACATTTTTCGACGAGCACGGGCAGAAGATCACGCGCCGTATGCTGGGCCGGGCGCACGGTGCGACGGTGAAGCTGGATACCGACGCGCACGTCGCCGAAGGCCTTCATGTCTGCGAAGGCGTGGAAACCGGCATCGCCGCGATGATCGCAGGATATCGCCCGGTTTGGGCGCTCGGGAGCGCCGGAGCGATCGGGAAATTCCCAGTGTTCGACGGCATCGAGGCGCTGACGATCCTCGGCGAGCGCGGCGACGCAAATGCGCAGGCAGTCGAGGAAGTGTCGGCACGCTGGCACAACGCTGACCGCGAGGTGCTGATCGTCGAGATGCTCGTCGGGGACGATCTTAACGACGCATGGTGCCGCTAATGAGCAGCAGGAGCACCGAAATTCCACCGCCCCATGAGCACCTGGAAGGCCGGGTGCGGCAGGCGAAGCTCGAACCTAAGCGACCGCGAATGGCAAACGGCCACGCGCCCGACACCGCGCAAAAGGCGACGAACTGGCCGGATCGCTTCAAGATGACCTTGCTAGCCGACATCGTGCTCGACGACGAGCCGCTTTGGCTAGTGGATGGGCTAATCCCCTTAGGTCCGTCGTTGGGCGTGTTCTTCGGCAAACCCAAGTCCGGCAAGACCTTCATGACCACCAGCCTTTTCCTGCACGTGGCCATGGGGCGCGACTACTGCGGCTGCGCGGTCCGACCCGGCGCGGTGGTGTACATCACCAGCGAGGGCGTCCGTGGCTTCAAGCGGCGTATGGTGGCGATGCGCGAGCATCACGAAGCCGACATCGCAGTACCATTCTACACCGTGCACACCATGCCGAACCTTGGCATGGCTTGTAGAGACGCCCAGGACCTTATTGCAGCGATCCATGCTTCGATCCCGGAGGGGCACCGCCGTTGCCGCAATCATCGTCGACACGCTTGCCCGCGCTATGACCGGGCAGAGCGATAGCGACGGCGCGGCAATGGGCGTCTTTGTCGGGAATTGTGACACCATCGCGCGCGCGTTCGGCTGTTTCGTCGGGGCGGTACACCACAGCCCGCGCAATGATGATAGCCACAGCCGGGGCAGCAATGTGCTCGACGGTGCGGCGGATGTGATCATCTCCGTCGTCAAGGAAAACTCGAGCGGCATCTCAACCGCGAAAGTAGATCACCTCAAGGATGGTGAGGAAGGTGCAACATGGCGGTTTCGCGTCACCCCTGTTGAAGTACTCCTCCGAAACAAAACCACCTGTTTCGCCCCCTCTGCGAAACATTGGGAACTATCGCCCGGAAAGACGAGACCGAAACAAGGCGAAACAGAAAACTTCCCGCCTCACAGCAGCGCTTCATGGACGTCCTCGCAGGGGCGATCCTCGATCATGGTGAAGCCGTCACCGGCTCGACCGTCATACCGACCGGGATCAAGGCCGTCCCACGTGATCGATTGAAAAAGTGCCTGTTCGACGCGGGGTTTCTCGAATTCACCAAGCCTGATGCCGCCCGTGCAACGTTTAGTCGAACGATCAACGATCTGGCGGGAAAACACGTCATCGGAGCAACGGCTGAGTACGTCTGGTTGCCGCAATGAGGATCGACCGAAACAAGCGAAACATGAGCGAAACATTCCCGATTGTTTCGGTGAACACTCCACCGAAACAGCGAAACACCCCCTATAGAATATAGGGGGGTGTTCGGTTTCGGGTGTTTCGGCATTAGGGAACAGAAACGCCGCACCCCGGCATATCGCTCTGTGCAAAAAATCTCGGACGGATCGGGACAGCAGCGGCTTTCCGCCCGTTCCTCGCTGACGTGCTGTCGTTCGCCCATGATCCGAACATCGGTGCATGGCATCGAAGGGAGAAGGAAGGGGGAGGGAGAGGGGGAGACCCTTTCCTTCATCAGTGAGCAACCAGCCCCTCCTTTCCTCGGGGAGGGCGGCCTCCGGAGCGCCCGTGTCATCCGCGCTGGCGAGTCATGCGCCTGCCCTGATGCCGCAAGTCCCGGCACGCGCAGCCGCATCAGGGTGGCTCTGCCAATGGCCTATGGTTGGCGGGCCTTCCCCGAGGGGAGAAGAAGTGGCGGGCCAATCGATTGAGGCCATGGCATCGCCCCGCGCGGCCTGCAATGGGCCATTCAATCGTGTTTTCGCGCGAAAAATTTAGGGACCGTATCCGGGAACCGAGGGTGCGCGCGGCCGCCGCGCGCAAAATTTGCGCATATTTCTGCCCGGCTTTTTGCCCCTTTGTTTGGGTTACCGCCGGGCGTCACCACGACGATCAGGGACGGCACCGGCATGGATGATCTGGCGCAATCGCGCGTGGTTGAGATGTGGCCGATAGAGCGGCTGCGGCCCTATGAGCGCACTTCGCGGCGGCATTCGCCCGAGCAGATTGAGCAAATCGCGGCATCGATACGCGAGTGGGGCTGGACGATGCCGATACTTGCGGCCGATGACGGCATGGTTCTCGCCGGTCATGGCCGCTTGGCCGCCGGCAAGCTGTTAGGTTTTGCCGAGGTGCCCGTCATCGTGGCGCGCGGGTGGAGCGATCAGCAGAAGCGCGCCTATGTCATCGCGGACAATCGGCTCACCGACGCGAGCGATTGGGATGACGAGATGCTGCGGCTTGAATTGAGCGACTTGCTGGAAGGCGGTTTCGAGATCGGCCTGACCGGCATCAGCGAGGACGAGCTATCGAAGCTGTCCGTCGGGGTCGGCGAGTTAGAGCAGATGCCCGAATTGCCCGACGGCGACCGGTCGCCGTTTCGCGACATGACGTTCATTCTATACGGGGATCAATTCGGGATCGTCGAGCGCGCCATCGCCAGGGCGACCAAGCCGCGCGACCCGGACAATCCCAATCGATCGCCGCAAGGCAATGCGCTCGCCGCGATCTGCGCCGAATATCTAGGGCGCGTACTCATACATCGAGATTGATTGGTGCGGCTTACTCGATGTCCGCTATGCCCCGATACCGACCAAATACCGCAGCGCAGCGAAATGACGCGATGTGCCAAACTCGGAAGTGGCCGCTTCACTCGATCACCTCGTCTGCGACAGCAAGAAGGTTCGGCGGCAATGCCAGATTGAGCGCGCGGGCGGTTTTCAAGTTCACTAGCAGTTCGAAACCGACCGGCTGCTCGACTGGCAGCTCCGCCGGGCTGGCGCCCTTCAGGATCTTGTCGACATAGTCGGCTGCGCGGGGGTAGTGCACATTGATTTTGGTGCTGTAAGACATCAGGCCGCCGTCCCGCACCCAGTCCCCTAGAGTGTACAGCGCTGGCAACCGCCGTCGCGCCGCAAACGCGATCACGGCCTCTCGGTTGTTGTTGATCAGGGGCTCGCCCACAACCAACAGCGCTTCCGCCTGCGACTGCTCGATGCGGGCGAAGGCCGGTTCAAAGTCTTGCCGCGCGACAACATCAGCTAGCACCAGCTCAAGCCCAAGCAATCGGGCCGCATCGGCCGCACTCTGCAGGCTCGGTGCTCTTCCAGCATTCGTCGGATTCGACAGGAATGCGATGCGGCGCGCCGACGGCACCACCTGATGCAGCAGCTCGATCTGCTTGCTGCCCAAGTCGGGTAACATGGAGGTCGTGCCAGTGACGTTGCCGCCCGGCCGGGCCAGGCTCTTGATTAATCCAGCGCCAATGGGATTACCGGCATGGACCATGACAATAGGGATGCGGACCGTGGTCTCGTGCGCCGCCGTGCTGGCGGCAACAGCCATCGCGACGATCACGTCCACCTTGAGCGCCACCAGCTCGCGCGCAAGTCCCTGCAGGCGATCCAATTCGCCTCCAGCGTAGCGCTCATGAATTTGAATGGTCTTTCCTTCGACGTAGCCCAACTCACGCAGATGATGCAGAAACGCCGCCCGGTTCTTCACATTGAGGGGGTTCTGTTCCTGGCCAGGCCAAAGCATTCCGACCCGCCGCACTCCATCCTGCTGCGCGCGCGCGGCGAGCGGCCACGCAGCCGCACCACACACAACGCCGAGAAAATTGCGTCGCCTCATGTCTCGCCATCAGGTTCGGGAGCTAGCAGCGTATCGGTTCGGTCCAGTTTTTAATAGGGGCCGAGACCGGCTTGGCGCGCACCCATCGTGTCGGCCGACGTCCGAGTCGGGTTATTCGCGACCGGGGCGCGCCAGCGGTAAGCCCCGCCATGTCCGCTATGCCCCGATAGCGACCAAATTCCGCAGCGCAGCGAAATGGCGCGATGTGCCACAAACGGACTCATGCGCCGCAGTATCGCCTTGTCGTCCTTTCAAATCGAGTTCGCCGAGATGGATCGCTCATCGCTGCAGTCTTCTTCGGCCTTGCGCATTGCGGCCCCGGTCATTTCGACGGCCCCCGCTCGACGTCGATGGTTGCTATGAGCCGTTCAATCTCGCCGTAATCGCGGATCAGCCGCAGACTCGCACCCGGCGGACCCGCCAAACATGGCCGTCATAGAAACGCTGTTGCACCCATTCGCAACTGCCAAAATAGTCGTATGGCCCGCGACCTGATCCGTAAGGGCCGGGCTCATAATAGCGGCCCGGAGCCGCGACGCCTGCGGCGACGCCACGCTGTGCGCTTGCAGGCGTCACGGTGAGCGAACCGGCAATCGTTGCGACTGCGACGAAGGCAGCAAATGTCTTCTTCATTTTAGGCCCTCCTGTGCGTGCATGGCGTGCGGCCACGCGACCGCCGCACCACCAAGACAGCAAGAAATTCCCGCCGTTGCATGTCAACCCCTGTGGGCCATCGTACCAGGTCCAACTGAGTGCATTGATAGGGGCTGGCTCTTGAGTTGCTTGTTTGCAAAGTCCTGATGTCCGTTGTGGGTAAAAAAGCGAACTCCAAGCGGTCATCTGACCGCGTCGGGCAATCACCCGAAAGCCGACATCCGCGACTGCAAGTCGTCGGTCGGCAAGTACCATGGACATCAGCTCCGGGCTGGGCATCCCGTCAAAACGCGTTTGGCACTACCGTCTGATCCGTCGTACAGTGTGCCGTGGGTTGGATTGCATGCCATGGCACAGGAGCGGCCAGTCCGGGTCGAGCGAAGGTTATCGGCGATATTGGCAGCCGACGTGGCTGGCTATTCGCGGCTCATGCACCACGATGAAGAGGCTACGCACGCCAAACTGACAGCGCTCCTGGCGGACACGGTTGAACCAGCAATCGCCGAACACGGCGGCCGCATCGTGAAGAACACCGGCGACGGGTTCTTGACGGAGTTTCCGAGCGCGGTCAAAGCGGTTCGAGCTGCAGTGCAGTTCCAGACCCGCATTAGGGAACTTACAGCCGGTGACGTCGAAGACAGGCGTATTGCTTTCCGAGTGGGCGTCAACATCGGTGACGTCATCGTCGAGCGGCATGACATCTTTGGAGACGGCGTTAACATTGCGGCGCGCCTTGAGAGCATCGCTGAACCTGGCGGCATCTGCATCTCGTCTTCTGCCTACGATCAAGTCCGAGGCAAGGTCCGGGTTGAGTTCGCCGATCTCGGCGAGCAGAACCTCAAGAACATCGACCGGCCGGTGCGAGCCTATGCCGTGGTCCGGGATGCACCTAGTCCGACGCCCCAGGCTGAGCGCGCAAGGCCGGACCCTTTGTCACCGCCTCGTCTTTCCATCGTTGTGTTGCCTTTCGCCAACCTCAGTGGTGATCCGGCGCAAGACTACTTCGTCGATGGTGTGACTGAGAGCCTGACCACGGACTTGTCGCGCATCTCAGGCTCATTCGTTATCGGCCGACACACTGCATTCACCTACAAAGGCAAGGCGGTCGATCTTAGGCAGGTTGGCCGCAAGTTGAACGTTCGCTACGTGCTCGAAGGTTCGGTGCAGCGGAGTGGCGATTGGCTTCGGGTGAATGTGCAATTGATCGACGCCGCAACCGGCAATCATCTCTGGGCCGAACGGTTTGACAAACCGATGGCCGATCTCTTCGACATGCAGGATGAAATCGTATCGAGGCTCGCGAACACGTTGAATGCTCAGCTCATCGCGGCTGAGGCAAGGCGAGCGGAACGCTCATTGCACCCCAGTGCTCTAGACTTGTATTTCCAAGGGATGGCTCGCTGGAACAAGGGTCAGACTCCAGCACATATGAAGCAGGCGCGGAGCTTCTTCGAACGCGCCTTGGAGCTCGATCCCGACGACGTCGAGGCGCTGGTGGGCATCGGGGCAGTCGATATAACAAGCGCTGGCCTTCTTCTCGCCGATGACCCTGACGTGCGCCTTGCGGCGGCCGAAGCGGCCTTGATTAAGGCGCTATCGTTAGCTCCACAGAACGCCCTTGCTCACACGTTGCTGGGTGCCGTCCAATTGTGCTCAAGCGTGCGGCGCAAGGCATCGCTGAATGCGAGCACGCGTTGGCGTTGGACCGGAATTTAGCCGAAGCCCATGCCCTCATCGGTCTCGCCAAAATTTTTGTCGGTCGCAGCGCAGAAACGGAGGGACATATCCACGAAGCGCTGCGTTTGTCTCCGCGCGATGTAGCTGCACATGTGTGGATGAGCTGGGTTGGTCTCGCCAAATTGCACCTCGGAGCCGATGCCGAAGCAGTTGTGTGGTTGCGTCGATGTTTGGAGGCCAATCCAAATTATCCCTCCGCAAATTTTTATCTCGCCGCTGCGCTCGCGCTTCTCGGAAAGCTGGATGAGGCGCGAGCTGCCGCGAAAGCGGGACTTGCGCTTGACCCGAGTTTCACTATCCATCGCTTGAAAAGTATTCCACTTAGCGACGATTCGACCTTCCGTGCGAGAGGCAGGCGCGTCACTCAGGGCATGCGCATGGCCGGGTTACCGGAGGGGTGATGTCGGAGATGGGTCATTCGCGACCGGGTCGAGCCAGCAGCAAGTCCGGCCATGTCCCCTATGCCCCGAAAGCGGAAGTGAATTCAGGGCATTGGCGGCCTCGCCTTCATCAAGCTGGCAGCTATCCGCATCTGGCTATGAGTCCACGCCCTAGGAGCGCCATGGGACAGGCTAAAGAAATCCGCGTCGCGCCGATCTCGAAGAAAGACGCCGACGCGCTGATCATTCGGCTGCATTACAGCCACAAGACGGTCAACAATGCTTTCCTATCGCTGGGCGTTTTCTTCAACGATCGGCTCGAAGGCGCGATGACGTTCGGCCCGTCGCTGGACAAGAGTAATATTCTCGGGTTGGTGCGCGATACGAAATGGAATGGCTTTCTCGAATTGAACCGGCTGGCGTTCTCGGAAGCGCTGCCGAGGAATTCCGAAAGCCGCGCGCTCGCCATCGCGATGCGGATGATCCGCAAGCACTACCCGCACATTGAATGGATCATCTCGTTCGCCGACGGTTGCCAGTGTGGTGACGGCACGATCTATCGCGCGGCCGGCGCGGTGCTGACCGGGATCAAGTTGAACAAAAGCCTTTTGCGATTGCCCGATGGCACGATCACGCACAAGATGACGCAAGTCACCGGCAAAAATCGCGCGGCGCATTTCGCCAAAACCGGAGGTTCATGGTCGGGCCAGGGCGTGCCGCTCGATGGCTATCAGATGCGGTATATTTATTTCCTCAATCCCGAGGCGCGGGCGCGGCTCAACTGCAAAGAAATTCCTTATTCGGAGATCGAGCGGCGTGGCGCCGGCATGCATCGGGGAATTGCGCGTGGCAAGCAGGCGATGGCCGATCCCCAATCGGCACAGCGGCGCGGCAGCGGCGACCGCCACGCTCCAGTTTGAGCCGACATGTCGGGTTTTGGAAGAGAAGCAGAAATCATGTGCTCGTTCTGAGCCTTACGGATATGACCCAAAAGAGACGTAGCAGCCTGACGGCGGCCGGGCTATGGTGAGGCGGAGCCGTTCTGCAATCCAGGAGGAAGCAATGCGGTACCTGCTTAGCACCACCAGCATTTTCCTTATTATGCTGTCGTTAGGCGCCTCGCTCGATCCGGCTCTCGCCAAAAGCAAGCGCGAAACGGCGGCGCTGCTGGAAGCAAAAGTCTTGCTTTCCGATGCGATTTCCGTCGCTCAGAAGGAGATCGCTGGAGCAAAACCGGTCGATGCAGATTTGGTGACAACAAAGGACGGTAAAGTCATCTACTCCATCGAACTAGTAAAAGACGACGCGCACAACTTGCACAAGGTGAGCGTCGATATGCAACACGGGAGCGTCATCGAGGTCACGCAGAAGAACGTTGCAACGAAGGATTTGAAACGAGTGGAGGCTGTTGAACAAGCCAAGGTCACGATGGCTGAAGCAATTGCACTTGCTGAGAAGCGGTTTCCCGGCGGCATAATTGCCGCCGCCGAGGCTAAGTCTAGAGGAGGCCAAGTGGTTTACGTGGTAGACATCGAGCAGAAGGGGCTGCACGTTGTGCACGTGGATCCCTACAGCGGCCGCGTGCTTAGCGCAGCACGCAAATTGGATGACTGAGGGTGCCATGTGCAGGCGGGGCTTTCTGTCGGGCCCAACGATGGTGAAAGAGACCAAATTCCTCCGCAAGCAGGCCGATAAGGCTGAGCGGATTGCCCAGACCGTGACGGATGTCGAGATCTCGCAACGATACATGAGCATGGCGCGGGCGTATCGCAGTCAGGCCGACATTCTAAAAGCAAAGCGGAAAGCCGCGAAGAAAAAGGAGGCCAAGCAATGAACATATTGGCGACAGTTGTTTTCACTGCGGCCCTTTCAGCAGTTTCGCTGAACCTCGCCAAGGCCGATCAGCCGGGACCGGACTGGATGCCTGCCGAACAGGTAAAGCAAAAGGTTCTTCAGTCAGGTTATACGGAGGTCACCAAACTAGAAGCCGACGACGATCAATGGGAAGGCGAAGGCATCAAGAACGGCCAGAAGATGGACTTTCACGCCGATCCGAAAACCGGCGTAATCACGTCCGAAAAGGTCGACGACTAAGGGCGTCGGGTGCCGCCTCGGTTGACGGACATTCCAAGCCAAACATAGGCGCAACGTCGCCTATTGGCCTGCGTTCGTTAGAAAATGTCAACTATTGTGTCGCTTGTGGGCGTTAAGCGGACATCTTTACGATTTGAAGGGAAAGCAGTTTTGCGATTAGCCCGGCGGTCAACAGAGTAGCGTGACCGTCTGGCGCTATGGCGTAAACGATCGCGCGGCGGGTATGCGCCGCCGGGTCTTGCTCAATCTCGCGGCCGGCTTGCATCGCCGCGAGAACGGTGGGCCGCCGCTCGACGCGGTATTGACCGCGCCCGAGAAACAGCGTGGCGGTGAAGTGATCCGCCTTGCGGATCGCCTCAACCGCCCTGGCGTCGATGTCGCTAAGAGTCATGGTTTGATCCCTAGCGAAAGCGCGGCGAGCGCGAGCGAGATGTATTTCGGGACCGGCTTTTTTGCCGGCCTCCCATCCCGCCCATGCGCCGCGCGAACAGCCGATGGCGTCGGCCGCTTGGCGCTGCGAATAATCGAAACGCGCTCGCCAATCGGCGAGCGCTTGAGGGGTTGAGAAAAGGCATGTGCGGGCTTCCATCCGCGCGGCCTCGATGCCGATGTCGGCCGGGGTGCGTGTCATTTGTCGTTCCCTTGATGCTGGTACGCTTTGACGGCAGCGGCGATGACGCGGCGGATCATTTCGAGAAGGGCGAGACGCTTTTGGATTTCGGCGATCTCGCGCAAGGCGAGGGCTTCGAGATAGGCGCGCAGCCGCTCGCCGATGGTCACGAACGGCGAGGCAAGGCCCGATACCCAGAACGAGAGCGACAGCGCCTGCGGCGGCTCGCCGGTCACGACGCCGTCGGCCGAGACGCGCTGGCCCGGCGCAACGTACCGGCCGCGCTCGTTCATCGCCGCCTTGTGATGCTCCTCGATGACGCCGCCGCGGCGCGGGCATTCGATGTAGGTGGCGCGCTCGGCCTCGAATGGCGTCGCGTTCTCCGGCCAGCGCGTGCATTCGAAGCGCGGAATGAAGAATTCGCCGCAATGCGGGCATGGCCACGCCCAATGAAAGCGCGTGCCCTGCTGCCATAGCCGCCAGATCGGGCTTTCAAGATCGTCGGTCGGTGCAACATCCCAGAACCGCAGGCCGCTTTCCTCAACCTGCACGATCTTGACCATCCCGCGCCGACAGGTCGAGGTGACGGCGCAGACGAAGTCGGCATAGGTGTCGCCGCGCCGTTCGACGAGCCCGAGCGGATCGCCCTGGCCTTTGATGTTCGCCAGCATCTCGTCGTATTCATCGACCAGTGCCAGCGCAGCGGGATCGGATTTCAGCGCCGCCGACGATCCGGCATGCGCCAAGCGCAACGGGACGCCCGCGATCACCTTGCGGGTTTTCGTCATCCGCTTGCCGCGCGCGACCTTGATCGCGAGCGTCGGCGCTTCATCGAGCAGCGCCATGATGCGCGGCTCGAACTGCTCGGTCAGGAATTGCTTGTTCGGGCCGACGTACAGGATCGGCGCGGGCTTCTGGTCGAGCCGCTGACCGGCGATGTCCAGCATCGCCTCGGTCTTGCCGGACTGCGACGCGGTCACCATGATGACGCGCTTGTACAGGCCATCGGCGACCGCGCGCTCGAACGGCACGATGTACGGCGTCAGGTACGGGTCGCGCGGACCCGGGACCGATGCGCCTTGCGGATAGGTGCGGTTCTGCGAACCCCAGACATCAGGCGGGGTGCGGCGCGAGGGCCGGGTTAGTATCGCTACCCTCTGCCACCACTCCCGCGCGCGAGACGGCAACATCGGCGATGCGGTCGAGGATGTCATGGATAGCCGTTTCTATTGTGCGGCGGATTTGCAGGTCGCGCGTGACGCGCGCAGGCAAGCCCGACAGCTCCGCGCGAAACATGCCGACGAGCTGGTCGGCGAGCGCGATCATTTCGGAGAGTTCGACCAAGCGGCGCTCGCGCTCGGCAATTCTCAATTCGACTTCGCGCGCGCGGGCGTCGGAGACTCGGCTGGCCGTTGCGCTCTTGGTCGCGCGCCGCTCGCTGTCATTCCGAAACCGGATGTAGCCCTGTACGACATCGACCAGATAGAACTGGTCCTTCCCCGCCTTTTCTATCCAGCCCTCTTTCGCCAATTGGCGAACGCGCTCGGCCGAGACCATGAGCAAACGCCCGGCCAGATTGCTTGTCAGCAATTGCCCGCGCCCGCCGTCCGCGCCCGCTGGTGCGTTATTCCCGCCGCCCTGATCCGAAGGCCCGCCAGGGCTTTCCCGCCCCTGTGCGCCCTCTATCGGCCCGCCTGTAACCCTTTGATCTTCCGCCATTTTTAGTCCTTTTCCGGCGGTCGATTTTCCTTCCAACCACCGACCAGTGGCCTAGTTCTGGGCCAATCCCCCGGGGCTTTGGCCCTCGCGCCGGCGCCACCGGGGACAAACAAAAGAAAGACGTATGTGGAAATGACGAAGCTAATCCCGGCCGATCTGGCCCACTTCACCGGCACCGCCGAATGGTATCGCCACGGTCTCAACCGGCGCATGCTCTACACCGACGGCGTGCAGTATCTCGCCGAGAAGGGCGGCGCGTATTGGCTGCTCGACAAGATCGCTTGCCTGCAACTCGAACCGAAGATTGGGGCCGAGGAATTTCAGGTCTGGCGCTTGCACGTCATGGATGACCGCACTGCGCGTCTCGTTTGTGACGACGGCAACGATAGCGGCACCGTCATCTATTCCGAGGAGATCGACTTCACCGATTTCCCTCTCGATCAAATCACGATTTGGGTCGAGGGCAATGTCATCCTGCTGCCGAGCGAGCACTGATTATGAAATTCGTCGTACCCATCCGCACTGGCAATGCGCGGCCGATGACTTTCAGCGCGATCGAGACGCGCGAGATCGAGGCGATCCGCCGCGCCGATCACTTCACCGCATCGCTGTTTCTCGGGCGCGGTCAATACTACGTCGCGCGGCGGCCTACCGTTCTCGCGGCAATGCAAGCCGCCTGCGACATCGAGAACGATCCCGCCGCGCATACGCGCCGCGCGCTCATTTACGCCATCGCGCCCGACGGTCACGCCACGCTACTGACCGCCGCGTTAATTGCAAAACTACTTTCCCTCAAATCGTAATGATAAACCGAATTGGCCCGCTTAACCTTCAATGCCGACCCTGTTGGTTGAATGTCCGCTTAATACCCACAACCGGCACAAAAGCGGACGTTTTCTAACGGAAGCGATGGGCCAGAGGCGGAAGTCGGGTCTGCTTCGTGTGGTTCGCGGCGCGGGTCACGAACTATTGAACAAGAGGAAGGCTAATCCGGAAGGACGCGCCGCCGTGATCGCGATTTTCCGCCCATACCAGCCCATTGTGAGCCTCGACAATGGTGCGCGCGATGGATAACCCCATGCCCATGCCTTCCGCCTTGCTGGTGTAGAACGGCTCAAAGACCTCTTTCAATTTGTCTTCGGGAATGCCCGGGCCACGATCCGACACGGATAATTCGGCAAACTTTTCGACGCGCGCAGTCCGAATGCTGATGATGCGGTATTCGCTTGGCGTGTCCTTCATCGCCTCTATCCCGTTCATGACAAGGTTCAAGATGACTTGTTGAAGCTGGATGCGATCGCCAATAACTGGAAGCGCCTCCGGTGTGATGGCGCTGACCGTTTGAAAGTTCCGGGCAATGGCTAAGGCTGAAAAAATCTGATCGTCTCTTGCACGACTTCATTGAGGTCGAATTGCTTTTGTTCAAAGGGAGCCTTTTTCAGAAGGGCGCGCATCCTCCGAATGACTTCGGTGGCGCGCCGATCATCCTGCACAATATCGGCTACGATCTCGTCCAGTTCTCCAATGTTGGGGTTCGGCGATCTCCAGAATTTCTTGTGCAGTTTCGGCGTTAGTTAGAATAGATCCTAGCGGCTGGTTGATTTCGTGAGCAATGGAGGCCGTCAATTCGCCAGCCGTTGAGAAGCGGTTGACATGAGCAAGTTCCGCCATGCGTTGGCGCGACAGCACTTCCGCGAAACGACGCCGACGATGCTCACGTAGCAGGATTATGATAAGCCCGGCCTGTATCAAAAGAACCGCGACGATGAATGCGATCTGCCACGAATACCGCTCCCACACAGTTGGCTCGCGGAAGTAAACTGTGCTTCCAGCAGGCAGATTGCTTTCGCTAATTCCCCAGCGCTGCATTTGTCGCCAGTCGAATATCGGCGCGGCGAAGCCCGTGGGCGGTGTTTTGATGTCGTCCGCCTTTTCGCCGTTCAGGATGCGAATGGCTACCGCAGCGGTGATCTGTCCTGATTCTTGCACGGAGTGCATGGGACCTCCCACGATTGCCTCACCAAAGAAGGAACCATCGTAGGAGAAAATCGGCGCGTTCGCCAAAGAGGAGAGTTTGTTCAGCGCATCGTTGGCCTCATGCGCGACCCCTGCCGCATCAACATTCATCAGATGCCAAAAGATCGCGCTGTGAGGCGGAAGTGCGGCTGCGTCTTTCAGAATTTCTTCAAAAGATAATTCATCGTACCATCTTAGTTGGACCCGCCCGGCCAGTGGCGCGAGTTCGCGGCGCATTTCCTCAAGCCAGAATTTCTCATTCGGAGAGGTACCGTTGACCACCGCGATGGTTTTTGTCAGGGGCAGGACACTCAGAATATTCTCGAAGGCAGCGGGGAAATCGTGCGCCACGGCAACGACTGTATCGTTTTCTTTCAGCTTCTCGTTTTTTATGCGGCGCTGTTCCACCGCCGTAAAGACCATTGGCGTTGCTGAAAACAGCCGCTGGCGATGACGCTGGACGAAATTGGCGGCGGGCGCGCCGATGGCAAGAATAAGATCAATTGGTCGACTGGCGTAAAGGGTGCGAAGATATTCTACAAATGCAGCTTCCGAATTTTCATCAGTTTCTCGAGCATTCACGAGAGAGTGGTCCAGAAAATCGACGGGCTTTTGCCGCTGTCGGCTTATTTCCGAGCGAATGGTCTGTGCATAGTCGCTCCAAGGTTTGAAACGAGGACCGAATGAATGCAGCATCAGAACGCGTTTGGGTTCTGGATCAGCCGACTGACTTGGATGCAGCGTCCCCAGCAACAATGCGATGACCAGCGCAGCGGTGAGGGTCCGCGCGCAAAACCGTCGCCGTGATACTGCAATCGGCCAGAAACGCATTACCGTCTACTCCCGGCAATTATCAGCACCGTAGGACCTTGCCCCGATGATTGACAGGAAAAAAGGGTTGTTACGAGACGTGCTGTCTAGCTAGAGCCGATGTCCCCAAAGGCGAAATGCGCGCTCGACTTGATATTGAAATGGCCGCCAACTGAGGCGGCCTTACCTCCTCGTACCACTTAGCAACACGGCTTCGAACCATACGGTACCAAGTTCTAGCCCCTGTTCATCGACGATCACGAGCGAATCAGGAATCCTGTCGTTGCGAAACTTAATGGCGTTTGCCAGCAGTTCGCTAACGGATCGCTCGGCTTGGCGGCACGCCGAGGAATAATCAGGCAATAGCTCTCCTTCTTCGTCGATCAGGATTTCATTGCCCATCCGAAAGTGGAAATAGAAGTGCTTCATGACGATCCCGCTTTTGTTCCCCACCGGGAACTCTAGACGGAAGTGGTTTTATTGTCTGTCCGGGAGACGACGAACTAAGTAGTCATTACGGAGCCGGCATCCGGCTCTGATGTCGCTAATGGGTCACAACCGGTAAGGCTCGGGACGAGCACATGATTTCTGCTTCTCTTCCAAAACCGGACATGTCGGCTCACGCTGGAGCGTGGCGGTCGCCGCTGCCGCGCCGCTGTGCCGAGGGGTCCTCGGCCATCGCCTGCTTGCCACGCCCAATTCCGCGATACATGCGGGCGCCGCGCCGCTCGATTTCAGAATAAGGGATTTCTTTGCATGCGAGCCGGGCGCGCGCCGCCGGGTTCAGAAAATAGATGTATCGCATCTGGTAGCCGTCAAGCGGCGTGCCATCACCCGTCCAACTGCCACCAGTCCTGGCGAAGTGATCATTGCGGTTCTTGCCGGTGACTTGCGTCATCTTGTGCGTGACCGAACCGTCAGGCAATCGCAGAAGCGACTTGTTCACCTTGATGCCGGTCAGCACGAAGCCCGCCGCGCGATAGATCGTCCCATCGCCGCACTGGCAACCATCGGCGAACGAGATGATCCATTCAATGTGCGGGTAGTGCTTGCGGATCATCCGCATCGCGATGGCGAGCGTGCGGCTTTCGGAATTCCTCGGCAGCGCTTCCGAGAACGCCAGCCGGTTCAATTCGAGAAAGCCATTCCAGGTGGTATCGCGCACCAGGTCTTGAATGTTGCTCTTGTCCATCGACGGGCCGAACGTCATCGCGCCTTCAAGCCGGCCTTTGAGGAAAACGCCCAGCGCGAGGAAAGCATTGTTGACCGTCTTGTGGCTGTAATGCAGCCGAATGATCAGCGCGTCGGCGTCTTTCTTCGAGATCGGCGCGACGCGGATTTCTTTAGCCTGTCCCATGGCGCTCCTAGTGGCGTGGACTCGTAAGCATGTAGCCAGATGCGGATAGCTGCCAGCTTGATGAAGGAAGGCCGCCAATGCTCTGAATTCACTTCCGCTTTCGGGGCATAGGGGACCTGGCCGGACTTGCTGCTGGCTCGACCCGGTCGCGAATGACCCATCTCGGACAAGGGCATAGCCGGACATCGGCCCACAATTGTGCTATTGGACATTCGGTTTTCCCCGAGCCCCGGGGGTGCATTTTGAGCAGCGAGCACGTAGAGCGGCGATTGGCGGCTATTCTGGCGGCGGATGTCGTGGGCTCTTGCCGCTTAATAGGGATCGACGAAGAAGGCACGCTGGCGCAACTTAAAGCTCTCAGAAAGACGCTTCTCGATCCCAAAATCGCTCAGCATCACGGACGTATCGTCAAGAACACCGGGGACGGCGCTCTCGTTGAGTTCGCCAGCGTGGTCGACGCCGTGCGATGTGCCGACGACGTCCAACGCGGCGTGGCAGAACAAAATACCGAGGTGCCACAGGACAAGCGGATCGAATTTCGCATCGGCATTCACCTCGGTGATATTATCATCGCAGACGATGATATCTTTGGTGATGGTGTCAATATTGCAGTGCGTCTCGAAGGGATCGCAGAGCCGGGTGGGATTTGCATTTCCGACGATGCTTACCGGCAGGTTCGTGGCAAGGTCGAGAGCACCTTGGAGGATATGGGCGCTCAAACTCTCAAGAATATCGCCGAACCGATGCGGACTTGGCGCGTGCGCATCGGCCCAAGCTCTTCGCCGGCAACAAAAACGCCGGCCGAGACTGCGCAGCCCCTCGCGCTGCCCAATAAGCCGTCCATTGCGGTGCTGCCGTTCGAGAACATGAGCGGCGATCCCAAGCAGGAATACTTCGCGGACGGAATGGTTGAGGAGATCATCACCGCGCTTTCGCGGTTCAAATGGTTGTTCGTGATCGCCCGAAATTCGACTTTCACCTTCAAGGGCAGAGCGGTCGATATCAAGGAGGTAGGACGCAGGCTTGGCGTCCGCTATGTCCTTGAAGGGTCTGTGCGCAAGGCGTCAGGGAAAGTTCGCATTACTGGGCAATTGATTGATGCGATTACAGGGGCGCACATTTGGGCGGACAGGTTCGAGCGCGATCTAAAAGACGTTTTTGCTCTCCAGGACGAAGTAACCGCCGCCGTTGTCTCAGCCATTGAGCCAAGATTGCTTCAAACAGAAATTGCAATGGCGACGCGGCGGCGACCGGAGAACCTCACCGCGTATGATTTTTATCTCCGTGCTATGCCGCAGTATTACCTAACGACCCGCGAAGGCTTGGCCGAGGCACTCCGACTGCTCCACCGCGCCTTGGAGCTTGACCCCGGGTTTGCTTGGGCCGCTTCTATGGCAGGTGTCTGCCACATGCTCAAGGTCGTTTTGGGCTATGCCAACGATCCTCAATTCGACCGCAAAGAAGCAGTTCGCCTTGTTCATTTGGCATTGAGCATCGACGATGGTGATCCGGAAACGTTAGCAAGGGCTTCCGTAACCTCGGCGTTTATGGTCGGCGATAGTGAGAGCGAGATCGAAATGGCTGACCGGGCGGTCGCGCTCAACCCAAATTCATTTAACACATGGAACTGCAGAGGCCAGGTCTATAGAATTGCGGGGCTGCCGGAGGAAGCGATCCGGAGTTTTGAACGCGCCATTCGCATGAGCCCGGTAGACCCGCGGCTACACATGCCGCTTACTGGCATTGGGATGGCCTTTATTGAGCTTCGTCGCTTTGACGAGGCGATCGGCGTAGGGAAGAAATCCCTTCGTCAGAAGCTCTATGTGGCAACTTATCGCTGCCTCGCGTCCGCCTTCGCCCATCTCGAACGTGACGCTGAGGCACACGACGCGGCGGCGCGTGTGCTTGAGATCGATCCCGCCTTTACAATATCGGCGTTTATCGCCCGGGGCGGACAAACAAACGCGAAGCTGTTCATTGAGGGTCTTCGGAACGCGGGGTTGCCCGAATAGCCGGTGCCCAGTACGGGCGAGGCGGCCGAATGACCGCTTCTGGCACTTCGCTCCCGGTCGCGAATGACCCAACCCGGAAGATCTTCAAGTAGTAGAACCGAATTGCCATCAAGAGACACTAATAGTGATAGCCAGCGTGCCCACAGCTGTGAACGACACCCATGTTGGGCTGGCTCGTGGGCGACGCAGCAACCGTGTTGCACCCGCCTTTCGATACCAAGGGAGGAAGCTATGATCAGGAAACTGTTTTCAGTTGCGATCTGCTGCGCACTGTTCGCAATGATTGGTGCCAGCGTTGCAGGTGCGGCCGACATCAGATTCGTAAGCCCGGTCGCGATGCGGGGCGTGATGCCCGATGTCGTGACTCAATTCGAGCGCGCATCAGGACACAAGGTGACGGTCGAGTATGCAACGGCGGGTGTCATCACCGACCGTCTACTGAAGGGTGAAGCAGCCGATGTGACGATCGTATCGGTCCCCCAAATGGAAGAGCTTCAGAAGCAAGGCAAGATCGTTACGGGAAGCCGGGCCGATGTCGCACGAGTTGGCATCGGAGCATTCGTTCGGGCTGGTGCCGCAAAACCCGACATCAGTTCGGTCGACTCCTTCAAGCGCACGTTGTTGGCCGCGAAGTCTATCGGCTATGGCGATCCGGCTGCCGGGGGCGTCAGTGGCGTCCACATGGCTGCGCTCGTGGAACGACTGGGGATCGCTGCGGAGATGAAGCCGAAGATCCAATTATTCCCGAACAGCCAGGCCGTTCTGGATGCGGTCGCGAAGGGCAACGTTGAAATTGGAATTGGTTTGACGAGCGACACGACACTCGTGTCGGGCATCGATCTCGCAGGCGCACTGCCTGCGGAAATCCAGAATTTCACACTCTATGTGGCTGGAATCCCTGCGGTCAGTAAGCAGGCAGATGCAGCCAAAGCGCTTATCAATTTCCTTTCCTCTCCCACGGCTCTGACGGGGCTAAAGGCAAAAGGCTTTGACCCGCATTAGCGCGGCGAGTGCTGAGGCCTCGCCAAAAGTCCGCTAGTGGCACATCGCGTCATTTCGCTGCGCTGCCGAATTTGGTCGGTATCAGAGCATAGCGGACATGGCGGGGCTTACCGCTGGCGCGACCCGGTCGCGAATGACCCTGGCTGTGTGAAAACGCGCGGATTGAAGTGATTCTCGGAGTATGATTCCGACGCGATTTGCGGGGGATCGGATGAAGCGCTTCGTTGAGGGCTGGATCGCGGGCAAAGCACGCTGTTTCCCGAATGCTTGGAAGACTGGATTGGCGAGGATAATCCGGTTCGGGTGATCGACGTCTTTGTCGATCACCTCGACCTTGGCGGGCTAGGGTTCAGTGGGGTCGATCCCGAGAGGACCGGTCGGCCTTCATATCATCCCTCGGCGCTGTTGAAGCTCTATATCTACGGCTATCTGAACCGGGTTCAGTCAAGCCGTCGGCTCGAGCGTGACGCCGGGCGCAACGTAGAGGTGATGTGGCTTACGGGTCGGCTCGTTCCCGATCACAAGACGATTGCGGATTTCCGCAAGGACAATGGCCGTGCGATCCGCAAGGTGTGTGCACGCTTCGTCGAGCTCTGCCGCGAGATGGGCCTGCTGACGAGAGCCAGCGTTGCCATCGACGGCAGCAAATTTAAAGCCGTGAACAACCGCGATCGGAACTTCACCCGCGCGAAGGTGGAGCGGCGCCGGGCACAGCTTGAAGAGAGCGTTGCGCGGTATCTCGGTCAACTCGATACGGCCGATCGACAGGAGCCTTCCGAGACCCTCGCGCTCAAGACGACGCGGCTCAAGGAGAAGCTCGCGAAACTCGAAAGTGAGATGCAGCGCCTCGCAGCGATCGAGAAACAGATGATCACCTCGCCCGACCAGCAGATATCGCTGACCGATCCTGACTCCCGTTCGATGGCGACGAGCGGCCGAGGCTCTGGCGTCGTAGGCTACAACGTCCAGGTCGCCGTGGACACCAAGCATCATCTAATCGTCACGCATGAGGTGACCAACGTCGGCACCGACCGGTCGCAGCTCGCCAACGTGGCCAAAGAGACGAAAACGACGCTGGAAGCCACGAGCCTCGATGTCGTCGCCGATCGCGGCTACTACAGCAGCGGACAAATCTTGGCGTGCGAGGAAGCTGGCATCACGGTCACGCTGCCAAAGCCGATGACTTCGAACTCAAAGGCGGAAGGGCGCTTCGGCAAGCAGGACTTCCGCTACGTCGTCGAGGAGGATGTTTACATTTGTCCGGCGGGAGAGCGGCTCGCCTACTCCTTCACGACCGAAGAAAACGAATTGGTCCTGCGCCGCTACTCGACCAATGCCTGCCAGCGCTGCGCCATCAAGCAGAGCTGCACCACCGGCAAGGAGCGGAGAATCACCCGATGGGAGCATGAACACCTTCTCGAAACCGTTCAGCGTCGACTCGACGAGCATCCGGAGAAGATGCGTCAGCGGCGCGAGACGGTCGAGCATCCCTTCGGCACCATCAAGGCCAGGATGGGAGCAACCCACTTCTTGATGAAGACGTTGCCACGGGTTGCAGCCGAGATGGCGCTTCATGTGCTGGCTTACAATCTCACGCGCGTCATGAACATCATCGGTATCAAACCGCTCATGGCGGCGATGAGAGCATAATCGTCGCAGATATGCATTCGTCTGGCCCGTGAAAAACCGCCCAAGACGCTCATATCCGCATCCGGAGCGCGGCCAAATCGAAAAAGCCGCCAACTCGGCAAGTTGACTGCGCCCCCGCACGTCGCCAAGCGCGCGGCGCGTCTATGCTTCCGCTAGGACGTTTTTACACAACCAAGACCCGAAGCCGACATCACGCGTTTTCAGACGCGCGACTGTGGCCTCTGCGTGCTGGTGGTTAGAAGGCGCGGCACGGCTACAACAGAACCGTGCCGGCGCTTGTACGCTGGAACGCAAAATGCAATTTTTATGTAGAAGCGGCCTCCGCAGGCCTCAGGCCATTAGGTCGGTGATCCGCATAATTCCGACCACACTGCTCACATTGGACGCGGCCTCTTTTGTGTCCTTGTTGCAGGTCCAGACGAAGTTCTTTTTGGCCGTGAACGTCTTCCCTTCCTGGTCGATCTGAAGCTCCCCTTCGGTGATATGGCAGACCATGGCATTGTCCATCGGGTGACTCGGGATCTTCGATCCCGGCTGCATGATGATGTCACGCATCGAGACAGCCTTGAAACCGGGAATGAGGGCCGGTGTCTCACCACCGTAAGCACGCACCACGACACCTGGCCACGGCGTGGTGGCATCCTTGTAGTCCGTTGTTTGCGCAGCCGCTGGCTTCACCATGGCCGCCGAAGCGGCTGCCAATCCTAGCGCCACTGCTGACCTTCGATTTACTTTTTGCATTGACCTTCTCCCTCACGGTGAGGCCCCACGGCCGCAAGGTTGCTCCCCTCGTGCAATAGAGTCCATGCGGCGCGATAACCAGCCCTGCGCTTTTCCGACAGGGCGTTCCGATCAGTGTTTCGACAGGAACTTGAATATGGCGGCGGCGCGCGGCTGCTGGCGGCGACAGGTCAACTCGCACCCCTTCCGGCGTGTTGTGAAGGTCCGCTGTTGGCACTTCGCGACATCTTGTGTTGCAGATTTTGGTCGCTGTCAGAGCCTAGCGGACATGGCGGGGCTTACCGCTGGCGCGACCCGATCGCGAATGACCCATTTCGGACATGGCCATAGCCGGACATCGGCGCAGCTGCTATATTACCAATTCGATTTCCCCGAGCTCCGCCAGACGCATGCCCTCATAGGATTGCCCGCGGCTATAGCGAAGATGTTGGCTGACTGTGAAGTACTTTACATCCCGCGTTCTTGGCCCGGGCTAAGATGGCGGAAGGCTTCTTACTTTGAAGGAGGCATCCGATGCTCGCGACAATCAAATGGAACTCCCGACATAACGCTCGCGAATGGGTGATGATGGCTGGGGCGCTCGTCGTCCAATTCAGCGCACTGAATGCATTACGAGAGAAGGGTGAACGCAAACCAGGGCGGCCATTCTGGAAACACTTTGACGACACCCATCATTGGGACTCAACCGCGGAGGAATGGGTCCCTAACGATGATCGGTGATCGTACACCTGTTATGCGTCCCGCAGGCCGGATTCCGAGACTTCAGGATCCCTCTCGCTGACAGGCCCGTCGAGCGCTGAAAATCCGGCAGCTAGAGACCGCATCACACATGAGCGAGTGGCTATCGTCTCCCGGATTGCAGGCCCCGACATAACCGCAAGGTCGCGTCAGCCAGCGAGTTGCCCGGCATATATACGGATTCGTCCCGGCGTGGTCATGCGCAGCTGACCCGCGAAGTCCACCATGTAGCCCAGCGCGATCAATCGGGCGCTGTGTGCGGCGGGGATCGCGGGCGCTGAGCTATTTACAGCGTTACCGACCCTAAGCAGGGAGGCGAATTCTTCAGTGGTCAGCATTTGCGCTTCTAGGGCCATGATCCTGAGCATGGACTGCTTTGGGAAATCCCGCGTGGTCAATATTGCTCAGGTAGGCGAATATAGACCGCCTCAGTTGGCGTCCGTAATCTTTCCCTTGCCGTCGCAGTCCTTACATTTGATAGGGTAGATTTTACGGTTCGGCCGCATCGGTTGCGCCACCACGGGAAAGCCCGTTCCCTTGCAGGTCTGGCACGTATGTTCTTTGATCTTCGGCGTCATAGTGAACCTTTCAAGTCGCCTAAGTGGAGCGGGGCAACAAGTAACGGACAGTCATTCCGGCCCCGTTGGCGCGCTCAATAAGCAAGACATCGCCAAGCTTCATTTCCGCTTCCATGGCGTCACAGCAGAAAGGCATCCCATGCGTAGAGCCGGGACAGCCACCGAGTGAGCGGTACAACTCCCCCGAGTTGATTAGGACATCAATCCGACCGTGATGGGTAGCGCGCTCCATCTGCGCCAGCAGCCCTTGCCGGAAGAGATCCATTGTTACCATGCAGGAGCTTAGCACGCTTGGTGACGAATAGGTGGCTTATCTCAGAGACCGTCGTTGCAGGGCAATGTCGCGTGTTGACCCATTTGAGACATGCCGACGCACGATAACGATGTCAGTTTATAGAGGTAGACCAGAAGTCATCGGTACCCGGCCAAACCGACGCGAATCACCCCAAAGCGGACATCAGGGCGCAGGAATTACCCCGGCTCGGGCTTACTGCACTTTCAAAGCTTTACCAAGCTGTTACATTAAATGTCACTTTCGGCGAAACGCCATGCTTGGTGCAGATTTCAATCGAGTCCGTCAGAAGAAACGGTGGAGCAACACCAGTGCCAATTTTCCTCGACCGACACGATCTCTCCGGCCTGACAGCTTCCGATATCGCCGAGGCGCATCGAAAAGACCTGGAAGTGCAAGATCAATACGGAGTTCGTTTCTTGACGTATTGGTTTGATGAATCGCGCGGCACGGGCTTCTGTCTCATTGACGCACCGGATATCCAAACTGCGATGCGGGTTCATGACGAAGCTCACGGCGAGGTGGCGAAAGATGTGATCGAAGTGGACCTCTCAGCCGTCCAGGCATTTCTGGGGAGAGTGTCTGATCCGGAACCGAGCGGCGAGGCAAACAACGTCAGAATCGATTCGGCCCTGCGGGCCATTATGTTCACCGACATCGTTGGCTCTACCAGCATGACAGAGCGTCTTGGCGATGCCCGATCTGTAGAGATGGTTCGGGCACATGACGCGCTGGTTCGCCGCGCATTGAAGGACAAGGGTGGGCATGTGGTGAAGCACACTGGTGACGGCATCATGGCATCCTTCGCCGACGCGGCCGCCTCCGTGCAATGCGCCCGCGCCATCCAGCAAGCGTTTGAAGCCTTCAATCTGGCAAGCAAGGAGAAGCTTCAGGTGCGAATTGGTATTGACGTCGGAGAACCCATTGCGGACAGCAACGACCTTTTTGGTGCGACCGTTCAACTGGCTGCTCGCTTGTGTCAGTTGGCCGAGCCCGATGCCATTCTTGTGTCAAGTGCCGTTCAGGATCGCATCCGGGATCGCTTGCATGTCACAAACATTGGTCCCTGCCATCTCAAAGGCTTGCTGCAGCCTGTTGACGTATACGGGATCGAATGGCGCTAACTGTCGCGACTCTGCCGACGACGTATCGATTGAGGCGACGATGTCCGCTGTTGATGCTGTGGACGGCTCCTCCACCGGCACATCGGTGCCATGGATGTGGGTGCTGTTGAGGCTCCTACGATTCAGAGGAGCGAGCCATGCAGACGATAACGACAATCGGTTTAGATATCGCCAAGTCGGTCTTCCAGGTCCACGGCGTTGACGCTGGGGGCCAAGTGGTCATCCGTCGTCAGCTGAAGCGGCGCCAGGTAGTTGCGTTCTTTCAGAAACTGCCGCCCTGCCTGATTGGCATCGAGGCTTGCGCCTCGTCTCACCATTGGTCACGCGAGCTGCAGGCACTTGGTCATACCGTACGATTGATGCCACCGGCCTACGTGAAGCCCTATGTCAAACGGCAGAAGAATGACATGGCCGACGCTGAAGCGATTTGCGAAGCGGTCACCCGGGCCAACATGCGGTTTGTGCTGACCAAGACGCCTGAGCAGCAGAGCGGCCTGATGCTTCATCGCACCCGCCATATGTTCATCCGCCAGCAGACCGCCGTAATTAATTCGATCCGAGCGCACCTCGCCGAGTTCGGCATTGTCGCCCCAGTCGGGCGCAAAGGGGTCACGGAGCTGCTGCGCATTGTTGCCGACCCGAACGACAAGCGGATGCCAGAGGTTGCCCGCGCGTGCCTTGCAGCGCTCGGTACTCAGCTACTCGCTCTCAAGGAGCGGATTTTGGAGTTCGATTGATCCGCGGAGGGCATTATGGCCAGCGGTCATGTGAACCGCACCTAAAGGCCGAACACATGGCAGCACCGACCAAGCCTGCGACGCGCAGATTCTTCTTGCTAACCCGGAGCCGTCCACACATGGCACATCGCGTCATTTCGCTGCGCTGCGGAATTTGGTCGGTATCGGGGCATAGCGGACATGGCGGGGCTTACCGCTGGCGCGACCCGGTCGCGAATGATGTGGTGGACGACGCCCGCTCCCGGCATCGAATGTGCCAAAGAGTGATCGTTCAACAACGAATCACCGGAGGGGGTCGTCCATATGCAGGTTAGCACCATCGGCGTTGATCTCGCCAAGAACGTATTCCAAGTGCACGGCGTGGATAGTGCGGGCAAGGTCGTCATCACCCGCCAATTGCGGCGCAAGCAGGTCATCGACTTCTTTAGTAAGATTCCCCCTTGCCTGGTCGGCATGGAAGCCTGCGGAACCGCTCATCATTGGGCACGTGAAGTCTCCAAGCTCGGTCACACCGTGCGCCTGATGCCGCCGAGCTACGTGAAGGGCTATGTCAAACGGTCGAAACACGATGCTGCCGATGCAGCCGCCATCTGTGAGGCCGTGACACGCCCATCAATGCGGTTCGTGCCGATCAAGTCGGCCGATCAGCAAGCCTTGCTGATGTTGCATCGAACGCGGGATCTTTTAATCCGTCAGCGCACGCAGCTGATTAACGCGCTGCGAGCCCACCTTGCCGAGTTCGGTCTCGTTGCGGAAACGGGGCGCGAAGGTCTCGCGCAGCTTGCCGCGATCATCACGGACGAGAGTAACCGCGAAGCGCTTCCATCCGCGATGAAACAGGCGCTGCAGGCCATTGTCGATCAACTCGCTGCTCTGGAATTGCAGATCGGGATTCTGGATCGCGCCATTCACGCCCATCATCGTGCCAATGACATGAGCTGCCGCCTCGAGACCGTGCCCGGGATTGGCGTGATCGGGGCCACGGCCATTGCTTCCACTGTCACAGACCCGAGTGCCTTCAAATCCGGTCGAGATTTTGCAGCATGGATCGGACTTGTTCCGCGGCAGCACTCGACGGGGGGCAGGGAGCGGCTCGGCGGCATCTCCAAGCAGGGAGATCGCTATCTCCGACGGTTGCTCGTCATCGGTGCAACAGCCGTTGTTAGACACGCCCGACAGCATCCGCAAAAGCATCCCTGGATCATGAGGCTGCTGGCGAAGAAGCCGGCCAAGCTCGTCGCCGTTGCGGTTGGCGCGTATCGCTTGGGCGATCATGGCCAAGGGAGGATACTATCGAGCACCGGAGCTTGCTGCAGCCGCCTAAAGAGGCTTAGCAATGGGAGCGTGAGGCGACGACGGAGCAAGACAACCGAATTGCGAGGGTGATGATGGCGTGATGCGAAACGGTCGAGCCGTCGATTGGGACAACCCGCTTCTGGGTCATGGGCGGCAAGCCCGCGCGAATGATTGGGACCCGATCCGCGGATTACATCAGGGCCAGCGGTCATGGTGCCGCGCAAACAGGCCGGACACATGACTTGCACCCGACCGCGCGCCGAACGTCAGATTCTTCTTGCAATGCGGGCGTCGTCCACACATGACCCAACTGCGACATCTCTGAATGGCGGGGAGCTGTCCGCTCTCCCTCTAAACCCCACTATCGTCGTAGCCAATATGACGGCGGCGGCCTCTGAGAGAGCTTCGGCGGAACGATGCGCATCACACAAGGTACGCTACCGGCCATACCAAAAAAGAGTGAGCCAATACCTCGAATGAGGTAGTATTCGATGGGATGAGCCGACGGTTAGGATGTCAATCGGCGTTCACCATTGACCCCGTATCGCGTCCACATTGGACCCTGCCTTATCGAGGGCGGAAGTCACACAGGCGCGAGCGCGGATGGCCGGCCTGCAGAGAGTGCTCCATGCGGCGCGACTCGGCTAGACGGAGACTACGATGAACATAGGGATGAACATAGGATTGAGAGGCATGTTCATTGCCATCGTCGAGGACCGGGAGACAGCTTGTAGACCGCATGGCAAGCTTGTGCCTATGCGGTTGGCGACCGTCGCTTTCTTGCTATTGGCCTGCCTGTTTCATCAGGCGGTGCCATCGATCGCGCGAACGAATGCGCCTGAAGCTGCACCACAGATGCAGCCCTATCCAATGCAGCCCATGGCTCGACTGGCACAAGCCAAGCGCTCTCCTAACCTAAATACGGTTGGGATCGTGACGGGCCGCCCAAACGGGACTGATTTCGCAATCGCTCAGGAGATCTCGACGGTTCTCGCGACCGGACAGGAGACTGGTCCGAGAGGTGAGGTGGCATTGCGGATTGTGCCGATGGTCGGCAAGGGCGGCATTCAGAACGTTCGTGACGTGCTAACCCTACCGGGCGCCGACATGGGCATTGCGCCCAAAATTTTGCTCGACCGCCTGCGCGCCAGCAAGGAGTTGGGCGATATCTCGAAGAGCTTGGTCTACATCGCCCCGCTGTTTCAGGAAGAACTCCACATCCTTGCGCGCCCAGAGATTCGCAACCTTGCCGACCTCGCTGGAAGACGTGTCAACCTTGGTGAGGAGGATAGCGGCACGGAAATCCTGGCGCGGGACATCCTCAGTCGACTGGGCCTGAAAGCGACAGAAATTAATGTTGATCAGAATGCAGCTGCGGAAGGCATGCGGAACGGCGACATCGCGGCCACCGTGTTCATCACGGGCAAACCCGCGCGTTGGCTCGAACGATACGCGCGCGAGGACGGCTTCCATCTCGTTCCGGTGCCATACACATCATCCTTGGAAGAGGACTATCTGCCGACGATTTTCACCCACCAGGATTACCCGAACCTGATCGCTAGTGACGAGCGCATCGCCACGCTTGCGGTTGGTTCGGTCCTCATTGCTTCCAACTCGCCTCGGACAAGTGAGCGCTACCAACGCCTGGAGACGTTCGTTAACGCGTTCTTTTCGCGTATTCCAGAGTTCGAGAGTCCAGCGCGGCACCCGAAATGGAAAGAGATCAATGTTGCGGCGGTGTTGCCCGGCTGGAGCCGCTTCGCTCCCGCGGAACGCTGGCTGAAGCAGCGCCGATTAGCGGCACCCGATGCCGACGCGCGGGCGGAGTTTGAGCGGTACCTGGATCAGTCGGGCAGCGTTCCTTCCGCTACCGAGCGCGAACGCTTGTTTCAGGGTTTCCTGCGCTGGTGGCGGGAGGGGAAAGGCCGCTGATCGATCGCACATCCGCTACAGGGCAGCCTTCGAGCAGCAATGGAAGGGTCATGACAATGATAATGCGTGCTTGTGCCATCGGCTTTCTTGCCATCCTCGCCATGCCTCTTGCGGCGAGCGCGCAGAGCGAGCGCACAGGATATAAGAAGGTGAGCTCTGTGAGCTTTCCGCCCTTCTTCCCTGGTACCCGCGCGCTTCACGTTCGGCCCCAAACGCTGCCGGACGGACCGTTCCGTGCGTTCGATCTTAGGGACAGACTGAGCAGCACGATCTACATGCGCGCGCGCTACATGCACACGCGCAGGCCGAAACGAGTGGCGGTGCACATAAGCGACAGAAGAAAGAGCGAGCGCATCGGATATAAGAAGGTGAGCTCGCTCGTGAATTTTCCGCCCTTCTTCCCCGGAATCGGCGCGCTTTACGTTCAGCCCGAAAAACTCCCGACGGACCGTACCGTGCTTTCGACCGCCGGGGCAGACTGAGCAGCACGATCTACATGCTCCCCATCGAGGACCTTGAGAACCGGAAACAGTTCGATCTTGAAGGCCTCGCCGGAAAGGGCGACCACGTAACCTTCTACTTCAATTCCGGTCACCCTGGACTCGATAAGCCCCATTATCACATCCACATTTGGCACGTGAGCAAGAAGGGGGAAGAGCAGGTCGCGAAATAGCAAGTACTGGGATCTTAGGTATTGCCAGCATCGTGTCGTCCCGCAGAACATTTTTGGTGAAGCGGCTTCGGACTCCGTCAGAAACCGCAAGTGAGCAATCACACCGATCCTTGTTCCCGGACGTGCGCGCGATCTGCGCTCGTTGAGCAGCTTGATCAGATCATCCAGCGACCTCGATCTCGGGCCGAACAAAGATGTGCAGCTCCGACGGGAAGAGATTGAGCAGGTAAGTGATCCGACGCCGGATTTCCGGGACCTGAACTTTGTATTTTTCGAGCGCGTCGGAGTTGATGATCGCCGTACCGACGCCGCGCAAATAGAGCAGCGAATTCAGATTTTCCGTGGCGCCCCGGGTGACGATCGGCGCACATGCAAATTCGGTCCGTCGTCCACCACGCGGGCCATTTCCGCCGCGAGACGAAGGGGCGCACCCTCGATCAAGCCGCCGGCGAGGCCGACGGTCCAGGCATCTTCTCTTTTTGCGTCTCGTGAACGGAGGCGCGTCGCGGCGAGGGAGCGCTCTGTGCATCCACATTGGCTGTCTGCGCACGCAGATTGGCTGGTTGAAGCGTAGGAATAAGCGACGTCAACGCGGCCAGCAGCAGCAATTGTCGTCCTGAAAACATCTTCACCTCACCCTCTCACTGACGCAACGCATTGAATCGAGTCCTTGCCTCCTGAATGCCGCCGGCATGCGCCTTCTCATAAAGTTCGCGCGCCTTCGTCACTTCGCCCCGCGTTCCATACGTCCCCCATGCGGACAGAATGCCGGGATCATATGTCTCTGCGAGCATGAAGCTTGCCTGCGCGCTGCCCGTTTCGGCTGCGCGCTCGAGTACGATCCGCGCACCGCCGATATCTCCCTGACCGAGCAGTGCGCTGGCGCGCGCGATCAACCTCGTCGCTTCCGGCCTGCCTTGCGCCTCTGTAGCTGCAGGCGGCGCCATCGTGGCCACCTCCGCCGATCGTTCCGCCTTGGAGGTTTGGCCACTCGCCGCAGGTCCGGGTGTTATGCGCGCACCGACCGTACGCGGGGCGGACTCGAGATCCCGTTCCTTTGCCTCGTTCCCGTCGCGCTCATGCTGCAGAGATTGTCGCAGTTCCGCCGTTGCGCTCTCCGTCGCTTGCTCGAGCTGCTCCGTTTCCTCTCTGGCCTGGCGCAACTGTGCCGCCTGCGCCTCGATTTCGCGTTGCGCCGTTGCGAGTTCGCTCGCCAGCGCGGCGCCGCGAGCGCGTTCCTCGTCGAGCGCTTGACGATGTTGCTCCGTGCTAGCGGTCAGCTCTTGTCGCGCGGCGGCGGCCTCCTGCACGAGGATGGCCATTCTCTGCCGCTCCTGTTCGAGCGATTGTGCGCTCGTCTCGGCTTCCGCCTGCTTGAGCTGCCCTGTTTCGTCGCTTGCCTTGCGCTGCGCCGCCTGCATCTCAATTGCGCGCTGTGCCGTTGCCAGCTCGCTCGCCAGCGTGGCGCTGCGTGCGCGCTCCTCGTCGAGCGCTTGGCGATGCTGCGCCGTGCTCGCGGTCAGCTCTGCCCGCGCGGCCGCGGCCTCCTGCGCGAGGGCGGCCGCTTTCTCGCGCTCCTGTTCAATCAGTTGTACGCTCTTCGCGGCTTCCGACTGCTTGAGCTGGGCTGATCTTTATCGGCTTTGCTCAACTGCGCCGCCTGCGTCTCGATTTTGCTCTGCGCCGTCGCGAGTTCGCTCGCCAGCGCGACGCTGCGTGCGCGTTCCTCGTCGAGCGCTTGGCGATGCTGCGCTGTGCTCGCGGTCAGCTCTTGCCGCGCGGCGGCGGCCTCCTGCGCGAGGGCGGCCGTTTTCTCGCGCTCCTGTTCGATCGACTGTGCGCTCTTCGCGGCTTCCGCCTGCTTGAGCTGCTCCGTTTCCTCTCTGGCCTGGCGCAACTGTGCCGCGTGCGCCTCGATTTCGCGCTGCGCCGCTGCGAGTTCGCTCGCCAGCGCGACGCCGCGTGCACGTTCCTCGTTGAGCGCCTGGCGATGCTGCGCCATGATCGCGGTCAGCTCTTGCCGCGCGGCCGCTGCCTCCTGCGCGAGGGCGGCCGTTTTCTTGCGTTCCTGTTCGATCAATTTTGCGCTCTTCGCGGCTTCCGCATGCTTGGGCTGCTTAGTTTCGTCGCTCGCCTTGCGCTGCGCTGCCTGCGTCTCAATTGCGCGCTGTGCCGTTGCCAGTTCGCTCGCCAGCGCGGCGCCGCGAGCGCGTTCCTCGTCGAGCGCTTGACGATGTTGCTCCGTGCTAGCGGTCAGCTCTTGTCGCGCGGCGGCGGCCTCCTGCACGAGGATGGCCATTCTCTGCCGCTCCTGTTCGAGCGATTGTGCGCTCGTCTCGGCTTCCGCCTGCTTGAGCTGCCCTGTTTCGTCGCTTGCCTTGCGCTGCGCCGCCTGCATCTCAATTGCGCGCTGTGCCGTTGCCAGCTCGCTCGCCAGCGTGGCGCTGCGTGCGCGCTCCTCGTCGAGCGCTTGGCGATGCTGCGCCGTGCTCGCGGTCAGCTCTGCCCGCGCGGCCGCGGCCTCCTGCGCGAGGGCGGCTATTCTCTGCTGCTCCTGTTCGAGCGATTGTGCGCTCTTCGCGGCCTCCGCTTGCAACTGCCGATTGAGCCTAGCGCGGTGTTCCTCGGCAAGCTCATTCGCCGAACCCTCTGTACGGTGTCCCGTCGCCACAGATTGTCGCGCTTCCCGAGGGGGGCGCCTCCACAGCCTGCTTGACCTGCGCTCCTGCCTTGACTCTGGCATGATCGGCTTCGGCCCGCTGCTGAAGCGCGTCCTGTCTCGGCAAGACAGTTTCCGAGTCGACAACCCGAAAATACAGAACCATAAGCCCCACAGCCATGAGCCCCACGGCCATGAGTGCTGCGGTGCTCGACAAAACCGCAAATCGCTGCGGCGGTCTGTCGTCTTCTTGCAGGAATTGGTCGCGCGGCCTTGGATACCAATGCGTCGGCGCAATTTTGCTGGGCTCGCCGTTTTCACCGACCCATTCACCCGCCTCCGTCGACCAGTGAGCGACGTCATAGGTCCCGCTCGCATCATCCTCAAGGATGATGGTTGTTCCGTCCCTCGGTGATTGCTCAATCGGGTGGCGCATGCAAAGACGCCTCCTGACGGGTTATCGGGCAATTCTTCTCACTTCCAATACAGAAAGCCTATGACACCCGCGGCAAGTCCACAAGTACTGCTTTGGCTGAGTACCTCGAAAGAGCGCTCGGACAAGGCGTTAAGCGACCGGGCTGAATTACTCGCCTCAGATGTGTACTGCGTTGATCCTCTCGAGAGGTTGCCAATTTTCGAGTTCCTCGCCGACGCTGCATTGCCGCAGTGTTTGCTCGGCGTGATCTGCGAGGTGGGCCTCAGCTGCAGCTACGGGGACAATCTGCAACTGAACTGTCCGGCGGCGAGGCGCAGCGCATCAAGCTTGAGACCGAACTGCAGCGCGGCAGCACGCTCTATGTGCTAGACGAACCGACAACCGGCCTTCATCCGACGTTGAAAAGCTGATGCACAAGGCTGACTTGAATACTGAACGTGGCCTTTCGCTGCATCGCGATGTCCGTTCATGGCAGATAGTGTTGCAAAAGCCTTTTTGCGTCATCGAACAGAATTTTTCCGGCCCGTAGGCGCGACGATCGAATAATCATGCGGGGGCCTACGTCAATTAGCGATGAATCTACCAGCGACCTCGGTGGCGCGCGTGAGGGCACATCGAACGGCAATCGTTGCGTGTTTCGTCTTTTTCGCGGGAACTTGGCCAATTCAGATGACGGCTCAGACAAAGCGTTCGCTGAGTTGTTCGAGTTATTCTCGAAGCCGAGTAAGGCGCCTCAGAAAGCCTACCGAACGTACACACTAAAATTTGAAAATGGCGAACCGGTATTCACGCTGAGTGAAATCGATCAAATGCTCGACGATTTGGATCACCTCCTCTGCCCGGAGACGACTACCAAGCCTCTTCTGACGAGTTCCAGGATCGCTTCCTCGATTGAGGGGCTGTATTTCGGTCCGATCTGTGGGTCTTTTCGTGCCATATGCACGCTATCTTTGCAGTACGGTATCCTGAAGGTTGGGAAGCTCGTGGCAAAAACCTAAAGAGGCCCCCATGGTTGACGCGGCATATTCTCGCAAACTGCAATTGGATCATGCTGCTGTACGTGCTCGCTGGCGACTGATCATTCCTCTGGTCGCCGCGTTCGTCCTAATTGGTGGCGGCTGGATGACCGTGTGGGCCTTCAGTGCAAGCAAGGAAGCCGCGCCGCGAGCCGCAGACGAGCTTCTCGAGACGACGAAGGGACTTGAGGTAACTCAGCAGCAGGCCGTCGACCAACTGCAAATCGTTCAAGACCAGCTCGTAGCTCAGCAGACCGAGACAAAAAGGCTTTCCGCGCAGATCGCGACGCTTACTGAGAAGCTGGACGCCCTCCAGCAGTCGGTTGCCAATATCCCGGCGCCGTCCGTTGGAGCGCCGGTTACACTACCGAAAGCCCAGCCTTCGAAGAGATAGCGCGATTGTGGCGGACCTTTAAAGCACCGCGCGCGTTGACGGCGGAGACCGGGGCGACCGCCCGCGAGCCACTACCGCGCACGTTCCATATCGTGACCAGACTGGTTCTTTTGCTGGATAGCGATCGAAGGCTGGTCAGTTTTCAAACGCCCTGCCGCAAGCTTCAATCTGAAACCGGAGGCAGCTGGATAAAATGAATTCTCAACCTTCCGCACCGTAGGACTGGCCAAGATTGCCCTCCAATTTTTTCTGTGGACCTACCGTTTGGCAGGATCTGCACGGCCGTCTCGTCCATTTTAGAATCGTGGCGTCGCTCATTTGACGCCCCAAAAAATTGAAAAGCGTGTGTCTTATGCCGAGCTGAAAACCCGCTCCTTCGCCGTGGCAACTATGGGTGTGTGCATGGAGTTCTTTGCGAAGGGCGAAATATCGGTGTGACAGGATCAGATCAAAGAATATAGCGACCGAGCCTTTGCCATTTGGAAAAGTGTCCTCGCCTGATCCACCCCCGGCGTGACCCAAACCTCTCGCGCGCAGCGGCACATCCGGCCGCTCAAACTGTTGTCTGCGCAAATTTGATGGTCGAGACCGGCCATTTCCCGTCGTGGCCTCGGATACTCAGTCGCAGGCCGTGCATTTCGTCGAGCCAAACGCTTTCCACAGTTCCGGCCTTGCCGTCAGTGAGAATCGCAGCCTTGCCAACCAACTCGGTCCGAGCTTGTTCGTACTCGTCGAGGATCCTGGACGCGCGGACCGTCATGGTTGGCATAAGGTGAGACCGTAGATCAGAGAGTTTGTTAGTCGGCTTGCATTTCAAAGGTGCGCAAGTCGTGACCGCCGTGCGGCAAAGGGATGTTGGTGGAACCCGCGCCCGAACCGGAATAGCTGCCCCACTCGCCCGCGATCAGGCGTGCCGCACTGGCGGACTTTCAAAGAAAGACCCGCCGCGTGTGCCTTCCTTCAGCAAAATGTCGCCGCGCGCATACCACTCAAACAGCCATGCCACGATCGGCGACAATACCGGATCGGCCGCGATGATCTTCTTCCCATCCGGCCCGGTGATGTTGCGATAACCGAGCGGCGTCTTCGGTCGGCCAGATGCCCAGGACACGCCCGTACATCGTCAGTCGATTTTGGAGTTTCAGAGCTCCTTCGACAGGAGGCAAGCCGGATATACTGAATGTTGCCCACAAAAGCGGACGTCCGCCAACGCCCATGTATTTTCGAGTTCCCGCCCTAAACACTGATCGGCCTGTGTTAGGCGGCGATTGGCGACTATCCGCCTACGCCAGACATTGCGCTGCCGTTATACAGCCACTCGCGAGTCTCTTCGTCGGTCCATCCGGGAACCGCGTATCGCGGCGTGGGAGCGGTAACATGTTGGACCGGGCGTAAGTGACCCTCAGGCGGTTTGAAGTGATGCACTGTCGCGGCGTCGGCAGAAACGCACAAAGTGGTCAATAGGCCCAAGGCCAGAACGGCTCGCATCGTATTTGCTCAGTTGTCATGGATGTCACGCCGACTATGTGCCCATTGGTGGCCGCCGCCCCAAGCCGGAGCGGCTTCACGATTGGTCAAATGCCTTTGATGCCGCTTGGCTCGTGTGCCTGTCAAAAACGCACGGAATAAAATTCAATTTAATGGTGTCGGCGGATTGCAAACCTACATCAACTTCACGCACATCGACCAACTAATTGGGCAGAACATGAAGATGCACGATCAAGAGAAAGGACCGGCGCGGTGATACCCCCGATCGTAACGCTAATCGTCGCAGTCGTAGGTACGGCTGGTATCCTCCTTAACGACTTCGGCCCAGGCAACGCCTCGCAGGGTAGTAGCGACGCGGGGATGATCACAGCCGCGGCGGTGTCGAGGGTCGGCGCAATCGAAATCCCTTCAGAGCTGCCCGCCGGCCGGCGCTAACGAGGAGTCTCGGCATGAAAAAGCTTTCCGTTCTTTGCATCGCCCTTTGCGTTGGCCTTTCAACCACCGCGGCGTTTGCCCGCGGCGGCATGGGAGGAGCGCATGGCATGGGATCGTCTCATATGGGCATGATGGATATGTCCATGATGGGCGGCGCGTTCGGCACCACCGCTGCGGCGCCCAGCACCAACTCGTCGGGCACGGCGCTTTCGTCAGATGGCGTCGGCCACCCCATGCCTGACACCAACCCGCTATCGACCCTGAAGACGCGAAGGTCGACAAAATGATAAATTCGATCTGCCGGGGATGTTGATGCTTCTGGCAGGAACGTCAAAATGATTGAAGCAGGCGCGGCATTTCTAGCCCTGCTTAGCGCTGGTATCTTTGTGGCTCACGCGGTCGGAACTCATAAGTCGAATAATAAAAGCGAATTTACTTGAGCTGACCTGGCGCTGTCGTGATGTTCGTTTGGTCGCGGGCTGAAATCCCAGCCATTTGGAGCCGCCCCCGATGACCCAACTCTGCCTTCTCGGCCTCTCCGGTAGCCTGCGCCGCGCCTCCAACAGCACCGCGGTGCTTCGCGGCCTTCAGGACGCGCTTGCGCCCAGGGTTGCGGTCAACATTTTCCCGTTGCACGGGATACCACTCTACAACGAGGATCATGACGCCGAGCACGCACCCGAATCGGTGCGCGCCCTGCGTTCGGCCATTGAGGCGAGCGATGGCGTGATCATGATCTCGCCCGAATACAATCATGGCATGTCCGGCGTCCTAAAGAATGCCCTCGACTGGGCCTCTCGGCCCTATGGACGGTCGGCGCTAAGGGACAAACCGGTACTGACGATGACAGCCTCGCCCGCCTTCACCGGCGGTGTGCGCGCGCAGCAGCAGATGAACGAGACGCTCGTATCGATCCCGGCACGCCCTGTTCTCCGGCCCCAGATCGTGATCGGCGGCGTGCACGAGAAGGTGCGCGATGGCCGCCTCATCGACGAAGCCGCGCTTAGCTTCGCGTTTGCGGGTGTCGATGATCTCCTCGAGGAGATCAGGGCAGCGCGCTCTGTTCGCGCGGCGGCATGAACGACACGGCCGCCGTGCCGCTGGTCGATACTCCAACGAACCTGCTAGCGGTTGCCGACGCGGGTGATAGAATGAGCGCGGCGACTTCCGATGGTGGCACCTTCGAGACATGGCGACCGACCCTGACGAAGTCTGTTTCCAGGGGAAGAACGGAAGTAGTCGACCGACGACCAAATGACGCGATTGACCCATGTCGGACATAAAGACCGCGCGAAAAAGGAAGCCTGAGCGGCCAGTTCCAAGTCAATTCTTATCCGTGCAGCAAGCAGCTCGGCGCGTGGAGCTACGCGGGCGTGTGCACCCATGCGCCGACGAGCGGCGGCCGTGTCATCGGCGTCGACGGCGTCTCCGACTTCAACACGCTGCATTCTGGCAAGCACAATGAAAAGGTACAGCTCTGCGCGTTCGATGTGCTCGCGCTGGACGGCGACGATTATCCGGATGCGCTTCCGCGCCTCCGCCCTTACCGGACCGATCGCGTGGGCCGGACTAGGTCAGCCGCGAACGGCGAGGGCGCGCTCTTACCGAAGCTGTTGATCTTTTTCCGTTACGGACAAGCCGATGCAGAGAAACGATCCAGGGCGTGTGCTTGGCGCCGAACCTCGGGTTCATAAGGATGGCGACGGGCGTGCGACTCGGCAATCATGCCCGGCCTGCATGGCGATGAAAGGCGGCCATCAAATGCCGTACAAAAATTTGCGCAACAGTGCATCCAGATTGTCGGCTTCCGACTAGAAGTAGCATGGCAGACATTACAGTAACTTGCATCGAAGGAGAGCAACGTGGCGATGCCTATGCCAAATTGGTTGCCGACGGTAGTGCCTTACGGCGCTGATCAGACCGTCTACCTTGTGTTCGACAGTTTCGGAGCGTCACGCAGTGATTGCCCTGAAAAAGAGATCGAGCGGGACGACCTCGAAACGACCATCTCCGATCTCCTAACCGGCCAATTCAACGCTCCGGTTCGCGTCATGGCCTTCAACACACTTGAGCACTGGATCGAGGATGTTTCCAACCAAGTAGCCGAAGGTATTCAAGCCCGCTGCGATATCGATGGCGTACCAGTACCCGAACACGTCAGGGACTTTGTTGCAAGCCACAGCGGCTTGCGGCAAGCGGGGGCTGATGTGAGGCCGGACTTCAATTGGGACAGGCGGGCGGTCGCGAGCGACGTCGATCAGTTCCCGGTTTTTGAATTGGTGCTGAAGAAGCGCGGCCGAATGTGGCGCTGGAGCGTTTGCACATCCGAAGGGGCCGTCGTCATGGAGGGTTCGGAGAGCAGCCGACCCGCTGCCAAATATAAAGCTGCCAGGGCACTCTTCGTATTGTTGCTGTCCGCGCCGTATCAATCGATCCGGATGAGCCGGGCCGACGATGTTCGCCCGCATAGGCGTGATGCGAGCGCTTCACCGACATAAGCCGGAAGCGGCGCTGACATCCCGCCAGAAACGCGCCAAAGCATACCAGATCATTCGATGATGCAGCGGCGATGCTGGGAACACGCTGCCGCGTGATCGCAAGGATTGGTATGATTGAGCCAAGTGATAGGTAGCACTTCTGACAGGAGCAAGAAAATGGCTCTTCTAAAACGCGAAATGTCTAAAACGCGAATTGTATCGTCAAGTGAAAGGACCTGAAGGCCTTCAATAGATGCCGCGTTTGTAGGCTGCCTCATTAGAAGGACGCTTTCATTTCGAACAACGCGTGATGTCGCTTATTGGCCGATTTCGTTGCAAAAGTCTTTTGGGGTGACGAACGACAATTTTCAGGGACGCTGACGCGTGTTGCACGTGGCGACGTGAGGGAACCACGTCGTTCCTCGGAAAAACGACCACGAACCTGCGTAGCGGCGTGATGGCGCTTCGCAACGTGACAGCTCTCTGAAAATCAACTTTCGCGAGATTTTCGGGATCGTTCGATTTTCGACTTTTGCAACCATGGGGTAATTCCGCGATCGAGCCAGACAAGGGCAAGGGAATCAGCTCTCCAGGAACGTATGAGGCGAGCCTCATGTGGCCTCCCAACGATGGAGAGCGGCAATGGAATACTATGTCGGACTGGACGTGTCGTTGAAGCAAACATCGATCTGCGTGGTGGACCAGACGGGATCGGTCGTGCGTGAGGGCGTCGTCGATTCAGATCCTGAGGCGATCTCAGTTTACGTGAGGTCAAAGGCTCCGGGCGCGGTACGCGTTGGTCTCGAGACCGGACCGACGTCCACGTGGCTATGGACCGAGCTCAAGCGATTTGGTCTGCCGGTGATCTGCATCGACGCGCGCCATGCCAAGGCGGTGCTCAAGATGCAGATCAACAAGAGCGACCGCAATGATGCTATCGGGATCGCCCGCATCATGCAGACCGGTTGGTTCAAGGAGGTGCACGTCAAGGATGTCGACAGCCACTCGGTCAGGGCGCTGCTGGCGAGCCGGGCGCTGCTGGTCAAGATCAAGCGCGATCTCGAGAACCATGTTCGCGGCCTTCTGAAGAACCTCGGTCTCGTGATCGGCCGTGCCAAGTTCAATGTCTTCGCCGTGCGAGCCGAGGAGTTGATCGAGGGTCGCCCTGAGCTGATAGCTGCGATCAGACCGCTGCTCGAAGCGCGCAAGGCCGTCGGGCAGCAGGTCAGCGAGCTTGACCGCAAGGTTATGAAACTGGCTCGCCATGATGCGCAGGTCCGCCGGTTTATGGCCGCACCTGGGGTCGGTCCGATCACCGCGCTCGCCTTCAAGGCAACGATTGACGATCCGGCACGGTTTGCGCGGTCGAGAAGCGTAGGTGCTTACGTTGGGCTAACCAGTAGACGCCATGCGTCCGGAGAGGTCGATTGGACAGGTCGCATCGCGAAGTGCGGCGACGCGATGCTACGAAGTTACCTGTTTGAAGCAGCCGGGTTCTGCTGACGCGCGTCCCAAAATGGTCCGCCGTGAAGGCCTGGGGGGTTAGGCTCGCCAAGCGCAACGGGCTCCGCAAGGCCAAGGTTGCGGTCGCGCGTAAGCTCGCGGTCATTCTGCATCGCATGTGGATCGACGGAACCGAGTTCAACTGGTCGAAGAAGGAGATTGCTGCTTAGCAAGAAAAATACTGAGATCCTGCCAAACGGCGGGAAACGACGTCCCTGCCGGGACGATGGCGACGGTGAGTTCGACCGATTTTTTTGCGCGCGTCTGAAAGGGCGACCGCGATTGCAACATTGAACCGCCAGCGTCACCTTACGCCATCATGCGGAGGGCCTACCCCTACCGCGGAGAGAACAATGGGCCCGGCAAGGATGATCGTTGGAGAACTTGACACCCAGACCCGGAATTAGAGAACAAAATCGGCACCTTTGAGACATGCCCGCCTATCCTGAAAATGTCCGTTCACCGGCGCAGACCGGAAGTCGCCGTGATCCGGTCAAACCGACGCGTTTGACCCGATTCCGACATTCTCGGGTGTGGTGAAGCAGGCCGGAAATATGCAGCTAGGTCGTCTTACCGTATTGTACGCCACCGGATGCGGGCGCTAAAGTGAGGGGACTGAGCTTCCCCGCTCGGGGCCGGGGAATAGCTCGGCTACACGGGAGGTTCGCCAATGAAAATCATATCGCAGAGCCTGCTGATTGGAATCGTTGTGCTAGCGAGTGCCGCTTCCGCGGCCACGGCCCAAACGGCCGATGCGCACAAGATCGTCTCGCCGCAAGAGATCAAATGGGGACCTGCGCCCGCCTCGCTTCCGCCCGGCGCGGAACTTGCTGTGCTGTACGGCGAGCCGAGCAAGGAAGGCGTGTTTGCCATGCGGCTCAAGGGAGCGAAAGGTTATCACATTCCTCCGCATACGCATCCGAAGCCGGAAATCGTCACGGTGATCTCGGGGACGGTCCGTCTGGGAATGGGAGAGACTGCGGATCACGGCAAGGCTCAGCAGTTGCCCGCCAGCAGCTTCTTCGCACTTTCTCCGGGCATGGCGCACTATATCTTCTTTGACGAAGATACCGTCGTGCAAGTCAACACCTCCGGGCCGTGGGGCCTCAACTACGTCAACCCGAAGGATGATCCGCGAAAGTCGCAATAGCGCGCTCGTCTGTATTGCGCTCGCGGCCGATGCACATTGTCGGCACGCCTAATGCGCCGTGCAGTCGGCACCGGCCGGAGCGCCCTGCTGCATAATCTGCCTCGAGGCGACCGGCACTGACGATGTCCGTTTCTAGCGGAAGACCGGAAGCAGTCGGCCGACAGCCAAAATGACGCGTTTGACCCATTTCCGACGTGGGCATAGCCGGACATGGGCCCGCAATTGTGCTATATGAACATTCAATTTCCCCCAGCCCCGGGGGTGCATCTTGAGCAGCGATCATGTAGATCGGCGACTGGCGGCTATTCTGGCGGCGGATGTCGCAGGCTCTTGCCGCTTGATAGGGATCGACGAAGAAGGCACGCTGGCGCGACTGAAAGCGCTTAGAAGAACACTTTTCGATCCCAAAATCGCTGAGCATCATGGACGTGTCGTCAAGAATACCGGGGACGGTGCTCTCGTCGAGTTCGGCAGCGTCGTAGATGCCGTACGCTGCGCCGTCGAAATTCAGCGCTGCATAGCCGAACAAAATATCGATGTACCGAAGGTCAAGCAAATCGAATTGCGCATCGGCATCCACGTCGGCGACATCATCATCGATGAAAATGATATCTTTGGAGACGGCGTCAACATCGCAGTGCGGCTGGAGGGAATTGCTGAGCCGGGCGGCGTTTGCATCTCCGATGATGCCTACCGGCAGGTCCGGGGCAAGGTCCAGATTGCCTGTGATGATATGGGGCCGCAGCCCCTCAAGAATATTGCTGAGCCTATGCGGGCGTGGCGGGTTCGCCTGGCTGGTCAGACCCATTCCGGAGTACAATCACGTTCGGCTCTGAGCCAACCTCTGGCGCTCCCGCTTCCCGACAAGCCGTCCATCGCCGTGCTTCCGTTCACTAACCTGAGCTCCGATCCGGAGCAGGATTATTTCGCCGACGGGATAGTGGAGGACATCATCACGGCGCTGTCTCGTTTCAAGGCGCTGTTCGTCATCGCCCGCAACTCGAGCTTCACCTACAAGGGTCGCGCCGTCGATGTGAAGCAGGTCGGGCGCGAGCTCGGGGTGCGCTATGTGCTGGAAGGAGCGTTCGCAAGGCGGTAAGCAGGGTGCGCATCACGGGACAGCTAGTCGATACCGCTACTGGAGCGCATCTTTGGGCCGACCGGTTTGATGGTGGTCTCGGCGACATCTTCGATCTGCAGGACCAGGTGACCGAGAGCGTTGTCGGGGCGATCGCGCCGGCAGTTGAGAAAGCCGAGATCGAGCGTGCCAGGCGCAAGCTGACCGAGAGCCTCGACGCCTATGCCCTCTATTTGCGCGGTTTGGCCAAGGTATATCAGTTTGGTAACCGGCAAGCGAACGACGAGGCATTGCGCCTGTTCAACAGAGCGATCGAACTCGATCCAGATTTTGCCTCGGCCTACAGTCGTGCCACCTATTGCTACGTCCATGCCAAGACCAGTGGCTGGATTTCAGTCACGGGGAACGAGATTGCCGAAGTGACGAGGCTCGCTCAGCGGGCGGTTGAACTGGGCAAAGATGATGCGATGGCGCTCGCCGCGAGCGGGTATGCGTTAGCGTTTGTTGTTCGCGATCTCGGGGAGGCGCGGCCTTAATCGATCGCGCGCTTGGGCTCAATTCCAATTTGGCCGAGGCATGGCATTTCGGCGGCTGGGTAAAAATCTGGCTCGGCGAGCCGGAAGCGGCGATCGAGCGCTTCGCGCGTGCCATGCGCCTGAGCCCACTCGATCCGTGGGTAACAAGAATGCGGAGCGGGACCGCGGCTGCACATTTCTTCCTGGGCCGCTATGACGAAGCTGTGTCATGGGCGGCAATGGCATTGCAGGACAATGCGGACTATCAACCTGCATTACGGATCGATGCCGCAAGCAATGCAATGGCCGGACGGCTGGAGCAAGCACATAAGTCAGTGGCTCGGCTGCGGCAACTCAACCCCGCGCTACGTGTTTCCAATCTCAAAAACGTGCTGGGCCCTTGGCGGGCCGACGATCTCGCACGATACGAAGAAGGATTGCGGCGAGCCGGGCTGCCCGAATGACCATCGCAGCGAGGTGCTCGCCGATGGCGACAAGGTGATCGAACAGGAGCGGCGACTTCCGCCTTTGGCACATCGCGTCATTTCGCTGCGCTGCGGAATTTGGGCGGTATCGGGGGCATAGCGGACATCGAGTAAGCCGCACCAATCAAACTCGATTTATGAGACGCGCTCTAGATATTCCGCGCAGATGGCCGCGAGCGCATTGCCTTGCGGCGATCGATTGGGATTGTCCGGGTCGCGCGGCTTGGTCGCCCTGGCGACCGCTTGCTCGACGACCGCGAATTGCGGGCCGTACAGAATGAACGTCATGTCGCGGAATGGCGACCGATCGCCATCCGGCAGTTCCGGCATCTGCATCGACGCCGACCGAAAGCTTCGACAGCTCGTCCTCGGAAATGCCAGTCAGCGCGACATCAAAGCCGCCTTCGACCAAATCGCTCAATTCGAGCCGCAGTATCTCGTCGTCCCAATCGCTCGCGTCGGTCAGGCGATTATCGGCGATGACATAGGCGCGCTTCTGCTGATCGGTCCATCCGCGCGCGACGATGACAGGGACCTCGGTCATTCCCAACAATTTGCCGGCGGCCAATCGGCCATGCCCAGCCAGCACCATGCCGTCATCGGCCGTGAGTATCGGCATTGTCCAACCCCATTGGCGGATCGACGCCGCGATTTGCTCGATTTGCTCGGCCGAATGCCGCCGCGAATTCCGCTCATAGGGCCGTAAACGGTCGACGGGCCATGTTTCCATGGCCTGCTTTCCGACTAAAGCATCCATGATTTGCCGCCTGTAGCGCCGTTTACGGGCCCGGTGTACTCATTAACCCGAATGTCGGGTGTTGGAAGAGATGCAGAAATCATATGCTCCTTCCGAGCCTTACCGGTTGTGACCCCAGAGCAGACCTCAGGACCTTTGTACCATTGCAACCAACCTCAGCTGGTTTACAGAATCCGGGAACTCCAAACTGTCGGGCGAGTTACAGAACCGCCGAGAGGATTGAACGAGAGCGGCAATCTAGTCGAGTTCGCAGCAGCACGCGGATTTCTGTTCATCGCGCCCGTCCTCTATTCGGCAGTACTTGAATAGAGAGGCGACAATGAAAGCACCCCTACTTCTTGCTGGCGCACTAATCATTGGATGCGCCGCCCCAGCACTGGCTGATGAGTACTACGTCGTACAAGGACCCAGCCGTCAATGCACGATTACCACCACGCGCCCGGCGGACAAGGAAGTCGTGACGCAGATCGGTCCAATGGCCTTCAAGAGCCGCGTGGAAGCTGAAGATCGCATCAAGCAGACCAAAGTGTGCGACGAAGGCACTGTTGGTAGCACTAGTGGCACTAGCAGCACGACCGTTATCAAAGAGAAGTAATCGACGGCCTCATTCCTGATCGAATTCTGGCGGTGCCGAGAAAGGTCGCGCCCATTCTCTCGGCGCGACTTTTTTGTTTGCAGACCACCTTGTTTGAGCCCTTTTTCATTTGATCGGCTCCCGCAGGGGCTGGAAAGGTGGATTGAGTGTCGCCTAATGGCCCATCGCGATCGTTAGCAAACGTCCGCTTTCGTGTCGCTTGCGGGTACTAAGCGGACGTTCAAGCAATATGACCGAACGGTCGATTTACCACTAAAAGCCCAAACTAGCTCCGTTCGCGGGGAGTTTGCGAGGAACCAAAGGCAAAAAACGCGATCCCGAAATACGCTAAAGGCGGGCGGTCCCGCGTACCCGCGTAAATTTTTCGACCCCAAGGTAGCTTAGGAAATCAGAGCCCTGCTCCGCCAGAGGCCTAGACGACATGAAGGCTTTGCGGCCGATCCGGCCGACACGGAATATCAGCGGGGTTACTTTGCCGCGTTGAAAAGAACTTAGAAACTGGATCGAGACCGATTCTCTTTTAACCGAGGCGGCGGTGGCCATCGTAGGCCCGCGCATCCGCATACACCACAAAGAATGACTGATTGGATAAACAGTATCAACGTCCTACACGAATGCACGGTGCCGCTACTCAAAGCGGGCATTTTGCGACCGGTCCTCGGCCGTCTCGCGCTTCCGCTCCTCGACGATCCATTTCTCAAGATATTGCCTGGCTTTGCCAACTGACTCGGCAAGGGCGGCGTTTTGGTCCGCGTCGATCTGAATAAGCAGCGCGAGCCGGGATTCGAGCTTAGTCGCGAGTGAGCCGCTCCAGCTTGTGGGGTGCAGGCGCGGAACCATCTCGTTGAACACGGCGGCGGCATCCGGCGCTTCCGAGAGCAGACGGCGCGCAAGGGGTGTCCAGACGTGCGATGATTTGTCGTCCGGCCGCCGGAACAGCACGGTGATCGCGGCCGCGAACGTGTAGCGCGCGGCGGGGTCAAAATTGCACCAATCGATGATTATCTGGTCCGGCACATCCTCGGTCGGGCTTTTTCCGAACCGCAGGAGATCCTGCATCAGGCCATCCGACTTTGCCTCCTTGCCTCCCTCAAATAACGCATCGAGTGTGGCAACAGGCTGCGCCGCAAACAGGCATTTCATAAGGTCGCCGTAATCATAACCAGCGGCCTCATGACTGCCGATCGCTGCAAGAAGGCCATGGACCAAGCGGTGCGCAATTGGCGCTCCCTCTTCCCCCTTAAGGGACGCCGCGGCAACCACGCCAAGTTCGTAATCTTCATGATGGGCTCGGTTGGACTTCTGATGAAAGTCGTAGCGCTGTAGCAGTTCGCGTCCGATCTCCGCCAGTTCCGGCACGGGGCGCTTCCCCGAGCCATCGGAGTGCAGACGCATTGAAAGAATGTCGATGGCGACCGACATCCCGTCCGGCTTTTCCGCGATCGTAAGCACAAGCTGTTTGAACGCCGGACTGGTCACTACGTCAGAGGCGCGGTCCGTGCCCAGACCATTGAACTGCCAGATCGGCGCCTCGCCAATTTCTAGCGATTTGTGTAGTCGCACCAACCCGGCCCCATCCAGTCCGGCCGCCAGTTGCAACAATGGAAACTGCCGCCCTAGCGTCGAGTTCTCAACAGCGTCGTCCAGCAACGCTCCAATCAGAACCGAATCGCGTTTGCTCAAACCTTCCAGGAATCCACATAGCAACGTCACGTTCGGTTTCTCACTCGACGCAAGCGCGGTCGTCATCGCCAGCCACATCTGCCCGGGTTCTTCGGCCGCAAGAGCGAGACCTTTGCCTAGATTCGCGACCCTTCCACCGCTGGACAGTAACTTGGGAAGAAGGGTCTCGAAGTCCTTGGGCGCGTGCGCGAGATCGCCGCCAAGCGTCTCTGCTTTGTTCGCCCGTGCGAAAGCGCCTGCATAATCCTTGTTGTCAGCTTCGTCGATTTCAACGAGATCGATGCTCCCACCGGCCGAGTCAATCACGGCGCCGCTAATCCTGCTGACCAGATCTTTCGGACGAAGAAAAATTCGACCGCATCGAGTTGCTTTCGGCTGTCCTCCGGCAGCCCCTTGCCTTCCCAGCGTTGGGTATTGCGTGCACTGATCCACCCCTCGCGCCAGAATTGCTTCGCGCCTATCGCGCGCGCAATCCGTCCAGATCGTCGCAGCGGCCAGAATGAGCCCACAATCCGCGAAATTCGCGGGCGATTTCCTTTCGGACTTCCTCAGCACAAGGGCCGTCGAGAGCGAATTTTTCTGCGGTTGTCAGCACGGCTTCATACCAATCGCGCACATCCTGTCGAGTTGCCGGGTGGTAGCCGTAGTCGCGCGAGCGTGCACCGAAATCGAAGCCGTATACCGAACTAAAATGCCCCGTCTTGAACATAGCGCCGAGCGCCCTAATTCCGATTCTGCGCCCGCCAGCATCGGAGGACTGTAGCAGTGTCTCGATGAGCCGTAGGCGCTGCGCGGCCGGCGCGCGCGTTCCGGAAAGAACGATGGTGAAGAGAGACTTAAATACATTCGCGGGATCGGAACTGTTATTGCTTTCAGATGAGCGCTGCGCGAACTTTGCGATCACCGCGGCTGCCCGATCAAAGGTGGTGACATCATAGGCGATCGAACGCAGAAGGCCCACAAAGGGCTCCAGACACGCAAGATCGTGGTCAGCGCTGGCCAGAGCATTCTCAAGGGATGTTAAAACGTGATCCGGTATGACAGGCGCGACGTTAGCGAGCATTGCGCGCTGCATCTCATTCAGGTTTGACAAATCGCCGAGTAAACCGCCGGGTGCGAGCCATGCCTCAACAATGGCGCACGCTTCCTTGCTGCCATTGAGGTAACCAAGTCGTCGCGAAAACGATTGACGCAGCCGGTCGGATCCCCCGTCGACGAGACGCGTCCTGATGGTGGCGGGAGGAATTCTCTGCAGCCCATCCGCGGCCAAGCGGTTCGCAATGGCATGCGGCAACACTGCACGCCACGGCCCACGCGTTTGGAGAAGGTCGCGGGCCTTCAAATCGGCAACCGCCGCAAAAACGTCCGAAGCGGATTTTGTGACGAGGCTACCCAAAACAGGCAGTTCTGCGTCCTCGCCTGAAAGTTTCTCGCCATCGAATGAATAAACAAGTGAGCATGCCTGAGCGATGGCGAGCAAACCCGGGTTGTTACCGTGGCGCTGCTCGAAGAGGCGCTCGAACAATTCCGCCTCAGCGAGGCCCGCAACCGTTTCATTCTTCTTGAGAGTTCCCGCAAGCGTCAGCGCGATTCGCGCGTTGCCGCCTGAATATCCTGCAATGGTCTGCGCATCGACCTGTGAAATATTCGGGAAGCGGATGCGGACCAGTTTCTCGATCAATGGAAGCGAGGAGGTTTCTGGCGAGAATACATCCGTGCCTTCCGGACGGTCCTCGCGGATGTCGTATTCCACCGTGATGACGCTGATTGTCGAACCGGTCGTCCGCACAATTTCTGAAAGCTGTCGGTGTGTGTCTTTCGGGCAATTATCGATCACAAGGATAGCGCGGCTCCGCGCGGCAATTAGATCCGAGGCCAGACCGCGAGGTGAAGGCTCCGGTCCATCGGCGACATTGGTGTAGATCGCGAGCGCCGGATCGAGGCTGTTAGTGCCTACCTTCGCATCGAATAGCGCCTCCACTAACCGGGTCTTGCCGACGCCGGACAAGCCGACCAAACGGACAACGTGGCCGGGTGCTCTTAAGCAATCACGGATCTTGTCAATACCTACGGCTGCAGTGCTGCCATCGCCGTCATTCTTATCGCCGGTTTTAATGCGGACCGTGTCGTCGAGGAGATAGGCCGGGTCGGCTCCCGGTGGCAAAACGGTCCAAGCACCGAACGGACGCCAATGGGGATAAGCCCGACCAATCTTCTCTCGTACCCATGCGACTATCCCCGCATGGCCGCGCACCCAAGTCGCCACACGGCTGCTATCAAAGAAATCAAACGTGATTTTTTCTGCGTTGAGCATGCCAATGGCGGCTTCGCGCATGGCCGACTTGCGGTTATCGAGTGCCGATTTCGACGTTGAGGCTTTCGAACTCACGATGACGTAGGCGCCACCTGCGTTGGCAAGATCCTGCAACACAGGCCGGATCACCCCGTTAGGCTTCATTTCCGTGAGGATTTCACCGCGCCGCAAGTTAGGCGTCTTCACTTGAAAGCCCGTCTCCGCCATCGGCACGAACCCATCGATGTTAGTACCTGATGGCAACGCGACGTGAACATCCAGCCCGCCATCCTTTGCAGTCTGATTGCCACCCCAAGTGACGGCCGATGCGGGCAGGTTGCGCTGACGCAATTCGGCTTCCGCGAGCAGGCCGATGAGTGCGCGCAGATCCGTATCGTTTAGCGATCGGATATCATCACTGGTGACTTCGAACATGCCGCGAAACTAAGGCCGCGCTTACAACCAGGTCAATGGAACATGCCCAATCTACATGCAGTAGTTGTTGGAAACTCGACCCTACCGCGCTGAATCGAGCCCAGCACCGCCTAAGGCGCGCTGCGGCGTCGATTCCCGCCACCACACCGACTACTGCCACCGGCCCTTCGCGCGGCGGCAGCCTCCGAAGCTCCCGAGACTTCAATCTCGCTGTCGTCGTGGATGTGCTCGGCCACCTGACCGAGATCGCGCATGTCGAACCATTGCCCGCACGCCGGGCATTTCATGTGGTGGTCGGCCTCTGTCCCTAGCGATGCCGTTGACGTCCCGACCCGGTTTCGTCATCTGCAACGCCTATGACCTCGTACTCAAAGACGTCGCCTTCGGGATCGTTCACCACGAACCACTCATCGGCAAGGTCGAGTTTGCAAACACCTTGAGATGGTCACGGTCGCCGACCTGTTTCTTTGTATCGACGTAAATCCAGACCGTTTTCATCGATCTCGCGCCAGCTTGCGGCGTCCCCAGTGGGGGTCCTTGCGAGCTAGGTTAAACTCCCGAACGTGTCCCCGGTTCAATGCTTTCATGACGCCGATCCGGGCAAACATCTTGGCCCGTCATGTTCCGCTAGCAGCAACAGCGCTTCCATCGCGGCCTGCCATTCCTCGGCGTTGTGCTCTGCGCGCGGCAGCTTAGTAATGTATACTGCCGCAATCGCGCAGTGTGAGCAGCGGCTTCCAGCCTGGCACCGTTATCGGATCGGAAAACCGCTGATCCCAAGACACACGCGCTGACCCGCTGGAACTAGACAGAGGTGGTCATGAGCCGGAGCACGGATCGCCGCGAATTAGAGCGCCAGAGCTTAGCGAGGATGAGAACGAGTCAATTGGCGGGCCGCTCCGGGCCGCGTCAGTGATCGCGCTCATCCGCAAAATTCAGGAGCAACCTATGTCCGAGAGAAGAGAACTGTATCGCAGTCCGAATGGAGATACATGGTTCCTTGGGCGCGAACCGACCAGCGGAAATGCGTTCGTCATTCATCAGCCAAATGCGCCTTCTGGTGGTCGACTGTCGCACATTGAGCTAGGCGAGTTCTTGCGGAGCGACGTGAGAGGACCTGAGCACCAAGCGCTATTGCGTTTGATCGGTACGCTGGTCGAGGTGCCGCCATATGCCTAGAGGTCCGGGCTGCTTCCTCGGCATCGGCGTAGGGCCAGTCGGCTTTGAATTTCATGCGGCAAGCCTATCTTCCTTATCCGCACCGCGTATGACGATCTTGAGCGCATCGTCCGGCAGCGGACGTTGCAACGCCTTCGCTTCGTCTCATGGCGCGCGCATCCAAACGTCTCGTTCTTCGTCGGTCGTCAGGATCACCGGCATGGCCTTCGGATGGATCGGCGCGACCACCGCGTTGGCCGTGGTCGTCAGAAAACCATAGACCAAATGCGGTCCGGGGATCGGTTTCGACTTGGTGCCACGGTCGCCCTTGAACTCGGTCCAGATGCCGCCGAACGCGAATAGCGGTCGGTCCTCGTTGAGCGCGAACCAGACCACGTCTTTCTTCTTGGTCTCAGCGTTCGGTTTCGGTGCGTACTCGGCGAAGCTATTGGCTGGAACCAAACAGCGGTACCTAAGTCCGACCCAGCGCTGCCAGTGGTGCGAGGAAGTATTGCGGATATTGGTGACTGGCGAACCGGCCGTACGTGACGGTGGCGGCATGCCCCACCGCATCATCGCTATCTCGCGCTCTGCACCCGCATTTCGAACCACGGGCGCGGGGTAGTCGGGGAAAAACGCCCGGCATCGGCGGCAGATTGCCAACGTAACGGTTCATCACCCGGAATAGCGCGGCGATGGCGGCTTGGTTGGTTGTGATCGAATAGAGGTTACACATCGGCTCGGTTCATTGCTCTCCCGGCCACCACGTTGATGGTGGGTCGTTCGCCGAAATCTTAGTCGGTCGCAGCGCCACCAGATGGCTGCGCTTGTATGGAAGGCCTCGCGCCTGCGAGCAATCCTTGCACCGCATGTACCGTTCGAGTTCGTGGATGGGGGTCGTCTTTGGGCGGCGCACGATGCCCAGCGCGACCGTTTGGTGTGCGTATCGCAGCCAAGGCATCGCACTTCGAGGTAGTGGTATCCGCCATTGAGCGCGTCACCAAGGGCCGGTGACGGCTGGGCCGGTCCCTGAAAACCGAGCATGCGCTGGTTCCAAGCTTCACAGACAAGTCGGTCTGCGACCTTGCACGCTTCCGCCGCGCGCTCCGCCGATGCCCTGACCGAGCCGCCGTAGATCGTCTCGCGTGACTTGGTGCCCATGCCCAGAAGAATGCGCCGGGCAGATTGATATCGGCAAGCCGCTACAGATTGCGGTTGATAACCGGGGTAGCCCTAAAGGGCGGTCATAATGCTGCTCCCGCTCCTCCGGCAGCCGGGTGTTGCTTTCGATCCATTCCGACAAATGCAGGCGCAGCGGATGGCGTAGATGCAGGTCATAACGCCACGAAACCGGTGCAAGCCCAATTTTGGCGAGTTGTCAGCGCCGTGGTTCACATCGTAGAATTGCTTAGTTTAGAGGGGCAGGCTAGCCATATGGACCGAATTGATTTGTTGAAACAGATGTCTTTCGGCGTCCAAGTGGCGGAAGACGAAGTCAACGAGATTGCCAGCTATTTCGTCGAAACCAATCAATGGGCAAAGGTCGCGAAAGGTGACATCGATATTGTTCGCGGGGAAAAGGGAGCGGGAAAGAGCGCCATATACTCCCTTTTGATGACAAAGGTTGGCAGCTTCTTCGATACCAGGATTTTGCTGGTAGCAGCCGAAAACCCGCGTGGTGCGACCGTCTTCAAGGATTTGGTCGCAGACCCGCCGACAACCGAGAATGAATTCATTGCACTATGGAAGCTTTACGCGCTTGCGATCATCGCGCAAGAACTGCGTGAGTACGACGTGCGCGGTGCGAAGGTTGAGAAGGTATATGGCGCTCTGGAGGGAGCAAAATTACTCGAAAGGGAATTCAGCCTCAGGGGGCTTCTGCGAAGCGTGCACGAATATGCGAGGCGAATTGTTGCTGCCGAGCAGATCGAGGGTGGTTTGACCTTTGATCCGGTAACGCAAATGCCAACCGGCATCACCGGGAAAATTCTACTGAAAGAGCCGTCGGCCGATTTAAGGGCAAAAGGCTTTGCGTCCATCGATAGCTTGTTCTCGACCCTGAACGAGGCGTTGGAAGAAGCGAACCTAAAGGTTTGGGTGTTGTTGGACAGGCTCGACGTTGCCTTTGTCGAAAATCACGAACTTGAGGCGAATGCGCTTCGTGCGCTGATCAGGGCATACGCCGATATTCGTAACCTTGGTCAAATCTCTTTGAAGATTTTCCTGCGCGAGGACATATGGAAAAGAATTACCGAGCAGGGGCTGCGCGAGGCGAGCCATCTGATCAGATACGTGATCTTGGATTGGCCGCAGCCTGCGTTGCTAAATTTGATCATGCGGCGACTTTTGAAAAATGATGCCCTTGTGAAAGAGTTTCAGATTGACGTCGCGGCGGTCTTGCAGGATGCAGCGGCGCAAGAAGCCCTGTTCTATCGATTTTTCCCGAAACAGGTTGAACAGGGTCCGCAGAAAGCGCCAACCTTCAAGTGGCTGATAACACGTTGCGCGGATGGCACCGGCAAGACCGCTCCTAGAGAGGTCATTCATTTGCTGAACTGTATCCGGGATGAAGAGATTAGGAGGCTCGAAAACGGGGCGCTGCCACGCCGGGTGACCAATTGTTTGATCGTTCGGTCTTCAAGATAGCACTGCCGACCGTTTCCGGCGCGCGCTTAAACCAATATCTTTACGCCGAGTATCCTAGTGAACGTCCCTTTATATCCAAATTGGAAGGACAGAAGGCGGAGCAGACGCCCGAGAGCCTTACCGCCTTGTGGTCGCTTCCGCGCGACAAAGCCATCGCCGAAGCTAAGAAACTTGTCGAATTAGGCTTTTTCGAAGAACGCGGCACGCGAGAAGAGCCGACCTATTGGGTGCCGTTTCTGTATCGAGATACATTGAATTTGGTGCAGGGGAAGGCCGATGCGGATGACTAATCGGCGACCACTAGCAAGGCGGCGCGTCTCTCAGCCTCGGCATCACGTCTGACTTAGATAGGTGCGGCAGCCGCGCGCCGCGACCCGCTACGGCACCGCCCAGCATACCCGGCGGGCGGCGCGCCTATGCGATTACGCAAGGACCGACCCATTTCCCCGCGGGCCCGGTAAACGCACCAGTGGCCAAATGGCGCGTTTCAGCGTGTTTCAAAAGAAAAACCCGGCCAGCTTCGCGCTGACCGGGCTGCCCAAATCGGAAAAGTTTTCGGATTTGCGTCGATCAGGCCGCGAGCCGCAGCTGATCCTGTTCGATGGCCTTCACCGCGGGCTTGGCGATGATACGCCGCAGTTCAGCGGCAATGCCGTCCAGCACCGCCCGCTTTTCCTTCATCCGCTTTGAGTGATTGTAAACCTTGCCCGTGACGCTCGGCACGATCTGCTCCTGCTTCTTGCTCGCGGCGTGATCGAGACACTTCGCGATCCACGCATCATCAAAGCCGAGATCACCGGCCAAGGTCGCCGCCGTCCGGCGCAGATCGTGCGGCGTGAACGGCTTGAGGCCAAGCAGCGCGCAGATGCCGGGCCTTTTTCACCTTACCTTTGCACTTTGTGCCGCGCAGCGCGGTCGCCATCACCCTGCGGTTCATCGGCTGGTCACCGAGCGGGCTGCCAAACACAAACTGCTGCTTGTCGCTGGTCAGCGCCGCCTTGATGATCTCCACCGCGAGGTTGGACAGCGGCTGCTGGATCACCCGCCGCTTTTTCACCCGTTTCAGCGGCACGTCGAAGCGCGGATTGTCGCCGTCGAGATCGAACAGTTCGTCGCGATGCGCGGCCAGCAGTTCGCCCGAGCGCAGCATGGTGACCAACTCGAACTTCAGCGCGAGACGGGTTTCGCGATCCCATGGCAGCTCGTCGCGGTCGAGGCCGTGCCAGAAAATCCTGACCTCGTCCTCGGTCAGCACACGGGTGCGCGGATGCTCCGGGTCGAGCTTCGGCAGGTTGACGCAAGGGCTGGCGGTCACATAGTCGCGGCCCGCTTCCGCCGCCCAGTTGAACAGGCCCGAGGCCGCCCGGCGCATGTGGCGTGCGTTGCTCACCGACGGTTTGCCTCCGTGTCTGCCGGTAACGATATCGTTCGATAGCGTCGCAATATCGTGCTTCGTGACTTCGCTGGCGATCTTCTTGCCGAGCAGGGGGCTGATAAACCGCCGCAAGTGGCTGACGACGTTCTCCCACGTTTCGATCCGTGGGCGCATTTCGCCGTCCGGTTTGCGAACCGGCGTTTTCATCCACGCAATCCGCTCCTCGATAATCTCGTCGACGGTCTTGCCCTGTTTTGCCTTCCGCGCGTTCTGCTGCCGCAAGCCCTCAGCCACGTTCTCGCCGTTGCCGATCCGGGTTTTCAGGGCATAGACCTCGGTGCGGGCCTGCTCGACCGTGAAGGTCTCGGGGTTATAGACGCCCAGCCATTTGGACCGTTGCTTGCCGCTGTTCGGGTCGGTGAACTTGAAATTGAAGGTTGCCACTCCCGAGGGGATTACGCTGACGTAGAGGCCGGGGCATTTGCGGTCGTAGAACTTCGTCCGCTTAGTGACCCGCTTCTCGCAGAGACGGTCGGTCAGGATGACGGCGCCCTTGCGCGCGCGCTTGCCGGCGGGTTCGTTTGTCGTGGTAGTATCCATTGCGGTTTAGGCTCCTAAAGGGTTTGACGAAGAGGGCCGGCCTTGGGGCCGGGCCCTAGATTTGGCGAAACCCGCCGAAGCACCCCGAAACAGGCTAGGCGAAAAGTACTTGTTTTAAAGGGTTTTCTTAGTTTCGGCGTGTTTCACCGAATACCAAAATATAGACGTGTGGTCCTGACGCCGCGGTGCTGGCGTCAAGTTGCGCAGAAGTATCTGCGCGGCGACGGTGGCAAAAGAGCCGTTCACCGGGGAGAGTACGAAGTAAGCCGTAAAGCCACTGCGCAGGGAAGGCTGGAATGCTTCCGCTGAACCTGTATGCTCGTGTGCGCTTTTGCTGTGTGCATCTGGCACGCGAGACCGCGGGTGCAGCGCGCACCCGGTCTTCCCTGCGCCCTCTGTTTTTCGAGGGGGACAAGTTTCCGACAAACCTCGGGCGCATCGCGCCGCGAGATCGCGAAGTCGTATTCAGCCGTCATTGCGAGCGAAGCGAAGCAATCCATTTCTTTCTTTATGCTGCGAGATGGATTGCTTCGCTTCACTCGCAATGACGGAAGGCCGCCCTCTCTCCCCCTCACCCTGGGGGGCTGCGAAGCGGCCGTCTCGAAGGGTGAGGGTGCCGTGCCAATTCCTTTGGAGATCGAGAAAACCGACACGGTCAGAATGTCGCATTTTGCAGTGCAGCAGAGTCTGCGAGGTGGGCCCCTGCTAACGGGCAATGGCAATCGGGCCGGCTTCTCTGTATTGGTGCGTCTGGCATGCAAGCTTCGGGGCGGGATTGTTCGCGGACCGAAAGAAAAGCGGAGGAAACATGCGCAAACTGATTTTGGCTGCGGCATCGATCGCGGCATTGACTCTGGTCGGTCCGGCTGCGGCGCAGTCGCCGATCGTCATCAAGTTCAGCCACGTCGTTGCACCGAACACGCCGAAGGGGCTGGCCTCGGAGAAATTCAAGGAACTGGCCGAGAAGTACACCGGCGGCAAGGTCAAGGTCGAAGTCTACCCGAATTCGCAGCTCTACAAGGACAAGGAGGAGCTCGAAGCGCTGCAGCTCGGCGCGGTGCAGATACTGGCGCCCTCGAACGCCAAGTTCGGCCCGATCGGCGTCAAGGAATTCGAGGTATTCGATTTGCCATACCTCCTTCCCGACCTGAAGACGCTGCGCAAGGTCACCGACGGGCCGCTCGGCGCAAGGCTTTTGAAGCTGCTCGATTCGAAGGGAATGACCGGTCTCGCCTACTGGGACAACGGCTTCAAGATGATGAGCGCCAACAAGAAGCTCGTCACGCCCGCCGACTACAAGGGCCTGAAGTTCCGCATCCAGTCTTCCAAGGTGCTGGAAGCCCAGTTCCGCACACTCGGCGCGATCCCGCAGGTGATGGCGTTCTCCGAAGTCTATCAGGCGCTGCAGACCGGAGTGGTCGATGGCCAGGAAAACACCTGGTCGAACATCTACACCCAGAAAATGCATGAAGTGCAGAAGTACATCACCGAAACCAACCACGGCTATATCGGCTACATCGTCGTCGTGAACAAGAAATTCTGGGATGGCATCCCGGCGGATATTCGTGCCCAGTTGGACAAGGCCATGAAGGAAGCCACCGCCTACGGCAACGGCCAGTCGGCAAAGGAAAACGACGACGCGCTTGCCGAAATCAAGAAGACCGGCAAGAGTGAGATCATCAAGCTGACGCCGGAACAGGACGCCGCCATGCGCAAGGCGATGGAGGGGGTCTACAAGGACGTCGCAGGCCGCGTCGGCCAGCCCCTGATCGACGAGTTCCTCAAGGAGACGAGGGGCGCGACCAACTAAAAAGTACAATTCAAAGTACAATTCGAGACGTGCGCTCTTTGTAGCGCCGTCGAAAATGGGGCACTCTTCGTCATGGCCGGGCAAAAGCGCGAAGCGCGTCTTCGCGCAAGGTGACCCGGCCATCCACGCCTTTCTTGTCGAGAGAAGCAAGACGTGGATGCCCGGGAGCGCAGGCAAGTTTACGTAGTCTGCGCAAGGCGACTACTTTGCCCGGGCATGACTGTGAGTTGGGGGAATATCGATGCTGCTTCGGATCCTCGATCGGCTTGAGGAAATATTGATCGCGACGCTGATGGGGCTCGCGACATTCATCATTTTTCTGGCGGTGATGCACCGCTATCTCATCGGCATTCCCGCCCTGTATCCTATTCTGTTTCCGATCAACCTGTCCTGGGCGCAGGAATTGTGCATCTACATGTTCGTGTGGGTCGCCAAGTTCGGCGCGGCCTATGGCGTGCGCACCGGCATCCACGTCGGCGTCGACGTGGTGGTCAACCAGCTCAGGTCACCCTGGCGCAATGCGGTCGTGCTGTTCGGGCTGTTCTGCGGCGCGTTCTTCACCGCCGTGATCGGCACGATGGGCGCGAAATTCGTCTATGGCCTGATGCACACCGACCAGGTCTCGCCCGACCTCGAGATCCCGAGCTGGTTCGTCTATCTCTGCATTCCCCTGGGTTCCTACCTGATGTGCTTCCGCTTCCTGCAGGTCGCCTACAACTACTTCTTCACAGGTGAGCTGCCGCATCACGACCACGCCCATGTCGAGGGTGTCGAAATCGAAGAGCCCGGTGTCGGCGCTGCGGGAGTCACCCGATGAGCAGCCTGATCATCTTCTCACTGCTGATCGCGCTGATGCTGACCGGCATGCCGATCTCGATCGCGCTCGGCATGACGGTTCTGACCTTCATCTTCACCATGACCAACGTCCCGACCGAGTCGGTGGCGCTGAAGCTGTTCACCGGCATCGACAATTTCGAGATCATGGCGATCCCGTTCTTCATCCTGGCCGGAAACTTCCTCACCCATGGCGGCGTCGCGCGCCGCATGATCAATTTCGCGACCACGATGGTGGGACACTGGTACGGTGGCCTTGGGCTCGCCGGCGTGATGGCTTGCGCGCTGTTTGCCGCGGTGTCCGGCTCGTCGCCGGCGACCGTGATCGCGATCGGCGCGATCATGATGCCGGCGATGGTGCGGCAGGGTTTCCCGAAACGCTTCGGCGCCGGCGTCATCACCACCTCGGGCGCGCTCGGCATCCTGATTCCGCCCTCGATCGTGATGGTGATCTATTGCGTGGCGACCGGCGGCAGCATTGCGCTCGATCCGGCCGGCCAGCGTGTCTCGTCGGCCTCTGTCGGCCAGATGTTCATGGCGGGCGTCATCCCGGGCCTGATGCTGGCGACGCTGCTCGGCGTCACGACCTTCTATCGCGCATGGAAGTTCGACTATCCGCGGCTGCCGCGGGCGAGTTGGACCGAACGCTTCGTGGCGTTCCGCAAATGCATGTGGGGCTTGCTGCTGATCCTGATCGTGCTGGGCGGTATCTATGCCGGCCTGTTCACGCCGACGGAAGCCGCCGCGATCAGCGCGGTCTATGCCTTCGTCATCGCTGTCTTCGTCTATCGCGACATGTCGCTCAGGGATGTGCCGAAGGTGCTGCTCGGCTCCGCCAATATGAGCGCCATGATCCTCTACATCATCACCAATGCGGTGCTGTTCTCGTTCCTGATGGCGAACGAGAATATCCCGCAGCAGATCGCAGCGTGGATCACCTCGGTCGGTGTCGACTGGATCATCTTCCTCTTGATCGTCAACCTGCTGCTGCTGATCGCGGGGAACGTGATGGAGCCGTCATCGATCGTGCTGATCATGGCGCCGATCCTGTTTCCGGTGGCGGTCAAGCTCGGCATCCATCCGGTGCATCTCGGCATCCTGATGGTCGTCAACATGGAGGTGGGCATGTGCCATCCGCCTGTGGGCCTCAATCTCTACGTGGCGTCCGGTATCGCCAAGATGGGCATCACCGAGCTGACGATCGCGGTGTGGCCGTGGCTTCTGACCATGCTGATGTTCCTCGGTGTCGTGACCTATGTGCCGGAAATCTCGCTGTGGCTGCCGCGCGCGTTGGGGATGCTCTAGCTCTTCTGCATTGCGATGGATCAAATCGGCCGACATTACATCTTGGTAAGGGAAGCCGTTCTTGCCAATCGTTAAGTTGAAGGCCGACTGACGCAAGTCCATCTTCAGGCAACCTTTCACAGGAGGTTCGCATGAGGAAGTTTGCCATCGCAGCGGTTGCGGTACTCGCCATCGCCGGTTCGACCGCCGTTTATGCCCAGCACCGCCATTGGGGCTACGGCCATTCGCGGATGAATCCGGAGGACAGGGCGGCCTATGCCGACGCCAGGATTGCGGCCGTCCATGCCGGCCTCAAGTTGACGGCGGATCAGGAAAAGCTGTGGCCGCCGGTCGAGACTGCGGTTCGCGAGCTCGCCAAGCTGCGGATCGATCGCGCCAATGCGCGGATGAATTCCTCGCGTGACGATTCCAGCCAGCAGAAGCCGGACGATCCGGTGACGCGCCTGCGCGACCGCGCCGACAAGATGGCGGCTACCGCTGCGGCCATGAAGAAGATCGCGGATGCGGCCGACCCGCTGTACAAGACGCTGGATGACGGCCAGAAGCGCCGGCTTGCCGTCCTGACCCGCATGGACCGCCGTTTCGGCGACCGGGGAGGGCTGGCGGCACCACGAGCGCGGGATGGGCGGGGACCGCGACTTCGACCGTCATCGCGGCTACGACCGGAACCGGTATGACCGGGACGGCGGGCCAGACCGGGACGGTCCCGAACGGCTCTAGCGCGCCCGATCTCCGGGCCCGGCCCGGACACCGGCGGAAGCCGCTGAATTCCAGCGGCTTTTTGCCATTCCGGCTGTCAGCCAAAGCCCGGGAAAACTCGTCCCAGTTTGCTGGACATCCCGGGGTCGCTTTGCTAAACGACGCCCTCTTGCGAAGGCTTTCCGGACCAAGTTCCGGGCGCATAGCTCAGTTGGTAGAGCAGCTGACTCTTAATCAGCGGGTCCCAGGTTCGAGCCCTGGTGCGCCCACCATCGCAAATCAAGCACTTGGCGGCCCAGCGGACGCTCAAATCAGCCGATGGCGGTCGCAGCTCGCGGGTTGTGCTTGCGGTCGAATTCACCCGTCGGCTCGGGTTAGCAACGAGGACGGGTTAACGCAGGCATCGGCATAGCTACAGTTGCGGAATCTGGTTGGGTGCGCTCCGGCCTTCGTGGCTTCCGGCCAGTCTCGGATGAAATCGCAAAGCAAGCCCGTTATACCATCAGATCGTGCGACCCATGAGCAGCCATAGCGCTCGCCGCCCGTTCCAGACCGATGTTGATATCGTCGGCCGAGTATCGTCCCAGCAGAGACAGCTCGATTGTTTGTTCTCCCTCTGAACCCGCATGCTGTCCGCGGTTTCCTGAGGCATCTCCGTGATGGCTGGTCCACGCTGGAGTAAAATCTACATCGGCGAGGCCGGCGACGTCTGATCTGTCAAAATCGGAAATCTTGTCCTTGAAGTGGAACGAGTCGCCAAGACCATGCCCACCGGCTGCCCTCGAGCCAAACACCGCCTCAGCAGTTGAGGGGGCGCCCCAATGGCCGCCGTTGGAGATCGCATTATCCTCGTTGTTCGACGTGTCGAAGGAATTCGTTTCAGAATGACTGTTCCGATGGCCGTGAGATCGCGCAGTCCAGCCATCGCTCTCTGGCGTCACGCCGTGCTCGCGGAGATGCGGCTCTGATCCATCACCGACGGAGTGCCGCGTGGTGATTTGGGAGTGATGGGTACTGTCATTCAGGAACGTCACGGCCGGGTCGCCGATCGTCGTTGCACCCGGGCCATTGAGCACCAGCGCCTGGTCGAACACGAAGCTATGCTCTGTCGATACTGCAACGTGAGCGCGCTGTGGTGCGATTGATTGTTCATTCGTCAGAGTGATCGCGGCGTCACCGTTGGTATCCTCTGTCGAGTCCGCCCGGGCTTCGTCGGCGCTGGTAAATCTGGCGGTGCCGACCAAACCGATCGCGCCTTGATCGGCATCGACGCCGAAGCCCACATCGGCTGTTTGGAACGTCCAGCTCTCGGCGGCAACGAGCGCGCTGTCATCAACGGTCAAGTCGAACGGAATGTCGGCGCTGGTCGCCGTGACGACAGCCTCGTCCGCTGCTGTTACGGCCAGTTCAAGATTGGCCGGCTCGCCGGCAACGTCGGCCGCCTCGGGCGCCGCCTCGAAGATGAAGTCCGATGACGCGATGGTCAAAATCCCCTGCAAATGGATTTCCAGCAGGGCGGAGCTGCCAATGCTCAGGATTTGATCTGTCGGATTGACGTACACAATGGTTTGATTGGTGGTGCCGTCATACAACCAGGCGATGGTATGCGCTGGCACAGAAGTGTTTGTGGAATTCAATGCCAAAACGGCGAAGGTGAGTGCGCCCAGCGCCCTTAAGTCGATCTTGTCAGATCCTGACCTAAAATCGGTGATGGTGTCGAACTGGGCCGCGTTGGAATCCGCTACGGACAAGTAAACGAAGCGGTCGTCTCCATGGCTGCCTGTGAGATCGTCGGCACCATATCCACCGACGATGGTGTCGCACCCACTATTTCCGTTGATTGTATCTCTTCCCGAGCCTCCGTAGATGGCGTCATCCCCGTCATTGCCTTTAATCGTGTCGTTGCCGGACCCTCCGTAGACCCGATCACTCTTGCCGGTGCCGTTGATGGTGTCGTTGCCGGCGCCCGCATAGATTATTTGGCCGTGGTGACCTCCTCCCGCGATGGAATCACTGCCGGGAGTTCCGTAGACGTACGGCGGATCGCATATTACCTTCGACCCCGTGGCCAGATAGTCGAAATCATTGGGATCTGCGTCGTTGCTGCCGTGGATGGTGATCGCTATCACCTGGGCGGTGCCGTCCACGGTCGTGACGGTGAAGGTGTCCGTCAACGTGTCGTAATCGTTGAGCGCCTGCACCGCGCAGTTGGTGTCGTCGAGCGTGTAAGTCCACACGCCGGCTGCCGTCATCGTGAAGGTGCCGTAGCCGCCTGCGCTCGCCTTCGGCCAACTGACCGCCTTGAAGGTGTTGGAAGGATTGTCAACGTCGATGTCGGTGAGCGTGCCGGTCACGGTCGGCGTGCCGGGCGTGGCGGCGCCTGCCTCGATCACTGTGCCGGTCGTGGTGCCGGAAATGATGGCCGCGTCGTTGCGGCCACTGATGGCGATCGTCACCACCTGGGCGGTGCCGTCCACGGTCGTGACCGTGAAGGTGTCGGTCAGCGTGTCACAGGCGTTGAGCGCCTGCACCGCGCTGTTGGTGTCGTCGAGCGTGTAGGTCCACACGCCAGCCGCCGTCATCGTAAAGCTGCCGTAGCCGCCGGCGCTCGGTGTCGGCGAGCTGACCGCCGTAAAAGTATTTGGCGCATTGTCGACATCGGTGTTGGTGAGCGTGCCGGTGGCTGTCGGTGCTCCGAGCTTGGCATTGGCAACGCCGCCTGCCTCGACCGCTGCGCCGCACGTACTGCCGGAAATGATGGCCGCGTCGTTACGGCCATTGATGGTGACCGTCACCACCTGGGCGGTGCCATCCACGGTCGTGACCGTGAAGGTATCGGTCAGCGCGCCGCCGAGGTTGAGCGCCTGCACCGCGCTGTTGGCGTCGTCAAGCGTGTAGGTCCACACGCCAGCCGTCATCGTGAAGGTGCCGTAGCCGCCGGCGCTCGGCGTCGGCGAGCTGACCGCCGCGAAGGTACTGGAAGCATTGTCGACGTCGGTGTTGGTGAGCGTGCCGGTGACAGTCTGTGCGCCGGGCGCGGCATTGGCTATGCCGCCTGCCTCAACCGCTGCGCCGGTCGTGGCGCCGGAAATGACGGCCGCGTCGTTGCGGCCGTTGATGGTGATCGTCACCACCTGGGGGTGCCATCCTCGGTCGTGACCGTGAAGGTGTCGGTCAGCGTGCCGCCGACGTTGAGCGCCTGCACCGCGCTGTTGGCTTCGTTGAGCGTGTAGGTCCACACGCCAGCCGCCGTCATCGTGAAGGTGCCGTAGCCGCCGGCGCTCGGCGTCGGCGAGCTGACAGCCGTAAAGGTATTGGGCGCATTGTCGACATCGGTGTTGGTGAGCGTGCCGGCCGCTGTCGGTGTTCCGAGCGTGGCATTGGCCACGCCGGCTGCCTCGACCGCTGCGCCGGCCGTACTGCCGGAAATGATGGCCGCGTCGTTGATGCCGTTGATGGGGATCGTGAAGGTCTGATTGGCCGAGAGCGTGCCGTCTGACACCGTGATAGTGAAGTTTTCGGTCGTGGGCGCCGTCAGCGCATTGATCGCACCGCTGTCCGGAACGAAAGTATAGGCGCCGGTCGTGCTGTTGACGTACAGCGTGCCAAAAGGACCCGTCCTCGATACATCATATGTCACGCCAGCCAGCACCGTGCTGCCGGCGGTCCCGCCGCCGATGCCGAAGATCAGTACGGCGTCGCCGTTGGGGCTGCTGGCAACTAAAGTGCCGCTTGTCGCAGTGAAGACGTCAAACGCCACGGTGTCGATTTCGATCGGTCCCGTCACCGCATTGAGCGTCGGCGGCGGTGGCGGCAGACGTCCGATAATGTCCTCGGTGACCGAGGCGAAGATCGACGGCAGCGGCGTGAGCAAATTTTGCGCTGCGGAGGAGCCGTTAGTCTGAATAAAATTGATTGGTTCCACCTGCAGCAGATCATCAAGAGGAGGTGTGCTCGACCCGGTTGAGCCAAATCCTTTCGCGTAGGTGCCGAGGGCGGCCTGCTGGGCCGCCTGCAACTCCGCCATTCGCTCAGCAGAATTTGTAACCTGGCTCACGCTGATCATGGATCCTTGCGGGCGCAGGACGACTGTTTCTGCAGGATCCTCAACGATGATGCGTCGCGGGACAGCTTCCTTGGTTACGAGCTCGAATGCGCCGTGCTCCAGATCCTTGTATGTTATGCTGCCGTCATCCAGGAACGTGGCGTCCGGGTCCGCGGCCTGGACTTCCTTCATAATTGAGAAGGTCAGCGCCGTGAGCGACAGCATACCGATCCCACCCGTACGGGCGCGGCCGCGAATGCTTGCAAAAGGTGTGTCGACCCTGAGGCCGCCGGTCCTTGCCAATTGGCCGGCAATGAAAGCGAATGCTCCCCTGGTCACCCCGAACAGGGCCGAATGCAAGGTACCGGTAGAGTCGCAGGCGAATTCGTTCACTGCCACGCAAGTGCTGCTGGACAGGTTGAACACGGTGCCATCGATAAAACGAATTCCGATCCGTCCGTCGGCAGCGGTCTCGATCACATCACCCTGGCAAACAGGATCGCCAGGCATGACCTGAATGGCAATGCCGCTCGCACGCCTGAGGATGCCACGGCCGATCGCCGTCTGAATACTGCCGATGACTTGGGGCAAGAGGGCCACAGCGGCCTTCTTGTCCCCGGACTCGACGCCGGACACAACAAACATTGGCTTCTACCTCGCCTGCTGAGTAACTCAGGCCCAGCGTGGTGCCACAGTCTTATTGGTCTGGCCTTGCTCGCACCATGACATCAAAATATCCTGGCGCAGGCAGGCTAGCCCGCTGAAACGTCTGTCAAAAATCGTTGAGCGCTTAAATGGCGGAGTGTGACGCTTTTTTCAGTGCCCAAGTATGCCAACATGCCAACCTCGCGAATAAGGTTGGGGCAGTCAATTTACGATTTGGAGGTACTCCCTTCGAGCTATATCTTCACCTGCAATTGCGGCAGACAGTTGGCGATGGATATTCATCTGTAACTATGTAATTATATCGGTTGTTGCGGCCTTAGCCCGGTCCGAAGAACCATCGGACGCCCATGCCAAACACGATCTTCTCAGGAAGGGGGATCATGTGCACACATGCGATTACCGTGTTGGTGACAGGTTTTGTGCTGGTGGCAGCCGGATTTTTTTCTGGCCCGGCTCAAGCGCAACGCGATCCGGCCGGGGCCGCTGCCCAGGATCTTGCATTAAAACCCATCGGAAAAGTCGTGGCCGCTACAGGTTCGGTCACTATTGAACGTGCGAGTGCGATGGTCGTTCAGGCAAATGTCGCCAGTCAGCCCGATCAGGCGAAGGTTGGGGATGTCGTCTATCTGGGTGACGTGGTTGCGACCGGCGCCGACGGCCGGGTCGGAATTAACTTCACCGATGGATCCTCGTTCAATCTATCGAACAGCGCTCGCATTGCTTTGAACGAGTTCGTGTACGACCCAAACGGGAAGTCCAACTCGACCTTGTTAAGTGTCACCAAAGGGACGCTTACTTTTGTTGCCGGCAAAATAGCGGCGACCGGTGATATGAAGATCGATACTCCGGTTGCAACTATGGGGGTTCGAGGCACTACGCCACACGTTGAAATCCTGGACGATGGGACAGTCAGATTTTCTACGCTTATTGAGGAGGGCAAGAACAAGCTCACGAAAAAGCCTGCGACACGTGCTGCGGACCAGCAACTCCAACAAACACCCCTTCCCAAACCAAATCTCAATATCTGTCGGGGGTGCTAGGGCAGTCGCGGCGCCAGTCGTTCTCGGAACGAGAAATTTGTCAGTCAGCCAATTCTTGGCGTGCAGCGTTCAGCCGCCAGAAATCAACGGCCGAACGTTCCCTAATTCCAAAGTCGGAAAGCCTGATATGGAATTTAGCGCAAGTGGACGCATCATCTGCGGCGTCGCGCCCATCCTCATCTTGCTGCTGCTCGGGTCATTGGCGGAGGCCCAAAACCCGAAGAGAAATCACCATTTCGGGAATATTGAGTTGTGCAACGGCTCGAAAAGCACGTCGCTCGAACTTAGAATTAATGCCTGCACGGCGCTCATCGATTCGGGTCAAGTCACGACGGCTGCCTTGGCTATCGCCTACAACAATCGTGGCAACACCTATGCTGCGAAGGAAGAGTACGACCGCGCCATCCAGGATTTCGATCAATCGATCAAGATCTACCCCACGTACGCCAAACCCTTCAATAACCGCGGTGTAGCTTACCTGAGAAAGGGCGAGCACGACCTCGCGATCAAGTCTTTCGATGAAGCGATCAAGCTCAGCCCAGACTACGGCAGAGCCTTCGCCAACCGTGCCGGCATTTACCTGAAGAAGAACGAGTACGATCGCGCGGCGCGGGACTATGACGCGGCAATTCGTCTTGAGCCCAATCTGGAAGCTCTATGGAGCGGACGGTGCTGGACCCGCGCTATCCTCGGCGCGTTGCAGGCGGCGCTGGAGGACTGCAGCAGGGCGCTTCAGTCGTGGCCGAACAATGCCGAGACGTATGACTCGCGTGGGCTGATCCGCCTGAAGATGGGGCAACTCGACGCGGCTATCGATGATTTTGATTCTGCGCTGCGATTAGCTCCGAAGCTTGCAAGCGCGCTCTATGGACGTGGGCTTGCCAAGCTCAAGAAGGGCGACAAGGCCGGCAGCGATACCGATATTTCCGCGGCAAAGACACTCGAGGTCAGGATCGACGATAAGTTCGCGCGCTATGGGGTGCAGTAGGGCCGCTGTCAGGGAAGAGAGCTCGCTTGGCAGGTAACGTCGCCTACGCGCGAACCGCTGTGCTTCGCACCGGTTCCCGCGTCACGGCCGAGAATGCTTCCGTCAGATATCAGCAGAAACTGCGGCCTTTCGTGCCTGTTCGGTAACCGCGGCGCTTGGCTGTTCACTCGGTTCACAGCACCACGATCTTCCTTGCGTGGAAGGCTTCCGCGAATCCGTCCGGCGCCCGGCATTCCGCGCCCCGTAGCCGCGCCAGACCCATGAAGGTTTGCGCGTCGAACCAGTCTTTTGAGCGTTGCGTGCCGAAATGGTCGTAGAGCAGCTTTGCCTTGCGCTCCATCAGCGTCTTGCTGGCAGGGATGAAGACGTTCGGCTGGCTCAGGTCGCCGTCCCATTTCGGAATCTCGTATTCGAGGATCGCGTGGTCGCGAAACGTGCTCCACGTCAGCATGGAGACCTCGCGATGATCCTGATGCGCATCGTTGCGCGCGTGACAGAGGATCACGTCGGGCGAAATGCGTCGTTTGAGCGCCTCGAACCAGGTCTTGATGTCGGCTCCCTGGCATGGGAAGAATCCGTCCTTGAACTCCGCCAGCTCGATGACCGACCGCGCGGCATCTGCCAAAAATGCCTCGGCGGATGCACGAGCCTCGTCGGCACGCGGACCGCAGGCGCTCAACACCGCCCAATGCACGTCCAAACGCACGCCGCGCCCGATCCAGCCGAGGATCGTTGCGCCGGCGCCGATTTCGATGTCGTCCGAATGAGCGCCAATGCAAAGAACGGACAGGCGCTCACCCGAGCCTGCAAGTTCAACGAGCTTCATCAATCTTCCTTTCGGCCTCGATCAAGGCGGCCTGTGAAGCCGGATTGAGGAGCCAGGGCATCGTGCCTTTCTCGACGAGATCCTCGAGTATCTGCTTGTCCTTCAGTGTATCCATCGGGCGCCAGAAGCCTTCGTGTCGGAAGGCCATGAGTTGGTCGGCTTCAATCAAGCGCTTGAAGGGCGCCTCGACGAGTTCATCGCCTTCGCGCATGTAGTCGAATATCTCCTTGCGGAAGATGAAGAAGCCGCCATTGATCCAGAGGTTGGCGTCCTGGCTGGCGCGGATGCGCTCAACCTTCCCGCTCGGCCGCATCTCGACCAGATGCATGCTGAACGACGGCCGCACTGCGGTAAAGCACGCGATCTTGCCGCTTGCGCGAAAGGCCTTGATCATTTCATCCAGATTGACGTCGGAAAGACCATCGCTGTAGTTGGCGAGGAACACGTCCTCACCCGCGACATGTTCGCGCACGGCCCACAGCCGCTCGCCGATATTGCGCCAGATGCCGGTGTCGATCATTGCAATGCGCCAGTCCTGCTCCGGATCGCCCAGGATCTCGACCTGTTTGCCAAAGCCCTTGACGACGCAGTCCGAGTAGGTCTGCGGCTTGTAGTTGAGGAAGTATTCCTTGATGACGCTTGCCTTGTAGCCAAGGCACAAGACGAAGTCCCTGTGACCGAACTGGCTGTAGTAATGCATCAGGTGCCAAAGGATCGGCTTGTCCCCGATCGGAATCATCGGCTTCGGAATGGTTTCGGACACGTCCCGGATTCGGGTGCCGAGACCGCCGCAGAACAGAACTGTCTTCATCTCAGCGGCCTTATGTTCGTGTGTGTCGCGTGTCGGCTTGCAGCCATTTCCACGCCGTATCCCGGACAAGAAGGAACGTGCGGTCTTCGGCGCGTGATCGTTCTCGGTCTCGCCGGAACAAGCACGAACGTTGCCGGCCGTTGTTCCAAACGGCCGCACTGTTTCACAAACGCCGATTGTTCACGTGTCAGCTCGCCAGATACCGATTGAAGCGTGTCGATGGCGACCGGCGGAGTCAACGAACCGTCGGGGGTACCCCTGGAAGCCGTTAACCCAGCCGGCGCAGTGAGAGGTCTGGCCGCTGCACCTTTGGGGGTAGCTACTTTGCTGCGCAAACGTCGCCCAAAGCGCTGCCCGCTGTGCGCTACAATCAGATATTGGATCAATCATGAACACACCGCTGAAGTTCGATCACGACCCGCTTAAACTCGATCATGAACCGCTCAAGTTCGGTCTTGAGAAGCGGCCAAAGACTCGTGAGAAGCAACCCAGGAAACGGCCCAGTTTTCGGTTCAGGCGTTCGGATTATCGAGCTCACTATGTAGATATGGTCGCCGAGGCGCTATCGTCGATTGTGCGGCACCGACGGCTCATCATATCGTTCGTCGCGTTCGCTCTGGCGCTCGCGTGCATCATCATACCGCTGATACCGCGCAAGTATTCGGCGGAGGCTCTCATCTATCCGAATTTGCTCTCCCGTGAGGAAGGGGAAAGTCGTGGCCGTGGCAAGCGTCGACGGGTCGGCCATTGTCACCGGCGAGGCTCGTCTGATCCGCTCAGACGCGATCCTGCAGGCGGTTGCAAAGCAGCTGGGGAACGACCCCAAGGCGATCCCGTCGCGCTCGTGGGCGACGCGAGGCCTTGATTGGCTTCGGGCTGAGCTTCTGCCGGAAACCCGCAACCGTTCGCCATTTGACCGCACGGTCGCGAGGCTGCGCAACAAAGTCGTGGTGATGAACGACACACGGTCATACCTCATTTCGATTTCCTTCACTGCGTCCTCGGCCGAGGAGGCCGCGCAGGTCGTCAACGCCTTCGCCACTGAGTACCTCCGAGACAAGGCCAGACAACGCAGGCAGAACAAGGTGAATGCTGTCGAGGCGGAGCTACGACAGCAACTGGCGGTTTACGGCGAGAAGCATCCGAAGACTTTGCATACGCTGGCCGAACTTGACGCGGAGCGCGCCGCGTTAGAGGCCGCGATGAACCGGCAGCATGGCGATCAGGAGGAGGTCATCAACGACCAGAGCGTCAAGCTGGCCGAGCCGAAACATACGCCGACGAGTCCCAAGGGATTTGTAATCCTCGGACTGTCGCTTCTGTCGGCCTTGCTGGCCGGCATCGGACTTGCCATCTGGCGTGATCGCAAGGAAGCGGAACGCGGCCAGCCGCATTTACAATAGCGCGGATTCCGGGAGGAACCGAGGCCGTCGAAGGCGTTTCCGCGGGCGCAAGACTACTCATGCCAGGGGGGCATCATGGACGCTCATCGACCAGGGCGTGGTGCGCTTCGGGCTTGGGCAGGCTACGTCCCGGCCGAATTCCTTGTACGCCACGCCAATCCGTGAGCTGCACGGCGTGCATCCTTGCCGGCGGCCGCCTGAGCGGCAATTTTTACGGAGTGCGCTGCGACGAGCCCCACGCAGCCGACCTTTGTGAGTATTCCGACAGGCTTCCCCTGCGGCGTCGAAAAGTAGGCCTTAAGCTGTCGTGCCCTGCGGGAATAGGCTTTGCCGTCCGTGCTCATCCATCCCACGAGTTCCTTTTCGCTGAGATGGCAGGAGGCACTTTCGTGGAAGCGCTTCGAGAAGAGCACCTCGTGGGAGCACCGGAAACGGCCAAGGAGCGCGAGTTCCGCCAACATCGCGCGATCTCCGCCGGAGAAAGCCGGTACGAGGCGGGTCTTTTGCAGCACTTCACGGCGCATAACGCCGAACATGTGTGTGCCCCAGCAAGCGCCTGATAGAACCTGCCAGAAGCGCAAGATAGCGACTGGGCTGTCGGCTACCATTGGGCTGTCGGCCGTTTGGGCAACGCCCGTTCGGGGATCGATGTAGCATCCCGTCGCTGGATCGATAGGGAAAGGCTCGCCGCGATCGTCCACGAACGCCGTCTTCGAGTGGGCCAGGATGACGTCCGGATCGTCATCCAGGATACGGACGCAGGACTGCAAATAGCGCGGATGGTACAAATCGTCGTGGGCCGCCCACTTGAACAGGGGCGATCGGGAGAGCTCGAAGGCTCTGTTGAAATTGGGAATCGCGCCCAGGTTCTTTCCATTGCGGTGGTAGCGGATACGTGGGTCGCGCTTGGCAAAAGACCGGCATATCTCTGCGGTACGATCGGTCGACGCGTTATCAGAGACGATGATCTCGAAATCCTGAAAGGTCTGCGTCAGAAAGCAGTCGAAGATTTCGGCCAGATACCGCTCGGCATTGTAGATGGGCATGCCAATCGAAAGCCGCGGAGAATTCTGGGTTGAGTGTGCCATGCGTTTGGTTCCGTGTTGTAAGCAACCAGCCAACCGTGGAGTGACTAATCACAATAATTCCCGGCCCAACGGCCGAGTAATGCTGATGTGGTTCGAGGCTCGGCGGCGGAGCGTTCGATCATCGCGATGACGTTGCCATCGCATGATCGGGAAGACCGAAATGCCGAGGATATTGTCCGGTCCACGCCTCCCGCTGCTCAAGCCAACCTCGTCGACGCCAGTGCATTGTGCGCACTCCCTCGACATTTGTCGCATGATCGCCGGGAGTAACCCCATTGAGCTACGACGGCCAACCTTAATGCCCCTTCGCCCGATGATCCAATTCTCTTACCCTCTCAGCTGAGAACAGCAGTAGTCAGAGATTGCTGGGAAAAAGGGGAATGTAAGCGGGCCACCGTAACGGAGGCCTGGTGCGAGGAACAGATAGCATGTCGAGCATTTCCGCAGCGGCGCTCTTCGCTCGTCATTTTGAAGGACGCCATCCATGACTCGAGTGGGAAAAACTATTCACGAAGATGCCGAAGTCATGCACGCGACTATTCCCGACGTGTTCGGCCAATTGTCCGGCAGCAATATTCTCATCACCGGCGCCTCCGGATTCCTTGGTAGCTTCATCGTGGACATCCTCTCGGCGCTCAATCACTCGTCGCCGAGTTTGAATGCCAACATTGTCGCTTCCGACAATTTCATTGCCACGAACACCGATCGCCTGGCGCACCTGAAGAGCGATCCCTTCATCGAGTTCCGGACCGTCAACGTCGTTGATAAGACAGATTGGGGGCGGAAATTCGACTGGATCATTCACTGCGCAAGCATGGCGTCCCCCATTTATTATCGACCGCGGCCGCTTGAGACGATCGACGCAAATGTAAATGGCACGTGGCGCATGCTGGACCTTGCAGAGGCGCACCGCGCCAAGGGCGTCCTGTTCTTTTCGTCGAGCGAAATCTACGGAGATCCAGATCCCAAATTTATCCCGACGCCAGAGCACTATCGTGGCTACGTGTCGTGTACAGGGCCCCGCGCTTGTTACGACAGATCGAAGCGTCTCGGCGAGACGCTTTGCATCAGCTTCTGGGCGCAGCGCAAAGTTCCGTCCAAGATCGTGCGTCCATTCAACGTCTACGGGCCGGGCCAGCGTCTCAACGATGGGCGTATGGTACCCGACATGATGTCCGCGGCGCTCAAGGGCGGCCCGATCGTTCTCCTGAGCGACGGAGCTCCTACCCGCTCGTTCTGTTACGTGCGCGATTTCATCGCCGGAAGCCTTGGTGTGCTCGTGAAAGGCAAGCCGGCGGAGCCTTACAACGTCGGCAACCCCGAGGAGCGCTCTATGCTTGACGTCGCCCGCATGATGGCGGAGATCGCCGGCCGCCCGGGGCGGCCGCTCGAGGTGCAGTTTCGCAAGAGCGACGACGCCCAATATCTGGTCGACAATCCAAGTCGTCGCTGTCCAGATCTAACAAAGGTAAAGACACATATCGGCTATGAACCGAGAGTGGATTTGCGTACCGGGCTTGCTCGGACTTTCGACTATTACCGCGAAATGGTGCCGGCGATGAGATCGCGCGGAGGTCATCCTTGAAAATCACCATTGTCGGGACAGGCTACGTTGGGCTCGTGACGGCAGTTGGTCTAGCCGATATCGGCCATACGTTGACGTGCGTGGATCGCGATAAGCGGAAAATCGAGGCCATCGAAAACGGCCGCGCTCCATTCTATGAGCGCGGGCTCGATGAGCTGCTCGTGAAACTGCGTGCTTCGGGGCACCTTCAGGCGTCGACAAGCCTCAAGGACGGCTTGAGAGGCTCTGACGTCTCGATAATCGCTGTCGGCACTCCTTCGAACGAAACCGGGATCGATCTCAGCCTTGTTCGTCAAGCCGCCCGCGAGATCGGCAATCTACTACCGACGCTCGACCGCTATCACGTCGTCGTGGTCAAGAGCACGGTCGTGCCGACGACGACCGATACAGTGGTCCGCGGCGAACTCGAGGCTGCATCAGGCATGGTCTGTGGACGCGATTTTGGCCTTGCCATGAACCCTGAATTTCTGAGCGAAGGGCGCGCAGTCGAGGACTTCACCAAGCCTGATCGCATCGTGATCGGCGCAAGCACTGCGCGCGCTGGTTCAGTATTGGCCGACATGTATTCAAAATTCAATTGTCCGGTTCTGCAAACGACACCACGCAACGCCGAAATGATCAAATATGCCGCGAACGCGTTACAGGCGACCCTGATCTCCTTCTCGAACGAAATCGCCGGCATCTGCGAGACTATTTCGGGTCTGGATGAGGGGATTGTCATGCGCGGCGTTCATCTCGACAAATGTTGGGGGGCGCCAGGCCGCGATGGTAGCCCCCAGCTTGCTGGCGCCGTCACATATCTCAGAGCTGGCATTGGTTTCGGTGGGAGTTGCTTTCCGAAGGATTTGAGAGCGCTTCACGAGTTTGCATGCAACGAAGGCATCGAGGTGCCTATCCTAAGCTCAGTACTAAAGGTGAACCAGGAGCGAGCCGGCCGTGTGGTCAATCTGCTGGCAAGCCACATTGGCGCGCTGCGCGGCAAGCGCATTGCGGTCCTCGGCCTCGCTTTCAAGCCTGAAACCGACGACGTGCGCGAATCGCCGGGCGTCCGGATCGCCAAGGTTCTGTTGCTGCGCGGCGCCGATGTCGTATTGCACGACCCACTGGTGCGGATCGATGCCGTGCGAGACGAGTTGGGGAACAGCATCTCCCAGGTCCATAATGTCACCGCTGCCGCAACTGGGGCCGACGCGATCGTGATTGCCACGGGCTGGGACGCCTACCGCAGGCTCGATTGGACTGATATTGCCCGACACATGCGGTCGCCCATTATCTTCGATGGGCGCCAAGTGGTGTCCGCAGACCACCTCCCCGACGGGATGGCAGTGCTCGCAACAGGTCGACGTACTGAAAGGGTCAGCGCATGACCGCAACGATCGACGTCCAGAAAGCGGAATCGGAACATATACCTCGCCCCGAGGGAGATGGACGTGATTTTTGCTGAGACCAAGCTCAAAGGCTCTTTCATCGTCGATGCGGAACGACGGGAAGACGAGCGCGGTTTCTTCGCTCGCATCTTTTGTCAGAAAGAGTTCATGGAATTGGGGCTGGAGCCCAACGTCGCACAGGCGAACACCGCCTTGAGCGTCAGGCGCGGCACGCTCAGGGGCATGCATTTCCAATACCCGCCGGCCATCGAGGCGAAGCTCGTGCGGTGCTTGCACGGCGCAGTTCTCGACGTGATCGTGGACTTGCGGCCTGAGAGTGCAACTTATCTGCAGCACGTCGCCGTTGAGCTCAGCAGCGACTCCCAGCGCGCGCTCTACGTTCCGGGCCGCTTTGCTCATGGTTACCAGACACTGCATGACGGAACCGCCATTCTCTATCAAGCAAGCGCCTTCTACACGCCGAGTGCCGAAGGTGGTCTCCGATACGATGACCCGCGGCTCGCCATTGCCTGGCCGCTGCCCGTCACCGCGGTTTCCGGCAAGGATTGCAACTTCGATTTACTGGAGAATATTCAAAGCGAATTAGCGACGCGGATGTCTCTTTCCTAGTCCGGATGGAGGCTAGCGAAGCCTGCCAGGGCGCTGCAGTTCATTGCTGACCGTCCGTTTAGTTCAAAGGAGTGAGCCATGTGGATCGTCGATACCGCACTCAAGTCGCGGGCGGATCAAAATAGACCCATCCGTGTCGGCATCATCGGTGCCGGCTTCATGTGCCAGGGCCTCACCAATCAGATTACGCACAGCACGCCGGGTATGCGCGTGGCGGCGATATCGAACCGTCGGATAGGAAGAGCCATCGACGTATTCCACTATTCTGGATTTGAAGACGTTGCCGTTGCCGGTTCGCAGCCGCAGCTCGATATTGCGATCGAATGCTCAAAGCCGGTCGTCACCGAAGATGCGATGCTTATCGCGCGCAGCGACTTCATCGACGTGCTCGTGGACGTCACCGGTTCCGTGGAGTTCGGCGCCCGCGTAGCGCTTGAGGCGTTCAGGCACGGTAAGGATGTTGTCCTGATGAATGCCGAGCTCGACGCGACGATCGGGCCTATCCTGCAAACTTACGCCGACCGACATGGAGTGATTTTAACTGCCTGCGAGGGCGACGAGCCGGGCATCCAGTTGAACCTCTACCGCTGGGTCAAAGGGCTCGGCCTCACGCCCCGCCTGCTCGGCAACGTCAAGGGTCTACAGGATCGCTACCGCAATCCGACGACGCAAAAAGGGTTCGCCGAGCGATGGGGGCAGAATCCGACGATGGTGACGAGCTTCGCCGACGGCTCGAAGGTCAGCTTCGAACAAGCCGTTGTCGCCAACGCCACAGGGTTCAAAGTGAGATCACGTGGCATGTCTCGCGGCCTCGACTACCATGGCGACGTGCTGAAGATTGGCGAGATCTACGATCTCGAGGAACTGCGCAGGCTGGGCGGCGCGATTGACTATGTGGTTGGGACGCCCCTGACGAAGGTTTACTGCTTGGCCGAACATCCGGACCCCAAGCAGCGGCACTATCTCAACCTGTACAAGATGGGCCCGGGCCCGCTTTATTCCTTCTTTGTCCCGTATCACCTCTGCAATCTGGAGGTTCCCACCGCCATTGCCCGTACGTGCCTGTTTCGCGACCCGGTATCCAGATCTCTAGCGGGCCCGGTGGTGGAGGTCTGTGCCGTCGCCAAACGGGATCTCAAAGCGGGAGAGGTACTCGACGACTACGGCATGTACATGACCTATGGAGAGGCCGCCAACGTCGAAGAGATGAGCGGGGGCAGATATCTGCCGCAAGGCCTCGTGGAAGGCTGCAGACTGTTGCAAGACGTCACCAAGGATTCCGTCATCACTTACAACGACGTTGCGTTGCCAGCCGGTCGGATGGCTGATCGGCTGAGAGCCGAGCAGTATCGCAAATTCCGGGGAGAGACGTGGCTGCAGGATCTGCTGGATAGCTCAGCTGCCCATGAAGCGATGGTATCGGGCTGTCGCGAGAGAATGCTCACGTAGACCGCCGTTGGTGTCGCCCTTGAGAGATATCGCCATGACGTTGCGGGCAGGGGACTGGGTCGAAGTTAGGAGCAAAGAGGAAATCTTTGCGACCCTGGACGAAAATGCACGTCTTGAAGGCTTGCCCGTCATGCCGCAAATGTTGGAGTATTGCGGTCAGCGCTTCCAGGTATTCAAGCGAGCAGGAAAAACCTGCAGTGAAGTACGTGGACCTACCGGCGTCGTCTACGTCAGCCGGCGCCTCCGTGACACGGTTCACCTCGAACACCGCTGCGATGGTCGCGCATACGGGGGCTGTCAGGCAGGCTGTCTTATCTTTTGGAAGGAGGCGTGGCTCAAGCATATCGGCGCGACAGATTCATACCAGACATGCGAGCGAGCCTCTACGCCAAATGGCTCCAGCGGCTGCACCGAAGATCAAATTCTTGCGGCAACCACCTATCGGGGGCCGGACAACGATGTCAGGTATTCGTGCCAAGCCACCCAGCTGCTAGATTCTACTACCTCCCTCAAGTGGTGGGACGCCCGACAGTATGTTGAAGCCTATCGCTCGGGCAACAATTCGCTGAGCACTGTGCTGAAGGGCGTTGTATACCTGCTTTACTACTACGGTACGATGGCGCGCTCGCGACGCTTGGGCGCGGTATCGCGCTGGGTCTACGACCGGTTTCAATCCGTGTGGGGAGGCCTTCCGTTTCCAAGGAAGCCTGGCAAAATTGCAGCCGGCCAAATCCCTCCCAGGCTCGATCTGGACCTGAAGCCGGGGGAACTGGTGCGTGTGAAATCGTACGAGCAGATACTTGAAACGCTGGATTCGTCCGCTTCAAATCGTGGCCTCAGCTTTGACGCCGAGCTTGTTCCTTATTGCGGCAAGGTATTCAGGGTACGCACACGCATTGAGCGCTTTATTGATGAGAAGACCGGAAAAATGCGCAAGATGAAGACTCCGGCGGTTATACTTGACGGGGCATATTGTCAGTCCCTCTATAGCGGGCAGCGGATACTCTGTCCGCGCGCAGTATTCTTGTGGTGGCGCGAAATCTGGCTCGAGAGAGTTTCGGAGAGCCGGATCGCTCAGTTTGGCCAAGAGAAGGGTGGCTGTCCGGAAATGATCGGAGCCGCCGACCATTGGTAGGTATTCCGCAGAGTTGCACAATGAGGTGAAAGATCGACTGTCGGTCTTGACGCATTGTCATTCATCTCTGCGCCACTGCGGGTATCGACTATTCCCGTCCTGTCGCTCGATCATTGCACCGTAAGCTTTCGCGCATGGAAGGCCTCCGCGAAGCCGTCGGGCGCACGACATTCCATGCCACGCAAGCGCGCGAGGCCCATAAAGGTCTCGTGATCGAACCAGTCCTTCTCGCGCTGCGAGCCGAAATGCTGGTGGAGAAGCCTTGTCTTGCGTTCCATCAGCGCCTTGCTGGCAGGAAGGTAGACGTTCGGCTGACCAGCATCGCCATCCCATTTCGGAATCTCGTATTCGAGGATCGCGTGGTCGCGAAAAGTATTCCAGGTCAGCTTGGAGACTTCGCGATGATCCTGGTGGGCATCGTGACGCCAGTGGCACAGAATCACGTCCGGCGAAGTGCGTCTTCGCAGCGCCTCAAACCAATTCTTGATGTCAGCACCCTGGTAGGGGAAGAACCCAGTCTTGAACTCCGCCAGATCGATAACGGCCCTTGCTGCATTCACCAGGAACTGCTGGGCGGATGCGTGCGCCTCGTCGGCGCGAGGGCCGATGGCGCTAAGGACCGCCCAGTGCACATCCAAACGGACGCCGCGATCGATCCAGCCCAAGATTGTGGCGCCGGCGCCGATCTCTATGTCGTCCGAATGAGCGCCAATGCAAAGCACGGAAAGGCGCTCGCCCGATCCCGCGAGCCCAAGATGCTTCATCCAATCCTCCTCTCCGCGCGCCCAAGCGGCCGGGAAGCCCCCATCAAGGCGCCGGAGTATCGTGTCGTTGTCGACGAGGCTCCCCGAGCACCTGCTTGTCCGGTCCACGGGGCATTGGATGAACCTGTCTGTGGCGGTGCACGGAGTCAACGAACCGCCAAGGGTACTCCACTTGGAATGCTGTGCGCCGGTCGAAACGAGAAGCAGGGCGCCGCCCACTTTGGGGTTAACCCGTTTGAGGCGCATACGTCGTCCAAAGGGCCGCCCGCTGCACGTTTCGATCAGGTATTGAATCGATTATGCGCATGCTCAAATTCGACCACGAGAGACCGCCCAATTTTCTGCTGGAGCGCCTCCTTCCGGAATCGCTGCCTTTACGCCGCTTCCGCATCGGCCTTGCGTCGCTCGTCCAGCGTGTGCTCGAGATCGAAAACACAACAACATTGTTGGGCGCCAGCCGCCCATCGCCTAAGCGCCTGAGTTAATTCTGATCTGCATCTTCGGATGGACAAAAAACTGTCGAGGGCGTTTCCATGGGCGCGCAACTTCTCATCCAGAGAGCATCTTGGACGCTCATCGACCAAGGCGTTGTGAGCTTCGGCAATTTCCTGCTCAACGTGCTGCTCGCGCGCACGCTCAGCGAGGAGGATTACGGAGAGTTCGCGCTTTTCCTCGGCGCCATCTTCATCCTGCGGACGATAGATTACTCCATCATCTCCTATCCGCTGTCGGTGCGCCTGTGTGCCGCCAGCGACGAGGAGCGCGCCAGGCTGATCGGAAACTCGATCCTGCTCGCCGTGGCTCTCGGTCTCGTGCTGGTCGTGGTCATGGTGCTTGGAACCACGGTGCTGGAGGTCGACAATATCTTGTTCCCGGCGTGCCTCTGCTACTTGTGCTGGCAGGCGCAGGAGACGTCGCGGCGATTCCTGCTTGCCGATTTCCGCTACCGTGCCGCTGTGGCTGGAGATGGTATTGCTTATGTCGGTCAGGCCATGTTGATCGCGTTCCTGGCCTGGTTCGATGACATCACGCTCCCGGGCGCGCTCTATATGATGTCGGCGACGTTCGGCATCGGCGCCATGATGCATGCGTCGAAACTGCGGTACGTTTGGCCGGATGCTGCCGAGGCGCGGCTATTGGCCCGTGAATATTTTTCGGTCGGCAAATGGTCTCTCGTGAATTATCAGCTGGTGCTGGTCCGCGTTCAGCTCCTTCCGTGGATGCTGGCGGCCTTTGCGGGCACAGCGGCCACCGCGTCGCTCCAGGCTGGCCTGAACATCGCCAATATGATGAACCCGATCATCTTCGGAATCGGCAACGCCATACCGCAGGTCGCCGCTCACGCCTACCGCACCGGTGGTGCGATCGGTGCGGCGCGCGCGGCCGGTGGCTATGTCCTCTTCGGTCTGATCCCGATCCTGTGCATTGCTGCCGCAGGCGTCGTGATGCCGGGGTTGCTTCTGCGCGCGGTCTATGGACCGTCATCGCCCTACCTTGCTGTCGCCGCGGCTCTGCAACTCCTCGTGATCGCGGGCGTGCTCGATTACATCGCAGAAATGATCAGCAAGACTCTGCTCGGCGTTGAAGCCGGCAAGCTCGCCTCTGTGGTCAATGTCACGGCCTTCGGCGCAGCAGCGGTGCTGGCGTTCGTGCTCATTGGCCCGTTCGGCGTGTACGGTGCATGCCTCGCTCTCCTGATCGCCAACCTGATACGCGCGACCGGCGCGGTGATCGCGATTGTCTGGCTGATCGCCAACGAGCGATCTCGCGCATCCGTGCGATCCGCAGCCACCATCAGTCCGGCTTCGATTGACAAGATCCTCGGTGCTCCCGCGGAACAGTGAGAGACGATTACAGCTATGTCCGACACGCAATCAGCAACGGGCAACACATTGCAGAGAGAATCTCGGGGCGCGCTCTCCGAGGGAGACCGGTATCTCGCCCTGCTTGCGATCGTGTTGCTTGGTTATGCGCTGATGGGCAAAGGATTCGCCTATCTCGGCTTTCCGCCGCTTTATGTCGGCGAAATCGCCCTTTTAACCGGCATCGTCGTCTTTCTCCGGATCGGCGCATTTGCCGGCGCGGTCGCGACGCTGCCGGCCCTCCTGCTTGTTGCGCTGATGACGTGGGTCCTCGCGCGCACGCTCCCGTTCGTTGGGCTGTACGGGGCCGAGTCCCTGCGCGACAGCGTCGTCGTGATCTACGGCTGTTTTGCCTTTTTCGTGATCGGGTTGCTGCTGGAGGATGCTCACCGGATCAACACGGTGCTTCGCTATTACGGGATCATGCTGGCGAGCTTCCCAGCCATTCCGGTAGGCTTCTGGTTGACCAAATACTGGGGCGACTACATTCCGCGACTGTTCGGTCCGGTGCCGATCGTGGAGATCGGGTCTAGCGCAGTCGGAACGCATCTCGCAGGCGCCATGGTTTTCGTGCTGATCGGCTATCGCAAGGTTTCGTTCCTCTGGCTTCTTGTCTGGTTCATCACGCTCGCTTTGGTCAGTGCGACCAATCGTGGTGCAACACTTGCCGTCATCGTTCCCGTCACGATCGCGATGCTTGTACTCGGAAGGTACCGCCTGCTGTTCACCACGGTGGTGGCGGCAGTAGGCATATTTGCGGCCCTTCTTGCGCTTGAGTCTACCTTTGGCGAATACGAGGAGGCAAAGGACTCAATCGAGCGCCCGGTCAGCGCGCATCAGATCGTCGAGAATGCCAAGAGCATCATCGGACAATCCGGACAGCAAACGGAAGGCACCAAGCAGTGGCGTTTGAACTGGTGGGACATCATCATCAGCGACACCATATATGGACCCAACTTCTGGACCGGCAGGGGATTCGGGATCAATCTCGCCGACGCCGACGGTTTCGCCGGCACAGAAGAACGGCGTCATAATCGTCCGCCAACGCGCAGTCCGCATAGCGTGCACATGACCCTGCTGGCACGCGCTGGGATTCCGGGCGCGGTACTGTGGGCGCTGGTCCTCGTGTCCTGGTTCGGCATGCTGATCAGGGCGATGCTGACGGCGCGCGCGCCGGCACGAGCGATGGCTCGAGCTGTTTCTGTTCGTCGCCTGCTATGCGATGGCGATCCTCATCAACGCGTCGTTTGACGTCGCGCTCGAAGGTCCTATGCAGGGCATCTGGTTCTGGTGCCTGTTTGGCTTCGGCATCGGATCGGTGATGGTTTATCGCGCTAAGTACTCCGACGGAATGGGGGCTGCAGCGCGATGACGGCGTGGGCTCGAAGTTCGACAGTGCGAAGGATAGCAATTGGCACGCTGGCGATCTGGGGCGTGTCGATTACGGCCGCAGCCGCTTTCGCCGGCGTCAACAGTTCATCCTGCCCGCTTGATGCGATAGCCGTCGAGCCCGGTAACTCGATCCAGGCGGCGGTCGATCGCTCCGGTGAGGGCGCCGTGTTCTGCTTGAGGAAAGGAATTCACAGAGCGCAGGTCGTTCGGCCGCGAGCGCGGCAGCGCTTCCACGGGGAAGGCGAAACCGTTCTGAACGGCAGCTCGCTTCTAGGCGGCTTCAGGCGCGAGGGGCGCTATTGGGTGGCGAACAGCCAACTCCAGCGCGTCCCCAAGCACGGCGAATGCCTGCCGAGTGCGCCCGCCTGCGACCAGCCCCAAACGGTGTTCATCGACGACAAACCGTTGGCGAAAGTGTTAAGCAAGGATGCGCTTGCAACGAATGAAGTCTACGTCGATTACGCAGGCGACAGGATCTACCTCGCCGACGACCCGACGAATCGCACGGTCGAGGCGACAACCGCCTCATTCGCCTTCGAAAGTGCTGCGCCCGACGTGGTGATCGGCAACCTCACAATCGAGAAGTATGGGAGCGCGGCGCAAAAAGGCGCGATCCATGCTCGGGAGGGCGTGCGATGGACGATCGAAAACTGCGTGGTGCGGCTCAACAGCGGCGCAGGGATCAGCGTCGGAACCGGAAGCCGCGTCCGTAAATGTGACGTTCATCACAATGGCCAGATCGGAATCGAAGGCGACGGAAACGATATCCTTATCGAGGGTAACCACATCTGGTCGAACAACACCCACGGCTTCGATCCGGAATGGGAAGCTGGCGGGGTCAAGATCGCCCTGACCAATGGTGTCACGTTCCGTGGCAATCATGTTCATGACAACAATGGCGCCGGCCTGTGGTGCGATATCGAATGTCATAACGTGCTGTACGAGGACAATCTCGTGGAGAACAATCAGCATAACGGTATCTTCCACGAGATTTCGTTCAACGCCGTGATCCGGAGGAACGTGGTGCGGCATAATGGGAGTGGGAGGACTTGGTTTTGGCATGCCGACATCCTCGTTGCCGCGTCCCAGGACGTGGAGGTGACCGGCAATACTGTGACCGCTGCGCCCGGGGCGTGCGGGATCATGCTGATCGATCAGGGGCGCCGCAGCGATAGCGGCGCAATATATAAAACGCGCAACAACAGCATCCACGCCAACGAAATGACATTCGAAGGTGCCCCGTGCGCAGGAGGCGCCTCTGACACCAAGCCGGACAACGAGAACTTTGCCATCATTCCCAATGGCAACAACCGCTTCGACGCCAACACGTATCGAGTTCGGAGCACGAGTGGCCGGGCTCGCTTCGTTTGGGGGCATGCCGTCACCGACTGGGAAGGATTCCGTCGCAAGGGCCTCGAACAGAACGGCCGCTTGGTCTTGCACGACAAGTGATGGCCAAGGACGCGAGGACAGCAGTGTGATGCGTGTACCGGAGGGCTGTTTCAGGTATGGCTCGGCATGGTGCGCCCTTGCCAAACTCAATCCGCCGAGCTTAACGACCTTAGATTGTCGGACGGGCCTTTTTCCAGGCCCGCCCGCGCAGCACGTCCCAAAGCCAGTAAGATACGAACATGGAATGATACCGCAGGTAACGCGGGCCCAGTCGGAGCGGCTCCTTGCTTAATCGGTAAGCCCAGGTCAATCCCATCCGTTGCATCCACGGCGGAGCGAACGACCGGCGGCCGCTGAGCAGCGTAAATGCATCGCCGACCGCAAGAAACACGCCCCGGCGATACCGCGCCTGATTGTCGATGATCCACTGTTCCATTCGCACGCCGGGTAACCCCACCCACACGAAATCCGGATCGGCGCGATTGATGGTATCGGCGAACAGCGCCTCGTCAGTTTCCGTGAAGGGCCGAAACGGCGGGCTCAGCATGCCGACAATTTCGATATCCGGCTGCAATTGGACCAGGACGCGTCGCAGCTCGACGAGGCACTCCTCGGAATCGCCAAAAAGAAGTGGCGCCAGGGCCGCGGTGTGTTCCTTACCGCGTGTCGCATAAAGTACGGACCATATACCCGGTCCTTGAGGCCGGCTCCGCAGAAGTTGAGCGCCCAAACGACGGGCATCCCGTCCGGCAGCACGAGGTCGAACCGGGCCAGAACCTGGGCGAATTTACGGTTGTGCCGGGCCTCGCCAAGGATGTGGGTATTGGAGGGGCAGACCGCTGTGGCCCGCGGTTCACGCGCGAGCGCTTTGATTTGCTCCAGCGCGGAATCGTAAGTGGCACACGCGACCGACGTCCCCAAAACCCGGATGGATGCCAACGATCCATCCGTTGGGTAAGCAATGTCGGGTCGCGAGGTAGGACCGGCATCCACCGGATTGTCACTCACAAATGCCATGGTGTGAATACCCTGGTTCCTGCGGTGGCGGCCAGGTCCCTGTACTGGGGCCAGGGACAGCAAATAACCGCTAGCCCGACACCGGGATTGGTCTTGAATTCCTCCCAGTTGGAAATCTGCTCGAATTCGTGGAGGCTCGGAGAATTGGCCGGAGTCGCAGCGAAGTCATGAATGAGAACGCGGTAACCGCGCCGCTTAAGCTGCTGGGCCAGAAAAAGTCCCGCCGCTTCCTCGGTAATATACGTGTTCGGCTTGTACGTAACGCCCAGAACCGCAACCATATCGCCCGGCTTGGCCATCTCGCTTACCTTCTCGACGAGCTCCTGCTTGGTTAGCTCGTTCACCCGGTCCGAAGCCTCGGCCAAGGGCGCTTCCAGTCCAACCTGCCGGGCAGCGTAAGCCAGCAGACGGTTGTCGCGGGGAAAACAGGGACCTCCATAACTCAAGCCGGCGCGCAGGTATTTCTTTCCAATCCGGCTGTCGCTGCCGAGAGCGTCGAGGATGACATGGATATCGGCCTGTGGGTGACGCGCCGCAATCAGCCGCAACTGGTTCGTGAAGCTGATCTTCATGGTGATGTAGCTATTCAGCGAAATCTTCGTCAGCTCCGCGCTGATGATGGACATGCGGGCGATCCGCGGTGAGTTGCGGTTGTATTGCTTGTAAAGTTGTTCGAGGGCCGCACCGCTTTCCGGATCCGACTCGCCGATCAGCACCAGGTCCGGTTCCAGCAAACCATTGACCACGTCGCCGAGGGCTATGAACTCGGGATTGTAGCAGACGCTGAAATCCTTGCCGCAAATGCCACCAAGTTCGCGTTCCAGCATCGGAATCAAAACCGCGTCGATGGCGCCGGGAGTGGTAGTTGAACTGCAGACAAACAGGTGTTTCTTTTTGCCGGCGTCCTTCATGGCCTTTGCCACCGGCTGCATGGCCTTCAACAAGAACTCGTTGGAAAAACTTCCGTCCGGCAGGCTCGGGGAGGGGGGAATAAAGAAGGTGGCATCCGTAGCAACGGTCTCGCGGGGATCGAGGGTGGCACGAAGTCGTGAATGCCCGGCTCGTATCGTTTCGGCGAGGAGTGGTTCATCCAGCGGCGCTAAACCGTCGTTGATCTTGTTGACTTTCTCCGGATCGATATCCACTCCCACGACCTCGAAGCCGCGGGCTGCCAGCGTCGCAGCTATGCACGAGCCCAGCTTTCCCAAGCCGCAAACCGAAACTGTTTTGATCGAGTTCATATGGGTTTGAACATGTTCCACCGTCGCACATGCGCCGACCTGGACTGAGGGAGTGAATTCGTCGAGGTGTCCATCCTTGTCGAGCGTTCCGAGGATTTCCTCTTTGCTCAAGACCTCTGCCCAGTCGCCTGCGCGCGATTTCATGTTCAACGTCCTGTTAGTCCGGAAAGGTGGCCCTTGAACCCATGAGTACGAACCGACAGACGCCGGTGTGAGGACCGTGCTCCTTTCCCACGCCGGAAAGGGGAAGGCCCAGTAGGTCGTTGCATACTAAGCCGATGTCCTTGATGCGTCGGCTTTCTAAAAGGAGCGCAATGACCATTCTTAGGAGGTAATCCTTGGTCGTGCCGGACGCAGAACAACCGTCTGCGACACGGCGAAACAAGTCTGTATGATGGACTTCCCGGATCATTCAGTCCGTGACAGCCACGAAGAAAAGGATGCCGACAACCGTTGCGCTGTCCTCGCAGGTGGCCGTCAGTAGGCATCCTTGACGTTATGGACGGAATGGCCATGCTCAAGCGCCCAGACAGCCGCTTGGGTGCGGTTCGCTACCTGGATCTTCCGCAAGATCGACTTCATGTGGACCTTGACCGTCGCCTCGGTGATGTCGCACGAGCGCGCGATCACTTTATTGGCGTGCCCTTGTACCAGACCGTCGAGAACCTGAGCCTCGCGCTCTGACAGTTTCGGGTGATCTTGCGTGGGCGGTGCGGACTGCGTGTCAGCCTCCGTGGCCATTCGGATCCGCTGCGCTGCCGTCATTGTGCGTGGGCCGAGTGGGAGACGGGGGAGTACGTTGATCGATCCGGTCTCGCGTCCGTTGCTACCCGACGGAGCCTGGTCCGTCCCGACCTGGGGCGGAGGTGACTTGTCTTTCGGTGAGGGGCGGATGGCCGAGCTCTTCGTTCCGGCCGTGACCACAACGCGCGCGCCTTCTATAGTAACCAGGTCCAGTGTTCTGATCAGTGTCTCGGGAGATGCGAACAAAGGAACACAGCCATCGACTTCCGACGTCAGCAGTTTCCGAAAGTCGTCGACGGACGCATGCTCAAACAACAGAACGATCTTGCTATTGGACCATAATTTCCGAATGCTGACGGCTTCGGCGACGGCATCATCGGTGGATTCTGCGCCCAGGATTACAAGCTTTGGACCATCACGCACGATTTTCGGATTATTGATTTCCGCAGTGGAACCGACACTGCAAACAACACGATAATGATAATTCTTGATCAATGACTCGAGTGCTTCACGGACAAGCAAATGAGGTTCAATGACAATAGTTGTTGTCCTTCTCGCCATGACAATCCCTCGTGCACCTTACTGGCGCTAAATTGGTTGCGCGGGTCCCCTTGGTGGGATGCAAAAAAATAATCTGACGCCTCCGCCTTGGTCCGATCGCCTTGAAGAGAAGGTAATCGGAGTAGCTTGTCTGTAGTAAGTCGTTCGTCGCCGTCGTTCGCTTGCCTTCGCTACCGAAACCGTTGATTGCGGTCCGTTATCCGGCAGCGCGATGCACAAAGCATACTGCCCGCGACGGTTTGCACTGCGGGGATTTTGGTGATCCGACGTCTAAGAAGGGGTACCTACTAAGAAGCCGGCGTCCCTCGGCAAGTTTTGCCATACTACCCGTCAATGGCATGACGACGTGGCCAAGTGGGTCAACGAGCTGGTGACGGAATGTTCTCGACCTTTGGGAAACCGCAGCACGGAAAAGGACGAAGTTATTCCCTGGTTGGCTTCGCCTGGGCGCTGGCGATGTCCATTATCCTCCATGTATGGTCGATTGATCCTGCCAGGGCACAGCCGACGGCTCCGAACGCATATCGAATTACGGCCGGCGACAAGATTGGCGTTACCGTTTTTGGCCAACCCGACCTTTCGGGTGAATCAACTGTCGATCAAAGCGGCAATATCCGACTGCCGATGATTGGGGACATCCACGCAGTCAATTTTACGTTGACCGAGCTCGAACGGAGCATCACTCAAGCGTTGACGCCGGCATATATCCGCAATCCAACGGTCAGCATTAGAATCGCGGAATTTAGTCCGATCTATGTGCTTGGCCTGGTCCGGACGCCAGGTCTTTATCCTTACCGTGAAGGATTGTCGGTACTTGGAGCCATTGCGCGCGCGGGAGGCATCGGCGCGTCGGAAATTCAGCAAAGCGGTATGCTCGGAGCCTTGTTTCAGGCGGAGGAGCGGGTTCGCCTGCTGGAAATGAGCCGCGTGGTCCTTCTTGCAAAACGAGCGCGGCTCATCGCGCTGCAGAACGGCAATGACCGGATCGACTTCCCCGATATGTCGGGACTGGTTGTCGATCCCGCCCGCATCGCCCAGATCCGCGACGGTGAAGAACTTGCATTCACGGCAGAGAGGCAAGCCGTCCTTCAGGAGACCGAGGCACTGCAGAAGCAGCTTCCGCGATTGGAAGCCGAGATTGCTTCACTCAAGCGCCAGGCGGAACTCGAGGTAAAACAGCGCAGCCTCAATCACGAACTGGTTTCAGACTACGAGCAGTTGGCCAAGACCGGACTTGCGCGAAAGTCAACGTATATTGAAGTAAAGCGCGAAGAGGCACGGATAGAAGGAAACATCGGGCGCCTGCAATCAGAATCGCTGAAGGCGGAGCTATCGATCGGCGATCTGCAGTTCAGGATGACCGAGCTGCGCAACGGCTATCAACGTCGCGTGACCACCGAATTGCGGGAAACGGAGCGATTGCTTCTGGAACTGACAGTTACGCTTCCGGCCGCGCAGCGCTTGCGCGCGGCTTACGCTCGGCAGGTCGGATTGCTGACGTCGGAACAGATGCAACAGCCAGCCATAACGGTGATCCGTGCCAAGGGCACCACAAACGTAAAGTACGAGGCGGCTGTCGACTTCCTGCTGCAGCCAGGAGACGTCGTGCAGATTGGTTCGCTATTTCCATCCCTGCCAGAATTGCCGGTGGATCGGTTAGGCTTATCCGGCGAGAAGGCGGCTCAAGGTGAAACCTCATCGCGGACGGGAAATTCCGCCGCAGCGCAGGGGGCCGCCGTTGGATCGACGGCGACGGTCAATTGAGCGCACGGCCACTTCGGTCAGTTAAACTGTCCGACCAGTCGTGAATTGGGAAGGCGTCGGAGGCCGGCTTTAGCCGCGTGCTTCTCCAGGTTCCGATCACTACGTTCAACGACCAGATGAAGTGCTTCCTTCGATAGACCGTATTCCCGCCCCAGCGCGTCGAACGAAACTCCTTGCGCTCGACGGGCGCAAATCGCCCAACTGAGTTCGAGGAGAATCGCCTCACGCAGTGGGTCATATGGCAGAATCATGAGAACCGCCCTTCGCTAGTAATTGTATCTCCGGAACCACCCCAATTGCTTGATACCCTTGAACTCGCCTGCCATCCGGGATGGCTTCGCGCGAGCAGCACGGCCGCAACACGTCGATAACTGGATACCACTGACTTCGCTAACATCTCGCCCGGAGATATCTGGTCTTTCTCAGACTCCGATATCAGCCTTCGGCGAATGTCCCTTCGGCGAATGCCCCTTCGCCGTCGGCCCTGCGCAATAGATCACGCACGCCTTTGCGGTCGATACCGCGTCAGTCGTGTAGCACGAGCTAATACGCATTTCCAGAAATACTGTGCGCCCCCGTTGGCTTCGCCTTGGCGCACGGTGGAGACCATCAACAATCGGGCTACCCCTTCTTGGCGCTTGAGCACGGCCCGGTGCGTCGTACCGTCACTGCAGTGATCGGCATGAGCATCAACGTCTGTGATGGAGGAGTTAAAATGTCAAAAGCATTGAAGCCCTGGGCGTTGGTGACAGGAGCGGGCGGCTTCATCGGTCATCACCTGGTGTCGTATCTGAAGACGGCGGGCTATCACGTGCGCGGCGTCGACATCAAGCTACCCGAATACAGCGACACCGATGCCGACGAGTTCATGCTGCTCGACCTTCGGGAGTTGAAGAACTGTCTGACCTGTACCGCCGGAATGAAGTTCGTCTATAATCTGGCGGCTGACATGGGAGGAATCGGATACATCACCGCGTCGCGTGCCGGAATCGCCCACAACAATTCCCTGATAAATCTGTACATGCTCGAGGCGGCGCGCTGCAACGATGTCGAGCGGTTTCTGTTTTCGTCGTCCGCCTGTGTCTATCCACACGGCTTGCAGACCTCCCCGGACGTGACGCCGTTGCGCGAGGAGGACGCGTTTCCCGCGGAGCCCGAAGAAGGTTACGGCTTCGAGAAGCTCTACACGGAGAAACTCTGCCAGTATTATACGGAGGATTATGGCCTCCCTACGCGTATCGTGCGGTTCCACAACGTATATGGTCCGCTAGGCACCTATGATGGCGGCCGTGAAAAGGCGCCGGCGGCGATGTGTCGCAAGGTTGCAGGCGCTCCGAACCCCGGCGAGATAGAAGTCTGGGGAGATGGCAAGCAGACACGCTCGTTCATGTATGTCGATGATTGCGTCGAGGGCATTCATCGCATCATGCGATCGGACTACGGCAAGCCTCTCAACCTTGGCACGGATGAACTGGTGACTGTTGATGAGCTTGCCGAAATCGTGATCGAGGCGTCGCAGAAGAAGATCGCGCTCGTGCACGATCTCTCCAAGCCGCAGGGAGTACGCGGTCGGAATAGTGACAACACGCGGCTGCAGGAAGTGCTGCAGTGGCAACCGCGCATGACCTTGCGCAAGGGAATTGTTCCTACCTATCGCTGGATCGCCGCGGAAGTAGCAGCCGCAGCCTCGGTCGAAAAGATCATGCCCGGCGCGGCTGTCGCGGCGGAGTAGGTGTTCCGGACAGAAGCTCGTTTCGTCCGGTGATCGAACGGTCGATGACTGATGTCAAACGTCGACGCGCGCCTGACCCGTACATTGTCTTCGTCCGGTCGAAAACCGTTCGAGGTCGGCGGGAGTCGCGCCGCGGGTCGCTTCCGGAGACAGGGGGCGGGCGGCGCCGGCTCTTCGCCGCGATCCGTTTTGCGGGCGATGTCGTTTCTGGCGTCATGGCCATCGTCGCGGCTGTGGCGATTGTCGCGGTGACAGTCGGCCAGATGGGTTTGCTCGGCCGGATGCAGATGCAAATGTGCCTGCTCTTGTGGCTGCTGCTTGGCATCAACTGCTCGCTCGGCCTCTACCGGTCCAACATCAGAAGCCCGATGGAGCGTTTCCGCCTGCGCGTGACAGCAACGCTGCTGTTCGTCTTCGCAGGGATGCTAATGTGGATTCGTGAGGGGCCGCTGGTCGAACTGGCAGTCGTGCCAGTGGTTGGCGTCATCGCACTTGTGTTCGGCTTGTGGGTTGAGCACCTGATCGGCGTGCCGGTGGCCAAGTCCGGCATTTTTCGCACCCCTACCGTCATCCTGGGCACCGGCGCAAGGAGCCGTTCTCTCGCCCGCCTGTTGCTCAGTCATTCGGCCTGTGGACTTCGTCCCATAGGTTTCATCGACGATGGCATACGCTCGGACGTCGCGGATGAATTGGTGCTGCGACCAGATTCCGACGATCCAAGTGCCACCTTGCCCGTGCTCGGCACGCTGGATGGGTGGCGCGCTGACGGCAGCGCGGAAGTGGTAATCGTGCCGGATTGCGAGTGCCTCCCCGGGATACTGCTGCGCTGTACCGGTTGGGGGCTCGGCAAGTCCTGGTATTTACCCAACTGGGCGAGTTTCCAACGTTTGGTCTTCAGGTCCGCAATGGCGACTGCTTCGTTGCCATGGAGCTGAACGGGCAGCCCAGCGGCTACAGCAAGGAGCTGAAGCGCGCCATCGATCTGGTCGTCGCGGTGGCGCTCCTGCTTCTCGCCGCGCCAATCGTCGGGCTATTCGCACTCGCGATCAAACTCGTCGATCCCGGCCCCGCGTTTTATGGCCAGTGGCGTGTTGGTCGTAACGGCAGGCCGATCCGCGTTCTGAAGCTGCGCTCGATGTACGGCGATGCCGAGCAGCGGCTCGAGCGCGTGCTCGCGAGCGATCCCGACATACGCAAGCAGTGGCAGCGGCATTTCAAGCTGGCGCAGGATCCGCGTATCCTGCCATATATCGGCAACCTGATGCGCCGTGCCAGCCTTGATGAGCTGCCCCAGTTCTGGAATGTCATTCGCGGCGACATGAGCCTGGTGGGGCCGCGTCCGTTTCCCGCCTACCATTTGGATGCCTTCGACCCGGAATTCCGGGCGCTGAGGGCGACTGTCCCACCAGGATTGACCGGGCTGTGGCAGATCTCGTCGCGCAGCAACGGGGATCTGGACGTGCAGCGCGCGGAGGATTGTTTCTATATCAAGAACCGCTCTCTCTGGCTCGATCTGTATATTCTTATCGCAACGCTGCCGGCCGTAATTGGCGCGATGGGTGCAAAGTAGTTCCGAGCCGGGCTCGAATACCTGATCGTTTCCGGGTTTTTCTTGCCTGCTCCAGAGATGGATGCATCGCCATTGCCGGCCTGTTCGTGTGCGCTGGCAGGCACTCGCGAGCAATCGGAAGATGCCCGGAAAGCAAGGGGCGTGAATGGAGAAGTACTCCTCATGCGCCGCAAGAAATGTCGTGGAAGCGCGTATCATGGTGCATCAACAGAACACGATGCAGCGCGTAATTGTGCTCCGCCAGGAGTTGCGGAGAGCGGATTTCGGAGTGACAAATTATGGATTTTCCAGTGGGCTCCGGTCAGACCATTGCGCCAACCACTGCGGTGGCGTCGTTCCCGGATGCAATACCGCAGCCGCGGCGCATTCTTGTGACGGGTGGAGCTGGCTTCATCGGCTCTCACCTGTGCGAGCGTCTGCTGAAGATTGGCTGCGAGGTGCTCTGCGTCGATAATTTCTTCACCGGGACCAGGCGCAACATAGAACACTTGCTGAATCACCCGCGGTTCGAGATCTTGCGGCACGACGTAACCTTTCCCCTCTATGTCGAAGTCGACGAGATTTACAATCTCGCCTGTCCGGCCTCGCCCGTTCACTATCAATGGGATCCGGTGCAAACGACCAAGACGAGCGTGCTGGGCGCCATTAACATGCTTGGCCTGGCCAAGCGGCTACGGGGCAAAATCCTTCAAGCGTCGACGTCTGAGGTTTACGGCGACCCTGAGGTTCACCCACAGCAAGAATCCTATTGGGGGCATGTAAACCCCATCGGGCCGCGCTCCTGCTACGATGAGGGCAAGCGTTGCGCCGAAACGCTGTTTTTCGACTATGCCCGGCAGCACAATCTGAAAATCAAGGTATTGCGCATTTTCAATACTTACGGACCGCGCATGAAGCCGAATGACGGTCGCGTCGTGTCAAATTTTATCGTTCAGGCCCTCAACGATCAGCCCATAACTATCTACGGAGATGGACTGCAGACGCGTTCGTTCTGCTTTGTTGATGATCTGGTCAGGGGAATGATCGGGCTGATGAATACCCCTGACGGAGTTACCGGTCCGATCAATTGCGGTAATCCGAATGAGTTCACGATTCGCGACCTGGCAGAGAAGGTGATCGCGATGACCGGGTCCCGCTCGCGGATTGTCCATCGTCCTCTGCCGCAGGATGATCCAAGACAGCGTCGTCCGGACATTAGCCAGGCGCAAGAGCTGCTGGACTGGCAACCGACGGTGATGCTCACGGAAGGCCTGCAGCGAACAATTTCATACTTCGAGAAATTGCAGTCGAGGGGGAGGAGGCGCGTTCGCGAGAGCCGATCGATCACACGTCCGCAACCTTCACCGAGATCGAAAATACGTGAACAGGCGCGCAACCGTGACGCCGCTTCTCGTGATGCCGCTTCTCAAGGGGTTGTAACAGCGTCATATGGACTGGACGTGGATCGACGCTGATATCGGCGGTGGAGTCCGGGCTACGCCACCGGGCCGGCTATTTCCCGAGTCAGGTCGTGCCAGGAATCCTTCGGCCCTTGCGGACGAGGCGTTCGATACGAGCCACTCCGGCGTGATATACGTTGGGGTCGGCCATATCTGCCGGTATCGGCGCCTCAATTTGCTTGATCTCAGCGATGGCCTTGAAGGGATCAGCAAATCGCTTGCTCATATCGGAGATGGATGGCGGACACTTGCCGATTTCCGGCTGTGTGGGGGATCCGTTGTTGATACCCCAGATTGCCGCCTGCGTGCGGTTCTGAACCCGGATCTTGCGAAGGATCGCCTTGACGTGGACCTTCACGGTCGCCTCGGCGATATCGATCTTGCGCGCTATGCATTTGTTGGAATCGCCTTCGATGATGCAGCGCAGAATCAATTTTTCCCGCGGGGAAAGCAGGGGTGCAGTCGCGTCTTCCGTCGCAACAAGGATTGGCTCGCCATTCTGATCGTTGGCCGCGGCCTCGACCGTGTGGGGACCATTGGAATCGAGTATGAATGACAGGAATGCCGGCGGGAAGATTGTTTCGCCCAGCATCACCAGTTCCACGGATCTGATGAACCTGTCGCACGTGATGACGTTGACGAAATATCCGTTGGCACCTGCGCGGAATGCCGAAGTCAATTCGTTCAGCCGATAGTGGTCGGCAACGATCGCAATGCGTGCGTCCGGGTACCGGCTTCTGAAAAATTCGATTTGTTCGAGCGCGAAGTCAAAATCGCTGCCGGTGTGGACAATGAGAAAAAGCGGGGGATGAACGGTGGATTTACTCGGGCGCAAATCGTCGGCGCATGATACAGACGCCAAGATACGAAAATTTGCCCCGCGTAAGATTCTAGCAAGCCCTTCCCTGAGCAAAATGCTTTTTCCAACGAGGGTGACCGCAAAGAGACGCTGCCTCCGCATGGTGGTACTCCCAGCCCCTGAACGCAAATAACTTCGTGGCAAAACCTTGGTGTCGAATAGTTGGATTAATCTCAAAAGCTCCGCGTTGTGCATCGTGGCGGTTTTAATGAACTTTAGATTCGAATTCTCGATAACCCTATATATCTTTCGTTATAGGCCGGTCGCGCATTGATATCGCCCGAAATAGCAACGTTAGATTGGTGTTGCGGACGTCTGCAGCCGGGGCGATGCTGCAAATTAACTCAAATTACAAGTTTGGATTGAGCGAGGCGTGGCCTGTTAACCAAGTGTTGCGCCATTGGCCTCCAAAAACGGCAAGGCTGATGGAAACGTTGTTCGATCAGGAAGTTCTTGCCAAATCGAAAGGCAATGAGGTGATGATGTAAAAATGAGCAAATGCCCCAACGCGGGCGGTTGTCACCAGCGCGGGTAGTGCGATGCAGCAACGCATGCTGCGGCCTTTGAAAAATGCCGATTGGGGCGAGGCGTAGGGGAAACATGCTTGGGTGCGTGGGGTTTGTGTAAGCAGGGCAGGTTGAGGACCGCTTATGCGCTGCACCCGGTTGGTGATCGCAGACCGACATCCGATCGTTCTGCACGGCTTAACGTCAGTGCTCGCGGCACAGCGTGACTTCAAGATTGTTGCAGCTTGCAATGATGGAGCGAGCTGCATCGAGGTGATGCGGAGTTTGGCGCCCGACGTCGCGGTTCTCGATGACTCATTGCTCGACCTGACTGGCTCCGAAATCCTCGCGATCGCCAACGCCGAGAACCTTTCCAGCCGGCTGGTTTTCTTCACGGCATCAGTCGAACACGGCGATCTCGTTGCGGCAGCCGCGGCCGGTGCTTGCAGTTTGATTCCGAAGCTCGCGGCGCCCGAAGTTCTTGTGCAGTCGCTGCGCCAGGTAGCCGAAGGCCGGATTTTGCCGCCGCAATCCTCCTCAGTTCTGCCTCGGAAGGATGGCAACGGGACCATCGTCGAGAATATGCTGGCGGCGCTGACGGACCGCGAGCGCGAGATCATGCGTCTGGTGTCCGAAGGATTGTCGAACAAAGCAATTGCGCGCCGGCTGAACATTTCCCAAGGCACGATCAAAGTGCACCTCCATCACATATATCAGAAGCTCGAAATCAATAACCGGACAGTGCTTGCGGCGCTCGCCATATCGCAACAGTGACAACGCGGGCTTCTCCTCCCGGAAATGTGCTGGCTGTGACCTAGCGGCCTGAGGCTGGCTACCGGTGCCATCTCGATACCCGGAAGTCGCATTTACGTCCTGGGCCGAACCTATCTTCGCTCTAGACGTGCTCGTTGCCGTCAACGAAACTCCGTGTCTCGTATTTCCGGTGAGATCAGGGTGGCAAAGCGGCATCCCTGATCCAACTTGAGTTGGAAGAGCTTTCCATGACTGTTGAAATCAAGCCCTATCGCATTTCGGTCAGCGACGACGTGCTTGAGGATTTGAAATTGCGGTTGCGCAGGACACGCTGGCCGGAAGCCGAGTTGGTCGACGATTGGAGTCAGGGGGCGCCGCTAAACTGGATCAAGGATATCTGCCGCTATTGGGCCGAGGAGTACGACTGGCGCCAGCGTGAAGCGCGCCTCAATCGCTTTGCGCAGTTCACGACCGAGATTGATGGCCTCGACATTCACTTCCTGCACGTCCGTTCACCGCATCCGAAGGCGATGCCACTGATCATCACCCATGGCTGGCCGGATTCGATCGTCGAGTTTCACAAGGTGATCGAGCCGCTGACCGATCCGACCGCACATGGCGGCAAGGCTGCCGACGCCTTTCACGTCGTTTCGGTTTTTCGGCCAAGCCGGCAGCCACCGGCTGGGGCGTCGATCGCATTGCGTCAAGCTGGGCAGTGCTGATGGATCGCCTTGGATACAAGCGCTACGCCGCGCAGGGTGGCGATTGGGGCTCGGCGGTCACGACCTCACTTGGCGCGCGGGATGGCGAGCATTGCGCCGGAATTCATATTACGCTTGCGATGTCCGCGCGGCCCAACGTGGAAGGCAAACCAACGCCCGAGGAGGGGCGGGCGCTCGAAGGGATCAAGTATTATGCCGACTGGGATTCCGGCTATTCCAAACAGCAATCGACCCGGCCGCAGACTCTCGGTTATGGCCTGACGGATTCGCCAAGCGGGCAGGCCGCCTGGATTCTGGAAAAGTTCTGGGCCTGGACCGATTGCGACGGGCATCCCGAGAACATCCTCGGCCGCGACGAACTGCTCGACAATGTCATGCTGTACTGGGTGACCGCGAGCGCCGCTTCGTCGGCCCGTCTGTATTGGGAAAGCTTTCGGCCGAAGCGCCGGACGCCCCACAAGGTCACGATACCGACCGGCGTTGCCGTCTTTCCCAGGGAGATCGTCACGCCGGTGCGAAAGTGGATGGAAGGAAGCTACACGGATATCCGGCACTGGCGCGAGATGCCGAAGGGCGGTCACTTCGCTGCGTTCGAACAGCCTGAGCTGTTCGTCCAGGAGGTGCGGGAGTTTTTTGGGACGCTGCGGTAGCCGCCTGTTTCTGGCCAGTCCTAGCCTTCAGATGTACCACGCGAGAACAGCCTTGAGCAGGAATCCACAGCTCAACCACTCGAATGAACGTCTTCATCGAACGCACCTGTCGCTACGCCTGGTATCAGCATCGGTGATTCAGCGATGAAATGTGCGATCAAATTACAGGTAGGCTCCGCCCAAAGATCGTGCGAGGGCGGGCGTGAAGCGCCGGACGAAGCTCAGTTTCGATAGGATGGATCGGCGCGGTCGAGCTTGCGCAGCAGTGCCGGCCAGGCGAGATCGCCGTTGCGAGCGCTTCGGCCGGGTTTCGGCAGCATTCTCTCGTAGGTGTCTTCGAGTATGCTCTGCGGCGGATAGGTCAGCTTGGTATTGCAGGACAACGCCATGACCTGCACCTGGCAGGCACGCTCCAGGCGGAACAGCACGTTGAAAGCCGCGGGCACGGTACGGCCGACGACGAGCAATCCATGATTGCGCAGGATCATGGCTTCGTGATCGCCGAGATCCCTGACCAGCCGTTCGCGCTCGTCGACGTTGTCGGCGATACCTTCGAAGTCGTGGTAAGCGATGTGGAGAAACCGCATCGAGGTCTGCGCCAGCGGCAGCAGCCCGCACTCCATGGCGGAGACGGCCATGCCGGCCGGCGTGTGCGTATGCGCCACGCAATCCATGTCGTGCTTGGCCATGTGGATTGCACTGTGAATGACGAAGCCGGCGACGTTGACGTCGTAGTCCGAGGCGTTGAAGAGCGTATTGCCTTCGACATCGACCTTGATCAGGCTGGAGGCGTCGATTTCCTCGTAGAGCATCCCGTAAGCGTTGATGAGGAACTGGTCGGTCGTCCCCGGCACCCGGCAGGAGATGTGGTTGGCGACCATCTCGGTCATCCCGTACATCGCCGTGAGGCGGTAGCAGGCCGCGAGATCGACCCGTGCCTGCCATTCCTCCGCGCTCACCTGTTCGCGGACGGATTTGACGACCTTGATGGCGGGCGAACTGACGGGAGGATTCATGGCTTTTTCTCGGCGGTTTCCGGATTATTGGGTCGGGCAGAACCGATCGTGGCTGGCAAGATAGCTGCAAAACTCGCTGCACCGCAAGGCAAGCACCGCAGGCGTTATTGCAGGTCTGGCGGGTGAAATTCGAATGCGGGTCGCACGTCGATCTCGCGCAGGATTATCCTTATGATAGTGGAGTGTTCCTGACTTGCCGCGAGACGAAAAATGAATGCCATGACCGAAGGACGCTACCGGCTGATCGGCTCGACCGCTTCGCCCTATGCCATCAAGCTGCGCTCGTTGCTGCGCTACCGGCGAATTCCGTTCGACTGGGTCATCATGACGAAGGCACTGCGGAAGGCGACCGAGCATCTGCGGCCAAGTTTGATTCCCGTGCTGCAATACCCTGATGGCACCTATCGCGGCGAGACGACAGTGCTGGCCCACGATCTGGAGGGCCGTCACAAGGAGCGATCCGTCATTCCCGACGACAGGGCGGTCGCGTTCGTTTGCGATCTGCTGGAAGACCTTGCGGACGAATGGGCCGTCAAGCCGCTGTTTCTCTATCGATGGTGGGATCCCGAGGACCAGGCCTATGTCTCGCGCTGGGCAGGCGAAGAGTGGTCGGTGTCGGAGGCTGCGAGCGGCAGCGCGGAGGAAATCGAGCAATTTCGCCAGCGGCAGATTTCGCGCATGGTCATCCTCGGCGCGACTGCTGAAAACAAGCCGCTGCTCGAAGAGAGTTACCTGAGAATGCTCGCGGCATTCGAGCCGCACGTAGGCATGACCAATTACCTGTTCGGCAGCCGGCCGTCGCTCGCGGATTTTGCGTGGTTCGGGCAGCTCAGCGAGATGGCGACCGATCCGACGCCGATGCGGATCATGCGGGAGAAGGCGCCTTTCACCGACCACTGGGTGCGGCGTCTGGACGATGCTTCCGGTGTCGAGGGCGAATGGTATCCGCGCGAGCGGGCGCTCGGCGGCATGGCCGAGGCGCTGCTGAAGATTGCCGGCGAGCTCTATCTGCCGTTCCTCGTAGCTAACGCCGAAGCTTTTGCGAAAGGACTCGATCGGCTTGAGATCAGCGCCTGGGGCCTGCCGTATGCGCTGGCGCCGTTCAAATATCAGGTGAAGTGCCTGCAGCAGCTTCGCGACAAGTTCGCAGCACTCGATGCGGAAAGCAGGGCCGCGTTGCGGCCGGTGCTGGAACGCACGGAATGCTGGGAGCATTTGGTCGCCGGCTGATTAGGCGCTCAGTCCTTGGGAAAATCCTTACGCATCGCGATTTCGGCAGTTATTTGCGGTGGCGGCTGCCGAGCGCCGTTGCGATCGACTGAGGATTCTGGATCCGCTCGATCAGGAGATCGATGCGATCGCCGCCCCAGAACAATTCGTCGTTGAAGACCATCGTCGGTACGCCGAAGACGCCAAGCGCTTCGGCTTCATCGATGATGCGGTCATGTTCCGCCCGCGCAGGGCCGTGGACATAGGCTTCGAATTCGTTCGCCGATCCGCCGACCGAGGCGATCACGCCTGAAATATCCGACAGTTCGTCGATTTCGAGGTCATGGCTCCAGAACCGCCGGAACACTGTGTCGTGGTAGGGGCGGAACAGGCCGTGACGCTGCGCGAACAGCATGCCGGCGCTGGAATAGAAGGCGTCGTAGATCCGGCGCGGTCCCTTCATGATGAGGCCCTGCGCGTTGGCGTAGCGCCGCGCGTCCATATAGGCGTAGCGCACCTTGCGCCAGAAATGCGGCGTACGCTCTTCCACGGTGCCCATGAATTCAGCGACGCGCAGCGTGTAGGGCAACCATTCGAGCTCGACGCTGTGTTTTTCCTCGAGTTCGAACAGCCGCTTGTTGGCGACGAAGGCGTAGGGGCTTTTGTAATCTGTGTAGATGCGTACGCGCGGTCTATCCATGACGGGTCCTGGTTCGGTCGGGTCTTCATCCTCGATCCGAATAAAGCATGGAATCACGCGGAGTGCTTTGACGTTCCAAAAATGAGTGGGCCCCGGTGCATGAAAGCATCGCGGGGCCCGGCATCTTCGCCTCTGCGAAGGATTTCTGGTAGACACCAGTGTTGTTTCAGGATCCGGCAGCGCGTGGCCTTTGCGCTCTGGTCCCGCGGATATGTGCAAATTGTGGAAGGCGCAATGAGGCTGGCAGCTGCTTATGACCTCAACCGCGCCTGGACCTTGCGCTGAGCAAGGTCACCGGTTTGACCCGGCGGCATCATGCTCCTCTCCAAGTGTGGGCCAACGGACTAGTGTCCGCTCCTGCTGCGTGCCGCCTTGATCGTATGACCTGGGGCGTCAATGCCTGCCAAGCGGGAGCCGAACGCTCCGTTACCTGACAGGTGCAGCATCGAAATGCTGCGGCAGATATAGGCGGGTGTCAAGCTATCCCAAAGGCACTTGTGTTCGGGTTCCCGGGAACCATGTCAGGCCTTGGTCTGACGGTAGTCGCGCAAATCGGGATCGTGGGTCATGGCCCAGTAATCCACGAACCGCCACGGCATCGCCGAGAACACCCGGCCCTGGCCGTTGCGGTAATAGGTGGTCATGCCGGGGTGGGTCCAGATCAGCTGCTCGTGTTCGGCGTCTACCCTCTGGATGTATTGATCGTGCGCTTCCGGGCGAACATCGATGGCGGCAATGCCTTGCTCAATCATTTCGATGAGGCATGCCGAGATGTAGCGGCTCTGACATTCCGACTGGAAGATCACGCTGCCGCCATGCGCGGGACCTGATTGGGACCGAGCATCACGAAGAAGTTCGGAAAGTCGGGCACGGTGAGGCCGAGATAGGCGGTCGGATTATCATTGGCCCATGCCGCCCTGAGGTCCCTGCCATCGCGGCCGCTGATGTTGAGACGCGCTGCCATCTCCGTGACCTTGAAGCCGGTCGAGATCACGATGACATCGGCGGGCCGCAATTTGCCGTTCGAAGCAACGATGCCGTCCGGCGCGAAATGATCGATATTGTCGGTGACCAGTTCGACATTCGGCTTCGTCAGTGTCTTGAACCAGTTATTATCGAGCAGGATGCGCTTGCCATAGGGCGGATAGGTCGGCACGCATTTCTCGACGAGATCCGGGCGGTCCTTCAATTCAGACAGGATGAATTCCGTCAGCTCCTCGCGATGCCGGTCGTTGCCTTTGTTCACGGCGCGCTCGGGGTGCGGCCATTCCGGATCCTTGCGGAGGAACGGCAACAGCCCGTCGCCGTAGCGCCAGAACATGTTGAACCGATACCATTGCACGTAAAACGGCAAATGCGCGAGCAGCCACCGCGCGCCCTCGGTGATGGGATCGGAGTAGCCCGCAACCGGTCGGGCCCATTGTGCGGTCCGCTGATAGACCGTGACGGACGCGACGCGGTCGGCGATCGATGGTACCAGTTGCATCGCGGTCGCGCCGGTGCCGATGACAGCGACATGCTTGCCGTCGAGTTTGATATCGTCGGACCACAAGGCGGAGTGCAGCGTCAGGCCCTTGAAATCCTCCTCGCCCTTGAAGTGCGCGGGCGAGGGGTCGTTGAGCTGACCGATCGCGCTGACCAGCGTGGTCGATTCAAATATCTCCTCGCCATTGGCGGTCTTGAGTGTCGATATCCAGCGCCGCTTGCTCTCATCCCAGCGGGACGACGTCAGTTCGGTATTGAGGCGCAGATGCTTTCGGATGTCGTATTCGAGCGCGACCTTCTTAAGATAGTCGAGCAATTCCTGGCGCTGGGCGAAGTAACGTGTCCACGCGTTGCGCGCGCCAAATGAGAAGGAGTAGGAATGGTTCGGCGTATCGACGCCGCAACCGGGGTAGCGGTTGACATACCAGGTGCCGCCGAGTTCAGCGTTCTTTTCGACGATGGTGTAGGGGATGCCAAGCCGGCCAAGGGCAACGCCCAGCGCGATAGCGCAAACGCCGGCGCCGACGATCAGCACATGCTGCTGCGCCAGCTTTTCGTCGGATGGAGGCTTGGTCCAGCGTGCCTCTCGCGGGACGAAGCCCATTTCCTCGCGCATCAGCGGTGCATATTCCGGCGCGACGCTTTCCCCGAGGGTTGCACGCATCATCTTCACCATCAGCTCGTCGCCGGGGTCGGTGATAACGGGCTTCGGCTCACCGTTTTCGAATAGCTTCAGCACGGCGGCGCGGATTTCAGCCTGGATTTCCGGCGGCACGCCGGCTTGCGAATCGGAATCAGACGCACGTCGCGCCTCGGCTTATACGGCGGTTCCAGCCAGCGCTCATCGCCGGTCATATGGACCAGCACCATCAGCAGCACGCGGATATCGCCCTCGGCGATGGCCGACGACAGATCGAGTTTCTTGCGCGGCAGTTCGATATTCATGCTGGTGTCCTCATGATGCGCCGGGTGCCTCCCGCAAGCCGCCATAGGCGGCCCAGGTGGTGCCGGCGATATATCCGGCGTCTACAGGAAGGTTGATTCCGGTCACGCCGCTGCTCATCGGCGAAAGCAGCCACGCGATTGCCTGTGCGACCTCGATCGGCTCGACGAGCCGGTTCATTGCAGTCGGGCTTTCGAGCAACTTCTTGTTCAGCGCGCCCGAGGCGATGCCGGCTTCCAGCGCCGTGGTGCGCGTGAAGCCGGGGAGACCGCGTTCACGCGGACGCCGGTGCGGCCCCATTCGGCCGCAAGCGTCTGCGTGATCTGGATGACGCCGGCCTTCGCCGCGGTATAGGCGTGGATTGGTCCGGAGGTCATGCCCGCGACGGACGCGACATTGACGATCGCGCCATGCCGGCGCTCGGCCATCCTCGCGCCGACGCTGCGGGCGACCAGAAAGGTGCCGCGCAGGTCGATGTTGACCTCGCGATCCCTGATCCATCCGCACGCGTTCGATCGGATGCATCTTGCCGAATACGCCGGCGGAGTTGACGAGCCCGGTGATCGGGCCGTGCGCGGCTTCGATGTCCGCGATGCCAGTGACGACGGCGCCTTCGTTCGCGACATCGAACGGGGCGGGCCACAGGATCGTTTGCGTTCCCGCCAGCGGTTCCGGCGCGATGTCGGTTACCACCACGCGCCGGCCTTGTTCGGCCAGAAGCGTTGCGGTTGCTGCGCCAATGCCGCGGCTGCCGCCAGTGACGAGAACGATGCCGTCAGTGGTCATGGCCGTTGCCCTTGTGCAGGTGAACAGTCCGCGCGTGACCAGTTTTTGGTAGGCGGAAATGACATGCTCGGGCACGGCGGTGACTGTCCCACCGGCGTAGGAGTAGCGGCGGCTGAGGTAGCCGCGCGCGCCCATCAGCATGTGGACGATAGCTTCGAACTCTTCGTCGCTGAAATCCACGATCGCGCCGGCATGGCGGGCGCGCCGCAGGATGCGGACATAGGCGGTCGCGACGTTGTCGAGATGCTTCTGGTAGCCGATCGGCGCGAAATATTCGGCCTCGTTGAGGATGCGCAGAAACTCCGGAACCTCGCGGATGAATTCGAAGAAGGCGCTGAAACGTTCGATTTCCTGCTTTGCCGCATCCGCGGTGCCGGTTCGTTCGCGGATAAAGTGAACCATGTCGATGCCGATCTTTGGCAGCAATTGATCGAGCAGTTCCTGACGGTTCTCGAAATGATTGTAGAACGTTCCCTGCGCGACGCCGGCTTCCTCGGTGATGCGGGCAACCGAAGCCTCGGCGTAGCCGTACTTGCCGACCATCTTGGTGGCGGCATCGAATATCCTGCGCTTGGTCCAGGCGTTACGCTCGACACGGTTGAGTTTTGCGAGCTTGCCGGATGCGGCTTGCGATGATTGCGTCATGGGTGAGCTTCCAGTTCGGCGCGGAGCACGCGCTTGAGGACCTTGCCCGAGGGATTGCGGGGCAGGCTGTCGCGGATGATCAGTTGCTTCGGCACCTTGAAGCCGGCGAGGCGGGCGCGGCAGTGATCGGCGAGATCAGGCAAATCCAGCGTGGCGCCATCCCCCAGCACCACGACCGCGACCGGCCTTTCGCCCCAGCGCGCGTCCGATATGCCGACGACGGCGACTTCGCGCACCTGCGGCAGTTCGTAGATGACGCGTTCCACTTCGGAGGACGCGATATTCTCGCCGCCGGAAATGATCATGTCCTTCTTGCGGTCGGTCAAATAGAGGAAGCCGTCGTCATCGAGATAGCCGACGTCGCCGCTGCGGAACCAGTCGCCGAAGAACGCAGCCGCGGTCTTTTCCGGATCCTTCCAGTAGCCCTGCGTGACCTTCGGTCCGCGCAGGCGAATTTCGCCGTTCTCGCCAGGCGGCAGCCGATTGCCGGCATCGTCGCGGATTTCGATCTCGAGATGGGCGATGGCACGGCCGGTCGAGCCGATCTTTTCGATCTCGCGGCCCGCTTCCATGAAGGTATCGCCGCCGCAGGTTTCGGTCAGTCCATAGGCGTCGATGTAGCGGGCGTTTTTGAAATAGTCCGAAAAGGCGCGGATGCGCACTTCGGGCGTCTTCTCGCCGCCGCCGATGGTCCAGCGCAGGCTCGATACATCGTAGCGGTCTCGCGTAGGGCAGGTGAGGATCGCTGTTGTCATCACGGGTGCGAACCAGGCGGCATTGAGTTTCTCGGCTTCGATCGCCGCGAGCGCCGGTTCGGGCCCAAAGTTGCGATGAATGGAAAGCATGCCGCCGTGCCAAAGCACTGCGATCCCCGGCAAATCGAGCGCGCCGACGTGATAAAGCGGGCCAACCACCAGCAATCGCGTCTCGGCGTTCAATCCCAGCACCAGCGTCTGGTCGGCCGACTTCCAGTACATGTTCTCGTAGGTCAGCATTACGCCTTTGGGCCGGTCCGTGGTGCCTGACGTGTACATCAGCCGCATCAGGTCGCGCGGTTGCCTGACATGAACCGGGATCGGCGCGATGTCGGGTGCAAGCTGAGTAACGGTGGCTTGTGCGGCTTCATCGAGCAGCACCACGGGCGCGTCACCTGCAGCGATGTCCGCGAGTTCTTCGTCCGCGATCAGGATGCGCGCGCCGGAATTGCCAACGATGTAGCCGACTTCATCAGCGGACAGGCGATAGTTGATCGGCAGAAACACCGCGCCGATATGGCTGGTCGCAAATACGAACTCGAGAAACGCCGCACTGTTCTTCATCAGCACCGCGACAACGTCGCCGGGACCGATCCCGCGCGCGGCAAGCCATCCGCCAACGCGCCGGATGCGGGCATCGAAATCGCCATAGGAGACGTCCTCGCCGCGGTATTTCAGCGCACAGCGGTGCGGCGTCCGCTTGGCGTGAAACGCGATGAAGCTGGATAGATTGACCATTATCCGTCCAAAAGCCCGGTTTCCGGGTCCGTTTCTCCCTGGGTGAATTATGACTCGTAATTCATATTTGGCTTGACGTCACCCCCTTGCTCTGAAATCCTTGTGAGTACGGAGGCGACACGATCTCCGGCAGGGATTTGGGAACGCAAACCCGACAGGAGGGAAGCAATGACGAGAACCCGCAAACCGGGCGTAAGCCGTCGCGCGACGTTGGCGATGATGGGTGCCGGTGCCGTAACATTTGCAGCGCCCTGGGTGGCGCGCGCGCAAGCCAAGACCATCAAGGTCGGCATGCCGACCATCCTCTCCGGACGCGTGGCGCAACTCGGGACATCTTCGCGCAACGCCGTCGTGCTCGAAGTCGAAAAGGTCAACGCCGCCGGCGGCCTGGCCGGGCGACAGATCGAGATGGTGATCCGCGACTCCAAAGGGCAGCCGCAGGAGGCCGCACGCGTCGCGCGCGAACTCGTCAACACGGACGGATGCGAGCTCTTGATCGATGCCGAGGCGTCGTCGGGGGCATTTGCGGTGCATGAGGTGGCGCGCGATCTAGGCGTGCTCTGCATTCACACCAATTCGGAAACCTCGGCGCTGACGGCCGATCCCAAGCAGCACATTCCCAATGCGTTCCGTACCGCGCGTCAGGGCGTACATGACTCGATCGTTGGCGGCAGCTATGCGGCGGCGATCTCGAAAGCCAAGGGCCTGAAGAAATGGGCGACTTGTGCGCCCGACTACGCCTATGGCCGCGACACGACCGGCGAATTCGTGACATACCTGAAGCGTTTCGCACCCGACGTCGAAATCATCAGCGAGTCCTGGCCAAAGCTGTTCCAGCCCGACTACACGGAAGTCGTGACAAAGATCCTGCAGGCGAAGCCGCAGGCATTGTATTCCTGCCTGTGGGGCGGCGACCTCACGTCCTACATCGATCAGGCCAACATCTATGCGCTGTTCAGTCAGATGGAGGTGTTCGCGGTCAACATGGCCGACTACACCGCGCTCACGGTGGTGAAGAACCTGCCGAAGGGCATTCACTCCGGAAACCGCTACATCAAGACCTATCCCGCGACCGCCGAGAACGCCGCCTGGGGCGATGCGTACAAGGCGAAATACAACGAATATCCCACCAACTGGTCGTGGGAGAATGCAACCGCGATCATGCTGCTGGCGGAAGCGTCGAAGAAGGCAAATTCCGCCGACGGCAAGAAGATCGCGGAGGCGATGCGCGGGCTAAAGATCAAGTCGCCGTTCGGCGCCGACGGCACCGTCACCATGCGCGCCGAGGATCAAACCCTGGTCGGCTACGCGATCGGCTGGGGGACGACGATTCCGCAGGAGCCATACGTGCCGCAAGTCCAGGCCGGCGATTGGAAGACCATCTTCGAACTCGAAGCCGAGTGGAAGAAGAGCAAGGGCTACGCCTGATCGGCGGACGCAGGCGGAGGCAGCGTAAGCTGCCTCCGTTCGCTGCCGAATGTTTTTTCGCGCGCCGCTCATTCCGGCCCGCTGCAATGGATGCTTTTCCTTGGATCTCGACGCGCTTACCGGCTGTCTCGCCAGTTCCGCCTGTCTGGTGACGCAGACCACCAGCGGCTTCATCATTGGCATGTTGCTGTTTCTCGTCGCCGTCGGGCTGACGCTGATCTTCGGCGTGCTCAAGGTGGTGAATTTCAGCCACGGCGCATTCTATATGTTCGGCGCCTATTTCGCGATGACCGCCTACCAGTACACCGGCAGCTTTGCGCTGGCGATGCTGTGCGGCGCGGCCGGCACCGCGCTGCTCGGCCTGATTTTCGAGCGAGTCTTCATGAGCCGCGTCTACGGCGCCGACGTGCTGATGCAGCTCCTGGTCTGCTATGCCTTCGTGCTGATCTTCGATGACGTCGTTCGGTTGATATGGGGTCCGGAATTCAAGTCGATGGGCATGCCGGCGGCGTTCCAGGTGGTGCCGCTATTCATCGCCGGCGGGGTGGTGCCGCCATATTATCTGCTCCTGATTGGCGTTGCGTTGGTGGCTGCCCTGATCCTTGGGCTGGGGCTGGCGCGCACCAGGATCGGCAAGGTGATCCGGGCGGCTGCGCATAATCCGGGCATGGTGTCCGCGCTCGGTATCAACACCGGACTTATCTACGGCGGGGTGTTCGCGCTTGGCGGCATGCTGGCTGGACTTGCCGGAGCACTTGCGGCGCCCGTGCGTTCGCTGACCCCAGGCATGGGATTTTCGGTCCTGATTGAATCCTTCATCGTCACCGTGATCGGCGGCATGGGCTCGATCCTGGGCGCGCTGATCGGCGCGATCCTGATCGGCATGATCCGCTCGTTCGGATCGCTCGGCTTTCCCCTGTACACGGAAGGGCTGATGTACCTGTTCATGGTGATCGTGCTGGTGTCGCGGCCCACCGGCCTGTTCGGCAAGGAGGTCGCATGACCGAGCTGCAGGCCGAACAGGCTGCCGTGGTGCCGCGGATCGAGTCCCGATCGCAACGCTCGCGCTATATCGACGTTTTGATCGCGCTGGCGGCCTTTGCCGTGCTGGCGATCCTGCCGATGTTCATCGGCAGCAAGGCGTTGCTGGACTTCGTGATCCGCTGTTCGGCGTTCGGGCTGTTCGCAACCTCGCTCAACTTGCTGGTCGGTTACACCGGCATGGTTTCGTTCGGGCATGGCATGTTCTTCGGCCTTGGCGCTTACGGCTTTGGCCTTCTGATGCAGCGCACCGGCCTGCCGGTCCCGATCGCGTTTGTCGCAACGCTCGTCATCACCACTATTATCGCCGCCATCATCGGCGCGATCTGCGTGCGGCTGAAGGAGATCTACTTTGCCTTCGTGACGCTGGCGTTCCAGATGCTGATCCACAGCACGATTCTGTCCTGGGTGTCGCTGACCGGGGGCGACCAGGGTTTGCGCGGCGGCATTCCACGCCCGGCCTTCTTCGGCATCGATTTGTCGAACCACGTGCATCTGTACATCACGAGTTGCGCACTGCTGGTGATAGGGCTGCTCCTGATGCGTCAGATCGCGCAATCGCCGTTCGGCTACACCTTGCGAATGATCCGCGACAACGCCAACCGCGCCAGCTTCATCGGCATCGATGTCTGGCGGGCCAAGCTCACGATCTTCGTGCTGGCGGCGCTGTTCGCCTCGATTGGCGGCATCATCATGGCGCTGTTCGTTTCGGGCGCCTATCCCGAATTCGCCTACTGGACGATCTCGGGCGAGGGCATCTTCATCAATATGCTCGGCGGCGTGACGACGTTCCTGGGTCCCATGGTGGGTACCGTCTTGTTGCTGATCCTCAACGACACGGTGACGCGGCTGACCGACTATTACGGCATCGTGCTGGGGATCGTGATCCTGTTCTTCGCCATCGGCCTGCGGAAGGGTCTGATGGACTTTGTGGTCGAATGGTATGCGCAACGCCGGCACAGGGCAGGGGAGCGCGGCTAGCCATGCTGGAGATACGCGGACTTTCCAAATCATTCGGCGGCGTCAAGGCGACGGACAACGTCACGCTTGATTTCGCCGACGGTTCGCTGACGGCCGTGATCGGTCCCAATGGCGCCGGCAAGAGTACATTCTTCAACCTGATTACCGGTGCCTTGAAGCCGGACTCCGGCCAGATCCTGCTTAATGGCGTCGACATGGCTGGGCGGACGCCGCCCGAGATCGTGCGCCACGGCATCGGCCGGGCGTTTCAGGTGGCGAGCATTTTTCCGTCGCTGACGGTGCATGAGACGATGCTGGCGGCAGTGTGCGCCGATCAGCGCAGCGCTGGCGTGCTGCACCGGCGTTTTCCGCTGGCCGAGACGAGTGACCGCGCCGAACACGCGATGGAATTGCTGGGTCTTGCCAGCAAGCGGGACCGGACCGCGGCAACGCTTTCGCATGGCGACCAGAAGCTGCTCGACATAGCGCTCGCGCTCGTGCTTGATCCCAAAGTGCTCTTGCTTGATGAGCCTACCGCCGGCATGGGTACCGAAGAGCGTTGGCGGATGATCGACAAGGTGAGGGAGCTCTGGGAGAAGCAGAAGATCACGGTGGTGTTCATCGAACACGACATGGATATCGTGTTCAAGATCGCGCCCGAGATCGTCGTGCTCTGCTACGGCCGTATTCTCGCAACCGGTACGCCGGATGCGATCCGCCGGAACGAGGCCGTGATCGAGGCTTATCTCGGCACTGAACATCACGACGCCGGAGCCGCGATATGAGCGCGCAGCCGGTGGTGCAGGTCGAGGACCTCGACGTTTATTACGGCACCAGCCAGATCCTGTTCGGCGTCGACCTCTCGGTGCGGCAGGGCGAGACCATGGCATTGCTCGGCCGCAACGGCGCCGGCAAGTCTACCACCATGAAGGCGATCATGGGGCTAGCCCCCGCGCGCCGCGGCAAGGTCACCCTGAAGGGCCGCGTGGTGTCCGGGCTGAGGCCGCACCGCATTGCGCGCGCCGGTCTCGGCTTCGTGCCGGAGGATCGCCAGGTATTCCCCGAGCACACCGTCGAGGATAATCTGGTCATCGGCGCCAAGAAGGGTCCCAATGGCGAGGATGAATGGTCGATCCGGCGCATTTATGACCTGTTTCCGCTGCTGGAGCCGCTGCGGTACCGGATCGCAGGGCGGCTGTCGGGTGGCGAACAGCAAATGCTGGCGATCGCGCGCACGCTGATGGGCAATCCCGCGCTGCTGCTGCTGGACGAACCGAGCGAGGGGCTGGCGCCGATCATCGTGCAGCGGATCGGCGAATTGTTGCGGCAGCTCCGCGGCACCGGCGCCACGGTACTGATCGCCGAGCAGAACATGCATTTTTGCCTGGGCCTTGCGAGCCACGCGACGGTTATCGACAAGGGCCAGATCGTCTACACCTCCGGGATCGAAGAGCTGAAAGCCAACGAAAACATTCGTCAGCGCTACCTCGCGCTGTAGCTTTCCGCCCGATCCGGGAGAACAAATGGCCATCGAACGCAAGCTATCGCCGACGCATGAGGCGCCGTATCGCGGCCTGCGCGTGCTGGATTTCGGGCAGGGCATCGCGTCGCCCTATTGCGCGATGCTGCTCGGTGTGTACGGAGCCGAGGTCATCAAGGTTGAGCCGCCGGAAGGGGATTGGTCGCGCTTCCTCGGAACGACGTATGGAAGCCATACCTCGCTCTCGGCGGTCTATAACCGCGGCAAGCGCAGCCTTTGCCTCGATATGAAGCACAAGGACGGGATCGCAATCGCCCAGCGACTGGCGAAAGAATGCGACGTGCTGATCGAAGGTTTTCGGCCTGGCGTCGCCGCGCGGCTCGGGATCGGTTATGAGGAATTGTCGCGCGACAACCCCGGCCTCATCTATCTCTCGGTCAGCGCGTTCGGGCAGAGCGGGCCTTATTCGAAGCGGCCTGGCTCGGACTCGGTAGCGCAGGCATTTTCCGGCCTGGTGTCGATCAATGTCGGCAACGACGGCACCCCGCACCGGGTCGGCACCACGATCTCCGATGTCGTTACCGGCGTCTATGCCTTCCAGGCGATTGCGACGACATTGTTCTCGCGCGCAGCCGTCGGCACCGGGCGCTGGATCGACGTCAACCTCTGCCAGTCGACTTCCGCCTTGCTCGGCCACAAGGTGGCCGAACATGTTCTGGAGGGCGGCGCGCCGCGCGCGCTCAATGTCCCGGCGGGGTCATACCAGACCGCCGACGGCTGGATGATGGTTACGCTGGTGAACGAGCCGCAATACAAGCGCCTGTGCGCGGCTATCGGCCGCGACGATCTCTCCAGCGATCCGCGGTTTGCCGATTTCGCGCGGCGTGCGGATGCCGTGGACGCACTGATCCCGCAACTGCGGCAGCTGTTCCTGACGCAGCCAACCGATGCCTGGCTTGAGCGGTTGCATGCCGCCGATCTCATTGCAGAACGCATCCTCAATCCCGGCGAATGGCTGCGCAACGTCCATGTTGAGGCCACGAAGGCCGCGGTTTGCCAGGATACGCCCGGCGTGGGCCCACTGTACTCGCCGCGTACGCCGGGCATTGCGAGCCTCTCGGAGGACGGGCTATGTCCCGCACCGGATGTCGGACAGGACAGCATTGCGATTCTCGTCGAAGCCGGGCTGGACAGTATCGCAATCGAGAAAATGATCGAGGCCGGCGTGGTGCGTCAGGCCGGAGGAGGCGCGGCATGAGTGGAGATCTCGTTCGTTATTCCGTCTCGGGCGATATTGCCGAGATCATGCTGGACCGTCCGCCGGTCAATGCGCTGAGCATGCAACTGATCGACGCGCTACTGGCGGCATTGGCGATGGCGCGCGACCACGAAGCGGTGCGCGCCGTGGTCATTGGCAGTGCGCATAAGGTGTTTTGCGCCGGGCTTGATCTCGACATCGTCCGCGGCAAGCCCGGGATCGAGACCAAGAAATTCCTCGAGCGGCTGTATTTTGCGCTCAACGACACCCAGTATCGCATGGGCAAGCCGACCATTGCCGCCATCGACGGTGCGGTTCGCGCGGGCGGCATGACGATCGCAATCTCCTGCGACATGATCATCGCCGGTGATGCCTCGACCTTCGGTTATCCGGAGATCGATGTTGGCCTCATTCCGGCAATCCATTTCGTGCAGTTGCCGCGGCTGGTCGGGAAGCATCAGGCCTTCGGGCCGCTGTTTCTGGGTGAGCCCTTCGATGCTGCGACCGCCTTTCGCATGGGGCTTCTCAGCGAGGTCGTACCCAAGGGTACGGCGCTTGATCGGGCGCGCGCGATCGCAGCGAAGCTCGCCGCCAAATCACCAACCGTCATGAAGATTGGCCGGGATGCTTTCATGCGGGCCATCGATGCCGATTCCCGCCGGTCGGTCGAGAACGCGGCCGAGAGTTTTGCGCTTGTCGCAACGACGGAGGATTGTCAGGAAGGGTTGAATGCGTTCGTCGAAAAGCGAACGCCGAACTACAGGGGCGCTGATGGCCGGATTGTATTTCGAGGAGTTCGAGGTTGGTCGCGAATTCCATCACGAGTTCAGCCGGACCGTGACCGAGATGGATAACACGCTGTTCAGCCTGTTGACCATGAATCCGCAACCGTTGCATATCGACGCGCATTTCTCCGAGAAAACCGAATTTGGTCAGCGGCTGTTCAACAGCCTCTATACGCTCGGCATCATGATCGGGATGAGCGTCTACGATACGACGCTCGGCACCACGATCGGCAATCTCGGCATGACCGACGTCAAATTCCCGAAGCCGGTATTCCACGGCGACACGCTGAAGGCGCACACGAAGATCATCTCGAAACGCGCCAGCAAGTCGCGGCCGACCCAGGGCATTGTCGAGTTCGAGCACACCATGACCAATCAGCGTGGCGAGGTGGTGGCGAGTTGCCGCCGGACCGGGCTAATGCACTGCAAACCGAAGGTGTGAAGCGATGCGATCGTTTCTGTTTGTTCCCGGCGACAGTCTGCGCAAGTTCGAAAGCGCCAAGAGGACCGCGGCTGATGCGCTGATCCTTGACCTCGAGGATTCGATCGCGCCGGAGGAGAAGATCGGGGCGCGGCGTACGGTGCGCGAGATGCTCGGTGCCCGGAACCCGAGCCAGCGAAACTATATTCGCGTGAACGCGCTCGATACCGGCATGACGCTCGGTGACCTCGCGGCCGTCATGCCTGGCCGGCCCGACGGCATCGTGCTGCCCAAATGCGCCGGCGCCGCCGACGTCAATCGCCTGTCGCTATATCTCGATGCTTTCGAGGCTGCCGCCGGCATCGAACATGGCGCGACGCGCATCGTTACGGTGGCGACGGAGACGGCGAGGGCCGTCCTCAAGCTGCTCGACTTCGAAAACATGAGCCCGCGGCTATGGGGCATGATGTGGGGCGCCGAGGATCTCGCGGCTTCGCTCGGTGCGTCGCGGAATCGAACGGGAGGACGCTTCCACGGGCCGTTCCTGCTGGCGCGCGATCTCTGCCTGATCAGCGCCGCTGCGGCCGGCGTCGTCGCCATTGACACCATCGCGACCGACATCAACAACCTCGAGGCGCTCAGGGAAGAATCCATCGCTGCGCGTCAGGATGGCTTCCTCGCCAAGGCGGTGATTCATCCCAAGCATGTCGACGTCGTCAATGCAGCCTTCATGCCGACGGACGAGGAAATCGCCTGGTCGGAGAAGGTGGTCAAGGCGTTCAGCGATAATCCGACGTCAGGCGTGGTGAAGATCGACGGCAAGATGATCGATAAGCCGCATCTGCGCGCGGCGGAGAAGATTTTGGCGCTGCGCGGGCGGTAGTCGAAACCATGTAGCCCGGATGGAGCGCAGCGAAATCCGGGTTGGGACATCGGATGAATCCCGGATTTCGCTGCGCTCCATCCGGGCTTCTGTAACGGGCCTCGATTAGTCAATCCCTTTTTGCGTCATCCGCTCGCCGGGAACTTGCTTCTGTACGGGATCGGCGCAAGGCCGTCGCCTGATGGGGTTCGTGAGAGGATAGGTCGGCCAATCTGCGGAAAGCGTGATCATATCGTTTGATATGTCGACAACCCGGATGCCGGCCTGACCTGATCCATCGTCCCGGCGAAGGGACTTCGCTTCCGGAAGGCTGGTGTCGTGGCCCGCCCGAAACCTGTCGTTTTTCCTCCTAGGCTGTTGCAGCGTTGGCCTTGGTGGCTGGATTGAAAGGCGCGCCGTCCTTGAGCATGCGATGCATGATCACGGCGAGCTTGCGCGCCAGTGCGACCTTGGCCTTGCTCATGCCGGCACGCTTGGCAATCCGCATCGCCCAGCTCTTGAGCTGCGAACACCCCTTGACCGGCTTCGTCAGCATGATGTGAGCGGCCTGGTAGAGCGCCTCGCGTACGGAGCCGTCCCCGATCTTGCTGATCCGCCCCGATCGGTCGGTCTCGCCGGACTGGTGCTTCTTCGGCGTCAGCCCGAAATGCGACCCGGCCTGCTTGGAGGATGTAAACCGCGCGGGATCATCGATCGCCGCGGCATAAGTCAGCGAGATGATCGGTCCCACCGCAGGCGTCGACATCAACAACCTGGCTTTGGCATCCATCCGCGACATCTTGCCGGCCCGCTTCTCGAAGGCTTTGAACTCACTGAGCAGGGCGCTGCGCACCCGCAGCAGCGCTTCTGCGATCACTTCCAGGTTCGGATGCCCCTTTGCCAACTCGTTGATCCGTCCGGCAAAACCTGTTCCCGTCGTCTTGCCAACCTTCAGCCCAAAGCCCCGCAGGATCCCGCGCAGACTGTTCTCGACATCCAGAAGCTTGCTCTGGACCAGCTTGCGCGCCGTCAGCACGGCACGTACTTCCTGGGCATTTATCGACTTGCAGTGAACCGGCCGGAACCAGCCCAGCCGCATCAGTTGTGCGATCCCCCGTGCGTCATTGCGGTCCGACTTCACTGGCATCGCCTTGAACGCATCGTGGACGTGCCGCGTCTCCAACAGCTCAACCGCGAGCCCAGCCCGCTTCATCGCCGCGTACAGCCATTGCGACAGCGGCCCAGCTTCCAGCCCGATCCGGGTTAGCCCAAGCCCGAGCGAGCTGAGCCAGCGAATCAGCGCCGCCGGCTCGCTTGCCACCTTGCCTTCCCGGACAATTTTGCCGTTCGCATCAACCACACACACGCTTGAGCATTCCAAAGACACGTCGATTCCGGCATAATACTCCATGGTCGTCTCTCCTTGATGCTTGGAGCGAGGTCCAACCCTCGACTCCGTAACACCATCCATGTGAGGGACGACCGCCCGCCTTCAAACAAGCCGCGCGAAGCGCGCATTCAACAGCGCCGTAGCAAGCGCGGCTTGCTTGGAGGGCAGACCGGGCCCGTTATCCCATCTACGAATCGGGCTTGATCGGATTGACAGTGCAACACGATCGGCAGCAAATGCGGTCAAATCAATAAGCCTAAGGAAACACCATGGTTGACGCGCTGATCATCGATGCATGCAGGACGCCGCGGGGCATCGGCAAGGCCGGCAAGGGCGCCTTGTCGGGTATCCATCCGCAGCAACTTGGCGCAACGGTATTGCGCGCGCTGGCCGATCGTACCGGCATCAATACGGCTGACGTCGACGACATCATCTGGGGCACCAGTTCGCAGCGAGGTCAGCAGAGCGGCGATCTCGGGCGGATGTCGGCGCTGGACGCCGGCTTTGACGTGCGCGCCAGCGCCGTCACGCTGGATCGATTTTGCGGTTCCGGCATCACCAGCGTCAACATGGCGGCCAATGCGATCATGTCGGGCTCCGAGGATCTCGTGATCGCCGGCGGTACCGAGATGATGTCGATGGAAGGTCGACGCGGCGAGGGGCCGTTCATAATGGACAACGGCAATCTGCGCCTGCGTGCCCGGCATCCGCAATCGCATCAGGGGGTCTGCGCCGATGCAGTGGCAACCCTCGAAGGCATCACGCGGCAGGACGTCGACGAACTCGGCCTCGAAAGCCAGAAACGGGCGGCAGCCGCCATCAAGGGCGGCCATTTCGACAAGAGCCTGGTGCCTGTCTATCGCGAGGACGGCAGCCTGGCGCTCGATCGCGAGGAATATCCGCGCCCGCAGACCACCCTCGAAGGGCTGGCAGGATTGAAGCCGGCATTTCCTGCGGTGGCCGACTATCCACTCGACGACAAGGGCACCACCTACCGCAAACTCATTCTGGACAAGTATCCCGATCTCGACATCAACTTCATGCATCACGCAGGCAACTCCTCCGGCGTTGTCGACGGATCGGCGGCCGTTTTGCTGGCGTCGCCAAACTACGCCAAGGCGCATGGCCTGAAGCCACGCGCCCGCGTGGTCGCGATGGCGAACATGGGAGACTCGCCGACCTTGATGCTGAACGCGCCGGTGCCGGCTGCCCGCAAGGTGCTGGCCAAGGCAGGCCTGACACTCGAGGATATCGATCTGTTCGAGATCAACGAGGCCTTTGCGGTCGTGGCCGAAAAGTTCATCAGGGATCTCAAGCTCGACCGCGAGAAGGTCAACGTCAACGGCGGGTCAATCGCGCTTGGTCATCCAATCGGCGCGACCGGATCGATCCTGATTGGCACCGTGCTTGACGAGCTGGAGCGGCGCGATCTCAAGCGCGGCCTGGTGACGATGTGCGCTGCCGGCGGCATGGCGCCGGCCATCATCATCGAGCGAGTTTAGCCGAAGCGCGTACAAGACTGGAAAACGGGCCGGTGCGAACTACTTCGCGAGCCGGCCTTCTTCCGGAAGTCCTGCCATTGATGGGGCTCGGGGTGCGGGCTTGCGGTCCTGCCGCTTAGACCAGGATACATAGTAGGCGACGCCCGTCATGATCGAAATCCCTGCCAAGCTGACAAGGACGTGCATGGCAAGCAGATCCGGGCCTGTGATCAGGACGAGGTGACCGGCGAATGAAAGAAACACGCCGGCGCAGAAGACCGGCAGCCATTCCTCGCCGCACTTGATGATTGGCTGCAACGCTTGCCATCGGAATCCACGCCAGTTCCGCGGCACCACGTAGGTGAAGAGAAGCACCAACGCGAGAAAATGAAGGACCCGGTAAGGAACGAGGTTCTCCTTGTCGTTGGGAAGAAAAGCGTCGAGCAAGTAATCTGGAATGATCCCGGCTGTTCGCGGGAATCTTCCCGCAATCGTCACGACCAGCGCAAATATCAGATACACCCACGCCGCAACGCGCAGGGTTGGGACGTCATGGAGCGCGCGTACGGCCCGCATCTGCCTTGCATCGATCGAAGCAAGCCAAGCGCCGAGCACAAACAGCAACTGCCAGCAAAACGGATTCAAGTACCAGCGCCCGTCAGGAAATGAAGACAGGTTCCAGTCGAGTTGACGGGCGATGAAATAGAGGGCAATCGACGCCACCATTGTCAGGTTCGGCCGACGCATCATGCCGACCAGCACGACTGGGAGGAATGTCACCAGGACAATGAACAGTTGCAACACATCGAGGTTGAGCGGCTTGGCCTGAAGCAGCAGGCCGTGAATCAGCGTACGGACCGCATGGTCGACGATGCCCGTCACGTTGAACTCGCCGATGAGTTCGGGAGCACGGGATTTGCGGGCGACATAGCCGATGAGGTCGATATAGACCACAAACAAGACGACATAGGCGACGTAAAGCTGCCACAGGCGCTTGAAAATGCGGGTTGCCGTCACGACGAACCCGCGTTCCAGCATCATCCTTCCATAGAGATCGCGGCCGTGTAGCCGCCGACAAACACGAACAGATCGGTGGCGCCGCTGAATCCGAAATTCCGCATGGTCAGCAGGCTGACCGCATTGTGCGGAACGTGATCCAGGAAGAGAAACCAGGCCGCGAGACCGAGCAGGAGACAGAGCCGAAGATCGCCGTCGCGTGCGGCGAGCTCAGCCTTCATTGATGGATACATTTTGGATTAATGACTTTGCAGGTCGGAGGCAACGAATCGCGAGACTAGCGCGATTGTCCGCACAGTCGGAATAGACTTTGCGTGAAGAATACTTAAGTGGGTTGTCGGCGATTAAAGTCGGTCAACGATCACAATTTTTTGAGGGAATAGGATGATCGGGTTTGTTCACGCCGTCTCGTGTTTGCGAAGATCGCGGATGTGATCGAAATGGCTGGCCTGCAGATCCGCGCCCGTCGCGCCGAGTTCGGGCAATGCGGCCTCGCTCAGAATATCCGCGGTGATGTCTTCGACAGAAGAATCCGCGATTTCATGAATGAAGCTGATATTTTTGTATTCGCCCGACGCGACCCGGGAGATGACCTCGCGCCTTGTGATTTCGGGATCGACGATGGCCTCGCGGCCGCGGCGGCCATAATCGATCATCACGACGAAATATTGCATACTGGCGATCTGGCCTTCATTCCGAATGCTGGAATCGAATGCTGTAAGTATTTCGGAAAATCGGAAATTGGTCAAGCTAAAAATTCTGAAAAACAGAAATTATGCCGGCAGCGGCGTGTCTGGCGGGGCCATTGGCAGAATCAGTCTGCGCGGCAATCGCAGCGGCTTTCATCACTTATCGGGTGTGCGTCCGCCCTGCGCCTTCGCCGCCTTGCGCGTGCGGGCAGCCGCCTTGTTGCGCAGCCGCTCGATCTGGCCCCGGGGTAGGGTGACGCAGATCTCGCCGATCCATTCGAGCTTTACGCCGTTGATAGGCTTGGCATTGAAGCTCGTGAGGTTGACCGACGTCGAGGATTTCCCCCGTTCGATCGTCTTCAAGTAGCGCTCGCCGGTCTTCAGGCGGACGGCGGCTTCCTCACCGTAGAAGCTCGACAGCGGATGGCGTTGTTCGCGATAGACCACGATGACATCGCCATTCTCGTACTTTGGCAGCATGGAATCGCCGGCCACCTCGAAGGCGATGGTCTCTTCGGCAATCGGGAAGGGCAGTTCGACCTCGCCGAGGCCTTCCGGCGGTACCTGCTCGTGTTCAGGCTCGATCGAGGCGCCGGCCCCGACGCGGCCCATGATCGGCACCGAGTTCAGCTCGAGATACTCCATGATAGGCGCGATTTCCGACGCCTTGATCAGGCGTATCCCGGACAGGATTTCGGAGACCGCGCCGGGGCGAACGCCCATCGCCGTCGCCAGTCCGCCCTTGGTCTTGCCCGGCTTTTCCAGCCCCCGTTCGATCAACCTGATATCCAGCATGGTCAAACCTTTCCGAATTTCAGAAATGATAGCAATTCCGATTATCCGAAATCAAGCTTGACTTTGATTTCGGAATATCAGAAATTAAGGAAAGCGTCGGGCGGGCGTTGACAATGGCAAGGACAGATAATGGAACTGACGAACTGGGCGCCCGAACATTCGGATGCGCTGCGGGAGCATCTTGCCTGGGGGCTTTCCTTTTCAGAGGCCGCCAGGAGGATCAACGCGACGTTCAAGACTGCCTATACCCGGAACGCCGCGATCGGCCGCGCCAAGCGAATGGGGCTGGCCGGATCTGGCCGACCCGAAACGGCCCCGCGAGTCATCCCGCCGCGTCTTGAACGGCCATACGATCCTCGCACTTCCAAATCCAAATCGAACGAATTCAGCTCGTCCTTATTTCGTTGGCCGGCGCTGGGGTCGGACGGAGGGAGGACGGAGCTCGCGAATTTGCGCTGCGTCGAGATCGAGCCGCGGCATCTTTCCCTGATCGAACTGGAGCGCGGTGATTGCCGCTATCCCTACGGCGGTGACGAAGAGGGCGAGGCCATTACATTCTGCGGGCATCCCCGCCGGCCGGGCTCGAGCTATTGCACGCCGCATTTCCACTTGAGCCGTAACCCGATCGCGCCGCCGGAGTGCGTGGTGGGCACCGCCTCGCTGCGAGTCGTTGATGCGGCATGAGGATGTTCTGACCACATTTACATTTCACTTCGAAGGAGTCCCTCACACATGCCGAGAGCCAAACGTAAAAAGCCGCACAACCCCGCCAAGGTGCACGACCGGCGATCCCGTGATTTGCTGCGCAATGCCGAAGTCGCAATCGTCGAGGTCGACAATCCCCTCGCATTGGAGCCGGGCGAGAAGATCGTCGCGCTGCGTTCGATCCGCAACGATCCGCTCGGCCGCCTCCACTCGCATCGCCAGATCGACGAGGCGCAGTATCAGGGCGGGCGGGCGTTCCAGGATGATTGGGAGAAGGCCGAACGGGGTCCGCGTGCGGTCGATCCAGCCCGCGAGTATGTCGATGGCGGGCAAATGCGCGAACCGATCACCGAGGACCAGCGCAAGGCCGTGCTGCGGCTCAACCGGGCCGAACGCGAACTGGGCGCCGACGGTTCGGCGCTGGTGCATGATATCCTGGTTCAGGGTTTGACCATGGATCAGGTCGGGCAGCGACGGGGACTGCGCAGCCAGCGCTGGAACGACTACTTTTCAAGGCGCTTCCGCGAATGCCTCGACCGGCTGGCGCTGCTCTACGGGTTCGCGACGGAGCATCCCGTTCCCGTCAAAACCCTCCCGCGCTGAATCGGAGGGGCTGCACCCCGTCATAGGCGGCCTTGGTCAACGGTACGGCGTAGTCGACGGTCAATGCGCCGAACGGTGAGGCCCAGGTCAGGCCGGCGCCGACCGAAGAGCGCACAACGTTCTTGTTGGCGACCTGCAGCGAGGCCGTCGATCCGCTGTAACGAAACACACTGCCGGCATCGACGAAGGCCGTGGCCCTGAGACCGTATTCGTTGGGTACGCCGGGGATCGCGCTCTGCAGTTCGGCGGTCGTTGCCCAATACACACTGCCGCCGACATTATCCATCGTGGTGCCCGGCGTAAGGTCGCGTGGGCCGAATCCGTTGGGAGCAAATCCACGCACCATGGTCGGGCCGCCGAAGAAATTGTTCATTAGCGGCACCTGCTGGCCGCCCCAACCGGTGATATAGCCACCCTGGGCGCGAACCATGCCGACCAGATCGCTATTGATCGATTTGTAGTAACGCACGTCTTCCGTGGTGCGCAGGAATTTTACGTCTCCGCCAAGGCCAGCCAGATCCTGGCTTAGTTGCGATTTGATTCCGCTTGTTGGGCTCTTTGCGTTGTCGAGCGTGCTGTAGGTCGTCGTACTGCCGGGGAGGAGACCCAGGTCGGGCCGGCGGCGGCCGCTTGCTGGACTGCGAGCGAGGGTGTCAGGCCCGAACTGTTCGGCGCAAGCGTGACGTTTTGATTATAGATCGAATAGCGCCATTGTACGCCGAGCTCTTCGTTGATCGGCGTGCCCAGCTGCAGCCTCGCGCCATACGTAGTACTGTTATAGGACTGGTAGCTGCTGGCGTCATTTTGGCGGCCGAACAGTTCAATTCCAGCCGCAACCTTCGTGCCGAGAAAATACGGTTCGGACGCCGCAAGTTCGACCCCGCGAGCATACTGTCCGAACGTGAAAGCGGCCTGGACGTTCTTGCCCGTGCCGTAGAAATTGCGCTCGCTCACCTTGACCTCGACTAGCGCACCGTCGGTGGTCGAGTAGCCGCCGCCGACATAGAAATCGCCCGTTCGCTGATCAATTGCCTCGACGTCAAGCACGATACGATCCGGCGCCGAGCCCGGCTTGTTCGATATTTTCACCGTTTTGAAATAGTTGAGATTCTTCAACCGTCGCTCGGCCCGGTCGATCAGCGTCTTGTTGTAGGCATCACCCTCGCCGACGTCGAATTCGCGCCGGATCACGTAGTCGCGGGTACGCGTATTGCCGTGAATCTCAATCCGCTCGATATAGGTTCGAGGACCTTCGTCAATCACGAAGGCAACGTCCATGCGCCCGGAATGGGCATTGCCAAGCGTGCGGGGAAGGGCGTGCGCGAAGGATAGCCGAGCTTCGACATCTCGATCGCCAGCACCTCGCTGCTCCTGTCCAGCGCACCGCCATCGAACACGGCGCCTCCACTGACGAGCAACAGCGGGCGAAGCTTTGCTGCATCGAGTCCGGGTACATTGCAGATGACGCTGATGTCGCCGAAGCGGTAGCGCGGGCCTTCGTCGATCGAAAAGTTTAGCGTAAAGCCCTTCGTGCCGGGGTCGTATTCGGCCTGGGCCGAGGAAATACGGACATCCGCATAGCCCTTGCTGCGATAGTACAGCCTGAGCTGCTCGCGATCCTGTTCGATGCGGTCGGGATCGTAGACGTTGCCCCCGGTCAGAAAGCTCAGCATATGAGTGGCCGACGTCTTGATCACGGCGCGGAGCTGCCGCTCGCCGAAAGCCTTGTTGCCGGTGAAGCCGATCTGCCGTACCAGGTCTTTGCGCCCTCGGTTATGGCGTAGACGAGGTCGACCCGGCCGTTGCCGCGATCGATGATTTGGGGCACGACATCGACTTCGGTCCGCCCGACACGTCGGTAAGCCTCGATGATGCGGCCGACGTCGGTCTGCACGGCAGCGCGTTGCAGCGAGCCGCGCGGCTTGGATTCGACGGCGGCGGCAAGGTCAGCGTCCTTGACCTTCTTGTTACCCTCGAATGCGACGCGATCCAGTACTGGCGCTTCGGACACGTGTACGACAAGCCCCTCGCCCTGGCGCTCGATGGAAACCCTGTCGAACAGGCCTGTTGCGATCAGCGCTTTCAAGGCCGCGTCACGTGCGGCGTCGTCGAAACGTCCGTCGGAGGTGGCGTGAAAATATGAGCGCACCGTCTGGACATCGACGCGGCGGTTGCCCTCGACGATGATCAAATTGTTCGTCGGCGATGCGGTTTCGGCTGTAACCGGTGTCGCAAAAATCAGTCCAAGCGCGCCGACAAGCCGACAAATGGCAACGCTCGATCGAGGCGATTGCCTGTGGCGCGTGATGCATCTGTTCCGCACGTCCAACCGGTCTCCTACCTGACCGGCTATGATCGAATTGCCTGCGCGGGGCGAAAAAATGTCTTGGATAAGGTGAGTTGCGGGCCAAGCTATCGCGATGCGCCACAATTTTAACGTCTTTTCTTAATCCGGACTTTCTCAGAATTGTCGCAATGCCCGCTTCATGCTTCGTAATCGACAGAGCCTAAGACGCCAGCGCCGGAACCGCCGCATGCGTCTACGCTCCAGGAGCATCACATGCGTTATGCAGCTTTCGTTGCCGCCGCGCTCATGCTGGTTCAGCCCGCGCACGCAGAGAAGGCATCGGATATTGATCCTCGCGCGTCGCTTGGCGTGGTTCAGCAATGGATCTATAACTACCGAGCCAAGCCGGACTATGCGCATGTGCCAGCCGCGGTGCGCGTACTGTTTCATTCGCAGACGTTCAAGGAACCGGAGAATGCCGGAATCTATCTCGGCTTTATCGCCGGTGCGATCGGCTCAAATCCGGCCAAGGCCGAGCAGCTCATTGCCAGTTTCTTTCCGGTGCGGCCGGAAGACGAATGGGTGATCGTCCGCGCGATAGCCTATTCGGGCTTGCCCGATTGGAGAAACGTCCTGCGCCGGGTCGCGCCTCGGATGCAGGCACGGCGCGTCATGATCGACAGCTATCTCGCAGGCAAGCTGCCGACTCTGACCGAAATCCCGCTTGAGGAAGCGAAGCCGGGTATGATGGATAAGTTGCGCGGCGCCTTCACCAAGAACCCTTTGCCAAGGACGAGCGGAAGCTCAACACGACGCTGACATACGCCAGCAACCAGGATTTGCTCGATACGCTGTGGGGCTACTATTTCGCGACCGGCTCGCATGCGCCTATCCAGCGCATCGTGCAGATGCTGCCGTGGAGCAAGAGTCGCGATACCGTTGACAAGCTGACCGTCGGAAGCATGGCGCGTTACACGCTGGCAAGCTATGCGATCCGGGACACTAGCTTGCGCGAGTATTTGCGCAGCGAACTTGGGAAGCAACCGGCCGCTGTGAAGGTGCCGCTCGCCGAGGTGATCGAGGCGGCTGACACGGTGCAGATTGCGGCGCTGCGCAAGGACGCGCTTGCGGCGGTGGACGAACTCAAGACCAAGGGCTCCGATAGCCGGCGCGACCTCAGCTTCTGGGGCCAAGTCGGCGTCGGCGCGGTCGCGCTCGGTTGCGTCTCTGCGGCTGCGCTGGGGCAGGTAGCGATCGGCATTCCCTGCGTGATCGGAGGCTCGGCCTCGCAAGGATTGTTGTCATTCTGGGAAAAGCAGCAGTGATCTCGGTGGTGGCGCCGGAGTTCCTATTCCAACCCGGCGCGACGAAATCCCTCCAGATAATGCTCGCGATCGGCGTCGAGCTTCCAGGGTAACTGGGTCGCGATCCAGGCCAGTGAAATATTGGGCTGGGTCCGGCGCAACTCCCTGAGTGCCGACTGGGCGACCTCGATCTGACCGGTCATGCCGGCGGCGACCGTCAGCACTCGGTAAGCGCCGCTCAGGTCGCCGCGCTGGCGGGTCGCCTCGCGCGCAAGCGCAATCGCCTCTTGATAATTCTTTCCGACGAACTGGGCGTAGGCAGCGACGCCGTAATAGATTGCCGAAGAAGGATCACGCGGGCTCTGGCGGATGGCGCGTTGCGTTGCCGCATACGCGTCCTGCCACCGTCCACTATAGGACAGCGCCAGCGCGTAGTATCCCTGCGCCAGCGAGAAGTTCGGATTAAGCTGCAGCGCCAGTTCGAACTCGGCAAGCGAATCATCGAGACGGCGCGTAGAGAAGTACACGCTGCCGAGCGCAGTATGCGCCCACGCGTCATCGCTGTCAGCAGCGATGGCCGCCAATGCCGCCTGCTCGGCGGCGGGTGCTGCGACGGCAATATCCGTCCAGCCCAGATGCACCCCAAACATATGATTGGTCGCGAACAGCGCCAGCGCCTGACCGTAGTTCGGATCGATTGCAATCGCTCGCTCCAGCAGCGCCTGCGCGGCGAAGCTGTCAGCTCTCGTGACCCGCCAGTGGTGCGACAGCGCGCGCATCACGAGGTCCCACGCATCCACGCTGTTGGGCGGCTTGCGCCGGCTTCGAAAATTCTCGGCGGCGTAAATCTGCGGCTCGATTGCCGCGACGATGGCGTCTGTTATCTCGTCCTGTACGGCGAACACGTCGGTCAGGTCGCGGTCGTAATGCTCCGCCCAGATATGGCTTCCGGGCGCGGTGTCGTTGAGCTGCGCGGTGATGCGGACACGATCGCCGCTCTTTCTCACGCTGCCTTCGAGCACGTAGCGTACCCCGAGCTCCGCGGCGACCTGCTTCATGTGCACTGCTTTGCCCTTGTAGGTGAAGGACGAGTTGCGGGCGATCACGAAGAACCAGCGCAATTTCGACAGCGCGGTGATGATGTCCTCACTGATTCCGTCGGAGAAGTACTCCTGTTCCCGGTCGCCGCTCATGTTGTCGAACGGCAGCACGGCAATCGCCGGCCGGTCGGGCAGTGCCAACGGAGGCCGCGGACGCTTGGCGTCGTGCGATGGCGCGGTGCGCGCATCGCATGGCCCGTTGACGGTGCCAACGAAGCGAAGTCCCTTGCGCGGAATGGTGCGGATGAGCCTCTGTTCCTTGCCGTTGTCGCCGATCGCGTGCCGCACGGCATTGATGCGGCTGTCGAGAGTCGAGTCAGAGACGATCCGTCCACCCCACACCAGGTCAATGAGATTGTCCCGGCTGACGACGTGATCGCGATGCTTCAACAGATGCACCAGCAGGTCGAAGACCTGCGGCTGCATCGCAACGAGTTCGCGGTCACGGCGCAACTCGCGAAGGTCGGTATCAAGTATGTGATTGTCGAAACTGAATTTCACGTGCGCTATCGCATCTTTTCTCTAGAAACAATCAAGTCCGTCTCACGAGGAGATCAAGCATCAGGCAAAGTCTTTTCGTCGCGCTTGCTGCACCCTGCCAAAATCAGGAGTTGCAATCCCATATCCCGAAGCGGAGTCGATTTCATGACGAAACCCAAGCCCTTGGCCCCGCCATGCCGGGCAATCGCATGCTAAAATTCACTGCATTTCTGTTCGCCGCTGTGGCCTATCTCACATTTCTCATCACGATTTTGTACGCTATCGGCTTCGTATCGGGCCTTGTCGCGCCGAAAGACATCGAAACCGGCGCGAAATCGCCGGCATTTGAGGCTATTGTCGTCAATCTCGCGCTAATGTCGTTATTTGCCATACAACATAGCGTGATGGCTCGTAAACTGATCCGATCGCTATTCAACTGTTCGCAAGGAGACGTAAAGCCATGAAGCATACTGGAAGCTGTTTCTGCGGTGCGGTCGAAGTGCAAGTTACGGGTGCGCCGGAAGCAATGGGTTATTGTCATTGCCAGTCCTGCCGCTCGTGGTCCGGGGGACCCGTTAACGCGTTCAGCCTGTGGAAGCCGGAAGCGGTTCGGATCACAGCCGGGGCGCAACACGTTGCAACGTTCGAGAAGACGCCGATGAGCCAGCGTAAGTACTGCGCGGAGTGCGGCGGGCATCTGATGACCAATCATCCGACGCTTGGGCTCGTCGATGTCTTCGCAGCCACACTTCCGACCCTTGCCTTCACGCCGGGCGTCCACGTCAACTACGCCGAGACGGTGCTGCCGATGCGAGACGGGCTGCCAAAGCTGAAGGACTTTCCCGCGGAGTTTGGCGGCTCTGGTGAAATGATCACCGAGTAGGAGGATTGGGCGGTGGGCTGCCGTGGGGACCGACGCGAACCGAAACTGCGTGGGCCGGCAGGTGTACTGGGTTGGCAGGCGCCCGAGCCTGCCAAGGCTGTTGTCCCGAGAGCTATGTCAGCGGCAGGTCCCGCCCTGCAAAATCGGGGTTTGGTGTTATCCGCTGGCTTCCGGTAAAAAGCCTCGAAGTTGCCTGTCTCGGCGAGGGCGCTCGTTTCGCCAGGCAAAATAACAAGGGGAAATGCCGGATATGACTGCCAGACCGCAATTGCCGGAGCGAACGCCGCGCGCGAAGGGCGAGCCGAATGCCCTTGATGGTCTGCTGGTCGTCGACTTCACCCGGGTTGTTGCCGGCCCCGCCTGCACGCAAACGCTGGCCGATTTTGGCGCTGAGGTCATCAAGATTGAAAACCCGGATGGCGGCGACGACACCCGCCACTATGAACATGCCGAAATCGGCGGCGAGAGCGCGGCCTTCCTCAGCTTGAATCGCAACAAGCGCAGCGTCGTGCTCGATTTCAACAATCCGGCGGCGTTGGAGGTTGCACGCGAGCTGATCGCGAAAGCGGATGTGGTTGTGGAGAACTTCTCCGGCGGCGTGATGAAGAAGTTCGGCCTCGACTATGCGTCGGTCGCGTCAACCAATCCGCGCCTGATTTATTGCTCGATCTCGGCCTATGGCCGCAAGGGGAGTTCGCCCTGCGTCCGGGCTTCGATCCGATCACCCAAGCCGAAAGTGGCTTCATGTCGCTCAATGGCTTTCCGGACGGTGAGCCGGTGCGTACAGGTCCGCCAATCGTCGACATGGCCACGGGCATGTCAGCTTGTAACGCGATCCTGCTGGCGTTGATCGCCCGCGACCGCCTCGGCCGCGGCCAGCAGGTCGAGGTCGCGCTGATCGACGCCGCCGTGGCGATGACCGGTTTCTACGGCATGGCTTACCTGATCAGCGGTGCGAACCCCGGCCGTTTCGGAAATTCGCCGAACGGGTCGCCCACCGTCGGCGTGTATCAGGCCGCCGATGGGCCGCTTTATATGGCCTGCGCCAATGACCGGCTGTATCGCCGACTCGTGACCGATGTGCTCGAGCGGCCGGACCTCGTCATTGATCCCGAATTCGCCCACCGGAAGGCACGAACGGCCAACAAGGAAAAGTTGCGGGCCATCATCGCCAGCGTCTTTGCGAGTGACAGCCTTGAACACTGGATGGCGAAGATGAAAAAGGCCAACATTCCGGTTGGCTATCTTCGCACCGTGGAAGAAGGCTTCAATGCACCGGAAGTGCGCGATCGCCATCGCCTCAGCCGGATCCCGCATCCGACGGCGGGCACCGTGCCCAATATCGAAACGCCGCTCCATATGAGCTTGACGCCGACCATCGACCCTGTGGCGGCGCCGCTGCTTGGCGAACATACCAGGGAAGTGCTCCGAAAAACCCTCGGTTACGATGACCGACGTATCGCGGCGCTGGCCGAGGCGGGGGCCTTCGGGAAGGCGGACAATACGGCCTGAGGGCGGAGATCGCGGGAAGGCCGCAGCGACCTGCGGCGCCTGGCCACGAAGTTCCCGTATGCTAATCCCGAAAATGCGCGGGGCGGGAATTTTCCGCTCTATCCCCATGCACCTCGCCAGCGAATAGCAGCCCCTCGTTCTAGCATCTGTGTAACCCGTTCAAAGCGGTAGCTTTTCCCGTTTGTCTGCGGCTAATGTGCCGCCAAAATGGGAGAGAAACACCATGAATGACGCGACGCCCATCCCACCGGCGAGGAATGTCGAACTCGGCGCCAGCGGCGAGGAATTCCAGAATCTCCACGAATTCGTGCGGAAGGCCCGCTCCCGGCTCAACCAGAACGCCTGGGATTACATCGTCGGCGCCTCGGAGACCGAGACAACCATGCGCCGCAACCGGATGGCGCTGGACGAGATTGCATTCCGGCCGCGGGTGCTGCGGAATGTCGCCAAGGTCGACGCGTCCACCGAGCTATTCGGGCGCCGCTTGCGGTTGCCGGTCATGATTGCGCCAGTCGGCGCGCTCGAGATTTTCGATCCCGATTCAGGCGCTGCCGTCGCACGCGGGGCCGGTCGGTTCGGCGCGGTCCACATGCTGAGTTCGGTGTCCGAGCCGGGGCTTGAGGCGACCGCCAAGGCCGCGCCCGATGCGCTCCGCATCTATCAGCTCTACGTCCGCGGCGACGATGCCTTTGTCGAAGATGTCGTCAGTCGCACGATTGACAACGGCTATGCTGCGTTCTGTCTGACCGTCGATACCGCGCATTACAGCCGGCGCGAACGCGACATCGCCAAGCGATATGTCCGCGAAAGCCGCATCCGTGCCACCGGCGGCGATTTCCAGAAGGGGCTGGAATGGCGCACCGTGAAGCTGATCAAGGACAACTATAAAGTCCCGCTGGTGATCAAGGGTATCGCTACCGCGGAAGACGCCGCCATCGCGCTCGATCATGGCGTGGACTGGATCTATGTGTCGAACCATGGCGGACGGCAACTCGATCACGGCCGCGGTGCGATGCATGTGCTGCCGGAAATCGTCGACGCCGTTGCCGGCCGCGCCAAGGTCATGGTCGATGGCTCGTTCTGCCGCGGCACGGACATCGTGAAGGCGATCGCCTCCGGCGCCGATCTGGTCGGCATCGGCCGCTTGCAATGCTGGGCGCTCGCCGCCGCCGGCGAGGCCGGCATCGTGCGGATGCTGGAGCTGCTGGAAGATGAAGTGATCCGTTGTCTGGGGCTACTCGGCGTCACCAGCCTTGGCGAACTGAACAAATCCCATCTGCACGCGGCGACGCCGACCAATCTGCCTGATGTGTTCAGCGCGTTTCCGTTATTGGATATAGAGCCCTATCGTTACTGAAAAGCGATTGTGACTGGTGCCGGACCTCGTCGGAGTTTCTTTCGCATCAGGGAACCCGCCGACGATTGCGGCATTATCAGGTGCGTCCAGGAAAGCGCCGCCGCAAAAGACAAGACTTGATTCCAATGGTCCAATAGTCGAACGCGTATGGCAGACAATCCTTTCGCTGAATTCAGCCTCGAGAAGGCTATTGGTCTCCGCTGGACATTGCGGGACATACAAGCTCGCCGGCTGAAAATGTCGCCCGTCAGCGACGAAGATTTGACGGTTCTGACGGGCCTCGGCTTGATCGAAGTGCGCGACGAAGGACCGGTGCTGACCCAAGCAGGCATTGCCGTGCTGAACGGATAGCAAGTCGGCTAGAGCCTTTTCCGTTCCGATTGAATCGGAACGGGACTCTAGATTTTGATTTGACGCGTTTTCTTAGCGCGAACCGGTACCCACTTCGCTGGAAAACGCTCTAGCGTGCCTTCAAGAAGCTCTCGCCGGAGTCGCAGGGCTCGCACCGGTAAGTGAGCACGTCGTAGTGCTGATCGCGCGGTTCGATCGTCGCCAGCCGCATCTGTGTGCCGCATTTCATGCAGGGCATTTCTATGCTGGTCTGAAATCGCGTGCAGGTCGGCGTCGGCCGTAATGTTTGCAGCATCTTGTCCCCATGTCCCAAGAGAGACTCAACCAAGAGACGCAAACGCCACCGACAGTTAGCCCTCTATCCCCGAATCACTATGTCACACTGCTGCCACCATTGGAATCGGGTGCAGTGCCCGTATCGCTACGGCCTAAATTAGGAGACAGGAAATCATTCCTTGGGTTCGGGGCGGGCCCGGGAATTGGCCAACCGGCTCCTCGCCCCGGACATCAGCCATGCCATTACGGCGCAGACGCGGCCGGGAATTATGCTAACCTGCTAAAGGCGACATTGGAGAAGACGATCATGATTGAACCGAAACTCGAAGTCCCGGCCGAGCTGCGCGATCTGGCCGAAAAAACCATCGATCAGGCAGAGAAGGCGTTCGGGATGTTCTTTGATGCCGCCGGCAAATCCATGACGTCAATGCCCGGTGCAGGCACGGAGATTTCCAGGCAGGCGTTGTCCTTCACTGAACAGAATATGAAGGCGGCGTTCGAACATGCGCGAAAGCTGGTGCATGCGACCGATCTTCAGGAAGCGATGCAGATCCAGTCGGAATTCCTGCGAAGCCAGTTCACCAACGCCGGCGAACATATGCGGCAGATAACCGGCGGCGTCATGTCGGCGACAAAGGACGCGTCGAAAGGCAAATTCTGAGAAAGGCAAGAGCTAGCGTCGCCGGGCGACCGCGACCCCGAACAGGAAGGCGACGAACAGACTGGCGAGCGGCGCTTCGCGGGTGATCGCGCTGATGATCGCGAGCGGCTTTCCCGGTTGCCGCGCCGTCGTAATTGCGTTGCTGAGACGATCGACAGCGGCCTGCAGCGCGGCCGACGCTTCCGCGATCGTGCGCGACACATCGGTCGCGGTATCGATGGCGCGTTCCGCCATGCCCGGCTGCTGGGATAGGTCTGGTGTTTCAGTGTTCACGTTTTGCAACTCACCGAATGGCCCTGCCAAACGACGCCGGGACCGCTTCGTTCCAACAATGCATGGGCAGGCCATTTGTTCCGCCGACGGCGGAACAGAAGAAGTGGGAACCTTCGTGGCCGCCGGGATTTGATTCTGTCAGAGGAAATCGCTCGGCGGCATTGACATGGCGAAAGATCATCCGACCGAAAATCAGGTGAGCCGAACCGGCGGTACGCCGTTGGTTGTTGCGATTGCGATTGCCGTTCTTGGCGTGCTCGGCATCCTGATCGTCGATTATGGAGTTTGGAACAAGCCCAAGGTGCAGCCGGCCATGGTCGCGAATTACAGCACCACCGGCGAAGCCGCCAAGGCGGCTGGCGCAAGGGTCATGCCGACCGAACCGAAGCTACAAGTGGAGCCCGATCCAGCCGGGCCAGAGCCCCTTCATCCCGCCAGCCCGACACCGCGCTAGGATTCCGGATCCGTCGGCTATTATGATTGCGAAGCCGACAAGCCGCGACTAAGGGGTGCCGCGTTTGACACGTCGGGAAAATCACCGGCATAACGGCATCATCACAAAAATTCGCAAGCCTCGAAGCAAGCGCGTCAGCGCACGCTGACGAATGCGCCCCAGCAGGCAGCCAGCCCTGCGCCAACCAGCACGAGCAGCGGATTGTCGCAGAACGGGCTGCCGTACTGGCACATCGCAACACCGAACGAGCCGATCTCGTGACGGCTCGCCGCATAGAACAGGCCTGACAAGATCGCGAGCACGGTAGCAACGAAATACATCGAACGCCTCTCTGCACTCCATCTGGCCGCCAGCAGTGCTATCCGGCGCCCATTTGATTTGGTCGCGATCTCGCCAACTCGACCTGATTGCATCGGTGCTTGACGCGTCGGGCAAATCACGGGCACATTGGCATCATCGCCGATGTCGTAAAGCCCGCGCCGAAAACCGGCAGCGGGTTTTTCATTTGCAGAATGATCGATCAAATCAGTTTCAGTTTGTCGAAACCGTTCAGTCGCATTTTATGCAGTTTGGTGACGGCTTGATAATGGTTTGACACGTCGGGCAAATCACTGGCTAAATGACATCATCGCGAAAAATCGCAAAAGCCCGCACGGAGAAATCCGTCGCGGGCTTTTTTCTTTGAAATTCCTGAATCGGACGGCGGCCGCCCAGCACGACGCCGCATCTCCCAACGCCGTCGCCTGGGCGTCGTGGGCGTGCCGTCGTCCGAGCCTGGAGCAGGATCGGTTCTGATTGAATCAAAGCCGAAGCTCGCGTTCTCTTCACGCGAGCCGGTATCCACGCTGGATCAAGTCCGGGGCAGGCTTTCGCTCGAAAACGCTATGTGAATCCTGAACACCATTAGCCGGCACGCGCGAACGTGCCGGCGCGCGGCGGCGCGCTGCGTCAAAACGAGCGTTGGCTTCTTTTATCGTCGTACAAATCCTTGTCCGAGGTTGTCATGATCAAATTCCCTCTTTTCAATATCAAGCATGATCACCCCATCTTCGCCCGTTTAGCGAGCTCACCGCAAATGGTGACTGGGGTGCACGCCGCGGACATTAGAGCCGTTGTCGTCGAGACGCTGGCCGAACAACAGAATCGTCGTCATGACGATATCGATGCCGTGGCTCTGAAAACCGTTGCGACCGCTCTGACTTCGTTCGGAATAGAGGAGGAAGATCGTCGGGAACTGCGCACGGATCTTCAGCATCTGCGGCGCTGGCGCAGAAGCGTCGAGCAGGCGCAAAGCTATACATTCAAGGCAGTCATCACCGTGATCGTAACCGGCTTTGTCGTGGCAGTTTGGCTCGGCATCAAGGCGACGATCGGCAAATGATTCCCGTTCCGCAGCGCCTGATACGATCGGCCGAGTGCGAGGATTTGAGTTTAGGTTTGACTGACGTGCCGAATTCGTAAGGTCGACGGCCATGACGATGACATTGCGGACACATTAGCCGAACTTCAGCGGCTGACCTTCTTTGATACGGCCTCCATTTCGAGGTCTGATGAACGATACTGGTGGCCTGCCACTTACGACGCGGAGCCGGGGTCGTCTTCGCCGGTGTCATTCCCTCCACTAGTGTCTCACCAACGCCGCCTATTTTGTCGGGTTGGGCGTGAGCGAGCATTTGGGAACGGGCTTCAACTGCGCCTGATGCGGACTATGGAGGCGCGGACAGGCCTGAATGGTGTTCGATCGTCTCCCCGGCAATCTGTCGTCAACCAACAACTTTACCCGCGCCGGCTATCGGCTGTTTAAACCGAAGTGCCCCTGGCCGAATACGCTCTATTGGCGGCAGTTCATCAGATAGCGGCCGACCATTCAGACCTGCGATCGCTCTATTCGCCCGGTGCCTCACGGTCCCGGGCTTTTCTTCAGTTTTGGAGCATCTTCGGCACGGTACCGCGGAGTTGCCATGCTGGTCGCACGCCTTGATCATTGGTGATCAAGCAGTAGACTGGCAAGGGCTCGGCCGTATCACCAGCGAAAGCGGCCGAGCAAGTGAGGAAGACGCCAATGACGGTGGACAGCGACAGGCCGGATGCAGGTTCGCTCGCGGGGCCGGGTACGGACCACTATGCCGCCATGGTCGCGCACGCCATGGCGTTGATCCTCAAAATTGCGTGATCGTGCGTCCAAGACCGAAGAACTCAGGCGTCTGCCGCCAGAGACGGAGCGCGACTTGCATGATGCCGGACTGTTCCGAGTCGTGCAGCCCAAACGCGTTGGCGGTTCCGAGCTTGACTACGTCGCGCTGGTCGATTGCGCAGATGCGTTGGGGCAGGCGGATGCTTCCGTCGCGTGGAATTTGCCAACCTTGCCAGCCATCACTGGATGCTGGGCATGTTTGACCCGCAAGCACAGGACGCGGTCTGGGGCAAGGACCCGAACGCGCTGATCGCATCGTCTTTCATCTTTCCGGCCGGTCGTGCCAGAAAGGTGGAAGGAGGCTATGTGCTGAACGGTCATTGGCCGTTCTCCTCGGGCGTGGAGTCCTGCGACTGGAATATGCTCGCCAGCGTGGTCGCCTCCGAGGATGAAGCCGACGGCATCGAGTATCGGATATTTCTGCTCAACAGGAACGAGTACATAATCAACGACACCTGGAACGCGACGGGCCTGTGCGGTACCGGATCGAACGATGTCAGCGTCGCGAATACCATCGTCGCAGAGAAAATGACTGTCGCGGTGAGCGATCTTACTGGTGGACCGACGCCCGGAAGTGCGGTCAATCCAAACGCGCTTTATGCATTGCCGGTGTTCTCGCTGTTTCCCTACGTCTTGTCGGGTGTCGGTCTGGGTAACGCGCAAGCCTGTCTGAATGATTATGTCGAATTTGCCCGGCATCGAGCCTCAACCTACAATCGTGCCAAGCTCAGCGACTTGCAGACGACCCAGATAAAGATCGCAGAGGCATCCGCCAAGATCGACGCAGCCCGCCTCGTCATGCGCACTAACTGCATCGATGCGATGGCCAATGCAAGACGCGGCCACATTCCCGATCTTGCGGACAAGACGCGACTGCGGCGGGATGGCGCTTTTTCGGTGAATCTTTGCACCGAGGCCGTCTCGCTGTTGTTCGCAGCGAGCGGTGCGCGCAGTCTGTTCACGTCAGGCGCGCTGCAGCGGCAGTTCCGTGACGCTCACGCTGTCAATTCGCACCTCGCATTCAATTTCGATGCGGCGGGAACCAACTACGGACGCGTGGCACTTGGCCTGCCGTCCGAAAACCTGACGCTCTGAGGCAGGCGGATGTCTGACGCACCCAAACATCCTGCCGATCCGGCCAATGAACTCGCCAGCGACAACTCGGCGATTGATCCTAGGGACTTTCGCAGTGCGCTTGGCACCTTTGCCACGGGCGTCACCATCGTCACGGCGATGGCCGCGGACGGGACGCCGTATGGCGTAACCTGCAACTCTTTTGCTTCGGTGTCGCTCAATCCGCCGCTGGTGTTGTGGAGTCTCGGCATGTTTTCGCAAAGCCTGACGATCTTTCAGAATGCCAGTCATTTCACGGTCAATGTTCTCGGAGCCTCCCAGCAAGCGTTGGCGTCGCGATTCGCCAAATCCTCGGACGACAAGTTCGCCGGTGTGAGCTGGACGCCGGGGCTTGGAAACGCGCCGGTATTGACCGACAGCGTAGCCAATTTCCAATGCCGTGCCGCCAGCCGATATTACGGCGGTGATCACATCATCTTCCTGGGGGCAGTAGAGGCATACGCCTACAATCGGCAGGAGCCGCTCTTGTTTGCGCGCGGCAGCTTCGGCCGGTTTCTTGCCGGCGATGGCAAATAAATCCTCGTGAGCGGATTTCGGAGTTGTCGGCCGATCCGGCGCGCTGCGACAAAGGCAAGCCACGTATTCTTGTTTTCAGAGGATTTTCTTTTCTTGATGAGAAAGGCCCGCCAATGAAGCAGTCGAGCAAATCACCGAGGAGGCCCGCGATCACAGCTTGACGATGGGAATTCTTAGGCGATTCCGATCCCCGGATCTCCAGACATGGAGGATGATTTTTTGGTCGCGGAGCGCGCCGATAATTCACGCTGCTGTGCTGCGCGGGTTCTCCCTTGTTTCTCTTTTTTCTACCTCCATGATGCGAGACAGCCATCCGCGAAAACGAAGTAGCCGATCACTATTTTCCTTTGGCAGCTCGATCGGAGCCCCATTGGCTGAACACGTGAGATCTAGTGCAGGGTGGCCGATCTGCACCGCATCCGCGCGTTGATCCATCTCCCGCAATAAGGGATCGACTACGCTATCGACTTCGGCCGCAACCGATAACAGAAAACTGTTAAGCTCTCGAGCTTCGGGCACGATTGCCGCAGCCGTCTCGATGGCCTCGCAGAGCTTGCCGATGACAGGTGCAAACTCGCTGGTGGCTTGTTTGATTCGCTTTTTTTATCGCTTCGATCTCACCTAAAACGCGATCACGCTCGCGCCGGGTTTTTTCATCAGAAAGGCGGGCTTCCATTTCAACGATCTGAGCCGTCAGTATCGTGACTTCGGATGCAAGTGCGTCGCGTCTTCCGCGCGCGCGCTCCAATCGCGGCTGAGATTGTCTACTAAGTCGTCCTTTCCGAACATTTTTTGCTCCGCGTAGGACAGCCGTAACGCGAACCGCCAGCCTGGCAAACGAACGAAAGGTTGGATCGGCCGACACAGGCATCAATTTCGGTTGCGCCAACATGGTGATCCCCAGTCATTCACATTAGGCGATCGTAGGGTTAACAAGTGGTTAATTTCAACATCTCATGCAGCAATTGGCCGCCGGATGCTTCAAATAACTCGCCCGATCGAACTTACGCGAGCTTGCGATCCGATTCAGATCCAACGAGCAACGCCGGAATTGGCAGACAGCGTTGAATAAGTTCTTTTAGGGTGACGGACGAAAATTTTCAGGGACGCTGACGCGTGTTGCACGTGGCGACGGCGGCGCCGATGACGACTACTGTTGTCTGGGCCGCAATGGCATTGGCGCGCGCGCTTGCGCTCTCGCTTCCGTCGGCGGAAGCGCCGACACGGGTCGACGCGCAGGGGTGGCAATTGGCGGCGGCGGAGTCGCTGACGTCCTGCGCCGCAGGTTCTGCTCGGAGGCGTTGGCGATCGCGCGGGCCATTTGCTCCTGGCTCGCCTTGAGTTGCTCGGCGGTCCTGGCATTCTCGCGGACAATTTCTTCCTGGCTGGTCTTGAGCTGCTCGATCCCTTGCTGCACGTTTGCGAGATCACGCGACATCGTTTGGAGCAACTGTGTCAGTTCGGGAGGGATCGGGGCGGCCGCCGCGTCTTGCGGTGCGGGCTGAGCCGGAGGTGGCAATTGCGAAGGTGCACCGTCCGCCGCAGCCACCTGAACGGCAGGCGGACTCTCCTGGTCGGCGAGCTTCGGTGTTTCCGCCGGCAACGGCGAAGCCGCAGCCAGTTGCGGCGCCCACCGGGAGATCATCAGCTTGGCCGTCTCTCCAGAGGACTGCGAAGCGAAAGCAGCGATACAAATGCCCGCTGTCAACAGCAGGCCGATGAAGCCGCGCAGCATCGGCCTGCCACGCGATGGCCGACGATACCCGTTCGCGGACTTCTTCCGCGCGGTATCTTGCTCCAGCTTGGAAATCTGTTCATTGACACGCGCGAGCTGTTCATCCGCACGGGCGACCTGTTCATACGCATGGGCGAGCCGTTCATCGGCGCGCGTTACCAGCTCTATCTCTTGCGTGGTCAGTCCCGGACTAGCATCGTGCGGATCGTCGATTTGCTTGGTGTTCGCCAAGGAATCCATGGGCGCCTCCTCCCAGTTTTGCCGTCAACTGAACAGGCGATCGTCGGATTGTTGACACTCCGTACCGCCACTTTGACCAAAACAAGGCTGGAGGATGGGCCCGATTTTGGGCACTAGCCGGTCAGGCATCGCGTAGATGGCCAAGCGGCTCCTCGACGGACGTGCCTCAAGCTCCGAAACCGGAGCCTCGAATTGTGCGCTACGACTAACTCGGATGCTATATTCGATGTACCCATCGCAGGTCCGGCATTGGATCGCTAATCGCCGCGGTCTTAGCCCACGCATGATCTTTCTGCGAGGCAGGCATAGATGCAGCAGATCATCCGCGAGAATCTGTGACTGTGGCATTCCGGATGTGGTTGTGTAGCTGCGAAGGCCTCTCAGTGCTGTTTCATCAGCACTTTCCAGTGAATCGACCAGCCGACTGTCTTCTGCGATACGCGCTTTGGTTAATTCGATGCGGTCTTCATACAAAATTGCATTGAGATCGTTTGGATGGTCGCCTTCACTGATCAATCGTTTCAACCAAAGCCTGTCGGTGAGCAGCGGATCATTCTTCGTTCCGTGGAGGCTACCGAAGTAGACACAGGCGTGAAGGCGGTACGACAGTTCTGATAGGTCAAGCGCTATCGCGTAAAGTCGAGCGTTAGCCCATCGGTTGTAAGCAGCAAGCAGTTTAAAGAGCTCTTGGGCGATCATGCTGGTACAAGCCGGCACAACCTGACCAACCAAGAAGAAGCCGAGAAAAAAGGTTCCGCGCTCGGGCCGTTGGACCAAGCCAAATGACCATGAGAGCAGCGTCGCCTTTGCAGGATCTGCCGAAATCGCATCGGCCGTTCAAGTTCCGATGTGGCGGCCGTGTGCCGACGAGGGCGTTAGCGCGGAACCTTGCCTATCTCGCGACGTTGAAAAGGAAATGGAATAAAGCTCAGGAGGAACTCTCATGCGAACTCTGTTACTGGCTGGTGTACTGGCGATTGCTGGATTCGCTATCGCCACGCCGATCGCCGTTGCACCCGCGTCAGCTCAAGTTGCCGTTGATACCCCGATCGGCGGCGGTGAGAGTAGGTCCGCAGCCGCGTTACTACCGCGACTACGATCGACCCGCTTATCGCGCCTACGGATATGATCGCGGATATCGCGGATGCCGCACCGTCACGATCGAGCGCGACGACGGCTCGGTCCGCAGGGTCCGCCGCTGCGGATAGCAGTGCCTGACTAATAGCAGTGCCTGACTGAAAGATTAACCCCGGCGCTTGCAAGAGCGTCGGGTTTTGCTTGTGAGACGTCTTGGTGTACGCAGAACCTCGTCCGGGCTCACTAGGGCTACTTCGAGAGTTGCAGCGAAGTCAGGAGACCACTCCAAAGCAAGGCGTACTAGAACCTTTGCTCAGTTCTACCATTCTGACTTCACCAACTCTCAGAGCCCAGGACAGACAGGAAGTGGCCGCGCCTTTATGTTGGCAGCGCACGAGCGTTGAGTGGCTGGGAAACAACGGTCGCAAGCTCGCGCTGGAACATTATCTCGCTTAACAAACAATAGGGCCGCCCGATCGTTGTGCACCCGTTGGAAGTGATGAGCGTAGGGTTGAGATCGGTGACACCATGACATTTCGGTATCTGACCGATGACAAAAAATCATCCACGTAACGATCAGCCACGGACAATCTGACACCTCTCGAGGTGTTATTCACCGTCTCACGCCGGTTGCTTCGGCCCTGCTTGGCGCAGAGGAAGGCGACGAGATTGAAGTTTTTGTTGGGAGCCATGTCCGGACGGCTATAGTCGAGAGAGTGTCAAAAGGTCGTACGCAGAAGGGCGCTTAGCATGTGAATGGAGACAGCTGCCAGAGCGGACAGTACGCAGATGTATCGTTTCGCTTGAGGCTCGGGCCTTGGCAGTTAGGTTCGCCGATCTGCGCCCGACTAGAGGGTGCTAAGCTTACCCTCCTGGTCCGGCGATCGACCACTGGCCGACTTATGTCATAACATCTGTTAGCGAAACGATGGGTAGTCTTGGCAATGCGCTGATCCACCCGCATACGGTGGCACGCATTTCGGCGCTTTTTATGGGCGGGAAATTGAAAGCTGTCCTCGGCGGCTCGCTGAGGCCTATTCGGACCTTCCGGACCATCGTACAGCAAGTCTCGAGTAAATATCCGCCGCATCGTGAATGCGTTGAACAGAACAATACTCATCTGTTTGATGAGCTTTCGCGGCTTCGCCCGGGCCTAGGATGATGGTCGGAGGGTTGCCGAATGCAGGTGTCAAGGCGGACGCGTCGGTAAAATAAGGAGCTGTTCGGGGTTCCGAGCCCGCGTCTTCGCGAGTGACGTCGCGAACGATATCGTACACTTCCTTGATCCATAGTGAGGACGGATCGGTCCAAACAGCCCCGACGTCGACAGTCGGCTCTAGCGAAATGTCGTCGCCGAGCTCCGCCTTCAAATGCTCCTGAATGCGTGAATGATCCAGCCCTGGAATGCTGCGGATATCGATGCCGATTTCCGCGAGATCGGGCACAGAATTCACATTAAGGCCGGCGTGAACGGTGCCAACGTTGAGCGTCGGCGATCCCAGATAAGGATGCGGCGCCACGTTGAACTCAAATGCTTCCAGCGCGGTGAGTACGCGCGCGGCCTTATAGGCGGCGTTGACGCCAAGATGAGGCATCGACCCATGGGCGGTGACGCCCTTGAGGGTTAAGCGGAGCCAGAGCGCACCCTTGTGTCCGATCAGTGCTGCATTTGAGGTGGGCTCCGCCACAACGATCGCGCCGGCACGCCCGAGAATGCCGGCGCGCGCGAGATGAAATGCGCCCTCGCAGCCGATTTCCTCCCCCGCAGTAATTACGAGGACCGCGCCGCTGGTGCCTTCTAACTGCTTGGCCATGTTGCCGATGGCCGCGACGAAAGCTGCTACGCCGCATTTCATGTCCGTCGAGCCGCGGCCGTATAGCTTGCCGTCGATGATCTCGCCCGCAAACGCATCGACGCTCCACGGCGCGTTTCCAAGCGGGACCGTATCGACATGGCCGGTGAAGCACAGCGGAGGCTTACTTCCGACGCCGCCGATCCTTGCAATCAAATTGGCACGGTCTGGAGCGAAGGTATGGAGTGACGTCTCCAGTCCGGCGCTGGTAAGGATTCCGTCCAAATGCCGAATGCAGTTCAGCTCATTGCCGGGCGGATTGATCGTATTGAAGGAAATGAGTTCGCGTGAAAGTTCGATCGGGTCAATCCGCATGGCTACGTCATAAGCTCCGCTTTATGCGATTGTACCCATTAACGCATCCGCACGCCACAGACTCCGCCGATCTATCCGTTCGAAGACGGGCCTTTAGTCTATCCGATCCGGATACTGCGAGCCTACGCTGGAGGCTAACCAGGCCGAGCGATCATATTCCGCTCCGGCGGCGCTTTGCGTTTTCTCGTAGTACTCCTGGGAAGAACAAATTTCAGTTCTCTGATGAAAATCCGGGGATCAGCTCAATGGATCGTAGGGCTATTCGTCGCCAGGCGATGACTTGAGGTCGACCAGATTAAGCACGCTTGGTTACGTTGGTCTTGATTGGGATTGACCGGGAAATATTGGCAATCCATTCAGAGGGGAAGCAAGGGGCATCGGATGCAAACAGATCCATTCATAGACGACATCTATGAAGCGGCAGTTGTTCCGGAGAAATGGCAAGCCGTTCTCGATCGCTTAGCGGAAGCGGCGGACGCCGAGGGAACGCTGCTGTTCGCGGCTGGACCGGGCGTGCCGCGATGGCTTGCTTCTAAGGCAATTTACGACCGAGTTCAGGAATGGACCACAAGCAAATGGTTTCTCGATAATCCGCGCGGCCAGCGCCTTGTTCCGATAGAGGAGCCCAGGTTCCTGACAGACTTGGATGCACTAACACGACAGGAGATTGAGGCCTCGGATTACTACACTGAGCTGCTGAGGCCACGTGGCCTCGGCTGGTGCGTCGGAACATCGATCCGCTCGCCCTCGGGTGACACCTTGGTATTCTCGATAGAAAAGGCTTACAAAAAGGGCCCAGTGCCGCGCGCAGTCGCAGAACAGCTTGACTGCTTGCGGCCGCACCTAGCCCGGGCCTCACTGCTTTCGGCACGGCTCGGACTTGATCGGGCAAAATCCACAGTGGCTACACTGGAAGCCATCGGTCTCCCGGCAGCGGCGTTAACGCCCAACGGCGTGGTCCTTTCGGCAAATGCGGGATTCCTCTCGGGCGAGCCTCGCATCCGGATTGGCGCAGGCAATATGATTCAACTTGCGTCTGCTCCGGCTCAGGCGTTGCTAATGGAGGCAGTCTCAAGCGCGGGGAATTTCCCTAGACGGCTCGGAATATCCATTCCAGTCCGCGCCAGCGGGCCAGAACCTGCTTTGGTGGTGCATGTGGTGCCCCTTCGCGGCGGTGGACTCGATGTTTTCACCGGTGCGCTGTCGATCATGTTCGTTACGCCGATTGTACCAACCGCCGGCCCCGCGCCATCATTGTTGCAAGCGCTGTTTGATTTGACGCCCACCGAAGCGCGGACCGCGAGCCAAATTACCGAAGGGAAGTCGGTCGAGCAGATTTCGATCGTCACAGGAACTTCGCAGAATACTATCAGAACTCATCTGAAATCTGTTTTCCAAAAAACCGGAGTGGAGCGGCAAGCAGAGCTCGTCAGTTTGCTTAGCTCATCCTTGAAATGAAAGTCGGAAAGAATTCTTTCTAGAGTTGTGCCCGGTTGAGAGATCCAACCCATTTGGGTGAGACGCTTGTTGTTAGGGAACAGCGTCGCGACTTGACTCCGAGACAACGTTTTCTCAAGACTAAGAAAAAGATTTTTAAAAAATTGATTTCATGAACTCGTAAAGCCTGTGGGGGCTTTCAAAAATTCAATTGGCATTGGCAATGATCTGACCACGTCAGATCAATCGAGCTGTTTTGGGGAAATGACATGCCAAATTCGGCATCTACGGTCAGCGACGTTGGAAGGCGCAAATTGTTTAAGATCCGAGAACAAAATGCGGAGCTCACGAACATTGCATTAGCGCAATAGCAGCACCGGCATCTGCAAATATTGCTAACGGTTTGTCTAATCATTCTTTCATTTCTTTTGGGGGCGGACATGTCACTTATCACTGGTACAAACGGCAGCAACAATCTGACCGGTACCCTCAACGGCGATACCATCGTGGGGCTAGGTGGCAACGATCAGATTAATGCGGGCGCCGGCAATGACCTGGTCTTGGCGGGAGCGGGCAACGATACGGTTGATGGCGGCGCAGGAAACGACGTCATTGATGGCGGCGCGGGAAACGACACGCTCGATGGCGGTACCGGAAACGACATCATTGACGGCGGCTTGGGCAATGACAAGCTGAACGGCGGCTCAGGTAGCGACCTGCTCACCGGTGGTGCCGGAAACGATACCCTCGATGGCGGATCGGGCAGCGACCTCGTCAGGGGGAGGCCGGCAATGACACCCTGGTTTATAGCGTAGGTGGCAACACGGGGGCACTCGACATCTATGATGGTGGCGCCGGCAACGACACGCTGCGCATATTTGCAAGCGCGGCACAGGCTGCGTCCGAGGGTTTCCTCAGCGACATCGCCGAACTGCGACAACTGATCAGCAGGTATGGCAGCGGTACCGCTTACCTTGAACATCTTGGTCTCGCTGTGGTGTCCATTGAGCGCGTCGAGATCGTCATCATTCCCGGAGCCGGCAACACCGGCCCGACCGCCGGCAACGACAGCGCCAACACGGTTGAAGACGCTGGCGTGACTATCTCAATGGCGGCGCTGCTGAGCAACGACACCGATCCGGATGGCGATTCCCTTACCTTGCTTTCGGTCCAATCCCCCTCGAATGGAACAGTGGAACGTCTCGCGTCTGGAGACGTGCTCTTCACGCCCGCAGCGAATTTCTCGGGCACCGCGAGCTTCACCTACACTGTCCGGGATGCCGCAGGTGCAACTTCTACGGCGACGGTATTTGTTAATGTTGCGCCCGTCGCTGACGGGCCGCAGGCAACGGTTTCCCATGCATCGGGCAATGAAGATCTTTCAGTCGCTCTGAATATAACTGCCGCGTTGACCGATGTCTCGGAGGTGCTTTCGATCACCATTACGAATGTGCCTCAGGGCGCAGCGTTGAGCGCGGGCATCGCTGGTGGCGATGGGACATGGACCCTAACGCCCGAACAATTGGCGGGTTTGACCCTCGATCCGCCCGAAAACTTTTCAGGGACCATCGAGCTCGGCGTCATCGCAACGTCCACCGAAAGCGATGGAACAACAGCCCAGACCTCGAACACGCTGACCATCACCGTCGCGGCCGTTGCCGACCAACCCGACATTGCTGCGGTCTCAACTTCAATTTCCGCTCTGTCAGCAGACGATATCGTTCCGCTCGGACTCACGCTTTCGCATGGCGATTCTTCGGAAATACTGACGATCGAAGTCCAGGGCGTCACGCCCGCCTACATGCTGTCGTCTGGCACAAACATGGGCGACGGAGTGTGGCTCGTTGATGCCGGCGCAGTCGAAACGCTCGCACTGGTGCGGGTCGGCGGCGACGCGCCCGTTGGCGAACTGAACCTCACGGTCGTGGTGACTGCGCAGGACGGCGCATCGTTCAAAACCGATACGATCAATCTCTCGATCGACGTTTCCAGTCCCGAGCCGGAGCGTCGGCTCGTGGATGGGTACATCGTCGGCGCCACTGTCTTCTCCGACACCGACCGTGACGGCGTTCTGGATGAAGGCGAGGCGTTCGCCGTGACCGGCGAGAATGGCACATTCACCCTCGTCGGTGTCGATGATGCGAACGCGCCGCTGGTCTCGATCGGTGGTATCGACGTTTCGACTGGCCTCGCATTCGAAGGCGTTCTCACCGCGCCCGGCGGCTCGACGGTCATCACGCCGCTGACTACGCTGGTCCAAGCACTGGTCGAGTCAGGAAGTACGGTCACGGCAGCAAACGCCTTGGTGGCAACTGCGCTTGGCATCACCGCGCCTGCAGAGGGTTTCACAAACTACGATCCCATACCTGATGCTCAGAGCGGCGGCCCCGACGCTGCCAACGCCACTGCAATCCTTGCCGCCGCTATTCAGGTACAGGCGACGATCACCCAGATCGCCGCGGCGGTCGGCGGCGAAGACGCAGGTGTAGCGTCGGCGCTCGCCCAGGTGATCAGCGAATCCGGAACGTTAGACCTGACTCAGCAGGCGACGCTCGCCGCGATCGTCGACACCGTCGCACCTGATGGAGCCGATACGAATGCACTGGCGTCGGTGACCAGCGTGGTCCTCGCAGCAAACCAGGCGATTGAGACCGCGGCGGCGGGTGGTGTGGACAATCTTGCCAAAGCTGCAAATGTTGCCCTAGGACAAACGACCGAAGCACTCGCCCAAGCAGGGCTCGATGCCACAGCACTTGACGTGGTCGAAAGCGACAACACGGGAGGTGCGCTCGATCAGGCTATCGCCGCGGCCGAGATCCCGGACGCCTTCCAGATCGGTACGCTCGGTAATGACATTCTCACGGGAACCGCCGGTGTGGACGTCATCGAAGGACTGGATGGCAACGACCAGATCGATGGCCAGGGCGGCAATGACGCCCTCAGCGGCGGCGCGGGCAAGGACGTCCTGAGCGGCGGAGAAGGAGATGACCTCCTCGACGGTGGTGCTGGCCAAGATCGCGCCATCTACTCTGCCGCTACGACTGGGATCACGGTGAACCTTGCGGCCGGCACGGCCTCTGGGGCCGGGGTCGGCACCGATACGCTCGTCGACATTGAAGGCATCATCGGCAGCGATTTTGCCGATACCTTCAATGCCGCCGGCTTCACCGGCTCGACCGGGCTGCCCGGCATTGCCGGCGGCCAGAACGCCTTCGAGGGCCGGGACGGCGACGATCTTGTCATCGGGGCTCTCAACCCGCTGGGGCAGGCGGTGACGCGGGTGGAATACCTGAGCGCGTCCGAGGCGGTGACGGTCGATATTGCGGCCGGCACGGGTCAGGGGACGGTGGCCGGCGATATCGCCAATGTCGGCCACGACACGTTCTCGAACGTCTCGACGGTGTGGGGATCGGACCATAACGACACGATCTACGGCAGCGACAACGCAAGCTTCACCTATGAGACCTACGAAGGCCGCGGGAGTGACGACTATATCGACGGCCGTGGTGGTTATGACTCGGTGACCTACAACAACGATCCGGAGACCCAGTCGGGCATCACCGTTCATCTGGCCGCCGGAACGGTGAACGGCGACGCCTCCGTCGGCATCGACACCATCCGCAACGTGGAGGCCGCGCGGGGCACCAACTTCGACGACGTGTTCGATGCGACCGGCTACGGCCTTGCCGGTGCCCTCAATGTCAGCACCACCAACGGCAACTTCAACGACTTCGGCGGGGCGGGCGGCAACGATACGATCATCGGTAACGGCAACACCCGTCTCAACTACCAGATTGCTGCGGCCAGCGTCACAGTCGACCTTGAGACCAGCACCGGCACGGCCATTACCGTTGCCGGTAGCGCCACGGGAGCCACGGAAGGGGACCGATACCTTCACGGGCGTCAATGCCGTGCAGGGTTCGATGTTTGGCGACACGCTGCTGGGCAGCAGCTTTAGCAATACGCTTATCGGCCTGGGTGGCGACGACTTCATCGACGGCGAGGGCGGGTTCGACACGGCCGGTTACAACAGCCTCAGCACCGTCACCAGCGGGGTGAGCGTCAACCTGGCGGCGGGTACCGCCACCGGCGATGCCTCGATCGGCACCGACACACTGCGCAACATCGAAGGCGTCCAGGGCACGGGCTTTGCGGACACCTTCAACGCCACCGGCTATGGCCAGGTGGGCGCGCTGAACGTCAGCTCCAGCAACGGCAACTTCAACCAGTTTGAAGGCCTCGGCGGTGATGACACCATCACCGGCAATGGTAGCACACGCGTGCTCTACAACAACTCGGCGGCGGGGGTGGCCATCACGATCGGTGCCGGCGGTGCCGGCTCGGCGTCCGGCGATGGCTCGGCTGGTAATGACACCTTTACCGGTGGCGTCAACAGCGCCATCGGCAGCAACTCTGCCGATACCTTCAATGCCTCCGCCTTCAACAATGGCTACAACTCGTTCCAGGGCAATGGCGGCAACGATACCATCACGGGCAACGGCGCCACCCAGGTTCAATATGGCAATGCCACCTCCGGCGTGACGATCACGATCGGCGCTGGCGGTGTCGGCTCGGCATCCGGCGATGGCTCGGTCGGTAACGATAGCTTCACCGGCGGCGTCAACAGTGCGCTGGGCGGCAACTCGGCCGACAGCTACGATGCCTCCGGCTTTGTCGGCTTCAACTCGTTCCAGGGCCAGGGCGGCAACGACACCATCACCGGCAACGGCTCTACCCAGGTCTTCTATGGCAGCGCCACTGGGGCTGTGAGCGTCAATCTGGCCACCGGCATTGTGAACGGTGACACTTCGGTGGGGACCGACGCCGTCACCGACGGCGTCAACAATGTCGTCGGGTCGAACTTCGGAGACACCTTGATCGGAAGCTCCGGCGACGACTTCCTTCACGGCGGCAACTCCGGCAACGACTGGCTGAGCGGCGGGATTGGCAATGACAACCTGACGGGCGGCTTGGGATCGGACACGTTTGTGTACGCTTCTGGCGGCGGGGCGGACTTTGTCGGCGACTTCAACCGTGGCCAGGGTGACCGGATCGACCTGACCGGGGTGGCCGGCATCTACATCCTTGCGGACATCCAGTCCCGAGCGACGCAGCAGGGTTCGAACACGCTGATCGACTTCGGCGGCGGCAACAGCATCACGCTTTCGAACATCGCAGTCGGCAGCCTGGTTGCCAGCGATTTTGTGTTCGCAGCCAACGGCAGCCCGACCGACATTGCGCTGTCGAACACGAGCGTGGCGGAGAACAGCGCGGCGGGCGCGATCGTGGGTTCTCTGTCGGCCGTCGACCCGGATGCGGGCGACACGGCGACCTATACGCTGATCGACGATGCCGACGGTCTGTTTGCGATCGAGGACGGCAATCTGGTGGTGGCAGGGGCGCTCGACTATGAGAGCGCGACCTCGCACGAAGTGACGGTGCGGGTGACGGATTCCGCCAACAACACCTACGACAAGATCTTCACCATCGCCGTGACCGACCAGGCGGGTCAGACAAAGAGCGATGATCTCAACGAAGATAGTCTTGTCGGTACGCCTGAGGCCGACACGCTGTACGGCCTTGGCGGCAACGATTTTCTGCAGGGCCTTGGCGACAACGACATCCTGGATGGCGGCACGGGCTTCGACCGGGCGGTGTATACCGACGCCACCGGCGGCATCACGGTCAACATGGCGGCCGGCACGGTTACCGGTGACGGCAGCGACACGCTGACGGGCGTGGAAGGCATCATCGGCAGCGAGTTTGCCGATACCTTCAATGCCGCCGGCTTCACCGGCTCGACCGGGCTGGTAAACTTGACTGCCGGCCAGACCGACTTCGAGGGCCGGGGTGGCGACGACAACATCGTCGGCTACACCAACGCGCTGGGCCAGTCGTTGACCCGGATTAACTATCTCGATGCGGCAAGCGCAGTGACGGTGGACATCGCCGCCGGAACGGCGGATGGCGATGCTTCGGTCGGCCACGACACGTTCTCGAACGTCTCGACGGTGTGGGGATCGGACCATAACGACACGATCTACGGCAGCGACAACGCAAGCTTCACCTATGAGACCTACGAAGGCCGCGGGAGTGACGACTATATCGACGGCCGTGGTGGTTATGACTCGGTGACCTACAACAACGATCCGGAGACCCAGTCGGGCATCACCGTTCATCTGGCCGCCGGAACGGTGAACGGCGACGCCTCCGTCGGCATCGACACCATCCGCAACGTGGAGGCCGCGCGGGGCACCAACTTCGACGACGTGTTCGATGCGACCGGCTACGGCCTTGCCGGTGCCCTCAATGTCAGCACCACCAACGGCAACTTCAACGACTTCGGCGGGGCGGGCGGCAACGATACGATCATCGGTAACGGCAACACCCGTCTCAACTACCAGATTGCTGCGGCCAGCGTCACAGTCGACCTTGAGACCAGCACCGGCACGGCCATTACCGTTGCCGGTAGCGCCACGGGAGCCACGGAAGGGACCGATACCTTCACGGGCGTCAATGCCGTGCAGGGTTCGATGTTTGGCGACACGCTGCTGGGCAGCAGCTTTAGCAATACGCTTATCGGCCTGGGTGGCGACGACTTCATCGACGGCGAGGGCGGGTTCGACACGGCCGGTTACAACAGCCTCAGCACCGTCACCAGCGGGGTGAGCGTCAACCTGGCGGCGGGTACCGCCACCGGCGATGCCTCGATCGGCACCGACACACTGCGCAACATCGAAGGCGTCCAGGGCACGGGCTTTGCGGACACCTTCAACGCCACCGGCTATGGCCAGGTGGGCGCGCTGAACGTCAGCTCCAGCAACGGCAACTTCAACCAGTTTGAAGGCCTCGGCGGTGATGACACCATCACCGGCAATGGTAGCACACGCGTGCTCTACAACAACTCGGCGGCGGGGGTGGCCATCACGATCGGTGCCGGCGGTGCCGGCTCGGCGTCCGGCGATGGCTCGGCTGGTAATGACACCTTTACCGGTGGCGTCAACAGCGCCATCGGCAGCAACTCTGCCGATACCTTCAATGCCTCCGCCTTCAACAATGGCTACAACTCGTTCCAGGGCAATGGCGGCAACGATACCATCACGGGCAACGGCGCCACCCAGGTTCAATATGGCAATGCCACCTCCGGCGTGACGATCACGATCGGCGCTGGCGGTGTCGGCTCGGCATCCGGCGATGGCTCGGTCGGTAACGATAGCTTCACCGGCGGCGTCAACAGTGCGCTGGGCGGCAACTCGGCCGACAGCTACGATGCCTCCGGCTTTGTCGGCTTCAACTCGTTCCAGGGCCAGGGCGGCAACGACACCATTACCGGCAACGGCTCTACCCAGATCCAGTACGGCAGCGCAACCGGCGTGGTGAACGTCAATCTGTCGACCGGCATCGCCACCGGTGACGGCTCGGTCGGCACCGACACCATCACCGGCGGCGTCAACAATGTCTTCGGCTCGAACTTCGGCGATACGCTGACGGGTGGCTCAGGCAACGACTTCCTGAACGGCGGCAACGGCGGCAACGACGTCCTCAATGGTGGCGGGGGGCAGATAATCTCTTCGGCGGGGCGGGGGCGGACACGTTTGTGTATGCCTCGGGCGACGGATCGGATTTTGTCAGCGACTTCAACCGTGGCCAGGGCGACCGAATCGACCTGACCGGGGTGGCCGGCATCTACATCCTTGCGGACATCCAGTCTCGTGCGACTCAACAGGGGCCGAACACGCTGATCGATTTTGGCGATGGCAATACCACCACGCTGGCCAACATCGCGGTCGGCAGCCTGGTTGCCAGCGATTTTGTGTTCGCAGCCAATGGCGCCCCGACCGACATTGCGCTGTCGGGCACGAGCGTAGCGGAGAACAGCGCGGCGGGCATGATCGTGGGCGCTCTGTCGGACGTTGACCCGGATGCGGGTGATACCGCCACCTATACGTTGCTTGACGATGCCGGCGGTCTGTTTGCGATCGAGGGCGGCAATCTGGTGGTGGCAGGCGCTCTGGATTACGAGAGCGCGACCTCCCACGAGGTGACGGTGCGGGTGACCGACTCCGCCAACAACACCTACGACAAGACCTTCACCATCGCGGTCATGGATCTCGCCGAGGGCGAGATCCTTGGCAACGCCAACGACAACACGCTGCCCGGGACGGCCGGCAACGACACCATCCGCGGCCTCGGCGGTAACGATACGCTGGAGGGGCTTGCGGGCAATGACCTCTTGGACGGCGGCACGGGGCAGGACAACGCGGTCTATCTCAATTCGACCGCCGGCATCCAGATCGATATGGCTTCGGGTGTCGTGATGGGCGACGGCTCAGTCGGCACCGACACGCTGCGTTGGGTGGAGGGAGTACAAGGGACCAATTTCGGGGACACCTATAACGCGACGGGATATTGGACCGGCGCCGGCGCCCCGAGTGCCAACGCCGGTAGCCCGAGCTCGATGGGGCCGGTCAACAACACCTTCGAAGGTGGGGGCGGGGACGACGTCATTACCGGCAACGGGCGGACGACCGCGTCCTACTTCCACGCCACCGCTGGAGTGACCGTCAATCTGTCCAGCGGGGCCACCAACGGCAGCGCGACTAGTACCGCGGGTGGCGACGCCGCTGGCGTCGGCAACGATACCTTGATCGGCGTCAACTGGGTCCGCGGCTCTGAATATTCCGACGTTTTGAATGGCGGCGCGGGCAACGACGTCTTCGTCGGCGGCGCGGGCAACGACGCCGCAAACGGCGGTCCCGGTTTCGACCTGATGACCTACGCGCCGACATTCAACAACACAGTGACGTCCGGGATCGCGGTCAACATGACGACGGGGATCGTTACCGGCGATACGTCCATCGGTAGCGATACGCTGCGCTCGATTGAGTCGGTGCGCGGCACGAACTTTGCCGACACCTACACTGCAGCGAATTTTGGCGCGTCGGGATTCACCAATCCGGCAAATTTCAATGTCGGCAACAACGGCACCTTCAACGAGTTTGAAGGGATGCGCGGCATCGACACCGTTACAGGCAACAACAATACTCGCATTCTCTTTTGGAATGCGACCGGCGCAGTAACGGTCGATCTCGCTGCAGGTAGCGCGGATGGCGATGATTCGGTCGGTCACGACAACGTCAGCGGCATCGCCCAGGTTCGCGGCTCAAGCTTCAACGATACGCTCCGCGGCACCAACAGCACGGCGTTCACCGAGGTGTTCGACGGCTGGACCGGCGACGATCTTATCGACGGTCGCGGCGGGTTCGACCAGGCGGCATACAATAGCAACAACCTGCTGACCACGTCCGGCATCTCGGTTGACATGGCCACGGGCCAAGTGGTCGGAGATGCCTCGATCGGCACCGACACGCTGCGCTCGGTCGAACAGGTATACGGCACCAACTTCGCCGATATCTACAACGCGAACAACTTCGGCGCCGCCGGATTCCTGAATGCCTCGACCAACAACGTCGGCAGCAACGGCGCTTTCAACTCGTTCCAGGGCCTTGGGGGCAACGACCTGATCACCGGCAACGGCAACACCCAGATTGTTTTCTTCAACGCGCTCGCGGGTGTAACGGTCAATTTGGCGAACGGAACGGCGGCCAGTACGCTTGCAAGCGACGCAGCCGGCATCGGTAACGACACGATTGCGGGTGGCGTCAACAACGTTCAGGGCTCGAACTTCGATGATACGATCACCGGGGGCGCCAGCAACGAGGTCCTTGGCGGCGGCACCGGCAACGACACCCTCAATGGCGGCGGCGGCAGCGACGCCATCACCGGCGTCGGTGGCAATGATATCATCGATGGCGGCTTCGGTGGCGACATGGCGGTCTACGCCGGCACGATCGGCCAGTATACCGTCACGTCAGCCTCGGTCAGCGGCAACGGCGAGGGCGCCGACACACTCAGCAACGTCGAGGTGCTGCAGTTTGGCACCGGCGCCATAGCCCCGGTATATTATCTGGTCGCGAGCGGAACCGATGGCACTCCGATAAACATCAGCGGCCTCAACTTCGGCGGTACCGCGGGGCTATCGTCGCTGACAGGCAACACCGACGACTTCTTGACCATCGGGCAAAACTTCTTTGGGCGTTCGATCGATCTTGGAGCAGGCAGCGCCGATACCGTCAACCTCGGCATTTCAGGGGCGGGCTATACCCTCGCGCTCGCCGGTGTCGAAAGCCTCTATGGAGCGGGTGGCGACGAGTTCGTCTCGCTGACCAACAATGCCACCGGCCTGTCCATTGATCTTGGAGGTGGCAGCGATACCTTGCAGCTGACTACTGGCGTCACCAGCATCAGCCTGCAGAATGTTGAATTTCTCGATAGCCGTGACTATGTCGGCGGTGCTCCCGCCTCCGATGATACGGTGTTTTTGCTAAACAATGTGAGCGGCGTCACCGCGAACCTTCAACAGGGCACGAACACGCTCAATTTAGCGGCTGGCACTAATTCATTGAGAGATGTGTTCTATGTCCAGACTATCAACGGGTCTGCATCCAATGATGATCTGACGATCGGCAATGTCACGATCTCAGCCATCAACCTTGGAGATGGTGCCGACACGCTCCACCTCGCCAATGCGGGCTACGCCTCTCTGAATCTCGTCGGGGTCGAAAATATCGCCAGTGGCGCCGGTGATGAATTCATCAATCTCGTCAATAACGCCAGCGGTTTAGCGGTCGATCTCGGCGATGGCAACGACACACTTACTGTCGCCGGCGGGGCAAACTCGGTCAGCGTCGTCAACGTTGAGAATATCAACCACAGCGACTATTTTGGCGGCGAGCCCACGACCGACGACACACTGACGCTGCTAAACAATGTCAGCGGCATCACCGTTAATCTTCAGTTGGGTACCAATAATCTAAATCTTGCGGCAGGCACCAACTCCTTCGATAACCTATACAATATCAACCAAGTCAGCGGTAGCTCCTCGAACGATACTCTGACTTTGCAAGCTAGCACCGGAAATGCGATCGACCTTGGCGACGGGGTGGATGTGTTGAATCTTAACGGAGGTTCGTTCAATCTTATCGTGGCCAACGCGGAGACAATCAACGGCAGCGCTGCCTATGATGGGTTTGCTATCGGTAACACGTCGGGAAGCACGACCGTCACGGCTGGTGTGGGGTTGGATTCGATCACCGCCAGCGCCGGGCAGGATAATTTCCGCTTTACTAGCGCAGCGGATTCCGTCGCGGGCGGTGCAAGCGACATCATCACCGACTTCGCTGCTGGCAACGATACATTCACCTTCTCTGGACTGACCTTCGCGGGCGGCAGCATTCTGTATGTTGACGACGCCGCACTCGCCGGCGCCGGTCAGGCGTCGGCTCGCCTTCAGAACGTGGGCGTCGGCAACGATGTTCTGCAAATCGACGTCGACGGAGACGGGGTGATGATTTCGGGCGATATCGAGATCAATCTGGTAAACCTCACAGGCTCGCTCCAAAGTGCCAACTTCCTGCTGGTCTAGGTGTCGGTGATCTGGTCAAGGCAGAAGGTGGTGCGCCAGCAACTCCGGGTTATTCCATCTGTCCGCTGCGCGCGAGACTGACCAACGGGTGCCTTCCTCAGATGTTGAGATTTGGTGCAAGGACAGGATCACCACGGCCGCGCGAGATTGATTTTGCTAGGCCGTCCGGTGACTTCTTGTACAACTTGATTTCACCAGAATGACTGAGCGTTAGGGATGCGTCACGACGCGGTCCTTTGGAAAAGAAAGGTCTATTGTCAGGCCCGCTGGGTTCCAATCCCACGCGATCACGCCCCCGAATTGGCTCTGCACCGTCGCACGGGCGAGTAGCGTACCAAAGCCCTCTACCTCTGCTTGACGACCGACCGGTGGTCCTCCGCGTTCCGTCCAGGTTACCGCAAATTTGTCAGTGTTTTCGGAGCACGCGATATTGATGCAGCCACTTTGGGTCGAAAGTGCCCCGTACTTAGCGGCATTGGTTGCAAACTCGTGCAACAGCAGCGCAAAACCGGTCACCACATCGCCCGCGATTGGAATGTCGGGTCCACTGATCGCGACACGCGCCCCGCCTTTGTCGGTGCCGCCGTCATAAGGGGAGAGAATCGTCCTAATCAACGTATGAAGCAGCGTCGACTGTTGCGTTCGATGAGTGCCATCGGCTGTCAGCTTCAACGTCAGTTCGTTTGCTTTCGCGAGGGACACCAAGCGGTCTCGCACCACCGAAGCGAGTGCTTCCGCTGTTTTCGCCGATCGGGCACTCATCGTGACCACGCCGCCAGCGACAGCAAAGAGGTTCTTGATGCGATGGTCCATCTCTCGGAAGATTAGCCGCTGCTGCTCCTCTGCTCGCTTTCGAAATGAAATGTCACGGGCTATTTTCGAAGCGCCGACGATCTTGCCGTCCTTATCCCTGATCGGGGAGATCGTCAGCGAAATGTCGATAGTGCTGCCATCCTTGCGTTGACGAACGCTTTCGTAGTGCTCGACGCGCTCGCCGCGCCGGATGCGGGCAAGAATGGCCGGCTCCTCATCCCGACGATCGGGAGGGATTAGCATCGTGACCGACTTCCCAATCGCCTCTTCAGCACTATAGCCGAACAGCCGCTCCGCGCCTTGATTCCAGCTTTTGATGATGCTGTTGAGGTCTTTCGAAACGATCGCGTCGTCGGACGATTCGACGATCGCAGCGATGGCTCGATAGCGCGCCTCGCTTTCTCGAAGCCGTTGTTCAGTCTCCCGGCGCTCGGTGATGTCCACCAGCATGTTGACAGCGCCAACCAAAGCACCTGAAGCATCGAATAGGGGAGTTGGATACGGAATGAACGGCACGCGCGTACCGTCCGGCCGTTCGGCGACCGCTTCCATGCCCCGGATCGGACGCCGCTCTTTCAGAGTCAGCGCCATCGGACATTCGGCGTGCGGCAAGGGAGTGCCGTCCGGCCAATAGAGCTTCCATGATCCGCAAAACTCGGCGGTCCCGAGCGTCGGCCGGCAGCCCCACAATTGCGCCGCCGCTTCGTTGTAGAAAGTAATGCGGCCGGCGGCGTCCGTCATGTAGAGTGCTGCCGGCAGTGCCTGCAAGAGTTCGTCGGATCCCCACGCCCCTTGATGTACATTGGGCTTCTGCAGGGAGACCAGCAACGAATCGATGGCGTCTTGTTCGGCGGTACTCATCACACCCTCATGGCTGGAACATCTAAACTTGCCTGAGCTCGACCGCCGGCATTACGTTAGCGTAGCATCTTGCGGAACCGGCGCAATTTCAAATTTTCGGCCTTCGCTGCCCGATGACTGATGGTGCCGTTCCGGCGGCTTGCCTTTAACCGTATCGACCAAGCCAGCCCCGTCTGCCTTCTTCAGCGTCTCTTCCTTGATAGGAAAGGTGCGGCTCAATTTCTCGTCGTCCTTGAAGACAGCGTAAGACATCGTTCTCTTCCTCCTTTCAGCCTGAATACGCTGAGCTGCGTCGAACGTTCCACGGTTGATGTGGTGGGATGCTTCGGTCACCCCGCGGACCTAATATCTTCCTACCCGATTAGAAAAAGTCCAATATGAGGAAATGCTTCTTGGAGGCAGGTTGATTGACGACGGGAGGAACAGACCCGACCGACCGGCGCATTGGCACGGCGCCGAAGGCTGTTCAGCAGATTGGTGAGATCTTCGTCATCGCGTGCCCGATCTCCACGGCGATGCGGCGCACCATGCGAACCTACGCGCCAGCAAACATTGCCCAAGCAATCTCGCGTCCGTCCGCTCTCACAAAACATAGGTATTCGTCCCGAATGATATCGCGAAAACGGGATACCGGGGGATTGACCGTGTTCGGGCTGGAAAGCGCGGCTTCATCCAAAGTCCGCAGAATGGCGCGTCGATCCGGATCTGCAATCAGCACGTTACCCAGATCGAAATGGTTGAGGGGCAGCCGCCTTTCTTTCGTAGCCGGCCGAAACGGCCGCGGCGAGCTATTCAGGATTCTGGCCACATCTCTGGGGTCGAACAGCAACAGCTGCGGAATTGCGAGCAGGAGTGGGGCCGGCCGGTATTTTCGGCAGGTGCTGCATTGTTTTCACGCCGACGGTATCGAAGCCCACTCGCCATCTTTAAGGTCTGCCTTAGCGCTTATTTGCCCGACTTCGAATATTTTGCTCCTTACTTGAGGAACATTTATGGTTCCTCAGGTCAGCCATCATGCGGGTTGAGACTTGGGAGCTTCGGCGGCCGTTAACAGGAACCAACAACACGGATCTGTGTTTGCTGGTTCTAATCACCGGCGAGCGCACTCAGCAAATTCCTGGCAAGGCAGAAGCCTCGTGAAGAAGTGAAGAAGTCTGCTTTTGCTCTTTCTACTTCGGCATCGCCGCGAGCTTGCGAAGCCGCAAGTTAGGAACCTCCGAGCTCCGGGCCTGCAGCGTAGCCGCCCCGGCAAAGCTCGTTGCGAATAACGAACGGAGTAACCCTGACCTGTTGAAACGGATGAGAACTTCAGAAGTAGGTGCAGCACAGCAAAGGTCATCTTCCAGGGACGTCTTGGCAGATGCCATCAAGCGCCGTCACTCGATTCTGTTCGTTGGCGCAGGCGTCTCGATGGCTGTAGGGTTGCCTTCTTGGCAAAGCTTCGTCGATCACCGAAAGAGCTCGACCTCAGTCCCGACGTAATCGATGGAATGAACGACGGTTATCAGATGCTGGCTGAATTTTATCGCCTGAAGCAGGGCGGAATGGGTCCTTTACGAAGTTGGCTGGATCGAAACTGGAAGGTCGCTGCGGATCGCGTCGCCGAGTCGAAGCTTCATAAACTCATCGTCGAGCTCGACTTTCCGACCATTTACACCACCAACTATGACCGCAATCTCGAAACGGCGTTCGAAGTTCACAAGAAGCATTACGCAAAGATCGCGAACGCGAAGCAGATGGCGGATGCTGCGGATGGCGTGACGCATATCGTCAAATATCATGGCGACTTCGACGACGATGCGTCGCTGGTTCTTACCGAGACCGATTTTCTCAATCGATTATCCTTCGACTCCCCTTGGATATTAAGTTTCGCGCGGACGCCTTGGCTCGGACCATCCTGTTCATCGGATACAGCATGTCCGACCCCAACATTCGGCTGCTTCTGCACGGTATTTGGCAGACCTGGGAAAGATCAGGCCACCGGGATCATCGCCCGCGCTCGTTTGTGTTCATGCCTTCATCGAACCCCGTGCAAGAGGCGATGCTCGCACGCTGGGGAATTACGCTGCTGACGCCCGAGCGCGGAGCGTGCACAGATGATGCGCTAACGGCCTTCCTTGCAGATCTCCGAGCAAGAATCCATTCTTCTTGACGGTGTATAGCCTAGGCACCACCACCAACCGCTCGCTGCTGTCGAACGGAATATCGTGCCGCTGTCTGCAAAGGTCTAGGTCTTCGGGGTCTTATGCCCCGCATTTAGTCCATCCGGCACAGGAGCCGCCAGACACCTATCCTGACCACCGGCTTCCGCCGCTTGCAGCTAACGCCAGAACAATGCGAGCAGCAGGATGACTGGAAGTGGAATGCCCAAGAGCCACAGCAGGGCGCCTCTGCCAAACGTCATTGCCAACTCCTCTTGCAGGTCTCTCCTAGTCTTACTGCGTCACTACTCCCTCATGGTGAGGAGGCGCGTAAGCGCTGTCTCCGGACGATGCTTCGCATCGCTGGGCGAACCATGAGGCCACGGCGCTACTTCTTGGCCTCATCCTTCGAGACGCTTACTGCGCAAGCTCCTCGGATGAGTGGATAAAGCCGGTTATGACGCAGTAAGACTAGAACCGTAACGACGAAGTGCATTTGCAGTTCCTCAAAGGGAACGGAAGCTTGAACACCGCGTTGGGCACCAAAGTGTTGCTGAACGGAGGAGAATTCGTCATGGCCCCGTTTACAGTGCCTAACGCCTTTTTCGGCTGGACATGGTCGGCCGTCCTCGCCGGTGTTTTTGCTTCACTCGTTATCCAGATCCTGTTGACGATGCTTGGTTTCGGCATCGGTCTGCTCGCGATTGACGTCCCGACCGCTCAATCCGCGCCTGCGGGCGCCGGTTGGGCCGCCTTCGTGTGGTGGGCTGTATCGGGCATCATCGCCGCCTTTATCGGCGGTGCGGTCGCGGCGGCCAACTCACCCGATCAGACCGGTCTCGGGCGTGTGGGACACGCCTTGGCTTCCTGGTCAGTCGCGACCGTCGTCGTCGTAGCGGCTGCGGCGCTGATCCCGGCATCCGCTACCAGCGTCGCCAGCAACCTGATCGGACCATCATATGCGGCGAGCGCCCGGGTTGCGGCTTTGTCGGCTATGCCGAGCCGCGAAACGGTCGGCTCGACTGCCCGATCTCCGACGCAACAGCAAATCGAGGAGGCGCGAAAACACTTCGCCTATGCGATGTTTGCAAGCTTCTGCGCGCTGCTGCTCGGCGCCGGCGCGGCGTACGCTGCCGGAATGGCGACCACAAGTCAGGCCGTCAAGGAAGCGGCACGACCAGTTACGTAGGGAATTGCGGTCGCAGCATTTCTTTAACCGGTGCAGTACGGTCATTCCATCTCGAATGGCTGGGCTGGTGCCGATCTTCCTCTTTTGCGCGGCACGCTTCCGCCCAAATAGAAACGGCTCAGTTGGCTAAGTGCACGATTTCCGCTCAACTGTCATGATGCGCCAGGCTTCGTCCTTGATTTCGTCGAGTTCATAGTCGTCGCCGGTCTCAAGCGTTAGACGGACCGGTTCGCAACACACGACGTTTTTATCTCCCATCCAAAACGTCGCGCCGGTCGGACCGTGCGTGAGCTTGTCGCCATTCAATGAGAATTGCTCCGCGGTCACTGTCATATGCATGTTGCAACACCCTTATTTCGAACATCCACTCGCATAACGCCAGAGATGCAATCTCGTTGCAGGCCGCGGAACGCATCTTGGGCAGAACGTTGATCGGCCTCCACTATAGAAGAGCGCAAAATGCCCAACAGCGACGGCGAAAGGGGGGCGTAGGCGCGACTCCCGAGGTGACTCCAGCCCCGGGAGTCGGCGCAAAGCGCGATGCGCGAAAGCGCGTTGGGTTTCGAGAAAAAGGCAATAGTTTTCGACAACATCGTCCAGATGCACTGGTCGAACGGGCGCCGCGTCGGACATGACTGGCAGAATCGGCAACGACGCAAGGCCATGCGATATCCCGCGTAGGCGCCGCTGCCCATCACGACAGAGGGACGTAGAACAACCCAATTGAGGCCGCGTGACGTCAGTGCCGCTTCGCCCTGCCGCTTTGTGCCCGAGAAGACGCTCGGGGTATCACGATTTGCGCCAATGGCGGAAAGAAGGATTCCGCGGCGGATGCCTTGCGATTCGCAAGCTGCGTAAAGTGCTCCGCTGCCCGAGATATGAACGTCATGCATATCCTGCCCCTGCCGCATTGAAAACTGTGTCGATGCCTTTGAGAATTGGTCTCCCGTTGGCAGGGGCCGCCGTCTGAGCAAGGTCGGCGGCTAGGTGACGCGGCCCGCGCAGCCCCGTCGGCGAGAGCGACACCGATATGCCCTCAGTGGAAAGCCATGCGTGAATGGCAGATCCAATAAAACCCATGTCGCCAACAATCAGGATGCGCATGGATTATTCTTGTGTTGGCCGATCTCGGTGACGCAGACCGCGGATCAACTCCTCCACGTAGAGCAAAATTTCGAGCAGCGCGGTCAAGACCAACATCGTGAAGATGTAAGGGACAGGTAGCGGTTGCTGCTTCAGCGTGAATGAAAAATCCGGCGTGCCAAAGCCGAACAATGCTGCGAAGGCCGGCCAGTGAAGTGCAACCACCAGCAGCAAGCCCGTTAGGGGAAGCATTTCGAGAACGCTGTGGACGTGCTGTTCGGCCGGCTGGATCTCGCGCATTGCTGATGCGTAGCGGACATCCCAAATGGCAGTTGCTTCATGAAGAATCAGAAAAACGATCATAATTAGAATCACGCCCGATGTAATTTCAAAGAAAAGCGCACCAGCACCGGAAGAGCCATTTCGCCGAACTGAAGGAGGTGCAGGATCGACCCCCTCCATCCGCTTGTCTTTTCGATATGGGCGGCGCGATGACAGAAGTAATCGGCAAAGCCGGCGGCCAGCCAAAGCGGCAGCACGAAATACATCAACATTCCCCGCAGGACCTCGTCAGGCCCATGTCAAACCTCCTTTGCAACGCGTCTGGACGGATAAATCGGCAGCCGCCACAAACGTTCCTCTGGCGGAACTCATTTGGAGCTCGCTAGAAATAGGCGGCGGCCACCTCCGAAGTCTGTTCGCCCTGCGGACCGCTTCGAACTAACCAGGTGATCGCTCGTGCAACATTAGGTCGCGGGTGGTTGTCACCGGGGTCGAATTGAAATTCGCAACCGTTGGTTTCGGCCCTCTTGACGGGCGCCGTAACTGGGCCGTTTCGACGGCCGCGCTCGCTGCATTCGCGAAAGCGGAAGGGAAACGTGCTATGCAACATACGAGCTCGACCAACCGTTGGTCCCACGCTGAGAGTGCAGGCAGTTTTGCTGGGTCGAGCTTGCGCACACGAGGACAGCTCTCGGCATCAGCCTTGTTCTGGGCGCTGCCTTTTGAGGTATGGTTGGCGTTCCATCCGTCTCGGTCATCAATCGACTATTGCGACGCCGCTGCGATGTCGGCAATCGCAGGGATCGTGGATTACTGAACAACTCCAAAGCGTCTAACGCCAGGTTGGGAGTTGACCTTGACCGAGAAATCGATGTTTTGCGAGCTTGGCGGTGGACTCGCCGCGGGAGCCTTGATATCGCGGCAGGTTCGCCCGAACCCGAAGATCTAACGCGACAAAAGGTACTTCAGATCGAAGCATGATTGCTTCGCCCTTTGTCTAGGAACCGTTTCGACCGCACAGCTTTATCATCGTCAGGCCGCTCGCGGTATGGGAGGCTATATGCTGTTTTCGGGCTACATATTCGATGTGGAAGGTACGCTAGTCGACTGTGTGCGCCAGAATTTGCTGAGCCTGCAGGAGTCGTTGGCCAATTTTTTGCGCAACGGTACCCTATGAAATTTTGCAACTCTATTCTGGATTGGACGGCGACCAGACGCTTCAGCTCATTGCTCCCGCTATGAGCGCTGAAGGGCGCAAAAGGGTGCTTGAAGCCAAGGAGAAAGTTTACGACGGCAAATATCTGGCAATGGCAAAGCCCTTCGCGGGCGTGCGTGATGTCCTTGAGGCGATAGCCAAAGCTGGCGGACGAATTGCGCTCGCTACGGATTGCAAAGGCCCAGAACTCAAACATTACCGGTCGCTTCTGGATGTCGATGACCTCATCTCCTGTGTGGCGTGTGGGGACGATGTCGAGCATGGCAAGCCAGACCCTCGGCTGGTGGCGTTGGCGATTCGAAGGTTAGGTGTCTCGGTCAAGCAGGCTATCATGATTGGCGACACTCCCTATGATGCCGAGGCTGCGAGATCAGCCGGGGCGGCAGCCGCCGGTCTCCTTACTGGCGGATTCGCCAAGGAAGCGCTGCTGGAAGCTGGATGCTCCATCGTTGCAAGTGATCTGCCCGAGCTTCTGACGAGTCTGGCAAGTATGCGCGATGAAGGTTCTTTGGACCGCTCAGGAAGCCCAGCTTGTTTTCCATAGAACAAGCATCTGAGTTTCCGGTGGCGGCGGACTCAAAGAGGAGTGGGAAGATATCGAGGTGGTCGAGTCGACCCTGGAGAACGCCGCAAACATGGTTGCGACCGGCGCGAGATCATCGATGCAAAAAAAGTCGTGCTCATTCAGTATCTGAGCGATCGCGTGCGGGCCCCGAGGAGCGCATAGCACGACGTGGGTGGCGCGGTTGTCTACCCCCTTGGATCTAGGTGAGGCGATTGAGACTACCGAACGGATTTAGGTTCCCAGGTTCGCCGTCCAGCTTTTCGTCACCGCGTTGTTCCGCCCTAATGCTTACCTCGGCCAACGGGCCGATGGCGGGAGCATTAAGCGGCGTTCCATCGATCGCGAAGTGAGATCCGTGGCAGGGGCAATCCCAGCAGGTCTCGAAGGAATTCCAGTGCAGGTGGCAGCCCACATGCGTACAGGCTGCGGAGCGGGCGTACAGCGCGCCGGAAGGGTCACGATAGGCTGCGATCTTGCTTGTACCTTGCCGGATGATGGCGCCGTGTCCGCCTTTCAGGTCGCTGACATCGGCCAGCTCGCCCGGCGCGAGGTACTCGGCGAAGTTCTTCACCGCAGTCACATTCTCTCTCAGGAAGCTGCCGATCGCGGCGGGCGTCTTGCGCGAGGGCTCATACACGTCGGCCCATCTGGCTTCTCGCCCCAGGATCAGCGCCGAGTTGATCATGGCGCCCACCACGCCATGCGTCATGCCTTGGCCAGAATCGCCAGTATGCACGTAGATTTTGTTGCTTTCCGGATTTCTGCCGATGAAGCCAGCGTAATCGATGGTGTTGAGGACCTGTCCCGACCACCGGTGGGTGACGTCTTGCGCATCGGGAACGAGGTTGCGCGTCCAGGCTTCCAGGGCTTGAAAGCGGACCTCGGCGTCATCGGCTTCGCCGCTCTTGTGGTCGCCACCGCCGACGATGAGAAAATCGGTTCGATCATCACGCGGCTGCAGCCGTACATAGTGGTAGGGTTCCAGCGTGTCCCAGTAGAGGGCGTCCGGAATAGCCCCCTTCCTGATCGAAAAGGCCATCGCGTAAGTGCGATAGGGAGCCATCTTGGTGTGCGGGGCGAGATCGATCGACGATCGGGGAGTTGGTGGCCACGACCGCGGCCCGTGCGGTTACTGTGCCGCCGCGAGCCGTCACAACAACCTTGCCGTCGTCGTGCTCCTCGATCCGTTCGACGACTGTGTCACAGTGGAAGCTGCCACCCTTTGCCTCGACGGCCGCGACAAGACCCCTGAGATATTTCAGAGGATGAAACATCCCTTGGCGAGGATACCATAATACGTGCTGCTGTGCGCAATGGGCGAGAGGAACGCCGACCAGCCGATGGACGGGCGCGCCGACCTTGCGGACCGCATCCAGTTCATCCTCGATGACCTTAGAATCGGTGTCGAGGGCCTGAAACAGATAGCCGTCCAGGCGCCGGAAATCGCAGTCGATGGATTCCCGCTGCTGGATTTCCTCGATGCGATCCACCGCCTCCGCCTGACTCTCGTAGAACAGGCGGGATGTGTCCTCCCCGCGGAGGCCGATCATCGCGGACGTCAGATCATCGCAGAGCGGCGCCAGATGCGCAGTGGTGCGCGCCGTTATGCCGCCCGCGATCTTCCCACGATCGAGCACGATGACGCGCGAACCTTCGAGGGCGAGTTCATAGGCCGTAGAAATCCCGGCAATACCCGCGCCAATGATTACAACATCGCATTCCTTGCTGCCCTGGAGCGGCGTCGCGCTTGGGGCGACCGCAATGTCCATCCAAAGCGACTTGCTTCGCCGATCGATGAAATGATCCATCCGAAAGCCCAATAAGTCGACCAAATGATTTCTAGAGGTCAAACGGCCCATCAGTGGAGTGGTTCCTAATCAGTCCGCTGCCGTCGGGCCGGCGCCGTCAACTCAGTCAGGCGCCTGGCATTCGGCCGGTGGCGCTTTTCTGGTTGTTGTCGAAATAGACGAACACGTCGCAGTCTTGCCGCTTCCAGGACCTGATGCGGCTAGCCCATTCCGAAAGGGTTCGCGGACCATAGTGGCCCCTGTAGCGGCCCGTGGGGCCGTGCCCGCGCACATAGACAAAGTCGGCGGTGCGCGTCCAAGGAGCCGGTGCATCATGATGATCGGATATGCATAACGCGATGTTTTGCTGTCGGGTGGACACCAGCTTGGATGCCGGAACTCGAAACTGTAGCGGCGTTTCTTCGACAGCAGCTTGAAGAACGAGGCGAGCCGGTCGACATGAACCCCAAAGTTCGGCGGTAGTTCACCTTCACCCGGTCGACGACGGCGTCGGATCTGGTTTCGGGTTCGGTGCCAACGGCGTGGATGCAGGCGTCGGCGCCGCGTCCGGAAGTCACCTTCTGAATCCGGTCGTAGACATCCTCTTTCACGAAGTCGAGCGCGTCGACACCGGACGCTTCGGCGAGGCCGGCCGTTCCGGAACGGTACTCCCGGCAGTACCCAGGCTGCTTACAAGGCCACCAAGGCGTTTCTCGACTCGTTTTCATTCGCGATTCGCGAGGAGCTGCGCGACACAAGAGTCAGTGTGACTTGCCTGATGGCCGGCGCCACGGTCCGGCGCGCAGACATGATGGACACCGAGGTCGGCACCGCCGACAAGGATGATGCAGCCATGGTCGCAAGGACCGGTTTCGACGCCATGATGCGGGGCGACGGTGACGTTGTGACCGGTCTCAAGAACAAGATGCAGTCAGCCGCAGCGAATGTCACGCCAGCCGGCATTTTGGCGCGTCAGCATCGTAAAATGGCCGGGTCCGCCAAGCCGTAGGCATGTTCGAATTCGTTCGCGCAGGAGGCTCATGCGAGGAGCGAGAGGATGCTGCTTGGGAACAATAATCCTGGCCTATTCACGCAAGACATCAAGACAATGGACGACCTGTTCCTGCACGGCTTGCAGGATATCTATTATGCAGAGCAACAGATCACGAAGGCGTTGCCGAAGATGATCGACAAACCAACCAACCGCGATCTCGTCGCGGGCCTCAAGGCGCATCTGGAAGAGACCAACAAGCAGATCGAGCGGCTGGACAAGGTGTTTTCTGAAGCTCGAGCAGCAGCCGAGCGGCACCCAATGTCCGGCCATCGATGGTCTGATCAAAGAAACCGATGAGGTGGCCGGCGACGTGTCCGACAAGGCCGTGCTCGATGCGGCGATCGTCGCCGGCGCGCAGGCCGTCCAACACTATGAGATTTGCCGCTACGGCACGCTGATTGCCTGGGCCGAGAACTCGGTCACGACAAGGTCGTCCGCTTCCTGACCACCAACCTCAGCGGCGAACACGAAGCTCAACACCATCGCGCTTCGACGTGGTGTCAACACCAAGGCGTCGAGCGCCGCCTGACCCGCACCGGCTGCCAGGGCGCCGGCGAGAAACGGGACCTTGGCAGCGCCTGCAGGGGCCGGCGGGGACGCCTTCTACAGAAATGGCTTTCCGCCAGTGACGGCGATCGTCGCGCCGGATACGTAGCTCGAAAGTGGGTCGGCCAGCATGACATAAGCTGTGGCCAACTCGGCCGGCTGACCGGGGCGCTTCAGCGGGACCTGTTTGCCGAAGTTCTTGACGGAGTCCTCAGGCAAGGTGGACGGGATAAGCGGCGTCCAGATCGGTCCCGGAGCAACCGCATTGGCGCGGATGCCCTTCTCGGCCAGCATCTGCGCCAGTCCCGCCGTGAAATTGTGGATCGCACCCTCGGTCGTTGCATAGGCCAATAGTGTCGGGTTGGGTACATCCGAATTGATCGAGGCCGTGTTGATAATGCAGCTACCCGGCTTCATGTGGTGTACCGCTGCCTTGGTAAGATAAAACATCGCGTGGATGTTTACCTTGAACGTCAGTTCCCATTCCTCGTCGCTGATGTCGTCGATCGATTTGATGCTGGCCTGATGGGCCGCGTTGTTGACGAGAATATCGATACCGCCAAGCTCCGATACAACTTTTGCGATGACGGCGCGGCATTGACCGAGGTCCTGAATGTCGCCAGGCAGCAAAACGGCCTTTCTGCCGGCTTGCGTCACCAGCCGCTCGGTCTCCCGGGCGTCGTCATGCTCGTTGAGATAGGAGATCAGAACGTCAGCTCCTTCTCGGGCATAGGCGATGGCAACCGCGCGGCCGATCCCGCTATCGCCACCGGTGATGACGGCCTTCTTGCCGTTGAGACGGCCGCTGCCCTTATAGGACGTTTCGCCGTGGTCGGGGGCCGGGTTCATCGCGGCTGTCTTTCCGGGCATCGGCTGGTGTTGGTTCGGAAAGGGAGGGCCGGGATAATGCAGCATGGCTCAGCCTGGCTTCTCTTTTATCTCAATTCTACTCAACATCCGCTTGGCAGGTTCGTTCCTGCGTTGGCGAGCCGGGCAGGCGAGGGGCGCGGAGTTCGGAATGCGAGGAACGAAGTGAGGCATCGCCGATTGATATGGAAGGTTCCGTCTTCAGGAAGGATTACAAAATGAAATATCTTGCCCGTGCCTGCGCTCATGTTCCTCGGCGCGCCTGCATTGGCGCAATCCGTAGGCGAAAGGACCGGCATCAACTCCACGCTCAGCATCGCTCCGAAGACGGAAGATTTCGTGATGCAAGTTACCTTCAGTGACATGTTCGAGATTCAGTCCAGCAAGATCGCGCAGGAACAGGGCAACATCGCGCAGGAACAGGGCAACGCCGACCAGAAGGCGTTTGCCGGGACCATGATCAAAGATGAGTTCGGCTGGTCTGTGGACCTTGCCGGCGAGTGGAAAACGGCGCTACCGACCGCATCGGACAGCACTCATCAAACCAAGATCGACAAGCTAAAAATCGCTGAAGGGACCCGAGTTCGACTTCCGATACAATCTGGACCAGGTCAGCGGCCACAAGGATGCCATTTCACTATTTGAACGGTACGCGAAAGGCGGCGACGACCCGAAGCTCAAGGAATGGGCAGAAAAGACGCTGCCAACCCTGCACCATCACCTGGAGATGGCCCGGGATATGGCGGCCGGGGAGAACGTTGGATGGCACTAGATGTCGACCATCGGACTTGCGAGGGAGGCTGGTTCCAAGGTTCAGATATAAACGCGGTTCGCCCGGCTCCGAGACCGAAATTCGATGCCAGTGAATTCGCAATAGGGCACGTCTGGTTGGCCGCCAAATGCGGAGGAGGTTGCGGAGGCGATCGGCTGTCGGACGCATCTTCGTAGGTCACTCATCGACATAGCAGGCGGCCGCTGATGGCGGCGGACGCGGGCGGTGGTCGCTACGAGGCCTGCGCGAGCGGTGGACGAAGAGAGATCGGGCCTCCAGCGAACTTATGGCCGAGAAGCAGGTAGGCGCTAGGGAATGCCAGCATGCCAAGATACTTTTTCCATGTGTACCACGACAGGCCCGAACTGGATGAGGAGGGAGAAGAACTGCCGAATGCGCAAGCCGCATGGCGCGAAGCAACGGTGACGGCAGGGCAGATCATTCAGGACCTTGATGGCAGATTGCGCCCAGGCAAGGAATGGCGAATGGAAGTGACCGACGAATTCGCCAACCGGCTGTACGTCATCCAACTGTACGCCGAAAAACCCAAGTGATGGCTTGGGCGAATGCTGAAGGTTGAACGGCCGGTTATTTCGGGCTGCGCAATTCCGGGGATGCGAGCCACCGGTCTATCGCGGCTGCAGCATCGTTGGAGACCGCTGTCTGTATCAGACGGTCGCGTTCCTGGCCCGGCGGTAAGCCGTCGGCTTTTGCGCGCGAGACGCGACTTGTTTCAAGCGTTCCTGAAGCGAAAGGACCGGGCGGCTGCGGTTGCGTTTTTTCTTCATGGCAGATCTCCTACGAGATCTGAACTTTCCACGTCGCAGCGGCCTTATCCTTAACCTTTGTTGGGAACCGCGCCCTTCCGCGCCCGTTTTTTAGAAAAAGTGGACCGCGAAGGAGAACCTGGTTTGGATAAAGAATCGATCGTCGCGACCCTGTTACGGCGGCTTGATGCGGTCACGGGGCTCGATGAGGCGGACATCGCGACCATCCGCGCGCTTCCGATTGTCGTTCGTCCGTGGGAGGCGGGACGAGCCATCGTTTCCGACGGCGACCGCCCGACGGAATGCTGTCTGGTGATCGAGGGATTCTGCGTGCGCGCCAAAACGATAATGAACGGCCAGCGGCAAATTCTTTCCATTCATATCCCCGGGGACATTCCCGACCTTCAGAGCCTATATCTGCACCGCATGGACCACGATCTCATCAGCTTGGTCCCGTCCAGGCTGGGCTTTATCAGTCACGTCGCGCTGCGGGCTATGACGCGCGGGAATCCGAACATCACCGAGGTGCTCTGGCGCGACACGCTGATCGATGCCGCGATGTTCCGGGAATGGATTGTCAATGTCGGGCAACGGCCTGCCGCGAGCCGGCTTGCACACATCGTCGTTGAATTGCGCAGACGTCTCGCCATCACGGGCTACACCGAATCAGGCACGTTCGAGATGCCTCTCACGCAGGAGCAGATTGGCGAGACGCTGGGCATAACGCCAGTGCACGCCAACCGAATCATCAAACAACTGCGCGACGAGAACATCCTCGATATCAACAGGGGCCGGGTGAGGGTGCTCAACGAAAGTAGGCTTGCGGAACTGGCGCAGTTCGACGACCGCTATCTTCACCAAAGTCCGTCCCTATGAGGGGAACGCCACGAATCCTTTTTCGAGGGAAGTCGTGTAGCCGAAATAGCGGCGCTTCTCCATGCGCACTCCCGTCCATTTGGGGTGATCCGAGCACGTTTGAGCGTTCGCGTCCGTTATGGCGGACCAAACCAGATGCCTTACAAATCAGGACTGATCGACTAGCGTGATTTGAAGCCCCGCATCTTCGAGCGCCGCTAGAATGCGCTTCGCAATTATTTTTGCTTCCTCTGGATCTAGCTTGTGATCCGGATGATCCCTGAAGCTATCGAATACGGCTGTTGCAATAATCGCGCTCGTTTGATGCTCGTCAGCCATGAACGGCCTCCGGTCGAGATTGCTAGGGTCGACGCAAACGTTGGCCGAATGACCAGTTCAGCAGCCGTTCACAACGCTTCCCGTATCCGTCCGCGTGTTTCAACCCTAGAAGGGACCAACGTCTAGTTCCCAAGACGGTTTCGATCCCATCGGAATTGTCGTTGATTGGCTTGATGCTTGTCGGGAAGGGCGGCTCGCGGCGCTTATTGACCTATACGACGGCGGAGCGATCGTGGACTGTTGCCAAGGCGGAACCTTCCTCGGACGGTTCGCGTAGAAAGTTATTGGCGTCCGAAGCTGGCCCACCCGGCCATCGGGGCTTTTGAAGTCGACGCATTGTTTCCCGAGATGGACGGCGTGTGTCTCGACTATCGAGCGTACGATGCGACCCTGTGCGTACGCACTTCACATTCACTAAGAGGGAAAAATCCGTCACACCGTTTGCGCCCCAATGAAACAGGCCGCCTGAGCCGATCGCGCAGAGCGTCAATCGGCTCGCGCCTTATAAGGCCGATACGACAAGCCGTATCGCAAGATAGACGCCAACCGCCGTCACGAATGTGATGCCAATCGCGATGGCGGTGTTTCGGACGACATGTCCCCAGTTCATCAGTCTTCTCGGATAGCCTGCGCAAGGAAGAGACCCTATGGTGCTCGAAGCCACGAGGAGCCGGGGCCGAGACGGCAACGAATTCAAACCGGCCACTTTGGGGCGATTGCCGCCGTGCAGTTGGGAGGCCCTTTGACAGCTAACTGCGATCCACAATAGCAAGCCGCTTTACGTCACCTTGCCTGCATCAGTTGATAGGAGTAGACCGTTTGCGAAGACCCTTCATCATAAGCCAGCCTTCTTGGCTTTAAAACCCTGGAGTGTCGTTTGGCGCTACTCAGGCTACTCAGGCACCTCCTGCCCGACCGTTGCCGATGAGGTAGCAGGCGCAGATTTCACCGACGCTTCTTGCTTTACGTCACTCGTTGTAATGGTGGCCACGACATCGTCGGCCATCGTTTCAAGCAATGCGACCTCGTTTTCTTTCAGTGTGCGGGGTTTGGAGTCGAGAATGCATAGCGCTCCCAGTATCAGGCCGTCGGCTGCGCGCAGCGGCGCGCCTGCGTAAAAGCGCACGTCCCACTGCTTGATCGTCTCGTTATCGGCAAAGCGCGGATCGCGCTCGATATCCGCAATCACCAGCGTCTCGTCGGTAGCCACAACGTGATTGCAGATCGCGTGTTCGCGATCGATCGGCAGCAGCGTGCCTGTATCGTCGGTGATGGCTTCCGGCAATATTCCGCTTTGTCCGACGAAGTATTCGCGGTCCTTGTCGATGGTGGTGATCACGGCAACATTGGTGTTGAATACGTCGGCGGCACGTTTGGCGAGTGCATCCAGCGCTTCACGTTTGTCACCTTCCAAGACCCCGGTCGCTTTCAGCGCGTCGACACGCTGTGCGTCGTTGTCAGGCACGGGGGCTTGTTGAGCAACCTTGGCTTCTTCAGGAGCGACGATGCGGTGAATACGACGGACTGCCTCTTCAACCGAAGTCACGACAGCATCGGCTTTGAGCTTTTCGAGGGATTCGTCGGACAACAGTTCCAGGGGCGCCCTCCATAGCGCAAGAACGATTCGTACATTCGGCCATCGTCTTCGCAGACGGCGGCAGGCGTGGCGAGCGGGGATGGCCGGATTCGGCGTAAAGTAACTGAGGCAAACAATGTCGGCGCCCTTCAGGTCGAGCTTGGCCAGGTAGCCGGCATTGACGCTTGCGGCGGGTTGGGAAGCTGCGGCGATCCCTTCGAAAGCGAGCGCATGGGCCAGCATCTCGCCAGCGAGGGCATCGATCTCCCATTTTCCTCCGATGCACAGGAGCGTTGGCTTTGCCTCCGGACTCAGGGAGGCTGGGTATTGATCTCTGAGATCGTCGAGCAGTGTATCCATTCCGCTTGCCAAACGCAGGCGGTGCTCAGCGCTTGCCTTCTGCAGATACTCCTCGCTTGCCAGGCGAAGGACCTCAATGCCGATTGTATCGTAGAATGATATGACCGAAGACTTTTCGATTTCGGCGCTTGCGATCTCGACAGCTTCGTCGGCATCATCGGCAATCAGTCGCTGATAGATGCGGGCGGGTACATCCAGTGCAGGCGTCGAGCCGAGCATGGTGTCGAGGAAGCGCAGCTGCGGCAGATTACGCCCGAGGACTAGTAGACAAACCGTGAGGGGGTGGAGAGGATCAGCCCCACGGGACCCCAAAGCGCTGTCCACAATATCGCCGCGGCGATCAGCGATATGGCCGACAGGCCGGTGCTCGAACCATATAGCAGGGGCTCGACAGTGTTGTTGCTTATCAACTCGAGGATGACGATCAGCGCAACGGTCCAGAGCAACATGCTCCAGCCACTGTCGACGGCAAAAGCGATCGAGACTGGAAAGATCGCAGCAATCAGCGGGCCGACATAGGGGACGAAGCGCATGACCGCGCCCACGGCGCCCCACAGCAGCGCGCCGGGTACGCCGATGATCCAGAGGCCGGCAGCGAGCGGCACGCCGTAACTGACGTTTACGAGTAGCTGCATCAGAAGATATCTGCTGATACGCGCACCAGCCTCACGAATCGCATCGGTCGAACGATGGAAGTTGCCGCCCAATAGTCGTAGAAACCGGTCGCGAAGGTCGCCGATATCAAGCAGCGCCAGAAAGACGAAGACCAAGACGATGCCGGCGGTAGCTAGGGCTCCGCTGACCGCACAAGCCAGGCAAATGCTTGCTCGAACGGCGTTTGCGGCATGGGAACGATTTCGACACGCTGTGGCACCGGGCCTTCCGCGGGTTTGTCGTCCTTTGACTCGACCTCCTTCTGTACGCGTTCGACGGTCTTCAGCACGCCGTCGAACAACCCGGGTGCCTTAAGAGTCTGGCGTAGATCCGCCAACTTCGTCAGTATCGTCGATTGATAGGCCGGCAATTCGACGGCGATCGAACGGACCTGTGCGCCGAGAATGACGCCTAGTCCAACCAGAGCGCATCCGACGGTTACCATGACGAGGCTCGTCGCGAGCAGTCTGGGCAGGCCCAGCCGGGCAAGCCATGTGACGGGGGGATTCAGCGCGAATGTGATCAGGAACGCGATCGCGAGTGGTATGAGTATTTCACGGCCGAAATACAGGCCAGCAAGGATGACCGCGCCAGACACCAGGGCGGCCGCAACTCTTACAATATCCAGTTCGCGAACCGTGACCGGGTCCGCGCGGACCTGGCTTGGTGATGGAAACCCTGAAGCTACAGGCAAATTAGGCATTTTGCTCCGCCTCACACGAAAACGCGAACGGACCCAGCAAGTTCCCTTCACCTGCCGGTGCAGCCAATGAATGGTTCAGAGCGACGAGCCCGACCAGCGTACTGATGGGTTGGCGCTGCTCCGCCGTTCATTAGGGGCCCTGCGCCTACTGCGTGCCTTCTACGATCGGCTTGTCGAAGGCGCGTAAGAGCAGAAGGTACCGAAGAAGAAGTCGTCCCTCTAACTTTGTCGAATGGGGCAGGGGAACGAACCGAGCCGCCTCCGGTTGGATGATCGTTCACCGGACGTGAGTAGCGATGGACTGGAATCGTGTTGAAGGTAACTGGAATGAAATGAAGGGTAAGGTCAAGGAGCAGTGGGGCAAGCTGACCGACGACGATCTCGACGTCATCGCGGGCAAACATGACCAGCTCGAAGGCCGCCTGCAGCAACGCTACGGCTACGCCAAAGATCAGGCGAAGAAGGAAATCGACGACTGGTACGGCCGTCAGAACTGGTGACTAAAAAACGCCCCGCAGCGGGGCTTTTTTGTGCGTCCGATTCGTCCCGTAAGCAGACGATTGACGACCAAGCCGGGGCCGCTGCCCGGCGGGCGCCGCCACGTGCAGGCGATGCCGAAACAGCGCCATCGCGGAAAGCAAGATGCGATCCTGCGCAAGGAAGGCTGCTGCGTTTCGCGCGAGATGCGCAGACGGTTGCGAACCGGCTCCTTCGCGACCGGACAGGTCTATGGTTCCTCGGGCGTGCCAGCCAGTGTCCATTGGAAAGTCTCGCCCGGGTTGGGAATTCGCGGACGCGCCGCCATCTCTTCGCGGAACGCGGCGGAGTCATTCGAAATCGTCGCGTGCCGCAGGCCTGGCTACGACTGCGCGGCGTCACCCGCAACAATCTGCGGAAAGTCGACATTCCGCTCGGCGTTCTCGTCAGCGTAACCTCAGCGTAACCGGCTCTGGCAGATCGAGCCTTATCAGCCTGGTCCTAGTGGAGAAGGTCGGCTAAAGGTTAGGTCGCCGTGGCATGCCGATAGCGTATGTGCTCTCGACGACGGTCGATACCGCCTATGACTTCTTCTCCGACGACGCTTTGCTCAGGAGGTCATTGGGAGTCGTTCGCGAAGTAGGACTGCGCTACATCAGGCTCGGTCAGGCTCCCACTGATTTGTCCGACGGCGAGAGGTAATACCGTGCGGGGTTAAGACTACCAAGTGAGCTGGACTTCCACTGGTCGCGCTGGATTGTGTGTCGGAGTAACTCTCAGGGGGCGACGGCGCGGCGGCCTCAGCGGTGATCCCGACCTCGGGACTAAGGATTAAAACTCCGCAGATGACTGGATATTCGAAAGCGACGCCCTGGGTCGTGCTCGGCGAACCATGGCAATTACTTCCCTTGTTAAGAGGCGGAAGCGCAACCGGTCGTACTCTTCACCGCTCGGAAGCAAAGGCCGCCTCAGGGAAGTAGTCCCAGCAAACTGCATCAGATTTAGGAACAAAGCGCAGAGCGTGCCGTTCGGGGTTCGTCATCTAACCTCGAGGCTCTCCCCATGTATCACCATGTCAAGAAACTGATGTTCACCGTCCGCGTCGATGAACCGGATCCGCGCTTTGGCAACATGCTCCTTGAGCAGTTCGGCGGCGCCAACGGCGAACTTGCGGCCGCGATGCAGTACTCGATACAGGGTCTCAATTGCGAGGATCCGGACCGCAAGGACCTGCTGATGGACATCGGTACCGAGGAATTGAGCCACCTCGAAGTCGTGGGCACCCTGGCGCGCATGCATCTCAAGCCCGCGAAGTTCGACCGTCAGGCAGCTGAAGCCGATCCGCTTATCGCGATTGCGGGAGGCGGCGGAGTGAACTTGTTCAATTCGCAGGGCAACCCTGGACCGCCGATTACCTGAAGATAACCGGCGAGCTCGACGTCGACCTGCGCAGCAACATCGCTGCGGAGGCGCGCGCAAAGATCGTCTATGAGCGGCTCATCAATTTCTGCGATGATGTCGGAACCAAGGACGCCCTGCAGTTCCTGATGACCCGCGAAATTACCCATATGAAGGCGTTCACTCTGGCGCTTCACAGCATGAGCAAGCCCGCCTTCAGCATCGGGCGCATCGCACCGACGCCGGGGCTAGTCGACCAGTTCTTCAATGATTCAACCGGCACCGGCGAACATGGCGAAATCGACACCCGCGGGCCCTGGAACGAGGGCAACGGCTGGGTATTCACTGAATCTCCTGCCATCCAGGCCGAACCCGGCGCCTTGACCGCCATCGTCACGGAAAGTTCCCCGCCGGCGGACGAGGCTGGACTGAATGATCTCTTGATCGATGAACTGCGTGACATCTTGCATGCTGAAAAGCAGCTTACCAAGGCGCTGCCGAAGATGGCCCAGGCGGCGCGCTTCGATCAGTTGCGTGAGCTATTTGAGCAGCATCTCGTCGAAACCGAAAACCAAGTCGAGCGTATCAATGAATGCTTCGAACTGCTTGGCAAACAGGCCCGGGCAAAACCTTGCAAGAGCATGGCGGGCCTGGTCGAGGAAGGCCAGGAGATCATGGCCGAAGGCAAAAAGAAGGAAGACGCCGCGGCCGACCTCGCGCTGATCGGTGCCGCGCAGCGCGTGGAACACTACGAGATATCGGCCTACACCACCGCGAAGAATCTTGCCCAGCAACTGCGCCACAGCGCGGTCGTGGCCTTGTTGTCAATGTCGCTGGCCGAAGAAGAAAACTCGGATCAGCTTCTAAATCAGGTTGCGCGATCGCTAATGTCGGTGGCGAAAATGCCCGCCGCAATCGAGCAGGCCGAATAGGTACTTGCTGGGCATTTCTTGCGGTCCCCGGGCTGCAAGAGCGACGCGATCTGAGTGGGTTCGTTTTGATCATTTGACGTCCCTGGTGCAGGGCCGCGCTCATAACGGCTTCAGGGATAGCCAAGGCCATCGCCCCCGCTGCTGTTTCGATCTACAGGGTGCTGCCCGATACAACGATCTGCTGGCGCCATCTCGTGCTGGGCGCACTTGTCACAGCGCTGCTGTTCGTCTTCGGGAAATCTCTGATCGGATAGTACCTCGGTCGCGCAGCCCCGAGTTCGGCTTATGGCGCGGCTGGTGCGCTGATCGTCCTCATGGTCTGGGTCTATTACCCCGCGCAGATTTTCCTCTTCGGTGCCGAACTAACAAAGGCGATCGACGACGAGCGCAGGCCCGCCGCGATTCAGACACGCGAGGAACAATTCAATAACGCGTGAGTTCGTCAAACACGAACAAACCCACAGGGTGGTAACGACATGACACGATCCATAGAGGAGCTAAGACAGGACTCCGAGCGAAGCCGCGCGCAGCTCGCGGCGACCGTCGATCGGTTGAGGGAACAGATCACCGACACCGCAGAAGACATCCGCCACAAGGCCTCGCCCGAAGGCATCAAGGCCGAGGTGTGCGGGTTCATCAGTCACAAGACCCAGAGCTGGCTGGACGCGCTCAAGCAGCAAGCGGACAATCCGATGCAGGCGATTGCCGCCGGCACCGCCATTGCCGTGCCCGTGCTGCGGCTGGCCCGCGGGTTCCCGGTGCCGCTGTTGATGATCGGTGCAGGACTGGCGCTGAGTTCGAAAACTGTCCGCGACCGCGCCGCGGAAGGGGCCGCGCCCGGAATTGAAAAGGCGAGGGAAGTGATGGGCGAGACCGCGGAACGCGCGCAGTCCCTCGGTGATGGCACGCGGAAAGCGATGTCCTACGCCGAGCACCAGGCGGCCGGTTGGCCGGCGAAGCGCAGGATACCGCGGCTGCAATGGCGGACGCCCAGGCGGATGCTGTCGCCGGCAAGGTCAGGGCTGGCCTGGATGTAGCTTCCGACATGGCGAAAGATACGATGGAGCGTGCGCGCTCCACCGCGAACAACGCGGCGACCGCAGGCAAGATGATCCGGGGCAAGGCCGCATTGATCGGCGGCCTTGGAGTGGCGATCGGCGCGATCCGTGCCGCCTCGATTCCTACAACCAGGGCCGAAGCTGGCGCGATGGGCAAAGCGAGCGACCGCGTGAAGCGCGCCGCCAGCACGGCCACCCAATCCGGATTTGAGGCGGCCAAGGACATCGCGCTCGGCGGCCGACGCCGCGGCAAAGAGCGTCGCCGACGCCGACCTCGGCAAGCACGCCAGCCGGATCACCGAGGGCGTGACGGACAGAGACTCAAAGAAGTGGCCGACGACGTAGTCACGGCAGCTTTCGATCCTTCCCGTACCTCGCACAATTGAAAAGAGGCCGCCATGAGCGATTTGGACCTTTCCCAGAACACGAATTCTTCGCAGAACGCGAACACGTCCCAGAATCTAAAGGACCAGGCCGCGGACGCCGGTGCAGAGATGAAACAGCGCGCCGACGATGCGCTAACAGCTTCGATGGATGTCGCTCGCGACAAACTCAATCAGGCGGTCGACGCCGCCAAGGGCGTGGCGGCAGGGACCAGCGGATGGTTTCCAGGATCAGGCTCACCAACAACAGCGCTCGGGCGCGGATTTTGTCGGCCGGCTGGCCGGAAATATCCGCGATGCGGCGCGCATTCGAGAACGACGCACCGTTTGCCGCCCGCAGCATCAACTCCGCGGCTGAATATGTGGACGAGGCGGCCGAGAAGATCCGCAGCGGCAGCGTTTGCGACCTCGTCGATGGCGCGACGGATTTCGCGAGGCGGCAGCCTGCGGCGTTTCTCGGGCTGTCTGTGCTTGCAGGTTTCGCCGCCGTCCGGTTTCTGAAGGCGTCCGGAAGCCAGGCCTCTTCCTCATCCTCATACCGCGGCGAAGCGTCATGAGCACGAAAACCGATCTCCGAACAATCTCGCACCTGCTTGGCGATGCGCTGTCGCAGTTCGCCAAGCTGTTTCAGAACGAGGTCGATCTCGCCAAGGCCGAACTCGGCGAAAAGGTTCAGCAAATTGGTGGCGCCGTCGGCTTTGTTTGCGGCAGGCGCCATCCTGGTCATTCCCGCCATCGTCATGGCGCTGTTTGCGCTTTCAGCGGCCTTGATCGCGGCCGGATGGTCCGAGCCGGTCTCATATTTGATCTCTGCGGTGGTTGCCGCGGTGCTCGCAGCCATCTTGCTTGCAGTCGGCATGAACCGGCTTGACGCGCAATCTGGCGCCGCGCGAGACGCTGCGCCAGCTCGGAAAGGACAAGGATACCGTCAAGGGAATGGTACGATGAGCAAAACACAAGGGAGTTTCATAGACAGCCTGACGGCTGCCACCCGCGACAACCCGCTTGCCGCGGCCCTGATCGGGGGCGGCGCACTGTAGTTGGTGATAGGCAATGACAAGCTGAAGAACGCGGCGAGTTCCGTCGCGGCCGCTGCCACGCCGCTTGCCGGTGCTGGCAAGCGTGGTCAGCGCGCCGCTGCTTCCACGTTCGGGGGCAGTTACGATTCCGTCCATGATACTTCCCGAATGCAGGACGAGGCGTCGCGCGGCTTCCATGAAGGGCTCCGTCACGCCAGAAGGGCTGCCTCCGACGCCATGTCAGGGAGGGCAGATACCTTCAGTGATCGGTTCGACGAAGGTGCCGCCGGCGCGCGGGAGATGTGGAACCTGCTGAGCGACGCCATGCCTAGGAAGGAGACCTTGGCACAAGCGCAATCGTCGCTTTCCGATCTCATTGAAAGGCAACCATTGGTCCTTGGCGCGGTCGGCCTGGCGATCGGCGCCGCGGTGGCCGGGGCGCTGACCAAGTCCAGCCTTGAGGACGAATGGATCGGCGAGGCCAGCGACAGCTTGAAGGTGGATTTGAGTGCCCGCGCCGGGGCTGTATCGCAAAGCGTCGGGGAGGCCTCCGACACGATGAACGCCGAGCTTGGAGACGCTGGCGCCGAATTTGTCGATCGCGTTAAGCAGGCAGGCAGGGATGCGATGGATTCAGCTCAAGCAAAGATCCGTAGCTGAGAGGGATCTGTCCGTTCGTGCAGCCCGCGTGGCTTTATGCAAGCCGCGGTTCAATGCCGGCACGACTCCAATGCGCTCGGCTGACAGTTTGATCCGTATTTTCTACGGTCGAGGGTTTGAGTTCCTCAGTTACCCTTTGTACAGACTGCTGCTCAGGGAAAGTATCTGCTCATTGTATTATCAATCCTGGAATATACTGGCGATCAGCCCAGCCTTCGTGCCGGGTTTTTGCATCCGCAGGTAGCGCGAGGCTCGCGCTTGGAGAACTTACTCGTTGGTTCACTCCGGCAGAATTGTCGGACAAGCCCTGCGGGCTCTCGCATCAAATTGGAGGACGGCATGATTTGATTCGACAACGGCGGCGATCTGCCACCGAGGCCCCAGAAAGACAAGAACACCTACGAGCTGGTGGACACCGATTTTTGCCGAACGCCGCCGGCAGTCGCCCATCCTTCATCGAAAGACACTGGCCCACAAAGTGAAGTTTCCGAGATATGGAAGCACCTCGACGCCCCGCGTGGCTCGGTGAAACTTGGTTGCGACACGCGTTGCGCGACGCCACCCACAATTACGCGAAGCAACAACGACTCTTTGTAGCGCCGCAACGCCGACGAGGGCCGGGAAACATGCGACGCTGTCGCAGTCCCGACCTTCGCGGAACCGGGAGCGACGGTCGCCGTCGAGGACCGGCTAGTCGATGAGCATCGCATCTCCTCGGGCGTCGATGCCACGGGCAACGTGTCCCTATGACCTTCCCACGGAAGAACGGCTCGGGAGCCGTGTGCTACATCCGGGAGGCGAGGAGGGCTTACCTGCCAAGACAGGAAGCCAAAAAAAGGCCTTCTGACGTTTGTGACAGAATGGTGAACCCGGACGGCAGGTGGCGCGTTGGAAAGGTACTTACCATTTCCGATCCTCCGCATGATGCGTACAGGAACCAGAATTCGGGCCGGTCGCATTCGCCGACGGCCAAGCAATGCCTTGCCTGTCAACGTCAGGCCAACCGGGCCAGATGTCGCGATCGCACGTGCAGTCGCCCGCGATACCGGGCCCGCCCCGGAGGAGATCGCCCGCGCCATGACTCGGGGCGCCGACGAGAAGGTCCTTCTGGTTCTGGCCGCCGTCGGCTGGCTTGCCTCGCGTGGGCGCGGCGAGTCGCTGCGGCGGGCCGGCAACCACGCTCTGCTCGTATCCGTCGCGGCGTCGCTGCTGCCGCACGTCCTGAAGACCGTGTTCAATCAATCCCGACCTGACCGTATGACGATCCGCGGACACCTCCACGGCGTTTCATTTTCAGGCAAGCCTGAGGATGCCTTTCCTTCCGGTCATGCGGTGCACATGGGCGCGCTGGCATCCGCGGCCCACGTTGCCGCCCGGCCCCCGCCGGGCGGTCCGAGCGCTTGCGGTCGGCCTCTCGCTGACGCGCGTAGTTGTCGTTGCGCACTGGACGAGCGACGTCGTCGCCGGATTCGCGCTTGGAGCGGTCTTGGAGGGGCTCCTGCGACTGTGGACCGGCTATCCACTCAAACCTTCAAAGGAGGACGATCATGCCTATTCTTGAAGACTTGAAGGAATACGCGGAGCGCGCCACCGGTCTCCGGCGACCCGGCAAGCCGAAGGTTCCGGATTTCGCGCGGGCCAGAAGACCCCACGCCATCCGCTTCAAGGACGACGGTCTCGTCCCCAATCATCCGCGATGGCCGCTGATCATCTATCGAGGCGCCTTCGAACTCGATGAGCGCCACGACCCGGCGGCAGTGATCGAGGATCTGTTCGAAGCGAACGGGTGGGGCGACACCTGGCGCGACGGCATCTACGACTACGTGCACTATCACTCCAGGATCCATGAGGTGCTTGGCATCGCGCGCGGCAAGGCGCGCGTTCGCTTCGGTGGCAAGAAGGGTCGAACCTTCACGTTGAAGGCCGGCGATGTCGCTGTCCTGCCGGCCGGCACGGGCCATCAGTGCCTATCGGCCGCGGACGACTTCCTCGTCGTCGGCGCCTACCCGCCGGCCGGTACGTACGACGAATGCACGACGATCGAAGACCGGTCGCGCGCCCTCACGACGATCCTGAAGGTGCCGCCGCCGCGCAAGGATCCGGTCTATGGGACCGGCGGGCCGCTGTCGAAACTCTGGAAGAAAACGAAATGACCGAGTACCTTCTCCGCTTCATCATCGGGGGCGTCGTCGTATCCGCCTTCGCCATGCTCGGTGACGTTCTGCGCCCCAAGAGTTTCGCCGGTCTCTTCGCGGCCGCGCCATCGGTCGCGCTCGCCACCCTGGGTATCGCCGTGTACCAGCACGGCGCCGGCTATGCGGCGTTACAAACCCATTCAATGATGGCAGGAGCGATCGCGCTTAGCGTCTACAGCGTGGTGGTCTGCCATCTCCTCGTTCGCGTGGGCTTGCGAGCGGCGCGAGCTACGTTGCTGTCGCTCGTCGTCTGGATGATCGTCGCCGTCGGCCTGCTGACCCTCGTCGGAGGGCAGACATGACGCCGATCCGCTTTTCCCCGTCATCGCTGCGGGAAGGCCGCTGGTACGAATACCTAATGCGCTTCGCCCTCGGCGGCGCCGCGACGGTCTTCACCGGCCTCGTCAGCAGCCGTTATGGAGCATCCATCGGAGGTCTCTTTCTCGCCCTTCCGGCCATCTTCTGCGCCAGCGCGACGCTGATCGAGAAGCATGAAATCCGCCGCAAGCGGGAAGCGGGTCTCGCCGGCGAGCGCCGCGGGAAAGAGGCGGCAGCGCTGGACGCCGCCGGCGCGGCGCTCGGCGCTCTCGGGCTGCTGGCCTTTGCGATTGTCTTTTCGCTGATCGTGGAAAGCAGCATCCCGGCCGCCTTTGTCGGCGCGTCGCTTGCCTGGCTGATCGTCTCGGTGGCGGCTTGGTACCTGCGCAGCAAGATGCGGAGGACGCGGATCTCGAAAAAACCAGCGGCTCCGCAATTTCGCGAAGCCGCCATGGTTGAGCGAAGATCAAATCAGGCCGCCGTCGAAGCCTTCTCGTTGACGCCCTTACGCAGCGCCACAGTGTTGAGCTTGGAATTTGCGGCCTTCTCCTCGTTCAGATTGGTCGTGAGGAAGCGCACGATCTCGTCGTGACTCAGTTCTTCTGCCCATGCGATCAGCGTCCCGTAACGGCACATTTCGTAGTGCTCGACGGCCTTGGCGCTCGCGACGATGGCGGCGTCCAGCACGGCCTTGTCTTCGATCTCGCCGGCCGTCTCGTCGGCCTCCTTGAGACGCCGTCGATGGCCCGGCACTGTGTCCCACTGGGCTGCTTGCCGAGCTTCCCGAACGCCTTCTGGAGCCGCTCGACTTGACGTGCTGCAATGGACGTGTGGGGCGACATGCCGCGCGACATCCAGACGCGCTGTTCGAGACGGCGATGAAAGGGACACGACGCGGCGCGCGAGGAATTCGCGCGCCCACTGCATGACCGTTACCCCGGACCCTGCACCCGGCGAAGCCGACTGAGGAACCGGGTTTCGCCACGCGAGTTTATTCAAGCAGCCAGCTGCCCCGCGGCTTGAAGGTTCAGGATGGCCGACGAAAAAATCACGACGACCGGCATTGCCGCTCACGGCGCCTCTCGCCTCCCGTCGGTTGAGATCGACAGCTTCAACATCGAACTGAAGGATGATGAGGGATTCCTGGGAGACCGCGCCAGCAAGGGCGCCTTCCGGGATATCCTCGACCAATGGCGAAAGCCGCTGCGCAAGTCCGGCGAGGACCCTTTCGGGAAGGAGCCGTCCGAAAATATCAGCAAGAAAGTGCTCGATGCCATCCTGGTCGGCGACGACACCGAGGCCTCGGCGGTCGTGCAGAGCGCCATCGAGGACTTCGCGCAGGGGCTGGCCCACGTCACGCGCCGCTTTCTCAAGACCAAGGCCTGGGAGAAGACCGAGCGCATCGTGGTAGGCGGCGGCTTTCGCGACAGCCGCCTCGGCGAACTCGCCATCGCGCGAACCGAAATCATCCTCAAGGCCGAGGACTTCAAGATCCAGATGCTGCCGATCCGTCACCATCCGGACGACGCAGGCCTTATCGGCGCGCTACACCTCGTTCCTTCCTGGATCTTCGAGGGGCATGACTCCGTCCTCGCCGTCGACATCGGCGGCACGAACATCCGCTGTGGCGTCATCGAAACACGTAGCAAGAAGGCACCGGACCTGTCTAAGGCGAGCGTGTGGAAGTCCGAGCTATGGCGCCATGCCGACGACGAGCCGAGCCGTGAGGACGCGGTGAAGCGTCTCGTCAAGATGCTCAGGGACCTGGTCGCGAAGGCGGACAAGGAGGGATTCAGGCTCGCGCCGTTCATCGGCATCGCCTGCCCCGGCGTCATCGAGAGCGACGGCTCGATCGAGAAGGGCGCGCAGAACCTGCCCGGCAACTGGGGAGCAGCAAGTTCAATCTGCCGGCAAGCCTGGTCGAAGCCATCCCGCAGATCGGAGAGCACGACACGGCCATCGTCATGCACAACGACGGCGTGGTGCAGGGGTTATCCGAAGCGCCCTTCATGCGGGACGTAAAACGTTGGGGCGTGCTCACGATCGGCACGGGCCTCGGAAACGCCCGCTTCACCAATCGCAACGGCAAGGGCGAGCGCTGAGCCTACTCCCCATTCGATGCAGGCCAAGCTCCTGTCACTTGCCTCACGGCCTGCACAATCTTTTCCGGATGATAGAGCTTATGCAAGGACTGGCTGCCAGGCACAGGACGAAGCGCGACGGGCGAGAAGCCCGTGGCGTAGATCACCGGGAGTCCGGGACCATGCTCGCGGCAACGTTCGGCGATCAGCACACGCTTTGGAACATTATCGCGATGGCGTCTTTGACTCGTTGGACCATCGCCCGCCGTTTAGTACGGCGCCTGTAGCGGATAGCCAAAGGCTCACGCCCGCTGTTCAAAAACATGCGCTCGCGCGGATAGCCAAAGGCGGTGGTCCCGTTCGCGCGGTGAAAGAATCAGCTTGAAGAAGCCAGCGAAAACCCGCGAAGAACTGGAGTCTGCCATCAGGCTGGAGATGGAAGATATAAGCGAATGGCCGACGGACCTGGCCGTCTCGGTCGTGCCGCACGAGGACTCCTGGAAAGTCGAGATCATGAGGGACGGGCCGCAGCAGGACGCGGATCGTTGCGACGTGATCGAAGCAATTGCCGATAGGCTGCGGAGCCAGTTCGACCTGAAGAGTTGACCCCGAATCTGGCCCTTCATCGGCCGCTCGGCAGTCCGCAACTTTCGCTCGGGCAGGCCGCGCTCCCCGGGAAGGTTCGGCAAGCTTGGGCGGGAAGGGGTTAGTTCGGCCTCGCGTAGCTGCGTAGGCTGGCAGTGAACTTCAGGTGACCATCCTCAAGGCGCTGGTGAGCTACCCCGACGGTTTCGTGGCTCTCTTGAGAAGGGAGCGGACATCAAGCGCTTTTTAATGCAGCTGCTCAAAAGTACATTGTCGGGGGCGCTTGTCGGGTCGCCAGCGCAGAATCTTTGTCCCATGTCGAAACCGTCCGCCAGTAAGATGGTCATATAAGACCTCGATCACAAGCTTTGGCTTGAGCGGCACCCACTCGGATGATCGCCGCGCGGACCAACGGCTCGGTCCCCCTGGAGCGGTCCCGCTGAAGCTTTTATCAGTGGACAAAGGGACCAGCTCACCCGTTAGTCGAAGCTTCTCGCCTGCCCTGAATGCTGATGTGAAGCCAACATGGTGGAGGAGGCCAGCATCGTCGTATAATCCAAGCAGGAGTGAGCCGATCACGTTGCGCCCAGCTTGTTTGTCTTGCGTGTAGCGAAAGCCGCCGATTACGCAGTCCGCACTGCGATATCGCTTGATTTTCTGCATGCCATCCCTGTTGCCTGCCTGATAGGGCAGATCGGCTCGCTTCGCGACGACACCATCGAAGCCGCCACCGGCCGCCATAAGCCAGCGCCGCGCGGTCGCAAGTCTGGTTGTTGATACGGAAAGCGCAAAGCGATCGCTTCTCTTGAGAGTTTTGAAGAAGGTTTCAAGATGTTGCCGCCGCTCGACGAGTGGTGCATCGACGTAGAGAGCTTTGCCTGCCGCGAGCAGATCAAAGGCTACAAAAATGGCAGGTGTTTCGCGAGCAAGCCTAGCGATCCTGCTGGCCGCCGGATGTATCCTCTTCAATAGGGCGTGAAACGAAAGTGTTTTGCCGCAAGGCACTACAAGCTCACCATCAAGCATGAATGCAGCCGGCTTTGCCTCGAGCGCGGCTTGAACAAGTTCTGGAAAGTACCGGGTAAGATCCTCGCCGCTCTTCGAGCGCAATGCGATGGCCGGACCGTCCCGGGCCATCAAACATCGAAAGCCGTCCCATTTAGGCTCATAGATCCATTGGTCCCCGTCGGGGAGGACATCGACGGAGCAGGCCTCCATCGGCTCAATCGATGACGGTAGTTGACGATTAACGCGTTGCAGACCACCTCTTGGCATGGAACCGCAACCCTCACTCCGGCATTTTGTTCCTGAAGGCAAAGCCATGCCGAATTTGCGAGCTAAACTCGAGACAAAGCGCGATTTTTCAAAGACCAGCGAGCCCAAGGGGCGGCTGCGCGCTGTACAATCTGCAGTGCGATCCTTCGTCGTTCAGAAACACGCGGCATCGAGACTGTATTACGATTTGCGGCTTGTACTCGATGGCGTATTCAAATCATGCGCTGTCATGAAGGGCCCTAGTCAGGAAAAGCCATGCCGACAAAGTCGTCACCCCACGAAACGAACGGCTGCGCTCGCGCCCGACAGTCAAACGCTCTGCAAAAAGCGAAAAGCTGCGGAAGATAGATCTCCGTCGTTTGTTGCACCTCAGCTCTGCCGCCTCGTCGAGCACCCGCCGGATGGCGAAAACTGGGTCACGAAATCAAGTGCGACGGCTACCGTATTCAAATGCGCGTCGATGTTGGAACAGTCAGTCTCAAAACCCGCAAAGGCCTCGACTGGACGAGTAAGTTTCCGGAGATAGTGAAGACCGAGATATCGCTTCCACCATGCATCATCGACTGCGAAATTGTCGCGCTTGATCATGACGGCTCGCTGGATTTTGTGGGGCTTCAGGCGGCGCTTTCGGACGCAAAAACCAAAAGCCTAATCTTCTTCGCCTTTGATCTGCTGTTGAGGGCAAGGATCTACGCGAGCAGCCGCTGACCGAGCGAAAGACGCGGCTTGAAAACGAGTTTCGCGCAGCCTTCCGTAAGCGTGAGAGTGAAATCCGCCATGTTGAGGCCTTCGAGAGCGGCGGGGATGCTGTGCTCAGGTCTGGCCGCATGTCGCTTGAAGGCATTATCTCAAAGTAAGCCGATGCTCCTTATCGATCTGGTCGAACCGATAGTTGGACCAAAGCCAAATGCCGCTGCGGCCATGAAGTTGTGATCGGCGGATGGAATGAAGACAATGGCAAGCTCAGATTAGTGATGGCGGGCGTCCACCGAGGCGACCACTTGGTCTATGTTGGCAATATCGGCACAGGCTTTGGCCGGCACAAGCTGAAATTGCTTTTGCCAAAGCTGAAAGCGGCCTCCTCCAACACAAGTCCCGTCAGCGGCAAAAACGCGCCGAAGGCAAGACCTGACATCCACTGGCTCAAGCCCGAACTTGTGGCTGAAATTGAGTTCACGGGGTTGGACCGGTGATGGCAATGTCCGGCACGCAGCCTTCAAAGGCTTGCGCCAGGACAAACCAGCCGGCGAGGTCAAGGCGGAGCGGCCGACTAGGTACGTTGCTCTCGCAAAGCCCGCGAGCGCACTCCGCCGCAGTAAGACCACTGCTCGAAACGAGAGATCAGTGCTGAAGGGGGTACCCATCAAACCCCTCTGGCCTGCGACACGAAGGGATGAGCCGATTACCAAGCTCGATCTGGCCCGGTACTTTGAATCAGTTGGCGACTGGACGATGACTCATTTGCGTGGGCGACCGTGCTCTATCATACGGTTTCCCGACGGTATCGGTGCCGAGCGATTCTTTCAGAGGCACTGCAGCAAACGCAGCGGACCAAGTCAGGCCTACTCCGATAATGAGATACCGGAATGCGAGGCATCGAGGCGCAAAACGCCGCCTGGCATGTCATCGCCTAGGGCAGGATATGGCTCGAAGCGAATGCATCGCAAGCTTAGGACTTTTCGCGAACCGAAGCCTTCAGATTAATGATTTTGTGACCGGAGCGTACCGCCTTCGTCGTTAGGTACCGCTTGTTGTGGGGGGTGACCGGCGCTTCAAGCGCGACGCGGGCAGTGATCTCGATTCCGGCTTTGGTGAGCCCGTCGAGCTTGGCTGGATTGTTGGTAAGCAGTATGATCCGCGTGCAGTTCAGGGTTCGCAGCATCAGCGCAGCAACACCGTAGTCGCGCTCATCGTCTTCGAAGCCGAGCGTCGTGTTGGCATCACGGGTATCAAGCCCGCCGTCCTGCAGTCGATAGGCTCTCATCTTGTTCGCAAGGCCGATACCGCGGCCTTCCTGCGCCATATAGAATGACGCCGCCGAGGCCTTCTAGGCGGGCGAGGGCGAGCCGAAGCTGGTCACCACAGTCGCATCGCCGCGAGCCGAACACGTCTCCGGTCAGGCATGCCGAATGAAGCCGAACCGGGACCGGTTGGGTAAAATCTGGCTTTCCGACAATGATGGCGACTTGATCCACGCCAAGAGCGTCCCGAAACACGACAAAGCGCGCCGCTGTGCCCGACGCCAGTGGCATCGTTGCTTCGCTCGCGAGGGCAAATGCATTCGCCGCGTCCGCGGCAAACCGATTGACCGCGTCCGCCTCGACCGTAACGATCAAGTGCATCAAGTCGTCATCGCGGTTCGGCATCACGTCCGCTGCGAGAACCGCCGGCAGGCTGCGGCTCAACTTGGCGAGCCGGATTGCCGCCGCGGCAGCACGACTCGCAGCCTCCGCCGTTCCTGCAAAATGCACCTCGTTTTCAGCATTGGCAGCGAGGTCGAAGATAGTGCTCACGTCGACCACCCGGGAAAGCGGTAACGCCATTGCTGTCGATGCCTTGATGCCGATCGAGCGCGCTCGCTGTTGCGTTACGACGAGTTTCGGCGCGTTCGGACTGCACAGAACCACAAAATCACCCAGGCGTTGTTCGTCAAGCCCATCGATGGGCAAAGCGAGCAAGGATTTTCCAGATGCGCTAATACGAATCGGTCTTTGCGCCCGCAGCTCGCTCACGGCGCGGCTGACACTGATGCATTCCTTGTTGCCAAGCAGGCCTGAATTTGCAGACGAATGCGCGGCGCCCATTCGCAGGTGACCTCCTTTTTACCGGGCGTTCGTAGAACACCGAGAGTCCTGAATAATTCCGTTAGAAATCAGATGGATTTTTGCGGCCGAGTGGTCGATAGTAGCATTGATCATTCACAAGTCCCGAATTTTGATCTCTGCTGTGCTGCGTGGCAAATTATCCACCCGTGAATTCGCGTCTACCGACGCATGGGAGAGCTTTGTCCAGCGTTTTCGTGGAGGACAGCAGCCCCTTCCTCAAGCCTGGGCGGATCTGTTTGGTCCGTTGCGCAACGGGGGAGTCGACGATCTCGTTATTGTGGGGCAGGTCGGCCAATCGCTCGATGGACGCGTCGCGACGGCTACCGGCCATTCAAAGTATATCAATTGTCCGGCTGGCATTGAGCACCTCCATCGGCTGCGTGCGCTCGTCGACGTTGTCGTGGTTGGCGTTCGCACTGCCGTCGCTGACGACCCGCAATTGACGGTCAGACAAGTAGCTGGCCCTCAGCCGGCCCGTGCCGTGATCGATCCAAGAGGTCGCCTCGGGGCCAATGCGAGATTGTTCGCTGATGATGGTGTTCGCCGCCTGCTAATCACGGCAGAGGGCACACGTTGTAGGCCGCCTTCCGGGGTTGAAGTTGTGACCCTGCCGGCCCAAGATGGAAATATAGCTCCGTCCGCCATCGTAGCCTCGCTGACGCGGGCAGGGATGCGCCGCATGTTGATCGAGGGCGGCGCCGACACCGTTTCGCGCTTTATTGCAGCCCGATGTCTCGATCGCCTACATATTACCGTCTCGCCCGTCATGTTGGGCGCCGGGGGCCCTGGCATCGAGTTGCCGCCGCTCGAGCGGGCCGATCAGGCCCACCGTATGCCCGTGCGCGTGCACATGATCGAGGATGATGTACTGTTTGATTGCGACCTGTCGGCTCAGCGCGTGGCACTCGGTGTGGCAAAGAACTCGACGTGACATACGCGCACCGCTGAAACCTTTTGCTGACTGCGGCCTTTCGTCTGACTAGCCAGTTGTCGATTTCGGGGCGAGATAGCGGTTCGATTTCACACACGGAGGCTGCCCGGCACGGAAGACGACGTGTTCACCACAAGGGCGCCTCGTACTGCGCACGGGCGACGTGTGATTCTGACAGGGTGATGCGCAGGGCCTTGAGTTCCCGGCCGGGGCGGCCGAGTTCGCCAGCTCGGGCCGGCTTCGCCAGCCCGTCGAAAACATACTTGGACAGAAATTCCGTAGTAGTGTTGCTGCCCTTGAACTCGGGCACGTCGTCGAGATTGCGGTAGTTGAGTGGCACCAGCACCGCCTTAAGCGCGTTGTGTGCGCGGCCGATGTCGATAACAATTCCATTGTTATCGAGGGTGTCCGCGATGAAAGCTGCATCGACAACGAAGGTCGCTCCGTGCAACGTCTGCGCGGGTCCGAAAACCGCGCCCCGGAAAGAATGAGCGATCATGATGTGGTCGCGAACTTCGACGGTAAACAAAGGAGCTCCTTACGAATAAACGACGGGTTGGCAGAGTATGCCGGTCTTGGCGTCGAGAATTCCCGGCAGTTGATCCGGCAAATCGCCAAACGCAACCGCCGGTGCCAGCAATGCGTCGAGCCGTTGATCGTTGAGCAGTGCGACGGCGGCGGCGAGACGACGGACGCACGTCCAGCGCGGACGGTGCGATAGGGCAACGCGCCCGACTTGGCTCGATACCAGCCGAAGCCGGCGACTATGGAAGGAGCCGCCAAGCATTGCTGTCACTGCCGCGTCACCATACCAACTCATCTCGAGGACAGTAGCCTCGTCTCCGCCCAGTTCGAGCGCCGTTCGTAGTCCATCGGGCGAACCGCTGGCGTGAACGATAAGATCGCAGTCACCCCTTGCTTTCCCGGGTTCAGCGAAACTAACCCCGAGTGTTCCTGCTAATTCCGCCCGGCCTGGATTGATATCAACAAGCGTCACGTCCGTACCAGGAATCCGCCCGCACAGATACGCGACGAGAGAACCGACCACGCCAGCTCCTATGACAGCGATGCGGTCGGCTGGGGCCGGTGCAGCGTCCCACATGCCGTTGAGCGCGGTTTCCATGCTGGCCGCCAGCACCGCGCGTCGTGGTGGCACGTCCTCCGGAAGCGCGACCGCTGCGCTCGCAGGGACATTGAAAGCGGTCTGGTGTGGGAAGAGCGCGAAGACGTTCTTGCTCTGCAAGGCGCCTTCGCTCTCAACCCGTCCGACGGCGGCGTAGCCGTACTTGACGGGAAAGGAAAAATCGCCCGCCATGAACGGCGCGCGCATCCTCTCGAATTCGCTGACGGGTACGCGCCCGCCAAACACGAGTGATTCAGTGCCCCGACTGATTGCGCTATAGATGGTTTTCACGCGTACTTCGCCTGCGCCGGGCGGAGCCATCTCTTCTCGGCGAATCTCGACCTGTCCGGGTCCGCGATACCATAGCGCCGAGGCAATATCGGCACTCGCATTAATAGCCATTTTCTTAAATCTCGGACTGGAGTTCCCGGCGGCTTGACGTGTTATAAGCCGTAGTCTGCACCGCTTGCCGGCGAATGAGAAGCCATAACCCCTTTGCTACAAGTACACTGATCTGGCGGCGCTTCTCTTTGTTCGCGGTCACCTTGCTCTGGAAGGTAGGCAGGGTTTTGTAATGCGGTGATCGGCTTCGTCATGTCGTGGGTGCAGTGATACCCGCGGCCGGATTGATCCAGGGCAACGAACCCGTGACGGCGTCGACTGCAATTCTCCTGTGCGTTCGCAACGAACATCATCCCAACTAGGAACCCATGCTCGACGGCCGGGCAGAAGGAAATGCTATTGCGATAGGGCAAGAAATCCAAGGAAGCACCAAACGGCCGCCGGGAATATGAGCCGCGGCTGGAATCCAGGATGTAGCCTAGCGTCGAACATATGGGGATCCCGCAGATCCAAGATTCCGCCCCGAAATACATGATGCGGTAGTACTGTTCGGCTGACGCGGATCAGTCGCGCTCTGTGCAGCATCCAAAATGTTGTCCGAACTTTGGCGGCATAGTGGAGCTGCCTTTTCAGAATATCCGGCGCCGCCGGACGACCACCTCCCTCACATTTCCGATAGGCTTCTGTCAGAACAGCGCGGCCGTAAGCGAAGGCTCGCGCTGCCAAAAAGTACGCGTGAATTTGGGTGACTGCCCAGAGACGACGCGCTCGATGCAAGGGGCTTTCAGGTGAATTCCCACCGTCAGACGGAAATGAGCGCATAGGGCAACCCCGAAGGTTTCTGCACGCCCATGGCGACGTTGTACACCCGCGCTCCGGCGGGCGTGCGGCCCTCATACTTCCCGCGATGCGCATGACCATGCACGACGGCGCATACTTTGAAGCGGTCAATGGTCTCTGCAAGGCGCGAGCACCCGAGGAAGGGATAAATTTCGAGAGGTTCACCCTCTACCGTGTCGACAATCGGGGCGTAGTGAAGGACCACGACGGCGCGCCGGCTGTTCACCGTGCGCATGATGTTCTCCAGTCGCATCGCTTCATTCATCGCTTCGGCAACAAACGTCTTGATCGCCGGCTCGCCGAAAGAGCTCAGCATTCGTGGACCAAATCCGCCGGCAAAGCCCTTCACTCCAATAAATGCCACGCCATCAACTTCGGCTGCCTGGCCATCGAGCAGGTGTACGCCCGCGTCACAAAGGATTCGTTTCACCTGGTCGGCATGTCCCGACTCGTAATCGTGATTCCCAAGGACACCGACTACTGGGATAGAGCAGACACGCAGCTCTTTAGCGAGGACTTCCGCCTGTGCCGGAGTCCCGGTATCAGTGAGGTCGCCGCAAAGGACCAGGGCGCCGGCACTCTTCGAGATTGCTTGAAACAATTCACGAAGCGAGCCCGACTGCCCATCCTTCACATGAAGATCACCGATGCTTGCAAATGTGAATGAACTTGCATCATCGTTCATTGCCGCACCCGTCTTCGACGTTCAGGAAGCCCCATTTCTCGGTCGCACTTCGGTAATCGGAGCCGGAAAGCAACGGACCGCGGCAGAGTTTCGTCGCCGGTGGCGGACCTTCCCGTTGCCGACCCAATCGCTCAAGAAGATCGTCAAGCAGCCAATCCGGAATGGCATCTCGCTCGCTCGGATAGATCCAACGAAACGTGAGCAGATGACAAAGCAGTATCTCCCAATGTGGGTTCATGTACATGATCAGGCGCTGCCAATCGATTGCCTCTCGCTGCTTAAGAATGAGATGGACGATATCGACACCATCATGACGGTTCCGCTTCTGGATGAACGCCTTGGACCAGATCAGCTCGGTGGGGTTGATCACAGGCACGCAATGCCCGAGCACTTGAGCCTGTACTGCATACTGAAACCACTCTTCCTGAACCGGCACGGCGCCATTGCTGGAACCAAAGATGACGTCAACGAAATCGCGGCCGCGGTGAACTTTTCCCAACCAACTTTCATCCGCCGATACCCGATTGTTCCGCTGTAGGTGAGAGAGCAGGCGGGGGAATTCCGCGGCAGTCGTAAAAATGTCTAGGTCCTTTGTCGGGCACCGCGCGTGGGTATAAAGATTTACGGCGTACCCGCCTCCGATCATGAACGGAAGGTCCGATTCGAGGATATCCCTCAGGACATTTGAATAGAACTGCTCCCTTTGGGTAAGAGACGCGAGCTTGAACGCACCGACATCTGTCGAACGTTCCGTACTCGGCGCTGGGCGATCTCGCGCGTGCACTGATCACTCCATTTGTTCCTGAATACTAATCGGCGCGCATCGTGGAAGTTCCTTTGAGTCCGAATTGAATGACTCGGCGCAAACGGCCGCGGCGGCAGCAGAAGACGTGCGAAAGAGCAGGACAAACGCTTCCGAGCAAAGTGAGATGGACAGTCGTTTGATCGTCTTTGACTGCGTGCCCGGCCCGCGCCGCGCCAGAAACTTCAGCCCTTGTCCCTGAGCGCATTCGCCGGGATCGTTTCTCTCCTTCTTTCCCTTGCTTTCCCTGGAGGTTGCCCATCCGCGGACCTTGCACGACGACGCGAGGATAGGTTTGCGCGAATCCCAGAGACATCGGGTGGATCACCATCCTCCGCCTCGGTGAACAGGTGAGCGGTCACAGCTCGCGGCTACCACACGATTTGAAGTCCGCTTTGGGCGCTTGAATCACGTCCAAACCGATGCCTTCAACCGGCAAAACCGGACAATCGGCATTTCCAAGATTAAGCCCAACCGGACATGGTGGGGACATAACAAAATTAATGGCCCGAAGCCGACCTGGGAGCTGGACCTTCGTGTCCCCACTCGTTAACCGATGGTCTCGATTGCGCTGGCAAACAGTCGGGCGGAATCTTGCCAAGTGGGGAGCTGAGCCGCTGCCGCGCGAGCATTCGTGGCAAGCCGCCGCCGTTCGGACGGATCGCCGATCAGACGGCGCAGTGCCTGCGCCAATGCGATCGTATCGTCCGGAGGCACCAGCAGACCGGCCTCCGCCGGCACTGTATCGGGAATTGCGCCTGCCGTGGTAGACACGACCGGAAGCCCGTGCCCCATCGCTTCGGCGAGCGCCATCCCATATCCTTCGAAACGCGACGCGAGAACAAATATGTCGGATGCCAAATAGAGTTCGATGATGCGCTCAGCCGGCACGGCGCCGAGCACTGCGACCCTGTCGCTGAGGCCGTAGGCCTCGATTTCGGCGTCAAGCTGCGCGGCGGCGGCCGGGTTGCGGGTCCGGTCACCTGCGATCGTCAGCCGCCAGGGCATGTCGGCAAGCGCGACCAGAGCAGCGATCAGCAGATCGTATCCTTTGCCCGGCACCACCGAACCAATCGAGAGAAGTCGAACGACGCCATCGTTGCTGCCAGGCGCTGACGGAACAGGATCATTACCCGGTCGGACCACGCTGACTCGCCGAGCCGGGACGTCGTAATCAGCGATCACGATCCGGGCGGTTGCCTCACTCGTGACCACGACGTGCGCGGCAGCAGCGAGCGCAGCGCGCTCGCTTTCGCGGAATACGTCTACCTGCGTCCTGTCCAGACCGGCGTGCAGAGCAAGCGGTTGGTGCACCAGCGCGATGAGCGGTGTGCGGGATCGGAGTGCGCCGGCTTCGGGCAGGGCCCCGAACGCGAGCCCATCGAGGACCATCGGACAGCCGGCCGGCACCGCGGACAGTATCGCCAGCGCGGTCGCGCGCTGCGCGATGCTCGGGAATGGAAAGCTATCGCCTATGTTGGCGACATCGACGTGCCAACCGAGCCGGCGAAGCTCTTGGATGATGCGTCGATCATAGCGATAACCTCCGGTCGGCGTGGCGAGATCACCCGGCACGGCGAACGCGAGGTGCAGTTCATTGCATGGAAACGTGCGCACGGTGCGGATCCAGAGATGGTTGCGCCAAGTCAGACGGATTTGCGCGAGCCGCAAGCCCAACAATATGTCACTTCATGACGGCCATTCCTTTCGCTGCTAGGTAGGTTTCGCCTCCTTCCAGGCGGCATAGTGAGAGGCCGCCGCGAAAAGAATCCAATCGAGCGTGCCGCCCGATGACATCAAGTATCGTGAGCAGTAGCGCAACGAGGGCGGGCACGTCTCCCTTGGGAATGAACGTCCAGGGAACAGAGCGAATGCGGCGAAACCCAGCTTGATCCAGCAGCACGGAAAACTCTTCCTGAGTCAGTATTCGGTCAGTGGAAAGATGCTTGGTGCCATACCCCAACACAGGCGCTATCGTCCGATACCAAACGTAATCGGCATTCGGTGTTAGGCAGAAAAAACGGCCACCACTCTTCAGCCCCCTATAGACGCTGGCCAACATCGCTCGCTTGTCCAGCATGTGCTCGAAGGCGCCGATACAAATCGCCAGATCGATCGACTGTTCCGCGATTGCGTTCAGCTCCTCGGCGCTGCCCACCTCAAATGTAAGATTGGCTTTCCAAGCTGAGTTCCGAAGACGAGCGCGCGCCAATGCGATCATGCCCGGCGAGACATCGATCCCGATGCCACGAGCTACTTCAGGGGCAAGGGCGAGAAGGTGATGCCCGTTGCCGCAACCGAGGTCCAGCACCACATCGCAGGGCCGGATTCGGGCCAGGTTTCGCACAAGCGCGAGTCGGTATTCGAGCAGTCGTTGCGGGTGACCGTGCTGCTCGTGAGATCCTGTTGATGCACATCGATCAAAGAAAGACCTGATGTCTGTGGTGTTGCATGAGGGAGTGGTCCTGACACCGCGAAACCTTGACCAAGGCGGTCGTCGTTCGATGCCAAGCGTCTGTCCCCGCAGCGGGCGGGCTGCGAGATCGGCAGAACGTATCGGATTCGGCGTCTGTGTCATCGGCATGACAGGCCGCCCCGAGAACCGACTCTTGCGGCAACCGAACAATTCAATTGCTCCGCTTAAGTTCCCCGGATGGCGCAATCTATGAGGTGTAGGCACGCGTTACATTCGTCCTCGTGCGGATCTGGCGCGTCGGAAGCGATCGGTTTGCAAAGGCGCTATCCGGCCCGAGTTCGCGGACGTTGAATGCCACACCTCATCGTCGGGCAAGGCCGCAAGTGCTAGGCTTGAGGGGCCGGAGAAGAATAGGATTGTGGACGCGCAGAATTTCCTTGGGGTTCGGTTCTGACGCGATGGAACGCACGTGAGGGGCGGTAATCGGGATAGGCCACAGTCTCCGCTTCGGCGGAACTGAAGACAATTCCTGGCGGAGTGTCGATTATGAGCTGGTTTTTCGTCGCGCTGTGGGCGCCATTCCTACTTGCTTGCGCCAATCACAACGACAAGTTTTTGCTGTCGAGATACCTCAAGCAGAAAAGCATCGGATCCATTATCATACTCTCTTCGCTCTTCAGCTGCGTGGCGATCCCGATCGTATTGTTCATTCAACCGGAGGCGTACGACGTCAGCTTCTTTCAAGGAAGTGCGCTTGTCGCGACCGGGATGTCGAGCGTCTTCGCCGCTCTTTGCTATCTCTACGCACTCGACATCGATGAGGCATCTTTCGTCACACCGTTTTATCAGACTGTGCCCATCTTTGCTTACTTCCTCGGTTATTTCATCCTGAGTGAAACGATCACGTTTGCTCAGGGATTGGGTTCGTTCGTTATTATTGTAGGTGCGCTTGCATTGTCGTTTGAGTTTGGTCGGCGGGGAATGCGGTTCAAGCGAAACGTTGTGGCACTGATGCTGGGGGCTTCCTTCTTGAGTGCGGTAAATGGCGTCATTTTCAAGCTGATCGCCGTGGACAAGGGTTTTTGGGTTTCGCTTTCTTGGGGATTCGTCGGGCAAACGATTAGCGGTTTGACTTTCCTAGTCTGCGTTCCAAGTTACCGCAGAGATTTCCTCGACCTCTTCAAGCAATCGAAAGTCGGCGCTGTTGGCCTCATCGCGTTGAGCAAGACATTGTTCACCGTCAGCGAAGCCGTCACGCTTTACGCGACGCTCCTGGCGCCAGTCGCATTGGTTCTTCTCGTGAATTCGTTCCAGCCACTTTTCGTCTTTGCGTTCGGTATCGTGTTGACACTGCTTTTTCCTTGCGTGGGCAAGGAATCGCTAGGCCGCATGGAGATGCTACAAAAGGGCGTGGGAATTTGCCTCATGCTCGTCGGTGGTTACTTGATCAGCAGATAACATCTGACCGATAACGATGCCACCCGCGCGGCTTGTTTGGCAGCATTGGCCGGATGGCAGTCCATTCCTCGTCGGCTAATTCGTAGCGCATGATTCGGCCCTCAGCTGGGCTGTTGAATCATGGCCGAGTCTCAAGGACGTAAGCGACACAGTTAGGTCTGCTTTCGAGGGCGAACCTGAATTGTTGTCCTCAGTCCGAGACTTGCCGATTTTGACTCAAATGGCCCGGCCGTGCGTTGCAAGAGGTTTTCGTCGAGCTGGCGTCAGCGGTCTTTTCCGGGGACCTTTTTCCTTCAAGACCATCCAAGCGGGAGCACGCGCAGCGCCGATGAGAGCCGATCAGACAGGTAAGCGGGGAGGCGAGCTCGATCTCGCCAAACACATCATCAACAAGTCGGGGCGGTTCGAGTCGAACGAGTCGAGGACCACTACGAAAACGCGCTTGTCGAGCTCATCAACCAGAAGCGTGCCGGCAAGCCGATCACCCGAAGGAGCATCCCGCCGCCGGCAACGTCGTCGATCTGATGGAGGCGCTGCGCCGGAGCGTTGGCCAGGATCAGGCGTCAAGGCCAGGTCCCAAGAAGCCAAAAAGGGCCATCGGACAGAAGGAGATGCTGCTACCGATCGCCGCCAGGAAGCCGGCCAAGGAAGCGGGCGCGAAAAAACCCGCCGTCAAACCCCAGCACAACTCGGCATAAGAGGGAATGCAGAACTCAAAGCAAAGCGGCAGGCAGAAAGAGCTAAACGCCGGCAACAGATAGAGCAAGGTGAACATCAGGAAGCGCCCATCATGGCATTTGGTGGCGATGAGCCCCGACGAAGCGGTGGCTTCGGCTTCTTCGGCAACTAGATGCTGGGATTGCTGAAAGCGGCAGGCTACCGCTGACTTATCGCTGGAGCCGACTGTGATGTACGCCAGTGGGACGAAGCCAAGGCGCTGCAGCGCCCGTTGCCGGACGACGGCATCAACATTGCCGCCCAACGCGCCGACCACGACGACAAAGCTGCTCCATTAAAAACACCGCCGATCGCCCCTTCGCCGATTCGGAAACGGCCGCTGCAAGCTGACGAGATACCAAAGTCGAGCCCGTTCCAAGATGCCGCCTTCACATCGAAGACGCCGTTGCTTAGCGCCAATGTGCAGATATCGACGGCCTTTTCAAATCTTCTCAAATATTTCGCCATGCAGTGCAGCGCGAACAGGTGTCTGGGAACGATTCTCCGTTCTAGGCGTCGATCTTCCGCATTGCCGTGGAGAACTCAGATGATCGGCGAAGATATCGATGGCCCAAACAAGCTCGACCAGGCCAAGGAGGCCGTTCAGGCGGCTACCCAGACGGTCAAGGAAACCACTCAGTCCGTCGCCGACGCCATCGAAGCAGGCCGGCACCCAGGTGCGCCTCTCGACCGCTTGGCGCGTTGGGCTCAAGAAGCGCCCCTACACGCAGTCACTATAGCGTTCTTGGTCGGTGTTCTGCTCGGGCGCAGGTAACTGGCCAATGCATTCAAACGGTCTGCCCCGGGGGCCGGTTTTCCCCGCAGGGGGCGATCCTCACTCACACGCTTGCACGAGCGGCCGGCAATTGCTCTCATACGCTCGCGCCATCCGGTGCGCTGAGAAGAGCTCTTCGAAACGCGGGCGCACTTTCTTATGTCCAATCGCGAGTTGGTGACCGCTTCGGCCTATTCCTCGTTCTTCACGATGAAACCGGTAAGCTGTCTAATTCGTACACGGCAACTCGCGAGCGAAGGCTCACCTACTAATGGATTGCATCGCCAAGACCAGCGTCGCTGAAACCAGCGACGAAAGGGCGAGCAACGTCCAATCCGGTCTCGCGCTACCTGCTGTTATCTGTCCGAGCAGTAACTCTATCCGCTTCATCATTCGTCCCTGGGAAGCCGGTCAAGATAGGCGAGTCCAGAACACGTGAGTTCTTCAGTCTCGCTTTGGCTGGCCTCCAACATCCCTTGCAAATGGCGCTCCAGTAGGCATCGTCGACCGTCAGCAGAGTCGACGTCGCGATGCGTCGCCAGATAGACGGTCCAAGCCGTGTCGACCGCCTTTCGAAGAACTTCATCGACCATCCTCCAACTCCAACAAGTGTGATCACTGACGGCAACTCACGTTGTCCTCGGAAGTTTCCTGTTTTTCCCGGAGCATCCGAGGCTCTAACAGATGCGGCAAGTTGGAACCTTGTCGGGGCGGCGCTCGCGCGACCGGGATCGATTGAAGACAAACGTTCAGGGTAGGCCGCAGAATTTAATTAAAGGACTTGCCCGTCGAGCGGCCGCGGGTAAATCCTCTCCTCGGCCCGCTCGTTCTCGCGCCGTCTAATTCGGGATCGCCGTCGCAACGGCTTCGATCAAGTCGCACCCACGCATTTGAGCATGCGCATTACTTCGCCGAGCGGCAAGCATCCCACGGCGGATCTCGATTTGGTCGGGTCGCGGCTCAGTCGCCGCAGTAGCTGAGAGCGCCAAGGTATCAGGCGATCCGGATCAATACGCTTCGAGCGGCTCCATTGCTCGTCAATACGCACGATGAACAAACGTTCATCTAGTTCAAATTCTCGACCGATCTCCAGCCGGAGCAACTTCTTGGCGCTTTCGGACTTATTGCCAATGGGAAAAAGTGGAAGAAGCGTCTGGGAGGAGCGCTGATCAGCTTTGCTGTGGCCGTTGCAAGTTTGCGGAATTTATAAACCCCGACGAGGCGGCGTTCCCGCACGCGAGAACTGTAAGGGCGACCTTCGATGTCCATGCTGAGCTCCGCCATACAACGATCGACCCTCGGTCTTCATTCGCTTGAACAGTACGAGCCGTTAATCGGCGCGGCGACGATCGAGCGGATCGCCGCGAAGGTCGATCGAGTGCGCACGATGCGCGTCGCCCACATTAGTTCGACGTTCTATGGCGGTGGCGTCACCGAGTTGCTGACGCCGCTAACTCTGATGATGAATGCAACAGGCATCGACACCGACTGGCACTTGATTCAGGGAACGCCGGGTTACTTCGGCTGCACCAAGAAACTTCACAATACGTTGCAAGGCGAGAGCCTGGATTTTCCGGACGCTGAAAAGACGATCTACGAACAGGTTGTATTCGAAAATGCCACGCGGCTTCATCTTGACGATTGCGACGCGATCATCGTGCATGATCCGCAGCCTCTACCGTTAATCACTCATTTCACCGATCGGGAAATGCCGTGGTTCTGGCAATGTCACGTCGATCTTTCGTCGCCCTACGCGCCGGTATGGACCTATTTGCGCCAATTCATCGAGCAATATAACGCGGCTATCTTCTCGCTATCTGAATACGGCCAGGATCTTCAGGTCGACCAGCAGTTCGTTACCCCGGCGATCGATCCGTTTTCCGCGAAGAACCGGGAGCTGTCCGACCGGGAGATAACGGAATTCCTGGGCAACTACAAAATTCCGACAGATCGTCCATTGGTGACACAGATTTCCAGATCTCGATCGATGGAAGGACCCGATGGGCGTGATTGAGGCCTTCCGAAAAGCGAGAGAGCAGGTCGACTGTACGCTCGTGCTTGTCGGCAACAATGCCACCGACGATCCGGAGGGTGGCAAAATCCTCGAGACCATCGAGAGCGTTGCCGATGAAAGCATCATCGTTCTTGCGGTCGACGATCCGACCTTGGTGAACGCGCTGCAGCGGTCGGCCGCGGTCGTCCTGCAGAAGTCGACCCGTGAAGGTTTTGGTCTCACGGTGACCGAGGCAATGTGGAAAGGCGCCGCCGTCATCGGCGGCGACGTGGGAGGCATCCGGCACCAGATCAAGGACGGATGGAACGGGTTTCTTGTAAGTACCCCCGATCGGGCGGCCGCAAGAATGGTCCAGCTCTTGAAGAACCCCCGGCTCCGCGAGCAGGTCGGCTCGCGGGCGAAAGAAAGCGTGCGGCAGAACTTTCTGATGAGCCGGCTATTAGAGGATTGGCTCGACCTGCTGTCCAAATACGAACGGCCGGTGGTCTGACCGGGTTGGGTTCGAGAGCCCCGGATACCTCGATGGTGGAAAGCCGATGCGAATTGCCCAGGTAGCGCCTCTGGTCGAAAGTGTTCCTCCCAAGCTTTACGGCGGCACCGAGCGTGTGGTGGCGTGGCTGGTCGATGAACTGGTAAGCTTGGGCCATGAGGTGACGCTGTTCGCCAGCGGGGATTCGAAGACCTCCGCCCAGCTCCATGCAGTGTGGCCTCGGGCTCTCCGCCTCGGCCGCCCACGGACGGACCCGATGGTTGCCCAGGCAGCGCTGTTGGAAGCGGTTGCCCGGCACGCGACCGACTTCGATGTCATCCACATGCATATCGATTGGCTGCACCTGCCGCTCCTGAGCAGGCTCGGCATCCCGTTTCTCACCACCTGCCATGCGCGCATGGACTTGCCGGGCTTTCCAGACGTGGTCCGCCGCTTTCCCGACGCGCCGTTCGTTTCGATATCGGATAATCAGCGCGCCCCCTTGAGTGAGGCCAACTGGATCGGCACCATTTACCACGGCTTGCCGGCCGACCTGTTCCGCCCCTCCTATGAGCCCGGCTCCTACCTTGCCTTCCTGGGCCGGTTGACGGCGGAGAAAGGGCCGGAAGCCGCCATCCGGATCGCGCGCGCCGCCAAGATGCCGCTTCGTATCGCGGCCAAGGTACCGCGGGGCGAACGGAACTATTTCAAGGAAAAGCTCGAGCCGCAGATCGACGGGGAGCAAGTCCAGCTCACCGGGGAGGTCAATGATGAAACGAAACGGCAGTTTCTGGCGGGCGCCGCTGCGCTGCTGTTTCCTATCGATTGGCCAGAACCGTTCGGTCTCGTCATGATCGAGGCCATGGCCTGCGGCACGCCTGTCATTGCCTTCAAGTCCGGCTCAGTGCCGGAGGTCATCGACCACGGCATAACTGGCTTCGTCGTGCCGGGGGAAGCGGAAGCAGTGGAAGCAATCGGAAGACTTTCCGAACTCGATCGACGGCAGGTGCGCAGGAATTTCGAGAAAAGGTTTACGACTGGGCGGATGGCGCAGGAGTATCTCTGTCACTACAAGGCCTTGGGTAAACCGAATGCCGGCCAAGTTCATGCCGGCATCAGGTCCGCCTTGTCTAAAGGTTCAGTGTCCGATCGCCCTCTGGCCCCGTAGCGATCCCGGCGATTCCAAACCGGTGCTCGCCGTGCCTTCATCGCTCGAGAGCGGACCGAACAACCAGGGGGACGCTGAGCGATTGCAATCGCGACTTCGGATGTCCGAGTTGGGTCCAATCGTCACTTGGCATGTCCGCGTCATGTCCGGTTAGGCGGTAATCTCGGAAATGAAGTTACCCGCTTTGCCACGAGCCCGCCGCTCGAGCTGCGCCGGCTTGCATATCGTTCGCGCGGCGGCGGAGCCGGGGAAAATCGGCAAGTCGTAGGAACTAGTCTGGGCGCATTCCATTTTGTGTTTGTCTGGTGGCTACCATGACATTGCCTGTTGCCACCAGACTGCCCCAGCGCTTCATCTACGTAAAGAGAGCGCTGGGGTCGTCTCCGCCACCAGGAACGACGACCCCGTAGCGGCCGAGTTAAGTCGACGAAACCCACTTATGAGGGAGGAAGCCATGGCCCGCGCGACAGCACATCCGGATCATCAATGCATCTCAAGCGAAGACATTCATGGAACCGAGGTTTATGGGGCAGATGGAAAGAATATCGGTGAGGTTGATCACCTCATTATCGACAAGGTGTCAGGTCGCGTGGCTTATGCCGTCATGAGCTTTGGCGGATTTGTTGGGTTGGGCCACAGCCATTATCCCATCCCCTGGGCCGCTCTGACATATGATACGTCGCTGGGTGGTTTTCGAACCAGTATCACCGAGCAACAGCTGAAGGATGCGCCTGAGTTCAGCGATGACTCGTGGCAGGATCGAGACTGGGAAACGCGCACCCACGAGTATTACGGGACGCCTACGTACTGGGACGCACGAGGTGGCCTATAACGCTAGGCAGCGCATCTGAAAATTCTCGGTCGGCAGTGCCGGTTGCGTCATTGAAGAACTCGTCGACCAGCCCGGGGGTCGGTGCGAGGTGGCCGATGCTGTGGCGGGACTGCTCGAACGAGTGCCCGCGAAAACGCCTCCATAAGGGAAGGCAGCGCCAGACCTCAATGTCCGAGTCGGATCGATTGTGTTGAAAAAGTCTTTTTGGGGTGACGAACAAAAATTTTTAGAGCCGCCGATGCGTTTCGCGCGCGGCGATATGAGGGACCACATCGTTTCATACAAAAACGACCACGGAGCTTCGTGGCGGAGTCGGCTAAAAATCAACTTTTGCGAGATTTTGGACGTCGTTCGAATTTCGACTTTTGCAACACTATCGACACGCGTGGAACCCAATTCTGGTTGGGTTTTTGATATTGACAGCTGCAAAAAACGGCCCCAGCTCCCTCGGGAGAACGCGCTGAGGCCATCTTAGCATCTGTCCGGTATCCTCCAGACGCCGACATAATGCCGGAACGTTGCCACTCGTTCCCGAAACTCTTCGCGGGCTCTTGGACCAGTTTCCGACATTACCCCCTAACCGGACATGACGCGGACATGCCAAAACCGACGCGAATGACCCTGGCTGTGTGAAAACGCGCGGATTGAAGTGATTCTCGAGTATGATTCCGACGCGATTTGCGGGGGATCGGATGAAGCGCTTCGTTGAGGGGGCTGGATCGCGGGCCAAGCACGCTGTTTCCCGAATGCTTGGAAGACTGAATTGGCGAGGATAATCCGGTTCTGGGTGATCGACGTCTTTGTCGATCACCTCGACCTTGGCGAGCTAGGGTTCAGTGGGGTCGATCCCGAGAGGACCGGTCGGCCTTCGTATCATCCCTCGGCGCTGTTGAAGCTCTATATCTACGGCTATCTGAACCGGGTTCAATCAAGCCGTCGGCTCGAACGTGACGCCGGGCGCAACAGGCAAATGGACTGACGCGGCGGGGCCCCCCGTCGCGGGATTCGGAATTTAGCAGACCTTGCTTGGAAATCGCCTTCACTTCATACGAAGGAGCAAGGCCTCCCAACAAGCATCGGCGTGTCTCAGCGTGCTGCGAGGGTGTTACGGAGCAGGTAGCGGCTTATGTGCTGGCCAAGATACAGAGCATCTTCATCTGAGAAACGAAAGTGGGCCCCAACAAGCATTCGACCTTCAACGCATTCCCGAGATGCTTCGTCAAAGTTGCTGAAATTGCGACGGTATCCAGCGGGAAACAAGGTGGTGCCGGTCGCGGCAAATGGCGTGCTGAGGCCGAATGCACTCTCTAGTATGATCTGAGCGCTCCCGCAGGCAGCGGCGTGGCCCGATGGATATTCCGGGAAGGGCGGCGTGGGCCGTAGCGGCAGCCAGGCGTCAGAGGTGGTCTTCTCGTTGCCGTCAGCCCAGCGTATCGCCATGGTCGGGCGCCAGAACTGATAGTGGTACTTTGCTTCGAAGACCGCGACGTAGCTGTCGGCCATGGCGACATTCAATAGTGCCAAGGTGCGATTGCTTTCCCACAGATCGTCGTTTCTCGCAGAGATAAGATTGCGAGCGATTTCGTTGAAGGTCCTGAATAATGAAAGTTCACCCCAGAGCATTGCGATCATGGTTTGGTCGGGCGTTCGCACAGTCGACGCTTTTCCCCCGAGGGTCCTGACCTCTTCGAGTTCACGCGAATATTTGCCAGAGCTAAGGTGCAAAGGACCAGGGAGGAGATTTCGAAATTGCGAAGGGCTCGTCAGTGCCAGAGGAGTAACCAGGCTTGCGCGTGGAAAAGTGGCATTCTGATGCGGTGAATCCGGCGCAGGAACCCAAGCGCCGGGTCCGGAGCCATAGGGGCCGTTCCCGCTCACAAATGGCTCTCCTCGCGGGGTCGCATAGTCGAAGTGGTCATCCGCGCGGAGCGCAACAATCTTTGCAGCAACTTCATCGCCTAACACGAGCCCTTCATTCTTGCCGGGCCCATCGGGAATGCTCAGAAGCATCTTGCTGTAGACGTTGTCCAACGAGGACGCCTGGTCCGGGTAGAGCCGGACCGATACGCCATGGCCCGCAGCCATGACTGCCGCCTGAGGACTTGCGTCCGGCGAGGAACGATGGACGCCATAAGAATCGTGGCGTCGGCTGATTGAATTGAGGGCATCATGCATCGCAAGATGCATCAGCGAGACATTGCGGCCCGAAAGGATGACGCCTGGTTTGGCGCTAGACGCTGTGGCTGTCTCCTCGATGATGACGTTCCAGTCGGTCACCTCATTCGCGGCGGCGCTTCCGATTGGGGGCCATAAGGCGAAAAGGAGACAACAGCTAAGAAGCGCACCCGGCCTGGGCCGGAAGGTCGCGCGCATTGTTAGTGCCACTGTGGGTATCATGACGTTCCTCCCTGACAATTGCACAATTAATCCGGCGGGCGCGCTCACGCGCACCCGCGTTGGATCGCGAATGCTGAAGGACCGGCGAAAAAGGAAGTCGGTTATTTGAGTGCAATGCTTGCCGATGGCACGACTGCTGTCCGTTCGGTCCCGCGAGGATTCGGCATTTCCCGCCTGCGACGACAGCTATTCAAAGAGTACACGATGTCGTGCGTCCTGGAAAGACGTCTGGTCTTTGGCCGAGTTCCGCATTGGGGTCATTCGCGTCGGTTTGGCCGCGCACCGCCGAATTCCGCTCTACACTTGTTTTTGTTGCAAAAGTCGAAAATCGAACGATCCCGAAAATCTCGCGAAAGGTGAATTTCAGAGAGCTGTAACGTTGCGAAGCGCCATCACGCCGCTACGCAGGTCCGCGGTCGTTTTTCCGAGGAACGACGTGGTCCCTCACGTTGCCACGTGCAACGCGCGTCAGCGTCCCTGAAAATTTTCGTTCGTCACCCCGAAAAGACTTTTGCAACAAAATCCACTTATAAACAGACGTCTACACAGGCGTCGTTACCATGCGTCGGCATGTCTCAGATGTGCCCAACAGCAGATATCGCGCGTGCAGTGAGGCTGGGAGCGATGCCTAATTGATGGGGCCATCTAAGGCGTCGCGCCTTGTCGTGGTTGATCTAAATCTTTGCTTCCCTTGTGAGTGCGATGCGCTGCATCGAGATGGCTGTCTCCGTGGATCAGGAGCAACAAACTCTCAACTAAGCAATACCGAGCGAAATAGGCGCTTCTTGCTGCGGTGCGCCTAAGCATCGAACTGCATGATAGTTGAGAAGCATCGGTATTTATTCACCTTTTACGCCACGAGAATTTCTGCACGTGCAGGAACAGAGCATCATGAATTTGCATTGTTCATTTGTTTTTCCATTTGTTTGGGAGGCCGTTCATGCGTCTTCTTTTTTGGAATAGTCGCGATTGCGACAGTCCCGGCTTGGTTGGGCATATATATAAATTCTGCTGTAGCACAGACCTTCAATGATAGATGGTCCATCATTCCAAAGGCGCACGCAGAACCGGCTCCCGAGGCATTAGACCAGACTAGGCAAAATCCGCTAGAGCAACCTCCGACTGGAGAACCGACACGTCGTGCGGAAGATCGCTCAGCCCCTCGATCTTCCAACCGGGTGTTTTCCGGAAAAGCCTCTTACTATTCATATACGACAGGAAAAACAGCGAGTGGTTCATCGTTCAATCGGGATTCACTGACCGCTGCCCACCGCAACCTGCCGTTCGGCACAAGAGTTCGTGTAACTGATCTTGCGAGCAGCAAGTCTGTAGTAGTTCGTATCACCGACCGGGGACCCTGGGTTCGCGGCCGCGTCCTCGACCTTTTCACTCGGCGCTGCGCGCAATTTGGGGATTACGGACCGCGGCGTGGCCCAGGTTCGCGCTGAGGTGCTTTAGCTTTTTGTCTGCTAGGGGAAGTCTCGCAGCAAGGGAGGAGACACAAAGTAAGAGATGAAAGGCCAGTGGCTTTGAGGCCATGTCTCAGCTCGATTCCTGACCCGTCGTTCAGGTTGATGTCGAGGATGACGCAAACCGCCTTCTCGAAATCGGTATGGCTTTTGAAAGCCTGCGCGGACGAAAACAGGATGGGTTCGTAGTCGTGGGCCCTGAGCAGCTGCTTTATTGCCGTCAGCATCCCGAGGTCATCATCGACCACCAAAACGCAGTTGCGATCTTTCGACATCCCTGACCTGTCACTGGGACCATCTATAAAAATAAGCCTATCCGAGCTTCAACTCCGAACTGGCTAGAATAAATGGAGGCCGCTCAGCCCATCTGTCCGGCAGCAGCCGACGCAATGCCGGTCCGGCCTTATAGTTCGTCGGTATAGCCTAACGCCGAGGGTGAGGTCGGAACATTATCGCGACGACATCTTTGACTCGTTGGACCATCGAGTACGGCGCCTGTACCGGATAGCCAAAGGCTCACGCCCGCTGTTCAAAAACATGTGCTCGCGCGGATAGCCAAAGGCGGTAGTCCCGTTCCCGCGCCGAAAGCAATCAGCTTGAAGAAGCCGGCGAAAACCCGCGAAGAACTGGAGTCCGCCATCAGGCTGGAGATGGAAGACTTCAGCGATTGGCCGACGGACCTGGCCATCTCGGTCGTGCCGCACGAGATTCCTGGAAAGTCGAGATCATGAGGGACCGGCCGCGGCATGACACGGATCGTTCCGACATGATCGAAGCCATCGCCGACAGGCTGCGCGGTCAGTTCGACCTGAAGGGGTGACCGGCGAACTCGCCCTTCAACTGCCGCTCGACAATCCGCAACTTTCGCTCGGGCAGGCCTTGCGCTCCCACGGGAAGATTCGGCAGGCTGGGGCAGGGGTCAGGTCGGCCCGCGTAGCTGCGTAGGCTGGCAGTGAATTTTCAGGTGGCCATCCTCAAGGTGCTGGTGAGCTACCCCGACGGCTTCGCGGCTCTCGCGGACCTCAAGCGAGATGTGGCAATTCTGGCTACGAGCGGGCAGGAGTGGTCGGAACGCACCACGAGACTGGCGGCCCGCGTGCCCAGTCTGGAAATCTTCGCCCAAGGTTTGGTCGAGTTGCAAGACGGGGGCTGGCGCATAACCGACGCCGGACGATCCGCCCTCGACCTGATGAAGAGAAAGCCTGCGGCGCCCCCGCCGGCCCAGATCGCCACGCCCGAACCGTCGCCGGCGATCCCCCTCCCGCAAGCCTTGTTGCCGGACCAGACCGCGGCCGCTTCGGTCGGCGACGGCGTCGCCGGAGGCGGACCGGACAACGCCGGACGGCCAACGCCTCCTAGGCGGACGTGGTCGCGTTCGATGGGGAGTCTGGGCGCGCTCTTTGGGCCGTGAACTGTCCCGCGTGCGGAAAGACGCACTTCGTGAACCGGAGGACGCACAAGCTGCTCGATCATGAAAACGAATGAGCGTTCTAGGGGTCGGGGGTAGCGCAGTACGGACCTACTGGGCGGAACGTCTGCCATTCCCGTTCGTTGCCGCTCCGTGGGGCTGATGTTCGGGAGTGCTGCGTGATCGCCACCGACACTCTGCTGGTGAATTGCCCCTGCTGCGCCGCCTGGCCCATGGCCGCCGCCCTGCCGAAGCCGAATTCGGCGCATGGAGATATACGGTTCACTGCGTCCGGTGCCGCCATCGAGAGTCCGGTCATTTGCGACGTGCGGGGCTTCGCCGATCCGGAACCCGTGTACCAAGCGGCCTCGTATCGCGAGCTGCGATGAAGATCCGATCCCACTCCGAGAGCCACATCGTCGAGCTCGACGACGGTTCGCGATGGCAGATCTTTCCCGGCGATATCGATCTCACGCTTAACTGGAAACCCGAGACGGACCTGACGGTCGTCGCCGTCGACGACGACGTGAGCTCTCATGCGCTGGTGGGCGGCGGCGTCAAAGTGCGGGTGATCGCCGCCGGCGAAAGCTGGCCGGTGCGCGAGGTGAAGTCGGCCCTGAAGCACGGCTGAGAGCGAGGAGTCCGGGCCGCTCCGCTTCTCGTGGCTGACTGTCGCAATTTGAGCTTTGTCTTTAGGCCGGCGTTAACAGCGTCTCCCGGACCAGAACGTGCCTTAACCTGCCGTGAAGTTGAACAGGCTCACGCTCGTCGTTCTACAGCGGCGGACCCATGGCCAACGAGATCATCACGCATTCGGACGCGCTGCGCCACTCCGCGGGGCGCTCTGTCGTGAGCGTGGGCTTGACCGTCACCTTGACGTTGTCCTTATGCCTCCTGCAGTTCGGATCCGATCCGGAGGCGTTCGTGCGCGCCGGCTTCGTGACCAAATCGTCGATCATGATCAGCATGATCATTTCGGGGCTGCTGACGGCGGGCCTGAGCTATCGGTCCGCGTTGGTGATGCGTGAATTGACGCGGGCCCGCGCCGAGCTGCAGCGAATTTCCGGCACCGATCAGTTGACCGGGCTGCTGAACCGACGGGGCTTTGACCAAGCCGCCGAATCGGCCTTGACCAAGGCGCAAGAGGCGAACCTGCCCACGACTGTGCTGATGTGCGACATCGACCGCTTCAAGGCGATCAACGACCAGTTCGGGCACGAATTCGGAGACAAGGTGCTCATTGCGATCGCGGAGGTGTTGCGCTCCTTCGCCGAGCGAAGGCAGATGTTGGTCGCAAGGCATGGCGGCGAGGAATTTGCCGTTCTGATCACCGGGATATCCAGGGAACGCGCCGCTCTATACGCGGAGGAGCTTCGACAGGCCTGCGCCGCCCAGGAAATCTCAAACGGACAGATTTCGGCTTGCGTGACGATCAGCATCGGGCTGGCCGAATGCCACGGTGAAACGGACCTGACCAAGGTCATGCGCATGGCCGATCAGGCTCTCTACGCCGCCAAACATCGAGGGCGCAATCGCGTCGTCCGGGCGGACGCCTTGGCGGATTCGATCGCGGCGTAGTCCCAGGGGCGCGCCGGACCGATGGCGGCCTGATGATCGCAAGCGGCTCCGGCGCTGCGGCAGCATCAGCCATTGAATTCGTCGACGTCCCCGCGTGGTCGTGTGGCGGGAGCGCGCTGCACGAACTGCGGCGGGCGCATCTCGCCGCGCTCGCGCGGTGGCGGGCGTTCGGATGGGTCCCGGCCCACCTTGGCTCGCAGTTCCGTCAGGTCGGTGAAAATATCCGCCTGACGGCGGAGTTCGTCGGCGATCATCAGCGGCTGGCTGGCGATGCTGGAGACTACGGTGACGCGGACGCCGCGACGCTGCACCGCCTTGACCAGCGTGCGGAAATCACCGTCTCCCGAAAACAGAATCATCTCGTCGATTTGTCCGGCGAGCTCCATGGCATCGACCGCGAGCTCGATGTGCATGTCGCCCTTGACCTTGCGGCGTCCGGATGCGTCGACGTATTCCTTGGTCGCCTTGGTGACGACAGTGTAGCCGTTGTAGTCGAGCCAGTCGACCAGCGGCCGGATCGAGGAGAATTCCTGATCCTCGATGATGGCCGTGTAGTAGAAGGCGCGGAGCAGCGTGCCACGGCCCCTGGAATTCGCTCAGGAGGCGCTTGTAGTCGATGTCGAACCCGAGCGTCCTGGCGGTGGCGTAAAAATTGGGGCCATCGATGAAGAGCGCAATTTTGGCGGACGCGGATGACATTCTGGCGGCTCGAATTGGGCCCGGTGCGGGCCAGGCGCTTCCGCACAGGCTCTGGTTTGCGAAGCGATTTGAAGTTGAGGTTGGGGCGGCCTTTAGCGGTTGCCGCTCACTCGCATTCTCTGGAATTGTCCAAGAAATCCGAGCTCCGACAGGAAAAAACTATTCCCAGCGTTTGTAGTTTCAAAACCTATTTCATGAACACTTGAACCTGCGCCGCGTAGCAAAGACAGACGATAGCGATGCCGGATCAACTCCCGCTTTTTGAAATCCGCCTGAGAAAACGCGGTCGGGCTTGTCGGTGGTACCCGTGCACGACCGAAGGCCGCGCCGTCATGCAGGGATCGGAAGGCAGCCGGGTCGCCGCCAGGTATCAGGGCCATCGCGCGCTGTTTCTGATGCTCATGGCATCAGCCTGTCGACCGCCCCGGCTCGGTCATCCCGACGGGATCCGCGCGCGCCGAAGCCGTTCATCTGCCAGTTGAGCAAGTTCGCTCCCTGTAGATTCACGAAATCCAAATCTCGCGGCCACCGTGCTGTATGTCACGACACCGGGCCGGCGCATCAGCAAATCTATATTTCCGGTGGGCCGCACGCCGATTGGCTGCGGCCATTTATTTTTTGGTTCCGCTAGACGGCGAGAGGGCCCGGAGTGCCTAGGAGTCCGGGCCCTGTAGCCGCAACGGTACCCGAGCAGGCTCAGGCCCGTCGTACGAATTCAACTCCAGCTGCTGGATGCGGGTTCGCCTGAATTCATCACAAGTTTACGTGACGCCAGCGAGAGCGCTGTCGTTCGCCGATTCGAAGCGGTCCTCGCGGTGGTCAGGCCGATCTGCGGGCTGTCTCCCGTAGTGCCTTTCGGCCGACCGATTCCAGATCGCTCAGGAGCGCTTCGGCCACTCGTTTGCGCGTTTCGTGATTGCCGCTGTTGGGGAGCTTCTGGCAAACGGTCTCCAGCGCGACTTCCAAATTGGCGGCGGTTCTCCGTCAAATTTCGTCATGAGACCTGACCTCAAAAAAGTAATGGAACAGGATGGAACTTAGCACTCGGCTGGTCGGAGTGGGAGGCCGATCGACATTGCACCAGCGAGATGACCGACGCTCAGAGCGCGCTCAGATCGTCCGGCACCTCGCCCAATTTCCGGATGACCTTGGCGTCGCCGAAATCTCCCGTCGCCGGGTCACCGGTCCGGCTGAAGGCGACAGCGCCAACGTGGCCTGTCTTGCGGGAGAGCGCTTCGGCCTTCATCACTGCCGCGTTGGGATTAAAGCGCTCTACCGCCTCGCCGGCGGCGATGCCGTCGCCGTCCGCCGGACCGCGAGTCCGGCGATACGACTGACCTAGCGATGCTCAACATTCCAGGATTGAGATCAACTCCAACCACAGCACCAGTTGGACCGACACGCTTAGCGGCGATGCGCGCCACAATACCAGTACCGCACGCGATATCGACAACGCGCTCGCCTAAGCGGGGTTGAGCGAGCTCTACAAGTATTGGAGCCCACACCCCAAACACAGCCGGCACCAGCTCTCGCTCGTATACCTCGGGTGCGCTGCCCGCGACCTGCCACTGTCCTTGCTGGCTCATTTTCATGCCTCCTATCTGCATGACATGTTGACCGTAACCAGGACTTTCCAAAGTACGTTGGCCATGAGGGCAATATAACGCGATGCTATGAAGTCAGCTATGGGGCGTTCGCGTCGGTTTGGCCGGACCACGGCGATTTCCGGTCTGTTGCCGGTGACCGGACATTCTCAGGGTAGGCGGGCGTGTTTCAAAGTGCCATTTCCGGACTCATGCGTTGCAGGAATCAGCCGCGTTATTCAATCACTTCGTCAGCGCGGCCGAGTAATGAAGGCGGTACCGTGAGCCCGAGGACCTTGGCGGTTTTGCTTGGGCCTCGAGCACGACACCGAGCGCGAGCTTTAGAGATTTGAAATCTGCAAAAGCCTGCGGTCGCCGATCCAGGTTTTGGCAAGGTCAGCCTCTGCCTTGCGCGCCGCGGTAGTGTCGCCGCGTGACTTATGCAGTTCCGCCAGTCCGTAGTATGACCAGCCATTGGATGGTGCTCGGCTGAGCGCGCGTTGGAACTGCCGCTCCGCCTCGGCGTAACGGCCAGCCTGCAGCAAGGCCGCGGCAAGGGACTGCCGGATCGGATAGTACCAATATGGTGGCTCGGTGTAGGGCAGTGCGTCCTGCAACGCAGCCGCGCGTTCGAACCGGACGATGGCGGTGCGATGGTCGCCTTTGGCCTGGGCGACGCGCGCCAGGACGAGTGTGCGCGCGATGCGAAGCACCTCCTGCGCCGGGACGTTTGAATCCTTCAGCAACTTGAGGTCCGCGGTGCGCTCCAGCGTCTCGATCGCATTGGCGGCGGCCGCCGCGCCCGCAAAGTCCCGGCGCGCCACCAGCGCTACCCCGCGCGTGTAAAGCCACATCGCCTTGACATAAGGGATGGCATCGCCGGGATCGGGTAGCGCCAGGATGGTCTCGGGCGTGCTGAACTGCGCGTGCGCAAAATAAGGCGCCGCCTTGACGGGCTGCACCATCGCAATACCACGAGCAGCCTCGTCGGGAATGAGCTTGCCCAGCTTCTCCGCGGCGGCGATCACGGTCGGGCCATCGCCAGCCATCTGCGCCGATGCCATCACGAAGTGCACGTTATGCGGATAATAGCCGAGCCGATAGACGCCCATCGGTGCGTTGCTGTCGGCCAAGTATTTTTCATCGACCTTGACCGCGATCTTGTTGTCTTCCAGGGCGTCGAGATAGCGACCGACTCGATAGTAGATGTGGCTCGGCATGTGCACGAGATGGCCGGCATCGGGGATCGCACCGCGCAGTCGGTCGGCATAGGGCTCGGCGCGCTTGGGCCGGTCCGACGCCTCGACGGCATGAATGTAGAGGTGAATGGCACCGGGATGATTCGGATTGCGAGCCAGCACGCGCTCCAGTGTCGGCACGATCGGCACGCTTTGCGGCTTGGCTTCGCGGCCGCCCGGCTTCCAGTAGTCCCAGGGGTTCAGATCCATGACGGCCTCGGCATAGAGTGTAGCGATTTCGTCGTCATCGGAAAACTGCTTCGCCACCTTCGCCATTTCTGCCGCGTAGGCCGCATCAAGTGTCGTGCGGGTGGCCTTCGGATCGCTGCTGTAGCGTGCCGCGAGAGCGCCGATTAGCGCCTGCTCGCGTGGGCTGGATTTACCGGCAAGCACCTTCGCCTTCTGCGCGGCAGCGTAGGCGGGCGCGATCGCGTCCTCCTGCATCGGAAGATTGATGTTGGGACCGAGCACCAGCGCTTCGCCCCAGAAGCACATGGCGCAGTCGGGGTCGAGCTTCTGCGCCATGCGGAACGCGCGCTGCGCCTCGCCGTGATTGAACGCATAGGCGAGACGCAGGCCCTGATCGAAATAAGCCTGCGCGCGCTCGTTCGCGGTTGTGATCTTGTAGGTGATGGAGCCGAGGCCGGCCCACAGCGGCGGCTCGGTTTCTGCGAATGCTGGCGCGGAGCTGGCTGCGCTCATCTCGGCGCGTGGCACTTCTGTCTGGACCAGGCGAAGCATCATGTTCCGCGATCCGGTCGCGGCCGGCGTGTGGCAGACCGGAAAATCGGAGCCAAATGGCAGCGATGGGTCCACAGCGGTAGCGCCCGCACCCGCGAGGGTAACGATGCTCCCGGCAAGCAGTGTCGCCAGTGCAGCGCCGCCGAGTGCCGCAGCTCCCGCGGAAAACATTAGCCTTTGTGATCGCGTGACTGTCGCCATGGAGAACTCCAAAATCGGGCGAGAAAAAATCTGCCGAATCTAGATTTCACGGGTCGCACTGAGCCGGGATCCAACGGAAGCCTCTCAACGCCAATTTTGAGACTTTCCCGTTCTTTCCGCAAGGCGATACTTAAGCGTGAGCGAAAACGGGACTGATGGCCAAGATGACGCGCTGAAATCCGGTCGAGTTGATCGCGCCGTCACAGACGCTTCGGTGGGGATCGGTGCACGCATTACAGTACGGCTTACGTCAGCCCCGTGAGGCCATTCGCGCCACGAGACCACCAAAACGAAAAGGACCACCGGAGCGACCGATGGTCCCAAAAGCCTCAAAGGCTTTTCGTTGGCAATTGCCTTGCCTTCGCCAGTTAACTGCACGCAGACTGGCTGGCTGCTGCAGGGTTGATGCTCGCTTTACACTGGCCTTCTGGACCCTGGCCCCTGGACGCGGGCCTTTGGACACTGGTCCCGTCGGACGCTGGTTGCCATCGGCACTGGTCGCTTTCGGCGCTCGTCGTTTTCGGCTCGGGACGGTGCGAGAAACCCGCTCGATCAACCGCCAAAAATCCAACAGCCGATCCGACGAATAGTCCAGACGACTAGCAAGGGTTCCTCCATGAAATTTAGGTCACCGAGACTGTCAAAACACGCGTGGTCGCCGCCTGCTTCCCCAACTCGAAGGGAAGCCAACTAGCAAACGGCAACGCTTCCCAACGAAATAATAGGAGCGTGTCGAAGCGGCGACTGAGGGTTGATTGCGAAGGTCCGGTGATAGATTGAATTTGCAGTTTTGAAGCAGTGGCCAAGCCGTTACGGCATCGACACATGGCCGGACTACCCCGGTGGCTCGTTTCTTGCTGCCGCGAGCGCCATATTCAATTCCTGCGCCCAATAGCCTGGCGCGCTCCTGCTCTGGCTCACGCTCGGTCCATCGCCTCCAAGCCCATACTCTAGCCATCGGACGGGATCCGGAGAAAGGCAGCGCCCAAGTTGTTCCATGGCTGCCGCTTCGTCTGGACGATAGCGGAAGCGGCCGCGTTTGAGCAGAGTTTTGTCGAGCATGGAGGTGCTTCGCTTCATCGCACCGGACGCAGAGTCCGCCGAGCAAATCTTTGGCGACGTCAAGGCACTCGACATTCGCTTCAGTGGAGAAGACCGACGGAGATTGACCGGACAATGCTTGTGGATGAGGATCGACCGGTCGCACGGGTGTACCGAAATCTGAGACCGGAATAGGTAAACGATTTCACGCGATGCAGGCTGCCAAGCGTATCGTTGCACCTTGGTCAAAGGATGAGGTTCGGCGGCTGCGGGGGACATGCCTGAAACTAGTGCCCTGCAGGCAGAAAGCGGCGGGAGGATACAATGAAGCAAACAAGAAACGTGGCTTTAGATTGTGCGATGGTTTGCCTGGCCCTGAGGGCCGTCTCGATTATTGCGATCTCGCCAGCAAGCGGTGAGGGGTCCAACGACAGTTCCCCGAACATAGCACCTGCGCTCAAATGTGTGGATTTGACGTCGGCTTTTGCAGCGATGGCTGACAATCCCCTTGTTTCTTATCAACGCCTTCGCCGCGCATGTGTTGGAAGTCATACACGCGGTCCAGCAGGCGGACTCCGATGGGGGACGATCAAGATCGTCTCGCGTATTGAACGGCCGGCTTCCTTGTCGAACAAGGAGGCGGCGTCCTATTGGCGTAGCGCAGCGGCCTGAACGGGAGAAGATGCAATGTCAGCGACTATCCGACCGGCCACCATGAAGGGGCCCGCAATTTTTCTGGCGCAGTTCATCGGCGATGCGCAGCCGTTTGACAGCTTCGATGCCATCTGCGGCTGGGCGGCTGGACTCGGTTACAAGGGCGTTCAGGTCCCGACCTCCGATCCACGACTGATCGATATCGACAAGGCCGCGGCGTCTCAGACCTATTGCGATGAAATTGCCGGCGTGGCTGCGAGCCATGGTCTGGTGATCACCGAATTGTCCACCCACCTGCAAGGCCAGCTCGTCGCGGTTCACCCGGCCTACAACGAAGCCTTCGACGCTTTTGCACCGCCGGCAGTCAGGGGCAGGCCGGACGAACGTCAGATCTGGGCGGTAGATCAAATGATGAAAGCCGCGCAGGCGTCTCGCCGCCTCGGCCTCACCGGCAGCGTGAGCTTCACCGGCGCGCTGGCCTGGCCGTTCCTTTATCCCTGGCCGCAGCGGCCGCCGCGCCTGATCGAGACGGCGTTCGACGAACTCGCGCGTCGCTGGCGTCCAATCCTCGATGCATATGAGGAAGCGGGCGTCGACCTCTGCTACGAGGTCCATCCAGGCGAGGACGTATGCGACGGCATTACCTTCGAGATGTTCTACGAGCGCACCGGCAATCACCCGCGTTGCGCGATCAACTACGATCCGTCCCATTTCGTCCTGCAGCAATTGGACTATCTGGCCTTCATCGACATTTACGCCGAACGCATCCGCGCCTTCCACGTCAAGGACGCGGAGTTCAATCCCACCGGGCGGCAGGGCGTCTATTCGGGCTTCCAGCCCTGGATCAATCGCGCCGGCCGGTTTCGCTCGCTCGGCGACGGACACGTTGACTTCAAGGCGATCTTCTCGCGGCTGGCTGCCATCGGATTCGACCGCTGGGCGGTGCTGGAGTGGGAATGCTGCTTGAAGAACGCGGAGGACGGCGCGCGCGAAGGCGCCGTTTTTATCCGCGACCACATCATCCGCGTCACCGAGCGAGCCTTCGACGACTTCGCCGGCGGCACCACCGACGAGACGCAGATCCGACGGACATTGGGCCTCATCCGAGCGCCGGAGTAAATCGACAGGAGCGCGCGACATGGCCGAGCCACGCATTCGACTTGGAATGGTAGGCGGCGGGGGAAGGCGCCTTCGTCGGCGCCGTCCACCGTATCGCCGCGCGCCTGGACGATCGTTACGAACTCGTCGCTGGCGCGCTTTCGGCCTTGCCCGATAAAGCGCTCCGATCGGCGGCGGCTATCGGCCTTGGGTCCGATCGATCCTATCCTGACTTTCGGACCATGGCGCAGGCCGAGGCCGCGCGAACCGACGGTATCGAAGCGGTTGCGATCGTCACACCAAACCATATGCACGCACCTGTCGCCGACGCCTTCCTGGATGCGGGTGTTCATATCATCTGCGACAAGCCGTTGACGACAACCCTTGAGGAGGCGCGCCGCTTGCGCGACAAGGCGCGCACGAGCGGACTGATATTTGCCGTCACGTATAACTATTCCGGTTATCCGCTTGTCCGCCATGCGCGCTCTATGGTTCAGGGCGGCGGACTCGGCGCGATCCGGATCGTGCAGGTCGAATACCCGCAGGATTGGTTGGCCGATCCGCTTGAGGCCACCGGCCAGAAGCAGGCCGACTGGCGTACCGATCCGACGCGCGCGGGTGCCGGCGGCTGCGTTGGCGACATCGGTACCCATGCCTACCAGCTGGCGCACTTTGTCACCGGGATGATGCCTGAGCAGATTCTGGCCGAGACGACCATCTTCGTGCCGGGCCGCCGTGTCGATGACAACGTGCAAATTCTGCTGCGTTACGGGAACGGGGCGCGGGGCGCATTGTGGGCGAGCCAGGTTGCAGCCGGAAACGATAACGGGTTGCGGTTACGGATCTTCGGCGAGAAGGGCAGTCTGGACTGGCGACAGGAAGAACCGAACCTTCTCATCTGGTCGCCCGTCGGTGAAGCACCACGGTCGATCCGCCGCGGCACAACGTCCATGAACGCCGCCGGTCAGCGCGTCAATCGTACTCCACCCGGCCATCCTGAGGGATACCTGGAAGCATTCGCGACGATCTATACCGAAGTGGCCACGGCTATTGTGGCCAGTCGTACCGCTTCCCTTGCCGATCCGGCGCTGACCTTTCCAACGATTGCGGATGGCTTTGCCGGTGTTGCGATGGTGGACGCTGCCCTGCGCTCGAGCGCAGCCGGAGGGGTCTGGATGCCGGTCGAATTGTGAACGCGCGGACCACGCCATCGTCGCCGTTACGTGGGGCGCGGAGGTCACTTGTGATGGGAGGTCCGCGTCATTCTTGACGGTGATGGGGCTACTCGTTGGGGGGCGGAACGGATGGTCGCCTGGAGTTGTCGTAGAGCGACGCTCTGCAACGTGGCTCGCGATCACGTTCGATACTAGTCAAATCGCACGACAGCCTTTGCGGAATGGAGCTCACCAAGACCAGAATCGATCCGACGATGTGGGACGGTACGTTAGCCTTCCAGGCAGCACGGTGCAAAGCGCAGGGTGAAACGCAATGCTGCCCAAGAATGCCGTCCGCAAGGCGATTGCGAAGCTCGGATGCAAAGCATTGTCCGAAATCGGCGATATCACGATCACGCTCTACGTTCCGCGGCATCAGTTGATCGTGGATCTCTGTCACCCGATTGTGTGACTGATCTGCAGGCAGTTGCATTGGTAAATGGATAGCGGCGCGGGTAGCGGCCGGGCTTGCACTTCACCTTCTCTTCGTATTCGCCCTTTTTCCACTTTCGCTCGACTTCGCAGCCGCCGGCGGTGCGGAACTTGATTTGCGCGCGTCGCCCTATCCGTAATCACCGCGCCAGCGGCCGCCCTTACCACTCTCGTCCTTCCAGGAATCGGCAGAGGCAGCGCTGCCAGCGAGCATCAATGGGGCTGTGCATAATGCCATGCACCAGGACACTTTCATCTTTCGTTTTCTGTGGTTGGCGCCCAAGCGCCCGACGGCCTAGTCAGCATCTAAGGGGGGGTGGTGGCCCGGAGGGACGCCTGGATGCCAGACCCGGCGCTCGCCAGGAAGCGGCAGATGACCCCTCGTGATTCCGATCGGCCTGACGATACCCTCGAGGCGCGTAGCCGTCGCCCTGCGATCCGTGGCTCCGCCGCCATTGGCCTTTGCCGCTCTCGTCCTTCAGGGATCAGCGGAGGCGGCACCGGCAGCGAACATCAATGCGGCTGCACATAGTGCCGGGAAAAAAACATCTCATCGCGTTCTCCCTTGGTGCGGCCGCGACATCAACGCCTGCTGCGCGCCCCGGTTCCGCGCGAACGCCCCATGCACGGAGCGGGTGCCGGCCGAGTCAACACCCATGCTCGAAGCAGAAGATGGTTGCGGCCGAAACCGGCGACCTCAATGTCCGACCGGGTCAAAAGCTGCCCTCTAGCGAACGGCCGCTTCTGGGGCGCAAAGCGGACATACGCCAAAACGCCGACGACAGCTAAGTGCCTGCCGATAGTATTGCAAAAGCCTTTTGCGTAATGCGACCCAAATTCTTAGAGCCCATAGGCGCGACGATCGAATAATAACGTGGGGGACCACGGGCGCTAAACTCACCGGCGATTCCGACAACGGGCCTGAGGCTACATTGACCGGCGATTGTCGCTTATTTCGTTCTTTCGCGGAAAATTAGCCGCGCGTCCTTTTGGGACTTTTGCAACACTATCTGCCATAAGCCGCCGTCAAGCTTGGCCTACAGCACCGATATCGAAATGCCAAATACAGGCTCCGGACCACTCACGGGGGGCGATCACCTAGCGTCATCGCCTAAGCGAGCCAGCGTTTGCGCCGCTTGTAGTGCTTCCCGTCGCGGAATGATTTGCGCTTGTCCCCGGCGACGCCGAGATAGAATTCCTTGACGTCCTCATTTGCGGCGAGCGCCCGCGCCTCGCCGTCCATCACCACGCGGCCATTTTCGAGGATGTATCCGTGGCTGGCGTATTTGAGCGCCATGTTGGTGTTCTGCTCGGCAAGAAGAAACGAGACACCTTCCTTGACGTTGAAATCCTTCACGATCTCGAAGATCTCTTCGACGATTTGCGGCGCGAGGCCCATCGAAGGCTCGTCGAGCAGGATCATCTTCGGACGCGACATCAGCGCGCGGCCAAGCGCGCACATCTGCTGTTCGCCGCCCGACGTATAGCCGGCGGTCGAAGCACGCCGCTCCCCGAGACGGGGAAATAGGCATAGATTCGCTGCAGGTCCTGCGCGATCGCGGACTTGCCGTCCCTGCGCGTGAAGGCGCCGGTCAAGAGATTCTCTTCGACAGTGAGGTGGGCGAAGCAACGCCGCCCCTCCATCACCTGAATGCAGCCACGCCGTACCAACTCGCTTGGCGACAGGGATTGCACTTCGACACCGTCGAACAGGATCGAGCCCTTGGTGACCTCGCCGCGCTCCGCATGCAGCAGATTGGAGATCGCCTTCAGCGTCGTTGTCTTGCCCGCCCCATTGGCGCCGAGAAGCGCGACAATTCCGCCCCGCGGCACATCCAGCGATACACCCTTCAACACGAGGATGACGTGACTGTAGACAACCTCGATATTGTTGACCGACAGAAACGGCGCTGCCGCTTCTGTCGCCGTAGAGGCCTTATGGATTGACACGCGGTCCTCCCTAAACGGTTGCAGCTTTCGAGAGATCCGGGAGGAGGCGAACGCTCCACCCGGATCACTAGCGAAGCGTTCAGCTTTCTTTCGAGCAGTCGCGCGGCTTGATGTTCTTCTCCGCGGCATACTTCGCGGAAACTTCCTCGACGAGCGGTTCGGTGACGGATTGGTTGGCCGTGTACCAGTCGGAGATGACTTTCCAGGCCTTGCCGTCCCACTGCTGTACGCGCCCGTCCCGCGCGCCCTCGTGGTCGGAGCAGGAAATCTTGATCGGCTTCAACATGCCCTCAAAGCCGAGTTCCTTGAGACGTGCATCCGAGAGGTTGAGGTTCTCCAGACCCCAACGCACTTGCTCGCCCGTCAGCGGCTTCTTGCCGAACTTTTCCTGCGCTTTGCGGATCGCCTCCACGCCAAGCATGGCGTTCACCATGCCGCGGTTATAGAGGACTTCGCCGACCTTCTCAGGCTCCGACAACCCCTTGCCCTTGGCATAGACGTACTTCTCGATGTCGGCATGCACGGAGAACTTGCCTGCGCCATGCTGAAGCATCAGCGCCTTATAACCAGCGGCTTGATCGCCTGCGGGAATCACATCCGGCTCGGCGCCTGACCACCACACACCGATCATCTTATCGCGCGGATAGGCAACAGCCGCCGCCTCCTTGACAGCCGTGCCGTTCATGACGCCCCAGCCCCAGAGCAAAACATAGTCCGGCCGGTTCTGGCGGATCGCCAGCCATTGCGACTTCTGTTCGACACCGGGGTGCGTAACCGGGATCGGCGTAAACTCAAAGCCGTGCTTCCTTGCCAGCACCTGCAGCATCGGGATCGGCTCCTTGCCGTACGGGCTGTCGTGAAAGAGCAGCGAAATCTTCTTGCCTTTCAGCTTGTCGAAGCCGCCGACCTCCTTGGCGATGTGCTGGATCGCGATGTCGGCCGCCGACCAGTACGAGCCGAGCAGCGGGAAGTTGTACGCGAACACGGCTCCGTTCTTGGAGTCGGCGCGGCCATAGCCCATCGTGATAATCGGGATCTTGTCAGTCGTGGTCTTTTCCGTGAGAGCGAATGTAATGCCGGTCGACAGCGGATTGAAGAAGGCCGCGCCGGTCGGGCCCTTGCCCTTGAGACGCTCGTAACACTCAACGCCCTTGTCGGTGGCGTAGCCGGTCTCGCATTCCTCGACCAAAAGCTTGACGCCGTTGATACCGCCGTCGCGCTCGTTGATCAGGTTGTAGTAGTCAGCCACGCCGTTTGCATACGGCACGCCATTCACGGCGTACGCGCCGGTCCGGTAGGACAGTATCGGGATGAACTGTTCGTTCTGCGCTGCAGCCGGAGCGGCAAGCGCTGCGCTTGATAACATGGCTGCCGCCAGTATCAGTTTGTTGCGTAGCATATTAATGTCCTCCTCGTTCAGCCCGATTTTTGCCGTACCGGGTCTTGTTATCGCGGGGCTTCCTTGCTCCTTCTGCCAACGACCGCCGCTCCGCGTTGCGATCTCCGGCTTCCTTCGTGCTGACCGCTCCTTCAATAGGGAAACGGCCAAAGTCTGAGCTTCTCCTTGCCAAGCGATATGAGCCGGGCAAATCCGTGTGGCTCCTTGATGAGAAGATAGCAGATCAACGATCCAAAGATGATGAATTCCAGGTGGGTGATCGTTTCTGTCGACAGCGGTACGCCGAGCTGGGTTGGAATCAGGTTCAGCAGGATCGGCAGAATGAGGATAAAGGCCGCACCTACGAACGAACCCATGATCGATCCCAGCCCGCCGATGATCACCATGAACAGAAGCTGCAGCGAACGGTCGATCGAGAACGCGAGCGGCTCCCACGAGCCCAGATAGACGAACGCCCAGAGTGCGCCGGCCACGCCGATGATAAATGAAGAAACCGCGAAAGCCGTGAGCTTTGCATAGAGCGGCCGGATACCGATCAACTCGGCGGCGATGTCCATGTCGCGGACCGCCATCCATTGTCTGCCGAGATTGCCGCGAACGAGGTTCTTCGCCAGAACCGCGAACACCGTTACGAAGATCAGGCACAGCATATAGCGCTCGATCGGCGTGCCTACGTTCAGACCGAAGAAATCCAGTGTCGGCGCATTGACCGACCCTGACGGCGCATAATTGGTGAACCACGACACCCGCAGGAACACCCAGTCAAAGAAGAACTGCGCTGCGAGTGTTGCAACCGCCAGATAGAGGCCCTTGATCCGCAGACTGGGAACACCGAAGAGGATGCCGACAACCGCCGCCGCGAGCCCGCCGAGCAAAATAGATAGCAGTACGGGCAACGGCGGGATCGAAATCGCAAAGCCAAGCCAGGCAAGCGGAATATCAACGCCGGTCCCCAACTTGTAGGCAGAGTAGGCGCCGATGGCCATGAACGCGCCGCTGCCGAGCGAGATCTGGCCGCAGTAGCCGACAAGAATGTTTACGCCGATAGCGGCGAGTGCGAGGATCAGGAAGGGCAGCAGAATGGCGCGGAGCAGATAGTCGCTGCCGAACGGCCAAATGTCGAAGTCTGCCAGCAGCGGCACGCCAATGAAGGCGATACCGAGCAAGATGGCGAGCGCCATACGATCCTGGCGGATCGGGAAGATCGCCATGTCCTCCGCGTAGGTCGTCTTGAATTGGCCAGCCTCACGATAAAGCACAACGAACTCCTCGTCTCAGATGCGTTCGATGATCCGCTCGCCGAACAGCCCCTGCGGCCGCACGAGCAGCACCGCCAACGCCAGCACATAGGCGAACCAGTATTCGATACCGCCACCAATGTACGACCCCAGGAATACCTCCGCGATCTTCTCGCCCGCACCCACAATGAGCCCGCCGACGATGGCTCCCGGAATTGAGGTAAGACCCCCAATGATCAGAACCGGTAAGGCCTTCAGCGCGAGAAACGTGATAGAGAACTGTACGCCCAGCTTGGTGCCCCACACGGTCGCCGCAACCAGCGCAACGAGACCGGCGGCAAGCCAGACCACGAACCAGATCCAGCTGATTGGAATCCCGACCGACTGCGCGGCCAGGTGGTCGTCGGCAACCGCCCTGAGTGCGCGACCGGTCTTGGTACGCTCGAAGAAGATCGCGAGGCCCGCGACCAGAATGCCGGCGATAAAGCCGCCCCAGACATCCAGCTTGTTGACCAGAATTCCACCGGGAAAGAGATTCTCAAACAGGAACCAGGCGTCCGTCGGAAACAGCCGCAAGGGGTAAGCATCGGAACCGAAGATCATCTGCGCCGCACCCTCGAGGATGAATGTCACGCCGATGGTGGACATGAACAGCGTGAGCCCGTCCTGGTTGACAAGAGGTCCGATCACGAACCGCTCGATCAGCCAGGCGGCTATCGCCATGATCACGGCAGCGAAGCCAATGCCGAAGATGATCGCAGCCCAAAGCGGGAAACCCCATGCCACCAGCAGGTCGAGCGAGCGAACCAGCGCAAGCCCGGCGAGCAACACCATTGCGCCTTGCGCAAAATTAAAGACACCGGATGCTTTGAAGATCAACACGAAGCCGAGGGCAACCAGCGAGTACAGCACGCCGGACATCAATCCGCCGATCAGGACTTCGAGAAACTGACCCAATGCAATCACACAATGCTCCCTAGTGCGCGACGCCGAGATAGGCGTCGATGACGGCCTGGTTCTTCTTGACCTCATCCGGCGTGCCGTCGGCGATCTTCACGCCATGATCGAGCACCGCGACGCGATGGGAGAGATCCATCACCACAGCCATGTCGTGCTCTATCAGCGCAATGGTCGTGCCGTAATGATTGTTGACGTCGATGATGAACCGCGACATGTCCTCCTTCTCTTCGAGGTTCATGCCTGCCATCGGCTCGTCGAGGAGAAGAAGATCGGGCTCCATCGCAAGGGCGCGGCCAAGTTCGACGCGTTTCTGCAGGCCATAGGGCAAACGCGCAACCGGCACCTTGCGGATCGCCTCAATCTCCAGAAAATCGATGATCTCCTCGACCCGGTGCCGATGCTCGATCTCCTCCGCCAGCGCGGGGCCGTAGCGCAGCATCTGCCACAGAAGACCCCGGCGCATCTTCAATGTGCGGCCAGCCATAATGTTATCGAGCGCGCTCATTCCCTTGAACAGTGCGACGTTTTGAAAGGTGCGCGCGATGCCGCCACGGGATGCCTCGAAAGGCTCCATCCGGGCGCGGGTTCGACCCTTGAAGGTGATGGCGCCACGGTTCGGATGATAGAAGCCGTTCATGACGTTGAGCATCGAGGTTTTGCCGGCGCCGTTCGGTCCGATGATGGCGCGAATTTCGCCTTTCCTGATGTCAAACGAAACGTCCCTCAGCGCCTTCACGCCGCCAAACGCCAGCGATACTCCTTCCACCTGAAGCAAGATTTCGCTGGTGTCCGGCGCTCTCATGCGGCCTCCCCCAGAGATTTCGTCGAACCAGCTGTTTGCAAGTCGCGGATCTTGACCCGCGCCGCCATCACGCCCTTGCGGCCATCCTCAAAAGTGACTTCGGTGGAAATGTCGGCTTCATGCGAACCGTTGAAGAGCGCGGTGACCAGTGGAGCATAGCGCTCGGCGACGAACCCGCGGCGAACTTTCTGCGTGCGGGTCAATTCACCATCGTCCGCGTCGAGTTCCTTATGTAAAATGAGAAAGCGACGAATCTGCGCGCTCGCCATCAGTTTTTCTTCCGCGAGGGAGCGGTTCACCTCGGCAACATCTTTCGCCACCATGTCGTAGACCAGCGGATGCCCCGCCAGCTCCTGGTAGGAACCGTAGGCAACGTTGTTACGTTCGGCCCAGTTTGCAACAGCGGCCGGGTCGATATTGAGAATGGCGCAAACGAACTCCCTGGCGTCGCCGAAAGCGACCGCTTCCTTGATGTTGGGAAAGAACTTCAATTTGTTCTCGAGATACTTCGGCGCAAATATCGTGCCGTCGGCCAGCCGGCCGACATCCTTTGCGCGATCGATGATCTTCAGATGTCCCGTCTTCTCGTCGAAGAAACCAGCATCGCCGGTCTTGACGTAACCGTCAGCCGTCAGGGTCTCCGCAGTCTTCGCCAGATCCTTGAAATATCCGACAAACATGCCGGGCGAACGGAACTGCACCTCACCTGATTCCGCAATGCGGATGTCGACATTCGGCGCCGCCGGCCCAACAGTATCGGAGTAGATCTCCCCGTCAGGCTGACAGGTGACGTAGAGGAACGCTTCAGTCTGACCGTAGAGTTGCTTCAGGTTCAACCCGATCGAGCGGTAAAACGCGAAAAGATCCGGACCGATGGCCTCACCTGCAGTATAGGCAACGCGTACGCGAGACAGGCCAAGAACGTTTTTAAGGGGCTCGTAGAGCACCAAGCGTCCGAGCGCGTAGAGCAGCCGGCCTGACAGGGGTACCGGCTTTCCGGTCAGAACCGACTCGCCATGCCGTCGCGCAATGCCAAGGAAGTAGTTGAACATTCGCCGTTTGATTGGCGCAGCGTCCTGCATGCGGATCATCACCCGCGTCAGCATGTTTTCGAAAACGCGCGGCGGAGCGAAATAAAAGGTTGGTCCGATCTCGCGCAAATCCTGCTCGACCGTCTCACCGCTCTCCGGGCACGCCATGCAGAAACCGGCGGCAAGGCCCTGCGCATAGTTGAGATAATGATCGCCCACCCAGGCGAGCGGCAGATAGGCAAGCGCCACGTCGCTGTCGGTCAATCTATCGAACCTGACAGTATCCGTCACAGCATCGATGCAGCCTCGCGCCGACAGCATGACGCCCTTCGACGCGCCGGTTGTTCCCGAGGTGTAGAGGATGATCGAGATGTCAGAACCGTCACTCTGCCGGATGAATTCATCGATCTGCCCGCCAAGCGCAGCGTCGGCCGCAAGCGCGGCGCGACCGTCTTCGATGACATCGTGGATTGCGATCAATCGGCTGTGATCGTACTCACGGAGTCCGCGTGGCTCGTCGTAAGCAATCTTCTGGAGATGCGGCACCCGGTCGGATACGGACAAAACCTTATCGACCTGCTCCTGATCTTGCGCCGCGACAAACCTCACATCGGCGTGAGCGAGGACATAGGCAAGCTCATCAGCCACTGCATCCGAATAGACCGGAACCGGAATCGCGCGCAGCGTCTGCGCTGCCATCACGGTCCAGTAGAGCTTCGGCCGGTTGGAACCGGCGATGGCGATCGTGTCTCCCGGCTGCAATCCAAGTCGCTGCAAGCCCGCGGCATAAGCACGCACGATCTCGGCGACCTGGCTCCAAGTCCACGTCTGCCAGACGCCAAGATTCTTATGCCGAAACGCCGGACGGTTACCAAACTGCGCGGCATTTCGCAGAAGCAACTTGGGGAACGTGTCAAACGATCCGCCAACGGCCATGTAGGTCTCCTCCCAAAAAACGGCGCGTTGGTTCGCGCTCTGTTTATGGTGACCCGCGCCCTTCAGGTAGCAGCCATGCGAGTTCCGCTTGCTTCTCTTGACAATACAAGGGATCGAAAGTCCTACAAGTTCCAGTTTGGCTGCCCCGACGCGGCTGATTAGGCATTAAGTATTAATGAGAGATGGGGTTAAGGGCTGACTTTCGGGAATGTCCGATTCTGGGGCGCAAAGCGGACCGTCCCTACCATTGAATGCAACTATCGTTGGAACGCGGGATGGCTTCAGTGTCTCGATGAAGCGCCTCGCCAGCCAAGTCGCTTCGACAGCGCCGCGCAGAGCGTCAGGACTTCAGGACGAAGCTCCCTAAGCTTCTGACGTGTCACTACGCGTCCCGAATAGGCGAACACCGGTGCTGCGATGCATCGAATACCCTCGATATGCTCTTCGTCGTCATAGGCGTAGCCGGACATCCGAACGCGCTCAAGTTCCGCGGCGAACGCCGCCTGCGTGGTGATGGTCCGTGGCGCAAAGGCCTTGTAAAGGCCTTGTAACGTACCCGCGGCAGCCGGCCCTTAAGTTCAGCCTCCGGCACGAATGCCACGATGGCCTTCGCGACTGCTGTTGTGTGTATCGGGCGCTCGGCGCCTACGCTCTGAACGACGCGTTCGCAAGATAGTTGTCTCGCTCGTGCGAAGGAAGGTTGCCAAAAGGACCCGCCCCAGCGAAACGACATGAGCAGGAAGCCGGCTTCCGATGCCGAGATTAGCCGACAGGATTCTCCGTGCCGGCAGTCGGCACCGAAGCAGCGTCGCCACCAGGATCTGCAGCTCTGCGGGAGATTCCTTGCAAGCGCGTCGCCAGTTTGTGAGCTCATTCTGGCCGAGCACCCTCCCGTCTCAGTCAGGCATTGCCGTCGTCGGACCTCAGCGCAAAGCCAGCGCATCGAATTGCAGGACCGGCGGCCACGGGCAGGCTGAAACAGCGCATTGAGCCGCCATGATTTCCGTCATTCGGCCGGCACCGGGCTAGCGCTACCGTCGGTCACCGGGTTCCGCTTGCCGAACAGCCAGCTCTGCAGCCTATCGAGGTAGATGTAGACCACCGGCGTCGTATAAAGCGTGAGGAGCTGCGACACGGCGAGGCCCCCGACGATGGCATAGCCCAGCGGCTGGCGTATCTCGGAGCCCGCGCCGGTGCCGAGCATCATCGGAACGCCGGCGAGCATGGCTGCCATCGTGGTCATGAGGATCGGCCGGAACCGCATGATGCAGGCGCGATAGATCGCTTCCTCCGCCGACAATCCCTCCTGCTGGCCGACATGCAGGGCGAAATCGACCAGCATGATGGCGAGAATCGCGGTCGTTGTCTTACATTTATATGCAGCGCCATTGTTATATGCAGCACTGTTGTTGCGCTTCGAGCTAGTTCGCCGTGATCTGGGCAAGTGGAACAACCGAGCCGTCTGGTGGCACAACCTACGAGGGCTTCGGCTGACAGACAAATGGGCACCGCCTTTCAACAAGTATCATGGTCTAGCGTGGGCCCTCGGGCTTCTTGCCGCGTCCGAGCGCGAATTGACCGACCGGGCCCTCTACATGGAATTCGAGCCCAGTCATTCTTGAAAACAGATCGATATTGCTGGTGCCGATGGCGCAGCCACCAAGGCCCATATCGGTTGCCGCCAGGTAGAACGTCTGGATCATGCTGCCGACATCCTTCAGGATCAGCGAGTATGCGATTGAGCTGTATTTCCAGGAAATCCGCCCAAAACGCGCGGCGATTGTGATCAGGACCTGGGGTGGACCGGGTGCATCCATGGCAAACTCGGCTGCCGCCGAAAGCGCCTGGAGGTGCTGTGCGGAGACCTCGATCGCTACCAACGCGTGGCCGCCCGCGTCGTAGTGGTACAGTCCGCGTGGAAGCCCCTTGCAGTTCGAGACCGCCAGATACAATTCCAATTCGTACGCGCTGCCAGCCGACGGATAGGGCCTTGTGCTGTAGGTGATCTCAGGACCGCCTTCGAAATTCGCGCCGCTATTCCATTCCGATAGGACTCGGGCAGCGCCGTCTAGAAACTGCGCGAGCTCGGCGAGCGTGATCGGATGCTCGTCATCGAAATCTCGGACTGAATGGCGTTCGCGCAACAGCTTTGCGAAGGGCGAGATCGGATCCGAGGTGAAGAATTTGTGCAGGTCGATCTTCGTGCCGGGCCAGGGCGGACGCACCGTGGGCAGCGGTGAAACGACGCTTGCATAGGCGAAGGTGCTGCCAACCGGATTGGCCTGTCGGCCCTCCGTGCTCCGCGTGTGAAACACGAGATCATGGAAATCCCAGAGAACAAGATTGCCGTCGCCTTCATTCACCCGAAGGCCGTCGCCGCTTTTCGCATTGAGCTTGAGCAGGAACTGGCTATCCAGTAGCAGTTCGAGCAGATCGAGGTTGAAGGAGGCCGCGTGGCGGAGAAGCCTGCTGATCTTCCGAGGCCGCGACAGCGCAGCGAGGGTGGCGGCAATGGCCGGATCGCTAATTCGAAACAGCGCGCCGGCGCGCGGCGATTCCAGTATCATTTCGTTGCCGCGCCGGCGCAGATAGGCAAAGCGTGACAGCACGACGGTGTCACTCTGGCCGAGCTTTGCGCGTTGCGGCCAGTATTCTGGGACCTGGGGTTCGATGACCACGATGTCCTGCTCGTCGCGCGGAAAGGACAGGCGATATTCGAGCAGCCCGTGCCGCGCCAGTCGATGCGCCAGGACATCGACTTCCCTCGCGATGCCGCTCTTGCCGGCAAAGGACGCGAGCGGCAAGCCGTCGGTCAGACTCCGAGCACGGTCCATCGCGGCCGGGCTGAGGTGTCCCAGATTGACAAGATCGCCGTCCACTGAGGCGGCGATGCTTCCGTCCGCCTGCATCTGAAAGGAGAAATGACCGTTCAATCGGGCGGCGATAACTGGCGTGACCTTCCTGGTCGGCTTTTTCCGGGGAGCGCGCACGAAAGACCAGCCTTTCAGGTGTGCGGCAGGAACGGAGTGAGTTCGCTTTCCAGCCGCGGGCGATCCAGCAATCCAAGCTTCAGCGGAACATCGTAAAGCCGGCCCGGTGCGAAGCGGCGATAGAAATGCCGCAGACCTGGAACGAGTACTCGAACGACAGGAACCTCAACGTCGGGCCGCGTCTGATCGAGCACGAGGAAATCGTAACCTGCGTTGGTCGCGATCTCGACACAGGCATTCACCTGATCGCGCGTATTGTCGTGAACCTTAAGGTCGGGAGCCGGCGGAACGATCGGATTGTCGCTCGGGACCAGGAATGGATAATCTTCCAGTCGCAGCGGCTTGACACCGTCAAGCGTCGGCTTCTCACCGCTGGCGCCGCCCATCATGCCAATTGACATGAACTGGGTCAGCTCGGTGAGCGAACGCAGCAGGGCTATGCGGCGATCGAAATGAGCGCCGGAACCAAACTCGATATTCTCGTGGCCGTTCTGCATCCAGTGCATGATCGCCACGTAAGTGGGAATGCCGAGATCGCTGGTGACATCGAGCACCCACAGCCGACGCCCGGCATCGGCAAACTGGGCTTGCAGATCCCGGACATAGGAATCGTCGAATTGCTTAAGGTCAACTTCAGCACGCTGCAGCCGGTTGTACCACCAGATGGCGTAGGCATCGCGCTCGATCAGTTCGAGGAAGCCCTGAACGATGGCTTCCTCGCGGTTGTTGCCGGCCGCGCAACCGTTGGAGTCCGTATGGAAGCCGCCATAGAAGAAGTAGAGCAGACCGGTCGGAAGATATTTGAAACGCTTGTCGCGCAACGACCAGACCGGCGACCACTCGGTCCTCATCGAGGGATCGAGCGGCTCAGGAACCGGATGTGAATCGTCCGGCTGCTGGGCATGCCTGTTTTGAAACTGCGTTTCGCTGAAAAGTTGAACGTCGTTGGGGTGAAGGGCGTCGCCGGGAGCGAAATCGGTAAAGCGGCGCGCCGTCCTGATCTCGTCACCCTGGAAAATGCCCGAATAGCGCTCGATCGCCTCCATCAGTGCGCTGGCCTCGCCCTGCTCTGCCGTGGAGCCCTTGCCGAAGCTGCCGCCGCTCAGTCCGGACCTGAGTTGATCGACGCTTTGGGCCGGCGCAGAGAAATTGTGGTAGGCGAAAAAATTGGTGTTCATCGGCAGATCGACCTCGATCCGCTCGAGCCGCGTAACCACGCCGGTCAGCGGGCTTACATGCTTGCGAAAGCGGGCCACGGTGGCCCGAGAGGTCACGGTGCGATATCCACCGCTGGTCATGATGAGCTTGCTGCCTTCGGCGATCTCGATTGACGCCGCCGCCCGGCGTGGACTCTGCAGTTTCTTGCTCCCGCAGGTGAGACATTGCGGGCGCCGCGCGACAAAGTGCTTGGCGATGACCGCGCCAGTCAGATCAAGGCTCGCAATATGATCGCGCAGATCTGTGCGAAAGCCTGAGGCAATCGCTTTCGTGATTTCGACGGCGGCGAGGTGGACTGCGGTCTGTCCAACGGTGTCTTGGACCAGGGGCGATACGGCGACCGCCTGCGCCGGTCCGCGGTCGAGAAATCCCTTGATCTCCCGGTTGCGTATCATGCGATCGAACAGACAGTTCCAGCAAGCGCTCTCGCCCGGTTTGAACACGGGGCCCACCAGCGGAAACACGCCGGACGGCTGCACCAGCAGCCAGGATGTCTTGTCGGCCACGCGTTCCCGGTTCATCTCGGCCAGCCGCCGGTCAAGATAGTCGTTCACCAGCGTGATGATGAGCCTTGGCGACCGCTTGGCGATTTGAACGCCGAGTTTGCTCAAAGCTGCGCTCAGTTCCCTGGCGCCTCTGACATCGATCGACTCCACCTGCACTGGGCAATTGCGGAGATTCTGCTCCGCGACCTCGGGGGCAGGCCGAGGCTCGCCCAATATCCAGCGACGGCGCCATCGAATGCGCGCGATGCTCCTGTAACGACGTACCGGCGCTCGAGCAACCGCTTGATCGCTTCTTCTATCTTGTCGGTCGAATAGCTCTTCGAAAGCTGGCGAACGATCTCTGGCGCAGACTTTCCATTTTTTCCGATCGCCGTGGCCACCGCACAATACAGATCCCCGTGCAGGAAGAACTTTCGATCATCCGAATAGAGGCAGACCACATCGGGAGGAAGTACATAGGCGGTGAAGTTCGGCGCAAATCGCAAGATGTCCTTGCGGGTCTGCCTCGCAACGCGGCTCTTGCGATTGGCTGTCATGGGGGCAGCACGCGGATTTTGTTACCTGTCATTTCAGATCGCCACCGCACCGCGAACAGTTGGACTCATGTACCGACGTCGACCGGTATTGTTCGATTGAGTTGGAATACACACGCTTGTCATCGGCAAGCTGCCCACGCTGGCAGGCGAACGGTGCAACGAAAACAAGAAATTGGCCGGGTCGATCGCGAGCCCGGCCAATGAAATCGTGGCTTGTCGATACACAATCAGCAAGCGTCGTTGCCTAGCACCAGCGGCACCGGCCCCAAGATGCACAGCAACCTGCACATCCTATGCCTATGCCTATGCCTGGCACGCCCACCCCTATCCAACCAACGCCGCAGCCACCACAGCCACCACACCCGACGCCGCATCGGCAGGATCTGCACCCACAGCCTCTGCAGCCGCGACAACCACCGCATCCGTGGAAGCCACCGCATCCCCGGAAGCCGCCACATCCGCGGCAACCACCGCATCTGCCGCAGCCGCGCTGGGCCAGCTGCACTCCGCTTAGGTCGTTGTCGAAGAGTTCGTTGTCGAAGAGATGGAAGGTGGCGAGGCTGACGTCGGCAAGTTCCTCTTCACCGAGCGTGATCATCATGCCAGGAGCGAAATTCCGCCCCTGTTGAACGTCACCGGTCGGTACGGCCGAGGCTGATGCGCCTCCTGCTAGCGAAAAAGTTAATCCGGCGGCACCCAACGCCGGTACTGCGGTTCTGGCTACTCGCTTCTTTTTCGAAGCTTGCTTCACCCGCGGCATGGTCGCATCCTCCAAAGTTGCAAGAAGGATCTCCGTGGGAGCGATCCTACGCTGACCAAATAAGGCAGGCAAGATTCATGCACACACGAAAACGTAACGACGCTCGTTCAGATTGCATTCATGTTCATGAACGATGTTGCCGCATTTCGCCCGTTGCATCGATAGTCCGGGCCCGTAGCGCAGACAACGAGTGCGACTTGGTGCAGTGCGCAATCGTCTCGAAGCTTGAACGGAGAAATTGGTTTGGTCAATCAACTCGGACACTTCGCCTGGTATGAGCTCCTGACCACGGACGTTGCGGCAGCAGGCGCTTTTTATGGCAAGGTCGTCGGCTGGGGTGCGAGAGATGCGTCGACTCCGGAACTGGCCTACACGGTGCTTACTGCCGGCGAAGTTCCGGTAGGTGGGCTTATGGATCTTCCGGAAGAAGGGCGGCGGTTGGGGGCAACTCCGAGATGGGTCGGCTACGTCGCGGTCGATGACATGGATGCGACGGCCACACAGATCAGGCGTCGTGGAGGCGCTGTCTTGCTGCCGCCAACGGACAGCAATATCGGCCGGGTTTCAGTGGTCGCCGATCCGCAAAAGGCGACTTTTGCGCTGGTCAGCGGACTGACGTATGGCCAACGGCAACCCGGCGGGCTGGACGAGCTGGGCCGCGTGGGCTGGCACGAGTTGCTGGCTGAAGACCGGAACAAGATCTTTGATTTTTACGGCGAGCTTTTTGGCTGGCAGAAAGCATACGGTGAAACCGATCCGGCAGACCTGTATCAATCGTTTTCGGCGGCCGGGCAGACGATCGGTGGGATGCTCACCAAGCTTCCGAACGTGCCGCAACCGTGTTGGCTATATTACTTCAATGTTGACGACATCGGCGCGGCCGCCAAGCGCGTCAATGCTGGCGGAGGCCGCATCCTCCAGGGGCCGATCGAATTGCCAGACGGTTGCTGGATCGCGCGATGTGCCGATCCCCAAGGCGCCCTTTTTGCGCTGCAGGGTGCTCGAGGTCAGGGAGACACCGAGCAACCCTCCGCTTCGGAAGTCGCTTGGTCCGCCAAGTGGGATGGCATTGCTTCACAGGGCAGGATGGTGCTGCCGAAGCCGAAGCGCTAAGCCAGAGCGCTCGCGGGCATCAACCTTGACCAATCGACCGAGGGCCTGGAAGCGCGGGAGGCAACGGCCCGATTGCGCACACTCGAGCCTGCGGCTGAGCAATCTCCGCACTCCAAGCGTTGCAACGGCACAACTAGGCCATCCGGCTAATAACCTTGGTGTTCCCCGCAGTGAGTCCGCTTGTGGCAGATTGTGTTGAAAAAGTCCTTTTTCGCTGATGACTGAAAATTCTCAGGACCGCTGGTGCGTCTCCCTCGCTGCGAGATGAGGGACCACATCAATTACCGCAAAAACGATCGCTGGCGCTCGTATCGATTCTACAGAGCCTTGCAGCGGCTGAAATCGCCAATGCGCGCGAGATTTTCGGAGCCCCGCGATTTCGAGTTTTTCAACACAATCGGCACTTTAGAGACATGCCGGCCGCTGCTGACGATGTCCGTTGTCGCAGGGTGATCGGAAGTGCCCGGCGCACGACCAAAACGATGCGATTGGACCCGGAGCGGACGTGACGACCCGCGCGTTCTTGTTTTTGGCTGCGCCGGCTAAGCCACAGCTTTCGAGATGGCATTCAGCAACACATGCTGAGCGAACGGCTTGCGCAAATAGGCGATGCACCCGGCGTCCATCGCCTGATTGCGCGTGGCCTCGTCGTCGGCCGCGGTCATAAAGATGACGGGCCACTTCGATCCCGATGCCGCAAGCCGGCGCTGTAGCTCAATTCCCGAAATTCCCCCGAGGTGAATATCAACCAGCCAAGCGCTTGCCGTCTGCACGCTGTTGCTCTCAAGCAACGCCTCCGCCGAGGCGAACGTACGGCTCTCGATGCCGTGGTGCGCTAACAGCCGCGCCACGCTCTTCAGAGGGCCCGCATCGTCATCGACCACGATCACGACTGTCCGCTGCGCCATTATATCCGTGTCCAGCCCTTTAGGCGTAGATGGCCCCAAGGGGGTCGGCCAACCGTTGATTTGGATCAATGGCACTCAAACTACTATTGACCCGCAACGGGTAGGTGGGGAATCCCGGTCAAGAGCAATAGGCCGCAGCGTCTCGTGGCCTTCTAGGCGAAGCCGCGATCGGAAGCCGGCCAAGGAACTGTTTTGGCAATTGCCGATTGAATGGGTCCGCCAACGCTTACGAAGAGGGGTACTGCCATGCACCTTCACACATACCGGGACGAAAGCCGCTCCTGGCATCTCGACCTGATCGGTGGACGCGGGCATCCCTGGTCAATCGATCTGGTCATAGTAATAGCTTCGGGGATCATGTTGATCGGCCTCGCCTGCGCCTTCGCGGCATTGCTGATCCGATAGCCTACGGCACCGCCGCACCCGTGCCTCGCGCGGCGGCTGGGCGCGGAAAAAATTTATGGCGGCCGCGTAAGTGGCAGGGCGCCTTCGATCACGAAAATAGAAAGACGCCGATCAGCAAACCTGCTGCGAATGCCCACAGGCCTAATGTGCAAGCTGAGACAACGCGGACGAGGGTCCGGAGGTCGTCCTGCGGGATCTCGTGGGATCGATGCGTCATTGCAGCCGCACCCCTGCGGTGGCCGCTGGCCCGTTACGAGGCCGGTCACGCTCCTCCCCATACGTGCCCAAAAGAAGGCAATAGATGATCACGGGGATCACGATTTGCACCAGACCAGGTGGGATATCCCCGACCCCCTTCGAATGTATACCCATTTCAAGTTATGGCCATTCTATAAGTCGCTCTCGACGCTGGATGCGAGAAGTCCTTTATTTGCAGGCACAACTCGCAATTTATCGCTGGCGCCGTCGGAATTGCTACGTCACTTGTGCCCAGTTACCGAGCCGACGGGGTGATCGAATAAATTGTCAATTGCTGCAGTGCATGAGTCCGGTTATGGCACGCACTTAGCGGACCTCACGCTCGTGCTCGGCGATGTCAGTTAGCCGGGGTAATGCGGACAACGTTCCGAGCCGCACTGACGTCCGTCAATGACCCCATTTCGGACATAAAGACCGCGAAAGGAGGCCTGAGCGGCCAGTTCCAAGTCAATTCATATCCGTCCAGCAAGCAGCTCGGCGCGTGGAGCTACGCGGGCGTGTGCACCCATGCGCCAACGAGCGGCGGCCGTGGTCATCGGCGTCGACGGCGTCTCAGACTTCAACGCGCTGCATTCCGGCAAGCACAATGAAAGGTACAGCTCTGCGCGAATCTGGATGCGCTTCCGCGCCTTACCGGACCGATCGCGTGGGCCGGACGAGGTCAGCCGCGAACGGCGAGGGCGCTCTTACTGAAGCTGTTGATCTTTTCCCGTTACGGACATAGCCGGTGCAGAGAAACGATCCAGGGCGTGTTTGTTTGGCGACGCCGATCCTCGGGTTCATAGGGATGACGACGGGCGCGCGACTCGGCAATCATGGCCGGGCTGCATGGCGCTGAAAGGCGGCCATCAAATGCCTACAAAATTTGCGCAACAGTGCATCCAGATTGTCGGCTTCCGAACTAGAAGTAGCATGGCAGACGTTACAGTAACTTCCATCGAAGGAGAGCAACGTGGCGGTGCATATGCCAAATTGTTTGCTGACGGGAGTGCCTTACGGCGCTGATCAGACCGTCTACCTTGTGTTCGATAGTTTCGGCGCGTCACGCAGTGATTGCCCTGAAAAAGGGATCGAGCGGGACGACCTCGAAACGATCATCTCCGATCTCCTAACCGGCCAATTCAACGCTCCGGTTCGTGTCATGGCCTTCAACACACTAGAGCACTGGATCGAGGATGTTTCCAACCAAGTAGTCGAAGAAATTAAAGCCCGCTGCGATATCGATGGCGTATCGGTACCCGAACACGTCAGGGACTTTGTTGCAAGCCACACCGGCTTTGCGGAAAGCAGGGGATGTGAGGCCGGGGACAGGCAGGCGGTTGCGAGCAGCACAGCTGAATTGCCTGTGAACTCTGCGTAATCGTGATTTCGCTACTTGTAGAGGGCGTGCTGGAGCAGGAGCAGCCGGAGGCGATGATGATTCGGCTTCTGCTTTTCCTTTTACTGTTCTGCGGACCAGCGCTCGCGCGCGATGATGGCCGCTACGCGAACTCGCCACTGAAGGAATGGTTTAATCGTCTCGCGAGCGGAAAGACCTATGTTGCTCGTTCGCTGACGGATATGTGGTCGAAGATTCCGACTGGAAGTAGAGCAATGATCGGCATCCGACTCAGTAGTATGCTTTGGATGGGAGCGTGGGATCCACTTCAAGCAAGTCCTGCAACGGGACGGCGCGTAGGTGCCTGAAGAGCGCACGCAGCATTCCGAAGACTCGAAAGGGCGTACAGGCCCCGAGGTCAGGGGCACTTCCTGAAGCGACTGCACGGTTTGCCCGGGGCCTCTTCATTCAAAACGCCGACTTGAACGTATGGGCAGGAATGGCGCCGTCCGTCATAGCCCCTGTAGGTTCCGGATGCTGGATCGTAGGTTCGATAGCGCTGGCAGCTGTAGCCATTGTCTGAGCTCATGGCGTGCTTGCGCGGTAATGGCAGTGTTTCAACCGGTTTAATTGCCGGTTTGCTGTTCTCTGGCGTCACGTCCGGTTGCTTTGCGGCCTGGGCGGGCTTCACCAAGGCGTCGTTGTTTGCCCAGGCGGGCAAGGAGACACCGGGCCTCTCGTCCACAGCAGCGGGTTTCTGTTTCACGTCCACGGCTTCGTTGCCCGCCTTGCGCAATAGTGCAACCTGCGTCTCGACTTCGCGGCGCGCCTGAGCGAGTTCGCTCGCCAGTACGGCACGGCGCGCGCGTTCCTCTTCGAGCGCGTGGCGATGTTGCACTATGCTCGCCGTCAGCTCTTGTCGCGCGGCGGCGACCTCCTGCGCGAGGGCGGCCGTTTTCTCGCGTTCCTGTTCGAGCGATTGTGCGCTCTTCGCGGCTTCTGCCTGCTTGAGCTGCCCTGTTTCCTCGCTCGCCTTGTGCAATTGCGCCGCCTGCGTCTCGATTTCGCGCTGCGCCGTCGCAAGTTCGCTCCACAGTGCGGCACGGCGCGCGCTTTCCTCGTCGAGCGCTTTACGATGTTTCGCCGTGCTTGTGGTCAGCTCTTGTCGCGCGGCGGCGGCCTCCTGCGCGAGGGCGGCCGTTTTCTCGCGCTCCTGTCCGAGCGATTGTGTGGTCTTCGCTGCTTCCGCCCGCTTGAGCTGCCCTGTTTCCTCGCTCGCCTTGCGCAACAGCGCCGCCTGCGTCTCAATTTCGCGCTGCGCCGTCGCCAGTTCGCTCGCCAGTGCGGCACGGCGCGCGCTTTCCTCGTCGAGCGCTTGACGATGTTGCGCCGTGCTCGCGGTCAGCTCTTGTCGCGCGGCGGCGACCTCCTGCGCGAGGGCGGCCGTTTTCTGCCGCTCCTGTCCGAGCGCTTGTGTGGTCTTCGCGGCTTCCGCCCGCGGCTGCACATCGAGCCCCTTGATGGCGCGCCGGGCCTCGGTCAACTCTTGCGCCAAAACTTGGGCACGCTCCTCCGTTGGGGATTGTTGGGCTTCCGGTACGGCCGTCACCGCGACCTGCTGGGCCTGCGCAGCTTCCTGCGCCCCCGACTGCGCTCTGACCTGATCGGCCTCGGCGCGCTGCTCAAGCGCCAATACGTCGGTCTTCCGCGAGTCCTGGCTCGGCAACAGGGTCTCTTGCTCGACGACCTGCCCGCCGATCGTGCTGACCCCAACGATATCCCGTTGACCGGCGTCTCGGGTGACATAAAAAAACAGGCCGATGAGCGCCGCCGCTGCAACGACGCCAACGAAGAAGCTATGGCTCCGCCGCCATGCCGACGGCCCGACCTGATAGGGGTTGCTGGATCCTTCGTCCTCTTGCAGGAGATATTTGTCGCGCGCCAAGGGAAACCAATGCCTCGGCGTGATCTTGCTTGGCTCGCCGTTTTTCCCGATCCATTCACCCGCCTCAGGCGACCAGTGAGCGACGCCATAGGTCATACTCGCGTCATCCTCGAGAATGACGAATTTCCCATCTCTCGGTGCGGTCTCGATCGCGTGGCGCATGCAAAACAACGCCCATTCTGCGTGTGGCACGAGCTGGATAGAGTCTCCGCCGAAAGCGGCGCCTCTGATTTGACGCTCGTCAATAACAAATGGGCAGTGTAGGTATCATTTGCTTGTGGATCGGGCGATCGAGCGCACAATTCACAAGTTAGGATCACTTTCATGGATCAACCGAGGAGAAATTCGGTGACGAACCATCGAGGCTGTGATCGGCCGGAAGCTCGGCATCGGCACGAGCATGGTGCAGCGGGTTTTCAAGCAGGAGCCGCGGCCATCTTGATAGGATGTAGCGGCATCTATCGGAGCGCTGAACGAACGATAGGCGAGGGCGGCGAATGTCCGCTTTTGCCAAGATAGCAAGACTAAATGCAGACATCGCGCGAGGTCCGAAAAGTGCCGATTGTGTTGAAAAAGTCGGCCAATAGGCCGTTCGCAACGATGCCAAGAGGCAGGCGCGCGTGGGCTCTATTGTGCTTAGGTGGGCTGCAGCGCAGGGCTCGGGATCAGCTTTGCGAGCTTCCGGAGATTTTGGGCGGTGGCCGCCAAAAGGAACTCGTCTCGAGCACCCAATGGACCTCTCAGCCTGAGGCGGTCGAGGCACAGGATGCGCTTGAGGTGCGCGAAGAGCATTTCGATCTTCTTCCGTTCACGCCGCGACGTCAATTTCGCGCGCAACGTCTCGAGCCTTTTCGTGGATTGAACGTGGGACCTTGCGGGAGGGCATCTTCGGACAACACCGCGGCTTGAGTTCGCAAGCATCGCAGTCATATTTGCTGGCCCGGTAGAGCAGCGTTGTCCCATCGTTCACAAGGGTGCCGGTGGAAGTCAGCACCTTGCCAGCCGGGCAGATGTAAACGTCGCTCTGTTGATCGTAGGCGAAGTCTTCCCGAGAGAACGTCCCGTCGGCACGCCCTGATTTATCGAAGACCGGAATGTGCGGCTCGATCGCGCGCTCGTTGACCAACCACCCGAGCATCTCCGCTGCCCCGTAGGCAGTGTCGGCTACAACGCGCTCGGGACGGAGCTCAAGGCGCTCTTCGGTACGCTCAATCATGGTGTGCGCCGCACCGACCTCGGCCTGCCGGATCGCTCGCGTCGCCTCGACGTCGACGATGATCGCCGCCTTCAGGTCGATCAGATAGTTGTTGGCGTAGGCAAAGAAGGCATGTCCCTTGTGAGCACCGGTCCATTGCGCGGCCGGATCCGACTTGGCAATGAACTTCGGCACTGTATCGCTCGCCGCGCCCCAGGCCGCTTCATCCAGCGTATCGAGATACTCCCGGACGGATCGGCGCGTCCTCGCAATGGTCTCCCAGTCAACCTCATCAGCTCCAGCAACAGCGCGCTGCTTGTTGGCGTCGGCGGCAATCAAGCTGGCATCGACCGCAAAGGCGGCGCCGTCGACTAATCCTTCTGCGATGCAGCGCTGGACCACCGTCTCGAACAGCTTTCGCAGCAGATCGCAGTCCCGAAAGCGGCCATGCCTGTTCTTGGAGAAGGTCGAGTGGTCCGGCACCTCGCCCTCGAGACCAAGCCGACAGAACCACCGGTAAGCGATGTTCAGGTGCACTTCCTCGCACAAGCGCCGTTCGGAACGGATGCCGTAGCAGTAGCCAACTAGCAGCATCCGCACGAGCAGTTCGGGATCAATCGAAGGCCGGCCGGTGCAGCTGTAGAATGGCTCCAGGTGCCGTCGGATGTCCGATAAATCGACGAACCGATCGATCGATCTCAGCAGGTGGGTAACAGGAACGTGTCGCTCAAGCGAGAACTCGTAGAACAGCGCCGCCTGATCAATCTGCCGCTGACCCATCATCGATTCGACTCTCCGGCCCAATATCGGAGTGAATCAGCGAACCCCCTCAGCTTCAACGGCCGAGTTTTTCAACACAATCTGCCAACAGGCGACATCGGAAAGGAAAAAAGCTTCCTATCGAGGAGACCGTAGTTAGGCGGTTGTATCCCGGCTAATTGGCCCAATCCACCCTAACGGGCTCAATTTGGACTGTCGGATCAGAAGCTAAACATCCTTCAGGACTGCGAGTCTTCGAGCAGACCAAAACAGCCGGACATAGATGAATCGGGAATAGGAATCTCTCTTCCGCAGACCCGTCTCAGCCTACGGATGCGCCGGCGTTTGCCCGGCTTATTCCGAGCGCCAGAATGCGATGCAAGAGGCCCGGGTAATCAAGTCCGTCATGCCGGGCCGCTGTAGCGAACTCTTGGCTCTTCGCGACTTCGGGATTGGGGTTCGCTTCAATGAAATACAGGGTGCCGTCGACAGAGAGGCGAAAGTCGATGCGCGCGTATCCATCGAGCCCTAGTGTTCGGTAGATGCGTTTCGCTGTTCGCTGAATGCGGGCGAGTACCTCCGGCGCAAGGTTCTTGGCCGGCCCATCTACAATTCCCACGCGCTCCTGACAACCGGGATCGTGTTTGACCTTCTCGGTGGCTATGGCCTGGCCGCCCATGGTGCCGAATTTCAATTCCCAAATCGGCAACACTCGCAACCGATTGTTGCCGAGCACGCCGACATAAAGCTCACGCCCCTCGATATATTGCTCGGCGATCGCGGCGGTTCCGATCCGCTCGTGGACGAAGGCGACGCGCTCCGCGAGCTTCTCGTCCGTATCGACGACGGATGCCTGCGAGATACCCCCGGGATCCATCCTCGTTCAGGCTCTTGACGATCAACGGCAGCGCAAGACGCGCTGGGCGTTTGACCTTTCGGCGCATCGGGAATACGGCGAAGGCCGGCACCGCGATCCGGCGATGGTGCACCAATGTCTTGGACAGATCCTTACCGCGCGCCAAGATCAGACCACGCGGGTTACACCCGGTATACGAGATCTGCATGAGTTCGAGATAGCTTGCGACGTGCTGGTCATACGTGGGCTCGTTGTGAAACTGCTCCAGCAACGTGAATACCACGTGCGGATTGAAACTTTCGATCGCCTCGCGCACCGGCTTGATTTCCTCCTGCGCACCGAGCGGGCGAACATCATGGCCGGCCGCACGCAAGGTGCGTATTCTGTTTTCCATTCGTTGATTTGCCGCGCCGGTATCCGTCGGTGGAGTCCGGGGGCACGAAGTCCGGATGCATGAGCACCAGAACGCGCAGGCGTCTCATAGCGCGATCCACTTTCGCCGCGAAGGACCGAACAGCGCGTGCATGGTCTTGGCGGTCAACAGGACGGTGAAGTCAGTAACAAGCTTTCGATCAGAGCCGACGGCGCGCAGATTGAGCTCTCGGCAGCGGGAGATCATGTCGTCAAGTACAGCATCAAGCGTAAGTTGGTTCTCGCCCGTCCACCGCGCGACCAGGCGCCTGAAGTGGGCGCGGCGCCGCCTGATAAATGCAGAAGCCGGCTGCCCCCGGCGATGCCGTGGATCGGCGGAAAAGAGCCGGGAGAGGTCGCGGTCGTAAGTCTTCGGTGGCCTGAAGACGTAGAACGCCTGCTTCTTTTTATAATGGTCGCCGAGTGTCTGGCTGAGTTCATGCAGCGGATCGACACGCTCCCGTGTCGTGACTAGCGGCCGCTTCCCGGCGATTTCCTCCATCAGTTCGTCGACATATTCGAGCTTCTTCAGCGCTGGCCAGCCGGCATAGCGCGTCCGCCAGTTCGAACGCGGCCGCAGCCACACCGCGAAGGTTTCAGTGAAATCCTCGTCCGGATGGCTCTGTGCGTACCAGAGCCGAAGATGCTGGACATATTGCCGGCTGGCCGGATTGGGCCGATAGTAGCGCGGGTAGTGTTTTGAGGACCGACCGAACAGCTGCTGCCAACGCCGGCCGGCGCTGCAGCTGATATAGGCGAGGACCGAGAGAGCCATCTCGGCGGCTACTTTTGGGAGCGTTTTGGTCACGAAGTGTGTCGCTCCCATGCGGGCCTTCATCGTGCCGAACGGATGCTCGACCGTCTCGCGACGCTGGCGCATGGCTTGTGGGTTTGCATCAAGGCGCTGCTGCACGGCTTCGAGCAGATGCTCATGCTCCCATCGTGGAATCCGCCGCTCTGGCCCTGTCGTGCACTGCGATTTAAGCGAACAATCTTGACAAGCTGTGGTCCAGTAGCGCCGTAGCCGCTTGCCGTCCTCCTCGCTCGTAAAGCGATATGGCAGTTGCTCCCCGGCTGGACAGCGATAGGCATCCTCCTCTGGCAAAATAGGCAAAGTCCTGCTTACCGAAGCGCCCCTCCGATTTGGCACCCGACGTCATCGGCTTGGGCAGAGTCACTGTGATGCCGGCCTCGTGGCACCCGAGGATCTCCAGGCTGCTGAAGTAGCCGCGATCGGCCACGGCATCGAGCGTCTCGGTCTTGAGAACAGCCTTGGCCTACTTGGCCATATTGGCCAGTTGAGCCCGATCTGAGCCGCTGTTCGTGACCTCATGCGTCACAATCAGATGGTGCTCGGTATCCACGGCGACTTGCACGTTGTAGCCGACGATGCCGGAACCACGCCCGCTCGTCGCCATCGAACGACTGTCGGGATCAGTCAGTGAGATTTGCTGGTCAGGCGAAGCCAGCATCTGCTTCTCGTAAACGGCAAGCTTGCCCATTTCCACCTTCAGCTTCGTCAGTTTCTCGGTAAGCCTCGTCACCTTCGCGGCCAGTGCCTCCGTCGGCTCCTGCCGGTCGGCCGTATCAAGTTGGCTCAGATAGCGCGCGACGCTCTCCTCCAGCTGGGCACGCCGCCGCTCCACCTTCGCCCGTGTGAAGTTCTTGTCCCGGTTGTTCACGGCTTTGAACTTGCTGCCATCGATGGCGACGCTCGCCGTCGCGAGAAGACCCATCTCACGGCAGAGTTCGACGAAGCGCGCACATACCTTGCGAAGCGCCAGGCCATTGTCTTTGCGGAAGTCTATCGACACGAACGTGACGATGACCACCCGCTTCGACGGATCGACCAGCTTCTCGACTTGGAGAGCGTGCGCTCGGAGCTGAAGCCTTCCTATAGATCACCGGTCGTCCCTCGGTTGCTCCAGTACTGATGATCCGGATGTTGGTCATTGGATACTGAAAAAACTCGCCGCCAAACCCCAGCGCGAGTCGGCATAAGGGATTCCGCGCAGCAACGACTCGGTCTGCGCGGTCAGCCGAGAGGTCGGCTTTGTCTGAAATGGAAATTGTTCGGAGTGAACCTCCTGGCCACGGCGCGCGCCTGGCCCTCGCATGTCTCCAGCGCGATTTTCTGGGCAAGCATGACGTCTCCGATCGGCAGAGCGCCGATCGGCATGAAACACAGCCCCTCCTGCAGGCGACCTCTTTTGTCGATCTCGCACACATTCACCGAGGCCCCGGCGTGGATCCTGTACCGCCTTCCGCTGTCGCTTCCGACGACCTCGAAATAGCCCTTCCTGGCGAACTGCTCTCGCTGCGCCGGCGACAGCCATTCCCGCAAGAGCAGCAGCGACCGGCCCTCCGGCGTGCCCTCGGCGCCGTGCCTGATGAAGAGGGCTCGCGTGGCTCTCATGCGGGAGCGGCCTGCCGGCGGTAACGATCGAAAGCCGAACATGGCAGTAAGCCGATTAGCCGCCGACCAGCCTGGGGAAGAAGAGGGTTTCTTCCGCAGTGGGGTCGAACGATCGTAGGTGCGAGGTCTGACCCGGACCCGTCCTAACTGCCGCGGTGAAGCCGGCATTGGTGAGCTCGTAGAACCGCTCCTCCGCCTTCGCCAGTTCTTGTGCGTCATCCGAATTGAAGGGGTGACGGCGGTCGCCGCTGCGGTCCATCACGATCTGGATCGGCATGATCGTCCTCCTGGGATTGCTGGTGGCAAGGACCTGCTCCAGTATCCGACCGACCTCACGGACTTTCAAGAAGAACATTCCATCGCAATCGCCGGTGGTCTGCCGATCGCAGCAAGCGCAATCAGGCTGGCAGACACTCCGGGCTGGTTGTCCCCGGGTTCTGAAGAGGCGGGAAAACGCTACGCAGCCGCTGCCTGCGATCTCGTCTCTAACGTCTGCTGTCCAAGATGAACCGGACCAAGATTTGCCAAGCGGGAACCGCCGCTTGTAACCCCCTGCGGACTGTTGAAGCCACACTGGGGCACGGCTGGTGCCCGTTCGAGCCGAGTATCCGCTCAATGTGAGCGCTTTCACACGACGCCAGCGGATGCCGAGCTAACGTGGTTGCATTCCATCAGGGCCTCGGGGACCGGTTCTGACCAGGCGCGTGATCCATCGCAATCCGAACTCCGCTGGCGCCATTCAACAGCCGCTTGAGGTGGAAGCTGGCGAACGTGTCATCCGGATGCTGGCCGACATGCGCCGCGAAGGCGGCGATCGCGCGCGGCGATGCATGGTCCGGCTGCTCGCCGGGATGGCGATCGGTGCCGCCTTCGCAGCTGCAAAATCCCCGGCTCACCCCCAAAGTTCTGTCTTAGCACTGCAAGCATCAGAACCTTTCTGGTGTTCACGGTGTTGACGTTATGAGTTCCGCGCGCTGGACGGGAACGGAGCCGTCCGCGCCCTCACTGGGAGGACGTCACCATGACGCTTACGAGCATTCGGGATTGGAGCGAGGCTCTGCTCACATCCCTTGCGGCCGCGATGGCCGTATTCTTCGCCGCCATTCCCAAGATCCTTGCCTTTGCCACGATCCTAATTATCGGCTGGTTCGTCGCGGCCTTAGTGGCAAGCGCAATCGCGGCGGTGCTTCGGCGAGTCCGCTTCAACGAACTATCCACGCAATCGGGGTTCACCGGCTTCGTTCATAACATGGGGTTGGAGACTGACGCCTCGGGAGCGATTGCCCTCACGACGAAATGGTTCATCAGGCTGATCGCGCTTGTGGTTGCGTTCGACGCTTTGGGTCTACCGGCTGTTTCGGACGTGTTGCGACAACTCCTGTTGTGGATTCCCAACCTTATCGTCGGAATCGTCGTTCTCGTCATCGGTGGCTTGGCGGCGAATGCCCTGGGTAACTTGGTCCGAGGCGCCACGGCACAGGCCGACCTGGGCAATCCCGACCTCCTCGCCAAGATTGCAAAGGTCATGGTGTGGGCCTTCGCCATCGTCGTAGCCGTGAACCAGATCGGTGTTGCTCAGACGTTGGCCAACACGCTGTTCACGGCTGTCGTCGGCGCAGCAGCTCTCGCGCTCGGTCTGGCCTTCGGGCTCGGCGGACGAGAGACCGCAGCCGAGATCATCCGTCGATGGTACGACTCGTCGCGAGGTGTCGCGTCGAAGCTCGACGAAGCTGCTGAAGCCGGCCGTCGCTTGGGCGAACACGCGGCAGGTACTTCCCAACCGCCGCGCCAGTCCAGCGGGTGAACATGATGATACCGGAAGACGCGAAGGCGACGATTGAGCATGTTCCGCAGAACACTGGACGCGATGGTGCCGTCGATCTTGTTGCCAAGATGCACGAGTTCGGCATCTTCTCGCCTTCTGCCGCCGCCAGAGAGCTATACTGCAGCTCGAACGGGGACCGCTGGTACCTAGTCCGTGACGCCGACAGAGTTTCTGTTGTGCACGTGCCCAACGTCTCTTCCGGCGGACGCACGGAGAAGTTAGAGATCAGGGAGTTCTTAGCGCGAGGCGGAGACGGACCGGAGCATCAAGAGTTGTTGCGTCTCATTGGGACGCTGGTGGAGGCTGCTTAGCCGGAGGGCGCTACTGTCTTGATCTCGCTGCTGCGCCACAAGCCTAGCCTCCAATCCCAGGGCCAATGGTGCGAGGCGGCCCGGTCTTGGCTCCCACCTAGTCGGGGCCTCCAATTAGGTGGAGTGTCAGTCTTTTACAGGCGCAGCTACGCGCGCATTCATGAGTACAAGCGAAGCGGACGTTGTTTCGAGATGCTGTCCTCAAAGGGACTCACATAGAGACAACCGCTCGGTGAGTTCGCGGCCATCATTGGGCACATGGGGGGTCTCATGCGATTGTGTTGAAAAAGTCCTTTTTCGCTGATGACTGAAAATTCTCAGGACCGCTGGTGCGTCACTCTCGCTGCGAGGTGAGGGACCACATCAATTACCGCAAAAGCGATCGCTGGCCCTCGTCTCGATTCTACAGAGCCTTGCAGCGGCTGAAATCGCCAATGCGCTACATTTGCGAGATTTTCGGAGCCCGCGATTTTCGAATTTTTCAACACAATCCGCCAGAAGCGGACGAAGACAGCGCTCTGGTGGTCTGGTCGACCGCTCGGTGATTACTCCGATGGTTTGACGCCAAGATCGTGCAAAATACGGAGCATCACATCACTGTCGCGCTTGAAAACACGAGCCGTCGTTTCAAAATCGGCCGGGGAAGACAGCAGAAAGTTGTTCAGCATCTGCTGGACCTTGGGGTCGGATCCTGCCTGAATCAATATCGGCGAGAGTCGTTGGACGATCTCCTGTGGCGTGCCGGCCGGTACAGCGAAGGTGGTGAATGCGCGCAGGTCGTAGAAGTCGCCGACAGCGCCCTGCTCGGTCATTGTAGGCGTGTCCGGATACGGTGACAGGCGGCTGCCTACCACGCCGATCAGGTTTCCAGTTCCCGCCTGAATGACAGGTGCTGCTGCGGCATAGCTTCCGCGGCGCCATCAAGCGTCTGTCCCGCGATGTCATTCCACATCGGCGCCTCGCCGCGGTACTGGATGACTTGAAATTTGATGCCGTACTGCTTCGCGATCGTCTCTATGAGGACGTGCGGCGTCGAACCCACGCCGTACGATCCCCAGTTCAGGCTACCGACCTTCTTTCCATATTCAATGAACTCTCGAAGATTCGTTGCTCCCGTCTTCTTCGCCGCTACCACCGGACCTCCGGCGCCGCTGACCATCGTCAGATAAATGAAGTCTCTTTCAGGATCGTATGGAAGGTCTTTCACCGTGATACGGTTTTGGATGAGTGACGAAGAGATCGTGCACAGGATGGTGGCGCCATCTGGTTCTGCGCGTTTCGCTTCCGTCACTCCAATGACGCCACCCGCACCGGCCTTGTTTTCGATGATTGTCGGTTTTCCCAACTGCCGTGCCAGGTAGTCACCGAAAGCCCGCGCGATGCCGTCCGTCTGGCCGCCAGCCGGATATGGCACGATGATACGAATCGGTCGGGCCGGCCACGAGGATTGCGCCTCGGTCCTTTCGGGCGGGGCGCACAACAGCGCTGCCGAACCAGTTACGAACGTTCGCCGTGTCAGCTTTTTTCATTTTCCTGCCCTTGGTGTCTGTTGATATTTTCTTGTCAATCGTCCGGCCGCGAGGACCGGGCGGGGTCAGAAACAGCGCGCAACTCACCGCCCAGCCTGCTGAAGAGCTATCACGGCGATGTAATTCAAGCGATGTCCGCTGAGGTGACATTTCGGCACACTGGACCCGCAGCTATCGGTCCCCCTTGGAAGTGAAGCAGGTCACAGAACGTCTGGTCGAGGCGTGCTACGTTGTTGGTAGAGTGCGAAGCCGGGATGCTCGATGCGAAGACGCCATCTCATCACGTTCTGCGGCGCAGATGCAGCTTTGCCGCTAGCTTGAACAAAACAACGTTTTCGTCCGAACGAATCGGGAGCCGGTGGAGGAAAATGAAGCTGCGCGTTCCATGTTCCTGGTAGAGGAGGAGAGGCAATGCAAAAAGCGGAAGGTGAAATATACTCGGTCAGAGTTTCTCGAGCTTGCGGCGACCAGACTTTCCTTTCCCGGAGGGAAGATTCAAGGAAATTTCCTTGTGCCGGATGATGGCTATGTTCTTGAGCCAAGCCCGAAGGATGACAAGACGGTCTTTCTCAAGAGACAGAATGATGGGGGCGAAGCGTGCGGTGTCGTGTGCGTATGTGCTCTCGAGGGCGGAGGTTGCCATCATCAAATTTATACAGGTCCTGACGGTAGTCAGGAGCTGTCGTGCATCGGAGACGAAGGTTGTGGTAGGTGGTGCTTCATGGAGCTTGCATTCGCAGGAGGCGTCAAGATCAACGTGATGATGTAATGCGCGTGTTGGCACCGCGCAAAAAGTCGCCGGCGGCGCCGCGTGTGATCGATGGACCGCCGCTTGTGCCAGGCCAAGGCCGCCTCGAAACCAACCAAGTCGCTGATCTGACGGGGGCTCGCCATGAAGCGTCAGAGGCTCCCGTATTCCCCGACGTTTATCATGAGAATGCTGCCCCAAGAGCTACGTCAGACAATCGTTGATATGGCAAGGGACGAGGCTCAGCGGGCGCACCGGCCCTCGATGCCGGCCTCCTCGTAGGAGGCCGGCGCGCACTGATCGGTGCGAAGGGCGGCTCGCATGGTGATTAAAAGGCAGTGCGAAACGCCGGCGTTCATTGCACACATTTCAACTGAACTAACCGTTGCCTCTCATTGGGTTGGGAATGGTCCCTTGATCGTCAAGATGACTTCCGAGTTGGGTCAATCGCGTCGGGTTGACGATGTCTGTGTCACTTCCGCTTTCCCCCGATAGCGGCGGCATAGCGGACGTGGCGGCACTTCGCATTTGTGCCACGAACGGACTAACTCTAACCTGGCTGCTGTGGGAGCGAATGCTCGAGGAAGAAACGCAGCATTTCCCTCGTTGCGTCCGGTCCTCGCGGATCAGTGTAGGAGCCCGCCGGGCTGCCTCCCGACCATGCGTGTCCAGCTCCGTGGATGTTCCAGTGCTCAAAGATTCCGCGCCCACTCGCGTCGGTATGGATCGTGCGGGTATAGGCATGCCCTCCAGGTACCCGCCCGCGATGCACCTTCTTTTGCGTGCTCGTCGTTCTCATAGACTGCTCAAGAATTTGATCGCCGTTGTTTGGATGCACCGTAATGTCGCGATCGCCGTGAAAGACAATGGTCGGGACAGGTGGCCCGTCACCTAGAATCAGCCTGTCATCGGACCCGCCACCCTGTCGCATGGCGACAAACGCAGAGGGAAGGTCAATGGCGGCCCCACGGGCGAGGCCAGAATGTACACCGATTGCTGCGTACAGATCGTTATACGTTGCTCCCATGATAGCAGCAGCGGCCGCTCCGGCCGACAGTCCACCAACGTAGACGCGCTTTGGATCAACCGAATAGTCGCGCATGATTTGGCGAGTGATGCCCGCGATGAGTGAAGGTTCGCCTCTGCCCCGCTGCTGGTCGGCTGTACGAAACCAGTTCCAGCATTTCGCCTGGTTTGCCTCGCTGCGCTGTGCGGGATAGACCACAAGGCAGATTTGTTCTTCTGCGATAAAGTTCATCCTCGTACCGGCGGCGAAATCATCTGGCGACTGGGTGCAGCCGTGTAGCATGACGACCAAAGGAAGCGGTTGCCCCTGATAACGGCTGGGGATGAAGAGCCTGTAGGCACGGCTTCCCGCCGGATTGCTGTAGGTAGCGTCGATGAACCTTGCGCCCTCCGGCGCGATGTCCCGCGTGGACAGCGGGGCGCGCTTAATCACACCTCGCATTCCGAGCCCGGAGCGCTCCTTTGTGCGATCGAGCAACGCGCGGAGCATGCGCGGTTGAGCGGTTGTGACCCGCGCTAAGTGCGCACTATCCGTCTCCTCAATAGTATTGGCCTTCGCGTCAATGATTGGCGGCTCGCGTCCTGTAAGAGCGATGCCACCGGTGGTGCGCGATGTCGCCTCTGGCGCGCTCTCACCGCGAAGCATCCGCTGAAGGAGTGCGGTGGCCTCGACGAGTTGGCCCGCGCGCGTGAGGCGTATGGCTTCGCGAACTATGTCCTGTTTCAGCATCGCCTTCACCGCGTCCTGTCAGCGAGAGCGGCCTTGACCGCCGGACTGGCATGCAAAGCGCCCAGCACGGAGACTGAGGCAATGGTGGCGCGAGCAAGCTCGGGCGTGACGTTGTGGGCGATACTGGCAAGGCCCAGAACATTGATGTGCAGCATCTCACCGGCTCGCCGCGCCGCTTCGAGATCCTCGCGGCTGTAGTTTCGCAGACCGAGGTCTAGCCGTTTTCGGGCCGTGGACTGTTTGACTACGTCCGCGTGACGTTCGAGTTGGTTGCGGATTGCCGTTCGAATGAAATCGGTACGGTTCGAGTAGAACCCTTCCTGCACCATTAAATCGACGTGACCTAGGTCGACATAACCAAGATTGATCGTGATTTTTTCGGTGTCAGCCGGCTTTGGGCGGAGTTCGTGGACATTGTCGGCCATGATTGTTATCATCCAATAGACATCTATATGGATGGTATATGGATGGTAATTGGCCGCCCGTCAAGTATGCCACGTGTCAGAAGCGATCTAGCCGACGACCGTTTTGGGTCACTTCGCGTCGGTTGACCGGACCACGGCGACTTCCGGTCTACCCCAGTGAACGGACATTCTCAGGATAGGCGGGCATGTCGCAGAGGTGCCAGGTGCGGAAGTCAGAATTCGATCACCTCATCGGGCTCAGTCTGAAGGAACGCCAACCGAGGTGGTTTCTGTTCGTTCAAGTAACAGACAGTTCACTTCCCTGATGGTCGCCGCTTGGCGCGTGAGGAGCACCTACCGACCTTGATGGTTCTTTATCCCCGATACCAGTTCGAACACGTGACGCGGGAGGCGCGGGTGCATTCGGCTGTTTTCAATTTGACGTTGACAGTTCTTAGCGAACGGTCAGGGATAATCCCGCGTCGAAGTGCGAAGGTCTAGCTACTCGCATACGTAAGTATAGTCGCCACGCGATACGCCTTGATCGATCATTCGCTGTTGGAGCGAGTTTGAGGCATCCAATGTTCAAGACCGTTGGGCAGGCAATCTGCCGCTGCGGGACGCGCAACGGGCGAGCTACTCGTGTCCCATAAAAAAGGATTCGATGAGATCAATTGTTCTTCGGCAACCATCGACCATGCCACATCCTGCTCAAGTACCCTCTGAGATCGTCAGCAAGTGGCAGGAGATCGTGGATCTACTTGCCGAGATCGTGCACGTCCTTCCGCCTTGATCATGCGGGCAGAGCCGCCCGGCATCAAGGTCTTCGTATCCAGCAGCGCCAAGCGGAAACCTTGCGACGTCGTGTCGCTCGATACGGGATTCTGTTGCGAGACCGTGGTGAAGACCCGCCAATCGCTGCTTGTCCCTGACGCCCGCGAGGACGAACGGTGGAAGTTGTGCCCTGACAGTGATCTGGGATTGATATCTTACCTGGGTGCCCCGATCGCTTGGCCCGACGGCGAGATATTCGGAACTCTCTGTGTTTGTGACAACAAGAGGAACGAGTATAGCGGGCTTTACCTCAGACTCATGCTGCTGTGGCGCGACGTATTGCAGGCCGACTTGAAAACGTTGGCAGCGCGCCAGCGTGCGGAAGAGGCGCTGCAGGACAGCGAGGAGCGCTTTCGCACCCTCGTGCAATTCTCCTTCGATGTGTACTGGGAGACCGACGCGCAGCATCGCTTTATCCGCCAGGAGTTCGCCGATCGCCTTGCCGACGCGCCGGTACCGGGTTCCGAGATCGGTAAGAGGCGCTGGGAAGTGCCGTACCTGGAGCCTGACGCAGAGACCTGGCGCAAGCACCAGGAGACGCTCGATGCCCATCTCCCGTTCCGCGATTTCGAAGTCGCCCGGCCGACGCCCCGCGGCGGCAAGCGCTACGTGTCCGTCTCGGGGCTCCCGGTGTTTGACAAAGAAGGGCGCTTTGTCGGCTATCGCGGCGTCGGGCGGCACATTACCGAGCGCATGCGCGCCGAACAGGCGCTACGGGAGAGCGAGGCGCGTTTCCGCAAGTTCGTAGACCACGCGACCGACACGTTCATGCTCCACAACCCGGATGGAATTGTTCTCGACGTGAATCGAAACGCCTGCGAAAGCTTGGGCTATAGCCGGGTCGAACTGATCGGGATGACTCCGTTCGATTTCGATGCGGATCTGAACACAGTGACGTGGCAGCGTTACGGCGAGCGCCTCAAGGCGGGGGACATCGTAACGTTCGAGAGTCGCCATCGCCGAAAAAGACGGCACGGTGTTCCCCGTCGAGATTCGCGTGCGAGAGTTCTGCCAGGGCGGCCCGCGACTGTTCATTTCCCTGAGCCGCGACATCACCGAACGTAAGAGAGCTGCTGAGGCTTTCCGCGAGAAGCAGGTAGAGCTGACGCACGCCAACCGTATCGCAACGATGGGCCAACTCACCGCCTCGGTCGCCCACGAAGTCAGCCAGCCCATCGCCGCGACGCTTACCAACGCTCAGGCCGCGCTGCGCTGGCTCGGTTATCAACCGCCGAATCTGGAGGAGGTGCGGCAGACGCTCGATCACATTGTCAATGACGCCAAGCGAGGCGGCGAGGTCATCAACCACATCCGTGCCCTCGTCAAGACGGCACCCGCGCGGAAGGATAGCATCGACGTCAATAACACTATCCTCGACGTCATCGCCCTGACCCGAAGCGAAGTGCTCAGACATGGCGTCTCGCTGCAGACCGACCTTGCGACCGGCTTGCCGCTCATCAAAGGCGATCGCGTCGAGCTGCAACAGGTCATTCTCAACCTGATCCTCAACGCGGTCGAAGCAATGAGCTGCCTCGACGAGGGGGCGCGGGAGCTACGGATCAGCACGAACGCGGATATCTCCAACGGTGTGCTCATCGCGGTGCGAGATACCGGTCCGGGGCTGGACCCGACGAGTGAGGATCGCCTCTTCGAGGCCTTCTACACCACCAAGTCGGACGGCATGGGTATGGGCCTGGCCATCTGCCGTTCGATCATCGAGACGCACGGAGGGCGGCTGTGGGTCGCCGCGAATGAACCGCGGTGGGCAGTGTTCCATTTCACCCTGCCTTCCGAACACGACGAGCCCGTTCGCGCCGCGCGCGTGATGGTTGGACCGGACCCTCTCCAAGGCGCCACAGCGTGCCGAAACGCCACTCGCGGTAACGTAGTCGCGCGCCGTGTCGATTTGCCAAAGCAATCGTGCGTCGGCAGTGGCATGGGCGTAGCCGCTCACCTCGCCCGAGAAGACAACTTCAGCAATCTCCTTGCCAAGCGACGAAAAAAGAGGATTGCCGGTAGACTGCTGGCGCGTCCGGGACCAGTATCCGTCCCGGGTCAATCGCGTCATTTTGGTCGTCGGCCGATTACTTCCGGTCTTCCCCTGGAAACGGACATCGTCAGGGCCGGTCGCCATGTCTCAAAGGTGCCATGCACCGCTGCCTGCCGAGGGCCTTTGGCCGCGGCGGTCATAACCAGCCTTTACGATACGCCCGCTTTAATTTCTGATTGCGGTGCAGGGTTGCCATGTGCAGGGCAGCATGAATATCGAGCTGGCCGTCAATGCGATGGAGCTCGCCGATCATGTCGACCGAATGTTTCTGTTCTCGGGCGATGGCGACTTCCATCCGCTGCTGGAAGCGGTGCAGCGCCGCGGCGTGCACGTTGCCGTCATCTCCATCCTGATCAGCCAGCCGCCGATGGTGGCTGACGACCTGCGGCGCCAGGCCGACGCCTTCATTGATCTTGCGGAATTGAAGCCAAAGCTCGGGCGCGATCCATCGGAGCGGCCGGGACCACGCGAGGTGGCCAGCAATCGCCACAGTTTGCGGCGCGCGGGCCGATCAATGGAAATGCCATCGCGAAGTGAGTTCTGATTGATCGGTTGATCCGCAGGCGCTTCATTGTAGCGTAGAGTTGGAAGCGATCCGGCGCGCACCCCACGGCGCGCCGGATTTTTGTTGACCAAATGGTGCGGCATCGTACCAAATTCCGGGCACCGGAACTCCGGAAAAGCTCGTGCGGAGCACGCAATCTCGTGGCAAAAACAGCGCAAGAGCTGGGGCCTGAAATGGAAGCGGAAGTCTTTGGAGCCGCTCCGATGTTGACCCGACGAGAGCTTCTCCACGGTGCTGCATTGGCGGCAATCTTGCCGGCATGCACGTCCGCGCCGGCATTGGCGCAGACCAGGCGATACGGTGTTCTCGCGACAACCGCGATTGCCAGGAAGGTTTTGTCTACGGCCTTCCCATAGTGATGAGCTACGCGGTGATGTACGAGTACGCCATCGACCGTTACTCGGGGAAGTTCACGGCCCCCTTCAATCAAATCAAGAATGACGATGACGTCTTCACCGACAAGGACACGGCCGTTCTGTTGCCGGATAACGATGCATGCTACTCGGTGGTCTGGATGGACCTGCGGGCTGAGCCGATCGTCATCTCCGTTCCTGCGGTAGACCCGGATCGCTACTACTCGGTCATGCTGCGCGACGGCAATTTCTACAACTTCGGCTACATAGGGACGCGCGCCACCGGGAACGAAGCTGGCGACTACATGGTCGTCGGGCCTGCCTGGAACGGCGAAACCCCGTCCGCGATCAAAAAGGTATTTCGGTCGAGCACTCAGTTTGCCGTCGCATTGTATCGCACACAGCTGTTCAACCCGGATGACATCGAGAATGTCCGGAAGGTCCAGGCCGGATACAGGGTAGAGACGCTGCCAAAGCGTATAAAGCAACCACCGCCGCAGCCTGCCCAAGTCATCAATTTTCAGAAGGTCAAGACGAAGCTCTTGAGAAACAACTTCTTTCAGCAACTGGCGTTTGCACTGCAATTTGCGCCCGCTCAATTCATCGAGGCAGAGGCTCACGCAAACCTTGCGAAATTGGGCGTCGGGCCCGGCAGGACCTTCAACTTCAGGGATCTGACGCTCAGAGAAAAGCTGGCGATAACCCTGGGCATCAGAGCAGGTGAACGCGAGATCAAGCGAGCTATCGCCGATTCAAGCGTCATTGTGAACGGCTGGCGCATTGCTGCATATTTCGGTGATGGCGCCTTCTACGACGGCAATTGGCTGTTGCGCGCTGCCGCAGCAGAAGCGGATTTTTTCGGGAGCGATCCGGCAGAGGCGGTCCTTGCGTCTACCCGCGTTGACGATAATGGAGAGCCGTTGGATGGCAGCAAACACGACTACACGCTTAGTTTTGCGCCGGGCCAGTTGCCGCCGGTGAACGCATTCTGGTCCCTTACCATGTATGATGGCAGATCCAGGCTGCTGATCAAAAATCCGATCAATCGCTGCCTCGTCAATTCATCGATGCTCCCGACGATGAAGACACATGCAGACGGCGGGCTGACGATCTATATCCAGCACAAATCCCCGGGCGCTGATGCAAACGACAACTGGCTCCCCGCTCCAAGCGGGCCGATGCGCTTGGCGATGCGGTTGTACTGGCCAAAAACCGGACCGCCTTCGATCCTGCCGGTCGGCAAAGGAACCTGGCAGCCAGCCCCCGTAAAGCGGGCTTCGTAGAACAGGGTCGAATGGGCGAAGGCCTGATACCGACAAGTCGAACAAAAAAGTAGGGCACGACCGGCATCACCACGGTCGCGCCCTACATCACCCGCCCGTCCGAGGCGCGCTCGCGCCCGCGAGCCTTTTCCCGTCATTGCGCCCGCCCAGCCTTGTCCGCTTTGGGTCTTGGTTTTGTAAGAGTCATTCGCGTCGTTTTGGCCCTCCGACGACTTCCGGTCCTCCCCGATAAGCGGACATTCTCAGAGTCCGTCGGCATGTCTCAAAAGTGCCGATTGTGTTGAAAAACTCGAAAATCGCGGGGCTCCGAAAATCTCGCAAATGTCGCGCATTGGCGATTTCAGCCGCTGCAAGGCTCTGTAGAATCGATACGAGCGCCAGCGATCGTTTTTGCGGTAATTGATGTGGTCCCTCATCTCGCAGCGAGGGAGACGCACCAGCGGTCCTGAGAATTTTCAGTCATCAGCGAAAAAGGACTTTTTCAACACAATCTGCCAATAAGAGACTCGTGCGCCGCAGCAAACGGCGTCTCTATTCGATCACCTCGTCGGCGCGGGCGAGAAGCGACGGCGGCACTTCGAGGCCAAGCGCTTTGGCGGTCTTCACATTGATTACCAGCTCGAACTTGGTGGGGGCTTCAACCGGCAGGTCGGACGGCTTTGCACCCCGCAATATGCGATCAACATATGCGGCGGCTCGGCGAAACGACTCGCTCCTGTCGACACCGCAGGACACCAATCCGCCATCGGTAACGAAGAATCGGAAGAAATAGATTGCGGGTAGACGATGTTGCGCCGCCAACCCGATGATCACCTTCCGGTTCACGACACTGAAACCGTCGGATAGAACAACAAGACCACCGTTCGGATCGCGGGCGAATGATTTGACCGCAGGTTCCACGTCGTCGACGGCATGCACAGGCATAGCGATCGGCTGCATGCCGAGCGCCGCTGCCGCAGCCTCGATGGGACGCGAATAAAACGACCCGCCGCCAGGAGAGGTCTGCGGATTGAACAGGAGCGCGACCCGGCTGACGGCGGGAGCAATCTCTCTGAGAATCTCCAGCCACTTTCCCCCCAGGCTTGGTTCGAAATTGGTGAGGCCGGTCATATGGCCTCCGGGTCTTGCCAGGCTCGCGACGAAACCCTCGCCGATCGGATCGGAAACCTGCGCGAAGACAGTTGGGATGGACTTGGTCTCCCGCCACAGGGCCACCGATGCCGGCGTACTGGAGGTAAAGAGGACATCCGGCGCCAAGCCTAAGAGTTCTTTCGCGAAGACGTGCATGCGCTCGACATCGCCAGCGGCGTAGCGACGGTCGATTTGGATATTGCGTTCCTCGGTCCATCCAAACGATGCAAGCCCCTGCACAAACTGCGCGATACTGGCACGGTACTCCGGGTCGTCTTCGGCATTGATCGTGAGTACGCCGATCCGCCGCATCCGCTCGCCTTGCTGCGCGCGCCGCGATCGGCCACGCCGCCGCCACGCCGATGAGCGTGACAAATTCTCGCCGCCTCATAGGCTTCCCCTCTTGCAGAGAGAGTTCCAGCGAGCAGAGGCTATCACACTAGGGGACGTCTGTTGTGCGTCAGAGCAAATTTGGCGGCCAAACGTCTCAGTTGGGTCAATCGCGCAATTTTGGTCGTCGGCCGACTACTTCCGGTCTTCCCCTGGAAACGGACATTTGGTGCCAAAGGCGGAAGTCGCTCTCATTCGATCGCCGCGCCCGACGTCAAGGATGAACTGATCAGCTACTACCGTGAGCGCAAGGTTGGTGAACAAGTTCGATCACTTCGAGGCTCACAACCGACCATCCACCATCGCCCGTCTTGCCGAGCTACTTTGCAGGGCGAGCGGGCGTCGCAGTGGCGCCTGGAAGCACATCATGACTACCCCCGGCACCCAGTGTCGCGCTGTAAGACGCAGCCAATCGGCAACTTGCTTCCTAGTCCCCGAAAGATGACCGTCATTGGCGACCTTTACCGGCCCAGCGGGTTGCGGTAGTGAGTGAATATTGCGTTCAAGAGGGCAGTTTCATAGCCAGCACAATGAAGGTCGAGTTAGTATCGGCGCAGCGCAGACGACGGAGCCGCCAAAGACAGTGCAGGAGAGCTGCGAGTTCCGCTGAGGAAGGAGTCTCACGTGATGGGGCGTCCTGCCAAGGGCGGCAATCGTCTCTTAGCTGCGTTGCCGCCGGCGGACCTCGCGTTGCTCAGCCCTCATCTCCAGAAGGTCTCGCTTGAACAGGATGCCGTGGTCGTGCGATCGGGAGATCGACGCGAGCATGTTTACTTCCCCCACAGCGGGGCTATTTCCTTCATGCTCGACATGCCGAACGGAGCAACGATTGCAACCGCGGTGATCGGGCGCGAGGGAGCCCTTGGGGCTCTATCGGTCCTGGGGCCCTCCCGATCTTCCGTGACCGCGGTCGTGCGGGTAGGCGGCACTGCATCACAGATTTCCGTATCGCGGTTTCATGCTGCCTACATGGGGAGCAGCGCCATCAGAGATGTGGTTCAGGCGCACACGGGGGCAATTCTTATGCAGCTCCAGCACGTCGCAGCCTGTAATGGGCTGCACCCGGTCGAGACTCGCCTGGCCCGCTGGCTGCTTGAGCTGCACGATCGAACCGAGGGCCCGATCATGTCAGTCACGCAGCAGACGCTTTCGCAGTTGCTTGGAGTGCGACGAACGACAGTGACACTGATGGTTGCCAAACTCCGTGCCGTTGGTGCTATCAGATCCGATCGGCGGGGCTTGATCGAAATTGACAGAGCGCGGCTCGAGGAAGCTACCTGCGTATGCTACCGCATCATGCGCCGTGAAACCGATCGGATCGTCCCGGATGAAGCCGTGACGCCGCGCCTACATTTTCCGGAAGCCGGCAAATCTCACGGTGGATGATCGTTTCGAGTAAAGTGGATTTGGTTTGCTGGACTGGGCGCGTCGGCCTCGTCTGTCGCGATTGTCGCGAGGCGCTGACCACCGGTGACGCTGGAGGAGCCCGCCGGATCTCGAAACGTGCAGCGATCGAGGGGGCCACGGGGATGCCGTCCCTTCAGAGATTTGCGCCAATTATTCCGGGGAGCCCCATTGCCGGACTCTTCAATGACCGCTGCTGCAGCGTCACATATTCGGAGCGCTGCGACTTCCGTTGTGGGTCAGACTCGGAAGTCGAGTTATCCGACGCCGACTTCCGCTTCACCCCCGAAGGCCGACATTCATCGCAGAAAACGGCGTGTCCGAAATGTGCCACTTCCGGACTCATGCAGTGCAGCAGTACGCGGCTGGTTACTCCTCGAACGCTCGAATGGCTGGAGCATACGGAAGCGGGTGGTCCAAGCTCGGCGCAGCTCTGGTTCCGTCTTTCCCTCATCATAAGCGGGCAATGTTAGGAGCAACAACTTGGTCACGGCGATCGTCACAATAGCGCGGATGCGGTGTGCGAGCGCACTGCGCAAATTTGGAAGCAGCGTGTCAAAGGCGGGCTCGCCCCGTTCCACCACAGTGGTCATAGCGAGCGAAGTCAGGCGTCAATCCTCACTTGTCCTTCTGAGTCACCCGGCCGTCTTCATCACGAAGGGGTTGCCGCCGCCGGATCCGTTGTTGATCCAAACGCTTTTCGACTGCAGATACCCCTCGATCGCCTCTGCGCCATTCTCGCGACCGAGACCGGAGGCCTTGTAGCCGCCGAATGGCATTAGGAAGCTTACCGCCCGATAGGTGTTCACCCACACCGTGCCGGCCTTGATGCGGGCGGCCATCGCGTGCGCGCGCTTGACGGACTGCGTCCAAACGCCGGCGCCGAGGCCGTATGCGATGTCGTTGGCGATCTGCACCGCCTCTTCCTCGTCCTTGAACTTGATGATCGACAGAACCGGACCGAATACCTCCTCCTGCGCAATACGCATCTTGTTATTGACGCCCGTGAAGATGGTTGGCTTGACGAAATACTTGCCGCCGCCCTCCTCCTTGGTCGCCGGCCCGCCCCCAAGTACGCACTTCGCGCCCTCTCCCTTGGCGATATCGATGTAGGAAAGAATCTTTTGGTACTGCGGCGGGGTCGTCACTGGACCGACCTGCGTCTCGGCTAACGCGGGATTGCCGAGGCGTGCCGTCTTGGCCATGGCGACCAGCTTCTCGACGAACTTGTCGTGAATGCTCTCCTGCAGCAGCAGGCGCGAACCGGCGATGCACGTCTGCCCCGTCGCCGCGAAGATGCCTGACACCGCGCCGCTGACTGCATCGTCGAGAATGCAGTCGTCGAACACGATGTTGGGCGATTTGCCACCGAGCTCGAGCGACACTTTCTTGAAGGTCTTGGCAGCCAGCTCGTTGACGCGGGCGCCAGTGACGCTGCCGCCGGTGAAGGCGACCTTGGCGACCTTCGGATGCGTGACGAGCGGCTCGCCCGTCACCGCGCCGTAACCGGTCACCACGTTGACCACTCCTGGCGGCAGGCCGGACTCTTCGATCACGAGCTTCATGAACTCGAGCAGCGAGGCCGAGGTGAACTCGGAAGGCTTGATCACCACGGTGCAGCCCGCCGCCAGCGCGGGAGCCATCTTCCACGTGGCCAGCATCAGCGGCGAGTTCCACGGCGTGATGAACGCGCACACGCCAACTGGCTCGCGCAGGATGTAGGTGAAGTGCTCGGGTCGGTCGACCGGCACCACGGCACCTTGAATTTTGTCGGCGAGGCCGCCGTAGTAGTAGAACCACTCCGGCATGTACTTGGTCTGCGCCGCCATCTCCGAAATCAGCTTGCCGTTGTCGCGCACCTCGATCTGGCCCAAATGCTCGGCGTGCTTCTCGATGAGCTGGGCGATGCGGCGCATGATCCTGCCGCGCGCGGTTGGCGTCATCTTCGGCCATGGTCCGGCTTCGAAGGCGCGCGAGGCGGCCTCCACGGCCCGGTCCACGTCGACCTTGTCGCACTCAGGAATACTGGCCCAAGGCTCGCCCGTGTAAGGGTCGAAGGTCTGGAAGGTCTTGCCTGAGGCAGCATCGACCCATTTGCCATCGATGTAGGTTTGATAGGTGAGCATTTGTGTAGCTCCGTTGCGACTGACCCCGAAAGATATTGGGAGCACGCGGATAAAGACTACTGAATCGAGGCATGTTGATCCAGATTGGATGTTTGTCTTTTGTCTCCATCGTGGAATCAAACTCAATGCTGCAACGGGGGTCCTGACCGCCCGGGTTCCGGCTGGGTTGTAGCCTTAGGAGGTCTGTTCCGGGTCAAACTGAAGTCCTGGCGTTCAACCGGGAGGTCGGCTTTACCCCCAACTCCGGACGTGGCCTTACACTGCGCAAATTGACGCTTTGTGCCAACAACGGACCTGGAGGCGAGGTCATTTGCGGAGGCTTGCGCTGAGTTCCGGTCGCGCCCATCGTCGCTATGGAGGAGGACGGACATGACGAAAAAATCAGAAGTTCTCAGAAGGTGGCAGCTCCTTAGCCCTTATTTGCATCGACGTCAGCAGACCATCTGGGCAGCAGCAGAAGCTGAGGTGATCGGTCCCAGCGGCTGCCTAATGCTCGCCAGTCTAACGGGTATCTCGATCCCGACGCTGGCGAAGTGGAAAGATCGACTCAAGCTGACCGGAACCGCCCGCGCGGGAAGTCTCATACCTCCTAAGGGATGTGTTGGCTCCGGCAGAAAGCTAACTGAGGTAAACAATCCGGAGATAGAGCCCGCTCTTCAGCAAATGCTGTCAGAAGAAATTGCTGGTGATCCGATGGGCCCCCAGACATGGGTACGCAGCAGCCTCCGAAACCTCAGCAAGCGCCTCGGAGAACAAGGCCATCAAGCTTGCACTCACACGGTCGCTCGGTTGCTCCGCAAAATGGGATACTCGTTACAAGTTGCCAAGAAGAAGCAGGCAGGAGCGCAGCACCCTGATCGTGACGAGCAATTCAAATACATCGCGGTGCTGAAGGCTCAGTTTCTTGGCGAAAATCTGCCCGTCATCAGCATCGACACAAAAAAGAAAGAGCTAATAGGAAACTACCGGCGGGAAGGGAAAAGTTGGCGCAGGCAACCCTTCGAGGTCGACTCGTACTTTGCAAGTTATGCCCAATGCGTAGCGGTCCCATTTGGGATTTATGATGTCGCTCAAAACTACGGATACGTCACCGTCGGATTATCGCACAACACCGCCGAGTTCGCGGTCAATTGTTTAGTAGACTGGTGGAAGCTTCATGGTCGTTCGGCATATGCACATGCCGACCGGGTGCTAATTCTTGCCGACGGAGGTGGTGGCAACGGATACAATCTTCGGACTTGGAAGAAGGACCTGCAAGACAAGCTGTGTGACGCCTTCGGGTTGACGGTCACCCTGAGTCATTATCCTCCGGCGTGCTCCAAATGGAATCCAGTAGAATACCGGCTCTTCAGCCACATCAGTATGAACTGGGCAGGCCAGCCGCTGCGCAATCTCGATGTGATGCTCGCGTTCATCAGGGGTACGACGACAACCACCGGACTCAAGGTTGACGCTCATCTTGATCAGGGAATTTACCGAAGGGGTCGCAAGGTTACAGAACGGCAACTGAAGGAACTCGCATTGTCGACGCACGAGTTCTGTCCGCGCTGGAATTACACCCTTTCCCCGCGACCAACCAACTCACTTCCTATAGTTTAACTGTTGCACATGGCCAAAGGGGGATAACCAGCCTTTTGTCCGGTTCGGGTCGATTGTGTTGAAAAACTCGAAGATCGCTGGGCTCCGAAAATCTCGCAAATGTCGCGCATTGGCGATTTCAGTCGCTGCAAGGCTCTGTAGAATCGATACGAGCGCCAGCGATCGTTTTTGCGGTGATTGATGTGGTCCCTCATCTCGCAGCGAGGGAGACGCACCAGCGGTCCTGAGAATTTCAGTCATCAGCGAAAAAGGACTTTTTCAACACAATCCGTCTGTGAGCGGACATCGTTAGCTTGGCCGCTCAACAGAAGCACCTCGGGGGAATATCCGTTGCGTCCAAATCCATTGAAACCTCGGCTCGCGGCTGGCGGCTGTGCGTTCGGGCACGATGACGTTCGAGTTCTTCACGCCCGGCTACCCGGCAATCTGCCGCGAGGCCGGTGCTGAATTCATTCTCTATGACATGGAGCACTCGGGCGTCGGCTTCGAGACGGTAAAGGCACAGTTCGCATTCTGCCGTGGGCTCGATCTCGTGCCTCTCGTCCGCGTTCCCTTCGGACGACTATCATCACATCGCGCGTGCGCTCGATATTGGCGAATGGGCATCATGGTGCGCCCATGGTCGAAACACCGGAGCAGGCGAAGGCGATCGTTGACTGCACGAAATATCCGCCTTCAGGGCGTCGCGGTGCTGCGTTCAATGTAGCGGCGCACGATGACTATTCGGGTGGCGCCGAGACCGATAAGATCGTCCAGGCAAACGCGCGCACGATGGTGATCGTGCTGGTCGAGACCGCGAAGGGCATCGAAAACGTCGATGCGATCGCGGCAGTCGATGGCGTGGACGTGGTCTGGTCGGCCGCTACGACCTGACGAACTTCATGGGCATCCCCGGGGCAATTCGATAATCCGAAATTCCATGCGGCTGTCGATAACCTGGTCAAAGCCTGCAACAAACACAGCAAGACGCCAGGCTTTCTCGCCGGCGACGAGAAGTGGGCGCGCGATTACCGGGCCAAGGGCTTTCGCATGATCGCCTACGGCGTCGATACGCTGCTGATGCGGCGGGCGCTCGCGGACGGCATCAAGCTCCTGCAAGGGACCGTGGAGAAATAAGGGCAAAGGCGACTAATCACGATGGATCGCCGCCGCCGTTCGTCGTCGGGATGCTGCCGGTCGTGTATCGCCGCTAAAGGGGCGGGCAACTTCAGTCTGCGCTCCATTCTACGAACTCGACCTCACCGGCATCCCACCGCGATAGCCAATGCCGCCGCCGCGCCAGCCGCCGCCCCAACGCACTTCGATCGTGTTCTGGTCGACCATCGATTTCATCGCCACCACATTGGTCGGCATTGGCCCGGCCTGCGCGCCCGCACTGATCAGAGCGGCGCTTGCAGCGAGAATGGCGGTGCGCAGTGAACTCAACGACCTCATGATTTTCTCCATGCTGTGTGCGGCAACGCTTGGCGCGGGCCGGTGACAGCCATTCCAGGGCGGCGCTGCCGCTGCGGATTTGATCTGGATCAAGCCGCCTCCGAGGAGATCTCGCCGACACTCACAGCGGCCGGCCTCCGGGCTAACTTTGAATTAGCTCGATGTAATTTCTGTGAATGGATGTTGAGCTTTTATTGCCGTCGAAATGAACGCTGATGGTGTTGCTGTGCTGGATAAAGCCTTTGACCGTACCAATTTTGCCGGCGAGCCGTGGGCAGCGTTCCGAACCAAGTGCGCTCAATTGAAGGCGATCGCCAATCTTCAAGTCGACAAGTTCGGCCACCGGCTGCCGTCGAGATTTGTATGGTCCCCGGGGTGTAGTCATTTGGGTTTCACCTTCAGTCCCAGCTCAACAAGCCGGCGGCATTGGCTAATATGTCAGCGGCAGCACTCGTTGCACAATCGCGCCCAGGCAAACGAGCACCACGAGCAACTTAAGCAGATTTGCTAGTCGACCGTCGGTGGCGAACTTATCGATGGCCCAAAAGCAGATTGCGCCGACGACGACGATAATTAGGACCCCAATCAAAACTGAAATCATGACGCCTCGTTGTGTTATCGATCTTCATTTTCCCTTCGCCTTCAGCCCCAGCTCTGCGGCGGCCTCGACCGTCTTGTCAATCTCCGGGAGTGCCTTTGCCAATGAAAATTCGGCAATCGAATAGCTCTTGATGCCCGTCGCTGATTGAGACGTCGACGAACTTTTCGACGACATGCCACTCGACGGCTTTTGCAAATGCTTCCTTCGCGGTTTCGGTAGTCACCGCCAGCGTGTGATCGTGTATGGCGGCTTGCACCAAAAATGGCATAGAGCATAGCGTACCTGAGCCTTCGGTTCCATCCTACAGTCGAGGGTTGCGCCTAAAACACGACGTTCGTTGCGGTGGTGTCGGCATGGCCACTGCAACTGCCGTGCCCGTGTGCTGCGCTGTATACAATCCGGCGCTAGCGGGGGAATGGAGATCTCGTAAAGGTCGCCGCCTATAGAGCTGTTGTACTCTCGCATAAATGGATTGGCGGGTTCGCTGGAGCGCTACTGGGGAGAGCCGACGCAGACTGAGAAACACGCAGCTACCGTGACGGTGATCGGGGGCAAGGGATGCGCCCTGATCCGGATCCTTGCGGCGCGTGCTTGCTTCCGGGTGAGTTCGTGGCTGGCGGTGCTCGGACAAAGGCTCGCCGGCTTCTGAAAGGAAACGGCCCCAGATTTAACCCGGGGCCGCCAACCTGTGAAGGTTTTACTTCTGGCGGGCTTTGGGGGGTCAAGACTGGCTAAGCCTGCTGCAGGCTTGTGAAGTTTTGAATACAAGAGAGGGGCGAAACCCTGGCACGGCCGCCACGCAATCTTGCTCCAGCGCGTTTTTCTTGCGGGACCCTGCGCTATCGACTTAGGCTGTCACCATTGGCTCAAAGGGAGATTGTCAGTGGCGACAGGTACTGTGAAGTGGTTTAACCCGACGAAGGGATATGGATTCATTCAACCCGACACTGGCGGCAAGGACGTGTTCGTCCATATCTCGGCCGTCGAGAGAGCAGGTCTCAGCAATCTGAATGAGGGCGTGAAGGTGAGCTACGAAGTCGTGGCCAACCGCGGGAAAGAATCCGCCGAAAACCTCAGGGTAGGTTGACCGTCGTCATTCAATTAGGCCCGCCGGTTCACGCTGGCGGGCCGCGGGCATTGTTAACCGCAGCTCTGTATCTTCGTGGCAATCGCGGACGCTCCCAAGGCCCGCGAGATTTAGTAACCGCGTAGGAAGCCCGCCGACTCAACCTGGCGGGCTTCTTTGGTTATGGGAACGTTTTGGCTGGTTCGCGGTTGTTTTAGCTGCGACGGAATCTTGCGAGGAGCAGGACAGTCCGGGCATCAGGCCATGCGGTGTAACGCCCGGTTGGCCTTTGTCTTGTGGGGCAGTCCCAGCGAGGAACTAGCGGCTTCATGTGGACTTGAATCCGGAGGCCAGTCTCCAAGCTGGCCTAGCACGGTCCCGCCGAAAGCCCCCATTACCCCGAAGGTGGGGCCGTGCTCCTAGCGGAGAAATGTAATGCCCGAACCGACCAAAAAAGAGATTGAGGCGCGAGCGTATCAACTTTGGGAGCAAGCCGGCCGACCCGAAGGTCGGGAGGATGAATTTTGGCGCTTGGCTCAAGAAGAGCTGCGCAATAAGGACAAATCCTCGCCAACGCGCACCCCTGACACGCTGTGACGCAATCCAGAGAGCCTACCACAAGACAATCGCCAGCACCAAGATTACTAGCATGGCGTAGGCCCGCGGCCGATGCGGTTCATTTGACGATCCTGTAAGTCTTAGCCTTCTTCCTAGGTGACGTAACATCCGGGTTTGGCTCGCCGGCGTTCCATGCCCGTAGCACACCAATCCGGACATGCATCAGGAAGTCCCGACCTTCCGCGGCGCCGATCAGGCAATGGATTGCAGTTTGCGGCGCCCTTGCGGCCGCAAATCTGACAAGTGAATTTTGGCTCGAGATCGGACAGCCGCACGTCATCGCCCCAGCGATCAGCGCCTATGACGACGGAATGCGTACATTTGTAGTCGCCGCAGAAGACGATGAGCCGGGTGGGGCCGGACCTCCGCATTGGGTGATTTTCATAGTCCGTTTTGTCAGCGTTCTGTCCGCATGTATTCGCTGCGCTCAGAAATTAACCGCAAGTCAGGATCGGCACTCAAGGATTGGGATGCTTCCATCCAGACGGGGCTCTTTTGGGGCGCTCCGCTACGAGAACCCAGGCAATCATGCCAAAAGCGAATAGAGCAACTACCGTTCAAGGATCCCGCACCATGGCGTCCTCCTCTGGTCGTCCAATGCCAAAGCTAGCACCGACGCGCGGCGACCCAATTCACGATCGCGAGTGTTTGAGAGATACAGGATTGACCGAGAAGTTGCTGGTTGGCGGCGCAAGAGAGGGTGGCACACGCGACGGCCTTGAACAGCCATCTAGAAAGCGACCACCATGAAAGCACCCATAGGATGGCCGGCGGACTCCGCTGGTGCGCTGTACGTCAAGACGCCTGTAACCCCCGAGGAAATCTTCCGCGCGATAGGGCGACTCCGCAAGGAGATTGACCGGCTTATCCGCTTCCTGGACGAGTCCGACAATCACATGGAGCTCGGACCTGAGCACGATGGCGACGATGCCGACGATGAGCCGTCTTTAGGTTCGTTCGATCGCATGACCGATCAAAGCAAATCTTGGTTGAAGGTCGATCGTAACCCCGACGTTTATGGCTGGTCGCATGGCGTCGACAACGAGCAAGACGACAGCGACTACGAGGACGCCGACCCGAACGAGGCCAAGCAACAGCCGCCGGAGATGACCCCATGCGCCTGATCCGACTGCTCGCAGCGCGCGCTTGCTTTCGGGTGAGCACGTGGCTTGCGATGTTGGGTAAGCATCTCACAGGCTTCTGAATCAGAAACGGCCCCAGCCGGGGGCTATAGGCCGGGGTCGCCATTTCACCGCCGATACTCGGGCGTGAGCCACTCGGCGGCAAATACCAAGTTTTCCCGTGAGTGAAGGTTCCACCGTATTCTTACGGAGGGAATGTGCCGCATGCAGTGCAGACACTGGTGTGCATCAGGGATTTGATTTTCTCGATTCAGCACGGCGGCAATACTCATTTCAGCAGGGACGAAATACTCATTTCGGCGCGGTGAAAATACCTCTCCCTCTCCAACTGCCCGGCACGTTTGCCGGGCTTTTCGTTTCAGAGTGAAACGGCCCCAGCGGGGGATGGCTGGGGCCGTCATTCCAATGCGCCGAACGGCGGCGTCCGGCACCCGGGGTAAATGCGCTCAACTGAAGCCCGTTCCGTGGGGACCTAAGTCGGAGGTGAGAGCCCCTTTGAATTGAGCCACTGGTCGAAATGGGCGGCCGTCTCGAGCTGTCGAGCTCTGCGGAGCAACTGGTCGCGCCGAACCCCAGGCGGGGTGCCGCGGGCTTCCTTGCGTAGCCGTTCTGCCTGAGAGGACGGGCTCTGATCGATACGATATATTTGATTGAGAGAGGTTTGCTGCACAGCGCTGCTCCGGGCGGTGATGTTCAAAAGTCAACGCTCATTAGTGGCGTCTGTCTGTTCACTAGTAGACAAAGGCCCCTTCCCAGAAAACAGGCCGGTACCCGTATTGTCAGCTTGTCCCCATGCGTGCGCGTTCGAAAAGCGGCCTGATATCGGCGCCGCGATGGCCGCAAACCTGACAGGTGAACCGCGGCTCGAGATCTGACAAGCGCACGTCATCACCCCAGCGGCTGGCGTCGATCACGACGGAATGCGCGCACTTGTAGTCGCCCGCAGTAGACGTTGAGCCGGGTAGGGCCGGATTCGCGCATTTCGCCGAGTGTTACTTTCTGTTGCCGTTTCATGCCGACGTCGAATCTCGCTACGATGGCATCAGTTCACGGCATTTCTGCTCGCAAAGCAGCCTTGCCTCCCTCAGTAATCCGATAGTGCTGCGTCGAGCCCGCTCGTTCGATCCAGCCTTTTTCCAGCAACTTAGCGATCGTGGTACGGCCCGCGGGGAATAGCTAGAAAACGGCAGCTCGCGGCCGGCCGTCAGTTTCGTGAGCGCGCTGCGCTCGTAGTTGTTGGGAAGGTGGCTCGGCCGCGGAGGCACTATTTCACCTCCGCCTTCGGCCCCCGCTCGGCGGCGGCCTCGACCGTGTTCGCAATCTCCTTAAGCGCCATTACCGATGCAAAACCGTCAATCGAATAGCTTTTGACGCCGTCGCAAATAGAGACGTTGGTGAATCTGTTGACGACATCCCACTCGACCGCTTTTGCAAAGGCTTCCTTCGCGGTTTCTGCAGTCACCGCCAGTGGGCGATTGGCATGGTAGGCTGTCACGGAAAATGACATGGGCGCAGCGTAACCGAGTCGTCCGGAAGGCCGGATTCTTTTCGGCAGTTGGTGAGTAGGTCGCTGCATCTCGCAGGGTGACGAGCGTTCGTCCGTAGTTCTCGGGCGGACCGGCAGGCTAGCGACTAGCTAACGCAAGGGCACTTTTCACGTAGTCAGGTGAGCCCGTTTTTCGTGGCTTTGGTGTCGACGGATGGTCTACTAGGATTGAGTGGTCGCGAGTTGATCCGCCCTTAGTGTATTTGGAGGACGGACAATGCGGTTCGCTGTCGGACAAGCTTTCGAGAGCGTTGTCGACGGTAGGCAGGCAGTCATTGCCGAAGTCCGCGATGAAGGCCGCGCTGGGTGCCTGCGCTTCCTCGACAATGGCCAAGTGCAGTGGGTGCTCTGGGCGCAATTTCTGAATTCGGAAAAATGGACTCCGATTGGGATGGAAGCGGCTGCCAACTGAGCGGCCCTCAAATTCCAAACGAATGCCGCATCTGACTCACCATGCGTCCAACCGCGTCAGTGTATTTGCCTTGGGAGAATTGCTGGTCGGCGAGGTAGAGGGCGGCAATGATGCCCGCAGCGATTAAAAATCCCCTCATCCGGAGCACCTCCGGAAAAGGAAGCTAGATTAATGCTCCCGTAGTCTGTGCGCCAGCCTCGAATCAGGACGCCCGTCCTGACAGATTAAGAGACATGTCACCTATGCTCGGCGACGTTGTCGCATCAAACGCTCGACGCCATCGTGCCATCAGGCGAACAGGTCCGCGCCGCTTTGCGTCAGTTTTACGAACGTGCCGATCTCATGCAGGTCCAGCCAGCCGCGCGATATCGCCAGCTCTAGCCCGGCGCCGTATTCCGCGGGCGTGCCCTGGTCGCCAAACAGGAAGGGGCCGTTGATCTTCTCGATATAGATCCGACCATCCTGGACAGGCTCGAAAGCCTGGGCGTGCTCCATGAGGCGCCGCGCAGCTTTGTCAGGATCAGCGAACGGGCGAATGGATGTGAATTTCATTGATCAGTTCGTTCCCATGCGCGCGTATTCGAAGAGCGGCCTGCCCCGGTGACCGCATACCTGACAGGTGAACCTCGGCGCAAGATCGGAGAGACGGACGTGATCGGGCCAACGCTCAGCACCGATCACGACCCCGAATGCGCGCACTTGTAGTCGCTACAGTAGACCAGCAGCCGGCGAGGGCCGCCCCGACGATCGCATTTCGCCAAGGGTGATTTTCTGTTCGCGCTGCACGTTTCTCCGCTGCGAGATGAACCAGTTCTGGCCAGAAACGTCTCATTTAGACGGAGATGGTCTATGGATCAGAGTGAAGATCCCCGGGAACTAGAACAAGCGAGTCGGATCGCTTCGGCTCTCACTGACCAAACGACCATCGAGCGGCTGCGGGGGTGGGTGGAGGAGCTGAGGCAGGGCGTGAGGCAACGTTTGGCCGCGCGGCGGGCCAAGGAAGAGATCAAGGCTCGCGCTCGGGAACTCTGGGAGCAAAACGGTTGCCCCGCAGGCCGTGACTTGGAGTTCTGGCTTCAAGCCGAGTCTGAAATCAAGGCGCGCGAACGGCAAGTGCGAAGCTATCCTGCTAACCGATGTGAGCCGTGATCGTCCGGATCAGTCTATCCAGTTGCCAAAGCTCGACGTCGTGCCCGTCAACAAGTTGCCTAGCTAACCCATAGCTTCGTCCTGATCATTTGCACCGTAGATCAACGCGTTTCTGAACGTGGCCGTCCGGCCCCATGATGTAGGCGCGGTACTCTTGCATCTGCTGGCTCCAACCCAGTGACTAAGGAGCCATAAAATGCTGTGCCCGTCTGTCCGGTTCCAAACGAAATTCTAACCACGCACCGGGGCCGTTCTTCGGCCGCGCGCTTTGTTGGTGAAGTCATTGAGGAGGGGAGGTGGCCAAGCTGTCCAGATTTGATTGCTCTTCGATCAGGCGCTTTTCGACAAACTGGCGCTCAAGCTCCGTCAGGTTGGTCTGTAATAGGTTGCGATAGCGCTGAATATTATTGCGATGCGTACGCAAGCGAGCCAACTGTTGATCAATCATTTGCGGTTCATTCCTTAAAATATCATCGTCTAACGCGCGCCGTTATTTTCAGGGGGTACGTCCGAGACAGTCTCGGCCCGGTGGCTGTCAAAGAGCCAGATGCAGAACACCGGGCGGAGCGGAATATGTTCGCTCGGCGGCGTCGGCATTTCCTGGCCGGGTACTGAAATCCCGGCAGTCAATTATGATGCAACGTGCATGCCAAATCCAGATGACAGTGCCAGCGCGCCGACACGAACTTCAGTCATCAATGCTGCTGCCGAGCTTGTTAACCTTGGCCGAGATCACGACGATCGCGCCCAGCACTACGACCACAGCAGCGACAGCCGCGACAAGCGCGACCAAACCGATGGTACCCGCATCCAGGTCCGACGCGAACAAAGCGGGAAGGGCCGTGTTGCGGTCGTGTTGCGTGGAGCCATTTGTAGCCGATCGTAAGACCTTGGAATTACTGACATTAGCCTGTGACGCCACGCAACACGGCTCGGGCGACAGAACGAAGCCAAAACTGCAAGAAATCCTTGTTTCATCGGCATAAGTGTTGGCGATCCCAGCAGGATTCGAACCTGCAACCCACGGAGTAGAAAGATGTTAGTCGGCGCAGCATTTCCCAATGTCCCATGAGGGCTTGCGTGGCGCGGTCTCATCGGTCCGGGAGTTTTTTCCGGGACTCGAGGGCGAGCAGGGCACCCTTGGCGCACAGGTGAGCGGGACTGGCGGCGCGGCTGGAGCTCCGCCCTATCCCAGCCCCAACTCTTTGAGTGTGAGCTTGGAAATCTCAGCCGGATCTTCAATTCCCAACCGGCCAATCGCAATGATCTTCTCGGCGACAAGCTGCGTGATGGGTCATCGCGATCCTTTAGGCGCAGTGCCTGCAGCGTCTGTTCGTAAGCCGCCACCAGACGCTCAATGTCCTTCGGCTCGAAGACAGTGTTTCGTATCAGCTTGTAGATAGCCATACCTTATCAACGCGGCGCGGCGGCAAGAAGCGCGAACAACTTCTTGGTGCCCGATGAAACATTTTTTTCCAATTTCGGGGAACCCCTGCTGCTGAAGCACATGGTTGAAGCTCTAGATCGGCGCTTGCCGGCGTTGCCGCGGCCGCTGGTGGCGGCTACGGCCTGCTCGGTCTTCTCGCGATCGATCGCGCGGATCGCCGCCAGCATCTCGTGGCTGACGTGATACTCGGGGTTCCAGCTCATCAGGCGGGGATCCTTTCTTTCGGGGTTATTTAGAACGGGAGTGCATTAGCGCCTGCGCCGCGTCGATGCCGCGGGCTTGGCCGTCGCGGTCGAGCTGACCGAGTAGCGCCTGGCGCGCTAGGTAGATCCGCCGGCCGTCCGCGGTCCGCCGATCGACCGCGCAGCGCCAGAGCAGCCCATAGGCGAGCTCGATGGCATCGAGTGCCGCGATCGCGTTGAGCAGCGTTTCGCGAAAAATGCTGCCGCCTTCGAAGTCCGCCATGGCGACGGCTGCCGTCTCGAGATCTTTGCGGATATCGGTCATCGGTCGGGATCCTTTCTAGCTAGGGTTATTCAGTCGGCCGGCGGGACGATCGCGCTTCCGCTCACGGAGATTCCTTCTCGTTGATGGTGTTTCGGGGAAGCGACCTAACACGGCGCGAGGAAATGTTTTGTCGCGTGGGGCCAAGAGCGACTACCGGGAACAGGTGGCAATGTCCCGGAATTATGTAGGCGTCTGGCGGAGACGACCGGACAATGCAGAAACTCGCCTCAGCGCTTCCTTTCCCCGAGGCGCTGGGGCCGTTTTTGTTGGCAGTTACGCACTTTGCCACCAGCCTCCGCCGCTCGAGCTGCGCCAGCTACACCGTGATCTTACGGATCCTCAACTCCGTTAGAAAGCTGTACGCTTTCTCTGCCGGCGCGGTGACGGAGAAGGGCCGCGCAAATGCGACCCTTCTCCAATATTGCCAAGAATCAATTTCTAGTATGATTGGGCCATTCCGGAGTGAACCCGTCGTGGCACGGCTCGGCGCATGTCGTCCGGAACGTCGTGCGTCGGGCCGCCTTCGACGCGGTCTTAATGCTCTGGCTCCAACCGGCGGTAATGGTATGAAAGAGGAAAACTGGCATCGCCGCCATGCCGTGATGTTGGCAAGCCAACTTCCGGAAGAGACCGAAGACGCCTTGGCTGTATTGCGTTTGGCAACCCAGCTTGTGACCGGCCTTCTTGCCGGACCGAGCCTCATGAAGAAGCGCGCGTCCGTTCTCGTCTTGAAAGGGGGTAACGAATGCGCCTGATTTGAGCGGGAACACCGACGTTTGTGCTTATTCTGATCTAATATGTTGGCCTTTCATCACGTTCGGAATTGTTTGCGAATCGCCCGGCCCAAAGCCGGGCTTTCGTTTGAGAAAAGAAACGGCCCCAGCAGGGGCTGATGGGTGGGGCCGTCATTCCAATGCGCCAGGCGGCAGACTGCGCATTCGGGAGAGATTTTAGCCCGGATGAAGAGCGCCGACCCGGCGCGACGCGGCTCATGCGCACGATCACGGAATGCAAGATGTTGGAGAGACAGACGTGGGCGAAGCTCAACACTTACCTCGCGACCGGCCGGACCGTGGTGCGCGAGCGCCTTTATGAAGACGCCGACCAGTCACAACACTAACGCCGCGTCGACCTAGCAACCCTTGGCTGCGCCTTGTTTTCTGATTGATGGAGTCGTTCGATTTGCTTCCTTAAGTTATCTGGTAACTCTTGGTCTTCTTTCAATGACGACCGTAGTTTTTCGCCAATCTCTCGAACGATCGCGCGACTATGCGAGGAGTCAATGTCAATGGGGTTTCGCATAACGATTCTCCAGCGCGCAAAACCCACCGCGCCCGACACACCAATGTCGAAGGCTTCGCAAGATCGAGGCCGCCGCCTTTGGCTATCGTGCGCGAGCGCTTGTTCTTGAACAGCGGGTCCGAAGACCTTTGGCTATCCGCGACATGCGCCGTTTCTTGACGGCGGGCGACGGTCTCGCACATCAAGTCACCGGTGAGGATTTTCGTTCCGCGTTTTCTGAACATTTGTTCAGATTGCTTTGTTGAACCGGGAACTTGGACCCGCGCTGAGCAGGAACCTTTGAGGCGATAGAACTCTTTGGATGGTCGGTGCCTCTCCAACAATTCGCCAAATAAAAATGCGCATCGTCGATCAGGGGTTGCCGATCGTCAGCTCTGCCTGCGGCTCGTGCGGCGCGGGAATTGGGGTCGCCGGTGCAGCGTAAGGCGCGGCTAGAGGAGGAGGCTCGTAACTATCAATTGCAGCTGGAGCGCGAAGAGCGCGAGCGTCAGCGGCAGCTCGGACAGGGTCGGATTGATCGGCTGCTCGATGAAGCGGCGTCGCTACGACGCGCGAGCGACATTCGCGCCTACGTCGACGCCATGAATGCTACGTTCGAGCGACACCACGGCGATCGCCTCGGACGCGATCGAGCGCTGGTCAAAATGGGCGCGTGCAGAAGCCGATCGGATCGATCCGGTCAAAACGGCGCGTTTTCTCGACGGCATGCAGGCGATGACGACGCAAAATAAACGTGGGGCAAAATGTGGGGCTTCTGACGAATGACCATTTTTCTGTAGCGATATCAAACGCTTATATGGATAATTGGCGGAAGGGGTGACGCCTGCGTTCGGCTTCGCGCCCGGAGTAGCTGGGAAGGCCGCAACGACGAGCCGGCGCGAGAAAGCCTAGCTTTGGGGGCGGGGTGGTTGTATTCGCGTATTGACGACTGATGAACGGCTGCGGTCCCAAGCGACCGTTGACCTGTGTACAGGTGAGCTGGCTAGCTCACGCGGCTGGACCTAGCTCAAACTTCCGCATGATGGATTGGAGCGAGAGTTCAATTTTTTTCAATTAGTTAGAGGGCGCCGTGTGCACGATGTGTGCACCGTGAGAGAGACAGCCAACGAGAGCAGCGTTCTAAACGCTCATTGGTGTCTGCGAGGCTGTGGGTGTCTCAGAAAGGGTTTGATCTTGTTCGCAAGGCGGATGTTGACGAGATCAATCTATGCCAAGTCACAATCGCGGAATGAGCGCTTATCGGACGGCCGCTGTTGGCGCACAAAACGGGCATTCGCCTGAAGGCTGATTTCAGCTAAGTGTGCCAGATCCTGACTCATGCACGGCAACAAACAGCCGTCATTCGATCAGCTCGTCGGCGGAGGCGAGCAGCGACGGCGGCACCGGGAGACCAAGCGTCCGGGCGGTATGGTGGTTGAGACAAGATCGAACTTTGACGCCTGCACCGACCGGGGCTGGTGATGCGACGCAGTTGAAGCTAATTTCCGTGCGGACGGCATCGCCCTCTCGATCAGTCGCCTTCACCCGCGAGATTGAAGCTTGCCCCTTCTGCATCGGTGGGAACTCGACCGCGTCCTGGACGATCCTTGTATCTCCTTCTGCCGGCGGTCTGGAAGCGACTGTCCGTAAGAGGGGCCGCACCAGAGAGCGGCCCTTTGCTTCCTGGCTACCAGCCGCGAATGATGAACCTTGGTCCGCCGTAGCCGTAGCCGCGATCGTAGTAGCCGGGGCCAGCGTAGTAGTTGTAGCCCCGGCCGGGGAAGTAGCTGGGGTCATAGTAATAGCGCAGGACATAGCGCGGTCCTCGGGTCCGCCAGCACCGTCCATAATACTCGTTGCAGACCAGCCCGACCTGATCGACGTTGGAGACTTCGGCAGAGCCGATCGTCGTCGCGTTGAGCGGCGCGGCGGAAGCGGCGGACGCGAGCAGCGCGGCACCGAATGCGCCCAGTGCGATGGCCATCATGGAGTTCTCCCTTCGGTTGGGCGAGACAATCGATCTCTGACACGGCGTACCGGGACTCAACCCTAGCCTTGAATATCGGACTGTTCCACGGATTCCCCGAATGCCGGCCGTGCGGCAGGTCGAGATCAGTCCGCAGTAAACCAATTCGCAGCCGGGACCGAGCCGTTCGAAGCTGGTCCAGGCGTCGCGCTTGCATCAGTGCTCCAATGCGTCATTTGCCGGGGGCAGGCTGCTGTGCGCGCGCGGCCAATAAGCCACCGTGCCAACTAAGTTGATGACTCGCGCCGTCTCATGTTCAGCCTCTTTGTCGGGGACGACCATGGTATCGAATCAAACCGCCTTATTGAATGGGGGCTTCGCACCCGAGGTCAGTCAATGGCAGCTTGGGTCAATCGTGTCGTTCTGACCGTGCTCCGTTCACTTCCCTTTTTGCCCCGGAAAGCGGACAAGTCCAGAGCCCGTTGGCACTTCGCATTTGTGCAATTTCCGAAAGTAATTGGACGCCGCTGGCACGTCCGCCTTGCAGCAGCTGAGTCCGGGGAAAGCATCAATTGGCGATGGAACGCCACCGCTGACGACCGGGTTCTGGTGCTCCCAAACGCTCTCAGTCTGATATACGGGCGATGAGATCGGTGTTGCCCGCGCGCGGGCCCGCTAAACGCGACCAGCCGCGTTGCTACGAACGCGGCTTGCTCGTCCCCGGGGGATATTCTCAATCGCTTCCAGGATTTCGGCACGCACGTCCTTATAGTGGTGGGCGAAGACGGATCAGAAATTAAGCTGAAGCAATCCGAACCAGCCATGCGCGACTTTGCCGGTCCCGCCGACGCTCACCGGATAGTCCCAGTTGGCTGAATATTCCACGGCCACCTTCAGCCCATCCATCACCCACTCGCCTCCGGTGAGGAAAAGCCGGTGTTGTGGGACGAATCCGATCCGGGTTGGCAAGCCGTTTTGCAGCAATGTCACGCCCGCCATGTCCTTGCTGCCGGAATATCCCAACGAGATGAAATCTCCCTGCGCGCCGATCTCCGTTACCCACGGGTTCCAGTCGAACTGGTAGGCAATTGAAGCCTGCCAGGTCATCGGCGTCATGCTCCTCGCGATGCCGAGCCCATCGAAAAACCTGGCTTCGCTAAGCGCGGTATTTACCTCACCAACGACCGCGAACGGACCGAAACTGGCTTTGACGCTCGCGGCCATTCCCGGAATCCGGCCTATCTGACTCAGGAATGGCAGGTAGGACGAATGCAGAAACCTGCTTTCGAACACCGAGGTGTCATAGTCGACGTGGAAGTCAAAGGTCCACGGACAAATCAGCGAGTTGGTCAACCGGTCATAGGGCACGCCGCAATGGCCCCTGGTCCGGAAGCCGAGACTGGCATTGTAATCGTCGATTTTCGTGCGGCCGGGGATGATGCTTTCGCTGCCTCTATAAGTCACGACTGAGCCGTAGAAGGGCGGCGGGTCAAAGGGGAATGTGACTGGCGTAGGCCGGAACGGACGCTCAGGCACCGGGGTGTAGCCGAGCCAACGCATGAGTTGGCTCACGGCGGGTGCGACGACCAACGGACTAACGCGTGGAACAACGACGGGTGCCGGCGGCGGCTGTCGCGGTGGGGTTGGCCAGGCGAATTCCAGGCCTCCCGCGGTCTGACGGTTTTCAAACACCTCGGTGGTCAGCGGAGTGCCGATCGATAGCGTATCCAGGCGTGCCACGCCCGTGGACGTACCGAAATGCAAAACCTCCACGCCGAAGCGGGCCGCGATCGGGAATTGCATCAGATCGCCAACCGTAATGTGAGTCCGATCAAGCGTGAAGCGATCCACGCCTACGCCGGGGACGTTGGTCGGCACCACTGGTTGATTTCCGGTCGGGAATATAGCGCCAGTGCCGTTGTCGAAGTGGAGAACAAGTGCGCCGGTCAACCAGTCGCTCAGCTTGATATCGAAATCGAGTTCCGCCGTGCCCAGCGACAGGTTTTCCTGAGTAGGGCCAGTGAATGAGCCGGTCCGCGAGGCCAGGCCCTCAACTACGCCGCTCAGCGCGAGGAAGCTATTAACTTTCGGTCCGGTCTTCGAGAGCGAGTCCCGGATGATCTGGCGCGTCGCGTTCTCTTGCGCCGCCCAGCCGATCTCCAGCTCTCTTATACGCGCGTTAAGCGGCCTCTTCGCTGCGGCTTCAGACAAATCCGGCTCGGGCAGAACGGGCGGAGCGACGGGCGGCGCCACAATTACCGTGGGGGCGACAACCGTGGGCGCGGCTGCCGCCGCAGTCGCGGCAGATGTCGGACGTTGGTGCGCCGGAGCGGGCTTGGCACGCCGCGTCGCCGACGCGCCTTCCAGGGCACTAAGACGTTCGGAAAGTTTCCGGTTCTCCGCCTTGAGCTCCCCAAGCATGCGTCGGAGAGCTGCCGTGTCCTCGTTCTCTGCGGCGGCGGCACAAGAAGGGACAAACAGCATGAGGCTGAACAATGCCGGTACAGCGCCAGAGACCAGCGGGTACCGGGAGTAGTCGCCGTGCCCACCGCGCGCAGCCGACTTTATGGTGCTAGTTTCTGCAGCGTGCCAACGTCGCCCGGATCCGGCGACGCGCTCACCCCGCTTACCCCAGATCATGCGCGGCCCCATCACTACCGCAGTTCGACGTCACTCACATGGTCGAACTAACTGGTTCATAACAATTCCGCTGTGGTAATCAGACTGTCTCAGCCAGCGTTTCATACGTCATGCCGATTGCAGACAAGAGTCCCAGTCATGAAGACGAATCAAATAGTTGCCGGACGCCCCTCAACAACATTTGGAACACAATGACACTGATGGCGAATTACTCAATCGCCACGAAGTGATGTATCCGGATTAAGGAGTGGCCGCGAACTTCCATCGATTTATTCGGCAACTTCAAGCGGCGGCAGATGCTTGCGTATTTGCGCAGAGCCCAATTGGGTAAAACCGCGTGACCCAATCGGATTAGACACCCAAATGGGTAGATTGTGCCGACAGAAAACATCATCATAAAATGCAACGTCGCTTTAATCTCGTTTAAGAGCGGCGACAATGTGGAATTTTGATTGCGGCGAAGCCTCACGACGGGGTTAGCGCGAGCAAATTAAAGCCGGCGTAATATCAACAGAAAATTCGAACTCATGCTGCGTTGCCCTACGAGCGACACAGCGGTCAGAAAATCCCGCATTCAACGGGCCCTCTCAAATGGAGTTCGATTTCAACTAGAGGTCAAATACAACTAGAGGTCAAAAGGGAGGGGGAGCGTCGAGATGTTGGCGTGGCTCATATCCTCTAGCGTGCGTCTACGCATCCTCGTTGTGGTTGTCGCTGCCGGCCTTCTGATCCTCGGCGCCGTCGACGTCAGAAACAAGCCGATCGACGTCATTCCCGAACTGGCGCTGCCCTCGCTCACCGTGAAGACGGAATCGCTTGGCCTCTCCAGTGCCGAGGTCGAATCGTTGATTACCGTGCCGCTGGAGGCGGACCTGCTCAACGGTGTGCCGTGGCTTCAGGTCATCCAGTCGGAATCGATGGCGGGACTTTCAACGATCGAAATGATCTTCGCGCCCGGCACCGATCTGATGAAAGCGCGCCAGATGGTGCAGGAACGGCTGACGCAGGCGCACGCACTGCCGAACGTCTCCAGTCCGCCGGTTATGCTTCAGCCGGTTTCCTCGGCCAGCCGAGTGATGAACATCGGCCTGAGTTCGAAATCCGTCTCGCTGATCGACATGTCCGTGCAGGCGCGCTGGAATATCGCACCGCGCCTCGCCGGGGTTTCGGGTGTGGCGAATGTGTCGATATGGGGTCAGCGCGAGCGGCAGGTGCAGGTGCTTGTCGACGCCCGGAACCTGAACAAGAAGGGCGTCAAGCTCGATCAGGTGATCAAGACGACCGGTGAGGCGGTGTGGTCTTCACCACTCACCTACCTGAACTCATCCACGCCCGGCACCGGCGGCTTCATCGAAACGCCGAACCAGCGGCTCAGCATCCGTCACCAGCTGCCGATCTCCACCGTGGGTACTTTCGCCAAGGTGCCGCTGAGCGGCACGACCACGAGTGTTGGCGACGTCGCCTATCTCGTGGAGGGTCATCAGGCGCTGATCGGAGACGCCATCGTCGGCGAAAACCCCGGCCTGATGGTGGCGATCGAGAAGTTCCCCGGCTTCAACACATTGGACGTGACTCGCGGCGTTGAGCGCGCGCTCAACGAACTGAAACCCGGGCTGCCCGGCATCGAGATCAATACGACCATCTACCATCCCGCGAGCTTCATCGAACGCGCAACCAGCAATCTGGGCAAGGCCATGCTCATTTCGATCATGCTGGCCGCCATCGTGCTTGGCCTTCTGATGGGCAGCAGCTGGAGGACCGCGGTTATCGCCCTGGCCGCGATCTCATTGTCGTTCGTCTGCGCTGAACTACTGTTAAAGGCCGCCGGAATCCCGCTCAGTATGATAGTCGTCGGCGGCCTGCTGATGGCGTCCGGCGTGATCGTGCATGACAGCATTATCGACGTCGAAAATGTGCTGCACCGCTTGCGTGCGCCGCAACGCGACGGTCGGTCCGGCTTCATGGTCGTCGTCCGCGCGATGCTGGAAACGCGCCGGCCGATGCTGTACGCGTCGCTGATCGTCGTGCTCGCGGTACTGCCAGTTCTGTTCATGCAGAGCCGGTCCGCCGCGTTCTTCGCGCCGATGGCCTGGGCCTATATCGCCGCCGTGTCCATCTCGATGCTGGTGGCGTTGATGGTGACCCCGCGCTCGCCGCGGTGCTTCTCGCCAATGCGCCGCGGACCCCGAAGGGCGGTTGGGTCACGAACCGATTGGCCGAGTTCTTCGATCGAATTGTCGGCCCGGTGATCCGCGCGCCGATCGCTTGCATCGGCGCCTGCGTCGTGGCGGCGATCGCGTGCTTCGCGCTTTGGAGCCCGCTCGAACGCAATATGGTGCCCAGCTTCAGAGAGACGGATCTGGTTATCGAATGGCAGGGCCCGCCCGGCACCTCGCTGCAGGCGATGACCCGATCGACCGAGAACCTGATCCGCGACCTGCGGCAGATCCCGGGAGTGCAGAACGCTTTCGCCAATCTCGGACGGGCGGTGCTTTGCAACTGCGAGCGCGCGACGGATGTCAATGCGGGGCAAGTGTGGGTCAACATCGATCCGAAGGCCGATCGCGAAACAACGGTGGATGCCGTCGAAGCTGCCATCACCGCCTATCCCGGGATGCGTGGCAAGCTTGGGACATACCTGTCCACGAAGCTGCGCGAGGCGCTCACCGGTGACCCGGATAGCCTCACCGTGCGCGTCTATGGCAATAGCCTCGAGATCATTCGCGCCAAGGCCGAAGAGATCCGCGCATTGATATCGAAGATCCCCGGCATTGAGAATCCCCGGGTCGAGTTACAGGTCGAAGAACCCTCGATCGAGGTCAAGGTGGATGTCGATCGCGCGGCCGGTTACGGCCTGAAGCCGGGCGACATCCGTAGGGCGACCTCGGCGATGGTCGGCGGCATAACCGTCGGTGCGCTTTTCGAGGATCAGAAGGTTTTCGACGTGGTTGTCTGGGGACGACCGGAGTTGCGCGACAACATCGATGACGTGCGGAATCTAATGATCAACAGCGAGAGCGGGTCCCAGGTTCGCCTGGCTCAGGTTGCCGATGTCCGCATCGCGCCGGCCACCAGCATCATCCAACGACAGGGATCCTCGCGTCGTATCGATGTTTCCGCGAAAGTGGACGAGCGCGCGGTTGGTGATGTGGCGGATGATGTCGCCAGGAATGTCAAACAGATCGCATTCCCGTTTGAGCACCGTGCTGAAGTGCTGGGCGAATACAAGGAACAGCGAGCTTCTCTGCGATCAATATACAGCTACATAGCAGCGGCGGTGGTGTTGATGTTCCTGCTGACGCAGGCGGTGCTCCGCAGCTGGGCGCTCAGCGCCCTGTCATTGCTCGGTGTACCGGTCGCTGTACTCGGCGGCCTGGCGGCGGCCGCAATCAATGACGGTCACTTCTCGCTTGGTTCTCTGTTGGGTCTGGCAGCGGTGCTCGCACTGATGGTGCGGCAGGGTATCGGTCTGGTGGCCCATTTCCAGCACCTGCAATTGAACGAGGGTGAGCCGTTTGGCGAAAAGCTGGTGCGTCGCGGCGTCCTGGAACAGTTCCCGAGCGTCATCGCATCATCGGTCACGACGCTCTCCCTGATGCTTCCGTTCGCGTTCATGGGCGATGTCGCCGGACTCGAAATCGCGTACCCACTCGCGCTCGCGGTCTTGGGCGGCATCGTTACCATGACGCTCGGGACGTTGTTCGTGCTGCCGGCGCTTTACCTGCGGTTCGGCAGTGGCTGGACGGCCGACCTGCTCGATCTTGAAAGGGAGACCGCGTCATGACCGCCGCTTGTGCCGCTTCGAAGGACGTCAAAAGGGAGGTACGTCTCATGGCCCGCATCAACGCATTGATGGTCGCGGCGTCTGCCGCGTGCCTCGCAGCGTCCTGTCCCTCAGCATGGGCCGCGGAATCGACGGTCAAAAAGAGCGCGCCCGCGCGGGTCGAGGCCACGAATGACGCAAAGATCAAGAAGATCACGCTCACGCCAAAAGCGGCGGAACGGCTCGGCATCCTCATTGACGAGGTGCGCACCGATCCGTCGGGCCGCCGGATCGTGCCATACGCATCTGTTCTCTACGACCTGACCGGAAAGACATGGGTTTATATCAGCGCCGATCCGTTGACCTTCGTTCGCGGCGCGGTGGTGATCGATACCATCAAGGGCGACAACGTGTACCTGAGTGACGGCCCACCTGCCGGCACGAAGGTGCTTGCGGCGGGAGTGCCGCAGGTCTTCGGAACAGAGGTGAAGGTAGGTCACTAGCTGCGCGCGAAGTTGTTTTTCCACAGCGGCCTCGGCCTGAGTGGGGGATGCTTTCCGATGATGAGGCTGATTGTAGGTTCTAGTCTGCGCTTTCGTTATCTCGTCCTCGCCCTTGGGGTGGTGCTGACGTGGTTTGGCCTCGCACGTCTGCGCGACGTCGCGGTGGACGTATTTCCGGAATTCGCACCGCCACGGGTCGAGATCCAGACAATCTGTCTTGGGCTGTCATCCGCCGAAGTTGAACAACTTGTCACTGTGCCGCTGGAAAATGCGCTGAACGGCGTCCCGGACATCGACGTGATGCGCTCGAAGTCGGTGGCGCAACTGTCGTCAATCCTGTTGATCTTCAAATCCGGCGTCGACGAGATCCGTGCGCGGCAGCTGGTCAGTGAGCGGATGGCGCTCGCGACCAAGACCCTGCCGACATGGGCCGCGCCTCCCTTCATGATGCCGCCATTGTCCTCGACCAGCCGGATCATGAAGGTCGGCATTACCTCGAAGGACAAGTCCGTGATGGACCTGTCGATGCTCGCCTATTGGACGATCCGGCAGCGGCTGCTCGGAGTTCCCGGCGTTGCGAACGTCGCGATCTGGGGTGAGCAGCTCAAGATGCTTCAGGTCATGGTTGATCCGAAGCGCTTGGCCGAGGTAGACGTTACGCTCGACCAAGTGCAGGAAGCGGTTTCCGATGCCCTCGACGTTGGTCTGCTGCGCTATGCCCGCGGCGCGCATATCGGCACCGGCGGCTTCGTCGAAACGCCCAATCAGCGCTTTCAACTCCGCTTCGTCGGCGTCGGCGTTACACCGGAGACGCTGGCCAAGGTGCCGGTGACCAAACCGGTTGGAAAACCCCGCTGTTGCTGAGTGATGTGGCCAATCTGGTCTATGCGCCGCAGGGCATGATTGGCGATGCCGTCATCAACGACGGTCCGGGCCTCATGCTCATCGTCGAAAAGTTTCCCTGGGGCAACACGCTCGCCGTCACCCGCGGGGTGGAGGAGGCGCTGGAGAGGATGAAGCCCGGCCTTCCTGGAGTCGAGATCGATACGACAATCTTTCGGCCGGCGACTTTCGTCGAGGACTCGATCAACAATCTATCCTGGGCACTGTTGCTGAGCTGCCTGTTCGTCGCTGGCATCATCCTCATCTTCCTTTACGAATGGCGCACCGCGCTCGTCTGTATCGTCGCCATTCCGCTGTCGCTGCTCGCAGCTGGACTAGTTCTGTTTATGTCCGGCGCCTCGGTCAACACAATGACCCTGGCGGGCCTCGTGATCGCGTTGGGCGTCGTCGTCGACGACGCGATCCTCGACGTCGAGAACATCATGCGACGCCTGCGCCATGCACGGCGGGCGGGCGATACGCGAAGCACGGCGCGCATCATTCTGGACGCTTCACTGGAGGTGCGTGCGCCGATCGTCTACGCGACCCTTATCGTCGTTACCGCGGTCGTGCCCGTCTTGTTCATGCAAGGCCTGACCGGATCCTTCTTTAAGCCCCTGATTGCCGCCTATGTGCTCGCGATTGCGGCCTCGCTCATCTCAGCCATGACGGTGACGCCGGCGCTCTGCCTGATCCTGCTGCGTGGCGCGCGACTCGAAGGGCGTGAATCACCTGTCATCGTCTTGCTGCTTGGCCTTTACGCGCCCTTGCTGGAACGGGTCACCAAGACTCCACGCATGGCCTATATCGCTGTCGGAATAGTGACGCTTTCGGGGATCGGTGTTTGGCCGCTACTCGGCCACTCGCTGCTGCCGTCGTTCAAGGAGCGCGACTTCCTGATGCATTGGGTTACCACCCCCGACGCGTCGCTGCCCGAGATGCTGCGCATCACGACCCGCGCGAGCAAGGAGCTGCGCGCCATTCCGGGCGTACGAAACTTCGGCGCCCATATCGGCCAGGCCTTCGCCGCTGACGAAGTCGTCGGCGTCAATTTCGGGGAGAACTGGATCAGCATCAGCAGGGACGCCGACTACGACAAGACGCATGCCAGGGTCGAGGAAATGGTGGAGGGCTATCCCGGCCTCTACCGCGACGTGCAGACCTATCTGAAGGAACGCATTCGCGAGGTTCTGACCGGCGCCGGCGAGGCGATCGTCGTCCGCATCTTCGGCCCGGATCTCGAAGTTCTGCGGGACAAGGCGGAGGAGGTCCGCGCGGCACTCGCGGACGTTCCGAATCTCGTCAACCTGCACAAGGAGCTGATGGTCGAAGTACCGCACATTCAGGTGACGGTGAAGCTGGAGGAGGCGCAACGCTATGGCCTGAAGCCGGGTGATGTCCGGCGTGCCTCCGCATCATTGATGGCCGGAACCGAGGTCGGCGACATCTTCATCGGTGGACGCACCTACGACGTGCAGGTGTGGACCGACCCGGTATCCCGCCACAGCATTGACTCGGTCCGCCAGATGCTGATCGACACGCCGATCGGGCAGCGCGTCCAGCTAGCGGAAGTAGCCGATGTCAGCATTCGGCCGACGCCAAATGTCGTCAAGCGTGAGGCGAGCTCCCGTCGGATCGACGTGCAGGCGAACGTGAAGGGCCGCGATCTCGGCGCAGTCGCCAGCGACGTGCAGGCGCGTTTGGAGAAGTTGTCGTTTCCGCTCGGCTATTTCGCAGTGCTGCAAGGCGAGTATCAGGAACTGAGCGCCGCCCGCAGGCGGCTTGAGCTGTTCTCCCTCCTGGCGCTCGCCGTCATCTTTGTACTTCTGCAACAGTCTTTTGACAGCTGGCGGCTGGCAGCGCTCAGTTTTGTGACCCTTCCTTCGGCACTGGTGGGCGGCGTCCTGGCGGCGTGGCTGGCGGGCGGCGTGATTTCCTTGGCTCGCTGGTCGGATTCCTGACGGTGCTCGGCATCGCCGCCCGCAACGGGATCATCATGATCAACCACTTCCAGCATCTGGAACGCCATGAGGGAGAGGAGTTCGGCATGAAGCTCGTGCTTCGCGGCGCGAGCGAGCGGTTACGGCCGATCCTGATGACGACCGGCGCCGCCGGGCTCGCGATCCTGCCGCTGATCATTTTCGGCGACCTGCCGGGCCACGAGATCGAATATCCGATGGCCGTCGTCATTCTGGGCGGCCTCGTGACATCGACATTGCTCAACTTGTTTATCTTGCCTGCATTTTATCTCCGCTTCGGTCGCGGTGCTGGCGTGCTGACGGACAGTCTGACTATTCCAGGAACGGCGCAAGTATCGGGGAGCGTATGACATGAAGGCCGCCGTTCCTCGTCACAACGGTTGGATTGTCGCAGCGGCTGCGACTTTATCCCCTTTTGCATATCCGGCAACGGCAGCCGAGGCCGAGGCTGGCCGCTTTCAAAAGCTATCCGTTTATCTCGAACGCAATGTACGGGATCATGATGCCGAGATCCGGTTCGAGGCAGCCGGCGCTGAGGATGGGCTGGCTGCGCTGAAGGTGTTGGCACCCGCCGAGCGCACGGTGATCGATCTCAAAACGCCGGCCTCGAAGCTGGGAGTTCGCAGTCTCACGGTCGAATCCCCCGAGCCCGCTGACGATGGGATCGTGCGGGCCGATTTCCCGGCGGGCGCATATCGTTTTGAGGGAACGACGACCAAAGGAGCGAGCCTGCGCGGCGAGGCGCGGTTGAGCCACGTATTCCCGAACCGGCTTCGTTCGAATATCCGCGCGCTGACCAGAAAGACGTACCGGCCGCCACATTGACCCTGGGATTGAGACCTGCGCGATCGTTATCGAGCAAGCCGGCTCGGCCTACGAAATCCGGGCACTGCTGCCAGGCTCAGCAAGATCCTTCACGATACCTGAAGGGTTCCTGCGCGCCGGCAAGGCCTACAAATTTGCGATCGGGACCATCGCCAAGGACGGCAATCGGTCCTTCATCGAAGCCGGCTTCACCACCGCGAGGGCTCGATGAACCAGCCCGCTCGCGAAATGTCAGATCGGCCCAACGGCCACATCAGGCTGAAAACTTCCGCAACCTTGGGCGACAGTTGGCCGGACTGCCGCCCGCAACTGGAGAGCATTGAAATGTTCGACAAGCAGGGTTTGGAACGACGGATGAAGGCGGCGAGTGACCATTCTGGTTGGCTCGGCAGATGGCGTGCCGCGCTCATGGCGGTCACAGTTCTCACGGCGGCCGGGTTTGCGATCGCTGACGTCGCGGTTGCAGGCGAGATCAATGAACCGCCGCGCTTTAAGAGCGACAAGGATTACTCGTCGCTGAAGGACTGGCATCTGAAAGGCGAGAACATTGTCCCGCACGGGGTCAACCCACTTTATTTCCCGATCGTGCCCGGCCACAAACACGTGCACGAGCGGCCCGATCACCCGGACGGCAAATATCGCAAGGAGACCGTGGTCCTGGATAGTACCGAGGATTTCGACCTCCCTGGCATCGGCAAATTCAAGACCGCGGTTGTTCAGGAAGAGGAGTACCTCGATGGCACGCTGACACAGCGCGCGCTCAATTGGTTCGCCCTCGATAAGACCACCAACAGCGTCTATGTCTTCGGCGAGGTAAGCTGGGAGATCAACGAGGAAGGCAAACCGATTTTCGCTGGCACCTGGCGGGCGGGCGACCCTGACGGCGACGGTGTGGCCGAACCGGGCCTGTTGATGCCCGGCACTTTCACAATCGGCGGCCGCTACATGTTCGACGGCAGCAAGAGCTCGGCCTATGGCGGCGCCGAGAACATAGAAGCCGGCATCGAAATAACGGTTCCGGCCGGGACCTTCAAAAACTGCGTCCGGGTTCGCGAGCAGGGCCTGCAAGACCTGAAAGACATCACCGACAAGATCTGGTGTCCGGTGGTTGGCGTCGTGCTCGACACCTCGGACGGCAAGCTCGTCGTTTCGAACGCACTGCCTAAGGACAATCCCGCGGCGGACGTTTCAAGCGTCGGGAAGCTCCGCGACAAGCCGTTGAAATATACGCCGCCCGTAGCAAAGGTCTCGGGAGACCAAGCGACGAAGATCGCGCTCGCGGAGATCCCCGGCAAAGCTACGTCCGTGAAGATCGAGCGGAAGAAGGGCAAGAATGTCTACGTGGTCGAGATCCAGACGCCGAAGGATGGCGAGAAGGACGTCTTTGTCGACATCGAGTCCGGAAAGATCGTCGGAACGGACTGATGTGAACGGTGCGAGCGCCCTGATCCACGATTTTCATCGCTCGGGTTTCTCCTCCCACGGGTAACGAAATCGTGGATCACGGGCGATCCCTCTGTGTTCCGTTCCGGCGTAGCGATTGAACGGGAAGGATACCGTTATGAAGAGGACGATCCACTGGGGCCTGCTCGCCAGTGTTCTTCTTGTTGCGCCAGCCGTGGCCGTCGTGCACGCGCAGCAACCGGGCCCTTCCAAAGAGCGTGCGCCGCCTGCGGCAAAGATCACGGAAGAACAGGCGAAGAAGATTGCACTTGAGCGCATCCCCGGCAAAGTCACCGACGTGGCGATCGAGAAAAAGGGCGGCAAGAATGTCTACGAGATCCAATCACCGGAGCAGAGCGAGAAGGACGTGTTCGTCGACATCGAGACCGGAAAGATTATCGGGACGGACTGACATATACCGGCTGCGTACGAGGTTCGTTATTGGAAAGGATAGCGCCATGAAAAGGGCAATTTGCACCGGCCTGCTCGCCGTCCTGCTCGCGCCAGCGATGGCGGCGGCGCAGGCACAGGCCCCGAAGAGTCTCGGCACCGAAGAGTTCGGCATGTCGCCACGCGAGCTGGTTCAGGCGATCGAGAAGACCGAGGAACTGATCGCGCGCTGCATGCGCGAACAAGGCTTCCAGTACATCGCGGCCGACCACAACACGGTGCGGGCGGGTATGGCGGCGGACAAACGCCTTCCAGGCCTCAGTGAGGAGGAGTTCGTCAGTCGTTATGGCTTTGGCGTATCTACCTTCTACACCGGTTTGCCGCCTCAACTCGCCGCCGGCTACAGCCCCGCCCGCGTCGGCCTCGGCGAGCGCAATGTGCAAATTTTCCGCAAGCTTTCCCCCGCGGATCAGGTTGCCTACAATCGCGCGTTGCTGGGGGATGACGTGAGCAGCACCTTGGCGGTCGCTTTGGAGATCGAGGATTTGTCGCGGACCGGTGGTTGCACGCGCAAGGCCCTCACTGAAACATTCAAACCCGATCAATTGAAGGCTACCCATTACAATCCCCAGGACGCCCTCATCAACAAGGACCCGCGCATGAAGGCCGCGCTTGGATTCTGGCAGCGCGAGATGAAGAAGGCCGGCTTCGAATACGGCCACCCGGACGAAATCGAGCCCGACCTGCGCAACCGGCTCAGTACGCTGACCGAGGGCGGTAAGTTGTTGGTTTCCAAAATGTCGGCAGACCAGAAAGCTGCGCTGCGGAAACTGCAGGATTTCGAGCGGCTGGTTGCGGCCAAGAGCTTCAAGATGCAAGAGGAGGTACTGACGCCAGTCGAGGAGAAGATCCAGCAGGAGCTGTTCTCCCGGAAGGTGCAATAGACCAATTAGGATGTGCACACCCATACTTCCCCAGATCGGCGGCTATGAGTAATCTCCTTTCCTGGCAGCGCATCGCATGACGAAGGTCGACGCAACGCTTCCTGCGAAGATGGCCCGCACGCTGTCGATGGCGGGAGGGACTACGGCATGGTCGCAAAGCGCATAAACATTCTCTGGGCTATCTTGGGCGTGGTTGGGGGCATGGCGCTGGGCGCCTGGTACATGGGCTCCAGGATCCAATCGCCGGCGGAAATGGCGGCGCGCACTGCGGCGCCTGAGCCATCCGCGATCCTTGTGCCTGTGGAGTCGCGTGTACTGAGTTCCGATATCGTCACTCGTGGCACGGTCCGGTTCGGGCTGCCTCAGCCGATTTCAATTGCACCTTCAACGGTTAAGGGCGGCGCCGGGCTGATCTCGTCGCTGCCGCGGCCAAATACGAATTTTAAGGAGGGCGAGGTGATTCTGTCCGCCTCCGGCCGTCCGGTCTTTATCCTCCAGGGCGCGGCACCCGCCTTTCGCGACATGGCGCCGGGAACGAGCGGCGGCGACGTCCGCCAGCTTGAAGAAGCTCTGGGCCGTCTTGGCTTCGATCCGGGAACCGTCGATGGCAGTTACGATCAAAAGACATCCGCCGCGGTCGAGCGCATGTATAAGAAGGCCGGATGGGATCCGTTCGCACCGACGCGCGAACAGCGCGCGGCCGTCGCCGCACTCGAGCGGGAATGGTCGGACGCCGCGCGCGCCCAGCTTGCGGCCGAGGCCACGCGTGAAACCGCGATGAAAGCCGTCGCCGCCGCGCGGGCCATCGCTGAGCAGAACGCGCGTCAGGCCGCCCTCGACAGCGCGGCGCGTGTTGGCGATAGCCGCCAGCTGGCAGACGCGCGCGCCGGCAAATCGCTCGCGCTTGAAGCCGAACGCGCTCGGGCTGCGCATTCCGCGACCGCGGCCAGTGCCGATGTCGCCACGCAAGTCGCCGATCGTGCCCTGATCGTTCTCGATCCGCGCCAGACCGAAACGGCGCGCGCCGCGGCCGAGGCCAAGCTGAAAGTGGCGCGTGCCGCACAGCGCAAAGCGAAGCTGGAAGCCGATCTGGCGATACAGACCGCGGCGCGCGAGGCCGGTCTGGCCGAGGAACGGATCCGTGTCTCCGAAGGAGCCGTGAAGGCGGCCCGCCTGGAAGGCGAGCGCAGCGTGCGCGCGGCGCAGGAACAGCAAGCGCTCGCCGAATTTGACGTGAAGGTCGCAACCGAACGCGCAGAGCGACTCGCCAGCGAACTTGCGGCGGCACGCGCTAAGCTCGGCGTGCAGGTGCCGGCGGACGAGGTCGTGTTCATCTCGTCGCTTCCAATCCGCGTCCACGAGGTGTCCGCCTCGGTCGCCGCCAATGCTTCTGGGCCGGTGATGAGTGTAACGGACAACCAGCTCAGTATCGACTCGCAACTGCCACTTGAAGCCGCGCCGTTAGTGAAGCCCGGGATGAAAGTTGCGATCGACGAGCAGGCGCTTGGGATCAAGGCGACCGGCATCGTTGAGACGGTGGCGAACACACCCGGCACGCGCGGCGTGGACGGCTATCACTTCTATCTCGGGGTCAAGGTGGAGACCACGCCGGTGCTGCTGGCGGGGTTTTCGGTACGTCTGACAATCCCGATCGAAACGTCGAAGGGCGCGGTCACCGCGGTGCCGACCAGCGCGGTGTCGCTTACCGCCGACGGCACGTCGCGCGTGCTGGTCGATCGCGGCGGCAAGCAGGAATTCGTCACCGTGCAACCGGGGCTTTCGACGGGCGGCTATGTCGAGGTCAACATCCCCGATGGGGGGCTTGCCCCCGGCCAACTCGTGGTGGTGGGGTATAAAACAGCCGAGCCGGCAGCAGCGAAATGAGGTTCATGGAAGACAAGCGGCCGGAGGTGCCGATCAAGGCAGTTCCTGCCGATGCCGACCATGTGCTCGATCTGCGTAAAGTGTGTAAGCAATTCGGGACCGATCCCGCCGTCCACGCATTGATCGATGTCGACCTCGTGTTGCGGCGCGGCGAATGGCTGTCGATAACCGGTCCGTCCGGCTCGGGGAAATCCACGCTGTTGAATATCCTCGGTTGCCTCGACCGGCCAACCAGCGGACAGTACGTTTTTGACGGAATCGAAACGACAAAGCTGAGCGAGAATGAGCGGGCCGGGATGCGCAGCCGCCGCGTTGGATTCATCTTTCAGTCATTCCACCTGCTGCCCTATCGCACTGTCCTCGAGAACGTCATGCTGGCGGAAGTATACCGCCGGCACACCGGACGCGGGCGGCGCGAGCGGGCGATGGAGGAAATTCGCCGCGTCGGCCTCGAGCATCGCGCGAATTTCCTGCCTTCCAAATTGTCCGGTGGCGAATGTCAGCGGGTGGCGATCGCCCGCGCCCTGATGGGATCACCGAGCTTGCTCTTGTGCGACGAGCCGACCGGCAATCTTGATTCCAAGAACACCGAGTCGATCCTGGACTTCTTCACCGAACTCAACAAAGAGGGCATGACGATTGTCGTCGTCACGCACGACGAAAACGTGGCGCGCCGAGGCTCGCGCCGGGTCAACATGAAGGATGGCGAGCTCTTTGGCGGAACCGAGACGGCATTGCCACCTCCATCCAGGGCGCGCATTGCGCCTTCGGGGATCACAACGCGCGACCTCATCTCGGAGGCCATCGCCGGGGCGATCGCGCGGCCGGCGCGCATGGCGCTGACGGTGCTTGGCATCGTGATCGGCATGTCGGCGTTGGTAGCCACCATTGGCCTCACTCGAACCGCAGGCAACCGCATCATCAGTCAGTTCGATCAACTCGCGGCCACGGAGCTGTTCATCACGGCGCGGCCGGGGACGGCGACGGGCACGATTGATCCGCGCGCCATTCCATGGGACGCGACGGAACGGCTCACGCGGCTGAACGGAGTCGTGGCCGCGGGCCTGCTCAGCGACGTCAATGTCCACGACATGCTCGTCAGCGCCTCGCCGGTGGTGGATCCCGCCAATCAGACCGCATTCAAGCTGGCGGTGCGCGCCGCCTCGCCGGATTTGTTCCGCGCGGTGCGCGCCGACCTTGCCTCAGGACGATTTATCGATGGCGGGCATTCTGCCCGCGCCGAGCGCGTCGCCGTCCTCGGCCCCGATGCCGCGCGCCGCTTGGGCATCGCTGGAGTCGAGCGGCTGCCCGCGATCTATGTCGGCGATCACCTCTACCTCGTGATCGGTGTCCTCCGCGATGTGGTGCGAAAGCCTGAACTGCTTGGCTCGGTTATCATTCCCGAGGGCACGGCGCGACAGCACTTCAGCCTGTTCGGGCCTGGCATGGTGGTCGTGGAGACCAAGATCGGCGCGGCTTCCCTGATCGCGCTTCAGGCGCGGGCGGCGCTGCGGCCGGACGACCCGCGCGCGCGCTTCGCGTGCAACTGCCGCAGGAGCCGCGGCGCGTACGCGATGACGTGCAAACCGATCTCAATATGATGTTCCTGCTGCTGGGCGGCCTGTCGCTCGTGGTCGGCGCGCTCGGGATCGCAAATATCACCCTGGTGGGCGTGATGGAGCGGACGGCGGAGATCGGACTGCGCCGCGCCATCGGCGCGACCCGCCGCCACATCGCTTCACAGTTCCTCATTGAGAGTGCGTCCATGGGTGTCGTAGGGGGACTGCTCGGATCCAGCGTCGGCGTGCTGATCGTGGTGGGTGTCTCAGCGTATCAGGTCTGGACGCCGGTGCTCGACCCGCTCGCTCCCTTGCTCGCGCCAGCCGTCGGCGGGGTGATCGGTCTGCTGTCTGGGGTCTACCCCGCCTCGCGCGCCGCCGCGCTCGAGCCGGCCGAAGCGTTCCGACACTAGCTAGTTCGGACAAAAAAGCTGTTGGATAGCATCGACCACAAAATTTTACTTTAAGCAGTCAGGACAAATCCTGGCGCGATGATGAACGCTCTCCCGATCCGATTTTCAGTTCGATGAGGCCAGGCACGCCTAAACTAGCCGCGAAGGTCGAAGCGTCAAATATTCTGAAAAGCTTAACTACGTCAGCAAACGCCGATGTCTCACTTGAGACGGAATTTCTGGAGGGTCTAGGGGAGGTCTCGCAAAGGCCATGCGGTGTAATGCCCGCGTGGCCTTTTGTTTTTTATTTATTCAGGATTGTCTGACCGTAAAAAATACGGACTCTGTTCGTTCTCCGTGAACAGATAGTGATTTAGGCCGCCTTCGTCGGAGCGGCTAGGCTTGGAGATTGTTGCTATCCACCCGAATTGTGGGGGAGCCGGTCGGCATCCCCGTGTAGATTTTTCGGGATCAGCCGGCATATGCCTTGTCGAGGTCGGCGATGACGATTTTTTTCATCTTCATCATGGCCTGCAAGGCGCGATCGGCCTTTTGCGATCGGGATCGCTCAGGTAACGGCCGAGGGCCGTGGGCGCAACCTGCCAGGACAGGCCGAATTTGTCCTTGAGCCATCCGCACTTCGATTCCTCGCCGCCGTCGGCGATCAGTCTGTTCCAGAAGTAGTCCACCTCTTTCTGGCTCTCGACGCTGATGAAGAAGTAGATCGCCTCATTGAATTTATATTTTGGGCCGCCATTGAGGGCGTTGAACCTCTGCCCTCGAGTTCGAAGGTCGCCATGAAGTCATTGACGGTTTCAACCTTGGCCTTGGGAAATACCGATTTGTAGAAGGCGACAGCCTCGGGGACGTTGTTATCGAGCCAGAGGAACGGCGTGATGGATGTCATGACGGATGTCCTTGTTGGTTGGGTTGGGTTCGGGTGGTTGCGCTGGAATGAGACCAACGTCGGGCGGCATAGATGGCGCCGATGATCAGCAAGACGATCCCGAAGGCGAGATAGAAGACGAGTTCGGCGAAAGATGGCTCAGATGCTGGGTGCATGTCAGAACGTCCGCAGGATACCAGTAGAATGTCGAAGAGGATGTCGACGATGAAGGACACCACCCAGGCATAGCCGTAGCTCGGGGTCTGCCTGAGGCGCTTCGCCCTTAGGACGCGCGCGGCCAGCAACGTGCCCAGGTGCGATCAGCACTGCGTCGCCAGGGTAGGAGTCTCAGGTCGAACTGCGACATTCCCCGCGATGAGATAGATGGTTCGTTCATTAGATGTCAGTGGCTGGAGCTAGCTCAAACTTGCCCATGATGGATTGGAGCGAGAGTTTAATTCTTTCAATCGATTAGAAGGCGGCGGTGTGCACGACGTGTGCACGAAGAGATCAATGAAAATCCAACGACAACCAATTGAGATCCGCAAGAACCCAAGTACTGTCGACATGCAAGCGATTGTCAGACATGAACCGCGACCTTCAATGCCTCGGCGCGGATCTCTTCGACGAGTCGTTCCTTCAGCCTGACGAATTCGGGCGTGGTCTTGATCTTGTAGGAGCGGGGATGGGGCAAATCGACCACGATCTCGGCCTTGATGCGGCCGGGTCGTGCGCTCATCACGGTGACGCGGCTGCCGAGGAAGATAGCCTCTTCGATGTCGTGGGTGACGAACAGCACGGTCTTCTGGTCGCGTTCCCAAATCCCGAGCAGCATTTCCTGCATCAGCGCGCGGGTTTGATTATCCAGCGCCCCGAACGGCTCGTCGAGCAACAGGATCTTGGGATCGTTGGCGAGGGCACGCGCGATGGCCGTGCGTTGCTGCATACCTCCGGAAAGTTGCTTGGGCCAGTGATTCTCAAATCCTGATAAGCCGACCCGATGGATAAACCCATCAGCGATCTTGCCGCGCTCCGCCTCGGAAATCCTGCGTTCGCGCAGGCCGAACGCGATGTTTTCGCGCACCGTCAACCACGGGAACAGCGTGTACGATTGAAATACCATGCCGCGATCCGCGCCAGGTCCGGTTACCTCGAGCCCGTCCAGGATGACGCGACCGCTCGTCGGCCGATCGAGCCCCGCGATGATGCGCAACAGCGTGGATTTTCCGCAGCCCGAGGGGCCGAGGATGGTGACGAAATCGTTGTTGCCGACGTCGAGGTCAATCGGTTCCAGGGCGCGCGTCGGCGCATGGCCTTGCTGCGCAGGAAAGGTTCGGGCGACCTGATCGATCTTCAGCTTGGTCATGCCAGTTTCCATGGAAACAGCCAGGCGTTGAAGGCCTTGAACAGGAAGTCCGACACCAGCCCGATCAGCCCGATGACGATGATGCCGAAGATGATCTGGCCAGTGTTCAGGAGAGCCTGGCTGTCGGTGATCATGTGGCCGATGCCCGACGATGACCCGATGAGTTCGGCGACGATGACGTAGGTCCACGCCCACCCCAGAACGAGCCGAAGAATCTCCGCGATTTCGGGGGCGGACGAGGGCAGCAGCACGCGGCCGATGATGCCGCGGTCGCCGGCGCCCAGTGTGTAGGCCGCTTCAACGAGGTCGCGCCGTGTGCTGCCGACGGTTACAGCGACCATCAAGATGATCTGGAAGACCGAGCCGATAAAGATGACCAGCAGCTTCTGCAGCTCGCCGATGCCCGCCCACAGGATCAGCAGTGGAATAAAGGCCGAGGCGGGTAGGTACCGGGCAAACGAGACGAACGGCTCGAGGAAGGCCTCGATCGGCTTGTAGGCACCCATCAGAACACCGAGCGGCACCGCGATGACGGCCGCCAGCGCAAAGCCGCCGACAACCCGCCAGATAGTCATGCCGATGTCGAACAGGAAGCCGTGTTTGGTCAGGAGTTCAAAGCCTTCCTGCAGCATGGTCAGCGGGTTCGCGAGAAACGTTTTGGACACGTAGCCGCCAAAAGTTGCCCATGCCCACAGGGCTACGAACAGGACGAAGAACGCAAAGCCGTAGGCCGCGCGTTGCTTCGACGTCACGGGATCCAGGGGACGTGTCACAGGGCATGTTCCTCAAAGCGGTGCGCCGATCGCGGAGAGCCCCGCTTCCACATTTGTGGAAGCAGGACCAGTGCGGCGCCGACCGAACCTACTTGATGAAGCGCGTGTCAACGAGGTCGTCGATCTTCGGGATCGATTTGATAATGCCGATCTCGAGCAGCAGGTCTGCGGCTTCCTTGGTAAAGGCCTGAAATTCGCCTGCGAAGAATTTTTGGTTCGCGGCCTTGTCCTGCCAGCGCAGATACTTTGCCGAGTTGGCGAACTGTTCGCCGGACTGCTTCACGTCAGCTCCCATGATCTCGTAGGACTTGGCCTGGTCCTTTTCGATCATAGCGACGGCCTCGAAATAGCTGTCGGCCAGCGCCTTCGCGGCTTTCGGATTGTCGGTCAGGAATTTCGGCGTGCAGCCGAACGTGTCCATGATCATCGGGTAGTCGAGCGTGGTGGCGATGATCTTGCCCTTGTCCGGCGCGGCACGCACCGTCGACAGGTAAGGCTCATAGGTCATGGCTGCATCGTTTTGGCCGGACACGAATGCCTGCGCCGCTGCGGCTGGCTCCAGGTTCACTACCGTGACGTCCTTGACCGAGAGGCCGTTTTTCTTGAGCATCCAAGCCAGGGTGAAATAGGGAGCAGTGCCGGGTGCAGACGCGGCGACCGTCTTGCCCTTCAGATCCTTGATCGACGCGATATCGTTCCGCGTTGCCATGCCATCGGCGCCGTAGCTCTTGTCGAGCTGGAAGATCTGCTTGGTCGCAACACCACTGGCGTTCCAGGAAATCCAGGTTTCGACCGTCGTCGCCGCGCACTGGATGTCACCCGACGCGATGGCCAGATGCCGGTCTTTCTGCGGGATTTTCTTGATCGTCACATCGAGGCCGTTCTTCTTGAAGATGCCGGCCTGGTTTGCGAGCGTGAGCGGCGCAAATCCGGTCCATCCCGAGATTCCGATGCCGACCTTTACATCTTGGGCGATGGCTGGTGCGGACACTAGGAAAGCGGCGGTTGCCGCAAATACTCCGAGACTACGCATGGCTGTATCCTCTTTGCTGTTTCATGTATTGCTTGCCGTTCGTCTGTTCAAACCCGTGCGGGCAATAGTGCATAAATTGTGCCGTCTTCACGCGTGTCGACATCCTTCCCTTAACCGCCCTTGAAGCGGGCAACCAGTTTGTGGGACTCGCCTGGATAAAGGAGGCGAACGGCAGTCAGCGGCCGTGCGCTACGCCAGGTGTGCCGCTCGATCACGAGGCAGGGCGCGCCGATCGCAATGTCCAGGGCAGCCGCGGCCTGCCCGTCAGCCACGATGGCGCTGATCGCATGCTCGGCTTCGTTCCATGGGACATGATGGAGCAGCCACGACCCGGGCGGTTCGATGGCAAAATCCGCCGTGGCGGCTTCGGGTACCGCGACGAGATCGATGAGTCTGTCCTCGATGGCGAATGGCACGTTATCGGCGCTGTGGCGGCAAGCAATCGCGACCACTTTGCCGGTTTTTCGTACCCCGAGACGGGCGCGGTCGGCGGCGTTTGCGACGCGGCGCGAGCACTGGATCAATTCATAGCCATAGCTGCGGCCGAGCGCCGTGATCTCCGCGCGGATGTCCGTGATCTGGAGCACCGCTGACAGGAATTTGGGACGGCGCACAAAGGTGCCCGCCCGCCGCCGCCGCTCGATAAGATCAGCTTGCGCCAGCTCCGATAGCGCCTTGTTCACCGTCATTCGCGAGCAGCCGTAACGCACCATGAGCTCGTGCTCGAACGGAATGCGGTAACCCGGCGGCCATTCACCGGTCAGGATTTGACGCTCGATATCGAGCCGAATCTGCTTATACAGCGTCGGTTTGTCGACTGGCTGATGCTTGTCGCGATCCGTGGTGAGGCTCATGCCGCAAGCCTCCGCACGGCTGCGTTGAATGTGTCGCGCGCCCGCTCGCGGAGTCGGTGACGTCCACCCTCGACGACCTTGTTGCCGCCCGCCCAGACACACGAGACGGCACCTGCACCTGCTGCGAAAATCCAGCCATCAAGGACGGCATCCGTGCGGCGTCCGGCGAGCGACGGATGCGCGGTGTCGAGCGTCACGATATCTGCATGTGCACCAACCTGGAAACCCGCGATCGGCTGCGCCAGTGCACGCGCTCCGCCGGCGAGCGTACCGTCGAGTAGCGCGCGACCGGTCGAGACGCCGGGTCCGCCGGACAACACATTGCGCTCCCGGCGTTTCAGCCGCTGGCCATATTCGAGTTGCCGCAGCTCATCGGCGACGCCGATCAGGACATTGGAATCTGTGCCGACGCCGAACCGGCCGCCTGCGTCAAGGAATTCGCGGGCCGGAAAAATGCCGTCGCCAAGACTCGCCTCGGTAACCGGGCAGAGGCCTGCGACGGCGCCGCTCTTGGCAAGCGCGGCGATCTCTGTCGCGGTGGTGTGGGTCGCATGGATCAGGCACCAGCGCCGATCGACGGGCGCATGTTCGAGCAGCCACTCGACCGGCCGACGGCCCGACCAGGCAATGCATTCCTCGACTTCCTTGATCTGTTCGGCGGCGTGGATATGAACCGGCCCGCCTTCGGCCAGTGGCACGATGGCCGCCAATTCGTCCGGAGTCACAGCCCGGAGGCTGTGCGGGGCGATACCGACATTGGCCCCGGGCAATTCGCGGATGGCCATCTCTGTAGCGGCAATCAGCTTGGCAAACTGGTCGACAGAGCAGATGAACCGGCGCTGGCCGGCATGCGGAGCGGCGCCGCCAAAGGTGCCATGCGCGTAGAAACTCGGCAGCAGTGTGAGCCCGATGCCGGTGACCTCAGCGGCTCGCGCAATTCGGGCCGCCATCTCGGCAGGGTTGGCGTAGGGCTCGCCGTCGTGGTCGTGATGCAAATAGTGAAATTCCCCGACGCGCGTAAATCCCTGCTCGAGCATCTCGACATAGAGCAACGTTGCGACGGCTTCCATGTCTTCCGGAGTCATGCCGAGCGCGAAGCGATACATCGTCTCGCGCCATGTCCAGAACGTATCCGCGGTGTTACCGCGCGTTTCGGCGAGGCCCGCCATGCCACGCTGGAACGCATGACTATGCAGGCTTGCTACTCCGGGGATTGCCAGCTGATGGCGTTCGTCGTCGGCTCCTGGCGCCGCGCCGACGGAAACCTTGGTGATGGTTCCGTCGGTCACGACCAACTGCACGTCATCGGCCCACCCAGATGGGAGCAGTGCTGATGCGAAATGCAGAGTGGACATGTTTCCAAACCGGGTGGACAGAACACCAACACGATTATATGTATAGACATATAGATATCCCCGTCAAGCTTCTGCCGTTGAGGGAAATGCCATGGCTGAGCGCTTTGATCGTATCTGGCACAATGCCCGGCTCGCTTCGTTTCGCAGGGATCTGCCCGATCTCGGCGTGATCGAGCACGGCGTGATCGCGGCGCGTGATGGCCGCATCGTCTTCGCCGGCAACCGTTCCGACTTTCCATCGGACGCCGATGCGGCCGAACGGATCGATTGCGCGGGGCGGTGGATCACGCCCGGACTGGTGGATTGTCACACGCACCTGGTTTTTGGTGGAAACCGCGCGCATGAGTTCGAGCTGCGGTTGCAGGGGGCGAGCTACGAACAGATCGCGCATGCCGGCGGCGGCATTGTCTCGACGGTGGCTGCGACGCGGGCGTCCAGCGAGGCCGACCTTGTTGCTGGCGCACTACCAAGGCTCGACGCCCTGATCGGCGAGGGTGTAACTACGCTGGAGATTAAATCCGGCTATGGGCTCAACACGGAAACCGAGATGCGCCAGCTGTCAGCGGCGCGTGCGCTGGGAAGCAACCGGCCGATCACCATCCGGACATCGTTTCTTGGCGCGCACGCGCTGCCGCCGGAAGCCGACGGCGACAAGGATCGATACATCGATCTTGTTTGCCGGGACATGTTGCCGGCGGTGGCGCAGGCCGGATTGGCCGATGCAGTCGATGCCTTCATGGAAGGCATCGCGTTCTCGGGCGATCAAACGGCGCGGGTGTTCCGTGCGGCGAAGGCGCTTGGACTGCCGGTCAAGTTGCATGCGGATCAGTTGTCGAACCTCGGCGGAGCAGCGCTTGCTTCGGAATTCTCAGCTTTGTCCGCTGATCATCTGGAGCACACAGATCAAGGCGGCGTCGCGGCGATGGCGCGGGCAGGCACGGTCGCAGTGCTTCTGCCGGGCGCGTTCTATTTCATTCGCGAGACGATGAAGCCGCCGGTCGAACTGATCCGCGCCCACGGGGTTAACATGGCGCTGGCTACTGACTGCAATCCCGGCAGCTCGCCGCTCACGTCGCTCCTGCTGGCCATGAATATGGGCGCGACGTTGTTCCGGATGACCGTTGCCGAATGCCTCGCCGGTGTGACGCGGGAAGGGGCACGTGCGCTGGGCGTTCTCGGCGAGACCGGCACGCTCGAAGGCGGCAAATGGTGCGATCTCGCGATCTGGGACATTGACCGGCCTGCCGAGCTCATCTACCGGATGGGTTTCAATCCGCTGCACCACCGGGTGTGGAGAGGACAATGAGCGAGCGGGACGCTTCCATTGTCGTTTCGCCCGGAAGGGTCAGCCTCTTTGATCTGCAGCAAGTGCTTGCAGGCGCGGCCGTCGTGCTCGATCCGACATTCTGGCCGCGTGTGGAGGCTGCCTCGGCCATTGTGGCGCAGGCCGCGCGTTCGGATGTTCCGGCTTACGGCATCAACACAGGTTTTGGAAAACTGGCCTCGAGGCGCATTCCGCCGGACCAGACGGCGCTGCTGCAGAGTAATCTCATCGTGTCGCATTGCTGCGGGGTAGGGCAGCCGACGCCCGAACCGATCGTTCGCCTGATGATGGCGCTCAAGATCGTCTCGCTGGGACGCGGAGCTTCGGGCGTACGTCGCGACGTCATCGAGCAACTCCAGGCTATGCTGGCGCGAGGGATTTGTCCCTTGGTGCCGCAGCAGGGATCGGTCGGAGCGTCCGGCGATCTGGCGCCGTTGGCGCATATGACAGCGGTCATGATTGGTGAGGGCCAAGCGCTTGTCGGCGGAAAGGTTGTGCCGGGCCGCGATGCGCTGGCTGCCGCCAATCTCGCGCCATTGACACTCGGACCGAAGGAAGGCCTTGCCCTGATCAACGGTACGCAATTTTCGAGCGCCTATGCCATTTCCGGGCTGCTGCGCGCCCATGGCCTGGCCTGTGCCGCGCTGGTGACGGGCGCTCTGTCGGTCGATGCGGCCATGGCTTCGACGGTCCCGTTTCGCCCGGAAATCCAGCAACTGCGGGGGCATGCCGGGCAAACCGCAGCCGGAGCCGCCTTGACTGCTTTGCTGGCGGGTAGCGACATTCGCATGTCGCATCTCGAAGGGACGAGCGCGTGCAGGATCCCTATTGCCTGCGCTGCCAGCCGCAGGTGGCCGGCGCCGCGCTTGACCTTTTGATGCAAGCCGCCCGCACATTGACGATCGAGGCCAACGCCGTCACCGACAACCCGCTGGTGCTGGTTGAGACCGGAGAGATCGTCTCGGGCGGAAATTTTCACGCGGAGCCAGTCGCATTTGCCGCCGATCAGATTGCGCTGGCACTGTCCGAGATCGGTGCGATCAGCGAGCGGCGCATCGCCACACTGGTCGATCCCGCGCTGAACTTCGGCCTGCCGCCGTTCCTGACTCCCGAGCCTGGCGTCAACTCCGGATTCATGATTGCAGAAGTGACGGCGGCGGCGCTGTATGCGGAGAACAAGCAACGCGCCTCGGCCTGTTCGATCGATTCGACGCCGACCAGCGCCAACCAGGAAGATCATGTGTCAATGGCCGCGCACGCGGCGCGCCGGTTGTCTGATATGGCGGATAATCTCGCCACCATTCTAGGCATCGAGCTGCTGGCTGCGGCGCAAGGCATCGGGCTGCGTGCTCCGCATTCGACCAGCCCTGCACTTGCCGCGGTCATTGCCGTGTTGCGTGAGCAGGTGCCGGCGCTCAGGCACGATCGCTACATGGCCGACGATCTTAAGAAGGCTGCGGCGCTGGTCGAAGCCGGCGCATTGCCGGCTGCCGCGGTTTCGGTGCTTGAGAATAACCCGTTTCCAAACTTTGCCGAGAGAGGTCATTTGTCATGAACCGCCGACTGGACAACGACCGCATGATCCGGGCGCCCCACGGGCCTGAGATCAGCGCAAAGAGTTGGCTGACGGAAGCGCCGCTCCGAATGCTGATGAACAATCTCGATCCTGATGTTGCCGAACGGCCGAGCGAACTCGTCGTCTACGGTGGAATCGGCCGTGCGGCCCGCGATTGGGAGAGTTTCGACCGGATCGTTGCCTCGCTACGCAAGCTCGAGGGCGACCAGACGCTGGTCGTCCAGTCAGGCAAGCCAGTTGGAATTTTCCGCACCCATGCCGATGCGCCGCGCGTTCTGATCGCCAATTCGAACCTCGTGCCGCACTGGGCGACGCTCGATCACTTCAACGCCCTCGACAAGCAGGGGCTGATGATGTTCGGGCAGATGACGGCCGGATCGTGGATCTACATCGGCAGCCAGGGTATCGTGCAGGGGACGTACGAAACATTTGTCGAAGTGGGGCGGCGTCATTACGGCGGCAGTCTCGCGGGCAAGTGGATCTTAACCGCGGGTCTCGGTGGCATGGGTGGCGCCCAGCCGCTTGCCGCGACGATGGCTGGAGCGTCGATGCTCGCGATCGAATGCCAGCCGAGCCGCATTGAGATGCGCTTGCGCACGGGCTATCTCGACCGGCAGGCAAATACGCTGGATGAGGCGCTTGCGGCCATTGCGGAGGCAGCGCAAAGCAAGAAACCAGTTTCGGTTGGTCTGCTCGGCAATGCCGCCGATATTTTTCCCGAGCTGGTGCGCCGCGGCGTCAGGCCGGACATCGTCACCGACCAGACCAGCGCGCATGATCCGATCAACGGTTACCTGCCGAAGGGATGGACGCTCGACGAGTGGGAGTCCCGGCGTGCGGCTGATCCGAAAGCGGTCGAAGTCGCGGCCAAGACCTCGATGGTCAGCCACGTCCAGGCCATGCTGGATTTCCACGCCCAAGGCATTCCAACCCTCGACTATGGCAACAATATCCGCCAGATGGCGAAGGATATGGGACTGAAGAACGCGTTCGATTTCCCCGGTTTCGTCCCGGCCTACATCCGTCCGCTGTTCTGCCGCGGCGTCGGGCCATTCCGGTGGGCGGCGCTTTCGGGGGATCCCGAAGATATTTTTCGGACCGACACCAAGGTCAAGCAATTGATGCCCGACGACAAGCATCTTCACAACTGGCTCGACATGGCGAAAGCGCGGATCAAGTTCCAGGGGCTACCGGCGCGGATCTGCTGGGTCGGCCTTGGCGATCGCCACCGGCTGGGCCTGGCATTCAATGAAATGGTGGCGCGCAGCGAACTGAAGGCGCCGATCGTCATCGGCCGCGATCATCTCGACAGCGGCTCAGTTGCGAGCCCGAACCGCGAAACCGAAGCGATGCGCGACGGCTCGGACGCCGTGTCCGACTGGCCGCTGCTCAATGCACTGCTCAACTGTGCCAGCGGGGCCACGTGGGTCTCGCTGCATCACGGCGGCGGCGTCGGGATCGGCTATTCGCAGCACGCCGGGATGGTGATTGTCGCCGACGGAACCCCGGAAGCTGCGCGCCGCATCGAGCGTGTGCTTTGGAACGATCCCGCGAGCGGGGTGATGCGCCACGCCGACGCGGGCTACGAATCTGCGATAGAATGCGCCCGTGCCAACGGGCTCGATCTGCCCAGTCTGACGCCTTAGCACACCTGAGATTTAAAGCGTCATTGGTGCGCACCGGGTTTGAGCGTCCTCAAGACGCGAAATGGAGTAAGTCGCAGACTGATAAGAAAAGATAGAAAAGCTTATCAGTGAGAACACACCGAGGGCAGGGCAATCATTTCATGAAAAACATTCGTGTAATGGCGCATTATGGAATGGCCACCTTTCCTATTCTGGTTGCGTCGCCATGCGCAGCGCTATTGTTTGCATGCGATCAGGTGTTGCGAGATATCGTCGGCCGCAATTTTCAATTCTGGCATGAATTTCTTGAATAGCGCCTTTGGAGAATGACGCGCCAGATTGTGGACAGGTTGATGGCAGCGATCGTGCTGCCGTTAGCGCCATAGATCGGGACGGCCATGCCGAACGCGCCAAGTTCGAGTTCTTCGACAACCATGCTCCAGGGCGATCGGCGGTTTTGGCAAGCCCTGACTTTGTCGCCCAACACTTGAATAGATGTGCTGGCGGTCATATCCGGTCACGAGATTGAGTCGTCTCTGCAGCACGGCGAGAAGCGGCAACGAGAGCCTCGCGCTTAAATGCGTTCATTTCTTGTGCGAGGTCCGCTAACAGTTCCTGCTGTTCGGCCTGGCCGATCATGCCGCTTGCCAACTTGCGGTAGCGATCGAGGTTCGATTTGCTGAAGAACCTTGCCATTCCTGGTGTGCGTTTTTGCACGCTAAGGCGCCTTATGCTTATGCGCGATCTCGTCATTACCATCTCGCTCCAGCGGAGTCGGGCGGCTTTGTCTGCATGGCACGCGATCATTGCCGCCGAGCCTAGCTCGATTATCGGTCGGAAGGGTACCGCGCACAAACGAAAAAATTGGCGCTTCAATGCAACGCGATTGCATGCTCGGGGTGACTTGTGTCTCGCTTGACATCAGTCCATCGATCTCTACTTTGATGTCTATGATCCTTTACGCGCGCCTTAGATCATTGAGAGCGAGCCGCCTTTAGGCGGGCGAGTAGCCCGGACGGCTTCTTCACCGTCCGGGCGCTCTGAACTATTTACATTCGAAACGGATAGGCCTTTGTCCACTATTGCACTTGTTCGAGTGCACGTGGCGTCGCAGCCGCATCGCGCTAAAGCGGAGCGGCGGAGTAGGAGTATCGATCATGTTGATTTCTGGCACGCTAGTGGTTCTAGTATTTTGGTTGGCCTGATCTGGTTCGCTGATCCAGACGGGTTCCGCCGACGCAGCCGCGCGACCAGAAGCAGAGACACGTATTCGACCGGAATGTGATCTCAAGAGCGAGTTCGGATTGACGATCTCAAACGGCGGCGCAACTTCAGAAGGGAGGCATAGATGCCGGACATCGTAACACAGTCGAGTACGCAAGGTCTTGCGCGGAAACGGAGGGAATTATCACCTGGTACCGAGGCGGCCTTCCAATCATTCAGCCAGATGGTTTTCGCCGACGGCGCGTTACCCGCCAAAGTCAAGCAGATCATCGCTGTCGCGGTAGCACACGTCACCCAATGTCCTCACTGCATCAAGGGGCACACCAAGACGGCGCTACGGCACGGCGCCTCGCAGGAAGAATTGATGGAGGCGATATGGGTCGCAGCGGAAATGCGGGCAGGAGGGGCTTACGCGCATTCTCTTCTCGCAATTGAGGAAATGGAAAAGGTAGCGGTGGCGCCGAATGCGTGAGCAGAACGCCGCCTACTCGATCTCGGGGATCATATGATTCGCGTCAGTCTGGTGGCTACGCTCATCGTGAAACGTTTATCTCATCCAGGCGAGGACGTCCCACGTGCTGCAAGTTGCCGCAATCGTGGGACAAGGTTGCCGATGCGAAATACGGAGGCGGCACTCGCATGAATCCTATAAAGCCGCTGATGCGAATTCCGATCGGCGTCGTGGTCGAGCGCCGCAAGGCAATTTCGTCATGGTCTGAATTCATATGGCGTCCGGTCGCAGTGCTCGGCGGTCTACCCGACGCGGATCCGTGGACGCAACTCGCGACCGATGGAGAGACCGTGACTTTCTATGCGGGTGCCGCGGAGATTGACCTTTATCGCACGGAGACGGCAAATTACCGCGATAACCTTGTCTCGGCGGCGGCCTCAGTGTGGATCGCAATGCTCGCGACCGGGGACGAGGCCTCGTATAAAATCAGCTGCGTCACGGCCGACCCAGCAGAAGGAGAGGCTTTGACCGAATCGGGCCAAGGAATCGTGGAAGCCGTGGCGATGCCCGTTTCGGTGCGGGATACGATTGCTTCGTTCGTCGCCGAACACCATGTAGAACGAATTTTCGTGAAGCGTAAACCCAATCGTGCAGATCCGGAGGCGCTGGCACGAGATCGTCCGATTCAGAGGAGCCACCATGAACGATGAAGAAAGCTTTCTTGCGCGGTGGTCCCGCCGCAAGCAGGTCGCGGCCACTGACCAGAGCGAGCGGCCGAAGCAGGTGCAGACCCGGGATGATGCTGTCTCCGAGGCCTCTACTCCTTCTCGTATGCGAAACGAGAATAAGCAGCCATTCGATCCTGCGAGCCTACCTACAATCGAATCCATAGGCGCCGGCTCGAATGTCCGCGCCTTCCTTAAAACCGGGGTGCCTGACGATTTGGCGCGTGCGGCGCTTCGCCGCGCGTGGTCGTTAGATCATTCGATCCGAGACTTTGTCGGTCTGTCAGAGAACTCCTGGGACTTCAACGCACCCGGCGCGATGCCTGGTTTCGGACCGATCGAGGGGGAGGAGGCGGGGGCGGCTTTTGACGCGGCTGCTGGGAGAGCCGGACACCATAGCCGCCGCAATGCATCCGCCGCTCATATCGGCAGATGAGTCTCAGAAGACGGCGGACGAGTCTGATCCGGTCAAGCACCAAGCTACCAGCGCGGAGTCGGCGGCGGTTCTGGTTTTGGAGCAAGATGAGGAGCTGGAGTTGAAAAAGGGCAAGCTTGCTGGCGAACACGTCAGAACCGGTGCTCCGCAATCGGAATCTGCGCCACCGGGACGCCTTTCGCCCAATCGCACGGCGAGTTCATGGCAGTGCTTTGCCCCAACTCCTATGCATTCGGGAGGAGATGGGTGACACCGAGTGAGTCTCAATCGCTCACCAAAAAGGCGAAGCGAAAGCTGCCAGTTCAATACGCCCAGCCGGAACGAGTAGCCTGGCGTTAGTCTTGGAAGCGAATGCTTCAGGCAGCTCAAAATGCTTTGCGACTTCTCGGCTCCGGCCACTGAAACTCTCAGTGCATGGCCCGATGCTGGCGTCTGCCAGCGAAGCGAGCGTCTGTGACATCACCTATTAGCCTAATACTGCCGGACGGAGCACTGCCGCCGGCTACGTGCGCTATGGCGACGAAGCTGGTCACCACCGGTCCAAGAGTTGCCTTTGTTGCGCTGGTAGCGATCGCCCGAACAGCACCTCGGTGTAGGCCGTCGCAATTCGGCCGGTCCGCTGCAACCCACACTAAGCTCCCGCAGGAAGTTTCCCAGCTTGCTGTCCGCAGTGTCTCTAACAAAAAAGCTGCACTCAATTCTCAATAAAATTCAATTGTCTCATACATGCGTTGATGGAACGGTCACGGAAGCGGATTTGCTGCGCGTGCTGACCAAGTGAGCGAGTTTGCGAAGAAGGTATCGGACTGACGAGCGAAAAATCGCGTGTTTGGTGCGAACTTTGGCGGGATGACCATGCTTATCCACACACCACCGGAAGATGGAATGGGCAATCCGAAGCCTCGGGAAGTGGGTGCGAATTGCGAAAGTCTTGAACTCGCAAATCCGATCGGAACTTCTCAACTCTCGGTATCGAATGTTCTGCCGCAGCGCGCGCTGTCAGTTGAAGCCGTGATGGAGGCTGCAAGCGCGATCCTGTGGCCGGAGCCTGGTCGCAAGCAACCCACTCAGATCGATGAATTGGAGGGCGCTCGCGCCCGGGAATACTCACTCCTCGCCATGCTGCTGAGGCGCCCTCCGGATGCGGCCGCGCTCGATCGGATTGCCAAGCTTCGCGGCGATGCAACGACGCTTGGCCTCGCGCATCTTGCTCTTGCGCAGGAGGCCGGCAATGCGAGCGCAGAAAGCATCGAGCGCGAGTATTCCGCCCTTTTCATTGGAGTTGGCCGCGGCGAGTTGCTTCCCTACGGATCATACTACCTCACCGGGTTTCTCAATGAGCGACCGCTGGCTCGATTACGGAAGGATCTCCGCGTGTACGGCATTGAACGCACCGAAGGTCAGGCCGAGCCGGAGGATCACGGTGCCACGTTGTGCGAGATCATGGCCGGGATGGCGAATGGCCAATTCAGGATAACATTTGGGATGCAGCAGCGGTTCTTCGAGAAGCATCTCGCCTCCTGGATGGGACGCTTTTTCGTTGATCTGGAAAAAGCCCAAGCGGCCCATTTTTACCGTCAGGTAGGGGGCGCTCGGCCGGCTCTTCCTGGAGACCGAGACAGAAGCGTTCACTCTGCCCACGAGAGCCGAAGTGCGTAACCGGGAGGACACGTGATGCATGGAATGGGCAAAGCGTCACTCGGACGCCGTCAGTTCCTTCGTGCACTCGGCGCGGGAGCAGCGGTCGCAGCCGCGTCGCCGCTTGCGCTAGAGGCAAGAGCCGATAGCGAGAACAACGATGAAAAACGTAAGTCTCGCTACAAGGAAAGCGATCACGTGAAAGCCTATTACCGCGTCAACCGTTATCCGACCTGAAGGAGGCGACTGTGCTGATCAAAAGGACCGAACGCGAAAAGCACCGCCGCTCATTGGCCGCCTTCGGGAGCGAAACGAATAAGCATATCGATCGCCGTGCCTTTTTGCGCAACTCCGGCCTTGCCACCAGCGGTCTCGCGGCCTTGGGCGCGCTGCCGCTCACCAGCGTGCGCAAGGCGAAGGCCGGTCCGCCGCCCGCGCCAGGCGCGGCGGTTACCATCCACAAGAGTATCTGCACGCATTGCGCCGTCGGTTGCACCGTTACGGCGGAAGTATCAAATGGCGTATGGATCGGCCAAGAGCCGAGTTGGGAAAGCCCGATTAATCGGGGCTCGCATTGCGCCAAGGGCGCTTCGGTACGCGAGCTGGTGCACAGCGAGCGGCGGCTAAAGTATCCGATGAAGCTTGTCGACGGCGAGTGGATTCGCATCAAGTGGGATCAGGCAATCGATGAGATAGGCGACAAGATGCTGGAGATCCGTCGCAAGTCCGGACCAGAATCACTCTATTGGATGGGCTCGGCGAAATTCTCCAACGAGGGCGCTTATCTTTTCCGGAAAATTGCAGCGTTCTGGGGCACCAACAACAACGACCACCAGGCGCGTATCTGCCATTCGACCACTGTTACCGGTGTTGCCAACACCTGGGGCTATGGAGCGATGACCAACAGCTTCAATGACATCCGCAACTCCAAGACCATGGTGTTCATGGGCTGCAACCCGGCAGAGGCACACCCGGTTTCGTTGCAGCACGTGCTTGAAGGCAAGGAACTCAACAGGGCGAACTTCATCGTCATCGATCCGCGGATGACGCGCACCGCCGCACACGCGAACGAGTATGTTCGCATCCGTCCCGGTACCGATATCCCGGTACTGATGGGAATGATGTGGCATATCTTCAAGAATGGCTGGGAGGACAAGGAGTTCATCAAACAGCGCGTCCACGGTTTCGAGGACGCACGTAAGGAAATTGACAAGTGGAATCCCGAAGAGGTCGAGCGCGTCAGCGGGGTTCCCGGCGAGCAGCTTGAGCGCGTCGCCAAGTTGTTTGCAACCGAGAAGCCGTCAACCCTGCTTTGGTCCATGGGCCAGACCCATCACACGGTCGGCACGGCGAACGTTCGCGCCAGTTGCATGTTACTGCTGGCGACCGGCAATGTCGGCAAGCCGGGGACCGGCGCCAACATCATCCGCGGCCATGACAATGTGCAGGGCACGACCGACATTGGTGTCGATACCGTCACGACGCCGTTCTATTACGGTCTCAGCGAAGGTGCGTGGAAGCATTGGAGTCGTGTTTGGGAGGTCGATTACGAATATCTGGTCTCCCGCTTCGATTCCAAGAAGATGATGGAAACTGCGGGCATTCCCCTGACGCGCTGGTTTGATGCCGTTCTTCTGCCAAAGGACCAGGTCGATCAGAAGGACAACGTGCGAGGCATGTTCGTGCAAGGACACGCGAGCAACAGCATCACGCGTATCCCGGAATCCATGAAAGCGTTGCCGCAGCTCGACCTGCTGGTCGTCGCCGATCCGCATCCCACCACCTGGGCTTCGCTTGCCGTGGCGGCGGGGCGCAAGGAAAACATGTACCTGCTGCCGGTTTGCACGCAGTTCGAAACCTCCGGCTCTCGCGTTGCGTCCAATCGTTCGATGCAGTGGGGCGAGCCAATCGTTAAACCGACCTTCGAGTCGAAGGACGATTATCAAGTTCTCTACTTAATAGCGAAGAAACTTGGTTTCGCCGACCTCATGTTCAAGAACATCAAGGTCGAGGGTGATCGCCCGGTTCCGGAGGACGTCCTGCGCGAAATAAACCGGGGAAGCTGGAGCACCGGCTACACCGGCCAGTCGCCGGAGCGGCTAAAGGCACACATGAGGAACCAACACAAGTTCGATCTGGTGACGCTGCGCGCGCCCAAGGACGATCCGGAGGTTGGCGGCGACTTCTACGGCCTTCCTTGGCCATGTTGGGGAACGCCGGAGCTCAGGCATCCCGGCTCCCCCATCCTCTACAACAGCGACGCAGCGGTCATGGATGGCGGAAATGGATTCCGTGCGCGTTTTGGGGTGGAGCGCAATGGCCAGACGCTGCTGGCCGAAGGTTCATATCTGCCGGGTTCGGAGATCAAGGACGGCTATCCTGAATTCACGATGGGTGTTTTCAAGAAGTTGGGCTGGGACAAGGATCTTACGCCCGCAGAACTTGCGATCATCGAGAAAGTCGGCCGCGCCAGCAATATTGACGCTGTGTCATGGTCGACGGATCTTTCCGGCGGCATCCAGCGCGTCGCGATCAAACATGGTTGTTCGCCCTACGGCAACGGCAAGGCGCGGACGGTCGCCTGGAATTTGCCTGATCCGATTCCCGTGCATCGCGAGCCAATTTACTCGCCGCGCGTCGATTTGATCGCAAAATACCCGACGTTGCCCGACGCGAAGCAGTTCAGACTGCCGAATATCGGATTCTCGGTACAGAAGAGTGCCGTCGATAGAGGTATTGCCAAGGCGTTCCCGCTGATCGTTTCGTCGGGCCGCCTTGTCGAATACGAAGGCGGCGGCGAGGAGACCCGCTCCAACAGGTGGCTCGCCGAACTGCAGCAGGACATGTTCATCGAGATCAGTCCGGCGGATGCGGCCGAGCGCGGAATCGAGGATGGAGGTTGGGTCTGGGTCACGGGAGCCGAGAACAGTGCGAAGGCGAAGATGAAGGCGCTGGTTACCGAACGAGTTGGCAAGGGCGTGACCTGGATGCCCTTCCATTTTGGAGGCTGGTTCGCCGGCGAGGATCTGCGGTCCAGATATCCGCAGGGCGCCGATCCGATAGTCCTCGGCGAAAGCGCCAACACAATCATGACCTACGGTTATGACCCCGCGACCGGAATGCAGGAGCCCAAGGTCAGTTTGTGTCAGATCAGCGCGGCATAAGGAGGCGACACTATGGCTCGTATGAAATTCCTCTGCGACGCCGACCGTTGCATCGAGTGCAACGCTTGCGTTACCGCCTGCAAGAACGAGCACGATGTTCCATGGGGCATCAACCGCCGGCGCGTCGTAACCATCAATGACGGCAAGGCGGGCGAGAGATCGGTCTCGATGGCCTGCATGCATTGCACCGATGCGCCGTGCCAGGCGGTGTGCCCGGTGAACTGCTTCATCACTACTGCCGATGGCGTGGTGTTGCACTCCAAGGACCTCTGCATCGGCTGCGGCTATTGCTTCTACGCCTGCCCGTTCGGCGCGCCGCAATATCCCCGGGTCGGCAACTTCGGTTCGCGCGGCAAGATGGATAAATGCACCTACTGCGCCGGAGGTCCCGAAGCGGACGGCTCGAAAGATGAGTATGCGAAATACGGCGCCAATCGGCTGGCCGAAGGCAAGCTGCCGTTATGCGCGGAGATGTGCTCCACCAAATCGCTGCTCGCTGGTGACGGCGAGATCATCGCGCAGATCTACAAGGAACGCGTGATGAAACGCGGCTACGGCTCTGGAGCCTGGGGCTGGAAGACCGCGTATCAAGAGAGCATCGCATCTTGATGCCGACGGTCGCAAAAGCTGAGACGCAACTGGTATGTCAGGGATGCAAACCTACGGAGGATGTGGCATGATGATTGTCGCCACCAAATTGCGCGTCATCGTGGGGGCGCTGGTGCTCCTCGTCATGGCACTGGGAGCGCAACCCGCCAGCGCCCAGCAGCCCACGTTGGTTAACCCCCAGGCGAGCGCCGTCAAGGAAGATCAGCTCTTCCAGGAACTGAACCGCATTTCAGGTCGCTGCACGGTGCCCGACCAGAAGGCCTGCACGATCGAGCAGCCGGCCGGCCGTGATTGGCGCCATTTTCACGAGGTGACGCTCCGTTGGATCGGTGGGCTCGTCATCATCGGTTTTCTGGCCGTACTCATTGTCTTCTATCTCTGGCGCGGCATGGTGAAAATCGAAAGTGGACGTTCCGGCCGCTCCGTCGTGCGGTTCAACGGCTTCGAACGGTTCGTGCATTGGATGACGGCTGCCTGTTTCATCATTCTCGCCCTCTCGGGACTCAACATAACCTTCGGCAAGCCTCTGCTGTTGCCTCTCATCGGTCCCGAGCCGTTTACAGCCTGGTCGCAATTGGCGAAGTATGCCCATAACTATCTGAGCTTCCCGTTCACGATCGGTGTGTTCTTGATTTTTCTCATGTGGATCGCGGGAAATATCCCCAATCGGGTCGATGTGGAATGGTTGAAGCGCGGCGGCGGCATCGTTGGTCATGATCACCCGCCGGCCTACCGGTTCAACGCCGGGCAGAAGATGATCTATTGGATCGTCGTTCTCGGTGGCGCCGCCGTCGCGGCTAGTGGCTACGTTTTGATGTTTCCCTTCTATGGTACAGACATCGCCAGCATGCAGGTCGCTCAGATCGCGCATGCTGTCGTCGCCGTGCTGTTCGTCGCCGCCATGATCGGGCACATCTATATCGGTACTGTGGGCATGGAAGGTTCGTTTGAAGCCATGGGGAGTGGCACCGTCGATCTCAATTGGGCGAAGGAACATCATAGTCTGTGGCTTGAGGAGGAAAAGCCGCGAACGGGGCTGAACGAAGCGCGGCGGCAGCCGGCCGCCACCCCGGCGGAATAAGTACGTTCGCGAACGCGGTCGACGTCGAGATTGGGTTCAAATTTTTCTTTGTAGGTAAAGCTGCGGCTGACCCTTTGCTGCGTCGGCTGCTGCATTGGGGACGGAGGTTGAAGTTCGCGAGATCAGCTATTGGCTTGTCAGTCTAAGCGTGAACTGAGGTCAAGTTGGTCTCGGCCTGGTTGGCGAGCGTCATCGCCCCATCGAACAACACGGCAGACAAACGAATTGCATTGACATTTGTGCGCATTAATTATGCTATCAAAGCATGGACATCGAGCTTGCCAGGACCTTTGTAGAGATCGTCTCCACCGGAAGTTTCATCAAAGCGGCAGACCGTTTGCATGTTGCACAAACGACGGTCAGCGCACGTGTGCGCCTTCTTGAAGAGCAGCTTGGGCGACCGCTCTTCGTTCGGAATAAGGGCGGCGCTAGTCTCACTCCTGCGGGCGAGCAATTTCTTCGCTTCGCTCCGACTTTCGTACAACTGTGGCAGCGTGCAAAGCAGCAAGTGGCGGTACCTGAAGGGCATCGCGCTGTCTTGACAATCGGAAGCGAGGTCAGCTTGTGGCAGCCGCTTCTGCTTGAGTGGGTCAGAACGATGCGGCGCTCACACCCGGACATAGCGCTTCGCGTTCATGTCGACGTTCCTCAAGATCTGATCACTCACGTGGCGGCCGGACTCGTCGACATCGCGATCATGTACGCGCCCCAGCATCGGCCGGGGTTAGAGATCAACTTGCTTCTGGAGGAAGAGCTGGTACTGGTAACAACGGACCTCACGACGTATCGCGCAAATGATTCTCGATACGTTCATGTCGAATGGGGATCGGAGTTTTCTCTTCATCATGCGGGGAGCTTTCCGGACACGACCCCCTGCTTGGTGGCCAACCTTGGTCCCTTGGCTCTCAACTATATTTTGTTGGAAGGTGGTTCTGGCTACTTCCGAATGCATGCGGTTCAGCCCCATCTAGCATCAGGAAAGCTGCATCTGGTTCCTGGCGCGCCTCACTTCTCTTTTCCGGTCTATGCTACGTACTCGACCAATGTCGATACTGCCACATTGGATGCAGCGCTCGCCGCTTTGCGCGCCGTTGCGAGCGTAAAGTTAGAATAGTGACACGCATTCAAAAGACGGCCGAGCAGAGAGAGCCTCGGCGAGCTTGGCGGCGTTGTATTGGGGGTTGGTTCGTGATCGCGGAATGGTCCGGACATCGACGACGAGCTTGATCTCTTGCGGTCTTAGCAAGTCCACGGACTCAGCGACCGAGCGAGTCGAATGGCCGATTGTAAAGAATCGATGCGCCATGTTCCAAACTGGCTGTCGATTACGCTCTTCCCAACTTCCGGGGCGTCGCCTTAACCCGTGTGTCTACTTGAATCGCTTGGCGGTAATCCACGCCCGCTTGCGGGTACTTCAAGTATCGCAAGGCTTCGCTCCCTAACGTGCTCTGTCCAACGGATCGACTGCCCCGGCCCAAGGCCGATCAGCGCGCTTCCGATGGGACTTAGGACTGAAATGCAGTGATTGCATTGAGACTCTCCTGGAGAAACGAGTCGGACTCGTCGAATACGCGCATCTGCGTGATCGACGAACGTAACGTCACATCCGAGTCTGACAAGCGAAGTCGGCGCGACATCATTCGGCGCGATGTCCGCGCGCTCGATCTCCTCGCGAAGAAAATGAGCAGTCTCCATGTCCGTCGCTGTTGGCGCGTCACCGAGTAACGCGGATAATCTCTTGCGATCCATTGCCGTCAGGACGATGGGTGGTCGTTGTTCAGGATGATTTCGCTCGATGCTGCTCATGACTGCGTCTCTCCCCGCCTTCCATCTTGAATCGACAGGTTCACAAAAAGCGACTGCCCGAGCGATCTGGATGGTTCGCACCAGGCGCGTGACCTCATGCCTACGTATTGCTGCCGAGCGGGTGCTTGCTCATTGCAGTTGGATCTCTTCAGCTTGCCACCGTAAGGATGTTGGAAAATCCACTCATGGCGTCTGCTGAAGCCGGACCGCTCTTGCGCCTGACACAAGCCCAGATCGCACAGTGGTCGAGTTCTTTATCCCACCGGCGGATACGTCAGGCAAACGAATTTGATTGTTCTTTCAGTGCAATATCGTTGTTGAAGTCGAGGCCGGAGTGAAGTGCGGCAGCGGGTCTTCGCGAACCATTAACGTTCGCTGACAAGGCAAAGCGCAAGTTCGGGGAGACGCTAGCCTGAGCGTTTCGGCGATTTGCTCAGGGCCGCGCCCTTGTGCATCGCGATGTGGTCTGTCTTGTCGCTCTGGATCTCATACTGTGGTTCATCCTTGCTGGCGCGGTGCATATGTCCTTTGTAATTGACGTCCTTGACGTGGACCCTGATGATCGTGCCGCTCACAAGTCCTGCTTCCGAATTCCAGGTCACGTGATCGCCAACCGCGAACTGCTTTCGCATGAAATACTCTCCGTTGCGCTGCCGTCGCGAACTTGATCAATATTTGGGAGTCCGCGGAGTTTCCGGCAATACAGAATTCATCCAAACAGAGCCGGGCTCATTTCGCGCAGTCTGTCGCAATCCGACCCGCGTGACCCAGTTGATTGCGCCACTCAACTAGGGCCACATGGCACATCCACTCGCTAGATAGGTTGCGTGATGGCCGGGATGCCGAGCGTGAGAAGCTGACTCGTTCGGCGAAAACAGCGACAAATAGGCGCGCTCAGCCTGCAAGGCTTGATTTCGTGGATTGTCGTGCCAACTATTGAGCCATGACCATTCTAGCGCTTGATCAAAACCTATTTTGTCGCGCGGGACTCTTGCAAATTGGCAAGTAGCCCGGGCTGCCGCTCATGGCTGTTCGGGAAGTTTCCATAGAAATGAGATCGACTTAATTGCGATGTTCCGGAGCCCAGCCTCCGCGACCATTCATGCGCGTGCGCTTCGAGGACAGGGATGACGGAAGAATTACCCCCAATCATCATCAAATCGGCGGGACCATGCACGTCTCGAACGACTGGTCGCCAATGCCCTGAGAGAACGCCATCCGGTGAGTGGGTTTCTTATGTCGGAAATCCAGCGGGCCGTTGTGTGCGACACTCATAACATGCCCCGTGGCGTAGCATCTCTCAACAGATGGGTGACGTACAGGGTCGACGGCAGCAACGAAGCAGAAAGCAGGATCCTGGTCTGTCCGGATGAATTCAGAAGCGCGCAGATAAATCTGTCAGTGCTTTCGCCGCTCGGCGCCGCGGTTCTCGGAATGAGCGTTGGAGATCGTATGATGTTCGTCAGCATCGATGGTGGACTGCACTGCGTCGTTGTCGAGAGCCTCCAGAGCGCCGGCAAGCGCGCCATTACTGTTTCCCTTGAAGTCACGTCGATCGGCCCGACAGGTTCCGATCGAGCCACGTGGGCCCGATGACGGACCCAGCGCAGCGTAGCATCACGCAGGAAAACGAACTCAGTCGAGAGGACGACATGCAGAGAGAAAGGATAACTGAATTGAGGCCACCGATTGCGATCGATGCCAGTCACTTCGCCAGGCTGTTCGCGCTCTCGTCGATGACGAGCGGGCCGATGGTGGAAGTATGCGATTATCTTCGTGCGGAGCTCGATCGCGCGCATGTCCTTCCTGCGGAGAAACTGCGTCCGGACATCGTCACTCTGGGCAGCCAGGTCGAATTTCGGGACGAACAAAGCGGCAGGATTCGGGAGATCATCCTCGTTTATCCGTTGGACGCCGACATTGCGCGGCGGCGCGTATCCGTCTTGACGCCGGTCGGCGCTGCGCTCCTCGGACTTTCGGTCGACCAGACTATTTCATTCCATACCAGAACCGGCGGGAGGCGCGAACTGACCGTGCTCAAGGTCAGTAGCACTGTCTAGCCGGGGTTGGATTGAAAGGGAGCGCGGGGCACTAGCGCCGCGCTCCGGCCTCTGTTCCGGGGATAGGCGGTGCAGTAGCTCGTGATCCGATCGATCGGCAGATCCACGATTGGCCACGGCCGGAGCGACGGCGAGGAGGGTCGAAGGCTTCTGACCCAAGGCTCTCTCTAATAGCGGCGTCGTCACGAACTTCATCATGCGCCGCAAAACGAGTCATTCCTCGAGCTGTCCCAATTCCGCGCGGCGATCGCGACGCCGTTGTTTCCTGAGCAGCCACGCTAACGCCCTCGGTCGGAGTGTCGGCGCTCTGGGTAGAGCCCTGCATCCTGTGTCCCGTTACTCCGATTGACATGAATATCATCCAAGCGACAAGCCACAGCGTCATCCTGCTGTCTTCTGTCCAAGGTGAGTTGGAAAGTGGATTGCCATGTGAAGGAAGAAGGTCGATCAAGCGATCCGCAAGTATGCTCGCCTCCGACGGTGACCACCGTTCGCTATTCGATTTCCATATCTTCGAAGCAAGGCTATTGATCGCCTGCTCTCTGGAGAGCTGGGTCAGATGCTCGGCCTCCTGCCAGGGATCGACGTCCTGACGCACGAGGACGGTCAGCACGCTCAACGGCATTCCATCGGTCTCGCAAAGCGAGGCAAATAGAAAGGCATCGTACTGGGAGTCAAGACGACGAAGTCCGGTCATTTTCACTCCCATTCCTGGAACACGGAAGACGCCGCTTCTCGGACTGCACGGTATACGCGCAGTTTTCGTGGAGCCGGCGGTTGCAATCGTGAGTTCTCGCAAAATCAACGGCCTCAGATAATTCCGTCAAAGACGTTCTCCGTATGGGTGGAGCTGCGATCGCTCGCAAGAACTCAAGTACCTATCTTCGGTAGGATGGTGGGCTTCTGTGTTCGGACTGCAACGCTGCCAATTGAGGGAAAGCGAGTAACCTTGAGCGGAACACTTGCCGGAAATGTGCCTTCCAGTTCCTCATCCAACTGAAGGTCGAGTTCTCTCTTGCCTCGCTGTGCGAAAGTTTCACCTTGGACCATTACAAGTGCTCTCTCCATTTCATGGAATGTGAACCCACAATTGTGCTTGGACTGACGCGATTTCGCTTCTTCAAGACGCGGAGCGAGGGCAATTGTCCTGGCGACCCCCACCGGCCCGCGCAAGGTTGGGAATTGATGAGTTCGCATCGGAGCCGTTCAGGCAAGAAGTGTTTCGAGTTGCTCGACCTGTTTACGGTGCAGCAGCAGCAGGTACACAAGCTTCGCATTCAGCTTTGAATCGAAAATGTTGACGACGGCTTCCTCGATCATATCGGCCATCTTGATTTGATTGCTGCGCGCGAATGCGATCAACTCCTGGAGACTACATTTTGCACGAGGCATAACGGTAGTGTTCTTGTAGCGAAACGTGTCGGTTCCACCTCTCGCGACAATCGCCTTTTTTAGCAGGACGCAGATCGCTCCCTGCGCTAGTTCGCAGTCGAAAATCAGATCCGCAATATGAAGGTCGGCGGCACGTCCGATATCTGCAAAAGCCCTGGCGCCGATACGCTCGCTTTCGAGAAGCGCTTTGAGGAAGTGCAGTACTTCTTCTGTGGACCAATAGCCGAAGTATACCGCGTCGTCTGCGTTGGCCCCGCTCGGCGAGTCTCTGCGCGCGTTGATTGAATTGCTTATGTTGCTGGCCTTTGCATGACTTCGTTTCCTGCCGGCACGAGAGATAAGAACCTGCTGCTTCCCGATTGGGACGCTGCCTTCAACATCTCGCCTTTTAGTTTAGTTTTACAAGCGAGAAATATTGCCTGTTGTTATCAAGAATGTTGATACGTCAAAGCGTTCGCCCATTTGCGCCACGGCTGACCTGGCGAGCACTTGCCGGCCGCTTCGTGCGCGGTTTTCGTGCTCGTGCTCGGACCTTGGGATTTGCGACCCCGCGCATGATCTCCAACGCGATGCCGAATAGGTCGCGGTCACGCTCGAGCGGGTAAACGACGTAAGCCGGCATCGAAAACTCCGGCGCGTTTCCGATTGCGTTCAACCGCTTTTCCCTAAGATGAGGCCGCACGATCCGCTCCGGGAAATAGCCGGATCCGCCGTTCTCCAACACGTGTTGCAGTCCCAGCCAGCCGATATTCGCGGTAAGCGGAGGGCCACGAAAATTCGGAAAACAGGTTTTGTGTCTGGCATAGAATTCCGGACCCCAATCGACATACACGTAGCCGGGCTGAGGCCCTGGCTTGCCCTGCGAATCCGTAGAAACCATCACCAGCTTTTCCTCGAACAATTGATCGAGTTTCAAACCGGGGCGGCTCTACGGAGTATACATGGCACCGATGTCGATCCGCCCCTCGATCAGGCCTTGCATGAGCTCCGGCTCGAGCGCGCTTTCCGCGCGGATGGATATCTCCGGCTTGGCTTCACGCATCAGCTGAAGCCATCGCAGCAGGAATTCTTCCCATAGGCCGATCCGGCCGCCGACAACCAGCGTCCCACTGAAGCCTTCTGGAATCCCGATGTCGTGGTGGGCCTGTTCTATCGCGCGCACGAGGGTAGCCGCATGTCGTTGAAATTGCCGGCCGGCAGCCGTTAGCGTTGTGCCGGCCTTGTTGCGGACAAACAGTGTGCATCCGAGCTGGTTTTCCAGCGTATGAATGCGCGTACTGACCGTCGACTGGCTGACGTGAAGCCGGTCCGCGGCGCTGATGAAGCTTCCACACGTAATGACGGTCAGAAACGTTCTTGCCAGCTCTGTGTCCATGCAGCCCGCGCCGATACTTTTCAGACCTACGCTGACGGAAGCGTTGGTGCGCCGCTCCGATATCCAGGCGCGGCGCAAACAGGAAGATCCAGATGACAAACGGAACGTTTGCAAGTTTGAGCTGGCGATTTCTCGACTAAGGCTACGACAGCTCATAACCGCTCGGGTACCTCGCTTGGCTCTGAAATTTTCCGCGACGATCAGCCGTCGTTTGCATGGCTTGAGCTAGTCGGGAAGGGGACGTTGCGGCCGGTGTTGGTGCCTATTCGCAGCGGGCGGCGGTACGGTTGAACGAAGGCACACGAGGAGAAGTTCAAGCGCGCCTGGCGTTGGGGATAGGCCCGTGAACGTGGCTTCTAGCGACGGCCGGGTATGCGCATCCAGGCTGAGGCTCTGACTTCGAGCAGCAAAATGCGTTCATGAATGTCGCAACGTGCAGGGAAGGGAGATCTCGCTTGACAATGTAAGTAAAAATATTATTACAAATGTGAACTGGAAAGAGCATTCTGATGCTGCAGACGACACGAAGTTACGGCGGCATGGTGACTGCGCCGCACCACCTTGCTGCGCGGGCCGGACTTGCTGTCCTGTCGGAGGGCGGTAATGCCATCGAAGCGATGATCGCATCCGCCGCAGCGATTGCGGTAGTCTATCCTCATATGAACGGTCTTGGCGGCGACAGCTTCTGGCTGATCGGTCGGGCCGGCTCGACGCCGGTCGGAATTCAGGCCTGCGGACGGTCCGCGAGCGCCGCCAACCGTGCCTGGTACCGTGAGCGCGGATGCAGCAGCATTCCAAGCCGCGGGCCGTTGGCGGCACTTACTGTCGCCGGCACTGTCGATGGCTGGCAAAAGGCGTATGAGCTCAGCCGTGACCGTCATGGCGGGCGCTTGCCGCTGTCTCGCCTTCTCGATCCTGCGATTGTCCATGCCACGGAGGGCGTGGCCGTGCCGCAGACACTGCACGACAATGCCACGAAGAAGCGCCCCGAACTGCAGGACGTGCCGGGCTTTGCCGAGGTCTACCTGCCGCAAGGCGCTCCGCCTGCGGTCGGCGCGCGCTTGCGCCAGCCGCGCGTGGCGGAGACATTGCGGCGATTGGCCCAGGCCGGCCTGTCCGATTTCTATCGCGGCGAGCTGGCGCGCTCGATGGCGGCCGATCTCGAACGGGTGGGCAGTCCGCTCTGCCTTTCCGATCTGGAGCGGTACCAGGCATCGCTCGTGACACCGCTGTCAGTCGAAGTGGCCGGGCACAAGGTATTCAACATGCCGCCGCCGACACAGGGGCTGGCCTCGCTCCTGATTCTTGCGCTCTATGCCCGGCGCATGGCGAACGAGGCCGACGGCGTCGAACATCTGCACCGGCTGGTTGAGAGCACCAAGGCCGCGTTCCGCATCCGCAACCGTTACGTGACCGATCCTGATTACATGGAGCGCGCGGCGGCGAAGTATCTCACCGAGGAGTCCATTGCTGCGCTCGAGAAGACAGTCTCGGTCGATCGCGCCGCGCCCTGGCCCGACCCGCCACGGCAGGGCGATACGGTGTGGCTCGCCGCGGCCGATCGCACCGGCCTTAGCGTCAGCTTCATTCAGAGCGTCTATTGGGAGTTCGGCTCGGGCGTTATCCTGCCCCAGAGCGGGATCACCTGGCAGAACCGCGGAACGAGTTTCAGCCTCGCCGAGACCGACATCAACAGGCTGGAGCCGGGGCGCCTGCCGTTTCACACGATCCAACCCGCGATGGCTGAACTTGGAGACGGCAGGCTGATGTCGTACGGCACGATGGGCGGGGAGGGCCAGCCGCAAACTCAGGCGGCGATCTTCACGCGCTATGCACTGCATGGCCAGGATCTGCAATCCACGGTGACAGCGCCGCGCTGGCTGCTCGGTCGCACCTGGGGCGAGGAGAACAACAACCTCAAGATCAGATCACGGTTCGACCCCGCTGTCATCGATTCACTGCGCAAGCTCGGTCATGACATTCAAACGGCCGGCCCGTTCGAGGAGTTCATGGGCCATGCCGGCGCGATCGTCTGGCATCCCGATGGGCTGCTTGAAGGTGCCAGCGATCCGCGCAGCGACGGCGCCGTTGCCGCACGCTGAGGCACCCTGATCGCGGGGGCGCGTGGAAGCGGCCGTTGTCGAATTCACCAACGGGACTGGCGTGCGCTACTAGCTACCGCCTGTCCTGCGAGGGGTTACCGCTTCCGCTCGCCGGCGGTTGCGGTCAGCCAGGTGAGGATCACGTCCTGTGCGTGCTGGCGGCGTTGCTCCAGCCAGTCCGCCGCGCTCAGATCCTTGTCGAACATCGCCGACAGTGAATAGCGGTTCGACACGTGGAAATAGCTCATGGCCGTGATCGTGACGTAGAGCTGGATCGGATCGACGTCGCTGCGGAATAGCCCAACCGCATGGCCCCGCCGAAGGATGCTCTTGATGCTGGCGACCAGCGGCAAGGTAAGGTCGGCGATCTTGCGCGATTTGCGCAAGTTGCGCCCGCGCTGCAAGTTCTCGTTGTTGATCAGGGCGATGTAGTTCTGGTGCGCCCCGAAAAAGTGAACGTGAAGTTGATCAGCTCCCGCATGGCCGCGACGGGCTCGAGGTCGTCGAGATTGAGTTGCTGCTCGGCCGCGCGGATCTCAGTGTAGACGTGTTCGAGAACCGCGAGATAAAGCCCGTTCTTGTCGCCAAAATAGGCATACAACAAGCGCATATTGGCCTTGGCGCGCTGGGTGATGGCCTCGACGCGGGCGCCGCCAAGTCCGTTACGGCAGAACTCAAACGTCGCCGCGCGCAGGATGGATTCCTTGGTCAGCGCGGAATCGCGCGTCCGTTTGCCGCGAGCGGCACTGCGGGCCGGTTTGATCTGTGTTGTTGTCTCAGTCACGTGACAATCTCTTTCAAACTTGGCGTCCATGCAGATGATCCACATCGGTCCCGACTTCCGACGGAACGCCGGAATTCGCTGCGCGGGCTGGCGGGATTGAGACCGCTATTGCGACGGCTCGTCAAGGGGCATCCCTGCCGGGCGTTTCTCCATATTATCGGGTGGCCATCATGATCGCCCCGTTGCAAGCGACGAGTCGCCCCCTCTTATAGACGTCGCGTGGCTTCGGCCGGGCCACCACCGCTTCCTGGACGTGGCGCGCATCGAGCACGACGAAGTCCGCCGGGGCGCCCTCGATCACGCCATACCCGGAGAGGCCGAGCGCCCGCGCCGCGTCTGTGGTCACCATGTCGAAGGCCGTTGCCAGCTCCGCGTCCGTGCTGAAGCCTGAGCGGTAGCCGACGATCATGGCGCGTTCGAGCAGGTCGCCATCGCCGTACGGCCACCAGGAATCGCGGATATTGTCATTGCCGGCGAACACATTGACGCCGGCGTCGCGAAGCAGCAGCACCGGTGGAAACGCGTGGGCCCCTGGAGCATTGGTCAGAATCGAAACCCCGGCCTCGGCGAGCAGCTGTGCGGTGCGCTGGGCTACGTCACGCGGCACTTCGCCCAGAGCATAAGCATGGCTGATGGTGACCTTGCCACCCAGTCCCAGGGCTTTCGTCCGATGCGCGATTTCTTCGATCTCGGAGATGCCGAGCAGGCCACCATCATGCAGGTGAATGTCGATACCGACCCCACGGCGATTGGCGATGCTGAAGATAACGTCGAGATGTCCGTCGACGTCGCCATCGTAGCCTGCGGGATCCAGCCCGCCGACCAGATCCGCGCCGGCGCGGACCGCCTCGTCGAGCAGCTCGGCCGTACCCGGCGACGTCACGATGCCGCTTTGCGGAAAGGCGACGATCTGAACCGATACCTTGTCGCGGTGCGCGTCCCGTGCCGCCAAGACCTGCTCGAGATTGCGCAGCCCGACCTGCGTGTCGATGTCGACATGGCTGCGCATCTGGGTCGTGCCATGCGAGACGCAGAGGTCGATCAAGGCGGCGGCCCGCACCGGGATCGGTTTGGCTTCGGCAAGCGCCTGCTTTTCGAACAGCACCCGCTCGCGAACGCTGAAGCCGGCAGTGCAGGGACGATGGGGTTTCCAGTCGTCGCCGACGAAGCCTTTGTCGAGATGGATATGACCATCGACCAGGCCAGGCAGCACAAGGCGCCGACCGAGATCATGTGTTTCGCCGGCAACTGCTTGGGGCTGGGATGTCGACGTGATCGAAACGATTCTGCTGTCGCTAACGGCAATATCGACGGTGCGTCCGTCGGCCAGTCGGGCGTTTCGAAAGAGCGTGTCGACGGTGGTCAATGGACGTCTCCAAGATCGTAAGAGTGAAAGGCCAAATCGCGACATATCGGCCGTGGTTCGCTAAGCCGGGACGATGCCGTCGGGCAACGCGCGTGAGAACGCTGCGATCCCTCCGGCGGTGGTAATCCAGATCTCGTCACGCCGCGCGACGATCGCCTGCAACGCGCGCCGCAGCGGGCGCAGGCGGTGCGGCTGGCCGACCAGGTACGGGTGCAGCGCGATGCCCATCACGAGCGATTGCCGGGTAGATTGCGCCAGCATCTCCTCGAAAGTATCGGTGATCATGGTGGCAAATTGTTCGCCTGAATCTTTTCGCCCGACGATCGAGGGGATGTCGTTCAATTCCTGCGGATAAGGCACCGAAAGGATGCGCCTGCCTTTTCGCGTCGAGAACCACACCGGCTGGTCGTCCATGCACCAGTCGAGCAGGTACTGGTAGCCCGCTTCGGCAAGGAGACAGGGTGTGATCGATGACTGCGGAAATCCACGGTCCGAGCCAGCCGGCAGGGGGGCATCCTTCCGCGCGAGCAATAATGCCGGTGGCCTCCTCGATCAGGCGCCGTTCCTCGGCCTCCGGCAGAATCCCCTGGCGCTCGGAGTTCGTTCGGCCATGACCGACAACTTCATCTCGACGGGCGCGGAAGGCATCCATCAGCTCGGGACAGTATTGATAGATGCTGCTGTTCGCGAGTACCGAGACCGGCAGCGACAGCTCGTCAAAAAGGTCGATCAATCGCCAGGCGCCGACTCGGTTGCCGTAATCACGCCATGCGTAATTGAGGACATCCGGATGCGGTCCACCGGGGCAGAGCTCGGCTCCATGCCCTTCGCCGAAGGCGAAATGCTCGAGGTTGAGCCCGATGTAGACTGCAAGACGCCGTCTTTCCGGCCAGCTGAAATCAGGGCGACGCCCAATCGCGCTGTAACGATAGCGACCGTGATGGGCGAGGTCAGTCTGATGTGATCCGCGCGCAGTGCCTGTTCCCCGCGCGACAAACGGTCGCCGTCCTCCTCGAGGGAGATCAGCACGTCACGCGCTTCGACAATTTTCCCGCCCATTCGAATTTTCCTCCGCGCGGTCTATCGCCGCTTGACTCTGAAGCAATTCTGAAGAAAGTTCTTACTTCTGTCAAGTCCGCGCATAGGCGGCAGCGGGGAGGAACTGGCGCTGCCGTTTCGGGGCTGCCATCAGCGGGAGGATACCAAAATGAGCTACGCCGGTATTGCCATTGCCTCGATCGGATTTGTGCGTCGCCGCGCGATCTTGAGTTCCGCGGCGGCCATTCTGCTCGGCATATTGCCGCTCACGCAGGGCGCCGGCGCCGCCGAGCCGATCAAGATCGGGCTTGTCACCGCGATGTCGGGCCAGTCGGCGCGGGCCGGCGAGGCCATCACCCGCGGCGCGACCATCGCGATTGAGGAGATCAACGCCAAGGGCGGCGTGCTCGGGCGGCGGCTCGAGCTGGTTCGTCGCGACGACGAAGCCAATCCCGCCAAGGGCCTGACAGCCGCGCGCGAACTTATCCAGCGCGAGAAGGTGGCCGTCCTGATCGGCGGTCTCGATACGCCGGTGCAGCTTGCTATCGTTCCCTTTGTCAACAACACCAAGTTCCCATTCCTGGTGCCGTGGGCTGCCGGCACCAACATCACGCAGAACGGCGCTCCGAATAATTACGTGTTCCGCGTCTCCGCCATGGACGAGGAGGTCGACCGCGCCATCGTTGCCTATTCGCGCAAGACCTATGACGCGAAGAAACCCGGAATGATTCTCGTCAACAATCCCTGGGGCAGATCGAACGAGGTTGGCCTGAAAGCCGCCTTGAAGACTGCCGGCATCGAGCCCGCCGGCATCGAGAAGTTCGAAGGCAATGATGTTGACGTCGTCTCGCAGTTGTCGCGGCTGAAGCAGGCGGGCGCCGACACGCTGTATCTCGTCGGCAACGTCGGCCCCTCTTCGCAGGTCGTGAAGTCGCTCGACCGAATGGGCTGGACGCCCCCGATCGTGTCGCACTGGGGGCCGGCCGGCGGCCGCTTCACCGAGCTCGCCGGGCCGAATGCGAAGAGCGTCATCTTCGTGCAGACCTACAGCTTCTTCGGTGACCTTTCGCCGGTTGGCAAGAAGGTGCTAGCCGCCTTGCAGGCCAAATACCCGGATATCAAGGGCCCGGAGGACGTTACGCCTGCGGTGGGTGTTGCCAACACCTATGACAGCATCCTGTTGATCGCCAAGGCGATCGAGAAGGCTGGTAGCACCGATCCGACGGCCATCCGCAATGGTTTCTACGGCATCGACAAGGTGGAGGGTCTGATCAAGACCTACGAGAAGCCGTTCACGAAGGACAAGCATGATGCGCTGTCGGCTGGCGACTACATCTGGGCGCGCTTTGAAGACAATCGCATCATGCCGGTCAAGAACTGACCGCACGCCGACCTCCAGCAAGAAGGTCCATCATCAATGTCGTTTCTCCCGGCGGTGATAACCGGCTTGGCACCTGGAAGCATGTACGGGCTGCTCGCGCTCGGCTTCCATGTCACCTACGCCGTATCCGGCACGGTCAACTTCTCCCAGGGCAGCTCGATGACCCTGGGGGCCGTGGCCGGATACTTCTTCCTCGTGCTGTGGGGATGGCCGGCTGCGGCCGGCGTCCCCGCGGTGCTCCTGGTCTGCGCCATCTACGGCCTCGTTATCGAACGCTACGCGGTCCGTCCCTTCGTGCAGCGCGGATCCGACAACTGGCTGATGGCAACCGTCGCAGTAGGCATCATCGTCGACAATTTGATGCTGTTCGTGTTCGGTAAGGAGCCGCGCAGCTTTCCGTCCATGCTGGCGACCAAGCCGATTCCGATCGTCGAGGGCGCCGGCGTCTATCCCTTGCAGCTTCTGATTCCAATCGTTGGCCTGCTGCTGGCGCTGGCGCTTCATCTGCTCAGCCGCCGGACGCGCCACGGCGTCGCCATGCTTGCGGTTGTGCAGAACCCCAATGCTGCGAAGTTGATGGGCATCAATGTCAGCGGCGCCATCGCTGCGAGCTACGCCGTGTCTGCGGTGCTGGCGGGTGTGGCGGCTCTGCTGATTGCGCCGCTGTTCAATGTTTCCTCCGAGATGGGCACGCTGTTCGGCATCAAGGCCTTCGCGGCGGCGATCATCGGTGGCCTCGGTAGCGCCTGGGGTGTGATGCTGGCTGGACTGTGCCTCGGCCTGATCGAAGTGTTCGCCACCAACTATCTCGGCTCGGTCTACACCCAGATCATCACCTTCGCCTCCGTGATCCTCATTCTCGTCGTGCTTCCCCACGGGCTGCTCGGCCGAGCTGGAGTTAAAGGTATGACCCCGCGCATCTCCGTTCTTGCCGCCGTCGCGGCGGTCGCGGCCTCCGTCTTCTATGCCGCCGTTGCCGACAGCTACGCGGTGTTCCTGATCGCGACCATCGCGCTGACGGCGATCGCCTGCATCGGCCTCAACGTGTTGCTGGGCCTCGCGGGCCAGATCTCGCTCGGGCACATCGGCTTCATGGCGATCGGGGCCTACGACCGTGCTGTTGATGGAGAAGGCGGGCTGGCCTTACCTTGCGGCGACGGCTTCCGCCATCGCCCTCGTCGGTATCGTCGGCGGTTTGCTCGCCATGCCGGCGCTGCGCGTGCGAGGTCCGTATCTCGCCATGGTGACGATCGCCTTCGGCTTCATCGTCGAGCACGGCACGATCGAATGGCGTGACCTGACGGGCGGCGGCAACGGCCTGATCCTCAGCATGCCACCAACCGTGTTCGGCTTTCAGCTATCGGAACGGTCCCTGGCGATCGCGGGCATCGTCCTGGTTTTTGCCAGCCTCATCCTGTTCGAGCGGTTGAAGCGGAGCGGCTGGGGCTACGCGATGCGCGCAGCTCGAGACACCGAGGTTGCGACCCGTTCGGTCGGCATCGATCTCGTCCGGGTCCGCACCGTGGCTTTCATTATCTCGGCTGCCGCGATGGCGCTGGCCGGGGCCTTGTTTGCTCCGCTCCAGGGCTATATCAGCCCGAGCTCGTTCCCCTTCCTGCAATCGATCCTCCTACTGTTCGGGGTGATGGTCGGCGGCGCGGGCTCGACCCTTGGGCCGGTGATCGGCGCCGCGCTCGTGGTGCTCCTTCCGGAATTCTTGTCCGACCTCGCGGAATACCGCCTGCTTGCCTTCGGCGTACTGCTCTTCGCCGTGCTGCGGGTCGCGCCCTCGGGCATTGTGGGACTCATCGAGCGGCTCGCTGAAAGATTCTTGCCGGCGCGATCGAGGGCCGAGGCGGCCGCGGTCGGCGATGCGCCGGTTACCGAACTCGGCATCGAGAGCAGCGGCCCGTCACGCCTTGACGTCGAAAACCTCTCGATCTCGTTCGGCGGTGTCCGCGCCGTCCAGGATGTATCGTTCACCGCCGAACCCGGTGCGGTGACCAGCGTCATCGGGCCCAATGGCGCAGGCAAAACCAGCGCGCTCAATCTGCTCTGCGGCTTCTATCGTCCCAAATCCGGCACGGTAAAACTTGGCGATCGCGACATCACGGGCATATCGTCACACGAACTCGCGCGTATCGGCGTCGCCCGAACGTTCCAGACGACGCAATTGTTCGGCTCTCTCTCCATCATCGAGAACGTCCTGCTGGCCGAGACTGCGGGCAGGCTCGGCGGCATCGTGTCGGCGCTTCACAACGATGGCAAGGACCGCTTCGCGCGATCGCTGTTGCGCTTTGCCGGCGTTGACGGAGACCTCGACCGGCAGGCCGACTCGCTGCCCCATGGCGAGAAGCGGCTGGTTGAGATTGCCAGGGCGCTGGCATTGCGGCCGAAGGTCCTGCTGCTCGACGAGCCGGCCGCGGGTCTTTCGAAGGGTGACAGGCAGCGGTTGACGCTGCTGCTGCGCCGTATCGCGGAACTCGGGATCGCGGTCATTATCGTCGAGCACGACATGCCGATGATCATGTCGCTCAGCGACCTCATCGTCGTGCTTGACGGTGGCAAGCGCATCGCGATGGGCGATGCCGCCGCCATCCGCAACGACCCGCTGGTCCGAAAGGCGTATCTTGGCGATGCGCCTTCGGGCGAACGCGGCCGTGCATCGCGCCCGGCGAAGCTGGGCACGGCACTGGAAGTCTGCGGCCTCGATTCCTTCTACGGCCTGTCGCGGGCGCTCGCCGGCATCGACCTCACGGTCGCGCCGGGCGAGGCGGTTGCGGTGCTCGGCGCCAACGGCGCGGGCAAAACCACCCTGATGCGGTCGATCGCTGGTCTCGAACCGCCGCGATCGACCGGAGAAATCCGCTTGTCCGACGTCCGCATCGACAAGATGCCGGCCCATATCCGGGCCCGGGCCGGCATCGTGCTGGTACCCGAGGGACGGCAGGTATTTCCCGAGCTGACGGTGCGGCAGAACCTGCAGCTTGGCGCCTACGCGCGCAAGGGCATCGATCTCGACGCGGAAATCGATGCGATGTTTGTCCGCTTCCCCCGCCTGAAGGAGCGCATTGATCACCGTGCGGGCCTGCTGTCCGGCGGCGAGCAGCAAATGCTGGCGGTCGCGCGCGGGCTTCTCACTGCGCCCAAGGTCTTCATGCTCGACGAGCCGTCGCTTGGGCTCGCGCCGCTCGTCGTCCACGAACTGTTCGCCTCGTTCGAGCGGCTGCGCGGCGAGGGGATGACTTTGATCGTGGTCGACCAGATGGCCGGGCAGGCTCTTGCGCTTGCCGACAGGGCTTATCTGCTCGAGACGGGCGCTATCCTTAAGAGCGGGGCAGCCGAAATCATCGCGGAAGATCCCTCGCTTGAAGCCGCCTATCTCGGCGGAGAAGCCCATGCGAGTGCCGTGCAACGATCCGCAGTGCTCGCGTCCTGAAGCCATGGATGCGCGGCGGGAGATCGGTGTGATGCGGCCAGGCGACACCTTTCCTGGTGTCCCCAGCGTGTCCCAGCGATTCGACGGCGCCACGGTGATCGAGGTGGGTGTGCTGGCGCACCGCGTGCTGCGCAGCGGGCGTCGCGGTCGTATCGCTGCGGTGTTCGAGCGCAGCCTCTATGCGGTGCTCGACGACTGCTGGATCTGCATCGGCGCGAAAGACCTCGGATCGGGCCCATTGCATCTTCTTTGCACGGGATTGGAGCCGCGGCGATTCTCTCCCGGGAAAGAACTCATGATCGTCGACGGCGCGCTCCTCGTCGACGACTTGCCGTTCGCCGGTCTCGAGACGGCGTCGGTATGGGCGCCGGCGCCTGCGCCGGATTGGACGCTTCATAGCCTGCGGATGGGCCTTATGGCAGTTGACGAGGTTTGGCGTCTGCTGCCGGTAGGGCAGGGCTGGCCGCGTCGGCTGGCATACGGCCCCCAGCGCGGCCGTCTCGTGTGCTCACAGCCGCGGCGCCAGGGCTGGCCGCATTCAAGCGATTGGTCGAGGCCGGACTTCGCGGGCAGCGCTGCACGGCGCGTGACTATCAGGGAATTATCGCACTGATCGGCCTTGGTCCCGGGCTCACGCCATCCGGTGACGATCTGATCGGCGGCGCGCTGGTGGCGCTCGCCAGCCTCAGCCGCCTCGCAACGCGGGACGCATTGTGGAGGTCCTGTCGCGCGCATCTCGACCGGACCAACGAGATCAGCGCCGCGCATCTGCGTAGTGCCGCCCTCGGCTATGCAGCCGCTCCCTTGCACGAGGCCATTCACGCGACGATTGCCGGCCAGGTAGATCGCATCAAGCCTGCGCTCGCGGCGCTCTCGAGGATCGGGCACAGCTCCGGACTCGATGCATTTGCAGGTGCGCTGATGGTGGCGCGCGCGGTCAGATCCCGGCTGCATCGCGACGGCGCGACGCGCGATTCCCGCCCGGCTGCAAACTCCCAGCGGCGCTCGATCGCCGGACCTTGAATCGACTATGTGTGCGAGTGCAGTTTTTGCACGAAGTGCCGCCGTTCCGGTTTGACAAAGTAAGAACTTTCTTACTAAGATGGTCCATCGAATTGTGAGGAGGCTGCAGGTGGTGAACAAGCAGGAAGGAAAGCCGATCCCGCGACTGTTGACGGGCAAGGTGAGCGTCGTGAACGTCGGGCTGGAAGGTTTTCTGAAGGACTTGCGGGATTGCGACATCGAAGTCGTGCAGGTCGACTGGGCGCCGCCTGCTGGCGGTGATCCGATGATGGCGGCGCTGCTTGCCAAGCTCGGTACGTGAGGGAGCGACCGTGAAGCTCATCGAAGAGGCCAACAGGCAGGCGCTGGCGCGCATTCTCGAAGGCGAGCCAAAACTGATCGATGTCGTTCCGGCGCGCGATGTCCTGCCGGGGCTGCAGGAGCGCACGATCCTGCATGCGGGGCCGCCGATTGCGTGGGAGCAGATGTGCGGTCCGATGCGCGGCGCGGTGGCGGGCGCCGTCGTGTTCGAGGGCTGGGCTCCCGATCTTCAAGCCGCCGCCAAACTGGCGGCAGGCGGAGGCGTCGCCTTCCACCCTAACCATCATTTCGGCGCAGTCGGTCCGATGACCGGCATGACCACGGTTTCGATGCCGGTATTCGTCGTCGAAAACGTCAGGTTCGGCAACCGTGCCTACTGCGCCATCAACGAGGGCCTCGGCAAGGTCATGCGCTTCGGCGGCAATGACGAAAGCGTGCTGGCTCGCCTGGCCTGGCTGCGTGACGTGTTTGGACCCGTGCTGGCAAAGGCGATTCGTGCGCGTGGCGGGGTCGACCTGAAAGCGATCATCGCGCGCGGCCTTTCGATGGGCGACGAGATGCACCAGCGCAATCTTGCCTGCTCGAGCGTGTTCCTGCGCGAGATCGGGCCGGCGTTGGTGCGCACCTCGGCCGACAACGAGGTTCTCGCGAGCTGTATCGCCTTCATCGCGCAGAACGATCAGTTCTTCCTCAACATCGCGATGGCGATGGGCAAGGCGCTGACCGATCCCGCGAACGGCATTCGCGGCTCGACGGTGGTCACCGCGATGTGCCGCAACGGAACCGACTTCGGCGTTCGCGTCAGCGGATTGGGCGATCGGTGGTTCACCGCGCCCGTCGAAATGCCGGAAGGGCTCTATTTCCCGGGCTATTCCCGCAAGGACGCCAATCCCGACATGGGCGATTCCGCGATCGTCGAGACGGTCGGGCTCGGCGGTTTTGCGATGGCGGCAGCTCCGGCGGTCGCCGGGTTTATCGGCGCCGGCGCGCCGTCGTCGGCGGGCAACTTTACCCGCGCGATGAGCGAGATCACCGTCGGGCAGAATCCAGAATGGACGATCCCGGCGCTCGATTTCGCCGGCGTGCCGACCGGCATCGACGTGCGGCTGGTGGTGGAGACCGGGCTTGCTCCTGTCATCAACACCGGCATCGCGCACCGCGAGCCCGGCATCGGGCAGGTCGGCGCCGGCGTGGTGCGGGCGCCGATGGCCTGTTTCCGGCAGGCCGTTCTCGCCATTGCGGAAGATCTGGGGGTGTCATGAGCGCGTATGTCCTGAACGAAATTCGCAAGGGCTTCTATCTCGACTCGGTGGCCTTGATGCGGCTGTCGCGCGAGATCGCCTCGGCAGCAGGCGTCGTCGAAGCCGCGCTGATGGTGGGAACGCCGTCCAACCAGGCGATCCTGCGCAATGCTGGATTGCTGGATGGCGACGTGGCAGCGCAGGGCAACGATCTGATCCTTGCGATCAAGGCCGAGAGCGAGGCGGCGGCACGCGCCGCGCTTGCCGAAGCGCAGAAGGCGCTGGACAAGCCGAAGACCAGTAGCTCCGGTGAAGCTGCGTGGCGTCCGCGCAGCATTGCCGCAGCCGTCAAGGCCACGCCGGATGCCAACCTCGCGCTGATTTCCGTTCCCGGCGAGTTCGCCGCCGCGGAAGCCCGCAAGGCACTGAACCGCGGGCTCCATGTGCTGATGTTCAGCGACAACGTCTCAATTGCCGATGAGTTGTCGCTGAAGCAGCAGGCGCGCGAGGCTGGCCTTCTGATGATGGGACCGGACTGCGGTACGGCCGTGATCGGTGGCGCTCCGCTCGCCTTTGCCAACCGCCTGAAGCGCGGCAGGATCGGGATCATCGGCGCGTCCGGCACCGGCACGCAGGAAGTCTCATGCCTGCTGTCCGAGGCGGGAGAAGGCATTTCCCACGCCATCGGCGTCGGCGGACGGGATCTGAAGAAGGAGATCGGCGGCATTACGACGCTGATGGCGATCGACGCCCTCGATGCCGATCCGGAAACCGATCGTGTCGTGGTGATCTCCAAGCCGCCGCACCCGGACGTCGCCAAGGCCGTGCTGGCGCAGATCGGCAAGAGCCCGAAGCACTATACGGTGTGCTTCATCGGCGCGGCCTCCGCGGATCTGCCGGCGAATGCGCGCTTCGCCGCTACGCTGAAGGATGCCGCCGAAAGGACCCTGGGGGACAGCTACCGCATCGGCGGTCACTTCGACACGGCAGCAGCGGTCGCGCGCCTGCCGCGCCGGCGCAAGACGGCACACCGCATCGAAGGGCTGTTTGCCGGAGGCACGCTGTGTGCCGAAGCGCAGGTGATCCTCACCGCCGGCGGCCGCAAGGTGGCATCGAACGCCGCCATTCCCGGTGTTCCGCAGCTCGATGGCCCGGAAGCGGCGGGGCGGGACCGCGTCGTCGATCTCGGAGCCGACGAATATACCCAGGGCCGGCCCCATCCCATGATCGACCCTTCCGTCCGCGACGATGCCTTGCGCGCGGCGCTTGCGGATCGAGGGGTCGCCGTCATTCTGCTTGACCTCGTGATCGGATACGGCGCGCACGACAATCCGGCTGCACACCTTGCTGCCGTCGTGGCGGACCGTGCGGACGACGCGCCGGTTCTGGTTGCGTCGGTGACGGGTACCGAACTCGACCGTCAGGGGCGCTCCGAGCAGATCAGGTTGCTGGAAAACGCGGGCATCGTGGTCGCCCCGTCGAACGCACAGGCTTGCGAGTTCGCTTTATCTGTTTCCGCCAACGACGTCAGGATGCCGCGCTATGCGAACACTCAATGAGATTCCGCGCCGTCTGGTCATTGCGATCGGCGGCAACGCGGTTCATCCCGAAGACATCAGCGGCACATCGGAAGAGCAGAAACTGGTGGCCCGGCAGACCGCGGAAGCGCTGCTGCCGCTGGCGGAGCTAGACAACGAGCTGGTGATAACCCACGGCAACGGGCCTGTGGTCGGCAAGATCATGATGCGACAGATGCTGACCATGAACCGCATCCCGCCGATGTCGATGGACATCTGCGTGGCACACAGTCAGGGCGGCATCGCCTATCTGCTGATGCAGGCGATGGAGAACGCGCTGCGCGCGTGCGGCAACAAGCGTCACGTCGCGAGCCTTTTGACCCAGGTCGAGGTCGACGCGAATGACCCGGCATTCAGCAACCCGACCAAATTCGTCGGCCCATTCTTCTCGGAGGAAGAGGCCAAGCGCATCAGCGCCGAGCTCAACTGGAAAATGCGCGAGGACTCCGGGCGCGGCTGGCGCCACGTCGTGCCCTCTCCGAAGCCGAAGCACATCTGCGATATCTCGCTGATCGATGAGCTGGTCAAGCGAGGGACCGTCGTGATCGCCGGCGGTGGCGGCGGCGTGCCCGTCATCCGCGACGAAAGGGGCGTGCGCACCGGCGTGCCGGCTGTCATCGACAAGGATCTGACGTCAGCAAAGATCGCCAACGTTCTCGGCATTGAAGAGCTGTTGATCCTGACCGCGGTCCCACGTGTCGCCGTGAACTTCGGCAAGCGGAACCAGCGGGAGCTCGCCGAGGTCTCGCTCGAGGAGATCAAGGCCTTGCACTGCGAGGGGCACTTTCCGCCCGGCAGCATGGGGCCGAAGATCGACGCCGCGATCCGCTTTCTCGAGGGCGGCGGCAAGCGCGCAATCATCAGTCATCTCGATCACGCGGTGCCGGCGTTGCGTGGTGAAACCGGCACTCATATCGTGCATTAAGGGTGGAGTATGCGGGCCATGGTTCGCAACGCAGCGCGAATTGCATGGGGAGGGAATGGATGAGGCGGAGTGGCGGGCTCTCCATGATGCTCGCATTGACTATCGCGTTGCTGGGGTCCTTCCCCATGACCGGATCTGGACTGGCTATGAACGACACCGAATTGCATGCGGCAGCCGCCGGCGATGATGCAGCAACGATCAGAACGCTCATTGCAAGAGGCGCGGCGATCGATGCGCGCGATCGCAAGGGGCTACCTCACTGCTGGTTGCGACCCAGCGCAACAGCATCAAGGCTGCGCAGGCGCTGATTGAGGCCGGCGCCGACGTGAACGCTAGGGACAACATTAACGACAGCCCGTACCTTTATGCGGGTGCGCGGGGCCATCTTGAGATCCTGAATATGACGCTCGCGCATGGGGCCAACCTGAAGAGTACCAACCGCTATGGCGGGACCGCCCTCATCCCGGCATCCGAGCGGGGGCACGTCGAAACGGTCCGAACACTGATTGAGGCGGGCGTGGACGTCGATCACGTCAACAAGCTGGGGTGGACCGCTCTTCTTGAGGCGATCATCCTTGGCAAAGGTGGGACGAATCACCAGCAGATCGTCCAGTTGCTGGTGGACGCGAAGGCGAATGTGAACCTGCCGGACCGTGACGGTGTCACGCCACTCCAGCATGCCTGGGAGCGCGGCTATTCCGGTATTGCGCGTATTCTGGTTGCGGCCGGTGCGCGTTGAAGGAGGCAAGCATGAGCAACACCGAGCGCTATCTTTGCGAAGCAATTGAACTGGCGCAGGCAAATGTCGAACAGGGAGGCCGCCCCTTCGGGGCGGTGATCGTCCGGAATGGCGAAGTCATAGCAAGGGGCGTGAACGAGATACACAGCACCAACGATCCCACCGCGCATGCCGAACTGACGGCTCTTCGCGCTGCAGGTCAGACTCTTAATCATCGGGTCCCAGGTCCGAGCCCTGGTGCGGTCATTTGGCCTTTAGCTCTTGCGAAATTCTTGTACGTCTAGTTTTCCTACGAGCGAATTTCCCTGTTTCCGCACTCGAGTTGCCTGTGCTGCTCCTAGCGACAGATTCTCTGTTAGTGGCGCTAGGGAATTAGACGGAGAGTAGCTGGGGCATATCGGTTTCGTGCTTGGAATTTGGCGGCCACTGGAAACCTGAAATCACATTTTCCCTATAAAGTTACTTCAGGGAATTCACGTGGAGACAGGTGCGATCAGCACTGAGGCACCAGCGATCTATTTTCTTGCCATTTCTGAATGATACCAGTCGCCAATTTCGCTGGCCGTCATCAGCGCCACGCCGTCATGACTGATGACATAGTCGAGCAGCGCCTCCAGATACTTGATACGATGGGGCACGCCCGTGATGTACGGATGAATCGAGACCGCCATGATCCGCGCGTTTGAGGCGCCTTCGAGATACAGCCGGTCGAACTGATCGGTGCATCGTTTCAGGAACTGCTCGGACGGCAGGTGCTGCAGCGCGTGGATGACGATATCGTTGGTTTCGACCGAATAGGGGATCGTCGTTATGGTGCCGTGAGGCGTGGCGATGTCTTGCGGCAGATCGTCGATCACCCAATCCGCAACATACTCAATGCCGTTGAGGCGCAGCAGATCCAGGGTTTCCTCGGTCTCCGCCAAGCCGGGGCTCTCCCACGATCGCGGCGGGCTTCCCGTGAATTTGGAAATTGCCTCGACCGCGCGCTTGATCGCATCGGCCTGGTTCTCGACCTTGTGCATCGGCCCCTGCACAAATCCGTGGCCCATAAATTCAAAGCCGGCTTCGAGCGCAGCGGACGCGACGCGCGGGTAGGTGCTGCAGACGTTGCCGTTGATTGCCAGAGTCACCGGTATCCTGCGGTCGGTCAGTGCCTTGTACTGACGCCAGAAGCCGGCCCGCATCCCGTATTCGTGCCATGACCAGTTTGGGACGTCGGGCAACAACGGCTGCCCCATCGGTGGACTCAACACCGTGCGTGGCATCGCGTTCTCGATCCGCCATTCCTCGACGTTGAGGATGACCCATACCGCGAGCTTCTTGCCGCCGGGAAGCGTCAGCTTCGGTCGGTCGACTTGCGCTTGATAGGGGATGCGATCGCTGAGTGCCACGGTAATTTCCTGAGTGAGCGACTATTCAGCGGCCTTGGAATGGCCGGTCGTGCTTGCATTGACCCGTGGCATGACCTTTTCGGCCATCAGGATCATCGACTGGCGTCCGAGTTCGCGATCTTTCCAATCCTTGCCTGCATAGAGCAGCGTTCCGAAAGGCCCGGTCTCCTCCTGAAACGCCAGGACCTGATCCGTAACGCTCTCCGGCGTACCGTGAATGATGAGTTTGTCGCAAATCGATTCCAGCGTCACTTCGTCGTCAGGCTGATCGCGACGCGTTTTGAACAACTCGATCCGGCCGCCGCGCTTCAGTTTGGTGAACAGTGAGCGATAATAATAGACATAGGGCCCGTCCGGATCGGTAGCATAGGCTTTCGCCGTTGCCGCATCCTTGGCGACGAAAATGCTTTTGGCTACGCGCCAACTTGCCATATCCGCAGAGCGCCCGGCTCGTTCGCAACCCTCGACGTACTTCGGCCAGTGGCTCTTCACCCAGGCCGGCATCAGAAAATTCGCCGAGATCGGATCCCAGCCGCGCGCGGCTGCTTCCGTCACGCCCTTTGAGAACGGCGCCACCGCCGTCACTACGATCGGGGGGTGTGGCCTTTGCAGGGGGCGCGGGATGAAGCCCTGACCGATGTCTTCGATGAGCGTCTTCTGAACCGATATGTTCCAGTATTGACCTTGAAGATCATATGGCGGCTCGCTCGCCCAGATCTGAAAGCACCTGATTGATCGCTTCCAGGAACATTGCATTCCTGTCCGCCTCGAGATTGCCGAATACTTCCGCGTCCGAGAGCAGGCCGCCAGGGCTGATGCCGAATATCAGGCGTCCGTCTAGCATGTGGTCGAGCATTGCGATCGAGGCTGCTACTGCGGCCGGATGGGCGTTCGGCATGTTGACGGTGCCTGTGCCAAGCTTGATCTGCCGGGTCGCTGCGGCGAGCCACGCGATAAAAGCTATGCAGGAAGTGATATTCTCGGCCCGGTCAGTGACATGCTCGCCGACATAGGCTTCGGTGAAGCCGAGTTCGTCTGCCAGCAGGAAGGCCTCGCGATCCTCCTTAAGGGAGAGCCGCCAATCCTTGCCAACAGGATGGATCGGCATCGTAAAGAACCCGAGCTTCATGGTCTGCGCTTTCCCAAAGACAGCTCTTTTTTGGCAGAGAACCTGCTTCCTTTGCCGTGCGAAGACAAGTCCAAAGTCGAAATAGTTACCCGATAACCAACTTGCCTTTGAACGTCGCAGCCGTTTAATCTACCGAAAAATTCCGATATCCGACCGGGGAGGTCACGCCCAAAATGAAAGCCTCGGCTTTCGATTATGCCCGCGCGACCAGCGTCGCAAATGCGTTGGAATTGCTGGCCACGCATGGCGAAAGGGCCAAGGTATTATCGGGCGGCCAGAGCCTGATGCCGGCGATGAATCTGCGCCTGATATCTCCCGAACTCATTGTCGACATTGGTGAGCTGGCCGAGCTGCGCGGGATTGTGATGAAGCAAGGCGTTCTCACCGTTGGCGCACTGACGCGCCATGTTGATCTCTTGAAATCTCCGGAAATAGCGGCCCATGCCCCATTGCTGGCGCGTGCGGTCGCCTATGTCGCGCATCCCGCGATCCGTAACCGTGGCACAATCGGTGGCAGCCTTGCGCACGCGGACCCGGCTTCCGAACTGCCGGCCTGCATGTTGACGCTTGGCGCAACCATCATTGCTCGCGGCCCAAGCGGTGAGCGGCGGATTGCAGCAAATGCATTCTTCACCGGCATCTACGAAACCGCGCTTTCGCCGCAGGAGTTGCTGGTGGCCGTCGAGCTACCCGTGGCGCCAAGGAATTCGACGCATTTTTTCCATGAGTTGGCTCGCCGGCACGGCGATTACGCGATTGTCGGCCTGGCTGCCCAGGCGATCGTCAAGGGCGACCGGTTTGCAGACCTCCGGCTCGGCTTCTTTGCCGTCGGCGATCGCCCGTTGCTCGCCAAGTGTGCTGGCAACCTTATTGATGTCGCCATCACGCCTGCAGTTTTGTCGGAGGCGGCTTCCGCACTGGATAAGGAACTCGATCCTCTCGAAGATCAGCAGGCTACGCCCGCCATGCGCCGGCATCTGGCAAAGGTCTTGCTGGGCCGTTGCGTTTCCTCTTTGCTGTCACGCCCAGATATTTGCGCAGGAGCACGAGCGTGACGGCTACTGTGGCGATTTCGCTAGACGTCAACGGTGAGCGCGTCGAGGCGGATGTGCGGCCGCGATTGAATCTGGCGGATTTTCTCCGCGAGCATCTCAAGCTGACCGGTACGCATGTGGGTTGCGAGCACGGAGTTTGCGGTGCGTGCACGGTGCGCGTCAATGGCGAGATCGTGCGTTCCTGTTTGATGCTTGCGGCGCAGGCGCACAATTCATCGATCCAAACGATTGAAGGACTGTCCGACAGCGGCGAGATTGCCGATCTGCAGGCCGCATTCCGCGAGCGCAACGCACTGCAATGCGGCTTCTGTACGCCGGGTATGCTGATGGCGGCACAGGATCTGCTGACACAGTCCTCGCGGCCGGATCGAGAACAGATTCGCGAGCACCTTTCGGGCAATTATTGCCGGTGTACCGGCTATCAGGCGATCGTCGACGCCATCGAGACCACTGCGCGTACACGCGCCGGGCATGCGCCATGACGTTAGCACGAGCAAATCCTGAACTGACGCTTTCGGCGCTGGACCGCCCGAACTCCTATATCGGCAGGACGGTGCCGCGACCGAACCTCGACCGGCTGATGCAGGGACGTGGGCTCTATGTCAGCGACATCGAGCTGCCGCGTATGGCGCATGTCGTGTTCTTGCGTTCGCCGCACGCGCACGCAAGGATCTTTGGCATTAACGCTTCGGTGGCGAAGCAAATGCCGGGCGTGGTCGCCGTCGTTACAGGTCAGGAACTCGCCGCCGTCATTACCCCGTGGGTCGGCGTGCTCTCGCATTTGAAGGGCCTGAAATCCGCGCCGCAAAGCGCCATCGCGATCGACCACGTGCGCTGGCAGGGAGAAGCAGTTGCGGCCGTGGTGGCGGCCAGTCGTGCTCAGGCCGAGGACGCCGCGGAGCATGTCTTGGTCGAGTATGAGGAATTCGATGCCGTAACGGACATGAATACGGCGCTCGATCCTGCAACGCCTGTCATCCATCCCTCGCTCGGCGATAATCTTGCGTTCGAGCGCAATCACGACGCCGGCAATGTCGACCAGGCCTTTGCCGAATCCGACGAGGTGATAGACGCGGAATTCGTTTTTGGACGGCACACCGGCGTGACGCTTGAGCCGCGCGCGGTGGTGGCGGACTGGAACGCCGCGGAGGCGCGGTTAACGATCTATCAGGGCACCCAGGCGCCGCACATGGTGCAGAACATCGCGGCGTTGCACCTGGGCTTGAGGGAGTCGCAGGTCCGCGTCGTCTGCAAGGATGTCGGTGGCTCCTTCGGCATAAAGGTGCATATCTATGCCGACGAGATGGCCACCTATGCGCTGGCGAAGTTGTTGCGGCGGCCGATCAAATTTGTCGCGGACCGGGTCGAGAGCTTCAACACCGACATTCATGCCCGTGACCATCGCTGTAGGGGAAAGATCGGCGTCAAACGCGATGGCACCATCACGGCATTCGAGATCGACGATCTCACGGGTATCGGACCCTATTCGATGTATCCACGCACCAGCGCGATCGAGGCCAACCAGGTCGTCAATCTCGTCGGGGGGCCCTATATGACCAGGAATTACCGCGCCCGGGCTCGCGTGGTGTTCCAGAACAAGAACGTCATGTGCCAGTACCGCGCCGTTGGCCACCCGATCGCCTGCTCGGTGACGGAAGGCTTGGTTGATCTGGCGGCGGCGAGAATCGGTATGGACCCGGTCGAAATCCGTCGCCGCAATTTGATTGCCGATGACGCTTATCCCTGTGCTTCGCCGTCAGGCCTGCGCTTCGAGCAGTTGTCGCACCATGCAGCGCTCGCCAAGCTGATCAACATGATGGACTACAACGCGCTGCGTGCCGAGCAGGCGGCCTTGCGGGAGAAGAACATCCATCGTGGTATCGGCATCGCCAGTTTCATCGAGGTCACCAATCCAAGCGCCGCATTCTATGGTGTCGGCGGTGCGAAAATATCCTCGCAGGATGGCGTCACCCTGCGGCTCGACGCGCAGGGTTCGGTGATCTGCCAGACCAGTATCACCGAGCAGGGACAGGGATCAGGAATCGCTCACCGCACAGATTGTCGGCAGCGTGCTTGGCGTCGCGATGGATAGGGTCCGCGTGATCCTGGGCGACACCGATAATACGCCGTACGGCGGCGGCACCTGGGCCTCGCGCGGCGCTGGTATCGGCGGAGAAGCTGCGCTGCAGGCCACAAAAGTACTGCGGAAGAACATTCTCGACGTCGCGGCCGCTATTCTGCAATCGACAGCGAGTGAACTCGACATCGTCAACAACAGCGTTGTGAATGTCGTCGATGGCGCGCCACGGATCGAACTGAGCGAACTCGCGCGAATCGTCTATTTCCGTCCTGACACGCTGCCGCCGGGCGTTCAACCCGAACTGATGGCGACCCGCCATTTTGTCCCGCGCGAATACCCCTTCGCCTTTACCAATGGCGTGCAGGCCTCCTGGCTGGAGATCGATATCGATACTGGTTTCGTGAAATTGCTGAAGCATTGGGTGGTCGAAGACTGCGGCACGATTATCAATCCACAACTGGTCGACGAGCAGATCAGGGGCGGAGTAGTGCAGGGTCTCGGTGCGGCGTTGTTCGAGAAGTGTGTCTATGATGAATGCGGCCAGCTCACCAACGCCAACATGGCCGATTATCTGGTTCCGATGTCCGGCGAAATGCCTGACATCGATGTCGGACATGCGGTCTCGCCGACGCTGGAATCGGAACTGGGGGCAAAGGGCGCAGGTGAAGCCGGCACGGCAGGCGCCGCTGCGGCGGTGGCCAATGCGGTCAACGACGCGCTCAGGCCGTTTGAGACGACAATTACGGAAATACCGCTAACACCTCAGGTCATCCTGACCGCCTTGGGGCGAGTCTGAACGCTGATTGCGGTAACAAGGCCGGTTTAGGGAAGGAGCGCACTGGCGACGGCGCTGCGGGTGATGCTGCATAGCAAATCGCCTTGTCGCAAAACCTTCATACGCGGCCTATACTTGCACACCGGCAGGTGCTGAAATCCTCAATTACCGCCCTAATCGGAGTAACCCATGAAGACCGTCCGTTTTGTTCTTGCCTTGCTGGCGCTGTCGCTGATCGCGCCCCGGCAATCTGCCAAAGCGGCCGACATCATCTGCTACAATTGCCCGCCGGAATGGGCGGACTGGGCCTCGATGCTCAAGGCGATCAAGGCCGATCTCAATTACGATATCCCGCACGACAACAAGAATTCCGGCCAGGCGCTGGCGCAGATCCTCGCCGAGAAAAACAACCCAGTCGGCGATATCGGCTATTTCGGCGTCACCTTCGGCATGAAAGCCAAGGCGCAGGATGCGCTCGAACCCTACAAGCCCGGCAATTGGGACCAAGTTCCTGCCGGCCTGAAGGATGCCGATGGCTACTGGACCACCATCCATTCCGGCACGCTGGGCCTGTTCGTGAACAAGGACGCGCTTGGCGGCAAGCCGGTTCCGGCCTGCTGGAAGGATCTCCTGAAGCCGGAATACAAAGGGATGGTTGGCTATCTCGATCCGTCGTCGGCCGCGGTCGGATATGTCGGCGCGGTCGCGATCAATCTCGCGCTCGGCGGCTCCGAGGCAAATTTCGATCCCGCGATCGGCTTCTTTAAGGATCTCCGGAAGAACGACCCGATCGTTCCCAAGCAGACGTCCTACGCGCGCGTGGTTTCCGGCGAGATGCCGATCCTGTTCGACTATGATTTCAACGCCTATCGCGCGAAATACTCCGAGAAGGGCAATTTTGAGTTCGTAATCCCCTGTGAAGGATCAGTGGTGTTTCCTTACGTTGCGGGCCTCGTCAAGAACTCGCCCAACAAGGACAAGGCCAAGAAGGTGTTGGACTATCTCTTGTCCGACAAGGGGCAGGCGATCTGGACCAACGCCTATCTCCGCCCGGCGCGGCCGATTGATTTGCCCGAAGCCGTGAAGAAGAAATTCTTGCCCGACAGCGACTACGCGCGGGCGAAGAACGTCGATTGGGGCCAGATGGAAAACAGGCAAAAAGGCTTTGTTGACCGCTATCTAGCCGAGGTCCGCTGAGGCAATATGGTGCCCTTCGCTGGGCACTATCATCTGATGTCACACAGGTTCTTTGTCTGGTTCTGCCTGCTGCCGCTTGCGGTGGTGACGGTGGCGTTCTTCCTGTTGCCGATGGCCCGGCTCGTTGTTACCGGAGCAGAGGGGCCACAGGGCCTCGCGGGCTATCTGGCAATCCTGATCGAGCCCGCTATCGCGCGACCCTTGTCAACACGGTTTTGCTCGCGACCGCGACCACCATCGTGACGCTGATTGTGGCGACCATCGCCGGGATGTTTCTGCAGCGACATCGTTTCCCCGGCCGCGCCGTTCTGATCGCGATGCTGACATTTCCGTTGGCGTTTCCCGGCGTGGTGGTCGGCTTCTTGATCATTCTCCTCGCCGGGCGACAGGGCTTGATCGGTGATCTTTCCAACCGTCTGCTTGATGAGAAGTTCGTCTTTGCTTACTCGATCTACGGGCTGTTTCTCGGCTACCTGTATTTCTCCATCCCGCGCGTCATTCTCACCATCATGGCGGCGGTGCAGAAGCTCGATGTAGGTTTGGAAGAAGCCGCGCGTTCGCTCGGCGCCAGCCCATGGGCGGTGCAGCGCGACGTGGTGCTGCCGGCCTTGGCGCCGGCCTTTGTTGCCTCCGGTGCGATTGCCTTTGCGACGGCGATGGGTGCATTCGGGACCGCGTTCACGCTAGCGACGAACATCGATGTGCTGCCGATGCTGATCTATACCGAGTTCACGCTGGCCGCGAATTTCGCGACCTCGGCCGCGCTGTCGGTCGGTCTTGGCATCATCACATGGTTCATTCTTGCGCTTGCCCGTTCCTTCAGCGGAAGTGCCGTCGCGGCGACCGGGTGAGACGATGCGCGATCGCCTGATCTTCTCCGGTCAACTCATCTTCACATTGATCGTCGCCGCGTTCCTGGTGGTGCCCGCGATTTTGTCGATCTCCGCAGGCGTCAGCGTGAACTATTTCCGCGGCATCCAGTCCGGAGTAACCCTGCAATGGGTCGCGCAGGTGTGGGAGCTCTATGCCGGCACGATCCTGCTTTCATTCGTGATCGCATTTGCGACCCTTGCCGTGACGCTCGCCGCGGGCGTTCCAGCCGCCTACGCCTTGCATGTGAGGGGAGGGCGCCTGTCTCGAATCGTCGAAGAGATTATCACCTTGCCGCTGGCGATCCCTGGGTTGGCGATCGCGCTTGCGCTGCTCTTGACCTATGGCGGCTTCGGCGATTTTCGCCGTTCCTGGCTCTTCATTCTGGTCGGGCACGTCATCTTCACCATGCCGTTCATGGTGCGGTCGGTAATGGCCGTGTTCGCGACCATCGATATCAAGACACTGGATGAAGGCGCGGCGTCGCTCGGCGCATCGCCGTGGCGTCGTTTCCGCGACGTGATCGTGCCCAACGCCGCGCCGGGGATCCTTGCAGGCAGCCTGATGGTGGTAACGCTGTCGCTTGGTGAATTCAACCTGACCTGGATGCTGCACACGCCGTTGACCAAGACGCTGCCGATCGGGCTTGCCGATAGTTATGCCTCGATGCGGCTGGAAGTGGCTTCGGCATATACCCTGATCTTTTTCGTGATGATCATCCCGCTGCTGATTGCTATGCAAATGTTTGCCGAAAGGGAACAGAAGAGATGAGCGCGCAGCCTGGACACGGCGCCTCGGTGCGAATTGAGGCCTGCGGCAAGACGTTTGCCGACGGAACGCGCGCGCTCGAACCCGCGACGCTCGACATCGCCCGCGGAGAAACGCTGGTGCTGCTCGGTCCCTCCGGCTGCGGCAAGACCACCATGCTGCGCATCATCGCGGGCCTCGAACTGCCCGACACGGGTGGCAAGGTGCTATTCGACGGCAAGGACATGACGCCAGTGCCGATCGAGCGGCGCAACGTCGGCATGGTGTTCCAGTCCTACGCGCTTTTTCCCAACATGAGTGTATCGGATAACATCGGCTACGGCCTGAAGATCCGCGGAGTGCCGCACAAGGAGCGCGCGGCACGCGTCGCCGAACTCGTGGCGCTGACCAACATTTCCGGGTTGGAGAACCGCCGCATCGACCAGCTTTCCGGTGGCCAGCGTCAGCGCGTGGCGCTGGCGCGCGCGGTTGCGATCCGGCCGGGCATTCTTTTGCTCGATGAGCCCCTGACCGCGCTCGATGCTGCGCTGCGCGACCGGCTGCGCGGCGAGCTCAACCGTCTGTTGCGCGCGCTGGGCATCACCACGATTTACGTGACGCACGATCAATCTGAAGCCATGGAGCTTGGCGATCGTGTGGTCGTCATGCAGAAGGGAACGATTGCCCAGATGGGCACGCCGCGAGATATTTACTTCACCCCGAGAAACCGCTTTGTCGCCGAATTCATTGGCGCTGCGAATATCGTCGAATCTGCCGTCGAGAATGGACATCTCGTATTGCCTGGCGGACGGCAGCCGATTGGTGACGCTACAAATGTAGCGGCCGCGGTGGCGATGATTCGTCCCGAAACTATCCGGGTGACGGAGGCTGGCAGTGCGCCGCTTTCTGGCATCATCGACAGCGTCAGCTTTATCGGCGATAGGCAGCGGCTGGTCATCAGTGGCGCATCCAATAGGTTGCTCACCGTCGACGCACCGAATACGATTCAAGCCAAGCTTGGCGAACGGATCGGATTATCGATTTCGCCGGACGCCGTCCGTCTGCTGCCGCCCGAGGACTGAGAAGGCCGATGTCACCAAAGCCGATTCATATTGCACAGATTTCTGACCTGCATATCAAGCCGCCGGGATCGCTTGCCTATGGCAGGGTCGATACTGCCAAGGCACTCGAACGTTGCGTTGCGGCACTGAACGAGTTCGATCCGGCTCCTGACTTTGTGGTGATCTCCGGTGATCTGGCGGACACGCCGACGGCTGAGGAATACCAATATCTCAAGCAGCTGTTGGCACCACTCAAACCTTCATTCGCCAGCATCCCCGGCAATCACGATTCGCGTGAGCTGATGCGTGCCGCATTTCCTTCTTCCTATGCTTTTGCATCCGGGCCGCTCGATCAGAAGGTCGAAGTCGACGGGCTCGATCTGCTGTTGCTGGATTCAAGCGTGCACCGGAAGCCGCACGGCGAACTGGAAGAGGCCACGTTGCAGTGGCTCGACGCGACGCTGGCCGCTTCACTCGAGCGGCCCGCACTGCTGTTCCTGCATCATCCGCCGTTCAAGGCCGGCATCTGGCACATGGATCGCCAGAATCTACTTAACGCGAGCGAGCTCGCAGCCATCGTGCGGCGTCATCGGCGCGTACAGTTGATCGCGACCGGGCATGTGCACCGCGCTGCACTGACCCACTTTGCGAGTGTGCCGACCACGATCTGCCCAGCCCCGAACCATGCGGTCGATCTCGATCTGGCCGAGCTACGCGAGCCTTCCTTCAAGGTCGAGCCGCCTGCCTTCCACCTCCACAGCTGGTTTCCGGGCGAAGAGTTCGGCGCCGTCGTCACTCATCAGGTCCCGATCGGCACCTTCGATGGCCCGCACCCATTTTTTGGGCCGGATGGAAAGCTGCTCTAACGGCCACGGATCTTGGCCGGAGCGGCGAGGCTGTCGGCCAACGCCAAGGAATAGCCGCCGGCGGATGGGGTGCTGTTTGTGCGATGGTGCGGAGGAAGGTTTACCTGGACAGCTACCGCAGCGCACGAAATGGCAGGGCTGTTCTGCAGCCTGTAGGCGTTGGGAAAGCTGCTTGCTACCACAAGCTCCGCTGCTGGCCGACCAGCCGAGGCTTGCTATCGCATTGATCGGCGGACGAATGTTGCAAACAGCAGGCTCCGACTCCGATCTGCTGCATGTCCGGTTGCAGGTTCCTCGGTTATCGGAGCGCAACCCAGTATCCTTGTCCTCCGGCCACCAAATCGACGCGGTTAGATGCTTTCCGGTTGAAAAGGCGACCGGCGTTGATTACGGAAGGGCTGCATCCCCTGCAGTGTCCCCTGGAGTTTGACTGGCGTGCCTCAACAAAGGACGGGTGAAGCTCACGGATTCTCGAACGGCAAACTATCGGTGCTGCGCAAGCACCCGATTTTTGCTGATCTCGAGCCGGAGGCTTTCGACCAGCTCTGTCGTTACGCCAAACATTCCACGCTGAAGCGGGGCACCACGCTGTTCTCCAAGGGGGATCCCGGCAATAGTCTGTACGCGGTCATTTCGGGCACGGTGAAGATGAGTATTTCATCGCCCGATGGTCGCAACGCCATCCTGAACATCATAGGGCCTGGCGAAATTTTCGGTGAAATCGCACTGCTCGACGGGAGGGCACGTTCCGCGGATGCTATCGCAAACAGCAATTGCGAACTCTTCGTTATCGACCGTCGCGAATTCATCCCGTTTGTGAAGGGGCAGCCTGCGCTGGCGATGAAGTTCATTGAATTGCTCTGTGAGCGGTTGCGATGGACGAGCGATCAGGTCGAGCAGATCATCCTGCAAAATCTCCCCGGGCGACTCGCCAGCGCGCTGCTTCGCCTGTCCGAAAAACACAAGTCTGCTCCACAGAGCCGAACCATCGCGATCACCCAGCAGGAGATCAGCGAAATGGTTGGCATGACCCGTGAAAGCATCAACAAGCAGTTGCGCGCCTGGGCAGCCCGCAACTGGGTGCGTCTCGAGCACGGGGCCATCGTCGTGTTGAATGCCGAGATGCTTCGCGAACTGGCCGAAGCGGGATCCGGAAGCGAAGGCGAATAGACCTCGAAGCAGGGCGACCCGTGGCTGCATCCAGCCTCAGCGGCGCCGGCCAGGGAAGCCCCGACTGTCAAGGTTATTAACTCACGCAGGGTTGGCGCCGCGTTCAATCGTGAATTCGACGTCGATCAGCCCGCGCGAATGGTTCATGTCCGACTGCGACATCAGCAAGGTGAGATCCTTGCCTCGGAGCGATGCAAGCAGCTCCGACAGCCGCTCGGATAGAGCCGGCGCAATGCCTTCGAACGGCTCGTCGAGCAGCAGGCATTTGGTGCCGACGGCAAGCGCTCGGCCGAGCGCGACCAGCTTCTGCTGCCCGCCGCTTAACAACAGCGCCTTGCGTTGACGCATCTCGGTGAGTTCGCCGATCACCTCATAGACGAAGTCGAGCCGGGCCTTGCGGTCGAGATGTCGCGAGACCCACAACGGCAACATGATGTTTTCTTCGACCGTCAATTGAGGCACTAGGCAACGGTCTTCCGGCATATAGCCGATCCCGAGCGACGCGCGCATGGCGTGGCCGGGCTGACAGATCGGCGCCTTCAAACCGCACTTCGCCTTGGGCCAACTTGAGATGCCCCATGATCGAGCGCATCAGTGTCGTCTTGCCGGCGCCGTTGCGGCCGACAAGGCTCACCATGGCGCCCCTGGCGATGCGCATCGAAAAGCCGCGCAACGCTGGCATCGACTGGATCTCGACGACGAGATTGTCGATCTCGAGCAATGGCGTGGCCGCGTTCATCGCGCGCCTCCGGTGACATAGCGGCGAACTTCCTGATCCTTCAGGACATCGGAAGGTATGCCGTCGGCCAGAATCCGGCCCTGATAGAACGCCACGACGCGGTCGGCATAGCGGCCGACGATTTCCATGTCGTGCTCAACGAACACAAGGGTCGCGGCATCCGGGGCGACGGCGTGGATCACGCGATCCATGGTCGTGAATTTTTCCTCGGCCGATACGCCGGACGTCGGCTCGTCCAGCAACAGCAGTTTTGGGCGGCGCACCAACGCCATCGCGATGTCGATCAGTTTGCGTACCCCGCCCGCAAGCTCCGAGATTGGACGATCGGCTAGATCGGCAAGGCCAAAGCGCTCAAGCAGTTCGACTGCATTGTCATGGCGGCCTTGGGCTTCCGCGGGCGCGCGAAGCGACATTCGCGCGCTAACGCCGGAAATTGCCACCGTGAGATTTTCGGCAGCCGTGAGTTCAACAAACAGCTGTGGAATCTGGAAAGAACGGGAGATACCGAGCCGGGCCACGCTTCGTGGCGAGCGCCTGCCGATATCAACCCCGTCGAGCGCGATCGAGCCGCTGTCAGGCTTTAGGTAGCCCGTGACCATGTTGACGAAGGTGGTCTTGCCCGCGCCATTTGCTCCAATAAGGCTGATCTTCTGGCCGGCCGTAATATCGAGGGTGAGTGCGTCGGCGGCTACTACCGCGCCAAAACGCTTTTCGAGCCCGCGCACCGAAAGAACCGGGTTCACGGCGCGGCTCCTCTCTCGGCGGTGAGCGGTGCTTTTGTCGCCGAGGCGCTACGCTTACGCCGGTTCCTGATCCAGAGCGAGCCGATGCCGCGGGGCAGAAACAGGATGACACCGAGGAGGAAGACGCCGAGCACGAGCTGCCAGGTATTGGGCAAATAGAGGTTCGAGAATGAACGGACCAGTTCCAGCGCCATCGAGGCCACGAAGACCGCGGCCACGCTCTGGTTGCCGGCAAGGACAGCAACGAAGACGAACTCGCCCGAGGTGGTCCAATACGCGAATTGAGGATCGATGTGCCGCTGCGCCATCAGGGCAAACGCGCCGCTCGCGCCGGCGAAGATTGCGGCGATCACGAAATTGATCGATATGACCCGGTTGGCCGAGATGCCGAGATATTCAACGCGTAGATTGTTTTCACGCACCGCGAGGCTGGCGAGACCAAATTCGGATCGGAACAGGATGGTCGCGCCGATGCCGGCAAAGCCGGTTACGATGACGGAGACGGCATACAGCATGAAGTCGGCTTCCCGTGGATCGGTGAAGCTCATGCCAAAGAGGCTCGGCCGCCCTACATTGAATCCGTCGGACCCGCCAAGCGCCGTCGACTTCACCAGCGCACCGTAAAACACCATCGATAGCGCCAATGTCAGCATGCCGAAGAAAATGCCGCTATAGCGCGCGATCAATGGGCCGATGACGAGGCCGAGCAGCCCGCCGCATGCCGCGCCGATAATCACTTGCACCACGGCGTCGGTGAGGCCCCATGCGTTGGCGATCAGCGCCACGCCATAGCCGCCGGCGGCAAAGAACAGGCCCTGGCCGAACGACACGTTGCCAGTGCGTGCCAGCACTACGATGCCAAGCGCTATCAGCGCATTGGAGGCAGCAATCGTCGCCAGCGACAGAGTCCAGGTCGGCAGCACGCGACCGAACAGCGTCACTCCAGCGACAAGGGCGATCATAACAAGGGGATGCAGATCCTTCTTCATCAAATCCGCCTTGCCGTCTCGCGCTTGAATAGACCCTCAGGGCGAAACATCAGTACGGCAGCCATGATAAGATAGATCATGAACAGTTCAGCCTGCGGCATCAGGTGAACGGAAGCCGCGCGCGCCAGCCCGACCAGGATTGCGCCCACCGCCGCGCCCTCGACGCTGCCCAATCCGCCGATGACAACGATAGCGAAACTAAGGATGATGACGTCCGAACTAAGGCCCGGCTGCATCGAAATTTTCGGCGCGGTCAGGGCGCCTGCAAGGGCGGCAAGCAGGACACCGAATGCAAAAGCGATTGCATAGACGCGGTTGACCCGCACGCCCATGCTGACGCTCATTTCCTCATTGTGGATCACGGCCAGCACGATCTTGCCGATCACGGTGCGGTTGAGGCCAAACCAGATGGCGAAGCCGATCAGGGCCGAAATCGGTATCAGCACCAGATCGTAGCCTACATAGTAGAGCCCGGCGAATTCGAGGTTGCCGAACAGTTCATACGGCTGCGTCGCATAGATCGGGTTGACGCCCCAGATCAGCTTGGTGACGTCTTCGAAGATCAGAAATACGGCATAGGTTACGAGCAACAGCACCACCTCGTCGCGGCCGTAGAACATTTTCAATAGGCCGCGCTCCAGCAGCAGTCCGACGGCGGACGCGATCAACGCTACCGAGAGCAGCATGGCGACGAAGCCTATGCCTGGAGAGAAGCCGCGTGCGGCAACCATGGTCACCGTACTCGCAGCGATATAGGCGCCGAGCGCGTAGAAGCTGCCATGGGCGATGTTGAGTATCTTCAATACGCCGAATACCAGCGTCAGACCGAGAGCGACGATGAACAGCCACGACGCCTGAATCAGGCCATCGAGAACGATCGTCAGAAAGAAATTCATGGCGATGGGGTCACGCGGGTCATTAGCGGGCAGGAATTGGCGGCGCGAACCTCACGCGCCGCCAATTTGGCTTATCGAATGCCGGAGCTATCTAGTTGCACTTGGCGCCCTGCATACCGCCCTTGATCCAATCGAGCGACTTCACGCCGGGGGAGGATTGACGCATTCTGCTGCGAAGTACTGGATATCAACCAAATCGACCCGCTTCAGATCCGGATTGTATTTGGTGCGGCTGATGGCGATCGGCTGGATTGCCTGATGGCCGTCAGCGAGCTTCATCTGAATGAGCCCACCAGGTGACGGCCACTCCAGACCGGTCATCGCCGCGACCAGTTCATCGGTCGAGGGCTTCTTGCCGCCATTCTTGCTCATGGCTTTCTCGACCGCAGCCTTCAATCCGAGAATCGATTGCGTAATGCGATAGGCGGCCTGAACCGGATAGACGCCGTTGACGGCCTCGTATCCCTTGAACAGCCAATCGTTCAACGGAGATTTCTGCGACATCAGGCCATAGGCACCGCGCGCTCCGATGATGGTGCCGTCGGGCATCTTGTCGCCCAGCGGCGGCAGCACGTGGTCGGCGGCACTGAACACGAGCTGACTGCGCTTCGGCAGGCCACGGGGGGCCGACTGCAAGACGAAGGCCTGCAAATCACCACCCCACAGGCTTGAATAGACCACGTCGGAGCCAGCGCCCACTAGCGCGGAGATTTCGGTGCCGTACTGACCCGCGCCGAACTTGGGCAGCAGGTCCGTCTGAACCTTGACGTTGGGATAGAGTTGCTGGGCTGCGGCGACGAAGTCGGCCCGGCTGTCTTGACCCCAGGCGTAGTCCTGGTTGATCGCCGAAAGCGTGTCCATCTTGACGTTCTTGGCCTTCATGTACCTGACGAGGCCAACGTTATCCATCGTCGCATGGGCGGCTGTGCGGAACACGTAATTGTATTTGGCTTCTTCGAAGATGCGCGGCGTGCCGCAATCCATCAACACCAGCATCTTCTTCAACTCTTCGGCAATCGGCGCCACCGCCAGGCAATCGCCGGAGCTGATATAGCCGAGCACGACGTCGACATTGTCGCGCTGGTAGAGATTACGCAATTCCTGCACTTGCTTGGTGGCGCCACCATTTTCGTCGATGATGATGGGCTCGATCTTGATGCCGCCGAACCCGACTTTCTCGTACGGGGAGGGCACCGACCCCTTGTTCAGCTGATCGATGACGAATTGCGCGCCGTTTCGGGCAGGAACACCAAAACTGTCCGCTGCCGGCCCGGACAGGAATGTCACGATGCCGAGCTTGAAAGTTTCCTGCGCAGGTGCCGGCGTCGCCAGCGCAAGCGATGTCGCAGCGACAGATGCAAATATGAAAGCGCGGTTAGCCCGCCGAAAACGGTCCATGATGTCCTCCCCTTGGTGTCGACGGGCGTTCCCGCCCGGTTATCCGTGCCGTTTGCCCCGGCGTCGGTCGTTATTGGCGCGAGTTTAGGCAAGCTTTCGGGGCGCGTCTACACGCGCCACATGCGGAAGGCAGCGGCCTGATGCCGCCCTTACCGAAAATGCCTCTCCGGTTTGGCAGCTTGCTTCTCTCACATGTCAAACACGGCCACGGCGCGGATCGGCGAAGCCGTCCCGCCGCGCCACTTCATCGGCAGGCCGATGAAGGTAAACTGGCCACGGCCGAGCAACGCCTCCAGATTGCACAGGCTCTCGATATGGGTGATGTCGAGCTCAAGGCAGGCCTTATGCACGAGGGCATTCACGTCTCCCTCGGGTCCCGGTCGCATCGAGTCGATGCCGAAATGCACGATGCCTTGTTTGGCCAGCCATTCGGTGGCGGCGACATTCACGCCTGAGTTGTCGGTCGCATATTCCTTGCGGGGGAATGTTCGTTCGTGGTGACCGGTGCAGAGCAGAACTGTGCCTCCGTTCGGCACGGGCACGCCGCCTTTCCCCACAGCTTCCTCGAGATCGGCGGGCGAGATCTCGGCGCGCGGCGCAATGTGGCGCAGGTCGATGCAGATGCCCGGCACGATGCATCTCTGCAGCGGATACTGATCGATCGAAATGCCGCTTTTGCCGAAATGCTTGGGTGCATCGATGTGGGTGCCGGCGTGATCCGCCATCGAGATGAACATCGACGCTAGTCCGTGCACATTGCCGGACTCGGCAAAGGACTCGTCGTGCGTCTTCCACATGCCGTGCATGACGGGAGGGTGGCCTGGATAGCTCGGAGTGCGATGGTAGAGCTCTCGGCTGAGATCGACAATCTTCACGAGGGGCCTTTTTGGGACGTTGTTGCGGGCGAAAAAAATCGGGAGCTTCCGGAAGAAGTTCGGTTTTCTCCGTTATCTTGCTCTCCGCAAAGACGAACGTCTAGGCCGATATTGGCCTGTTGTTTATGCTGCCGCGCGACGCCTATTCTAGAATCCGAACATCCTCGGCAACGCCAGCGATAGCCAGGGCACGTAGGTCACGATCATCAGCACCGTAAACATCACGTAATAGAACGGCCAGATACCGCGCATCACCTCATCGACCGAAACCTTGCCTATGGCGCAGCCGACGAACAGTGTCGTTCCCACCGGCGGCGTCAGCAACCCGATGCCGAGATTGAGCAGCATGACGATGCCGAAATGCACCGGGTCGATGCCAAAACTCTTCACCACCGGCAGCAGGATAGGTGTGCAGATCAGCAGCAGCGGCGCAAGGTCAAGAGCCGTTCCCAGGACCAGCAGCATGATGTTCAACCACATCAGCAACACGTATTTGTTGCTCGATATGGCAACGAAGAATTCGGTCATTTTCGCCGGCATCTGCATCAACGCGGCGACATAGCCGAAGCAAGACGCGGTCGCCACCAGCGTCAGCACCATCGCGACGGTTTGTAACGTCTTGTAGACCAGCAACGGCAACTCGGACCATTTGTAGTCTCGATAGATGAACATGGTGACGAAGAACGCCCAGACGCAGGCGACAGCGCCGGCCTCGATCGGCGTAAATACGCCGGTGAGGATGCCGCCCAGCACGATGACCAGCGTTATGATCCCCCAAACGGCGTCGCCGAGCATCCTGATTGCCTGGCGAATGGGCACAGGCTCGCCTTTCGGATGCTTGTCGCGATAGGCGTAGAACAAACAAAGCAGCATCAGCGAGAAACCAAGCAGCAGTCCAGGAAGCACGCCGGCGAGGAACAGGCTCGTGATCGACACCACGCCGCCGGTCGCCAGCGAATAGATCACCGAATTGTGGCTTGGCGGAATGATGATCGCCTGCAACGAGGCGCTGATGGTTACGTTGGTTGCGAATACCCGCGGATAGCCTTTCGCGGCCATCTGGGGGATCATCACCGAACCTATCGCGGAAGTGTCGGCTACCGACGATCCGGAAATGCCGCTCATGATCGTGGTTGCGAGGATATTCACCTGCGAGAGGCCGCCCCGCATGCGCGTGAAACCGACGACAACAGCCGCAAAATCGACCAGTCGCCGGGCCATGCCGCCCTCCGCCATGATGGCTCCAGCCAACACGAAGAACGGGATGGTCAGCATCGAGACCTTCCCGACGCCGCTGGCAAACTGCTGCATCACCGCACCGACCGGCAAGTCGATCCAGAGCGCCCCGACGAGCGATGATAGGGCCAGCGCATAGGCGATCGGCATGCCGATCGCAAAGAAGAAACACATGCTGAGGAGGAGAACGGCGATATCCATGGGAGTTACTCGACCGGTACGTGAGCGTCGGCGCCGTCACGCGGCGGTGGACCGATGGTCAGGCGTTCGACGACGAACAGGAGCATCATCGCGCCGCTGACCACGATTGGCAGATATGTGATGCCGACCGACAGCCATGGGAATTCGTCGACCGAATTGCCCCAGGTGGTTTGGACAAGCTTTAGTCCCCACACGACCATGAAAATCGCAATCACGCCCATCAACAACTCACTCAGAAAAAGTGAAGCGCGGCGCAACAGCGGGGGCAGCAAATCCGTGCCGACTGTCATGTTCATGTGGATGCGCTGACGATAACAGTTGGCGGAGCCGATGAAGGTGATGCCGACGGTCAGCAGCACCGCCATCGGCTCGGGCCACGACGAGGCACTGTTCAGTACATATCGGGTGTAAACCGCCCACGGGATAACCGCGGAGACCAGGACGAGCGCCACGCAGGCGACCACTGCTCCGGTCCAATAGACCGCATCGACCACACGCCGGAAAGCCACGGCTCCAGAATTGGACATTTTGACCTCGGAAAGGACAGCGCTTCAAATCGCTCCGGCAAGTCAGGGGCAAGTTAGGGGAGCGGCCCGAGCGGACATCGTCCGGCCACTCGTCGACGACGAGCCAGGCCCTAGTTGACCGCTTCGATGCGCTTGACCATGGCGGCGTACTTCGCCCCATACTTGTCCCAGACCGGTTTGACGGCATCCTGGAACGGCTTCTTGTCGATATCGGTGATGATCTCGGTCCCGGCGGCCTTCATCTTCGCGATGGCGGCGTTCTCCGCTTCGTACCAAAGCACGCGCTGCTCGGCCTGAGTTTCCTTCGAAAGCTTCTTGATTAGCGCCTGGTCCTCCGGCGACAGCTTTTGCCAGGAGATGCGTGAGAACACCATGAGCTCCGGAATGATCAGGTGCTCGGTCATCGTGAAGTATTTGGCCACCTGATAATGGTTTTGCGCCATGAACGAGGGCGGATTGTTTTCCGCGCCATCGACCACGCCTGTTTGCATCGAGCTGAAAACCTGATCGAAGCCAAGCGCGACGCCATTGCCGCCAAGCGCGTTCATGGTGTCGACGAACAGCGGGTTGCCCATCATGCGGACCTTGAGACCCTTCAGGTCAGCCATGGTCCGGATAGGCCGCTTGTTATTATAGATATTGCGCGAGCCGGCGTTCATCCAGCACAGCGCGATCAGGCCGGTCTTCTCGTTCGCTGAAATCTTCGCAAGCAGTTCGTCGCCGATCTCGCCGTCGATCACCTTCTCCATATGCTTGGTATTGCGGAAGACGAACGGCATGTTGAACACGTTCACCTCGTCTACGACGGGGCCGACAGCGCCGACCGAAATGCGGGCGATCTGCAGCGCGCCGAGCTGCGCTTGTTCGATCATCTCCTTTTCGCCGCCGAGCTGCATCGAAGGGAACATCTGGATCGTCAGCCGGCCATTGGTCGCGGCTTCCAGCTTCTTGCCCATCCGGACGACGGCTTCGACTGTTGGATATCCCAGCGGATGAACGTCGGATGCCTTGATCACCATTTTTGTCTGCGCAAACGCCGGTGACAGCGGCGTCGTGGTCGCCATGGCCGCTCCGAGTCCTGCGCTCATCTTGATGAAATCGCGGCGCTTCATGTGAATCCTCCTGATGCTGTTTTTCGTTTGTGGACTTCCGAAGTTTAGGATCGCTCGTCAAAGTACTCCGGATTGATGTGTTGAGTAGCCGAGATGTTCTCGAGAAGGCTTTCGAGGTGGGTTTCCATGGCCCGCCTCGCGCCCTCGGGGTCATGCGCCTCGATCGCGGTCAGGACGGCTTCGTGTTCGACGATCACCTTTGCAATCCGCCCGCGCTGGGGCAGCGTCAGCCGGCGATAGCGATCGACGTGAACCTTTACCTGTTGGATATACTTCCAGATTCCGGGATAGCCGGCGACCTCCGCGACGGTAGCATGAAATAGTTCGTCGGCCTGGTGGAACGTGTCGCTGTCTCCAGCGGCGCTGGCCTCGCGCTGACGCTCCAGGATCGATTGCAGCACCATGATCTGGCTCGACACGGCGCGTTCTGCGGCCAGCCGCGCGGTGGTTTCTTCGAGCGCCTTGCGGATGATGATGGCTTCCGGCAGTGCAGCGACCGGAATGCGCGAGACGAAGATGCCGGATTGCGGGTAGATCTCCAGCAAGCCTTCATCCGATAATTTGAGGATCGCTTCGCGCACGGGGGTGCGGCTCACCCCATAGGAAAGCGCGATTTGGGCTTCGGAGATGGCTTCGCCGGGGCGGCGCTGCAGCGAAACCAGCTCGATCCGAAGGTCGGAATAAATCTTTGACGCAGCCGTTGCTGCGCGGGGTCTGCCGCTGCGGCGAAGGCCAGCTCTTCGACGGGTAGTATCCGTTTGTTTCGATGCTCTGGCGGACATGTCTGCTTTCTCGATTGATATATTAGTATATGAATTGGCTTTGACAACGAAAAATCGTTCCGCCCGCCGTTTGGTTCTGCGTCCGCTTGGGCGCGCAGTCGACGGGTAGGGCGAGTGCGGTGGCGCCTAGCCTCAGGCACTGATGAAGCCGGCGCGTTTCCGCTGTTCGTGGTGTCCGGCGCCGGTCAACAGGTCGATCAGGTCCTGGGCTTGCCGCGCGTGGATGGCCACAGTCGTGATGCCTGCCGTGTACATGGTTGCTAGTTCGCAGCCCAGTGGCAGTGAACCAGACAAGGTTACGCCTTTGGTGCTGATGATTTCGGTCGATTGCGTGCAGCCAATCGGACGCCGCGCTTCGGTCGCCGCCAATTCACGCATCGCGGTCGCGCCATTGGGGAAGATCCTGAGCCGGGCGGCGACTACGTCGGCAATGCCAAGCTGATCAAGGACTTTCGCGACGTGAATCCCGGCCGTCGAGGCCTTGGTATCCGGCACGAAGATCGCATCAGCCGCCAGCAGAGCGTCGCGCAAGCCTGCGGTATTGCTGACCGTGACCTGAGGATCGCCGGTGCGGACGGCGAGGGCGGTCTCTACCAGGCCGACGTCGGCCATCGACGCGGCGACAACTAGTTTCTCCTCCGCCAGCTTGGCAACTACCGCCGAGGTCAGGATGACCATGTCAGCCGGCGTGCCCCCGCGCAGTTTTTCGGCCATGGCGCCGACCGCGCCAAACTCGCCGGCAATATTTAACCCGGTTTGGGCCTTGAAGGCCGACGAAAGGCCTCCGACCAGGCCCTGTACGGCGCCGCCGCTGAGAACGTTCAGACTGCTCATGAAGTCTGTTCCATGGCGGCAATGATTGCGTCGCGCGTCAACGGCAGATCACGCACCCGCACGCCGAGCGCGTCGAACACTGCGTTGGCAATGGCGGCCGTGACCGGGCCATGGGCGGCTTCACCCGCGCCGACCGGGTCCATCTCCGGACGCTGGATCACCTCGACCTCGACATCGGGCACTTCGCTGAAGCGCAGGATCGGATATTCCGTCCAACTGGTGCTGGTGATGCGTTGACGGTCGAAGCGGACGCGTTCTTTCAACACCCAACTCGTAGCCTGAATGGCGCCACCTTCGATCTGGTTGATGACGCCGTCGGGATTGATGGCCTCGCCGACATCAACCGCGAGCGTCAGCTTCCTGACGCTGATATCCTCAGCGCCCTCGATTTCCGCGATGGCAGCGCAATAGGCTCCAGTGTTCTTGTAGCGGGCGAAGCCGATGCCATGGCCAATGCCGTGCTGCTTTGCCGGCTTCCATTTGGCGCGCCTGGCGGCGGCGCGGATGACGTCCTTTGCCCGCTCATCCCGCAAGTGACGAAGTCGAAACGCGACCGGATCTTCTCCGCGCTCGGCGGCAAGCTCATCGAGAAAGGATTCGATCCCAAACACATTGCCCTGCCCGCCAAGCGTCCGCAGCGCAGAGGTGCGGATCGGCATGGTGGTTAGCCGATGGCTTTCGATGTGCCAGGATGGAAAATCATAGAGCGGGATCGAGTTTCGATCACCGCCGCCGCCATTGGCCTGCGGCGGATTGGTCGAGATCGTGCGTGGAAACGGATCCGCCAGCTCGAACCCCGCCAGCAAGGCAGGCTGCGCCGCGCGCCCCGGTCGCGCTGCGTGGCCGTTGCTCCAGATGGAATGCCGCCAGGCAGCGATTTCACCTTGCGCATCCAGATCGGCCTCGATCTCGATCGCCATTGCAGCCCCAAAGGGCGCATCCGACATCTCGCCCTGGCGCGACCACTGGACTCGAACCGGCCTGCCACCGGCAGCTTTGGCGAGCAGCACGGCATCGAGCGCGACGTCGTCGGCGGCGTTATGCCCGTAGCAGCCGGCGCCTTCCATGTGCTCGACCGTGATGTTCTCGACCGGCAGCTTGAGAACCAGCGCCAGATCGGCGCGCAGGAGATAGACGCCCTGGCTGTGGGTCCAGACATGAAGGTGGTCGCCAGTCCATTGCGCCATCGCACAGGATGGCGCGATCGACGCGTGCGCAATGTAGGGCCGGGTATACTGCCGCCGGATGGTGCGCGTCGCCGTGCCGGGTGATGCGGCCGTCTTCTTGTCGATAACCGTCGATTCCGATGGCTGGGCTTTCAGGAATGAAGCCAGATCGTTTTCGTCGGGCAGCGGTTCGCCGTCGGACCACGTCGCGCCCTTGCGTAACGCTTGAAGGGCCAGTTCCGCACCATGCTCGGTTTCGCTGATGACGCCTGCAAAGCTGCCGTCGCGCACGACCGCGACGAGACCGGCTACCGCTCGAGCGCCATCCTCCCTTAATTCCCTGAGTTTCGCCCGCGCATTCTCCGGCCGCAGCACGCGGCCGTGCAGCATTTCCGGTAACGCCTGGTCGTGAATGAAGCGCGTCCGGGCGAACACCTTGTCGGGAATATCGATCCGCTGGACCGAATTCCCGGCCATCGCACGGCGCGTTGCGATCTTTGGCGTTACGTCCGGCGTGGCGTCGCGATCGAGCGAGACTTCCTCGGCAAGTTCCCAATAGCTGGTCCTGATATTGCCGGGCCCCGAAATAGTGCCATCCTCGACGTCGAGCGCGTCGAGTTCGACACCCAGCCGTTCCGCCGCCTGCTGAAGAAAAATCCGGCGAACCTCGGCGCAGGCGTGACGCAGTGCACGGCCCGATTGCTGGATGGAGAGGCTGCCCGAGGTGACGCCCTCGTTGGGGCTGACGGCGGTCGAGGCCCGGACCATCGCCACGCGCGACAGATCGATATCGAGTTCGTCGGCGGCGATCTGCGCCAGCGCCGTCACAATGCCTTGCCCGATCTCGACCTTCCCCGGCCAGACCGTGACCTGTCCCGTGCTCGAGAAGCTCAGCCACGACGACAATTTCGGGTTGGCCGCGAGACTCACCGGCAGTTTGGGCGGAGATGGAGCGGACGGTCGTTGATTCATCTCGCCGCCATTTCTTCCGCGGCGCGCAGCACCGCCCGCACCATGCGATTGTGCGAACCGCAACGGCAGAGATTGCGGTCGAGCGCTTCCTTCACCTCCCGGGCTGTCGGCGACGGATTTCGTCTCAACAGTGCTGCAGCGCTTATGAGGATGCCGGAAACGCAATAGCCGCATTGCAGCGCCTGTTCGGCGATGAAGGCGCGTTGCAGCGGATGGGGTCGCTCGCTTGTTCCCAGCCCCTCGACGGTGGTGACATCCTTGTCCGCCACCGACCAGAGCGGCGTATCGCATGCGGACACCGCGCGATCGCCGATGATGACGTTGCAGGCGCCACACTCGCCTGCGCCGCAGCCGAAATGTGGTCCGGTCACGCCGCAGTGCCCCCGCAGAATATCCAGCAGCGACCGATCGGGATCGGCGTCAACTTCCGTCTCGGCGCCGTTGAGGCGAAATCTAACGCTCGGCATCGAGGGGGCGCACCTTGGCTGGCGGTTTGTTATTGCGGCTTATCGAATTTCTTGACGACTTCCGCCCACTTCACAATATCGCCACGCAGGAATTTGTCGAACTCGTCAGGCGTCATCGACATCGGAACCGCGCCCTGCTTGGTCCAGAGCGTGACGATATCGGGCCGCTTTACCGCGGCATTCACGGCCGCGTTGATCTTGTCGATTATCGGCCTTGGCGTGCCCGCAGGCGACATCAAGCCGAGCCAGATGGTCGCCTCATAGCCGGGAATGCCGGCCTCGATCACCGTCGGGGCATTGGGGAGCACAGTCGAGCGCGTCTTGCCCGTGGTGGCCAGCGCGCGCACCTGATTTTCCGCTATGTTGGGGGCCATCGCCGGAACCGCGTCGATCATCATTTGCACCTGGCCGCCGATCACGCCGCTGCGCGCTTCGCCGCTATTGCGGTACGGCACGTGCACGAGATCGATGCCGGCCATGGCTTTGAACAATTCGCCGGCCATGTGATACGGCGTGCCCTGGCCTGATGACGCGTAGTTCAGTTTTCCGGGTTGCGATTTGGCGAGCGCGATGAATTCCTGCAGGGTTTTCGCCTGCACCGAGGGATGAATCACGATGACGAGGTCGGAATAATTGACCGGTGCGATTGGCGCAAGATCGCGCATCAGCTCGTATTTGCGCTGTGAAACCAGTGATTCATTCGCGGTCTGGGTGTTCGACATCATCAGCAGCGTATAGCCGTCGGGCGGCGACTTGACGGCTTCCTGCGTGCCGATAACGCCACCGGCGCCGGTGCGGTTTTCGACCACGAAGGGCTGGCCGAAGCTTTCCTGCAGGATGCTGCCGATCTGGCGGGCGGTGACGTCGGCAGGCCCCCCGGCGCCGAAGGGAACAATCACTTTCACCGGCCGGGATGGATAATCCTGTGCCAGACCGGGCGTAGCCAGAAGAGGTGGCGCCGCAACAATTGCCGCCAGCGCGAGCGCCGTTCTCAAGCGCATCATGTCAACCTCCCGAACTTGGTCTTTTTCTGCAAGGGACCGTTTACCGACCTCGTGCCAAGTCTAGCTATCCGCGCACTGATCGCTAGTCCCAGAATCAGATATTCGTCAGCGCTCGGCCCATACAATTTCAGTTGGCCACAAGGACAGCGACATGAGGATTTCCCCTAGCCTGGCCGTCGCTGCGATGATGTTCGCCGGCAGCGGCTTTGCCAACGCCCAGACCCTTCCGGCCTACATGGCGCCGATATCCGGCAAAACCGCTGCGACGCCCTCGGATATCGCGACCAAGGACATGCTCGCGCTCAATACCGGCATGTTCGAGCTGTATGGCGATGCAGCGAAGATTTTCCAGAAGAACATCCTGGGCAAGCATCCGGTCATCCTTGCCCTGTTCTCCGGCGCAGGTGGCCGGATGATCCTTTACCGGCCGGGAATGGCGCCGATGGACGCGCCGCAGGTGCCGATCGTGTATCAATTGCTGAAGTCGGTCGGCCACAGCACGATGGCGCTGGCGCAAGTCGTGGGTCCCTATGTCGACAACCCCGATGACAAGTCCTGGCGTGGCTCGATGCTCGCCTATCGCAGCCGCATGCAGTCGGCGCTCGACGGCCTCGATGCGACGCCGATGGAGCCGGCGTGGCGCGACAACAATCGCACCATCCTGCAGAACAACATCGCCTTCATGGACGAATGCGTCTCCAAAGGCGTCGTTCCCTTCGCCGCGCTCGAAGCCTTCGGCAAGAAGCAGGCGCCATATCTGGCGAAGAACGTCGCATGGGCGGCCCAGACCCAGGTCGCGCACTGGATGACGGTGTTGGCCGAATGGAAGGCGCAGCTCGGCGCCGATTGGGACAAGACCTACGCGGCGAGCAACACAATCTACGTCGCGCGCCAGAACAACGTGCTGTTCAGCATTCTCGCGCAATTCTTCGGTCCTGACGCGATCAATAGCCGCCTGTTATTGATCGAGACGGTGTCCTTCACGACCACGCCTGCGGACATGCTGGAATCGCTGACCCGCATCATCGCGGATCGTTCGGTCGGCGCGCTGTTCTTCGGCAATTACCATTTGATGGATTATGAGCTGATGGGAGGCGATGCCCGCGCTGCGATCGTCGCCGAGTCCGGCAAGCGCGGCATGACGCCATTCCTGCCGCCCATCGTTCCCTTCGGCTCCAAGCAATGGCCCACCTTGGTCACGCCGGGGCCGGGACCCGCATCCATCGCCGACTTGAAGTAATCCCGGCAAAGGGCGACAGCATGCGGCCTTCGCGGCGCGAGTTTCTGAGCTGGGTATCGGCGGGTGGTATCGCGCTCAGCCTGTCGCGACTGGGTTCAGCGGAAGCGGCTGGCTTGTCGCCTCGCGCGTCGCTTCCGGGTCGCGCGACCTGGAATCCGGCTGCCGATGGCGCGGGCCGGATCGATGGCGTCGCCAAGGTTACCGGGGCGAAGCTTTACGCATCCGATTTTCGAGCCGCCGACCTTACGGGTTGGCCGGCGAAGACCTCGCATGCGATGCTCATCCGCGCACCGGATGCAACGCATGTCTACATCGGAATGGATCTCGCGCGGCTCAGCGGCACGCTCAAACCTCCCGTGGTGGTGACATCAGCCGATCTCGAAAAGATCGGCACGCGCGTTCCCGAATTCTACGCCGGCGACCTGTTCTGCCCGGTCGGCAAGACGCCGCTCTACCTGGGGCAGCCGGTAGCGTTGCTGGTCTTCGAGACATTCGATGCATTCGATCAGGCACGCCTCGCATTGAGGGATGGGACTTTTGTGAGGTTCGGCGAGGAGACCGGCGCTGTCGCGATGCCAGCCTATGGCGCCTATCGCTTTACGCGCGTGGCTGGCGCCACGCCGGATGTGCCGGACGTCTATTCGCCGCTCCAGGCCGGTTGGGTCAGCCCGGGACGCTCGCAGAGCTCGCCGCTACCGATATGGTCGCCCGCCGCCAAGGACACCGAGGCAACCTATGCCAAAGCCGCCATCCATGGCGAGCAGATCCGCGGTGAACTGGCGGTCAAAAATCCGAACCTGCTGGTGCTCGATCGCGAGTTCGAGACGCAGTCCGTCGACCCGATGTTTCTGGAGCCGGAATCCGGTCTCGCCTGGTACGACAGGAGGAGCGACAGCCTCGAATTGGTGCTTGGCGTGCAGTCGCCGTACGAGGCGGCGGACTCGATCGCGCATCTGCTCGGCAGCGCCCGCGCTCCCTTCAGGCCGGCGCGGATCAACACCCAGTTCACCTATGTCGGCGGCGGCTTTGGTGGGCGCGATCACACGCCGTTCGTGCTGTACGTGGCGCTGGCGGCGATGTTCTTCCCTGGTCGTCCGGTCCGGCTGGCGCACGATCGCTACCAGCAATTTCAGGGCGGCATCAAGCGCCACGCCTTCAAGATGCGCTCCCGGATCGGGGTCGACCGGCTGACCGGCAAGATCCAGGCTTTCGCCGCGGACCATGTGCTTGACGGCGGTGGCCTGACGAATTTTTCACCCAACGTAGCTACCGTCGGCGCCACCGCCGCGATCGGCATTTATGACGTTCCGAAGGTCGACGTGACCACGGTTGCGCTGCATTCGCGCGGAGTTACCGCGGGATCGATGCGCGGCTACGGCACGCTGCAGACGATGACCGCGCTGGAAGTGCTGGTTGACGAAGTGGCAACCGCCTTGCCGCTCGACCCGATTGAATTCCGGCGGCGCAACGCGCTTGGGCCAAAGGGCCGGACCATGACCGGCAATCCCTACAGCGTTTCGGTGCGCACCACCGAAATTCTCGACAAGCTCGAGAAACATCCGATCTGGCAGCAGCGCGTGCAGCAGAAGTCGCGCGCGCCGCAAGGCGTGCTCGTCGGCACCGGCGTTGCCTGCGTTACCAAGGATTACGGTTCCGGCGCCGATTGTTCACTGGGGCGTGTCGAGCTTTCGCCGGAAGGCAAGATCGCGATCCATTGCGACCATGTCGAGATGGGCAACGGCATCGGCACCGCACTCGCGAACCGGGTGGCCATGCACCTTGGCGCCATCTCCGACGAAGTTTCGGTGGCCCGGGTCGATAGCTATGATGTTCTCGGGTTGGTCACGTCAGGCGATCCCTACACGATGGATCAGAAAACGCAGGACGCCGCGGAGAAAAATCCACGCTGGGTGCCGGAGATCAGCTCTGCGACCAGCGCCTCGATCGAGCGCATGTTGGAACCCACGCGGCCGCCGAGGCGGCGCGCGTGATTTTCCGTTTCGGGCTGTGGCCGGCCGCGCTTGAACTGTGGCGCGTCGCGCCGAATGACACGCGCGCGAAGGATTGGACTAAAGCGCAATGGAAGGATGGGCAACTCACCATGCCCGGCCTTGCGCCGTTGCCGCTACCGGCATTGGCAGCGAGGGCTCACGCGCGCAATCTCGTGACTGGGGCGGTGACCCACAGCTTCTCCCGCTGGGAATGGTCGCGCGCCCGCTTTGCCCTCGGTGGCGAACAATACCGCGCGGAGATCGATGCGCTGGCCGTCCGCAAGGGTAACGGCAAGTTCGAGCGCCTCAATAGAGTCAGCGTCAAATTTCCGCCGGCCGACAACCTCCGGATGGGCACCACCTATACCTCGATGTGCGGCACGCTGGTCCGTGTCGAGATTGAGCGTGCCACCGGTGCGTTGCGCATCGCCAAGGCCTACAGCGTATTCGAATGCGGCCAGGCGCTGGTGCCCGAGGTGGTGCTGGGGCAGGCGCAAGGCGGTTTCGCGATGGGCGTCGGCTATGCCTTGCTCGAGACGTTGCCGCCCTATGAAGACGGTCCCGGCAACGGCCGGTGGAATCTCGGGCAGTACCTCGTCGCGCGCGGATCGGACCTGCCGCTGCACGACCTCGAAATCGAGATGCTGCCGCCGTTGACACCGGATGAGCCGCCGAAGGGCATGGCGGAAGTCGTGATGGTTCCGGTGGTACCCGCTCTCCTGAATGCCATTTTCGACGCCACCGGCCGCCGTTTCCAATCGCTGCCGGTGACCGCAAGCCTGCTCAAGGGGGTTCTCGCGTGACCAAATTGAGCATCACGATCAACGGCCGCGCGCACGGACCGATGGACTTGCGCGACGATCTGTCGATGAATGATTTTCTGCGCGAGTATCTCGGCATGACCGGAACCAAGTTCGGCTGCGGCGCCGCGCAATGCCTGAGTTGCGCCGTGATTGTCGATAGCCCCGATGGCACGAGCTACACCAGCCCGACCTGCGTGGTTTCGGCGGTGAGCTTCGATGGCAAGACGATCCGCACTGTAGAAGGACATGCCAGGAATGGCGAACTCTCTGCGCTGCAGAAGGCCTTTATCCGTCACTTCGCGTTCCAGTGCGGCTATTGCACCGCAGGCTTCCTCAACGAGGGCCAAGCACTGCTGGAGCGTCTGGCGAGGACACCGGTGCAGCGCGTCGAGCTCGAGAAGACGATCGTTGAAGCGCTCGACGGTCACATCTGCCGCTGTACCGGCTACGTCAAATACCACGAGGCTGTGCGCGATGTGATCCTTGCGGATTCCAGCCGCTATCTCGTTGCCAGCCAGTGACCGGGCGCGAAGGGGAAAGCGACATGAGACTGCGGTTTCAGCTTCTCATCGCTCTCGTTGCGGTCGCGACCAGCATGGTCGCCGGCTACGCCGTGTCCGAGACCGCGCCGCACACGCTTGCTAGCCCGGATAGCTTTGCGTCAATCACTGACACGGATGCGCGATCGGCCGCCATGTTTACCGAACTTGGCAAGGTGCTGACCCATCCGCGCTGCACCAATTGCCATCCCGCTGGCGATCGGCCCCGGCAAGGCGACCAGAGCCGACTGCACCAACCTCCGGTTACACGCGGGGCCGACGGGCATGGCGTTGCGGCGATGCGCTGCTCGATTTGCCATACGAATGCGAACTTCGAACCCGGTCGCATGACGGGCCATCCGGAATGGCACCTCGCACCGCGTGAAATGGCATGGGAAGGCAAGACAATTGGCGAAATCTGCGGGCAACTCAAGGATCCCGCGCGCAATGGCGGGCGCAAACTCGATGAACTAATCCATCATATCGGCGAAGACACGCTGGTTGGTTGGGCCTGGGCGCCCGGAGTCGGCCGCAGCCCCGCGCCAGGCACGCAGAAGCAGGCCGGTGCGCTGGTCGAGGCCTGGGTGAAAACCGGCGCGGCCTGTCCCGCGCAGTAGTACTTGGGCAGGCAGCTGCGACAGCAAGCGCTGCCAGCGATGGACAGCGGTCAATCCATAGGAATAATGCTCAGGTTCAGGTGTAGCCAACTTCGCCAACAAGCGCGGGGACGAACATGAAACACCTGGGATTTCCCGCCGCCAGATGCTGGCTGGCACCGGCGTTGTTTTCGCAGGCGCAGCATTCTCCACCCGCGTGTTAGCCGCAGCTCCGCCGCCGGAACCGGTCACGCCGGCGCTGATCGAAGCGGCGAAGAAGGAAGGCCAGGTCATCTACTACACCTCGACCGATTTGCCGGTCGCCGAGAACTGGCCAAGGCGTTCGAGGCGAAATACCCGGGGATTGTGGTCCGCGTCGAGCGCACCGGAGCGGAGCGCCTGTTCCAGCGCATCGGCCAGGAATATTCGAGCAACATTCATGCCGTCGACGTCGTGAATTCGTCCGATGCCGCGCATTTCATCGTCTGGAAGCGCGACGGCATATTGGCGCCTTACGTGACGGAGGATGTCGCAAAATTCTATCCCGCCGAGCACAGGGATACCGACGGCCAGTTTGCCAGCTTTCGTGTTTGGCTCAGCATCATCGCTTACAACATCAATCTGGTGAAAGGAGAGGACGCGCCAAGGAGTTTTGCTGATTTGCTCGATCCCAAATGGAAGGGCAAGATCGTCAAGGCCCATCCCGGCTATAGCGGTACGATCATGACCGCGACCTACCAGATGCAGCGCGATCTGGGCTGGACCTTCTTCGAACAGCTCGCCAAGCAGAACATCATGCAGGTGCAATCTTCAGCCGATCCGCCGAAGAAACTCGATCTCGGCGAACGCGCTGTCATGGCCGACGGCAACGAGTACAACATTTTCCAGATGAAGGAGGCGGGCCGTCCGGTCGAGCCGGTCTATGCCGCGGAAGGATCGCCGTTGATTATCGGACCGAACGGGATCTTCAAGGATTTGCCTCATCCGAAGGCAGCGAGGCTGTTCCAGTCCTTCAGTCTCAGCCGGGAAGCTCAGCAGCTCATTGTCGATGTCGGCGGCCTCCGCTCGGTGCATTCGCAAGCGGTCGAGAAGGCCGGACGCAAGCCGCTCAAGGACATCAAGACCATGAAGGACGATGCCGCTGCAGTTGAGAAAGAGAGCGATTCCATCAAGACACGCTACACCAAGATCTTCCGCGTTTGACCGCAATGTCCTCCGGACTGCCCAAGACGTCGGTCGCCGAGACGCTTGCCGAGAAAATCGTCGCATTGCGGCCCGATGCATTGCCGCTCCGCAAATGCGAGGATCTCCTGATCGACGTTGTCGGACTATGCGTAACTGCGCGCAATGAAGACTACATCGCAAGTGCGCTGGCCGGTTGCGACGATGACGGCCCCTGCACGGCGATCGGGCACAAGCGCACGCTGAATGCGGCAGGAGCTGCTTTCGTCAACGGGACCGCCGCGCATGGCGAAGATTTCGACGACACTTTCGAAGGTGGCCCGGTCCATGCCGGAGCGGTGATCGTGCCAGCGGTGCTCGCCGCCTGCGAGCGGCACAATCCGGACGGGCGCATGGCGCTGATCGGGATTGCAGTCGGCACCGAAGTGCTCTGCCGGTTGAGTCTCGTCGTGCCGAAGGCCGTGCACAAGGCCGGTTTCCATCCGACCGCGGTCTTCGGTGCGATGGGAGCGGCCGCGGGCGTCGGCGCAGCCCTCGGCCTCAACGCCAGGCAGATCGTCGACGCGCTCGGCGTCGCCGGCAGCATGGCCGGCGGCATCATCGAGTATCTCGCCGAAGGCGCCTGGACCAAACGGTTGCATGCCGGATGGGCGGCGCAATCGGGCATTCGCGCAGCGCTGTTGGCGCGGGGAGGGTTCACCGGTCCGCGGACAGTGTTCGAGGGCGTCCACGGGCTGTTCCATGGCTTCGCGCATACCACGCAGGGAAATTACGACGCGCTCACGGGCGATTTCGGCACACGCTGGGTGACGGACACGCTGGCGTTCAAGCCCTATCCATGCGGAACGATGGCGCAGCCCTATATCGACTGCGCGCGCCGGCTGGCCGCACGTAGCATCAAACCCGAGGATATCGCCGAGATCGTCTGCGAGGTAGCAGAGGGGACGGTGCACCGGCTGTGGGAACCGCTTGCCGATAAGCAGCGCCCGCCCAATGGCTATGCCGCCAAGTTCGCGGTGCCGTATCTGCTGGCCACCGGGTTCGTGCATGGCAGTGTCGGGCTCAGCGCCTTTATGGACACCGCGATCCGCGATCAGCGCGTGCTGGCGCTCGCCGCCAAGGTGAAATTCGTGCTCGACCCGAACAATCCTTATCCGAACAATTACACCGGCCACATCCGCGCGACACTTAGAGATGGCAGCCTGGTTGAAGAGCGGCAGCCTCATCTGCGCGGCGGTGCGCAGGAACCGCTAACGCGCCAGGATGTAGTCGACAAGTTTTTGCTCAACGCCGACCATGGCGGCTGGAGCCCTGCACAAAGCGAGGCAGCGTTGAAGCTGGTGGCGGGGATGTATAATGGCCGCATCGATCTCTCCTCATTGCGCGGGTAGCGGCACATGACCAAGGAACTCGCCGGCAAAGTTGCCATCGTCACGGGTGCTGGCCCCAATATCGGCCGCGCGATTGCGCGGGCGCTGGCGCAAGGCGGCGCGTCGATCGTGGTGAACGCTCGCAGCAACCGTGCAGAGGCGGACGCCGTCGCGCATGAAATCGAGACTGCCGGCGGCAAGGCGCTGGTCCATATCGGCGACGTCGCCGACGCCGCGGCGGTGCAGGTAATGGCGGATGCCGCCGTGAAACAATTCGGCGGCATCGACATCCTCGTCAACAACGCGGCGCTGCGGCGCGAAAAGCCGTTCGCCGAGATGGATTATGCGGCGTGGCGCGAAATCCTCGACGTTACGCTCGACGGCACGTTCCACTGCGTAAAAGCCTGCCTGCCGGCGCTGCGCAAGTCGGGCGCAGGGACCATCGTCAATATTGGCGGCCTAAGCGCGCACACGGGCGCAAAAAATCGCGCGCATGTGGTGACGGCGAAGGCCGGCATCGTCGGCCTTACGCGGGCGCTGGCGCACGATCTCGCCGACGACGGTATTACCGTGAACTGCGTAGTTCCCGGTTTGATCGGCACGTCCCGGCCCAGTGGCAAACCGGAACCGGCGCATCATCTTACCCATCAGACCATCACTGGCGGTCGGGGCCAGCCGGACGACGTCGCGGCAACCGTACGATTCCTGTGCGGGCCCGGCGCGCGCTACATCAACGGGCAGGCGATCCACGCCAATGGCGGCGCCTATTTGAGCGCCTGATGCATGGCTAGAATGCTGTTTTTGCGGGTGCACTTCCGGATAAAGCCTCTCGGCGACCGCGGCGTTTGATGTTACCTAGAGAGGCATGAACCAGCACGCCAAGGTCGATATCCGCCACTCCACCTGTCCGCACGATTGCCCGTCGGCCTGTGCGCTCGACATCGAGGTGATCGAAGGCCGCTCGATCGGCCGGGTGCGCGGCTCCAAGCTGCAAACCTACACGGCGGGTGTCGTCTGCGCCAAGGTCGCGCGCTACGCCGAGCGCATTCATCATCCCGACCGGCTGCTCCACCCGATGCGCCGCACCGGACCAAAGGGTTCCGGCCAGTTCGCGCGGATTTCCTGGGATGAGGCCTTGGACGAAATCGCCGCGCGTTTCGATCAGGCCGAGCGGGAATTCGGCGCTGAGTCGGTCTGGCCCTATTACTATGCCGGCACCATGGGGCTCGTCATGCGCGACGGCATCAACCGCCTCGCGCATGTGAAGAAATACTCGCGCTTCTACTCGACAATATGCGCGAATATTGCGCGCGTCGGGTTTTCCATCGGCACCGGCAAGATCGCCGGCGTCGATCCGCGCGAGATGGGCGTCTCCGATCTGGTCGTGATCTGGGGCACCAATCCGGTCAATACCCAGGTCAATGTAATGACGCATGCCTCGCGCGCCCGCAAGGAGCGTGGCGCGAAGATTGCGGCCATCGACATCTACAACAACGACACCATGAAGCAGGCGGATATCAAGATCCTGCTGCGACCGGGCACCGACGGCGCCTTTGCCTGCGGTGTCATGCACGTGTTGTTTCGCGAGGGGTACGCGGACCGCGCCTATATGGATCGCTACACGGATTGTCCTGACGAACTCGAGGCGCATCTGGCGACGCGTACGCCGGAATGGGCGTCAAGGATCTCGGGCGTGCCGGTCGAGGAGATCGAGGCGTTCGCGCGCGCCGTCGGCCAGACCAAACGTTCGTTCTTCCGCCTCGGCTACGGCTTTACCCGCAGCCGAAACGGTGCGGCCCAGATGCATGCGGCGCTGTGCATCCCTGCCGTGACGGGGGCCTGGCAATATGAAGGTGGCGGCGCTTTCTTCAACAATGCTTCGATCTGGAAGTTCAACGAATCCATCATCGAGGGCCACGACGCCATCGATCGCACGACGCGCTGGCTCGACCAGTCCAGGATTGGTCGTATCCTGACCGGCGATGCCGAGTCCCTGAAGGGCGGTGGCCCCGTCAAGGCGATGCTGATCCAGAACACCAATCCGATGACGGTCGCGCCCGAACAGGCGCTGGTCCGCCAGGGTTTTGCGCGCGAGGATCTGTTCGTCGCGGTGCATGAGCAGTTCATGACCGAGACGGCCGCCATGGCCGACATCGTGCTTCCGGCCACCATGTTCATGGAACATGACGATCTCTATTACGGCGGCGGCCACCAGCATATTTCGGTCGGGGCCAAGCTGATTGATCCGCCCGGCGAGTGCCGTTCCAACCATGAGGTGCTGCAAGGTCTCGGCCGCCGCCTCAACACCGTGCATCCTGGATTTGAGATGTCGCCGCGTGAACTGATCGACGCGACGCTGAAGAAGAGCGGGCACGGCGATATCGACACGCTGGAAGCGGACCTGTGGCGCGATATCCAGCCGGATTTCCGCACCTCCCACTATCTCGATGGTTTTGCGCACGCGGATAAGAAATTCCACTTCAAGGCCGACTGGGCCAATCCTCCCTTCGGCAATCCCGGCCTGGGCCCGTGGGAGCAGATGCCGTCGCTGCCGGATCACTGGACGATCATCGAGGAGGCGGACGAGGCGCATCCGTTCCGGCTCGCCACCAGTCCTTCGCGCAGTTTCCTCAATACCAGCTTCAATGAGACGCCGTCGTCGATTGCGCGGGAGGGCAGTCCCTCCGTGATGATCCATCCCGCCGATGCCGCGGCGCTCGGGATCGCCGATGGTGATGCCGTCACGCTCGGCAATACGCGCGGTGAAACGATTTTGACAGCGCGCCTGTTCGACGGCCTGCGCCGCGGCGTGCTGGTCGCGGAATCCATCCAGCCCAACAAGGCGCACATCGGCGGCCGCGGCATCAACATGCTGACGGGGGCCGAAACCGTCGCTCCCGTCGGCGGGGCGGCATTCCACGACAACAAGGTGTGGGTGAAGAAGGCCGCGCCCGCAGCCTAATTCCCGCTTGCAGTCTACCGCCATCCTGCCGCAAATGTTTGCCAATCCACCGCAAACAGGCGAGCGGGACAATGACCGACATGAGCAGCGTGATACGCGAAAAGCGCGGGCAGGCGTTCTGGATTACCATCAACCGGCCGGACAAGCGCAACGCCATCAATGCCGACGTGGTCGCCGGCATTGCCCGCGGCTATCGCGACGCGCATGACGACAAGGAAGTCCGCGTCATCGTGCTGACGGGCGCGGGCGACAAGGCGTTTTGCGCCGGCGCCGACCTGCAGAACAGCGGCGCCGCCTTCGCGATGGATTTTTCGCGACCGAATGTCGACTACGCCGATCTGCTGCGGCTGTCGCAAAACGCCACCAAGCCCGCAATCGCGCGGGTAGGGGGCGTCTGCATGGCCGGCGGCATGGGCCTGTTGTGCATGACCGATATGGCGGTCGCCGCCGATCACGTGGTCTTTGGGCTGCCCGAGGTGAAGGTCGGCGTGTTTCCGATGCAGATTCTGAGCCTGTTGCAGTCGATCGCCCCAAAACGCCTCGTCAGCGAATGGTCGCTGACCGGCGAGCCGTTTGACGCGCGCACCGCGCAGGCCGCCGGACTTCTGAATTATGTGGTGCCGTCGGCCGAACTGGACGCCAAGGTTGACTGGTTGGTCAGCCGCATCGTCGACAAGTCGCCGACCGCGATCCGGCGCGGCAAATACGCGATGCGCGCGATTGCCTCGATGTCGTTCGACGAAAGCATCGCCTATACCGAGAGCCAGATCGCGTTGCTGGCGATGACGGAAGACGCCAAGGAAGGCCTCAAGGCCTTCAGTGAAAAGCGCAAGCCCTCGTGGACGGGCAAATAGCTCGGTTGTAGGCTCCTACGTGAGCCTTGGAGGCCGTAAAGTAAATCAATGACTCGCTTGTTAGGTGTCATTCCGAGAAGCGAGGAGGGCCGCTTTTGTTCGCTCCTCACGGCGCTTCTTGGAGCCCGAGATCAGCTGTTTGCGCGTGCGCTTGGCATATGTTGGGAGTTGGCGTGTCGATCGATGGCGGGCCGCGGCGCGTAACTCAGCATCCGTGAGATCGCTGTCGGCGCCTTCCGTGAAGCCACCGTGACGGAACGAGGTAAATGAGAGTTCGGTTCGAAGCCCAGCTGCCGCGACTATCTTTTTTACAACACTCCGGAGGTAACGCAGGTCCTTGCGTTCCGTAATCCATGGGAGCGGGGTACGCGACCTGCGATGCTCATGATCGCGCCGAAAAATAAGTCCCGAAACGATCGTTTCCTTGATGGCGTCAAGCTCCGCCGTCAATTCGGGGAAAAGAGGCTCGCCGGTTTCGTCAAATAGGGGCCACCAGGCTTCCTCGCCATTTTTCGGATGCACGATTCTTACGCTGTTCGACCGCTCTTTAGGCCGATAGTGCGAGATTTCGAAGGCGCCGAACACGTGTTCCTCGCGCTGCAACCACTCCCAAGTCAGCAGCGCCGCCGTTCCCACTGAGCCGTATCCGAGTTTCTTTGCGGCCATTCTGAATGCGACGAGCTCGTCCCAAGTCGCCGTGGGCGTTTCACGTTTAGGCTGGCCGGGAGCGCGAGTTTTCAGGCCCATCCGCGAAAACGGATTGATGACCGGCACTTTCGTTTCTTGAGCGCGCTGACCAACAAACCAGGCGCGCCTGCAAGCGGTCATGGCTGCATTTGCAGAGCGACGACGCTCGCGCTTGACGATGTTGCCATCTGCGCCTTCGTCTTCGACGACGAGCAGCTTCGCGTAAACTGCGTCGACGAATCCTTTGGTGAAGTCAGAAATCTGCTTCGAGCCCGCGCGGCTACCATCCTTCAGCTTGTGGTTGGCAAAAAGCGCCAAGCCTTGCTCGTAAAAACGCTGCGTTTTGTTACTATGAGCGCGCCGATACGCTCACAATTTCCCTTCATCAGGATCGCTGCTTCCCATTCGGGTACAGTGGCGAGAATGATCGAGGCTCCGGCGAAGGCTTGGGACATAACTTCAATATTCCCTTGCCACCCGGTTGCGGCGAGGCAGCCTACCTGTATGCATTCGATTCTATCGTCGCGCCTGTAATTGAAGCGTTCAAGCCAGACCTGATTGTCGTCGCGAGTGGCCTCGACGGCGGCGCGTTCGATCCGCTAGGGCGCATGATCTTGCACAGCGAAGTTTACCGTGCGCTGACGGCGCGAACTATGAAGCTCGCCAATCTAACCTGTAGCGGCAAGCTCGTTGTGGTGCATGAAGGCGGTTACTCGGAGTCTTATGCGCCCTTCTGCGGACACGCGATCCTCGAGGCCCTGAGCGGCGTCGTGACCCAGGTTGTCGATCCGGCGCTCGAAATCGTCAGAGCCTGGCAGCCGTCTGACCGCGTCGTCGCCTTCCAGCGTGCCTGGGTCGACGCGATCGCGGAGAATTTCGATTATCTCGCCGAACAAGGGGCTCAAGCATGATTCGTCTGACTGGCAACATTGGTGGTGGGACGACCGTGCTGCTGCTTTCTGCACTCGTTCCTCCGTCGTTGATTTACGTCGCTCTGCCGCCCGTTCTGCCGCAAATTGCTGCCCATTTTGGAGGTGGAGAGAAAGGGCAAGAGATTGCACAAATGGCACAAGCGCTACCGTTTTTCGGGCTTGCGGTTGGCGGGTTGGTCGCAGGTTGGATATTGGTTCGTCTCGGCCAGCGGTACGCCATCATGTTCGCCGGGTTCAGCCTTCTGGCCGTAGGTACGGTGGGGTTTTAGGAGACCTCGCGACTGTCCTGTTGTTGAGCTGTGCCGCCATCGGTGTTGTGTCTTCGCTGGCGACGAGTGCGTTGGCGGCCATGACGGGCACCCTAGTCGAGGAGCATCGACGCGACCGCTTGCTTGGCGTTCAAGTGGCTGTGTCAGACATCTCCACCGTGGCTGCGGGGGCGCTGGCTGCAGGCCTCGCACATCAATTTGGCTGGCGCGGCCCGTTTCTCATCTTCTCCACCTTTGGCGTTTTTCTGATCATCTGCCATGCGGTCGCACGGCCGGCTCAAATGCACACGTCCGTCGTCGCTGGCGGCCTTCTGCGCGTGGCGCGCCTTACGTGGACCGTGTGCCTTGGTGCGGCGTTCGTGTTCTTCATGGTCGCCACCCAGGCAACGCAATTGCCGTTCTACCTCGAGCAGATTGGATACCAAACAGCGGGCGGTCGTGCGGTATTCACGACTTTCGGTTTGTTCGCAGCGATGTGTGGGTCCATATCGTTTGCGGTGATGCAAGGACGCATTCGGCCGTGGCTGATCCAGGGTTTCGCCGTTATTTCGGCTGCGATGGGGCTGTGGGGGCTGGCGCTCTGGCGTGGCGATGCTGCTTTCGGAATCGCGTGCATCTTCCTCTTCGGCGTCGGGATAGGTCTCACCGTCCCGACCTTGTTCGCTGCATCAATCCGGCGGGCGCCAGAAGGACTGCGTGGTCATTCAATCGGCCTCCTCAACGTAGCGATCTTCGCCGGTAGTTTCGTGAGCCCATTCATTCTATCGCCTGTAGCGGCGAGATTTGGCTATCCCGGCCTCTATGCCGCGATGGCGTTGGTCGTCGCTGTGGCCGGAGCACTCCGTGTGCTGCGGTTGCGCGCACGGCCTCCGGACAGCATCGAAACCAACATGCTGGCGAGCCAGGAGATCTGAATCTCATGAATGACGCAGAGTTCAATCGTTTGACCAATCGTGGTGATAGTTCGCGATCACTTTCCTCGCTCGAACGCCGCAACGCGGAGATAGTGCTGTCCGTATATGCCGCGTTTGCAGGACGCTGGGTCGTCGAGGAGCAGCGCATGCTCTACACGGCTGACTTCGTTGATCGTTCGACGATCCACGGTGGAACGTTCATTGACCTCGCCAATTTTGTGGAGACCTTCCGAACGGCCTTTCCAAACGGTTCGGTCACCGTTGAGCGCATGCTGGTCGATGGCGATTTCGTGGTCGCGCAGGTGACGGGTCGGCTTAGTTCCGATCACCCGCCCGACGCCGCGATGGAGATCTTCCGGTTCAAGGACGGGCGCATCGCCGAGCACTGGGACGTGATTCGTCCGAACGCGGACTTCGCAGGCGGTGTTGAACCGCCCCGACCCAACGCTTGACGAGAAAGAGGAAGAGATAGTGAAAGTCATATCGAAGGACGGAACCCGGCTCGACGTCGCGATCGAAGGGCCTGAGAGGGCCGCGCCAGTCGTTTTGCTTCATGGTGTTTCGTCGAGCCGTTCAACCTATGACTGGCTCCCGGAAGCGGTGCTGCGGGGACGGCGCGTAATCCGCGCGGACTTCCGCGGCCATGGGGCTTCGGATCGCGCGCCGGGGCGCTACGGACTACGCGATTACTAAGAGGACACGGTCGCGATCCTCGAGCAAGCAGCGGGTCGTCCCGCGGCGATCGTCGGGTTTTCACTTGGCGGCTGCACCGCCTGGATGACCGCGCAGGAGCGGCCAGACCTTGTCACCGGCATCCTGATGGAAGACCCTCCGCTTTATGGAGGTGAGCCTGCAGTGCATGAGGCCGCTGGCATAGCAGCGATCCTCCGGCGCTCAATCGATCAGGAGATCGAATGGACCAACCGCGGCGCCACGATCGATGAAGCGGCTTCCGTTCTCGCGAAGACGCCTATGGGTCCGGATCGGATTTTCTCGGATGTATTGCTGGCAGACAGCATCCGCTCGTTAGCGGAGTCGACGATTTTGCGCGATCGCGGCGTGGTCGAATCCGCGATATCGCGCGGGATGTTGGATGGTCTGGACACAGCATCGGCAATTCAACGGCCGGCCCTGCTCCTCGCAGGCAACGATGACTTCGGTAGTGCGTTCACGCGAGGTCATGAACTGCGCTTGGCAGCCAGCCACCCGGACGTTTCGGTCGTGCGTCTGTCGCAATGTGGTCACGGCCTGCAAACGTGGAAGCGTACCCGCGATACTTATCTCACGCTTCTGATGGGTTTTCTCTCACGTTATGCACCGGTGCCGCATGCCTGAGCGAAATCGCCGCGAATTCGATGTCGTCGCTTACGGAGCAACCGGCTTCACAGGCCGTTTGGTCTGCGACTATCTTCAAACTTGCTACGGAAAATCCGTTAAATGGGCGATGGCGGGTCGCGATCTCGCAAAGCTTGCGCGCATCCGTGATGACCTAGGATTGACGGCACCAGTGATTCGAGCCGATGCGCGCGACGTGAAAAGCATGCGCGCGTTGGCGGATCGTGCGCAGGTGCTTATCTCGACGGTGGGTCCGTATCAGTTGCATGGTTCGACTGCCGTCGCTGCGTGCGCGGCTCTCGGAACGGACTACGTCGATATGACGGGCGAACCGGTCTGGATGCGCGACATGATGGATGCCCACAGCGACGCTGCCAGGGCTTCCGGAGCTCGCATCATCTTTTCCTGCGGGTTTGATTCAATTCCGTTCGATCTTAGCGTGCACGAACTCCAGAAGCGGTATATTTTTCGTTGGAAACGACCGGCACCGCGCATCCGCTGCCGCGTGCGCGGTCTTGAGGGCGGCATTTCGGGGGGACGCTGGCGACGCGCCGAGCGACGGAGGCGGCTATCGAAGCGCGCCCGGAAATCCCGGCGCTGCTTGGGGATCCGTTTCTCCTCACGCCTGGCTGGCGCGGCGCGACGCAGCCGGAAATGGCAATGGTTAGCTTCGATGCGCAAATCGGCTGCTGGGTCGCCCCCTTCTACATGGCTTTCATTAATACCAAGCACGTCCATCGCACGAACTTTCTCGAGGCTACCCCTATGGTCGGAACTTTCGCTACGATGAAATGACCGTCGTTCGAGGTGCCGGGGAGGAAGGGCGTCATGCGGCAGAGGCGCGCGCAGCACACGATCCTTTCGCGGGCTCAGAAGAGTTGAAGAGCGGTGATGGCCCTCGGCTGTGCAGCGCGCATTTAACTACTTCGATCTGCTCTTTATTGCCGAGGGAACAGATGGCCGACTTGCGCTGGCTTGCCATGGTAACCTTGATCCGGGATATGAAGGGACGTCGCGAATGCTCGTAGAGGCTGCCCTCTGTGCTCGCGAGACAGCGGGCGATGGCGGCTTCTGGACGCCGGCATCCCTGTTGGGGGATCAGCTCCTTGCACGTCTGTCGAACAATGCGGGTATTCACTTCGAAGAAGTAGATCCTTCCGATGTCTTCGGCGAACGTGCCGGCCAACCATCAAGAGTTTGAATACACCAAAACGGGAGAGACGAGCAATGGCGAGCGAAGCGACGTCAAGATGGCCGCTCATGGGACTCGCCCCGGATAAGATCGGCAAGCCGCAACTCGAGGTTGGAATGCTGGCCTTTCCGGGGCTGACGCTTCTTGATCTCCTGGGGCCACAGACCGCCTTGCATGGACCCATGCGGACTCACTTGGTCTGGAAGACAACCGAACTGATTGAATCAGACCCGGGATTGGCATTCAGCCGACCATGGCGTTTCGCGATGCACCGAATAGATTTGACGTACTGTTTGTGCCGGGCGGGCCGGGCCAGATGGGTGTGTTCCGGGACTCTGAGACGCTCGAATTTCTCGCTCATCACGGCGCACGTGCCTCGTGGGTTACCGCAGTCTGCACAGGGTCGTTGATCCTAGGTGCCGCCGGACTCCTGAAAGGGTATCGAGCGACGACGCATTGGGCGGCGCTCGAACTGCTCAAAATCTTCGGCGCAGAACCGGTCGCCGAGCGCGTCGTAGTCGATCGCAACAGAATCACAGGGGGTGGCGTCACCGCCGGGATCGACTTCGGTTTGCAACTTTTGTTGGAAGTCTATGGTGAGGACGTCGCCAAGACGACCCAATTATTGATGGAGTACGATCCCAAGCCTCCATTCAATGCGGGCAATGTTGAGGGCGCAGGGCAGGACGCCGCGATGAAAGCACTGGAAGTTCTCGCTCCCGCGGCAGAAGGTACGATGTTGGCTCTCGAAGGACGCTACGTGAACGTTGATTGAATTCGCCTAAGGCGGGGGTCAATAGTATGCAAAAGCTGGCTGTGAAGTGTGTGGATTGTATCTGAGGGCCGAGGAAGGATATGTCTGTCGGAGAAGCAGCACCTTGATCGAAGGAGGGCAACATGAGGAAAATCGTTGTTGTTGCGTTCGACGGCGTCGTGCCATTCGATTTGTCAATGCCTTGCGAGGTCTTTGGCAGGGCAAGTATATCAACCGTTGATCGTCCCTACCAGGTTAGCGTTTGCGCGAACTCACTCTCGGTCAGAGCGGAGAGCTTCGATATCCGGGTTCGCCACGGCCTGGAAGAGATGGAGGGCGCGCATACGATCATTGTGCCTGGCATAGCCGATACCTCCTTGAGGGCTCCGAAAGCATTGATTAGAGCGCTCGATGGCGCTGCACAAAAAGGAGTGCGGATCGCATCGATATGTACCGGAGCGTTCATTTTGGCGGAGGCTGGCCTGCTTGACGGTCGGCGCGCCACAACGCACTGGTTGGCAACAGCCGATCTGGCGTCAAGATTTCCGTCCGTCATAGTCGATCCGGGGATTCTCTACGTCGACAGTGGCCAGATACTAACCTCGGCGGGTGCCGCGTCTGGCCTTGATCTTTGTCTTCATCTGATTCGAAAGGATTTCGGCAGCGTCGTCGCAGCGGACGCGGCGCGTCTCGCAGTCATGCCTTTGGAGCGGTCAGGAAACCAAGCTCAACTTATCATACATGAAGCGCCTTCCTCTGCCGACACGCTGCAACCGCTTCTCGATTGGCTTCTCAATAATCTCCACAAACATATGGATATTGCGACAATAGCAGGAGCTGCAGGAATGAGCACCCGCACACTCATCCGCAGGTTTCGTCAACAGACGGGAACCACTCCGAGGCAATGGCTCCTGGTGAACCGAATAAAGTTCGCGCAACGACTGCTGGAAACCACAGCGCTGAGCGTGGAACAGATCGTTGGGAAGGTGGGATTCGATTCAGCCTCCTCATTTAGAAGTCGCTTTCAACGCACCGTGGGCATTAATCCAACTGCGTATCGCCGAGCATTCCGTAGCCAGCGCGAAGTGCAGTTCAGAGCCCCCTTTGATCGTGGTTCGTCGGTCGATAAGCACCTGACGACGACTTAACGAATTCGCGCGCAACCGGCGTAAGCCTAGTGGACGGTCCATTACGCACGTCCGACCGTGGCATCACAACGGTTCGCTAGCTCGCTCGACGACTATTCAAGCTCCAACGGCTAGCGCTGGTGCTGTGGGTTGAAGTTGTTCGCGCCAAGCGCGTCTGAATCGACAGCGGTTTCCATTTTCTCTGGCTTCGATCGTTGGCGCGAATTCGGCGAACAATGGCAGCTTACCCCCTCGCGGTCCCATTCCCGGTCAAGCAGCCTGTTTCGGGTGGATGCACGGACATCGGTTCGCAACGAGATTTCCGCGGGCGCAAACCGGCATCGGCACCTAGGGACCATCAACGTGGACGGGGGCGCACATGTTTGGGAAGAAGACGATTTCGGTAGCTGCAATGGGGTTGATGGCTTGCCTGTCGCCAGCCAAGGCTTTCGAGCCAGGCTCTTTTGGATATGCGCAGAAGCCAGGCTTGCCCTTGGGAAACGCTGCCGTGGCGCCACCACCCGGCATCTATATGTTCGATCAGGTTTGGCAATACAACGCGCATCTGGTTGGACCGGGAGCGCCCGTCAACGCCGCCGGCGGAACGCCATCAGTCTACGTTACGTCGCCTACCGTTGGATTTCTGTTCGTGCCTGGCTGGACATTTCTTGGTGCAACATACGACGCGGTTATTGCTCAACCCTACGGCGTCAGTAGCGTTGGGTCGCCGATCAATCTTACTTGTGACGGGGTCCGCAACACTTTCATTGCGCCGATTGAACTGAGTTGGAACCTCGGAAATAGCGGATTCTTTGTTAAGGCGGGGCTGGGTATCCACGTCCCCGACGGTACGGTTACCGGACTGAATGGATTGGGAAGTATCGGCACCCCGTGGTGGACTTTCCAGCCGAATTTGGTCTTTTCCTATTTCAAGGATGGCTGGAATCTAACCGTCAATCTCTCCAACGAAATGAACACCGCGAGCTCCGTGACTGGCTACAAGAGCGGCGATGTCTTTCATGCTGATTTTACAGCGACCAAAGCATTCGGGAAGTGGACGGTCGGACCGGTCGCATCCTATGCGACCCAGATCACCGATGATCAATCGAGCCCATTCTACCGCGGAGCGATTGGCACGAACAGATTCAGCGTGCTCGGGGTTGGAGGCCTTGTCAGTTACAATTTTGGCCCGGCGACATTGAAGTTGGTAGCGCTTGAAGAAGTTACCACAACGGCCTCCAGTGGAACGCCGAGAGGAGGCGTCGATAGCGCGACCATCACCAAGGGATTTACTGTGTTCGCCAATCTGAGTTACCAGATTTGGTCCTTTCAGGACGACCAGAAGCCGCAAAAGCCGCAAAAGCCGCAATTCACCAAGTAGAGTTGCTGGCCACGGCGTCGCGCCATTGGTGACGCTGCAGGTTGTGGAGAGTTAGCCGGTTTGTTCAACTCTTGGAGATCAACCCTTGGACGGACCGACAACTCATTCGGAGCCAGTTGAGAACTTGACCAGGTCCGCCGGATCGCGGGCCGGGAAGGATCAGTTGCAGCAGATCGGGCAAGAAATCAGTTCGATCGCTGTATCTGTGACAGTAAGCGCTGCCAAAATATCGGAAATTGTTGGTGAGTCCGAAGGGCTGGCCGCAAGCGCCGGTCAAGCGCAGGAGGTCTCCAATTCACTATCCGGGGCGATGATTGAGTTTACCGCGGCCGCGCGTGGCATCAGCTCGGAAGTAAGCAACGTGCGAGGTATCGTGAACGGGACAAATACAGTTGCGACGGCCGCGGCCGGCAATCTGGTCCTGCTGAAGAGATAGTCGTCGAAAATTGATGAAATCATAAGCGTGATCAAAAAGATCTCCAAGCAAACATCGCTGTTGGCCTTGAACTCGAAAATCGAAGCCGCGAGAGCAGGCGAGGCGGGGCGTGGGTTTGCCGTCGTCGCATCGGAGATCAAGTCGCTTGCCGTGCAAACCGAGGACGCAGCCGGAGCCATCCGGGCAAAGATGAAAGTATTTCAGGAGGACGCGACCGTCGCGATCGCAGCCGTGCAGGCCATCGTAACAAAGATGGAAGAGATCAGCCCGGTGGTCGAGCGAGTGGAATGCGCCGTGCTCAGGCAGGGCAGCATCATGGCTGATGTTAAGGAAAATCTGCAGCTTTCGTCGCGCTTCAACTATTCGGTGATCGAACGTGCCAATCAGATCGGAAATCGCTCGATGGAAGCCAGGGACATCAACAATGGCATTGTGAAAGCCAGCGAAAACGTAGGAAGACTCGCCAGCGAGTTGGACGGATAGAAATGCTGCGACGTCGGATTCGCGGATGACGCGTTTTGGCCGGATTTGGTCGAAACTTGGCTCTTTTGGCTCTAGAAAAACGATGTCGGGATGAGGCTAGGTCAACTTGAGTGGTGAAGGATTTGAGCCGAGCAAGCTGACGCCATGCATCGGCGCAGATGCTGGCTCAAAGCCGTAAGCCGGCAATCCGGAAGGTTCAGACATCAGGAGTGAGGAATGGGATTTGCTGGCGTGTGGCAAATTGAGATCGCCACGCCTATCGGAAAGCAGGAAGTAACGCTGACGATAGACGAGAAAGGTGGAGTGGTGACCGGGACGGCTACACAAGGGCCAGAAACTGTGCCGTTTGTGGATCCGGTCTTGATAGGCGACCGGCTGCAATGGACGCAAACGGTCACGAAACCGCTGAAAATGACGATCAAATTCGACCTTGTTCGCTCGGACAGTACCTTAACCGGTACCGCAAAACCCGGAATATTTCCGCAGGTCAAAGTCATCGGAAAGCGTTCGGCCGCCTAATTCTCGCGATTCGGCGACATGGAGCCTTAGTCTAGAGGTGGCCGGTTGCTGAAGTCGTGGCTCACAAGCACAAATCTTGGGTGCAAAACAACTCTTCCCGGAGCCGCGGTTGATCCGCGGTACTTGCCCGCTGATTCACACGGATCAGCGGGCACTTTTCGATCTCGCCCCACCTGATGGAAAATCTGATTGGTCGAATTGATTCGACCCCGAGAACGCTAGACGAATAAGTACAGCGCGTGTCGAATGAATACAGGGCCGATGACTGGTCCGTTCCCGTTCCAAATCCACGCAACTAAACGGTATCAGTAGCGTCGTGCATCGGATCCGTCGCCACCGCCGGCGCGTCTCTCCGACGGATTGGTGTTCGGCGGCATTGGGTCGGCCGCCAGATCGGGGGCCGATGCGCGAGAAGACGAACGCGACACCTCCGGAAACTTGCTTATCTGGCTCTCGACCAGAAGCTGCATTGCCTGCGACTGTGCGAGCGCGGTGCTCGGCACGCGGCGTACCTCCATGACGATGTTCTTCTCATCGAGTGTCGGCGTAAACTCCTGTCCCAGGTGGCCGAAGAGAAGCACCGCGCAGACGAACAGCAGCGCGGCGCCCGCCATCACCGGCAGCGGCCTGGCGATCGACATGGCATTGCTACGGACCAGACGATCACTAATTTCCCCTTCCAAATGCGGCAACTGCTCGATTTGGATGAGCGTTTTTCGCGGGATCAGCTTCCTCAGTTCTGGGAGTTCGTCCAGGGCCTTGAAGACCTGTCCCCGAGGCTTGCCAATGATGGCGATCCGCTGCACCGTATCGAGGATTTGCTCTGCGGCGCTATTGCCGTGCTGGTGGTCAAACATCACGACTGGCTGGCGGCCAATCCGGAATATATGGCTTGGTGTCGCGGCAAATTGGAATCGGTGGCCCGTCAACCGCCTGCGCCGCTCCGCTTCGATTCCGCAACCGCCAACGGCGACCGAAAATGGGATTCCTTCGCGGGAGAGGCCGGTGTCGCGCTTCTTGCACATGACCGGAACGACTCCTTGGCCCGCTGCCTTGTGGCGGTTAGCACGCTTTCTTTCCATTACAGCACGACAAGCCGGACGTTGACCCGCGCTTCTCAGCGCCGGGAACAACTCGGCGAAGACTTCGATCGCATGTTGTATTTGGCCGTGCGGTGGGCTGCCCGACGTCCCGCGCTTAGCCTCGCGCGGAGACTAAGGACCGATACTGACGTCGAGGACGATCATGCGGGCAAAGAGGCGCTGATCGAGGAATTTGCCGATCGGCGGTTGCCGACTGAGCTGCCCGATAGCCCAAAGTCAAAGCTGACCAAACACATCAGGAAACCAAAGGCGACATGGGTTGAGCCGAAGTTCTACGCCGACGTTGAATACCGGGATGTAACGACCGAGGGCTTACTACGTGCCAGTTCGTTCAAAAACCTTTCGCGGAATGATAAGACCTGATTGTCCTGTCTGCTTCGGACTGGGATGGGTATGCGAAAATCATCCCCAGCGGGCATGGAGCGAGGATGTCGGGTGCCAGTGCGGTGCCGGTATGCCTTGCGAGTGCGTCCGTGCTGATGGGCTTGAGGAGCCTGACGTGAGCCAAGTCCTCGAAGCACCGTCAACGCGACATTAGCGACGCCCTGTCTTCCGACGATTGTATGGTGAGCGATTGATTCGCCGCAGTGAGATAGCAGACATGAAGCGAGGCGAGGTCCAAGGGTCGATCACTTCCCTCGGTGGTCATCTAGCAAAACAGTCAGCACTGAAATAGGGTTCTGGGATATCTTGGGTGTCCACGGGGGCCGATCATGCGATTAGAAGGGAAGGTTGCTGTCGTCACAGGCGCGGGGCAGACGCAGGGCGAGAGCATCGGCAATGGTCGGGCAGTAGCAGTTCTCTTTGCCCGGGAGGGCGCAAAGCTGGTGCTGGCAAATCGGAGTATGGCCTCCCTGGAGGGTACCCGTGAACTCTTACGCAAGGAAGGATACGACGCTGAATGCGTAATTGCCGATCTAAGCAAAGAGGGTGATTGCGAGGCTCTTGTTAGCACCGCGATGTCCAAGTTCGGTCGGATCGATATCCTTCACAACAATGTCGGTATCGGGAGCGCCGAGGGTGATACGATCAAGATCGAGAGGAGCGCTTGGGACAACGTCTTCAATGTCAATCTCGATGGAGCCATGCTGATCAGCAAGCACGTACTTCCGATCATGCGGTCCCAGCGATCCGGTAGTATTACCCACGTTAGCAGCGTCGCTGCTATCGGTTCATATCCGCTGATTGCCTACAAAACATCGAAGGCTGCATTGCACGAGTTCGTGCGATGGCTGGCATTTGAAAATGCGCGACACAACATCCGCTGCAACGTGCTCATGCTTGGCTTTATTGACACTCCAATGGCAATTGAAGGTTACCACAAGGTGACAGGAACGCCGCGTGATACCTTGCGCAAGCAGCGAGATGCACAGGTCCCGATGGGCCGGATGGGTACGGCGTGGGAAACGGCGAAAGTCGCAGTATTTCTTGCTTCTGACGAAGCTTCCTACCTCACAGGCGCGGTAATCCCGGTCGATGGGGGCCTGCACACCCGAGTAGGCTAAGAGCCGTCATAGTCCGAGTTTGGCACTAGCTGACATGCCCGTTCAGTCTGGCGATGTGTGCTGTTGAGGAAGGGGCGGACTTGTTTCGGTGACGGTGCCAGCGGGAAAAAAGGATAGGTTGCGACACTGAAAGGTGGCCCGACGCATGACGTTGGTGACGACACACGTCGGGCCATGCCACACCGGGTTCACCCACCCGAATGGCTCATCAGCCGCGCTGGCTGAACAAAGCCTACAGCCGTTCAGTGCCGTCGAGAACTCCGTTGGACTACGGGAGGGTTGCTGACTGCCGTCGTCAAATGGCGGCAGCGGAGAAAGCAGGAACTAACATCTGGTCTGGGCGACCCCCGCCTGTTAGTATCCTAATTTGCTATAGCGATCTGGATGACGACACAGCCACCTGTATTCTTTGCAACGCATTGATGGAAGGCCGCAGAACCCAATAATATGATCATCTCAGTAGGAGCGGGAGGCGTGAATGTTGAAGCTATCCACCACTGTGACCGTCGTAGTTTTTTTTATGTTTAGTCTAGCAGAGACCGCACAAGCGCAGTTCCGGGGAACTCCTTCGGGACACAGCGGTACAGGTGGTAGGTGTAATATTGGCACCTGCGCCAAAGGCGGCGGTGAATTGGCGAGAGACGTCAAGAACTGCAGTGCCTCGAATTGCAAGAACCCGCAGGGAAGCAATACCAAGTCCAAGTAAGGCCTGCGCCTTGGCGTCTTACTGTCATCGGCTAGAACTATTTCTGTGGTTCGACCCGATGACAGCCAAGGCGGGCCTCTCACATCCCCCACGTCGCAAGCTGCCGTTCAGCATCAGCCGGGTTCTGCCTGATCCGGGCCACTGCCATCCGATCTAGCCCCACGGTCTTGGCAATCTGGCTGGTATTCATCGCGCCTTGACCCTCAAGGGTCAGCACGGTCTTGAACTGCTCACGGGTGAATGTGGGCTTGCGTCCTCGGTACGCTGCGGGCTTGCTGGCCTTGGCAAGGTCAATCCCCGCCTTCTGCGCATCCTTGGTGGCTTCCGCCTGCGCTTGCGCCGTCGCAGCCATGAAACCTATCAGCGCATCCCTCACGGCCATCTGCATCGGGTCAGTCGTGGCTCCGTCAAAGACCATCTTGTTGATGACCGTCTTGATGACGACACCCCGGCGCATAAACTCCCTGATGGTATCCACCACATCGATGTAGTTGCGACCCAGCCGGTCAACCCAGCGAACGACGAGGGTGTCGCCCTTTCGTAGCTTGTCGAACAGCCGCCTGCCCTGCGGACGCTCGGCCAGCTTGGTGCTGACGCCACTGACGCCATCGTCCGAAACAATCTCGTCAATGTCGAAGCCCTCGGCTCTCGCCTGGATGGCCTGATGCTCAATGGTCTGATCGGTGGTCGAGACGCGAGCGTAGAAGATCGTGGTCATGGTCGAATGCCCCCTGATGTGTGATCACAAAGATCGTGCTCACAGAGGGCGTGCTCACTGAACCGATGTCAACCCTTGTGAGCAGTATTTCACCTCAGATCACATGACTCGTCAGGGTATACCCGTGTGATCAGAAATGATTTTGTTCCAGCCGTTCCCGTGAAGCGGAACAAGTGTGCTGTTCGCAACTTGAAACAGCGTCACGGAGGTTTGGGTGAACGAAGAAGACGCGTTGCCCAAGCAGCAAACTCAAGACAATCGCCCACGCTGCCCAGCTTGCGCAGCCTTTTTGCACCTGACGCATATGTTCGTAGACCCGAGGAGCGGTAAGACCATGCGCCTCTACAAATGCGGCTGCGGCGAACGCATCTGGGATGACTAGAGCGAGGTCGCCTCGGTTTCAAAAATGGGCACCTCGCGCTGCGCATGCTGGGCCACAACACGGGCAAGGTCAGCGACCGCGAGCGTGAAGCCAATGGTCGAACGAGCCAGGGCACCCACCGGGAGGATGCGCGGGTCACTAAGGTATGATTGGCCTCTCGAAAGTTTGCCGATTTTTTGTGTGCGGCTGCCGAATCGCGTTTTGTGTCGCCGAAACGCGGCCATCACTTCCATCCGCTTCTTGACGCTGATCCCGGCTGCTGCTCGCGTCTTCGCGCAGATAGCGTATTGCCACTAGTGGCCGCTGCTGCTTTGATCGGGAAAAACAAGCAATAATGGGGTTGGGCGATGCAGGACATGTTGGCTCAGTTAGAAAAACTCCGCAGGGAAGCTGCCGAGTGCGAACTAATCCGAAACTTGGCGACCGATCCGAAGAAGCGGCAGTTATTCGACCGGCTGGCGGCACATCTGACGATTCTGGCGTCTGAGGTCGAACGAGCGATGCTAGAGAACGGGAAGAAGGGATAGGTTGCCTTGGTGGTGTGGTCCCTTCATCCCACTCATCACTTCTTGTAGAGGATTTCCATCAACTTGACGTTCGCCTTCTTACCATGACGAAACGACTGCCATCCGCGCAGTCTTGCTCGAGATAGCATCAGCAGGGCGTTGATTGGCTGCGTTGCAGTTCGCTCATCGATATCGTCGATGGCTCGTTCAAGGTGTCTGCATCTGCATGGCTGGCTCGCGGTATAGGGTTCTAAACCGGCATTCCCAGTTCAACGGCAGTCCGCCATTTAAAAACGGCCCCTAGCGCACTCGGGGGGACGCACTGAGGCCGTCTTCGCATGTGTCTGGTCGTCTCCTCCAGACGCCGACATAACTCAAGAACATTGCCACTTGTTCCCGAAATCCCGGAGATTTGCAGTGGCTTAAGTGGGGTATCAGACGGCAACCGGACCCCGCGATGGTTCGTTGCCCCTCATGGAACATAAGGGTGTCGAATACACTGTGGTCCGCACAGCCAATCCCACTGGATGGGCCTGGACAGTTCTGATCAGAGGAAAGCGAGCCAAGACCGGAATGGCGAACAGCCGACCGATGGCTATTGCCCTTGCCTGTGCAGCAATTGAAAAGGCCATCAAGGTCAGACCACCAAAGCCGATCCCAAAGCAGTAAGGTCGCCTCAGCCCCTCCAGAAATCCTTGAACCGCGTCGGCGACAACTCCGTGTACCTCACGGTGTGTTGGATGTTCTTGTGGCCGAGATAGGCCTGCAAGGCTCGCGTGTCGTGTCCCTTGTTGGCCAACGCGAACCCGCAAGCATGACGCAGCATGTGCGGGTGGACCTTGAACGGTAGTCCGGCCTCGACGCCAGCCCGCTCCATCATCCTTGCGAAGCCAGCCGTGGTAAACGGACCAGCCCGCTCACTGGTGAACACGAACGGTGACTTCGGCTCCTGCTCTCGCTGCAACCGACGCAAGGCCCGCAACTCATCACCCATGATCGGGTGGGTGCTGGGTGTGCCCTGCTTGACCCTGCGGACGTGCAGGGTGGCGGTACCAAAGTCGATCTGATCCCATCGCAGGTCCACCAGCTCCGACACCCGCAAGCCATGCCGCCACGCCACAAGAATCATGGTGCTGTCGCGGTGGCCCCAGCGATTGCGCTTTGCCGCCTGGACGAGCTTGTCCACCTCGCTTTCGGTGAGGTGTTCGCGGCTACGCATCTCCGCGTTGGGGCGGCGCATCGTAGTAACTGTTCGTTTTTCGGTGGCTGGCGTGACCAGCCTGAGTAGGCGCTCAAAGCCTAAGCCGAAGCCATACAGGAATCCGAGCGATGGCAGGAAGCCGAGCGATGGCCTCAGGTTCCGCAGCGGTCACGGCTCTGGCGCACCGGTGGATTGGCTTTGAGAGGCATCGGGTGGGGGCCAAGGGGGAAATCGGGCCAACCAGAATGGATGCTGCCCGCTCAGATTTTTGCTGTAGTTTTGGGCGGCATACTTCAGCACGAATAGCCTCAGCCATGAAACACTCCGGATCGCGGAAGCAAGTGCTGGCCAAGGTTAACTTCCAGCAGAGTGCAGCATGCCGCGGCTTTTAATTGGAAAGGCCGCAAGTCGGGGTTGTCCCGCTGCGTCGCCATTGGCAGATTGATGATTCGTCAGGGGAACTCCGGGCCTTCCATCGTGAACTATCAAAATCTGTCTGCCTTCATCTGGTCCGTGGCCGATCTGCTGCGGGGCGACTACAAGCAATCTGACTATGGCAAGGTGATCCTGCCGTTCACCGTCCTGCGGCGGTTGGACTGCGTCCTTGAGCCAACCAAGGCGAAGGTGCTTGCCGAGTTCGCGGCGAAGAAGAAGGCGGGCTTGAACCCGGACCCCTTTCTGATGCGAGCATCGGGCCAGAGCTTCTACAACACGTCCGACCTCGATCTGCGCAAGCTGATAGGTGATCAGGACCACATCAGCCAGAACCTCTATGCCTTCATCCAGGCGTTCTCGCCTGCGGTGCGCGACATCTTCGAACGGTTCAGCTTCTCGGCCCAGATCGACAAGCTGGCAAAGTGCGGGCTGCTCTATCTCGTCACCGAGAAGTTCGCAGGTATCGACCTGCATCCCCAGACCGTTGACAACCATGAGATGGGGCTGGCGTTCGAGGAGCTGATCCGCAAGTTCGCGGAGTTGTCGAATGAGACTGCCGGTGAGCACTTCACGCCGCGCGAAGTTATCCGTTTGATGGTCAATCTGCTGTTCGTTGAGGACGACGACGTTCTGTCGAAGCCCGGTGTTGTCCGTACCATATATGACCCGACCGCAGGGACTGGCGGGATGCTGTCAGTCGCAGGTGAACATCTCGCCGCGCTAAACCCGCAAGCGCGGCTCACCATGTTCGGGCAGGAGCTGAACGATGAGAGCTATGCGATCTGTAAGGCGGACATGCTGATCAAGGGTCAGGATGTCGCTAACATTGTCGCGGGCAACACGCTCTCTGATGACGGTCAAGCTGCTGGAGTCCGAGGAGCTGGTTCTTCAGGCCAGCAACAATACCAAGGCACAGTTTGCTAACTCACCGACGCTCTCCCTGATCGGAAGGCCCCACTCGCGTCTGGCGACCTCGAATGCATGACGAAGGACGATCAGTTCGCGCCGCACTGACGGCGGCTTGACCACCTTGAGCCGGTCGTCGCGATACTGGCTAACCGTTGCACCCGACAGATTGCTCAAGCTTGTCTGGGACATCCGGTGAGCCAATAGCTGGCGAATACGCGACCGCTCAAAGACGGCCCCGCGTTTCCTTGGCGTGATCTCCTGCTCGTATCGCTCGAGCAGGTCAGCGACGGTCAGCCGCTTCAGCTCCTTGATGTCGGTGGGAAGTTCTGCCCGGTCGATTGATCGCTCTTTCTCTCGCGCCCAGGCGACGGCGTCGGCTCGCGTCGAAAATGACTTGGACAAGGCGGGATAGCCGGCGCGGCGCACCTGCGCTTGCCACGTCTGGCCTCTCTTTCGGATGGTTGGCATGGTTTTTCCGTCCAGCTGTGACAGGGCTGTGACGGATTGGGTTCTTCGGGATATCTGGAAGCGCGAGCGCCAAGCGAAAAGCTGAGTCGGTATAACCGCTTAGCAATTGGCGCACCCGACGCGATTCGAACGTGTGACCTTTGCCTTCGGAGGGCAACGATTCGTCCAGACGCTCCGCCCTGCTTCTAAGCAGGTTACAATTTTTGGACGACCTCGCCGCGGCGCCTCACTGGGGCTAGTTTGAAAATGGGAATGGCCTGATTTGAGTTTCGACCATACTAGAATTTCAAGATTGGGCGCACTTTCTGGGAAGCATTCACCGGCGCATTTTTCGGAAAAGTGGCAGTAGCCGCACTCCTCGCCGTCTGCACGGTTTATTTTGTTGGGCCGAGCTGTAGGGTAATTTTTTGCAGTCTAGGAGGCGCGACATGGGTGCGGTCGAAACAGTACTGTTTGGGTGCGCTGGCGGCGCGGTACCGGACATTCTTAGAGTCATAGAAAGCAGGCATGAGCCAATGCCTGCCTATTTAGGTAGGTGGTTCTTTTGGGCGAGTTTGGGCTTGCTTATGTGCATAGGCGGAGCGGTGGCATATTGGCTCACCGCGTCTCGCGTAATTGACGCCCTGGCTATTGGCTTTTCTGCCCCCGCCATAATCTCCAGCCTCCTCGCGGACAAACACGGAGAAAATCCCTTCATAAAGAGGGTTCCTCCCAGTCCGACTGTTATAGGTCAGTTACAGAAATGGTGGTCGGGGCATCCAGAGGGCATCAGGTGAGCTACCCGATGCCGCCAATTTGCAGTTAGTACCCACAGCCTTCGCAACCCGGGACCCGATGATCACCGCATGCTGGCGTTGAGCAACCGCGATTACTTCTCAACAGGCCGCACAGCGCCGGCTAGGCTAGCGCTCGCCCAAGTCCGCCAAGAATCAGACCAGCCTGAATAGGCCATTTAGGGGAGTGACCCGGGGTGGCGTGGCCGACGCTTGTCGTCCGGAACCGTCGTGCGTCGGGCCACCTTTAGCTTGCGGATTTAACCGGTGCGATAGGCGGTGCTCTCTTCATTAGGACACCGGGCCGGCAGATTAGGACACCGGCACCGTGTCACATCGAGCTTGCTGGCTTTTGCTGGTATGAAGAATAGCGCTCGGATGGGCGCTAACGAGAGGGGACGGCCCCGGAGCACCAGCCCCACCGGGGCCGTTTCTTTGAGCACCCAAAGGCACGGTATCGCCGGGTTTAGTGGCAGGCCGCCAGCGTTCGCTTGGCTGGTGCAGCATCCATCGACCCCAGTCGATGTTACGGCGAGTGCAAATTCTCGTTCAGGGTTAGTATTGATCTCAGAAAATGCACTAGATCATGGCCCGGAAACAAATACCCGTTTATCCCAGCGGCCTGTGCTGCTTCCAGATCAGTAGGCTTGTCTCCTATGAGAATGCTGCGACCGACATCCACCGGAAAGCGTTCCAAGAGATCATTGATCATTCCTGGTGCAGGCTTGCGTCGCGAGCTTACTTGACGGTACCGCTCTATAACCGCCTCAGGATGGTAAGGGCAGTATTCGAACGCGTCTATGTGCGCACCGATTTTAGCTAGATCGTCTTGCATCCACCTATGCAATGCTTCTACGTGAGTTTCCTCGTAGAAGCCTCTGGCTACTCCTGACTGGTTGGTAACCACAAATACAAAGTAGCCGGCACGATTGGCGACTTTTACCGCTTCGCGCGCGCCGTCTATCCATTTCAGCTGGCTAATCTCGAAAACATAGCCGTTATCCTCATTGAGTACTCCGTCTCGATCAAAGAAAATCGCCGGCTTCTTCATTTCATTGCCTTGAAGCACAAAGCAGGGAGCGACCTTGGAGAAGATCGTGCCGCATTGGTTGATATTTTGAGCGTCTGCTGGTGGGTCTAAAAGTCATTGTCTGCCTGGTTCTGGCCATCACGCGTCAGGCTGTCAGCCAAGATCAGTTCCGTTACCCCGCATTCGCCTTCAGTCCGGCGGTTTCGATACCGGCGACCGCGCAAGCCTCGTCGTTGTCAGACGTGTCGCCGCTGACGCCGACCGCGCCAAGCAACGTGGTGCCGTCCATGATCAGCACGCCGCCAGGCACCGGCACCATGCGGCCCTGTGCCAGCGCATTCACCGCGCCGATGAAATAGGCTTGTTCCTGCGCGCGCTGGAACAGCGCTCGCGATCCCATCCCCATGGCGAGCGCGCCATAGGCCTTGCCGTGCGCGATCTCGGCCCGCATCAGGCTGGTGCCATCCTGCGCCGCTGCGACTTTCACGCAGCCGCGGGCGTCCAGAATGGTGATGACAAGCGGCTTCAGTTTCTTCTCGACGCCCTTGGCAAGCGCGGCATCGAGAATCTTGCGGGCGACGTCGAGGGTGAGGTCAGTCATGTACTGTTTCCTTTGTAGCAGGGGATGGGTGTGAATTTGTTGTTGCGCAGTCGAGGCTCATCGCCAGTACGCGCGCGACGTGAAGGACGGCACGGTTTGTGCCATCTTTGATTTGATGCCGGCAAGAAGTACCATCGGCGACGATCAGCGTAGTGGTGTCGGCCCGGCGTACCGCCGGCAGTAGCGACAGCTCGGCCATTTCCATCGAGGCCTGGTAGGTGTCGGCGTCATAGCCGAACGCGCCGGCCATGCCGCAGCAACTGGACTCGATGATTTCCACGTTCAGGTCGGGAATGAGGCGAAGCGCCTTTTCGACGGGCTTGAGCGCGCCGAATGATTTTTGGTGACAGTGGCCGTGAACCAGCGCTTTCGTCGGCATGGCGCCAAGCGGCAGTTTCAGGCGACCAGCTTCCGCCTCCCGAACCAGAAACTCCTCGAACAGCAATGCGTGCGCGCTGATGCTCCTGGCCTCGTTGTCGGAGCGCAGCGAGAGCAATTCGTCGCGCAGCGTCAGCAGGCAGCTCGGCTCCAGTCCAATGATTGGCACGCCGCGTGCCGCGAATGGCGCGTAAGTTGTGACCAGCCGGTCTAATTCATTGCGCGCCTGATCGACCAGGCCCGCCGAAAGGAACGTCCGCCCGCAACACAGCGGGCGGGTGCGATCCGCAGGTTTTGGAACGTGGACCTGGTATCCGCCTTCGACAAGCACGCGCAGCGCGGCGTCGAGATTTTCCCGCTCATAGGCACGATTGAACGTGTCGGCGAACAGCACCACTTCGCGGCCGTCCGCCGGGCCGAAGGCCTCGCCATGGGGCCTGAACACATCGCGGCGGAATGCGGGCAGGGCGCGGTTCGCGCTGATGCCGGCAAATTTCTCGAACAGCTTCCGCAGCAGCGGACTATTGTTGCGCCAGTTGGCGAGCGGGGCGAAGCGGGACGCGAGATCCGCATAATGCGGCAGATAGCCGACCAGCCGGTCACGCAGGGAAAGGCCGCATTTGGCCGCACGCGCAGCTAGCACCTCGATTTTCATCTTGGCCATGTCGACGCCGGTCGGGCATTCATGGCGGCAGGCCTTGCAGGACACGCAGAGTTTGAGCGTCTCCATCATCTCGTCGGAGGCCAGCGCGTCGGGCCCGAGCTGGCCCGAAATCGCCAGCCGCAGCGTATTGGCGCGGCCTCGCGTGACGTCCTTCTCGTTGCGGGTCGCGCGGTAGGACGGGCACACTACGCCGCCTTCCAGTTTCCGGCAGGCGCCGTTGTTGTTGCACATCTCGACCGCGCCCTGAAAGCCGCCGCCAGCGCCGGGATAAGCCGACCAATCGAGCGCAGTCTTGAACTCGGCGACGCGATAGCCCGGCGGATAGCGAAACAGCGAGCGGTCGTCCATTTTTGGCGGATCGACGATCTTGCCGGGATTGAGCAAATTGTCCGGGTCGAAGCGCTGCTTGACCTCCCGGAAATCGGCAACGATGCGGGGGCCGAACATTGCTTCGTGGAATTCGGAGCGAACCAGTCCGTCGCCATGCTCGCCGGAGTGCGACCCCTTGTATTCGCGCACCATCTCGAACGTCTCTTCGGCAATGGCGCGCATCGCCTTGACGTCTTTTTCGAGCTTCAGGTTGAGGACGGGGCGCACATGCAGGCACCCCTCGGAGGCGTGCGCATACATGGTGCCGCGGGTGCCATGCTTGGCGAAGATGGCGTTCAGCCGTTCGGTGTAGTCGGCGAGGTGGGGGAGTGGCACCGCGCAATCCTCGACGAAGGATACCGGCTTGCCCTCTTGCTTCATCGACATCATCACGTTGAGGCCGGCGGCGCGGAAATCGGCGATACCGGTCTGCAAGGCCGGTTCGGTAATCTCGACCACGCCGCCCCATTTGCGTTGCGGCTTGTCCCAGCTGAAGCCGAGATCGACCATCAGCTCGCCGAGCTGTTTCAGGCGTTGCAGGTTTTCGCCTTGGTCTTCCTCGGCGAATTCGACGATCAGCACCGCATCGGGATCGCCGCGCACCGCCGTTCCGATGATCGGCTGGAACATCGCGATATCGCGGCCGAGCGCTATCATGGTGCGGTCGACCAATTCCACTGCGATGGGCCGCAGCTTCACCAGATGCTGGGCCGCATCCATCGCCTCATAGAAGCTTCCGAAATGGCAGACGCCGAGCACCTTGTTGCGGATGACAGGCCATAGCTTGAGTTCGACCTGCGTGGTGAAGGCCAGTGTGCCTTCGGAGCCGACCAGAAGATGCGCCATGTTGTTGGGCGCATTGCGCGGCACCAGTGCATCGAGATTGTATCCGCCGACGCGGCGCTGCACTTTCGGAAACCGCTCCGATATCTCGGCGGCCTCGCGCTCGCCGAGATCGAGCATGTCGCGGAATAGTGCCAGCCCGCTTTGGGGCGAATTCACCCGCGCGAGATCCCGCGGCACCTCGCCGAAATGCAGCAGCGTGCCGTCGGCCAGCGCGGCATCCATCGACAGCGTGTTGTCGCGCATGGTGCCGTACCGCAGCGAACGGCCGCCGCAGGAATTGTTGCCAGCCATGCCGCCGATCGTGGCACGCGACGCAGTCGAGACATCAACCGGAAACCAAAGCCCGTGCTTCCGGAGCTGGCGGTTGAGATCATCGAGCACGATGCCGGGTTCGACCACGCAAATTCGGTTCGCTACATCGAGCGAGAGGATGCGGTTCAGATGCCTGGAAAAGTCGACGACAATTCCCTTGTTGACGGTCTGGCCGCATTGCGAGGTGCCGCCGCCGCGCGGGGTGACGACTAGACCTTCGTTCTTTGCGATAGCGAGTGCCCGCAGCGCCTCGTCCATGGTCCGGGGAACCACCACGCCCAGAGGCAGGATCTGGTAAAACGAGGCGTCGGTCGCATAACGGCCGCGGCTAAACCGGTCGAACAGGACGTCGCCGGTAATATTCGCTCGCAATCGGCGCTCAAGCGGTGACGCGTTCTTCATCCCAGCTCCACGTTAATCCAGAAGGGCCGTTTTGGTATCCTCCTGAGGAAATACATTCAGTTTGTTTTCGAGTAGCGCGAATTATGAATTCATATCGGACAGGAATTCAGTCGTCCACGGCATCGGCGGCCGGGCGCTCGTTCGCGTCGTTCAGATGCTCGACCGCCGCGGTCCGTTTGTTTCGCAGGTGATGGAACAAGATGTCGCTCAGCTCGCTGCCGGCCCGGCGGCGTAGCGCATCCAGGATTGCCTCGTGCTCGCGCATCGCCTCGCTCCAGCGCTGCTGCTTGCGCGCGAAATTGGCTGAGTAGCGAACGCGGCGGATCCGGCCGGCAAAGTTCGCATAGGCGGCGCGCAAGGTCTCGTTGCGCGATGCCGCGACGATGCTCTCATGGATACGCTGGTTGATCCGAAAATAATTGTGCATGTCCCGGTGGAGGTAATAGCCGTACATTTCGTAGTGCAGCCGCTCGATTTCAGCGATTTCCTCGTCGGTGATGGTCTCGCAGGCGAGTCGCCCGGCGAGGCTTTCCATGCCCCCGATGAGGTCGAACAGCTCTTCCAGGTCGCGCTCGCTAAGTTGGCGCACCCGCGCGCCGCGGTTCGGCAGCAGTTCGATCAGGCCTTCCGCGGCCAGCACCTTGAGCGCCTCCCGAAGGGGGGTGCGGGAAATTCCAAGCATCTCGCAGAGCTGGCGTTCGGGAACGCGCCCGCCGCCTGGAATGTTGCCTTCGACCACGTAGTCGCGAAGCCGCAACAGGATTTCTCCGTGAAGCGAAGCTTCAGGACGCGCGGCGCCGCCGTTATCGGCGGTTTTGGCAAGCGGCACCCCGGATTCGGGAATCGTGGATTTCATAGGCGTGACAATAGTTTGTGCAGTTGTCGGCGTCGACGGTGGCGTTTGAATTTAGAATTAGGATTGCACATCCAGAAAATGAATGCAAAATTAAGTTGACGCGATTTGGAGCGGTGGAGGTCATTCATGCAACAGGGTCGGCATTTTCTGCAAATTCCGGGGCCGAGCCCGGTCCCCGACCGCATTCTTCGGGCGATGGACATGCCGGTGATCGATCATCGCAGCGCGGAGTTCGCCGAGCTCGGACGAGTCGTTTTGGAAGGGTGCCGGAAGGTATTCCAGACCTCGGGGCCTGTTGTGATCTTTCCGTCATCGGGCACGGGCGCGTGGGAGGCTGCCATCGTCAACACGCTGTCGCCGGGCGACAAGGTGTTGATGGTGGAGACCGGCCACTTCGCGACCCTATGGCGCCAGATGGCCGCGCGTTGGGGGATCGATGTCGATTTCATTCCCGGTGATTGGCGTCGCGGCGCCGACCCGGTCGCGGTCGAAGCCAGGCTTGCGCAGGACACCTCGCATGCGATCAAGGCGGTGATGGTCGTTCACAACGAAACCTCAACCGGCGCAACCAGCCGGATCGGCGAGATTCGCGCGGCGATGGACCGGATCGACCATCCAGCGCTGCTGATGGTCGACACCATCTCCTCGCTCGGATCGGTCGACTATCGACACGACGAATGGAAGGTCGACGTCAGCGTCAGTTGCTCGCAAAAGGGATTCATGTTGCCGCCGGGTCTCGGTTTCAACGCGATCTCGGACAAGGCCCGTGCCGCGGCGAAAACCAACCGGATGCCTCGGTCGTACTGGGATTGGGAAGAGATGCTGAAGCCGAATGCGAACGGTTTCTTTCCCTATACGCCGGCGACGAACCTACTTTACGGCTTGCGTGAAGCGATCGCAATGCTGCTCGGAGAGGGGCTCGACAACGTTTTCGCGCGCCATCAGCGGCTCGCTGCGGCTACACGCGCCGCTGTCAATCACTGGGGTCTCGAGGTGCTCTGCCAGGAGCCAAAGGACTTTTCTCCGGTGCTCACCGCCGTGCTGATGCCGCCGGGGCACGACGCCGATCAGTTCCGCAAGGTGGTGCTTGACAACTACAACATGTCGCTCGGGTCCGGATTGTCGAAGGTGGCCGGCAAGGTGTTCCGCATCGGTCATCTCGGCGAATGCAATGAGCTCACCTTGCTCGCCGCGCTAACGGGTGTGGAGATGGGATTGTCGATCGCCGGCGTTCCGTATCGGGCCGGCGGCGTCGATGCCGCGATGAAGCTCCTGGAGCAGCGCACGCCAAGCAATTCCTCGCCGCATCTCAAGGTCGTCGGTAGCTAGCCGCTCCTCCTCCGCGAGCGCGCGGGGAGACTGAACTTGAGGCTCCGATTCAAGTTCACCCATGTCGTGCCGGCGATGCTGCGCGCGATGTATTTCATCACCTATGTCGATCGCGTGAATATTGACACCGCGACGAGCGAGATCCATTGACGGAGCCCTCCCGGCGGGGGACAAGCCCGCCAAATAGTGATATTCGACCGTCGCGAAACCAAGGCAATACCGGGAAGGACGTCCATGACCGTGCATACTGGAAGGCATTTTCTGCAGATTCCGGGACCGACCAACGTGCCGGACCGGGTGCTGCGCGCCATGGACATGCCGACCATTGACCACCGGGGTCCCGAATTTGCCGAGGTCGGGCACGCGGTGCTTGCAGGCATGCAGCGGGTGTTTCGCACCAAGCAGCCGGTGATCATCTATCCGTCGTCCGGCACCGGTGGTTGGGAGGCGGCGATCGTCAACACGCTGCAGCCCGGTAACAAGGTGCTGATGGCGGAAACCGGGCAATTCGCCGTGCTGTGGCTCGGCATCGCCGAAAAAATTCAAGCTCGACGTCGATTTCCTGCCCGGCGATTGGCGCCACGGCGCCGACCTCGAGCAGATCGAGGCTCGGCTTGCGGCTGATCGCCAGCACAAGATCAAGGCGGTCATGATCGTGCACAACGAGACGTCGACCGGCTGCGTCACCCATCCGCTGGAAGTTCGCAAAATTCTCGACCGCGTCAATCATCCCGCCCTGCTGATGGTCGACACCATTTCCGGTCTGGGATCGCTGGAATACGAGCACGATGCCTGGGGCATCGACGTGTCGGTCGCCGGATCGCAGAAGGGCCTGATGCTGCCGCCGGGGCTCGGTTTCAACGCGGTGTCGGAAAAGGCGCTTGCGGTGGCGAAAACGAACCCTGCCATGCGCTCCTATTGGGACTGGCAGGAAGTCATCGCGATCAACAAGGCCGGCACCTGGCCCTATACCCCCGCGACCAACCTGCTGTTCGGATTGCGCGAAGCGGTCAAGATGCTCGAGGAAGAGGGGCTGGAGAATGTCTTCGCCCGGCACAAGCGCCACAGCGCCGCAACGCGTGCGGCCGCCAAGGTATGGGAATTGGAAACGCAATGTCAGGAACAGGGCGCGCATTCGCCCGCTCTGACCGGCGTTGTGATGCCGGAAGGGCATGATGCAGATAATTTCCGCAAAGTCGTGCTGGAAAACTTCGACATGTCGCTTGGTACCGGCCTGAACAAGATCAAGGGCAAGGTGTTCCGGGTCGGCCATATCGGTCACTTCAACGATCTCATGTTGATGGGCACCCTGTCGGGCGTCGAGATGGGTTTAGATCTCGCCAAGGTGCCGCACCGACGCGGGGGCGTGCTGGCGGCGATGGAAGTGCTGAAGGGACGCGATATCGTGCCGATGCCGAAGGCCGCCGTCGCCTGAGACGGTTTCGACCAAGACCAAGAAAACAAAAAGAAAGAGCTGCGATGAACGCTCCGGTGGCTGCGTCTGAAGACCTGATCTACTCCGTCGAGGACGGTATCGCCCGGCTGACGTTCAATCGCCCGCAGGCGCGCAACGCGTTGACCTTTGCGATGTACGAGCGGATGGCGGCGATCTGCGAGACCGTCAACGGCGACCGTTCGATCAAGGCGATGATCCTGACCGGCGCGGGGGACAAGGCATTCGCATCGGGTACGGACATTTCGCAGTTCCGTGCCTTCAAGACCGCGCAGGATGCGCTCGACTATGAGGCCCGCATCGACCGCGTGCTTGGCGCGCTGGAGGCGTGCCGGGTGCCGACGATTGCGGCCATTGCCGGCGCCTGCACCGGTGGCGGCGCCGGAATCGCCGCCTGCTGCGACATTCGCATCGGCACTGAAGCAACGCGGATAGGTTTTCCGATCGCGCGCACGCTCGGCAACTGCCTGTCGATGTCCAATATCTCCAGGCTTGTTTCGTTAATAGGCCCGGCGCGGACCAAGGACCTGATCTTCAAGGCCCGATTGGTCGAGGCCCCGGAGGCGCTGGCGCTCGGGCTGCTCAATGAGGTGGTGCCTGATGTCGCGACGTTGCAGCGCCGCGCCGACGAAACGGCAAAGCTCGTTGCCGGTCATGCTCCGATCACGCTTGAGGTCACCAAAGAGGCCGTGCGGCGCATCCGGCGGACGTTGACGCGCGATGAGGGCGAAGACCTGATCCTGCGCGCCTATATGAGCGAGGATTTCCGCGAGGGAATGGACGCCTTCCTCAACAAGCGCACGCCGAACTTTAAGGGCAAATAGCCGGAGTTGCATCACAGGCGTCGACGATCGCTCACTATGGCTTGAAAGCCTTTTTTGCCAACTCCATACCCAGGTCAAGCGCAGCGATACCTATTCTGTCTGACGGTGTGGTCAGGCAGCGTTGATCCATCCACTCGATGATCGCGTCGAAGTCGCCGCCACCAATGATATCCCTTTGGCCGCTGACGTTCAGGCCGCTGATAAATCCGACCAACCAGGATTCAAAGCTTCCCTTGACGACAGCGTTCTTTTTGCGATTGGTCCAAGCTGTGCAGGATTGAGAGCCTGCGCCAATTATTGACGCGCCAGCGTCCGCGACGGTGGAAAGACAAACCAAGATCAAACCAATCGCGAACGCTTTCATGCCGCCTTGCCTGACGTTGTTGTCAGATTGGACCGCAGCGGGCGGCTACAGCTTTTTGAGACAAAGACCAACGGCCGGGCCTGAGGCACACTTCGGTCCGTCGGGCGAGCCGCCAGATGGGCAGAACACCGACACCAGGTTTTCACTTGAGTCGCAACTGACCTGGCCATCAGCCTGGACCGACCTAATAGCAGTGCCAGCAGGTCCCGGATCGCCTTTTTGGCCAGGTGCACCCTGCGGTCCTTGTGGCCCTTGAGGACCCTGTTGCCCTTGTGGGCCGGGCACGCCTTGCAAACCCTGCGCGCCTTGCGGCCCGGCGGGTCCTTGCGGGCCGGTCTCACCTTTGGGACCTGGATCCCTTCCGCACCCAGCGAGCATCACCGCCGTGCCCATAACGACGGCTATCAGAATCCTTCGCATCTGGCTGTTCCCCCTGATTGCCTCTAAGTGCATTAGAAGGGCGGAGCCGCATGCACGCAACCGAAAAGCCACCAGCTATCTGCCATTGCTTAGGCTGACACGCGAGTGTCCCTTACCTATTGCTACCCGTTGCGGAATTTGCGTCTAATGCGAAAGTCAAAGGTAGAGTGTTGCGCCGCAGCTTGAACTGATGTTGGTTCGCGCCCACAATGGAGCGGCGGACGTCTCTATTTTATCTAAATACAACAAATACATAGGGAAGAAACACGTGGGACATATCCTGAAAGCCGCGGCCGCCTTGACGGCCGTTCTCGCCAGTGCACCGGCGTTTGCCGCCTGGGAGCCGACCAAGCCGGTTGAAATCGTGGTTGCGGCCGGCGCCGGCGGTGCCTCCGACCAGATGGCGCGCATGATGCAGGCGGCGATCCAGAAGAACAATCTGATGAAGCAGCCGATGGTGGTGTCGCTCAAGGGCGGTGCGTCCGGCGCCGAGGCGCTGATGTACATGAAGACAAGCGACGGCGACCCCAACAAGGTTCTGATCGCCTATTCCCTGATCTACATGCTGCCACTGTCGGCCAAGATTCCTTCAACTGGCGCGACCTGACGCCGGTGTCGGTCGTAGCGCTCGATCAGTTCGTGTTGTGGGACAATGCCGAAGGACCCAAGACGGTGAAGGAATTCATCGCGGCCGCCACGGCTGCAGGCTCGCCATTCAAGATGGGCGGCACCGGCTCCAAGCGCGAGGATCACGTGCTGACCGTGTTCATGGAGCAGAAGACCGGCGCGAAATTCTCCTATCTGCCATACAAGTCCGGCGGCGAGGCGGCGACGCAACTGGTCGGCAAGCACACCGAATCCAACGTCAACAATCCATCCGAAAATCTCGAAGTCTGGCGCGCAGGTCAGGTCCGCGCGCTCTGCGTATTCGACAAGGAGCGCATCTCCTACAAGACCAAGGTCACCGAAACGCAATCGTGGAACGACATCCCGACGTGCAAGGAGGAGGGGCTCGACGTGCAGTACCTGATGCTGCGCGCGATGTTCCTGCCCGGCAAGGTGACGCCGGAACAGCAGGCGTTCTACGTCGACCTGTTCAAGAAGGTCACACAGACGCCGGAGTACAAGGAATACATGGAAAAGCAGGCGCTCAAACCCATCTTCCTTACCGGCAAGGATATGCTGAAATTCCTCGAAGAGGATGACAAGCTCAACGCCTCGCTGATGAACGAAGCCGGCTTCGTGGCGAAGTAAAGTCCCCGTAATGTTCACTCGTCCGCGTGGCCGTAGCCGGCCATGCGGACGCGGACCTTCTCGATTTCTTCCTTTGACAGCAATGGCGGCGTGCCGATCTGCAGGCAGCCATGGTATTGCCGCGCCAGCGTTTCGACCTCGACCGCGAGCCACATCGCCTTCGAGAGCGATGGCCCGATCGCGATCATGCCGTGATGTTCCAGCAGGCAGGCCTGTCTACCCTCCAGTGCGCGAACGGCATGTTCTGACAGCTCCTGGGTGCCGAAGGTCGCATACGGCGCGCAGCGGATGGTATCGCCGCCGGCGCAGGCGACCATGTAATGCACCGGCGGAATCTCCATGCCCATGATCGCCAGCATGGTCGAGTAGGGCGGGTGGGCGTGAACGACGGCGTGGACGTCCGGGCGGGCCTTGAGGATGTCGCGGTGAAACCGCCATTCGCTCGACGGGCGCTGGGCCGGATCGTGCGAGCCATCGAGATGCATATAGACGATATGCTCAGGCTGCATCGCCTCGTACGGCGTGCTCGTCGGCGTGACCAGCATGCCCTCGCCGTGGCGCAGGCTGACATTCCCTGACGTTCCCTGGTTGATACCCAGCGCATTCATGCGCAGGCAGGCATCGATGATGGACTGGCGCTTTTCCCTGTCGTTCGTGGTCGGCATTTCAACGTCCCTTGCAGCCCGCGGACAATGCTTGATTATTGCGTCGCATTATAGTCGAACATCTCTCGGAAATCCTGATTGGGAGAAGCCATGACTAGTGCCGTGCTTGGCATCATCGGCGGATCCGGCGTCTACGACCTGCCGGGGCTGGAAAACGTCCGCGACGAGACCATCAAGAGTCCTTGGGGCGAGCCGTCCGCGCCGCTGACGCGCGGCGTGATTGCCGGGCTACCGGTCGTGTTTTTGCCACGTCACGGCAAGGGACATGTGCTTTCACCCTCCGACATCAACTACCGCGCCAATATCGACGTGCTGAAGCGGGCGGGGGTCACCGATCTGGTTTCGCTCTCGGCCTGCGGTTCGTTCAGGGAGGAACTGCCGCCGGGCACGTTCGTGCTCGTCGATCAGTTCGTCGACCGCACCTACAGGCGCGAGAATTCGTTTTTCGGCAAGGGCTGCGTGGCCCACGTCTCGATGGCCCATCCGGTGTCGCCGCGACTGCACGTGCATCTCGCCGCAGCTGCCAAGGCCGAAGGCATCGCCGCGGTGCAGGGCGGCGCCTATGTCTGCATGGAAGGCCCGCAATTCTCCAGCCTCGCCGAGAGCCTGACCTACAAGGCGCAGGGCTATTCGGTGATCGGCATGACCAACATGCCGGAGGCAAAACTCGCCCGTGAGGCCGAGATATGTTACGCCAGCGTGGCCATGGTCACCGATTTCGATTGCTGGCATCCCGATCACGACGCGGTCACCGTGCAGGACATCATCCGCGTGCTGAACTCGAATGCCGAGAGGGCCAAGGGGCTTGTTGCGCGTCTCGCCCGGGATTTCCCGCGCGAGCATGAGCCGTGTCCGATCGGCTCTGACAAGGTACTGGACACTGCCTTGATCACGGCGCCGGAGGCGCGCGATCCCGAATTGTTGCGGAAGCTCGACGCGGTGGCCGGAAGGGTGCTCCGGTCGTGATGACGTGTTCCAGCGGGCGCGCGAGGCGAAGGGCGTAGGACATGAAGGTCGATGGCCGGCATTTTCGCAGCATCTGGCTCGAAGCAGACGGCTGGTCGGTCGGCGCGATCGATCAGCGCCGGTTGCCGCACGAGTTCGTGATCGCACGCATCGCGAGCGCCGCGGACGCGACCGACGCCATCCGTTCCATGCTGGTACGCGGCGCGCCGCTGATCGGCGCGACAGCGGCCTACGGCATGGCGCTCGCCATGCGGGCCGATGATTCCGACGGCTCGCTCGATCGCGCCTATGGCACGTTGCTTGCGGCGCGCCCGACGGCGATCAACCTGAAATGGGCGCTCGACGAGATGCAGCGTTTGCTTCGGCCGCTGCCGTCGCCGGAGCGGGCTTCGGCGGCCTACCAGCGCGCCATTGAAATCGCCGACGAAGACGTCGCGATCAACCAGGAGATCGGCCGGCATGGTCTGGCGCTGATCGAGGCGATCGCCGCCACCAGAAAGCCGGGCCAGCCCGTCAATATCCTGACCCACTGCAACGCCGGCTGGCTGGCGACGGTAGACTGGGGCACCGCAACGGCGCCGATTTATCTCGCGCATGATCGCGGCCTGAAGGTTCATGTCTGGGTCGACGAGACCCGGCCACGCAATCAGGGTGCTTCGCTCACCGCGTGGGAACTCGGCCACCACGGCGTTCCGCATACGGTGATCCCGGATAACACCGGCGGCCATCTGATGCAGCACCGGATGGTCGACCTCGCGATCGTCGGCACCGACCGGGTGACTGCCAGTGGGGATGTGTGCAACAAGATCGGCACCTATCTGAAGGCGCTCGCCGCCCACGACAATGGGGTGCCGTTCTATGTTGCGCTGCCGTCGCCGACTATCGACTTTAGTATCGATGACGGTATCACGCAGATTCCGATCGAGCAGCGCAGCGCCGACGAGGTCGCGACCATGACCGGCCGTACCGCCGATGGGCGCGTCGAGACCGTGCGCGTGGTTCCCCAGGGTTCGCCGACGGCCAATTACGCCTTCGACGTCACGCCAGCCCGGCTGGTGACGGGCTTGATCACCGAACGAGGCCTGCTCCGCCCCGACCGTGCTGCACTTGCGAGCGCATTCCCGGGGCGCAGCGCGGGTCATTGACGCCAGCGATATCGGCACGTATCCCGTCCGATACCTGTCGCATCGGGGGTCATCGTCTCCATGTCCAGCACCGATATCGAAATCGTCGTTGAAGATCCGACCGCGCCCGAAGCTGACTCGCCTGTGGTGACGAGCGTTCGCGTGGCCGACGTGGTCGTCTGCCTCCTGCTGCTCGCGCTCGCGCTGACGCTCGGGTACGACAACTGGCGTACAGGAGCCGGCTGGGAAGCGACCGGCCCCCAGTCGGGCTACTTTCCGTTCTATCTCTCTGTTATCCTCGGTGGCGCCAGCCTCTATGGCCTGGTCGCCGCATTCCTGTCGCGCAGGGAAGCCTCCGAGAGCTTCGTGACGCGGGCGCAGCTTCGCCGCGTAATGGCGGTGTTCGTGCCGACGGTGCTGTTCTGCCTCGCCATGCAGTTCCTCGGGCTCTATGTCGCGAGTTTCCTCCTGATCGCCGGTTTCATGCGCATGGTCGGCAAGATCGCGCTGTGGAAATCGCTGCTCACCGCTTTCGTGTTTACCGCTGTGATGTTCGTGACCTTCGACATCGCCTTCGACGTCATCATGCCAAAGGGCCCGCTCGAAGCGGCGCTCGGCCGCTAACAGGTCGGTGGGACGCACGCCATGGAAGCCCTCGGCCTCTTGATGCATGGCTTCGCCGTGCTGCTGACCTGGAAGACGTTGCTGCTGATGATGCTCGGCCTTGTGCTCGGCATCTTTGTCGGTGTGCTGCCTGGCCTCGGCGGCCCCAACGGCGTGGCGATCCTGCTGCCGCTGACATTCACGATGGATCCGACCTCGGCGATCGTGATGCTGTCCTGCATCTATTGGGGCGCGCTGTTTGGCGGCGCCATCACCTCGATCCTGTTCAACATCCCCGGTGAGGCCTGGTCGGTCGCCACTACCTTCGACGGTTATCCGATGGCGCAGCAGGGCAGGGCGGCGGAAGCGCTGACCGCAGCCTTCACCTCGTCGTTTATCGGCTCGCTGGTCGCGGTGATGCTGATCACGTTCCTGGCGCCGATGATCTCGTCGTTCGCGCTGAGGTTCGGACCGCCGGAATTCTTCGCAGTGTATCTGCTTACCTTCTGCTCGTTCGTCGGACTCGGCCGCGAAGCCAAGCACAAGACTGTCATTTCGATGTCGCTCGGCCTGTTGCTCGCGGGCATCGGCATGGACACTGTGTCCGGCCAGTTGCGCATGACCTTCGGTTCGGCGGAACTCCTGCGCGGCGTCAACTTCCTGGTCGCCGTCATCGGCCTGTTCGGGATCAGCGAAATCCTGCTGACCATGGAAGAGCGCCTCGCGCTGCGCGGCCACGCCGCCGGCATCTCCTTGCGCGTGGTGCTGTCGGTCTGGAAGGACCTGCCGAAATACTGGGTGACGCTGTTTCGCTCCTCGTTCATCGGCTGCTGGCTCGGCATCACCCCGGGCGGCGCCATTGCCGCGTCCTTCATGGGCTACAACCTCGCCAAGCGCTTTTCCAAGGACCAGGACAGCTTTGGCAAGGGCCGCATCGAGGGCGTATTCGCGCCGGAAACCGCGGCGCATGCGTCCGGTACTGCGGCGCTGCTGCCGATGCTAGCGCTCGGCATTCCCGGCTCCGGCACCGCCGCGATCCTGCTCGGCGGCTTGATGGTGTGGGGCCTCAACCCCGGTCCGTTGCTGTTCGTCGAGCACAAGGATTTCGTCTGGGGCCTGATTGCCTCGATGTATCTCGGCAACGTCGTCGGCCTCGTGCTGGTACTGACGACGGTGCCGATCTTTGCCTCGATCCTGCGGGTGCCGTTCGCAGCCGTCGCGCCGATGATCGTGGTGTCCTGTGCGATCGGCGCCTATGCGATCCAGAACGCGATGTTCGACATCTGGCTGATGCTGGGTTTCGGCGTCGTCGGCTACGTCTTCAAGAAGATCGGCATTCCACTGGCGCCCTTTACGCTGGCGCTCGTGCTCGGCAACCGCGCCGAGGACGCGTTCCGCCTGTCTATGATCGGCTCCGGCGGCGACATGAAGGTGTTCTGGTCCAACGGTCTGGTCGGCTCGATCACCACGCTGGCGATCGTGCTGTTGTTCTGGCCTGTCATCGACAAGGCGTTCGGTAGCGTCACGCGCATGTTGCGGCCGGCGAAGGCTTAGACGTTCCACCGTCATTGCAAGCGAAGCCAAGCAATCCATATCGCCGCGAAGCAAGGATGGATCGCTTCGTCGCTGTCGCTCCTCGCAATGATGCGGAAATATACTAGAGGTCGTCATCCCCCGCGCATGCGGGGGATCCAGTACGCTGCGGCTTCTCGATTCTATCACTGTGGTCTCTGCAATGCTGGATTGTCCGCCGGAGCCTGTCATCGGGCGGCCATTCGGCCGACCCGGTGGCGGACGATGACGGCTGAATATGGCTTCGCGATCTCGCGACGTATTGCGCCCGAGGCTTGCTTCTTGTTTCGCCCTCAAAGAAGAGGACGCAGGAAGACCGGGTGCGCGCTGCACCCGCGGTCTCGCGTGCAAATGCACATGAAGAACACGCACACGAGCATACAGGTTCAGCGGAAGCATTCCGGTGTTACGGCTTATTTCGCGCTCTCCCCCGGTGATCGAGCTTATTTGTCACCGTCGCCGCACAGATAATTCTGCGCGACTTGACGCCAGCTTCGGGCGTCAGGACCACACGACTTGATGTCTAGCCGCTTTTTCGGCCTGTGGAAAACGGCGGAAACGCCGGAAATAAAAGCTTTTCTTGCTCGCTGCTGGAAAAACGAAAGGCCCGCCGTAAACCCCCGGGCTCCGATAGGCCCTAGTTTCACATGATGTGCGCTGGCGCCGCCTTGCCCGGTGTCCGTAGCCCTGCTCCCGGCGTCCTGTGGGGCCTTCCTGCGGCCTCGACGCTGACGCCTGACCGTCGCCCGTCCCGTCACGGTGATAGCCACGTGCAACCGCTGATATTGAAAAGGAGCGCCCGGCGCTCCCTAGCGGTCGTCCGGTCAAAGTTTCTGCGAAAAATTGGTTGGGTTTTTGATGGATTAGCTTTTTCGCCTCTCCGAGAGGTATGACGCTATGTAAGACAAATAGGGTAGCGACTTGGTGCTGAGGGCAAGGGAGTAACTTGGCGGTGGTTCCGTGAATATGCCTGCGGCGACGAGCGGCCGAAGTGTCGGGCCAAATGGCTAAAACGGCTACTTGGCCCGACATTGCGAAGGAAATGATTTCTACTGGCAGAGATACATTATGCCGTCCCCGCCCTTGATCGCGGCACCGGGCGTGCAGCCAATGCCGTGGCGCGCTGCGTAGTCAGCCCAGCCGGTGTAGCTGTACCCACGACCACTCCAAGGGCCATTCATGTAGTAGGCCCTCACGGCGTACCAAGAAGGGCTGTCGACATAGACTGCCCTCGCGGCGAAACCAGACCTGATATAGACCCGCGTCTGCTGTGCCTCAGCCTTCGTGATCGACAGCGATACGCCGCCTTGCTCAGACCAGCCGAGCGACCACAACGCCGCACACACGAAGGTCGAGGTTGCAATTGCCGCCGTTCTCAAAGTCATTTTCATGGCTTCTCTCCATCAGTGGATATGGCGTCCCACACATGAGCTGTGTGCCTTCGCTATTGGGGGAGTATTGCGATGGATCAAACGGTCCTGGGCAGCGCGGCTATATGGCGGCCGGCTTTGCAGCCCTTGCGCGAGCGAATGGGTTGCTGTGCGCTGGCGCGGCTTGCCCGGTGTCCTGTCGCCCTGCGCTCCCGGCGCGCTGTACGGCCTTCCTGTGTCCTCGATGCTGACCTGCCCGGGGTATGCCGCCTGTCGGTGACGCTGTCGCGAGCGGTCCCTCTGTTGATGTGGATCAATGCAGACCGACCCGTGGCGGATGAACTGGCAGATGTTCATCCAGTCAGGGAGATTTGACATGAGCGCAATCATCAAGTCGGAAATGATCTCTCGTCGAAAGGCCCTTTCTCTGGTGGGTTTTGCGGCTGCGTTCGGCCTCGCCGCAGCTCCCACCGTACTGACAGTGTCCGATGCGGAAGCCCAGACCGTTGGCATGGAGCGGCGTCAGGACCGACGTACAGGTCGGCACGAGCGACGTGACGACCGTCGCACAGGGCGCACCGAGCGACGTGAGGAGCGGCGCACAGGTACGACAGCGCCAGCGGCGACAACTACCGGCGCAGCCAAGTAAATCCACTGGCCCGGCGAGATGCCGCCCATCTCATGACGACAAAAAGCCGTCACCCGGGGTCAGGATGCGGTGACGGCTTTTCGCACTGTGCAAGTGCCTGTGTCCCAGAAGGGACAGGCCGATGGTCCACCCACATCGGTTAATGAAAAGTTAACGGTACCGGCCTCGCCTGTGAGATTGACCGCTGCTTCGATGGTCGATGCGGGAGGCGATTGGCTGTCTATCGGCTCGCGATGCCCAACGCTGGTGTGCCGGTCGCGATGCCTGCCGTGCCGCCCTCATGTCGGGACGGCAAAAAAGCCGTCACCGGGTGCGCGGAACGGTGGCGGCTTTCGTTGCAGCACAGTGTCCATCAGAAAGGACAGGACCGATGGTCCTCCCAATCGGTTAAGGGAATGTTAACGGCATTGCGATGGTCTCCGGCGAGAAGGGCTGGCGATGGCCGCGCGATCCGCAGCGCAGTTGCTTCGTCGCGAGATCGAGGGTCGCGGCTACGCGGCATCTTTAGTCGCAATCGCTCTGCGCATGTCGGCGGCTAAGAACCTGAGCCGTCCTTACTTCTTCAACGACCGAGGCAGAACCGCTGCGAGCGATACGATGTCGAGCGTTCGACCTTCATCATCCGCGATAACGAAAACCTCCGGAACCGTTTGCTTACCGCTCTTGATTGCTTCGGCCAAAAGTTCACGGGCACTCAGTAGAGCCTCGCGCTTAGCCGCAGAAAGATCCGGTAAATCTGTTCCTTGGTCATCGGGTGTTATTTCGTTACCTGCGCGGACATGAAAAATGAAATCGTCCCATGGCGACCTCCTGATCAGGCAAAAGACTAATCAATGTCGTCCGGTTCGTCAGTCTGGCCGCCGACAGGCCTGCCAAATTTGTGTGGAACCATACATCAACTCGGGTCGTGGCCTGCCCCAGACGGATACACCCGACGATCTATGCTCTAACGTTCATCGGAGCATGTGCCAAGCGGCACGAAGGCGCTGTTCCGGTGCTTGCCAGAGGCTGGGTACCCGCTCATCTAGCCTCGCGCTTTAGGTTGCAGTAGGAACGACAGCTAACAGCACCGCGTTATCAGATCGGGCCGACGTCCCCGAGCGGCCTGGCACGGTTCGGTCCCACACCCCCAGCCCACTGCCCGAGGCGGGACCGTGCGTGCAGCCGGTGGTCGCAATCACTTTGGACCTTACTCTGGGCGTGGCGGGTGCGCTTACCGCCTTGTAAGCGCCGCGGCGGCGACGCTAGGGGTGCTGCGATCAGCGCTCTCAGATCAACCCGATGACGATGAACGCCGCTACCTCGATCAGGAGTGCGGTTCCTAGGGTGGCGACGGCAAGAAAGGCGTCAATTGGCGATAGGTGCATGGCTCGCCTCGCAGTTTTGCGAAGCCCGCAGCCGAAGATTAATTCACCTAAGGTAAAAAGGTTGCGGTTCCGAAGGCGCTAGCAGCATAGCTGGCGCAAAGGTCCGGAATGTCCGGACGCTATCTGCGTTTTATTGGCGAGAGGATGGAATTCCCGCGCCGACGGGGACAGTCCCAACAAAAGCCATGCGGTGTAACGCCCGCATGGCTTTGTGATGTCAGGGCTAGAGAGGCTAAGCCGTGCGACCAAGCCTTGCCATAGCTCCATAGCCTGCCGCTCGGTCAGATGGCATCAGCCCAGATGTCTCAAACGCGAAACGAGTGCCTGATCTGTCGCAGCATCGACATGGCAGCGTCGGTGTACCGACCATGGGTGAGATACTGATCAAGCTGTGATGCACCAAGCAGCACCAAGACTGCAATAACGAAGCCCTTCAACATAGTGGGCCTCTCCTATGGAAGGAGACCGCCATCCGGGCGTGTCCGGGTTTAATGCATTCCGGAATTCGCTGTCGCAAACCGCGACCCATCTGCAATGGGAGCACGCTGACACCGAGCGGTAACAAATCCATTAAAGGACGGAGCCGGATGTCGCCGATGCAAAAGCCCGGCTGCCGTTTGAGGCAACCGGGCGAAAGCAAATATAAACTTCATGAACGCCGCAACTATGCAGCATCTGCTCAGGACGTTCCATCCGGGCGAATACCGGTGCCGCCGACAGCGCCTAGACACGCCCTGCTAACTTCTTGAGCGGCGTTGCCTCCCGCCGCACCACCAACTTCAAGATAGTCTGGCAGACCGGACATTCGAACGATTGGACATCGTGGCCTTTGGCGAAAGCTTCGGCCGCCGTAAGCTTTCGCTCGACATTGCAGGCGGAGCACAAGGGTGACGACATGGCAGCCTTCCTCCCGGTTCGAGCGAGATGGTCGATCCTATCGCTGCCCGGCAGAGGCACGGTTAATTTTTCGATCCGTACTAACACGGCATTCTCCGAGCCATTTGGCGGTGAGCGAACATCAGGATGGTCCAGTCATTGAGATTGCTAAGGTACTTTGGGGCCCCCCCGACGGGAGACCGCGCGACCGCGCCTATTGAGAACATCTGGTGCGAGCAAATCCGGGATTGCAGTTACAGGGGAGCGGTGTGTCCTACTCAATGCTATGCCCGGTGGGTTCAACTGGTCAGCGCACCACACTAATCTTTTGGCAAAGATGGGGTGTGGGGCATGAAACAGCGACGTCGCATTTATTACTCGGCGGCTCAGCGGTCCGAGATCTGGGATCGCTGGCAGGCTGGCGAGCCGATGAGTTCAATCGGACGTCGATTTGACCGGGAATCCTCTTCGGTCTTTTCGGTAATCTCGCCAACCGGCGGCATTCGTCCGCCAGCTCGGCGACGAGCCAGGGGCGCGCTCAGCCTTTTTGAACGGAAGGAATTCCAGAGGGCTTAGCACGCAGTGTTCGTTGCGGTTGATTGCCCGGCAATTGGGACGATCTGCATCGACCATCAGCCATGAAGTCAGTCGCAACGGTGGATCGGATCGGTAGCGGGCTTGCCGGTCGGATCAAGCCGCTTGGGATCGGGCGCTCCGTCCCAAGCCTTGCAAGCTGGCTTGCCGTCCGTTTCTGAGCCGGACAGTATCGATCAAGCTGCGGCAGCAATGGTCACCGGAGCAAATTGCTGGTTGGCTCAAACGCACCTATCCGGGGGAACTGCAAAACCAGGTGTCACACGAGACGATCTATCGCAGCCTGTTCATTCAGGCGCGGGGGGTGCTGAAAAAGAACTGCTTGAGCACCTTAGAGCGAAACGGACTATCCGCCGTTCCAAGCACGCCAGCCTGAAACGAAACGGGCTCGGCCAGATAAAGAATGCCGTGTCCATCAGCGAAAGACCGGCCTCTATTGAAGATCGCGCCGTGCCGGGCCACTGGGAGGGCGACCTGATCGGCGGGTCCAGGAACAGCTATGTCGCAACGCTTGTCGAGCGTCATTCGCGCTATGTGATGCTGGTCAAGGTCGCGAACAAGGATACTGAAAGTGTCGTCTCGGCGCTGATCAAACAATCGCAGAGATTGCCCAGTGAACTCTACCGATCGCTGACCTGGGACAGAGGCAAAGAGCTCGCCGATCACCAGCGCCTGACATTGGCCACCGAGGTCGAGGTCTATTTTTGTGACCCTCGGTCTCCCTGGCAGCGCGGCTCAGCTCAAACGAAAATACCAACAGATTGCTCCGCCAATATCTTCCGCGCGGCACCGATCTGTCCCTACATAGCCAAGCCAAACTCAGTGCGATAGCAAGGCAGCTCAATGAAAGGCCCCGAAAGACCTTGCTATATCAAACCCCAGCTGAGAAGTTCGCGGAATGTGTTGCAGCGATCAGTTGAACCCGCCCCCGATAACGACCAAATCCTGCGGCGCAGCGAAATGACGCGATGTGCCAAAAGGCGACCTCGTAGGATCGACGGTATCTGGCCCTTACGAGCCCTCAGCGGAGTATCACGTTGCTTTGCGCCGATACCGGCCGGCTGGCGACGTCCTCATTCAATAACTTCGTCGGCACGCACCAGCAACGTCGGCGGGAGCAGTATTCCTTGAGCGGCAGCGCTTTTCAGATTCACAAGAAGTCTGAGTTTGTAGGCAGCTGAACGGGAAGCGCGGAAGGGCGTTCATCTCTTAAGATTCTATCGACATATGATGCCGACCGGACAAACAAATCATGCTGATCGATACTGTACGAAATCAAACCCCCGGAAGCCGCAAAGAAAGGGAACGGATAGATGGTCACTATGCGGCGCTCTGCCACTCTGGCAATAATGAATTTGCCATGGGTGAAAGTGAAGATGTCCGGCAAAACGATAAGCGCGTCGTCAGTCGGTGAAAGCGAGTTGACAAAATTCTCGATGCCGGTCGGATCAGCTACTTCAGCTACTTCAACCACTACCTTAGCGACCGCCGCAGCTTCATTGATGGCTCTCACATACCCACCATGTGGTGCCGTTTGAGGGTTGTAGAGCACAAATATATTCGTTTCACCGCGGGTTTGATCTCTCGAATGGTGTCGATCCACTTTCCCCCGATGCTGAACTCAATATTTGTAAATCCGGTAATGTTGCCGCCTGGTCTTGCTAAGCTGGAGACAAGGCCGCTGCTATTGGATCCGAAACCTGGACAAATACGACGGGAATTGTGGTAGCTGCATCCCGAAGGGCTAGGTTACCGGCGTGCCATCACCAAGGATCACGTCCGGGTTCATGGCACCTAGTTCCGCTGCATGAGAGCGAGCGAGATTTCGGTCTCCAGCCGCCCAGCGATATTCGATTCTGATATTTTCGCCCGAGATCCATCCCAATCCTCGCAATGAGTGCTCAAAGTGCTTTGTGTGGACTCGTCCCTGGGCGTCATCGGTAGCCCCCATCAATACGCCGACAACGCGCTTTACCTTGCCGGACTGCTGCGCGCTCGCCACAAACGGCCATGTCGTCGAACCACCGATCAGCGTAATGAATTCGCGCCGTCTCATGTGATTCACCCGCAAAAGGTGTATTGGGCAATTGGCTATCTATAGCAGCCTCTAGCCGCCCGCGAGTAAGAAATGATGCGTGCCGTTCTCACAGGAGGATCGGTTCCGATTTCCGAAATGGGTCTTATGTCACGAGCATCGCCGGTCCACACGGCGAGGCGCAACTGTACTGGAGATGAAGGAGGGCCCTTCGGGTTCGGCGATCAGGTCGTTGATCCCAAGCCACCGCGAGCGGCTGTGGTCAAAAGCCACGGTCGTTAGCGTCGCGGAAACGTCGGGGCGATGATCCCGGCAGGCAAGATCGAGAGAGGCGAGCGCAAGCGAACTGCTTCTGAAGCGTCGAAATCGGATTAGGCGATGTCAAAACCGCGGGGTGACCCTTCCTGCGGGACAAGCTCGGAGGATGTCCTGATACCGACCGAGCGGCATCCGGCGTATAGGCAGCGCGAAGCTCGATCAGGCTCCTGGTACGGAACGTGAGAACCTTGCCGACGATGCCAAGGGAAAAGGTGCAAGCGGCTCCCACCGCGAGGCCGAAAGTACCGATGCGTCGGAGAGGGGCGGACTGCCTCGTAGTAGCGACGAAGGTCCTGTAATGGGGCTGGAGCGAAGGAGGTGGGTCATCGCCGCTGATGTGGGCCAACTGGTTCGCCGGGAGGAGCCCTTTGTTCAGTGGAAGGCGGCAGCCTTCGCGCGATGGCACGAGCCGGATGATGCGAGAGTATCCTGTCCGGATCTGTGAGGGGCTCGGGGTGAAATTCCCCGGGCCTACTCGGCAATCGCGTCATTTTGGCCCGTGGGCAAACCACTTCCGGTTTGCCCCCAACTCCGGACATCTCGCTGCACCGCGCTAAGTGACGTGATGTGCCATGTGTGGACGGCTCCAGGTTGGCAAGAGAAATCTTCACGTCGCAGGCTTGGTCGGTACTGCCATGTGTTCGGCCTATAGATGCGGTTCATGACCGCTGGCCATAATGCCCTCCGCGGATCAGGTCCCGGTCAAAAGCTCGCATTCGACGATGCGATGGCACAAGTGGGTTGTCCTGATCGCCGGATCGACCGGCTCTGCATTACGCGCTGTTTGTCCTCCCAACCTTCACAGCACGCCGATGGTCCGGCGCGATCTCGTTTACCGCGCAAGTGCGACGGGATCCCTGTATCGTTCACCCTTGGCCATCATGGCCCAGGCCATCCGCGCAATCTTGTTGGCGAGCGCGATAGCGGCGACCTTGGTCGGGCGCCGCGCCAACAACGCCGTGAGCCAGGGCCGATGCCCCGTGCCATGGATCTTGGCGTAGCGGATGACGGCGAGTGCTCCAGCCACGAACAGGCCGCGCAGATAGCGGTCACCCTGTTTGCTGATGCTGCCGAGCCGCTCCTTGCCCCCACTCGAGTGCTGTTTGGGAACGAGCCCAATCCAGGCCGAGAAGTTGCGCCCTGATCGGAAAGTTCTGGGGTCAGCAACACTCGCGACCAGGGCGGTTGCCAGCATCGGGCCGACCCCGGGAATGTAATGAAGGCGTTTGCTCGTCTGGTTGGACCGGTGCCAAGCCATGATCATCCGATCGAACTCCAAAATCTGCTCCTTGAGGCTGAGCAGTTGAGCGCCGAGCGCGGCAAGGCACGCACGGGCAACCTCTGGCACCCGCTTGTCGTTCGGGTCGGCAACAACATGGAGCAGTTCGGTGACCCCTTTGCGCCCGACTGGCGCGACAATGCCGAACTCGGCGAGGTGCGCTCGGATCGAATTAATCACCGCGGTTTGCTGGCGGATGAACATATGGCGTGTGCGATGAAGCATCAGGCAGCTCTGCTGCTCAGGCGTTTTGGTTGGCACAAACCGCATGTTGGCTCTGGTGACCGCTTCGCAAATCGCCTCTGCGTCAGCCATATCGTTCTTCTGCCGTTTGACGTAAGGCTTCACGTAAGCCGGCGGCATTAATCGCACCGAGTGGCCGAGTGCCTGAAGTTCGCGGGACCAATTGTGAGACGAGGCACAGGCCTCAATGCCAATCAGGCAGCGTGGCAGCTTCTCAAAGAACGCCAGGACCTGGCGACGCTTTAACTGGCGGCGGATGACCACCTGACCGGCGGCATCCACTCCGTGGACCTGAAAGACCGGCTTGGCGATGTCGAGACCGATTGTCGTGACCGTCAGCATGGATAGCTCCTCCGAATCGTGGGAGCCTCAACAGCGCCCACATCCATGGCACTCACGTGCCGGTGGAGGAGCCGTCCACAGCATCAGAAGCAGACTTCACCCGGCCCTGACAAAAGCGGCCGACCGACCCACGGAAAAGCGCTTGATCCAGTCCAGGCCGTTCCGGGTGTAGGCGGCCTTCTTCTTACCGTTGTTGATGTGGAGCTGGACGCGATCGCCGGCGGCCAAGCCGTCGCGCATCACGCAGGCGTGGTCAGCGGTCCGGGATCACGCAGAACGCGTCGCGCGAATCTAGGCAGTCAGGCCCTACGCTTGAGCGTGCCGGTCTTCAACAGGCCCTCGAGCTCTTTGACGGCCTGTTCCTCGGAGATTCCGTCCACCAGCGCGATTTCTCCGCAGAGGCGGCCGAGCGCCGACACGTACAACTGCCGTTCGCTGAAACTCTGGCCGGAATCGCCCGGTCGGAAAAGATCGCGAGCGACCTCCGCGATTGCAACGATATCTCCGGAGTTGATTTTGCTTTCATATTCCTGAGCAAGCCGGGACCAGTTGCCGCGGCCTTTCCGGGGAGTTTCGCTCAGAATCTGTTTCACTCCTTCGACCGAGGAGAGATCCGATGGCTTGCGCATTCCGACGCTCGCGGCTTTCCGGACGGGAACGCGGACGGTCATTTTGCTCTTCTTGAAAAAGATCACGAAGAACTCCAGGCTCGCTCCGGCAACGGTCTGCTCTTCAATCGACAGAATCTGTCCCACGCCGTGCGCCGGATAGACGACGAAGTCCGTCGCCTTGAACTCTAAGCGAATCTTTCCGTTTTCGCGCGTACCGGGAAGCGCCGAGGCGGCGTCCGGCGCCTCTGGGAAACGACCGGATTTCGCTTTTTTGATCGTCCAAGCTCATGTCGCGGTTCGACTCCTTCGGGTGTTGTACCGACTGATCGCCAATCACGCGGCAAATTATCTGAGCGTTCTAGTCGCTGCGGTGCGCTTCGCGCCGTCTTCGCTGCTACAACATCATTAAGCTCGAGAAGCCAGCATCGCCACGATAATGATAGCACGCATCGGATTCCCATCGAGTCGTGTGGCTTCTCGGCAACTTGTTCCGTACGGAGAAGAGGCCTTGGCGCGCTCTCGGGTGCGCCGTGGAAGATCTTCGAGATCACGACCGACGTAATGGTGAGCAGCACGGAGAATTACGGGATTCTCCGCGGTGCGATCCTAGTTGCGGCTGAACCTTCCCGAAGTCCCTCGCATCTCCGATCACGACCGTCGCGGTCCGACCGGATGCAAGCGTCCCAACGAAGCCAGAGCAGCAATGTCCGAACTGCATCAAAAAGCACAGCTCAAGCAGCGAATGTTCGACGTCTGCTCACCACCATTAAACTTAACCAGCAATCTTAATCAGCGGGTTTTCTTGCGGGGCACTGTGGCCGCGCTACCGTCGTCTCATCGGTCATGGAGGTGATCAATGAGCGATAAGACGAAGGCCGAGTTGCTCGAGATGCTGGCCTCCGCAATACGCAACCCCAGCCGGTCGGTAACACGCAACCCGAGCCGGTCCACGACCCACAACCCGAAGGGAAACGTAAAGCGCAATCGCACAAAACGCGGCCAGCGTCGCAGCGCACGGCCAAAATAAAAAACTGTTCGGGCATCTGCTAGCCGCAAGCAGCGGCGTCGATAATGCCGTCGAGGATTCCATGATCGATAAAATGAGTAAAGATCCCGCGCAACGACCGGAAGAAAAGGCTTTTCTACAAGCACATAAACGAAGGGCGGCAACTGAATACGAAAAAGCGCAGGAAGCCTTCCAAAAGAACTATGAACGATTGCGGGTTGAGCGATTAGCTAGGGAGGCCGCGAAGCCCAAACAGAAATAGCACCTTTGTTTCGTGGGTTATTTCGAATACGCGCGAACCGATCAAGGCGAGGTTCTGCTTAACCCACTGCTTAAGGTTACTACACACAATTGATTGCTAAGTTTCGGCAAAATGTAATTGATGGCTGTGGCGGTCGTCGCCGGAGCCGCACTCACAATGAAACAGCCCGATAGATATGCCGTTGAACTGGTGATTTTTGGACTGCTCGACGCCCTGGTGAAAAGCAAAGCCGTTGAGGTCAATATTTTAGAGCGCCACGTCCTGGTGCCCCTCTTCCATCACATGCAGGTGCACGAATCCTATAAGAATAAGGCGGCTAGTGAGCAAGAACGGGCGCGGCACAACGAAATCTCCTTCGAATGCATGACGTGGCATGCTCATTTGGAAAACGTGCTCAATCGCCTGAAGTAAGCTCGCATCAAGCCCAGTACTCTGAGACCTATCCACGGGAATTACTTTCGAGAGAGGTGGACGACGTTTCCATTAGATCGGGGCTCGCAATAGCTGGCACACACATCCATGAGTTTACGGTAGGTCTGTGCAGACTTGTGTCGAGCAGGCGCTGATTCGGTGATTTTACGCAGGAAGCTGGACCGGGAGTGAATGGCGGCAGTCCTCAATCTTCATTCGCCGCAACACGATTTCCATGGCCTTGGCCGAAATCCGACAACAGTGCTTCGTCTTTGTGCGTGGCCCAAAATGCCTGTAGCGCCGCCTCCTGCTTTTCATAAAGCACAAGCCCGGCCTTTCGTTCTACAAGCACAGGCGGTACACCGATGAGGTTCGCCGTCGGTTGCGAGAGGATCCTTCACGACTGACGAACACCCAACTACGTGCTGTCCGTAAGTTGCAGCTTTTTGGCTCCGCCGGCACTCGGAGCCACCACGCCGTCACACGTAGTCTATGGTCGCGCCTCTGGGATCATATTGAAGGGTGTCTCCGCCGCTCGGCGCACACTGCAGAAGCCGCCACTATGGATGACCTCGCGCAGCTTCTTTTCGCCCGCCTGAGCACCGAGAGCCGCCCCAACTTCTTGCGACCGTGACGTAGGCAGATCATGGTCGAGCCGGCGTAGTAAAGGCGTCCGACCGGGTTCAGGTTCTGCTGCAGTGTGTCGCCTGCCATTGGCTCGACGATCATCCAGGTTCCATCTGATTTCGGAGACTGCCGGATGTGGGCAGCTGCGCCTGCAGGATCACCCATGTCGTGCAGACAATCGAAGCAGGTTTCGAGATCGAAGTCTTTGACCGGGATAGTCTTTGGCTAGTCCCACGGCGAATTGCGCGTTCGCGGCAACGCCATGGCTCTTGGCGTGCGCCGTGGCATCACGGATCGAGTCGGGATGAAAATCGTAGCCGACAAATTGGGATTTCGGGAATGCCTTGGCCATCAGGACGGTCGACCAGCCGTGTCCGCAGCCAACGTCGGCCACGCGTGCTCCAGCCTCGAGCTTCTTCACGACCCCTTCCAAAGCAGGCAGCCAAGCCGAGACGAGGTTATTGTGGTAGCCCGGCCGGAAGAAGCGGGCTACCACACCATGGCTTGCTCGGCTGGCATTGCGAACTTGGCGGTCGCGGGATCGTAAGACAGATAGTTGGATGCTGCCTGATGCGATAACCATTCGCGCAAATAGCGTTCGTCGACCTTTGCAGCCTTGGCCAGCTCCATCGACGTCATCGGTCCGTTGGCGTGGATGGCCTTGTAAAGACCCAGCGTGTCACCAAGGCGGACCATGGCGATGCTGGATGCGCCACCAAGATCCGACAGCATCTGGCCTATGAAGGCGTTGAGTTTGCCTTCATCTATGTTCGTGGCGGGCATGGACGTACCTCCTTCGTTGGTTGCTCACTGAATCATCCATTTCATTTGTCGATCCAACAGAAGCAAATCGGCGGACGGGAGGCTGCGGCCGACCAGCGGGCACCACAACAGCCATGGAGAGTGTCCGCCATGAGGGTGTAGATTAGGGCAAGGGCATCAGTTGAGTTGGTGGCGATCTCTTACCCAAAGGGCAGCTTTTTCTCCCCTTGGGGGACTGAATCTGAGCGGGAGGCTCGTTGGAATCGTTCGAATCAGATGCCGATGACTTGGTCGCGCTCACAAACTCGGTTACAGCAGCGTTCGATGACCATTCCACGTAGCTAACAACGCCGAACGCAAGAGCGAGCAAGACGAGAAGCTCGACCACCACTGTGGTGCCTATTCCTCGCCAGTGGATTTGGCTATTGAATAGTGGCATCGCTCGTCTCCCGAAACCGGGTTAGCGACGGCCTTAAATCACCTCGCAATTTTCAAACGTGAAATGCCTCACGTCTCACGGTCACTTGATGCCGAGAAAGAACGCCGGACGTCTTTCTGCTTGGGCGTTACCGTCGCGCAATGAACACCACTGGGCAGACGAAGCTTAAGAGGTACCAATGACAGTGCGGTTCCGCTGGTGCGCCAGTCGGCGGATCGGACAGGACAGCGATAATGAATTACCACATCCCAGAACAATGCCTGATGGGCGAAGGACCTCGATCGGGCGTTCCGGGTACGGCAGAAAGCAGACTTCGCCAACAAAGGCACCACTGTCGGCTTCCGGAGACCACTTCCGGTCTTTCCTTGTAAACGGACTTCGTCGGAGCCAGTGAGCATGTCTCAATAGTGCCAACAGACGACATCGCGAGATCGGCTGCCAACTGAGCAGCCTTACTCGTCTGGGAGCGAATGCTCGAGGAAAAAACGAAGCATTTCCCTTGTTGCGTCCGGTCCTCGCGGATCGGTGTAGGAGCCCGCAGGGCTGCCTCCGGACCATGCGTGTCCGGCGCCGTGGATATTCCAGTGCTCCAACATTCCGCGCCCACTCGCGTCGCTCAGGATCGTTCGGGTATAGGCATGCCCTCGGGGTACTTGCCCGCGATGCACCTTCTTTTGTGTGCTCATCGTTCCCAAACACTGCTCAAGAATTTGATCGCCGTTGTTTGGATGCACGGTAGTGTCGCGATCGCCGTGAAACACAATGGTCGGAACAGGTGGCCGGTCACCTAAAATTACCTTGTGATACGACCCGCCTTGTCGCATCGCGACAAGCGCAGAGGGAAGATCCGTGGCAACGCCGCACGCAAGCCCAGAATGTATACCGATTGCCGCGTACAGATCGTCGTATGTTTCTCCCATAATAGCCGCGGCGGCCGCTCCGGCCGACAGCCCAACAACGTAGACGCGCTTTGGACCAACCGAATAGTCGTCCATGATTTGGCGAGTGATACCCGCGATCAGCGAAGGTTCACCTCTGCCTCGCTGCTGGTCGGCTCTGCGAAACCAGTTCCAGCATTTCGCCTGGTTGGCCTGGCTGGGCTGAGCAGGATAGACCACCAAGCAATTTTGTTCCTCTGCGATAAAGTTCATCCTCGTGCCGGCGGCAAAATCGTCCGGCGACTGGGTACAGCCGTGAAGCATGATGACCAAAGGAAGCGGTCGCTCCTGATAGCGGCTCGGGATGAAAAGCCTGTAGGCACGGCTTCCCGCGGGACTGCTGTACGTGCACTCGATGAACCGGGCGCCCTCCGGCACGATGTCCGGTGTGGACAGCGGGGCGCGCTTAATCACACCTCGCTTTCCGATCCCAGAGCGCCCCTCTTTGCGATCCCGTAACGTCCGGAGCATGCGCGGTGGTGCGGAGGTGGCTGGCTCTAATTGCGGATGACATCCGTCTCCTCAATAGCGTTGGCCTTCGCGTCAATGATTGGCGGCTCGCGTCCTGTAAGAGCGATGCCACCGGTGGTGCGCGATGTCGCCTCTGGCGCGCTCTCACCGCGAAGCATGCGCTGAAGGAGTGCGGTGGCCTCGACGAGTTGGCCCGCGCGCGTGAGGCGTGTGGCTTCGCGGACTATGTCCTGTTTCAGCATCGCCTTCACCGCGTCCTGTCAGCGAGAGCGGCCTCGACCGCCGGACTGGCATGCAATGCGCCCAGCACGGAGACTGAGGCAATGGTGGCGCGAGCAAGCTCGGGCGTGACGTCTTGGGAGATGCTGGCAAGGCCCAGAACATTGATGTGCAGCATCTCGCCGGCTCGCTGCACCGCTTCGAGATCCTCGCGGGTGTAGTTCCGCAGACCGAGGTCCAGGCTTTTTCGGGCCGTTGACTGCCTTACGACGTCGGCGTGACGTTCGAGCTGGTTCCGGATCGCCGTCCGGATGAAATCGGTACGGTTCGAGTAGAATCCTTCCTGAACCATTAAATCGACCTGACCAAGGTCAACATAACCAAGATTGATTGTGATCTTCTCTGTTTCGGGCAACTTGGGTCGAAGTTCCTTGACATTACTCGCCATAGTTTTTCCATCCGTGAGCCATCTATATGGATGGCATATGGATGTCAACCGCACCCGTTCAAGGGGTGGGGTTCTCTTGGGAAGAATTACGGCGAGTGCTTTGCTTCGTGCCTCTCCAGGGATCGGCCTACTCGAAAAAGCGACGGCCCGCCCGAGCGGGCCGTCGGCTGATTGGAATTTCGGGTTTGGAACCGGACAGACGGGCACAGCATTTTATGGCTCCTTAGTCACTGGGTTGGGGCCAGCAGATGCAAGAGTACCGCGCCTACATCATGGGGCCGGAGGGCCACGTTCAGAAACGCGTTGATCTACGGTGCAAATGATCAGGACGAAGCTATGGGTTAGCTAGGCAACTTGTTGACGGGCACGACGTCGAGCTTTGGCAACTGGATAGACTGATCCGGACGATCACGGCTCACATCGGTTAGCAGGATAGCTTCGCACTTGCCGTTCGCGCGCCTTGATTTCAGACTCGGCTTGAAGCCAGAACTCCAAGTCACGGCCTGCGGGGCAACCGTTTTGCTCCCAGAGTTCCCGAGCGCGAGCCTTGATCTCTTCCTTGGCCCGCCGCGCGGCCAAACGTTGCCTCACGCCCTGCCTCAGCTCCTCCACCCACCCCCGCAGCCGCTCGATGGTCGTTTGGTCAGTGAGAGCCGAAGCGATCCGACTCGCTTGTTCTAGTTCCCGGGGATCTTCACTCTGATCCATAGACCATCTCCGTCTAAATGAGACGTTTCTGGCCAGAACTGGTTCATCTCGCAACGGATGGAACGTGCAGCGCGAACAGAAAATCACCCTTGGCGAAATGCGATCGTCGGGGCGGCCCTCGCCGGCTGCTGGTCTACTGTAGCGATTACAAATGTGCGCACTCCGTTGTGGTCGATGCCGGATGCAAGCGCGCCGCAGACCGAACTGATCCAGCACCCGGTTGAAGGCATGATGCTTGCGGTTTTTCACCTTGATCCAGCGCTCGGATCGCTCGGCGCGGTAGGTGCTCTCGCGGTGCTTCGAAACTCCCTCCGGCCCCATCATGCAGGCGTGCCGGAACGGATCCGGCCCGATCTCGCCCTGCTAGAACGGCGCTAGGCGGATGCCGTCGAACGCGGCGCGCCAGTGAGCGGCGCCCATTGCAATCACATGTATGACTTCAAAAATAAAATTTTGGCTTGAACAAAACTCTTGGCAATCTTGTTTGTCCATGGCGCTCATCAAGTCGGAGCAGCAAAACCATGAACAAGCCCCTGACCATCGTCGAACTTTCACACGCTAGCCCTCCAGTGACCAAGCGCCAGAAATTGATGCGCTTTGCTAACATTGTCCGGAGTAGAACTCGCTGCCCGCTCTACCTCTTCAACAACATCGAATATCTCGACCGCGGTCAGTGGAAGTATATCTCACACCCTGCCTCAGCATTCGCACTTGCTGCCCAGGATAAGGTATTGCGCGATGCTGGCCTGAAAGACAGTAGCGTCGCTGACGCGCAACGGTTTTTCGATCTCTCCAGGGAGGAACTTGCCAAATTCTCATGTGTATGCGGTGGGTCAATAAACAACAACGAAATGGCCGAGCGCATTGAGCGCATTGCCGCCCGCAGCGCCACATGAGGAGATGCGCCTAGTAGCGATACGCCACGATGATTTGTTGCCAGGCGGCGTGGAAAACATTTCAAGGTGAAGCCGCGGCCAGATCGGCAGGTGCGACCACCGCGCACCACTGCGGAACCGACGATCAGGCCGCAAAAGCCAACGGACCCAAACTTGGGGTGGTTGCAGATGCGGCCATGCTCGCTGCTCGAGCTCGACGACTGGCGCTGTCACTGGCCGCTCGGCGAGATGCACGAGGTCGCGGCGTTGTTCTGCGGCGGCGGGTCGTCGCTACTGCGCGCACCATCTGCGCATGGCGCACTGACACGGCAGCGCCACCTCGACCAAGCATTTGCGCGCCAGGCGCTCTGGTATCCGACACCCTATGGATTTGGAAGTGCTGCCGCGCAACAATGGCCCATGGGTTCGATTCCGAAAGAAAGCCGCGCTCTATTTCGCGAAGAAGAAAGGGCAGAAACTGCACGATCCCAAATTTAAGCCTATCGAGCCTGCATCAGCCCTCAGCTACTGTCGCTCCTGCCATTTGATCGTTATGTGTTCGGCCACGGTATCGTCCAGCCGCCGCCGAGTCTATTTCCGTCGTTCCCGGACCCGCGGGGTCCGCAAGGATGTCCGCTCGACCTTACCGCTGAATCTGTTGTAAAAGTGGGGGTGACGGACGAAAAATTTTCAGGGACGTTGGCGCGTGTTGCAGTGGTCTCGCGTGTCTTCCAACTATTCACCAGACGGAGCGTGTCCAGCCACGCCGTCGAATGCCTAATCCCGGCGCGGATCAGATGACCACGCCCCCAATGGGGCAAGCTAGCGGTCAATGACCACCGTCCGCTCTCGATCCTCGCGATTTCTCTCGATAGCTGCAATCGCCTCTGGAGATTCAAACTCATCTTCTTTGACAACCGCTGTGTTCCGGTGCGGCTCCGCACGGTGTTGGGCCGATCCGACCGTGTAGGTGTCGTCTAGCGATGCCAGAGTTAATCCGGGTTCGCATTCTTCTGAGCTGGCCGGCATGATCCCCCACGTATTCACAACTGCTAGCAAGGCCAAAACGTATCTCATGATGCGCTCCTTCTTGCCCACTAGAGCCAACAGTCTGCAGCGGCAACGGTTCCGCTGAGGCGCAGCACTTGCGATGGTGGGTTAATTAAAATGATCGGGCCCCACGCGACACATTTCTCCGCGCTCGAGGTGGGAACCCGACACGGGCAAGTTTCTTGTGGTTGGCATTTAGGGAGCTGAGATGGGCCCCGGGGCGGATCGTCTGGCCTGGAAACACAGGACGCTTCAGCCGCGTTTGCCGCCCGCGATGTAGCCGGCGGGTGACCTCGTCTTTGTGGGCGGCGAACGGCGCCAGGACTTCGGCCTTCTCGCGCTTGGGGATTTTGGCGAAGTCTAGTTGACCTGAACCGTCTTATTAGACGGAGTTGGTCATGGATGAGGAATGAAGATCCGCGATCTAGAACGCCAGATTGAACAAGCGAGCCGGATTGCTTCGCGCATCACGGACCAGACAACCTTGGAGCGGCTAAAGGCGTTCGTCGAAGCGCTTAGACAGAAGCTGCGGCAGCGTCTGGAGGCGAGACGCAGCAAGCAAGAGATCAGAGCAACTTTGGGAGCAAACGGTCGCCCCGCAGACCGCGACCTGGAGTTCTGGCGTCAGGCCGAGTCTGGAGATCAGCGAGCGCGACCGTAGCTCTGTGATTTCTTGCCATGTCCCCGATCGGGCGGTCAGCGCGTGAATGTCAATGAGGTCAGGCTCAGGGCGCTCGACCCCGTCCTTAAACGTCTCGATCTTGCGACCCAGTTGCCATAACTCGACGTCGCGACCATCAACGAGTTGCTTGGCGAGCCTGATAGCCTCGGCCTCATCGTCGTAAAGCAGATTAACGCGGTTCTGAACGTGGCCGTCCGGCCCAAGGATATACGCGCGGTAATCCTGCATCTTTGGGCTCCTAAGACGGAGCAGTGAGGCCCTTGAACGGACCCCGGCACTGGATCTATTTGCGACCCCGTCCTCCGCCTGCCGGGCTGACGGATCAGCTTCACGCTCGATTCCCGGAGGGGTTCCCTTGGTTTCCAGGCGCTTTTTTCGATCACCGATAAAAGCCGAGTAAGGTGATGGCTTACCGTCCGCCAGCCAGAGCAGCAAAGCCAGAACAATGAGTACACCTTGGCTGGTCGGCTGGCGGCTTTCCTGGCGTCGTGGGTTTGGTGAGGCGAAAGGACTGGTTGGGCCGATTTGTCGAAGAAAATAACGATCACCTGCCGTCAATCTCCTGAGCGTTGATTTAAATCACCAAGCCGAATGCCTGCATGAAGCCCCAACATCTGGCTGAACTCTTAGCCACCCAACTCATCCGATGCAAAAAACCGGGCCGGAACGCTGATTGCTGTTGTGTTGGCGCTTACGTCATTGGGCGGCCCTGACCGCGTGCGCGAGCCGGGTGTTACCGACACTGAAATTCGCAGGAACGTCATGCCCTATAGCGGAAGTTTGGAGGTATTCGGAGCGATCGGAAAGGCCGAAGCAGCGTATTTTGAGATGATCAACGAGCGTGGCGGGATCAACGGCCGCAAGGTGCGCTTCATCTCCCATGACGACAAATCCGATCCGTCGACCGCCCTGGAGCTTACGCGCGGCCTCATCGAGAAAGAGAACGTCCTCCTGATGTTCGGTTCTTTTTGAACTCCGGGGAATTTTGCTGTCCGCACATACTTGAACGAGCGGCAAATTCCCCAACTCTTTGTCGCCTCCGTAGACGATCATCTGAGCGATCCATCGCTTTTCCCTTGGACAATGAGCTGGCAGCCCTCCATTCGGGAGGAGGGACGCATCTACGCCAACTACATACAGGCGTTCTACCCGGGAAAAAGGATCGTAGCGCTTTGGCAGAACGGATCATTTCGGCCGTGAACTATTCAAGGACTGGAGGACGGGCTCGGTGACATCGCCCGGATGATCAGGGTCGACATCGCGTACGATGTCGCAGACGTGCATCTGGGCACGCACGTATCGATCTTGAAGCGATCAGGCGCCGAGATCTTGTGTTTGCGGGCGCGCCTGCAAGCCTGGACGAAAGTGATCCGGAGCGCGGCGGATCTGAACTGGCACCCCGTGTTCATATTGAACTACATGTCGTCATCGATTGCGACGGCGCTAAAGCCTGCCGGCCCGGAAAACGCCCTGGGCGTCATTACGGCTACCTTCCTCAAGGATGCAAATGATCCGGCCTGAAGGACCAACAAGCCGCCAAGGACTGGCAGACATTCATTGAAAAATACAATCGGGCCGGAGGCAAGGACGATAGCGCCGCCGTACGGCTACGCCGCCGCCGAGACACTCGCCCACGTTCTCAAACAATGCGGCACTGATCTGTCTCGCGACAACGTTATGGAGGCAGGCAGCAGCCCTCGTAGACTATCAGGGCTCGATTTTGCTACCCGGAATCAAAATCAACACCGGACCCTGGGACTTCCGGCCGATCAAACACCTGCGACTGGTTCAATTCGACGGCCATAGCTGGCAACCGATCGGCGACGTGCTCGAAAACGGCCTTCTCGAGGGCCCAAAAGTAGCTGCGCCTGCGCCGACGGCGTTGATCCGGAGGTATCAAAGCTTTCGTGTGAAGAGCCAGATCAAAAAACGACATCAATATCGTCGCGGGGATTGAGACGATGCAAATTGAAACAAATCACGACAAACGTATTGATTTCTGGCCGGTCGTTATCCGCGCTGTCTCGGAATAAAGACGGGCGACGCTCGCATGAAATCCGGCCGCTTCCGAAAGCATCATAATATTTGCTTTCACTAGGGCTGCACACGTCAGGCAATCCTCGCGCTAGGTGCACGAGGCTGCTTTCGCGGTAGACGCCATCTGCGTTTCTTGCCAGTGACCTTGAAGTGACCGGCATGGAGTGCGTCAGCGGCACACTACCTGCCATTCACAAGTACACGGACATAAGCGGTGCCAGCAGCTCCCGCTCCCACGGCCGCTCCTTCCGTCAGCGGGCCGCCCGGCGCGTTGTTCGACGCGCAACGCCGGCAACGCTTACGGGCGCCAAAAGTCTTTCCTACCCTAGCTTCCGCACTTTGATGGATAGCGTAATGCCATCGCCCTGCGACCAGTCGATAGAGCCGGCTATTCCAAAACCTACTACAGCTCCAACAAGGAGCATCCGCCCAGTTTTAATAGGGTTCATAGTTACTTCCTCCAGGCGCTCAAAGCGGTGCCCGGTCAGTCTTTTGGCTAAAGTTCGCCTCGGCTTGATCTGGATCAGTGGAGTCGAGGAATTATGAGGCCGTGCACCGACCAGACGTCATGGAGAAACTGAACGTAGGATCCTCGCGATATAGCGACTACCTCTGGATGCAATCTGTAGGTCAGAAGATACAGCTCGGCGCGGATGCCGAAGCTGTCGCTTGGCTACGAAGAAGCGTTGATGCCAACCGCAATTGTCCTTACGCCCATTTTGCGTTAGCCGCTGCCTTGGGCTTGCTCGGCGCGCTGCATGAGGCGCGAACTGCTGCGAAGGCGGGGCTTGCGCTCAATCCAAGTTTTGCCATCCGTGCTTGCGATCCATCGTACCGAGCGACAATGCGACGTATCTCGTTGGACGAGCGCGTCTGCATGGGCTTGCGCCTCGCCGGGGTGCCTAGGGATGATGTCCGCTACGGTCCAACGGCGCACCTCGCCCCGAGGCCATCCGGTGAAGCCTCAACCCGAGAGGCAGGTCAGGCGACGCACGGTGCAACGGCGGGTGCCGTGCCCCCGACGCAAGTGCCGCTGGCCGAAGCGGTGGCCTTGCTGGATTTAGCCCCGTCGAGAGGTTAGGATTTAAAGCGGCCCGCGCCTTTCTAGGAGGTTCGATCATGACACGGCAGCTTTTTTTCGCGATCACTCTCATAGGCACCGGAGTGCTCCTCAACTCACCGGCAGGAGCACAGCAATGGCAATGTGAGGACAAAGCCGCGAATTGCTTTTGGCAGGTGTACCGACAAGGCGGGAGGGGCAGGCGACTGGATGGGCCTCAGAGCAAATGTTTGCGCTGCGACTGGCAACTGATCAAATGTGTGCGCAACGCGAACATGGGCGGCACAGTTCTTACTGAACTCGATGGCATGCCCCGTGCGGGCGACTATAGCGGAGCTACCCACACGGAGGTTCGCGCCGGATCGCGGTGGCGCTTGGCACGCAGCAACCATTGTACGACGCCGGAAGCGCCTTGGTTGGGGCTTGGCAGCCAACTAGCTTGACGCACACGTCCCTGACATCCATGCGCGCCCCGGGGGAGAGGGAAAAATTTCTGCCGCAGAAGAACTACTTTTTTGGGGGTTTAGAATCAGACTTCCTATATTCAACGACGGCGCGGGACGGATTAAGAGGCCCGACCCTTAACAGGTAAGGTTAGATCAGAGACGCGGTTGCGGCAGTTCGTTGCGTTGCTATCGGCGCGGGGTGACCGACAAAATTAGATACGACATTTATCGCGGCAGGAAGGATCGGACGTTGCGCTTAGCGACGCTGTCGGGAGGCTAAATTGCCTGCTCATTTAAGCCCAAAAGACTGGACGCCTATCCCGGTAGAAAACACTCCAGTACCTCCGACGCCGCTCGGGACGTTGCCGCCAAGGGCTACTGCTTTTTTCAAGTTGTCGTTGGAGATTAAGCGTAGCGGGCCGCATCATGTCATCGCTCCAACAGAGCCGGCTTCCATTATTGCTTTTCGGTGGGCGGGGGCGATGAGAGTTCTTCAGCGGGCGTAGCACCCCCCTAAGTTCTGATGCACCAACACAGTCGCCGGCCCAATTTTTTGTGGTGCCCCTGACCGTTCCTACCAGTTTGCATCCCATAGGCGTGCTTGGCTTCGCTTGAACAGTCGTCTTGCCGCTGCCGCGCTCTATGATCCCATCGCCCGCGCATTATGTCAGAAATGCGACGGTTCCAACATCGTGCACGATACATAGCCCGCGACACAAGCGGTGGACATCGAGAACATTTTGCTTGATCGTCAGGACGTTCGATAGCCCTGCAACGGTTTGGAGCATTGCTAGATGAGCTTTACAGAAGACCTTCTCGCCCATTCCCTCTATCGACAACCGACGACATTGAACGCGATATTGGCGACTTGATCCAAATCAGCCATCCCGCACTACCTTCAATCCGCATCGTTCCCAACGACGACCATCCGCTACCGAAAGGCCCGATGCCCGATTACGTCGAGCACAAGGAAGGCGTCAATCACGTCGGCAAGCTCTCCGCCGAAGCCGTCGTTCGCGAATACGATGCGGCGGTGAAAGAGATCGAAGCGCTCGGTGCCGAACTGGCCGAGGCTGCCAAGAAGTGCGAGGCAATGGTTGCTGGCGTTCACTCCACGGTGAACGAGATCAAGGAGTTGGCGGCGAACTATCGCGAGGAAGGCAAGCGCTACTTCTTGCAAATCGAGGAGTGCTCGCTGACGACATCCGAAGTTCGCACGGTCTGCGAAGCTCTCAAGAAAAAAATCGCTGCGCGCACTATCGCCGCTTGATTTTCAGACTGTGGGCGGACTTGTCGGTGACCGCGCCGTTCATCGCGGTCATCAGCATAGTATGCTAACCAGCGTGAAATAGCCGTCACCACATGGTTGATCCTCGCGTCGCTTACAGGTCCTCCCGCAGACCTTTGAAAAACGGATGCCGCACCTTGCCCTCGGCAGACTTCGCGCGGTATTCGATCTCGGCCAGCAGCTCCGGCTCGACCCAGATGCCCTTGTGTGCGATCCGCTTGCTGTAGGGCTGCGTCTTACGGACCAGCGGCTTCAATCGGGCTTGCAGGTCCTTTGCCGTCCCGGTGGTCGAAGCCGTGATCCTCCCTTTCCCGCATAGAGCAGGCTCACACCTTTTTGCCTGCCGACAAAGATGCCGTCGACCTTCCTCTCTTTCATCGCGAACCCGGCGATGGTCAGCGTCTCGCGCTGGGCACAGGTTTTCTTGACCCAGTTGTCGCCCCTGCCGGAGATATACGCGCTGTCGCGCACCTTCGAGACGACCCCCTCCAGTCCGACCTTGCAGGCGTGCGCGAACATCTCGCGGCCCTCGACCTCGAAGCTCTCGCTGAACTGGATGTCCGTGCCGTCGATGATCTTCTTCAGGTGAGCCTTGCGCTCGACTAGGGGCAGCTTCCGCAGATCATAGCCGTTCAGGTAAAGCAGGTCGAACGCGACCGGCACGATCTTCTTCGACTTGCCTTTGAGTTCGTTCTGCAGCACGGAGAAGTCGGTGCTCCCGGTCTCGGAGGGGACGACAACCTCGCCGTCGATGATCGCTGATCCGGCGCTGATGTGCCAAGCATCATCGGCGATCTTTCGGAAGCGCTTGGTCCAGTCGTTGCCGCGCCGGGTGAAGACCTTCACGGCTTCATTGGCGAGATGGACCTTGATCTCGTGTATCCAGCGTTTGCCGCCGGGGACCTTCTCAATGGTGTAGCGAGCGCGGGCTCGACGAAGCTGGGAAACGACACCTTGATGCCGATAGCAGCGGGTTTCTTACGCTGAAACGCCACTTCACCACTCCACGCAACGGACGAATGGACTAACCGCCACGCACTAATTCGTTCCCGGATGCACATCCCCTTCCGTTGGAACGTGAGCTCACCATTGAACGTTGCATCTGAAGAAAGGAGAGCGTGATGGCTAAGGCGAAAAAGCGGACGAGCCGAAGTCGCAAGCAGGATAGACCGCGCCTGGCGGCCGGACAGGATTACGAGGTGCGTTACGAGGCCAGAAGACTGGCAGGTCCAAAGCCGCCGTGAAGAAGGCCATCAAGAAAGTTGGCAACATCCGCAAGCGCGTACAACGTCGCCTCGGGCGCTAGGATGAGCACTGATCGTGAAACCCAAGTGAAGCGGCTGGCTGAAGCAGACGCCCATATCGCCGACGCCGAGTGCGCTGTCATCGAGCAGATGGCGCAAGTGGAGGCGCTGCGCGTCGCAGGGCGTGACACAGCAATCGCAGAGCGCGAATTGATGACTCTCGCCGTCTTACAAGATCATCGTGCCCTGATCATCAGGGCAATCGAGCAGATCGGTGCCGGGGCTGGCCTTTGACACTGGAAGGCGAGAATGGATGACCTAGACGATGGCACTGTTTCAACGGGCTACGATTCTGCGGACAACGAATGATCAATGTCCGTACTTCGTTGACTAGCTTAAATCACGGCGACCAAGATGAGCAGGTCCACATTGCGCTGAACGGCTCCAACTCTCGCAGGAAGCTCACCTGACATTCGCCGCGTCAGTGGCCGAAAAACAACCACAGCAAGATAATGATGGGGATTGGCACGCCTAACAGCCATAGTAGAATTCCACATGCCATTTTCGCCTCCAGCAAAAAGGCCCCAGCTGGGGAAGCTGAGGCCGTTGGGTATTTATTTGCGATCCCGCTCGATGGTCACTCTGCGATCCCGCTCGATGGTCACGTCTCGATCAGGCTCCCGCTCGCGCTCCTTGATGACTGTTGTATCGCGGGGCTCGTGCTCCTTGATACTGGTTTGTTCAGGTCGCGATCTCGATCGCGCTGATCCGAGCCCACTATCACCCAGGCTCCGACCCCGGCTTAACACCGCCGCCGACATCATCCGCGCCTGCAGGCGCTGCGGCGCATATGCTCGCCATGGCGACTGCTGCCAATACGTACTTCATGAACAGCTCCTTGGCGTTTTGTGAAACCAGCTCCCACGGAGAACGGGTTAAATCGGCGCATGTTCCGAAGTTCTTAAACCCGCAGTGGACAGCTTTTTACCGAGCTAGCTGGAACAAACTTCGCGCAAGAGCGCAAATCCTTGTGTAGCCGCGTAAACGAACTACTTTCTTGACTGATGTCGGAGAGCACGAGCAAAAAAGTCGCGCGCTATCGTGTCTAAGACCGCGAAGATTTGTTCGCCTTGCTCAAGGGCCCTTTCGAGTCGTTCGGCCTCGCGAATGTAGTCCAAAGACAATTCGCGCAGGCGCTGGAGTTCAGGATCATCCGGCAAGGGAGCGTGAGCCAGCCGGTGTAGTGCGCGCGCACGCGCGCGTTCCTTCGGGAGCCATCCATGATGGGCCTCAAGATTGTTATTGTGAGCTTCTGATCTTGAAGACCGCGGTTGCGGTCTGTTCTCCTCAACCCGAACCATAACATTCGGCACACAGTGGAGAGGGCCGTTGAGCCCGGCTCGATTAAACTAAACGCGCTTCCTTGTGTCTGGTTCCCGACATTAGGGCTTCGCGCTCCAGCCGCCTGAACGGCTCAGCCGCGCGGTCAGGGTGGTCGGGCATCACAATTCGTTTGCGTCACCGGGTTCGGCTCGGGCGCGTATTCGGCGAAGCTGTTGGCCCAGCCAAGCAGCGGTTCTCCGGCTTCAGCCAGCCCGCGCCAGTGCGCCGAGGACGTGTGGCGGATGTTGGTGATTGGCGGACCGCCAGTGCGCGGCGGTGGCGGCATGCCCCAGCGCATCATTTGTCTCGCGCTCGCCGCCAGAGTTGCGGATGACCATAGCGGTTGCAGCTCGAAAGCGCGCCGGAATTCGTTATCTGGGAAAAAGGGAGGGCAGCATATTGTGGAATTGGCGCTACTGGTTGGGTTGAAATTGTTAGTACTCCTGTTCGGAGCGGTCAATGATAGCGAACGTGAGTGACGGACCGATGCGCGAGCACCGCGGCCGTGGGTAACTCACCCTTGCGATAGCCAAGGATCCTGGGCCGCTACTTTATTTTGGCTCAGCAGTGATTCTCGGGCGAATGCCCATTAGCCCGGTACGCAATGCTTGGACGCGAGGCTGTTTATGGAAAAATGTAGTTGCGTAATTTCTTATGTTCACAATGGGACAGACGGGAACTGATCGCGGGTTTAAAGCTACCAAGGTCTGCAACATGGGAGGCCGCGCCCATGAAAATTAGGCCGCTCGCCCCAAGCCGCCGCGGCCATCTAGGTTTTCTGTTGAGAAGCATTGCCCGATAACCTTTCAGGAGGCGTCTTCTTACGTGCGCCACGCGATTGAGACCGCACCAAGAGATGGGAAAGTCGTCATTCTCGAAGATGACGCGAGGGAGACATGGGGCATCGCCTCCTGGTCGCTTGAGGCGGGTGAATGGGTCGGGAGAGACGGCAAACCCAGCAAGATCACGCCGACGCATTGGCTTCCAATGCCGCGCGACAATGGATCGAGCACCCTCTCTCAGGTCGGACCGTCGGCGCGGCGGCGGCGTTTAACTACTTCGTCGCTGCCACGGCGGCGGCGCTCATCGGCCTGCTTTTCTATGCGACCTTAGATACCCGTCAGCCGGGTATCTCTAGGACCAGGACAATCGAGCCGGTCGTCGCGCGAGGCAACCAATTGCCGAGCCAGAACTCGAAGATTGCCCTCCCGTCCCATCCCACCGAAGCCAGTCACGCCGACGCGTTCGAAGAAGTTGCGGCCGCACCGGAAGCCGAACAATCCTTAAAGCGGGAACGTGCCCAAGCCTTGACGCAAGAGCTGACCGAGGAACTCGAGGCCCAACTGCGGGCGGAAGCCGCGAAGAACGCACAGTTGCTCGAACAGGAGCGCCAGAAAACGGCCGCCCTCGCGCAGGGAGTCGCATCCGCGCGACAAGAGCTGACCACGAGTGCGGAGAAACTTCATCAAGCGCTGGACGAGGAACGCGAGCGCCGCGCCGCACTCGCGGATTTGCAACAGTCCCTGCAGCGGGAGCAAGAAAACAGCCGCGCTGATGCAGGAAGCCAAGGCCTCGCAAGCGATGACGATGGCCGCGGAGCCACAGCGCCGCGCGCTCGACGAGGCACAGGCGCATGCCGCAGCACTCGCGAGCGAGCTTGCGGGAACCCGCCGCGAGATCGAGACCCAGGCCGCGCAGTCGCAAAAGGCAGTCGATAAAGCCGTGCAGCAGAAGCAGGCGGCGGAGGCCACCATCGCGGAATTGCAGCAATCTCTGCAGCAGGAGCGTCAGCGGGCCGAAACGCTATCGAGCGATTTGGGTGAGGTGCGGCGGGAGGTCGAGGCACTGGCGACATTGTCGCGCCAAAAGAACGATGAAGCTGCGCAGCTCAAGCGGGTAGCCGAAACAGCGAAGGCGGAATTACAACAATCTCTCCCAGCAGCAGCAAGAGAAGGCTCAGGCGCTAGAAGGCGAACTGGAGAAAGTACGCCAGAGCGCCGATGCACAAGTAGCTACGCCGCGCAAAACGAACGAGGAGGCCGCGCGAACCAAGCACATCGAGACCGTTACGTCTGACGTCGTCGGAACTTTGCGGCGCCAAAATAGCGACGAAACTGCGTCAGATCAGGCGGCCGAATACGCGAAGGCCGAAATGAGACCATCTCTGCCTCAAAAGCGGGGACAGCCCAAGGGGATCACGCCGAATGCTGAAACCACGAGGCAATCTGCAGGGACGGGCGCGACGGCGCAGCCAGTGTCGACCGAGGCGAAAGGGAGTGAAGCGGCCGCGTTGCTGGCGCGCGCCAAAGCGCTGGTCGGCCAGGGAAAGATTCGCGCGGCGCGGGACGTGCTCGAGCGGGCCGCCGAAACGGGTAGTGCTCAAGCAACTTTCGCTCTCGCGGAAACTTATGATCCGATTGTCCTCGCGACATGGAGGACACGTGGGACCGTGGGCGATGTGACAAAGGCGCGACCTGTACGCGATGGCTTATGAGGGCGGCATTAAAGCGGCCAAGGATCGATCCCACGCGTTAGTTATTGCTGGTGGCGAACGAAAGCCGGCAAGTTGGTTTGGACGCGAAGAGGCGAGATCATTGAATCGGGCCCGCGATATCGGCATTTTTGCTTCCCCTCGTACAAAGTAGCCGGTGGATCGAGCTCGGCTATGAGAGCTTCGCTCGACCCGCGCTCGTGAACCCCGGCGTCAACTACGCGGGCGTTGGGGGAGTTGCTGATTTTGCCGAAGGCCAGCACCAGGCTGAGCGAACACTTGCAACTCGCGTCTCCTGCCTAGCACGCCGCTTTGCAGCGTAACCCACGACGGGTAGCGCGCTAAAATCGCAAATGGTGCCTCGCCTTATTCCGGACGTCCGGATTTAGGGCGGGGCTAACCTCTGAGCGTGTGGCTTATCCGAGTGACCACCCTGTCCCACTGCCGCTTTTCCGCGGCGGGATAATTGATCAGGACGCAGTTCATGACGCCATTCGCCCGGTTGCAGCGGTTGTACCAGATGCGGTCGTTACGAATGCTGGACACGACGAAGAAGACCGGTGTCACGCGCTGGTAGATGATGCCGGCCGGAGGGTTTTCTTGGCCAGGAATGTGGCGGGCGAATCGTTTTCGGGATTGGGAACGGACTGCACCGTCAGGTCGGCGCGGTTGTCGTCGGTGAAAAAGCGGCGCCCTGTTCCGCCTTCCGGCGGTCCGGCATCTCTGGTAAAGATCGTGACCGGCATCTCGACGCTGGTCCCGGTGCTCGGGACCGCGTATCGCCGCCATTCCGTTTCGCCGGCAAACGCGAGCGCGGGAATGAAGGCCAAAGCGGCGGACAGACAGTGCGCACGCATAGAACGATCTCCGGTTCGGTTCGCCCAGAATCAATCGGGATGATCGACGTTCGTTCCAACAGAGGTGCGTCTTCCTCACAGCCGCAGCCTTGCGAGCAAACCAGTTACTTTAGGACCGTTCCTTCGCAATCGAAGTTTCGCCGATGCCTCGAAGTTGCGTGCAGAAACGAGTGCCGCAATATTCCGGTGGTACGTTGGGGCTGAGGCCCAGCTCTACGGGATGCTCGGCTTGATCAAGTTATACCGTGGCGCCGATCATTTCATGGGCCATTTGCCGGTAGCGCTCCGCAAAGTTTTCTCGCCCGCTCTATCTCGCGGAACTTCAAGAATAGTTCCCAGCCTCCCTGGCGTTAAGGCCCAAACAGGGCGGGCGGCAAAGCGCGTCAATTTCCAAGTGCCTCATTTGAAGCGCGGATTATTCCCTTGGGAAAAGGTGGCAACTTTTTCCCCGCGACCGCATTGATTCAAGAGCGACATTTTTGGAGTTCAGAAATGGTTGACGAGTTTCGGCTGAGTGCTGGATGCGTTCGGTTAAGCCGCGCAGCGCCGCCGGCCGCAAGGGCCTTACTGCGGCCAATCATTGTAGAGTGTGATCGCGATCATGATCATCGAGCCGGCCGCGACCACCACTGAGCAGATCACCGGCCATTCTTCGAGGACAGCGACAATGGCTGCCCGCCCGCCAAGGTTTCTCTTCATATGCGCGAAGCGCCCGCCTGCCACACCCATTCAAAAGCTCCGTTTGGTCCTCCAGCAGCGGGTTGACTTCTAACAACGCGAAGCCCACGCCGGCAATTAGCCAATTCGGGTGTTACCGCTGGGTCAAGGTCAAGAACCGGCAGCATCCAGCCTCTAGCCGGGTGATGGATCAGTTCGGTTGAGGGCCGTGGCACAGCGCTGGCCGCTGCTGAGAATTTTACACCCAGTGGGAGTAATTCCGAATCCCCGCTCAAGAACCTCGCCGGGCGCCGGTGCCGCCATCACGTTGTGCTAGGATCCGAGCCGCTGCCGTTGGTGACAATTCGGCAGCCCAGCGCGCCGGGAATCTTTCTGGAGGTATGGAAGATCCCGGCGCGCACCATTTTGCCGGCTCATCGGATTCGCCCCACCATATCCACGGTTCGCCATGGGCCGGTTTCTGTCGCGGCCCTGCCGTCGCCTTCGCGTCGTGCCGGTTCAGCGCCCGCATCATTGCGATCCGCGCCATCATTTCCGGCCCGTCACGCTCGGCGACCAGTAAAGCGTTTCCATCGCGACTTGCCAATCGGCCGCATCGCGCAGCGTCAACAGCTTGCGTCCATCCGGCAGGACGATCGGGTCAACGAACGTCGCGGACCACGGCACCTAACCGGTACCAATGCGGGCTACCCAAAACTTCGGCCTCACTTCCGCGCCGCGTTTGCCGCATGCGGTGCAGACGAAGTCAGGCTCCCGACAGCCTGATATGATCGGGCCACCAGTCGGCGCTGATCTCAACGTGATGATTGCATCGATGATCGCGGCAGTAGACCAGCACCTCGCGGACGCCGGATGCGCGCGTTTCCTTGAAGGTGATCTTGGTCGGGTAGGGGGCCATGGTCGTCTGCCCTAGAAGGATAGCTTTCTAGGCTGTGCAACAATGAGCGCAGCTTGTGTGAGTATCTTGCCGGAGGGGCTGAAACAAAAGTCCATTCGGAGCGGTTTGCCTTCGTGGTCTTGGTACTGCACCCGAACCCCATGGGGTGTTAGGGTCATGTCGTCGAGGCTGAACGCGAGTACTGCCTTACTTTCCAGCTTCGGAGCCCAGTAAGCGGCGATCCATTTGCGCGCCTGTCAAACTTACGTGCTCGCAGTCGCATTCCAAAGTCGCCCGCTCGTCGTACAAGTCGAGCAACGCATCGAGTTCTCCCCATCGGCAGGCATCAAGCCAGTCTGCGACGACGGCGAGAGGATCGAACGTGTCCGGTGAAGTCGACATAGGGTCCCCCATCACAAAGCAATCGCAGGCTCCGGCTCTTAGCGCGCAGATGGCATAGCAAGCCAGTTCAGACGGGGCTTGTGATGGTGCGCCAATTTATTGTTGTCGACGCCAGTATCGCTTTCGCGGACCGCTCTGAATTCACGCCGTCATCCACCATCCTCCCGCGCGCCGCGGTCTGGACCTGTTCCGGCACGCCTCCCTGATGGGGCTGGAGGGGCTGGTTTCAAAGCACCGCGAGAGCAGCTATCGTGGCGGCCGGTCGCCGAAATGGATCAAGGTCAAGAACTGGCAGCATCATGCCTTCAGCCGAATCCGGAATCAGTTCAGCTGAGCCGCGTTGAGAACGATCTCAATTACCCGGCGTAGCGGTGGCGACGACGCGCTGCCCTGCCATCGCCAGGGAGGGGAGGACAGACTATGCCGATTTCGATTTCTACGATTGTCGTGGGGACTCACCTTGTCGTCGCAGTGGCCGATCAGGTACCCGCGTTCGACATCGCCCGAAGCTGCAAACTGGATACGGCCGCGACGACCGGCCCTTCAGTTGATCAGTCCCTCAAGAACTGCGTGAACGATGAAAACGAGGCCCGGCAGCAATTGGTGAGCCAGTGGTCCAAATTCTCGGCCTCCAGCAAGGCGCAATGCATTCCGCTGGAGGGTATCGGCGGTGACCCCAGCTATGTGAGCCTTTTGACCTGCCTGCAAATGTATTTATGGGACCGATGACGGCGATGTTCGGACGGGTGATGGATCAGTTTTGACGCCAGCCCGCATCCGCATCATCCCACACGAAGCCGTGCCGCAGTCCGGGAGCTACGAGGTGCGCTTTGCGAACGGCAGGAATCCAAGTTCTTTATTTCGGTCTTTTTGGTGAGTCGCCCGTGAAGAATTCGGAAGCGATTGATCCGTCGCTGTGATTTGACGTGAGCAAGTATTAGATTTTGCAAGAAAGCCGTGGGTAGGTCTCGGTTTTTCTTGCGTTTTTGGATACCGGATTTGGCGGCTTCGTGATTCCTTTGACGGCGAGATTCGCTGTTGGGAGAACCCATGAGCCAGCCGCGCGACGATCGTCAGGACGATCTGTTTCGTCCATCTCTGGAGAAGATCATCAACCTTCGCCATCCGCTGGTGCGTCTGGCAGCGGAGATCGATTGGGACTTCCTGGCGGGACGCTTCCGTTCGGTCCTGTCGCCTCGGGCCGGGGCAGCCACCGTTGCCGACACGATTGGTAGCTCGGCTGTTCATCCTCAAGCACATGCACAATCTCTCTGACGAGGCGCTGTGCGACGAGGTGGGTCGAGAACCCGTATTTTCAGTATTTCTGCGGCGAGGTGGCGTTCCGGCACGACCTGCCGTTCGATCGCTCGTCGCTGACCCGCTGGCGCCAGCGGCCGAGCGAGGAGCAGATCGCCGGGGCTGTTGCAAGAAAGCCTCTCGGTGGCGCATCGAATTGGGGCGATCGAGACCAAAGATCTCGAGCGGGTCATTGTGGACACCACCGTCCAGGAGAAGGCGATCGCGCATCCGAGCGATGCGCAGCTCATGCACCGGGCGATCGAGAAGCTGGTCGATTTGGCCAAACGCGAGGGCATCGAACTGCGCCAGAGCTATCTGCGCGCGGCCAAGCGCGCCGCCATCATGGTGGGGGGCGCTACACGCATGCCCACCAGTTCAAGCGCGCCCGGCGAGAACTCAAATTCCTGCGCGCCCGGCTTTGGCCGCGTCATCCGTGACATCAGACGCAAGATCGAGGGCGACCCGGCGCTTGAGGATCGCTTTGGTCCGCTGCTCGATCTCGCCTACCGGGTTCGCCATCAAGAGCAGCGTCAGCGCGGTCCCAAGGTCTACTCGTTGCACGCCCCCGAGTTGGTGTGCATCGGCAAAGGCAAGGCCCGGGCACCTTATGGCTGCAAAGTCTCGATTGCCACGCCTCTCACCGCGCCCAAAGGCGGACAGTTCGTGCTGCATGCCAAGCCCTGCACGGCAACCCCTATGACGGCCACCGCTCGGTCCCCTCATCGCCGATCTCGAAAAGCTCACAGGTATCGCAGCGCGCTGCATCCACGGCGACCAGGGCTATCGCGGCCACAGCTATCCCGACCGGTTCAAGGTCCGGATCAGCGGCCAGGTTCCCCGACTTCCCATGGCACTGCCTCCTTATGAGGCCATTTAAAATGCCGCTCCCTTAAAATGCCGCTCCCTTCATCCGTCTGTCTGGTGCCCGACTCATACATCGAGTTTCGGGAAAAACGGCAAGAGCAATGGAACCGGTGTCCTCGAAATGAATCTAATATGGGCTTCCGGTTCAGCCCCATTGTCCCCTACCGGAAGAAGACGGCCCCAGCTCTCTTCATGCGGAAGCTGGGGCCGTTTCTCAGTCAGATGGACATGCGCGCTAGTCGAATAAAAATGGCAGCGCAAGGCCGTGCGCCGAGGCCATCAAAGTATTTATCTTCCTAAAGGCCAGATAGGGTACCACTGGCGTACCGATAGAAGCGGTAAAGGGCGGCGGCAACGTCTGCCCAATAGTGAACAGAACGCGGAAGTTTGTTGAGCTTGCCAGCGGCCTTCGGAGCCCTGTCGGCAGATCCAACCCGGCCCAACGCCAACGGATCGAGGCATTAGCCACTTCAATTTTTGAGGCGGCGTTGCTTGCCCTCAGGTAATCCCGGTAGCGTCATGCAGCGTCAGCGTTCAAAGCCGCATTCGCTCGAAGAGCAGCTCGCTGCTGCGAAAAATCAACCGCAAGCGGCGATTTGTCGCCGGCCATTATTATCGAACATCAAATTCGAGCTGTAGCGTCCCGTCTATCGCCGCATGCCATTCCTCGGAGGCGGCACCTTGGGTTGGGCAGCATATACCTATTCCTGGACACTCGAGACCGGCACGCCGATCTGGCTGGTCGGGGACGACACTTCTTCGTATCCACCAAATGGTAGCTACTTGCCTATCGTTTTGGTCGATAGCGCAGTTGTCATAGGTACCGTGATTAGCGCATCGCCCTCAGAAATTGTCATCGAACTACATGGATACCGTAGGCGCATGCGCCCCGCTGCGCCAAAGTTGCCCGGTCGAACGAACAATTATCCCGGCTCAAAATGGATTCTGGGACCGCGCGTGAAGAAGCGCGGGCCGGTAGGTTTTTGAGATCGGTGACCGGATCGTCACCCCGACCGACAGTAGCCGGACTCGCGCTTTGGCCGTTTGGATTGTTGGACACGCCCGTTACGAAATCGTTGGAACGATCCTGGTTCGGGAATATTATGCAAAGCTGGGTTTCCAGTGAAATCCAGTGTAACTTCCAGTGATTAGGGGGGTGATATGCCCTCCATCCTATTGATAGACGAGCACGGAGTTTACAGGAAAGGCATCCGGGCATTGATCGAGGATGCAGATCTCGCCCGCGTTGTGGAAGGCGTTGAACTTCGAGGCGAACTCGGCGACTTCTTCGATCTACTGCTCATTGACTTCAACAGCCTTGATCAGCTTCGTTTGCAAGAAGCACGCGCCCGTACCCCTCGCATGCGCCTGGCAGTTATGTCCACATCCAATGCTCGAAGCGATGTGCTGAGTTGCTTGGCCGCGGGTTTTCACGGGTACTTGCACAAAACTCAGACGGACGCCGAATGGCTGCGGGCGATCACCGATCTGCTTTCAGGACGGATATCCGTACCGCGGTGGCTCGCCGAACAGGACGATGCCGAAGCTGTCTCGACCGTCAGCTTGGAGCTTGAAAGCCTCCGTTTGACCGGTAGGCAGCGGCAAGTTCTTCCCCTGTTGGCCCGAGGCATGTCCACCAAGGAAATCGCTCTCGAGCTCAACATTGCTGCAGGCACAGCTAAAATTCACATTGCGGCGCTCCTGCGCGTGCTAGGTGCCCGCAATCGAACGCAGGCTGCTTTTGTCGCCGCCAAGGTTCTGCGATCAAAGGCTTCGAACAATGAGGAGAAGGCTCTAATCCGGCTTCCACAAAGCCCCAGCGCTCCGTGGGACTCTGCAGAGCGCTCTACCATACTGCCTAACAAAAAAATCTGAATTCGATTGAAGCAGAGCCCTATATCAAACCTATCGCCCACAAGGGCATGTGGGTCGAGCCCGGAGCTCACAAAGGCCACCAAAAGCCACGGCAGGTCTTTGCGCTCACGAGGCGTCGTTCCTCTCTCCGGCCGGATAGTAGCGCCAAGACTTGCCGCTCTCGCTCGGTGGCTAGTTCTTTGCCGTCACGCCTTCAGTAAACTCACTGGCAAGCCAGCGGCACTTGGCGAGTTTTTCCTCTATTGCCCGTTTTCCCGACCCCGACGTCTGGACCGGGCTAGGTTCGAAACGGGCTAGGGTTCAAAATAGGCCACTGTTAAGTTCCAAGTCGGCGGGGTGCTCCCGACCGCAGCACCCAAAAGGTACCATGAGCACGCGACGGTCGTTTACACGTCGAACACCGCGCGTTTTGTTCGGCAGCATCGGGTTGATGGCGGTCCATTCAAAGTCGCTGAGTCGTAGCGCATGATTCGAGGCTCGTGTTTCGGAGCTTGAGGCACGTCCGTCGAGGAGCCGCTCGGCCATCTAAGCGATGCCTGAAGGGCTAGTGCCCAAAATCGGCCCTATACTTTCCATCCTCCAGCCTTGCTTTGGTCAAAGCCGCAGTACGGAGTGTCAACAACACGACGATCGCCTGTTCAGTTGACGGCAAAACTGGGAGGAGGCGCCCATGGATTCCTTGGCGAACACCAAGCAAACCGACGATCCGCACGATGCTAGTCCGGGCTTATCCACGTCAGAGATAGAGCTGGTAGCGCGCGCCGATGAACGGCTCGCCCATGCGCATGAACAGATCGCCCGCGCGGACGAACAGCTCGCGCGTGTCAATGAACAGATTTCCAAGCTGGAGCACGATGCCGCGCGGAAGAAGTCCGCGAACGGGTTTCGTCGGCCATCGCGTGGCAGGCCGACGCTACGCGGCTTCATGGGCCTGCTGTTGACAGCGGGCATTTGTATCGCTGCTTTCGCTTCGCAGTCCTCTGAAGAGACGGTCAAGCTGATGACGTCCCGGTGGGCACCGCAACTGGCTGCGGCTTCGCCGTTGCCGGCGGAAACACCGAAGCTCGCCGACCAGCAGAGTCCGCCTGCCGTTCAGGTGGCTGCGGCGGACGGTGCACTTTCGCAATTGCCACCTCCGGCTCAGCCCGCACCGCAAGACGCGGCGGCCGCCCCGATTCCTCCCGAACTGACACAGTTGCTCCAAACGATGGCGCGTGACCTCGCAAACGTGCAGCAAGGGATCGAGCAGCTCAAGACCAGCCAGGAAGAAATGGTCCGCGAGAATGCCAGGACCGCCGAGCAACTCAAGGCGAGCCAGGAGCAAATGGCCCGCGCGATCGCCAACGCCTCCGAGCAGAACCTGCGGCGCAGGACGTCAGCGACTCCGCCGCCGATTGCCACCCCTGCGCGTCGACCCGTGTCGGCGCTTCCGCCGACGGAAGCCAGAGCGCAAGCGCGCGCGCCAATGCCATTGCGGCCCAGACGACAGTAGTCGTCATCGGCGCCGCCGTCGCCACATGCAACACGCGTCAGCGTCCCTGAAAATTTTCGTCCGCCACCCTAAAAGGACTTATTCAACGCTGTCTGCAATTCCGGAGTTGCTCGTTGGATCTGAATCGGATCGCAAGCTCGCGTAAGTTCGATCGGGCGAGTTATTTGAAGCATCCGGCGGCCAATTGCTGCATGAGATGTTGAAATTAACCACTTGTTAACCCTACGATCGCCTAATGTGAATGACTGGGGATCACCATGTTGGCGCAACCGAAATTGATGCCTGTGTCGGCCGATCCAACCTTTCGTTCGTTTGCCAGGCTGGCGGTTCGCGTTACGGCTGTCCTACGCGGAGCAAAAAATGTTCGGAAAGAACGTGCCGGCTCAACCGGTCGATGCAACACAGGCGCTAAATCTCTCTGCTGGGGTTTCAAATTGCAAGGTCTCACGGGGTCGTTCGTTTAGCTGACGAGCCACTTTGTTCAGATAGGCTTGCGAGTGCACTGATAAGTCGGTGCCCTTCGGAAAGTACTGTCTCAGCAGGCCATAGGTGTTCTCGTTCGACCCGCGCTGCCACGGGCTTTGCGGATCGCAAGAATAGACGTCGATTTTCGTCGCCAACGTGAAGCGACGATGATCCGTCAGTTCCTTTCCCCGGTCCCAGGTCAGGGACTTATACAGCTTCTTTGGTAGCTTCTTCGTCTGCTTGATGAGCGCGGTGACGACCGTCTTACTCGTTCGGGCGGATGTATTCAGCGAGAACCGGTCAGGCACGCCTGGGATATCGGCCATCGCGGAAGAGCATCCGGCGCATGGTGGAGAACATTCACGCGCTGACCGCCCGATCGGGGACATGGCAAGAAACCACAGAGCTAGTGGGTAAGTTGAACCGCACGCTGCGCGGATGGGCGAACTACTTCAACGTAGGCACCGTCAACAAGGCGTACCGAGCGATCGACAACTACACCGCTGTGCGGTTGCGCCGGTGGTTGCGCTCCAAGCACAAGGTCAGGCGACGCAAGGGCGGGATGTATCCACTCTCGCACCTCTACGGGCACTTCGGGCTCGTACGCCTAACCGCGCTTGGGCGCGACATGCCGTGGGCGAAGGCGTGAGGTCTTGTCCGAGAGCCGGATGCGAGAGATTCGCCAGTCCGGTTCGACGAGCGGGATGTGGAAACGGAGTCACGGCGGCTCCAACGCTCCTTGACCTTCTAAAGCGCGTAGGGTCATCGATTGTTGCAAGAAAGCAAAGGGCCGTGACGGGGCCGATGCCGGGCGCCGTCATGAACCGTTGCAGCTGAGCATTGCTGCGCGCGAGCCTCATGACCTTGCGGTCGAGGCCTGCAATCTGCTGCTCGATGGCCACTCGAGCGTTGAGTAGCGGCGTTACCGCAGCCGCGAGTTCCGGTTGATCTTTGGTGAGCTCCGCAGCACGCAATGCGAATGCGTTCATCTTTGCTGGGCCAATAACGAGCCCAGGGTTCTTTAAGAGCCCACGGACTTGATTCTCGAGATCCCGCTTGATCTTGACGAGCAGCGCTCGGCTCACGAGGAGAGCCTTGACCGCGTGACTGTCGAGGTCTTTGACGCGCACCTCCTTGTACCATCCACATTGCATGATGCTGGCGATGCCTACGGCATCGTTGCGGTCGCTCTTGTTGATCTGCATTCTCAAAGCAGCCTTGGCGTGCCTGGCGTCGATACAGATGACGGGCAGCCCTAACTTATTTAACTCTGTCCACAGCCATGTTGACGTTGCTCCTGTTCGAGTCCGACTCGGGCGACATGCGGCGCGTTTGATTTGATGAATGCTGCGATCGCTTCCGGGTCCGAATGAACTACTCCTTCACGTTGAATCCTTCCCGTCCGATCAACAATGCAGATCGCTGTTAGCTTCAGGGATACGTCCAGTCCGACATAATGCTCCATTGCAGCTCTCCTGTCATTGCAGGGCCCAGAAGCTGAGCCTCATCGATTCCTGGAGAGCTGATTTCCAGAGCCTCAGTATGGCTCTGCCCGGAATTACCCCATGTGTGAAAACGCTGCGCTTGATGTGATTCGCGCGATATGATTCCCGCACGATTTGCGGGGGGCTCGGATGAAGCGCTTCATTGATGGTGCGGATCGTGGGCAGAGCACGCTGTTTCCCGAATGCGTGGAAGACTGGATCGGCGAGGACAATCCAGTTCGCGTCATCGACGTCCTCGTCGACGGCCTCGATCTGGCCGAGCTTGGGTTCGGCGGGGTCGATCCCGAGGCAACCGGCCGGCCATCGTACCATCCCTCGATTCTCCTCAAGCTGTACATCTATGGCTATCTGAACCGGGTGCAGTCGAGCCGGCGGCTCGAACGAGAAGCTGGACGCAACGTCGAGGTCATGTGGCTGCTGGGCCGGCTCGCACCTGATCACAAGACGATCGCAGACTTCCGCAAAGACAATGGCCTGGCGCTTCGCAAGGTATGTGCGCGCTTCGTCGAACTCTGCCGTGAGATGGGTCTTCTCGCGACGGCGAGCGTCGCCATCGATGGCAGCAAGTTCAAAGCCGTGAACAACCGGGACAAGAACTTCACACGGGCAAAGGTGGAGCGGCGGCGTGCCCAGCTGGAGGAGAGCGTCGCGCGCTATCTGAGCCAACTTGATACGGCCGACCGGCAGGAGCCGACGGAGGCACTGGCCGCGAAAGTGACGAGGCTTACCGAGAAACTGACGAAGCTGAAGGAGGAAATGGGCAAGCTTTACGAGAAGCAGATGCTTGCTTCGCCTGACCAGCAAATCTCACTGACTGATCCCGACAGTCGTTCGATGGCGACGAGCAGGCGTGGTTCCGGCATCGTCGGCTACAACGTGCAAGTCGCCGTGGATACCGAGCACCATCTGATTGTGACGCATGAGGTCACGAACAGCGGCTCAGATCGGGCTCAACTGGCCAATATGGCCAAGCAGGCCAAGGCTGTTCTCAAGACCGAGACGCTCGATGCCGTGGCCGATCGCGGCTACTTCAGCAGCCTGGAGATCCTCGGGTGCCACGAGGCCGGCATCACAGTGACTCTGCCCAAGCCGATGACGTCGGGTGCCAAATCGAGGGGCGCTTCGGTAAGCAGGACTTTGCCTATTTTGCCAGAGGAGGATGCCTATCGCTGTCCAGCCGGGAGCAACTGCCATATCGCTTTACGAGCGAGGAGGACGGCAAGCGGCTACGGCGCTACTGGACCACAGCTTGTCAAGATTGTTCGCTTAAATCGCAGTGCACGACAGGGCCAGAGCGGCGGATTCCACGATGGGAGCATGAGCATCTGCTCGAAGCCGTGCAGCAGCGCCTTGATGCAAACCCACAAGCCATGCGCCAGCGTCGCGAGACGGTCGAGCATCCGTTCGGCACGATGAAGGCCCGCATGGGAGCGACACACTTCGTGACCAAAACGCTCCCAAAAGTAGCCGCCGAGATGGCTCTCCCGGTCCTCGCCTATAACCTGACACGAGTGATGAACATCGTCGGGACCAAGCCGCTAATAGCTGCAATCGTGGCCTGAGACCGAACCGGTCCTGGCTTCTCACCAACTTTCCTGGAAGGGCGTTTTTACACGGCCAAGACCCAAACCGGTCATTGTTCAACCGGCAATGTCGGCATTGAGGTCGTGTCAACATCGCGCAGACTTCGTCCAAAAATACTGGCTTGGGTCTGAAGGCACACTCGGATCGTCCAGACTACCGCCTAGCGCACGGCAAGATGAGATCAGCGTACTCTCGACGCTGGTAGTGCAGCCATGCTGAAATCTGGACCCACGATTTAATGGGACGGCAGTAGCCTACTTACCATCGTTCCAGATATCGGCCGCGAGCTTCCAGTCATTGCCGACCTTTTCCCAAACCACAACATACTTCACGGTCACTTCCTGCGGTGTCGAGCCCTTAGTCTTCAGGCTGACGGTTCCGATCTCGCGTGCCGCGGAGGGACCGAGCGGCTTGACGTCCAGGGTTGTGAGTTTCGGATCGCTAACTTGCTCTGCCATGCTTTTCCACATTGCCCCAATGGCCGCTTGGCCGTGCACCATCGGAGAACCGGGCGGGAATGCGACCGCATCAGCGGTGTAGAGTGATGCAACCCCAGCAAAATCGCCTTTGTTGAAGAATTCGGTCCATTTCGCGTTGACCGCCTCGATCTCGGCCTTCTGTGCCGACGCCGTTGCGATCAACCCGACTACGAATGCAATCACCAGTCCAATCGTGCGCATGATGATCTCCATTCCTTAGTGACTAGGCAATTTTTCTTGACACGCAGCGGATGCTTAAGGCGAGCCTATCTTGGTCACGGCCGTTTGGCCACCGTAGTGGAGGGGCCTTGGCGTCTGGAGCTGAGAGTGCTGGTGGAGGCTCCGGGCAACCGTGTCAGCGCAGGTGACCCAAAGCAGCAGCGCCCCCAAATCCGACAACACGAGACGTGCAGCACGATCGACATCAAGAACCCAGCCGGTTTTCGCTCCCGCACAAATTGCGAACTCAAGCTCCGTTGCGAAACCGCTGCCTCGAATTCCTTGAGGCAATCCGCGACCTCCGCCCACGCCTCAGCCTTACTCTCTTAGTAAGATCCGCCGCCACGGCGCGATAGGCGCCGAAAGCTTGCTGTATCATCTGCAGAGCTTCAGCTGCCGATGAAAGGCGTAGCGGCGCTCGAAGACTCTTGTTCGCGCGTTGATCAGGCCGCTGCAGCTCCTCTGAAAATTTCTCCTCCCACTTTGCTTAACCTAGAGAGACCGTCGGCATGTCTCAAACGTCCAAAGGGCGGAAGTCATCGGCCCCGATTTCAGCTCTAGAACGGGGACCCCTTCGAGGTAGATCACTGCAGTAAGGACAGGCACGCTGGCCCTTCGCCGCTGGCGTCCTAGTATCGCAAAGTAGCGGGTTCGGTAGACGACCCCGCCCGCAGGGTATAGGGCTTGGCCACCATCGCCCAAAAAGGCTATCGGCTGGCGATGGCTGAGAGACACGTGGCGCTCCCGCCCTTCCTAGTTCCGATTTTTGGTTCTGTTGGAGGAGGCAAGAATGGAAGCAAGAGATATCTGGCGTCGAGAATTCTTGGCTCAGGGCGGCACGGCAGCCGCGGCGGGTCTTACTCTCCTCAATGTACCTTTCCCAGCCTGGGCCTTCCCAAGCCGGCCCGGAGAGGCAGTCATCCCCTGGGTGGATCAGCCGCCGCCGCCGCCTGGACCTTTTCTCCAGATCGTTCCGAAACAGCTGCGCTGGGAGGAGGTCGATGCCTGGTTGACGCCGAACGACCGTTTCTTCGCCGTCGGCCATTACGCCTTCCCGGCGATTGACCCGCGGGACTGGACGTTGACGGTGACCGGTTTGGTACGGCAGCCGCTAACCCTTACGCGCGATCAACTCATGGCGCTGCCGCGGCGCGACGTCGTGTACACGATGGAATGTGCCGGCAATCGCGGCTTTCCCTTCTTCACCGGCGGTATCGGCACCGCCAGATGGGTTGGCACGCCGCTAGCGCCCCTTCTCGAACAGGCCGGAATCCGTGAGGGCGGTGTCGAGGTTGTGTTCTACGGGGCCGACACCGGCGAAGAGCAAGTGCGCGACATCAAGGTACGGGCGCCGTTCGGCCGTAGCATGTCGATCGCCGACGCAACGAACCCCAATTTGCTCCTTTGCTACGAGATGAACGGGGCGCCTTTGCCGCAAGCACACGGCTTCCCGTTACGCCTAATCGCCCCGGGTTGGTACGGCATCGCCAACGTCAAGTGGCTTGCCCGCATCGAGGTGCGGGACACACGCTATGAGGGCCGCTTCATGGGACGGGACTACGTGACCCTCCGCGAGGAGCAGATCGGTGGCCAGAAACTAGCTGTCGAGACCTCCGTCGGCCGGACGTTGCTCGCGTCGGCGCCCTCGCGCGTGACGCGTCACGACAGCCGCTACCGGATAATCGGTGCGGCCTGGGGCGGCCCGATCGCTCGGGTGGAAGTGCGGATCGACGACGGTCCTTGGCTGTCGGCGGCCATCGACCGAAGCGAAGAGGCCGAGTTTGCCTGGAAATTATGGGCGCTGGACTGGAACGACCCCTTGCCTGGCGAGCACGGCATCACCTCGCGGGCTGTCGACACCGTCGGGCGGATTCAACCGGCGATGAGCGACCCCTCGATCGCCAACAAGCGCACCTACTGGGAGAGCAACGGACAGGTCACCCGGCGAGTGCGCATTGGCTGAAGCTATTATGGTGGACATTTTGCCCATCGCGCGAAGTGCGCGTCGGCGCGATCGAGCCAAAAGGCAGCGTGATCCTGTTATGCATGCTAAAACTCGACGCAATGTCGGCTCAGGTCGGAAGTGTCCCCGCTTGCACGGCACGTCCGTTGTCAGGAGCAGACGTCGTCAGGCAGCCTCATCATGTCCGTTTCGTGCGCGCGCGGCTTGACTGTGAGTGGGTCGCGACGGTGGAAGTGCTGCGCGATGTGGCTGACGAGACCGTGACAAACGCAAGCTCTTGAAGATCGCCGGTGGCTGCACGATAATCTGCTGCTGGACGGCGCGTCGCTCCGCGGTCCGCGCGAGGATGCCGGAGGCATCCAGTACTGGCCTTGATTGCCGTCACGATCCGCTCGGCTAGGCCTCCCGTCCTGACCTCATGCGGCTGCTGCGCCTCAGCCCTGTCCGGATGAAGGGCTCTTTTTTGATGTTGCAGCTTGGCACGCCGGCCGCAGCGTCGGCGGCCTCCGCTTGGTGATCGTCGCGGCCACCGACCACCAGACGGTCCCGAACGCTTTAGGGCGAGCGGTGGATTTGAGAAGGCAACCCATTGGTCGAGGGAGGATATGCTGTGAGAGCCTCGCCAGACTATTCGCGTCGTCGCTTCCTTCATGCCGGCGCGGCCGGCGCAGCAGCAACCGTTGTCGCCGCGGCGACAACGCACGTTAGTGCGGCCGCCGAGGGCGGGCACGCAACCGCCACCCCCGACGGCGACGGCGCCGCGGATTCTGCGCAAGCCACCGCTGCCTGAATTGGAGCGCATCGCCAAATCCTACAACTTGGCTCTCAGCCGCGACGATCTGACGTCGTTCCGCAACCTCATGGACGGCGTGCTCGCGTCGTACCGTCGCCTGGACCAGTTCGCGGAGCCGACATTGGCGGTGAAGTACCCGCGGGACGTTGGGTTCCGTCAAGGTGCCTCGGACAATCTCGTCGTCGCCGGTGAGTGCGACATGGCCATCGGGGCGACCCGCGAGGGTCGATCCGAATTCCTAGCTGTTTCTGCGGAGCGGTTGGCCACATGCCCACCCACGGGCTTGTGCCATACACAGGTGTCTTCCCGATTGAATTAACTGATCAAACCGGGCCCATTGCTCGTACCTCCGGCGATGCCGCCCAGCTTCTCAAGGTGCTCGCCGGGGGCTGATGGGCTTGTGGGTGTTTGGGGCGACCGCTTATCACGTGCTTGTGCTCGGTGTGCCCCGCGCCGAGATCATGGGCGCCATCGGCTTCCTGGCTCTCGCTGCCAACGTGGCTAGCGTCGCCATCCTCATGCGCTACAAGGATGGCGACGCCAACGTGCGGTCCGTGTGGCTTTGCTCGCGTAACGATGCGATCGGCAACGTCGCCGTGATGCTCGCTGCGCTCGGCGTTTGGGCAACCGCGACCAAGTGGCCCGACCTGATCGTGGCCGCCATCATGGCGGGATTGTTCCTGTGGTCATCTGCTCAAATCCTGCGACAGGCGGTGCGTGAGCTCCGACCGGGGAAATCTCGCTCCACACGCACGTGCCGCACACGCACGCGCCGCCGGAGTGGGTCCGGCTGCGCGACAGGTTTGCGGCCGCGACCCGCGTGTTTGTTACTGACACCCGCGTTAAGATCGCGGCATTGGCAAGCTTGGTCCTCCTCTGGCTCGCAAGCGGTTTCTTTACGATCCAGTCCGGGGAGATCGGCCTGCGCCTCCGGTTTGCTCGCATCGTCGCGGCCGACCTCGGCCCAGGCCTACACTACCGCCTGCCCTGGCCAATCGAGACGCACCGTCTCGTCGAAACCGAACGCACGCGGAGTGCAGAGCTCGGTTTCCGCAGTCAGGCGGACGAGAGCTTGACGACGCGCATACTCGCCCGCGACCGGCTCACAGTGGGCGGGCCCTCGAATCCAGTGCCGGAGGCGATCAAGGCCAAGGGCTCCTGGTTCCAGCGCGAGGTTCTGGAGGGCGAGTCCTTCCTCCTGACCGGTGATGCCAACCTCATCGATCTTCGGTCAGCCACGAAGACGTGGTGCGGCAGGACCGCGCGGAAAGCGCCCCCAGACATCCGCGCTGGCGCGCTCACGCGCTCCGGGGCGGTGTCGTCTTCTTGCTCCTGCTGATCGCGGCCTACTTCGCCACGGGCTTCCATCTCGTCGCAACGGACGAGCAAGCTTTGGCGCGCCGCCTCGGCGTGCCCCATGCCCGCCTGGGCCCCGGCATGCACTGGCGTTTCCCCTGGCCCGTCGACCGGGTTGACGTGCTTAAGACCACAAGTGTCTCGAAAGTCGGCGTGGGCTTCGCTTTGCCCGAGGACGAGCAGGAGACCGTGATTGGGATGGAGCTGCTGACTGGTGACACGAACATCCTAAGCATCGCGCTCGTGCTGCAATACGTGATACGCGATCCTGCCGACTTCCTGCTGCATGTCGAGGACACAAGAGCGCTGGTCGGCGGGCTTGCCGAAAGTGTGCTCACCCAGGTTTTGGCCGGCATGTCGGTTGATGAGGTCTTGACCACAGGCCGGCTTGCCATCCAGGACAGGGTGAAGATACAGACTCAGGAGCTCCTCGATCGCTACCGAAGCGGCGTTCAGATCACGGCTTCCAGCATCATGGCCATGACGCTTGACGCGGCGGTGGCACAGGCCTTTCAAGACGTGGCAGACGCCATGGCCGATCGCGAGCGCTCACGCAATGAGGCGCGGGTCTATGCGGCCAACCTCCTGCCTAAGGCTCGCGGGGAGGCGCACACATTGGTCCAGGCAGCGCAGAGCCGGCGTGAGCAGCGCATCGCGCAAGCCATAGGCACGACCACCCGCCTCAAAGCTTTACAGCAAGAGTATGCGAAGGCCCCCAAGCTCACGCGCACCCGCCTCTATCTTGAAGCCATGGAGAAGACTCTGCCCAGAGTGAAAGCCTACATCCTGGACACGGAGGGCGGACAGGCTCCGGTCAACTTGCGAGTGAGAGGGCGTTAGATTCTGTCCAGCGAACAGCACCTGATCGCCACCGGGTGCCTTTTCGGCCGAGCTCCAGCCGCTCGACCAGAACCGGTCGAGCTGCGATTCCTGCAACAGCTTCAGCGCCAGCCAGCAGGTTCCCCCAGGCGCGCGGCCGGCAAAGCGGCAAAGCCGCACCAGTGACAGTTTCAAGCGGACAATCGAGCCGTCGCTGGCCTCTTCCAGTTCACGCCATTGAAAGCAGGCGAAGAAGCTACCAAAGGAGGTATATAAGTCCCTGACCTGGGACCGGGGAAAGGAACTTACGGATCATCGTCGCTTTACATATTTTTGCGATCCGCAAAGCCTGTGGCAACGCGGGTCGAACGAGAACACCAATGGCTTGCTGAGACAGTACTTTCCGAAGGGCACCGACTTGTCGCACTCGCAAGCCTATCCGAACAAAGTGGCTGGTCAGCTAAACGAACGACCACGTGAGACTTTGCAATTTGAAACCCCAGCAGAAAGATTTAACGCCTGTGTTGCGTCGACCGGTTGAGCCGGCCGCGAGAGCACTGCGCTCGCCAATGAGAACGACCTCTAAATCGTGCATGGTCCCACTTGGCCTCCTGTTCGCCTAAATTGGAGCCCATCATTGGATTTTCCGCAGATCATCTGGCTCGCGATGAAGTCGTCAAAGCCCCGGGAATGGACCGAACTAGAGGTTAAGGCCCTGATCTCCATGAGCGGGCAGCGGCACAGTGTGGAAGAAATATCGAAATCTCTTGGACGCTACGTTGGTTCGGTGAAAACGAAAGCGCGAGAGCTTGGTTTAGTAGCTGCAAAAAAGCGATCAAAAGCCCGCCGGTGGGGCACGAACTGATGACTATTGGAGATGGAAGAGGCGCGCTCCCGCGTTGAATTGGCTATCATCCAGTCAGATCACCAAGCGCACGCCGCAACCTGCGTTGCCTCCGAAGGCAATCGACAGAATGACGTCGCCCAGGCCATCTTGGCGGCCGCGGCAGCGCCACGGTCGCCGCGGCGGTCAGACGTGTTTCGGGGTGGCGTGCTACGCACGCCGTCAGCCTGGGTTATTGGAGTGCATCCCTCGTGGCTCGGATTAGAGCCGGGCCGGAAGGGTCACATCCCTCGGCTTGCTTTCAAGGTACAATCTAAGATGGACGGAAAAATATTCGACAGCGAAGGACATTACGTCGCTGACATCCGGGCAAGCAAAATTTATGACCTATCCGGCAAGAGGCTGTACGACCTCCGAGGACAAAAGATTTACAAGCCAACGGGCGAACTCATGGGCGACCTCAACTCAATAGCTGGAGACAGACGACTGGACAAATCGACTGATCGGCTGTTCCCAAAGTATAGTCCTGCCGGCTTGTCGAGTTGGGGGCTGAAAGCGAAGCCGAAATAGCTATTGCCGACCGCGATTAGGCGGTCTTGCTGGCTCGATCGAGCGTGCAGGCATGGGCGCCCCATTAAATTGCAGTTTCCCTCGTCCGCCCGGTAAGGATGGTGGACCTCTCTGTTGGAGCCGTTAAATTTCGAGACCGTAAGATTACGAATTTGATTACCCAGTTCTGCCGGCAGCGGCACGTGAAGCATATTTGTGAATTGTCTTGGTCGCGGAGTTTGACGACCTCAGGACTTAAACTGCTTTTTTATGGGAGCATTTGAAATGGAGACATTATTCAAGGTCGTTGGCTGGATCGTGGCCGCAGTTCTCGGTCTTTTGTTTAGAACGTATTTCCCGAAACTCGAGCAATCATCACTTATGTTAGAAGCCGTAGCCTTCATCTTCACATGTGTCTCTATCCTCGCGGGAGTAACCGTTAAGAGGCTCAAGGGAACGAACTGCTAGACCTTCGCCTTCAAAGCAACGCCGTTGCCAACCGCCTTGAGCTTATAGACCGCAAGGTAACTGCAATTTTGAGGGAAGCACTCGAGCAGCGCCAAGGCGAATCTTAACGGCTGCAGCTAGAACAACAACCAAGCAGGGGCAAGCTGAGCAACGACGATCCGCTTGAGCAGTCAGAAACCGTAAAGATCCTGAAATATGACAGCGGTGCAAGGTCATCGACTACGACAAGGGCATCAGCATGGGTAACCTGCCAAACGAATTCGAGAGCAGTATCCTTACTGAGTTCGATCAGAACACGATTGACAATATGACGGCTGCTCTGAATTACGTTTGTAAGAAAATTCCCGCGGGATACAAACAGCACCGAACTTCGCAAGCGAATTGCAACCGAATTAGTTCAGTGTACGCAGTCCGGGTAACACACCGTGATTGATCTCCAAACGCTGGGCTGAAGGTCTTCTTTCGGTCGCGCAGCGCGCCGATAATTCACGCTGCTGTGGGTTCTCCGTTGTTTCTTTTTTTCCCCGTGTTGCGAGACAGCCATACGGGAAAACGAAGTAGCCGATCACTATTATCCTTTGGTAGCTCGATCGGAGCCCCATTGGCTGAACACGGGAGATCTAGTGCAGCGTGGCCGGATCGCACCGCATCCGCACGTTGATCCATCTCGCGCAATAGGGGATCGACTACGCTATCGACTTCGGTCACAACCGATAATAGAAAACTGTTAAGCTCGCGAGCTTTCGGGCACGACCGCCGCAGCCATCTCGATGGCCTTGCAGAGCTTGCCGATGACAAGTGCAAACGCACTGTTCGCTTGTTTGAGTCGCTTTTTTATCGCGTCGATTTCACCCAAAACGCGACCACGTTCCCGCTGGGTTTTTTCATCAGAAAGGCGAGCTTCCATTTCAGCGATCTGACGCCTGACGGCTGCGTCGTGACTTCGATGCAAGTGCCTCGCGTCTTTCGCGCGCGCGATCCAGATCGCGGCCGAGATGGTCCACTAAGTCGTCCTTTCCGAGCATTTTTGCTCCGCGTAGGACAGCCGTAACGCGAACCGCCAACGAAAGGTTGATCGGCTGAAACAGGCATCAACTTCGGTCGCGTTGTTGCAGGGTAAGCATCCGGTGAGGACCGCGCAGCGGTCACTCACGCTGCCTGATTGACCGGCCGGTTTGTCCCACGCCAGTTCCAGGGCAGCAGTTCGTCGAGCCTCTGGATCGGATGCTCGGCGATGCGCGCGAGAATGTCGGCGAGCCAGGCTTGCGAATCGACGTCGTTCATCTTGGCTGTGACGATCAGGCTGTACCATCATGGCGGCCCCCACCCCCGCGATCCGAGCCGCAGAACAACCACGACTTGCGCCCCAAAGCGATGCCGCGCACGCCACGCTCGGCGGCGTTGTTCGACAGGCAGATACGGCCGTCGCCGAGGAAGCGCGTGAACGCGCTCCAGCGCTTGAGCATGTAGTCCATCGCTTTGGCGACGTCGTTGCGCCGCGCGAGAGTTTGGCGCGCTGCTCGCGCATCCAAACTTCCAGATCGGCGACCAGCGCCGCGTTGAGTTCCCCGGCGAACAGCCTTGCGCCGTTCAACGCTTCTGGCCGTTGATCGCCCGCTCGATCTCGAACAGCGCATCGATACGGCGCACCGCCTCCAGCGCCAGCGGCGAGATCACCGCCGGGCTTCTTTGCCTTGAGCTTTGCGCCGCGCGTTCTCGGCCAGATCAGCCATTACGAAGAACGGCCGCCGAGCATGGACCCAGCACGCGGCTTCAGGATCGACCTGCGTTGCGGGCCCGGGTCGGAAAGCTTGCCATAGCCGCCATAGGCGTCGGCCTTGAAGATTCCGCCGAAGCTGGCCAGATGCGCTTGAGGATGTTCGCCGGCGCGATCGCGTGAGTAATAAACACCGCCCCGGCGGGGCCTGCCCGCCAAAAGGCTTGTCGTCGCGCACGTAGACCCAGATCCGGCCGGTGTCGGTCTTGCCTTTAGCCAGAACGGGTACCCTGGTGTCGTCGCCGTGCAGTCGCTCGGCGCTCAGCACGTGGGCCTCGAGGCGCCTGAACAAAGGCGTCAGCGCCGCCGTGCAGCCACCGACCTGGTCGGCCAAGGTCGACAGACTGATCGGCACACCCTCCTTGGCATAGCGCTCCGCTTGCCGGTTGAGCGGCTGATGCTGACCAAACTTCTCGAACAGCACCATCGCCAGCAGGCTTGGCCCCGCCCAGCCCCTGGCGATCACGTGGAACGGCGCCGGCGCCTGGCTGATCTTCTCGCAATCACGACAGGTGAACTTCTCGCGGACGTGCTGGATCACCTTCCAGGATTTCGGGACGACCTCCAGCGTCTCGGTGATGTCCTCGCCGAGTTTGGACAGCCGCGCGCCGCCACAGCAGGCGCACGCCGCAGGTCCCGCCACGATCAGGCGCTCGCGAGGCAGATGCTCCGGGAACGGCTGGCGTGACGGCCGCTTGCGGGTGAACGACGCCACCTTGGTGGTTTTGGCCGCGGCCATTTCGGCTGCGAGTTCGTCCTCCGTCGCCGAACTCTCCAGCTCCTCCAGCGTCAGTTCGAGCTGATCCAGCAGCCGCGCGGTACGCTCCGAGCGCGGGCCATAGCGGTCGCGGTTGAGTTTCTCGATTTGCAGCTTCAGATGGGCGATCAATGCCTGGTCATCGGATTTCCGGGCGCGGGCGGCCGCAGCCTCCGCGCGAGCAACGATCAATGCCGCTTTCAGCGTTTCGATGTCGTCTGGCAGCGATTCAAGGCCGTCACCCATGGCCTGATGGAATCACAAAAGGGGCGATTTGAGGCGTCTTTTTCTTCCGCACCTCAGAACATTTTTTGAGCCTAGCCTGCGCTCTGTGGCCGCCACGTGTGCTGCGGGTTGCGCCAGTCGATCGCCTCCAGGAGATAACTCATCTGCGCTGCGGTCAGCCCCACCACACCGTCCACCGTCACCGGCCAGACAAAACGGCCACGGTCCAACCGCTTGGCGTAGAGCGATAATCCAATTCCATCGTGCCACAAGGCCTTGATCAGTGAACCGCTGCGGCCGCGGAACACGAAGACATCTCCGGCGAACGGATCACGACCAAGGCTTTCCTGCACCAATAATGACAAACCCTGCATGCCCTTGCGCATGTCGGTGTAGCCGGTCGCAATCCAGATGCGTGCGCTCGAAGAGATCGGGATCATCGACGCTCCAGAACCTGCAGCACCCGCGCCAGCGCGGCCGCATCGACGCCGGCATCGACAATCACCCGACGATCCCTGCCAACGACGATCACCATCTGCCCGCTCGTCGGTGTGGCAGCAACCGCCGGCTCGACCTCAGCGACAAGGACGACCCGCGCGAAGCCGGATTGCTCGCCTTTGAGGGCTAATCGGCTCGGGACCGAACGAGCGCCGCCATGTCATCAGCAACGAACGTGATATGCCATGGCGTCTTGCTGTCGACGATATCGCGCGCGGCGCCTGCAAGCTCGGTGACGATCCGCCGCTTCTCGTCATCCGACCAGCGCCGGCGGCGACCAGTCTCGACCACCTCAAGCCGTTCAAGCTGAGTACTGCGCTTATGGCTGTCCATAAGGACTGTTACGCACCAATTGGACTAATCCAACAAGGCGGCCCTCGCCGGAGGGAGACCCGATTTAGTATCCAATGACCCGGAATTGGCAGATAGTGTTGAAAAAAGTCTGGTGACGGACGAAAATTGTCAAGGACGCTGACGCGTGTTGCACGTGGCGACGGCGCCGCCGATGACGACTACTGTTGTCCAGGGGCCGCAACGGCACTGGCGCGCCGGAAAAGAACTACTATCTCGCCAACCTGCCGCGACAGATCTGCGCACGTTAGCTACCACCGTCAAGGCACGATGGATTTGCGAACAAGCCCATCAGCAGCGGAAAGAGGAACTCGGGTGATCACTTTGAAGGGCGATCCTGGCAAGGTCTTCATCGTCACGCTCTCATGACAATGATCGCCTACGCCTTCTTGCAACATCGTCGCCTCGCACAAGCGGGGCGGAAAAAAGAATCAACGGACCTCCGCTCACCCAGGCTTGCCGCGGCCGTGCGCCAAGCCATCGTCGATCTCACTCCTCGACCGCCATCTCAGCGATGCCCATACTGCAGAAGACGAATCCGTGAAAACCTACAGCAAATAAATCTGCCAAAGTAGTGCTAGCTAGTTATCTGGAACCGCCGCCCAGACTAGCTGAACGCCAGAACGAGCCAACTTGAGCACAACAGCACAAGGGCGGTTACGATTAGCGCGAGGAATCCGTCGGACACGAAGTCATGGTTACGCATGGTACACCTCCTGCCGCCAACGGGGAGGCTGGTCCGAATTTATTAAAAATTTCGGAATCGGCATTTTACTAAAGTGGGAACGCCGTTTTCTAAAGCGCTTAAATTACTAAGAATGCCTAGGTCGTCTGTCCGGTAGCCGACGCAATGCCGATCCGCCCGGCAAGGGACACAAGCTCCGGCAAGGACCGAACCTGCATTTTTTCATCACCTTGTGGCGCGATGGGCCATCACGGTCCGTGGGGTACAGCCTAACGCGCGGGCGACCTGCTTGTTTGGGTTGCCGCGAATGACAAGGTCGAAGACCTCCCGCTCGCGCAGGGTCAATGCCGAGACATGAGCGCGAACGATGTCTAGGTTGTGCTTCAGAGCGCGTGTCACTTGATGATGCGCAATCGCCCGCTCGAATTTCGCGTTCAACCTCGGGAGGAGACGACTCAAGCTTTACCGTGGCACTGTCGACGGTAGTATTTTCTGTGGCAATTGGGTTGGTTTGTGAAGGTCCGGCCACGATCGAAGCGGCTTGCGAGCAGTTCTAGACGCCGCCCCCAACATTTTTGCGAATTCCTGAAGTTTGTCCGCTGCGCTCATTTCCCTTTCGCCTTCTACCTCTACTAGCTGGCGGATGGCTTCTGGCCGCTAGTTAGCCCGCCCGGTCTCTCGAACCGGTGGGCCTTGGCAAAATGCTCATCGCGGTCTTTGTGATCACGACGCCATAGTGACCACCGTGTATTTTGACGTCCACAACCCAGAGGACACCGACTGCAATGAAAGTCGCGATAAACCCTTCATCTCGAAATCCGCAGCGGTGGTTTTCGTATTTCTCGCTAGGGCCTTTGCAAAAAATCGCCCCAACCCGCGTCTGGGTTGCGGTTACCGCACTGATGAAGGCTTGGAAGCCATCGGCGCCACCGCATCGGCTAAGGAAAATGCGATCGTGATTCGTGCAACTTTGAGGAAGTTCAAGGGTTTCCGGGCCGGCCGAAGCGCAACAACGGCGCGGCACACGTCCCCTGTATTGGTGAGCGGCAACAAGCTGGCTATGCAGGTTGACCGAAAGGACTACAAAGCTGGCCCAGCTCCCGACCGGCCGCCGATGCCGCAATCGACAAGTCACGTCACCATGTGGGGGCGTCACGGTCAGCGGACCGGCCGTCACCAAATCGAAGCCACCGCACTACGGCGAACCACCTGCGCCGAAAGCGCCTGACCTTTCCTGCGTCCGGGAAGGTCTTGTTACCTCGGCGGAGGTGCCGGCTGCCGGCTCCACCAGGAACTCCGTCACCAAATGGCGGGCATAATCAAGGACCGTTAAAGCGTCGGCAGAATTATCGGGTAGCTGCGCGACAAATGATCGCCTGCCGGCGCAGATTGCTCTGTTTTTGCGAATTTGGCATTCCCCAAACTCCCTCCCACCGACCTCAGCGTCCGATCGCCGGCCGCCGCCTTGGCGGATTGACGTCAAATGCTGGGGAAGATGGCGCGGCACGCGGGCCGAACTACGCACAGGTGACGCTACTGGGCAGTGCGGCGTCAAAACCCAAATTCTTGGCGCGCAATAACAAGACTGTGTGCAGGCGTTCAGGTACCGCATCAGCGCCGCCGCAACATCACCTGACAGACCCGGACTATGACTAGAGACGACGTGCTTGTCTGGCTTTCGCTCGCTTGGTTTGTCACCCTCTGCGGTTTGGCGATCCGGATGCTACTTCCCCTTTGATAGCTGGCAGTAGCGACCACCGGAAATGGTGGACGCCGGTCGCCGAGGTCAGGATGAATGGTTTTCGGGAGGCATTGCGCGCCGGTAGCAGGTAGAGATAAGCAGCTACCAATTCCGATAGTTCGGCCCGCTAACCAGGTGGCCAAGCGCCCGCAACCGGCCGCCGTCCTGTCTCGGCCCATTCAGTGTCCTAGTTCCAGTTTTTGTTGACGGGCCCGGATGGCGGGATATAAATATCGAAATTCTCGTCCGGCTGGATGCCTCGGGACATTGGTCCCAACTTTCCGGGACCTTGCTCCTCTTTGCGCCCGGACCTTGGCCTCGCGCTCGCGGGACCTTGTCCTCTTACCGGGGCCTTCTGAAAAGTCACAGATAGGCATCGCAGAGCAGGTCTCGATGTAGCGTGAGCGACAATGGTTGCGTCACAGTACAACGCGAGAAGGCCGCGTCACGCCCACGAGAAAAAGGACCATTTACACGTGACATTTGCGCGTGCGGTCGCCGACAAATCGAAGCTAACTTCGCATGCAGGGTCGGGCGCCATGCAGAGGCAGCGTTTCTTTGCGGTCATACTCGTTGGAAAAAGCATCCTTCTCCGGGAGGGGCTCGCTAGAATCCTACGCGCGGCAAATTTTCGTATCCTGGCTTCTGTATCATGCGCCGATGATTTGCGCCCAAGCAAAGCCGCACTTCACCTCCCGCTCTATCTTATTGTTCATACCGGCGATGATTTTGACATCGCACTCGAACAGATCGGACTTTGCAGAAACCGGCACCCGGACGCACGCATTGCGATCGTCGCCGATGACTATCGGATGAACGAGCTGACTTCGGCATTCCGCGCAGGCGCCAACGGATACTTCGTCAACATCGCCACCTGCGACAGGTTGATCAGGTCCCTCGAGCTGGTGATGATGGGTGAAACAATCTTTCCGCCGGCACTTCTATCATTTGTGCTCGATGTCAATCGCTCCCACCTGGGCTTGGCCGCGGCCAACGATCAAGATGAGCCAATCCTTGTTGCGACGGAAGACGCGGTCGCGCCCCTGCTTTCCCCGCGGGAGAAATTGATTCTGCGCTGCATCATCGAAGGTGACCCAACAAATGCATAGCGCGCAAGATCGACATTGCCGAGGCAACTGTGAAGGTCCACGTCAAAGCGATCCTTCGCAAGATCCGAGTTCAGAACCGGACGCAGGCGGCAATTTGGGGCATAAACAACGCATCCCATATACAGCGGGAAATCGGCAGGTGTCCAATCAAGCAAATTGCGGCACCAGCGACAGCCGATGTGGTGTCGACAGCAAAACGAGAAGGACAACCTAATCCTGCCAGGTGCGCGGGCAAGCCAAGCGGGGTGTACAGATAACTAACGACCAGCGACGGGACACCGCGGCTCGTGATTTCAATCAGCCTGCAGTGATCTGGATTGCCCTTAATATCCTCACCGCCGTGAGCAATGCCCTTGTTCGTGATTTTAAACACCGCGAGTAGCGCCTTTCGCCTTCCTCTTTGCCGCCATCATAGAGGCTGAGGGCGGTGTCGGGAGTGACCATCGATAGATGGCCGGTGCGTTTGCAGATGTCGCTGGGTCAGTCCATTGATTACGATGCGATCGCTCTTGTTCGCGGTCAGCCCGAGAAACTCCAGCAGCGCGCGACAATGAACCAGGCCGGCCCTCGATGGCAGGATTGGTGAAGGCGCGTAGGTTTCCCTCGACGTGCAATTTGCCCGGTTACGTGAATTTCCAACGATGGGGAATGATCCGCCCATTTCATCCCATGGCGAGATTGAGCGTCGCCACCGCTTGCATCCGGTAGGGGATAATCTCGTCCCAGCGAGCGATTAAGGCTCATTGCAAATCCAATTTTTCTTTCCACGGGAAGTATCTGTGCCCATCATTGAAAAAGAAAAAGGGATGAGCTTGAAACCTGGCGTGGCTCGCCGACTACGGACTTGGAGTATGGACTGACTCGACCGATACTTTTTGCGCCCTGGCAAACGAATTTCATTCTCCCGAGCGGAATCGCTGGCTTCCATGTTGGGTAACTTTCAGAGGCAGATCGTCCCAAACCTTCTGTTGGACGAAGAAAAAGAATCGTTTCGTCACGCACGAAAGCCGGTGTAAAGGTGGAGCGTCGGCCAGCGGTTCATCCGACCGCGGGAAAAGAATTTCAGTCGTGGTTCTACGGTTTCGGGCTAGCGCAAATTTTACGATACGCGGTCTCCGCCGCTGAACCATCGGGTCCATAGACGACAAATCCGGACCCGTCCTTCACGAAATATACAAACGGCCGATTTTCGGCCTCTTCGTCCGACGTATTTTTTGCTTTGACGCGGCCGCAAATAGTGTCGACGGGCTGTCCGACCATATTTTTTTCGGATGGCTCGTTTCATCTCAACGAACTCGGCGGACGCCGGATTCTCCAACTGCGCTGCGATCGTGGTTTTCGCCTTTATAACTACTGGATCGGGCGTCTCAGCGAGCAGACCAGATGGCGGAGGCTCGGCACCTGCGGCGACCACGGTGGGCTTCGCCGTTTTCATGGCGAGATAAGCGCGAGCGTGAGCAGATGATGGCTTTTCCATCTTCTCAGCGATCGTGGACTTCACCTGTATTGTCGCGGAATTGGCCTTGAATGGCGCTGGCTCTGGTTCAATTGGCTGCTGCGCAGTCGTCCGGTCGAAACAGGCGAACCCTTTCGCGTCCGTGCATCCATCGATCCTTGCTTGCGGCGGTAAAGGCACGTACAGCCGGCAAGGGTCGCGGTTAGCGCGCAGAAGAGAAGTGCTCTCATGCAAATCCAACATTGGGCTGAGCTCGCAATTCTTGCTGCGTCACAATTCTTGCGCACAAATGTTAAACGCTAACTAAGCGTCCGACCCTCGTCGCGCGGTAAGCTGTTGCATGGTTAATTTCGGCACTAAATCATCCCGGGCTATCGACCACCTTGTCGTTTTTCGCCCGCGAACCCGCGGTATCCCGCGGGCGACCGCCTTCCTCCACTTGGGTTCGGGACCGGGCTAGGCACCGCGCGAGATTTTCTCTCCCGATCACACTGAATTCCGAGCGCTTGCCATGGTATCGCGGCGCTGGCAGCGGACGTCACCGAACCACTCCAGGCAGATGACGCGATCGCCCGGAGCAAACTTCGCCTCACTGGCGGCGGCCCTCACGTCACCGTGGGGCGACCCAAACCAGCAACAATTCGTCAGGCCGCCGCCGGCTGACCTCCAGTTTTACGATGCGCGTTTCAAGACGGCGCGCGATCATTTCGTCGACGTCCTTTCCAGAGGCTCCAGTCGGCGAGTTCAGCCGTCTCGTACGCCTTCACATAGGCTTCGCATAGGCCTCGATTAGCGTGCTGATCTCGCCAGCATCGGCTGGAGTGAGGTCGCCGGCCGCAACCGCAGCGAGCACCGCTGCGCCTCGCCGCCGGACAGTTCAGTTGCAGATTGCCCAAGTCGCTACGCCCACCTCGCGGATCACGCCGAGCGACCCTGCTGCAATCCATCGTGACAACCTTTCGAAAGCATCGACACGGCACACATCTGAGGCGAGAAAATTCAGCCCGGTCGGTCAACGCCCCGTCCGAACCCTTTTTCGAGGTGCTCAGCCAAAGCTGCTTGTGGTCTTGCCGCGGCCGTCATAGGCTTTCTGTATTTAAAGTGCAAAGAATTGGCCGGTAACCCGTCAGGAGGCGTCTTTGCATGCGCCACCCGATTGAGAAATCACCGAGGGACGGAACAGCAATCATCCTTGAGGATGATGCGAGCGGGACCTATGACGTCGCTCACTGGTCGACTGAAGCGGGCGAATGGGTCGGTGAAAACGGCGAGCCAACCAAGATCACGCCGACGCATTGGTATCCGATCCCGCGCGATCAATATCTCCCGCGAGAAGACGAAAGATCGCGCAACCAAGCGCGGGTCGGTCGGGCGCGGCGACTTGCAGTCTCCTCGATCACCGTCACTCTCATTGCGGCGGCGCTCATCGTCACGTTCCGCGCTGAGGTCGCTGCCTATGTGACGCGATACGCCGGTCGGGAAGACATCTTTAGGGTCAGTACAATCGGCGGCCATATCATTGATCTGTTGGCGAACCAGGGTTCGCGGAAAAGCGACTCGGTTGCCCAAGGACAGGTCGAAGCCGGTCAGGACAGCGCGCCAGCGGAAGCGCAGCAAGCTGCGCAAGTGCAGCAGTTCGGGGTAGTGTCCGTACCGGAAGCGCAACAATCCCTGAAGGAGGATCGAGCCGAAGCTCGGGCGCAGGAGCCTGAGGAGGCCCGACGCGCTATCGAGAGGCTCGATGGGCAGCTCCGGGCGGAAGCAGCGCAGAGCACGCGATCGCTCGAAGAGCGCGAAAAAGCGGCCGCTCTCGCGCTGGAGGCCGCCGCCGCGCGAAAAGAGCTGGCCGCGAGCACGGAGCAACATCGTCAAGCGCTCGAAGAGGAACGCGCGCGCGGCATTGGAATGGCGCGCGACCTTGAGACGCTGTTGAAGGCAAGCGACGGAGCAAGGCAGCTCATGCAGGCGGAAGCAGCGCAGAGCGCGCGATCGCTCGAAGAAGAGCGCGAGAAAACGGCCGCTCTCGCGCGGAAGGCCACCGCCGTGCGACAAGAGCTGACCGCGAGCACAGCGCAACATCGTCAAGCGATCGACGAGGAACGTGCGCGCAGCGCCGCGCTGGCGAGCGAACTGGCAACAGCACAGCGCGAGATCGAGGCCGGGGCCGCGCAGTCGCAAAAGGCAGTCGATGAAGCCGTGCAGCAGAAGCAGGCGGCGGAGGCCGCCATCGCGGAACTGCGACAATCCCTGCAGCAGGAGCAAAAGAAGACCGCCGCCCTGATGCAGGAAGCCAAGGCCGCGCAAGCGATGACGACGGCCGCCGAGCCAAAGCGCCGCGCACTCGAAGAGGCACAGGCGCGTGCCGCAGCACTCGCAAGCGAGCTTGCGGGAACACGCCGCGAGATCGAGGCCGAGGCCGCGCAGTCGCAAAAGGCAGTCGATGAAGCCGTGCAGCAGAAGCAGGCGGCGGAGGCCGCCATCGCGGAACTGCGACAATCCCTGCAGCAGGAGCAAAAGAAGACCGCCGCCCTGATGCAGGAAGCCAAGGCCGCGCAAGCGATGACGACGGCCGCCGAGCCAAAGCGCCGCGCACTCGAAGAGGCACAGGCGCGTGCCGCAGCACTCGCAAGCGAGCTTGCGGGAACACGCCGCGAGATCGAGGCCGGGGCCGCGCAGTCGCAAAAGGCAGTCGATGAAGCCGTGCAGCAGAAGCAGGCGGCGGAGGCCGCCATCGCGGAACTGCGACAATCCCTGCAGCAGGAGCAAAAAGAAGACCGCCGCCCTGATGCAGGAAGCCAAGGCTGCGCAAGCGATGACGACGGTCGCCGAGCCAAAGCGCCGCGCACTCGAAGAGGCACAGGCGCATGCCGCAGCACTCGCGAGCGAGCTTGCGGGAACACGCCGGGAGGTCGAGGCGGGGGCCGCGCAGTCGCAAAAGGCAGTCGATGAAGCCGTGCAGCAGAAGCAGGCGGCGGAGGCCGCCATCGCGGAACTGCGACAATCCCTGCAGCAGGAGCAAGAGAAGACCGCCGCCCTGATGCAGGAAGCCAAGGCCGCACAAGCGAAGACGACGGCCGCCGAGCCAAAGCGCCGCGCACTCGAAGAGGCACAGGCGCATGCCGCAGCACTCGCGAGCGAGCTTGCGGGAACACGCCGCGAGATCGAGACCCAGGCGACGCAGTCGCAAAAGGCAGTCGATGAAGCCGTGCAGCAGAAGCAGGCGGCGGAGGCCGCCATCGCGGAACTGCGACAATCCCTGCAGCAGGAGCAAAAGAAGACCGCCGCCCTGATGCAGGAAGCCAAGGCCGCGCAAGCGATGACGACGGCCGCCGAGCCAAAGCGCCGCGCACTCGAAGAGGCACAGGCGCGTGCCGCAGCACTCGCAAGCGAGCTTGCGGGAACACGCCGCGAGATCGAGGCCGGGGCCGCGCAGTCGCAAAAGGCAGTCGATGAAGCCGTGCAGCAGAAGCAGGCGGCGGAGGCCGCCATCGCGGAACTGCGACAATCCCTGCAGCAGGAGCGCGACAGGACCGAGGCCATGGCACGGGATCTCGCATCCGTGCGGCGCACGGTCGGTGCGCGCATCACGCCTGGACCTGAGACGAGTAACCCAACCGCCGGGGCAGCACAAACAGCGGAGGTGGCTGCGGTGGTGCAGCCGGCGGCCGCAGAGGCGAAAGGAGGTCCGGAGGCGACGAGGTTGATCGCGCGCGCCAGTGTACTGCTCGGTCAGGGAGATATCGGTGCTGCGCGGATCGTGCTCGAGCGTGCTAGCGAAACGGGCAGCGCAAAGGCGAGTTTCATGCTCGCAGAGACATATGATCCTGCCATTCTAACCGCATGGGGGACGTATGGCACGCGCGGCGAAATGACGAAGGCGCGCGAGCTTTATGCGAAGGCGCATGCCGGCGGCATTCAGGAGGCAAAGAATCGATTCAATGCATTACGTCAGTGAGAGGGTGAAATGAACATTTTTCAGGACGATACTTCTTGCTGCTAGCTCACACAGGCGCGAGCGCGGATGGCCGGCCAAGAGTGCTACATGCGGCGCGACTGGGCTAGACGGAGACTACGATGAACATAGGGATGAACATAGGATTGAGAGACATGTTCATTGCCATCGTCGAGGACCGGGAGACAGCTTGTAGGCCGCATGGCAAGCTTGTGCCTATGCGGTTGGCGACCGTCGCTTTCTTGCTATTGGCCTGCCTGTTTCATCAGGCGGTGCCATCGATCGCGCGAACGAATGCGCCTGAAGCTGCACCACAGATGCAGCCCTATCCAATGCAGCCCATGGCTCGACTGGCACAAGCCAAGCGCTCTCCTAACCTAAATACGGTTGGGATCGTGACGGGCCGCCCAAACGGGACTGATTTCGCAATCGCTCAGGAGATCTCGACGGTTCTCGCGACCGGACAGGAGACTGGTCCGAGAGGTGAGGTGGCATTGCGGATTGTGCCGATGGTCGGCAAGGGCGGCATTCAGAACGTTCGTGACGTGCTAACCCTACCGGGCGCCGACATGGGCATTGCGCCCAAAATTTTGCTCGACCGCCTGCGCGCCAGCAAGGAGTTGGGCGATATCTCGAAGAGCTTGGTCTACATCGCCCCGCTGTTTCAGGAAGAACTCCACATCCTTGCGCGCCCAGAGATTCGCAACCTTGCCGACCTCGCTGGAAGACGTGTCAACCTTGGTGAGGAGGATAGCGGCACGGAAATCCTGGCGCGGGACATCCTCAGTCGACTGGGCCTGAAAGCGACAGAAATTAATGTTGATCAGAATGCAGCTGCGGAAGGCATGCGGAACGGCGACATCGCGGCCACCGTGTTCATCACGGGCAAACCCGCGCGTTGGCTCGAACGATACGCGCGCGAGGACGGCTTCCATCTCGTTCCGGTGCCATACACATCATCCTTGGAAGAGGACTATCTGCCGACGATTTTCACCCACCAGGATTACCCGAACCTGATCGCTACTGACGAGCGCATCGCCACGCTTGCGGTGGGTTCGGTCCTCATTGCTTCCAACTCGCCTCGGACAAGTGAGCGCTACCAACGCCTGGAGACCTTCGTTAACGCGTTCTTTTCGCGTATTTCAGAGTTCGACAGTCCAGCGCGGCACCCGAAATGGAAAGAGATCAATGTTGCGGCGGTGTTGCCCGGCTGGAGCCGCTTCGCTCCCGCGGAACGCTGGCTGAAGCAGCGCCGATTAGCGGCACCCGATACCGACGCGCGGGCAGAGTTTGAGCGGTACCTGGATCAGTCGGGCAGCGTTCCTTCCGCTACCGAGCGCGAACGCTTGTTTCAGGGTTTCCTGCGCTGGTGGCGGGAGGGGAAAGGCCGCTGATCGATCGCACATCCGCTACAGGGCAGCCTTCGAGCAGCAATGGAAGGGTCATGACAATGATAAGGCGTGCTTGTGCCATCGGCTTTCTTGCCATCCTCGCCATGCCTCTTGCGGCGAGCGCGCAGAGCGAGCGCACAGGATATAAGAAGATGAGCTCGCTCGTGAACTTTCCGCCCTTCTTCCCTGGTACCCGCGCGCTTCACGTTCGGCCCAAAGCGCTCCCGGACGGAGCGTTCCGTGCGTTCGATCTTAGGGGCAGACTGAGCAGCACGATCTACATGCGCGCGCGCTACATGCACACGCGCAGGCCGAAACGAGTGGCGGTGCACATAAGCGACAGAAGAAAGAGCGAGCGCATCGGATATAAGAAGGTGAGCTCGCTCGTGAATTTTCCGCCCTTCTTCCCCGGAATCGGCGCGCTTTACGTTCAGCCCGAAAAACTCCCGAACGGACCGTACCGTGCTTTCGACCGCCGCGGCAGACTGAGCAGCACGATCTACATGCTCCCCATCGAGGACCTTGAGAACCGGAAACAGTTCGATCTTGAAGGCCTCGCCGGAAAGGGCGACCACGTAACCTTCTACTTCAATTCCGGTCACCCTGGACTCGATAAGCCCCATTATCACATCCACATTTGGCACGTGAGCAAGAAGGGGGAAGAGCAGGTCGCGAAATAGCAAGTAGGGGGATCTTAGGTATTGCCAGGATCGTGTCGTCCCGCAGAACATTTTTGGTGAAGCGGCTTCGGACTCCGTCAGAAACCGCAAGTGAGCAATCACACCGATCCTTGTTCCCGGACGTGCGCGCGATCTGCGCTCGTCGAGTAGCTTGATCATATCGTCCCGCGACGTGCGGGGAACAACACCCCAATCTCGGCTCGCTGTTCAAACTGACGCGGTAGGTGATCAAGGCTGCGCGCCCGCAAGTGCGGCCGTATATCAACATCTCTTTCAACGGCAGGAAGGGCCAGCTCGGCCAAGTGAATATTCAGCGGCCACGGCCGGCGACATCGGCTGCATCAAGGCGCTCGTGCTGGAGAATGCCAATGGCGGCATCACCGTGAATGTGATGGCGACATTTATCATTAGAGTTGGGGACGAGCCGCATCTCGTAACAACCGAGAGAAAATCCAAGCGGTTTGGGTGGGGCCTCACTCTCGCCCATGCAGCGCAAGCGTTCAAAGCCTCACACGTTCGAAGACCAGATCGCGAAGGAAAAGAAGCGACTGGAAGAGCAGGCAGCATTACTGCCGCACGGCCCTCTTAGAGAAGAGGTAGAGCGAAAGATCGGTCTGCTAGAGACCGCAATCCACATGAACGAGTTGCTACGGCTCCCGGGTTGAGACCGCCAGAATAATTCTGGCCGGCAACTGCGGCGTTTTGAAACGATGCCACGATATCATTTTAATATTGAGCAGAACGCCACCAGCTTCCACGACGAAGATGGAGAGGTATGCGGCAGTCCGCAAGAGGCCGAAACGAAAGCGAAAAATTTCGCGGTCGAAATGATCCGGCACGGGTTCAATGGCAAGACCCAAATCGGACACACCATCGAAGTTCGGGAAGACGGTGGAGAGCCATTTGTCCGTGCGCTGTTCTGGCAAAAGTCGATGTCGAGCGCTTGAAGTAAGGCCGCCTTAGTTGGCACCCTCCTTTTGACATTGCGCGAAATTCTTGTTCACCGCGTCAGGCTGGAAACCCTCTGGCATATCCGGCGCGGTCGCTTCTTCGCTGGTGTTGCACCCCGACAGGGCGCTCCTGCGCCGCCGTAGCCACAGGCGCGCACCTCGCCACGCCCTGTCGGGGTGGTTCTCGCAGACCCAGCCTCAGTTGTCGCAACGGGCGCAGCACTTCATCACAGTCCCTCGGGCTGACGCAGTCCGTTGCAGAGGGGAATTCAGGTGGGACCTTATCCCCTGTCGCCGACCTTATTCGTCTTCCTCGCAGCGCTGCATGAATTTTGGGCTCGCGGCCTCGTCATGACCGCTGCGGCTGCTAAAGAACATCAGCGCCATTAGTCCGCACCCGATGACAAGCGAGAGTAAGATGCCAAGGCCGAGGGCAATCCAGCCGTGCTTCGACATGGGAACGTCATTGCTCGAGGTCCACACCGAGGTCGCCCAGACAATGGTCATGATGAGGATCGCGGCCAGCGCCGCGAGTAACACGAATTGGCCACCGCTTAACGAGCCGCGTTTCGTCGGCTCTGGGGGAGGTGATTGCTGCAAGATTGCACCTGTTTCCACCGTCTTTGATCTATTAGAATTGGTTCTTCAAGTGATCGTTCCGCCGCTTCCGTCACGGAAGACGATGGCGTTCAAAGGTCCTCCCGCAGACCCTTAAAGAACGAATGCCGCACCTTGCCCTCGGCGGACTTCGCCCGGTATTTGATCTCCGCCAGCAACTCCGGCTCCACCCAGACGCCCTTGTGCGCGATCCGTTTGGTATAGGGTTGCGTCTTGCGGATCAGCGGCTTCAATCGGGCTTGCAGGTCCTTTGCCGTCGCACTGTCGAACCCGTGATCCACCTTTCCGGCATAGAGCAGGCTCTCACCTTCTTGCCTGCCGACAAAGATGCCGTCGAACTTCCTCTCCTTCATCGCGAACCCGGCGATGGTCAGCGTCTCGCGCTGGGCACAGGTTTTCTTGACCCAGTTGTTGCTTTCGAGACGACTCCTCAAGCCCGACCTTGCAGGCGTGCGCGAACGTCTCGCGGCCCTCGACCTCGAAACTCTCACTGAATTGGATTTCGGTGCCGTCGATGATCTTCTTCAGATGGGTCTTGCGTTCGATCAACGGCAGCCGCCGGAGGTCATAGCCGTTCAGGTAAAGCAGGTCGAACGCGACCAGCACGATCTTCTTCGACTTGCCCTTGAGTTCGTTCTGCAGCACGGAGAAGTCGGTGCTCCCGGTCTCGGAGGGGACGACACCCTCGCCGTCGATGATCGCTGATCCGGCGCTGATGTGCCAAGCATCATCGGCGATCTTTCCGAAGCGCTTGGTCCCAGTCGTTGCCGCGTCGGGTGAAGACCTTCACGGCCTCATTGGCGAGATGGACCTGCACCCGGTAACCATCGAACTTGATCTCGTGTATCCACCGCTTGCCGCCCGGCACCTTTTCAATGGAAGTCGCGAGGGCCGGTTCGATGAAGCCGGGATATGGTGCCTTGACACCAATCGCGACAGGCTTCTTGCGCTGAAATGCCATGCACTTCTCGCCGCTAAACCAGTCGTAACGCCAATTGCCGCGTCGGCCCAGCGTAGGTGTCAACAAAATCTCGGAGATGCTCAGGCACGGGCTCGCCCGCAATGTCGCACCGGGTCTGAATTTCTTGAGCGATATCTGGGGAGACGTCGTCCGCCCAATGCTCCAAAGTGTTGAAGGCTACGACGCGAACCGGATCATTGAACTGCCCGGTCATAAAATCGCTGATGATGGTTTCGAGGTCCGTGCGCTCGGTCTCGGTCTCGCGGTAGACGTTGCCGCTGCTAAAGCGATCAACTACCAGATAAACCGTTTGATCCGCGCCGTACGGCACGGTACTCGGTGACCAGCCCGTTCTGGGCATTGCAATACTCCAACGCAACAGGAAACCGGCGACACTCAACCGTTCGCCGATTACTAAGTTCCCTTAGGGCGTTCTTGAAGTATGCTTCATTTCACAGCTTCTGTGTGGGCTTCCTCTTATCTACAACTTCAGCGGATTGCTTCGCGGTGGCCTTGAATGAAACGCCCAACCGCATTGAGACTTTGCGAATGCGCTCGGGCGTACGCTTCATGATCCGAGCCGCTTCCTCGAGCGACTTTGACGCTTTGGCGAGTTCGAGAACGCGACGATCATCTGCAAAAGACCAAGACCTAGGCATCCGTAGAGCACTCCTTGAAGACAAAGCCGCCAAGCGAACCATGTCCGCTGACGGCTTTGCTATGGGACCGGACTTGGGAAAACTGCCCGGTGCTCTATCGATAATTGAACGTTTTGATGTCGCAACTCGTATCGCGAATTAAGCTAACTGCTCAACCTTACCGACGCACGTTTGTCAGCCTACGCCCGTTGGCGAGCGCCCGTGTTTTTACGGTGCTGAATAGTAACCTTTTTTGGTTTTGCCTGAGGCGTACGCTTGGCGTGATTTGCCGAGGACCGCGCCATGACAACCATCCCGATGTGCGTCGCATGTGGTGTCGAGAGACATGCCATCGCAATCGAGCCTGTAAACGCCAAATATGAAATTCGGTCTGACGAATGTCCGAAGTGCAAGACGGTGGTGAGGTTAGTGAACGCTCGTAGGGCCAATACCGGAAGACGTAAACTGGCTGAGGCGCGAGGCTTTAGAGCATTAAAGCCGACGGATTGGTTCGAGAAAGAGATCAGTCAGCTCATCGAAATCGTTGGTCATAAGGTCACCGTCAGAGAGATAGCAAAGCTCCTCGGTCGTCATGCTGGCTCAGTGCGACGTAAAGCCTGCGCGTTAGGTCTGATAGTGGACCGAATGGTGTATTAGTAACTTCTTCAGGTCGCCGCCTGATCTTCCTTCTCCACACCACCTGGTCCCTCCGAACTGTCCGCCCGCAGCTTTCAGGCGGCAATAAGATCACGCGAATGACGCACCGCCGCCACAGAGTGCACATGATCAGGTAGCGAGATTGTGAGAGCGACCATCGTCGGGTTGACGGATGTACTCAATCTTGACGATGCAAGAAGCCCCCGGAGATTGCCCCTCCGGGGGCTTCCTTGTCTTGGTGACACTTCTTATCGGGAACGACGCATAAGCAATGCTACGTATCTTTGTCGCTTCTGCCGCGTTGGTGGCGATCACGATTGTGCTGCTGCTTCACGCGACACACCACGGGGCGCACGCAAATTCTGCAACGCATTGCGGGTTTTGGGCCGAGATAGAAGCCGGGCTATCGTGCCGCTAACATGTCGAGGTTGCCCTAGGCACGTCATGATGGCTACCCCTCCTATAAATCTGGGTCAGACAACTTGACATAAGTAAAAAAATCGACTTCGCCAAGGTTGCAATTGCTTGATACGCTCAGGCCCTGCTCCGGGAGAGACCTGTGCAAGGTTGTGTGCACATTGTCGATGACGATGCGTCGTTCCGCACGGCGATGGAACGTCGTTTGACGAAAGCCGGTTACGAGGTCACGACCTATGCTTCGGCCCAGCACTTGCTGGATCGCCTGCCGAGCGAAAGCGCTCCAAGCTGCCTTCTCCTCGACGTGCGGATACCGCAACTGAGCGGACCAGAGCTGCAACATCGCCTAAGCGAACTCGGCTCGACAATGCCGATCATATTCCTCACCGGTCTTCCTGACATCCCGACCACGGTACGGGCCATCAAGGCGGGTGCAGATGATTTTTTGACTAAGCCCGTATCATCGGATGATCTTCTTCAGGCAATCGAGCGGGCGATCACGCATCATGAAGTGACGCGTGGCTTGAAGAGCAAGCTGGACATCGTTCGCGCTCATGTCTCGGCATTGACGCCGCGCGAGCGGGAAGTCTTCGAACTTGTTATTCGCGGCGACACCAACAAGCAGGTCGCCCGCGCGTTAGGCTGCACCGAACGTACCATCAAGGCCCATCGCCACAGGGTGATGGAGAAAATGCAGGTCCAATCTTTGGCGGAACTTGTATCCCTTGCCGAGCGGGTCGGCATCTCTGCGTCGGCTACCCGACAGAGGGCCTAGGCAATTCTTTTAGACTAACGGTCGTCGCGCACGGTCTTTGCGGAACAAATCGCGTTCGATTTTTTTGACCTCCAGGACTGTCGGCGGACAGGTCAGGGATGTCGAAAGATCGGAACCTCGTTTTAGTGGTCGATGACGACCCCGGAGTGCGGGAGGGCGTGCAGCGCCTGCTGCGGGCGTACGCGTACGAACCCATCCTGTTTTCGTCTGCAGCGGCTTTCAGGAAACACACCGATTTCGAGAAAGCGGTTTGCGTCATCCTCGACATCAACCTGAACGACGGATCGGGCATCGAGCTGAGGGATCGTCTCAAAGCCGCAGGCGTTTCCGTGCCGGTTATATACATCACGGGGAATGAGAGCCCTGCCGTTCGTGAGGCTGCGCTAAGCTCTGGATGCATCGCGTTTCTAACAAAGCCATTCTCAGCGCAGGAGCTGATCGAACCGCTCAAGAAAGCATCAGCAGAGCGCTCATAGGCTCCGCCGCAATTCGCTCGATGGCTTGTTCAAGTCTGCACTTGCATGCGTCCGCTTCTGGCTAAGCCGCAGCTTTCGAAATGGCATCCAGCAAGACATGCTGACCGAACGGCTTGCGCAAATAGGCGATGCACCCGGCGTCCATCGCCTGATTGCGCGTGGCCTCGTCGTCGGCCGCGGTCATAAAGATGACAGGCCACTTCGATCCCGATGCCGCAAGCCGACGCTGCAGCTCAATTCCCGAAAGTCCCCCGAGGTGAATGTCAAGTAGCAAGCAGGTTGCCGTCTGCAGGCTGTCGCTCTCAAGCAGCGCCTCGGCCGAGGCGAAGGTGCGGCTGTCCATGCCGTGGTGCGCCAACAGCCGCGCCACGCTCTTCAGAAGACCCGCATCGTCATCGACCACGATCACGACTGTCGGCTGCGCCATCATATCCGTGCCCAGCCCCCAAGCGCATATGGTTGCGCAGGAGCGTCGGCCAAACGTTGATCTGGATCAAAACCTTCAGCCTCAGTGGTCAACCGCTTCCTTGACGGAGGTGCCAAGCTGCTCGGAAGCAGTCAGGTGCATCGCAGCGGCGTATCCGGCCTCCGTAAGCCTGCTCAGGGCGGTGTCACCACGGTTGGCACATTCGATTATTTTGTTGGCGATAATCCTACGGGCTCGGTGTTCATCGCTGCCAGTCGGAAGAAGTAAACACGCCCGCTCGAGGGCGACTTCCATATTAGCCATGGTCCGGCGATCAAAGCTGTCGGTGATCATTGTGATAGTCCCCTTGTGATCTTCCTTTCTTCTCCGCTCCCCCGGGTCAAAATATTTCCTCAACGTCTTTTTTTGTCTGTCTGGTATCCGACAATCGATAAACGATGCCCGGTGTTCAGCGTAGCGGTCCCGTGTTGCAGTGCAAATCCGCACAGCTTGTGCCGCCGCCCCGGCATGCGCCTATAGCACCGACTGGAGAAATCGTATCGCAAGGAAGACGCCAACCGCCGTGATGAATGTGATGCCAATCGCGATGGCGACGTTTCGGACGACATGTCCCCAGTTCATAAGTCTTCTCGGATGCCCTTGAAGAGCGGATGCCGCACTTGCTCTCTGCGGACTTAGCCCGGTATTCGATCTCGGCGAGCAGCTCCAGCTCGACCTGATGCCCTTGTGCGCGATCCTTTTGGTGAAGGGCTGAGTCCTGCGGAGCAGCGGCGCCAACCGCTTGCGCAGCGATTTACTCGGCATGATCCATGTCTGCTATGCGCCGATAACGACCAAATTCCGCATCGCAGCGGAATGACGCGATGTGCCCAAAGCCGACATGATCCCGCTGAATCGGCTGCGCACAGTGCCGGTTCAAGATGCTGAAGCGCCGTCAACTCTGCCTTAGTACCCATAACCCCGAGTATCGCCCGACCGAGCACCCAGGCAATGGTACAGCTCGGAGATCTCGCGCCTCACAGAGCGCGATAGGGAGCAAGCGCTTCTCGTCGTTTTCGAGGGTTCGCAGCCGGAAGTTGATACCGATCAAAATCTCACAAAAAAGTTGCTAACATGCTGGCTTCGCGAGCCAGGCAAGCAGAGGAGGCAGTCATGGCCTATTCTCAAGACCAGGCAACACCATTTGAGATGGCCAGCTATGGCCGAGATTCGGCAAACAAAACTTCAAAGATGTTTCCCGTCGACAGCACGGCTCTTATCGCCGGAGCCAACATTAATGTGAGTAATCAAGTGGGTATCGAGGCTGAAATCGGCATCTCGGTGAATCCTCTCAATCCCCTCAATATCGTTGCTACATCCAATAACGTCGCCGACCTCAGCCGGATGGCGACTTACTTTTCTACCGATGGCGGAACCACTTGGACTACCGTCTTCATCGACGAGAACCAGGACGGTCGGGGGGTCAACGATACCCGGTTCGACCCCAATGTGGCCTTCGATAGTGACGGCAACGTCTACGTTGTTTACAGTCTCAACACAGGTACTACGTCCCATTTGATGCTCGCTAGGAGCACCGATGGTGGCAACACTTACGCCCAGGTCACGGAAGTCACGACAGACCCGGCCAATAACAATCTGCATACACCGATGGTGACGACCAGGGCCGACCCCAGTGGGGCGGATGACGTGCTGATCCTCTGGGCAAGAGTGGTTTTCGATGAGAACGTTCAGGCGGCCCTATCCCTCGATGGCGGAGCTACCTTCCCGACCATCAACAACAATATCAACGACGCCGCCCAAAGGACGTTCCTACCTTGGGCCGTGGTGGACGATGCGGGTGACTTCCATGTTGCCTGGGAAGTAAACTTGGTGGGGACCTCGCCCGATGGGCGTATCTTCCATGATGTCCTTGACGGCGCTACGCTCGCTGATGGCACAGACGTCACCGTAACCGATATCCAAATCACGGACAATTTTCAGGCGACCAGCAGGTTGCCAGCACAGCCGGACAGGGGTGTCTGGTCAACAGTCACTATTGATGCCGACCGCAGCGGCGGGGCCAACGATGGGCGCATCTACATCAGTTACACGGACCGGGCCAGTACAGCGACCGACGACACCAATATCTTTGTGCGCTTCTCCGACGACGGTGGTTCCAATTGGAGCGGTGCCATCCAAATCAACGACGACGGCGGCACCACAAGCCAATTTCTGCCCCGCCTGGCCTTGGATCAGACCACCGGCGATGTCTACGCCGCATGGTATGATGCGCGCAACGACGCAGCCAATAACCAACTAGTGGACATCTTCGCAGCCGTGAGCGTCAACGGCGGCAGTAGCTGGGGACCCAACGAGCAACTGACCACGGCGCAATCGGACGAGTCGACGAATAACCCCTTGCGATATGAGGGCAATTACTTGGAGTACATGGGACTGGCCGCATTCGGCGGCGCCGCCTTTGTAGGCTGGACGGACGCGCGGGCCGCCAACTTCACCACGGGGAACAATGAAGAGATATTTTTCGGTCGAGTATCGCGCGCTGGCACCATTGCCGACGACACCGACAACGTCTTAATAGGCACGCGAGGGAACGATCTGCTCCGCGGACTGGGCGGCAATGACATCATCCTAGGCTTGGCCGGAGACGATACTCTCGAAGGTGGGGATGGCAACGACTTCCTCTCCGGTGGCCGTGGGAACGACAACATTAACACCGGACATGGCGACGACGTGGTGCTCGGCGGACAGGGTAACGACCGCATCGGCGGCATGGCCGGCCGCGACGTGGTAAGAGCCGGTGCTGGCGACGATTTTGTCGCATGGAACGATCCAACCGGTGACGTTGTGTTCGGCGGTCGCGGCAACGACACCATTCTGGGCGGTAACGTTGCGGCTGACGAGATCCATGGTGGCGCCGGAGATGACCTCATCCAGGCGTTCGCGACATCCCCCAAGAGCGCCACGGCAAGTGACAGGCTGTTCGGCGACGCGGGCGACGATACCGTGATCGGCGGGAACGCGGCGGACACCATCGAAGGCGGACGCGGTGATGACATCCTGACCGGCAACGATGGCGCCGACGTCTTCATCTTCCGCGACAACAGAACGGGCGACGACATCATCACCGACTTCGATCCATCCGAGGACGTTGTCCAACTGGTCGGCTTCGGCGCGAGCTTCGACCCATTAGCAGTGGTGAGCGCGACATCGCGCGGCACCGAGCTGGATCTCGGAGGCGGCAATAGCGTGCTGCTCTTGGGCCGCACCGTGGCTGAGTTTAGCGCCGACCACTTTCTAATCCTGTGAACCTTACCTAGTCGCGCCGCGCAGCAGCGGTGCCGCCTGCGTCATCACGCCATCGCACGATGCCTTGATGGCGTCGAGCGTGGTAGAGCCGTAAATGTGCGGCTCGCGAATGCCGAGCATGTTCAAATTCGGGCCATTGAGGATCATGATGCGCATGGAATGCCTTTCACGGGATAATGTAGCGACGGCACACCGATTGGGCTGCTTACGGTTCAGAAGAATATACGCGTGATGAAATCAGCAACTACATCATCCGCATCATATAGGATGTTAGAGCGTCCATCCAAATTCGGTATCCGCGTTTGTTCAGATGTATCCCATCAGGAGATTTCCCATTGGCTGAGATGAGAAGTTCTCTGCACTCTATGCCAGTGTTTGTGCAGGCTTCTCTGATCTTTTTCGTCACCTCTTCATTCGAAGTGCTGGGCAAAACCAGTAGGCGCGGTGCGTGGCGCTTTAGTTGCTGTAAAAGTTCGGAATAATCTTCGACAGAAATTGACGACCCAACGTCGTTGGCCCCTGTTGCCAACACGATCAATGAAGCGGTTACGCCCTCAAGCAGGCGAGGCGAGATCCTTGAAAGCTCTCTGCTGGTAATTCCTCCGATTCCAGCGTTGATGACTTCCTTGCCAGCAATCTCTGTCGGCAGCGGGGCCATCTCCGCAATGCTGTCGCCCATGATAATAATGGGGTGGCTGGCTTGCGCTAGTGCGGCTCTGATCATGAACTGACGCACGTCTTGATGGTCATGGAAGGTGTGCTGCGTGACCTCACCAAATCTGGCACGCATTCGCTGAAGTTCTGAAAACGAAGCGCCAAAGCCAACTATTGCGATGGCCGCGATTATCCACGGAAGCAAGCGGAATACCGCGCTCATTGCTACCACAACCCCACAGCGAGCAATAGATGAAAACCAGCCACAAGATTGGCGCGGGCAACGCTGACGTGATTGCTTTCGCCGTAGCGAGGCGGCAGGATGGCTTTGACGGCAGGCTGAGGCCCGCGGATCAGGAACGAACCGCGCACGATGGTGGCCGCGTTGATCTCGACGGCGGGGTATGCGCCGCGGATCATGTGCTGACCTATGTGTACGTCCTTCGGCATTTCACTTCCCCACATTGCGAGCGGTGGGGTCGACTGGCTACCAGAGCCGACCGTCGAGGCCTCGCTCTAAGACTGCGCCGCGGAAACGGACGGCGTAGGAGTTGATGTGGCTTTCGTCAAATACAATCCGGGTGTGCGATTCGGGCGCGCGAAAGCAATTTGGCTGCGAGCAGGATTTGATCATCTCGATTGAAGGCCATTGGATTGCCAAGCCCATCGCAAATCACGCTCACGAAATACCTCGGCTTCATAGCATAATTTGCGTGCTGTGCCCGCCGGCATTGCGGCCAAGGCCCGGTCTGGACGTCCGGAATGCTCGGCGCGCTCTGATTACCTATAGGAATTATTTAGCCACGCAGACGTAGTAAATCTCATTGTTGAATATCCTTCCAATGGGAAGCGGCAGACACGCCGTTGACTTGATGGCAAAGTGCTTCGCCAGTTCGCGGGCGAATTCTCTGTCATCAAACCCAGTGTGCGCGCCGTACCATTCAGCGTCGGTAATTCTGCGGTCGATCTTTGTACCAAAAAAGGGATTTGGAAGCATTGAGGAGCGTTGCGTCCTGTTGTTTCTTAGCCATGCGATACAGAGCTTTGGCGAATCCGCTGAGGCCAGTTTCGATGGGGACGCCGAAGACAACACGCGCTCTTGGGAGGCAAAGAGCTTTAATCGAACAGAGCAGCTCGATCAGGGCTGTCGGTGTCAGATGCTCGCAGACTTCCATGCAGACGATGAGCGAAAATCGGCACGGACTCTTCAAGAGTTCGTCCACATTGTCGAACGTTCGGACGATGCTTCGCAACTCTGGGGCAATCTGGGCAAGCATCTTGGGGTCGGGATCGTATCCGACTCTCTCTTTCACCTCGCCCAGCACTGAAAATAAGTGAGCGTCTGCGCATCCGAAATCAAGAACAGTGTCTGTGGGCAGGGCACCGATAATTCTTGCCGCCTGCCGAAATCGTCTTGAATGGGCAATGGCTTTGATCGGTTCAGCGGTTTGTCGCGTGTAGCTGGCATATGAAATCATAGCGGCCCCTCTGCGCCAGAAATCCTACCACCACAAGCCCAAATCGAGCAACCCATTGAAAACCAGCCATGTGATCGTCTATCCAGTTCGAGGATGACTCCGGACATGCTGGTTTGCGGTTAATGATGCCACTGAGCCTTACCGCGCTCATTAACACCACGACCCCACAGCGAGCAATAGATGAAAACCAGCCACAAAATTGGCGCGAGCAAGGCTGCGGTGATTGCTGCAACCGTCGTTTTCCTCGCGGACGGTTCATCCCGCCAGCTGCGCCAGCGCCACCAACAGCGCGACGGTCAGGATGAACAACACTGCTTCGACATCCGTCATCGGCCACATGGCGCGGCCCTCGAACCGGTCAACGATGATACTTCCCGTTGCCGCTTGTCACCGAGTCCAGACGGCCTTCGCGCTTCGCCGCGATATCGCGAAAGAGACGGTGCTGCGCCGGTTAGGGCCACCGTTAACGAATTATTAACTATATGGGTTCGGGATTGGCAGCGCGAAAGACCTGCACCAAGGGAGGAGCTGATGGATACCCCAACGTCTGCCGCACCCGACAAAACGCCTCCGCCGGATTTGGCTTTGGGCAAAGAGAAGTCGAAACTCTCTGGCCAGCTGGAGATGAGCGCCGAGCGATTTAACTCTTCCGTCGCCCGCTTGACCTCAAATTCGATAGGCGAACTTCAGGGGTTAGTTTCCGAACTCCAAAAAATGCAAGAATTCCTTACGTCCGAGGTCGACAGCGTGCAGCGTCAAATCGACAGCGCGTTGGGCGGAATTAATATCATCGTGGAAACTATTGGCCCGTGGAAAAACATCGCAAGCTCACAAACACTTCCATCCGGCACTCGCAATGTTCGCGCGGGGGGACTGGCGGCCCATATTGAGCAACGCATTCGCGGGTAGCAACGGCCGGGCTGGCCGACGAATTGCACTTCGGCCAAGAACTGCTCCCACGTCTCGATGGGGTCGAAAATCCCCGGCTCCGAGAGAAATCCTCCCAATCGCCGTAGTTTGTTTGGCACCTAATTTCCTTCTGCGCGCCTCGGTGGCGGACTTTATGGCTTCACGAGATACACGAACGTCGCTTGGTGGCGCCGGTCATTCGATACGACGCGTCGAAACCCAGAGCTTGCGCGACGTTCCAACTGGATCAATGTTCTGTCTATCCCACCAGGCCTGCTCGTCGCCAAAGCGATGGTTGTCCTGGTGATGCGTTCTGCACAAGGGGACGGTGAATTCGTCGCTGACTTTGCGTCCCATCGCACGCGGTTGGGTGAATCGCAGATGGTGGGCGTCAGCGGGGCATCTGCCGCAAACAAGACACGGCTGCGATGCAACGAACTTGAGGTGCGCTTTATCGCGATGCCGACGCGGCTCACCGAACGTGAGCACGCTTTTATCGATTTTGGCGGGGGCGGCGTCGGCTTGAAGATGCATCGAAGCCGCGGGATTGTCATCGATGGTTGGCTTCGACAGGACCGGAGGTGCAGCAGATGGCTCGACCGCGGTCTTGACCTTTCGAGGCTGTCCCCTTGCTCGGAGCGGCTCGGTGGCATCTGTTGATGCAAGCGGTTTGGGCGGTCTTGAATCTGATAAGGCGGACGTCGCTTCATCCGCCGTCAGAGCCTCCGGCAGCGGAGCCATCCTGGCCGCGAAGGCGTCCTCGACGAGTTTGGCGTCGTCCGCTGACAGGCTGTTCTTGGCCTTGAGGATAGCGATTGCGCGAGGCTGAAGGTCCTCTTCTGGCAGGGTTTCGATCTCCCTGATGAGTTGCGCCCGTATCGCGGCAGACGCCTCCATACCGAGCTTTTCCTTGACCGGAGGGGTACTTCGGCTCCCGGTTCGGAACTGGCTTGAACGGGTAGGCGTGGGCTCTGTGCCGGACGCAACGGCATGGGGAGTATCTGCCGCCTTGTCTCCTAGAGGTTTGGGCTGGTCGTTGATGACGTCCGGCGCGTCGAGATCATCCTCCCCGGCGATCCCCACCATCGTGAAAAGTGCGTAGCGGCGAGCGTAGGTCAGCGCCGCTCCCATCCGACGGGGTGCAGTTGTCTCGGACAATTGACAGACCGGCCAGTCCGAGGAGATCCACTCGCCCGAGGTGTGCAGTAGCGTGGTGGTCAGGTTGACCATGCCGTTGACCCGATCGATGTCGGTGGTTTGCGCGATCGCGATCTGCTGGCTACCCAGCGTCTTTCTGATGATATCGAGACCACTCGATAAAGAGGCGTAACGGAAGCTTTGTGGATTGTCTGACCTAACGTTGTAGACCGTCCCCACCATCGCCTTCTCGGGATTGGAGAGTTCGGTCTGGGCTTTCGCCAGAGCCGTTGCGATGGCGGCGACGCTTTCACTGGACCGATGCATGACCAGCCTCCATCTCGACCAGATCGAAGCTGACCGCGCCTGATTTCGACCGTTTCGCTCGGATGCCGTGGCCCATGGCCTCCTTGGCATCCTCCGGCATCAGCCCCTTAAGTTCGCCCTTGGCACGCTCGTGGTCGGCGTGGGCCTCTCGGGTCTTGCAGAACAGGGCTGCAAACTCCGCCCAGGAGTTGGAAGCGTTCATGTCGACCACGCGGACCGCCTCGATCCGCGGTTTCGGAGGTTCGCAATCGAATAGAGCAGGGGTCTCGCCTGTCTTGACAGCCCGCCAAAACGCCTTTTCGGCTACAATCAGGATCGTCTGGTAGATCGGGTCGGCTTCAACAGACAGTTCAACCCATTTGCCGCCGCCGTTGATGATCGAGAGCACGGATTTCTTGGTGCCAGCCACCAGCATGTTGTGCTGAAGCTGAGCCATGTGCTTTTCCGCAGCCGCTTCCTCCGAGAACGACCACGGCAGCATGAATTTTGCCTCAAAGACGGCACCGGTTTCCTTGACCACTCCATCCAGCGTGGCGGCCATCCAGGAATCGTCCGGTGGATGGCGTGGCGTTGGACGTTGCCGATCCGGTGGCCGGAGTTTAGTTCATACCAGCGGCGGTTGAGGTCCTCGGTGACGAGGCCGAGCTGGACGATCAGTACGCCCGACAGGTCGGGAGCCGCCGCCTCACCGCGCTTTTCCCGCCACAAGCGGTGGAGGGCCTTCTCATCCGTGCCCATGATGATGCGGGCATCCGACCCGCCGATGAATTGGCGCCGATCAACGCTGCGTGTCGTTTTGGTCATTGGCGATCTCTTTCTTTGAAAATGGATGGGATTCAGGTGTCGTTCGCGAGGTAGCTGATTGCGACGTCCTTTCCAGCAACTGGGCATAGCTCCGCTGATCACCGAAAAGGGTGCTATCGAGTCATTGCTCTGCAACAGGGAGTTTGTTACACTAAAAGTGTAAGCTATAACCTTTAGGGTGTCAACACCTTAAGGGTAACTTTATACACCTGGAGTGTAAAATGCTTTCTTCGGGTCAAATCCGCGGGGCTCGCGCAATATTGCGTCTTGGGCAGGTAGAACTGGCCGAAGCTGCTGACGTCTCGCTGGAGACCGTTAAGCGGATAGAGTCGATGGAAGGCGAATTGAAAATTAGGCTCGATACGCTGACGAAGATCAAAACCGCGCTCGAGAAGGCCGGAATAGAGTTCATCGCAGAAAACGGGGGAGGGGCGGGCGTGCGTTTGCGCAAAGCGAAACGCTAGCTCCACGCGCAACGTCCTGGCGGTAAATTTGGTCGGAGATCGCAGTCACACAACCTTGGCCTGCTTCAGCGCGACGATCTCGTCGGCGCCGAATCCAAATTCCACAAGTACCTCATCCGTCTGCTCGCCGAACTCCGGCGGCCGCGCCGCCATTTTGCTCGGCGTGCGTGAGAGCGTGACCGGCTGCCCGACCAGGCGGATGTGCCGGTTCTCTTCATTGGCACGTCCTGAGCGATGCCGAGATGCTTGACCTGGGCATCCTCGAACATCTGGTCGATCGAACAGATCGGGCCGCAGGGCACGCCGGCCTCGTTCAATTCGTTGACCCAGGTCTCCGTCGATTTCTTCTCGGTGAGCTTGCCGATCGTTTCGTTCAGCGCGTCTCTATTCTTCGAGCGCGCGGGTGCTGTGGCGTAATCGGGATTGGTGAGGAGTTCGGGCGCGCCGTTCTGGTCCAACGGTCTAACCGGTTCGATCACGACGCTGGCAATCGTGCTGTTGTTCTGGCCCGTCATCGACAAGGCCTTTCGCAGCGTGACGCGCATGGTGCGACCGGCGAAGGCGTAGTGTTCTGGGCATACATCCTCGTTCTCGCGGCGCATAGCGTCCGAGGTTTGCATCTTCGTTGCCCCCGTTAAGAACAGAGCGCGCAGGGAAGACCGGGTGCGCGCAGCACCCGCGGTCTCGTGTGCAATGTGCACAGAAAAGTGCGCACACGAGCATACAGGTTCAGCGGAAAACACTCCGGCTGGTTCAACATGACCCGCCAGCACACCCGCGATTCCAACCATTGTAAGGAACTAGAACGCCCTGACCGCACCAACTTGCTCGCGGACGTCCCTTCGGGCATGCAAAGGAGATGGGTCGGCGCGTCCTGTTCTTTAGTCCACGTCGGCACGTGAAACGACGCTCCGTGAAGCCGGTATCGCAGCCCAGAACAGTTGGCGGCTTGCGGAGCACCAATCGTACTTTTTGGGCCTCACTTGACCCACCCTCGTCGTAGGACAAATATTGAACAAAGGCAGAAAGGGTACGTTGCGTGGCAAGACCTTGTGGTGCCTGACGCTCCCCGACCTGTTTGCTCCTGCCGACTTACGTGAAGCGTGTCACCGACATGAATGGGTCGATATCTCCGACGCGCTAGCTACTACGGTCACACGAGAAAAGCCGCGGCTCACTGCGAGCTCGCACAGGCTCGGGTCATCCAGATCTCGGTTGCGAGCCTCTGCGGCCGGTAATAGACCATAAGCCTTATTGTCCGGGCACTTCTTCGTCGGTGCCGCAAGGCCAGCAAGCAATGCGACGCCGGTCAAAGCCTGGAGGCGGAAATTGCGCGCGACGCAGTCCGTCCCGTCGTCCCAGTACCAATGGTTAGCCGGCGATAGGTAGGCTACGTGGTCCGGCGCACCTCGCGCGGCGACGGCATCGCTGACGGTTGCAAGCGGCAGCGTCGCGATGAACCCGCCCGCCTCAGCGGGCACCCCAGCGAACGCCGATACACCGATGGTCAGCAGAGCGTCCGGGATAGCGCGCCGGCTTCCATCGAGTGGCTTTCCACCATGTTCTAACAGATAGGCCCGCGCGGCATCGTGAGCGCGCACGCCGCTCGGCAACTCCGCGTTCACTGGCGGTTGTTGCACCTCGGCCATTTTGTCGAAGGTACGGAGCGTGGTGGCGAGAGTGCTGAGACTGCGGGGGAACGAGCCGGTGAGGAGTAGCGCGCCGCAAATCAGCAAAACCAAAGGAGCGGAAACAAGGCCGGATAAGCGATGCCTCGCAAGGATCCAAGTAAGCGCCGCTGCGGCGACTGCCACCGTGACGATCGATGCGATCTGGTCGGCCGGGTGGAACCAATAGTATTCCCCGCTCCCGGCGAAGACCAGGCTGTCAGGAATGTGAAGCGCGAGACCCAGCAACACTATGAGATACCAGCGCGGCATCAGGAGCCCGAGTGCTCGCCCGAGTATTGCCGCCCCAGCGCCGACAATGATCGTCAACACGCTGACGCGGAAATAGCTCGGAAGGTGATTGGCGAAGCCAAACCACTCGAAGATTTCACGGACGTTAAGCGAATAGAGCAGCAAGGCTGTCACGGAGAGGAAAACGAAAGTGGTCAGGAGCACCACCGACACTTTCAGCCATCCAGCTCGGTCCCGAGCATAATTCCAGAGTCCGTAACCGCCGAGGCAGATGCCAGCCAGTGCCAGTGTGAATTTCGCTGCAACGGCGACGAGCAGCACCATCCCTGAAACCAGTAGCCAGACCACGAGCGAGCCATTTCTCGGGCCGGAAGTGATATACAGCGCTCCAAAAGAAAGCATGCCGAGGGCGTACGCGTAGGATCTAGCTGACCAGGAAAGAATTGAACGCGCCCAGCCATTCAGAAGAGATCCAGAAGAATACAATGAGAAAGGGAATCAGCCAAACGTGCGCGAGTTGGCGGTCGGATAGGCTGACCGCAGCAGCGCTCGTCCCGAGTAATAGCGCTGGCAGGATGAACACCTGGATGAAGGGAGGGTAGACGTACGGAAGGATTTCGCCCCCTTCTAGAGAAGCGCCGGATGCCACAATGTGTGACAGCACATGGTAAAACAACGGCGACGTGCCATCGACACCATTTGTGCTAACATGGTAATTGCGGAAGAGCGCTGCGACGGCGGGATGGAACACCGGGTCGGCCGCCTGCCAGCCGAGAATCGTGAACTCGTACGACAAAACGTGGGCGTACACTTCTGCATTCAGGAGCACCGTCACCCAAGCGCCACTCAATGCACCACCAAGGCCTGACAAGAAGAAGATCCAGCCAAGGCCCGCCCGAAGAATCTTCGTGACTGACAGGTACAGTCCCCCAGCCGATAGCCCACCAGAAACAACCAGGGCAGACGGACCTGCCGCCCATCCGAGTAGGGGCAGGAGGTAGGCGATTGTCGCGCCCGCTGCGAGCGCAAGCTGCCTAGCTGACGGCCAATAGCGATCGGCCCAGGTGGTGCCGAGCATGACGCAGCCGAGAAGTGCTCCGAGATGCAGCATCGCCGTGCCGACGGAAGCGTGACCGCCCTCGAGGTTCTGCCGGACCAAAAGCATGAACGCGGCGGCAACGCCTGCGTGCGCGAGGACAAAAAGGCAAGCGGGGGCAAGCGCCAAAGAAAGCGGATTGGGAAGCTTGGCTTCGTCGGGAAGGCTCAAGTCGGACACCTGGCGTACTATTGCGGCATATGGGTAGGTTGGATACACCACTGGCTGGTAAAAAGATCGGCTTGCCAATGAATATCAACAACCCTCCAGCCTTTGACGCAGCAGCCATGCGACGTTGGCTAGACCAGTTCCTCACCGATGAATTCGTCGCAATGGTAGCGGAGCGGACCAAGAAGGACGTCGGCTGGTGCCAGTGGGTACTAGCAATGTTCACCAATGAAGCTTTTTTTCGCGCCCACAGTCGCGGAGAACCTAAAACCAGGTGATCGGGTTCTCGAGGTAGGCAGCGGGATCGGTTTCCTGACCTCCTGGTTGCACTTAAACGGTGTCGACATCCACGGGCTCGACCCCGCCTCTGGCCCCTTCGACCCATTCACCGAGATGTCGAGAGCCGTCGCTGAACGGATCGGGCCTGACCGCCCGGGGACGTTCCATATTGGTGCGCAGGAGCTCAACCCCGAGAAGTTCGGCGAGTTCGACCTGATCTTCTCATTCAATGTGCTGGAGCACGTGCAGAGCATAGACGACGTGTTCGCGGCGATGGCGAGCGTGTTGAAACCGGGCGGGGTGATGGTGCACTGCTGCCCTAACTATGCGGTACCCTACGAGCCGCATCTGGGCATTCCTCTAATGCCGTTCCGTCCTCAACTGACCGACCGGGTGTTCAGGAAGGCGATCCGGGCAAGCCAAGACATCTGGGATCGCTCAACTTCGTGACAGCCGGGAAGATCGCCCGATTGGCGCGGCGACACGGATTGAGGCTCAGCTTCGACACCACGCTGATGTATGATCGCGTCCAGCGGCTCTGGTCCGACGAGGAGTTTTCCAATCGACACTTCGGTTCACGCGGCGTACGTACCGTGCTGAATGTCGCGCGCAGGCTTGGCTTGGTTGAGCTCCTGCGGTATCTGCCGCCCGGGCTCTCAACGCCGATGCTGTTCCGGGCCGAAAAAGGAGAGAAAAAGTCGCGTGAGTCAGATTACCTCGGGCCTCTATCGCCTGGTCGGCTTGCCGGGTTTCTATCAAGTCCTGCAGTCGGGCCTCGCCGGCCCCAACGCGCACAAGAACTTGGTCGAGACGATCATCCGACCGAAGCTAGGCGACCGCATCCTAGACCTCGGCAGCGGTGGTTCGGCGGTGCTGGAGTTCATGCCCGACGTGGACTATGTCGGTGTCGATGCCAACCCGCGCCACATCGAGGCGGCACAGGCGAAATACGGCAAGCGGGGACGATTTGTCGTCGGCGACGCGGCGAGTGTGCCGGATCTCGGCCAAGACTACGACCTCGTCCTGATGCTGGGCCTGCTCCATCATCTGAGCGATGAGCAGGCGCGCTCGGCGCTGGCGATCGCGGCAAAGGTGCTGAAGCCCGAAGGCCGCGTGTTCACACTCGACCCGTGCTGGTCGAAGGGCCAGCACTGGATCGCCCGGTTCCTTATCGGCCGGGATTCGGGCAGAATGGTGCGCGACGAGACGGGCTATCAGCACCTGGCGCGGGCGAGTTTCGCGGACGTGCATTCCGTTGTGCGGCACGATCTGTTACGGGTTCCATACACCCATTGCATTTTGGACGGGCTTCAGCCCAGAAAAGGACAGCCGGCTTGAAAGTCCCGTTCTATCGCCACGATCTCAACGTTGATGACGTGGCCGCCGTCGGCCAAGTGATCAACTCGCCGTTCCTGACGTCAGGCCCGGTCGGCAAGCGTGTTGAGGCGATGCTGACCGATTATTTCGGGCTGCCTCACGCGATCCTCGCCAATAGCTGGACGAACGGTGCGGTGGCGTTGCTGCTGGCCATGGGCATCAGCCCGGGTGACGAGGTGATCGTCCCGGCAATGACCTTCGTTGCGACCGCGAACGTGGTCGAACTGGTCGGCGCCAAGCCGGTTTTCGTCGACGTCGATTGCACGACGCTGCTACTGACGCCGGAAGCCGTCGAGGCAGCACTGACCGAGCGTACGCGGGCGGTGATCCCGGTCCACCTCTACGGGCAGATGTGCGACATGCGCGGCATGCGCCAGGTGCTGAGCGGCCGCCCCGACATCTACCTGATCGAGGACGCAGCGCACTGTTTCGAAGGCACGCGCGACGGATATCGGCCGGGCGCACACTCTGATGCGGCGGTCTTCTCTTTCTACGCGACGAAGAATGTGGCGTGCGGGGAGGGCGGCGCGATAATCTGCTCGGATGCCGACCTCTACGAGAAGCTGATGCAGACGCGGCTGCACGGCATGGATGCGGCGGCGATCAACCGCTACCAGAAGGATAGCTATCGCCACTGGGACATGATACGGCTCGGGACTAAGGCCAACCTTCCCGACCTGCTGGCGGCGCTTTTGCCGCGCCAGATTGAATGCGTCGATGAGCGTCTTGTCGTGCGTAAGCAAATCGTTGCGCGCTATCGCGATGCTTTCGCAGATGGTCCGCTCTGGCTGCAGGCGGACGTTAGCGAAGCGATGAGCGCCGAGCATATGTTCACCATCAACTGCGGCGCAGCGCGGGACGAAGCGATCGCCAGGCTTAGCCAGGCCGGCATTGGCGTCGGCGTGCACTACCGCCCGCCGGCGCAGAGCGCGTTCTACAAGAACCGCTACGGCTTCCGGCCGGAGGATCACCCGATCAGCACCGCCTGGGGCAATGGAACGTTGACGCTTCCGCTCTACGCCGGCCTGACGCAGCAAGAACAGCAGCACGTGATCGATATCGTGAAGGGCGAGGTCTATCCGCTGGCCTCCATGGAAAGGGTTTGAGACATTGGACTTCGCTGTAGACCCCATTTCCCCTGAGCGGCGCCATAATTTCGACGGCTGCCAGTATCCGCTGCCGGAAGGCGAAATCGTGGGTGCCGGCTCGCGCTTGATCATCGTGGTGACGGGTGGGTTGGGCTTCATCGGAAAGCATTTCGTCCGCCGCTGCCTCGAGCTACGCCATTGGGTCACGAACATCGACAATGTGAACTACGCAGCCGACCGCCAGGCGCGCGTGGAGTTCGAAGCGCATCCGAACTACCGTATCATCGAGCAGGACATCGCGACCCTGAACCACCTGCCCGAGTGCGACGTGATCGTGAACTTCGCGGCGGAATCGCATGTCGACAACTCTATCGTCGACAACACGCGCTTCACGCATTCCAACGTGCTTGGCGTGCAGCGACTGCTCGAACTGGCTCGCCTCAAGCAGCCCGGCGACCGCCCGCGCTTGATCCAGATCAGCACGGACGAGGTCTACGGCGACATCGAGAGCGGCGCACATACGGAGACCGACACGTTGCGGCCTTCTAATCCCTATTCGGCCACCAAGGCCGCGGCCGACATGCTGGTGAAGAGCTGGGCGCGGACCTACGGGCTCGAGTGCAACATCATCCGACCTACCAACAATTACGGGCCGCACCAGTTTCCGGAGAAGCTGATCCCGAAAAGCTGCGCTAGGATTTCGCGCGGCAAGCCGGCCATCTTGCATGGAAACGGCAGCTATCAGCGCTGTTGGCTACATGTCGAGGACACCGTGGACGGCGTTCTGACGGTGTTGGCGAAGGGTGCTCCCAACACGATCTACAATGTCTCAGGCGACCTCCACATCGCCAACATCGACATCCTGCGCAAACTGGCGGGGATCTTCAACGTGCCGGAAGAGAAGGCCTGGGTGACGGTCGAAGACCGGCTCGGGCAAGACAAGCGCTACAGTCTGGACGACAGTCGGCTGCGGGCGCTCGGTTGGCGACCGACGCGCGTCTTCGACGACGAGTTGCTCAGCATCGCCCTCAACTTCGATTTCAAGCGGTTCCTGTAACATGGCGGACGCGGACGTCGTCAGGGCCGAGGACGTCGAGCTTTCGCTGGTCCTCCCGGCTTACAACGAAGCTGCGGGGATCGAGCGCACGGTCCGCAATGCCGTAGCGGCCCTAGAAAAAGATCACGCCGCGTTTCGAGATCGTCGTCGTCAACGACGGCAGCCGCGACGACACGGGTGCGGTGCTGGACACGCTGGCCGCCGGGATTCCGCAATTGCGCCCAGTCCAGCTGCGACGCAACGTCGGACAACATATCGCGACCGTCGTCGGGCTGCGCGCACGCGGCGCTTACGTCGTCACGGCCGATGCCGACGAGCAGGTGCCATTCGCCAATATCGCGGCGCTGTACGGCGCCCTCTTCGCCGACCGTAAGATCGATATAGTGAATGGCGCGCGCTCGACGCGCAACGCGGGGCTCTATCGCGGCCTCGGATCGCGGCTGGTGACATGGATCATCAACCGGAACATGCGCCAACGGCTGAAGGATCCGGCGACGACGTTCCGGCTATTCCGGCGCACGGCGCTGGAGGAATTGCTGAATGTCGACGCGCTGGCCCAGAACATCCCGATCCTGGTCGGCTATCTCGGGCTGAAGATCCGCGAGGTCGATGTCGGGGCTCACGCACATGGCGGCCGCAAGAGCAGCTACGGCTTCCTCAAGCTGGTGCATGCGCTGCTGCTCGCGCTGCTCAACTTCTCGTCGGGGACGACGACCATCCTTACTTTGATGGCGGCGGGCTTCCTGTCGCTGGGTACTGGTTCGGTCGGCCTTGTCGCGGTCGTGTTGCACGGCAGCATCGCCAAGGAAGTGCTGCCTACAAACTGGTTGCTGTTTTTCGTGCTCCTCGTGGTGCTCGGGCTCCAGTTCGTGCTCGTTGGCGCGGTCGCCTACAAGATCGAGCGGCTCAACGTGAACCTGCGCTTCCGCCAGCAGCTCGAGCTCATCGGCCATGATCGCGACTGTTGAAGGAGTGCCCTCGGGGGCCATGGGGTTTGCGACAGGGCGCGGCACTGGCGCGCTGATCGCGGCAGTGAAGGCGTTGGAACTTGCCGGGCGAGAGGTGCTGGTCCCGGTCAACCTCTGCGCAATCGCGGTCGCAGGGCTGATCGCGGTAGGCGTCAGGCCGGTCCTGCATGATGTGTCGGCCGACACGGGCAACGCGACGCTCGAACAGCTGAAGGCTGCGTGGCGGCCGTCGGTGGCGGGCTTGCTCGCCGTGCACAATTTCGGTCAGCCGTTGGGGATCGACAGCATTGCCGATTGGGCGCGCCAGCGCGAATTGGCGCTCATCGAGGACAACTGCAACGCGCTCGGAGCTTCCTGGAACGGCGCCCCGCTCGGCACGCTGGGCGATGTGGCGATCTACTCGTTCGGCGCAGGCAAGATCGCCGATGCCGGCGAAGGTGGGGTCGTCACGGCGAATAATCTTTCAACGGCGACTAATCTCCGCTCCGCGGTCGAGGAAATGCCGGTGCTTGATGATGCCGTGCGCGCCGCCGGCGCCGAGATGGAAGGCCGGTTGCGCCATCTCCGCACATCCGGCGCGCCGCTTGCCGCCCAGCGCGACGCCTATCTCGGCTATGAGCCGCACATGGCCACGCGGCTAGGCGCCGGGGGCGCGAAGCGCATCGAAGGGATGCTTGCCAAGTTGGGCGACAACGTTGCGCGGAGGCGGCGCATGGCCATTCTGTGGAACAAGTACCTCGCCTCCGCGAAGGTCGAGCGCAGCCCTGTCGCCGAAGGCGCGGCGCCCTGGCGCTACAACATCCGTGTCGATGCCAAAATTCGTGATGGGTTGGTGCAGGACCTCCGTGCGCATGGCCATAGCGCCAGTACCTGGTATCCGCCGATCGACACCATGTTCGCGGGCGAAATCGAGACGTCGGGTGAGTACCTTGGCGCGCGCGCCTTTGCGGCGCAGGTGATCAACCTCTGGGTCGATCAGGGCGTGAGCGAGGAAAAAATAAGGGCAGCGTCAGAGCTAATCGCCAGACACACGGACACACGGGCATGATCCTTTCAACCGTCCAGCCCAGCTTCCTGCCGTGGCTCGGCTATTTCGAGCAGATGGCGCGCGCCGATATCTTCGTCTATCTCGACGACGTCCAGTACACGAAGCAGGACTGGCGCAACCGCAACCGCTTCAAGGCGGCCAACGGCAAAATCGAATTCCTGACCGTCCCGATCCGTGCTGACGATGCCACGACGTCGATCAACCAGGTGCGCATCGCCGAAGGCACATGGGCAAGGAAGATCGTCAACCGCCTTGAAGAGTGGTACCGCAAGGCGCCGGCCTTCAACGAATTCTTCCCGCAAATCCGCGACGAGCTGCTGAAGGAAGGCGAGTTGCTCGCCGACCTCGACGTGCGGCTGACCGAGCTGCTGGCGCAGTTCATGCGGTTGGAAACGCCGATAGCCTTTTCTTCCGCCATTCCCGGTAAGTCGGCGGACAAGAACCAGAAGCTCATTGACATCTGCCGGCATTTCGGGGCCGACGTGCTGTACGACGGTGCGGCGGCCGCTTCCTTCATCGAACTCGATTGCTTTCGCGCCAACGGGATCGAAGTGGTCTTTCAGGCATACAAGCCGATCAGCTATCCGCAGCAGGGCGGTGGCAATTTCCTCAGCCACCTGTCGGCGGTGGACACCACTTTTCAACTGCGGGGAGAGGACGAGGCAGGTCATGCTCGATGGCGGCGCCAACAGCCTGTTGAACGGCGTGGCGCGCGCCAAGCGGGGACGCCTGGCTTGTCCGATCTGCGATGCGACCGATTGGAAGCCGTTCCTAACCGCCGGTTCGGGCCGCTGCCTTTCCGGGGATCGTACGATCCTCGACCACAACCTGCAGAAAATCATATGCGGATCGTGCGGTATCGTTTCGAACGCGGTGTTTGGCGGGAGTTCCACCCTCGAGGCGTACGAGGACAACTACAGCCTCAACACGACGGGAGGCGAGGAACACATCTACTTCACGAAGAACGGCCCGGTGGCGCGCTCGCAGGCGTTCCTGGACTGGATCGAGCGTCATCTCGATACGTCGCCTGCCATTATTCTGGAGGTCGGCTGCGGTCAGGGGAAACCTGCTCGAACGCGTGAGGAACCGCTTTCTCGGCATAGGCGTCCAGGGACTGGAAGGCAGCAGGCAGGCTGCCCGGATCGCCAGGAACCGCGGGCTGGACGTCCACCAGGGCCTGGTGGGGCGAGAGGATCTCCAGCTGCCGGTTGCCGACCTGCTCATCAACATCTTGGTCCTCGAGCATATCGAGGATCCGATTCCGTATCTGGAGACACTGCGGCGCGCCTGTACGCCGGATGGGCGGGCGATCTTCATTGTGCCGCTGCAGGATCTGGGCGGCTACGACCTCTTCTTCGACGAGCATGTCTGGCATTTGTTCACGCCGCATTTCCGCGCGCTACTGGAGCGCGCCGGCTGGCGGGTGCTGGCCATCGATGGTGCAGATCCCGTGGTGCAGGGGCTCGGGCTGGCGCTGTGTACACCAGCACCCGATCGTATCCCGCCGGCGCCGGGACATGCGGAGTACTCGGTGCTCGGCCCAGCACAGGAGAGGAATAGGGACGTCTGGCTGCGCCGGTTCGAGGAGGTAAACCGACGGTTGGCGGCGTTCGAAGGCCAGCCGCTCATCGTGTTCGGTTCCGGCGAAGTCTTCAGCCTGCTGCGCGCCTACACCGACCTGTCGCGCGCCAACATTCTCGGTTGCCTCGACGAAGACGCGACCAAGATAGGTAGCCAGGTCCACGGGATTGAGGTACACGGGTTGGACTGGCTCGACCACGCCCCGCCAGCGCCGGTCTTCGTCACGGTCAATCCGCGCTACAATGACGCGATCCAGAAAAAGCTCGAGCACTTCGGACGGCCTCTCGTTTTTTGGGGCAATAGCTGGTAGCTAGTCCCGGTGAGAACGCAAATGGCAGCATCCTTGGACACAGACGAAATCACCCGCATCGCGAGACTCTACTATGCCAGGCTCGAAGAGCATGGGATGAATGTCGGCGCGCTCAAGTCGGGCGGCGCCACCAAGCAGTGGGTGCGGCACAGCGTGCATGCGCAGGCCTTCGACCTCGCCGGACGCCATGTGGTGGACGTTGGCTGCGGCATCGCGATGTTTTACAAGTTTCTGCTGGGCCGCGGCGTGCAACCGGCCAGTTACACAGGCATCGACATCGTCAAGCCGTTTCTGGAAGCGAACCGCAAGGAGCATCCCGAGGCACGCTTCTTCTCCCTCGACATCTTCGCCGATTCGCTGGACGGCCTCGACATGGACGTGGCGTTCATGTCGCAGGTGTTCAACAACGTCTACGAGAACGCCGACAACGAAGCGGTGGTGCGCGTTGCGATCCAGCGCTTCTTCGCGGTCGCAAGACAGGGCATCGTCATCGATTTCATGTCGACCTATGTCGACTGGAAGGACAGGGACCTCCACTACTTCGATCCTTCGGCAATGTTTGCCTTTGCAAAATCGCTGACACGATTCGTCGAAATTCGGCACGACTATCTGCCGTTCGAATTCACCCTCATACTGCGCAAGCAGCCCGCGTTCGCGCCTTCGGACAAGGATACGGCGGCGCGCAGCTACCTGCCGCGCGTCTGATGCCACCGGAGGCGGGCGCAAGGACCGTGCGGGTCTTGGTCACGGGCATGGGCAATCCACTCGGGCAGAACATCCACAAGGCGCTCAAGATGGCGAAGCTGCCGCTTCGCATCTGGGTGATGGACGCCAACCCGTTCTCGGCCGGCCTCAGCTGGGAAGCGGACAGCGTCGCGCCGCGGGTGAAAGCGCCCGACTACATCGACGAGTTCGCCGCCTTCCTGAAGCGAAATGCCATCGACATCGTTTTCTTCGGAACGGAGGCGGAGCCCGCCGCGCTGCGTGACCGCCTCGACGCTCTTTCCGCCGACATCGGCACGGTCTTCGCGCTCGACAGGAAAGCGGTGCTGGACATTGCCGACGACAAATACCTGACAGCCAAGGCGCTAGCCGAGGCCGGGGTAGACCATCCCCGTTCGGCCGTCGCCGAGGACGAGGATGCCGTGCGTGCGCTCATGCAAGAGGTCGGATTCCCGTTGATCGCCAAACCGCGACGCGGCTCGGCGGCGCGCGGCCTGTTCCGGCTCTCCAGCGCCGACAGCTTCAAACCGGAGCTGTTCCAGAATTGCGTCATCCAGGAATGCCTGCTGCCTGACGACCAAGAATACACAGTCGGCATCTATCGTTGTCGCGACGGGCGGACGGTTGCGACGACGGTCATACGGCGCGAGCTCAATTTCGGGCTGACCTACAAGGGCGTGCTCGAAACTCGGCCCCAGATACAGGCCTATGCCGTCAAGGTCGCCGAGGCTCTCGGCGCGGCCGGCTCGGTCAACGTACAGCTGCGGCTGACCGCGCGCGGGCCGGTGGCCTTCGAGGTCAACCCGCGCTTCTCCAGCACCACGCCAATTCGCGCCTATTTTGGCGTCAACGAGCCGGCGCTGGCGATCCGCGAACTTGTGCTGGGCGAGCGGTTGGATGCGGTCACGGCTCGCCCGGGCGCGGTGCTGCGCCACTGGAGCGAGCAATACCTAGAACTGGACGAGTACGAGCTGCTGTCAGCACGCGACCTGTCGGCCTGGAAGGACGTCGATGGCTAGGCTCGCGATCATCGCGGACGTGCACGGCAACCTGCCGGCGCTGCAGGCTGTGGTCGCGGCGGTCGGCGATCAGGCCGACCACTGGCTCTGCGCCGGCGATATCACCGGCCATCTGCCGTTGGTCGACGAGGTCGTCGATATCCTGATTGGGCTGAAGGCCCGCTGCGTGCTGGGCAATCACGACCGCGCGTTCCTCGACAACACGCCGATAGCGAACAGCTCCGCTGGAACGCGGGTGTTGCAGCTGCAGCGCCACTACGTCTCGCAAGCGTCTCGCGACTGGCTGGCTGCGCTGCCCGAACGGCTCGACTTCGAGATCGCAGGCTTGCCCATCAAGATGATGCACGGCGGTCCCGCCTCGCAACTTAGCCAACGCGTGAAATCGGTGACGCCCGAGGTCCGCGAGTTCGCCAGGGGTCGGCTGCTGGTGCTCGGAAACACACATGTTCCCCTCACTGAGATCGCATTAGAGCATGCGATCGTGAATCCAGGATCGGTCGGCCTGCCGACCAACGGTGACCGGCGCGCCCAAGCGGCGATCTTCGACACGGAAACCAGGTCGCTGACGTCGGTTCGCGTGGACTACGACAATGAGGCGGTGGTCAGCAGCATGCGCAACCTCGGCTATGACGAGCGTTACTTCAATTGCCTGGAGGCAGGCCGCTGGATCGGCTTCAAGGGTGCGCTTCCGCCGGTGCCGATGATCGTTGTCGGTGCCGCCATCTACGGCGGGATCGTCGCGGAGCTGATAGATCAGCGGACCGACATGACGTTGGCGGGTTTCGTCGACGACCGCGCAAAGGTCGGACCTGGCGGAGCCAAAATTCTCGGGACACTGGACCAGCTGTCGGACATCGCGCGCGAAGCGGGCGTGGTCGATGTCGCAGTCGCCATGGGGGACGGGGCCTGCGCCGCCGCGTGACCGAGCGGGTTTGGAAATCAGGGATTAGGCCGGCGCGGCTGATCCATACCACGGCGGTGGTCTCGCCGGCGGCCGAGATCGGCGCGGGCTGCATAATCGACGCACATTGCTATATCGGCCCGGGCTGCCGGCTTGAGCCTGGCGTGTCGGTCTGGCCAGGCGTCGTGCTGGCGCACCACGTTCATGTCGGCGCCTATTCCAGCATCAAGCATCGGGCGGTAATCGGCGGAAACAGCACGGTCGCCGAGGGCTCGAAGGTGGCATTCGGCACCGTCTGGCCCTCTGAAAGCAGAATCGAGCCGGGCTCCTAGGGGACATTATGACGCTCGGATGGATCATGGTGGCACTGACGATCGCGTTTACTTCGCTCGGCCAGATCATCGTCAAATGGCAGGTGAACAAGGCCACGCCGCCAAGCGGTGGCGTGTTCGACTATCTGGTCTGGGGCCTGAAGATGGCGATCAACCCCTGGATCCTGCTCGTCTTCATGCTCGGTGGCTGCGCGGCGTTCTGCTGGTTCTTCACCATGACGCGGCTGCCGCTGAACCTCGCCTATCCGTTTATCGGGCTGACATTCCCGACGGTCGCCATCGCCGCCTCGCTGACGCTCGGCGAGTCGATCAATGTTTGGCATACGGGTGGGATCGTGCTGTTGGTGGTCGCGCTGGCGATCATCGGCTGGGCCGGCACCTCACGATAGCCGACAGGACGCGTCAACTCTACGCCCTTTGGAAGACTGTAGTAAAGTCGCGAGTCATTGCACATATTGCGCAGCCGCTCGACAAGCTATCTCTTCCACCGCTACGTGGGTTGAAGTCGGACGGAGTAGGACGCGAATACATCCCGCCCTCAGGGTCGTAGCCATCGTTGTAGCCTCGCCGGTCTTGGTTACGCCGTCAGCTCCGGGGCGATGCTCGGCAAGCCGGGCAATGCAATCTGCTAACTCTATCCTTCTCGGGGGCTGCTAATCGCGCCTCTTGTCGGGAACCGATTTCATGAGTCCGCGGCCGCGACCAGCCTCGCCGACTTCGGCTGCGACCCGCCCTGGATCGCAACGATTACCGAGAATGCCAGTCTGCGAGAGGTCTAGTCTAGCGCGACACCGAAACGAGGGACAGAAAAACGGGCGGCGCGACGAGTGATGAGCAAGCTCATATCAGGAACGGAAGTGACTAACCCGATTGTCCGTTAGCCAACTTGGAGAAAAATGCATCAGAAATCAATGTCGATTTTAAGCTTCGGCTTCCCGGGGCTGGACAGGAATTTAGGTGATTCGCCTGTCGGGCAGCGCGAAGCCTTCTCACACCACCTTGCGTTGCCTCAACTCGGCGATCTCGTCCTTGCCGAAGCCGAACTCGGCAAGCACTTCCTCGGTCTGCTCACCGAATTCCGGCGGGCGAGCTGCCATGATGCTTGGGGTGCGCGATAGCGACACCGGCTGGCCCACAAGCTCAATGTGACGGTGCTCGTCGTTCGGTACATGTTGCGCGATGCCGAGATGCTTGACCTGGGCATCGTCGAACATCTGATCGATCGAATAGATCGGGCCGCAAGGCACGCCGGCCTCGTTCAATTCCTTGACCCAGGTCTCCGTCGATTTCTTCTCGGTGAGCTTGCCGATCGTTTCGTTCAGCGCGTCTCTATTCTTCGAGCGCGCGGGTGCTGTGGCGTAGTCGGGATTGGTGAGGAGTTCGGGCGCGCCGATCGCCTGCGCAAAACGTTCCCAGATCCGCCCCCCGGTGGTGGCGATATTGATATAGCCGTCGGAGGTCTTGAAGACGCCGGTCGGAATGCTGGTGGGATGATTGTTGCCGGCCTGTTTGGCCACGTCCTTTTCCATCAGCCAGCGCGAGGCCTGGAAATCAAGCATGAAGATCTGCGCCTGCAACAGCGAGGTCTGCACCCACTGGCCCTCGCCGGAAACGTCGCGCTCCAGTAGTGCGGTGAGAATGCCCAGTGCGCAGAACAACCCGGCGGTGAGGTCGGCGACCGGGATGCCGACCCGCATCGGGCCCTGGCCGGGCGCTCCGGTGATCGACATCAGCCCGCCCATGCCTTGCGCGATCTGATCGAAGCCCGGCCGCTTGTGGTAAGGACCGTCCTGCCCAAAACCGGAAATGCTGCCATAGACAATGCGCGGGTTTATCTTGCGCAGGCTCTCATAGTCGATGCCGAGCTTGCCCTTGACGTCGGGCCGGAAGTTTTCGACCACGACGTCGGCCTTCTCGGCGAGGCGCTTGAACACTTCGAGGCCCTTCGGGTCCTTCAGGTTCAGCGTCATTGCTCGCTTGTTGCGGTGCAGATTCTGAAAGTCCGAGCCTTGCCGGGGGCCGCCGGGCTGCTCGCCACCCGCGTCTTCCAGCAGCGCATCGATCTTGATGACGTTGGCACCCCAATCCGCCAGCTGCCGAACGCATGTGGGGCCGGAACGAACGCGGGTCAGATCGAGCACGGTGAAACGGGAAAGGGCCTGCGAAGCGGGGGGAAAGGCATTGAGAAACCTTCGTTTTTGGATTTTTGCGTCGGAAAGGCAGCCTCGATCTGCTTAGACAATCTGGCGCAGATTTCCAACTGCTTGTTCGGCGCCCGGCGGGCGTTCAATCCCGTTCGGACCCGGAGTTGAGCTCCCGGTGACTATCGACATCCGCTCCCGTTACTGCTAGCCCGCAGGGCCTAAATTGCCTTCTGATCGTACCGAACGGGGTTGCTTCGAAAGGGGAGTACCGGCGGTCTATCTGACTAGCAATCAAAGCAATTCGTGGTAGCCAGAAGCTGATATGGCGCTGAGAAGACCTCCCACCGATTTGCTGGGTAATTCCGCCTGGAACGCGATCGCCTTTGCCGTGGCCATGGCACTCAACCTCGTTGTCCTGCCGTTTGTGGTCTTCCGCCTCGGCGTGGCCGGGTTCGGCGTCGCAGGTCTGGTTACGGCGTGCGTTGCACCCGCGCTGGCGTTCAGCAACGCGCTGACATTGTCGACGACGCGAGAACTGGCCCAACGATTGGGGCCATCAGAGCGTGATGATGCGCGACGTTTCTTCGCTACGGCCGCGATGCTGGCATTGGCAGCGGGCGGCGTGATCGCGATCCTTTTCGGTTTGGTCGGGCCACCAATCGCACGCCTCGGATTTCACTTGAGCGGGCCGTCGGGCGATGATCTCGGATTAGCGTTTGCGCTGGCCAGTGCTGGATGGCTGTGCCAATGTCTTTCCGCCGTGTTCATGGCCCTGTTCACGGCACGTCAGGATTACCGAAGGGTTGCCTCGATCAGCATCATCAGCACCGTGGTTGCGACGGCGTCCATGCTGTTGTTCATTCCGCGCTGGCCCCAGGCCTCGACGTTTCTTGGCTGTCAGGCGCTGGGATATGCAACGAGCCTGCTTCTGGCTCTGGGTTGGTCCCGACACATCTTCGGTGATTGGCTGGCGCGTCCGGCGATTCATCGCGGAGCGCTCAGCAAACTGGTCAAGCTCGGCGGTTGGCAGTTCGCCGCACAGGGCGGCGCGCTTATCGCCGGACAGGCGGACCGTTACTTGCTCGGAGCTTTGCTGCAGCCGCAGTTCGTCGGGTTTTATGCGATCGCGCAGCGGCTGGAAGAGGCGATGTATATCGGCGTTCTGAAGGTCGGCGAAATACTGTTCCCGTTCTTCAGCACCCTGCAAAAGGAGGCTGACGATCGCAAGGCCGATCTTTTGTTCCGCTCTTCCTGGATCCTCAACGTGCTCGCCGCGAGCGCGCTTGGCGGTTTGATCCCCGTCGCCGGCCCATTGCTTCATCTATGGACCGGCGCCGAAGTGGCGGCCGAAGCCCAGCGTGTGTTGGTGATACTGTCGATCGCCGGCATACTCGGTTCGAGTACGAACGTATTCGCATTCTATCTTCTGGCACAGGGACGTTCGAACTCGAATGCCTTGATTTCCCTGCTTACGGGCGTATTCACACTGGCGACCAGCGCGATCGCGTTGCCGTATTTCGGATGGCAGGCGGCGGGATGGAGCGCGTGCTGCGGCATGATCGCCCAAATGATCACCACTATGATCCTGCTGCGGCGGCGTTTCAACCTCACCGGCATGTGGTCGCGTCTGGTCCACTTCGTATTGATGCCGCTTGGTGCCGGCATCGCAACCGCGCTGGCGTTGCGGTATGGCTTCCGCGTAGCGCAACTCGACCAAGCTCTTGGCTGGTGGTACGTGGTGGGCGTCTATTTGCTGGCGGCCGGTATCGTCTTCGTCGTCGCGGTCGCGGTTTCGCAGGTCGGCCCCTACGGGGCTGCCTGCTGGCGTGATCTCCGCGTCATCGCCGGTCGCTTCCTGCCGCTCAAGGCGATCTGAGAAATGTGCGGAATTGCGGGTATCATGAATCTCCGCGACAGCGCGGTCGAACCGGCGGAAATCTCGCGACTGACGGGCCTGGTCGCGCATCGCGGCCCCTTTGGCGAAGGAACTTGGTTCAGCGCGAACCGCAATCTGGCCTTCGGCCACCGCAGGCTGGCGATCATCGATCCCGGCGACGGGGGCTATCAGCCGATGGTTTCCGCCGATGGCCGCCATGTGATCGTGTACAACGGCGAAATCTACAATTTCCTCGAGCTGCGGCGCGAACTCGAGGGGCAGGGCGTGGTCTTCCGCAGCCAGTCCGACACCGAGGTCATTCTGGCCGCATGGCGAGCGTGGCAGGAAGGCATGCTGACGCGCTTCAATGGAATGTGGGCGCTGGCGATCTTCGATACCCAAACCGAAGAATTGTTTCTGGCGCGCGACCGCTTCGGCATCAAGCCGCTATTGTATGCGTTGACACCAGAGCGCTTTGTCTTTGCATCCGAGCAGCGCGCATTGGTGCGAAGCGGCCTGATCAACGTGTCGCCGGATATCGAGGTGGCACGACGGCTCATGCTCGACGCCTTCGGGGTCGAGGGAAGCGAGCGGACCCTTTGCCGGGAGGTGCGCCGCCTGCAGGGCGGTCATTGCATGTGGTTGCGCCGTGGAAGGGTGGAAATCCGGCGCTGGTGGCGGACGGTGGATCATTTGCCGGCGATCCCGGACACCGAGACCGAACGCGTGGAGCGCTTTCGCGAGCTTTTCCAGGATGCCGTCGCGCTTCGGATGCGCAGCGACGTGCCGATCGGGACCTGCCTGTCGGGAGGTTTCGATTCGTCGGCCGTGATCTGCACCATGGCGGCACACGAAAAGGCCGGCATGGGTCCACGCGACAGCACTTCCTGGCGTCACGCCTTCGTCGCGACTTTTCCGGGCGCGTCCAACGACGAACGTCCGATGGCCGAGGAGGCCGCGGCCTGGGCGGATGTTGCGCCGACATTCCTCGAGATCGGCCGCGCCGATGCATTGACCGGGCTCGACCGAATTCTCGATGACAATGACGACGTCTATATCGGGCTTCCAAGCGCCGCCTGGTTGATCTATCGAGAACTCAGGCGGCAGAACGTGACGGTGTCGCTGGATGGCCACGGCGCAGACGAGCTGATGGGAGCTTACCTCCAGGACGGGCAATCCGGAGCGTTCCGGCTGCGAAACGCGGTCGCAGGACTTGCCTCCAGTTCGGCACTGGCGAGGCGAGGTACCGACCTGTTGCGGACATTGATGATTAAACGCCAGGGCCACTATTTTTTGCGCGGCGGTCTGCGTCATGTTCCGGCCGAGCTTCTGCTGGTCGGAGACGACGACGTGCTGCCGCGCGACTGGGGCTCATTGAACCGGCGGCTCTATCGAATGTTTCACAGCACTGTGCTGCCTACCATCCTGCGAAACTTCGATCGCCTGTCGATGGCTCACGGCATCGAGGTCCGGATGCCGTTCATGGACTGGCGTCTGGTGACCTATACGATGGCGTTGCCGGAAACCAGCAAGTCATCGAACGGCTACACCAAGGTCATTGCGCGGCAGGCGATGGCCAATTTGATGCCGGAATCCATTCGCATGGGACACCGGAAGGTCGGATTCAATTCGCCGATGCCGGAGTGGTTGAACGGGCCTCTCGCCGGCTGGACCGCCAGCCTGCTCGATCGGAAGGTGCCCGCGTTCGCCGAACTGGTGGACGAGGAACGCTTGAGCAGGACCGTCGGCCGCCTGACTTCGTCGAAGCAATGGGACTGGGAGACGGTCGGGCGCATCTGGCCGTATCTGAATATGAAGTGGATGCTGGCAAGGTTTGCATGAGCGATGCGCCTGTTTCAAAATAGCGGGCTTTACCCGTCCTATCTCGTTCGCCTGAACCAGCTCGCGGTGGAAGCATCAAGCTTCGAAGCACGGCGTCGCATCTTCCTGGACGACCGCTTCGGCGCGCTGCATTTTCTGAGGCCGGTGCTTGATGGAGCCCCCGAGGCGTTCTTCACCAATGGCGACGACGAAATCCTGCAGCGCCATTGGGCGCGCGAGCAGGGGATTGCGGGCAAGCCGACGCTCGAGGCCATTTTGCTCGCCCAGATCGAGCATCACCGGACCGAAGTTTTCTACAATCTCGATCCCGTGCGCTATCCCAGTGCGTTCGTCGGCAAACTGCCCGGCTGCGTGAGGAAGACGTTTTGCTGGCGCGCTGCGCCGTCAGGAAATGCCGACCTGACCGCCTATGGTGCGGTGCTCGGAAACTTTCCATCAATCCTCGAATCCTGGCGCCGCATGGGCTGTCGTGCCGAATTGTTGTTTCCCGCGCTTGACCCTGTCATGGACGAGTATGGTCACGGCGATCGGCCGATCGACGTGCTTTTTGTCGGCGGCTATTCGCGACACCATACAGCGCGCGCGAAGGTGCTCGAACAGGTGGCTAGCCTCGTCGGTAGCCACCGTATTGTGTATTGTCTCGACGCTTCGCGGCTGACATTGCTCGCGGAAAGCGCGATCGGCGCCTGGCTGCCATTACGAAAGCACCGTCGTCCCGATGCAATCGTAGAGATCGCCAAACCCCCGGTGTTCGGGCGACAGCTTTACGAACTCATCGGTTCCTCAAAAATCGTGCTCAACGGTGCTATCGACATGGCGGGAACGGATCGGGGAAACATGCGCTGCTTTGAGGCCATGGGGTGCGGCGCGTTGCTCGTGTCCGACGCTGGCGGCTATCCGGACGGGATGCAGCCGGGCGTGACTATCGAAACCTACGATTCGCCGGAGCAGGCCACCGAAATCGTTTCAAGTTGCCTGCAACAATGGCCGGAATCGGCCGAAATGGCCAGGCGGGGAAGAAACCTGGTCTCGCTGGCCTATAGCAAGGCTTCTCAATGGAAGCACTTTGCCGATCTCGTCGCGCGGATTTAGCCGTGCTAGAGCGTTCACATGGTAGAGCAGGTGATCGGGCGTCGATGATGCGTACGCGTAATTTGGTTCCTGGGGTGAAGCGCCAGATCATCGCCACTGCCGTCGCAGTGGCCTCGAGTTGATCGCATGAACATCGATTACTTGATCAAGCGGATGATTGGACGCGCGACCTGCCGGCTCGAACAGGATGCCGTGCTCGGCTCCCGCGCAAGGATCAAGAACGCCCGTGGCGATACCGACACGATCGTTGTCGGCCGACACAGCCGCATCCTGGGAGAGCTTTTCACGTTCGCGCATGGCGGCGAGATCAAGATCGGCGAATGGTGCTATGTGGGAGAAGGGACCAGGATCTGGTCGGCTGCCTCCATCGTCATTGGAAATCGCGTCCTGATCTCGCACAATGCGAATATTTTTGACAGCCTTACCCATCCGCTGGGAGCGGCTGCGCGGCACCGGCAAATCGGGGAAATCTTCACCCGCGGCCATCCGCGCGAAATCTTGCTCGACGAGAGCCCGGTGAAGATTTGCGACGATGCCTGGATTGGCGCCGGTGCAATGGTTTTGCGTGGGGTGACAGTGGGCGAGGGCGGCGTTGTGGCTGCCGGCGCGGTCGTCACCAAGGATGTCCCGGCCTTCTCCATCGTTGCGGGAAATCCGGCTGTGCTCATCAGGGAGATCCCGCCCGATGAAAGGTGAGCAAAAATTCACGACGTGGGAAGATGCCGTGATCTGGCTTCGCAACCAGCCGGACCGGCGTCAGCTGGTGCTTGACGCTTTTTATGATGATCCTCTGATCGCTGCCGCCCAGCGCTATTTTGCCAGTGGCGAATGGCAGGCGGTATCAAGGCTTCTTCAAGACCGCACCGGCAAGGCGCTTGACGTCGGTGCCGGGCGCGGAATTGCCAGCTACGCGCTGGCGCGGAGCGGATTTGCGGTCACCGCGCTCGAGCCCGATCCCAGTGCCGTGGTCGGGACGGCGGCAATCCGAGGTCTCGCGGCCGACGCCCGTCTGCCGATCGAGGTAGTCGAGGAGTTTTCCGAGCGGCTGCCCTTCGCTGACGGCACATTCGATGTCGTGTTCGCGCGCGCCGTGCTGCACCATATGCGCAATCTCGACAGCGCCTGCCGGGAAATGTTCCGCGTGCTTCGCCCCGGCGGAATGCTCATCGCCGCGCGCGAACACGTGATCAGCAAGGAGGCCGACCTTGGGGCGTTCCTCGATCAGCATCCGCTGCATCACCTCTATGGCGGCGAGCATGCGTTTCTTCTCGATCGATATATCGGCGCGCTGACGGCTGCAGGATTTTCCGCGATCGAGGTGCTTGCGCCGCTGCAGAGTCCGATCAATCTGTTTCCCTATACGATCGAGACGCTGCGAACGGCCGTCGTGGAAAGATTGAGCAGCAAAATTCCGGTGAAGCCTCTGTGGCGCGCCGCGCTTGCTTCCAAGGGCGTTTTCGTGTCGCTGCTTTCGATGGCGGAGCGCTTTGACCACCGGCCTGGCCGGCTCTATTCGTTTGTCTGTCACAAGGCACAGGCATGAACATGTGGGTTACCGGCGCCAATGGCTTCATCGGCCGGCACCTCGTCAGGGTGCTGGCTGATGGGGGCAATCGCGTTCATGGCATCGGCCACGGCGCGATCGGGGACGCCGAAAGGCATCGCATCGGGCTGGAGCATTGGTTGAACGGGGAGATCGACGCGGCCAATCTCGATGCGCTTGCGGAGCGGTCCGGACTACCGTCGACGATTTTCCATCTGGCGGGCGGCTCTTCGGTCGGGCTGTCGATCGCTCAGCCGTTTGAGGACTTTTCGCGAACCGTTGCGAGTACGGCCAGATTGCTGGAGTGGCTGCGCGGTTCCGCCAAGGATTGCCGCTTGATCGTCGCGTCGAGCGCAGCGGTCTATGGTGCGGGCCACGAGGGGGCGATTGCGGTGGACGCCGCAACGCTTCCGATGTCGCCCTACGGGCAGCACAAGCTGATGATGGAGCAATTGTGCCGGAGCTACGCCATTTCCTTCGGCGTGCGGAGCACGGTGGCGCGGCTGTTCTCGGTCTACGGGCCGAACCTGCGCAAGCAATTGCCGTGGGATATCTGCTCCCGCCTGCAAGCAGGAGAGCGAAGCCTAGTGCTGGGAGGGACAGGTGCGGAGGTGCGGGATTGGACTGATGTTCGTGACGTCGCCCGGCTGCTGGCCGAGATCGACGGAAGCCCGCAGCCGGGGACCTTTCAGGTGATCAACGCTGGATCCGGTCTTGGAACGACCGTGGCGCGGGTCGCCGCAATACTTGCAGAATGCTGGGGCGGAACCGTATCCGTGCAGTATTCGGGCATCGTTCGAGCCGGCGATCCGCCGAGTCTGCTGGCGGACGGCGCGATGCTGCGCGCTCTGCCCTTTGACTGGAAGATCCCGGTTGAACAGGGCTTTGCGGATTATGTTTCGTGGTTCAAGGATCAGATCCGTTGAACGTAGGTGCGCCGCTGCGCCTCGCGTTTACGCATATTCCCCGTCGGCTTTGGGCCGGCGGCTACAACTATCAAAGCAACCTCTTTGCTGCGCTAAGTAAGTTCCGTCCGGGCGAGTTTACGCCGGTCCTTTTCGCCGGGACAGGTGAGGATGATGCCGACCTTACTCCGCTTGCGGAGATACCGGGCGTGGAGGTTGTGCGGTCGCCGGCCTTCGAGCGTCGCGCCGGTTTGGCTGCGGCGCTTGCGCTGGGGCTGGACTGGGCGGCGGCGGCAGAATTCCGGACGCAGCGCATCGATGTCGTCTTTGAAGCTGCACGTTTTTTCGGCTGGCGTCTGCGCTATCCCGCGGTGGCCTGGTTTCCCGATTTTCAACATCGACGGCTGCCTCAGCTTTTCCCAATCGCAGCGCGATGGCGTCGCGAGGCCGGCTTCCGAATTCAAATCGCATCCGGGCGGACCGTCATGCTGAGCAGCGAAAGCGCGCATCGCGACTTCGGGAAATACTATTCCGGAGCGACGAACGAGGTTTGTGTGGTTCGATTCGCGACCCAGCCATCGCCGGCATTCCTGACGACAAATCCGGCCGAGATAGTCGCGCACTATCAACTGCCAGAAAAAATACTTCTACCTGCCGAATCAGTTTTACACGCACAAGAACCACCAAGTGGTCGTCGATGCACTGGCCATCCTGGCGCAGCGCGGGTTCGATGTCGTCGTGTGCGCGTCGGGCAGCACCGAAGATCGACGCGAGCGCGGCTATTTCGACCAGGTCATAGGGCAGGTGCGAAGTCGTGGGCTCGAAAAGCATTTCCGTCACTTGGGAATGATTCCGCTATCGCATGTTTACGCGTTGTTGCGCGCGTCTAGCGGGCTGATAAATCCGTCCCGATCGGAGGGATGGAGCACAACCGTCGAAGAGGCGAAATCATTTGGGGTTCCGATGATACTGTCTGATCTCGATGTGCACCGTGAGCAGACCGCTGACGCAGCGTGCTATTTCGGGCCCGACGACCCTGAAACCCTGGCCGATCACCTCGTGCGCGCTTCGCAGGATTCCCAAGCCTCAGTCGTTCGTAACGTCGTCCCGCATCAGGAGCATCGGGTTGCAAGCTTTGCGGTGGATTTCGCCAACACGATTCATCGGGCTATCCAGGTTTCGCCATCCTGAAGGCGGCCGACTGCCTGAGCAAAGATCGGGACACGCTAGTGGCGTTCTACGGCTTCCCGGCCGAGCACTGGAAACACCGGCGGACTACCAATTCCATGAACGCACCTTCGCCACCGTGCGCCACCGCACGATCCGATCGAAGGGCTGTCTGTGCAACAGGACCGCGCTCGCAATGGTCTTCAGATTGCTCCGCGCGGAACGCGAAAGACTCTGACCAATACCCTGACTTCTTTAGCCAAATCTCCTATCGCCGCTCACTGGGTTGCGTTATACCGATCGCGTTGGAATCTGCCACTGGAACTGAATCTATGGAAAATGACCGTGTTCTTGTCACGGGTGGAGCTGGCTTTCTCGGCTCGCATCTATGCGATCGGTTGACCGAAGAAGGCTACAGCGTTCTCTGTGTGGATAACTTCTACACCGGCAGCAAGCGCAACCTATTGAAGCTCCTCGGCAATCCGAACTTCGAATTAATGCGCCATGACGTGACTTTTCCATTGTACGTCGAAGTCGACGAAATATACAACCTAGCCTGTCCAGCTAGTCCCGTTCACTATCAGCATGACCCTGTGCAGACCACCAAGACGAGCGTGCATGGTGCGATCAATATGCTGGGCCTTGCGAAGCGCACCAGGGCTCGCATCCTGCAGGCCTCGACGTCGGAAGTTTATGGCGACCCGGAAATTCACCCTCAGCCGGAGGGCTATTGGGGGCGCGTGAATCCGATTGGCTTTCGCAGTTGCTATGACGAAGGCAAGAGATGCGCGGAAACACTGTTTTTCGACTATTACCGCCAGCACAGGCTACGCATCAAGGTCATGCGCATCTTCAATACCTATGGGCCGCGGATGCATCCGAACGACGGGCGTGTCGTAAGCAACTTTATCGTTCAGGCGCTGCGCAACGAAGATATCACCATCTATGGCGATGGCATGCAAACGCGATCCTTCTGCTACGTCGATGACCTCATTGAAGGCATGGTGCGAACGATGCGCTCGCCGGATGATTTCACCGGGCCGGTTAACATCGGAAACCCTAGAGAGAGCACCATGCTCGAACTCGCCGAAAGCGTCCTGCATATCGTCGGGGGAAAGTCCAAACTCATTTTCCTGCCGTCTCCGCCGGACGACCCGAAACAACGTCAGCCGGACATCGCGCTGGCGCGGGATCGTCTGCAATGGCAGCCGAAGGTAACCCTAGAAGACGGCTTGAGAGAGACCGTGGCCTATTTTCGTTCCACCTTGACGAGTTGATTTGGTGGAGGTTCTGCTTCCACGCAGTGGAGCTGCGCGTAGCCAGGACCGCGCCTATCCGCATCGGTAGCGCATGCCGCGCGTGACAATTGATGAAATTTACGTCCAGAGGAGAGTGCCTCATATGGCCGAGCTTGTCTCCATCATTACCCCGGCCTACAAGGCGGCCAGGTACATAGACAAGGCCATTACATCGGTTCAGCACCAGACCTATCCGCTTTGGGAGATGATCGTGACCGATGATTGTTCTCCCGATGAGACCAAGGAGATCGTCGCCCGCTACGCGGCGCAGGACTCGCGCGTGAAGCTGGTAGCGCAGACCGTGAATCAGGGACCGGCAATGGCGCGCAACGCCTCGCTCAAGAAGGCGCAGGGGAGGTTTATTGCCTTCCTGGACAGCGACGATTGGTGGCTGCCGAAGAAGCTGGAGCTTCAACTTGACTTCATGCGCCGCTCGGGATCGGCGCTGACCTATACCCAATTCAGACGGGTCGATCAGGACGGCAACAGCGAAGGCCGCCTGATCAAGGTGCCGAACCGGCTCACCTACCGGATGCTGCTCGGCAATACCGCGATCGCAACTTCCACCGCAATAGTCGATCGGAAGCAGACCGGCGATTTCCAGATGACGAAAACCTACTACGACGATTTCGCGCTCTGGCTAAAGTTGCTCCGTGCGGGGCATGTGGCAAACGCGCTGCACGAGGATCTCATGCGCTACCGTGTGTTGCAGGGTTCGGTATCGCGCAGCAAGGTGAATTCGGCAACGAAGGTCTGGTCCACGTATCGCGAGATCGAGGGCCTCGGCATCGCAAGCTCGTCGATCTATTTCTCGCTGTATGCCTGCAACGCATTTCTCAAATATGCCCGGTTCTGATGAACCCTGGAGCCGGCAAACCCCTTTGGCGCTTCATGAGAGATGCGTTCCAGGAGCGCGTCGCTAGCCGAAAATGACAGGAATCAAGCTGGGCATCACCGCAAGTATCGAGCGCGAGGTCATTATCGGGAAAAACTCGACGGTCTGGCGCGAACTTACGAAACGGCCGGATATCGGGGCAAGATTTCAGGTTGCGCTCGGCCACAACGATCTTCACGGCACAGGATTTCTGCCGACCGACCGGTTGTGGATTTTCTCCTATTCGAGGAAGGCCGAGGAGAACGCGGCCTTGATCGAAAGGCTGAAGCGCGCCGGGGCCGCCGAGTATGTCTATGTTTCGTCGGCCACGACAAATGTCGTGCCGCAAACCGGATGCTATAACTACCCCACCGTAAAGCTGTTGGCACAGAACCTGGCGCGCGAGAGGCTGAACGCTCGCGTTCTGACTATCGGCGTTGTGTTCGACCGGATATCCGAATTGCCAGGCGGCGCAACGATCGCGACAAGCTATGACGATCTGGCTAGGTTCATGCTGGCGCCGCAATGGCCCGACCGCGTCGAGCAGCCCGTTCGCCTGTTCAGGTCCTGCGAGCGGCCGTTCGAAAGCAAAGCAGAGGAGATTGCGTTCAGGATGTATGGCTACGCCATGAACGTGCTGCGAAGATGGCCCTGCGTTCTCCGCCCTGTGGATTTCGTCCTACGGGGAATGGGCTACAGATGGTACGGCTACCTCTACCTGAGTAACAAAACTTGGCTTACGACGACATCATAGTCGGCTCCGGCTGACCGCGCTCGCGACAGCCATTGGGCTCGCATCATCGCGAAAGGTGCTCGTTCTCGGCGGGCCTGAGAACGCAAATCTGGAATTTTATGGTGACCAGAAATCCATCCCCTGCTCCTATCCGGGTTTCGGGGGAATGGGCAATTTCTGGCACGGAGTCGTGCCGACCGCGATCGGGGCCCCTATGCGCGCGAGAGCCGCGGCGAGGTTGTCGAACTCTTCCAGTATTTCTATCCGCGAACCTCAATCGCAGAGAAGATTGGCCAACCCTGGCTTTTCGTACCGAGAAGGCCGGTGCGGCCGCGGCGCGAGTGGATAAGATTGTCGCGCGAGCGCGGCGACAATCTGCGCTTCCTGCAGCTTGCTGCGGATCGCTTCGAGATGGGCGACGGCGGCGTTGCGGTGTTCGCCGGCAGCGAGACTTTTAAGTCGGGACGGCTTTGGATCGCGGCCGGCGTGGTCAACTCGCCGAACATACTGGCCAGATCGGTCTCGCCCGATCTCAGGCGGGCCTTCATATCGGATCACGTCATCTGCTATGCCGGGCAGATCGAACGGCGCGGGCAGAATCATTCTCCCTCCAGGTGGAAAGGGCATCGGACGGATTCTGGCTGACGTTTGAATTCAGCTCCGACGGAAACGCGCTGCTCACGCGGCGACCCGCGCGCTTCGACTACCGCACGCTCGATCACGGAATTGAGCAGCGGGCGGTATACGGCCTTCCGACAAACAGTGCGGTCGTCAAGCTCCTCAAGACGACTTCACCGGGGCTCGTGGCGGAAGGGCTCTTCAACAAGTTCGGGCTCTTCCCGAATTCGCGGGTGTGGAGCGTCTACGCCCAGCTACTGGTCGACGACGCACTGCACTTCCCCGAGAGGGGCTGCGCTTGAGCCTGTCGCCAATAGCGCTGCGCAGGCCGTGGCCGGCCTGTCGATTCCCTGGCGGGAACTGCTCAAGACCCGCCGCCCGGATCTGTTCCTCCGCGGCATTCACCTTCACCACTCGATCGATCTGGATGCCCTGAACGCTTCCGGACTGGAGTCGGATAGATCGACAGTCAGGGTCGTTGATGCCTCAGCGATCGGCCGGATTGGACCCGAGCATCACAGTTTCTACACGATGGCGCGCGCCTATCGCCTTTCCCGTCGGGCAAGCGGGTGAGCGACTGATCGATTTCGTGAATCGGAATTGGGTTCAGGTTCTCTGCTTGACGCGTCTTCTTCAGGAGCCCACGGGCACCATCAACATCAGCGGGTAAATGTCGTCCAGCATGTCGGGATTGACCGGCTCCAGCGTGTTTTTCCTGCCCTTTAGGAGTAGCTTCAGGGACCGCCAGACCTTGGAACGCCCGGTGTCATGCATTCGAATGGCATATAGCTCGTAGCCCGGTACGGAGCGCGCAATGTTGACCAGATTGGGCTGCGCCTTTGTGAAAAGCTCAAATCCGACGAGGGGCCGATACTTCCGCAGAAGCGGTTCAAGGGACTCGATGATCTCCTGCTCCATCCCTTCGACGTCTATCTTGATGAACGTCCTGGAGAGCTGGTCGGCATACTGCGCCACGAAATCGTGAGCTGACTTGAGTTGGATCGAATATCGATTGCCGAATTGTTCTTCCGACAATCCGAATGTTTCAGGCGGCAGCACGGATCTCTCGGCAACACGACTGATCGAATGCTCGTCCGGAGACTCTTCCAGGGTCACCGTTCCCTCGGTCTTGCCCAGGCCGAAATTGTGACATGATACGTGCGACAACCGATTGCGCAACATGTTGGCCTCCAGCACGCGACAAAGGACAGGATGCGGCTCGACCGCTTCCACCCGCCGGAACAGCGGCGCCAGCGCCACGCTATGGTTGCCGATATTGGCCCCGATGTCGATCATCAGTTCCGTGTTGCCGGAGCGGGAAATGACGTAGCGCAGCGCATCTATCACGCCCTTTTCGAACAGGCCCTCCGACAGGACATGCCGATCGACCGTGCTCGATATTTCGACGAACATCGTTGCAGGCCGCTTGCGGACGCGGCGCGCAAGAAGGGTGAGCAGTCCGAAGCACGTCAAATACCGGACTGCATCAAAGCCAGGTCTCACTTCGAAGAAGGAAATTCGTTTTTTGTTCATGTGCGGCTCATTGCGGCAACAGCGCTCGGCAACTCCGGCTCCTTTCGCACGGCCTCAAGCAGCATCGCGAGGTGCTCCGTATCGATGAGTGGCCAGCGTCGCCCACCGGGGCGAGGAAAACCGTGCATCCAAGGCACGCCTTGATAAATTCATGCTTCTCGCCCTTCGATAACGGCCGGGCGGATTTGAGGGCTTCGACAATGCGTTCGGCCCAGTTCCCGATCGAGGCGAGGTCGAGATAAACAGCGCCCGACCGGGCAAACCAGTAGCTTGTGTTGCTAAAAGTGAATATGGGTTTGTCGTGGAGTGCGGCTTCGATGCCGACGCTGCCAGCGCCCAGCAGCACCGCATCGCTGCTCGCCATGACCTCGGCGGAGTATTCCAGCGGCGGAATCATCACGACGTTCGGAATGGAACCGACCCGCTTGTAGAAATCCGGATTGCGCGCGCCGAGCATATGCGGGTGCTCCTTGATAGCCACCACGCACCCCCGTGATATCGCAGCGACGATCTCCACCATCTTGTTTTCGTAGTCGATGATCGATTTATCCTTGATCCAGTAGTCGATCGCCGCTTCGGGAAAATAGGCCAGCGGGATATATACGGTTGGAGAGGACGACTTCTTCCGCAGGGAAGTCAGCTCAGACTTCCAGTCGTTGCTGAAGCAGTTCGCGGATGGAAAGTCCCGAATGCTGCGCCGCTCAGCCAGGTAGGGAGTTATCGCATAATGTACATGAAGCGGATCGCGCTCCAGATATCCTTTGGCGAGGAAGACGATGCGCTTGACATAGTAGCGGCCTATGCCGAGTACGTGGCGGCGCAGCGAATAGTTCAGGCGCTGGTTGTAGTCCTGCCGGAAGAATGGCTTCATCAGGGCAGCAATGGCTTCCTCGACCTCGTTGGAAGACGGGGTTCTGATGTCGAATGCGTCGCCATTCGCATTGCTGGTGAGCTGGAGAAGGCCTGGAAATAACGAGTAGGCATAGCCGACAAACCTGACGCCGCGCCGTCGCGCGAGGATGCTCAAGAGATGCGTCACATATTCGTCCACCCAGTGGCAGATGACGGCCTCGGGATTTAACCGGTCTAGCCACTCCTGGAGCGCAGCCGCCATTGCATGAAGCCGCCGCTCGGCGTCGCCGCGATCGAGATTTCGCAGGAGACGGCAGCGCCGGATGCAATCGTCGCTCTGTTCGGCGTTGAGCAGGCTCGGCGGCTGCCCGGATCGCAAATGGCGATAAAATGCCTCACGGGTGTCGTCGGTGCCCTTGTTCCTGCCGTCCGTGAGAAAGAACAGCTTCTCCTCGCGTGGGAGCGCAGCGAAATTAGCCTTAAAATCGTCCACGAGATACGGACGACAAAAGACCAGGATTCCGGCGGGATTTGAAGAAGCTCTTTCGGTCAATGGAGAAGGTCACCTCAGCGTTGTTTGTCGGGATAGCGAGGGTGCCGGGAACGGCAGCCTACCGGGGCTTTACTTACCTCGGCGAGATCCGCTAAACAATGGGACGATTCAAGTCAACCGAGAGGATTGGGGTGATTGTCAGCCCGCGATTGCAAAAGTCATCGATTTTGGCCTGCGCCGGATTGCGCTGATGTCATATTCGAGCTTAGCGTTCGCAGCCTGCTCGACGCGGATTGGCAACGGTTGCTGTCAGCAATGGGCAAGCCGCACCGGAATCGGAAATTGACCGATGCGTTCTCGCCGCGGTTCGCACACATCGTCCTGATCCGCCGGGCGCATGCATTCCACAGATCGGGCTGGCGCCGGCTCGCCAAACTGACATCGCTCTTGAATTTTGGCCTGTTTGGAATGGAGATCCCCAGCAACCTCGAGATCGGCCCTGGCCTGATCATTCCGCACGCCAATGGAATCATCCTCGGCGCCGCGCGAATTGGCGCCAACGTGACCATCTACCAGCAGGTGACGCTCGGCGCAAAGATGGCGGACTGGCACTACGATCTTGCGCAGAGGCCGGTGGTCGAGGACGGCGCGACCGTCGCAGCCGGCGCCAAGGTGCTGGGGCCCGTCGTGCTGGGAAGCAATTGTGTGGTCGGTGCGAACGCCGTGGTCGTCAGCGACGTAAATCCCGGAGAGATCGTGGGCGGAGTACCCGCCCGCGTCTTGTCGCCAGGGAAATAGGCGCGGGGCGGCGAGGGAACTCTTGTCGCTTTCTGGTGACGCTGATTGATTGCGTGGTTGCAACGCTTAGCGAAGATAGACCTGATTGATGTAAGGATCGGGCGCTACCCCGTCCTACTCACGAACAAACGGTCCAACAGGCCGCTTGGAGCCGCCGACATATTCGACCAGGGAATACAGGACCTGGCAAGCAAACGGGTTCGCGTCTTCCGGGGCTTTTGAACTTCCCAAGGCCTTTCCTGTAAGATCGATGCATAGTTTTCGACTCTGTTTGATGTCCGCAGCCTGTTCGGCTGAGACGAGATTTGAAACTAATTTAGCCCGTAGCCGTCGAAGTGGAGCTTTTGGAACAGGGCTTGATGCTCTCCGACGATCGCCTGACGCGGAAGCTTTGAAGCAAAACGATCCGCTGCGTACTTTCGTTCTGGCATCTCCGTAATGCGTCGCTGCGCGCAGACGTGCCGATAACGGGTCGGTTAGAACCTTTGCGCGATTAAGAAGAACAGACCAAACGCTCATAGAAACAAGCCTCAGCGAGATATTAATTGCATGGTTTGAATTTTTTTCGTCCGGCACCCGGGAGTCGCAACTGCGTTTCGCGAGCATACATACTCACCATCCCGACCGATATGACGAGAGCTCCGATGGTTATTTTCGTTCATCGCGAAACCTGCAATCGGTTTATCCAAAACGATGCCGTTAAGATCTGAGCGGCGCGGCCGGCCGCTAAGGACAGCAGATACCCTTCGACCCCGCCGCCGCTGACTGTACTCCACACGAAAAGCAGCGCTGTAACCAGAACCAAGACAATCGACGAGAAAAGCACACCCTTCTCTCCGTCGAGCGCAATCAGGCTCCAATCAAATATAGGACCAACTTGAATCGCGGACGCGAACACGATCAGGACGGCCATGGTCGGGCTCAACGAGAACCTCGACCAGTAAACGTCGTAAAAAAGCTGGTAGATGACGACGAAGGTGGCGGACGTGCCGGCGACAAGAATTGCCGCGACGGCAAAAGCGTGGACAACGGCGTGTTTCAGGAGGATTCTTTTTCTTCCAAGCGCGCGGTCCCGCACTAATTCAGGCCCCAACTTCTGAATATAGATGCTGGTGACGGTGATAGCCGAAGAAACAAATATGCCTGAGAAAGCATATTGGGCGGCGGGCGTGCCGGGAGAGAAGTAGACGACCCACATCCTGTCAAAGCTCACCGGCACCAAGGCGAGCGTGAAGGCGACAAACAATAGAAACCCGTCCCGATCTGTCGCTACAAACCTGTCGTCGAGAGTCAAAGTCGCCGCATTCGTCTCGGCATCGATCCTGATCATCGTACGAAGATAGAACAGGAATAGGACGCCGGCTAATGAGGTCGAGACTGCCTCCGCTGTAATTCCTATTTGCCAACCAAAATAATATCCCGCCGACGCAGCAGAAACGAGAGCGAATAGGGAGCGGGCAATTGCCGAGCTGGCCATGGTTACCAGATGTCCATAGCCTCGAGCACGGAGCTGGCGATCGAGAAACAACTGACCGCATACGCAATCAGAATCGCGGCTATTGTGGGAAGAAAATGCGCTCTCTGCCATGTCAGGGCGCCCGCGCCCGCCAGAAGAAGAATCAAAATGTACCGGCGGGTAAGCTGCCTCACGCTTGCGGACAAGTTGGTTCGCAATTCGACATTGCGCCTGAATGCTATCAGGCGAACGAACTTCTTGACCATACCTTCAGTAAGACCGAAGCTTACGAAGCTGGATAGAATTCCTGTGAGCGCAAACACGGCCGCGTAATAACTAAAATCAAGGGGTGGCAACACGGCGGCTAGCACGGCCGATTTTGCGACGCCGATAGCGCTAGCGATCGCCATCAAAGAAAAGAAAAAAAGATGCTTCGGCATCTATCGTTTTGTTAAGGTTCGAGGTGGTTGACCAACAACAACGGAATCAGGCGGGACGTCTTTCGTCACAATCATTCCAGCGCCAATGATTGACCGATCTCCTATTGTTAAAGGCTCTGACCGAACTTGATATTTTCTGTACATTCTACTATGCGGTTCCAGTGGATATATACGTCCTTTGCGTCGGACCAATGATAATTTCATCACGTTCTCCGCTGCCGATGAGTTGAAGACGGTCTTGGTTAGTCTTCGGGCGACCGAAAGACGCAAGCAGCGAGCACAATAGCTGTTTAGGTGCTGGCATTGGCAGCGACCCCCGCCACCCCACGGTGTCTGCGCCGCTCGCGGGCTGAAAGAACAACAAGCGTGATAGTAACAAGCAAGAGCCATGGCGTCATAGATTGAAACTGCGCCATGGAGATCATGTCGGTCAGTGGCGCAAGGGCGAGGGCAATTGGCGCGATTGTTGCCAATGGGTAAAACGGTGAATTAGCGCCATTCTTGGAAAGGGCGATATTTACCAGTTTTCCAATAAGGAACCCGATTACTCCTGCCATGAGAATGCCCGCCCATGAGAAGTCGATAAGAAGCGCACCGGTCAAACCAACGTACAGCCCGGTGATATCGTAGTAGTCGGAATAAGAAATCCAACTATCTTCGAAGATCCCCAAGGTTGCGGCCAGTTTGAAGTAATTTGGCATCATGTAGAATCCGAACAGATTTCTGTCCGCATTTTTCGCGACAATCTTGTCAATGCTTTTCGGAGTGTGAGCGGCGTAGAAACATCCCACTGTTGATGAGATGGATTTCGGCCGGCTCGTCGGTTGCCCTTCCAGGTATGCGCTGTAGTTCTTTTCAGTTGCTTCTACCGTTGTCCGTCCTGTCTCAGCCTCGCGCGAACCTGCCTCGCGGTATGCCACGTAAAAAGACAGAATTGATGTTGCAATGAGACTCAGCAAGAACAGTCTGCCTAAGTCCTTCAGTTTTTCTCCGCGCAAGAGATGGAACGTAATAGCGGAAACCGTCATCAAGATCGTGAGGAGATAGGGGGAACGACCGCCCTCAAGCGCGGTCAAGTAAAAAAACGCGCCGAATGCCAGAACGGCCGCAGCGCGGAAGATTGTTTTATGACGAACCCTGCCGTCGAATATTGTTACGAACAGCACGAGTGTCGCCGGGGCCCCAATGAAGACGGCATTCAGGAGGCCGGACGTAGTGACCTCTTTTCGTGTTCTAATGAGATCAAATCGCGCGGCGGATGGTCCAAGCGAGAATGAATCCCATCGGGCGTCGATTCTATAAACTGCGACCGCGACGTAAAGAATGCTCGCAATCACCAGAAGCCCCGCGATCCAAGTCAGGCCGTTCGATGGAATCGCCGGTCTTGTCGATTCGGCGGTGGGCCTTAAAAGCCCGATGCCGAACCCTCCACCCAGTAGGATGGCCGCGCCATAAATCGTCAGTGCGGAACTCGGCGCTATCGATGCATCAAAACAATAGCCCAGCAAAAAAATCTGTGCGGTTGGTACAGCGATGAGGTAGGCGAGTGCCGCGCCCAGCAAGGCTACCGCAACCAATGGACGATTCTGCAGCATCAAATCTGACTATCCCGGTTTGATCGTGGGTCCTAAAGAAAGTCAGCTCGACCCCTCACATATCGATGCCGCCGTCTCTCATGCACTCTTCAAGACCCATGGTCTGGTTGATTGCGCCAAGCTGATACGTACTTTTAGCCGCGGAAACCGGCTATCACCAGTGGGAACGATTCGGAGGATTTTAAGGTATCTCTTCCGAACACAGTCGGAGTTCTACAGCGCGTCCGAATTTATCAGACCTTTGCGAACCGGTATGCCCGCATTTGCCATAAATTTCTTCGCCTCGGCGGGCGTCTTATCAGTGAAATGAAAGATGCTCGCTGCCGCTACCGCACTAGCCCCGCCGAGCTTAACAGCATCCACAAAGTGTTGATAACTTCCTGCGCCACCAGAAGCAATGACCGGAATGTTTACTGCGTCAACCACTGCTTCGATCAAGTCAAGATCATATCCTTGCATAGTTCCGTCACGTTCGACCGACGTCAGTAAGATTTCCCCTGCCCCGAGATCGGCCATCTTCCGCGCAAAGGAAACCGGATCAATGTTTTCTGATTTCGACCCGCACCGGCTCATACACACGCGCGTTCTGTCTTCATTCCGGATAACATCTATGCTGACCACAACACACTGTGAACCAAAATATCGCGCAGCTTCTGAGATCAACCCTGGTTTTTCATGGGCGGCGGTGTTGATGGAAACTTTATCGGCGCCCGCTCCGAGTAACTCAGCTATCTGACGTATATCGGTAATGCCACCCCCGACGGTTAATGGAACCGAGATGCTCTTACCTAGGCTTCGTACAGACCCAATATCTGGCTCTTTGCCTTCAGCAGTTGCAGCGATGTCCAAAAGTGCCAGTTCATCGACGTCCCTCTTATCATAGATCTTTAGGGCCGGCAGAACCGAGCCAACGCGCCGCCAACTATCAAAGCCGACGCCTTTGACTAGCCCAGGCCCTTTCCACAACAGTGTTGGGATAACACGGACCTTGAGCATACGCCTAAACCTCTAGAAAGTTTTGGATTACGCGCGCGCCTGCCGTCGAACTCTTCTCAGGATGGAATTGAGCCCCAAAAATGTGCCCGCGCTCAACCGCAGAGGTAAACCGGCGGCCATACTCGGTGGTAGCAGCAGTGGTGGAGGAGTCTTTGGGCTCGAACGCAAAGCTGTGGACGAAATAGAAGTCGGTCCCGGACGGGACGCCCCGAAATAGAATGCTGTTGTTAGCCGGATAGATGCTGTTCCACCCGACGTGGGGAATTCGGAACGATGAGCCTTTGTCCCTCAACGAGGTGACGCGACCTGGGACGAGGCCGAGACCGCTCGTGATGCCGCCTTCCTCGCTCTCGTCCGCAAGGAGCTGCATGCCCAGGCAGATGCCCAAAAGCGGCATTCCGCGATTTAGGACAGCATCAAATAGTGGGTCAACCCATCTGAATTCTGTCAGGTGAGCCATCGCCGTCGCGAAAGCCCCCACGCCGGGCAGTATGAGCTTGTCTGCGTGATCAATATCGCCTGGTTTGTCGAGGACGACTGGGGAGGCGCCGAGTCTCGCAAGCGTGTTGCAGACCGAAGCGATATTGCCCATTCCATAGTTGATAACGCCAACGTTCATTGGTTGTCGTAATTCAGCTTCTGCAGGTTCCCAAGTTTGTCCTTCTTAAGATTCCCTTTGCCGTCAGTTTGGAAGATGCGCCGGTTTGTGAACTGGTCACAAATATCCACGAATTCATCGACCGTGAGGTCTAGAGGCTCAAGGATATCTGCCAGCGATTTGCCAATGTAACTCCATGGAAACTTGCCGTCGTGACGACGAACCATTTCGAGCCCGTCTTCTCGGGAGATCCGACCGCGACGGATATGAAGGCACGCTATGTCAGTAGCACGCCCGAACCCGAATTTCAGAAACTTGAAATAATCGTGGATGCCAGTTTGATAGTTGTCAAGATTCTCGTAGTCAACAACCGACCCTTCGACGGCCTTACCGTAACTTCTGAACCCGTTCGCTTGCGCAATCAAGGCGTTCACCAAGCCGTCCCACGGCATATAGTAACCGAGAAACAGGCCGGTGACGCCTACGCGCTGTAAATCGTCGTCAGACGGGTATTGGTAGGGGATAATATCCCCGGGGGTAAATCCATAGGCATCGCAGAGGTCCGACACACGCAGGCCGAGGAGGCCGCCAAATTCCTCGAGCCAAGCTCGTGAGAGAGTATTGTTCTCGGCTGCGGCTGCCGGTCCACCATACTCATTTTGCGAGTTCTCACCCCAAACTATGAGTGGAACGTCAAACTGGACAGCTGCCCGAACCGGAATGGTGAAAATTCCGACGTGCTCCGGCCACGAGATATCACCAACCTCTGTCAGGCCGATCCTATTCAATCTTGCGCGGACGAGAGGGTTCGGTGACATTTCGATGAGATCGACACCTAGCCGCTTTATGTTGGTGAGATTGTCTCGGCCAATGTCCGACAAGTCGCATGTCGTTGACGTGACGCAGAGCGGCCGCATTCCGAGTTGCAGCATCCTGATGACCTGGGTAGTGCTATCCTTGCCGCCACTCACCGGGACAATGCAGTCCCAGTTCGTTCCGCCGCGACGATATTTCTCTAGAATGCGCAGCAACTCATCTTGCCGGGTCTTGAAATCGATAGCTTCCCGATTCTTGTAGGAGCGGCAAGCGCTGCAGACCCCTTGATTATCAAAGTGCAGGTCCGGTTTTGTGCTCGGCATCACGCATTGCTTGCAGTAGATCAGCATGGGTCTATGCGTCCTTCTTCATCAGGAACCAACTGATATCATCTTGGGGAAACGCGGGATCGCGATGGTACGCGAAGCCGTAGTCGATCAGACGTAGATCAGAAAATCTATCCATGATCTCGCCGGCAAAGTCGCGCTTGAACAGTCGATCGGCGTGGCCGCGATAAGGTATGGAAACTGGGCTCGGATTATAATACTCGCAGACCAAAAGGTAACGAGATGTAGCGCCGTACAATTTATCATATACCGAAGGGAGTTGTTCTGGATTGATGTGAATCAGCACGCCCTTGATCAGAGCTAATTCAGATTTTTCCACAGAATCGTAATCCAAGATGGAACTACAAAACACGTTCGATGTGCCGATTTCGTCGCGAAGTAGTGCGGCGGCCTTTTCGTTGATTTCCACGCCTCTCAAGGCGCAGTCGGGGTATAGCTGACGAATAGCCTTTAGGTTCATCCCTACGTTTGCACCAAATTCGATGCAGCTTTTGGGAGCGAGGGCGGCATGGAGGCTCTTGCTGAAGAACTTGATGTTCGAAGCAAGAAGTGCGGGACTCATGTTTCTTGCGATGTAGTCATCGCCGAAATCGCCAGCCCAGAAAGCTTCCTGAGCACTGTGAAGATTAGGTTTCAACATGGTTCCTCATTCTTTTTCGGCTTTGATCAACTGCTCCGTCGCTGAAAAGTCAACCGTGCATGACAGACAGGGCGGCTTGTAGGCACACATGGGGAGGGGAAGCGAGGGCGCTCAGTGTCCCACGGCCACGTTGCTGTCCTCGCGATCACCTGGCATCGTCGATTATCACGTAGCCCCCAGGTGGTACTGAAAGATGCGTTCCGCAATTCGAAGATCTTCGGGTGTATCGATGTCGACCGCCCTGTCGCGCGCAATCGGAAGGATGGCTGACGGAACGACGTCGTACGAAGTGCCTGCGAGGGCGGTCTCCGTTTTGGACAAATAGAATTGTCCTGCATCGTGATATGCTGCGGGCAGATCCTGCGATCGTGCAGAATAATATTCGGGATTGGCCATGCGCACGCGCCCGTCGTCGGCTATGAATAGAGCGCGCTGGATCCGCGAGGGAAACTCAACCGCCGAGAAGACGATTTCGCAGTCCAGTCTATCAATCGTGTCTACGGCCCTTTTGATGTCATCGGCGGAAACGAACACGGCGGTTGGATAAATGGTTAGGATCAGATCGGGCCGATAGCGGTTGCTCACGAACCAGTCGACTGCGTGCTTTGTCACGGCCGCAGTGCCCGTGTAGTCGTCTGACAGTGACGCGGGGCGCATGAACGGTACCTCAGCGCCGACGTCCCGCGCGACCCCCGCAACCTCCTCGTTGTCTGTCGAAACCAGAATATCCGCTACGAGACCGGAAGACTTCAGCGTGCCTATGGGCCAAGCCATCATTGGCTTGCCGTGAAACAGGGTTATGTTCTTGCGGGGAATTCGCTTGCTTCCGCCGCGTGCGGGAACGACCGCCAATATCGTTGGTAGCGTCACGCCGAATCAACCTTGGAAAATGATCTCATCGCTCGCCTCGGCGATCCTAATCAAAATGCGATCGTCGAAATGCTCTTGAACACTGGCCTTTGCCGCAAGATCGCGTCCAGCCTCGGCCAAAGTGCGGAGCCCGTCCTTGTGGGTTGTTCTCATTCGTGAATACAGAACGAAATACCGGTGATCTTCGTCCTTGATCATCGAATTCCTCTAGCCGCCCAGTTAACAGCGGTCAATTGTGATGGATGTTCGCGCAACCTTTCGGCCCGCGTGTTCTTCAAGTGTTCTTATTTTGCACGCAGCTTGCAGGCGAACAGGGGGCCCTTTCGTGCGCTTTTGTAGCTCTGCGATCACCTTTCCGGTCGCCTGCGTGCAGTAAGGCTCGCTCCAGGACGCCAGCCGCGGCGCGCAGCTCCGTGGCGCTTACTGGATCGTGCGCAACGCACGGCCGCCTCTGCTCAGCAGAGGTGCCTCAGTTCGCCCACGGTTTTGACAACGTAGTCTTGCTCGGCCTCGACAGCGCGGGGAACATCGGCAAGGTCAGGATTTCCCCGTAGACCGCCTCGGCTTGGGGGCAGAGCCCAGGCTGATAACCGAATCGTTCGCGATAGAAGCTGTGATGATAGACTGGGGCATAGTGCACGTTCGCGCCAATGCCGGCCGCCTTGAGGTGATCGAACGCTCGGCGCCGGTCCACCTTGAGCTGGCCAAGGTCGAGGCGGATCACATAGAGGTGGTAGGCGTTGGTCCTGTCCGGACGTTTCGCAAGCGGACGTACGAAGGGGATATCCGCAAACATCTCGTCGTAGCGAGCCGCGATGGCCCGACGTCGATTCAGCCATAGCGGCAAGTGCTTCAGTTGCGCGAGCCCCAATGCGCATTGTGTGTCCGGAAGCCGGTAGTTGTAGCCGAGCTCGACCATATCATAGGTGAAGGTTCCCGTCAGCTCCCTCGACCTGTGGTCGGAATCGATTCCGTGATTGCGAAAGCGACGCATATGTGCGGCCATTTCGGAATCGTCGGTCAACACCATCCCGCCCTCGCAGGTCGTCAGGTGCTTCACGGGATGGAATGAGAAGGCCGAAAGATCCGCGATCGTTCCGACCTTGCGACCCTTGTAGGTTGCTCCGGGAGCGTGGCACGCGTCAGCGACGATCCTGATTCCGCGGCCGGCAGCGAGCGCTCGCAGCGCATCGTAGTCAGCCGGCTGCCCACCGTAGTCGACTGCGGCGATTGCGCGGGTGCGAGAGGTCATTTTCTGCTCGACGGATGCAGGGTCGATCAGCAACGTTTCAGGGTCCACATCAGCGAAGATGGGCGTGCCCCCTCATAGACCGCCGCATTTGACGAAGCCGCAAATGTAATCGCCGGAACGATCACTTCATCGCCCGGACCGATCTTCAAGGCGCGCATGGCTGCGTGAAGCGCCGCGGTTCCGCTGTTGACGGCAACGCCCTCGCTTGCCCCGCAAAACTCCGCGAACGCCCGCTCGAAATCGCCGACCCTGGGGCCCGTCGTCAGCCACGCTGAGCGCAGCGCCTCGGTCACCGACGCGATATCCTCGTCGTCGACAATCTGGCGACCATAGGGGATTGAAGCGCTAGTCATGAAGGCTGCTGCGATTGTCGAGCATGGCCTTCAATGCAGTCGCGTCGAGCCAGTCCGGATTGTTGTCGCTGGCATAACGGAAGTCTTCAGGGACCGGCCGGCCGATGTTCCCGTACCCCTTGTAGCTCCACCACGCGAGCGCCGGCTGCACGACGTAGCGATCCTCCAACTCAATTGTGAAGCGCGCATCGTCTTCGGTGATCATCACCTCGTGAAGCTTTTCGCCCGGCCGAATGCCCACGATCTTGTGCGGATAGTCCGGGGCCATCGCCTTGGCCAAATCGACAATTGACATCGACCTGATCTTCGGGACGAACAATTCCCCGCCCTGCATCATCTCGGCGCTCGAGAGCACGAAGTCGACGCCCTTGTCGAGCGTGATCCAAAAGCGCGTCATTCGTGGATCGGTGATCGGCAGATGATCGCTTCCCTTCGCAATGAGCTCACGGAAAAACGGGACGACCGAACCGCGGGATCCGACCACATTTCCGTAGCGAACTACCGCGAACCTAGTCCCCGTGTTGCCGGATAAATTGTTGGACGCGACGAAAATCTTATCCGACGCAAGCTTCGTGGCGCCATATAGGTTGACCGGATTGCAGGCCTTGTCCGTCGACAGTGCGATGACCTTAGGAACGCGGTTGGCGATTGCCGCCTGGACGACATTCTCGGCGCCGACCACATTGGTCTTGACGCACTCCATGGGATTGTACTCTGCGATTGGAACGTGCTTCATCGCCGCCGCGTGAACCACGAGGTCGACTTCGCGCATGGCCATATTCAGGCGGTCGAGATCGCGCACGTCGCCGATGAAGAAACGCAGCCGATCATCGGGCATCGCCTGCGCCATCATGGCCTGCTTGTACTCGTCGCGCGAGTAGACGATGATTTTGTTGAGGTGGTGATCCCGTAAGAGGACCTTGACGAGTTCGGTGCCGAACGAGCCGGTGCCCCCCGTGATGAGAATGGCCTTGTTGTCGAGCATAATTCCAGTGTGGGTTTGTTGAAAAATTCGGTCGGTAGTAGTCAATTCAGGCAAGTATTGCAAGGGGAAGCGGCTGGCGAGAGTTGCGCATCCCCTTTGAACGCTCCCAAACTGCGAGGCCTCAGGGCGCGTCGATAGCGGCGCTCTCGGGGCGATGGATGGGCTGAACTTCAGCCCGACGGCTCCCTCGAAAGTAAAATCTGCTTCCACGGCGGCGATGAAGCCAATTTCACCGCTCAGCCTTGTCCGAGCCGGCGCGCCACTGCAGCTCGACGGCTACATCGATGATCGTTCAGTCGATCAGCGGCATCAGCGGGCAGTCGCCGGTCAGCCGGATCACATGTTCGGCCGGGCCGAAGGCTTTTGCTGTGCCGTGAAAACGCGCGAGCACGTCGCGCAAGGCGCCCCGATAGCAGGCGATATACCAGTCCTACCAGCAGTGATAGCCGCAGACCAGCACGTGGTCGCGGCCGGCGAAGGCGCGGGCGGATGGCGCCCGCCGTGGCGTCCGCTCCGTTCTTGCCGAACCGCACCATTTCCGCGCTCGGCACGACGTCGCACAGGAGTTCCGCGACTTCGGTTTCGAGTGGATGCGAGAGGGTGAAGACCGTGCCTTCCTCGAGCTGCGCTGCGACCGCTTTCATGTCGGGATCGGCATAGCCGAGCGTCACGGAGCACAGGCCATCGATGAAATCGATATACTGATGACCATCGACGTCCCAGACCTTCGATTCCTTGCCGCGCGAAACGAAGTAGGGCGAAACGCCGAACGGATATTACGTCACGCTCCTGGAAAAGGTCTGCGCGCCCAGCGGGATCGTCTTTCGGGCGCGTCGAGAAATTCTTCCGATTTGGCATAGCGAAGGGACATGTTTTTTCCAGGCGATGCGGGCTGAGGAGCGTCAGGTCTATCAGGCGATCGCAGACCACGTTAGCGCCTCACCATAGGAGATGTCACGCGCGGCCGTGCGCCCGATGATGTCAGGCAGGTGCTTGGGCGGCAGGCCAAAGCCGGGCCGGATCACGCGCACGTTCTCTGCCGTGAGCGGCTGGCCTGCCTTGATCGGCTTGACCGCGTAAATCGAGCGGCGGAAGCGGGTATTGGCGGCCTCGCTCGGCGCTAGGCTGTAGTCAACGGTGCCAAGCGCAGCCCATGCCGACTTGCAATCGTCGACGAGCTTCCTGAATTCATTCGGCTCGAGGGAGAACGCGGCGTCGGGACCGCCATCGGCGCGCGAGATGGTGAAATGCTTTTCGATGATGGCGCCGCCGAGAACGGTGGACGCGACGCAAGCAGCCGATCCGGGGGCATGGTCGGAAAGGCCCGACGCCACCCCGAACGCGGCTCCGAGATGCGCGACGGTGCGTACGTTGGCTTCCTCTATCGGGGCAGGGTAGGCGCTTGTACAGTGCAGGAGCGCAATGCCGCCGGCGCCGTTGCTCCGCGCCGTCTCGACGGCTTCCTGGATCTCGCCGAGAGTCGCCATGCCGGTCGAGATGATCATCGGCTTGCCGCGGCCTGCGACATATTTGATCAGCGGCAGGTCGATGACCTCGAAGGAGGCAATCTTGTAAGCCGGCGCCTCGAGCCCGGCGAGCAGGTCGACGGCGGTTTCGTCGAAGGGCGTCGAAAAAATCGTGATCCCGAGCTCGCGTGCCTTCGCGAACATCTCCGCATGCCACTCGAACGGTGTATAGGCTTCTTTGTAGAGCTGGTGCAGCTGGTAGCCGTCCCACAATCCGCCCTTGATCTGGAAGTCCGGACCGTCGTGCGGGATCGTCATGGTGTCGGGTGTGTAGGTCTGGATCTTGATCGCATCCGCGCCGGTGGCGGCCGCCGCCTCGATCAGCTCCAAGGCCCTGGCAAGGCGGCCGTTATGGTTCGCCGACAATTCGGCGATGATGTAAGGCGGATGATCGCGACCGATCTTGCGGCCGGCGATTTCGAATTCCGGGCTCGGACTCATAGCTCAACCTCTCCCGCCTATCCCATCGTCCTATTGCCTGCCTGCTCAGCGACAAGGTGATAGATAAAAAATTCGGCATCCTCGCCGGCAGGCCCAAAGCCGGCCTTCAGGAAGATTCGCTGGGAGGCGAGATTCTCGCGCTTCACCCGTGCCTCGATGCATTCGCAGAACCTTTGCCTGAACGCTTCCCGGCAGGCCAAAGCGAGGGCAACGGCACCATATCCCAGCCCGCGAATGTTCCGGGCCATTGCAATACTGACCACCGCTATCCCCGTCAATTCGATGCGAAAACGCACGTTGCCGCAAGGTCTTCCATCGGCCTCGATGATGAAAATCAGCGTGTTCGGATCGGCGAGGCGGTTGTTTAGCCATGTAGTATGGGTATCCCAAGGCACTGGCCGGCTATCGCCGGACATTGCACGGGCGTCGGCGTCATTGCGCCAGAGCCAGAGTCGACGCGCGTCATTCGCGTTAGCCCGGCGCAGCGTCAGCCGGCCGGCGCGTTCCGGCAGCGCCAGTTCATCGATGGCCGTCCCGACGCGTCGCGCGCCATCGCCGTCGCATACGGCGGCTGCCTGCCGTGACATCCGCGCGAGCTCGTCAGGCTGAAGGGTGAGTTCAGTCAGGATTCGCGAAATGGCGTCAGGCACGTCGCAATCGAGTGGGACAATTCGTGCGGCGCCCGCTCTCTCGAGCGCGCGGGCATTGTCGCGCTGGTTGTCGGCGACGATGAGCAGGATAGACGGAAGGCCGAGGCAGCAGCGCTCCCAACCCGTGGTGCCAGGCGTTCCGATCGCGATGTCGGCACTAGCCATCAGTTCGGCGATCTCGTCAGGGTCGACATGGACTTCAATCCGCGCCGCATCTTTCTGGAGCTCGACGATCTCGCCGAAGGACGACGCGGTCGGGCCGGTCACCACGATGATCCGCGAAAGGTTCCCTGACGCCGCCAGGGACCGGGCGATGGTGGCGGTCCGACCTCCGATGTCGGTGAGCCCGAGCGAGACAAATATCGATGTCGGTTCCGATGCCGCTGTTCGCCGCGCCAGCGAAGCAGCGCGTAGGTCTCCGAACGCACTACGCAGTAACGTATAGGACGCTCCGGCAAGCACGCGACAATGCTGCGGAACCAGTCCGGCGTAGTCGCTGGCGCTCCGATCGAGCGTCATGTCCAGGAGGAGGTCGCAATCATGCGGGCGCGTGGGCGCATCGTCGATCACGAGGATCGGGCACGCATGCCGGCGTAGCGAGCGCTCGAACGACTCGCCGAGCCGATAGGAGTCGACGACGATGAGATCGATCGGCGTACCGGCAAGCTTGCCGTCCGCGAGGACAGCGTTCCAGTCGTACTGGTTAGCCTCGAGCCAGGCGGTCCCGGTGCGGGCGAGGGCGGGCACGGTGTCGGCCGTCCCGGCCGAGCAAACGAAGAGGACATCGGCGCCACGCTGCTGCATTTCGGTTGCCAACGTCAGACACCGCATGACGTGGCCCCCTCCAATGACCGGATCGGCGTCGGCTCGGAACACGATCAGCATCGTGGTTTTGCGCCCCGGCTTGTGTTTGGTTGCATGTCGTGGATCATCACGGCTGTATAGACCAGCCGATGACGCTAATCAAAATCGAGCTGAGGATGTCCGTCGGTGGAACGCGACCCCACCGGGCATCTGCAGCGCAATCAGGATCGCGTAAAAGCGCAGGCTTAGCATCCCTTGATACCGAGATCGGCGACAACCCTGCGACAACCGCCATCAGCACGATGGCTCGGCTCGCGGCCGGCGCCGAACGCCTCGTGCGCTCCGACCCCAGCTCGAGCGACGTCCAGGCGCCCCTTGCGCAGACCTGGAGCATCAAGACCGGAAAGAGCCTGGCCACGGCCTGCATATTGCAAGCTTAACAGCAGAGGCAGCCCTGAATTCGCGTGCGTTGCACGCTCAGCCGACTTCATGGATCAACGGACCTTTCAACGTTAGCTCGAACCGTTCAATCGCGCTTCAAATGCTTGCGGGGTGTAATGTACCAAAGCAGGAATAAGACGGAGACTCCATGGGTCAGCATGGTAACAGTCAGAGGCACATTGAGGAAAATTTGCGGTAGTACGGCCGCGGACGTAAGCACAAAGCGCGGCGGTAACCCGGCGGACAAACGATTTCCTAGCGCGATCACGAGCCCGCAAGCGAAAGCCGTTACTGGCGCTAGCCAAACGCCTACCGACGCGATCCCTTCGGTCGCAAACAGTGACGCGTTAAGATTCCGCCTATTCCAAACGCGTTGTAGATCACGGTTCCGAGTGGTTCGTGATACGGGCAGCTGGCAAGCGCTTTCAAGACGCCTATCTGGCAAAACAGCGTAAGGTCATTCTTGGAGAAGAACTCGTTATAGTAGTCCATCGCCATCGAGGGAATCGTAATCATTCGGAAGTTAACCAACGCGAAATATGGCAGCGTCTCTGAACTTTGCAGCGCTCCGAGTCTCCAGAGGATGATCAGGAGGACGCCGAATGCTGTTGGTAGCAGCAGAGAAACGATGACAACAAATCTAGCTTCGATGACCCGGGCAAGTAACGCGATTAGACTGATCCAGGCCGGGCTAAACAAGGCAAGCTTGCTTAACGTAACGGGATATAAGAGGAGCAGAAGCGCCAACGCTGCTGCGGCTCGCCAAGCGCTGCGTTGTTCGACAAAGCAGGCGAATGCAAACGGCAATAGTGCATCCGCCACGATGCCCAAAAGATAGCTGAGGAGGGGCGGAAAACTGAGCGTGTCGCGCGAGACGTAGATGTCACCGTCGAGCCTGATCAGGCGCTGCAAGTGGGCGAGGTCAAAATTGTACGCCGCACCGGCGACAAACGTAACTCCGGCGACTAACAATATCGCGTTGAGAAGGCGCTCGAACGCAATGGGAGAAGGCGTCCAGAACTGCCTTAAGGGCTTCGTAAGAAACAGCGCGGGGGAAAAGAAATGCGACTGCAGAAGCGTATGCGGAGAGATCCAGCCAGTCCGTGGTCATAAGTGAACTCTGAAAAAGAATTCAGCCACAGATAGCCGGCTATCATGGAGTAGAGATAGAAGCCGATGAAAAATCCGAAGCTGAACTCGGAAACTACGAAAACAACCGAGAGAAGGGAGAATGCTGCCACGGTGGCGAGCGCTCGCGGTAGATCATCCAAGCGAAAGCCGACCTGATATGCAGGATAAAGCTCTGAAACGAAGACAAGCGTTAGGCAGCAGACAAGTAGTTGAAGGCAGATCGGCACTCCGAATCGAATGTACTGCATGGGTTGCTGGCTAACGCCACTTTCCTCGTACCTCGTGAACAGCTTGGATTTCGTATCCGAATCGAAAGGTTTGAACAAGCTAGCCGGCGTGCCGACATTGTCAGCACCGGCCCGAGGAGTTCCCAAACGCCTACGCCGACCAGTAAAACAAGGTCGGTTTTCTCATTGGAAGGACAACGGCACGACGATGTATTGGTCAAGCGACAACACTGATCCGGCGACGAATGGTAGAGCCTATTGGGTGGTCAAACCATCGAAATCTGAAAATCGGCATTAGCATCGCGCGCCAGGTACTGCGAAAGCTGATGCTTCTCGATGACAAACTTGACAGCGTAGTCGGCGTACGCTGACTACAAGGCACCTTTACGAAGAATTCTAATTCTCGTTCGCGTCCAGGACCGATCTAAAGAAATGCTCGAGGTTATGACCGGAAATAAATGCCCTTTTATCCCAGCGGCCCGTGCCGCTTCTAGATCAGTGGCTTTGTCTTTGGACTGACATCCACCAGAAAACGCTCCAACAGATCGTTGATCATGCCTGGAGCAGGCTTGCGTCGATGGCACCGCTCGATCACCGCTTCGGGCGGAAAGGGCAGTACTTCGCATCTATGTGAGCTCCAATTCTAGCTAAATCGTCTGCCATCCAGTTGTGCAGTCCTTCAATGTGACTTTCCTCGTAGAGACCGCCGGCCAATCCCTGACTGGTTCGTAATCACGAATACAACGTACCCAGCATCATTGGCGGCCTTGCCGCTTCGCGTGCGCCGTCTATCCACCCCAGCTCTCTAGCTTCGAAGCCGTAGCCGCTGCTTCGTTCGGAACACCGTCCCGATCAAAGAAAACTGCTCGTCTATTTCATAGCCTTAAAACCGCGGTGTGCTATTGTACGGCTCCCAGCCGATCGCAAGGAGTTTCCTTGGAGGTGCTAGCAGGGGGCGGCCGATCCGTTCCCAAATCGCGCCCTGGCCGGAGGCCCTGAGGGACGCCTTGACCCAACTTTCGGGCATTGATAGCAACCAGGGTGATCTGCCGAGGCTAGCGCGGTAACTTGCGATGAGAGTTGCGACCGTTACCGGTGTCGGATCGGACACGATAAAGGTTTCTCCCCGTGCGCGGGGATTGCTCAATGCCGTCTCGACGGCCGAGTTGAAATTCTGGATCGACAGCACGGATCGCTGCGCCGTCAACGCTCCGAATGGAAGCGGAATCGGCAGGCGCGAAATCCGACGCACGGTCGCGAAGTTTCCCTTCTCGCCTTCGCCGTAGATTACGACAGGGCGCAAGATTGTGAACGAAATGCCCGCTGCGCGAATGGCCTGTTCGGCGGCGAACTTGGATCGTCCATACGCATTGTTGGGCGTCGGAAAATCATCCTCGGTCAGTTCGTGATCCGCATAGGAGCCGGACTGGGCGGCGATCGATGAAATGAACACCAGATGTTTTGTGCCGCTGCGGGATATCGCCCGCGCGAGCGCCGAAGTCGCGCGATGATTGACGCGGTCGTAAAAGTCGTCGCCGGCATACTTGTGAGCGATGCCCGCAAGGTGAACCACCGCATCGCATTGTTCCAGAAAAGGCTGCCAGTCGAACAACTTCGAGAGATCCGGAAGCCGAACCGCCGCGATGTTCGTATCGAAAGTAGATGCCGCCCTTGACGCGGCGATCACCTTGTACCCCTGCGTGGCGAGATAGGAAACGAGATGCCGCCCAACGATCCGTCGGCGCCGGTCACGAGCACCGTCGGCTTTTCCGTGTTGCGGGCACGCCGTGAGTCGGACGCCGCGGCGTGTGTTTGCGAGCGCGCTAGGCCGTGAGCAGTTATCGGTTGTGAGGTCATCAGCCCGGGGACACTCTCTCGCCGCTGAATTTCCTGCTGCATTTAACCCGCAACGTAAGCTCTAGGTTCGAAATTGAGTGATGCACTAATCCTCAATATAACCCCACGAATCGCCCGCGGGCAACGGAGGGTTTAGCAACGCCGCGTCTCCCTATCGTTATACTCGCGGGTGCTGAGGTGCTGCGGTGGGCTGGCTAGATATGGAACCGGAATCCGTTCATGGTGGCGAACTCCTCGGCCAAGCTTGAAGGGCCGGTGGTTATAATACTGCCGTTCGGCAAGAAGGCCCCCGGGTCACGATTTTGGTGATCGCGGCCTCTGCAGCAGAAAGCCCGCGTCGCTGCGAACTTCCTAGGTTTTTGTCAACGCCTCTGGAGGGGTGAAGTCTGCCAGCCCACCCGCGGTCTTGGGACATCCGCCACAAAGGGTTGGCTGCGGTCGATGAGACGGCTAACGTGGAACTCGGACGGTTAATTGGAAACAAGGCTCACCATGATCAGATTCGGCCTGCTCGGATGCGGGCGTATAGCAAAGCGCCACTCGGATCTCCTGGGCGGCAACCACATCGAACGGGCCCGGCTCGTTGCCGTATGCGACACTGTTCGCAGCCGTGCGGACGCGATTGGGACGAAATTCGGCGTCCCCGCGATCTACGATATGGACGAGTTCCTCGCCCGTCAGGACATCGATGCAGTGGCGGTGCTGACGCCAAGCGGAATGCATCCTGCCCATGTCATCGCCTGTGCGAAGGCCGGAAAGCACGCCATCGTCGAGAAACCGATGGCGTTGCGGCTGCAGGACGCCGACGACATGATCCGCGCTTGCGACGAGGCCGGCGTCAAGCTTTTCGTCGTCAAGCAGAATCGTTTCAACGTTCCGGTGGTGAAGGCGCGCGAGGCGCTGGAAGCCGGCCGTTTCGGCCGCCTTATTCTCGGCACCGTCCGCGTACGCTGGTGCCGCGATCAGGTCTATTACGATCAGGACGCCTGGCGTGGCACCTGGGCCTATGACGGCGGCGTGCTCTCTAACCAGGCCAGTCATCACGTCGACATGCTGGAGTGGTTTTTCGGCGATGTCGTCAGCGTTCATGCCCGTGCCGTCACCGCGCTGGCAAAGATCGAGGCCGAGGATACGGCGGTCGCGACGCTGAAGTTCCGAAACGGCGCACTGGGGATCATCGAGGCGACGACGGCAGTGCGTCCAACCGATCTGGAAGGTTCACTCTCGATCCTGGGCGAGAAGGGGACGGTTGAAATCGCAGGCTTCGCCGTCAACCAGATCCGGCACTGGCGCTTCGTCAATGAACTTCCCTTGGACAAGGACGTGGTCGAAAAGTTTTCCGTCAATCCGCCGAACGTCTACGGCTTCGGTCATCAGGCCTATTATCAGCATGTGATCGACTGCCTGGTGAACCAGCGCTCGGCACTCGTCGACGGCCTCGAGGGACGCAAGAGCCTGGAACTGATTTCCGCGCTCTACGAATCGATCGAGACCGGTGACGAGGTGGCCTTGCGTTTCGCGCCCCGGCTGGGCCGGCTCGGTGTCGTACCGTGAACAGGCCCGAGATACATCAGGTCGGCGTGCGCGACGTTGATTTCGGCGTCCGGGTCAAGGTCGTCGAGCCGTGCAATCTCTACGGCTGCAAAATCGGCGACGATTGCTTTGTCGGGCCGTTCACCGAAATCCAGAATGGCGTCGTGATCGGCGCCCGCACCCAGGTGCAGTCGCACGCTTTCATCTGCGAACTGGTCACGATCGGTGAAGACTGCTTTGTCGGCCACGGCGTAATGTTCGTTAACGATACGTTTTCGACCGGTGGCCCGGCCCGCGGCAACAGGGATTTGTGGCGTGAGACCGTGATCGGAAACCGCGTCTCGATCGGCTCCAACGCCACCATCATGCCGGTCAGGATCGCTGACGATGTCGTGATCGGCGCGGGTTCGGTGGTAACCAGGGACATCACGACGTCAGGGACGTATGCAGGCAATCCGGCGCGCCGGCTTCTGGCGGACAAGTAGGGAAGACGATTGATGCCAGTGCCTTTTGCGGACCTGCAATTGCAGTATCAGACCATCAAGAGCGAGATCGATAGCGCGATCGCTGCCGTCATCCGCGATAACGCCTTCATTCGCGGGTCTTACGTCGACGCGTTCGAGCGGGAGTTCGCCACTGCAGTAGGCGTTAAGCATTGCGTATCCTGCGCCAACGGCACCGATGCGCTGTATCTGGCCATGGCCGCGCTGAAGGTGCAGCCGGGCGACGAGGTGATCACCACCGCGCATTCGTGGATCAGCACGTCAGCGATGATCACCCATGCCGGCGCCACCGTGGTGTTCTGCGACACCGAAGACGCGACGTTCACGATCGATCCGGCGGCGATCGAGGCCGCGATCACGCCGCGCACCGTCGGCATCATTCCCGTGCATCTGTACGGGCAGCCGGCGGACATGGACGCGATCATGGCGATCGCGCGCAGGCACAAGCTCTGGGTGATCGAGGATTGCGCGCAGGCGCATCTGGCTCGCTATAAAGGCCGGCAGGTCGGGACGTTCGGCGCAGCCGGGACCTATTCCTTCTATCCCGGCAAGAATCTCGGCGCGATGGGCGATGCCGGCGCCGTCGTGACCAATGATGATGCATTAGCGGAACACATGACCATGCTGGCGCGCCACGGCGGCCTGGTGAAGCATCAGCATCATATCGAGGGTATCAACAGCCGGCTCGATGGCATGCAGGCGGCGATCCTGTCGGCGAAACTGCCGCATCTTCCGCAGTGGACAAGCGCGCGGCAGGACGCCGCCAAGGCTTACGATGCCGGCCTCAACCAGATCGAAGACATCGCCGTGCCACAGGTCGCAGCGGACCGCACCCATGTCTATCATCTCTACACGATCAGGCATCCGCGCCGCGACGCGCTGGCCGCGCACCTGAACGCCAACGGCGTGCAAACAGCGATCAATTATCCGACGGCGCTGCCGTTCCTTGCCGCCTACAAGCGCTTAGGCCATCGGCCCGAGCAGTTTCCGAATGCGTTTGGCGATCAGGGACGCATCCTGTCGCTGCCGATGTTCGCGGAGATCACGCGGGCGCAGCAGGGCGAGGTTGTCGATCTCATCCGCAAGTTCTGAGACGGAGCAGACGAGATCTACGGTCGTCGACGATCACGACATCCGCTCTTTGCGGGGAATCTGGTTAGCCTCCCACAGTTGCTTGGCAATATCCAATGGTGCGATCTGCATGTTCGCACACCAGACCTTCTCCCTGCCGTGGCGATGCAAATCTTGGTGGTGAGTACGGCAGAGTGGCACGGTAAGCTCGTCGCTGACCTTGCGGCCCAAGGCGAAGCTCACGACAACCGGCTCTGCCCGGAGTTACTGGCGGGATTGCAGCCGCGATCAATGTTGCTGGCAGATCGGGGATATGACGCTGACTGGATCAGGGCGCTCGTCAAACAACAAGGTGCGTGGGCCAACATTCCGCCGAAGCGCAATCGAAAAGAGCCGATTTGCTTTAGCCCTTACCTGTATCGCGAGCGCAACCTCGTCGAGCGGTTCTTGAACAAGATCAAGCAGTGTCGGCGTATCGCCACCCGATACGACAAACTCGCAGCCAACTACCTCGCCTTCGTCAAACTGGCAGCCATCGCATCTGGTTACGCGCTTATGAGTCCACACCCTAGTTGTGCTTCCTAAATTCAAGCGGTTCCCCAATGAAATGAAAACCGTGGGAACCTGACACTCACCATCCCATCATTGATTTCTGAAAATCAGAAATTTGATTAAATCAAGACCCAGAGTTTTGCTCGCAAGATTGGGATGTAATCAGTGCGCAAAATGAATCCCTACTAACGGTAATGGGAAAATGGAGGCCCGCAGGTTGTGCACGCAATCCACAGGGGGGACCAATTTCTCTCTTCAGGTAGACGCTGACGGCCACGCGCCAAAAGCGATTATGATCTTGCGGGAAAGTGATTCGGATCAAGAAAGGAAAATCAATGCAGCGGGGAAAAGCTTTTCCCAGTCAAGAATTCGTGTGGACGGTGCTCGCGCCGCGTATCGAAGCGTATCTTACAGAACAAAAGCTGACGATTCTGGAGCTGATTGGACTGTATCGTTTATTCGGCCCTCCCGGCGAGGGCTTCACCGGGGAGCTGGAAGGCGATGAAACAATCAAAGAACTCACCGGCCAGATCGTGGTTTCTTTCTGTGAAGATTTGATCGAGCGGATCGACAGCGTTGCTTTCGAGCGAAAAGCCGGTCGTCCATGCGATGTGTTGACCCGGGCGTTGGGACCGAGACTTTTGGATATGTTTCTGCGCTATAACTCCTCGGCCGGCAGGCGTTCCGCCTGGACATCAGTTGACGGCAAGCTTGTCCAGGAAGAGACGGGTCCGTTGTTTGAGTTCATTAAAGCCGCTATCAAGCCCATAAATGATTATCTTGTCGGGGAACAAAGCTGGAAGCCCATTTGTCCTGCGAGGCTGGCGCGGTATGCGCTGGCCGAGCGCCGGCGTATTGCGCTCGCCGTTCAAACGCGTGCAGCCAAGCGTCGCCAAATGGCCGAACAAAACGCCCACCTCTAACCGTAGGGAATGAATCCATCGCTCCATCAGGCTTTCAAGAATGCCGCTCGTTGCGAACAATTAACGCCATAAGAAAATTGATTTCCGCCATAAATAAGTGCGCCTACAACGACACATCACCTATTTGCGCCATAGCAAAGGGAGTGACTTCGACGTCGTCCCTTGTGTAACTTTTTGCTTCGACGCTCGAACTTGCGTCGCGGCAAAAAGCGGATGACGGTAATGTCTGGAAAGAAAAATGCACTGACGCACGGTGCAAACGCTCAGGAGGTCATGCTCTGGGGCGAAACATACGAAGATTATGAGGTCCTCCGAACGCGCGCCTATGAGGAATGGTTTCCAGAAGGCCTCACCGAGGAATTCGAACTCAAAGTGTTGATAGAGTTGCTTTGGCGTCGACGTCGACTGGAACGCTACGAGAAGATCAGCACTCAGAAGCGGCTCGACCGAGTTCGAAGTGACAACGAGCAAAGCCGACACATTGAGAATCTCAAGGCATTTGCATCGGAGTTTAACGCAGCCGATACAGTAGAGAAGGTGAACGCACTGCTCCTGCAACTGAGTCCGCTTTACCGCAACACTATTCAGCGTGATTGGCCTCTGCGGGATGGTGACGATCCTGCCAAATGGGGTGCGAAAATAGCGACCGGGCTGTCATCATGGAAAGTACCGGTGCGCCATGAAGGAGCAGATGAGTTTCTTCAAGCACTCGATCCCGAGGAGATGTTTGATCGAAGCCTGGGCCGAATCGAGAGATTGGACGCGATGATCGACAGGACGATTAAACGTCTGGTGCAGATAAAGACAATGAAGCAGATGTACAGCTAGCTCAAACCGAAGCTGGTAACCGGAGTTACTATTGATCCGGCCGCTGAGAACCCAACCAAGCAACAGTCCGCCTATAACGATTAGGAGGATTCCCGCCCCACTTTCGGCAGGTTCTTCCCGGCGTTAGAAGCGCCGAACGGCGCTGGAATCCGCCAATGTCTGATCGCAGCCTAGTTGCGCGTCGGGCGCAATTCTCCAGATGCTGCCTACATTTTTCAGACCAATTTCTGCTTGAAATTAACAACTCAGGGAAGAATGCCGATGCGCAAGTAGTATCCGCCATAAGAAACTTGATTGCCGCCATAAAAGAATTGCGGAAGCTTCAGCCCTGTCAAAAAGCGTTTGGTGGAATGATCTACACGGAATAGTTGCAGGTCCCGCAAATCGGGATTGGCCAAGATGGGCCAACAACAGCAAAGTGTGCCACTGAGAGGCGGCCGTGCCAACTCTCATCACGGTCCGAACAGGTGGCGAAGCGCTGAATGGCACGCCCCTTCGGCACAAAAATGCACCGAATGCCTTCTTGGCACACTTGTACCTTGGCACGGCTAGGTACGCTCGTCCGCGATCACCTTGCCGTCATTCGGCAGCGAGCCTGCAGCGACCAGTTCCGCATTGCCGCCGAGCTTGGTCACCGCGCGCAGGCTTGCGGCGAGTTCGCCCTGAAGGGTTTCGCTGGGTGAGGCCGTTTCCGCTTTCAGCGTCATCAGGTCGCTCTCGCCGGATCGCGTCACCACGAGGCGCAGCCGTCCGAGTTCGGGATGGCGCTTGCCGATCTCGGCGATCTGCTCGGGCCGCACGAACATGCCCTTGACCTTGGTGGTCTGGTCGGCGCGGCCCATCCAGCCCTTGATGCGCATATTGGTGCGCCCGCACGGGCTTATTTCCGGCAGGACCGCGGTGAGATCGCCGAGCGCGAGCCGGATCCAGGGATGATGCGGATCGAGCGAGGTCACGACGATCTCGCCGACATCACCGGGCGCGACGGGATCGCCGGTGCCGGGACGCACGATTTCCATGATCAGGTCCTCGTTGACGACCATGCCCTCCGCGCCGGCGTCTCGAAGGCGATCATGCCGAGGTCGGCGGTGCCGAACGCCTGATAGGCATCGATGCCCCGCGACCTGACTTCGTCCTGCAACGATTTCGGAAAGGCTGCGCCGGAAACCAGCGCCCGCTTGATCGAGGAGACGTCGCGGCCTGCGCTTGCGGCGGCGTCGAGCAGGATCTTGAGGAAGTCCGGCGTCCCGCTATAGCCAACGGGGCGATAGGCCTCGATCAGCTCGAACTGCTGTTCGGTATTGCCGGGTCCGGCCGGAATCACCGCGCATCCCAACGCCCGCGCCGAGGCGTCGAAAATGAAGCCACCGGGCGTCAGATGGTAGCTGAAGGTGTTGAGCACGACATCACCGGGCCGGAAGCCGGCCGCGAACAGCGCCCGTGCGCCGCGCCAGGGATCCGTATGGACCGGCTCGGGTTCGAAGATCGGGCCCGGTGAGGTAAACAGCCGCCCGAACGACCCCAGCGGCCCTGCCACGAACCCGCCGAACGGCGGCGCGGCCTATGCAGGGCGGGAGCTCCGACTTGCGCAGCACGGGCAGGCGCGCCAGTGCGGCCCGGCTGGTTACGGCAGCCGGATCGACGCCCTTGAGGCGCTCAGCATAGGCCGGCGCGGCCATCGCCGTGCGCAGGAGGTCCGGGAGGCGGGAAAACAGCTCCGCCTCGCGTTGGGCCGGCTCGCGCGTTTCAAGCGCGTCGTAGTGGTCGGTCATTGCTGATCCCCTAGGTTAGGGTCGATTGCGCGCCGCCTCTGACGTGGTATCAGACGGCTACCGGTGTCGGAGATGATCCAGGGAACCCAATGGCTGAAACGCATACCGCTCCGGCGGCAGATACGCTGGATTCGGCCGAAATCGTCGTGAAGCTGAAGCGTCGCATGATCGACCACTGCCTGCCGCTGTGGTCGACCGAAGGCTGGGACGACAAGGCAGGCGGCTTCATCGATCGGCTCGATCGGGACGGCCGCGCCGATCCCTTGGCGCCGCGGCGGGTGTTCGTGCAGGCGCGCCAGATCTATTGCTTCGCCAAGGCGGCGCAAATGGGCTGGTATTCCGACGGCCGCGCGATCGCGCTGAAAGGGCTGGATCACCTTCTGGCCAAGGCGAAAGCCCCCGACGGCAGTCCGGGCTTTGTCCATACATTGACGCCTGATGGCGCTGTGCTGAATCCGTTGCGCGATTCCTACGATCACGCGTTCGTGCTGCTGGCTCTTGCAACCGTCTATGGACTCGATCGCGATGCGCAGATTCGCGCCGAGATCGACGCGCTGTGCCATTTCGTCGACACGCAACTGCGCTCGCCGCACGGCGGCGTTCACGAAGGATTGCCGGCGTCGATGCCGCGGCGGCAGAATCCGCAGATGCATCTGTTCGAAGCGATGATTGCGGTGTTCGACGCGACGCATGACACGGTGTTCCAGAACAGGGCCGGCGATTTCTTCGCCCTGTTTCTGGCCAACCTCTACGACAAGCAGCGGCAGGTGCTTGGAGAGTATTTCGAGGAAGATTTTTCGAAGATCGAGCCAGTCATCGTCGAGCCCGGGCATCAGGCGGAATGGGCCTGGCTGCTGAAGGGTTTTGAACGCATCACCGGCTGTCCGACTGGACGCTACCGCGGCGAATTGCTGGCGTCCGCGCTGCGCTATCGTGACGAGGCCACCGGCTGCCTGATCGACGAAGGCGATGCCAACGGCAACATCAGGCGGCACACGCGGCGGCTGTGGCCACAGACCGAAATCGCCAAGGCGTGGATCGCGCAGGCCGAAGCGGGCGAGGCGGGGGCTGCGGATGAAGCGCGCGGGCGCTGTCGCGGCTCGAACGGCATTATCTCAGCCATCCGGTGGCGGGCGGCTGGTACGACCAATTCGATCGCGACGGCAACTCGCTGGTCGCCATGATCCCTGCGTCTTCGTTCTATCATGTACTTTGCGCGGTTGCGGAAGCGGAGCAGGTGCTCGGCTAGGGGCTGATTTTTGTTTTGACGCGTTTTCTTCACGCGAACCGGTCTCCACTTCGCTCGAAACGCTATGCAGCGCTCACAGCCACCGCTTTCGCCGCTTGAAGCTTTTCAGGTTCTTGAAACTCCTGCGCTGGTCGCCGGCGCCGCCGAGGTAGAATTCCTTGACGTCCTCATTGTCGCGCAATTCGTCGGCTGATCCGTCGAGCACGACCTTGCCCTGCTCCATGATGTAGCCGTGGCTCGCGACCGAAAGGGCTGCGCGCGCATTCTGCTCCACCAGCAGGATGGTGACGCCGAGGTCGCGGTTGATCGCCTTGATGATCCCAAACACTTCCTTGACCAGGAGCGGCGACAGGCCCATCGAGGGCTCGTCCATCAGGATCATCTTGGGCCGCGCCATCAGCGCGCGGCCGATCGCAAGCATCTGCTGTTCACCGCCGGAGAGGTAGCCAGCGAGCCCGGTGCGCTCCTTCAGGCGCGGGAAATATCTGAAGACCATGTCGATGTCGCTGGCGACCTCGTTGTCGCTGCGGGTAAAGGCGCCGAGCTTCAAATTTTCGATCGAGGTCATGTCTGATATGATGCGGCGGCCTTCCATCACCTGAAAGACGCCGCGGCGGACGATCTTGTCGGGATCGATGCCGTTGATGCGCTCGCCGTCGAAGACGATTTCGCCGCGGATGACTTCGCCGTCCTCGGTCTTGAGAAGTCCGGAGATCGCCTTCAGCGTGGTCGATTTGCCGGCGCCATTGGCGCCAAGCAGTGCCACGATCGAACCCTTGGGCACTTCGAGGCTCAGGCCGCGCAGCACCAGGATGACCTTGTCGTAGACCACCTCGATGTTGCGGACGCTGAGGAGCGGCGCGGTGGCTTGCGCGGCCGGCGCGGGACGATTGATTTCGGTCATTTCAGTCATGTCCTGATCCTGACGCCGTCAGTAGAACCCACTGCCGTCATCACCCGCGAAAGCGGGTGATCCAGTATTACGTAAGGCGCCTGCGATCGATCGAGAAGCCGCGGCATACTGGATCCCCGCTTTCGCGGGGATGACGACGGAGTGTTTGGATCGCCCGGAGGCGACCCGGGAAATTACCAGCCGAGCCATTCCGGCTTGCGCGGCAGGTCGATCGTCTTCACCTTGTCCATCTTGATGGCCCCGTTCTTGATGAGATCGTTGAGCGGAGCATCGGTCGCACCGGCGACTTTCATGCGATAAAGATCGACCTTGAGCGTGCCGCGGTGATCTTTCTCGGTGAAGGTGGAGGGGTTGCAGACGCCTTCCCCTCCCGCGGGCACCCAATCCTTCTTCTGATAGAAGCCCTTCTTGACGTTCTCGCCGGTAGCGCCGCCATTCTTGGCAGCCCATTCGACGGCTTCCTTCATGTAGAGCGCGGTGCAGACGCCGGCGAGATAATGCACAGGGCGGTAGGCTGTACCTGCCGCGTCCGACATCTTGGAGATCTCCATGAAGGTCTTCATGCCGGGTGCGTTGCCGCCCCATGCCACCGCGGTGCGCAGCGGGAACACCACGCCATCGGCGGCCGCACCGGCAGCCTTGGCGGCGTTCTCGTCCATGCCCCAGACGTTGCCGAGGAACTGCACGTCGACGCCGGCTGCCTTGCAGGCGTTGAGCACCGAGATGTTCGAGCCGGCGGTGTTGCCGAGATAGGCGTAGTTCGCGCCGCTGCTCTTCAGCGTCAGGCACTGCGCGCTGTAATCGCCGGGCGTCAACGCGAACACGATCGGCGGCAGCAGCTCGAAGCCGAGTTCGGCGGCGATGGCTTCACCCGCAGCCTTGGGCGCGTTCGGGTAGGGGTGGTTTGCGCCCATATGAACGTATTTCGGCTTGCCGGGCTTACCCTTGGCCTTCCAGTCCTCGGCTGCCCAGGTCAGCATGCCGCGAACCGCGTCCGAATAGCTCGGGCCATAGAAGAAGTTGTAGGGGGCAGGCTTCGCCTTGCCGCCGGCGCCTGTCGGGTCTGAGAGCGCCGCGGCATATGAGGCCGAAATATCGGGGATCTTGTCCTGCGCCAGGAATCCCGTCAGCGCTTCGGTGTCGGCGGTGCCCCAGCCGAGAATGGCGGCGACCTTGTCGGAGCCGGACCATTTCTTGTACTGGGCGATCGCGCGCGGCACCTGATAGCCGTAGTCGACGGTATCGACGTTGACCTTGGTGCCGTTGATACCGCCATTCTTGTTGATCCACGCATAGGTGTCGGCAACGCCCTGTCCGAACGGCGTTCCGACGTCCGAGGTGGGGCCCGAATAGTCGGCGAGATGCCCCAGCGAGATCGGCGCCTGGGCCGATGCCGCGGTGCTACCCAACAGCAAGGCAAGCGAGGCTGTGCTCAATAGAGTCTTCATCTTCATGGACATAATCCTCCCGGTTACTTCTCGAGGTCTTCTTGTTGTCAGTCCCGTTCCGACCTCAATGCGAGAACGGGTAGAGTTTCCAGTACGCCTTGATCTGTCGCCATCGATGCGCGAGTCCATCCGGTTCAAAAACCAGAAAGACGATGATGATCACGCCGATGGCCATCTCGCGCAGGAAAGCGATGTTGTGCTTCAGTCCCAGAAATTGGTCGATCGGGCTGTCGCGCAACGCGACGCTGAGCCATTCCATCGATTCCGGCAGCAGCACCATGAAGGCCGTTCCCATCAGCGTGCCCATGATCGAGCCGAGTCCGCCGATGATAATCATCGCAAGGAAGATGATCGAGCGATCGATGCCAAAACCTTCGTTGGAGACCACCTGATTGTAATGCGCGTAGAGCGCGCCGCCGACGCCGGCAAAGAATGCGGCGAGGCCGAACGACAGCGTCCGGTACTTGGTCAGGTTGATGCCCATGATCTCGGCAGAGAGATAATGGTCGCGCACCGCGATCAGCGCACGCCCGTCGCGCGAGCGGATCAGGTTGGTGACCAGCAGATAGCAGACGACGACATAGGCCAGCACGACGTAGAAATATTGCTTATCGCCGCGCAACATATAGCCGAAGATCGAGAACGGCTCGGCGCTGGCCGGAACGCTGCCGCCGGTGAACCACTCCGCGCGGGCGAAGAAGTCGAGCAGGATATACTGCGCCGCCAGCGTGGCGATCGCGAGATAGAGCCCTTTCAGCCGCGCGGCGGGCAGGCCGAAGATCAGCCCGACCGCCGCCGTCACGACGCCGGCCAGCGGAATGCAGAAGAAGACGGGAATGCCGAACCGATTCGAGAGATAGGCTGACGTGAAGGCGCCGAAGCCGAAGAAGGCGGCGTGGCCGATCGAAATCTGGCCGGTGAAGCCGACAACGATGTTGAGGCCAAGCGCGGCGATTCCGAAGATGCCGATCTGGATCAAGAGGCTGAGGCTGTATTCGTTCAGGACGTGAGGCGCAAAGCAGATCAGGACGATCCCGGCGATCATAGCATTGCGGCTGGTCGTGGTCGGAAACACGGTGGTATCAGCCGCATAGCTGGTGCGGAAATCGCCGGCGGGGATTAGTGTCTGGCCTGCCATGATTATTTAAACCCGCTCGATGTCTTTGGTGCCGAACAGGCCATACGGCTTGATCATCAGGATGATGATCAGCGCATAGAACGGCGCGATCTCGTAGAGATTGCCCCAATGCAGATATTCGCTGTCAAGAAAGTGCGCGACGTTTTCCAATAGCCCGATGATAATGCCGCCCAGCACGGCGCCGCCGACGCTGTCGAGACCACCGAGGATCGCAGCTGGAAACACCTTGACGCCATAGGCCGAAAGCCCGGCCGAGACGCCATTGACGACCGCCACCACCACGCCGGCTACGGCGGAGACGGTCGCGGAGATCGCCCAGGCCATCGCGAATACGCTTTTCACGGAAATGCCGAGCGATTGCGCCACCTGCTGGTTGAACGCGGTCGCGCGCATCGCGAGACCGTATTTGGAGAGGCGGAAGAACCACGCCATTCCGATCATCATCGCCACCGAGACGGCGAGACTCATCAGGTAGACGGTCTGCACCTGCAATCCGAGAATATTGATGTTCTGCGTTTCGAAGATGCGCGGGAACGGCTGCAGGTTGACGCCGAACATCCATTTCATCAGCGCGGAAAAGACCGTCGACAGTGCGATCGTCACCATGATCACGGAAATGATCGGCTCGCCGATCATGGGCCGCAGGATGACGATCTGGATTGCGATGCCGAACAGGAACATGAACACGAGCGTGATCGGCATGCCCAGATAGAACGGTACCTGATACTTGGTGAGCAGCCACCAGCACACCCAGGCGCCCACCAGCAGCAGTTCGCCCTGCGCGAAGTTCACGACCTGGGTTGCCTTGTAGATCAGCACGAACGACATCGCGACCACGCCATAGAGCGTGCCGACCACGAGGCCGTTGACCAGAAGCTGGATCAGGAGCTGGGTGTTCATGCGGTCTTGTCGCGTTGAATTGCGAGCCTCTTTCCCTCTCCCCTTGTGGGAGAGGGTGGCTTCGCGAAGCGAAGACGGGTGAGGGGTTCTCTCCACATTCGCATGTGTGGAGACAGACCCCTCACCGAAGTGAGTTCGTAGCGACCGGCAGCGCGGCCCTCTCCCACAAGGGGAGAGGGCGCATTCATGCGCACCTTGTATGATTGCTGCGCCATCATTCCGCGGCCTCCGCCATCGGCGCATCGCGGCCGAGATCGACTACCCTGAGCGTGGTGCGGATGCGCTGGGTGGTGCCGTCCTGGAAGCGGATCACGGTATCGACCGGAATCTCGTTCGCGCCGCTGTAGATCGCGTCGATGATAGTGGCGTATTTCTCGTTGATGACGCTGCGGCGAACCTTTCGGGTGCGGGTCAATTCGCCGTCATCGGCATCGAGCTCCTTGTAGAGCAGCAGGAAGCGAGAAATGCGCTGCGCCGGCGGCAGCGTGGCGTTGACGCCTTCGACCTCCTTGCGCAACAGCGCGTAGACCTCGGGGCGCGAGGAGAGATCGGTGTAGGTCGTGAACGAGATCCGGTTCTTCTCCGCCCATTTCGAAATGATCGAAAAACGTATGCAGATCATCGCGGCCAGCGCGTCGCGGCCGGCGCCGAGCACCACGGTCTCGGCGATGTAAGGCGAGAACTTCAGCTTGTTCTCCAGATATTGCGGCGAGAAGCGCTCGCCGCGGGAAGTCTCGGCGAGATCCTTGATGCGGTCGATGACCACGAGCTGGCCATGATCGTTGAAATAGCCGGCGTCACCAGAGTGCATCCAGCCGTCCTTCATGTCGGCGGTCGAGGCTTCCGGATTCTTGTAATAGCCGAGGTACATGTTGGGATGACGCACGACGATTTCGCCGACGCCGTTGATATCGGGGTTGTCGACGCGGATTTCGACGTCGTCGGCCATCGGCACCCCGGTGGTATCCGGATCGACCTTGCCAAAGGGATGCAGCGTGTAGGCCCCTAACAATTCGGTCTGGCCGTACAGCGTACGCAGCGGTACGCCCATGGCCTGGAAGAATTTGAAGGTATCCGGCCCGAGCGCGGCGCCGCCGGTTGCGGCCGAGCGCAGTCGGGTGAAGCCGAGCCGGTCGCGCAGTGCGCGGAACAGCAACTGGTCGGCCAGCATCGAATGCTTGCCCTGCGCGAGCGCCGAAAGCCCCGCCTTCATGCCGATGTCGTAGAGCTTTTGCTTCAATGGCGAAGTGTCCATCACGCCGGCGCGCACGTCGGCGGCAATCGATTCCCAGACCCGCGGCGCGAACAGCACGAAGGTCGGCGCGATCTCGCGGAAATCGTGCATCATGGTGTCGGGCTCTTCGACGAAGTTGACCTTCATCCGGCAGAGCAGCCCTTTGCCGAGGGCATAGACCTGTTCCATGATCCAGGGCAGCGGCAGCACCGAGACATATTCGTCGTCCGGTCCCTTCGGATCGAACGCAAGATAGGTCGCGCAATGTCTCAGGACACGCCCGGCCGCAAGCATCGCCAGCTTGGGGTTGGCGGTCGTGCCCGAGGTGGTGCAGAGGATGGCGACATCCTCGCCGCGGGTCTCGTCGACCAGCCGGTCGTAGATACCCGGTTCGCGCGCGGCGCGCTCACGTCCCATCACGGCCAGTTTCTCGGCCTCCATCAGCCGCGGATCGTCGTATTTCCGCATGCCGCGCGGATCGGAATAGACGATGTGCTTGAGGTTGGGCGCGCGATCGGCCAGCGCCAGCAGCTTGTCGACCTGCTCTTCATCCTCGGCGAACACCAGCTTGGCCTCGCCGTAGCTGAGCAAATAGGCGGCTTCCTCATCCAGCACGTCGCGATAGAGGCCAAGGCTCATGCCGCCGATGGCGTGGGTTGCGATTTCCGCCGCCACCCAGTCCGGCCGGTTGTCGCCGATGATGCCGATGACGTCGCCGCGCCCCAGACCCAGTTCGACCATGCCGAGCGCGAAATCATGCACGCGGTTCTGATAGTCGTTCCAGGTGAAGACGCGCCACAGCCCAAGATCCTTTTCGCGCAGCGCGATCTCGCCGCCGTGCTCCTTGGCATTGAGGCGCAGGAGCTTCGGATAGGTGTCGGCTTGGGCGGCGCGCCCGGCGTAATCCATCATGCCACGCTCTCCGCAGGCGTCGGCGTATCGTCGGGATCGACGAGGACCTCGTCCTCTTCGCCGAGATAGGCGCGTTTCACATGGGGGTCGGCGAGAACGGAAGCCGGATCGCCTTCGGCGATCTTGCGGCCGAAATCCAGCACCATGACGCGGTGGGAGATGTCCATCACCACGCCCATGTCGTGCTCGATCATCATGACGGTCATGCCGAACTCTTCGTTGAGATCAACGATGTAGCGCGCCATGTCCTCCTTTTCCTCGAAGTTCATGCCGGCCATCGGCTCGTCGAGCAGGATCAACTGCGGCTCGAGCGCCATCGCGCGCCAGCTCCACGCGCTTGCGCAGGCCGTAGGGCAAGGTCCCGGCGGTGGCCTTGCGCACCGACTGCAGATCGAGGAAATCGATGATCTCCTCCACCTTGCGGCGATGCTCGAGTTCCTCGCGCCGCGCGCCCGTCAGCCAGTACAGCGATCCCGTGATGAAGTTGTTCTTCAGGAGGTGATGCCGCCCGACCATGATGTTGTCGAGCACGCTCATATGATGGAACAGCGCCAGATTCTGGAAAGTGCGCCCGATGCCTAGCGCGGGCCGCGCATTCGTATTGAGGCCGGTGATGTCCTTGCCGCGATAGAACAGCTGGCCTTCGGTCGGCTTGTAGCGGCCAGAAATGCAATTGACGATCGAGGTCTTGCCGGCGCCGTTCGGGCCGATGATCGAGAACAGCTCGCCATCGTTCACGCCGAAGCTGACTTCGGTCAGCGCGCGGACGCCTCCAAAGCGCAGCGACACCCCGCGCACTTCCAACGTGTAAGCCACTTGTTCCTCCAGATACGGCGCTTGGCGCGCTCTTTATCTATCGTTCGCAATCCTACATCGGCCTCCACGGGTAGGCCATCCGACTAACGATGCCGACCAACGCCCGGGTTCATGCGTGGTAACGCCGCACCCCGTCATCGCGCGATGAGTCGCACGCGCCGAGGTGGTCCTCCATAGGGGAATGCGGTAGTTTGAAATGTCTTTTGCCTGACAATTAGTCGAGAAATTCGTCAGACTGCATTTCTGTTGCAGTGCAGCATGTAAACCGATGGGGACGCGACGGCCGATGCGATCATGATTGCTGCGGATTACCTCAAACGCATCGCGGCCTGGTCGCGCGAACTGAACGATCGGGAAATCGAGGTCGCCCGTGCCGGGATCGTGGAGAAATCCTATCGCGCCAACGAACACATTTTCATGCGCGGCGATCCCTTTGACTACTGGACCGGCATTGTCACGGGTCTTGCCCGGATGGGTACGGTGTCCAGCGGCGGCAAGGCCGCAACTTTCGCCGGCCTCACGGCGGGCGCCTGGTTCGGCGAGGGTTCGGTGCTCAAGAACGAGCCGCGTCGCTACGACGTGGTCGCATTGCGGGACACCAGGCTGGCGCTGATGGACCGCAGCACCTTCTTCTGGTTGTTCGAGAACAGCGTCGGGTTCAACCGCTTCCTGGTCAGGCAGCTCAACGAGCGGCTCGGGCAGTTCATCGGGGCGCTGGAATATGGCCGCACGCTCGATGCAACCAGCCGTGTCGCCCGCTCCATCGCATCGCTGTTCAACCCCATTCTCTACCCGGACCTGTCGCCCCATCTCGAGGTCACCCAGGAGGAGATCGGGGCGCTGTCCGGCATCTCCCGGCAGAACGCGAACCAGTGCCTGAAGCGGCTCGAGAAGGAAGGTTTGCTCAGGCTCGAATATGGCGGCGTGACCGTCGTCAATCTCGAGCAGCTTCGCCATTACGGCGAGTGACCTGGACCTTCAACCGGCGCTTGGTGCGGCGTGGGAGCACGAGCTCAGACCTCCAGCCATTCCTTGCGAATGGCGTCGTTCGCCTTGAGTTCGGCCGGCGCTCCCTCGAATACGATGCGGCCGTGGCCCATTACGTAAAGCCGGTGCGAAATCCGCATCGCGATCGAGAGCTTCTGCTCGACCAGCAGGATGGCAACGCCGCGCCGAGCAATTTCGGCGATGAGATCGCCGACCTGTTGTACGATAAGGGGTGCCAGGCCCTCGGTGGGCTCGTCGATCATGATGAGTTCAGGATCGCCCATCAGCGTGCGGCAGATAGTCAGCATCTGCTTTTCGCCACCTGACAGCACGCCAGCGGCGGTATCGGCGCGCGCCTTCAGGTTCGGAAACATCTCCAGCATGTCTTCGAGCCGCCATTTGCCAGGTCGCCTTGTATCCTTGATGCCAAGCATCAGGTTTTGCCGGACGGTAAGACCGGGAAAGATGTCACGGTGTTCGGGGACATAACCCAGGCCGAGATGTGCAATCTTGTAGCTGGGTAGACCCGCTATATCGGTGCCCTTGAACCGGATCGAGCCCTGCGGCGGGACTTCGCCCATAATAGCCTTGACCGTCGTGGAGCGGCCGACGCCGTTGCGGCCGAGCAGGCTGACCACCTCGCCCGCCTCGATATTGATATCGACACCCTGCAGGATGTGGCTCTTGCCGTAATAGGCGTGCAGATCCCGGACCTCCAGCATCACGCGACCTCCTCGCCGAGATAGGCTTCCTTGACCTTCGGATTGCCCCGGATCTCCTGCGGCGTTCCCGACGCAATGACCTGCCCGTAGACCAGCACCGAGATGCGGTCGGCGAGACCAAACACCACGCTCATATCGTGCTCGACGATCAACAGCGTGCGCCCTTCCGTCAGCCGGCGTATCAGCGCCACCGCGCGCTCGGTTTCGGCGTGGCTCATGCCCGCGGTCGGCTCATCCAGCAGAACAACGTCAGCGCCGCCGGCAATGGTGATGCCGATCTCGAGTGCACGCTGCTCGGCGTAGGTCAGAAGACCGGCGGGCACGTCGCGCCGGACTGTGAGGTGAATGTCTTCAAGTATCTGCGCGGTCCGGTCGCGCACGTCCGGCAGGTTGTCGATGTTCTTCCAGAACGAATAGCGGTAACCGGCCGCCCACAGCACGGCGCAGCGCAGGTTTTCCCACACGGTCATGTTGGCGAAGACGTTGGTCACCTGAAAACTGCGCGATAGCCCGCGACGGTTGATCTGATAGGGCGGCAGGCCCGAGATGACTTCATCCCGCAGCAGGACGCTGCCGGCGCTCGGCAGCATGTAGCCGCTGATCAGGTTGAACAGAGTGGATTTGCCGGCGCCGTTCGGTCCGATCAGCGCATGGCGCTCGCCCTGCGCGACGCTCAGATTGACGTTGCGGATGACGGAGGTGATCCCGAAATTCTTCTCGACGCCACGCAATTCGATCGCGGTGCTCATGCGGCGTCTCCCTTGGCGCGGACGCCGCTGGTGGCTTCGTCCCAGGCATGGCCGACCCGGCTCCAGGTCTTGCGCGCCACCAGGAAGCCGCCGATCAGCAGAATCGCCGCGATCGCCCAAATGTACCGGTTCGCGGCGTCGAAGCTGACTCCAAAGGCCTTGATGTAGGAATCCTCGCCGGGATGGACCGTGAAGTGCACGATGGTTTCGGTGGCGACGATGAGGCCCGTAATCATCGCCAGCGTCGGCACCAGAGCGATCAGGTAGCTCGGCAGCACCCTGGTCAAGGTGCCGGCCCTCAACAGCGGGCGATGCATCATCAAAAGCCCGGTGATGCCGCCCGGCGCGAATACCACCACCGCGATGAAGATAAGCCCGAAGTAGAGCTGCCAGACCTGCGTCAGATCGCTTAGGCCCAACGACAGAATGGTCACAAAGATCGCGCCGACGATCGGCCCGATGAAGAAACCGACGCCGCCGATATAGGTGGCGAACAGCACCGTTCCAGACTGCACGGCGCCGAGATAGGCGGAGTTGGCGATTTCGAAATTGATCGCCGCGAGCGCGCCCGCAATCCCGGCGAAGAAGCCGGAGAAGCAGAACGCCAGATAGCGGACGACGTGGGGATCGTAGCCGACAAACTGAACCCGCTCGGGATTGTCGCGGACCGCGTTGCACATGCGGCCGAGCGGCGTGCGGGTGAGCGTACATTGCGATCACTGCGATCAGCGTCCAGGCCGCGACCAGATAATAGATCTGGATCTGCGGGCCAAAACTCCAGTCGAAGATGCGCAGCAGCTTGGTCCGTTCGCGGAGATGCCGGCTTCGCCGCCGAAGAAGCTGCGCAGGATCAGCGCCGACGAGGCAACCAGTTCGGCGACGCCAAGCGAGATCATGGCGAACGCCGTTCCGCTGCGCTGGGTCGAAACCCAGCCGAGCAGAATGGCGAACAGCAGCCCCGTCAGGCCCCCGATCAACGGCACCACCGGCAACGGGATCGGCAGCTTGTTGGCGCCGATGATGTTGATGGCATGAATCACCAGGAAGCCGCCGAGACCGTAATAGACGGCGTGCCCGAACGACAGCATGCCGGTCTGGCCGAGCAGGATGTTGTAGGACAGCGAGAAGATAATGGAGATGCCGATCAGGCTGAACGTCGTCAGCGATCCGCCCGAACTGAAGATCTTGGGCAGCAGCAACAGCACGACCGCGGCCGCCACCCACAGGCCGTAGAATTTCAGTTTTTCGGCAGCGGAAGGGTAAGGGGGCGCCGCGCTCAGGGTCGTCTTGCCGGGTGATGCCATCTCGCTCATGTCTCGCGCGTTCCCAGCAGGCCCATCGGGCGGAAGATCAGGATCAGCACCAGCAGCAAATAGGGCATGATCGGTGCGATCTGCGCGATGGTGACGCCCCAGATGTCGGCAAGCCATGACGAGGCATAGGCAGGGCTGAGTGGTCCGAACGCGCCGGCCAGGGAGCCGTTCATCGAGACCGCAAAAGTCTGGACCAGGCCGATCAGCAGCGAGGCGACAAAGGCGCCCGGAAGCGATCCCAGTCCGCCGACCACGACGACCACGAACAGGATCGGGCCGAGCAGCCCGGCCATGTTCGACTGGGTCACCAGCGCGGGGCCGGCAATGACGCCGGCGACGGCCGCAAGCGCCGTGCCCACGCCGAATACCAGCATGAAGATGCGTCCGACGTTGTGCCCGAGATGGCCCACCATATGCGGATGCGTCAGCGCGGCCTGCACGATCAGGCCGATCCGGGTTTTCTTCAGGACAATCAGCAGCCCGACGAAAATGGCGATCGACACCAGCAGCATGAACATCTTGTAGGCGGGGTAATTGGTCGAGAAAATCGTAAAAGCGGGAAAGTCGAGCAGCGCCGGCACACGGAAATCGACCGGGCTCTTGCCCCAGATGATCTGCACGATTTCCTCGATCGCGAATGCGAGGCCAAAGGTGAACAGCAGTTCGGCGACATGGCCGTTCTTGTGGACGCGGCGCAGGCCGTAACGCTCGACGCCGGCGCCGATCGCGCCTGCCAGCAGCGGCGCGATCACGAGAGCGGGCCAGAAGCCGAACCAGCGGCTGATCTGAAATCCAAAGAATGCGCCGAGCATGTAGAAGCTCGCATGCGCGAAGTTCAGCACGCCGAGCATGCTGAAGATCACGGTGAGGCCGCTGGCCATCAAGAATAGCAGCATGCCGAACAGGACGCCGTTGAGCGTGGATATCACGATCAGTTCAAGCAAGATTCACCGCCTGGGAATAAGGGATGCGCATCCGCCCCGAAAGATTTCGGGCGGATGGGATTTACCTGTGAACGGTCAGTTCGGCCGTTCCATCTTGCAGGTGGTCGGCAGTACCGTCGAAGGGGTGTCGATCTTGGCGACGAGCTTCCAGCCCCAGCCGGTCTTTTCCTCGTCGAACGGCTCCTTTTCAGTGCGTTCGCCGAGTGAGGAAATATAGATCGGCTGGAAGAACTGGTGATCGTCCTTGCGCATATAGCCCTTGCCGCCGTTGAACACGTCGAATTCCATGCCTTCGAGCGCCTTCGCGACCTTGACCGGATCGGTGGACTTGGCCTTGTCGGCCGCGGCCGCCAGCATCCGCATCTGGTTGACGGCGCGCGGATAGAACAGGCTGAAGTCGTACTTGGCGCGGATCGCCTTTTCGAAGTCCTGCGACGGCTTGTTTTCGAGGTTGGGAATACCTTCGCCGACCTGGAACACCTGATGGTTGAGGTTGGCCTGTTTGACCGCGGTCGGACCACCGGTGCCGCCGGCGTAATAGGTGTACCAGTTCACCTTCAGCCCGGCATCCGCGGCCGCCTTCAGCAGCAGCGCGAAGTCCTGGCCCCAGTTGCCGGTCACGACGGTGTCGGCGCCTGACGCCTTGATCTTGGCGATGTAGGGCGCGAAGTCCGTGATCTTCAGCAACGGATGCAGTTCGTCGCCGACGATCTTGATGTCGGGCCGCTTGACGGCGAGCATGGCCTTGGCCTGGGAGCGAACGGCTTCGCCGAACGAATAGTCCTGGTTGATCAGGTAGACGTTTTTGATCGCTGGGGTGCTCTTCATGTAGTTGGTGAGCGCCTCCATCTTGATGTCGGAGTTCGCATCCCAGCGGAAATGCCAGAAGCTGCATTTCGCGTTGGTCAGCACCGGATCGACGGCGGCATAGTTGAAGTACAGGACTTCCTTGCCGGGGTTACGCTCGTTGTATTTGGTGACGAAGTCGGACAGCGCGCCGGCAACCGAGGAACCGTTGCCCTGGGTGATATAACGAACCCCGGCGTCGATGGCCTTTTGCGCCTGAATCAGACTTTCCTGCGGGTTGGTCTTGTTGTCGAGCGGAACGATCTCGACCTTTTTGCCCTGGATGCCGCCCTTGGCGTTCACTTCCTCGGCAAGGAACTGGAACGTCTTCAGGCCGACTTCGCCGACGCTGGCGCCGCCGCCGGACAACGGGTCGATATACCCGATCTTGAGCGTCTCCTGCGCCATCGCCGCGCCGCCGAGCATGGGTAACGCGAAGGCTGCAGCCATCATGAACTTACGCATATCACTCTCCCTTTGTTGGGTTTTCTTGTGTATTGGCCCGAGTCCGGGTGAACTAAATTCCTGCTCACCCCCGCCATCGCCCCTGATGTGGCTTGATTGTCAGCCAAGGCTCCATTACCCGCAAGTCTGGCCGTAGCCAACTAATCTTTGGGCGGCATGATAGGGATTTGGGCCGTTCGGCTAGCGTCCAGGGGTTAGCGGCGTGGCCCAGCGCTTTTCGGTTTGGTGGCGTGGGCCGTTTCTCGGCGGCCCCGACGCGTTGTTGGAGAAGATATGGCGGTTCAGGATTCGAAACGGCGTGTTGCGCTGATCACCGGCGTCACCGGTCAGGACGGCGCCTACCTTGCCGAATATTTGCTCGGTCTCGGCTATACCGTCCACGGCATCAAGCGGCGGTCGTCGTCATTCAACACGGCCCGGGTCGATCATCTCTACCAGGATCCCCACGCCGGAAACGTGCCGTTCCTGATGCACTATGGCGACATGACCGACTCGACCAACCTGATCCGGCTGATGCAGCAGATCAGGCCGACCGAGATCTACAATCTCGCCGCCCAAAGCCATGTCGGCGTCAGCTTCGAAAGCCCGGAATACACCGCCAATGCCGATGCGATCGGCGTGCTTCGGATCCTGGAAGCAATCCGGATTCTCGGCATGGAGAAGCAGACGCGGTTCTATCAGGCGTCGACTTCGGAACTTTACGGTCTGGTCCAGGAAGTGCCGCAGAAGGAAACCACGCCATTCTACCCGCGCTCGCCCTACGGGGTCGCGAAGCTTTACGGCTACTGGATCACGGTCAATTACCGCGAAGCGTACGGCATGTATGCCTCGAACGGCATCCTGTTCAATCATGAAAGCCCGATCCGCGGTGAGACGTTTGTCACCCGCAAGATCACGCGCAGCGTCGCCCGCATCGAGGCCGGCCTGGAAGACATGCTCTATCTCGGCAATCTCGAAGCCAAGCGCGACTGGGGCCATGCGCGGGATTATGTCGAGGGCATGCACAAGATCCTGCAGGCCGAGGCGCCCGACGATTTCGTGCTGGCGACTGGCGAGACCCGTTCGGTGCGCGAGTTCGTCGAGCTGGCGTTTGCCGAAGTCGGCCGCAGCATCGAATGGCGCGGCAAGGGCGTCGACGAAACCGGCGTCGATGCGAAGTCCGGCAAGACCATCCTGCGCATCGATCCGGTCTATTTCCGGCCTACCGAAGTCGATCTTCTGGTCGGCGATGCCAGCAAGGCGCGGCAGAAGCTGGGCTGGAAGCCGAAGACGTCGTTTGCCCAACTGGTCAAGGAGATGGTCGCCAGCGATCTCGCAGAGGCCCGGCGGGAGGTCGCCAATGGCAAGCCTTCCGTTTGAGCTGACAGGCAAGACGGTCTTCGTTGCCGGGCATCGCGGCATGGTTGGGTCTGCGCTGGTGCGCAGGCTGGCGGGCGAGAGCGTCGAACTGCTCACGGCATCGAGGGGTGAAGTCGATCTGCGCGACCAGGCCGCGGTCAACCGGTGGTTCGCCGCCCACCGTCCGCAGGTGGTCTTTCTGGCGGCGGCCAAGGTCGGCGGCATCGCCGCCAACAACACGCTGCGCGCCGAATTCCTCTACGACAATCTGGCGATTGCGGCGAACGCGATCCATGCCGCACATGTCAACGGCGCCGAGAAACTGATGTTCCTCGGCTCATCCTGCATCTATCCCAAGCTGGCGCCGCAGCCGCTGCGCGAGTTCGATGCTGACGGGACCGCTGGAGCCGACCAACGAGCCCTATGCGATTGCGAAGATCGCCGGGATCAAGATGGTGGAAGCCTATCGCCGCCAGTACGGCGCCGACTTCATCAACGTGATGCCGACCAATTTGTACGGCCGCGGCGACAATTATCATCCCGAATACAGCCACGTGGTGGCTGCCCTGATCCGCCGCTTCCACGAAGCCAAGGTTGCCGGCGCCGATAACGTCGTGGTCTGGGGCACCGGCACGCCGCGGCGCGAATTCCTCTATGTCGACGACCTCGCCGACGCCTGCATCCATGTGATGAAAACCTATTCCGGCGACGAACTGGTCAATATCGGCACCGGCGCGGACATCACGATCGCCGAATTCGCCCGCGTGGTCGCGGCCACCGTCGGCTACACCGGCGCAATCAGTTTTGACGCCGCGCGCCCGGACGGCACCCCGCGCAAGCTGCTCGACGTCAGCCGCCTGGCCAAGCTCGGCTGGCGGGCCTCTACCTCGCTGAAGGATGGTATCAAGCTCGCCTATCAGGCGTATCTCAGCGAGCAAGCGGCGACCCTCTAGCTCGCCGGATGAAAAGCTCTGTCAACCCGCATTAGCGCAAAAGCGTTTCGCGTTGTCCTGACGAAAATCGGTACCCTATTTTCCCAATCATGCTCTAGGATGCGCGCGCCCCAGGGCGGCCGCAAAGAGCCGTCGGCGTGGGCTTCGTTGGAGGAAGCATGAAGAAATTTCAGCGTCGTCAATTCTTGCAGCTCGTCGCCGGTGCCGCTGCGCTGCCGGCCACGTCAAAGGTGGCGAGCGCGCAAGCCTACCCATCGCGGTCGGTTCGCCTCGTGATCGGCTATACCCCAGGTGGCTCGGCCGATCTTACGGCGCGCCTGATGGGGCAGTGGCTTTCGGAAAAGCTCGGGCAACCCTTCGTCATCGAGAACCGGCCGGGCGGCGGCACCAATATCGCCACCGAACAGGTGCTGCGCGCCGCACCTGACGGCTACTCGCTGCTGCTAGTCGCGCCGGCCAACGCCATCAACGCCACGCTCTATGACAAGCTGCCGTTCGATTTCATGAAGGAGATGGAGCCGATCGCCGGCATCATCCGCTTTCCCAACGTCGTGGTGGTGCATCCGTCGCTGCCGATCAAATCGATTCCCGAATTGATCGCCTACGCCAAGGCCAATCCCGGCAAGCTCAACATGGCGTCATCAGGCAACGGATCCACGATCCACATGTCGGGCGAACTGTTCAAGATGCTCACCGGCATCAACATGCAGCATGTCCCCTACCGCGGCGGCGCGCCGGCGCTCACCGACATGCTGTCCGGCGTGATGCAGGTGATGTTCGACAATCTTCCGACCTGCGCCGAGCACGTCAAATCCGGCAAGCTGCGCGGTCTTGCAGTCACCAGCACGACCCGTTCGGACGTGCTGCCGGATCTGCCGCTGGTCGCCGATTATCTGCCGGGCTACGAGGCGAGCGCCTGGTACGGACTCGCGGCGCCGAAGGGCACGCCGCCAGAAATCGTCGACAGGCTCAACAAGGCGGTCAACGAGATCCTTGCCGATCCCAAGGCGAAGGCGCGGTTCGCCGAGATCGGCGCAATTCTGCTGCCGGGTTCGGCCCCCGACTTCGGAAAGCTGGTGGCGGATGAAACGGAGAAATGGGGCAAGGTGGTCAAGTTCGCCGGCGCCAAGGTGGACTAGGACAGGTTCCTCATCAAACTGGGGCGAGGTAAGCCAGCAATGTCTGCTTTCGGGGTAAAGCAGAGGCGGATCAACCGCGCCGTGATGTGCGCAAATGACCCCGAAGCAGACGTTGTCCCGTCACCGTCAGTGCCCATCTGAGTATCAGCTCCGAGCGCCAGCGCACGTAGGCAATCACTTCGTGACGAAAGCGGTGAACCGTCCATGCTGTACCGTTACCTTTCGTACCCGAATTTGAGCACGTTGCCTCAATAGCGCCCGAGTCGCAGATACTTTGCGCTGAGCCCGCCAGTAGTGATGCACGGCTTCTGTGTACGTGGAGGCGGCCCGGCACCCTGATGGTCTCAGACCTTACATGCTTCAATAGGAATCCCCCTGGAGCACTCATGGCAAAACACCGGATCTATACAACGAGCTTCGCAAGTGTTTACCCACTTTACGTTGCGAAAGCAGAGAAAAAAGGACGCACAAAAGCAGAGGTCGATCAGGTCATCTCTTGGTTGACGGGCTATGGTCAGAAGGAGCTAGAAACTCAACTGGAAAAACAGACTGACTTTGAAACATTCTTTGCAAAGGCCCCTAAAAGCAATCCTTCGCGAGCCTTGATTAAAGGTTCGGTTTGCGGTGTCCGAGTGGAGGATATCAAAGAACCAACCATGCGAGAAATTCGCTACCTAGATAAACTGATCGATGAGCTGGCGCAGGGAAAAACAATGGATAAAATTTTGCGAAAAAAATGATCCTGAGCAACCAACCTCCGTTCAGTTAGCTCGGCGACGTTGCGCTATTAGTTGGCCGGCGCACCGCCCATTCTTTTCAAGCACTGAACTCGGAAGCCTCGGGTTTAAAGTTTAAGCTCGCACCGATATTCATGTGCGGCTCGACGATGCTTGGCTCGCGGCCGTCCCTACGATCTTTCAACCCATGCGCAGCGCATTTGATGCGCCTGTATCGCACGCAGCACCAGCAGCATATGATCTACAGGGCGTTCATGCGGAGGTGAGTGTTGACTACAGGATCGGTTGTATGATTTCCGCTTGTGGGCACGTCGCGGACACGCGGAGATCAGCGCGTAACATCCGCTTTCAAGCAAAGCGGACGTTTTGCCGGTCGCAAGTAATCCAGATCATGCCTGAGCTGTCAGCGTCCCGCCACCGCGCGCGGCGGGCTCTTGGCGAGCGCCGCCGCCATCGCCGATATCAGCGGCCGCATGAAAAATGCGTCCTCGGCCGGATAGATGTCGGTGCGCAGGCCGTGGGACTTGAGTTCGTCGGATACCGCGGGTCCGACCGAGGCGATCGGCGTGCGGTCAAGCCCTTCGCGCAACCGGTCCTCGCAGCCGCGTGCGCGTGCGACCTCGATAAGGCGGCGAACCTGGCCGAGATTGGTCAGCGCTATGGCGTCGATGCGGCCGGCCGCCATCTCGTCGATCGCGGAGATGATATTGGCGTCGGCGGCCTGCGCGTCATAGGCATAGGGCAGGACGGTATCAACTTCGGCGCCCCGCGCCTTGATCGCGCCGATCAACATCCTGTGGTCCTTGTCCGGGTAAAGCTGCAGGCCGAGGCGGTGGCCGCCGAGATCGACGCGCGACAGCATCTCGGCGACGCCTTCGGACGTCGGCTTTTCCGTCGTCATCTGCGGCTCCAGCCCGATTTCGCGCAGCGCGCGGCCGGGCTTGGGGCCGCGGGCGAATTTGCGCGCCTTGCCGAGCGCGGCGACGAACGCCTCTTCCGCGCTGATGCGCCGCACGACCTTCATCAGCCGGCGCAGGCCTTCGCCGGTCAGCAGCACCACGTCGTCGAAGGGCTTGTCGATCAACCGCTTGATCCAGGCTTCGACCGGCGCCGGGTCTGACACATCGTGGATGGTGAACATCGGACATTGCAGCACGTCGGCGCCTTGTTCGGTGAGCAAGCGGGAAAACTGCGCTTCCTCGCGCGTTTCCAGGATCAGGATGCGGTAACCGTTCAGTCTGTCAGCCATGATCGTACTCCAACGCTTTTGCTCCGCGCTTTGTTCATCCTGACTCCGGTTTCGGGATTGGCGCAAGCGCGTCGGCGGTGATAGAGCAGGGCCGCAAATCGCCGCTTCATCCTTCTGCCTGGATTGTAGTCAAGTTCGCCATGCCCGATCATCAATTCGTCCTGACCCTGTCCTGCCCGGATCGCCCCGGCATCGTTTCTGCGGTGTCGACCTTTCTCGCCCATAACGGACAGAACATCCTGGACGCCCAGCAGTTCGACGATGTCGAAACCGGGAAATTCTTCATGCGGGTGGTGTTCACCGCTGCCGATCTCGCGGTCGAATTGCAGGCCCTGCAGACCGGCTTTACCGCGATTGCCGACCGCTTCGGCATGGACTGGCAGATGCGCGACCGCGCCAGCCGCCGCCGCGTGATGCTGCTGGTCTCGAAATCAGATCATTGCCTGGTCGATATTCTCTATCGCTGGAGGACTGGCGAGCTGGAGATGATCCCGACCGCGATCGTCTCCAACCATCCCCGCGAGACCTACGGCAATCTGGATTTCGGCGAAATCCCGTTCCACTACATGCCGGTGACGAAGGAAACCAGGCGCGAGCAGGAAGAGGCGGTGTGGAAGCTCGTTCAGGATAGCAAGACCGATCTCGTGGTGCTGGCGCGCTACATGCAGATCCTGTCAGACGAAATGTCGGCAAGTCTGTCGGGGCGCTGCATCAACATCCATCACTCGTTCCTGCCGGGCTTCAAGGGCGCGCGCCCCTACCACCAGGCCCACGAGCGTGGCGTCAAGCTGATAGGTGCCACCGCGCATTACGTCACGCGCGATCTCGACGAAGGCCCGATCATCGACCAGGACGTCGAGCGAATCAGCCATCGCGACACCCCGGAAGACCTCTCGCGCAAGGGCCGCGACATCGAACGGCGCGTGCTGGCGCGTGCCATGCGCCATCACCTTGAGGATCGGGTGATTCTCAACGGTCGCAAAACCGTGGTGTTCATGGATTGATCGATTTCGGCTGGTCGAACACGGGGTGAAAACCCCTGGGATTCCAACCAAAGTCCTGAACGGCGGGGTTGGTGTCGAAAGTCATGTCCTTCATCATCGCGAATCCATTCGACGCCAGGCGTATCCCGTTGCGATCTGGAAAGAACGAAGGGTCTCTCACCATCGCGCAGAAGATGATTGACGATGTAGCTCCCGACGATGCCGGTGCCACCGATCACCAGATTTTTTCCTGTCTCGTCTGTGATCTCGTGTCCACGACTTAAACCATGCTCCGGCGAATTCTGCACGATGCGGCAGAGCCATAATGGTTACGGATGCCGCCGACAATATTCGAGGCTGCATGCGACCGGCGTCACGGCGTTGCCGCTTATCTGAGGGGCCCCCGCGCCTCCGGATCGGGCTTGGCTTCTTCAGCTCGTTCCGACGCGGGCATCAAGCGCTTCCGCTCCCGTTCCCGCATGTACTCGTCATATTTGGCGGTGCCGGGGCGCGGCGGCGCGTCCGCGGGCAGGCCACCGATTGCTGCCGGAATGGTATCGCTGACGCCGGCTGCGAGCTTCTCGTTGATGGTTCCGCAACCGCCGAGCCCGCCGCCTGCGAGGGCAACGGTGGCAATCATGGCGATATGGCGCGCGCAGGTCAGCATCGGCGGAGACTACAAGCTTACCAGTTTAAGGATGATGGATTTGGGGCGTGGGTCGGCATCGCGGTCCTCACATTGTTGACAGAGCGATTTGATTTGTACATTTGTACAAATGGAGCGGGCGGCGCGCTGGTAGCAAAATACCATAACGGTGCTCTCATCGGACCGGCGTGAAGGTTAGTCGTGCCGGAGGGCGCGCCCATCATCCGATTGACGATATCGCACCAGAGGACGCCATGTCGCCGCGCTACACGGCCGAAAAATCTGGGCTATGGTGCGGTAAGGGCCGGGGACTCGGTTCGAGGCACAAGACCGATCAGGGGAGGAACGACATTCATGTCTATTCGCAGTCAAATGTTGCTGGCCGCAGGCGCCGTCGCCGGGATGCTGGCGCTCGCCCCGGCTCACGCCCAGGAAACCGTCAAGATCGGCCTGATCCTGCCGATGACCGGCGGCCAGGCCTCGACCGGCAAGCAGATCGACAACGCGGTCAAGCTCTACATGCAGCAGAACGGCGACACCGTCGCCGGCAAGAAGATCGAAGTCATTCTGAAGGACGACGGTGCGGTTCCCGACAACACCAAGCGCCTCGCGCAGGAACTGATTGTCAACGACAAGGTCAATTTCATCGCGGGCTTCGGTGTGACGCCGGCAGCCCTTGCTGCTGCGCCGCTGGCGACGCAGGCCAAGATTCCTGAAATCGTAATGGCCGCGGGCACCTCGATCATCACCGAGCGCTCGCCCTATATCGTGCGCACCTCTTTCACGCTGGCGCAGTCGTCGACCATCATCGGTGACTGGGCCGCCAAGAACGGCATCAAGAAGGTCGCAACGCTGACCTCCGACTATGCGCCGGGCAATGACGCGCTGAACTTCTTCAAGCAGAACTTTACCGCCGGTGGCGGCGAGATCGTCGAAGAGGTCAAGGTTCCGCTGCAAAACCCTGACTTCGCGCCGTTTTTGCAGCGCATGAAGGACTCCAAGCCCGACGCGGTGTTCGTGTTCGTGCCGGCGGGGCAGGGCGGCAACTTCATGAAGCAATATGCCGAGCGCGGGCTCGACAAATCCGGCATCAAGGTGATCGGTCCCGGCGACGTGATGGACGACGATCTCCTCAACGGCATGGGCGACGCGGCACTCGGTACGGTCACCGCGCATCTGTATTCCGCCGCGCACCCGTCGGCCGCCAACAAGGAGTTCGTTGCCGCCTACAAGAAAGCCTTCGGCTCGCGCCCCGGCTTCATGGCGGTTGGTGGTTATGACGGCATCCGCCTGATCTACGAGGCGCTGAAGAAGACCGGCGGCAAGACCGACGGCGATGCGCTGGTCGCGGCGATGAAGGGCATGAAGTGGGAAAGCCCGCGCGGCCCGATCTCGATCGATCCGGAAACCCGCGACATCGTACAGAACATCTACATCCGCAAGGTCGAGAAGGTTGACGGCGAACTCTACAACGTCGAGTTCGCGACCTTCGAGGCGGTGAAGGAGTTCGGGCAAGACCAAGAAGTGACGACGAAGTCGTCATTCCGGGGCGCATCGAAGATGCGAGCCCGGAATCTCGAGATTCCGGGTCTGGTCCTTCGGACCATCCCGGAATGACGGGCTCCATTTTGAGGTTCGGCCTCTTGCCATGACCACGCTGTTCACCATCCTGTTCGACGGTGTCGCCTACGGCATGCTGCTGTTCGTGCTCGCTTGCGGGCTTGCGGTGACGCTGGGGCTGATGAATTTCGTCAATCTCGCCCATGGCGCGTTCGCCATGACCGGCGGCTACATCTGCGCGGTACTGGTCAATAATTCCGGCTGGCCGTTCTTTGCCGCGTTGCCGCTCGCCTTTGTGGTGAGCGCCGTGATCGGCGTGGCGCTGGAGCGTACGCTCTACCGCCATCTCTACACCCGCAGCCATCTCGACCAAGTGCTGTTCACGATCGGCCTCACCTTCATGTCGGTGGCGGCGGTCGATTACATCATGGGATCGTCGCGCATCTTCATCAAGCTGCCGGCGGCGCTCGAGGGCCAGTTCGATTTCTTCGGCGTCGGCATCGGCCGCTACCGGCTGATGATCATCGTGATCTGCGGCCTGCTCACGGTGGCGCTCCAATTGATTCTGGCGAAAACTCGATTTGGCAGCCGGCTGCGCGCTGCGGTCGATGATCCCCGCGCCGCCAGCGGCCTCGGCATCAACGTGCCGCAGGTCTTTGCCTTCACCTTTGCCTTCGGCTGCGGCCTTGCCGGTCTCGGCGGCGCGCTCAGCGCCGAGATTCTTGGGCTCGATCCGTACTTTCCGCTGAAGTTCATGATCTATTTCCTGATCGTGGTCACCGTCGGCGGCTCCTCCAGCATCACCGGGCCGTTTCTTGCTTCGCTCCTGCTCGGCATCGGTGACGTCGCCGGCAAGTATTACGTGCCGAAGATGGGGCCGTTCGTCATCTACACCATCATGATCGCAATCCTGATCTGGCGTCCGAACGGCCTGTTCGGCCGCACCGCCGCGCGGTGAGCCTGCGATGACCGCAATTTCCGACGTCTCATCCCATTCCATCGCCCGCGCCCGCTGGCGTCCGGGTGAAATCGCGTTCTGGATTCTCGCGGCTTCCTGCGCGTTCCTGTTTCCATCCCGCTATTTGATCATGACCGACATCCTGCGGCTGGCGCTGTTCACCCTCTCGCTCGATCTGATCCTCGGCTACGCCGGCATCGTTTCGCTGGGGCACGCGGCCTTCTTCGGCGTCGGCGCCTATTCGGCCGGGCTCTTGGCGCTGCATGGCATCATCACCGAGCCTGTCATCGCGCTGGTCGTGGCGGGTCTCGTCGCCATGGTGCTCGGCTTTCTGACCAGCTTCCTCGTCATCCGCGGCGTCGACCTGACCCGGCTGATGGTGACACTCGGCATCGCGCTGTTGCTGGAAGCGCTGGCGGAACGTTTCTCCAACATCACCGGCGGAACCGACGGGCTGCAGGGCATCGAGATGGCGCCGATCCTCGGCCTGTTCGCGTTCGACATGTTCGGCAAGACCGGCTTCTTTTACTCGCTGATCGTGCTGTTTCTGATGTTTCTGCTGGCGCGCCGGATCGTGAATTCGCCGTTCGGCCTGTCGCTGCGCGCGATCAAGAACAACCCCTTGCGGGCGTCGGCAATCGGCGTGCCGGTCAACCGCCGACTGATCGCGATCTATACGGTGGCGGCATTTTACGCTGGCATTGCCGGCGCACTGTTTACCCAGACCACGGCGCTGGCCTCCCTTGACGTGTTCTCGTTCGAGCGCTCGGCCGATCTGATGCTGGTGCTCGTCATCGGCGGCACCGGCTATCTCTATGGCGGGTTGATCGGCGCTGTCGTCTTCAAGATGCTGCAGGAGTTCTTCTCGACGATTACGCCGCAGTACTGGCAGTTCTGGATCGGCCTCGTCCTGGTCGTGATCGTGCTGGTCGGCCGCGACCGCATGCACCGCTGGGCGCTGTGGCTCCCTAACCTCGTGATCCGGCAGATCGCCGGACGAAAAGCCGTCGTCGCCGTTCCCGAAAGCGATGCGCCATGACGATCGCGCTTGAAACAAAAGGCCTGGAGAAATCCTTTGGCGGCCTGAGGGTGACGCGCGATCTGTCGCTCAGGGTGGAGCAGGGCGCCCGCCATGCCCTGATCGGGCCGAACGGCGCCGGCAAGACAACCGTCATCAATCTCCTGACCGGCGTGCTCAAGCCTAATGCGGGACGGATCGTGCTCGAGGGCCACGACATCACCGATCTGCCGGTTCACACGCGGGTGCTGCGCGGGCTCTCACGCACCTTCCAGATCAATCAGCTCTATGCAGATTTGACCCCGCTCGAAACCGTCGGCCTCGCGGTCTCCGAGCGGCTTGGCCGCGGCGGCGACTGGTGGCGGCGGATGGGCACGCGCGACGACGTCAACCAGGAGATCGCGGAAACGCTGACGCGCTTTCACCTGCTCGACGTGATGAACGAACGCACCGCGACGCTTCCCTATGGCAAGCAGCGCCTGCTCGAGATCGCGGTCGCGATTGCGACCAAGCCTCGCGTGCTGCTGCTCGACGAGCCCGCCGCCGGCGTGCCCGAGAGCGAGCGCCACGATATTCTGGCAGCGGTCGCCGCCCTGCGGCGCGACGTCACGGTGCTCCTGATCGAGCACGATATGGACGTGGTGTTCTCCTTCGCCGACCGCATTTCCGTTCTCGTCAATGGCGCGATGCTGGTGGAAGGCCCGCCCGACGAGGTGGCAAGGGATCCGCAAGTCAAGACGGTCTATCTCGGCGAGGCCACCGATGCCTGATCTTCTTGCCATCGACAGCCTGCGGGCCGGATACGGCGAAGCCGTCGTGCTGCCTTCGATGTCGCTGACGCTCGGCGAAGGTCAGGTGCTGGCACTACTCGGGCGCAACGGCACCGGCAAGACCACGCTGATCAACTCCATCGTCGGCATCACCCGCCGCTTTGGCGGCACCCTTGCGCTTGGTGGGCTGGACATTACGGCGATGCGCCCGGACCAGCGGGCGCGGGCGGGGATCGGCTGGGTTCCGCAGGAACGCAATATCTTCCGCTCGCTGACGGTGGAAGAAAACATGACCGCGGTGGCCCAGCCCGGCCCCTGGACGGTCGAAAAGGTCTACGAGATGTTTCCGCGGCTCAGGGAGCGCCGCAGCAATTTCGGCAACCAACTGTCCGGCGGCGAGCAGCAGATGCTGGCGATCGGCCGCGCGCTGACCCTCAATCCCAAGGTGCTGCTGCTGGACGAGCCGACCGAGGGGTTGGCCCCGATCATCGTCGAGGAACTGCTCCGGGCGCTCGGCGCCATCACCCGGGCGGGCGGCATCTGCTCCATCATCGTCGAGCAGAATGCGCAAAAGATTCTGGGGCTCGCCGATCGTGTTGTGATATTGGAACGCGGCGCGATCGTGCATGATGCGGCCAGTCATGCCCTGAAGGCCGATCCGGCCGTGCTCGAACGCTATCTCGGCGTATCCGGCGCCGCCGCGCACTAGATTCCGCGCACCAGGATTCATTGGAGTTGAGACCATGCAGAGAACCAAAGCCCCGTTCCGCGCCGACGAGGTCGGCAGCCTGTTGCGGCCACCGCGCATCAAGGAAGCGCGCGCCAAGCTGGAGAAGGGTGGGATCGGGCCAGAGGACCTGCGCAAGGCCGAAGACCTGGAGATCGAGAAGGTCGTGCACAAGCAGGCTTCGGTCGGCCTGAAGCTTGCGACCGACGGCGAATTCCGCCGCTCGTGGTGGCATTTTGACTTTCTCGCCAAGCTCACCGGCTGCGAATTGTTCCACCCCGACACGGGCATCCAGTTCGCCGGCGTGGAGACAAGGCACGACGCCGTCCGCGTGGTCGGCAAGCTCGACTTTCCCGACAATCATCCGATGCTGGATCACTTCCGCTTCCTGAAGAAGCATGCCGACGTCGCGCACGTCACGCCGAAGATGACGATCCCGTCGCCCGCAGTGCTGCATTTTCGCGGCGGCCGCAAGGCGATTTCGAAGGAGGTCTATCCCGACCTTGAGGAGTTTTATGCGGATCTCGGCAAGACCTACCGCAAGGCGGTGAAGGCGTTCTACGATGCCGGCTGCCGCTACCTGCAATTCGACGATACCGTGTGGGCCTATCTCTGCTCGCAGGACGAACTGCAGAAGGCGCGCGAGCGCGGCGACGACCCCGACGGTCTGCAGGAAATTTACGCCCGCATCATCAATTACGCGCTGGCCGAGCGGCCGGCCGACATGGTGATCACCACACACGTCTGCCGCGGCAATTTCCGCTCGACCTGGATTTCGTCCGGCGGCTACGAGCCGGTGGCCGAGACCATGCTGGCCGGTACCAATTACGACGGCTACTTCCTCGAATACGATTCCGATCGCGCCGGCGGCTTCGAGCCGCTGCGCTATTTGCCGAAGGGCAACAAGGTCGTGGTGGTCGGCGTCATCACCTCGAAATTCGGCGAGCTCGAGAAAAAGGACGACATCAAGCGGCGTCTCGAAGAAGCGGCCAAATTCGCCCCCTCGATCAGCTCGCGGTCTCGCCGCAATGCGGCTTCGCCTCGACCGAGGAAGGAAACATCCTGTCCGAGGAAGAGCAGTGGGCCAAGCTCCGGCTCGCGGTCGAAGTCGCGAACGAGGTGTGGGGGAAGTAGGTCTCTCAGCCGTCATTCCGGGCGATGCGAAGCATCGAGCCCGGAATCTCGAGATTCCGGATTCGCGTCTTCGACGCGCTCCGGAGATGACAGCGTGCAAGTACGCCGTCACTTCTCCACCAGATCGACGTCGCCGGGCAGCGACGAAATCGACCACGGCACCTGCTTGCTCCTGGTCGCGGCGACGACTTCGGCGCGCACAGGTCCCATTGATTGGCGGTCGCAATAGCCGATATCGCTTTGTCGCCCGGCCGGACGGGGGCTGACGGGTGGACGATCGGCGTTGCCTAGTTTCGGCCCCGGCATTCCCCCGTTGGGCAGATGGTGATAGGACATCCCGGTCATTCGATGCTGCCCACCGGTATTTCCCAAACCCCTTCCAGAATTTCTGGCCCGATGAAGAACGACCAGATCCTCAGCCAGATATCCGAATTCTGCCGCCAGGCCGATATGGCCGAGACGACGTTCGGGCGCCGCGCCGTCAATGACGGCAAGCTGGTGCATCGCCTGCGCGAGGGTAAGCGCATCACCATCGACACGCTGGACCGCATCCACGCCTATATCGCGGCCTCGACGCCGGGCGGGCTGCCGCCGCCCCGGGGCCTCGAAGTGCCGCCCGAGAAGCGCGACCCCCGCGGGAACTTCCGCTTCTTCGAGAATCGCCAGAAATACCTGCTGTTCGTCCATACCTGCAGCGAGAAGCGGGTGATTGCCGATCGGGTGGGGCTGGAACTGTCCAGCCTCCATCCCCGGCCGCCGGCGCTTCGGGTATTCGACGCTGGCGTTGGCGACGGCACGGTGCTGGCGCGGGTGATGCGCTCGATGCATGGCCGCTTTCCCCATATGCCGTTCTATATCGCCGGCAAGGAACTCAGCCTCGAGGACGTGCGGCTGACGCTCGACAAGGTGCCGGACCGGATGTTCGAGCACCCCGCGACGGTTTTTGTCTTGACCAACATGTACTACGCCGAGGCGCCCTGGCTGACGCCAGCCTCGCCTGCCGCGGCCGCCGGCATGATCTGGCACGAGGTCGCCCTGCGAGGCGCCTCCTCGGGCGAGTTTGAGGCCCAGATCGCCGAATTGGGGCCGTTTCTGGAACAAAACTGGCGGGCCAATATCAGTCCCAAATCGGGCATGCCGCTCTACGAACGCCCTGTGGCGCTGGTCGTGTACCGGGAAGACCACCGGTTCCTGCTTGATTCGATCATCCCCCGGGCGGGCCGAACCGAGGCCAATTTCGATCTTGTGATCGCTTCCCAGCCCTATCGGGCAAAATCCTCTGTGAATTTCCGCGCCAAGCGGATCATCGCGCCGTTGGCCCGGGCGCTGCGGGCAGGGGGCCGATTGATTGGAATTCACTCCCACGGGCAGGATCCGGGCCTGGAAATCATCCAGTCGGTCTGGCCCGGAGAAAATCCTTTCGCGGTGAGCCGCCATGAGCTACTGCGCGCGGTGAAATACGAGCTAGGGTCGGCCGGGCGCGACCTTAACTTTAATGCCTACGCCGATAACCGTTCCATCTTCCGTTATGATATGGAAGCGCTGCCCAACGAGGTCACCGGCTCGATCGGAACCTCGACGGCCTTTGCAGCGTGGAACGCGGCGGTGTATGTCGCCCAGATCGAAGACGACCGGTTGACGGAAATGACTGAAAACGGCCGGACCCTCGATGCCACCAGAGAGGTGTTGCGCAAGCACAACGGGCTTTGGTTTTACGACGAATCCTACGTCATTTCGCGCCGTCGCGACTGACATTCCGGGATACACAACACAGACAGCCGCCGGGGTCCGGCGGGAACAAGGGGTTTGTTGATGCGCGCGTCCTATCTGTTCACCAGCGAGTCGGTTTCTGAGGGTCATCCGGACAAGGTCTGCGACCGCATCTCCGACGAAATCGTCGACCTGTTTTTCCGTGAAGGCCCGAAGGCGGGCATCGACCCGTGGGCGATCCGCGCTGCCTGCGAAACGCTCGCCACCACCAACAAGGTGGTGATCGCCGGCGAAACCCGCGGACCCAAATCCGTTACCAACGACCAGATCGAAAGCGTCGTTCGCGCCGCCATCAAGGACATCGGTTACGAGCAGGACGGCTTTCACTGGGAGAAAGCCGACATCGAGATCCTGTTGCATCCGCAGTCCGCCGATATCGCGCAGGGCGTCGACGCGCTGCAGCCCGGCACCAACAGGGAAGAGGGCGCGGGCGACCAGGGCATCATGTTCGGCTACGCCTGCAACGAGACACCCGATCTGATGCCGGCACCGATTTTCTACGCTCACAAGATCCTGCGACTGATCTCGGAAGCCCGCCACGCGGGCCGCGAGAAAGTGCTGGGCCCGGACTCCAAGAGCCAGGTCACCGTGCAATACGAGAACGGCAAGCCGGTCGGCGTGCGCGAGATCGTGGTCTCGCATCAGCATCTGGTCGAGGACATGACCTCGGAGCAAGTCCGTGAACGCGTCGAGCCGTATGTGCGCGAGGCGCTGCCCAAGGACTGGATCAACGGCAAGACTATCTGGCACATCAATCCGACCGGAAAATTCTACATCGGCGGACCCGACGGCGACGCCGGCCTCACCGGCCGCAAGATCATCGTCGACACCTATGGCGGCGCGGCCCCGCACGGCGGCGGCGCTTTCTCCGGCAAGGATCCGACCAAGGTCGACCGCTCGGCCGCCTATGCCGCACGCTATGTCGCCAAGAACATCGTCGCGGCCGGTCTTGCCGATCGTTGCACGCTGCAGCTCGCTTATGCGATCGGCGTGGCGCGGCCGCTGTCGATCTATATCGACACGCACGGCACCGGCAAGGTGCCGGCGGACAAGCTTGAAACGGTCGTGTCCGAGGCGATGGATCTGACGCCGCGCGGCATCCGCAAGCATCTCGATCTCAACCGGCCGATCTACGCACGTACTTCGGCCTATGGCCATTTCGGTCGCACGCCGGACAATGAGGGCGGCTTCTCGTGGGAAAAGACCGATCTCGCCGCGACGCTGAAGCGCTTCGTCTGACTTTCTCCGTAATTGTCTTGCGTATTCCGGAAAGCATCAGGGCTTTTCGGAATACGCGTTTTAAGGGATCAACCGCATGACCACCGCCGCCGCCAAGAAGCCCGCCTTCACCGATTACATCGTCAAGGACATTTCGCTCGCCGAATTCGGCCGCAAGGAAATCTCGCTGGCCGAGACCGAAATGCCGGGCCTGATGGCGACGCGTGAGGAATACGGCCCGAAGCAACCGTTGAAGGGCGCTCGCATCGCCGGCTCCCTGCACATGACGATCCAGACCGCGGTGCTGATCGAGACCCTGGCCGCGCTCGGCGCCGATATCCGCTGGGTATCGTGCAACATCTATTCGACGCAGGACCATGCGGCGGCGGCGATCGCGGCCGCCGGCATCCCGGTGTTTGCGGTGAAGGGCGAAACGCTCGCCGAGTACTGGGACTACACCGCCAAACTGTTCGACTGGCACGGCGGCGGCACGCCCAACATGATCCTCGATGACGGCGGCGACGCCACCATGCTGGTTCATCACGGCCTGCGCGCCGAGCAGGGCGACGTGGCCTTCCTCGACAAGCCGGGATCGGAAGAAGAGGAAGTATTCTTCGCGCTGATCAAGCGGCTGTTGAAGGAAAAGCCGAAGGGGTATTTCGCCGAGATCGCGAAGAATATCAAAGGCGTTTCGGAAGAGACCACCACGGGCGTGCATCGCCTCTACCAGATGGAGAAGGAAGGCAAGCTGCTGTTCCCCGCCATCAACGTCAACGACAGCGTCACCAAGTCGAAATTCGACAATCTCTATGGCTGCCGCGAGTCGCTGGTCGACGGGATCCGCCGCGGCACCGACGTGATGATGTCCGGCAAGACCGCGATGGTTGCGGGCTTCGGCGATGTCGGCAAGGGTTCGGCCGCCTCGCTGCGCCAGGCCGGCTGTCGCGTCATGGTTTCCGAAGTCGATCCGATCTGCGCGCTGCAGGCGGCGATGGAAGGCTATGAAGTCGTGACCATGGAAGACGCCGCTCCGCGCGCCGACATCTTCGTCACCGCGACCGGCAACAAGGACATCATCACCATCGACCACATGCGCGCGATGAAGGATCGCGCCATCGTCTGCAACATCGGCCACTTCGACAACGAGATCCAGATCGCGGGCCTCCGTAACCTGAAGTGGACCAACATCAAGCCGCAGGTCGACGAGATCGAATTCCCCGACAAGCATCGCATCATCCTGCTGTCGGAAGGCCGCCTGGTAAATCTCGGCAATGCCATGGGCCATCCCTCGTTCGTGATGTCGGCGTCGTTCACCAACCAGACGCTGGCGCAGATCGAGCTCTGGGCCAACAACAAGGGCGGCAAGTACGAGAAGAAAGTCTACGTGCTGCCGAAGTCGCTGGACGAGAAGGTGGCGCGGCTTCATCTTGCCAAGATCGGCGTCAAGCTGACCGAACTGCGCCCCGACCAGGCCGAATATATCGGCGTCAAGCCGGAAGGCCCGTTCAAGTCGGATCATTACCGGTATTGATTTCGTCGTAACGTCGTCATTGCCGGGCTTGACCCGGCAATCCATCTTGCGAAGGTGATGGATACGCGGGTCAAGCCCGCGTATGACGGTTGCGCGGGTGATCTGCCGGTATTCGTCGTGCCCGCCGACGATGCGGAGACCGCCATGCAGAGCGAACACTTCGACGTCCTCATCGTCGGCGCCGGCCTTTCCGGCATCGGCGCGGGCTATCACTTGCAGGAGAAATGCCCGGGCAAGAGCTACGTCATCCTCGAGGGGCGCGACTGCATCGGTGGCACCTGGGATCTGTTTCGCTATCCCGGCATCCGCTCCGACAGCGACATGTATACGCTCGGCTATTCGTTCCGGCCGTGGACCGAGGCGAAGGCGATCGCCGACGGGCCGCGGATTCTGAATTACGTCCGCGAAACCGCCATCGACAACGGCATCGACAGCAAGGTCCGCTTCAAACATCGCGTCAAGCGCGCATCGTGGTCGTCGCCGGACGCGCGCTGGACCGTGGAGGCCGAGCGCGCGGCGGGTGAGGGCGCAACCGAAATCGTGAGCTTCACCTGCAATTTCCTGTTCATGTGCTCGGGCTACTACAAATACGAGGAAGGCTACACGCCGAAGTTTACGGGCACAGCTGACTTCGCCGGCCGCATCGTGCATCCGCAGAAATGGCCCGAGGACCTCGACTATGCCGGCAAGCGCGTGGTGGTGATCGGCTCGGGAGCGACCGCCGTGACGCTGGTGCCTGAAATGGCCAGGACCGCGTCGCACGTCACCATGCTGCAGCGTTCGCCGACCTACGTGGTGGCGCGGCCGGCGGAGGACGCGCTCGCCAACAAGTTGCGCCGCAACCTGTCCGCCAAACTCGCCTATCACATGATCCGCTGGCGCAACGTGCTGTTCGGCATGTATTTCTTCCAGCTCTGCCGGCGCAAGCCCGACCGCGCCAAGCAGTTGATCCTTGGCGGCGTCAAGATGGCGCTGGGACCGGAATACGACGTCGGCAAGCATTTCACGCCGCGCTACAATCCATGGGAGCAGCGGCTGTGCCTGGTGCCCGATGGCGACCTGTTCAAGTCGATCCGCGACAAGCGCGCCTCCGTCGTCACCAACGAGATCGACACGTTCACCAAAGGCGGCATCAAGCTGAAGGACGGCAGCGAGCTCGAAGCCGACATCATCATCACCGCGACCGGGCTGAACCTGCAGGTGCTCGGCGGACTCGAAGTCAGCGTCGACGGCCGCACGGTCGATTTCGCGCGAACGCTGAACTACAAGGGCATGATGTATTCGGACATTCCGAACATGGCCTCGGCGTTCGGCTACACCAACGCCTCCTGGACGCTGAAATGCGATCTCACCTGCGAATATGTCTGCCGCCTGATCAACTACATGGACCGGCACGGCTACAAGCAGTGCATGCCGCATAATGTCGATCCATCGGTGACGGAACTGCCGTCGCTGGATTTCTCGTCCGGCTATGTGCAGCGCTCGATCGCGAAACTGCCCAAGCAGGGCTCGAAGCGGCCGTGGCGGCTGTACCAGAACTACGCGCTCGACATCGTCACCCTGCGCTACGGCAAGATCGACGACGGGGTGATGCAGTATTCGTGAGCGGCGCCTCGCGTATTCCGCAAAAGTGCAAACGGACGAGGCATGATCGTGCTGCAGCGGTGCATCACCTTGCCACCGCACGCCGTGTGACCGAGGCCGCGCCCGGCTTGGTGCCCTCGCGGGTCACCTGGATCGTGACGATAGGCATGATGGTTCTCCTTGTGTTTGGGAATCGGAGCGGGGGCGACAAGCCCGCGCTCCGATCGGTTTCAGTGACCGGCGCTCTGGCCGCCGTCGACGTGCAGGATTTCGCCGGTCACGAAGCCCGCCTGTTCGAGATAGAGGATCGCGTCCACGATGTTCGATATCTCGCCCATGTGGCCGACCGGGTGCAGCGCGCTGAGCGCCGCGTGGGTTTCGAGCGGATGCATCGGCGACTTGATGACGCCGGGCGCGACTGCGTTCACGCGGATGCCGCGCTTGGCGTATTCGATCGCGAGCGACTTGGTCGCGGCATTGAGGCCGCCCTTGGTCAGCGACGCCAGGACCGACGGTACTCCTGCGATGGCGTGGTCGACGAGGCTTGTCGTGACCTGCACGATGTGGCCGCTGCCCTGCTTCTCCATTTCCGCGATGGCGAGCTGCGTGATGCGGAAGAAGCCCGCGAGGTTGACACCCAGCGCCGTCGCGAAATCGGCCTCGGTGTAATCGGTGAACGGCCTGGCGATGAAGACGCCAGCATTGTTGACCAGCGTGTCGATGCGGCCGAACCGGGCCATGCCAGAGGAAATCACGCGCTCGGCGGTTTTGGGATCGGCGATGTCGCCGGCAACCGTGAGAACGTCGTCATCGTTCGACGGCTTGATCGAGCGGGCGGTGGCGACCACGCGGTAATTGCGGTCGCGATAGGCCTTGACGAGCGCGGCGCCGATGCCCTGCGATGCGCCTGTAATCACTGCGACTTTTTGTTCGGTACCCATTATCAGCTCCTGTCTGTTCGAAGGTGGGGCGGGGCTGACCCCGCCGTTTCGATAGGCAGGAGTTACGCTCGTTCGGGAGGCGAGCGAATATCCGTCGTTCGACAGACACTCTTTCGCCGGGCGATTGAATGCGGGATAAGTGCCCGGTATCGTTGGGGTTCGGGCCCGCCATCGCTGCCCGGAGGAATGATGGACCGTATCGATGCGATGAAGCTCTTCGTCGTGGCGCTGGACGAGGGGAGCCTTGCCGGCGCGGGGCGCAGGCTCGGCCGCTCGCCTGCCGCGGTCAGCCGCGCGATCGCCTTCCTCGAGGCGCATGTCGGCGCCGAGCTGCTGCACCGGACGACGCGGTCGATCAAGCTGAGCGAGGTCGGCGAGCGATATGCGGTAGCATGCCGGCGGGTGCTGGCCGAACTCGAGGAGGCCGACATCGTCGCCGGCGGCGAACGGGCGGCGCCGCGCGGCACGCTCACGCTCTCGGCGCCGGTGATTTCGGGCGAGATGGTGTTGCGGCCGGTGCTCGACGCCTTTCTGGACGCTTATCCCACGGTTTCGGCGCGGCTAATGCTGGTCGACCGGACGGTGAACCTGATCGATGAAGGCGTCGACGTCGCGCTCCGCATCGCCGAACTCGCCGACTCGTCGATGGTAGCGACCCGGATCGGCGAAGTGCGCCGCGTGGTGGTGGCAGCGCCGCGCTACCTCAAGCAAAATCCGCGCATCGAAGAGCCGGGCGATCTCGCCAAGCATCAGATCGTCACGATGGCGCACCTGCCCAACTCCTGGACCTTTCCCCCGCCGCCGGGCTCCTCGGTGCCGCGCAGCGTTCAGGTCGCGCCGCGGCTCGTCACCAACAGCATCCGCGGGGCGGTGGCTTCCGCGGTCGGCGGGCGGGGCGTCGCGCTGTTTTTCTCATATCAGGTGGCCGAGCAGGTGCAGACCGGCGAACTCGAAATTGTCCTCACGGGTCACGAGCCTGCAGCCCTGCCGGTGCATGTGATTACGCCGCAAGGCCGGCTCTCGGTGCCGAAAGTCCGCGCCTTCATGGATTTTGCCGTGCCCCGGCTTCGCAGCCATTTTGCGCGGCTGGCCAAGGATTCCGGCGATCGCGGAGCCGGCATTCGTTCGTAATGCGGAAGAGTGTCGCTCGCCTGACGCGTATTCGCTCCTGTCTCGTTTGGTCCTAGTTCTGTTGCCCAAGCGGCCGGGTGCCGCGATCAGCAACAGGAGAACGGCCATGTCTGCATCCACAAAAAGGCACCGCGCTTGTGACAGGCGCCTCATCGGGCATCGGCGCCATCTATGCCGACCGGCTGGCGCGGCGCGGTTACGATCCGATCCTCGTGGCGCGCAATCGCGGGCGGCTCGATGCGCTCGCCAAGCGCCTCACCGAGGAGACCGGCCGCAGAATCGAAACGGTTACGGCGGACCTCAACGACAAGGCGGATGTTCGCCGCGTCGAAACCTTGCTGCGCAATGATGCCGGCATCACGGTGCTGGTCAACAATGCGGGCGTCGGAGCGGTGGGCTCGTTGCTTGAGTCCGACGTCGACAAGATGGACGACATGATTGCGCTCAATGTCGGCGCGCTGACCCGGCTGACCTATGCGGCAGTGCCCGGTTTCGTCGCGCGCGGCGGCGGCGCGATCATCAACATCGCCTCGATCGTCGGCATCGCGCCGGAAGTGCTCAACGGCGTCTATGGCGGCACCAAGGCCTACGTGTTGGGGTTGAGCCTCTCGCTGCACAAGGAGCTTGCCGAAAAGAACGTGCGCGTCCAGGCCGTGCTGCCTGGTGCGACGGCCACTGATTTCTGGGAGATCGCCGGACAGCCGGTCGAGCATCTGCCGGGCCAGATCGTGATGCGCGCCGACGACATGGTCGACGCCGCGCTGGCCGGTCTCGATCAGGGCGAGCTCGTCACCATTCCCTCGCTGCCCGACATCGCCGACTGGCACGCCTATGAGACAGCTCGCCAGAAGCTGATGCCGAATCTCTCGCTCAGCGTCCCGGCAGCGCGTTATCGGGCGCGAGCTGCGGCGTAAATCCAAAGAAAGAGCCCCGCCGAAGCGGGGCTCTGGGATTTTGCGTCTTTGTTATTTGTTACCTGCTGCCCGGATTCCGACCGGGGTTTTGAGCCGGCGGTTGCATGTTGCCTTGACCCCTCGTCGAGGGTGCTGCGCCGCTGCCCTGACCGGACTGCGTGTTCTGATTGGCCGCGGGCGGATTGCGGCCTTGTCCGACCGTGGACTGATCCTGGGATTGATTTTGCGGAGCGGCCTGTCCGGTCGTGTTCTGCTGCCGCTGTCCCTGGGGTTGACCAGTAGCCTGGCCCGTCGTCTGGTCCTGCTGCTGCTGGTCACCGGTCTGGCCCTGGCCCTGTCCAGCGGTGGACGACTGACCTTCGGTCGTGCTCTGGCCAGTTCGCTGCTGACCGATCTTGTTCGACAGTCCCAGCGTAGCGACGGTGCGGGTATCGATACTGCCTGATGTCTCGATGCCCTCCTGCCGCTGGAAGGTGATCAGCGCTTCCCGCGTCCGATCATCGAACACGCCGTCGGCTTCACCGGTCAGCAGGCCTCGCTCGATGAGCACGAGCTCCACCTCGCGGATCTCCGCCTCACTGAGATCAAGCGCCGCGACGCTGCCGCCACCGGCCGCGACGCTGCCGCCACCGCGACCGCCCGTGCTGGAACGGCTGAAGTGCCTTCGCGGTCCGGCCGGTACGACATCGACGACCCGGCGCTCTCGATCCACAAATACGATTTCATCCTCCACGACGAAGAAGCTGTAATCGCGGTATTGCGGGAAGACTTCGATCAATGAGGGGAAGGTTCTGACGGACACGAAGTTCACGCGCGGTGGCACGACTACGCCGCGGTTGACCGCGAAGTTGACGCTGTTGACGTTGACGCGCGGCGTGTTGCGGGCTGACAGCACTGACTGTCGAATCGTGGTCTGCTGCTGCGCATTCAGTCTGGTCTCGGTTTGTGCAGCCGCACCAGGTTGGGTTGCCGCATCGCCGGTCCGGCTCTGTGTTGCCGCGCCCGTCGTGCTTTGGCCCTGCGTGGCGGCGCCGGCCCGATCCCGCTGCTGCTGATCCCGAGGTGCCTGAGTGCCTGTCTGCCGCTGCTCTTCCTGGCGCCCGCCTTCAGAACGGCGAGGCTGTTCGGTGTCGCGCCGACCCTGACCTAGGGTCTGGTCTCGTTGAGCCCGGTCTCTCTGCGCCTGATCTCTCTGGCCTTTATCTCTATCTTTCTGGGCCTGATCTCTCCGGTCTTGATCTCTCTGGACTTGATCTTTCTGAACTTGATCTTTCTGAACTTGATCTTTCTGGACCTGGTCGCGCTCAGACTTGCGGCTCCGATCGACCTGTCGCTCAGTCCTGTCTTCGCCCCGAGCACCATCTCTCGCGGCCTGTCCTGTCGTCCGGCCTTCCATTTCCTTGCCGCGCTGGGCCTCGCCCTTGCCGCGCTGAGCCTCGCTTCGGTCGATTTGCCGCGGACCTTCTGCCCGGCCGCCCTCTCTGAGCCCGCCTTGTCCGCGCGTCTCGCCGCGCAGGGCCTCGCCACCACGCGAAGATTCCGAACGCGGAGACATCTGTGCTCCCGAGGAGCGACCCTGGGACGCGCCTGACGACATGCCGCGTTCACCGGCTCCGCCCATGCCGGCTCCGCCCATTCCGCCGCCTGCGCTTCCGCCCTCGCGCATACCTTGCGCTGTCGCCAGGCTGACGCCGGCCAACAGCGCTGCGGTACTCAACAGAAGTTTACGTTTCACGATTTTGCTTTCCATCACGATTTCCTCCAATGGTTCGCGGCCACCATCCGACGGCTCATCGCTCGTTGGTTCGACGATCGAACGCAGCGCTTAGCGACCTTCTTGATGACGCTGCCGCTCGAGCCGCGTGGTCTCAAATGGCCCCACTTACCGGTGCGAGGCCGAAGACATGACAACTGCCGGCACGCGCGATCACTGCGGCCGGCCCGTTGCACGCGCATGAGCAAATCGGCATGTCGAACAGCCGATCAGCTCGGGGTTAAAACGATGGCACCAAGCACCCGTTCCATCGGAGAGACTGATGCCGCATTTTTTACTGTGTTTGATGCAGTGGGCGAACTCACACGGTTCCTGCCGCGGGCGGAACCGTGATGGACCGCGGTCGTCCGTAGGCCGCTTCGCCGAGCGCCCATTCAATACGCCCATAAAAAAAGCCCCGGAGCGGATCCGGGGCTTTGGGTCTGGTGGAAGTCTTCTTCGGCGACCGCTCTATTCCGGCTTGCCGATCGCAACCTTCAGCGTGCCGACGCCGTCGACGCCGCATTCGATCTTGTCGCCGGGGTTGAGCTGGGAGACGCCGGCCGGCGTTCCCGTCATGATGATGTCGCCGGCGGCGAGCTTAACCTGCTGCGAGAGCTGCCAGATGATTTCGGGCACGCTCCAGATCAGCTCCGAGAGGTCGCCCTTCTGGGTTTCCTTGCCGTTCACCGTCAGCCAGATCTTGCCTGTTGCCGGATGGCCGATCTTGGCGGCTGGCTGCAACGCCGAGCAGGGCGCGGAATAGTCGAACGACTTGCCGACTTCCCACGGCCGTTCCTTCTTGCGCGAAGCGATCTGCAGGTCGCGGCGGGTGAGATCGATGCCGACCGCATAGCCGTAGACATGGTCGAGCGCCTTCTCAGTGGGAATGTTGAGGCCGCCGCTCTTCATGGCGACGATCAGTTCGACCTCGTGATGCAGATCCTTGGTCAGCGGCGGGTAGGGGATCGTGGCGCCATCGGGCACCAGCATGTCGGCGTGCTTGGCGAAGAAGAACGGCGGCGCGCGCTCGTCATTGCCCATCTCGCGGATGTGCTCAAGATAATTGCGCCCGACGCACCAGATGCGGCGAACCGGGTAGGATTTGCCTTCGCCGACGACGGGAAGCGCGGGCTGCGGGGGCGCGGGAATGACGTAGGAGGCTGCGTTCATGAAAGGTCTCGGTGGTTAGGTTGGAAACGGTGCGTAGCCTTACGCGGTTGCGCTGATCGGCGCCAGACTGGGAGTAGCTGCGTCGCGCTGCTGCAGGCGGAAGAACGAGGCGTACCGCCCGCCGCGGCGCAGCAAATCGTCATGCTGGCCGCGCTCGACGATCTCGCCGGCCTCGACCACCAGGATGGCGTCGGCGTGCATGACGGTGTGCAGGCGGTGGGCGATGACGATGGTGGTGCGGTTCTGGCAGAGATGTTCGATCGCCTCCTGCACGGCCTTTTCGGATTCCGGAATCGAGCGCCGCAGTGGCTTCATCCAGCAGGATGATCGGCGCATTCTTGACCAGCGCCCGGGCGACTGCGATGCGCTGGCGCTGGCCACCGGATAGCTGCGTGCCGTGCTCGCCGACCGGGGTGTCGTAACCTAGCGGAAAGCCCATGATGAAGTCGTGCGCGCATGCCGCTTTCGCCGCGGCGACGATCTCGTCCTGGCTGGCGCCGACTTTGCCAAATGCAATGTTGGCGCCGATGGTGTCGCGGAACAGATAGACATCCTGTCCAACATAACCGGTCTGCGCGCGCAGCGAATGCCGCGAGACGCTCGAGATCGCCTGGCCGTCGATCAGGATCGCGCCGTCGTTGACCTCGTAGAGCCGCAGCAACAGCGCCAGCACGGTCGACTTGCCGCCGCCGGACGGGCCCACCAGCGCGGTGGTCTTGCCGGGTTCGGCGACAAAACTCATGCGACGCAGCACTGGCTCGTTTGGCCGATAGCCGAAGGTGACTTCGCGGAACTCAACGCGGGCATCGCTGAGTTTCAAGGCCGGCTTGTCGCTGTCGTCTGGTTCGCTCGGCGGGCTGTCGACAATTTCCAGCAGCTTGCGCGCGCCGATCAGGTTGCTGTTAAGCTCGATATTGAGCCGCGCCAGCCGCTTGGCCGGCTCATAGGCCAGCAGGAACGCAGTCAGGAACGAGAAGAACTGCCCGGGCGAAGCGCCCATCGCGACGACGCGATAACCGCCATACATCAACCCACCTGCGATCGCAAAACCGCCGAGCGTTTCCATCAGCGGGCTGGAGCGGTTGGAAACGCGCGCCATCTTGTTGGCGTTGCGTTCGACCGCGTTAATGCTGGCGTCGATGCGCTCACGCATCGCCTGTTCGAGCGTGAAGGCCTTGACCGTGCGGATGCCCTGCAGGGATTCCTGCATCGTCTCCATGATGTCGGCGGTGCCGGAGAACTGGTTATGCGCCAGGCCCTTGATGCGCTTCACCAGCTTGCGCAGCACGATCATCGCCGGCGGCGCCACCGCAAAGCCGAGCAGCGCCATCAGCGGGTCGGTCATCACCATCACGATGACCAGCGCGATCAGCGACAGCAGATCGCGTCCGATGGCGTTGATCAGGAGATTGAGAACCTGCGTCACCGCGGTGGCGCCCGCGGTCAGCCGCGCCAGAAATTCCGACGAATGCCGCTCGGAGAAGAACGCGATGTTTTCGCTCATCAGCTTGGCGAACAGACGGCGCTGGTTGTTGGCGAGGATCGCGTTGCCGATCTGCGACAGCATCACGGTGTGGCCGTAGGTCGCCGCGCCCTTGATGGTGAAGATGACGATGGTGACCAGCGACAGGATCGCGATGCCGCGCACATCTTTGTCGACATAGGCCTTGTTGATGACCTCGCCGAGCAGGTAGGCGGAACCGGCGGTAGTCGCCGCCGCAAGCCCCATCAGCAGGAAGGCGAGCAAGTAGCGCCGCCAGTAGGCGAGCCCCTGTTCGGCGACGAGGCGGCGAATCAGGATCGCCGCGCCATAGGGGTCGTCCGTGATTTTTCTCGGATTTTCTCTTGGAAGTTCGGTCATCCGCGTTCCATTGACGCCGCTGGCCTCGATGGGCCGCGCGTCAGGGCTGCTGCGATGCCTCCTTGCCTGCTAAAGCAGGGTTTTTCAAGCCAAATAAGTGCCTGATTTCACGCCGATTGCGCCTGCTGCGGAAGGCCGCCGCGTTCGCGGAACAGCTTCTCTTCCCAGATCAGCGCGTGGGCAGCGATGGTATCGAGATCGTCATATCGCGGCTTCCAGTCCAGCGTCGAACGGATGCGGCTGGTGTCGGCGACCATGGTCATGATGTCGCCAGGGCGGCGCGGCGCGTATTGAACTGCAAAATTGCTCGACGAGACACGGCGGACCGCCTCCAGGGTTTCCAGCACCGAGTAGCCGCGGCCGTAGCCACAGTTCAGCGTGACCGAGCTTCCGCCGCCGCGCAGGTACGACAGCGCGGCGCGATGCGCCTGCGCGAGGTCAGAGACGTGGATGAAGTCGCGGATGCAACTGCCGTCCCGCGTCGGATAATCAGTCCCGAACACGTCGACCTTGGCGCGTTGTCCGGTGGCGGCCTCGACCGCAATCTTGAGCAGATGCGTAGCACCAACGGTGGCGAGGCCGACGCGTCCGAATGGATCGGCGCCTGCGACATTGAAGTAGCGCAGCACGACATACGTCATGTCGTGCGCGTCGGCTGTGTCATGCAGCATGATTTCGGTCATGAGCTTGAGGAGCCGTAGGGCGACATCGGCCGGGTCGGCGCATGTTCCGGCACCGGCACCTGCTCCGGATTGCCGTAGACGGCGGCCGTCGATGAAAAGATGAAGCGCTTGACGCCGCCCTTGACCGCAGTGTTGAGCAGGCTGCGCGTCGTCATGGTGTTGTTGCGGTAATAGCCGAGCGGATCGCGCATCGAGTCCGGGACCACGATCGAGCCGGCGAAGTGGATGATGCTCTCGATGCCGTGCTGGGCGATCACGCCCTCGACGAGGTTTTCGTCGCCGGCATCGCCGATGAACAGCGGCACGCCTTCGGGCAAGAAGGTGGAAAAGCCGGTAGACAGGTTGTCGATCACGACGACGCTTTCGCGGGCTTCCACCAGCGCGTGAACCATGTGACTTCCGATATAGCCGGCGCCACCGGTGACAAGCACAGTCATGAGTTCAACTCTCCCGTTTATTGCGAGCATGCTAGTCGGGACGCGGTGAAGAGGGGGTTTCGCCGCAACTGAACTGGCCACTATGCTTAATGTTGCGTATAGGACGTTTCCGAAACGGAGCCGGGCGTGCCGATCGAGAACAATTCCTCAAGTGATCTGCAACTGATCGTGCCGAATCTGCACAGGCGCTATTCGGGCGTCACTGCAACCAATCGGATGGTGGCGCCGAAGCTTGCCCAAATGTACCGGGCGGCATGGCTCGGGCCCCACGCGCCCGACGGCATCGCGAGGATGGGTTTTGCGGATCTGTTGAAGCTCTGGCGGCGCCGCACTCCGCTGATCTGGCACGCGCGGCGCAATGACGAGATGATTGCCGGCCTCTTGCTGCGCGCGCTCGGCTGGCCGCTGAAGCTCGTATTCACGTCCGCCGCGCAACGGCATCACACCTGGCTGACGCGCTGGCTGATCCGGCAGATGGACGCGATCATCGCCACCTCCGAATTGTCAGCCTCGTTTCTCAAGCGCGAGGCAATTGTGGTGATGCATGGCGTCGACACTGAGCGCTATGCGCCGCCCCCGATCGCGCGGCGGCATTTGCCGAATCGAAATTGCCGGGACGTTATGCGATCGGCTGCTTCGGACGGGTCCGCGCGCAAAAGGGCACGGATGTCTTCGTCGAGGCGATGTGCCGGCTGCTGCCGCGCTATCCCGATTTCAGCGCGGTCATCGTCGGCGCTGTCGTGCCCGAGCAGCAGGGCTTTGCGAACGGCTTGAAACAACGGATCGAAGACAGCGGACTGCAGGCGCGCATCGTCATCACGGATGAGCTTGGAATCGAGGAAGTGCAGCGCTGGTATCAGCGGCTGACGATCTACGCCTTCACCTCGCGCAACGAAGGCTTTGGCCTGACGCTGATCGAGGCGATGTCGTCGGGTGCGGCGCTGGTGGCGTCACGCAGGCGCTGCCGAATTCGTGGTCGAGGATGGCGTGACCGGCGTGCTGACGCCGCCGGGTGACGTCGCGGCGCTGGTCGCGGCGCTGGAGCCGCTGATGCGCGATCCGGCATCGGCAAACGCGATGGGCGTGCGCGCGCGGGAGCGTGTGCTGCAGAAATTCAGTCTCGATGCGGAAGCGAACGCGATTGCTGCGGTCTATCGAACCTTAGGGTGAGTCACCAGCAGGCGCTGCGCGATCTCGGCGACGTAGGGGGCGTCGATGTCGCGCATGCAGCGATGGTCGTTCATGGTGCAGACGGTGCGCTGGCAAGGCTGGCAGGCGAGCTGCGTCTTTGTCCGAAGCACCGTCGCTGCAAGACCGTTCAGCGGCGCCCAGAGATAGGGACTGGTCGGCCCGAAAATGCCCATGGTTGGCGTGCCGATCGCGGCGGCGATGTGCATCAGCCCGGAATCGTTCGAGATGGCGACGCCGGCGGCCGCCATCGCCAGAATGCCGTTGCGCAGATCTGACCCGGTGAGGTCCCGGACTTTGCCGCCGCCGGCGGTGACGATATCCTGCGCCAGCGCCTTTTCGCCGGGACCGCCGACCACCCAGACATCGAGGCCGCGTTCAATCAAGAGCCGTGCGGCTTGCGGATAATAGGTCCATCGCTTGGATGCGCCGACGGAGCCCGGCGCCAGCGCCACCGCAGGCGCGGTGCCGAGGCCGTTGGCCTGCCGCCAGCGCGCGGTTTCCTCATGCGGGACGACAAGCTGCGGCACAGGCCATTCCGGCGGCAAAGCTGCCCCAGCGGGCAGGGCCAGCGCGGCATTCTTGTCGATGAAGCGCGGCAGGGCCTTCTCGCCCCAGCGCATCCGGTTGATCAACCCGAATCGTGCTTCGCCGAAAAAGCCCACCCGTTCGGGGATCCCGGCCAGCGCGGGGGCGATCGCCGCCTTCCAGGTGCGGGGCAGGACGAGCGCGGTTCCGTAACCCTGGGAGCGCAGTTGGGCCGCCAGACGCCACTGCTTGGCCACCGCAAGCCGCCCGCGGGGCAGGTCCCAGACGATCCCGGCCCGGACGCCCGGCATGTAATCGACCAGGGGTGCGCAGAGTGGCGTCACCAGCAGATCGACCGGCCGGTTCGGCCAGCGCTGCTTCAGGACCCGCACCACCGTATGGCCGCGGACGAAATCGCCGATCCACATATAGGGCACGATCAGGATCGGCCGGGTGTCGGTGGCATCCTCCATCACTATCCCATCTAGTGAATTAAAGTTCATATCTTGATCGGTCTTGGCCGGCGATTCCGGCACCGTCGGTAACCGCTCCGCCCCGGCAGGTAAAGTGACGCAATAAAGACGAAGAAGCCAAGTTGCCTGCCACGCGGGACTGGGGCAAAGCTGGCCTTGAACAATCTTGGCAGGGGACGGCATGTTGCTGGTGACCGGGGGTGCCGGTTTTATCGGATCGAACGTCGTGGCCGCGTTGAATGACGCCGGCCGGGACGTGGCGGTGTGCGACGTGCTCGGCCATGACGGCAAATGGCGCAATCTGGCCAAGCGTCAGCTTGCCGATTTCGTGCCGCCGGCCGAACTGATGGACTGGCTGAAGGGCCGCCAGCTCGAGGCTGTCATCCATCTCGGTGCCATCTCCGAGACCACCGCGACCGATGGCGACCTCGTGATCGAAACCAATTTTCGCCTTTCGATGCGGCTGCTCGACTGGTGCACGGCGAATGCCACGCCGCTGATCTATGCGTCCTCCGCGGCGACCTACGGCGATGGCGGGCAGGGATTTGGCGACGACCAATCGATGGACGCCCTGAAGAAGCTGCGGCCGATGAATCTCTACGGCTGGAGCAAGCATCTGTTCGACATGGTGGTGGCCGAACGCGCCGCGCGCGGCGAACGCCTGCCGCCGCAATGGGCCGGGCTGAAGTTCTTCAACGTGTTTGGTCCCAATGAGTATCACAAGGGCACGATGATGAGCGTGCTGGCGCGGCGCTTCGACGACATCAGGGCCGGGCGACCGGTGCAGTTGTTCAAGTCCCACCGTGAAGGGATCGCCGACGGCGACCAGCGTCGCGATTTCATCTATGTCGACGACGTCGTTCGGGTGACGATGTGGCTGCTGGCTGCGCCCGGCATCAGCGGGCTGTTCAATGTCGGCACCGGCACCGCGCGCAGCTTTCGCGACCTGATGCTGGCAGCCTATGCCGCGCTCGGCGCAAAGCCGAATATCCAGTACATCGACATGCCCGAGCAGATTCGCAGCAGCTATCAATACTTCACCCAGGGCGACGTCGATCGGCTGCAGCGCGCCGGCTATAATGGCGGCTTCACCGCGCTGGAGGACGCAGTCGATGCCTACGTAAAGGGTTTTCTCGACCGTCCTGATCGTTATCGCTGACGGGCTGCAGGTAAAAAGATGTTCGATTTTGAAGCCCTCAGCCAAGCTGATCCGCAGCCAGACCGTACTCTGCGTCGGCGATCTCATGCTTGACGAGTTCGTCTATGGCGAGGTGTCGCGTATCTCGCCGGAGGCGCCGGCGCCCGTGATTGCCGTCCAGCGCAGCGAGACCAATGTCGGCGGTGCCGGCAATGTGGCGCGCAACATCGCTTCGCTCGGCGCACGCTGCATCTTTGCCGGTCTGGTCGGCGAGGACGATGCGGGCGCCAAATTGAAGGCAGAGCTGTCGCAGGAAAGCCTGATCGAGGCCGTGCTGGTTTCCGATGCGAGCCGTCCGACGACGCGCAAGGTGCGCTTCGTCTCCGAGCATTTTTCGACCCATATGCTGCGCGCGGATTGGGAGTTGGCCCTGCCGGCCTCGTCCGCGACCGAGCAGCAACTGATCGACGCGATTCTGCCGCAAATCGAGCGCGCCGATATCGTGCTGCTGTCCGATTATGCCAAGGGCGTGCTGACGGCGCGGGTGATCCGCAACGTCATCGATGCCGCGCGAAAGCTCGGCAAGCGCGTGATCGTCGATCCGAAGAGCGCCAATTTCGCGATCTACCGCGGCGCGACGCTGCTGACGCCCAATCGCAAGGAGTTCGCGGAGGCCACCCGAAGCCGCGCCGATACCGAGCAGACCATTGCCGACGCCGCGCAGGACGCCATGTATCTCGCCGACTGCGAGGCCATGCTGGTAACGCAGAGCGAACACGGCATGACGCTGGTGGTTCGCGGAGGTGCGTCGATCCACGTGCCGGCGCTTCCGGTCAAGGTGCGCGACGTCTCGGGCGCGGGCGACACGGTAGCCGCCGTGCTGGCGGTGACGCTGGCGGCCAGGGCCGATTGGGAGACGGCGCTGCGGATGGCGAATGCGGCGGCCGCGGTCACGGTCGGCAAGAAAGGCACGGCCACGGTCACATCTGGCGAGTTGCGACGAAAAATCCTGCCGCATGCGTCGCTGGCGGCCGAGGAAAAAATCGTGACGGCGGGCGGCGACCTCGCCACGCATCTGGCGGAGTGGCGCCGGCAGGGACTGCGTATCGGCTTTACCAATGGCTGCTTCGACATCCTGCATCCCGGTCACGTCAAGGTGCTGACAGCCGCGCGTGGCGCCTGCGACCGCCTGGTCGTCGGCCTCAACAGCGATGCCTCGGTGAAGCGGCTGAAGGGCGAGGGGCGCCCGGTGCAGGACGACCGGGCGCGGGCCGAGGTGCTGGCGGCGCTGGAGGCGGTCGATCTCGTCGCCATCTTCGAGGAGGACACGCCGATCGACCTGATCACCCGGGTCAGGCCGATCGTGCTGGTCAAGGGCGGCGACTACACCCGTGAACAGGTCGTCGGCCACGAGATCGTCGAGGCTACCGGCGGCGAGGTCGTGCTGGTCGATATTCTGCCGGGACACAGCACGACGTCGCTGGTCGACCGTGCGCGGGGAGGCAAGGCGTGAACGCAAGTATCGCAGATCCGCCGATGTCCCTGGTGCGCCGGTATTGGCGGGACAGGGAGCGGTGGATGACGGCTGCGGATGTCTTCGCAGTTCTGGCCGCGCTCACGCTGCCCTGGTCCACGTCGCTGGTGGCCATCTTCGTGGCGTGCTGGCTCGTTGCGGTGGCGTGGGTGATGGATTGGGGCGCTTACGCCCGATTGCTGAAACAACCCATCTGCTATTTGCCGCTCTCGCTGGTCGGCCTGGCGGTGATCGGCACGCTCTGGTCGGACGCGGCATGGGGTGCGCGGCTTTTCGCCATCAACCCCACCGTCAAGCTGCTGGTGCTGCCGGTGCTGTTCTATCATTTCGAACGGTCGAACCGCGGGATGTGGGTCTTCGTCGCATTCCTGGTGTCGTGCACCCTGCTGATGCTGATGTCCTGGATTGTTGCGATCGATCCCAGCCTGTCGCTCAAGGCTCCGGGCGAACCGGGGGGGCGCGGCATCTTTGTCAAGAATTACATCGCGCAGAGCCAGGAGTTTGCGCTGTGTGCAGTGGCGCTGGCCTATCCGATCATCAGTCTGCTGCGGGCGAACAGGACGTGGCCTGCGCTGGTGCTGGTCGCAATCTCGCTCGGCTTCGCCATCAATATGGTGTTCGTGATCGTTTCGCGCACCGCGATGGTCACGATGCCGATCATGCTTGCGGTATTTGCGCTGCTGCACCTGAAATGGCGAACCAGCCTGATGATCTTCGGTGCATTGGTCGTCATGGCGGGATTGGCCTGGGCGGCGTCGCCGCAATTGCAGCAGAAGACGGATGCCTTCCTCACAGACTATCAGCGCTACAAGACGGGAAATGTTGCGACGTCGATTGGAGTGAGGCTTGAGTTCTGGAAGAAATCGCTGGGGTTCTTTGCCGAGGCGCCCGTCGTCGGACACGGCACAGGTTCGACTCGCGGATTATTCGAGCGGGCAGCCACCGGCAATACCGACAGCGCCACCCGTCAGATCATCGGCAATCCACACAACCAGACGTTGAACGTTGCCGTGCAGTGGGGTACTATTGGGGTCATCCTGCTTTACGCGATGTGGCTGGTGCATCTGCTGCTGTTTCGTGGCGAGGGGCTGGTCGCCTGGATCGGACTATTGGTCGTCGTGCAGAATATCTTCACCTCGCTGTTCAATTCGCACATCTTCGATTTCCATGAAGGATGGATGTACGTGCTCGGCGTCGGCGTCGCCGGCGGCATGGTGCTGCAAGCGAGAGCCCGCGGCGCGGCCGGGGAACCATCCGGAATTGTTCGGTCATGATCGCTGGCATGCACGCCGCAGATAAGATATCAGCGGGCGCGGGATGCCCATCGAGTCCCTGTATTGTCCGCTGCCGGCCTTTGGAATGACGCCTCTTTCGCAACTCACCCGTCGCAATTACCTGATCGCAGCGCATGACGCGCTGGCGACCGCCTTTGCATTGCTGGCCAGCTTCTACCTGCGCTTCGAGGGAAGCGAGGCATTCTTCGCCCGCCTGCCGCTGCTGCTGCGCGTCCTGCCGTTTTTCGTCATCTTCAGCGTGGTCATCTGCTACGTTTTCAACCTGACGACGACGAAATGGCGTTTCATATCGCTGCCGGATGCATTGAACATCCTGCGCGCGGCGACCGTCCTGACGGTCGCGCTCATCGTGCTGGACTATGCTTTCATTTTCGGAGCGAACGGCAAGGCGCCGGTCTTGTTCGGCCGCGTCACCATCGTTCTCTACTGGTTTCTCCAGGTGTTCGCGCTGAGCGCGCTCCGTTTCGGCTACCGCTATTTCCGGTATTCACGCGTCCGCCGCCATGCCCGGACCGAAGGCGCGTCATCGACCCTGTTGATCGGCCGCGCCGCCGATGCCGAGGTGCTGCTCCGCGGGATCGAGAGCGGCGCCGTCAAGCACCTCTGGCCCGTCGGCGTGCTGTCGCCATCGGCCGCCGATCGCGGGCAGTCGATCCGCAACGTCCCGGTGCTCGGCGGGATCGACGATGTCGAGGATGTCATCCGCGATTATGTGACGCGCGGCAAACCGATTTCGCGGCTCGTCATGACGCCATCAGCATTCGAACCCGAGGCCCATCCAGAAGCCGTTATGATGCGCGCGAAGCGGCTTGGCCTGTTCGTCAGCCGCCTGCCATCGCTCGAAAGCGGCGACGTGCCGAGGTTGACCAACGTCGCTGTCGAAGACCTGCTGCTGCGCCCGAGCGAGAAGATCGACTACGCGCGCCTCGAGGCGCTGGTGAAGGGCAAGGCTGTCATTGTGACCGGGGGCGGGGGCTCGATTGGGTCGGAAATTTGCGACCGCGTCGCGACGTTCGGCGCCTCGCGGTTGCTGGTGATCGAGAATTCGGAACCGGCGCTTTACGCGGTGACGGAGGCACTGGCCGAACGCGTGACCGGCGCCGTCATTGAAGGCCGCATTGCTGATATCCGCGATCGCGAGCGGATGATGAGCCTGATGGGCGATTTCAAGCCCGACATCGTGTTTCATGCCGCCGCGCTGAAGCACGTTCCGATCCTCGAGCGCGATTGGAGCGAGGGCGTCAAGACCAACATCTTCGGCTCGGTCAACGTTGCCGATGCGGCGCTGGCGGCGGGCGCCGAAGCCATGGTGATGATTTCAACCGACAAGGCGATCGAGCCGGTCTCGATGCTTGGTCTGACCAAGCGTTTCGCCGAGATGTATTGCCAGGCCCTCGACCATGACCTGATGACGCAGTCACTTGGCAAGCCACACATGCGCCTGATCTCCGTTCGCTTCGGCAATGTGCTGGCGTCGAATGGGTCGGTGGTGCCGAAGTTCAAGGCGCAGATCGAGGCCGGTGGCCCGGTCACGGTCACGCATCCGGACATGGTCAGGTATTTCATGACGATCCGTGAAGCCTGCGACCTGGTGCTTACGGCGGCCACGCACGCGCTGACGCCGGCGCGGCCCGATGTCTCGGTCTACGTCCTCAACATGGGACAGCCGGTCAAGATCGTGGAACTTGCGGAGCGAATGATCCGTCTGTCCGGTCTGGAGCCCGGCATCGATATCGAAGTAGTGTTCACCGGCATGCGGCCGGGCGAGCGGCTGAACGAAATCCTGTTTGCGAGCGAGGAGCCGACCGTGGAGATCGGGGTGGCCGGCATCATGGCGGCAAAGCCGAACGAGCCGCCGATGCAGACCTTGCGTAAATGGCTCGCGGCGCTGGAGGAGGCGATTGCGAAGGATGAGCGTTCCACCATCCGCGCGGTGCTCAAGGATGCGGTGCCGGAATTCGGGTCGAACGCCGCCTGATCTTTTTCTCGCTCTCCGCTTCGCTCGAACATGCAGTCCGCCTTAAGGCCATGCGAGCCGCTTCGAAAGCCATGATGCAGAAGTCCGGAAAAGTCGTGGTTGTCAGCCAGCATTATACGCCGGATCCGAGCACGACGGCTGCGATCATGGCCGCGATTTCGGACAGCGTGGCGCAGGAAGCCGAAGTGCTGGTGCTCTCGGGAACGGCGGGTTCCACCGCGTCTGCGCCGGCGGGCAAGCCTGATGTCGTTGAAGTCAGGAACTGGATGCCCGGCAAGGCGGCGCTGTTCAAGCGCGCTTTGGCCGAATTGCTGTTCACGGCCCGGATGTTTGCCGTGTTATTGGTGAAGTTGCGGCGCGGCGACGTCGCGCTTACGGTTCCCGCACCCTTCATGCTTCCTTATGCATTCGCTGTCGCCGCGAAATTGAAGGGCGCGAAGTCGGTGCTGATCATGCACGATCTTTATCCCGACGTTCTCATCATGGCCGGCATGCTGAAGCCCCAGTCGATGCTGGCGAAAGCGATGCGTGCCATGAACGCGCTGATGTTTCGCGCGCTCGACGCCGTCGTCATTATCGGCCGGGACACTGAAAAGCTGTTGTTGCGCTATGGCGGAATGACCCGGGACAAGATCCGTTTCATTCCCAATTGGGCGACGCTTGTGCCCGGCGTTCGCGCGATCGCCCCGGATAATCCGTATCGCCGTCCGCTTTCGGCCCGTTTCGTGGTCGGGCTATCGGGCAATCTCGGCTTTACCCATGATCCCGTCATCGTATTCGAGGCGGCGCAGTTGTTGCGTGACAACACGGATATTCACTTCCTGCTGTCGGGCTGGGGAGTGGGGTTCGATCAGTTGAGGGAAATGCAATCCGGGGCCGGGCTTCCAAACGTCACGTTGGTCGACCGCGTCGAGGACGAACAACTCGAAGCGTTCCTTTCGGCCGCGGACGTCTGGATCATTCCTTATCGCAAGAACGTCGCCGGCGTATCGGTCCCGAGCCGGTTCTACAATCTGCTGGCGATCGGCCGGCCGGTGATCCTGGTTTCCGAGCCCAACGCCGAGGCGGCGCTGACGGTTATCGAGCATGATGTAGGCTGGGTCGTTGCTCCCGGCAAAGCCGATGAACTGGCAAAGGCGGTTGGTCGGGCTGCGAGTTCCAATGACCCAGGAAGGGCCGAACGCGCGACCGAAATCTCCAGGCGCTTCGATTTCAAGATAGCCATGGCCGACTACTGCAGGCTGATCCGCGAGCTCTCGCAGAAAAAGCCGGATTAGCCGAAGGAGGATTTCCTATACGAGAAGCGGTACATCAACGACGCCGTGGCGATGGCTCCGGCGATGAGCAGCAGGGTTTTGATTGCCGCCGACGAGGTCATCACCGAGCCGAGCGCCAGTGCGGCAAGCACGATATTGAGCGCAAATACCTCGCTCACCACGCGCCAGACGGAAAAGCCGTTGTCGGTGGCGCGCTGATAGAAGTGCGTACGATGCGCCGCCCAGAACGGCTCGCCCCTCGCTATCCGCCGCAACAGGGTGACGGTCGCATCGGCCAGATAATAGAGGGGCAGCAGCAGGGCGGCGGCAAATTGCTGATGCCAGGCGAGCTGCAGCAAGCACCAGCCGACCAACAGGCCAATCGGCAGGCTTCCGACATCGCCGAGAAAGATCTTCGCCACCGGCCGGTTGAAAGGCGCGAAACCGAGCATCGCGCCGAACAGCGCCGCAGCGGCGAGGGTTGTCGATGCCGGGAGTTCGCCGAACCAGCCAAGCAGAACGACGGCGCCGGTGATCGGGACAATCTCGGCCGCCGTCATCAAGTCCAGTCCGTCCATGAAGTTGACCAGGTTCACGAACCACAGCCCCGCCAGCAACAGCAGGCCGCGTTCGAGCCAGAGCGGGCAGGCCGGAACGATCCGGAGATTTTCCGGTGCGGCAAGGATGACCGCCGCGACGGCCGCGCCCTGCAGCAGCAGCCGCGGCAACACCGGAAGCGAATTGACGTCGTCGGCAAGGCCCACGGCCGCGATAAACAGCGTCGCGCCGAAAACTGCGATGGGAATTCTCATATCGGCCGTGCCGGCAAACACGATTGCCGCCGCGGCGGCGATCAGCGTGGCCGCTACGACCGCGATGCCCGCGCCCTGCGGCGTCGGGATGCGGTGGGAAGACCTCGCATTCGGCTTTGCGAGTGCTACTCGCAGGAGCAGCGGCCTGATTGCCCGTGTGACGAGGCCCGACAACAGCGCCGCCGCAGCTGCAGTGGCAAACGACAGCAGTAATTGCGAATTGGCCATTCTATCCGACGCGGAAAAATCAATTGAAGGTTGCTTGCGAAGATTCTTGTGGAGATTACTTGGAAACCTCGATCGACACAGCGCCCTGTGCTGCCTTCTCGGCGCTGAAAATCCAGACCAGGCCGCCGATCGCGCCGACGATGAAGAATACCGCGCCGAACAACAACGAGACGTTGACGCCTTCATTGGCCATCAGCCCGGCATATCCGAATGCCAGTCCCATCGTGGCCTCGCGGACGCCCCAGCCCGCAATCGAGATCGGCAGCATGGTGATCAGCATCACCGGCGGGACTAGCTGGAAAATCTGGCCGAACAGCACGGGCGCTGCGATCGATTGCACCACGCACCAGGCGATGACGACGGCGAGCACGTGCACGAGCAGCGACAGCACGGCGACTTTCGGGCCGTGAGCGCGGCTGAACAGCACGCGGTTGGCGATTACCGAACAGGCGTGGATGTGATGGGTTCCCCACCAGTGCTTCAGCCACGGCCAGGGCAACCTGCCGAGCACCAGAAACCCGAGGCCTCCGGCAAGTGCTGCGAAATCGACCACCAGTAGGGCCGACCTGCCGTGTGGATCGCTAATCAGCCGGTAGCTCCAGGGCAGGCTGGCGACGATAACGACGGCGAGCGCGATCAGGCCAATGGCGCGGTCGACGAAGATGGAATAGGTGGCGGCCCGCCATCCGGCGCCGTTGCGCGCGACGAGCCACAGCCGCACGGCGTCACCGCCAATCGAGGACGGCAGCGTCTGGTTGAAGAAGGTTCCGATCACGTTGAAGCGCATCGCCTGCCTGGTCGGCAGCGGCGCGCCGCACTCCGCGCTGATCTCGCGCCATCGCAAGACGCCGACGAAAATCTGCAGGAAGGTGACGGCGATCGCGAGCCCGATCCAGCCCAGGCTGGAAACATCGAGGCGCGAGGCAAGCTCGGCGAGATCGACGTTGCGCAGCGAGAAATACAGCAGGGCCGCCGAGACCAGTATCTTCAATGCTGAAAGCAGGATTCGGCGCATCTCGCCCGTGCGGGGTTTGAGAGGGGTGCAAAGCGATGCAATTCGGCGCCTTGGTATGGTTTTCGGGCCGGTCTGGCAATAGCAGGCGTGGTAAGTGTTGCGGCGACCTCGACAACGCGGGTAATAAAGGCCCGGAAGGAAATTTAAGGCTTGAGAGGTGCCCTGAAAGGATATGATGCCTGATCAGTCCATATTGGTCACAGGAGCTGCGGGTTTCATCGGCTTCCATGTCGCCCGACGGCTGCTGGCCGAAGGCCGTACCGTGGTCGGTCTGGACAATCTCAACAGCTACTACGATCCGGCGCTGAAGCAAGCTCGCCTGGACATCCTGCGTGGCGAGCCGCGTTTCGCGTTCGAGCAGATCGATCTCGCCGATCGCGCCTCGATGGAACGCCTGTTTGCAAAACACCGCTTTCCAAAAGTAGTCCATCTCGCGGCGCAGGCTGGCGTGCGTCATTCGATCGACCATCCGCACGCCTATGTCGATGCCAATCTGGAGGGATTCGTCAACCTGCTGGAAGGTTGCCGGCGTCACGGATGCGGCCACCTGGTCTATGCGTCATCGTCGTCGGTCTACGGCGCTAATACCAAACTGCCGTTTTCGGTGGACGACAAGACCGACCATCCGATCAGCCTCTACGCCGCCACAAAGAAGGCCAACGAGTTGATCGCGCATTCCTACAGCCATCTCTACGGTCTTCCGGTGACGGGGCTGCGCTTCTTTACCATCTATGGGCCGTGGGGACGGCCGGACATGGCGATTTTCCTGTTCACCAGGGCAATCCTTGAGGGCACCCCGATCAAGCTCTTTAACCATGGCAACATGCGGCGAGATTTTACCCATATCGACGACGTGACCCGTGTCGTATTGCGACTGGTGGACCAGACGCCCTGCGCCGGCGGCGCGGCCGCCGGCGCGCCGGAAAAGGTTTACAATGTCGGCAATAATCATCCGGAAGAACTGACCCATGTGGTAGCAGTTCTGGAACAGGAGCTGGGACGCGCGGCGGTCAGGGAGATGTTGCCGATGCAGCCCGGAGACGTGACAGAGACCTTTGCCGATGTCGCCGAGTTGATGCGCGACACCGGTTTCCGGCCGCAGACCTCGATAGAGGATGGCCTTCGCGGTTTTGTCGCCTGGTATCGCGACTTCTACAGGATTTGAGGCGCCGATGAACCGACGAATTATTCCTCTGATCATGTGCGGCGGCGCGGGAACGCGGCTGTGGCCTGCATCGCGCGAAGTCCATCCCGGGCAGTTCCTGTCCCTGTTCGGGGCGCGTTCGACGTTCCAGGACACGCTCGTGCGAGTTTCGGACTCTGCGCTGTTCGAGCGGCCGGTCGTCATCACCAACAACGCCTATCGCTTCATGGTGCTCGAGCAACTGGCGGAGATCGGCCTGGAGGCCGACGTGCTGCTCGAGCCGATGCGGCGCGATTCCGGGCCTGCGATCGCGGCCGGCGCTGCCTTTGCGCAGATGCGCGACAAGGAAGCGATCATGCTGGCGCTTGCCGCCGATCACGTGGTCCGCGACACGCCCGCCTTCCTCGCCGCGTGCCGTGAGGGGCTGACTGCGGCCGAAGCCGGGCATATCGTGACGTTTGGCGTACAGCCCGAACGTGCCGCCACCGAATATGGCTACATCAGCCCCGGCGAGATCATTTCTGGCAAGGTCCGCGCCGTTGCAAAGTTCGTCGAGAAGCCGGATCCGGGCGACTGCGGCTAATTACGTCAAGGCGGGTTATCTCTGGAACAGCGGCAACTTCATGTTCCGTGCCGCCGTGTTGTCGGATGAATACAGCAACGTCGATGCGGAAAGCGTGCAGGCGGTCAGTGACGCGGTGGCGAAAGCAGACCATGACATCGGATTCGTCAAGCTCGACGAGGGCGCCTTTGCATCGGCAAAGTCGATCTCGATCGATTACGCGGTCATGGAAAAGACCTCGCGCGCTGCTGTCGTGCCGGTTGCGTGCGGCTGGTCCGATGTCGGCTCCTGGCATGCAGTGTGGGAATTGTCCGGCAAGGACGGCGATGGTAACGCGGCGCGTGGCGTGGCGGTGTTCGAGGATTCCCGCAATTGCAACGTTTCGACCGACAGCGCGCTGGTCGCGCTGGAAGGCGTCGACGACCTCGTTGTGGTCGCGACCCAGGATGCCGTGCTGGTGAGCAGGCAAAAGGACGCCAACGGGCTGAAACGGCTGGTCGCGAAACTGAAGACCGTGGCGCCGCGAGTGACCGAGGACCACATCAGGGTGCACCGGCCCTGGGGATCCTATCAATCGGTCGACAATGGCGACCGTCACCAGGTCAAGCGCATCATCGTGAAGCCGGGCGGCCGGCTCTCGCAGAGAAGCACCACCATCGCGCCGAGCATTGGATCGTGGTGCGCGGAACGGCGCAGGTGACGGTCAACGAACTGGTCAAGACCGTGCACGAGAACGAATCGATCTACATCCCGATCGGGGCGGTGCACCGGCTGGAGAATCCCGGCAAGATCCAGCTCGAACTGATCGAGGTCCAGACCGGGAGCTATTTCGGCGAGGACGATATCATCCGCATCGAGGATGACTACCGGCGCACCTGAGCAGACCGGTAGTTTTACCGGTTCCGGCGCCTAAGTCGTCGTCAGGACTATGTAATTGTTTGAATCAAAACGTGTCCGGAAACGGTTGATGGCATTCGCCACATTTGTGACGGCGTGCTAGAGAACCGCCGGGGTGTTTGCTCGCCGAAAATTCTGGGGTCGATCACATGAGTTCCAAAGGGTTCGCATCGGGCGCGCAGGCCGACGCAAAACGCGCGCTGCGCGTTGGCGTCATCGGCGCGGGCGTGATGGGCAGCAACCATGCGCGCGTGCTGGCCGGTCTGCCTGATGTGACGCTGGTCGGTATCGTCGACCCGTTGCCGGAGCACCGCGCGCGGGCCATCGCGCTCGTCGGCTGCCGTGCGTTCGCCAGCCTCGACGAGCTGTTTGACGAAGGCGTCGATGCCATCACGATCGCGGCGCCGACCCATCTCCATCACGAGATTGCGCTCGCCTGCATCGCGCGCAACATCCACGTCCTGGTCGAGAAGCCGATTGCACCATCGGTTCAGGAGGGGCAAGAGATCGTCACCGCTGCCCAGCGCGCTGGCGTGACGCTGATGGTCGGCCATGTCGAGCGCTTCAACCCGGCGGTCGCCGCGATCAAGCAGGCGATCGCGGGCGAAGACATTCTTTCCATCGGCATCACCCGCGTCGGCCCGTTTCCGCCGCGCATGTCGAATGTCGGCGTCGTCATCGATCTGGCCGTGCACGATATCGACCTGATCCGCTGGTTCACCGAGTCCGATATCGTCGAGGTGCAGCCGCAGCTCTCCAGCGCGGTCGCCGAGCGCGAGGACATTGCCCTCCTGCAATTCCGCACCGCCTCGGGTGTGCTTGCCCACATCAACACCAACTGGCTGACGCCGTTCAAGGCGCGCAACGTCACGGTCGCGACCCGCGGCAAGTATGTGATGGGCGATCTCTTGACGCGGCAGGTGACGGAGTGTTTCGGTTTCAAGCCCGACGGCAGCTATTCGATGCGCCATTTGCCAGTCGGCCATGACGAGCCGCTGCGCGCCGAACTGATATCGTTCCTCGATGCGGTCCGTACCGGCAATCTACCGGCGGTCTCCGGCGACGAAGGCGTGGCCAGTCTCGAGATCGCGATCCGCTGTCTCGAGCAGCCCGCCAAGCCCGCGGCCTCTGCCGCGCGCAAGGGACCGCGCCGCATCGCCAGCTGATTTTTACCATCAGAGGACCGCATGAACCAGCATACGCCCACGCCTATCGCTTTCATTGACATCGTCGAGCAGCGTCGCCGGCTCGGAAGAAAGATCGATGACGCGGTGGCACGGGTGCTAACGCATTGTCAGTTTATTAACGGGCCGGAAGTTGCTCGCCTGGAAGCTGACCTTGCTGCCTTCAGCGGCGCAAAGCATGTCGTGGCATGTGCGAGTGGTACCGACGCATTGCTGATGGTGCTGCTGGCCAAGAAGATCGGCCCGGGTGATGCCGTTCTTTGTCCGACCTTCACGTTTTGCGCGACGGGCGAAGTCGTTGCACTTCTCGGCGCGACCCCCGTGTTCGTTGACGTAAACGAAGACACGTTCAACATCGATATTGCTTCATTGAAGGGCGGAATTTCCGTTGCGAAGTCAAAGGGCCTCAAGCCGAAAGCGATTATTCCGGTCGATCTGTTTGGGCAGCCGGCCGACCATGACGCTATTGCGGCGATTGCCGAGGCAGAGGGCATGTTCGTGCTTGACGATGCCGCCCAGAGCTTTGGTGCATCATACAAGGGCCGTCCCTTGGGGACTCTTGGCCTTGCAACCGCAACGAGCTTCTTTCCCGCCAAGCCGCTGGGTTGCTTTGGTGACGGGGGAGCAATCTTCACCGACGACGCCGAACTGGCGGACACGCTGCGCAGCGTGCGTGTTCACGGACAGGGGTCTGACAAATATGATAATGTCAGGCTGGGGCTAACGGCGCGGATCGACACGATTCAGGCGGCGATCCTGATTGAAAAGCTCAAGATATTTCCAGACGAGATCGCGGCGAGGGACGCTGTCGCCAAGCGTTATAATGAAGGTCTTGGCAATGTCGTGATCGTGCCTCGCGTCGAGCAGAACTGTACTTCGGTGTGGGCGCAATACACGATCAGGCTTCCGGATGGTGGTCGCGATGCGATGGCCTCGACGCTAACGGCTCAAGGCATTCCAACCGCTATCTATTACCCGAAGTCTCTGCATCAGCAGACCGCCTATCGAGATTATCCGGTTGCGGCAGGTGGCCTTCCGGTAAGTGAAAGGCTTTCGGGGGAAGTTATCAGCCTGCCGATGCACGGCTATATTGACGAACCTACCCAAGATCGGATCATCAAGGCTGTGCGAGCGGCGGCGCCGGCTTAAATTCGTCGTTTTGCAGCGCCGTCGCATAGGATAGAAGCGGCGCATGCTCGGACGCATCTTCACTGTCGGCGGTTTTACGCTTCTTTCGCGGCTGACCGGATTCGCACGCGACATCATGCTTGCCGCCATTCTCGGCGCGGGGCCGGTGGCGGACGCATTCTTCGTGGCGCTGCGCCTGCCGAATCATTTTTCGCGCGATCTTCGCCGAGGGCGCCTTCAACTCCGCGTTCGTGCCGGCCTATGCGCATCTTCGCGGCGAGAACGAAGCCTCGGCGAGGCTGTTCGCCGACCGTATCTTCACGCTGCTATTCAGTGCCCAGATCGTCCTGCTCGTCGTGGCGTGGTGGTTCATGCCGCAGGTGATCGCCATTCTCGCGCCGGGCTTCACCGACGACCCGGCGCGCGGCGATCTGGCGATTTCGCTGACCCGGATCACGTTTCCGTATCTGCTGCTGATCACGCTGGTGACGCTCTACGGCGGCATGCTCAACGTGATGCATCGCTTCGCCAGCGCCGCGGCGGCGCCGATTTTCCTCAACCTGTCGATGATGGCGACGCTGGCGCTGGCCGCATTCTTTCCGGGCGCGGGGTATGCCGCGGCGTGGGGCGTGCTGCTTGCCGGCATTCTGGAATTTCTGCTGCTGGCCGGTGACGCGGCCAAGAGTGGTATCCTGCCGAAATTCGCCATCTTCAAGCTCGACGACGACGTTCGAGCGTTCTTTCGGGCGCTGGGGCCTGCGACCGTCGGTTCGATGGGGACGCAGATCGCGTTGTTCGCCGATACCATCATCGCGACGTTTCTGCCTGCGGGAGCGCTTTCGGCGCTGTACTACGCCGACCGTCTCAACCAGTTGCCGATCGGCGTGATCGGGATTGCCATCGGCACCGTGCTGCTGCCCGAAATGTCGCGGCGCCTCACCGCAAACGACGTTGCCGGCGCGTCGGCTGCGCAGCGGCGGGCGTTCGAGTTCTCGCTGCTGTTTTCGGTGCCGTTCGTTGCGGCATTCCTGACCGTGCCCGACGTCATCATGCGCGCGATGTTTGCCCGCGGCGCGTTCTCGAAGGCGGATGCCGTGACCGCGGGCGCCACATTGGCGGCCTACGCAATAGGGCTCATTCCGTTCGTGACCATCCGCAGCGCGGTCGCGACCTTCTACGCGCGGAAGGACACCGCCACGCCGGTAAAGGCGGCGCTGACCGGCGTCGCCGTCAATGTGGCGCTGAAAGTCGCGTTGATGGGGGCGCTGGCGCAAATCGGCCTGGCGCTCGCCACTGCCGTCGGAGCCTGGATCAACCTCTTGCTGGTGCTCTTCTTTGCCGTGAGGGCAGGTTATCTCCAGTTCGACCGCGCCTGGATCACGTCGCTCGCCAAGTTTGCCGCCGCCGGTGTCATGCTCGCGGCTGCGCTGTGGGTCACAGCGCTATTCGCCAACATCTATTTCGCGCAGATGAAAACCTTCCGCGACGAGACCGCCCTGTTGCTGCTGATCGCCTCCGGTGCCTTCGTGTATGGGGTCTTGATCCTGCTGCTGTTCGGCAGGGGATGGCTATTCTCGCTGCTTCGCGACAGGCAGTCTTCGCGCTAAACATATGTGAAAGAAGGGAAATTCCTAAATGAGGACATCGTTCGTGTCGGCCTGAACTACACCTTCGGCGGACCGATGGTCGCGAAGTATTGATCTCGGCATAGGCTTCCCTTCCGTAGATTAAAGCCCCGGCATCGTCCGGGGCTTTTTTTGTTGTGCAGTCGCGAAACGTTCACCGAATGATCCACGCTCGCAGCGAGTGTGATTCGTCAGCCGAAACCGGGTTTGCGCTGGCGCGCGAACCGCTGCAATATGGAACGCTTCTAGAGCATGATCCGGAAAAGTGGGTCCGAAAAGATCATGCTCAAATCAAAGAGATAGAGGAGCGATGACGGTTCGAAAGAAACGTCATCATGCTCAAGGACAATGGAGATACGATGGCAGCTCCCATCAAATTCGGCGTCGGTCAAAGCGTTCTTCGCAAGGAAGACGACGCGCTCATTCGCGGCAAGGGCCGCTACACCGACGACCATTCGCCGTCATCAGCGATGCACGCACTGGTGCTGCGTTCGCCGCATGCGCACGCGAAATTCACCCTCAACGTCAGCAAGGCGCGCGGGATGCCGGGCGTCGGCGCGGTCCTGACCGCCGACGACGTCAGGGATCTCGGTGATCTGCCTTGCCTGTTCAACCTGGAAGTCGATCCGTTTACGGGCCCGCCCTATCCGATCCTGCCAAAGGACGAGGTGCGACACGTCGGTGACGCCGTGGCCTTCGTCGTCGCCGATACCATCGACCAGGCCCGCGATGCGATCGAGGCGATCGAGGTGAACTGGACGCCGCTGCCTTCCGTGGTCGGCGTCGTCAACGCCGTCAAGCAGGGCGCGCCACAGGTCTGGCCCAATCATGCCGGCAATGTCCTTTTCGACGTCTCGATCGGCGACAAGAAGGCGGCAGAAGCCGCCTTCGCCAAGGCGCATGCGGTCGCCGAAATATCGATCGTCAACCCGCGCGTCATCACCAACTTCATGGAGACGCGCGCCGCGGTCGCCGAATACGACGCCAAGCGCGATCACCTGACGCTGACCATCGGTAGCCAGGGCAGCCATCGGCTGCGCGAAATCCTGTGCGGCATGGTGCTGAAGATCCCGATGGAAAAGATGCGGGTGATCTGTCCCGACGTCGGTGGCGGGTTTGGCACCAAGCTGTTTCCCTATCGCGAATATGCGTTGATTGCCGTGGCCGCGCGAAAGCTGCGCAAAACCATCAAGTGGACCGCCGATCGCGCCGATCACTTCATGGGCGACGCGCAGGGGCGCGATAACGTCACGACCGCGCGAATGGCACTCGCCGAGGACGGCAAGTTCTTAGGGATGGACGTCGACCTGATGGGCGACATGGGCGCCTATCTCTCGACCTTCGGTCCCTACATTCCGCACGGCGGCGCCGGCATGCTGCCCGGGCTCTACGATATCCAGGCCTTTCACTGCCGCGTGCGCACCGTGTTCACCAACACCGTGCCGGTCGACGCCTATCGCGGCGCCGGGCGCCCCGAGGCTGCCTACGTGGTCGAGCGTCTGGTCGACGCGGCCGCGCGAAAGCTCAGCATGGCGCCGGATGCGATCCGGCGCAAGAATTTCATTCCGCCGAAGGCGATGCCCTACAAGACCGCGACCGGAAAGGTCTACGATTCCGGCGACTTCACCACGCATATGAAGCGTGCGATGGAGATAGCGAACTGGAAGGATTTTCCCAAACGCGCCAAGGCGGCGAAGAAAGCTGGCCTGGTGCGCGGCATTGGCTTCGCATGCTATGTCGAGGTCTGCGGCACCATGGGCGAGGAAACCGCCAATGTCGCGCTCGATCCCAATGGCGACGTCACCATCCTGATCGGCACCCAGTCGAGCGGGCAAGGCCATCAGACCGCCTACGCCCAGATCGTCGCCGAGCAGTTCGGGCTTCCGCCCGAGCGCGTCCATATCCTGCAGGGCGATACCGACCTGATCGCGACCGGGCTCGGCACCGGCGGCTCGTCGTCGATTCCGACCGGCGGCGTCAGCGTCGAGCGCGCCACCCGCGATCTCGGCGGCAAGCTCAAGGAGATCGCCGCCGAGGCGCTTGAAACCAGCGCCGGCGATCTCGAAATCAGCGACGGCAGGGTGCGGATCGCCGGCACCGACCGCTCGATCGGCTTTGCTGATCTGACGAAGCGTCCGGGCGTCGACCCCTCGAAGCTCAAGGGAAGCGCGACGTTCACCAGCGCCGACGGCACCTACCCGAACGGCACGCACCTCGCCGAGGTCGAGATCGATCCCGCAACCGGTATCATCAAGATCGTCAACTACGTCATCGTCGACGATTTCGGCGTGACGCTCAATCCGCTGCTGCTTGCCGGACAGGTGCATGGCGGCGCGATGCAGGGGATCGGTCAGGCCTTGATGGAGCAGGCGGTCTATAGCACAACCGACGGCCAGCTCGTGACCGGCACCTTCATGGATTATGCGTTGCCGCGCGCTTCCGACGGCCCGTCATTTCACTTCGAAACGCACAATGTGCCCTGCACGACCAATCCGCTCGGCGTCAAGGGTGCGGGCGAGGCGGGTGCGATCGGCTCCTGTCCCGCGGTCGTCAACGCGATCGTCGAGGGCCTGTGGCGCGAGTACAAGATCGATCATATCGACATGCCGGCAACTGCCGAGCGGGTATGGATCGCGATCCGCGAGGCGCAGCGCCGGCATAGGCTCTGACGTTTGCCGCTGCTCATGGAATGAAACACCGGGCATGGTGTTGAAGAGATGCAGGAGTAACCCGCGCAAAAAACCACCATGGGGCTGGAAACGGAGATTTGCCGATGTATCGAACCATCGTTTTGACTGGAATTCTACTGCTTGGCGCCGGCGTGGCGCTGGCGCAGGCCCGCAGGAGCAGGTCGAAAAAGACCCAGCTCGCGATGAAGTCCAACCTCACGAGCGCGATTGTGCTTTCGGATATTGCCAAGGACAAAAAGCCTTACGATCAGGCTGCCGTCGATAAGGCACTGGCAGAGCTCGATGACGTCGCGAAGCGCTTTCCGTCCTTGTTCCCGGAGAGCATCAAGGGGCTAAAGCCGACGAAGGGCGACTATTACACCTCGGACAAGGTATGGACAGAGCGAGCGGATTTCGAGGCGCACTCGGCGACCTTTGTGAAAGCTGTCGGTCAGGCCAAGGCCAAGATCAAGGACGAGAAAAGCCTTATGGCGGAATTTCCCGAGCTCAACAAGGTGTGCTCGGGTTGTCACGAAAATTCCGCGTCAAGGGCTGACGGCGCAGGTTTTCGAACTGTAGCAGGATACAAGGACGAACGCCTGCGGCATTCGCCCCTTTGGTGTCGGCCTGGCGATCTTTGTCGCCTTCACTTGCTCGCGTTGCTCGTCGTTACTTCGTGACCTGGCCGCGGATTTCGCCGCCCGGATTGGCTGCGGTGTGAATGTTGATGTAGTACCTGCCTGCCGCGAGGTCGGCGGCCTGTGCATCGGTCAGTGTCGCGCTGCCTTCGACCGGGCTCGAGGTGGCATTTGGAATCGCGACTGCCACACCGGCGTTCTTGCCGGCCTCGGCGGGGCCGTGGAAATGCGCGGCGGTGGCAGGACCGGACAGGCCGGAATAGCTCAGCTTCCAGCTCAGCTTCTTGCTGGCGGGATCGTAGTCGACGTCGGCGGTGCCGGTTGCAGTGCTGGTGTTGGGCGGCACCTGGGCCTTGCCATCGAGCTTCGCCTTCATCTTGTCGGCGAAAGCCGGGCCGGCAAAAGCGATCGCAGCGCCCAGCGCAAGCGTGGCAAGCATGGTCTTGTTCGGCATGGTGTTTCTCCCTGTTGTCGTCAAACGGCGGTGTCAGCCTCAAAACAACGACTTTCCGGATTTATTCCGGAACGGAGTTGAGCGCCCGAAATTTCATGGAAGCGTATAACGCAAGGTGCGGCCATACTGGCCATTGGGTAGAAGGCCTGAACGTGGATCTGTAAATGCTGCGACGAATTCTCCTGGGTGTGATTTTCGCTGGCGCAGCCGGCGCCGGCATTTTCTGGTGGCTGACGATCCCGGCGGTCATCGCGCCCGCTTCGCTTACTCCCTACGCACCGAACCTCGCCAACGGCCTCGCAATGTTCAATGCCGGTGGATGTTCCTCATGCCACGCGGTTCCCAACCAGCCCGACCGGCTGAAGCTCGGTGGAGGTCTTGCACTTCCGTCGCCGTTCGGGACGTTCTATGTCCCCAACATCTCGTCCGATCCGAATTACGGCATCGGCCGGTGGCGCGAGGCGGATTTCGTGACCGCAATGCTCAAGGGGACCTCGCCGGAGGGCGCGCATTATTTCCCGGCTTTTCCTTACGCGTCCTACCAGCATGCCAAGGTCGAGGACGTTCGCGACCTCTTCGCGTATCTGAAGACGCTTGCACCGGTGGCCGGCAAGACGCGCGATCACGACGTGCCGTTTCCATTCAACATCCGCCGCAATATCGGCGTCTGGAAATGGCTGTTCGTGGATGGCAAGCCTACATGCCGGACGCCTCACATTCGGCGTCATGGAATCGCGGCGCCTATCTCGTCAACAGCCTCGGCCATTGTGCGGAGTGCCACAGCCCGCGCAACTTCCTGGGCGGTATCGTCGAGGCGCAGCGCTTCGCCGGTGGACCCAATCCGGAAGGCGAGGGCTGGGTGCCCAACATCACCCAGAAGGGAGGATTGGCCGAGTGGAGCGTCGAGGATATCGCCTACTTCCTCGAAACCGGACAAACGCCCGATGGCGACAGCGCCGGCGGATTGATGGTGCGCGTCATCAAGAACACCTCGCAACTGCCGCGAGAAGATCGCGCCGGCATGGCGGAGTATCTGAAGTCGCTGCCGCCGGTCGAGGACCGCCGCGGCCGAAAAAGCCAGAGGGCGGCGATAAGTCGTGACGAGTAGCCGCGCGCGCTGTCAGGGCGTCAAGGCGGCGGTGATCGGAGTTCGCCGGTCTGGCAGGGGCGGGGGGAGCGGGAGGCAGGATTGCCAACGGTTTGCGCGGCGCAGGTGTGGCGTTCTTGATTTTTCTGGAATCCGTAGCGCGCCGGGCCGGCGTAATGTCGGCGAATGGGCGGTCGAAATCGCCGATGCGATACAGGGCGAGGCCACGATCGAAATAGGCGGCTGCGAAGCGCGGATAATATTGGACCCCCAGATTGTACGTGGCAAAGCCCGGGACGGTTACGAGACGGCCAACCGGCACGGCGGCGGCTTCCTTGGTCAAGAGCACAACCGCTGATGTCGTGATCGCTCCGTCGGTCGATACCTCGCCCTCACGCTGAACGCGCTTTTCGGTCTGGCTGGTGGGGCCAGGCAGCGCCGTCGCGAAGGCTTCGAGCAATCCGCCTGCGCTCCTGTCGGCCCCGATTTCCGCGGCGACGGGTGGATTTGAAAAATGCCCGAACAGGGTGTAGCTCCCGACCAGTACCGCCGAAATGATCGTCGCCGCCATCGTGCTGGAGGCAAACTTATGGACGACTTCGTACCTGCGCGTCGTTGTGGTGGCAGGCGGCTGAAGGGCAATGGTAAGCAGTTGATCGTAGGTCGCGCGCTGCTCGGCATCCGTCAGGATGTCATAGGCGCGCACGAGCTCCCTGAACCTCAGTGCAGCGTCCGGATTGTCGGGATTGATGTCGGGATGGGTCGCCTTCGCCGCCTTGCGGAACGCCTTCCGCAAGCTCTCGGCGTCATCGCTCGGAAGCGCTCCGAGCAAATCGTATAGCGTCCCCATTTGGTGGTACTCGCGACTGTTTCCCCCTCGGAAAATCCCCCGCCGCGGAGCCTCCGATTGACGACGGCTTAGCTAATCAAAAATATCAAGGCGGTAGCATGATGCTGTTATGGCAAAAGCATGCCATCCGGAGGTTATGGTTAACCATCCGTTGCCATGAGCCGATCGATTGGGCGAACCCTTCGGGCCCTGGAAGCCGTCATTCTGAAATGACGGCGAGAACGACCTTTGGGCACACCGTTCTGGATCATTGCACCCGAAGGTGATGAGGCGGCCGGCGCCGATCCGCGAACCCACCGTCGCGGCGTGGGATGGCTTGCTCGAATGCGTTTCCTCGAATGAACAGTTCAGTCGGCGAAGGGCGGTCGTTTTGTGCGGAAGCGCTAACCCGTACCGAACGCCTTGAAGGTGATGATGGTGTGGGTGTCCTGGATGCCCAGGAATCACCTGCACCTTCTCGTTGACGAAATGGCCGATGTCGGTGTCGTTGTCGACGTAGAACTTGACCAGCAGATCGTAATCGCCGGCGGTGGAATAGATCTCCGAGGCGATCTCGGCTTCCGCGAGCGCGTTGGCGACGGCATAGGACTGGCCGAGCTTGCATTTGAACTGGACGAAGAAGGGAACCATCGCTGTCGTCTCCGAATTATGTCGGGCACAATAGGCCAAAAACCGTGGGCTATGGCAACCCAACTTGCCGCCGATGGCGCAGCGCGCTAGGACAAGCCATGGCCCTGAACACGGCATTTTCACGAGACTTTTGATGACGACGCCGATCGCGCTCACCATCGCCGGCTCCGATTCCTCTGGAGGGGCGGGTATCCAGGCGGACCTGAAGACGTTTGCCGCCCTCGGCGTCTACGGCGCTTCCGTGATCACCGCGCTGACGGCGCAGAACACGTCAGGCGTCAGCGGCATCCATCAGGTGCCGGCAGAATTCATCACTGCGCAGATCGACGCGGTGTTTTCCGATCTCGCCGTCGGCGCGGTCAAGATAGGAATGGTGGCGCAGCCGGCCAGCATCGACGCCATCGTCGCGGGGCTGACGCGCTGGTCGCCGAAGCATGTCGTGCTCGATCCCGTGATGGTCGCCACCTCCGGCGATCGGCTGCTCGCGGTGGAAGCGGTTGAGGCGTTGCGGACCAAGCTCATTCCGCTTACTTCGGTCATCACGCCCAACCTGCCGGAGGCCGCCGCCTTGCTGGACGAGCCGGTGGCCACGAACGAGGCCGCGGTCGAAAAGCAAGGCAAGCGATTGCTGTCCATGGGATGCAAGGCCGTCCTGATCAAGGGCGGCCACGGGGAGGGCGCCGAGAGCATCGACTATCTGGTTGGAGCGAATGGTACGATCGCGCTGGCCGCGCCGCGCATTGCAACCAAGAACACCCACGGCACCGGCTGCTCGCTGTCGTCGGCGATTGCGGCGGGGCTCGCGAAGGGCGAGGACATGGAAACCGCGGTGCGTCACGCCAAGACCTGGGTGAGTGCTGCGATTGCAGCGGCGGACCGCTTCAGCGTCGGGCACGGTCACGGCCCGATTCATCATTTTCAGAAGTTTTACTGAAGCCTCTCCATCGTCGTCCCTGCGCCCGTGCGCAATTGCACACCAGGCAGCGACGACAGCCAGCTGATGTCGCTTCCCTGTCGCATGGTGCTGTTATCCGCAAAGCCAAGGGCGCGGCACTGATTCTCGCGGGGCTATCGGTCGCGTCAACAGTCATCGCCCTGTCACAGAAATCTGTCAGGTGAACAGGTATGGGTAGTGACTTCCTGAGTGAAGAAAGCCCGGAACGGCGCTTTCGTACCTTATTCATCTCCGATGTCCATCTCGGAGCCCGCGGCTCGCAAGCCGATCAATTGCTGGACTTTCTCAAAAGCCACGACGCCGACACCATCTATCTCGTCGGTGATATCGTCGATGGCTGGGGGCGCTGAAATCCAGCTGGTACTGGCCGCAATCGCACAACGACTTCGTGCAGAAGATGCTGCGCAGGGCGCGCAAGGGCGCCAAGGTCATTTATGTGCCGGGCAACCACGACGAGTTCCTACGCAACTATTACGGCACGCATTTCGGCGGCATCGACGTGGTGGAAAACACCATTCACGAGGGGGCCGACGGCAAGCGGTATCTCGTCATCCATGGCGATATCTTCGATCTCGTGGTGCAGAACGCGCGCTGGCTCGCCCATCTCGGCGACAAGGCCTATGATTTTGCCATCCAGATGAATCGCCTGGTCAACTTCTTCCGTCGCATGTTCGGCGTGCCGTATTGGTCGCTGTCGCAATGGGCGAAGCTGAAGGTCAAGAACGCCGTGAACTATATCGGCGCGTTCGAGAAGACGCTGGCGGGCGAAGCCCGGCGGCACGGCGCCGACGGCGTGATCTGCGGCCATATCCACTACGCCACCATCCGCGACGAGCACGGTATCCGCTACATGAATTGCGGCGACTGGGTGGAAAGCTGCACCGCGCTCGCCGAGCACGAGGACGGCCGGTTCGAAATCATCACCTGGACCGATCCGCTGCGAAGGGCTGCGCCGGTTGCCCGGGTCGCGGCGCGCGCCGCATGACGCAGATCCTGGTCGCGACCGATGCGTGGCATCCCCAGGTCAACGGGGTGGTCCGCACGCTGACCATGATGGCGGAGGCGGCGAAAAGCTTTGGTATTGAAATCAGCTTCCTGACGCCGCAAACGTTCCGCACCTTGCGGTGCCAAGCTACCCGGATCTACGTCTCGCTTTTGCCAAGCCCGGCGAAAATCGCCGCCTTGATCGAGGCAGCAAAGCCCGACAGCATTCATATCGCGACCGAAGGTCCGATCGGCTTCCTGGTGCGCCGCTATTGCCGCAAGCACGGCCTGCCGTTCACCACGAGCTTCCACACGCGCTTTCCCGAATACGTCTCGGCGCGTTCGTCGATCCCGGAATCCTGGGTGTGGCGCGCGCTGCGCTGGTTCCACAAGCCGAGCCAGGCGGTGATGGCGGCAACTCCGGCGCTGGCGGCTGAGCTGCGCACGCGCGGGTTCCGCAACGTGGTGCTGTGCTCGCGCGGAGTCGATACCGTGCGGTTTCATCCTCGCGCCATCGATCTGTGCCTGCCGATGCCGGTCTTCCTCAGCGTCGGCCGGGTGGCCGTCGAGAAAATCTCGAAGCTTTCTTTGAGCTCGATTTGCCCGGCACCAAGCTGGTTGTCGGCGACGGCCCGGCGCGTCCTGCGCTGGAGCGCAGATATCCTGAGGCCGTGTTTCTCGGCGCGCGGCACGGCGAGCGGCTGGCGGAAATCTATGCCGCGGCGGACGTATTCGTGTTCCCGAGCAGGACCGATACCTTCGGCCTGGTGCTGCTCGAGGCGCTGGCCAGCGGCCTGCCGGTTGCCGCCTTTCCGGTCACGGGTCCCAGCGACGTGATCGGCACGGCGCCGGTCGGCGTCCTGAACGAGGATTTGCGCACGGCATGCCTGGAAGCCCTGACGATCTCGCGGGATGCGTGTGTCGAATTTGCCGCCGCCCATAGCTGGCAAGCTTCTGCCCGGGTCTTTGTCGAGCATGCCCTAAATGTTCGCCCGGTGAAGCCGGAAGGCGAGGTCGCCGAATTTGTGGCGGAAGACCCGCATTTTGCCGCCTGAAGTCACCTGAATGCGTCTTGCCCGCTTGTTGGTTCAGGCGCTACCAAATCGGGGATGACCGAACCAGCCCAATTGCAGCGGTCGGCGCTGCGGATATCGATGCGGCGGCGCGGGTGGTTGCACCGTTCGCGGTGCGGACGCCGCTGCTGTCGTTCCCCGTTCTCAACGAACGCGTCGGGACCAAAGTCTTCCTGAAGCCTGAAATGTTGCAGCGGACCGGATCGTTCAAGTTTCGCGGCGCCTTCAACAAGCTGGCGTCGATCCCGCAGGACAAGCGCAGCGGTGGCGTGGTCGCGTTCTCCTCCGGCAATCATGCCCAGGGCGTGGCAGCGGCGGCGAAGATACTGAACATGCAGGCGACCATCGTGATGCCGGCGGACTCTCCCCTGACCAAGCGCGAGCGCACCAAGGCCTATGGCGCCGAGGTCGTGCTCTATGACCGGGACAAGGAGGACCGCGAAGCCATCGCCAATGGCATTGCCGGCAAGCGCGGTGCGACGCTGGTGCGTCCCTATGACGATCCCTTCGTGATCGCTGGCCAGGGCACGGCAGGCCGCGAGATCGCCGAGGACATGGCCGCCCTCGGGCTTTCGCCCGATATCGTGGTGGCGCCGGCATCCGGCGGCGGGCTGATCGCCGGCGTTGCGACCGCGGTGAAAGCGAAGTTTCCGCAGGCCCAGGTGATCGTCGCCGAGCCCAAGGACTATGACGACCACGGCCTGTCGCTGCGCGCGGGCCATCGCGAGGCCCATCATGCCGCCGGCCGCACCATCTGCGATGCCCTGATGGCGGCAATGCCCGGCGAGATGACGTTCTCGATCAACAGCAAGCTGCTGGCGAACGGCGTGACGGCCTCCGATGAGGAAGTCGGCGCGGCGGTGGCCTATGCCTATCGGGAATTGAAGCTGGTGGTCGAGCCCGGCGGCGCCGTCGGCCTCGCCGCGTTGCTGGCCGGCCGCATCGACGCCAAGGGCAAGAACGTCGTCATTGTGCTGTCCGGCGGCAATGTCGACGCGGAGCTGTTCGCCAAGCTCGTCGCCTGATCAAACCATCCCAACGAAGCGGGCAGAGCATCTGATGCTCTGCCCGAAATCATGTTGCGCGGGATTGCGGTCAGCGCCTGAATCCGCCGCCCCCGCCAAAACGAACTCCCGCCAAACGAACTCCGGGACTGCGTTGTCGCGAAGCGCGGGCTGAAATGACCGCCGCCGACGGGCCTATTGAAGTTGCGCGGGGCCATTGTGACCGGTGGCTTGCTCTGGATCCGCATTGGATTGGCGTTGATCTTGCCGGGCATGCTCGTGACTTTGCCTGTGGTACCGTTGTCGCGGCCAGTAGGAATGGTGTTGATCTTGCCGGGCCGGGTCGTGACCTTTCCCGTGGTGGCGTTGTTGCCGCCGACAGGATTGGCGTTGATCTTGCCGGGCAGGGTCGTGACCTTGCCAACGGTACCGTTGTTGTTGCCGCCGTTGACCGGGTTGATCGCCGCCGTTCCCTTGGCGGGCAGCGTGATGATCTTCGACGGCACTGGCATGTTCGCGCCGAGATTATCCTTTGAGATGCCAAGCTTGGGCGAGATACCAATGTTGGCCGGCTTGAACGTCGGCGACTTCGAAAGATGCGTGAACTGCATCAGCGGCACGGTCTTTGGCTGCACCTGCAGCTTCAAGGCGGACTTGGCGTAGGGGCTGTTGCCATAATTGTCGTAAAACGACTTGTAGATGACCGGTGAGTTCGCGAGCACCGCTTTGTGCCACGCCGTTGCCGCGAGCAAATTGCCGAGCAGCACGCGGATGCGGTCGCACAAGGGATCGTGCGGGTACAGGCGGATGAATTCCTGATAGTGCTCGGGCGAACCTTCGGACAGCACATAGTCATAGGCCTGCCGCACTGAACGCGACGGCAGATTCGATGCGGTCTGGATGATCGGGCTGCGATCCGGCGCACGGGTGGCAGCGACCGCCGTATCGCCGAAGAAATAGAAGTCGCTAGTCAGCGACGAGCTTTCCCATGGCGTCTGCCGGCCGTCGGTCCGGTTGTTCACTTCGAGCCGAACGCGCTTGAACAATTGTTCGATCGGTAGGTTCGGTTCACGCGCGACATTGAGGAAGGCCGACGTGTACGGGCTGTGATTGCCGTCGCCGTCCTGGGCTTCCATCCCGGCGCGGTCGAGTAACCGACGATCGAGCCCCGCGGCGCATCGACGATGGCAAGGCCGCGTCCGGCGTCGTTGATCTCCGGGAATGGATTGTTCCTGCAGGCGTCAAGCACGACAATACGCATCCGGCTCGGGATCGATTCCAGCGTTCCCATCAAATCGACCAGCCGCAGCGAGTTGCCGTCGAGATCGGACGGCGAAGAGATCTTCGCATCGACCGGGAGCAAATAGTTCTCGCCCGCCAACTGCACGCCGTGACCGGCATAATAGATCATGGCGACCGCGCCGGGGCCGCGGGCGGCGACCTTGTCGGAGAAGTCCTGTACCGCCCTGACCATATCGTTACGTGTCAGGTCGGTCGCCTGGGTGACCTCGAAGCCTGCCGAGTTCAGCAATTGCGCGATCGATTGCGCGTCGTTGCCGGGGTTGGCGAGCCTTGGTGCGGTCTGGTAGTTCGAATTGCCGATCACCAGCGCGACCCGCTGGTCTGCCGGCGGCGGCGCTTGCATGCCGTTGCGGATGTCGGCGCTCGGGGCCTCGGCGAAAGCTGCGCCAGCGGCTACAAAGCCCAACAGGCCGGCCAGCAGGCCGGCGCATACTTGTGACATAAAGCGGGACATGGCGGCCTCCTCAAGTGAATCTCGTGGCGAGATTTGCTGTGGGGACGCTAAAGCGCGGCAACGTTGCGGTACGTGACGCCGGTCACTCTTGCGGCGGAGACGTGCCCCACACTTGCCGCCGTTCAACACAGCTGACAATCTCGGGTTGCTGGAAGATCGAAGGAACCCACAATGGGGGCAAGCTTCGGGCTAAAAATCTCGACGGGGATCATCGCGGCGGTGCTGGTCGCCGCGGCTGCGGCCCAGGCAAGCAGAGTATTCGCGCCGCTGGCGGCGGCCCTGTTCATCATCGCCATTGTGTGGCCGATCCAGAAGCAGCTGCAGTCGTGGATGCCCAAGCTTGCGGCGCTGGCGATCACCATCGTCGTCACGGTGGCGACCTGTCTTGGCTTCCCTCGCTCGCGGCCTGGGGATTTGGTCGCGTCGGCCGATCGCTGATCGCCGATTTGCCGCGGTACCAGGCCTTCTATTCGGCGACGGTGGCGTGGTTGGACGGCCATGGCATCTCGGTGGCGGGACTTTGGGCGGAACATTTCAACGTAAGCTGGCTGCTGCGCGCGACGCAGTATGTCACCGGGCGCGTCAATACCACGCTCACCTTCTGGGTGATTGCGCTCGTTTACGTCATGCTGGGACTTCTCGAAGTAGACAACGTCAGGCAGAAGATCGAGCGACTGGATAACCGTACCGCAGCACGCGTGCTGCTCGACGGCAGCGCGCGCGACCGCGGCGAAATTTCGAAGATACCTGCTCGTGCGGACGAAGATGAGCGCGGTGACCGGCGTGCTGGTCGGCGCTTTCGCAGGAATTACCGGGCTGCCATTCGCGTTCGAGTGGGGCGTGATCGCCTTCGTGCTCAACTATATCCCGTTCATCGGACCGTTCGTCGCGACGCTGTTTCCGACGCTGCTGGCGATGACGCAATTCGAGAACTGGCCGGCGGTGCTCGGTGTCTTCGTTTGCCTGAACATCATCCAGTTCGCGGTCGGCAGCTACATCGAGCCACGGGTCGCCGGCACCATGCTGTCGATTTCGCCTGTCGTCGTGCTGTTGCGATCTTCTTCTGGACGTTCCTGTAGGGCTTGTTCGGGACCTTCATCGGCGTGCCGATCGCGCTCGCCGTACTTACCTTTGCGCCGCGCATCCATCGAGCCGCTGGGTCGCCGATCTCCTTGGTGGACCGGACCCGGCAAAGCCCGCTAAGCTCTAGTTGGCTGTCTCGCCGGCAATCTCTACGCGCTCAGGTGGCAACAGACCTAACCGTCCGTCCGGGCCGGCCGTCAGAGTGTGAATGTAGAAATGCGTGGCGACATCATCGGTCGCAGCCATCACGGGCGACGGGGCGGAGATGATTTTCAGCCGGCCGCATGTTCCGATCCAGTCGATATGACGGTGGCCGTGCATCACGATGGCGCGATCAGCCAACGCTTCCAGCCTGCGAACGAACCAGCTGCCGCTGATCAATGCCGTTCCGATACGCTCGGAAAACGCCTTTACCGGCATGGGGTACTCCGTCAGGTGGTGATGCAATGCAACGATCCACCGTGCCCTCGGATAGCGCCGGGTCGCAGCCTCGAAGCGATGCGTCTGTTCGATGGACACCAGTCCGAGTGCGTTGGTGAAGGAAAAGTGGGTTTCCGCATTGGAGTTCAGGATGGCTATTCCGGAGGCCGTCCTCCGTCTCGGGCGGCAGGATCATCGGAAACTGGTCGTCGAACAGTCCGCGCAGCGCCGCAGCACGGCGCAGGCCGCCGCGCTCTGCAACGGCTACGATCGCATCGCGGCGTGGCGCCAGCGCCTCACGCAGCGTTACGAGCGGTTTTCCCCGACGTCGGCGACGTGCACGCGGTCGCCTTGCACGGTCGCGAGCGCCGACAGGGGGTCCGGACTTGCCGTAACCGCTTGTTCGGGCTGAACGGCAGGTCGAGCCGGGCTGGATTCGCGCGGTCGACGATGTTTACATCGTGATTGCCGGGAACAGGATCGCACGCGCAGCAAGCTCGGGATGACGCGCCATTGCGTCGAGGAATGTGGCCCATTCGCTGGCCCGGCCGGCGTCGGTCATATCGCCGGTGATCAGTACGTGGTCGATCGGTTCGATCGCGTGAATGGCAGCGAGATGCGTGGATCCGATCGAGCCGGCCATTTCCGCGCGGGCCCGCTTCGTCCGCTTTCGATGCGAAAGCCGTATTGTTCGCCGACGACATGCAGGTCCGATAGATGCGCAACGCGCCAGCTCCGGCTTTCGGATGAGGCGGTATCGAAGGCGGCGAGGTCGAGCGGTTGCGGCATGCTGGCATCGGCAAAGCCCCAAACCAGTGATGCGACCGCCAGATATCCCGACACCAGCACGACGGCATTTGCCAGTGTCGGCCCGACGAGGTGATGCAGCAGGACCAGGTCGCTCCAGTTGCCGGCCCAACGCGAGGCAGGCCAGGCCAGCATCGCAATCGCCACGGCGCCTGCTGACAGCATGATGCCGGCTCCAACCGAATTGGCGCTGCGCAAGCGTGCGCGACCGGCAGGGGTCAGGTTTTTGCCCCGTGTCAGTTCCGTCAGATGGCGCAGCGCTTCGCGTCCGAACACGTAGCCGGGCTGAACCAGGAGCGCGTTGAGCGACCAGGAATTGATTTCGGCGATCCGAAACAGCGGTCGCCATCCGATCCATCCCAGCGCGACGATCATGGCCAACGCGAGTGCTGCGCCGATCTCGGTCAATGCGACGAGATGTTCCGACAAGGTTGAAAACCAGGCGGAGGGCGAGCAGCGGCGCAAGACCCAGCAGCACCGCCGGCAACAGCAGCAACACCGTCCAGGCGAACAGCAGCTTCGGCAAACTGATTTCGACGAGCAGGCTCCCGCGATAGCGAGCAGGGAGCGCTGTCCGGGACCGGCGGCGTCGTCCTCGATATCGCCGCAGCGCGGATCGACAAGCATATGGCCTGCAGTGTCGATTGCGGTGTGGGGAACGTTGTTTCCGATCCGCTCGATGGTCTCAGGAATTGCCGGCGCGGGCGTCTCCTGTTTCGGTCTTTGCTTCGCGCGCGCCGCGCATGGCAGCCATCCTTTGAGCGTACACTGCCGGCTACGGTGTCGCCACCGTAACCGGCTCATCTTATGGGCCTGACGGCTGCGAACTAGGCGGCATTCGTTTGGGGCGTTGCTTGCGCGCTGCTCGCCTTCGCGAGGGCTTCGCGAAGCTGCTGTTCCTTGCTGTCATCCAGCGATGTCTTGAGCACGGTGCCGCCCGCGTCCTGGATCTCCCGCAGCACCTTGTCCGGGGTCATGTTCTTGACGAGGACGAACAGCGCAGCGTTGCCCGGCTGCAGGCTTGCAGAGGTTCCTTCATGAAGGCGTCATCGATGCCATAGTCTGACAGCGCGCCGCCAAGTGCGCCTGAGGCCGCGCCCAGCGCAACACCAAGTATGGGGTTGAGGAAAAGAACTCCGATCAACAGTCCCCAGAAGCTGCCTGATACGGCTCCCACCGCCGTCGTGTTGACAAGCTGGTTCAGTTTGACGGGACCCGCTTCCGTCTTCACTGCAATCACGGCATCGCTGATCGTGATCAGATATTCTTTCTCGAAAGCTTGAACAGGCGCTGCCGCACCTCTTCGGCCTTTTGTTCGATGGATAGATGATTGCGATCAGATCGACATCTCGGTATCCTCCAACTCGATGTGATGGGCATGCTGCAGGTCGCACTAGTGTTTGATGGAGCAACACTCCTTTTACCGCGCAGCGCGACGCCACTGCCGGAAAATCCGCTGGCGGCGAGGACGATTCGGCGGGGCCGTCGATCTAGTAGCGGCGAGTCGCCGTGTCGCTCGGTAGCCGTGCGGGACAAGTTCTAGGCTATCACAACCTGCGAGCGTACGGATCACGGTTCGCTGATCGCTCATCAAACGCTGACAGCTCTCGGTCAAATTGGCTTCTAATTCGCCGCGCATTGTCGATGCATCGTGAGCGCAACGTGATTTGTCACAAGTGTTGTAGCCGAACACACCCACCGCAAAAGCTACTTTAAGGTAGTGAGCTTGACTCGATGCACCCATGAGCATTACGCTCGTTGCAGGTCACAAGAAGCTGAAGCGTCGGCGGAGATCGCTTCTCAGCGTGCAATTCGTGTTGCCGAACAGCTCGATCATCTGTGAGCAGGATTGTTCGAGCCGGGTGGAGGAGGTCGATGGACTTACCTTCGATCGCAGAACAAGCAGAGCGACCATACATCTCGACGGGACATCTGCCCGAGCCTGAGATGGTACAGGGGCAGTGTCCGATGCCCACCGGCGCTTCAAGTCGAACGGCGATGGGCACAATTCACAGGTCTATCCGGCGCTTGCCAGGGTGCCGAGAGAGCTGTTCGGGATTTCTGTGGCCGGTACTAGCGGGCGTGTCTATGAGGCCGGGGACACAGAATACAAATTCTCGATCATGAGCGTGTCGAAGCCATTCGTGTTCGCGCTGGTTTGCGAGACGATCGGTCCGGAAGAGGCGCGTGCAAGACTTGGGGCAAACGCCACGGGATTACCGTTCAACTCGCTTGCCGCGGTCGAGCAGGGAGGCGGCCGGACCAATCCGATGGTGAATGCGGGTGCGATTGCAACGACGAGTCTCGTGCCGGGCCTGACGGCGGAAGGTCGATGGCAGTTCATTCACGACGGGCTGTCACGTTTTGCGGGTCGCAAGCTCGCGCTTAATGAAGAGGTTTACGCCTCGGCGTCGCAAACGAATCACCGCAACCGCAGTATCGCCCGGCTGCTGCAAAAGCTACGATCGCATTTATTGTGACCCCAAGCAGGCGACCGATCTCTACACCAGGCAGTGCTCGCTGAATGTAAGCGCCCGGGATCTGGCGGTGATGGGCGCGACACTGGCGGACGGCGGCGTGAATCCCGTCACCAAACAGCGCGTGGTCGACGCGGCGGTCTGCCACTATGCGCTGACCGTGATGATAACGGCCGGATTGTACGAGACCTCGGGCGACTGGCTCTATGACATCGGCCTGCCGGGCAAGAGCGGGATCGGCGGCGGAATTGTCGCGGTCTCTCCGGGCAAGGGCGGCTTCGGTACCTTCGCGCCTCCGCTCGACGCGGCCGGCAACAGCGTGAAGGGACAGTTGGCGGCAAAATTCCTGTCGCGGCGGCTGGGAATGGATCTGTTCGTATCGCAACCGGAAGTCTGAAGCGCCTGCAAAGAGTGGCTTGATCGAGCAGACGCAGCCGATCGATCCGGAACCGAGCAATTCGGGAGGACACCATGGCAACGCACTCGATTCCGATCGGAGCCATCCGAAGAAGCTCGGGAGTCATGGGTGCCGATGATCGCGATTGCGCTCGGCCAGATGATCATGTCCTTCAATGTCGCCTCTCTGCCGGTCGCGTTGGGCGGGATGGTGAAAAGCTTCGGGGTGCCGCCGACGACGGTCGCGACCGGGATCGTGGCCTATTCCATGCTGGTTGCGGGCTTCGTCATGCTGGGTGCCAAGCTCGCGCAACGGTTCGGCGCGCTACAAGTATTCCGCTTCGCCGTCGTCCTGTTCTGCGCGTCACAGATATTGATGACGTTCAGCCCCACGGCGACGCTGATGATATCGGCGCAGGCGCTTTGCGGCGCGGCGGGCGCCATCATTGTGCCGTCGCTGGTGGCGCTGATCGCCGAGAACTACACGGGACGGCAGCAGGCGACGGCCGTAGGCGCGCTCGGCTCCGCGCGTGCAGCCGCCGGCGTGCTGGCGTTTATCATCGGCGGCGTGCTGGGCACCTACATCGGCTGGCGCCCGGCATTCGGAATCCTGATCGCCGTTTCCGCCATTGTTTTCCTGTTGAGCTTCCGTCTCAAGCGCGACTACGGCCGCCCGGATGTGCAGATCGATATCTTCGGTGTCGTTCTTGCCGCGTCAGCGATCGTTCTCATCAGCTTCGGCTTCAACAATCTGAACGGATGGGGGCTCGCGCTCGCCACCGCCAATGCGCCGTTCAATCTGCTCGGCCGTTCGCCGGCGCCGGTCATGATCATTCTCGGCATCGTGCTCGGGCAGGCATTCTTGATGTGGACGCACCGGCGTAAGGCCGCCGGAAAGACGCCGCTGCTGGCGCTCGAGGTGATCGACTCGCCGGAGGAGCGCTGCGCGGTCTACGCGTTGTTTGCCGTTGTCGCGCTGGAGGCGGCGCTCAATTTCTCGGTACCGCTCTATATCCAGATCGTCCAGGGCCGCTCGCCGCTGGCGACCGCCATTGCGATGATGCCGTTCAATCTGACGGTGTTCTTCACGGCGATGCTGATCGTCAACGTCTATGACCGGCTGACGCCGCGGCAGATCGGCCGCTACGGCTTCATTTTGTGCACCGTTGGGCTGGTGTGGCTGGCCTTTGTCGTGCGCAACGACTGGAGCGAAGTTCCCGTGCTGTTCGGCCTGGTTCTGTTCGGCATCGGCCAGGGGATCGCTGGTGACACTGCTGTTCAACGTGCTGGTCACAGCCTCGCCCAAGGAGCTTGCAGGCGACGTCGGGTCGCTGCGCGGCACCACGCAGAATCTTGCCGCAGCGGTCGGAACCGCGCTCGCCGGTGCGCTTCTCGTCGGCCTGCTGGAGCACGATCGCCCTGAGCAATATCGCGGCAAACCCCGTGTTGCCGAAAGAGGTCCAGGGCCAGGTCGATCTCGACAACATTACCTTCGTCAGCAACGACAGGCTGCGGAGCGTAATGGAAAGCACGGCCGCCACGCCGCAGCAGGTCGAGGAAGCCGTGCGCGTCAATACCGAGGCGCGGTTGCGTGCCCTGAAGATCGGACTGTTGATCATGGCCGGCCTAGCGCTGCTGGCGATCATCCCGGCTGGCCGGCTCCCGAATTACCTCCCCGGCGAAATCCCGAGCGATGCGCCGGCTGACAACCGAGCGAGGTCGGGCTGATCGAACACGTCATACGAAGAGACGAGAAGAGAACATCCGGCAAGGAGAAGAACAATGGATGCAATCGATCGCCGCAGCGCGCTGCGGACTATTCTTTGCGGTGCTGTCACCGCAGGGTTGGGCGTGGGCTTGCTGCCAATTCCGCCGGGCGCTGCCAATCGCCATGGAGAAGAATCTCGGAAGGAAGGCGGATGATCTCAGGGAAAAAGCACAGCCGGTGCAGGCGGGGCCGCGGCCGCGGCCGCCAGGCCGGCCTATTCCTGATCACCGTCGGCGCCACCATCGGCGTCGCCGCCGCCTGGGACTGCTGGTGGCACCGCGGCCGTCGCCACTGTGGCTGGCGCTGGCGGTGACTGCTGAGTTCGCGTGAGGAGAACGACATGACTGCATATGACAACAGCTCGCGCATGGGCGTCGGCAGCTTGCCTGCGCCTCCGTTCTGGATTTGTGTCCTGCTTGGGCTCGTCATGATCCTGGCGGGGAATCCTGGTTCTCGGTGACATCATGCTCGTCACCCTCATCGGCATCATCTTCATCGGCTGGGTCTCCATCATCGCGGGCGCCTTCGAGATCGTCCACGCATTCTGGACCAAGGGTTGGGGAGGGTTCGTATGGCAGGTGCTTCTGGGCATCCTGTACATCGCATTTGGCGTCGTGCTGGTCAGTCAGCCGGTCGCCAGCGCCCTAATCCTCACCTATGTGCTCGGCTTGCTGCTTCTGATTTCCGGTTTCGTCCGCGTCCTGCTTGGTGTCAGCCATTGGCGAGAAGCGGGCTGGATCACGCTGCTGTCGGGGGTATTCGGCATGTTGGCCGGTCTCGTCATACTGACGGGATTTCCATGACGGGCTTGTGGGTTCTCGGATCTGTCCTCGGCGTCGACCTGATATCCCATGGCATAGGATGGCTGGCTTACGCATGGAAGCCAACAACCAGGGCCGCTTAGCCTCAGGCCACGCTAGGAACGGTTGACCGCCCCACCGTGATCATCGGGAAAACACAGCCGCAAGCTCGACTCGGTTCTCGCTCCCAACCAAAATTATCGAAAACAACCCCATGCAAAGTAGCATGGTAGTCGCCGGCCTGTGCGATGCAGCGACTACATTTGACACGTCGGGCAAATCAGCGGCACTGAGTTAGATGGCTGCCGTCGCCGAGACTGGGAACGATCTTCGTCGCCAGCACCAGATCGGGCGCGATCGGCCGGTCGTCCGATATCACGCCGTTCATCACCTCGCTGAAGGTGCCCCGAATCAACCGCAAGCGAAGCCTCGCAGGTGCAACAATTGGTTTGGGGGGGCTTGGTAGAGAGAGCTTTCAGGCGCGTCAGCGTCTCAGGAGAAGAACGCGATCTTTTCAGCCCCGGCTCATGCGCCGGATCGGCGCCAGGGGATCGTTGGCTGCAACGGCCGGCTTTCGCAGCATGCCGCTCGCGATAATGGTTGAGCCGAGCGACACTTCCATCGGCCGTACCGGCTCAGCTTCCGCGACGACGGCCTGAGGTGGCGGCTGAGCCGCCTGTTGGACCGGCGGCGCGATCGGCGCGGGCCACCTGCTCGGGTGCCATCGCTATGATTTCCGGCTCGACCGGCGCCGGTTCGTGAATGCAGGCCTGCTCGGCGACCGCCTCGGCGATCTCATCGTCACTGATCGGGTCCGGCGCGCCCATCTCCATCGCGATCATGTCGAGGAGCGCTTCGTCATCGGCGTCAGCGTCTTGAGGGAGACGTCTTGGGCCTCAGCTGCCTCGCTGGTGAACACGGCCACCGGCGGGGCTTCCGCCGCTTCTGCGAGCACGGCTTCCGCCTCCGCAAGCGCGGCCTCGGCGGGTGCAGCCAGCGAACCGGATCGTGCTTCGGCAGCCTGCTGCACGCGGCCGTTCGATCCTCCGCAACCGCTGCCGGGGGCATGTCCTGCGGAGCCGAGGGTGCCGCTGCCGCTCGGTCTCAGCAGCGGGCGCGGGCATGGGGCCATCGTCGCCGAAATCGGCCAACCGCCCCTCGCGGCAAACGCCGCGCTGAGGGTTGCTGTCGCCTCGTCGGAGGAAATCTGCTCGGCGCCCTTTTCGATCACGGCAACCTGCGAATCGATCAGGTCGCAGATCTGCCCGTATTGCCGATTTCGCGCAACCGCCAGGCGATCTCGCGCAGCACCCGTGCGCCTTGCGCACCGGCGCCGACGCTGCTCCAGCGCCAGGCTGTCGAGCGCCTCGGCCGCCGATCTCGGGCCGCCTCGACCGCGCCGCGAATGGCGGCGAGCGCCTCGACTAGTTTGCTTTCTGCAGTGGTTGCAGCTGCGGCGGCCTCCGCGGCCTGCTGCTGCGCGGCGAGGCTTTTCCGGTGAAGGCTCTCTTCCCGGTGGAGGTTTCCTCCCGGCGGAGGTCTTGCTCCCTCTGAAGGTTTTCTTCCTTCTGGGCGGCGAGGCTTTGTTGATCCGCGCCACCGCATCGAGCACCATGCGGGTGTCGGCATTGCGGTTGCGCTTGGCATATTCGGTCAGGAACCAGCGGCCCCGCGAAGTTTCCATGAAGGCTTCGCTGATCGCAGCATAGTCGTCCTCGCTCGGCATCGCGGCGCGTGCTGAGATCGGCGAAAGGGCGAATGCTTCGTCGGCCATGTTAAACTCTTCGCGCAAATCACCGCGCGTTGCGATAACGAAACAACACGATATCGGGCGAATCGCAATTGAATTGATGCCGAGCGAATCACAAATCCCCATCGCTTCTCAAGGCGCATCGAAGCGATTCGCGACGCGGCTGGCGCTGTTTTACGGTGCGACATTCGGCACCATCGGTACCCATCTGCCGTTTTTCACGGTGTGGCTGAAGGCGGTCGGCATCGATTCATGGTGGATCGGCATCATCTCGGCCGCCCGCGCTGACGCGCTTTACCGGATTATTCCCTTCGCTGACCAGCGCCGCCGAAAGGCGCTATCCGCTGCGCGGAGCCTGACCGTCACAGCGTTTGCAACCGCGCTCGGCTTTGCCGTGATCGGCACGCAGTATCTGCCGCTCGCGGTACTCCTCGCCTATGCCGCCACCTGCGCGCGCTGACGCCGATGCTGCCGCTGACGGACGCCTATGCGCTCCGTGGCGTGGCGCGCTACGGCCTAAATTACGGGCCGATGCGGCTATGGGGCTCGGCGGCCTTCGTGGTGGGCGCGCTCGCCTGCGGATTGCTGGTCGATATCGTCGCGGCGACGCACCTGATCTGGGTTATCGCTTCGGTGGCGGCGCTCGGCGCCATTGCCAGCCTGGGGCTGCAGCCGCTGGAGCGGCCCAAAGCGGCTCCTGCGGCCGTCCACGGCGGCAGTTCGCTGCTGCGTGATCCCGGCTTCCTTGCCATCATTGTCGCCTCCGCGCTGACCCAGGGCAGCCACGCCGCCTACTACGCCTTTGCCTCGATCACCTGGCAGGGATTGGGGCTGAGCGGGCTGACGATTGCCGGGCTATGGGTGCTGGGCGTGCTCGCCGAAATCGTGGTGTTCGCGCTGTCGCCGCGCTTCACGCTGGCGCCGGCAATGCTGGTGGTGATCGGCGCGCTCAGCGCGGTGGTGCGCTGGCTGGTCACCGCGAGCGAGCCTTCGCTGGCAGTGTTGTCGGTGGTTCAGCTCGCGCATGGGCTGACTTACGGGATTACCCAGGTCGGCACCATGGGACTTCTGGTGCGTCACGTGCCGGTTCACATGATGGCGCGCGGGCAGGGCTATCTCGCCGCCTGCGGCGGCATCGTCACGACAGTGGCATCAATCCGGTCAGGCGTGGTCTATGCCGGCTACGGCCAGCGGGTCTACTACATGATGGCGGCGATGGCGCTGGTTGCCGCTGTTGTCATGTGGCTCGCAAGGCACCGGTTGGCGCATCAGCCCCACAAGGCTGCTTCCGGCGGATAGATGAGGCTGCCGTCGTAGCGCAGACCGCCATCGCGGTCGCGCGCCAGCAACAGCGGGCCGTCGAGATCGACGAATCGGGCCTGTTGCGCGAGCAGCATGGCGGGGCCATCACAGCGAAGTCGCGACCATGCAGCCGATCATGATCTCGAAGCCAAGCGCCTGCGCGGCATCCGCCATGCTAAGCGCTTCCGTCAGCCCGCCGGTCTTGTCGAGCTTGATGTTGACCGCGTCATAGCGCGCGGAGGCCTTCGAGCGAGGCGCGATCGTGCACACTTTCGTCGGCGCAGACCGCAATCGGCCGTTTGATGCGCGCCAGCGCCTCATCGCGGCCTGCCGGCAATGGCTGCTCGACCAGTGTCACGCCGGCCTCCGCGCAGGCCGCGAGGTTTCGTTCGAGATTGTCCGGCGTCCAGGCCTCGTTCGCATCTACGATCAACTCGATTCGGGAGCGGCCTTGCGCACCACTGATATCCGCTCGCCGTCGCCATCACCGCCGAGCTTGATCTTGAGCAGCGGCCGGTGCGCGGCCTTCGCGGTCGCCGCCGCCATCGCCTCCGGCGCTGCGAGCGAGATCGCGAAGGCGGTGGTGCAGGGGTGCGGCGCTGGCCGGTCGAGCAGGGTCCAGATCCGCTGGCCGCTGCTTTTGGCCTCAAAGTCCAGCAGCGCGCAATCCAGCGCGTTCCGGGCGGCGCCTGCAGGCATCGCCGCCTGCAGGGCCTGCCGGTCCAGCCCCTTGGAGAGCGGTTCCCGCATGGCCTCGAGGGCTGTAAGCGTCGCTTCCGGGGTCTCGCCGTAACGGGGATAGGGCACGCATTCGCCGCGTCCGGTATGGCCGCCATGACTGACGGTCGCGACAACCGTAACGGCCTCGGTTTTGGCACCCCGGCTGATGGTGAAGGAGCCTGCAATGGGCCAGCGTTCGATGCCGGCGGCAAGCCTTAGGGATATGCTGGAAGTCATTTTAAAATCTGGCAATTTCTGAACCGTGCGCTTGCTCGCTGCAACCAACTATGGCTGGTTAGGGACAGATTCGACAAGGCAATGCGGCGTGCGAAACCTTACGTTTTTCATCAGGGGCGCATCGGCCGAGGGATGGGCATTGTGAGCGGCAACCCGACATTGGAGCAGATAGCCAGGGGCAACGGGCTGGCGCTGTGCGCGGCCGGCTCGTGGACGGCCCGGTTTGCCCCCGTGCTGGAACGGATGGTGGCCGACGCCGAGAAGCTCGGCGGCAGCCGCCCCAACGTCTTTATCGACGTCTCGCAAGTGTCGAAGCTCGATACCTTCGGCGCCTGGCTGATCGAACGGCTTCGCCGCAGCCTGACCCAGGACGGTGTCGAGGCCCAGATCGCCGGGCTCTCAGCCAATTATGCGAGCCTGGTCGACGAGGTGCGCCGGGTGAAGGCCGGGCCAATCGTCGAAACCCATACGGTGACGATCACGGGCATGCTGGAGCAGATCGGCCGTAGCGTGGCCGGCATCGGCGGCACCTTGATCGGATTGATCGAGATGCTGGGCGCGGTGCTGGCCGCGGCCGGCCACGTCATCATCAGACCCCGCGGTTTCCGCCTGACCTCGACTATACATCATCTGGAGCAGGTGTGCTGGCGCGCTGTGCCGATCGTGGTGCTGATCACGTTTCTGATCGGCTGCATCATCTCGCAGCAGGGCATTTTCCACTTTCGCAAATTCGGCGCCGACATCTTCGTGGTCGACATGCTGGGCGTGCTGGTGTTGCGCGAGATCGGCGTGCTGCTGGTCGCGATCATGGTGGCGGGCCGCTCGGGCAGTGCGTACACCGCCGAACTCGGCTCGATGAAGATGCGCGAGGAGATCGACGCCCTGCGCACGATGGGCTTCGATCCGATCGAAGTTCTGATCCTGCCGCGAATGCTGGCGCTGGTGCTGGCGCTGCCGATCCTGGCCTTTCTAGGGGCGATGGCCGCACTTTACGGCGGCGGGCTGGTCGCATGGCTCTATGGCGGCGTCGATCCCGAAGCCTTCCTGCTGCGGCTGCGCGACGCCATCTCGATCGACCATTTCATCGTTGGCATCATCAAGGCGCCTGTCATGGCCGCCGTGATCGGGATTGTCGCCTGCGTCGAGGGACTGGCGGTGCAGGGCAGCGCCGAATCGCTCGGGCAACGCACGACCTCCTCGGTGGTGAAGGGATCTTCTTCGTGATCGTCATGGATGGCGTATTCGCCATCTTCTTCGCATCGATCGGAATGTGACCATGGTGGGCGAGATTTCCGACGCCATCATCCGCGTTCGCGACATCACCGTGCAGTTCGGCAAGACGCGGGTGCTCGACGGGCTCAATCTCGATGTCAAGCGCGGCGAAATTCTGGGATTTGTCGGCCCCTCCGGCGCTGGCAAATCGGTGCTGACGCGGACCATCATCGGCCTCGTACCGAAGGTCAGCGGCCGTATCGAGGTGTTCGGCGTCGATCTCGACGCGGCGAATGCCGCGGAGCGCCGTGGCGTCGAGCGCCGATGGGGCATCCTGTTTCAGCAGGGCGCACTGTTTTCCTCGCTCACGGTGCGGCAGAACGTCCAGTTTCCGGTGCGCGAATATCTCAACGTCTCGCAGCGGCTGCTCGACGAGATCATGGCCAAGCTCGGCATGGTCGGGCTGAAGCCCGAGGTCGCCGACCGCTATCCGTCCGAACTCGGCGGCATGATCAAGCGCGTGGCGCTGGCGCGCGCGCTCGCGCTCGATCCCGAACTGGTGTTCCTGGACGAGCCGACTTCCGGCCTCGATCCGATCGGCGCCGGCGATTTCGACGAGCTGGTGCGCACCCTGCAGCGCACTTTGGGCCTGACCGTTTTCATGGTAACCCACGATCTCGACAGCCTTATACGGCCTGCGACCGCATCGCTGTTTTAGGGAACGGTAAGATCATTGCCGCAGGATCGATTGCCGACATGCAGGCCTCGCAGCATCCCTGGCTGAGGCAATATTTCCACGGCAAGCGCGCCCGCGCGGTCATGGGCTAGAACATGATCACGAGATGGGCACCGGTTTTTGATGAGATCACGTTCAAACAAGAGATAAACGACGGGGCTGATCGGCAAAGCTGAACAGACTCTGGTAGCCGGAGTACTTTGAGTTATGGAAACGCGGGCGAATTACGTCCTGATCGGAGCCTTCACGCTGGCGGTGATCGCTGCGGCGTTCGGCTTTGTGCTGTGGTTCCAAAGCCTGCACACCACCAAGCAGCGGAGCCCAATCCGCATCGTATTCGAAGGCCCGGCATCCGGCCTTCGCAATGGCGGCAGCGTCAATTTTAACGGTATCAGGATAGGGGAAGTGATCTCCGTGAAGCTCGACAACCCGCGGCGTGTGGTCGCACTGGCGATGGTCGAGAACAATGCCCCCATCCGCAAGGACACCCTTGTCGGCCTCGAATTCCAGGGTCTTACCGGCGTCGCGGCGATCTCGCTGAAGGGCGGCGAGGAAACCGCGCCTGCCGTGCCGCTCGACGAGGACGGCGTTCCGATGCTGACCGCCGATCCGGGCGCGCTGCAGGACGTGACGGAGTCCATCCGGGCCACGCTGCAGAACGTCAACCGGATCGTCGCCGACAACCAGAATCGGTGAAGAACTCGCTGCGAAACCTCGAGACATTCACAGGCGCGCTCGCGCGCAACGCCGAGAAGATCGACAACATCATGCTCCGGGTCGATGGCGTCATGGGCAAGGCCGACGATCTCATGCTCGGGCTGAACACGATCACGCGGCGCTGCCGGCGGCGAATTGAATCCAATGGTGAAGCCGATCCGCGAACTCGCCGAGGATTTCGACAAGCGCTCGGGCGCGCTGATGGCCGACGGCCGCCGCACCCTGTCTGACATCAGCCGCGCCGTGAACAATTTCGATCGCAATCCAAGCCGGGTAATATTCGGCGGCGGCAACAGCCAGGGCGGCGGAGCCGCCGGCGGCGGCAGCAGCCCCGAGGGCGCCGAGCGGGCAGAAGCGGTAGTAAGCGGCGCGTATCGATCGCGACAAGCGTCATTGCGAGCGAAGCGAAGCAATCCATGCCGCAGCATCGGAAAGGATGGATTGCTTCGTCGCGGAGCCTGTCATCGGGCGCGCGTTCGCGTGACCCGTTGGCTCCTCGCAATGACGGCATTAGTCATCAGGGATAGGGATCTGAAACAAAAACGGAGGCATCGTTGCCTCCGTTTCTCATCTTGCAATCAGCTTGAGATCTACCCCAGCCGGCCCGCCGCGTGCGCGAGCAAGGTGGAGACCAGGCCGGTCTCCGAGGTGAGGTGGCCACGCAGCGCCTGCGGTCCGCGGTCCTCGCGCGCGACCTGGTCGAGCAGCCGCTCGAACTCGGCGATGTAGCGGTCGACTGTCTGCTTGAAGCCGCGGTCAGCGCGATATTTGCGGGCAACCTCGTCGAACGCCTTCTGGCCGGCGGGCGTGTAGAGCCGCTTGCTGAACGCCTTGCTCTCACCGCGCTGGTAGCGGTCCCACATCTCGGCTGCGAGATTGCGATCCATCAGCCGGCCGATGTCGAGCGACAGCGACCCAGCGGATTGGCCGGGCCCTGCGGCGGACGGCCACGCGGCGCCTCGCGCCCACCGGCGCCGCCTGCGTCGGTGCGATGGAGCAGGTCGGAAAGCCATCCGTCGCGTCCGGCATCCTGGTTGGTCGCCGGCGCGACCGGCGGCGCTTCGGTGCGGCGCGAGGCCGGCAAGCCGAGATCGGGTGGCGCGCAGGGTCGATGCGCTACCGGTGTCGCGGATGCGCACCCCACTGCGCCCGCCGGCGGCCGCCATCGCCACAGGTTCTTCCTGGCGCTGCACCGTGGCGCGGCCGGAGGTCACGACGTCGAGGCCGCGGCCACGATGGGCCACGATCCGGTTGAGTTCGGCGAGCGCCTCGATCTGGTCGACGATCACCTTGCGCATCTGCGCGGTGTTATCGGCTGCCTCCTGCGGCATCTCCAGCACGCCGCGGCGCAGCTCGTTGCGCGTCGCCTCGAGCTCGCGGTGCATCTCGGCCGCCATCTGCTTCATGGCGTGCACCATCGCGCCGAACTTCTCGGTCGACTGCTTGAACATCGCATCCGTCTCATGGGTGCTCTGCTGGTAAAGTTCGCTCATGGCATCGAGGGTCTGTTGCCGCTCGTCCTCGGCCGCAGCCCGCACCGCTTCGAACTGCCGGCTAATGGCAGCCGATCCGGCGCCTGCAGGCTTCCGCTACCACGCGCGCGATATCGCGGGCGCGCTCTTCGGCCGCCGCAAGCGATTCGTCGAGCAGGCCGGTAAAGCGCGACAGGCGCTGATCGAGGTCGGTGGTGCGCAGATCGATGGTGGTCACCAGCGATTCAAGCTGCGACTTGCGATCGGCGACGGAGGCGGTGGTGTTGCGGTTGGCCTGTTCGACCACGCTAGCTGCTTCGACCAGCGACTTGCCGTGGTTTTCGAACTCGGTCGATAGCGCGCCGAGGCCTTCCAGCGCCTTAGACGTCTTGGTGTTGAAGACGGTCAACTGGTCTTCCAGTTCCGGGTCGCGACGCCGTTGCGCGCGGTGACGTCGTTCATCGCGGAGACGAAGTCGGCCACGCGGGTCACCAGCGCGCGTTCCAGCGAGTTGAGGTTGTCGTGGGCGCCGGTCAGCACTTCCTGCAGCAGGATGTTGCCTTCACGCAGGCGCTCGAACAGCGCGACCGTGTCGGTGCGCAGGATCTTGCTGGTCTCCTGCATTTCGGTGACGGCCGCGATCGAAACCTGACGCGACTGGTCGATGGCCGAGCGCGACGACTGCTCGAGATCCTTCAGCGACTTGGCTACCGCGCCGGTCGCGAGATCGCCCGCGGACGTAATCGTGCGCGCAACTTCCGAGCCGTGGCTCGACATCGACTGCGAGAACGCCTGGCCGCGGGTTTCGATCGACTTCAATGCGTCGGCGGTGACGCGGTCGATGTCGGTCGCGAGTTGCGTGGTCTTGTTGGTCAGCGCCTCGACCAGCGAACCGCGGCGGCTGTCGACGATCTGCGCCAGACGATCGGTCTGCTGTTGAACGTAGGTGACGATTTCGTCGGTCTTGCCGGTCATCGTCGAGCCGAAATTGCTGCTGGCGGCGAGCACCGAACGCTCGATATCGGCCGAGGTCGACGACCTTCGAGCTGACTTCGTTCGTTGCGGCCACGAGCGCGCTCTGGGCGTTCTGCGCTGACGTCTGGATGTTGTCGATGGTGCTGGCGGTGACCGTGCCCAACGAACGTTCGATGTCGCCGGCGATCGCCTTGATCTGGCTCGCCGCGTCGGTCGACGTCGCAGTCAGTGAGCCCTGCGCTTCTCGCGCGCTTCCCAGGATGGAGGCGGCGGGGTCTCCGCCCCGACCGCACTCAGCGTGTTCGACGTCGATCGCCAGCGATCTGACGTGGTTGGCGGCTTCCGTAGAAGCCGTGATCAGGGTGTTCTGGGCTTCGCGGGCGCCCGCGGTAATCGACTCGGCGGTGGCATTGCCGGCCATCGACAGCGAACGCTGCATGTCGGTCGCGAGCGACTGGACCTTGCTCGCAGCGTCGGCGGAGGAGGTAATAAGGGTGTTCTGGGCCTCGCGCGCACCCGAGGTGATCGCCTCGGCGGTCGCAGTGCCGGCGATCGACAGCGAACGCTCGACGTCGGCGGCGAGCGACTTGACCTGGTTGGCGGCATCCGCGGAGGCCGTCACCAGCGTGTTCTGGGCCTCGCGCGCGCCGGCGGTGACGGCTTCGGCGGTTGCGTTGCCGGCGATCGACAGCGAACGCTCGACGTCGGCGGCGAGCGACTTGACCTGGTTGGCCGCATCAGCGGACGCGGTCACCAGCGTGGTCTGCGCTTCGCGTGCGCCTGACAGGAACCGATGCAGCCGTGGCGTCGCCTGCGGCCGAGAGCGTGCGCTCGACGTCGGCGGCCAGCGACTTGATCTGGGAAGCCGCCTCGGAGGAGGCCGATATCAGCGTCGTCTGGGCGTCGCGGGCGCTGGTCAGAATCGAGCTCGCGGCACCGGTGCCGACGGCGGTGAGGGGCGGTTTCGACCTCCGCCGACGTGAGCTTCAGTTGCGCGCCGACATCGGAGGAAACTGTCAGCAGCGCCTGCTGCGCCGTGCGTGCGCCGGTCTGGATGGTCTCTGCGGTGTTGACCACGAGGTTGGTCAGCGAACGCTCCGCGTCCTCGACATGCGACTTGATGCCGGTAGACAGCATCTCCGCGCGCGCCATCAGGTCTTCGCTGGCCTGGCGGCCGCTGCTTTCGATCCGGCCCGCGACGGCTTCGATGCGCGAGCCAAGCAGATCCTCGAACTGCGCGACGCGGGTGTCGATGTCGCCGGCGATGGCGCCGACCCGGGTCTCGATGCCGCTGGCGATGTCGCCGACTCGGGTCTCGATGCCCTGGTGGATTTCCTGGAACCGCGCCGAGATGGTGTCGGTCAGGTGGGCGCTGCGCCCGTCGATGGTCTCGGCAACGTTGGAAATGCGGTAGTCGACCGCTGCGATCGCCTGCGCGGTGCCGTCGGTGAGCGAGGGGGTGAGCAGGCCAAGCCGCTGGTCGATCGACTGGATCGCCTGGGCTGCGCCTTCGGTCAGCGATGTCGCCAGGGTGCCGAGGCGGCCGTCGATGGTTTCGGTGACGGATTTGGTGCGGGTATCGAAGGTCGTTTCCAGCGCTTTCAAGCGGCCGCCAATGGCCTCGTCGAACGATTTGATCTTGCTGTCGAGCGAAGTGTCGAGGTTGCTGACGCGGGTGCCCAGCGTGGTTTCGAACTGCAGCAGGCGCTGATCCAGCGAGGCGGTGATCTCGCCGCCGTTCGAGCTCAGGCGGTTGTCGAAGGTGTCGACGTAATTCTTCAGGCTGTCGCCGATCTCCTGGGTCCGCTGTCCCATGCGCTCGACGATCTCGCCGCCGAACGTCTTGACGGTACGGTCGAACTCCGAGATGTGGCGTGTGATCAACGCGCCCAGCGTGCCGCTGTCGCGGGCGAATTTTTCCGCGAGTTCACCGCCCTGATCTCTTCACCAGTTCGTCGAAGGCGCTCATCTGCAGGAGAGGCTATCGTGCGCGGTCTCGGTCTGGCTGATCACCTTGGCGACGAGCGTGTTGACGGTCACGTCGAGCGCGTCGCTTGCCTTGTCGCCGGAGGAGAGGATGCGGGTAGCAAGCCGGTTGCCGGCTTCGTCGATCTTGCTGACGAGATCGCCTGAGCGCAACTCGAGTTCGAGCAGCAGCGAGTCGGAAGAGTTCTTCAGCGAATCGTGGACCTGTTCGGTGCGGTCGGAGATGCCGTCGACGATGGTCGAGGAGCGCTGTTCGAATTCGCCGGTGATGCGATCGATGCGCTCGTTCAGCATCTCGTGGACGCGATCGGCGAGATCGACGAACTCGTCATGAACGTGGCCGGTCTTGAAGTTGAGGCTGGTGGTCAGCCGCTCGGAGGCGTCGAGCACGGCGCGCGTGGTTTCGGCGCTGGCTTCCTCGAGGCGATCGAGCAGGTCGCCGCCGCGCTCGCCGAGCGCCAGGATCATGTTGTCGCCGGCGTTGCTTAAGGCGCTCGTGATGTGCTGGCCACGCTCTTCCAGCGCGCCGGTGATGCTTTTTGCGACTTCGTCCACGCGCGAGGCGATCGCGTCCGAGATCAGCGCGATATCGTGGCGCAGGTCGATCTGGACGCCGGAAATGGCGCTGCGAACCTGCTCGGCCTGGCCGACCAGATTGTCGCGCTGATGGGCGATGTCCTGCAGCAGCGCGCGAATGCGCACTTCGTTGTCGCTATAGGCGCGTTCGAGCGCTGCGACTTCATTGGCGACGAGCGTTTCGAGTTCACCGGCGCGCGCGATCGCGCGTTCGACGCCGTCGCCCATCGCGGCGACTTCGCGGCGGATCGCCTGACCGACGGTCACCATGGAGTCTGCGGCCGCACCTTCCGGCTCGGAGAATCGGATCGCGACCTGCGCCATCGACTGCGCGATCATCCGCATTTCCTGACCGCGCCAGGCAAGGCTGGCAAGGAAATAGAACAACAGCACCGGCGCAAAGAACAACGCCGCAAGACCGGCGAGCACCAGCACGCCGCCGCTCTGTCCGATCGCCGCCTGCAGCGAGGGAGGAAGGCGAAGGTCAGCAGCGCGCAGCCGACAATCCAGACGCCGCAGAAGATGGTGGCGAGCGTGCAGACACCGCGGGCGGGGCGGCCCTTCTGGATTGCCTGCAGAATCTGTCCGATGGTTTCGCGATCGTCATTGGCGGCGCGACGGGCACTGCGCGGCTCCTCGATCGGATCGAACACCAGCCGCTCCGCGCTCGCGCGCTTGTCAAAGGGCATTTCGGAATAGGGCGACGGAGCCGACGAACCGGTCGGAGGCCCAGTTCGTTGCCGAGCGAATTTCGGCTGGTATCGACGGTCGTATCGCTGATGTTGAGCGCTTCTGAATAGCAGAGCGCGACTTCGGTGGGATCTTTGACCTTCTTGGGATTGTTCGCCATGTTCAGTCCGAGCCCTCTTAACTATTACGCATCCGACTGTTCTTGCAAAAATGCCCCGCAAGCTCGAAGCCGGAATTATAACCCCCCGCGGACGCAAGCGAGCCCGCCGGCCGCCGTCCACCACATCCGTAAACCATCCTATTGGTTGAGCGATGCGAATGAAATGGCCGCGATTAAGACATTCTTAATCATCGTTAACAGCTTTGGTCATTAAGGCCTTAAGGATACACAAATTTCTTTCTGTGGATTGTTGATTGAGGCGACTCATCGGCGAAAACAAGGCGAAGTTGCGGCAAAACTGGAGAACGTTCCATTAACCAGTCTCGTGGTTGGCTGGCCAAACGACCCTGCGGGAATCGGTGCGACAGGGCGATCTGGGTTCGGCCATGCCGCTACATCTCGAACGGATAGAATGGATGCCATCGCCGCCGCTCGCTCCGATGACGGCCCGATCGATTTCGATCACCTCAAACGCATGACGCTCGGCGATGCCGGCCTCGAGCAGGAGGTACTGGCGATGTTCTCGGCCCAGTCGGCCAGGCTCGTCGGCACGCTTGCCGCCATGCCTTCCGATGCCGGCGCGCGCTGGTGCATACGCTGAAGGGCTCAGCTCGCGTAATCGGCGCATTTGTCGTTGCGGATGCCGCGGCCCGGCTGGTGGCGGTCATTGTCAGTGGCGACCCTTCCGACCTGATCGCCGAACTTGGCGATGCGGTTTCGCTGACGCGGGCGGCGATCGAGGCGGTCCTGCGCCGTTCCTGAGCCGGATCCCGTCAAACTCCGGAAAAAGGCCCCCTCAAGGTTTCGACCCGACCACTGGCGCTGCACGGATCGACCCGTTATAGGACTGCCGGGACTTCCGTACCTATTCCGGCAACACGAGCGATCATGGCCAAAATCCACTTTGTCGACCATTCCGGCGAAAAACGAACCATTGAAGTCGAAAACGGCGCGACCTATGGAAGCCGCGATCCGCAACGCCATTCCGGGGATCGAAGCCGAATGCGGCGGCGCCTGCGCGTGCGCGACCTGCCATGTCTATGTCGATGAAGCCTGGCGCGAGAAGGTCGGCGCTCCGACCCGATGGAAGAGGACATGCTGGATTTCGGCTTCGACGTGCGGCCGAACTCGCGCCTGTCGTGCCAGATCAAGGTGAGCGACGATCTCGACGGTCTCACGGTGTCGACGCCCGAACGGCAGGCCTGAGTTCTCTCAGTTTGGATCCACGCCGCGGCGAATCCAGCGCTGAAAGTTGCCAGAATATCCGGCGTCAGCGGCGTCGGCTTGCGGGTGGCTTCATCGAGCAGCACCGATACCGATTGCGCCGATGCCACGCATTTGCCTTCGGAGAACACCACCTGGATCGAAGGTGACTGACGTCCGGCCGAGCTTGACGACGCTGAGCCCCATTTCGATCGTGCCCGGCCAGCGCAACTCGGCGCGGAAATGCGTAGTCAAGCCGGGACCATGATCCAGGTGACGCCGTCCGGCATCAGCCCGTAGCTGCGATCCTTCATCAGGTGACGCGGCCGGTTTCGAAATAGGTCGCATACACCGCATTGTTGACGTGCTGGTTCGGGTCGAGGTCGGCAAACCTCACATTGTCCGACAGGCGATAGGGAAAATCTTCCAGACGCGGGGGGCGCATCGGAACGCAAGGGGGCATTCACGGGGCACTCTCCGAAAACCTCGTTTTCCTTACAGCCCACTGTCGAGTGGCGGCAAGGGGTTGCCGCGGCCACGAACGCCATATTATGGCTTTCCTGTTAGCCCCGCGTTGGCTAGACAGTTTCGGCCTTCCCGCCAGGGTTCAACCGAAAAGAAGCTGATATGAGCGAAGCGATCAAAACCGATATTGCTGATTATTGGCGCGGGTCCGTGCGGCCTGTTCGCTGTTTTCGAACTGGGCCTCCTGGACATGAAGGCGCACGTGGTCGACATCCTCGACAAGATCGGCGGCCAGTGCGCAGAGCTCTATCCGGAAAAACCGATCTACGACATTCCCGGCATTCCCTTCGTCACCGGCCAGGGCCTGACGGATGCGCTGCTGGAGCAGATCAAGCCGTTCAGCCCGACCTTCCATCTCAACGAAATGGTAGAGACGATCGAGAAAGATAGGCGATCCCGGCTTTCGAGTAACCACCGATGCAGGCCAGGTGTTCGAATGCAAGGTGGTGGTGATCTCCGCGGGCGGCGGCTCGTTCCAGCCGAAGCGCCCGCCGGTGCCGGGCATCGAGGCCTATGAAGGCAGTTCGGTGTTCTATGCCGTGCGCAAGATGGAGCAGTTCCGCGACAAGAACATCCTGATTGTTGGTGGCGGCGATTCCGCGCTCGACTGGACGCTCAACCTTCACCCGATCGCCAAGCGGGTGACGCTGCTGCACCGGCGCGACGATTTCCGCGCCGCGCCCCACAGCGTCGAGCAGATGCGCGCGCTGGTGGCTGCCGGAAAGATGGATCTGAAGATCGGTCAGATCACCTCGCTCGAGGGCGAAGGCGGCAAGCTCTCCGCCGCCATGATGAAAGGCAACGACAACGCAATCTCGAAGGTCGAGTGCGATACGATGCTGCCGTTCTTCGGGCTGACCGTGAAGCTCGGTCCGGTGGCGAATTGGGGCGTCGCGCTCGAGAACAATCTGGTGCCGGTCGAGACTGCCGCGTTCGAGACCAATGTATCCGGCATTTTCGCTATCGGTGACATCAACACCTATCCCGGCAAGCTGAAGCTGATCCTGTCCGGGTTCCACGAGGGCGCGTTGATGTCGCAGAAGGCGCACCGCTACGTCTATCCGGACAAGCGGCTGGTGTTCCAGTACACGACCTCCTCGTCGAGCCTGCAGAAGAAGCTCGGGGTCAACTGATTCCTACCGAAATATGACCGATAAAGTCGCCGCGCGCTCGCCGCGCTCGGCGATTGTCGTTGCGGCGCTGGAACCGTCCGTGAAATGGCCTTAGTCTGAGGCCATTCATTTGTGGATTATTCAGGTGACGACCATGCGCAGCGCTCTATTCGGATTTCGATTGATACTGCCGCTCGTGATGGGGCTCGTGTTTGCCCCTCGGAACTTGCTGCGCAGCCGGCGGAGCCGTCGGCGGCCGGGCTGTGGCAGAAGGTCGAGAAGGGCAAGCCTGTCGGATGGTTTCTGGTGGTCGATCGTGAGGGCAGCTTTGAAGGCGTGTTTGCCAAGCTTTTTCTCGATCCCGGCGATCCGCCCAATCCGGCCTGCACGAAATGCACCGACGATCGAAAGGATGCGCCGTGGCTCGGGCTCTCCTTCATTCGCGACATGAAGCGCGACGGATTGAAATACGAGAACGGCAACGTGCTCGATCCACGCGATGGCAAGATCTACAAGGCCAAGATGACGCTCAGTCCCGACGGACAGACCCTGACTATGCGCGGCTATCTCGGCATCTCGCTGTTAGGCAAGGATGAGGTCTGGACCCGCCTGCCTGATACGGCGATGGCGCAGGTCGATCCTGCCATCATCGCAAAATATCTGCCGGCGCAAGCCTGAGGCGATGAAGCCGCCCGCTGGTTCGAAGGCCCCGGCCGCGGCAAAGAAAACCACCGTTCCTGCGCCTGCACCTGCACCTGCGCGCTAGTACAGTCCGCCGGTTCTGCCTGATGGCCGCGGCCCGCCCGGTGCAACCGGTATCGGCTGCATCGGCTGCGAAGTGACTTCGGGCACCGCGGCATTGAGTTGCAGCACGGCCGCCGCGGCAGGCATCGCCGCATCCGCCATCGCGGCGTGACCTTCGGCGCTCGGATGCACGGCGCCGCCATAGACCGCAGACAGAATCCCCAGGTCGCGTCGTGGATATCGGACGGCTGCTGCGACGACGGCAGGCCTTGCGGATAGGTCATGGCCGCGAAGTAGCTGTCATTGGCGTCGCGGATCCAGCGCGCGCGCGGCATGTAGGCGCGGTATTCGCCAGCGCTGCGGCCGCACAGCATCGGCTGGCTGGCGGCGGTGACGATATCCGGATCGAAGCTGTCGCCGGTCGCCGAAAAGCATTGCCGGTCGAATTCCGGATCGCTCTCGGCGCGCGCAGAAGCCGTGGCTGGCAAAACTGGTCTGATGGCTATCGACGAAGGTCATGCGATCGGCACGCGGATCGCGGCAGAGGATGCCGCCCTGGCACAGCGCCAGCGCTTTCAACTGCGGCAGGAATTCGTTTTCGACGAAGCTCGAGACGGCGGCGAGCCGCTGCGGCTGGGCGTTGAAGGAGGGGTGAATATCGAAGCCGGCGCGGCCGCCGGGGCAGGGCGTGCCGTCACCCGTCAGCGTCGGATTGGCGTAGGAAGTATAGACCACGCGCGACAAGTCGCCGCCGACCAGGGGCTTCAGCGCCTCGCGCAGTTTTGCAAATCCCTGCGGCAGGTCGCGCGTCATGGCCGAGCGTGCATCGTCCACCGACGCCATGACGCCGCTGCGTCGAAACAGCGCGCGCTCGGTCATCGTGTCCACGATCACGTCGGCGACGAGTCCGGAAAAGTAGATATCGTTGGCGCCGACCGACAACAGCACCAGGTCGAGTTTGCGATCGGGTTGCCGGCGCTTGGCGGCATTGACGGCATCGCGCAGTTCGGCCAGTTGCCCGTTGACCGTGCCCTGGCACGCACTGCCCGATTTCGAGGGCAGGCAGTCGCGGGCGCGCTGCGAGCCGAACAGTCCGTCGGCGATGGTGGCGCCGGTGCAGGCCAGCGGAAGATAGGTCACCGCGATGTGCGGATATTGCACGGCGAGCGCCAGCGCGGTCCGTGTCTGATAGCTGTAGAGGCGAGCGGTGGCAGGCGGGGTTGAACCACAGCGCGCTCTGCCGCTGCCAGACCGGCAGGAGGTCGGGCGCTTCGCACGCCCGCCCGCCTTTATAACCGGCGCGGCTCGGGCGATAATATTGCGATGCTGCGGTTCCCAGATAGGAGCGGAAGCAAAAGCCTTCATCGGCCAGTGCGATCGGCCGGTCCGGATTTCCCTCGCCTGAAGCAATGCTGTCGCCAAGGCCGGCAATGAAGATGTCGCGCACCGAGATCTCGGTGGAAACGCGCTGACTGCCTTCCGCGCTGGAGATATCTGCTGTGGCAACCGTGGTGCGGCCATAGCGGACCCTGAGATTGACCGGCTCGGCGCAGTCGAAGGTGGAAGCTTGCGCGCCGTCGCCATCATCGAACGACCAGGCGCAGGTGGCACCGACCGGGACCGGTCCGGTCAGGCGGACCACGACCGGATGATCGATCGGCGTCAGGTAGCTTTCCTTGACGTTGTCGCGGGTGCACGGCTCGCTGACGCGGCCGGCGAGATCGATGCACAGGCGGTTCACCGTGTTGCGCGCCCAGCCGCGGCCGTCGCTTTGCATCGCCAGCGCCTGCTCCGAGACCAGAACGCTGCGGCCCCGCCCAGCCTCCGCGTGCAAAAGGAAATCCCGTTCCTCGCGGAACAGCCGGAAACGGTTGCGAACCTCCCACGAAATCTGCAGCGGCCCGTAGCCGCCGGCGGTCTGGGCTTCCGCAGCGGACGAGGCTATCCCGACCAGCGTGCCGGCAAGCAGCGCGACGGACACTAGCAAGCGTGAATGAATTCCGGCCATGGCGCGTTTGACGTTAGCGGTAAGGCAGAAATAAGAGAATTGCCGAGAGCTAGCCCAAAAGATTAGTCGGCGCACATAACGTCGCTGTTACCGGCTTCAGGATTGGCGGCCCTTGATAGGCTGCCGCACCCTGGCTTTGGCCGTGCAGGCCTCGCTGAGCCGGCGGCGTTCCTGCCAGGGCTGCACCACGCTGAGCCAGAGCTCGCGCGTCCCCATGATCCAGATCGAGATGCCGAAGGGGATCAGGAAGTACAGGATCCGGAACACCACCAGCGTCGCCAGTAATTGCTCCTTGCCGAACTGCGGCAGTGCCACCAGCATCGCGGCGTCGAATACGCCGAGGCTGCCGGGCGCATGACTGGCAAAACCGAGCAGCGTCGCCAGGATGAACACGACCGCCAGTGAAATGAAATCGATATACGGCTCGGTCGGCATCAACAGATACATCGCCAGCGCACAGAAGCCGAGATCGACCACGCCGATCATGACTTGCAGCAGGGTCAACCTCGTCGAGGGCAACACCACCTTCCAGCCGTTCTGACCGAGCTCGCGGCGGCTTTCGCCCATCACTAGCCAGACGAAATAGGCGGCGATGCCGGCAAGGCAGCCGAGCGCGATCAGCCGGTTCATCGCCGGCGGCAACAGATCCATGGCCGTCGCCGCTTCGGGATGCCAGGCCATGCCGATCCCGAGCACGAACAGATTGCCGAGCCAGAAGGTCAGGCCCGAGAGAAAACAGATCTTGGCGACATCGATCGCGGTCAGGCTGTAGTCGGAATAGATCCGGAAACGGATCGCGCCGCCGGTGAAAACCGTGGCGCCGATGTTGTGGCCGATGGTGTAGCTGGTGAAGCTCGACAGCGCGGCGATGCGATAGGGAACGTGCGTCTTGCCGATGGTCCGCAACGCGAAGAAATCATAGAAGGTCAGCGTGCAAAACGCGCCTACCACGCACAGGGCGGCCAGCGCGATGCGATGCGGAGCGATTTCCGTCAATGCAGTCAGGATAATCCCGGTGTCGACTCCCTTCAGCGTGCGAATCAGGTGGGTGATCGCAAGAATGATGATGAGAAGACTCGCAGCGATCCCCAGCCGTTTCCAGCCGATCTTCTCCTTGAAGCCACGCCCGAGCGCGGTCAGCAGCCGATGCATTCATCCTCCCGGCGGGGCGGCAATACGTTAGAAAAGGCCTGTCACGACAGGTGACAGTCGACGGTCAGAGGCACCGTCCGCGAAGACCCATAAGCTAAAACCAGGCCGTTGTGCAGTCCTTGACAAGTCCGCCTTTTGGCTTCGTTCGCCGCCGTTGTCATACGCCCTACATATGGCGTTCCGTTAACGATTTGAGTCGCGTCGAGGTCCATTCCGCCGGCTCTTTCGGCCAGGGCCGGTCAGACGTTCCATCGCGGCGTTTTCGAGGCCTTCAGGAACAACCTCGCCGCCGGCCGGTTCGCGCCGCAAAGCTGACCTCGCTCGCCGAAGGCAAGGCCAACCTCCGCGCCGCGAGCTGATCTCGCCTGTTGAATGAAGCAAATATTGAATGAGGCAAAACGCCGCGCAAGACAACCTCGCGCGGCGTTTTCATGCGTAATTTCATGCTTGATGCGAGGTCCCGAGGCGCATTTCGATCCGTCGCTGGATCACTGCGATACCATGCCGCGCTCAGCTCCTAAAAGTATTTGTTCACCATCCGCGCAACTGAGCCGCGATGGGTTACGTCAAATATACAAATGGAACCGCAATTACAGGCCAAGGGAGTCTGTAATGTATCGGGTCCTAAGTTGCCTCGTCACCGAGCACGACTGGCGTCTGGTCGTGCTGGCAGGCGCCATTTGCTGGCTCGCCAGCGCGGTCGCCATCAGCCTGTTTCATCGTGCCAGGGTCTCGCATGGCCGAACGCGTGCGATCTGGATCGGCCTTGACGCGACGGTCGGCGGTTGCGGAATCTGGGCCACCCATTTCGTCGCCATGCTGGCTTACGATCCCGGCGCGGGCGCCGGATACAGCATTCCCGTCACCATTTTGTCGCTGGCCTTCGCGGTGGCCATTGTTGCAATCGGCCTGTGCATTGCGCTGTCCAGCGCGCGGCGATCGGTTGTTGCGATTGGCGGTGCTGTCATCGGCGCGGGCGTGGCGGCGATGCACTACACCGGGATGCTGGCGCTTGAGCTTCCAGCCTACATTGTGTGGGCGCCTGGTACCGTTGCGGCCTCGATCGTGTTCGGAAGTGTATTCGCGGCTCTCGCATTGCTCGTCGCCGTGCGCCGTGACGATTCCGTTCACACGCTGGCCGCCACCGGGCTACTGACGGTCGCCATCGTTTCGCATCACTTCACGGCGATGGGAGCCGTAACGCTCGTTCCGGATCCGACCCTCGGCACGGACGGGCTGTCGATTTCACCGGCCGCACTGTCGTTTCTGACCTCGGTCGCGGCCTTCGCCATTCTCGGCATATCTCTGCTGGCGGCCATGCTCGATCGTCGTGCGAAGAGCGAGCTGCATGAACAAAAGATCCTGCTCGATTCAGCAATCACAAACATGTCGCAGGGCCTTTGCATGTTCGATGCGGATGGCCGCATCTTGCTGTTCAACCAGCGCTACGTCGAGCTCATGGACCGGTCCGGCATGCCGCTTCAAGGCCGCTTGCTGATCGACGTTTTGCGGGAAGTGAAAGCGGTCGGCGAATGGGACGGCGATCCCAATGAGTTCTTTGCGGCGGTGGTAGCAGACGCCAGGGCCGGCAGGACCGTGACCAAGACGATGGGTCGCAACGGCCGCTCGCTTCGCGTGGTCGATCAGCCGATGAAGGGCGGCGGATGGGTTGCTACGTTCGAAGACATCACTGAATGGCAAGCGGCCCAGGAACAGATCTCGCACATGGCGCGTCACGATGCGCTGACCAATCTGCCGAACCGGACGCTGTTCCGCGAGCAACTCGAAAAGGCCTTGCGCCTCGTCAGGCGCAGCGATCAGCTTGCGGTGCTCTGCCTCGATCTCGATCACTTCAAGGACATCAACGATTCGCTTGGCCATCCGATCGGCGACGCGCTGCTGAAGGAAGTCGCGCGGCGTCTTGGCGAGTGCGTGACGGAGCACGACACGGTCGCGAGGCTAGGCGGTGACGAATTCGCGATCGTACAGGTCTGCAGCGATTGCGATCCGTCCGCGGTGACTTTGCTCGCCAGTCATGTGGTCGAGAAAGTTTCTGCGCCCTACGAGATCGCTGGTCACCAGCTTGTCATCGGCGTCAGTATCGGCATTTCGCTGGCGCCCGAAGACGGAAAGAATCCCGACGAACTGCTGAAGAATGCCGATCTCGCGCTCTACCGCGCCAAGGAGGACGGCCGCGGCACCTACCGCTTTTTCGAGACCGGGATGGACGCGCGCGCAGGCGCGGCGGCTCCTGGAACTCGACTTGCGCGCGGCGCTGCAGCGCGAGGAATTCGAAGTCTATTACCAGCCGATCCGGGATGTTGCCAAAGATGTGGTCGTCGGCTTCGAAGCCCTGGTGCGCTGGAATCATCCATTGCGCGGCATGATCTCTCCGGTCAATTTCATTCCGCTGGCGGAAGAAACCGGCCTCATCGTTCCGCTCGGCGAGTGGGGGTTGCGCCAGGCCTGCATCGACGCGGCCGGCTGGTCACAGGATGTCGGCGTTGCCGTCAATCTATCGCCGGTGCAGTTCAAGAATCCCAGCCTGGTATCGACCGTGAAGGAGGCGTTGAAAGCCTCCGGCCTTCCGGCGCATCGGCTCGAACTGGAGATAACGGAATCGGTGCTGCTGCAGAACAGCGAGGCAACGCTGGCGGTTCTGCACGAGCTTCGCGGCTTTGGCGTCAGGATCTCGCTCGACGACTTCCGGAACGGGATATTCGTCCCTGAGCTACCTGCGCAGCTTCCCGTTCGACAAGATCAAGATCGACCGTTCGTTCGTGAGCGAACTGGCGACGCGTGATGATTCGATGGCGATCGTCCGCGCCGTGACCAGCCTCGGCAAGAGCCTCGGCATCGTTACCACGGCCGAAGGTGTCGAGACCGACGCGCAGTTCGATCTCTTGCGCCAGGAAGGCTGCACGCAGGCGCAAGGCTATCTGTTCAGCCGGCCGCGTCCCGCCGCCGAGGTGGAGAACATGCTGACACAGCCGCGGCAGCGCATGTCCGCCTAGAGCCTTGTCGGTTCTGATTGAATCAGAACCGGGCTTTCGTCTCTTGTTTTGACGCGTTTTCCTTACGCGGACCTGTATCCACCCCCGGATCAAGTTGGGGGCATGCTTCGCTCGAAAACGCTCAGGCGTCAGGCCTTGCGTAGGGCGAAATGCGCGCCGCAAAACGCCATGGCCGCACCGAGGCATAAGGCCGCAAGGCCCGCCAGCACGCCCGAAATGGTCGGGACGGGGCTCGGCGCAGAGGCGGCCTGTCCCGCGCCGGCAAGGAACAGCACGCCGATTACGATCAGGAATTGCCGCATCCGCTGCGGAATCTGGCCCGAGGCTGCGCTTTGCATCAAATTGGCGGTGAAATAGCCGCCGGAGAAGCCGACGGTAGCGATCAGCCACCACGCGATCGCCGCGCCCGCCGGCATGAACTCGCGGGTATCGGATCGCCACAGGCCGCCGAGATCGAGGCCGTAGCGCGCGCCCAGCATGTGGACGGCGAGAGCCAGCAGCACTCCTGAAACAATCGCGCCGGCCAGGATCAGGCGCCGCGGAAAATAGGTCGTCTCGGGCATGCCCCGCTTGTAAGGTAAAGCCGGCTCGCCGCGCAAGCAGGTGACCCCAACCGACACCGGGATTTTTCGAATTGCCGACATCACTTCCGAACGACGCGACGACGGAAGGCGAGGGCGCGTCACCCGTGACCCGCTACACCTACAGGGCGTCACTGATCGGATCGGCGCATCAATTCGAGCTGACGGATGCCGGATTGTCGTGGCGGATCGGCGGCCGGTCCGGCGTATGGCCCTACGCCGATATCGCCTCGGTCCGTCTGTCCTATCGGCCGATGACGATGCAGTCGCGTCGCTTTCGCGCCGATATCGAAAGGGCGGGCGGCGGACGGATCGCCATTCATTCAACGACCTGGCAGACAGTCTCGTTGATGGCGCCGCAGGATCAGGGCTACCGCGCCTTCATCACCGAACTGCATCGTAGGATGAAGGAGGCAGGCAGCAAGGCTGCGCTGAACGGCGGCATCGGGCCGGCGACTTATGCCGCGGCAGTCACGATGGTGGCGTTGCTGGCGATTGCGATGATCGGACTTCTGGTGCGGGCACTTGCGACGTTCGAATTCACCGGCGCGTTGTTTCTGGTCGGCATGGCCATTTGGTTCGCCTGGACGATTGGCGGCTTCATCAAGCGCAACCGGCCGCGCAGCTACTCTTTCGACCAGCTTCCCGACGAGCTGCTGCCATAATCGCTTTCGCAATCAAGCGAAATGAAATGTGACTTCGCGAAGCCCTCGGCGCGCGGCATCGTCGGCGCCGCGTTTCCCTGACGAATCGTCGCGACGGATCCAAGCATGCGATCGCCGACCGCTGCCGAGATTGCCGAGATCAATGCGCGGCACCTGATCGAGACGCCGTTGCGGCCGGCCGATCTTTTGTTCGTGTTCGGCACGCGCCAGGATGTCGGCGAGCGCATCGATGAAGCCTGCCGGCTCTGGCGCGAAGGATATTTTCGCTGGGCGATCGTCAGCGGCGGGATCACGCCGGGATCGGAGCTTTCGGAATGCGAGGTCATCGCGGATGCGATGGTCGCGCGCGACATTCCGTCCGCCATGATCCTGCGAGAAGACCGCGCGATGAACACCGGTGAGAACGTGATTTTCTCGCTGCCGGTCATCGAAGCCGAGCTGGGGCTGGCGAACATCCGCAGCGTGATCTGTCTCGGCAATAGCTGGACCGCGCGCCGCTATCCGATGACGCTGCACCGTCACTGGCCTGAAGTGGACAAGATGCTGGTCATGGTCGACAGTTTCAAAACGCCGGGGGCGCTCTGGCACACCGACGCCGAATTTAGCCGCCGCATGCTCTCGGAGTGGGACAAGATCGAGCCGTACAAGGCAAGGGGCTTCATCGCCGAGTGGCCGGCGGGCGAGACGCGCGATCGATAGTCCTATTCGGTCGTGTCGCAATCTTCCTTCGCGGTCAGCATTGCCGCCACCGTGCGCAAGGCCAGATCGAGCTGTTCGGTGGTCGGCGCGCCGAGCGCCAGGCGGACGGCGTTGGGGGCATGTCCGGGAGCCACGGCGAAGGTGGTCGAGGGCGTCAACGAGATGTCGCGCCGGGCTGCGGCGGCGACGAATGTTTGCGATCGCCAGTGTGGCGGCAGGTTCAGCCAGAGATGGTAGGATTTGGAATTCGCCTGGATTTCGAAACCGGCCAGGTGTTTCGCCGCCATCTGCTGGCGGCGCGCGGCATCGATCCGCTTCAGGCGAGAAAGCTCGGCGACGGTGCCGTCCGCCATCAGCCGTTGACCGGCGGCAAATGCAAATCCGCGCGGCGGTCCAGCCGCCCGATCGAACCGCAGCCATGATGCGCTCGCGCAGGTGCGGCGGCGAAACGATGAAGCCGAGCGCAAGGCCAGGCGCCACCTTCTTCGACAGGCTGTCGAGCACGATGCAATGGTCGGGCGCGAGCGCGGCCATCGGCGTTTCCTCGTCGAGAAAGCCGTAGACCGTATCCTCGATCACGATAAGGCCGAGCTTTTCGACGATGCGCAGCAGGTCGGTGCGGCGCGAGGCCGGCATCGTCATGCCCAGCGGGTTTTGAATCGTCGGCTGAACGTACAACGCCGTCAGATGGGCTTCGCGGTGGGCCTTCTGCACCGCGTCCGGACGAACGCCGTGCTCGTCCATCGAAAGCGGCACCAGCGTGACGCCTAGCCTTGCGGCGATGTCCTTGATGAAGGGATAGGTCAGCGCTTCGACGCCACAACGGCCGCCGCTCGGCACCACCGCCGCAAGGGCGGCGGCGATGCATTGCCTTCCGTTCGCGGTGAAGACGAGCTGGTCTGCAGCCGGTGACCAGTCCTCGCGCGCGAGAAATTCCGCCGAAACGGCTCGTGCCGCCTGCGTGCCGATAGTGGACGAGTGTCGCAACGCGAGATCGAGCACGTCGGGCCGTTCCAGCCCTTCCAGGCTTCTGGCGATCATCGCCGATTGCGTCGGCAGAATGGGATAGTTGACTTCGAGATCGATGCGCGCGCCGCGCGGTTCGATCGGCACGGCAATCCCGCGCCGCGTTTCGCCTGACACGAACGTACCGCGGCCGACTTCGCCGACCACGAGGCCCCGGCGCAGCAGCTCAGTGTAGACCCGGCTCGCGGTCGAAACCGCGATTTTGCGTTGATAGGCAAAGCTGCGCTGCGGCGGCAGCCGATCGCCCGGCTTGAGCGCGCCATTGGCGATCTCAGAGGCAACTGTATCGGCAAGCTTCAGATATTCGAACTTTGACATTATTGCACCGAGAGCAATGTTTCACTTGCACCGAGAAATGTATCGGATCATTTTGAACCCATCAAGCCCATGATTGCACTGAGAGGGGTGCAAGCAATCAGAACGCAATAGGTGCAGCCGCTGTTCGCAGCGTTTGCGCCAGCAGCACCGCTTTGCCGCATGGAAGCCAACCGGAGAAGAACGATGACGACGATATCCCCGACAGCAGGCCAACCTGCGCAGCAGAGCTTACCGACCGGATTTTTCCGCGTCCTCGGCAGCTGGGTGAACGGCATCGTGACCTATTTCGCACACCGCGAAGCCATCAAAACGCTGAGCGAACTGGATGATCGTGCGCTCCGCGACATCGGGGTCGAGCGAGGCAGGATTGAATCAGCCGTGCGCGGCGTCGTCGATCCGGAGTTCGGGCGCATCAGGTGAAGCGTCCGGCACTCGCTACAGCTTTTCGCGCGAAAGCCTGCGCAGGACGTGATCCGGGGTGGAGACCGGTTCGCGTGATGAAAACGCGTCAAGACAAGAATCGAGAGCCTCGGTAATCAAGAGCCTCGGTTCTGATTCGATCAGAACCGGCCCTTGGCGCTCACCAGAGCGTCAGTCACCGGAGCGTCAGTGCCGCACCACCAGAACCGAGCACCTCGCGTAGCGCACCACATGGCCGGCATTGGAGCCGAGGAAATAGGTCCGCATCGCCGGCCGGTGCGAGGTCATCACGATGAGGTCGGCCTTGATCGCCCCGGCCTCTTCGAGGATCTCGTGATAGATGCCGCCCTGCCGCACCGCGGTGGAAATCCGCGAGGCCGCGATGCCGGATTCCGCGCCACGATTGCGAGCGCTTCTTCCGAGGTCGCGCGCTGCTGGGCGTCGAAATCGGCCGGCACATATTCGGCCAGCATCACCGGCGTCATCGGCAACACGTTGAGCAGGCGCACCGAACCGTTCCAGGTCTGCGATAGCGTCGCGGCGGTCGCGATCGCGGGCTTCGCCAGATCGGTATCGGTCAGATCGATCGGCACGAGAATCGACTTGAACATCTGCGCCTTCCTGCCGAAAAACTGTTCGGCTGACAATTGAGAGCGGGGCTCCAGCCTTTTGTTTTGCCGCGCTTTCCTGGCGCGAACCGATCTCGGAGAACGTTATCGTTGCAGCTTAACATGAAGAAGCTGCGACTCAATCGTCCGAGGTCTGCTTCAGCAGCTTCGGGCTGGTGAATCGCACAAGCTTGCCGCGACGGAACGCCACCTCGCTCCAGTCGTCGATCGCAAAGTCGAGGATGGCAAGGCCCGCGGTCGGCAGATTGTCCTCGATCGCCTTCTTCGCCGATGCGTCGCCGCTGCCGGCGAGCATCAGCGCCAGTTCATGCATGCCGGGATTGTGCCCGACCAACATCAAGCGCTTGGGATCGCTGACCTCGGCCATGCGGATAATCTGCAGGAGCCGCGTCGGCTCGGCGCCGTAGAGTTCGTCGAGGAGTTCGACCTGCGGCTGCCGAGCCAGTTCCCCCGCTGCATCCTTCATCGCCTCGCGCGCGATCTCCCAGGTCTGGTGCGCCCGCACCGCCGTCGAAACCAGAACGGCCTCGGGAAGGGGCGGATGCCGGCCGATCCAGGCGCCGATGGCGGCGGAGTCCCGCCGGCCGCGGTCGTCGAGGCGGCGGTCCTGGTCGTGGCCCGAAGGCGCGTTGTGTTCGGTCTTGGCGTGACGCAGCAGCATCAAACGGCGCATGGGCGCAATCTCGATTCGGTCTTAGTTCGGACTAATCTACAAGCTCATGGCTGGGACAAGGTGACAAGCGCCGCAGCGGTCCGTAAGAAAACGACATGGCTGAGACTTTCACAAGTGCGACCAACGGCCCCGACGACGCGCGCTTTCGTTCGCGCCTTTCGTTCGACCTGGACGTCGATATCTGCGTGGTCGGGGCCGGGCTTGCCGGTCTCACGGTGGCGCTGGAGGCTGCGCGCCTCGGCGCCAGCGTCGCGGTGCTCGAAGGACGGCATGTCGGCTGGAACGCCTCCGGCCATCAACTCGGCACGGTCATGCCGGGATATAGCCTTCCAATTGACGAATTGATCGAGCGCGTCGGTATCGACGACGCCCGCGAGCTCTGGGCGTTGTCGAAGGAGGGCGCCGAATATGTTCGTGCCGCCGCGACCGAAGAAGCCATGCCGGGCATTGCGCTCACCGAGGGCGCGCTGGAAGTTTCCAACGTCGATGCCGGCGAAACGCTGATCGGCCGGCTGCAGACGCTGAACGAGGACTTCGAGACCGAAGTCGAGGGATGGCAGGTCGATCGGGTGCGCGAGCAGCTCGGCACCGGGCATTATTTCCACGGCATCTATTACCCGCGCGCGTTCCAGATCGACGGCCGGAAATATATTCACGGCCTTGCCGCGCAAGCCACGCGGGCAGGGGCTCGCATCTTCGAGGACACGCCGGTCGTCAGCATCGATTCATCGGGCATTCGCAAGCGCATCGTGACACCGTCGGCGCGGCTGCGCGCTTCCCATATGGTGCTGGCGGGCAACGTTCATCTCGGTGCGCCGCTGCGACGCCTTTCAGAGACGTTGTTGCCGGTCTGGCGCTATGCCGCCGTGACCGAGCCGCTCGGCGAACGTCTTGGCGAGGTCATTGCCTTCAGGGGCTCGGTGGCCGACAGCGACGGCATCGACCATTTCCGAATCGTGGACGGCGACCGGCTGATGTGGGCGAGCCCGGAAACCACCTGGGACGCGCGGCCGCACCGCTTCGGCCCGGTCATTGCGCGCCGCATCGCGGCCATCTACCCCACGCTCGGCAAGGTCGCGATTGCGGAAGTGTTCGGCGGTGCAGTCGGAGTGACCGTGCACGGCATGCCGCAGATCGGGCAATTGCGCAAAGGCCTGTGGGTCGCCAGTGGTTTCGGCCGTCAGGGGCTGAACACTTCGGCGATGGCGGGGCAACTGATCGCGCGCAGCATCTTGTGGGGTGATGAACGCTGGCGGCTGTTTTCGCCGTTCGAACTGGTCTGGGCGGGCGGCGCGACCGGTCGCGCCGCCGGGCATCTGATTGGCATGTGGACGCGGGGCAGTTCCGCAGCCGCAGGCGCGCTGGCACGCTACCGCGAAGGCGCACGGTCGCGGGAACGCACCCGCGAGGCGCGATTGGCGGAAGCCAACCGGCAGGCCGGAACCAGGGCCCCGCGTCGTCCGCCGGGCGGCCCACGCCAGGTAGGCCCGCAGCCACCGCGGCCCGTGGAGGCGCCGGAAAACGGAACGGCCGCCGTTCCCTCGCAGGAAAGTGAGAAAATTCGGGACTGATCGGTGTAACTTCGGCTCTGGCGGGCCGTATTTGTTGGCGAAGCGTTACATCCGCCACGCACGGAGACGTCCATGATCGACCGCCGTATTCTGCTCGCATCCGTCGCCGGCCTGTTTGGCCTTGCCGCGTTCCGTTGGCTGCGCACATCGCCAGCGCAGGCCGCCGAGAAATTCGAAGTTGAAAAGACCGACGCCGAGTGGCGCGCGCAGCTCACGCCGCAGCAATATGAAATCCTGCGCAAGCACGGCACCGAACGACCGGGCTCGAGCCCGCTCCTGAAAGAAAAGCGCAAAGGCATCTTCGCCTGCGCCGGTTGCGACCTGCCGCTGTTCTCCTCCGACACCAAATACGATAGCGGCACCGGCTGGCCGAGTTTCTGGCAGCCGCTCGACAATGCGCTCGGCAAGACCGAAGACCGCACCTTCGGGATGCTGCGCACCGAAGTTCACTGCCGCCGCTGCGGCGGCCACCTCGGTCACGTCTTCGACGACGGACCGAATCCGACCGGCTTGCGCTATTGCATCGACGGATTTGGGATGGTGTTTCATCCCGCGGCGCCTTCGGCAAGCTAGCCGACGTCAGCAAGCTGCCAACCGGCAATTATTACCCTGCTAGGCAATTGTGCCCCGGTCTTTGGACCGGGGCTTTTGTTTTAGGTCGTTGAAATATCATCATTATCGCCCTTGGCGCGGGACTTGCGTCACCTCCTCCGACAGCGGCCCTGATTTTGGCAACCACCGGCGAGCCGCCCGGATCGAAGTTTGGAGACGATGTAATGGGTATCTTTGGCGCTCTCACCACGTCCGTCGCGGGCCTGCGGGCGAATTCCTACGCCTTGGAAAACATCTCCGGCAACATCGCGAACTCACAAACGACCGCATTCAAGCGGATCGATACCAGTTTCATGGATATCATTCCCGACGCCGGTAACACCGCGCAACTCGCGGGCAGCGTCAAAGCCGGCTCGCGCAGCACCAACACTATCTCAGGGTCGGTGCAGGCGGCATCGGTAGCGACTTACATGGCCATCAACGGCGACGGCTTCTTTGCGGTGCAGAAGCCCGGCAGCTTCTCCGACAACAACCCGGTATTCGACGGCGTCGACCGCTACACGCGGCGCGGCGACTTCTCGCTCGACAAAAACGGCTACCTCGTCAACGGCGCCGGCTACTTTCTGCAAGGCGTGCCGATCGATCCGACCACGGGCAATCCGAGCGGCAGCGTGCCGGAGGTTCTGCGATTCCAGAATGACTTTCTGCCGTCGCAGGCGACGACCAAGATCGACTACCGCGCCAACCTTGCGAGCTACCCGCTGACTGCCAACCACGAAAAATCGGTGCCGGGATCGGAATTGCTGCGTCCGGCTGATTTCGCCAGCAATCCGAGAATTCTGGGAACGCCGGCTGCACCATTCACCGACAGCAGCAGGACCGGAACTTCGCAGAACAACAAGCTGACGATTCCGGCCGCGATAGGCCCGACGACCACGCTCTCCGGTGCCGCAAACACAAACTCGATCGCTTCGAATTTCGCGGCCGGCGATACCATCACCGTCAACGGGACCGTTCTGACCTTCGTCGCCGCGGGCGCCGTCGGCAACCAGCTCAATGTCACCGACACCATCGCCGACCTGCTGACGAAGATCGACTCCATCACCGGCGCGGGCGGCGCGACCGCGTCGACGGTGGCGTCGGGCGCGCTCACGATCCATACCGGGCTGACGTCCGATCTCACGATGTCGAGCTCGAACGCTGCGGCGTTCGGCGCGCTCGGCTTCACCGGCACGGTGACGGCGCTCCGCGGCGGCGGCGGCACGGCGGGCACCGGCGTGGTGATCGGCAGCGACAATCAGGCTTTCCTCGACGAGTCGATCAGCGGCGGTGCCGCGACCGCCTATGACGGCAACGGCGCCCCGGTCAGCATGCAGCTGCGCTGGGCGAAGATCGACTCAGCCAGCCTTGGCCTCGGCCACGTCGATACCTGGAACCTGTTTTATCAGGTTAATCCCAGTGCGACCGGCAGTGCGGTCGCCTGGCAGAACGTCGGCACCGATTTCACCTTCGGCCCGAATGGTCAGATGAATCCGGTGGTAGGCCAGATCACGCTCAACAACCTCACGGTCAGCGGCGTGACGCTCGGCAACGTCACCATGGCGTTCGGCACCGGCGGACTGACCCAGTTCGCAGACACCAACGGCAACGCCCAGGTCAACCAGTTGCAGCAGGACGGCTATGCGGCCGGCCAGCTCCAGAGCGTCTCCGTCAGCAACGACGGCCGCGTGGTCGGCAGCTACTCCAACGGTCGCAATATCGATCTCGCCGAAGTCAGCGTCGCGACCTTCAACGGCGCCGACTTCCTCAAGCGCATCGACGGCGGCGCGTTCGAAGTCACCAACGAATCCGGCGAGGCCCTGTTCGGCAAGGGCGGCAGCATTTCCGGCTCGTCGCTGGAATCGTCCAACACCGACATCGCCGACGAATTCACCAAGCTGATCGTCACGCAGCAGGCCTATTCGGCCAACACCAAAGTGATCACGACGGCGAACACGATGGTCCAGGATCTTCTGAACGTGATGCGATAGTGCACGCGTTATCCGGTGGCGGTTTCCGAGAGCGGTAGTTTGTCATGAGTCTCAGCGACGCACTCTCCATTGCAATGTCCGGCCTGCGCGCCAATCAGGCTGCGATGTCGCTGGTGTCGTCGAATGTCGCCAACGCAGAAACGCCTGGCTATGTTCGCAAGACGCTGAATCAGGTCACCACCGATTCCGGGTCGTATGGCAGCAACGTCCGGATCGTTGGCGTCAACCGCGAGTTGGATCAGTATATCCAGGCACAGCTACGCACGGAAACCTCCGGCGCGGGCTATGCCTCGCTGCGATCGAATTTCCTGCAGCAACTCCAGAGCCTCTACGGCAACCCGGGTTCGGTCGGCACGCTCGAGGATGCCTTCAACAAGCTGACCACGGCGGTGCAGGCGCTGTCGACCAGCGCCGATAGCCAGTCGGCGCGAATCGGCGTCATCAATGCGGCGAATGTGCTGGCAAGCCAGCTCAATTCGATGACGCAGGGCATTCAGACGCTGCGCGGCGCCGCTGAAAACGGTATCAACGATTCCGTCAATACCGCCAACAACCTGATGTCGCAGATCGCGACCATCAACAACCAGATAGCGGTCAATCCCCTCGGCGGCACCTCGACTGACGGATCGACGGCGGCACTGCTCGACCAGCGCGATCAGTACATCACGCAGCTATCCGAATTGATGGACATTCGCGTTACCACCAACGGCGCTAATCAGGTTACGGTCTTCACCAACTCCGGCGTGCAGCTCGTCGGCAACGAGGCCGCCAGGCTTTCGTTCAATGCGCAGGGAACGGTCAGCCCCAATACGCTGTGGAATTCCGACCCGTCGAAAAGCAACCTCGGCTCGGTCATCGTCTCATTCGCCAATGGCGGATCGATTGATCTGACTGCCACGGGTGGCATCAAGTCTGGCAAGATCGCCGCCTATACGGAGTTGCGCGACAAGTCGCTGGTCGAGGCGCAGAACCAGCTCGACCAGTTCGCGGCATCGCTGTCCAGCGCGCTGTCGGACAAAACCACGGCGGGCACTGCGGTGACGTCCGGCCTGCAGTCGGGATTTGATCTTGATGTCACCGGCCTGAAGGCCGGCAACGTCATCCATGTCACCTACACGGACACCGCGACCAATACGCAGCGCCAACTCTCGATCATGCGCGTCGATGATGCCAGCGTACTGCCGCTGTCGAACGATGCGACGGCCGATCCAAACGACCAGGTCGTTGGCGTGGATTTTTCGGGAGGCATGGCGTCCGTCATTGCGCAGCTGAATACAGCGCTGGGTGGATCGAACCTGCAGTTCTCCGGCGCGGGCTCCACGCTGACGGTGCTGAACAATACCGGCTTCTCCACGGTCAATGCAGCTTCGGTCACGACGACGCAGACCAACCTGACCAATGGCAGCGCCGAGCTCTCGCTGTTCACCGACAACGGCTCGCCCTATACCGGAGCGATCGGTGCGACGGGGTCGCAGATCACGGGCCTGGCGGGACGTCTTGCCGTCAACAATGCACTGGTCGCGGATCCCTCCAAGCTGGTGCTCTACAGCGCTTCGACCGCGGCGGGCGACACGACGCGTTCCGACTTCATCCTGTCGCAGCTGACCACGGCAAAGTTTCAATATTCGCCGGCATCGGGGGTAGGCAGCGCCAGCGCGCCGTTCAAAGGCACGCTGCTGAGCTACATGCAGCAATTCACCAGCGCGCAGGGCGCGGCCGCCGACGCGGCGGCGCAACTCGCGGGCGGACAGGACGTGGTGCTCAACACGCTGCAGGAAAAGATGTCATCGACCTCGGGCGTCAACATCGACGAGGAGATGGCGCATCTGCTGTTGCTGCAGAACGCCTATTCGGCCAATGCGCGTGTGATGTCGACGGTGAACGAAATGTACAAAACGTTGATGCAGGCAATATGAGGCAGTCATGACCATCAGCAGCGTCAGCGGACGGACATCATACATCGGCTCAGGCATCCTCGATCTGCGCAGCCAGCTCGACATGCTGACTCAGCAGTTGGCGAGCGGCAAGATCTCCAACACCTATGCGGGGCAGGGCAGTGGCCGCAGCCTCGCCATCGGCTTGCGCTCGCAACTCAGCGGCCTGGCCGGCTATGCCGACACCGCGGTAAACCTCAACACGCGGATCAACGTCGCCAACCTGTCGCTGCAGCGGCTTGTTGACGTCGGCTCGTCGGTAAAGGGCGCCGCGGTCAGTGCCGTCAGCGAGATCGACAACACCGGCCAGACTGCGGGACAGAAAACCGCATCGCTTGGGTTCTTCGATTCCCTCGACATGCTCAACGCCAAGTCGGGCGATCGCTACCTGTTCTCCGGCCGTGCCACCGACACGCCGCCGGTGACTGCCGCCGACGTGATCATGAACGGCAACGGAGCCCAGGCCGGGCTCAAGCAGCTGATCCTGGAGCGCAAGCAGGCTGACGTCGGTACCAGCGGTCTCGGCCGCGTTGTGCTGACGGCGCCGTCGGTGACATCAGTGCAGATCGCCGAAGACGCTTCGCCGTCCGAGTTCGGCCTCAAGCTCAATGCGATCACCTCGACACTGACGGGCGCGACGATCACCCAGCCGACCGGCACCCCGGCGGCGATGTCGGTCGATCTCGGCGCCACCAACCCGGCTGAAGGCGAATCGGTCAAGTTCACCTTCAATCTGCCGGACGGCACCACCGAAGACATCACTCTGACGGCCTCGACGGCGACGCCGCTGTCGGCCAACAGTTTCGCCATCGGCGCCAACTCGACCGCGACGGCTGCCAATCTCAACGTTGCGCTCAATGCCTCGATCGGCAAGCTCGCCAATGGACCGCTGGTCGCGGCATCGGCGGTGACGGCTGGCGACAATTTCTTCGACCAGCCGCCGATGCGCGTCGGCACCACACCGCTCGGCGCGGCGACAACGCTGGTGGCGGGCACGCCGGCAAACACGGTCAGCTGGTACCAGGGCGAAACCGGCACGGATTCCGCGCGCGGTACCGCCGTCGCGCAGATCGATCAATCGATCACGGTGCAATACGGCGCCCGCGCCGACGAACAGGCGCTGCGCTCGCAACTGCAGACCGTCGCAGTGTTTGCCGCGGTGACGACGTCGGTGACCGATCCCAATGCCAACGCGCAGATCGCTGCGCTGAACCAGCGCATTGCCCAGAATCTCGCGGACGTGCCGGGGACGCAGTCGATCCAGGACATCCAGGCCGACTTCGCCGGCGCCGGGGCGTCGATCAAGGCGGCCAAAGATCGCCAGGCCCAGACCAAGGCGATCACGCAGACGATGCTGGATTCGATCGAGGGCATCAACGACGACGAGGTCGCGACCAAGATCCTTGCACTGCAGACCAGCCTGCAGGCCTCCTACCAAACCACCGCTATGCTCTACCAGACCTCCCTGACCAAATATCTCTGATGATCGCCGGCTGATAACTCCGATACGCAAAAAAGGCCTCCTTGCGGAGGCCTTTTGTCGTCGTGGTGTTGTCCGGTGCCGATCAGGCGGACTTGCGATCGGCTTGGCTGCCGGAGTTGGCCGCCCGCAGGCTTCTCGCATCCGCGATCAGCTCTTCTTCGTGGCCGATCAGCTTCTTTGATTCCTTCAGGGCGTGATACAGGTCGCCGTTCAGGATGTTATTGTTGATGCCTTCTATGAAGGGCCACGCGCTCGGCATGGTGCTCAGGATGCCCCGCACCAGGTTGAAATAGGTCGGGTGATGCGCCATCGGATCCGGCGACAGATACATCAGTTGCACTGAGAGATAGATCAGTTTGGCCGGCGTATTGGCGGTCTCGGGCGTCAGGATGTCTTTCTCGCGCAGGATCGGGATCCTGTCGCCGTCGATCAACAGGCGCGCGCGCTGGTCAGTGTTGGTCACCACGCAGGCGCCGATGATGATCCGCTCGTTCGGCTTGAGTTCAACCTTCAAGGCCATGCCTGTTCTCCGTCGCCGCTTTGTGAAAGCGCACTCATAGAAGAGGGAATGCGTGGCGCCAGCTACCCAATGGTGCTTCTCCAGGCGATCCGAACGCAATCCTTTCCGATTATAGTTAACGGTTGGTGAATGAGGCCAAGCGGCTGCTTTCTCGTCTGTCGCACAATATGCAGCAATATCAACGGCTTTTCGAAGTAAGGCGCGTCAATGCAAACAATTTGTCCCACTTTTACGCCTAGAGAGTCCCGTTTCGATTCATTTGTTTTTTAGAGGGCTGCCTCCAGGTTGGCTCACCCGATCGAAAAAGATTGGGACAACGACTGTTCCTCGATTTTCACACCAGAAGGGTATGAAACATGTCTATCGTTCTCTCTGCTTCGGTTCGCCAGAACCTGCTCTCTCTTCAGTCCACCGCCGACCTGCTGTCGACCACCCAGAATCGCCTCGCGACTGGTAACAAGGTCAACTCGGCGCTCGACAACCCGACCAACTTCTTCACCGCGCAGGGCCTCAACAACCGCGCCAGCGACATCAACAACCTGCTCGACAGCATTGGCAACGGCGTGCAGGTCCTGCAGGCCGCCAACACCGGCATCACCTCGCTGCAGAAGCTGGTCGATACCGCGAAGTCGATCGCCAACCAGGTGCTGCAGGCTCCGGCGGGCTACTCCACCAAATCCAGCGTCACGAGCGGCGCGAACGCCGGCGGAACGGCAGCCAACCTGCTAGGCGCAACGCTTGCGCAGGGCGACACCTTGAACATCGCAGCGACCGGCGGCGGCACGGCGACGGCCATCACGTTCGGTACGGGCGGGTCCGAAGTTAACACGTTGGACGAACTCAACGCGGCTCTGGCAGCCAACAACCTGCAGGCTTCGGTTAACGACACCACCGGCGCGATCACAATCACGACGACCAACGACAAGGCTTCGGCCACCGTCGGCGCGCTCACTGGTGGCGCGATTGCTGCGGGCAAAGCGTTCCTGCCCGCTTCGACGACCGTAGTCGCGGCGGTCGCCGATGCTGCTTCGCAGACCATTCGCTCGAGCCTCGTGAAGCAGTACAATGACATCATCACCCAGATCACGACGACCGCACAGGATGCCTCGTTTAACGGCATTAACCTGCTGAACGGTGATGACCTCAAGCTGACCTTCAACGAGACCGGCAAGTCCACCCTGAGCATCAAGGGCGTGACCTTCAACGCAGCGGGCCTTGGCCTGGCTTCGCTGACTTCGGGCACGGACTTCCTGGACAACTCGTCCGCGAACGCCGCGCTGGTCAAGCTCAGCGCCGCCAGCACCACGCTTCGTACCCAGGCGTCGTCGCTCGGTTCGAACCTGTCGGTCGTGCAGATCCGCCAGGACTTCAACAAGAACCTGATCAACGTGCTGCAGACCGGCTCGTCCAACCTGACGCTGGCCGATACCAACGAGGAAGCGGCCAACAGCCAGGCGCTGTCCACCCGCCAGTCGATCGCGGTGTCCGCGCTGGCGCTCGCCAACCAGTCGCAGCAGAGCGTGCTTCAGCTCCTGCGCTGATTTCGACGACATCTTGAGCGGCGGGGAAGCCCCGCCGCTCCAGACCGCTGACAAACCCCGTTGATTTTCCCCCGATCGAAAAAGATCGGGACAACGACTGTCCCTCCATTTCACACCAGAAGGGTATGAAACATGTCTATCGTTCTCTCGGCTTCGGTTCGCCAGAACCTGCTCTCTCTCCAGTCCACCGCCGACCTGCTGTCGACCACCCAGAATCGCCTTGCGACTGGTAACAAGGTCAACTCGGCGCTCGACAACCCGACCAACTTCTTCACCGCGCAGGGCCTCAACAACCGCGCCAGCGACATCAACAACCTGCTCGACAGCATTGGCAACGGCGTGCAGGTGCTGCAGGCCGCCAACACCGGCATCACATCGTTGCAGAAGCTGGTCGATACCGCGAAGTCGATCGCCAACCAGGTGCTGCAGGCTCCGGCCGGTTATACGACCAAGTCGACGGTGACCTCGACTGCGCTCGGTGCCGGCACCGCGGCCGACCTCGTTGACGGCACCGTCATCGACGCCACCGACCAGCTGGTTATCGCGGCTTCCGCTGGCCATGCGGCATTCACCTTCAACTTCACTGCCACCACGTCGCTCGATCAGTTGAATACGGCGCTGGCGGCCAGCAATTATTCCGCCAGCCTCGACAGCACCAACCAGCTCGTCATTACCACGACCAACGATACGGCCTCGTCCACGATCGGTGCGGTTACGTTCACCAACACCGGCGGTGGTACCCTGACCTTTGGGGCCGTCGCTGCGCCGGTCGCCGATGCGGCTTCGCAGACCATTCGCTCGAGCCTGGTGAAGCAGTATAATGACATCATCACCCAGATCACGACGACCGCGCAGGATGCCTCGTTCAACGGCATCAACCTGCTGAACGGTGACGATCTCAAGCTGACCTTCAACGAGACCGGCAAGTCCACCCTGAGCATCAAGGGCGTGACCTTCAACGCGGCGGGCCTTGGCCTGGCTTCGCTGGCCTCGGGCACGGACTTCCTGGACAACTCGTCCGCGAACGCCGCGCTGACCAAGCTCAGCGCCGCCAGCACCACGCTTCGTACCCAGGCGTCGTCGCTCGGTTCGAACCTGTCGGTCGTGCAGATCCGCCAGGACTTCAACAAGAACCTGATCAACGTGCTGCAGACCGGCTCGTCCAACCTGACGCTGGCCGATACCAACGAGGAAGCGGCCAACAGCCAGGCGCTGTCGACCCGCCAGTCGATCGCGGTGTCCGCGCTGGCGCTCGCCAACCAGTCGCAGCAGAGCGTGCTTCAGCTCCTGCGCTGATTTCGACGACATCTCAAGATCAAGCGGCGGCGGGGGAAACCCCGCCGCTTTTTTTGCTTTCAAGGGGCCCGGCAAGGGCGAAAATGCGGCTGCCCGCCTTCGGGTAAGGAAGCGTTAATCATATCCCTTAAGCCGGCGTTTACCCTAATTTAAAGGAATCTGAGTAAAACTGCGGACGTAAACTAGGAAGGTCTGATTCATGTCCGTAGTTCTTTCGGCCTCGGTTCGCCAGAACCTGCTCTCGCTTCAGTCGACCGCTGAACTGCTCGCCACCACGCAGAACCGCCTCTCGTCTGGCAAGAAGGTCAATACGGCGCTCGACAATCCTACCAACTATTTCACTGCCGCGGGGCTCGATAACCGCGCCAGCGACATCAACAACCTGCTCGATGGCATCGGCAATGGCGTGCAGGTACTGCAGGCGGCCAACACCGGCCTCACCTCGCTCCAGAAGCTGGTCGATACCGCAAAGTCGATCGCCAACCAGGTGCTGCAGACGACCGCCGGCTATTCGGTGAAGGCTTCTGCAACCACTGCGGCTCCGACCGGCGCCGGCGCGCTGGCTGTTGCCGGAACGGCAGCCGACCTGACCAATGCGGGCACCAACTCGCTTGACGGCGATACCTACGTCTTTACGCCTGCTGTCGGTGCGCCGATCACCATCACGGTCGACAGCACGGTTGCTGCCGGCAACGTCAACTCGATCGACGCTTTCAACGCGGCGCTTTCTGCCGCAGGGATTGGATTGACGGCATCGTTGGCAACCGACGGGTCGATCAGCTTCACGTCCACCAACGACAATGCGAGCCAGACTCTTACCCTTGGTACGACCCCCGCTGCGAATACCGTTGCGCTCAGCGGTACCGGCGGCGGCACGTTCGCACTTGTTACTCCCGCCGGCGGCGTCGCGGGCAAACCGGTCGCCGATGCGAATTCGCAGTCCATTCGCTCTAACCTGGTGGCCCAGTACAACAACATCATCGCCCAGATCACGACGACCGCGCAGGATGCATCGTTCAACGGCATCAACCTGCTGAACGGTGACGATCTCAAGCTGACCTTCAACGAGACCGGCAAGTCCATCCTGAACATCAAGGGGGTGACCTTTGGCGCGGCGGGCCTTGGCCTTGCTCCGCTGGTGGCGGGCACGGACTTCCTGGACAGTGCCTCGGCAAAGGCGGCGATCGACAAGATAAGCACCGCGTCGGACATGTTGCGGACGCACGCCTCGTCACTCGGTTCGAATCTGTCGGTCGTGCAGATTCGCCAGGACTTCAACAAGAACCTGATCAACGTATTGAAAAATGGCTCGTCCAACCTGACGCTGGCTGACACCAACGAGGAAGCGGCCAACAGCCAGGCGCTATCGACCCGCCAGTCGATCGCGGTGTCCGCGCTGGCGCTCGCCAACGAGTCGCAGCAGAGCGTGCTCCAGCTTCTGCGCTAGATTTGGCGACGAGACAGAAAACGAAGGCGGTGGGGGAGACCCCGCCGCTTTGTTTTGAGCGGCGGCGACGGAGCAGTCGCTGCCGCTTTATGATCACATTTGGTAACCGCAGCTAACCATATTTAAAGGCACGGCCTGTATGAAAGTTGGGCAGTTTGAAGCCCCGCCGGTTCTGTGAATCGCTCCCCATCGAGGTCAGTGTATGTCTAATGCAGCCCAAGCCTACGCTCGCACGTCGCAAACCACCGCATCCCCCCGTGAAATTGAAGCGCAGGCACTGCTGAAGGCCGCACGACAGCTCCAGGACGTCCAGTCCAACTGGGCTGGTCCCGACAAGAACCTGCACAACGCGCTGCTGTTCAACAGCCGGCTTTGGTCGATCTTCATGAGCGCCGTGGAGACCAACGACAACCCGCAGCCGATGGAAGTCCGTCAGAACATCGCCAATATCGGCGTCTTCGTGATGAAGCAGACCATCGACATGCAGATGGATCCGGATCCGGCCAAATTGAAGTCGCTGATCGATATCAATCGCAACCTGGCGGCGGGCCTGTCGGGCCGCGGCTAACCGGTTTACGGGAGCGCGATCATGGCTGACGTTCTCAGCATACTGTCGGCCAACTACAAGACCGTGGGACTGGCGGTTCCATCCAAGACGCCGTATGTGCCGGTCGATCCCACGCTCTATCAGGGCAGCTGGACCGGAAAATACGCCGACAACAAGGCGTTCAAGATCACGGTCTCGAACGTCACGGGGTTTCGCGCCAAGGTCCATTACCAGAACGGCAGCACCAACAAGTACGCGGACGTTCTGATCAGGGACAATGCGTTCCGGATCGGTGACACGAAATTCATGGTGACCAAGGTCGGAACAGCGGTAATCAAGAATGTCGTCACCGACCCGGCAACCGGCGGAACGATGCTCGATACCGCCTACGCGACGCAGAGCAAGTGAGGGCATTCCTCAAGCTTCTTGAATTATGCCTTGACATCGGTGGCGAGCATCCGCGTCGGCGCGTCCCTGGTCAGGTCGAGCGCGCGGAAATAGGCGCGTCGGCGCAGTACCGCTTCATCGGGAAACTGCTTCACCACAAGGCTCGTCCTGGAATCGACCACCTGGTAGACGATCGAGGCGGCGGCGCGATCGATCACCACCTGGTTCGACAACGAAGCATTCGCAACATTGGCATCGACGCGCGCGCGCACGCTCGCGTCCGTCACCGTGACACTTTGGCGCGCGGGCAATTCGGTCGCGACTGCACGGCCGACCGCCTCGCTCACCGGCGGTGCGATCGGCGTTGCAACCGGGGCCCCCACCGGTTTGATGCTGAAATCCGTACTCATGGCAGCCTCCTGGCTTCCCTCGAGTCAAATCCCAACCCCTCATCGATCGCAATATAGCTCCGCACCTCTCAATGGGATGTTAGGAAATACGCTAAACGCCGCGCTGACGCAGGCGCGGCAATTTAGTGAAAAATGTAGCGACCGCATGACCCGCCAGATGCGAGCGGCTTGGCGACGAGATCAAGCGCGCTTTGGAGGCTTACAGCGAGCGGCTGACGGTGAGCGGCGTGATGTTGCGCGGCCCGGGCGCGGCGCGCTGTCCCGAAGCCGTATAGGTATTGGGGATGTTCTTGCGCTGGATCTCGGTGTTGACGCCGCGCACGATGCCTTCGGACACCGCGTGCGCAGTCGCAAGTACGGTGAGGTTGATCTGCAGCATGGCGCGGAAGGTGTCGTGATGGTGCCGCAGCGTGGTTAGTAGTTCCGGCGAAATCTGCTGCAGATATTTTTGCGCGTTCTTGAAGTTCCCGACCGCGACCATGTAGCGGCGGGACAGCTCGCCCTTCTGCTCTTCCAGCCGAATCGCTTCCCGAATCTTGCCGGCGCGCACCAGCTCGGTTTCGCGCTCGATGATGCCGAGCAACCCGCTCATCACGTCCATCAGCTCTTCGGCGAGCTTGCGCGCCTCGAGCGGCGAGGAAATCGCTTTTGCAGGTGCAGGTGACGGTGACGGTGCGGACCTTGCTTGAGGACGCTGACTCATGTCGGTTTTCCCCTTTGGATCAGCCGGCGCGGTTGGCTTGCTGCAGGATCAAGGTGCGGAATACGTCGTTGGAAATTCCGACGCCGCCGGATTTGGCGAAGGATTTCGAATATTCGTCCGTCAGCATCGAGCGCCAGATGCCGGTGCCAGGCGTATCGCCGTACGGTCCGTCGCCTTTGACGCCGGTGGTCATCTGCGAAAACATCGAGTTGAGGAACATCGCCTCGAACTCCTGGGCCTTGGCGCGGGTTTTCTTCTGCGCTTCGGGCGAAACCTTGCTCAGCGCGTCAGCGAGCTGCGGATCGTTGCGGCCGTTGATCAGCGAAGTCTTTTTCTTCGAGTAGGCGCCTATGCCATTGATAAGGCTCGTGTCCATTACATCACCTCGATGTCGGCCTGGATCGCGCCTGCGGCCTCGATCGCCTGCAGGATGCTGATGAGGTCGCGCGGGCCGATGCCCAGGCCATTGAGGCCGTCGACCAGCTGCTGGAGCGACACGCCGTCTTTCACGACCGCAAATTTCTTGCCGTCTTCGGAAACGCTGACGCCGGTGCGCGGCGTCACCACGGTTCGGCCTTGTGACAGCGGATTGGGCTGGCTGACTTGCGGGCTTTCCGAAATCGAGACGGTGAGATTGCCTTGCGCCACCGCAACCGTAGCCACGCGCACGTCACGGCCCATCACGATGATCCCCGAGCGCTCGTCGATCACGATCTTGGCGGCGAGATCCGGATCGACCTGCAATTGCTCGATCTCGGTCAGGAAGGCGACCACGTTGCCTTTGAATTCGGCCGGGATCGCGAGCTGCACCGTGGAGGGATCGATCGGCTCGGCGGTCTTGACGCCGAGGAAATCGTTGACCGCGGCTGCAATGCGCTTGGCGGTGGTGAAGTCGGCATTGCGCAGCGCCAGCCGCACATTGGGTAGGCGATTGAGCGCGAATTCGATCTCGCGCTCGATGATGGCGCCGTTGGGGATACGGCCGTTGGTCGGCACGCCGCGCGTGACGCTGGCGGCGGCCCCTTCGGCCGCGAAACCGGCGATAGCGAGCGAGCCTTGCGCGACCGCATAGACGTTGCCATCGGCGCCGAGCAAGGGGGTGACGAGGAGGGTGCCGCCCTGCAGATTCTTGGCGTCGCCGAGCGCGGAAACCGTGACGTCCATCCGCGTGCCCTGAGTCCCGAACGCCGGCAGATTGCCGGTGACCATGACGGCGGCGACGTTGCCGGTGCGGATGGTGGCGCCACGGATGTTGACGCCCATGCGCTCGAGCATCGCCTGCAGCGATTGTTTGGTGAAGGGGATATTGTTCAACGTGTCGCCGGTGCCGTTGAGGCCGACGACGAGGCCGTAGCCGATCAACTGGTTCTGCCGCACGCCTTCGATATTGGCGAGATCCTTGATCCGCGAGGTCGCGCCTGCGGACGAGGGCGATAGCGCCAACGCGAGCAGCGCGGCGCAGGCCACCCAGAACAGTCTTGCCGAACGGATGCCGGGCATCCTGTGCTCCCCTCGAGGTATTCAACCGGACCGCTGGCGCCACTCCCATGACGGTGATCCGCGATTAACTATGCGAGCGCCGTGCCACGTCGTTTCGCCGGCGCAATGCATTGATATTGCCAGATATTCGTTGAAAGCGCTGAGCTGCAACGGCTTTACCAGGATGGGCGAAACTGCCGCGGGGCGGCAGATTTTGCCGGGCCGTTTACGCATCGTTAACCATGGAGAGGCGAAGGTTTCTCCATTCTACCGGTGGGATCACCACGATGCGCATCTACGGACCGAACGGCACCACGCTTGGATCGCCCGCGAGCAGCACGCGGCGAACCAGCTCGACCGGCTTTTCGCTGCCGGGGACTCCGGCGGCTCCCGAGGAGACACGCTCCGCTTCGGCACCCAAGGCCGCCGGCAACATCGATGCGCTGCTCGCCATGCAGGGCGTCGAAGATCCGACCGAGCGCCGCAAGCGTTCGGTGGCGCGGGGCAGGGGCGCGCTCGACGTGCTCGACGAGCTCAAGATCGGGCTGCTCTCCGGCAACCTCGATGCTTCCACGGTGAACCGGCTGCGCGATGCTGCCGCCAATCTGAAATCCTCCTCCGGCGATCCCGGCCTCGATTCCGTGCTGTCCGAGATCGAACTGCGCGTCGAAGTCGAACTGGCCAAGGCCGGACAGTTCTAGATTCCTCCGCGCGTCATTGGATGGTGGCGAGCTATCTCACGCCGCCATCGATTTGCGCTGCGCGTCGTAGCGGCGCTGTGCGTTCAACACCTCCTTCAGATTATTCTCGGCCCAGTCGCGCAACGGATCGACGGCACCGGCCAGCGTCTCGCCCAGCGGTGTGATCGAATATTCGACCGTCACCGGCACGGTCGCAATCGCGCGGCGCTTGATCAGTCCATCGCGCTCGAGCGACTTCAGAACCTGGCTGAGCATCTTCTGCGAGATGCCTTCAATGGTGCGACGTAACGCATTGAAACGCATCGGCTCGTCGCGCACGAGAAGCAGGATGAGGACCGCCCATTTGTCGCCGACGCGATCGAGAATCTGGCGCGTCGGACAATCGGCCGAGTAGGCATTCGGGGTTTTGGCGTTGGCGGCTCTCACGGCGGTTACTCCGGCGTAATCAGGTGACCCAAAAGTGCTCTCTTAACACTTACATGCTTTTCGCTATCTAGTCACCATTGGATACCACATCCGCGTATCGCAAAGGAGACTTCCATGAAAATCGCCGTCATCGGCGCGTCCGGTAATGCCGGTTCGCGCATCACCGCCGAACTCGCCCGCCGCGGCCACGCCGTCACCGCCATCGCCCGCAATCCCGAAAAAATCGCGCCTCAGGCCAACGTCACCGCGACCAAAGGCGACCTCATGGACCAGTCGGCGCTGACCGGCCTGCTGGCCGGCCACGATGCCGCGGTCAGCTCGGTCCACTTTCTCGACAGCGATCCGGCCAAGCTGATCGGGGCGGCCGGGGATTCGAAGGTCGGCCGCTACCTTGTTGTCGGAGGCGCCGGCAGCCTCGAAGTCGCCCCAGGCGTCCGGCTGGTGACGACTCCAGGCTTTCCCGTGGCATACAAGGCCGAAGCCGAGAAGGGGGCCGCGTTTCTCGACCTGCTCAGAGCCGAAAAGGAACTGAAATGGACCTTTCTGTCGCCCTCGGCCCTATTCACGGCCGGCGAGCGGACCGGCAAGTTCCGCCTCGGGACCGACCAGCTTTTGACCGCAGCCGACGGCAAAAGGCTCGATTTCTTTCGAAGACTTCGCAGTTGCACTCGCCGACGAAATCGAGCGCCCGGCCCATATCCGCAAGCGCTTTACCGTCGGCTACTAGACAGACGGGCCGCCCCGATAGTTTTGCCTGTGCAAGGCCTTGGGGGCGGTACTCCCACGGGGACGGACGATATTGTCTGTCACAACCCGCCGCTATATAAGGCCCGCGCGGACGGACAATTTTCCCTCCCGCCTTGCACGTGTAGATGGGCTGACCTTGGAAAAGTTGAAGAATTATCGACCCTCCGAAAAAGAGCCTTTCATGAACGACCGCCAGCGCGATTATTTTCGCGCCAAGCTGCTGGCTTGGAAGGATGAGATCCTGAGGAATCGAAGATCACCCTGCAGACCCTCCAGGAAGAGAACGTCAATCATCCCGATCTGGCTGATCGCGCCTCTTCCGAAACCGACCGCGCCATCGAACTGCGCGCCCGCGACCGTCAGCGCAAGCTGATCTCCAAGATCGACGCCGCTCTGCAACGCATCGAGGACAACACCTACGGCTATTGCGAGGAGACCGGCGAGCCGATCTCCCTGAAGCGGCTGGAGGCCCGTCCGATTGCAACGCTGTCGGTCGAAGCGCAGGAGCGTCACGAGAAACGCGAGAAGGTTTATCGGGACGAGTAGGATCGTTTGGGGTGTCTGGCCGCCGCGCGCGGTCAGCGCTGCCGCTTGTGGATATGAAAGCCGCCGCCGATGGACAAAATTCTCGCGGCCGCACAGACCATTGCTACCGCGCGGCGCAATCGCACGCCGCTGGCTTCGCTTCCGGCTGAACTCGTGCCGGATGACGAGGCGGAAGGCTATCGCATTCAACGCGCGGTCCACGACCTCATGCTGCCGCAAGTGGGCGGCCTGGTCGGCTACAAGATCGGCTGCACCAGCGCGGTGATGCAGCAATATCTCGATATTCCCCATCCCTGCGGCGGCGGCGTGTTTGCCAAGGGCGTACATGAGAGCGGCGCGAAATTGCGCTTTGGCGATTACGTCCGCGTCGGTGTCGAATGCGAGATCGCGGTGCGGCTGGCGCGCAATCTGTCGCCGACCGAAGCCCCGTTCACCGCTGAATGGGTGATGGAGGCGATCGAGGCCTATCACCCCGCGATCGAGATCGTCGACGATCGTTACGTCAAATGGGAGACGATGGGCGCGCCGACGCTGGTCGCCGATGACTTTTTCGCCGCCGGCTGCGTGCTCGGCAAACCGGTGGCGCGCACCAAGGCGCCAGATCTGCTCAAGATGTCCGGCCGCGCCATCATCAACGGCGAGGAAGCCGGCCGCGGCACCGGCGCCGACGTGCTCGGCCATCCCCACAACACGCTGGCCTGGCTCGCCAATCATCTCGCCGAGGAAGGCAAGGGCCTGCATGCGGGCCAGATCGTGCTGACGGGAAGTCTCGTGAAAACCGTTTGGCTCAATGCCGGCGACAGGGTGAAGATGGAGCTCGATGGATTGGGTACGGTAGAAGCGAAGTTCAATTAGGTTCTTGTAGGGTCGGCAAAGCGACCTGTCCGCCGTAGCTCAACGAGCGAAGGCGGAAGCGTGCCCACGCTGAAATCCGCGCTCGCATCGTGCCGCCTGGTCGTCGAACACCCGATCGCCCGCATGAGCGGAATCTGCGCGCTGATCCCGCGGGCGACCGGGCGGTGACCGGGGTTTAGTCTTTTGTTTTGACGCGTTTTCTTTGCGCGAACCGGTATTCACCCCCGGATCAAGTCCGGGGCAGGCTCCCGGATCAAGTCCGGAGCAGGCTTTCGCTCGAAGCTATATTGCGCGGCGTCGTCCGGCCACCAGCCCGTAGACGAACAGCACGATGATAGCGCCCACGATGGCGCCGATCAGGCCGGCGCCTTCTCCTGGACTATACCATCCGAGCGCCTGGCCAAGGTAACTCGCCACGAAGGCTCCGACGATTCCCAGAATGGTCGTGAGAATAAAGCCGGAAGGCTCGTTGTCTCCGGGCATGATGAACTTGGCAATGACGCCCGCGATGAAGCCGATGATGATCGTCCAGATAATGCTCATTGCGCTATCCCCTTACTGATGAAGCTTGAGAATCTTCGGCTCAGGCGGCGGGCAGGCGGCCCTCGGGCGTGTATCTGTCGACGGCGGCCGGAAGTTCGCGCGACAGTCTGGCGAGAAGCTCTTCCTGCGAAAGTCCGGTCTGCTGCTCCAGCTGCGCCAACACATCGGCTCCAATCGCCTGCTTGAGCTGCGGCGGCGAGACCTCCTTGTTGGGACCCTGCTTGATCCAGGATTCAGCCGTTTCGCCTTCGCCGTTCTGCTTGAATTTTTCCAGCAGTTCGCCGATGCCTCCGTTGAGCAGGCCGCCGACGCCGGCGCCGCCCAGCATCCCGCCGAGATTGCCAAGCATCCCGCTCAGCGGGTCGCCGCCAGCACCTGGCTTTGACGGGTCACCTCCCGCATTGCGAAACATTTCTGCGAGTTTGTCCCGGTTCTGATATCCGGCAATGGCGAGCAGCCCCAACAGGGCGGTCATCGATGGCAATCCGCGGCTCATGTTCTGCTCCATTCAAAAGTGTGGGCCCTCGGCAACGCCGACCGCCGGTTTCGGTTCCATTGAAGAGTCGCGCTGCCGCATTCGGGCAAAATCCCTCCTACGAATCTATCCGGGGGGCACTTGCCAGGGGGTCATTTGCACTTCAGCTCGGCATTATCCCAGAACGCCCTGATCGCAGCGAAGGGCACGATGAGCCGTTCGGGGTGACTCGCGGGCCACAGCACGACCTCAAAGCGATCGTCCTTCACAGACAGCTGTTTGAACTCGTTCTGCAGGATGATGGTCATCTCGTCCGAATATTTCGACTTGAGATTATTCGAAATCTTCACGCCTTCGGCCCTGGTCTGGAAGGTGACGTTGACCGGCCGGTCTTCTGCGGCGCGCCGAAGCGTCTCGGCAATGGCGTTGCGTGACGCCGCCGTACTGCACGGCTCGGCGGCCGCGGGCGAGGCGGCCGCGATCGCCGCCAGCAGGGGAAGCAGCATCCGGGTTTTCATGTTGTGCCTGAATGGGTTGCTTTACGCTCTTGGCGTGGTGTTAGCGGCGGGAAAGCGTGGAGGTTCATCCTGGCTCGCGAAGGGTGGTTGGGGCCTGTGGCTCATTCGGCGAGGTCGCCACACGGAGATTGTCATACCCCGCGCAGGCTGGATATCCAGCACGCTGCGGCCTATCGTTGCAATCACTGATGCCTCTGACGAGGGCTAATGCGCCAAGAGAACGGGACGTGCCGAAGCGTTCTTGAGGATGTGGCGCGTGGCCCCACCCAGAAGCATCTCGCGCAGGCGGCTGTGGGAATAGGCGCCCATGATCAGTAGGCCGGCTTCATGCTCTGCCCCCGCCGCGAGCAGCGTATCGCCCACCGAGCGCAATTCCGGTGCAACCACCTGCGCGGTCGCACCGATGCCATGACAGCGCAAATAGGCAAGCACTTCCGCCTGCGAGGCTTGGCGATTGCTGGCGTCCCGGTCAACGCTTATGACCTGCACTGATTTGGCGAGTTGCATGAACGGTATGGCAGCCGAGACCGCGTGCCAGCATTCCGGACTCTCGTCCCAGGCGATCATCACGCTGTCGGTCAGATCACTCTGCAGGCTAGCCGGCGCCAACAGTACGGGGCGACGGGTCCGCAGCAGCGATTGCTCTGCAATGGCCATGAGCGATTCCATCACGGTGGCGCTTGCAGCGACCATTAGGTCGAAGGCAGCGGCCCGTTGCACCGCGATTTCCACATACGATCCCTCGGCTTCGCGCCAGGATGCTGCGAGCGGGCTGCCGGGCTCGTCGCTCGCCGATAGCATCGGGATGCCGACTACCGCGGTGGCCTGCGCGAAAACCTCGCGCGCATCCCGCGCAGTTCGCTCCCGTTCCTCGGCGTGCCAGTTTACCGGGACGGTCGCCGTTCGTCCCATTTCGGTGACCGTCAGGCCGCCCTGCGTGACAGGCGGCGGCGGCTCACTGATGAACAGTGCCTGGACGTGAGCCCCCAACGCCTTCGCGGCAGACAGCGCCGTTTCTATTTGACCGGTGTGACTGGCTGAGCCGGGAAGTGGAACCAGGATTCGCTTGATGCTCATGAGAGCCTCCTGCGATGCCGCCGTTTGCGACAACAGACGGCATATGTGTGTGTTGAGCCAAAAGCAAAATCACGCAATCCCGCCTATTTATAACTCCCGGAATCACCCCAAAGTTCCGGAGACCGCAGGCGACCAACTCAGCCCAACCGTCTCGTGCCAAAAGCGGCACGTCACACGCGGTTGAAATGAAAGAGGCCGGCAATTGAGACGGCGGCTTCTCTCATTTAAGCCGAACGCCAATCTCAGTGGCACCGCATGATATTTGCGGTTTGCACTTGCCGTCAGCCCAAGGAGCCGTTGCGGTGTGCACGGGTAGCCCCGGCACATAGCCTCCGAAAACTACTCATGAGGCGTAGTAAACTGAGGACATCGATGTACATAATCCCACGGAATATCGTACACGCACGTGTAACGGATGTCGTCTGATGTTTTTGGTGGCGGAGCCTGTACCACCGGTTCGTCATACTCATTCGGTTGACCGTAGAAGACGCCTCCGTATGTCGGCCAGTAACCTCCGAAACCCCGGTGATGATCGAAACCGCGGTGATGATGCATTAATCGGCCGACTGACGGTGGGCTCGGACGCTGAGGAGCAAACCCTCCACCACGCGCTCCACCCGGATCGGCAAATGTCTCGCTCGCGGCAAGTACAAGCGCTACTACAGTGACAAACGCGACAAGCGTCCCGTACATTCTAGAGGTCATGGCACTCACCCATCCGTAGGTTATTGGGCAGCATTCCGAACGCTAAGCCGGGCCTTTTGTGCCCGCAAAGACATAATTAATTATTGGTTAAGGCGTAATCTTAACGGAGAGGCACTTCTCGATCTCACGCATCCGCAGCGATCCGCACCCGACGACAGCCCTTTGACGCTCTCCGGATCAGGGCTTGGCCTAGATCTCCCATCTTGATTAGCGGCCCGTCGCATTGGTTTGCGCTCTGTTCGTCATGCCGAACGAAGCTGGCCCAGAAACCAAATTATTGGCGGCGGTTTATTGGCGACGGTCCTGTCCTAGGTCGATCTTAGCGATCTACTTCACCACTGGCGGTGAGGCCACTATATAGACGCTCATCGCCAGCAGAATGGCGACGCTCACGGCTATAATGAACAAGAAGAATTTTCCCACGGTCGTGCCCTCTCGCGAACCCCCAACGCTCCGCTGGCGGAATGGTTCGTTGCACAGGTGAGTAATGTGCGGTGCCTGGAGTTGCGTTGGCCCCCGGAAAAAAGGCCCGCCATCGCGGCGGGCCTTGGCGAGATCGGCTCCTGCCGGAGATCAGATCGCGACCCCGTAATAGTCGTTGACCGCGCGGGTCCGGGTCGGGTCGCTCCAGTTCCACGCATTGTCGTTGCCGTATTTCGGCGCGCCCTTGAGCTGCGCTTCCGTCACGCCGGTGACGTAGCCGCCGAGCGCAGTGTCGTATTTCAGCGACTGCCAGGGCAGCGGATAGTGGTCGTCGCCGATGCCGAGAAAGCCGCCAAAGCTGAGCACGGCGTAGGACACCCTGCCGCTCTTCTTGTCGATCATGACGCGCTCGATCGAACCGATCTTGTTCCGGTCGGCGCCATAGACCGCGGTTCCCTCGACCTTGTCGCTGCCGATCAGGTTGCCGGTTTCGTTCGCTTCCAAAGACATGATTTCCTCCAGGTGAGTTGATGGATGGAAAACGAAAGGCCGAGGGAAACGTTCCGGAGCGAGGGGCCACGGGCCGATAGCGCGGGCTCAGTGTTTCCCGCGGGCGGCGAGTTCGAAATGCCGGAATCAAAATCAAGCGTTTGAGTTACGAGCTCGAATCTTCCGCCTTTCCGTTTTCGCCGAATTGAGTGTTCGGTGTACATGTGACGTTGATCTTGTGGCTATTGCACGCGACAATACGGACATGGAGATGCCGTTTCCGAACCGGAAAGATCATTACCTTCCCTATTTTTGGGCCATCTTGATATTTTTATGTTCGCGAGTGGTGGTCGCAATCGGACTGGTATTCTCGCAAAAATATCTCCACGTCGCGCCTGAAGTCTGGTCTGCGGGACCGTTCTGGTACCATCAATTGCTGCAATGGGATTCGGAATGGTATTTCAAGATCGTCACAGAAGGCTATCGGTATAACGGCGATCCGACTGTTCAACAGAATATCGTGTTTTACCCGTTGTATCCGATGCTCGCACGGGGCCTCGCAACGATTAGCGGCCTCACGCCTGCGAATGCACTGCTGCTGGTATCGAACGTCGCCGGATTGCTGGCTATCATCGTTCTCTTCAAGCTGGTTCGCGAGGAGTTTGGTAGTCAACTTGCTCTCGCCACGATCGCGCTGCTCAGCTTTTTCCGGCTTCGGTTTTGCTATCGGCCGGGTATACCGAACCCTTGGTGCTGCTGTTCATCGTTTCGTTTTTTCTTGTCTTGAAACGACGGCATTACTTGTCAGCAGCACTGCTCGCAGGCCTGGCGCTTTCAACCCGATCAACGGGCATTGTATTATTGCCCGTCCTTCTCTGGCAGATGTGGCTCAATCGCGATCAGAAGCCGTTCCTTGCTGTCCTCTTGCCATGCATCCTTCTCGCGACATCGGGCATCTGGCTGTTCATGATTTATCTCTGGATCGCTTTCGGGGAGCCGTTTGCATTTTCGGATGGACAGACGGCTTTCCACCATGGAACGACCTTCGCTACACGATTGATCGCAGCACTCAAGTTTGAGCCCTTCACCCGAATGATACTCAATGATTGGAATCCATGGGGGCAAGCCAGCTGGTTTACATTGTTGTTCATTGTCCTGATTGTTGTGGGTTGGTTTCGATTGCCTTCAAGTTGGACAATGTTTGCCGCGGGTGTGCTGTTATTGCCGTATCTGACACTGAGCGGTGGGCCGGCAGGCTTCGTGTCAATGAGCAGATTTAATCTGGTTTCATTTCCTCTGTTTGTCGTGTTGGCTGATTTGGGATTGCGAGCGAAGTGGCTTTTCGCAGGAGTGATAGGACTTTTCGGTGCGTCCTTGTTCATGAATGCCGTGCTGTTTGCCCGGAGAGTCTGGATTGGATAATCGATACAGAAAGCTCACGGCGAATCTTTTTCAAAAGCCGGTCTCCACTTTTTGGGATTATGCCGCGAGAACGGCTGCATTGCATTCAGGGCGACGATTTCGCCGGCGGGGCAGGCGAGTGTATCTTGCAACCAGCGCACAGTGCCAGGCCGCAGCTTCGGGACGGACGGCTTCTTGCATCGAAAATCGCAACTTCAACGCCAACGCCCAGCTCGTCGACAAGAGCCGCCTGCGTCGTGGCCCGAACTGAAATCGGTCGGCGCGACCCGCAATTCATTGCGTTTCGTGATGCATCGTTCAAAACCGACCGCAGCCTCCGCCAGGGGAGCTGACGGCGGCTGCGGTGGAACTCGCCATCGCGCGAAGGTCACTCCGCCTTGATCGTATCCTGCGGGCGGGCGGCAACGGCAGCGCCGTTGCCGAAGATGCTGGAGAGTTGTCGTGTGCGACCGGTGTCGATGCTGACATAGGCGGTCATGCCGGCGCGCAGGGATGGTTCGCCCGGGCGCTCGATCAGCCGCAGCCGCACCGGCAGGCGCTGCACGATCTTCACCCAGTTTCCCGAGGCGTTCTGCGCGGGCAGGATCGCGAACTCGGCGCCAGTCGCCGGGCTGATGCTTTCGACCTCGGCGTCCCATGTGATGTCGGGATGCATGTCGAGCACGACCTTCGCTTTCTGTCCGACGGTGACGTAGGTCAGGTCCGTCTCCTTGAAATTGGCCTCTAACCAGGGCCTTCGGTCGGCAACCATCGCGAACAGCGGCGTCTGCGCCTTGACCTGCTCGCCGAGCTGAAGCCTGAAATTGACGACGACGCCCGCCCGCGGCGCCTTGATCGCTGTGTAGGTGAGATCGAGCGCAGCGCGATCGCGCAGCGCCAGCTTCTCGCGGACGGCAGCAAACGCGTCGGTCGGCCGGTCCGGCTTGCCGCCAAGCGCCGCTTCGACCCGGGCGATCCGCTGGTGCAGCACCGCGACGCGATCTTTTCCTTCCTGCTCCTCGCTGTTGGTCTGCTCGAGCTTGGCGGCCGAAGTCACGCCGCGTCCGGATAAATCGCGCTGCCGTTGGGCGTGCGTCTGAAGATATGACAGTTTGTTCTCGGCCTCCGTGGTCTCGGCCCGGATCTCGTGCAGGCTCGCCTTGAGCTGATTGACGGCGGCGCGTGCGGAATCGATCTCGGCATCCGCTTTCGCGAGCGCCAGCCGGTACGGCTCGGGGTCGAGGCGCACCAGCACTTCGCCTGCAGCGACGACCGCATGATCCCGAATCCGGACCTCGATGATGCGGCCGGGAATTTCACTGGCGATCTGGGTTATGTCCGCCTTGACGAAGGCGTTCTCGGTCGAGATGTGGCGGCCTCCCTGCAGCCAGACGATGAGAGCGCCGGCAACGACCAGCACGGGCACGCCAACCAGCGCCAGCTTCCGCAGACGTGCCGTCACGGCGCCACCCTACCGTTGCCACGGCGCGGCCCGCGCAAGACGGCATTCCGGCCGGCGGTCGTCGTTGCAGCTTTTGCCGGCCCGTCGGCGCCCGCAACGAGCGTCGCCTTGACGCGCTGCAGCAATGCGAACAGCTTCTTGCTCTCCCGCGCGGAAAGATCGGCAAGCGCGGCCTCGACGGTTGCTTCGGCGACGCGCCAGATGCGCTTGTGCACCCGCTCGGCTTCCACCGTCAGGTATACCCGCTTCACGCGCCGGTCGCCGGGCTGGGCGCGGCGTTCGACCCAGCCGTTGGCCACGAGACGATCAATCATCCGGCCGGCGGTGGCCTTCTCGACCTCCATCATCTCGGCGAGTTCGGAATGTGACGCACCGGGGCGACGGTGCAGGCGGGTCAGCACCAGCCACTGTCCGCGGGTGATCCCCAGCCGGCGCACGCGGCGATCGAACTCCGTCCGCAGCAGGCGGGCCACGTCCGAGATCACGACACCAATGTATTCTTCGGTATTTGGCATGGCCGCAATCGTAGCCGCCGGGCAATTAGTAAGCTAGGCTATTATCTAGTAACCTAGGTTATAATCGGATCGCTCGATGCCGCAAGGGACATCAGCTTGAGCTCCACCAGCATGGATGCCGAGGAAGCTGCCGGGACCATGTCGCCGGCGCAGCGCTACATGACCATGGCTACCGTCGTTCTGGGGTCCTCGCTATATGGCACGGCCTTGCTGACGACGTCGACCATCCTGCCGCAGATGCAAGGGGCGCTGTCGGCGACCCAGGACGAGATCGCCTGGGTGATGACCTTCAACATTCTCGCGACCGCGGTCGTGACGCCAATGACCGGCTGGCTGGTTTCCCGTTTCGGCACCAGGCGCGTCGCGGTCTACTCGATCGGCTGCTTCACGCTTGCGACGCTGCTTTGCGGCATGACGCAGTCGCTCGAGATGCTGGTGATATGGCGCATTCTGCAGGGCGGTGCGGGCGCGCCGATCGTGCCGCTGTCGCAGTCGATCCTGTTCAATACGTTCCCGCGCCGCCAGCATACGATGGTGATGTCGATCTTCGGCATGGCGGTCGCGGTCGCGCCGGCGTTCGGTCCTGTCATCGGCGGATATCTCGCCGAGATGCATAGCTGGCGCTGGTCGTTCTACATGCTGGTGCCGATCGGTGTCTGCGCCACGATCGGCATGAGCTGGACATTGCCGCCGGACAGCCACCTCACCAAGGTCCGCTTCGACTGGACCGGCTTCATCGCGCTCGCCACGGCGCTGGCGGCCGTGCAGCTCGTGCTCGCGCGCGGCGTGCGGCTGGACTGGTTCGATTCGACCGAGATCGTCATCGAATGCCTGATCGCGGTCCTCGCATTCTACGTCTTCCTGGTGCACACCCTGAGCGCCCGTGCGCCGTTCCTGAACTTGAAGCTGTTAGCCGATCGCAACTATGCGATCGGGCTGGCGCTGGTGACGATCTACGGGATGCTGAATTTCACGCCGATGGTTCTGCTGCCGCCGCTGCTGCAGCAGCAGGCCGGCTTTCCCGACGCGCTGGTCGGGCAGGTGATCGGAAGCCGGGGCGTCGGAATGCTGGTCGGATTCATGATCGCCGGCTTCATGAGCCGGATCGACCCACGCCTGAGCATGGCCTTCGGCTTCGGCCTGCAAACCGCAGCGGGGCTGTGGATGCTGACGTTGGATCTCAACGTCACCATGGAAATCCTGGTCGTCAACAGCGCCATCCAGGGCTTTGCCGTCGGCATCGTCTGGGTGCCGATCACGGCGGTGGCGTTCGGCACGCTGGAGGCAAAGCATTACGCCGAGGCGTCGGCGGTGTTCCATCTCCTGCGCAACATCGGCTCGAGCTTTTTCATCTCATTGTCGATTGCCGAGATCGTGCGTACGTCCGCGGCCAATTACAGCCGCATGACCGAGATGATCACGCCCTACAACCGGGCGCTCACGACGCCCGGCATGACAGGGGCATGGACCTTCGACACGGTGCCGGGCCTTGCCAGGGTTGCGAAAGAAATCGCGCGCCAGGCGGCAATGATCGGATATCTGAACGCCTTCACGATGTACACGGTGACATCCGCGCTTGCGGTCGTTTTCGTCCTGATGGTCAGACGCCACAAGGCGTGATGCGGCATTCGGAAACGACCGCGGCCTCCGCCAGGGGAGCCGCGGCCGCCATAAATCTTTCGTCGCTATGCATGATCTCACTCATAGCTTCAGGGGACCGGAAGGCGCGCTCTACGCCGTGCGTCGCGACTTCGTCGTGACACTTCCGAAAATGAGGCGTATCTATGCGTCCACTGATCAGCAGCCTACGCGCTGCGTGTAAACTCTCGAATGGCACCGGGAATGCCGACCGGCTGATCAAACGTGCTCCGGTGGCATAGATCAAAATATCGTCCGCACGGCGCCAAGCCTGGCGCGGAGCCCAATCGCGAAATCGCGTGAGGCTGCGATAAACAAATTCAAATGGGGGTGTTCTCAAAGAGGAGGAGGTCATGAAACTTCGCGCAACATTGTTTTTGCCGCTGCACTTGGTGGCGTCGCGGCCGTTGTTGCCCCCGCTGGAATGGCTGCGGCTGAGCCCAACAGCCAGATCACTATCCTCTATGACGCCTTCGGCAGCGATGCCGCGATGAAGAAGGATTGGGGCTTCTCCGCACTCGTGGAGGTTGCCGGTAAACGAATCTTGTTCGACACAGGCAACGATCCAGACATCTTCGCAGCTAACGTTAAGGCGAAGGGCATTGACCTCACCAACATCGATTTCGTCGTCCTGTCGCACCGGCACTCCGACCACATGGCTGGCCTGAACTATGTTCTGAGCGTGAATCCGACGGTGAAGGTCTACGCACCCAGAGAAGGATTCGGCATTTACGGCTCGTCGCTGCCATCGAGCTTCTACCGTAAGGACGAATCTTTGCCGTCCGAGATGTGCTACTACGACGGCAGGCCGCCGGAAGTCATGAAGTTCGGCACCGCCTGGCAGGGAGCCAACATCGAGCTTGTAGACAAGACGACGGAAATCGCTCCAGGCATTACCTTGATTGCACTGGTGTCCGACGCCCCTGGCACGAAGGAGCTCAAAGAGTTGTCCCTGGCTGTCAACACCGCGGACGGCGTAGTGCTCGTAGTCGGCTGCGCGCACCCGGGGGTCGAAAAGATCGTCGAGGCGGCGACGGCCATCAATCCCAAAATTCGTTTGATCGCCGGCGGCTTCCATCTCGTCGTCGCAGCGGACGAGGTCGTTACCAAGTCCGTGGCAGCGCTCAAGGATACGTTCAAGGTAGAGAACATCGCTCCGGGCCACTGCACTGGTGAGCCGACCTTCGCAGCGTTGAAGCAGGCTTTCGGTGATCGATACCTTTATGCGGGCGTTGGCACCTCGTTGCCGTTGGGGCCTAGCAAGGGCTCTGTTGGGCGACGGGGCGAAGGACCGGTGTTCCATGAGGACGACCTGACGACCTATCGAAAGCTCGCCCGCCGCGAAGACCACTTCGGCATTCTCCAGGCGCGGAATCAACGCTCAAAGCTTTCGCATCTGTGAAGCACTTAACTGCCAGAGCACATCGATGCACGGTGCAGTTTGGGGACGGCGCTATTGCTATCGGTAGTAACGGCGTGGTCCGACAGCGCCGCGCGGTTCGCCCTAGTGTGCCGTGATTAAAGGGAGTACCGTTCGTGCCAACAGCAAGATCTTCGGCCAGGTGGAGCGTCCAGCAGTGTCGCCTGCCAGAAAAGGGGCTGAAATGACAGAGCTTCGAATTAATGCGAGCAAAGCAGAACAAATAATCGCGCAAGTCTTGCACGACGAAAATGGCATGTCTCCAAGCGATGCGATCGCCGTGGCCGCAAGTATTTGTCGGCGGCTTACGGCGGTGATGCCGACGAGCCCGTCGCTGGATCGCTACCGGATCATTTCAAAAGAGCCTCCATCGGGCAGCGATTTCGCGGTTGCAGTGGCAGAAAAGCTCACTGAAGAGAAGAGTGAGCTTTGGAACGCGAGCGTTCTTTGGGAGCTTGTTTACAATCAAGGTAATGATCTTCGGGCGAATTAGCCTGGGTCGGGGGCTTTCGGGTTTTCCATTGCTCGCGCAGCGACGATCCATGTCGACGATCCCTGTCTTAGTGCGACGCACTATTTCTTACCATGCTAGCCGATAACCCAGAGTCGACGTGCGATCCACGCAGGGCTTTCCCCTGCGCGGCTCGGCTGTTATTGTTCCGATCGAGAGCCTGAATGGCCCACAAAGCGACACAGGGAGGTGACGGATGGCAAGGACGTTCGTGACGATGGCCGGCGCCGCTGCGCTGCTGGCTGCTTTATCGGCGCCGGCGATGGCGCAATATCCCGACCGACCTATCAAGATGATCGTGCCTTGGGCAGCGGGCGGCGATACTGACAACATCTTCCGGCCATTTGCCGTCGAATTCCAGAAGCATATCGGCCAGCCGGTGGTCGTCGCCAATGTCGGCGGCGCGTCCGGCACTACCGGCGCACGCGAGGCCAAGGCCGCGGCGCCCGACGGCTATACGGTCTACGCCGTGCACGATTATATCCACCTGACGTTCTACGCCGGCATCAGTGACGTCAAATACAGTGACTTCGAGCCGATCTGCCTGGTCGCAGCGACGCCCTCGGTACTGACGGCAAGCGCCAAAACGCCTTGGAAGAACTGGCAGGAACTCGCCGAGGACGCCAAGAAGCGGCCGGGCGAGATTACGGTCGGCGCCACGCTCGGCTCGACCAGCCATATCTTCCCGGCCATGATCGAGAAGGCGGCCGGCCTGAAATTCAAGCTCGTGTCCTACGACGGCCTGGCGCCGCGGATGAACGCGCTGCTCGGCGGCCACATCAACCTCACCGACTCCAACCTGACGCAGAAGGGCAAGGTCGAAGCCGGCCTGCTGCGCTACATCGCGATCGCCAGCGAGAAGCGCGATCCGGAATCGCCCGACGTGCCGACGCTCAAGGAACTCGGCATGAACATCGTGTACGAAGTGGCGCGCGGCATCCTGGTCCCCAAGGGGACGCCCGCGCCGGTGCGCGCCAAGCTCGAGGAGGCCTGCACCAAGGCGACCAAGGAGCCGAGCTTCGCCCAGGCGATGAAGCTGCAGGGAACCCGCGTAGCGTTCCTGAATGCCAATGACTATGCGCAGTTCCTCGCCAAGATCGACGGCGAGAACAAGGTCGTCATGACCGATCTCGGCCTGATCAAGAAATGAGCATTGGCCGCGACGGAATTGCCGGGCTGATCCTGCTCGCGATCAGCCTGGTCCTCCTGGTCAAGTCCTTCCAGCTTCCGTCCCTTCCCATCGTTCCGGTCGGGCCGGGCTTTTACCCGTCCATCGTGCTGTCGTTCATGGCCGCCGCGAGCGCGCTGCTGGTCCTGCAGGACCTCATGAAGCGCCGCCCGACGGCCGCTGCCGCCGCGGGCGACGCGCCGCGACGAAATTATCGCCTGGTCGTGATCGCATTCGCGATCGTCGGCGCCTATGTGGCCCTGCTGCCGCTGCTGGGATTTCGCGTCGCCACGGTCTTGTTCGTCGGCGCGCTGCAAGCCGCACTGGGCCGGCCGCGGACGGCGCGGCAATGGGGTATACTCGCCACGATCGCGCTCGGCACCGCCCTGGTGAGCTATTTCATCTTCGAACGGTACCTGCTGGTGCTGCTGCCACGCGGCGCGTGGACGGGTTTCTGATGCTCGATTTACTCTGGAACGGCCTCGTCAACATCGCCCAGTGGAAATACCTGTTGCCGCTGTTTGCCGGCACATTCATCGGCGTGATCGGCGGCTCTCTGCCGGGTGTCACCATCACCATGACTGTGATCGTGGTGCTGCCGTTCACCTACGGGCTCGATCCGCTGGCCGGCCTTGCGGCGATGACCGGCGTCTATGTCGGCGGATCGACCGGCGGCCTTATCACCTGCTGTCTGCTCGGTATCCCGGGCTCGCCGGCTTCGATCGCCACCACGTTCGACGGCTTTCCAATGGCGCGCAACGGCGAGCCCGGCCGCGCCATCTGGCTCGGCGTCTGGGCTTCGGTCTGGGGCGGCCTGATCGGCGCCTTGTTCCTGGTGTTCCTCACCGGGCCGCTTGCGGCGATCGCGCTGGAATTCGGGCCGTGGGAATACTTCTCACTGTTCGTGCTCGCGATGGCGATGGTGGCGGGGCTAACCGAAGCCTCGCTCCTCAAGGGACTGATCTCGACCGCCATAGGGCTGTTGATCACGGTGGTCGGCCACGATCCGATCGGCAGCGTGCCGCGCTTCACCTTCGGTTCGGAGTTCATCGGCGGCGGCTTTCCGTTCCTTCCCGTGCTGATCGGTGTTTTCGCCTTCGCGCAGATCATGACCGACCTGGAGAAGCTCGATCAGCCGCGCGGCCAGGCAGCTCAATCGCTGGTCGACGTCAAGCTTGAGCGCTTCTCGCACCTCAAGGTGAACCTGGAAATCTTCAAGCAACCGTTCCTGCTCGCGTGGTCAACCATCGTCGGGCTGATCATCGGAATCCTGCCTGCGATCGGCGGCAGCGCATCGAGCGTCATGGCCTATGACCAAGCCAAGAAATTCTCGAAAACGCCGGATCGTTTCGGCACGGGCCACCCCGAGGGCATCATCGCTTCGGAAGCCTCGAACAACGCCAATGTCAGCGGCTCGCTGATGACCATCATGGCATTCGGCATTCCCGGTGACGCTGTCACGGCCGTGATGCTTGGCGCGATGACGATCCACGGCATTCAGTCGGGACCGCTATTCATCTCGCAAAACCCCGACATCGCCTATGGCATCTATGCGGCCTACATCCTGGCGCACCCCTGCATGCTGCTGATCTGCGTCGTGCTGATGCCACTGATGCTGCGGGTGACCTCGGTGCGGATGGCGGTGCTGGCGCCGGTCGTGCTCGTGCTCTGCGTCGTCGGCGCCTACGCGCTCAACAACACGATGCAGAGCGTCTACGTGCTTCTGATGTTCGGCGTCGTTGGCTACGTGCTGGTCAAGCTCGGCTTTCCGCTCGCGCCCCTGATCCTCGGCTTGATTCTCGGCGACCAGATCGAGATCAACCTTGTGCGCGCGATCATGACCGACGCAGATCCCTGGCTGTTCCTGACGCGGCCGATTTCCGGCTTGCTGCTGCTGGCGGCGGCGGCCTCGGTCGTGCTGGCCATATGGCAGCATTTGCGCCACCAGAACCGGGTGGCCGAGGAAGAGCCGGATTTTTGAACCGAGGTGATGGTGCCCAATGGCAAAGTTGAGCTTACGACCTGACTTGCGAATTGCGGTTGCCGGGCTGGGAGCAATTGGAACCAGGGTCGTCGAAGCGCTTGACCGGGGAATTGATGGATTGGCTCTAACCGCCGTATCGGCGCAAAACCCCGAAAAGCACCGAAGCCGGCTAGCCAGTTTGAAAAGAATGCCAGCCGTCCTGCCGATCGAGGCGCTCGTCGACGTGGCCGACATTGTAATCGAATGCGCCCCGAGCCAGCTCGTCAGGTCAATCGTTGCGCCGTTTGTAGGCAACGGAAAAACCGCGGTCGTCCTCAGCGCAGGCGCGCTCCTCGACCACGAAGATCTTGTCGAACTTGCCAAGCAAAATGGCGGGCAGATTGTGGTGCCCACGGGCGCTCTGATTGGCCTCGACGCCGTGGCCGCTGCAGCGGTCGGGACAATCCATTCGGTCCGGATGGTAACCCGGAAGCCGGTCCGGGGACTCGCAGGCGCTCCCTATATCGTCGAGAACAACATCGACATCGAACGGATTACCGAACCTCTCAGGATATTCGACGGTACGGCACGCGAGGCGGCAAAAGGATTTCCGGCAAATGTGAATGTTGCCGCTGCACTGTCGCTTGCCGGAATAGGTCCCGATCGAACGAAAATCGAGATCTGGGCAGACCCGGCCTTGACGCGCAACACCCATCGGATCGACGTGGAATCCGATTCCGCCCGCTTTTTCCATGTCGATCGAAAACATCCCGTCAGAAAATCCAAAGACGGGTCTTATCACCGCGCTGTCAGTCATTGCTTGTCTTCGCAAGCTGCGTGCATCGCTTCGCGTCGGAACATGAACGAGGCGCGAGAGAAGTCGCATGAGCGCTCAGGGCGATAGTGCAATCGCATCCAGCATCGGCAGCTTTGGAGTTGGGTCAGACGCTACCCAGTACGGGATTTCATGCATCAGGTTCGCGCTCCGCAGAAAGCCGGCGCGCCGAGCGCGTATTTGCCTATACGGGGCGCATTCATGGGCAAGCCGGTAGAGCGAACTTTTGCTCCTCATGCACCGACCACCATTGGACCACAGCTTGAGCGACTTGGTCCCATAGCGGCGTCGGAAGGTCGGGCACCGCGATCCTGACCACGTAGCGATTGCGGGTGGTGTCGCGGAACCACTCCGCCGCGCCGAAATCGAAACCGAAGCTCCCCGCATGGCGCAACGGCAGTCCGGCCTTTCCCAGGTCGCCGCACAAATCCGCCGCCATCTGCTTCGTCTGCTTCTCGTCCAGCATTCGTTTTGGCGCCAGCGTGACATAGAGTCCATGAGCGAAACGCAGCTCCGCCGACGAGCCGGCGAGCGCGGAGGCAAAATAGCGCGCCGTCCGCCTGCTGTTGCGCAAAATGGCCGCCATGCGCTTGTTGGTCAGCGCCCGGTAGGCCTTTGTTCCGACGTAGGGCGGGAAATGCGCTGGCAGCGCCGCGCCGCCGAACAGTCGCACGGCGTTGCGCATTTCCCTGGCGAGGTCCCCCAGCCGTTCCTGGTTCGCCGTGGCAGCGCGCTTTTCGCAAGCGACGAAAACCGCAGAGCCGAGCCGGCCGTATTCCAACCCGAGAGAATCCAGCTTGGTATGACTGCGCACGAGCACAATGGGAATCCGCCAACGGCGCGCCCAGTTCAGAACCCGGCGGATTCGCCCCGAGCCACTCGAGAAGCAGGTCGTATCGAAAATCACGAGATCGAGGTCCGGCTTCGTGCAATGGAGGGTTGCCTCGAATGCGGCGGCGGGCGCGCACGAATCGAACAGAAGAATCCGCGGTCGGCCGGGACGAGACGCGACCTCGCCGGGTGAGCTTTTCAGCGGGACCAGGTGCAAGTGGCGGGCATGGCTTTCGATCAGCTCCAGGGTTTCACCGTAGGAGCCACGTAATACCAAGATGTCCGCCTCAGACATCAACCGTGCGGAGGCCAGCAGCAGCGCCGATATCGCCGCCATCCCGGAGCACGTATAGATAGTCTCGTTCGCCGCCGCTGGATTGTCGAATTGATAAAACGATGGGCCGCGCACTTCGAGGTCGGCGCGCTGATACTCATAGCTGAACTCGAAGGGCCCCGCGCGCAGGCTACCCTGGTGTGCCCAGGCAGTCTCCGTGCACGCCCAATCGTGCAGCGCATGCTCGGCCTTCAGGGCTGCGGCAATGTGGAATTTCTGTTCAATCACCTCAACCACCGAGACCGGATGCCGCAGCGCCAAAGGAGTGCCGAGGAAACCATTCAGCAACGTGAGTTCCTCGTGTTTCCTGTCAAGATATGCCTCGAGTGTTTCCATGGCCGGCCTTCGATCGACCCGCGTCCGGATTAACGTGTCAGGAGGACATTGGGTCCGCGGCCGGCATTCCCAAGGCCGCGAGAAGCCCGTCGCATGATTGTTCCAGATCGGTCGTCAGGGTAATTATGGGCGTCTTCTATGAGACCCGCTTCACACCGGGGGCTTCCACGTCCCTTCGCCCGCCGGCAGAATCGAAGGTGGCGCAGGCTTCGGCCAATACAGGCGCATCACGAGATAGATTTTGTCATCCGGCGCCGGAAGCCAGTTTGCTTCCTTGTCCGCGCCGGGACTGTCTTTTTGAATGTACAGCGTCAGCGAGCCGTCCGCGTCCTTTTTCATCGCCGGCAACATCGGAGAGTTGATGAGGTAGCGATTGATCGGGTTCTTGACCAAGAACTGGCTCTTGCCGTCGTACATCGTAACGGACCAAAACGCATTCACTGGCGGCAACTGGCCGGGTGCGAAGGTGATGGTGTACTTGTGCTTGCTGCCGTAGAGCGGCTCACCGGTCGCGTCCGTTCGGGTATAGGGGTACATGGCTTCTACCGCATCGTTACCATAGAGACCGCCCTTGGCGGCGCCTGCCCGCATCGCCCAGTTGCCGTTGAAGAAGGCCTCGTCGCCAAAGAACGAGCCAACGTTCCAGCCGTTGATGTTTTTGTTTCCGCCGGCCAGCCATTTGTCGACCTTGTCGTCACCCTGCTTCATGCCCACCAGGATTTCGGCCTTGTGTTCGAGCGATAGATCCTTGAACGCGAAGGTCTTGCCGGGACCGATGCCAATTCTCGCAAGTTTCGCACGGATCGCCTTGTCCCTCGGCGTCTCGGGGACGAATTGCAGGGCTGCGTCGAGATATTGGAAGAAGTTATGCTTGATCCCGGCCGTGGTGGCAGGGAGGAAATCGATCTTCGGCGCGGCGGGCGGGGCGGGCTGTTTGAGGAAGGCGGAAAGCGGTTGCGCCTTGTAGCCGGCCTGAATTTTCTCGACATTCGACATGTCGCCGGGGTCAAAGAGTTGAGTTCGGAAAAGCGCGAGTGTGAACGGCGTCGTCGATTGAAAGACCTTCTTGATCCCGATCGGCGTTCCGTCTTTCCAGTCAGGGCCGACCACCAGGTAGTCGCCCGGCTCGGTCCCCGTGCTCCGGGTACCGATATAGCCAAAATTGTAGGTGTTGCCGTCGATGAACTGGACCGCGTAGTAGCGGTCCCTTTCGATCATCGGCACCGAGATAACCATCGGTTCAGCGCGCAAATCCAGCCAGAGAATCGAGTAAGGGGTGTCGCTATTCGGTGTAATGACCGCCGTATCTTCCGGCGTGGAGACGTGGTGCTGGTTGTTGATTTCGTTGAACGGTGCTTTGAACTGCCCCGAGTTCTTGTCAACGGCGAACTCTTGCATGACCGCATAATTCATCACGAGCGGCAAGCCGTAGATGAAGCCTTCCTCCGCGATGTCCTTGGCCTCCAACAGGTTGGGCCATTCGGCTTTGTTCTGCGCACTCGCGCGGACAGACTTCACCATTGGGGCGGTGATTACGGCTACCGCAGCTGATCGAAGCAGATCGCGTTTCGTCAACATGGTGTCAGGCTCCTTTCAGGGTTGTTTTTGCGCTTGCACGCCGGCGCCGAAGCGTTAGCGTGTAATAGCAGGGCGGATAGAAATCTCGGGTTTGGCGGGAGCAGATGGCGTGCCGATTGTCTTTATGGACGACGGGGTGCTGCGTTCTGGGCGAGCGACAGATTGACGCCGCACAATGTCGTGGCCAGGGTGAGTATTCCGCAGATCTGATTCAATTTTGTGATGCGCATGACTTTCATTCCTGTTTTACCAAAAGGATGATCGCACCCTCGCGTCAGACGCGAGAGGTCGCGTGCAAAAAAGTCGTGTAACATCGGCGCAAACGCCGTTTAGCATGTGTAGCAATCGAGATCGGGGCGTTAAAATTAGTTGGCCACAAGCTAGTGGTTGAAGGACGACTTCGAAAAATTTGCTTCAGCTACCTCCACGAGTATGTCAGGTATAGCACCAAGGAACAATGAGGGCCAGCCATGATCATTATTCTGTGCCTCTACATCATCGCGCTGTGGCTCGTGTTCTCGAAATTCAAGCTGGTGCAATGGGGTTGGTTGTCGGGTGCCGTCTCGCTGCTCGTTGGCGGGTTTATTCTCGCGACATTTCTCGCGCTTTTTAATTATCTCACGCCATCGGGGCGCGTCACCGTGACCGGCCGCGTCGTCGAAGTGACGCCGAATGTGACGGGGCAAATTGTAGCCATCCCGGTCAAGCCCAACGTGCCGGTGAAAAAGGACGCCGTGCTGTTTCAAATCGACCCTGCGCCGTTCCAGTACAAGGTCACGCAGTTGCAGGCGTCGCTCGCTGCCGCAAAGCAGAACGCCGAAATATTGAAATCGAATTACGACCAGGCGACGGCGAATGTCGCGGGGCTCACCGCGCAGGCCGCCTACAACAAGAAGCGTCTCGCGGACATCGAGACGCTTGCCGCGGATATGGCAAATACGGAATTCCAGGCGCAGGACAAGCAGGTCCAGTACGAGACGGTGTCGGCGCAACTCGTCGCGGCCAAGGCTGCGCAGCAAAGCGCCAGACTCGCGCTGGATTCCGAGATCGGCGGCGTCAATACAACGGTCGCGCAGCTCAGGCGCAACTCGATAACGCGGTCTGGGAATTGTCGCAGACGGACGTTCGTGCGCCCGCCGACGGCTATGTTACCGTGGTCGCATTGACGGTCGGCGACCGGGCGCTGCAGGCGCGCTCGGCGATGTCGTTCATTGTCGAGAACGAGATCACGCTGGTCGGCATGTTCGCGCAAAACGGCTTTCAGACCATCAAGGAAGGGGCGGCCGTCGATATCGTTTTCGACAATGTGCCGGGCCGCATCTATCACGCGAAGATCATTGAAATTCCCAAAGGTATAGGCCAAGGGCAGATCGCCGCGTCGGGGACGCTTGCTCCGCACCAGCGCGCTTGGCGGTGCGACGACGTTTCCGGCAGTGATATCGATACCTGACGAAATGAGCCGCGAGTCGCTTCGTCTGGGAATGTCAGGCAGCGCCACCGCCTTTGCCGGCAATGCCGGCGTGATCGGCCTGCTCGCCTCGATCCTGGTGTGGATCAGCTCCTACACGGCGTATCTATAGCCGCGCCTTCTTCCTATTTCGTTACCATTCGCCGCGTCGGCGCCACAAAGGTCAAGCCGCCATATCCGCTAAGGACCCGAACCGGAAACCGCCTATGCTGGTTAGCAGCACCACCGCCGATGCGGTAAGGAGACGGCGCCGCTCTTTCAAAGGTTGAAGACCAGACGAGGCAGCGTTCGCCCCGGCATCGAGCCTAATGGGCTTGTTGAGATTGCGGCGGCGATGTCGCTTTGGCTTTCTGACATTCAGCCAAACGACCACGGCCTCCGCCAGGGGAGCTGACGGAGGCCGTGTTGATACACTTCATCGCGCCTAGGTTCGCGATGAGGTGTAGAGCTCGGGAGGACTTATTTATTTGGGCATGATCTTTTCCAAAAACCGGTGTCCACTTTTTTGGATCATGCCCGCTAGAACGGCAGCAGCACGTCCATCACCTGCTGGCCATAGCGGGGCTGCTGGACGTCGGTGATCTGGCCGCGGCCGCCATAGGCGATGCGGGCCTGCGCGATCTTCGAGGAATCGATGGTGTTGTCGCTCTGGATGTCTTCGGGGCGGACGATGCCGGCGACGATCAGTTCGCGGATCTCGAAGTTGACGCGGATCTCCTGCTTGCCCTCGACCACCAGATTGCCGTTCGGCAACACCTGCGTGACCACGGCGGCGACGTTGGTCTGCAACGCTTCCTGGCGGTTGACCGAACCTTTGCCGTCGGTCGACGACGTTGAGTCCGTGGTCAGGAGGCGGCCCGGCAGGATCTTGTTCGGTTGCGTGATCGTTTGGGCGCCGATGAAGTCGGTGATCCCCGAGTCTTCCTTGCTCGAGCGACTGCGCTGGGTCTCGTTGGCGATATTGGCCTTGTCGGTGATGTTGACGGTCACCGTCAGCAGATCGCCGATGCGCGCGGCGCGCTGATCCTTGAAGAAGGCGCGAGAACCGTTCCGCCACAGCGAGTTGGCGTTATAGGAGGCCTGTTCCGGCTTCGGCATCGGCATCTGCACCGGCTTGTAGCCGGGCTGCGTGGTCGGGTTTTCGATTTCGGTCAGCTTCGGCTTTTCGCCGATCTGGGACAGACGGTCGATCGAGGAGCAACCGCCAGCCAAGGCGGCCAGCGACAGCAGGGCGCCTGACAGGATGATGCGGTTGATACGGAGACTGACATTTACATTACTCGGCTTTTGAAGCGACTGGCGAATTGACGGTGGCGACGGCGACAGGGACTGCGCCGGCGATGGGGGCGGCAGGGCGGAGCGAAGAGGCGGCGTCGCTGGTCTGCGCCGGGCGGGGCACAGCGACCGTGATCGAAACCTGGCCGCGGCCGACTACCGTGCCCGACACCGTGCGCTTCGACTGCAGGTTCATCACGTTGACGACGTCGCCTTCGGTGCCGCTCTCCAGCGCCTTGCCGCGCATGGTGAGGTAGAGCCCGGTCACTTCGTAGATCAGCGTCACGTTCTGGTCGCGCTGCACCAAATCGGGTTTGGCGAGATCGGCGGTCCGGATCGGCTGGCTGGCGCGGAGTTGGCGGCGGGCCTGCATGCCGACGACGCGGTCGCGGGGCGCGGCATCCGCACCCACTTCGGCCTTCGGCCGGCGCTCGACCACGACGTCGGAGGATTTGATGACTTCATTGCGTTCGACATTGCGCGCCAGCACCGCGGCCTCGACGGTCTCGACCGCCGTGCCGGTGAAGCGCAGCTTGGTCGCGGCCGCGCCGTTCTCGTTGGCAATCTCGAACGTGACGTCGAAGCGGCCGTTGCGGTTGTCGTAGCGCACGATGGTCGCCTGCATGCCGCCGGTGAAGGCGAGATCCAGCCTGACGTCGCCGGGGTCGCGGTCGAAGGTCATGCTGAGATTGGCGGCGTCGCCAAGGCCGTTCCGGCGCTCCAGCGCGCGGGCGACCTGCAGCTCGATGTCCTTGCCCTCGAGCGTGCGGGCCAAACGCGTTACCGAAATTTCCTTCAGGTCGCGGGTGTCGACGCCGATCACATGGTGGGAACGAAGGGTGTTCAGCACCTGTGCGACCGGCAGCGAGCCCGTGGTGCCGAGGTCCGGCGCGCGGTAGATCGCGATCTGCGCAGCGCTGCCGGCATTGTCGATGAGGTCGCCGATCCGCACGAGGTCGCCCGACACCTGCACGTTGGCGCGCAGCGCGGGTGCGGCGATGACGTCGTTTCGGGTCTGCGCGATGGCGTGCGTAGCGCAGCTTGCGAGCAGGGCGGTGGCGAGGAGGAACGCGCGGGCGATCATGGCTGGTCCTCAGCGGAACATGTTGGCGGTCGATTGCATCATCTGGTCGGCCGCGCTGACGACCTTGGCGTTCATCTCATAGGCGCGCTGGGCGGCGATCAGGTCGGAGATTTCGGTCACCACCTCGACGTTGGCCTGTTCGAGGTTGGCTTGCTGCATGTCGCCGAAGCCGTCGGTATTGGCGATACCGTCCTGCGGCGTGCCGGAAGCCGGCGTGTCCGTGAACAGATTGTCGCCGATCGGCTGCAGGCCGGCCTTGTTGATGAAACGCGTCAGTCCGATCTGTCCGACCAGGGTCGGCGTGGTCGAGCCCGGCAGCATCACCGTGAGCTGGCCCTGCGCGTTGATGGTGATCTGCGAGGAATTCTGCGGGATCGTGATCGTCGGCTGCACCGGGTTGCCCTGCGCCGTGACAACGCGGCCCTGAGCATCCATCATGAAGGAGCCGTCGCGGGTATAGGCATAGGTGCCGTCGGGCACCTGGATCTTGAAGAAGCCTTCGCCGCGGATCGCGATGTCGAGGTCGTTGCCGGTCGGCGACAGCGTGCCCTGGCCCATCAGGCGAGGCGTGCCGACGGTCTTGACGCCGCCGCCAATGTCGACGCCGACGGGCAGGATGGTGCCCTGGTCGGAAGCTTGCGCGCCGACGCGGCGCACATGGTCATAGATCAGGTCCTGAAACGCGGCGCGCTGCTTCTTGTAACCGGTGGTACGCATGTTGGCGATGTTGTTGGAGATCACCTGAACGTTGAGTTCCTGTGCCGCCATGCCGGTCGCTGCTGTGTATAAAGCGCGCATCGATCAATGCCTTACGGTTATGCCGGAACGTCGGCGAGTTTCTCGATTGCGGTTCTGTGCAGGTCGTGCTGCTGCTGCAGCATTGACGAGATTTGCGTGTAGGCCCGCGTGATCTCGATCATGCGGCTCATCTCGTGGACGGAATTGACGTTCGACTTCTCGATAAAGCCCTGGCGCACCTGCGAGGTGGTGTCGGGCTGGGCGGCAATGCCCTGGCCCGCGGAGTAGAGGTTGCTGCCTTCCTTCACGAGCTTCTGCGCGTCGGCAAACGAGACCAGCCGCAGCTTGCCGCGAACGGAGTCGGTGCGGCCGGTGCCCTCGAGCACGGTGACGTTGCCGTCGGCCGCGATGGCGATTTCCTTGTCGGTCGGCTGGAACACGACCGGGCCGGCGGAGCCCATCACCGGGTGGCCACCCGCGGTCACGAGCTGGCCCTGATTGTTGATCTGCAGGCTGCCGTCGCGGGTGTAGCGCTCGCCGGCGGGCGTCTGCACCACCAGGAAGGCGCCGCCGTCGATCGAGACGTCGAGCGGGTTCTTGGTCTGCTCGGAGGGGCCGGCCGAGAAATCGTGGAAAGTGGCGCGGTCCTGTACAAAGGAGACGCGGCGGTCGGCGTGCACGAAATTGTCTTCATGCGCGGGCGAGCGAAGATATTCCTCGAACAGCGACCGGTCGGCCTTGAAGCCGGTCGTATTGATGTTGGCGACGTTGTTGGCAACGACATCCAACTGCCGTTCCAGCGTCATTTTCCGCGAAAGTCCGATGAGAAGCGTATTCTCCATCGGTGGTTCTCCCCTTGATCGATCCGAGGCCAAGCTCTCCCAAGCTCGTCGTCCGGATCCGTCGTAAACCTTTGGGCTCTCCCAAGCCCGCTGGTTCGCAGTCTACTCAGCGAAAGCCGTGCCAAGTCGGGAAGTGATTGCTTTTCAAGGGGGTAGGTGTTTTTCGGGGCGCGCAGCGGGCGGCAGAAAGGTCTTGTTGACCATGTTTGCCCGGCAGATTTTTCCTAGTTGGGCGCAAACGGAAAGGTTCCGTTAACCATTATTACCCTAGCGTTGCACGTATAGAGAGCGCGTGTGCGCTAACGGCTTTTGTTTCGCGTAGTGGGGCCTTTCGTTACCCCGGCTGGTGGCAACCCGCGTTCGTTCCGAGAATGGAAGCGGGCGGGGCAATGGCTGACAACGACCAGGCGGAAGGCGCGGACGGCGCAGAAGCCGCATCGTCCAAAAAAGGCAAGCTCAAGCTGATCATTGCCGTTGCAGGCTTCGTCGTCATCCTCGGCGCCGGCGCCGGGTGGTTCTTTCTGACGCGCGGCCATGGCGAGGAGAAGCACGCCGAAGCGCCGCCGCCGAAACCGCCGTCCTTTCTCGAAGTGCCCGACATGATGGTCAATCTGGTCGGCGCGCCCGGCGAGCGCGTGCAATATCTCCGCGTCAAGGTCGTGCTCGAGATCAAGGAAGAGAAGCAGGTCGAGGCCATCAAGCCGAACCTGCCGCGCGTTACCGACCTGTTCCAGACCTACCTGCGCGAATTGCGGCCCACCGACCTCAACGGCTCGGCTGGGCTGTTCCGCCTCAAGGAAGAGTTGACCAAGCGCGTCAACAACGCAGTGGCGCCGCAGCAGGTGAGCGCCGTGCTGTTCAAGGAAATCGTGGTTCAGTGACGGGACGGATTTAAAGATCATGGCCGGCAACGACCAGATGGACCAGGATGCGATTGCCGCCCAATGGGAGGCGTCGCTAGATTCCGAGGATCCCGCGGCGGCAGCGGAAGAGGCCGCCGCCAATGAACTCTCCGAGAGCATGGCGCTGCAATGGGCGGCCATGGTCGAGGACGGCAGCCGCGACTTCGGCAACAAGAATTCCGGCGAGCGGGTTCTGTCGCAGGAAGAAATCGACAATCTGCTCGGCTTCACCGTCGGCGACGTCAATCTCGACGACAATTCCGGCATTCGCGCCATCATCGATTCGGCAATGGTGTCCTACGAGCGCCTGCCGATGCTCGAAATCGTGTTCGACCGCCTGGTGCGGTTGATGACCACGTCCTTGCGCAACTTCACCTCCGACAACGTCGAAGTCTCGCTCGACCGCATCACCTCGGTCCGCTTCGGCGACTACATGAACTCGATCCCTTGCCCGCGGTGCTCTGCGTGTTCAAGGCGGAGGAGTGGGAGAATTTCGGCCTCGCCACCGTCGATTCCAGCCTGATCTATTCGATGATCGACGTGCTGCTTGGCGGCCGCCGCGGCCAGACCTCGCTGCGCATCGAGGGCCGGCCCTACACCACCATCGAAACCAACCTAGTCAAGCGGCTGGTCGAGGTCGTGCTGGCCGACGCCGAACAGGCGTTCCGGCCGCTGTCGCCGGTGACGTTCTCGATCGACCGGCTGGAAACCAATCCGCGCTTTGCCGCGATCAGCCGGCCTGCCAATGCCGCGATCCTGGTGCGCCTGCGCATCGACATGGAAGACCGCGGCGGCAATATCGAATTGCTGCTGCCTTACGCGACCATCGAGCCGATCCGCCCGGTTCTGCTCCAGATGTTCATGGGCGAAAAGTTCGGCCGCGATCCGATCTGGGAAGGGCATTTCGCGACCGAAGTGGCGCAGGCCGAGATATCGGTCGACGCGGTGCTGTATGAAGCCGACATTCCGCTCAAGCAGTTGATGAAGCTGAAGGTCGGCGACACCCTGCCGCTGGAAATGCGCCCTGAAGCGCTGGTACAGGTCCGCTGCGGCAACGTCCTGCTGACCGAAGGACGCATGGGCAGGGTCGGCGACCGCGTCGCCATCCGCGTCACCAAGCAACTGCGCAAACCCAATACCACCCTCGCGATGTTCGAGAAGGCAGATGAGCAAACCAAGTTGATGGAGGCACAATGAGTCATTCCCTTGGCATTGTGATCGAGAGCCTGGTGGCGGTGCTGCTGCTGCTCACGATCGGCTATTGCATGCTGCTCAACAAGCGCCTGAAGCGGCTGAAGGCGGACGAGCATTCGCTGAAGGCCACGATCGCCGAGTTGATCACCGCAACCGAAATCGCCGAGCGCGCGATCGGCGGCCTCAAGCACACCGTGCGCGACGTCAACGAGAACCTCGGCAGCCAGCTCACCGCCGCGACGCAGATGGCGGGGCAGCTGAAGAGCATGCTGGCCGAAGGCGACGGCGTCGTCCGCCGCCTGACCAAGATCGCAATCGCGGCGCGGCCGGCGCAGGAGGCCGAGCCAGCGGCGCCCAAGATGTCGAGCGCCAAGGCGGTCGCCGCGGCGGCGGAAGCATTCGCTGAACGCCGAAGGGCCAGTGGCCTCGCCGCATGAAATCGTTCCGCGATATCCGCGTCATTCCGGTCGTGCTGGTCGCGATCTTCGGCCTCGTCGTGCTGAAGGTCGCGGGCCTCGTGATCGATGGCGGATACGTGTTCAGTTACCAGCCGAGCCAGCCGGCGAAGCGGTCCTGGGCGCAGGACAATTTCGGCTTTCCGGGCGCCAGGGTCGATGCCGGCGACATCACCGGTTCGGTCAAGAAGGAAGAGGCGCCGAAGCCGGCCGCTCCCGCCACGGAAGCGCCGAAGCCCGACGGCGTTGTGGTGTTTCCCGAACAGAACCCGCAATCGGTGTCGCCGTCGGAGCGCGCCATCCTCGAACGGCTGCAAGCGCGGCGTCAGGAACTGGAGCAGCGCGCGCGTGAAATCGAAATTCGCGAGAGCCTGTTGAAATCCGCCGAAAAGCGCATCGAGGGCCGCGTCGAGGAGATGAAGGCCACCGAGGCAAAGATCTCGTCCGCGACGGGGCAAAAGGCGGAGCAGGATGCCGCCCGTTTCAAGGGCATCATCACGATGTATGAGGGCATGAAGCCAAAGGACGCGGCCAAGGTGTTCGACCGGCTGGAGATGTCCGTGCTCTACGAAATCGCCTCGCAGATCGCACCGCGGAAGATGTCGGACATTCTAGGCCTGATGCAGCCGGAAGCGGCCGAGCGGCTCACAGTGGAGCTTGCGCGCCGCGCCGGCACCGACAAATCCGCATCTACCGCAGAGTTGCCCAAGATCGAGGGCAAGATCCTCTCGCAAAAATCCAACTGACCGGATATCCAGCGACAGCCTGGATTCAGGCCGCTCTGTGAAAGGCTCCACGGTCGGGTCGAAAATAAGAGCGATTTGCAACCGCAAGCGCGCCACGCTCATTGGTTTCGAGGGCGATCTTCTGCGCCAACATGACGTCCCCCGCCGCGAGATTGCCATCCGGTCCGAAGCACCACTTGCAAACCAGGCGGCCGCCAACACCGAGTTCCTCGATGTTGGTCTGCGTGCCGTGGTGTATCCGAAAGCGCGTCCCGGTATCGCTGCCGATGACGTCGAAAAACCGGAAGCGCTGGTAGCATGCAAGCTGCTCCGGCGTGAGCCAGTCCTTCAATAGCCTGAGAGCCCGGCGATCGCGCTCGAGGTGGATCGGGTCGGCGGTTGAAGCGTAACGCGCCAGCGCTACCGAAAGCGTTGACAGCACCACCGCGGCGATCAAGACCAGAATGAACGAGCCTGCCGCGAGCACGGCCTGCGCGGTCATGGTGGTTAGCCGCCGACGAGGCGCGGATAAAACAGTGTTTCCTCCGCCGTCGGATCGAAATTACGGATAACCCGTTGCTCGCCCGGCCCCGTGCGCACCGCTGCTGTGAAACCGGCGCCGGTCAATTCCATGAAACGCCGCTCGGCCCTTTCGACCGCTGCGCGGTCATGGGCGTCGAATTTATGCCGGGTGTCGCCGGAACGGTCCATCACGATCTGGATTGCCATGCCAAACACTCCAAATTGCGGCTGCTTTGAGTCAGGTTGGCCGGACCCGAGTCCAACCCCAATCGACTGCACGCCAGCCGAACTCTCAAGGGTCCTTCGTTCTCCTAAGACGGGAGGGTTGAAGATAGTTCCATGCATCTTGCGATAATGATTCTGATCGCCCGCAGGTTGGTGGGCAATGCCGGGAAATGACCGGAGTGAGGGTCTATTCCGCGGTGTTTGATCGATAATCGGCCGTGGCGCACGTTGGACCGACATGCTTGGCGTACCCCTTCAATGAAATCAATGAGTTGACGTTAACAAAACCTTAAGCCGGCCAATTCAAGATTCAAACGCGGGCGAGGGTGCTCGCCGCTGAATTCGTTTGAGGCCACGAGATTTCCTGAATGGGACGAAGGGCTGCCGCTATGACCGGGTCGCCGGGCCGCGCATTGGCGCGGACGGCTGGGCATTGGCTAAATAATCACCTGGGCGTTTTCCTGCTGCTCGCCGGCCTGATCTTCGCGCTGCCATGCCGGGCCGATGACCGGGTTCGAGGCGAGGCGACGTTTACGGCCGCGGGTGGCTTCGCCCGGCTGGTGCTGAAGCTCGCCGAGGACGTCGAGTCCGACGTGACGACCGCGGGCTCGATCATCGTGATTCATTTCAAGCATCCGGTGGATATTCCCGTAGACCGGTTGTCGGACGCGGTCCCCGAATATGTAGGTTCCGCGCGGCGCGATCCCGATGGCACCGCGATCCGGCTGTCGCTGGCGCGGCGGGCGACCGTCAACACCATGACGGCAGGCGAGCGGATCTTCGTAGATTTCCTGCCCGATAGCTGGACCGGTCCGCCGCCGCCGCTTCCCGTCGAAGTCATTCGCGAACTGGCGGAGCGGGCGCGGGCCGCCGAGCGCGCGCTTCGCGCGCAGCTTGCAGTCGCAGCCGCCAAGAAGAAGCCGCCGGTTCGCGTACGCGCCTCGGTGCAACCGACCTTCGTCCGCTTCGTGTTCGAGATGCCCGACGGCGTCAACGTGTCGTCGGTTCTCAACGATCAGAGCTGACGCTGCAGTTCAACAACGTGCTCAATTTCGATCTGGCGGACGCCAAGGTGGCGGCGCCGCCGAACATCGCCTCGATCAGCCAGCGGACCGATGTGGATTCTTCCGCCGTCGACATTGTGCTGATCGGCGAAGTCGACGTGCATTCCTTCCGCGAGGAAAAGAACTACGCGATCGACGTCGCCTTCCAGCAGGCGGAAAAGACCGCCTTGCCGGAGCCGAATGCCGCGGCTGCTGCGCATGCCCCGGCTGCTGCGCACGCCCCGGTCAAGCCGCTGCCGGCCGCGCGGGTTTCCCGCGACAAGCGGCTCAAGGAAGCGATGCCGCCGCAGCAACCGGCGGAGCTTCCACCCGTTACCTCGGAGATGATTGCCGAGCAGGCCAAAATCGAGATCAAGCCGGGGCAGGTGACGGAAGCGCCTGAAAAGATGCCGGCCGCGGAGGAGATATCAACGCCTGCCGCCGGCAAGGTGACACCGGTCGCCGACAATGCAGCGCCCGCGCCTGTGGAGGCGGCGAAGGCCGCAACGCCCGCGATGTCCGGTCCGCCGCCGGAAAGCGGCGCGAGGAGCAAGGTCCCTTCGGTCGAAGCGCGGCGGGACAGCGATGGCCTGCGCGTGACGTTCTCCTTTGCCGCGCCGACGCCCGCGGCGCTGTTCCGCCGCGCCGACACCGTGTGGCTGGCGTTCGACCAGACCACGCCGATCGATGTCGAGCCGATCCGCGCCAAGGGCGGAGCCATCGTCGGCGACGTCAGCCGGCTGCCGCTGGAAAAAGGCCAGGCCATCCGCATTCGCCTCAACCGGCCGCAGATGCCATCGTTCGAAAGCGAGGGCCGCGCCAACGGCACCGAGTGGACGCTGACCTTTGCCGATCGCGGCCAGTCTCCGCCGCTGCCGCTGATGGTGTTGCGCAACATCACCGATCCCGCGCTGGCCACTGTCAGCGTGCCGCTGGCCAATCCCGGCGCGATGCACCGGCTGATCGATCCCGATGCCGGCGATGCGCTTTTGGTCGTCACCGCGCCGCCGCCGACCCGCGGCCTCATCAAGCGGCAGGATTTCGTCGAGCTGTCGCTGCTCGAATCGGTGCACGGCGTGGTGGTTCATCCGAATTCCGACGATGTCAGTGCCGAGGTTGGCGCCGACAAGGTGATGCTCGGCCGGCCGGGCGGATTGACGCTGTCATCGGCCGACGTCGCTGCCGAACGCGCCACCACGGCGGTGCGTCCGCTGTTCGACGCCGACGAATGGCGCAAGAACCGGGAAGAGAATTTTTCGCGCGGCTGGACACGCTGATCAAGGCCGCTTCTGCCGCGCCGCCCGAACAGAAGACGCCAGCCCGTCTCGAGCTTGCCAATTTCTACATGTCGCGCGGGATGTATCAGGAAGCGCGGGGCGTGACCAATCTCATCCTCTCCGAGACCAAGCAGGGCAGCGAAGAGGCGGCCGTGCTGATGGTGCACGCGGTCTCCAGCATCCTCATCGGCCATCCCGAGCGGGCGCTGAAGGATCTCGCCAATCCGGCGATCGGCAACGGATACGATTCCCAATTGTGGAAGGGCTTTGCCTTCGCGCGGCAGGAAAAATGGGCGGACGCGCGCGAAAAGTTCAAGAACACCGAATTCTCGGTCGCCTCGCTGCCGCTGGAACTGCAGCGCATCGTGACGGCGGATGCGATGCGGGCCGCGCTCGAGGTGAAGGATTACGCAGGCGCCTCGCGCCGGCGCAGCGAGCTCGACGTGATCGGCATCCCCAGCGAGATGAAGCCCGAGATCGCGGTGCTGCGCGGGCGGCTGGCAGAGGCGTTGGGACACGACAAGGACGCGCTCGACGCCTATAAATTCGCGGCATACTCCAGCGACCGGCAGGCGTCAGCCGAAGCCACGCTGCTCGGAGGGCTGCTGCTTCACAAGCGCGGCGAGCTCGGCCAGGCCGAACTGCTGCGTGAACTGGAGACGCTGTCGGCGACCTGGCGCGGCGATGCGATCGAGTTGAAGACGCTGAACAGGATGGCGCAGATCTACGCCGACAACGGACGCTATGCCGACTCGCTCTCCGCCGCCAAGACCGCGACGAAGCTGCAGCCCAATTCCGAACTGTCGCGGCAAAGCCAGGACGCGGCGTCGGCGCTGTTTGCGCAGCTCTATCTCAGCCCGAAGGGCGAGGACATGAAGCCGGTCGATGCGCTCGCCATGTTCTACGAATACCGCGAACTGACCCCGATCGGCCGCCGCGGCGACGAAATGATCCGGCGCCTTGCGGAACGGCTGGCCGCGGTCGACCTGCTCGACCAAGCCGCCGAGCTGTTGCAGTATCAGGTAGACAAGCGGCTGGAAGGCGCGGCGCGGGCACAGGTGGCGGCGCGGCTTGCCATGGTCTACCTGACCAACCGCAAGCCGGACCGGGCGATCGCGGCGTTGCGCTCGACGCGGATCGCTGATCTGTCCGGCGAACTGCGGCAGCAGCGGCTGCTACTGGAGGCGCGCGCGCAGAGCGACGTCGGCCGCCACGACCTCGCGCTCGACATCGTGTCCAACATCACCGGCCGCGAGGCGATCCGGCTGCGCTCCGATATCTACTGGGCGTCGCGGCAGTGGCGCGCGGCCTCCGAGCAGATCGAGCTGTACTACGCCGACCGCTGGCACGACTTCAAACCGCTGAACGCGGCCGAGAAGGGTGACGTGATCCGCGCCGTGGTCGGATATGCGTTGGCCGAGGATGCGATCGGCCTGGCGCGCTTCCGCGAAAAATATGCACCCCTGATGTCGGGCGAGGCCGACCGGCTGGCGTTCGACACCGCGAGCAAGCCGGCCGCCTCCAACAGCACCGAATTCGGCCTGATCGCCAAGATGGCCGCCAGCGTCGATACGCTCGACGGATTCATCCGCGAAATGAAGGTCCGCTTCCCGGACGCCACCGCCCGCGCGCCGCTGTCGCCGGAAATGCTCAGGGGCGAGCCGGTCCATACCGGCTCCTTGCCTGTGATCGTCGGCAAGCGGATCGGCGCAGCAAGGTAGCTAGCTTCGTCCCCGCCAGAGTCGGAGCAGCATTGCCAGCCCCCTACATGCGAACCAGTCTCGATCTAGGAGAAAGGTTTCTGATCACGGTCATCCGAATACTCGACGAACTTTTTGTATACCCAGCGTCCCCCGCGGTTGCGCCGCCATACCATTCCCCAAACGAGCCGACCGGCAATCGATCGCCTCGGAATGATTACACGCCAGAGATGCCAGGCATCAGACCACCCATGTCCGACATCCGAACGGACGGCAGAATCAGTTTCGCTGCTGTTAGCCATCAGTGATCCCGCGATATCCGAAAGACGCTGAACTGGGCGCCGCGGCACTGGGATGGCTGGCAGCGACAAAAAGCCACTGCCAGCCATTGAGTTGCTTAGCCGTTTGCGAGCGGCACAGCGACGTAACGGGATGCGTCGCCGGAGCGAAGGCGCATCAACACGCTGCCCTTCTTGTTAGTGCGGGCAGCTTCGAGCGCGTCGCCAACGTCACCGGGCTTCGTAACGTTCTTTCCGGCAACCTCTAGAATCACGTCGCCCTTCTTAAGCCCGCGATCGGCAGCCGCGCTCTTCGGTTCTACCTTCGTGATAACGACGCCTTCCTTGCTTGCGCTGTCTGCCTTGCCCGCCGGAGCAAGCGTGAGGCCTAGATGCGGAACGTCGGTACCACGGGTTGACCCTTTGCCATCGGCTTCAATGTCGGCGTTGGCCTGCTGAGCATTTGGCAGTTGACCGAGGGTCAGGCTGACGACCTTGCTCTGGCCTTTATGAAGAACGTCCAGCTTGACAGTGCCGCCAGGTGCGAAGCCTCCGATGATGCGGGCCAGTTCACGGGCATCCTTGACCGGCTCACCATTTGCCGCAGTAATGACGTCGCCTGCCTCGATGCCGGCCTTTGCTGCAGGTCCATCCTTCTGGGGATCAGCTACCAATGCGCCATGCGCTTGCTTCAAACCCATGCCATCGGCAATATCCTGGGTTACCGGCTGAATCTGAACACCGATCCAACCGCGGCTGACGCTTCCCTTGTCCTTCAGCTGAGCGATCACGTTCTTTACAGTCACTGCCGGGATCGAAAATGCGATGCCGACGCTGCCGCCGGATGGCGAATAGATCGCGGTGTTTACGCCGACGACCTCGCCCTGCATATTGAAAGCCGGGCCACCCGAATTGCCCTTGTTAACGGGCGCGTCGATCTGAATGAAATCGTCGTAAGGACCACTTCCGATGTCACGGCCGCTGGCCGAAACGATACCGGCGGTTACGGTGCCACCCAAGCCAAACGGGTTGCCGACTGCAAGCACCCAATCACCAATTCTGGCCTTGCCCGCAGAAAACTTCGCAAACGAAAAATCTGAACCGCCCTCGACCTTGATCAGGGCAAGGTCTGTCCGAGGATCTGTCCCTACCACTTTCGCGGTATAGGTCTTTCCGGCGTCCGTCGTTACTTCGACTTTGTCGGCTCCCTCAACGACGTGGTTGTTGGTAACCGCGTATCCATCAGATGAAATAAAGAATCCGGAGCCTTGCCCCATCATGCCACGCCGACCGTTACGCCCGGGATTTTGATGTTCGCCATTCGGGCCACCGAACTGACGAAAGAATCGCTCCATGGGCGAGCCCGACTCGTCGGCGTCGTCCTTGTTGCTCGCGTCAGCGGCCTTGTCCTTCATCGTGACTTTGACCGAGATCACCGACGGCTTCACCCGCTCCACCACATCGGCAAAGCCAAAGGGCTGGGCGGCGCCCGACACGGCATTACCGGCCTGGGCATGAGCCGCGCTGCCAAAGATATCAAAACGATCGGACGAAGAGCTGAAGCCATACATTGCGAGCCCGGTCACCACCGATGCCATCAATGCCACTTTTCGTGCCGAGAAGAGCGAGCGCTTCTGCTGCCCACGAGGAGAGAAAACAAGATTACGTTGATCCATCAAAAAATCTCCGAGATGCTGATTCAGCGCAAAGCCGCGCGACGTGTGCCGCTGTAGATGCGGATTCCCGCATTACACGGTGCTGGCCGGGGGATTAATGTTTGGAAATGAACCGTCGAAAATCGACTGGCACCTTGGATCACAAGTCGCTCAAAGGGTGAATAGACCGAGCGCGGCACGAACATCGCGCAAAAGTGGCGTCTGTTATTTCATGCGCTCGCGCAGTGCCGCGTTTGACGACTTGCAGCACATAGCCGGGATCACGAGCGAGTGCGCGGCGACGGTCTCGGATTGGCGCGAGAAGTGCCTGCAGCACGTCGTCCAGACGTTTCTTCACGATGCTGTCGCCCAAACCGCCGCCGATATAGCGTGCCTTCAAATCCTCAACCGCAGTGTGATCCTCGTCGAACGCATCCAGGTACGTGAAGACTACGTTGCCCTCGACGCGACCTGGGTCGGATGCCTTTATATGGTTTGGATCGGTGAACATACCCCGCACAGCCTCACGTATTTCGTCGGCCGTGGCTGATAGCTGAATGGCATTGCCCTGCGACTTGCTCATTTTGGCTTTGCCATCGATGCCGGGAAGGCGTCCGACGCGAGGAATAAGCGCGCGGGCTTCGGGCAACACGTTAACGCCGGACTGGCGATTGATGCGGCGAACAACCTCATTGGTTTGCTCGATCAATGGAGCTTGATCTTCCCCAACCGGGACAATCGTCGCTTTGAAACCGGTGATGTCGGCGGCCTGGGCGACGGGATAGCAGAGAAAGCCTGCAGGAATATCTCTGCCAAAGCCTCGGGCCTGGATTTCGTCCTTGATGGTTGGGTTGCGCTCAAGCCGCGCCACCGTGACAAAGTTCATGTACAGCAGGGTCAGATCGGCAAGTGCCGGGAGATGCGATTGAAGACAGATCGTGGTCAGGTTCGGGTCGATCCCAACAGCCAGGTAGTCTGTCGCAATCTCAAGGACATTGTCACGCACCCCAGCAGGATTGTGCGCGTTGTCCGTCAGTGCCTGGGCATCCGCCAGCAGCAGGTATTGCTGGTGCGTTGTCTGCAGGGTGACCCGGTTCTTCAGCGAACCGACGTAGTGCCCCAGGTGCAGCGGGCCGGTGGTCCTGTCGCCGGTCAGGATAACAGGGTAGGTAGCCGATGAATGTTGCATCGCGGTTCTCCGGATGAGGAACCGCCGTTCAATCGGACCTGTGGATGCAGGCAACCTCGCAAGCCGATGAACGGCGGCGACGGTTGGGTGAATGACAAAGCCGTGCCGCTCCTAGGTGGAGCGCCACCACAAGTTCGCGAACGTGATCACGACGACAGTCATGCGGACGATATTGCCCTAACTTCCGGGGAAAGCAAGCCGGTTCGTCTCGACGGTGGATGGCCGCCAAAGGAGCCGGCGGTACCTGGGGCGGAAAAGAAACGCGGTCCGCTATTGATCGAATGAGCCGACCACTTCATCCGCCGGCAAAGCGATACATGCGTCGGCTAACTTGATGCACTCTAACGCGTCCTGCTGCCTTGCCGAGATTTATCCCTCCAGCGTAAATCCAACCCGCAAGGTGACCTGGTAGTGGCGAACAGATCCATCTTCGATGTGGCCTCTCGTTTGCACTACTTCGAACCATTTCATATAGCGGATGGTCTTTGATGCGCGGGTAAGGGCATTCTGAATGGCATCTTCGATACTTTTTTCGGAAGAACCGACGAGTTCCAGGATCTTGTAAACGTGGTCTTTCATTTCAGTCGTATCTGGCATGGCGAACCTCCGTTGTCGTGGCAGTGGGGCAATCCAGGTTTATTCCTTCTCCCGCAGGGCTTTGGTTCGATCGTGAGCCAAGTCCATGTTCTCATCAGTTCGGCTCAACGAGTTTCCAGTATGAGTCCTTTCGAACCACTTCGCCCGCGCGGAACGTGTAGAAATCGCAACCCCGGACTTCCACCTTCTTGCCATCCCGGCCGGTGCCGGTGAGGCACCATTTCGAAATGCCGGTTTGAGATTCCGAATCTACAAAATGCTCCGCGCTCCCGTAATGGACGTCGGGCAATCCTTCAAAACGTGCAGCCAGCGCCTCCCGCACATTCTGCTTGCCTTCAAAACGGGAGCCATAGGGTTTGTTCCCCTTCGGCATCTCCAAAACACAATCATCCGCAAAGAATCTCATGATCCGATCGAGATCGTGCGCGTTGAACGCATCGCATATCTCTACCAGCCTGGCTCGAATATCCATCTGCGCCTCGCCGAACTTCAACACGCCGCTATTTACGGCCGCCACGCGCTCACAACCTTAGTCAATCACGTCAGCTCGGCGTGGACAACGCTTTGGCTTTCCAGGATCTGTTCTGGATCACTTTCGGAAGCTGGCGCTCGCGGCTGCGAAGCCGCTTTGCCCCAATGAATTGATACCATCGGCCCGTCACTCGAGGCCAAATCGTGCCAGGAACGGATACGCGCAACGATCGTGTGGCTCCGCTCTGCTTGCAGAGCGGAGCCACACTGCATTCGGCGTGATCGCGGTTTGCAATACTCGAAGCATCGAGCTTGCGGAAATCGAAGAACCGCCGCTACCTCACGGCGATCGGCGACACCGTGGAGCCTGAGCCGCCCTGAATCTTGAGTGGCTGCATCACGAACGCGAATTCTCCGACGCCCTTTTGCGCGAGCTCATCAAGCTTGAGGTTCTCCAGCAGGTGGATGCCGTTCACCACGAGCGCGACCTGGTGCACCGGGAGCGACAATTGCTTGTCGGGGTTGGGCGAGACCTCGACCGGCCAGTTGTCGGCGCCGAGCAGCATCGGGTCCTTCGCGGCGAGCCAGAGCGCGGCCGGCACGCCGATGCCCGGGCAGGATTTGACGTAGCGCGCGTTGTCCTTGCCGTAGAGCTTGCCCCAGCCGGTGTGGATGACCACCGCATCGCCGGGCTGCAGCGTGAGGTTCTGCTTCTTCAGGGCGCCCTCGAGATCATCCACGGTGATTTCGTAATTGTCGCCCAGCATCTCGACGCCCTTGAAACCCGCAACGTCGATCAGGACGCCACGCGTGAACAGCGTGCCCACATTATGGATGCCGAACTTCTTGAAGCCGGTGCGCTCGACGTTTTCGTCGACCTTCTGACAATTGTACCAGCTGTTGAGATGGGTCTGGTGCGCAAAGCCGTCGAACTGGGTGCCGACCTGGCCGAGCTCGGTGATGACGATCTCCTCGTTCGAGCCGCGCATGTTGGAGAACTGGTTCATGAATGTGCGCTTGGTGTGCACGTCGAAGCGCCGCGTCCCGAAGAACGCCATGCTGGGACCGAGCACGTGCGCGAGCTCGATCACCTCGCCGGACTTGATCAGCTTTGCGGCGTTCATCACGGCCGCGGGCTTCTGGTGATTGGCCGAACCGCGCTCGTCGGTTGCACCCCATTTCGACGGACAGCGCTGGCTTTCTGCTGGAACGGTCCAGGTTGGCGCTTGCGCATAGGCGACGTCGCAAAACGCAAGCGTGATCGCCGCACCCAATGTGAATGCTTTCATCTGTATCCTCCCAAGCGAGGGCTCTGGAAACGGCCCTCCAAGACAAATAATGCAAGCCACAACCAGGTGGTGCAAGTCCCGGCCGGTTGCCTCAGACCATGTGCATCCGGGCCAGCGTGGCGCGCGACGGGTTTGATCTGGAGCGTTATCGCGCCTGAAATGGTGGAGGGCGAGCCGGTCCGCACCGGCTCCTTGCCAGCGATCATCTTGCCAGCGATCGTCGGCCGGAAACAGGCCGGCGCGACGAGGTAATGCTACCTTGGCGGATTGCTGCCGGAGAAGGGGCTTTGCCAGCGGTACCGCTGTCTATTCTGAGTAAACTCGGAGGTTGCCGTCCGAATGGCATCCCCGTCTTGGGCTCAATTGGCGGACATTCGCGGACTTGGCGGTAATGTCCGCCAAGCGCCAGTCGCAGAAGTCAGCCGCATTACTCATCCACAAATGCTGGCAGTCGGCGGGTGCTCAAGGCAGCCAACAGCGCAGTCACCGTCGGTGAACGCCATTTTTGCGGATGAGGTCCGAAAGTTGGACCAAAAGTTCGCGAAGCCGGGCATTCTCCTCAAGCAGCGCGCGGGTTTCGTCAGTATGTTCGTCACCACAATGACCCGGCTCATCCCCTCGAAGGGCATTTCCAAGTAGCGAAAGAGCGTCGTCGGTAGGTTCGCCAGCCCAAAGTGAGGGTTCGCTGCGGCGGCCTCGCTTGGTTTGTGGCGGATGGTCTATGCGCATGATGATACTCCAATTCAAAAAAAACCGAACATGCCCCCAGTCGCTTTGTCGCGCGGGCGACAGTGAATTGAGTCGGCCGGCGAATTTGAGACTAAAATTGGAAGCGCATTGAGACGACCCTGGCGCCAAAGCGGCGTCATTGCGGCGAGTCTCAAGCTAATATGTTCGGAAATTGCAGCCAGCGCGGGGACTTAGAGAACGAACTTGGCCAATTGATAGAGCGCGTAGATGACCTCGAGGCCCATGAGAACAAGGGCAGCGTTCATCAGATAAAAGCCAAAATGCATGAAGGGCTTGAAACCAAATAATTCTCGCGGCCCCGCGCGGATTTCGCGCAAAGTCGTGAACCAAAATCAGTACGCGTCGGAAAGGGCTAGCGTCCGGCGAACGGTTCGCCGGCAAGTAAAACAGAAGGCCTCCGCCGCCGCGGAAGTGATGGCTTTGTCGCGAACCTCTTCTTGAACCGGAGGTCTCTGTTCGACGATAGCTGCCTGCCTGCTTACGCGCCGTAGACAATCTTGATTGCCCACAGCACGACGACGATGGCCGTTACCAGCGTGGCCGCCGTCAGTACACTTTCTAAGGAAGCGACTCTCATACTCACTCTCCGCTTCCCAGCCCCACTAGCGGTCTAGTTGATTCGTTAATTCCACTGCAATTGCGTGGTCACAATGCGTTGAACTCTGCCGGCGGCTGTGGTTCGCGGGCCACACCTTTCCGTAGAATTCCGGATTGGGGCGCGCGGTTCTGCGTCTTTGACCGCGGACACCGCGGGCGATGAGCAGATCATCCTCAAGGTTGGATTATTCGGGCTGCGACGACGGGGCGTAGTAGCCAGCCGGGACGGGCGTACTTCGCCGTTCCGCGAGAGCCGCCAACCGGTCGTACTCCTCCGCGACCTTGAGCAGGCGACCCTGGTCCTTGCTGGCGTTCGCGGCCAGAGCCCTTGTCCGTTCCGCGCGCCTCCGCCAGTGATCCGCATTGGTCAGGAAATCTGTCATCGATACGCCCCTAAGGTGGTTTTGTGCTCGGCCCGCGCTGGACGCTAGGAATGCCTCGTGATGCGTCAAAAATTTGGCCTAATCCGATCTGCCATGTGGCTCGAAAACAGAATGGGGCTACGCCGGCTCGGCTCCAAACGAGTCTGTTTTCGCTGAGCTCATTTCCGACTCAAATTTGCCCCCGACTCAATCGAAGCTGTCCGTTGAAAGGCGACTGGGGGCCATTCCAATTAGGTAGTTGTCATGAGTATCAAACGTCCGTCGCATGATAAGCCAGCTCGCCCCGACGAATTTCGGGGCGCCGAATATGCAGACAACGTTGTGCCGTTGCGTCAGGACAATACCTCGCTTCAAGCGGGGCAATTGCCGCATCGGGGCGACGAATTTTTCGCCGTCTTGTCACCGCTGCTTGAAGAAGCCGCCGGACTTCGGCGAGATGAATCGCCACATCAGGAAACCAACGACTTTCTGCTGCTGCTCGAGGAGAATGCCCGGCTTCGAAAGCTTGCGATTCAGCTATCGAACCTCCTTGGAGATATTCCTGCCGGGGCGCGCGCGTGAGATCGAGCCTCTAGGGGTCGCCGAGCGGTGGTCGATGATCGGTGATCAATCGAAGTCGCCATGATTGACCCAGCAGCGTAGTTTCGTCCGCGCTGGGACAAAAACGGAATTGCCAGCGGTGAACCGGTCCACACCCGGTCCTTGCCCGCGATCGTCGGCAGGCGGCCGGCGCGAGAAAGGTAGCGGGGCCGAGTCTGGCCTCGGGTTCGGCCAATTTTTGACGCGTTGGCGCATTAGGAGGAGACCAGCGCCTCTTGGGCATTCCTCGCAGCGTTTTTTACCATTCGAAGCTGACCGTACGATGCCGTTGACGCGGGACCGAATTCTAGGACACGACAACGAACGCCTAGCGTTCAGGTTCACGATGCTGAACGACGACGAGATCGTCGAGTGTCAGATCAGTGACGCCGCCATGGACGAGCTCCAAGGGGTAAAGGGAACGCAGAGCATCGCAAGGCAGGCGCAGTTCCTGGCGTTGCGAGATGCGGTCGAGGGTATCGCGTCCGATATTTTCGACAAAGGACCCGTCGTCAAAGGCCAGGTCGTTCGCATCTTCACCAAGCACATCCGGACAGATCCGCCTGCCAATGAAACGGCGTCCGGACTGCCGGGCGCGCGTCCACTGCAGGTAATTACCGCGACATCACTTCATAGACCCTGATGCTCGATATGTAGGGATTGCTTTGCGCCATTTTCTCCGCCTCATCGAGGCTGCCGGCGCGCACCACCGTAAAACCGGTAATCGATTCACGTCCCAACGGCAGTTCTTTGGTTCCGGCCTTCGAGATTTCCCGGCCTCCGCCAAAGGGGCCGGCCATGTCGACAATATTGTCCTTCATCTGCTCGAACCATTTGCCCCAGGCCGCCATGATTTCCGGCGTGGGCTTTTCAAAGCCGTAGTGCAACAAAACGAATTTCTTCATTGCGTCCTCCATGCGGTTGTGATGGCTTCGAATTCAACCTGTCATCCTGCCGTTGCACGCCGGCGCTCAGCCAGATCGAACAGTTGCGGCAGCTTGCGAACCAGCGTTGCCGATCCCTGCACTTTCGCCCGTTCGGACGCCACGGCCTCGTCGAGGGTTACGCTCCTGCCGATGATCTGGAGCACCGCATCGAAGGGTGCTTCCAGCGATCCCTTGCAGGGTGTCTGGCCCTTTTGAATTGTCGTTCCAGCCTGACCGCCGGCAATGGTGAAAGGCGCCGATTTGCTTCCGTGGCTTACGACGAGGCCAATGTTCACCTCCGGCACCGGCGTGCGCTTCGCGATGGCATCCAGACCGAGCAGCACCCAATCCGGTTCAAAAGTGTCGCCCGGGACGGGCGGAAAAGGAAGCGGCCGCCCCAACGGATCAATTCCCGGATGGCCGGCTGTATTTCGCGACCTATTTCCGTCAATTCGTAGAGCTGCGCGTTGACGGGTCGGGGCAGGGTGATCTTGCGGACGACGTTGCTGTTGATCAAATCCGTTAGACGGGACGTCAGCAAGGTCGGGCTCATCCCGTCGAGGTGATCCAGCAGGTCGCCAAAGCGCTTTGGCCCCAGCAACAGCTCCCGGATGATCAGCAACGTCCATCGCTCGCCGATGAGTTCGGCTGCGCGTGCGAGTGCGCAAAACTGCGGGTAGTGGAGATTGCTCATGAAGTCATTCTGCGGTCGATCCCTGGGGTCGATGAGCAAGCGCCATCAAGGGGCCTACGACCAAAAACTGATCATGGAAGCCAATCCGAACGGGATGATCGGATCGGCGCGGTAGATGCCGAGCGCGTGATAGTTTTGCTCGAACAGGACCAGATGCCAGACGAAGGCGATGGGGAAGGTAGGGACGATATAAGCCGCCATGCCAAGCCAGAAATGGCGGGTGCTGGGCGGCGCGGTGTCCGATGCGATCGTCGTCATGGAAGCGGCTCCCGATCTTGGTACAATAAGTATAGTAACTACTACAGAAAATGGAGTCAATATTGCTCGGCCAACGCGCGACAGCCGCGCGGCAGGATGGTCTGGGCAGCGCGGCAAACATCACGCGCCGTGCTTTCATCCCCTCGACAGACGAGCGCCGAAGCGGCAACCTCAGCCTTCGTAGTTCTTCCGACCAAAGTATGCCGTCGGGCCCTGGCCGGGGAGGGGACCGATTAGCGCAAGAACACCTGCCAAGTAGAATCAACCGGGGAAGCCGCCACGATGAGCAAGCCAGCCAAGACCGAAGCCGAATTGATCGCGATGGCGCGAGCCGAATTGAAGGTCCACGCCGATTGCCCCGATGGCATCATCATATCCGTGCTCCGCGACGGCAACACCTGGGAATTCCGAGCCGAGGCCGACGACGCCACGATCGCCAAACCCGGCTTTCCCGAATGCGTCGCCATGCTGGTCCAGATCGGCGACCACCTCAGCAAGCAATATGACTTCAAAGGTTGAGGGGACAAATGTCGCAACCGGTTTCGGCTTGACCGTGTAAGGCGCGTTCACACCGTAAAGATCCGCCCCGGGTTTAGAATGTTCTTCGGATCGAGCGCGCGCTTGAGCGTGCGCATCGTTTCGATTTCCTCTTCGGTCCGGCTCATCTTCAGGTAGGGCCGCTTCAGGATGCCGATGCCGTGTTCGGCCGAGATCGAGCCGCCGAATTCGCCCGTGATGTCGTAGACGAGCTTTTCGAATTCATCGTGCTTCTCGGGCGTGTGCTCGTGATGCACGTTGAGGTGCAAATTGCCGTCGCCGCCGTGGCCGAACACGATGGCGAATGCCCGGGGATCGATGGCCCTGACGCGCGCACCGATCGTATCGGCATATTGCTCCATCCGATCGATGGCGAGACTGACGTCAAAACCGACCCGCGCGATATAAGGGAAGGTGCGGCCAAGTTCGACGCTGGAATCGCGGATGCGCCAGATCGCGGCCGCAGATGCATGCGACGTCGAGAGCGTGGCGTCGAGGATCATGTTGTCGTCCATCGCCGTCTCGAGTAGTTTTTCGAGATCGGCATGGATACGTTCGGGGTCGCTGCCCGAGACCTCCAGCAAGACGTAGAACGGGTGGTCGGTCGGCAGCGGCCCGGCCACGCCCTTTACGCGCTCCACGGTGAGGCGGTAGTAGGCGTTCCACATCACCTCAAAGGCGGTCAATTCGCCGCCGAGATGCGTTCGCGCCAGCCGCAGCAGCGACATGACCTGACCGAACGAGGGCAGGGCGCAAAGCGCCACCTGCCGCTCCGCCGGCGCGGGGAAGATGCGCAGCGCGGCGCGCGTCACGACGCCGAGGATGCCTTCGCTGCCGATGAAAAGCTGCTTCAAGTCGATACCGGTGTTGTTCTTGATGTATTTGCGCAGGCCCTTCAGCACCGTGCCGTCGGCGGTGACGACTTCGAGACCAAGAATCAGGTCACGCGTCATGCCGTAACGGATGACGCGGTTGCCGCCGGCATTGGTCGAGATGTTGCCGCCGATGGTGCAACTGCCGCGCGCGCCGAGATCGAGCGGAAACATCAGGCCGTCCTGCTCGACCCGCTCCTGCAGCTTTTGCAGCGGCGTGCCGGCCTGTGCGATCGCGACGCCGGTGGAGGCGTCCACCTCTTCAACCGCGTTCATACGCTCCATCGACAACACGATCTCGTCCGCATTCGGCAGCGCGCCGCGCACCAGCCCGGTCATGCCGCCCTGCGTCGTGACCGGAACGCCCTCGCGATGACAGAGCCGCAGCAGGGCGGAGACATCCTCGGTCGTCTTCGGGCGGACGACTGCACGCGGCCTGGGCACCGGGTTGCCAGCCAGATCGTGATGGTAGCGCGCGTCGATGTCGGCGCCGGTCAGTACCGAACCCTTGTCGAACGCGTTACGCAATTCGTCGATGAAGCCGTCGGACATGCCCCTGCCTCTTTTTCTCACGGAGTTTGGCCGAAGCTTTACATGCGGCGTCACCGGGATGAAACCCGGTCCGGCCGCCATGGCGACGTTTTTTCGAACCTGAAACGCGCTCTGAAGCCGCTGTCGAGGCGCCGTGATCGGCGGTCAGTGCGGCTGCCGCCGGGAGGTCCTATGCGGGACTTTCTTGACGCGCGACTTCTGCATCGGCGGCGTGTCGGTGGGGCTGATGGTGGGACTGTCCTGCCGCTCGGGCTCGACCGAAGTGATCTGGTTGCAGGCGTCGCACTTGTAAACGTAGACGAGGGGGCGCAAACCGATCCGGGGCAGCTTACCGATCTGGGCCGTGCTTACGCCGCAGATCTCGCAGCGCGGCGGCAGACCGGTTTTTGAAGGCGGTGCGGACATATCGAACGATCATTGAATCAACAAAGGAATCATCGGCAATGGTGGCTGTCGATTGCATCCTAATCGTGGACAGAAAGTCCGTAAGACTACGAGGTCGTGCCGCGCATTCGCCACGAGGTCCATCTTTTGCCACCAAATCGACCCTGCCCGGGCATCCAAGCAACACACTGTGCAGTGCAAAGTCAGAACGCCAGCGCGCCACCACGACTCCACCGGGACTCAAAGTCCGGCGGGATTCGCAATTCGCAGGGCGTGCGGAATGTCTTCCATTAAAGGTAGTGACAAATCGATGCGGGCAGTACCCACGGCGGAGGCAGCGGTGTCGATCGCTTCGCCGGCCGACAGATTCAACATTGACCGGGAAGGCCCCGCGAAACGCGCCGGCAAACTCCGAGCGCTTGAGCAACGATTCCAGAAACTGAATGAATATTGCGACGAGGCGGTCGCTGAAATTCGCGCGTCGCTCGAACGGGCTTCCCCGCGCCAGGATTAGATCGCGCGAGCGTTTACGACAGACCAATGCTGCGCGGCCCAGTTCACCTGGACTGCGTCCTGTACCGGGCGGCTCCGTATCCGGATGGGGCAATTCCGGTTTCGAGGCCCGGACTGCTGGGCACTTCGGGCCTCGTTGTTTCCGACGTTTTGCTGGCTTGCCCGCTCATGCATGTCTCCGGTCCTGGACATGAGCGCAAGACTGGGCGAGCTGACTTTTCGTCCGGTCGCTGTTTTCAGCTTGGCCGCAAGGGCGGTCTCAGCTCACTTCTTATCGATCTTCGTGATGGTCCTGGTCCCCCCGTTTCGCTCACGGCAAACGTGACCCGGCCGTCTTGTCGATCTTCGTGATGGTCTTGGTCCCCGCCGTGTCGCTCACGGCAAAGGTGACACGGTCGCCGGCGTGCAGGGCGTTCAGCCGCGCGCCGTCCTGTATTTTGAATTCTTCGCTAGCGGAGGTGCTGCTCGCGCCGACGGTGCCCTCAGGCATGTCTTTGATCGAGATGGTGCCGCTGATCCGATCTATTCGGGTCACCATTCCCGTCCGCGTTTGCTGGGCAAGAGCCGACGTACCGACGATATTGAGGGCCGCGGTGGCAGCCATAATCATCCCCGCGATCTTCATGGAACACTCCCGGCTTTGAGGCATCTGCGATAAGCCGCGATGACCCGGATTGGTTCCTGGGCCGGAGCGCGGCACTACGATCATTCCCTTACCTTGCAAATGGGGCAGGCTGGTGGTCCATTCCCCGCAGAGAGCAAGATCGCCGGTTTACAGCCCGCCTCGATTTCGGCGCGTTTCTACTAGGCCGCGCCGGCCTCGGGCTCGAGTTCGAGTTCGTTTTCCGTCACCGTGCGATTGCGCCCCATCCGCTTCGCTTGATAGAGCCCGCGGTCGCATCGCTCGATGATGGCTTCCGCGGATTCTGCCAGTCGAAATTGCGCCACCCCGATCGAAACCGTGATGCTGCCGATCTCCTTGCCCGTTGCACGACGGGTCAGGCGCGCATCGGCGATGCGCCGGCGGATGCGTTCGGCGACGGCGGTGCAAGCCGCAAGATCGGCGCCCGGAAGCACCGCGATCAATTCCTCCCCGCCGTAGCGGGCGGCGAGATCGACTTCGCGAACACCTTCCTGCAAGACCTTGGCGACCAGCCGAAGCACCTGATCGCCGACCTGATGGCCATAATCGTCGTTGAATTTCTTGAAGTGATCGATGTCGATCAAAAGGACGCTCAGCGGCTCGTCCTTCTCCATGGCGTCGATCTGGGCCTGGCGCAGGAATTCATCCATCGAGTGGCGGTTGGCCAGCGCGGTCAGCGCATCGGTGTTGGAGCGTTGCTCGGCTGCTTTCAGCGAGTCGCGGATCGTGTCCAGTTCCTCCGAGGTGGCGGCGAAATTTGCCTCCAGCGCAGAGGCTCGCGCCGTCGCCTTTGACAATTCGTCGACGAGCTTCGCGATAATCGGTTTCGGATCGGCTGACGTCGCGGCCTGCGAGGAGACTTCGCCGAGCGCCTTGATCTGCGTGCGGTTGTCGGTGACTGCGGTGTTGAGGAATTGCTGGGCGCTGGCGATCAGGCCGCTCAACTGCTCCGGCAAGTCACGCAGCGGATTGGGGGCGGACTGCGGAGAAACGTAGGTGATGTAGAGTTCGTGGTTGATCGCGGGGTCGAACTTCCGCTTGCCAGCGATCAGAATGTCGACGGTCTTCCGCAGCGGCAGCGAACTGCCCAGGGAATATTCGAACCACACCGCGAAATTGTTCGGGGTGGCGGGAACGGACTGTTGCGACATCAAGCGGATGGCGCGGTCGGCAATCGTCGTGGCGTATTCGACGTCCATCTCGTGGATCGGCTGCCCTGCCATCGTCCTGACCCGGTAAATGCGCTTATAATCGGTTCCGTTGTGTCATGAAGGAACTAATCCCGGCTTAAATTTCCTGCCCAAACCGGCCGCAAAACCCTCGGAAAATCTGTGTAAATGGATCACCGTCGTTGACCCATTTGTAACCACGCTGAACACTACCCGCCGCCGTAGCTCTGCACCAGGCTTCCCGCCACCAGCGACCAGCCGTCGACCAGCACGAAGAAGATCAGCTTGAACGGCAGCGACACCACGACCGGCGGCAGCATCATCATGCCCATCGACATCAGGACGGAAGCGACCACGAGGTCGATGATCAGGAAGGGAAGGAACAACAGGAAGCCGATCTCGAAGGCACGCTTCAGCTCGGAGATCATGAAGGCCGGGACCAGGATCCGCAGCGACAGGTCTTCCGGCGTCGCCGGCGGCGGCTCGCCGGAGAGATCCACGAACAGCTTGAGGTCCTTCTCTCGAACGTTCTTCTGCATGAAGCCGCGCAGCGGCACCGACGCCTTCTGCAATGCTTCCTCGACGCCCATCTGGTTGGCGACGAGGGGCTTGATGCCCTCGTCATAGGATTTCTGCAAGACGGGGCCCATCACGAACGCGGTCAGGAACATCGCGAGCGCAATGATTACGGAGTTGGGCGGGGCGGTCGCGGTGCCCAGCGCCGTGCGCAGCAAGGAGAGCACGACGACGATCCGCGTGAACGACGTCATCATGATCAGGATCGACGGCGCGATCGAAAGCACCGTCAGCAGCGCGATCAACTGGATCGCGCGCTCGGTGACGCCGCCACCGCCCTGGCCGAGATTGATGCTGATGTCCTGCGCCAACCCCGGATCGGCGAGCGATCCGGCGGCTATCAGCGTTACAAAAATAAAACTCTACGCGGAAATGCCGGCGGCCTCACGAAGGGGTCTTCGGACGGCCCAGCAATGACGCCATCTCGTCTTCGAGATTCTCAAAGCCGCTCTTCTGCGGAGTAGGCGCGGGAGCGGGGGTCTCGCTGCGGGACGGACGGGCAGGTGGCGTTTCGGGTGCAACCGGCGGCGCAACAGGTTCGGCCGGCCGGCGCAAGGCGGCCTCCAGCCGCTGCGCCATCTCGGCGAGATTCTGGTCGGCGCTCGACGGTGCGGGGGCCGAAGGGGCAGCGGGCGGAGGAGGCGGCGGCGCTGCAGCGCGTTCGGGCGCGCGGACCGGCGGGTCTCACGCGGGGGCGCCTCACGGGGTAGTCCCTCACGGGGTAGCGTCTTGGGCGGCTCGCTCGGTCGCTGCGGCCGTGGCATCATCGGTTCGGTGCGCAGGCGCGGCGGGGCCGGTTCGGTGCGGGCCCCGAGCGATTCCGGCGTAAAGCCCGTCAGCGGATCGCTGCGACGCTCCGGCACCGGCGGCGGCGCCGGGCGGCGCAGTTCGTCGGCGAAAGAGGGGCGCGCCGGCCGTGGCGGCGGCTCCGGCATCTGCGGTTCTGCATGGTGATCGAAGCCGTCCGTCGATCTCGCGTCGGCTCTGGCTTCCGCTCTTGCGGCCTCGTCGCTCCAGGCGGCGTCGGGCAGCGGCGCGATGCGCGGCGGCTGCTCGCCGCTGACGGCCGGACGCGGCGCCATTTCCCGACCGGGCATCGCGCGCACAATGTTGGGTTCGACCACGATGTCGCTCGGACCGCCGATCATCAGGAGGTGCTCGACATTGTCACGCCGGACCAGCACGAGACGCCGGCGGCCGTCCACGGCGGCGGCGTCGATCACGGCCAGCCGCGGCATCCGCCCGCGTTGGGTATTGGCGCCGATACGATTGTTGGCGAAACGACGAACCAGCCATGCGGCCACGCCGATCAGCGCCAGAACGGCGATGAATGCGAAGAGGAATGTCAGTGTCTGCATTCTTTAGTCCCCGGCCAATGGGCCGTTCTCACATGCTGGCTTCGACGAGTGCGGTCTGGTCTTCCTGTCCGGACATGCTCCATTGGGAATGCCATTCCCGCCCGTTCGGATCATGCTCCGAAGCGATCCGCATACGGCGAATCACGTCCGAGATCAGCCTTATTTCTTAATTCCCCACGGCGAACGCTGCCGCCCATTAATTAATAGACCAAGAATCGCTTGATCCAAAACGACTTCTGAGCGTCCCGGGCCGCGTTGGCTTTGCTGGTTAACGCAGGTTTCGTGGCGAAAATGCGCTCATTCTGCCGCCGCGACCAGGTATCGGCCGTTGTTCCCGGCTGGAGCGAGCGATTTTAACCAGCCGTTAACCATACACCGGGCAAATTCTGCCTACCTCGCGGCGTCGGCCAGAGGTTAACGGGAACCGCTCGCCATGGCCATCAACGATCTTCCGATCCTGTCGGCACTGCGCACCAAGATGCAGTGGCACCAGGAACGCCAGCGCGTGCTCGCCGAAAACATTTCCAACGCCAACACCCCCAATTTCAGGCCGAACGACCTGGTCGAACCGAAATTCGACGCCAAAGGCGCGAACGCCAGCGGAGCGATGGGGTCGCTGGCCATGATGCGCACCTCCTCGACCCATATCGCCGTCTCCGGCGGCGGCCAAAGTTTCAGGGGAGACGGCGGCAAAAGCGGCTTCCTGACCAAACCGGCCGGCAATGCGGTCAATCTCGAAGACCAGATGCTGAAAGTATCCGCCAACCAGATGGATTACGCGGCCGCCACCTCGCTCTACAGCCGCAGCCTCGGACTTCTCAAAACCGCCATCGGAAAACGCTGACGCGCGCGAGACTTAGGGGAACCTGATCATGGCAGATGATGGCAGCGATTTCGCCCGCTCGATGAGCATCGCGACCTCTGGCCTGCGCGCGCAGGCTGGACGGATGCGCGTGATCTCGGAAAACATCGCGAATGCGGAATCGACCGCGCCAACCGCCGCCGGCAATCCCTATCGCCGCAAGGTGCCGACGTTTTCATCCGCGCTCGATCGTACGCTGGACGCCAGGGTGGTGACGCTCGGCAAGGTCCGGACCGACCAGTCGGCGTTTCGCATCAAGCATGAGCCGAGCAATCCGGCGGCCGACGCCGCGGGCAACGTCAAGTATCCGAACGTCAATCCGCTGGTGGAAATGACCGACATGCGCGAGGCGCAGCGGTCCTACGAGGCCAACCTCAACATCATCAGCGCGACACGCCGCATGATCCAACGCACGCTCGACATCCTCAAGGCCTGAACAGGAAACGTAAACGATGGCTTCACCGACAGTTGCTGCAAACGCCTACGCCGCGCTTTCCCGCATGCTGGAAACCGGCGGCGCCGAGAAGGGCGGCCAGTCCACCGGCGGCCCGTCCTTCAGCGCGGTGCTCAAGGACGCCGTCGGCAGCGTGCTGGACGCCGGCAAGAAATCCGACGCCCAGACCATGTCGATGGCGTCGGGCAAGGCCAACGTGATGGACGTGGTGACGGCGGTGGCGGAGACCGACGTCGCGGTCTCGACGCTGGTGTCGGTGCGCGACCGCGTCATCCAGTCCTATGAAGACATCATGAAGATGCCGATCTGACGTCCCTTGGGACGTCATCCCGGGGCGATGCGTAGCATCGAACCCGGGATCTCGAGATTCCGGGTCTGGTCCTTCGGACCATCCCGGAATGACGAAAGCGAGTTCAGAGCAAGCGAGAAAGAAACAATGACCGGTGCTGAAACACTCGACGTGGCGCGCGATGCGATCTGGACCATTGTGGTGGTGTCGTCGCCGCTGATGGTGATCGGCCTCGTGGTCGGCGTCGTGGTGTCGCTGTTCCAGGCGCTGACCCAGATCCAGGAGCAAACGCTGATCTTCGTGCCGAAGATTCTCGCGATCTTCGTGACGCTATTGCTGGCTTTGCCGTTCATGGCGGATTCGCTGCACGGTTACATGATGCGGATATCGTCGCGAATCATAGGCGGTTGATGCAGTGTGCATGAATGCGCGTCGACATATCCCTGCTGCCGGCCCTTGCCGCAACCTTCATGCTGGTATTCGCCCGCGTGGGCGCCATGGTGATGCTGCTGCCGGGGCTCGGCGAGAGCAACATCCCGGTGCGCATCAAGCTCGCGATCGCGCTTCTCCTGACGCTGATCATCCTGCCACTGCATCGCAACGCCTATCAGGTCGACCTGACCTCGATGACGTCGCTCGGCGTGTTGATGGTGCACGAGATCGTCATCGGCATCGTGCTCGGCGCCACCGCGCGCGTGACGCTGTCCGCGCTCGCGGTCGCAGGCTCGGTGATTGCCCAGCAGCTCGGCCTCGGCTTCGTCACCGCCGTCGATCCGACCCAGGGCCAGCAGGGGGTGCTGATCGGCAACTTCCTCTCCATTCTCGGAGTGACGCTGCTGTTTGCCACCGACAGCCATCATCTCGTCATCGCCGCGCTGAACGAGAGCTACCGGATCTTCTCGCCGGGCGAATTGATGCCGAGCGGCGACGTCGCGGCGCTCGCCACGCGCGCGTTCGCCACAGCCTTCAAGATCGGCCTGCAGCTTTCGGCGCCGTTCCTAGTGTTCGGCCTCGTCTTCAACATCGGCCTTGGCGTGCTGGCCCGGCTGATGCCGGCGATGCAGGTCTATTTCGTGGGCGTGCCGCTCTCGATCATGGTGGGCTTCGTCATCTTCGCCCTCGTTCTCGCCGGGATGATGGGAACTTATCTCAACTACTTCACCGGCGTCATGCACGAGCTTTCTCCGCTGAAATGAGGAGGCCGCGGTGGCCGAAGATTCCGACGACAAAACAGAAGACCCTACGCAAAAACGTCTCGACGATGCGCATGCGAAGGGCGACGTCGCGAAAAGCCAGGAGGTCAACACCTGGTTCATAATCGCGGGCGGCACGCTGGTGCTGTCGACATTCTCGGGATCGGTGGGGGGCGGCATCCTGACACCGTTGCGCAACCTGCTCGCCGATGCGGGGCAGCTTCGCACCGACGGCGCGGCGCTGCTCGCGCTCGGTAACACGCTCGGCTACGCCGTGCTTGGTGCGGTCGGCGTGCCGCTGTTGATGCTGGCAATCGCCGCAATCGCCGGCAACATGATCCAGCACCGGCTGGTATGGTCCTCGGAAACGCTGAAGCCGAAATTCAGCAAGGTGTCGCCCGGCGCGGGACTGAAGCGCGTCTTCGGCAAGCAGGCGCTGGCGAATTTCCTGAAGGGTCTCTTCAAGCTGATTGCGCTCGGCGCGGTCATGGTGGCGGTGCTGTGGCCGGAGCGCGATCGCCTCGAATCGTTCCTGCGATTCGATCCTTCGGCGATCCTGGGCGTCACCACCAACTTGACGCTGCAGCTGATGGGCGCCGTGGTGGCGATGCTGGCCGCGGTTGCGATCGTGGACTACTTCTTCCAGTACCGGCAATGGTTCGAGCGGCAGAAAATGTCGCTGCAGGAGATCAAGGACGAATACAAGCAATCCGAAGGCGACCCCCACATCAAGGCCAAGATCCGTCAGTTGCGGGTCGCGCAGATGAAGAAGCGCATGATGGCTTCGGTTCCCAAGGCCAGCGTGATCATCACCAACCCGACCCACTATTCGATAGCCTTGTCCTACGATCGCGGCATGCCGGCGCCGGTCTGCGTCGCCAAGGGTGTCGACAACATCGCGTTCAAGATCCGGGAAATCGCCAGGAAACACGATATTCCGATCGTGGAGAACGTGCCGCTGGCGCGCGCGCTGTATGCCACCGTCGATATCGACGAGGAGATCCCGGTCGAGCACTATCACGCGGTCGCCGAGATCATCGGCTACGTCATGGGCCTGAAGCGCGGGCTTTCCGGGCGGCGGACGTGAGGAACGGGCCAGAAATTGCCTTGAAATGCCTTCAACCTGTCAAATAGCCGCCTGATGGACTTGCGCTTGCGGGTCCGATTCAGGCACTCAGGAGGGGCGCGCAAACCGGCGCGTTACCTCCATGCCGAAGGGCAGCGCCTCTTCAAATGACCGCCGAAGCTGACAGCCATCCGCCCCCGAGCCCTTCGCGGCTCACGAACCGGCGCGGCGCGGCGGCAGCATCGTGCTGGTGCTGCTGGTGGCCGCCGGGGTCGTCGCAGTGGCGGGTGGCGCTGATGACCATCGGCCGCGCCCAGGCCCAGCCCTATATTCTCGGCGTGCTGGCGCTGCTCGCCATGGTCGGCCTGTTCAATCTGTTCGCCTTCGCTGCCGGCATCATCCGCTTTACCGACCGCACCGCGGACGACCCCGTGATGGGCCGGATCGCCGATCATTCCGCATGACGGACTGGCGGTGACCGATCCCAAGGGCCACGTCGTCTATTCCAACGCCGCCTATCTCGCGCTGACGGGGGCCGCGACCGCGCAGGACGTGCGGCCGGTCGAGCGCGTCTTCATCGGCAATCCCGATGTCTCGGAAGCGGTGTTCCGCCTGCTCAAAGCCGCGCGCGAAGGCAGGCGGCAGCAGGAAGAAGTCCGCATCGCGGGCAGCGAGGGCGCGCACGGCCGCTGGCTCCGGATGCGGGTTCGTCCGCTCGGCCAAGCCAAGCGTGAGGCGAAATACGCGGTGTGGTCGATCGCCGACATCACGCGGGACCGCGAGCGCCAGGAGGACGTGTTCAAGGAACTGCAGCACGCGATCGAGTATCTCGATCACGCACCCTGCGGCTTCTTCTCGGTCAATCCGGCCGGAGACGTCATCTACGTCAACGCCACGCTGGCGAACTGGCTCGACCACGACCTCGCCGAAATAGGCTCGGGCGGGCTGAAGCTCGCCGACATCGTGTCCGGCGACGGCGCGTCGCTCCTGACCTCGATCGTGGCGGTGCCCGGCGAAGTCAAAACCGAAGTGTTCGATATCGACCTGCGCATGCGCGGCGGCAAGACCATGCCGGTGCGGCTCTATCACAAGCTGGCCTTTGGCGCCGACGGCGCGCCCGGCGCGTCACGGACGCTCGTGATCAGCCGCGCGCGCGACGAGCATTCCGACCCCGAACGCGCCGCCGAAGTCCGCTTTATGCGCTTCTTCGATCATACGCCGATGGCGATCGCGACCGTCGACCGCGGCGGCGCGGTGGTGCGCGCCAATGCCCGCTTCGCCAAGTTGGCGCAAAGCCTGAGCCCGGACGGCGCGGCGAACAAATCTATTTTCCGCGCCGTGAACGCGCGCGACCGTAACCTTTGATCGCGGCGATCAACCAGGCGGCGGAAGGGCAGGGCGACATCGAACCGGTCGAGGCCATGCTCGACGGCGCCAAGGAGCGCTGGGGGCAGTTCTTCGTCACCGCGGTCGAAGAGGACGAGCGCGACACCGAAGCCGCCATCGTTTATCTGCTGGAGACCACCGAGCGGCGCACGCTTGAAAACCAGATCAACCAGTCGCAGAAGATGGACATGGTCGGCCAGCTCGCCGGCGGCATCGCGCACGACTTCAACAACGTGCTGTCAGCCATCATGATGGCGAATGACTTCCTGCTGAACGCGCACAAGCCGACCGATCCGTCGTTCCAGGACATCATGCAGATCAAGCAGAACGCGACACGCGCCGCGACGCTGGTGCGGCAGCTGCTCGCGTTCTCGCGCCGCCAGACGCTGCGGCCGCAGGTCCTCGACCTCGGCGACGCGCTGTCCGATTTGACTATGCTGCTTCGCCGCCTGATTGGCGAAAAGGTAAAACTCGACCTCGTGCATGGCCGCGACCTCTGGCCGGTCAAGGTGGACGTGTCGCAGTTCGAGCAGGTGGTGGTCAATCTGGCGGTCAACGCCCGCGACGCGATGCCCGATGGCGGCAAACTGACGGTGAAGACCGCCAACGTCACGGCGGACGAAGCCGAGCAATTGTCCTACAAGGGCATGCCGGCCGCCGATTACGTGCGAATCGACATCTCCGACACCGGCACCGGAATCCCCGCCGAAATCGTCGACAAGATCTTCGAGCCGTTCTTCTCGACCAAGGAAGTCGGCAAGGGCACCGGGCTCGGCCTCTCGACGGTGTACGGCATCGTCAAGCAGACCGGCGGCTTTGTTTATGTGGACTCGACACCCGGCGAGGGGACCTCGTTCCGCATCTTCCTGCCGCGGCACCGTCCCGAACTGGACGCCCAGCCCGAATCGCAGGCTGCCAGCGGTGCGGCAAAGGATGCGACTGTGCCGCCGAAGCCGCGGCCCGACCTGACCGGGCAGGGCACCATCCTGCTGGTGGAAGACGAGGACGGCCTGCGGTCGCTGAACGCGCGCGGCCTTCGTTCACGCGGCTACAGCGTGATCGAGGCTTCCAACGGCATCGAGGCGATGGAGGCGCTGGACGAAAAGGACGGCGCCGTCGATCTCGTCGTCTCCGACGTGGTGATGCCGGAAATGGACGGCCCGACGCTGCTCCGCGAAATGCGCAAACGGAACCCGAACCTGAAGATCATCTTCGTCTCAGGTTATGCCGAAGAAGCCTTCGACAAGAGCCTGCCGGAAAACGAACAATTTGCCTTCCTGCCGAAGCCCTTTGCGCTCAGCGCGCTGGTGGAGAAGGTGAAGGAGACCATGACGGCGTCGTGAGATTTTGGCCGAAGGCAACCGCACGCGTTCGCTCGCGCTCAAGGGCTGAGTCCGTTACGTCCTGGTGAACGATTACCAGCTAAATCGTCACATCCCCGCGACCGAGGGCCGCAGCCATGCGTCCCTATGGTGGCTTCACTTTTGGGCGGTCCTGCCCATCTTAGGGGCACTTCCCCAATGTCGGGGAATGAGGAAAAAGACATGAATTTCACGCAGACTGCGCGCGGAATTGTTCGGGCCATGGCCATCGTCCTGTCGGTGGCGGTTCCGTTGGCGATCACGATTTCGGCGGCTGACGCCCGCGTTGGCGGCGGCGGCAGCTCCGGTTCGAGGGGATCGAAGACCTATTCGGCGCCCCCGAGCACGACCACCGCTCCGGGTGCCGCACAACCGATGAACCGCACCTTTACCCAGCCGGGGACCCCTGGCGTGGGCGCACCGGCGGCCGCCGGCGCGGCCAGCAAGGGCGGGTTCTTCAACCGTCCCGGCATGGGCATGCTCGGCGGTCTCGCCGCGGGCTTCCTTGGCGCCGGCCTGCTCGGCATGCTGTTCGGCGGTGGCTTGTTCTCTGGCCTCGGCAGCCTGTCGTCGATCATTGGCCTGCTGCTGCAGGTCGGTCTGATCATCATCGTGGTGCGGCTGGCCATGTCGTGGTGGCAGCGGCGCCATACGCCGGCCTCCGCCTATGCCAACGGACCTGCGCCTGCGACCGGTGGCCCTGCTGAAGGCCCCGGCGCCCAGACCAGCTTCCGCTCCGGAATGGGTTTTGGACTGGGATCGGGCAGCGCACCGCTGGAAATCCAGCCGGCCGACTATGAAGCGTTCGAGCGGCTGCTCGGCGAAGTCCAGGCCGCCTGGTCGAACGAGGATGTCGCCAAACTGCATACGCTGGCGACGCCCGAGATGGTGTCCTACTTCTCCAAGGATCTCGAGGAGAACAAGGCCCGCAACGACGTCAACAAGGTGACCGACGTCAAGCTGCTGCAGGGCGACCTCGCCGAAGCCTGGCGCGAAGGCGAAACCGATTACGCCAGCGTGGCGATGCGGTTCTCGCTGGTCGACAAGACCCTGGAGCGCACCACCAACCGTCTGGTTGCAGGCAGCGAAACGCCGATCGAAGCCACCGAAGTGTGGACCTTCGCCCGGCGACGCGGCGCCGATTGGGAACTCTCGGCGATCCAGCAGACCAGCTGATCGCCTGAACTTAACGAGGAAGGCGCTGCGGTTCGTTCCGCGGCGCCTTTTTCTTTGGCTACATGTTTCCTTGTCTACGCGTGCCGGACGCTGTGCGGCGTTCTTCACGCTGCACCGCAGATCCAGGACCGACGTGATTGGGTCCCGGCTCTGCGTCGCGTCACTCCGCGCCGCGTCCGGGACCCGAACGAGACCTCCCAGGCCTCATTCAGCTCCAAAGCGAGACAGCGGAATAATGGTTGGCACCGCGTGTTGGTGACAACGAGCCAAAAAACAACAGGGAGAAACCAGATGAAGAGCTTCGCCAAGATCGTTTCGCCGGCCGGCATGGTGCTTGCCATCATGTCGGTGATCGCAGCCGCGCCCGCGCAGGCGCAATCGGCTGATACCAGTTTCTTCCTGACCAGCAACGGCATCGGCAATGGCGGCAATCTCGGCGGCCTTGCAGGCGCGGATAACCATTGCCAGACGCTGGCGCAAGCGGCGGGCGCGGGCGGGAAAACCTGGCGCGCCTATCTCTCGACGCAAGCGGCCGACGGTGTGCCTGCCGTGAACGCGCGCGACCGGATCGGCAAGGGGCCGTGGAAGAATTCCAAGGGCGTCGTGGTCGCCAAGGATGTCGCCGAGCTGCACGGCGCCAGCAACAACCTCACCAAGCAGACCGCGCTCTCGGAAAAGGGCGAGGTCATCAGCGGTGCCGGCGACACGCCGAACCGCCACGATGTGTTGACGGGATCGCAGGCAGACGGCACCGCGTTTGCGGCCGGCGAAGACCGTACCTGCAAGAACTGGACGAGCAGCGCGCAAGGCGCCGCGATGGTCGGCCATTTCGATCGCAAGGGTCTGCGCGACGACGAGCCGTCAAAGTCCTGGAACACGTCGCATCCCTCGCGCGGCCCGGACGGCGGGTGCTCGCAGGCCGACCTGAAGAGCACCGGCGGCGACGGACTGATGTATTGCTTCGCGGCGAACTGACACGCGTGGAGTGATTGCCGAAGCCCGGATGGAGCGAACGGGTCGCGCGAATGCGCGGCCCGATGAGCCGTCTCCGTGCTCGACGACTGCCCAGGCGATCGGAGCTGATGCCGATGTGAAGGCTCGCGCTCGAGGCCGCCGCTAGGCGGCCTTTTTCATTGCGCGCTTCTTGAAGGTTTTCCTGGAAGCTTTCTTTGTAGCTTTCTTGAAGCTTTCCTGGCGCTCTTTGCCTTCCTGGCTACCTTGCTCTTGGCGAGATAGGCACCGACTTTTGTCGAGGAATGGCCGACGGCGGCGACGGCAGCCTTCAGTTTGGCCGGCGTGACCTTGAATTTCTTCGACCAGTAGCCGACCTCGTAGGCCTGGCTCACCGCGATCCGGGCCCTGTCAGCGGCCTTGTGCTTCTGCAACTTGATGTAGGCCTCCACGTTCTTCGCGGAGCGTCCCGCTTTCTTGACGGCGGACTTCAGTTTGGCCGGCGTGATCTTGAACTTCTTCGACCAGTAGGCGACCTCGTAAGGCTCGCTCACTGCGATCAGCCCACGATCCGCCCCGCCGCGCTTCTTCTTGTTGTCCGCCATTCCATTCTCCTGTCGTGTTGAGAAAATAGACTCTCGAAACGCGAGCAGCGTAACACGCTCTCTCGCATTGGGACAGATTTGGGGCTGTGGAGATCTGTGAGACGAATTCTGTGCCGCCGTGGTCGCGCGGATGCAGCGTTCGGCGTGACGAACCAACCGGGGGATGATTTGTTAAGCCAGTCAAACCGGCGGCGGAGGTGCACCGATGCGTTATGAGCTCTATTACTGGCCGAACATTCAAGGACGCGGCGAATATGTCCGCCTCGCGCTGGAAGAGGCCGGCGCCGGCTACGCCGACGTGGCGCGCAGCGGCAACGGCATGGCCGCGATGACGCGCATGATGGAAGCGGGGAAGGGCACACCGCCTTTCGCGCCGCCGTTCCTCAAGGCGGGAAAGCTCGTGATCGGGCAGACTGCCAACATCTTGCTGTATCTGGGATCACGCCATGGCCTGGCGCCGAAGGCGGAAGCCGGCCAATTGTGGGTGCATCAGCTGCAGCTCACGATCGCCGACCTGGTGCTTGAAGTGCACGACACCCATCACCCGCTCGGACCCTCGCTGTACTACGAGGAGCAGAAGGCGCCGGCCAAAAAGCGCACCGAGGAATTCTGGAAAGAGCGCGTGCCGAAATATCTGGGATATTTCGAAGGGCTGCTGGAGGCCAATGGCGGCGCCTTTATCACCGGCCGCCGCCTGACCTATGTCGACCTGTCGCTGTTCCAGATCGTGGAGGGGCTGCGTTACGCTTTTCCGAAGCGCATGAAGGCGTTCGAGCGGGAAATTCCCGGTCTTGTCGATCTGCGCGACCGCGTTGCGGCGAGGCCGAACATCAAGGCGTATCTGGCGAGCGATCGGCGGATTGCGTTCAACGAGGACGGGATTTTCCGGCAGTATAAGGTGCTGGATGTCTGACCGCGTCATTCCGGGATGGTGCGCTAGCACCAGACCGGAATCTCGAGATTCCGGTTCGCCGCTGCGCGGTGCCCCAGAATGACGGCGTTGCTGTCACATGTTCCGGCCATCCACCGGCGTCATGGTCAGCTTCGACAGCTCGATGCCGTCGATGCAGCTCACATTCAGCGCCACCACGTCTGACCCGTCGGGCTTCTTGCCGCGCGCGAAGACGTCGACGCCGCAATCGACGCAGAGCTGGTGGTGAATCGCGTGCTTGTTGAAGAGGTATTCCTTCAGATTTTCCTCGCCGGCGCGGAGCTGAAAACTCTTCGGATCGAGGAAAGTGAAATGCAACCCTTTCTTGGTGCAGATCGAGCAGTTGCAGGCGGTGACCATCGAAAGATCCGTCGTGCATTCGAAGCGCACCTGGCCACAATGGCAGCCGCCGGTGTAGGTTTTGCTATCGGGCATTGTTGTCCGCCATTGCTATGCTTCACCAAAGTCCGGGCACCAGACGATAGCGCACGCGCGCGGCGTAGTCAGCATAATCAGGCAGTCCCTCGACCAGCGCGCTCCTCGATGCGGGCGCGAATGGCGAACAGGACGGCGAAGATCGGCGCGATCGCCACGCCCCACCACGATCCCAGCAGCAGCGGCACGCCAAGGAAGAACAGCATGATGCTGCTGTACATGGGATGACGGACGAAGGCGTAGGGGCCACTTGAGACCACGCGTTGGTGGCGCGCGGCCTGCACCTTCACGACCGGCGCGGCAAAGGAATTCTCGCGAAACACCCACATGATGAACGCAATCGAGAGCAAATACATCGCAAGGCCAAGCGCCTGCAGCAGGAGCGGAACGTCGGACGCGTGTACGCGCCGGTCCAGTCCGATCGCGACAAGCCAGATCAGCATCATCAGGATGAATGTCAGCACGAATTTCTTGTCGGCGGCAGGCTGGTCGGCCTGAAGTGGTGGCCGCATGCGCTCAGCAAGCAGCGCCGGATCGGTCTTCGCAAGCCACAATCCGCAGGCGGGACCGATGATCGCGCTGGTGACCAGGAATACCCACGCCCCGGCCAATGCAGCGTACCCGCTGACATGAACAGCAGTCCGCCGAGGACGACGAGAGTAATGGTGTTCTGCAGCAGAAGCTTTGCGATCATGCGCGGGTTCCGTTCGCCCATGACAGCATGATCGCGCAGTTTTTCGGCAAACTTGCGGCCTCAGGCCGGTGGCGTGCCGTCGGATCAGGCGAACTGGTCGATCCGCGTTCCCTGTCCGGGCGGCAAGGGAGCCAGCAGCGTCGGCTTCGGCGTGCGGGTGCCGTCGGCCGGGGCGCCGTTTTGCACCTCGGGGGGCTTGGGTACGCTGGTTTCAGGCGCCTTCATCGGCACCGGAGCGGCGACAGCAGAGATATCCATCGAAAGCATCCTTTTGGCTGCTTCCGATACTGGCCGCCTCGAACGAACGATTGGTGAATCCGAACCGATCACCGCTGTCAAACGCGGCCGATGGTGAACGGGCGGCTCCCGGATTTGTTAGAATGCGACAGAAAGCGGCGCTGGAGTTACTCGTCCTTGCCGCGGGTCACCACGATCGAAGCTTCTTTCTTGGTGCGCGTGCATTCCATGTTGAGCCGGCGGAAGCGCATGGAGACCTTGTCGCCGCGCAACAGGCCCATGCGCTTGATGCAGCGCGAGGTCCCAGTCTGCGCGTCGGGCTTCGGAATGGTGAAGATGATGGCGCTGGCCGAAGCGACCAGTGCAAAAAATTCCGGCTTCGGCTTGCGGTCCGCCTTGGCGTAGAGCTCGTTGGAATAGTTGCGGCCCCGGCAGCCGAGCGACAGCTCCTTCGCCGCCGGATGGCTCAGATAGATCATGCTGCCGGTGTTGACGCTGACCTTGAGGCCGTCGATCTGGTTCCTCAGTTCCTTGGCGATATCGTCGCAGCGGTCGGCGCGCGCCGGCGATGTGCTGAACGCGGCGAGCAGCGCCAGCGTGGCGACAAGCAAGGTCGGTCGGCGAAGCTGTGGTTTCAAAGCCATGGTGAATGCCCCTTTGCGCCATTCAAACCCGCGCGCGGATTTCCTGCAAGGGGCGCGCGCGGAAGTCAACTTGATCTTGAGGTTGGCGTCAGAACCCGTAGAGGAAGACGCTGATCCCGAAGGCGATCACGGCCATCACGCCATACAGCGTGGGAATGCTGACCAGCATTGCGGCAAGGCCCAGCCGCTGGTTGCGTGCGGCGAGCGCGATGGCGCAGGCGCCTATCAGCGGAAACGCGATGATCTGCACGGGCGTCTCGAAGGCGGAGAGGCCGTTGAAATCAAGCCCGTGCCGCACCGATGGCATGTAATTCAGCCAGGTCATCAGCACCAGCGCGCCAAGGGCCATGATCGCGTAACGCAGGCGGCCCACCGTGGCAAACACCAGCGCCGCCAGCGCCAGCAGCGGGTGGCTGGCGATATACGCCTTGATGATCGCGGCGCCGACGCCGCGGCCAGGTATTTCCGACATCTCGCCGAACAGGGTCGGCGCGTGCGAGAGCCCTTCGAAAGCCTCGATGGCGGCAACCAGGATGAGAAGCAGATAAAAGCCGAGCAGGCGCGGCGCGCGGACGGGGACGGGCGCGGCGTCGTTCAATGCGGTGGCAGAACTCATTTTGATCGCAGTCGCTTGACGGGGAATATCGGAAATCCCCGGTTTGTCTGAAGCGACCCCGGAACGGTTCAATCGCCTGCCGATCGCGGCAACCGCGCTTCGGCCGTAAGGACCGTGTCGTTGTGTGGGCGTACAATTTTATCGCCGGCATGTAATACCCGGTGCTTTGAACCAAATCAGGTCCTTTCAAGCCATATGGAAGTATGGTAACAAATACATATAGATGACGATGCCTGACTTTGAATGGGACGCCACAAAGGACGAGGTCAACCGAAGCAAGCACGGCGTCGGATTCGAACTTGCCCAGCGCGCGTTTCTGGACCCTATGCGCGTGATTGCCGAAGACCTCGGTCACGGCGGCGGCGAGCAGCGCTACTTTTGTTTCGGCAGGGTCGAGGACACTGTCATGACGGTGCGCTTTACGTGGCGGAACCGTAAGATCAGGATTTTTGGAGCAGGCTATTGGCGTAAGGGAAGATCAATCTATGAAAAAGCCAACGGCAAAATACAGCAAAGGTGAGATCGGTGAGGTGAGGGTGATCGAGGACTTCTTGCCGCCTCCGGACAAGCTTGTGCTGCGCGAGGACAATGTGAAGGTGACACTGAGCCTATCGCAGCGCTCGGTGACATTCTTCAAGCGCGCCGCACAGAAGCGCCGCATACCCTATCAGCGAATGATCCGCGCGCTGGTGGATGCTTATGCGGAGAAGCAGGAAGGGAAGGGATAGAGAAAACCTCGCTATCAGGCCTATCGCATCCCGGCAGTGCCGGCGGGGCATATCAACCAAGCCTCCCGGAACCTTCACTTTATCCCAAAAATGCTTAGAACGGGTCTATCGCCGCAGCGCCGCTTGGACGCCGCGACCTTCCAAAACCGAGATCATGACATGAACGCCCCGACCGCCTTTCCCGACCAAAAGCCCGTTCCGCCCTACAAGCATACGCCGCTGTTCCCGCTTGGCGCGGACACCACGCCCTACAAGAAGATTACGGATGAGGGCGTGCGGGTCGAGAAGGTTTTGGGCAAGGACATGCTGGTGGTGTCGCGCGAGGCGCTGCGTGCGCTGTCGGAAGCCGCCTTCGGCGACATCAATCATTATTTGCGCCCGGGACATCTGAAGCAGCTGCGCGCGATCCTGGAAGACAAGGAAGCCAGCGACAACGACAAGTTCGTTGCCTTCGATTTCCTCAAGAACGCCAACATCGCCGCCGGCGGTGTGCTGCCGATGTGCCAGGACACTGGTACCGCGATCATCATGGGCAAGAAGGGCTGCAACGTCATCACCGACGGCGACGACGAGGCGGCGCTCTCGGAAGGCGCGCGCGACGCGTACCTGCGCCGCAATCTTCGCTACTCGCAGGTAGCTCCCTTGTCGATGTATGAGGAAAAGAACACCGCCAACAACATGCCGGCGCAGTGCGAGATCTATGCCGAGGGCGATAACGCCTACAAGTTCATGTTCATGGCCAAGGGCGGCGGTTCTGCCAACAAGAGCTTTTTGTTCCAGGCGACCCCTTCGGTGCTGACCAAGGATCGCCTGCTGGCGTTTTTGAAGGAGAAGGTGCTCACCCTTGGTACCGCGGCGTGCCCGCCGTATCACCTTGCGATCGTGATCGGCGGCACCTCGGCCGAACTCTGCATGAAGACCGTAAAACTCGCGTCCGCGCGCTATCTCGATGCGCTGCCGACCCACGGCTCGGCCGATGGCAACGCTTTCCGCGATCTGGAGATGGAGCAGGAAATCCTCAAGATGACGCAGTCGCTCGGCGTCGGCGCGCAGTTCGGCGGCAAATATTTCTGCCACGACGTACGCGTGATCCGGATGCCGCGCCACGGCGCATCGCTGCCGATCGGGCTCGGCGTATCCTGCTCGGCCGATCGCCAGGTGCTCGGCAAGATCACCAAGGACGGCGTCTATCTCGAGGAGCTCGAGCATAACCCGGCGCAGTATCTGCCCGCGGTCGAGCAGTCGCTTGGCGGCGAGGTCGTCAAGATCGATCTCAACCAGCCGATGAAGGATATTCTCGCAACGCTCTCCAAGTATCCGATCAAGACGCGGGTTTCGATGACCGGCACGATGATCGTGGCCCGTGATCCCGCCCACGCCAAACTGCGCGAGCGGCTGGAGAAGGGCGAGCCGCTGCCGGATTACTTCAAGAACCACCCGGTATACTACGCAGGTCCCGCCAAGACGCCTGACGGCTACGCCTCCGGCGCGTTCGGACCTACCACCGCAGGGCGGATGGATTCCTTTGTCGACCAATTCCAGGCGGCGGGCGGATCGATGGTGATGGTGGCCAAGGGCAACCGCGCGGTCGCGGTGCGCGAAGCCTGCAAGAAGCACGGCGGCTTCTATCTCGGTTCGATCGGCGGTGCTGCGGCAAATCTCGCCGAGCACTGCATCAAGAAGGTCGAGGTGGTGGAATATCCCGAGCTCGGCATGGAAGCGATCTGGCGCATCGAGGTCGAGGACTTTCCGGCCTTCATCATCATTGACGACAAGGGCAATGATTTCTTCAAGGAATTGAATCTGGGGTGAGGGCAACGCCGAATCTATCTTTTCGTCATGGCCGGGCAGGAGCGTGTCTTCGCGCTGGATGACCCGGCCATCCACGTCTTCGCATAGGGCAGCCAAGAAGTAAGACGTGGGATCACCGGGTCAAGCGTCAAGCCCGGTGATGACGACTGAGTGTCCTGCGCGTGCCATCCGCCAGGCCGGTTCAGGCTCCGGCGTTTGTCCGATCGCCGCACTCGCCGGCAAGGCGAGAACGACGATAGAAAGCAGAGTTGTCTTGGTCGAGAGAGCGAGGAGGCGCTACGACCTCCTCACCAATCAGGCCCGCGTCCCGGTGAAGGGGAAGCTACCCATCGGGCCGATGCCCATTTCGCCGGACATGCTGTCGCCGGAAACCTTGCCGGTGAAGGCGAGCGTGAGCGGCATCGGGTTGGTGATGGAGATCTTCCAGGCGACGTCGTCGCCGTTCACGGTACCGTCAAAAATTTCGCCGGAATTGCCGTCGGCGCCTTGCGTCCCCGTCAGCGTGCCGCCCGAGCTCGTCACCGCGAGCGTCGCGTTGCGCTCGCCCATCGGCGTGCTCATGGTGATATTCCAGTTTCCGTCCACGGCCATTTCTATCTCTCCGACATTTTCCGGCAAACCGGAATGGTTTGCGAGATCCCGCTAGTCGCGTGCGGCGGTATAGCCTATCTCGCCTATCTCGCCACACAAGCCCAATCGTCTCAAGCGTCCTTTTTGACGCGTCTTTTGCCAGTCTCAGGCGCGAGCGGCGCGAAGCCGGCCGCCGATCAAAATACGAAACGCGATGTATTGAATTGCAAAGGCGGCGATCTTGGCCCCGACCAGCACGACTGTCACATAGAACGTCCACAGCTTCATGTCGCCAGTCATCGCGACGCCGATGGTGCCGGCGCCGAGCACGAACATCAGCGCGGCCCAGGCGTAGCCGGCAAAAGTCACGTATTCAGGAATGGTCTCGGTCACGATCGGGGGCAGGTAGCGCAAGAGCCAACCGCGCTTGAGCATGATGGCGCCGATCGCAAAATGCCCAATCGCGGGTTTCGCCAGCACGAAGCGCGGGTCATGGGTCAACAGCGTCGCGCTGCCGAGCACGATCACGAGCGCAAGGCTGGCATAGGTCATGTAGCCGAGCGGCTTGTCCTTGACGCGCGAGTGGATCACCTGCGCCACCGCGCCTGCGATTGCGACACCGGTCGCCAGCAAGACGTTATCGGTCGTGAGATAGATCGCGAGGAACAAGATGGTGGAGAAAAAATCGGCACCCAGTCTGGCGAATACGTCCTTCATCGTCGTGTTCCTCTTTGGCGTTCAATTGCTGGAGCGTGCTCAGATTCCGGACAATGCGTTAGCAGAAGCCGGCGGAGTTGCGTACTTTGTCTTGTGATATTCCGGATACCATTTGGTGAAATAGGCAGCGGTGCTGCGCGCGGCGAAGGCGATGGCAATTCCCGCCCACAGCGGGAAGCTCGGGCTGTACATCATCAGGATGTTGGCGGCGACCATTGCCAGGAACGCGCCGGTCCAGGCCCAGGTGAGGATGTAGTTTGCCTTCATGAAGCCGGGCAGAACAGCAGTCTCGGCACCAACCATCTCACGCGCGTATTGCAGGGTGAAAGGAGAGCGAAACACGATCGAGAGCAGCGCAATCGCAAGCACGCCGGCATCGACGGTGAGCTTGATGGCGGAAGAGCTCATCGCGGGATCAATCCAGGTCGTGTAGCAGCCGAGCGCGCCGAACAGCACCACGGAGCCGGCGCCGAGCATCTTGATCGAGCGGCCGCCGACGACGTCATAGGCAATCACGGCAAGGCAGATTGCCGCCGATACGAACAGGCTGACCGGCGCCGAGGCTACCAGCATCAGCAGGGCGAAGGAGCCGAACGGGGCGATGATCAGGAAAATCGTCATGACAACCTCACAGGATGTATCTTTACATCGTAAAGATACACTAGGGGCGGGGCAAGGAGGCGTCAAGTAAAATCTTTACAGTGTCAAAATTGAACGGCGTGGCGATGGATCGGCGTGTTCGCAATGACTTCCTGCGGGTTAAGCGCCAACTATCGCCGCGCGCCAAAGGATCGTGATGGCGCAGGCGAGCAGTAAAACGCGCGCGATCGTGATGCCGCCGACCCAAGGCTCATGTCATTCCGGGGGATGCGCAGCATCGAACTGTGTTGCGCAATTGCGCACCTGAGAAGCTTGAGATCACCACATCTGGATTCCGGGTTCATCGCTGCGCGATGCCCCGGAATGACGACAGGTGGAACGCTTACGCCGCGCCCACCCAGTTACCGTGGATGCCGTCGGGGACACGATGTCCTAGCTTCACCAGCGCCACCGGCCCGGCGTCGACATCGGTGGCATTAAATACCGCGAGGTCGCTGCGGTTTTCGCGGGCGCGCCAGACCACCGACATCAGCCAGCCGTCACCCTCGCTGGCGTCATCGCTGCGTGGGACGAACACGGCTTCCGAAATCGTATCGCCGGCGGGCAGCAGGTACCGGCCAAGGCGCGATCCGTTGCCGTCGACATGAACAAGGCCCGACAATCCACTTGGTGTAGGCAACTCTGGATTGGCGCAGGCATACCACCCGTGCCGATTGGCGGAGCTGACGCGTCGATCGCAGACACGCGGGAATTCGCCGGTGATGTCGTCGAGCCAGGTTTGCGTGAAGCGATCGGTATTCGCCGAGAGATCGAAGGCCCAGCGGCACAGGCGGGCGCGCGACTTGGCGGGATCGGTGGGTGTGCCGTCAGGATGGGTGAACAGCGGCGGCTCCTCGTACTGCATGACGTCGGCGATGATGCGGTCGCCGTCCTCCCACGCGTTCATGACGTGGAAGACGTAGCAGCACTCGGCGCGAAACCAGACGAGATCCTTGGCGGGGCCGTTGCGCTTCATGACGCCGACATAGGCGCCCTTGTCCGGCTCCCAGGCATAGGGCGGCCGGCCTGTCATGGCGCGCTCAATGCTGCCGGTGAGGGGCAGGACCGGAAACAGCAGATGATTTTCGGTGACGATGAAGTCGTGCACCATGCTGGCATAGGGCGCCTCGAAGCGATCGAACCGCGTCACCACGCCCGCGGCGTTAACCGCGCCGAAGGAGAGGGCGGGGGTCAGGGGGCCCGCGGCGTTGTAGCCGAAGAACACCATCTCGCCGGTGACGGGATCGATCTTGGGATGCGCCGTGAACGGTCCGGAGATGCCTTTGCCATAATCGCAATAGCCGAGCCGGTTGAGTGTGCCGGGCTCGATCTCGGTCGGCAAATGGCCTTCCTCAAGCGCCAGCAGGCGGCCGCCATGAAAGATGATGTTGGTATTGGCGACGCCGCCGTCTTGCGTAACCGAGGCAGGCGTACCCGGCAGCCTGCGGCCGAAGCCCCCGAACAGCGCGCGGCCGGCGTCGTGCTCGGCCTGCCATTTCGGGGTGCGGACCCAGCGGTTGCGGTAGCTGGCGCGGCCGTTCTCCAGGTGAAAGGCGTGCAGCATGCCGTCGCCGACGAACCAGTGCGCGCCGGGGGCGTCGAACTGCGGGTTGGGGCCGTTGCGGTAGAGCGTGCCGTTGAGTTCGCGCGGCAATTCGCCGGTAACTTTGAGGAACGGCGCATCGCATTCCATCGGGATCGGCGCCAGATTGTCCCGCGTCGCATTGGCCGTCACCACTTGGTCGAGCATCTCACGTTCCCTCCGGTTATATCTTTACATCGTAAAGATGTCAGTAAACGCGTTGCCGTGGGCCGTCAAGCAAAATCTTTACAGTGTAAAAATTGTGACTATAAGGATTCGCATGACAAGAGCTTCGAGAGAAACCCGAACGACCCGTCCGGCCGCGAAGCGCAGGCCGGCAAGGACCCGCGGCCGAAAGGCCCGCCAGCCGGCCGCGCCGGGCGGCAGACGAGACGCCCTATCATCATGGCGATCTGCACGACGCCTTGCTCGGAGCGGCCGAGCGGGTGCTGGAACGCGACGGGCTGGCGGGCCTGACGCTGCGCGCTGTGGCGCGCGAGGCCGGCGTGTCGCACGCCGCGCCGACCCACCATTTCGGCGACCTCACCGGGCTGCTCAGCGAACTTGCCGCGATCGGCTTCCGCCGCTTCAACGCCGCCATGATTGCGGCGGGCCAGTCTGAAACGCATCCGCTGATGAAGGCGATGGCGCGCGCCAAGGCCTACGTCGCCTATGCGCAGGCGCGCCCCGGCATGTACGGGCTGATGTTCCGCACCGAGCGGCTCGACATGACGCGGCCCTCGCTACACGAGGCGGCGACTGCCTCCTTTGAAGGACTGGCGAGCGCGGTCGGCGCCGGCCGCACCGAGAAGCACACCGGCGACGCGTTGGAGGCGCTGTCGCTCGACCAGGCCGCGGCGATTGCGCGCGCATGGTCGTTGGTGCACGGTTTCACCATGCTGCTGCTCGATGGGCGGCTGAGGGATATCCTGCACCGGCTACCCCAAGGTACCGGCGTCGATCAGTTGCTGGACGCCATGCTGCGCTCGACCGTCGTCCGCCCCCCGACGCCGTAAGACGGCTGCCATCGAGCGAGTTCGTTGGCGATCAGCAATCCCGGCAAATCTTGAGTTGCCGGGCAAGCTTCGCGTCGGCCTCCACATCTTCGGTAGGCGAGTGCGTCCACTCCTCGTAGGCCGATTTGGCGCCCGACCGGGGCGGGGTTTCACTCAGCGGGCCGAGGATGATCTCGCGATTGCGCGCCGTTCGCCGCTTTGGTCGTTTTTGGTCGCCCGGCTCGTCATTTGCTGTCGGGGCTTCGCCCAACCCGTCCCAGGCTATCGGCCCGCTGCTTGACGTCGGCGTGGAGCAGCCAGTGCCAGATACACAGCAGCCGGTGAGGGCGGCGCCGGCAACGAGGAGAGCCATGAATTTTGTGTACATCGCTGCTCCGGTTGACGCCGCCTTAAAATGCCATGATTGACAACATCATGCACTCAAGCCTGTAGCTTTGACGTTAATACGGCAAAAACGCGCCGCCGTCCGCATCACCGCTTCGCCAATTCCACCGTGCGGCCTTTTTCGCCAATTACTTTCACTTCATCCTCGCCGCAGTTGAAATCACGCGCGAATTCGTCCGCGGCCTTGCGGGCTCTTCGCCTTGAGGGAACCTCGACGGTCGGACGTATGCAATCTGGGGAAGGTTCAAGAGAATGCCGCGAAATACCTGACATTGTCACGGAATCGTCCTAGAAGGACGGCTTCGCAATTCCCTCGTGTCCCGAGCGTGCAGTCATTCAATCGTCATGCCCTCCATACCTGCGAATAAACCCTATCGTGTCGGCCGCTCCCCTACGGGCCTTGGCCTCTTCGCCACCAAGCCGATCAAGAAGGGCACCAAAATCATCCGCTATTTTGGGCCGCTGCTGGATTCGAAGAAGAAAAAAGACGACGCGATCGAGAATAAGTATCTGTTCGAACTGAACGGCCGCTGGACCATCGACGGCTCGGTGCGCGAGAACATCGCCCGTTACATCAACCACGCCTGCAAGCCAAACGCGGAATCCGACGTCAAGCCGCGCAAGCGCAAGGTCTTCATCCGCGCCATCAAGAACATCGAGCCGGGCGAGGAGATCAACTACGATTACGGCACGGATTATTTCAAAGCCTATCTGAAGCCGATCGGCTGCAAATGCGCGGCCTGCGAGAAGAAGCGCAAGAAGCAGCGCGCCGAGGCGCGGGCAGAAGGCCCGCGTGAAGGCCAAGGCCGAGCGGAAGGCGCTGAAAAAGGCCGAAAAGCTGGCCAAGGCCAAGAAGAAGGCTAAGGCGAAGCTGAAGGAAGAGGCTGAGAGGAAGGCGAAGAAGAAGCTCAAACTGAACGGCCATGCGCTCAATGGCAAGTCTCTGAACGGCAAGTCTCTGAACGGCAAGTCTCTGAATGGCAAGTCACGCGCCGGCAAGTCACTCAATGCCAAGTCACGTGCCGGCAAGTCACTCAACCGCAAGCCTCTGAACGGCAATAGCCGCGTCAGGGTTGCCGGCAAGAAATCGGCCGGCGGGAAGCAGCCGGTTTCCGCACCTGCGCAGGCGCTTCAAGCTCAGCCCGCCGCTATCTCTCTTGAGGCTCAGCCCGCCGCTATCTGAAGGCTCATCCGCCGGGCTTGCGCACCGATTTCGGCAGCGACAAATCCCCGAAGTCTACCGCCGAGCGCTGAACGATCGCGCCGGTTTCGTCGACGACGACGCGAAACCGCCGGTGTTCGGAGAAGAAGGTCAGGCGATGCCGGCCGCTATCTGCGTCGACCCCGCGCTCGGCGAAGCTCGTGATCTTGCCGGCGCGCATCTGCTTCTGAAGCAGCGGCAGCGCAAGGCCGAGCCCGTCGGCGACGATGGAGGCGTCGATCTGGACGGCGCCATTCTCGAATTCGATCGGTTTCATCGTTGCACCTGATGCTTTGCTGCAGCCATCACGCGGGCGCCGGACTTCGTTTTGATTGCGCGGGATAGGCGCATTCTGCAAGCGTGGTGGCGTCGAGCTCGCGCATGAAGGCCTCGCGGGCGGCCGCCAGCTTCGCTTTCAGCCGGCAGCGCGGCATCAGCACGCAATTGCCGCCATCCTCGCGAAAACATTCGACCAACGGTGGCCCTTCCAGCGCCCGCACCACTTCGCCAATCGTGATCGATTGAGCCGGGCGCGCCAGCGCGAACCCGCCGCCGACGCCGCGCTGGGTACTTATGAAGCCGCTATCGGCGAGGTCGCGCACCACCTTGGCCAGATGGTTGCGGGAAATGCCGAACTCGGCCGCGATTTCGTTGGTGGCGAAGGACCGGCCCGGCTCGCCCGCCAGCCGCATCAAGGCGCGCAAGGCAAAATCCGTGAACGACGTCAGGCGCATGGGATCCTCGAAAGTTCTGCTTGCAAATCCTCTATAGCAATCTAAATGGGTATTTGAAATACCTATTTAGGGGCGACCGAAAATGGAAGCGATCGTGGTAGGGCCGGAGCGGCGGGAGCGGATCACGGCCGAGATCATGGAACGAACCGGGATTACCGAGGCGATGATCGAGCGCCTCGTGCACGGTTTCTACGCCAAGGTTCGCGCCGATGCGGTGCTGGGGCCGATCTTCGACACCCGCATCAAGGATTGGAAGCCGCATCTGAAGCAGATGTGCGCGTTCTGGTCGTCGGTCGCGCTGATGACAGGGCGTTATCACGGCACGCCGATGGCCAAGCATCTGCCGCTGCCGGTCGACGCCGATCATTTCGATCGCTGGCTTGAACTGTTCGAGGCCTCCGCCCGCGAGATCTGTCCACCCGAGGCCGAAGCGCATTTCGTGGAACGGGCGCGGCGGATTGCGGCGAGCCTCGAACTCGGCATCGCCGGCGGGCAGGGCGTCATGCTCGGCAACGGGGAAAGATTTCGGCGTAACCAGGCAGGAGCAGTGTGATGGCCTATCGTGCACATGTCGTGACCAACAAGGAGCCGGCCGATCCGTATTCGGGCAGCAGCCTGGTGCCGATGCTTGTCATCGGGCTGGCATTGACCTTTGCTGGGATGATTGCGGCAGTGGCGCTTAGTTAAGAGCCCCCGTCATTGCGAGGAGCAACGCGACGAAGCAATCCATCTATCTGTTATGCCGCGATATGGATTGCTTCGCTTCGCTTGCAATGACGGTTGGGGCTTACGCCGTCACTGCCTCATCGCTCTTGCGCAGGCCGATGTATTGCAGCTCGGCAAACACGCCAGTGGCGATCGCCTGCGCGACGATAAAGACCTGACCGAGCAGGTTCGGCGCGACCGCGCCCGAGAACAGCAGCGCGATACTGCCGAGCGTCCAGGCCGCATTCCCCACGATGACGAACAACACCAGCGCCTTCATCACGGATGAACGCGTCGCAAGCCAGCCGACCAGCGCCGTATAGGCAATCAGGAACAGGCCGGTTTCGCGCAACAAGGCCTCAGGCAGGTTAAGAACGGGCGCGAGCACGCCGGCGCCGAGGGTAAGCCCGACCGCCGCGACGCCAGAGAAAATGGCGTCGGCGAGGAGGGCGCGGCTCAGAAATGAGGACGGATAGATCATGACAGTTCTCCTTTGCTTGGGGTAGAACTCTTGGGGGGCAGGGATCAGCGCTGCAGCAGCGACCTGAGCTGACGCGCCAGCCGCATCGGGCAGAGCGCCTTGCCGACCCTGTTCTCGATCGTCTGCACCTGAGCGAACACGAAGACGCCGGTGTCGTGCACCACGGGTTCGGGCATGTTCAGGGAGCGCGCCAGCAACCAGGTGGCCAGATTGAGCGTCCACGGGATTGCGGCGGCAGCGAAGCGGAAGAGGGAAAGCATCAGCATGGGTCATCTCCTGTGCCCCCAAGATGATCCAGTCCGCGACCCGTTTCGATTACCTCGGACGTAATGGAATGGGCGAAATTCGCATGGTAGGTTTTCCACCATGAACGCACATGCTTCCACGGCGCGAGCCGAACGAACCCAACCGGTCCACATCGGCGATCATCTGCGCGAATGGCGGCAGCGCCGCCATCTCAGCCAGCTCGATCTGGCAGGAGATGCCGAGATATCCGCGCGCCACCTCAGTTTCGTCGAAACCGGCCGCGCCGCGCCGTCGCGCGAAATGGTGCTGAAGCTCGCCGAACGATTGGAGGTTCCCTTGCGTGAACGCAACGTACTCCTGGTCGCGGCGGGCTTTGCTCCCGCGTTTCCGCAGCGCTCGCTCGACGATCCCGCGCTCAAATCGGCCCGGCAGGCGATCGATCTCGTCTTGAAGGCGCACGAACCCAATCCGGCGCTGGCCTATGACCGCCACTGGAATCTGGTGACGGCCAACCGGATGGTGGCGCCGCTGCTCGCAGGCATCCCGCAGCGCCTGCTCGGCCAGCCCTTCAATATTTTGCGGCTTGCCTTTCACCCGGAAGCGCTGGCGGCGCGCACCGTCAATCTCGCCGAATGGTGCGGGCACCTGTTGGAGCGGCTGCATCGCCAGTGCGAGGCGACGGCCGATCCCGAACTGCTCAAGCTGTACCAGGAACTGAAAGCCTATCCGATCCCGGCGCGCTCCGCGCCGCTCTGGCCGACAATGTCGCGATCCCCTTGAAGCTGCGGAGCGAGGGGGGCGAGGTGCTCAGCTTCTTCTCGACCACCATGGTGTTCGGCACGCCGGTCGATATCACGTTGTCGGAGCTGGCGCTGGAGACCTTCTTTCCCGCCGATGACCTGACCGCCCGGCGGATGCGGGAGATGGCAGACAGTCTCAAATAGCGCCTTGTCTGGCGGCTCATTCGGCTTATTTTCGGGGTTCCATTTCGACCTGAGGAGGCGCCGATGAGCACCCTGAAGCCGCTGAAAATAGACATCGTCTCCGACGTGGTCTGCCCGTGGTGCTATATCGGCAAGCGCCGGATCGAGAATGCCTTGGCGCTGGTGCCTGATGTTCCCGTGGAGGTGCACTGGCGGCCGTTCTTCCTCAATTCCTGGGTGCCACGCGAGGGCATCAGCCGCGACGAGTATCTCACCGCCAAATTCGGCTCGGTCGAAGCCTATAAGGGCATCGCAGGCCGCGTCGTCGCTGCCGCAGGCGAAGAGGGCTGACCTACCGCCCCGAACTCGTGAAGCGCCAACCCAACACGACGGACTGCCACCGCTTGATCCATTGGGCCGAGGCCAGGGGTAAATCAGCCGAGATGAAGCAGCGCCTGATGGAATTGTATTTCCGCGACGGCGGCGACCTGACCGATGTGAACGTGCTGGTTCAGGCGGCGGCCGATATCGGCCTCGATGCTGACGATGTGCGCAAGCGCCTTGCGACCGATGAAGATGTCGCGCTGATCTCCGGTCAGGCGCAGGAGGCGTCCGAGAAGGGGATCTCGGGCGTTCCCACATTCGTGTTCGCACAGAAATACGCGGTGTCCGGCGCGCAGCCTGCCGAGCAGCTCGCCCGCGCCATTCGCCAGGTGTCCGGTGAAATCAACGCACAGGCGGCGGAGTAGTAGTGGGGCTTGAACAAGCCGCGGGTCTACGCCAAAGTCGATAGCAGGAGATCAATCGTGAAGATCAAAATCGTCGTGCATGAAGCGGAAGAGGGAGGCTTTTGGGCCGAAGTCCCCGCGATTCCCGGCTGTGCTACGCAGGGCGAGAGCATGGAAGAACTCATGCAAAATCTTCATGAGGCAATCGAGGGCTGTCTGTCCATCGAGGTCGCTCCACCCGAGCCGGGCGGCGTTGAACGGATGCTGGAACTGCCTGCATGAAATCAGTAACCGGCCGCGACTTCGCTCGCATTGTCGAGCGTTACGGCTGGGTTCTGCTTCGCGTCAGCGGTAGTCATCACATCTATGGCAAGGATGGGAGCGTGGTGCGGCTTTCAATTCCAATTCACGGAAACAAGCCATTGAAGCGAGGCTTGCTGCGGCATCTGACGAAAATGGCAGAACTTTCGGACGAAGATCTCTAGCGCGGCGATCGACGGGGAGACGTTCTCACGGTCGAAGGCTGCTGATGGGGCTACAGAACCAACAATAATGGGGAGGCGTCATGATCTACGAACTGCGAACCTACACCGTAAAGCCCGGCACCATCGGCGACATGGTGAAGGGGCGAGCACGGTGTCGCGCGACATTCGCAAGGACGACTACGGCAAGCTGGAAGGCTACTGGTTGACCGAGATCGGGCCTCTCAACCAGGTCCTGCACATGTGGAGCTACAAGAATTTCGAGGAGCGCGCGCGAATGCGCGCCGAACTCGCCAAGATCCGCGCTGGACCGGCGAGTACGTTCCGCTGATCCGTCCGCTGTTGATCCGTCAGGACGTCCGCCTGATGAACGCGGTGAGGCCGCCGGTTGCGCGGCATCGACGGGCAATGTCTACGAACTCCGCAACTATCGCGGCAAGCCTGCCGGTGGCCTGAAGCAGTGGCTCGATGCCTTCACCGCGGTGCTGCCGGCGCGCGAGAAATATTCAAAGATCGTCGGCCTCTGGCTGACGGAAGCGGGTCAACCGAACGAAGCCTGCCACATCTGGGCCTATCCCAGCCTGAATGCGCGCGCCGAAGCGCGAGGCAACGCGATGAAGGATCCAGCCTGGCAGGAATTCCTCGGCAAGGGCCCGAGCTTCCTTGAGGAAATGCACTCGACCATCATGCTGCCGGCGCCGCATTCGCCGTTGCAGTGAGGTGTTCACGTAGCCCGGATGGAGCCAACGGGTCGCGCGAATGCGCGCCCGATGACAGGCTCCGCGCAATCCGGGGGCCGCGGTTCAAGTGATCCCGGGTTCCGCTTCGCTTCACCCGGGCTACAAGTCATACCTTCTTCAGATAATAGTTCGCGCGCTTGCCGAGCGCGATCCGTCGCAGCGCGCGGCGCATCGCCATGGAGGTGCGCAGCGGTTTGATGGCAGTTGTCACGGTGCGGTAGAACGCCAGCTTGAGCGCGTCGAGCACCGGCTGTTTTCCAGGCGGCTGCTGCGGCATGCCGATGCCGCGCAGCATCGAGTTGAAGAAGTGCAGGTCATTGAGCCGCCGCACTTCGCGGGTCTTCCAGGTGATCGCCATCGAGATCGAGAACGAACCTGATGTGCGCACCCAATGCGGCCACTGGTACGGCACGTAGCAACCGTCGCCCGCGAACAGATGTAATTCCCGGCCCCGGGCTGCAAAGCTCTCGTCGTATTTCAGGTTGCGATGCTTGGTCATCGAACGCTCGATCTCGTCGTCGGAGACGATTGTGCGGTCGGCATTATCGAAGATCGTGAAGAATTTCTCGCCATGAATGTGAACGAAGAAATTGTCTTCGCTGTCGAGATGGAACGGCGTGGTCGAGTTTGGCGAGGACACGAACAGAAAGCCCTCGACCTGCTCGAAGCCGGCGTCAGCCAGGCTGTTGAAGCCGCGGGCGCGGGCGACCGAGAGCAGGGTATCTTCCAGCAGCGCCCGGTATTCCGGTGAATTCTCGACGCGCTTGAGCACCATCCAGGCGCCGGCGGTTTCGATGCTTTTGACCACCTCGACCGGATCGAGGTCGACGGAGGGAATGGCGTCCGGGTCCTGGCTGATCGCGACCTTGCCGGAATTGTATTCGATCAGGTCGCGCGGCAGTTCAGAGGCAAGTTGCGCGATGCGCGGCAGCATCAGCAGCGGATGGCCGGCAAGCTTGTGACGGATTGCGAACGGTTTCAGCGGAAAGTCGCGCCGGAGCGCATCATGATCGGCCGTGATCACGGGCGCTACTGATGTGAGGGTGTTCATGAGGATTTCTCCTAACTTTGCCTGACGAGATGAACGAGGCCGCGCGCCGGCTCGCGGATCGCGGATCGCAGCCTGAGCGCCGCGCGGATCAGCGGGACGACCGGATCGCCCTTCCGCAGCGGGATCAGCACGTCGCCGATCGAAAGCCTTCCGCGCCAGATCGGATTGATCATGGGATGATCGGGGTTCGCGGTGGAATCGACCATGGCAATGGCCGGATCGGCGCAGAGATGCCGGGTCAGGTCCAGCGTCAACTGCACGCCGGGCGAAAGCTTCGCAAAGCGCTCGTCGACGCCGAGCTTGAAGTAGAAGGCGCGGTCCTGATGGCGCAGTACGATCGCAGCCGCCACCGCCGTCTCGCCCGCGCGCAACGTCACGATCTCGCACTGGCCGGTCTCGGCCAGCGCCGAAGCGGCGCGGCGAACGAAGGCTGCATCGCCCTCGTCTTGCCCGAGCGCGGTGCCCCGTTTGCCTTTCCAGCCGCTGGCTTCCAGCATCAGGAATGTTTCGACCGCAGCGGCAATTTCGGCGGGTGTGCGCGCCACGTCGAAATCGACGGAGCCATGTTCGGCGAGGCGGTTGCGCTGGCGGCGAAGCTCTTTCAGTTTCTTCGCACCCAGCGCGTCGCGCAGCACTTCTTCGGCGTCGCCTGACGCGTCGAGGCAGGCGCGGACATGCGATTGCAACACGCGAGGCCCGATGCCGTCGCGACGCAGCACGGCCGTGAATGCCTTGATGGCCGCGCCGTCGAGCGTCACGTCGCGGAAGATCAGCGCGTGCGCGCCGGCCTTGCGTGCCTGCTGCAGGATGCCTGCAACGGCATCCTCCGGCATGTCGCGATCAAGCAGTGGCGTACAAAGCGTGCCATAGGGATCGGCGCTGACCAGGACGGGCAGGGGGATCTTGTAGGCGCGCCACATTGAAATGACGGGCACGAGACCGACCAACCTGGAAGCATCGCTGCACGCGCTGAGCGCCGAAGCCCCGACGCGATCTCGCGCGGAAGCGTTCACGGCCAATTCCCAGTCCGGCAGATAATAGCCGTTCGGCTCGGCGGCGCGTTCGGCGAGCGCGCGCCATGGCAGTGCCGATATGTCGGCGAGCGGCGTCAGCCCGCCGCTAGCGTTTACGACCGGCGCAGGTGCTCGCGTGGCATCCTTGTTCGATGCACGACGGACTACCGCTGCTTCAGCAATATCGACCACTTCCCCGTATCCCCATTCGCGATTTATGCGCTGACGGCGCCTGCGGGCGTCGCCTGCTTCCATCGCGTTCACGGGGCAACGCTAGCGGAGAGAGGTGGAAAATACGGATCGCGCCGCGCGTCAATTTGAGCGGTCGTATTAACCGACTGTCCACCATGCCGACGGTGGCACCTTCCCGGATCATGCGCTAGATCGGCTCGTAGCTCTCGATGAAGCACGTATCATCGGTTTCGACCTGCCGGCGATCCGAAATCACGCCGTCGGAAATCGTAATTCGATACGTCTGTGTGCCCAGCGGCCTGCCGGTCACGGAGATTACGTCGGCCTTGACGCATGCGGTCCAGCCCGGCCCATGCAGATTGTGGCGCGGCTCCGAGACGCGCACCTGCGTCGGACGCGAGGCCTGGGTGAACACCGAGTCCAGTTTCTCCTTGAGCATCATCTTGATGTCGGGCGGCGCCTCGAGCGGAGGCGGGTCGGGCGCCTTGGCACGCATGAACTCCGGCACCGGCGAGCGGATGTCGGCGAAGCCGCAACCCGCAAGTATCAGCGCTGCGCCCGCCATCAGCGCTATGTGAACCACGATCCGCCGCATCGGAGCGCTTTTTACCCCGGACCGGGCATTCCGGAACAGGGCATGATGCACAAACATCGATCCCGTGATTGTGATTTTGATCACAGCGGGCCGGATCCGGGCCTGCGACACGATCGTCGTTGAATTGGGGCCGTGGTCGTGCCGCAGGTGGCACGGCCGGCTTGAACCTTTGGCTTCGAATCTCGGACCAATCCGTAGCCTGCATTGCCGGGAGGTGGCATCATGTTCCGTCACGCGCTGCTCAAGCTGATAATTCCCGCCGCGGTGCTTCTGGGCACACAGTCTGCGTCCGCGGAAAATCGTCTCGCGCTGGTGATCGGCCAATCCGCCTATCGTTCGGTGCCGGCGCTGCCCAATCCGGCCAATGACGCCAGGGCGGTTACGCAATTGCTGACCGATTCCGGCTTCGAAGTGTCGACGGCATCCGATCTGTCGCAAAGCCAGATGCGGGAGAAGGTCAGCGAATTCGCCAGCAAGGTGGCGGCCAAGGGCGCCGATACCGTAGCCCTGGTGTTTTATGCCGGCCACGGCCTGCAGATTGACGGCGAGAACTTTCTGGTGCCGATCGATATCGACGTGAAACGGGAAGCCGACATCCCGATCCAGGCGGTGCGGCTCAACGACATCCTGAACACGCTGACGTCGGTGCCGAGCAAGATGCGCATCCTGATGCTTGATGCCTGCCGCAACAACCCGTTCCCGGACATCAGCAAGACCGCCGGGGGTGGGCTTGCCATCGTCGATGCCAAGGTCGGTTCTCCCGGTACCTTCCTGTCGTTCTCGACTTCGCCGGGCGCCGTCGCGGAAGACGGCACCGGCTCCAACAGCCCGTACACGACCGCGCTGCTTGCGGCCGGCAAGGAGTCGGGGATACCGATCGAGGAAACCTTCAAGCGCGTGCGCCTCGCCGTGAACAAGGTCACCGAGGGGCGGCAGACGCCGTGGGACAGTTCTTCGCTGACCGAGGATTTCAGGTTCTCGGGCGCGCCTGTGGCTGGTCCGAAACTCGCCGCGGCCCCCAAGAAGACGGTTGCCGAGTGGACGCGCGATCTGAAGGGCAAGCCGGTCGAGGCGGCCAACGAGATCATCGTGGCCGACGGCACCGACGAAGCCTATGAGGCCTTTGCGACCCTTTATGCGCAGACGCCGCTCGGGCGGCTGGCGCGTGACTGGCTGGTTCGGCACCAGCGCATGGTGGCGTGGAATAACGCCGTGCTCATCAATACTTCGGCGGGCTATCGCTCGTTTCTGGCGAAATTCCCCGACAGCGATCTCACCGCGACCGCGCGCAAGCTGGAACAGCGGCTGCGCAACCGTCCCGACTTCGCGCCTGCCGTCGTCACCGCCAACGCCGCGGTGCCGCAAAACGTGGCGCTGGCCGCGCCGACCTGTCCCTGCAACGTGCAGCCGCCGCCGCAGCTCAAGAGAGTCAATGCGCCGATCAAGCGCGTCGAGCCCGATCCGCCCAAGCGCGTCGATCGCAAGCCGCCGCGGCGTCCGCCGCCGGATGATGACGTCGTGGTCGTTCGCCGTCCGCCCCCGCGCGAGGTGTACGAGCCGTCAGGACCGCCGGTCAGCATCGGCATTGGAATCGGCCTCGGCGGGTTTGGCGGCGGCGGTGGTCGCTACGGTGGTCATCAGGACCGCAGGGGTGGATACTGAGGCTGTAATCGCGTAATCGATCCCGCAAGCGTTGCGCTTCGCTTGCGGGGATATGATGCGAAATTCGGCTCGCCTGTACGCTTTCATCGCCGGTGTTTTCGGTCTTGGCATCTCGCCTCCGGCTCCCGCGTGGGAGCATTGGGGCGGCGATCGCGGCGGATCGCGGTTTTCGCCGCTCAACCAGATCACGCCTGGCAATGTCGGCAACCTCGTCCGCGCCTGGGAATTTCGCACCGGCGATCTGGATCGCCGCGCGCCCGAGATCATGAAGCGGACCAAGTTTCAGGCCACGCCTCTGTTCGTGGAAGACAACCTGATCTTCTGCTCGCCCTTCAACGAAGTCATCGCGCTTGATCCCGGCAACGGCGCACAGAAATGGCGCTACGATCCGAAGATCTCCATCAACCAGCGGCCCGCCAATCGCTACACTTGCCGCGGCGTCGCCTACTGGGTCGACGAGCGGGCTACTGAGGCCGCTCCCTGCCGTGCGCGGATCTTCATGGGCACCAACGACGCGCGCGTGATCGCGCTGGACGCGAGGGTCGGCACTCCCTGCGCCGATTTCGGGACCAATGGCGAGATCAGACTTGAAACCGGTGCGCTGGAGTGGCCGGGCGAATTCCAGATCACGTCGGCTCCGGTGGTTACGCGCGGCGTCATCATTGTCGGCTCCGCGATTGCAGATAACCGCCGGGTTGATGCGCCGCCCGGTACCGTGCGCGCCTTCGACGCGCGAACGGGGAAATCGCGCTGGGGGGTTCGATCCACTGGTCCATGACGAGGTCATCGCCGGTCATGCCAATGTCTGGGCGCCGATGTCGGTGGACGAAGAGCGCGGCCTGGTATTTCTGCCGACATCCTCGCCGAGCCCGGACTTTTGGGGCGGCAAGCGGCCCGGCAACAATGACCATGCCAATTCGATCGTAGCACTTCGCGCCGAGACCGGCGAGAAGGTCTGGTCGTTTCAGACGGTGCATCATGACGTCTGGGATTACGACCTGGCAGCGCAGCCGACGCTGGCGCGCGTTGATACGGGCGATGGCGCGCGCGACGTCGTGATCCAGCCGACCAAGCAGGGGCTGGTGTTCGTGCTCGATCGCGAGACCGGCAAGCCAGTTTGGCCGGTGGAGGAACGCGCCGTCCCGCAAGGCGGCGCCGACGGCGAACAGCTCTCGCCGACGCAACCGTTTCCGACCCATGTTCCGGCATTGGTGCCGCAGCGGATTTCGACCGACGATGTGTTCGGCGTGATTCCGTTTCGCGATAGCGGGATTTGCCGCGAGCAGGTTGCATCGGCGCGCAACGAAGGCCTCTACACGCCGCCATCGACGCAAGGAACGGTGGTGTTTCCGATGACCGGCGGCGGTGTGAACTGGGGCGGTGCCGCGTTCGATCCCGTCAACCAGATCCTTTACGCCAACACTTCGCGCGCGATTCATATCGTCAAGCTGATTCCGCGCGCCGCGGTCGAAGGATTCAATCCGCCTCCCGGTCACGATTTCGGACGGCAGCAGGGTACGCCGTTCGCGATAACGCGCGCGGTCGCGGCGTCGCCATTGGGCCTGTTGTGCAACAAGCCGCCATGGGGCGAGATGGTCGCGGTCGATTTGAAGGCCGGCAAGATTCTCTGGCGCTCGAGGGTCGGCACCACGGAAGACCGCGCACCGCTCGGCATCGCCTTCCCGTGGGGCACGCCGCTCGTGAACGGCGTGGCGATCACCGCGGGCGGTCTCGCCTTTACCGGCGCGATGGACGCCTACCTGCGCGCCCTGGATGCGAGATCTGGGCAGGAGCTGTGGCAGGGCCGGCTGCCGGTGCCCGGCGTCGCCAATCCCATGACCTATCTGTGGAAGGGCGAGCAATATGTCGCGATCGGCGCCGGCGGTCACTCGGAGTCGGGTACGACGATTGGCGACAGCGTGGTGGCGTTTCGGCTGGCGCGACCGGGCGAAGCACCCTCGCTGTGGTCGCGCACCATCGATCGGCCCGGCGGGCGATTCATGAGCATGGCGATCGCAGTTGCGTTCGTGGTGCTGCTGTTGGCGATTGCCGTGTGGCGCTGGCGGCGGAGCAGGGTGGGTAGGGTGTGAGCACGACACTTCTTCCTCGTGTTTGGCGAGGTCTTTCAACGTCATTGCGAGGAGCGTCAGCGACGAAGCAATCCATCTTTCGGCAAGCGGCGGCATGGATTGCTTCGCTTCGCTCGCAATGACGGTGGGATACGGCATCGCGATCTCGCGACGCATTGCGCCCGAGGGTTGCTTCAATTTCGCCCTCAAGCAAACAGAGGGCGCAGGGAAGACCAGGTGCGCGCTGCACCCGCGGTCTCGTGTGCAATGTGCATCGAAGAAAACGCACACGAGCATACAGGTTCAGCGGAGGCATCCGGCCTTCCCTGCGCAGTGGCTTTACGGCTTACTTCGTCCTCTCCCCGGTGAACGGCTTTCTTGCCACCGTCGTCGCGCAGGGCATGGGCCTTGCGCAACTTGACGCCAGCACCGCGGCGTCAGGACCACACGACTTCGCCGTACGCTTGAGCCACGCTCGTCAGTCGCAGCTCTCACGTCCACCGCATCCCACCGCACGTTCGTGACGATCGCGATCGCCCCTCGTCTGCCGTGAGACACGCGAAGAAAGAGCACTGATTTGCCCGACGGGTTAAGCGGAATATTTTTGTGCGAGGGGCTGGACAGGTCTTGGAGTGATTTGCCCGTCGGGTTGTTTTGTCGCGGTCGTGTATCGAGTTTGCGCTTGAGCGCGCGACGAAGCAGTCTCACCAGTCGAAAAGCTATCGCTGGGTTGATGGCATGGCCGAGGAATGGTGGTCGACGATCAGCCAACGATCGCCGTTCTTGACGTAGGTGAAGCTGTAGCGCGCGGGCAAGCTCTTCGTCTCGCCATCCTTGACATAAGAGAACGTGTAGTAGCCGGTATTGACCGCCGCATTCCCGTACACGCGGATCAGCTGATCGCCGAAGGCGACCTTGAGGCCGGGCAGAACCTTGAAGGCGGCCACGAAATGGTCTCGTAGCGCCGCCCGGTCGGAGCGCACGGTCGGCGACAGCGTGCCCCAGAGCACGGCATCGTCCGAATAGAGCGGTAACACCTTTTCGGGATCGTCTTCGCCAAGAGCCTGCCCCCATGCCAACGTCGTCGCCGCCACCTCCGCTTTCGGATCGACCAAAGCGCTGGAGGCAAACGAGAATAACACGATGCACATGGCAAGTGCTGCACCCGTTACTTTTGGAGAAGATCGCATGACAGCCTCCCTTGCGATTGAAGCTGCGCGCCACAATGTTGCGAGCATCACTCGAGGGGAAACTACATCATCAGCGACGGCCAAACCATAAGTCAGAGATATTGACTTAATGGGTTGCAAGAAGGTCGGTGTTCTCGAACCATGAGGCCACGGTTGGGCCTCGTCCTTCGAGACGCTTGCTTCGCAAGCTCCTCGGGATGAGGGGATAGAGCCGGCTACGACGCAGTAAGCTAGCGAAAGCGTAACCCGCCGCGCAGGCCGCACGATGGCGGATTACGCTTGCGCTAATCCGCCTTACGCCTCCACTCAGGACGGCAGCATCGCGAATGCGCTCGAGACCATCGCCACCGGCTTGTTGTCGGTGGCGGAAAGAAGCGTGACGCGGCCAAAACTCATGGTGCGCCCGAGGCGCACCACGCGTGCATCGGCCAGCACGTCGGAGGCGGTGACGGCGCGCATGAAATGCGTGGTCTGGTCAACCGTTGTCATCGGGCGATAGCCGCGGTTGGCGGCGAGGTTGGCGATCACCATCGAGGTGTCGGCGAACGCCATCAGCGCCTGGCCGCAGACGATGCCGCCATTGCGGCATAGCCTTTCCGAGAACGGCATGCGCAGGACCGCCCCCGGCTGCCAGTCGGCGGCATCGGCGGGAGCGGCGAAATCAAAACCCTCGATCGACAGGTTGAGGTCCAGCACCCAGGGTGCAAACACCTCGCCGAGCACCCGATTTGCTTCCGCGATACCAAACTCCCGCGGCTTGTGGCTGTTGCATGAACGGCTGGTCCTCGCCCGTTATTGTTGTCCGCGCATTGTAGTGGCCCTTGCGGCGAAGGGAACACCGGCCTGCGGCTTCGGTCAAAACGCCGCCCGCCAGGGCGAAAATGCCGGACTTGCAGCCGATGATCCGGACCCTTGGGGGAGCGGGCCGCCGATGCTGCGCCGGTTGCTATTGATATCCAGCGTGATCGCCATGGGGCTCGCGCTCGACGGCTGCACCAAATGCGGTCCGATCTGGGACGATTGGACACAATCGCCGAAATCCTGCAAGTCCGACCGCCCCTGAGCGCGTTCACACGCGTCGATCAAAAGGCTAGGGTCCGTGTGCTTGGCGGCGCGGTTTGGCCGGTGATATCCTTGCGAAAACACAAAGTCTGGCGTCCCAAAGGAGAGCTTCATGAGAATGCTGAGCGCAGCCGCGGTGATGGTGTTGTTGACGGCGCCGGCCTACGCGCAGACCCCCAATATCAACCTGATCCCCGAACTCCAGTCCAAGTCGCCGGAGGAACGGGAACAGGAGGCAATCAAGGAAAGAGCCTACAAGGATTCCTTGCGGAAGATACCCGACGCCAAGGGTTCTTCCGATCCTTGGGGCACCGTGCGCAGCGCTGACGCTCCGAAGGCCGCATCGTCGGCCAAGCCGAAGAGCAAGACCGGGAGCAACCAGTAGCGGCGGAGCGGCGGGTAGGATTCGATCGCCGCCGCCCCTATATTCGACATGTCGTCATGTGGTCTGGAGTTACGACATGGTCCCGCGTCCGCGCGATCTCGCGAGCCGGATGGCCGGCCGGCGCAAGCCGGACGATGGCTACCTGCGCGAGACCTTTACGCTGCCGCGCGACAAGGCGAGGGCGAAGGCCCGCGACTTCCTCAGCCGTTATCCGAAGGCGGCCTATATGAGCTCGGTGGAAAGCTGGCGCGAGCTGCCCGGCGGCGACATCGAATTCACGATGCGGCGGCTTGGGAGCGCTGACTAGCTAGACCAGACTAGACAAGCCAATGGCTGGCAAAGAGGGCGTGAGACCCGGCAGTTATTCGCGCTTCGCTTTTTTTAGCTCGCGATCGATCCGCAGCTGGACCCGTCGAATGGCAAGCAGTTGCAGCCTGGCTTCGGTCTTGCCGCTCACGACCCTGTCGCCAATACGGAACTGCCATTTCCAGATGCCGGGCGCGACGGCCGTCACGGTGTATTCGACGCCCTTGTGAATCATACCAACAGTCTCGCTACGGCCAGGCCGTATTGAATTCGAAGCTATTACTGAAGATTGCAAATTTTAATCAATGCACGCATATGTAACGGTGGTCACGCGCCAATTCGACGCGGGGCAGCATGTTCGGCCAATGCGCGTTCCGACCTGACGAGGCTGCCGATCCGGAATTGCCATTTCCAGACCTCCGGGTTTTCAGACCTGGTCAGCGAATATTCTATCCCTTTGTGATTCATGGGAAATCTTCCACATGTTCGTTTGCAATAACGGAGGCGGAACCGAAAAGTTCCATCTGTTCAATAATACGCTTTGCCGGCCGGGCAGGCCGGCTCCAGATCTTCACGCGAACGAGTATTCCCACCTCGGATCAAGTCCGCGGCAGGCTTTCGCTCGAAAACGCTCGCGCGTTTAGATTCCCGAGGCGGCGTCGCCTGGGCTCGGATGCAGTACGGATGGTCCCGAGAATCGGTGGCCAAAAAGCACTGCGCCGCTCAAGCGGAGTATGCTCGCTTGGCGGCGCAGGCCTATTCCCCGAGTGATGCAATATCCCAGGCAGAGATTGGTGTGGACGAAAATGCAAAAGGTTCAATGGCTCGATCCAAATTTCCCGGCCCGGATCCGGGGCGCTGAAACGGGGCCGTGCAGCAGGCGTATTTGTTTGCGAGGCGGGGTTGTCCGGCAGATTTTCCCCGTCGTCGGCGACCTCGCTGCAATGCCCCATGCGGCGGGGTCGTTCGGACCGGAGTGCGCTACTCCTGACGGGATGGATAAGGCTGGCGCGTCGGGATCTGCGTTCTGGATGGCGGTTCCGGTCGCACCGGTTCGGGCGATCTTGCCGGCTCCGGTGCTCGATTGAACGTCGAGAGCGACGCGGCGAAGCAGGCGTAACGTCGCCGAAGAATCTGCAGGATGGGTTCGTCGCTGATGTAGGCAAGCTGCTGCTGCATGCGCGAGATCGTAGCGCCAGCGTCTTGACGGGTGGTTCAGGTGGTACCGCAACTATAGCTAAAATTGTGAAGAATGAAGCGCGAACCGGGGGAGCGGCCATAAGACGATGAGGCCGCCGATAGCGGCGGCCTCATCGCGAGAGCTAGCCTTCCGGCTGCTCTACGTCCGGCGCCCGGGGGCTGGCATCGGGCGCCTTTTTCGCTCTGGCCGTAAGGTCGGCTGCCTTGTCGAGAAGGCGCGCTGCGACCTCCGGATTTGTGGTGGCCTTTGCAAAATTCAGAAGGGTTGCCGCTTGTTCTGTGAGAAATTTTTTACCCGGCACTATCTGGTCCCCATCACTGTCCATCGCCCGAGCAACTACGCCGCGGCGCGGAGTTCGTTCCCGAAGAAAAGTACAAAAGTGAACTTGGATCCGCTGGCGACACCGCCTGGTAACAGCCTGGGAACCAGAAACATCCAATGAGCCACTGTCGGGTTTCGGGCAGACACCGGCGGAAATCAGATTTTAGCTTCGGCGCTGCCGGGACGGCATGCCCGGCATGAGGCGAGGGACGGCCCCAGCGACCCCAGCCCCAAGCTGGGGCCGTTTCTCCTTTAGGGGCAAACAGTTCGGACGACTGGGCTGGTGGCGAAGGGTGACGGCTTCGCTAGTCGTGAGCGGCAAATCGGCGCTGCGGTGGACGCGGCCTAGTTGCTTTGTCGTCTGCCTCGAGAGGCGGGCTATCGATCTATAGCTAGTTTCTGACAGCTGGCGGGAATTGGCGGCCGCGAGCTGAAGGCGGCCGTCAGCCATCGTCGCAAAGACGGGTATGGCCAATTACGACATCGAATCTGGCGGTATGTGTCGGTGAGCGGACAGACGGCAAGTCCGATCAGGAGCCACGATTTGCCCTGGAGGCGTAGGGGGGCATTGCTATGGATTGGGTAGAGCGTTGTTTTGCCGTGGCAACGATAACTGGGGTCATCGTTTTGGTCGCCGGTCTGACTTGGCTGGCGTTGCTCTAGGAACTAACGGTTCCGGCAAGAGTTCAGCTGTGGCTCCCGGCTGTATCGCCCCCAAGCCCCGGCCGGGAGTTGGCGGCCCCGGTCAAGGAGAAAGGCCGGGGCCGTTTTCTCCGGGGCCGTTTTCTAATGGCACTCGCGGAGGGGAAATTAGGACACTCTCAACATCCGCCACAATTTCCGCCGGCGGGAGAAGCCCGCCAACTGAGGCGGCCTCGTCATATCAGCGGTAACCGCCCTTGCATTTGACCTCTTCTTGTAGTCGCCGCCGCGTTCCCACTTTCGCTCGATCTTGCAGTTACCTCGGTGGTATTCCTGCTTGTACTCTCGATCCATGTAGTAGGCCCGGTGGCCGCGCTCATAGCCGTAGCCCCATCGGCCCTTGCCGCTCTCGTCTTTTCCATGGATCGGCTAGAGCCGGGCTGGTTAACATCGCCGCGCCAACCGCCATCATCAACGTCCATTTCATGTCCACCTCCCTCCCAGGTTCTGGTCGGGATAACTTGGAACCTGGGATTAGGCACTGCGAAATTCAACTTTAGGACACTGAGGCTCAAACACGGACAGTCAGGGGGAGAAAAGAACATATTGCGAACAGAGAACAAACGTGGTACGAGATTCCGCACGCCGTCGAATCCCGAAGTTTTGTCATCCATTTGTCCCGCTCGCGATCCCCGCCATAAGGAGCACGTATTATGTCCGCCACTGCCCTGCGTATCGTCGAAGGATCCTCCATGGATAAGACCAAGGCCCTGTCCGCCGCGCTCTCCCAGATCGAGCGCCAGTTCGGCAAGGGCTCGGTGATGAAGCTGGGCAAGAACGACCGCTCGATGGACATCGAGACGATATCTTCAGGCTCGCTCGGGCTCGATATCGCGCTCGGCGTCGGCGGCCTGCCGAAGGGACGCGTGGTCGAAATCTACGGGCCGGAATCCTCAGGGAAAACCACGCTGGCGCTGCACACGGTGGCGGAAGGGCAGAAGAAGGGCGGCATCTGCGCCTTCATCGACGCCGAACACGCGCTCGATCCGGTCTATGCGCGCAAGCTCGGCGTCAACATCGACGAACTCCTGATCTCGCAGCCCGACACTGGCGAGCAGGCGCTGGAAATCTGCGACACGCTGGTGCGCTCCGGCGCGGTCGACGTGCTGGTGGTCGACCTGTTGCAGCGCTGGTGCCGAAGGCCGAACTCGAAGGCGAGATGGGCGATGCGCTGCCCGGTCTGCAGGCGCGGCTGATGAGCCAGGCGCTGCGCAAGCTCACCGCATCGATCAACAAATCCAACACCATGGTGATCTTCATCAACCAGATCCGCATGAAGATCGGGGTGATGTACGGCTCGCCGGAAACCACCACCGGCGGTAACGCGCTGAAATTTTACGCCTCCGTCCGCCTCGACATCCGCCGCATCGGCGCGATCAAGGAACGCGACGAAGTGGTCGGCAACACCACCCGCGTCAAGGTGGTGAAGAACAAGCTGGCGCCGCCGTTCAAGCAGGTCGAATTCGATATCATGTACGGCGAAGGCGTCTCCAAGATGGGCGAGATCCTCGACCTCGGCGTCAAGGCCGGCATCGTCGAAAAATCCGGCGCCTGGTTCTCCTATGATAGCCAGCGGCTCGGGCAGGGACGCGAGAACTCGAAAGCCTTCCTCAAGGCCAACCCCGACATGACGGCAAAGATCGAGCTGGCGATCCGCCAGAACTCCGGACTGATCGCCGAACAGATCCTCGCCGGCCCCGCCGAACGCGACGCCGACGGCGAAGAGCCTGCGGACGAATAAGTTTCCGACGCTTCAGACCGATAAGGCCTGAAACGCGACAGACGGGTGCTGCAGACGTTGAGTTGCCGACGTCTTCAGCGCCCGTTTTGTTTTGCGTAGTGGATATTTGTATAGTGGATGGGTGCGATGAGGCCTCTGATCCTGACCGGCTGGGTGATTCCGGAATTCTTCAAGTCGGAATTCGCCGATCTCGCGGTTGATTTCTTCTTTCGTTTCGGCTGGGGACAGTTGCCTTCGCCGGATGAACTCGCAACCTATCTCGGACCGGGCACACCCGATATCATATCTGGCCGTCACTGGTCGGACTTTGCCAGACGGTGGGGCCAGAGCAAAAACAGGTGTCACAGGGATCTCAGCTTGGCTGAATTCTGTCAGCAATACGAGACCGTCGAACTATGGTTCGACACGCAACCCAATGCTCAGCTGCTACTGGTCTGGCTACTCGATTATTTCCGGTCTTATCCGGAGACTGTCGCCAGGTTGAAGTTTCGTCTGGTCGATCTCGAGATGATCGGGCGTGACCGGCTCGGCAAGTGGCAGCCGCCGGCTGTCGATGTCACCGAAAAGGAACTTGAGACAGGAAGGGCGGCCTGGCAGGCCTACCTGGCGCCGACGCCAAAGGCCTGCTTCTGATCTGCTCGGCAGGGATTTGAGCGCCTTGCCGCTTCTCAAACCCGTCTTGATCGATCTGCTCGAAGAACTGCCGTCAAGTTCGACCGGGCTTGGCGCCACGGAGATGCGGATGCTTGAGCTGATCGCGCGGGGATACTCGCTCACAAATGCGCTCTTCCATCTCCGCCAACTGCGCCAAACACGCATCTTCGGTGAGTGGGAATATGGCTACTTGCTGGATGGGCTTGCGCATGGCCCGCGACCGGCCGTGACAGGCCTCGACGAGAACTGCGCACGCTCGACCGCGCAAATTTGCGGGACCGGCACACGGCTTACCTGCGAAGCGAGCTGTCGCTCACCGAATTCGGCGAGGCTGTTCTCGCCCACAAGGAAGACTTCAGCCGACACAATCCAATCGACCGCTGGTGGGGCGGCACGCACTTAACCAACGATCACCTCTGGCGCTGGAATCAGGCGCTGTTGAAGCCGTAGTGCAGGCCGAGGAGCGCCATGACGCGTCTGATTCTGACCTTTGATGACAGCGCCGCGGGCGGTCTGAAAGCTGCGAGGGTTGCCGATTGCGTGATTCCCTTTGGGCTCACATTCGTCTGGGGCAAGGTACGGTCGCCGGGCGAACTCGATCTATTGCTGTCGCCGCGATCGGCAAGGCGTGAGGCCTCGGGGGCTCACTGGCTCGACAACCTCACCGGCGCCCGCCTTCAGGCTGCGCGAAGCCATGGTCCGGGTCTGATCGAATTCTGCGAACGCTTTGAGGCGGTCGAACTATGGATCGATCCGGAGCCGAACGCGCAATTGCAACTGATCTGGCTCCTCGATCTTTTTCGGCCGCACGCGAATGTCACATCCAGATTGTCCCTGATCCAGATGGACTTCAGCATCGGCGATCATCTCTCGAATGAGCTGGCCGCGTGGCGGCTGCAGGCTATCCCGATCGGCAACACTCACCTCGAAACTGCCAGCGCCGCGTGGGCAGCCTGGCGATCGCCGACGCCGGAAGCCTGGTTCGATCTCTTGGCACGAGATGTGAGTGCGCTTCCGCAGCTGCGAAATTCCATTATTTCGCTGCTCGAAGAACTTCCCATGCGCAACACCGGTCTTGGCGCGACGGAGATGCGGATGCTGGAGCTGATATCGGCGGATCACATTCATCCGTACGACGTATTTCCGGGACACAAGAAATTCAATGAGCGTCGGGTTTTCGGCTATTGGGTGGTTGGTGCCTTGCTGGATGGATTGGCCCATTGCCCAGCGCCCGTCGTGACCGGACTGGACGAACGACCTTTCGACCTCGAAATGCACGAAGACCGCCATCGTCATGAGCGGTACAAGCGAAGCGGCTTGCGCCGACCGAATTTGGCAAGGCCATCCTGGCCCAAGCTGACGATTTTAGCCGGCACAACCCGATCCATCGCTGGTGGGGCGGCACCGAACTGACCAATGATCGCCTGTGGCGCTGGGATCCGGCCCGCCGCACGCTGACAGGAGCGGGATGGGTCTCGCTGATCCAAGGGGAGACGACTGATGCTTGTTGTTCAGAGCGGCCGGGCCAAGCGCACGCGCAAATACTCGATTCTGATGATTTTCGCCTTGTTCATGATGGGGTTTACAGCGGGAATTCTTACTCTGCATTGGGACGTTCTTCCGAGGAAGAAATGAGCACCCACGGCAGGATAGATGGACGAAGCTCGTCCTGGAGCAGCCGCTTAACCCATCGACACAGTCCCGAGATTCCGGTTCGCGCCTTGCGCGTCCCGGAATGACGCTATCGCCTCACTCCGCTGCCTGCGCATAGTCCGCCACCGGCGGACACGAGCACACCAGGTTGCGATCGCCATAGACATTGTCGACGCGCCCCACCGGGCTCCAGTATTTGTCCGTGCGCGAGACGCCGTCGGGGAAACAACCTTGCTGCGGCTATAGACGCGGCTCCACGCATCGTCGGCGATGTCGTGCACGGTGTGCGGGGCGTGGCGCAAGGGCGAGGCTTCGACCTTCCAGCGGCCGGCCTCGATCTCCGTGATCTCGCTTCGGATCGCGATCATGGCATCACAAAAGCGATCCAGCTCCGCCTTCGATTCCGATTCGGTCGGCTCGATCATCAGCGTGCCCGGCACCGGAAAGCTCATGGTCGGGGCGTGGAAGCCGTAATCGATCAGTCGCTTTGCGATGTCATCGACGGTGACGCCGCTTGAAGTCTTCAGCGGCCGGGGATCGACGATGCATTCATGAGCGACCCGGCCCTTGGCGTTCTTGTAGAGCACCGGGAAATGCGGATCGAGCCGGCTTGCAATGTAATTGGCGTTCAGGATCGCGATCTCGGTGGCGCGCGTGAGCCCTTCGCCGCCCATCATCAGGATGTAGATGTAGGAGATCGTCAGGATCGACGCCGAGCCTGATGGCGCCGCCGACACCGGCCCCACGGGATGCGGCACCGCGCCATCGGTCGCGGGATGCCCGGGCAGATAGGGCGCAAGGTGCGCTCTTACGCCGATCGGCCCCATGCCGGGTCCTCCGCCGCCATGCGGGATGCAGAAGGTCTTGTGCAAATTGAGATGCGAGACATCGGCGCCGTAGTCGCCGGGCCGCGACAGCCCGACCTGCGCGTTCATGTTGGCGCCGTCGAGGTAGACCTGTCCGCCATGGCCGTGAACGATGTCGCAGATATCGCGGATGTGTTCCTCGAACACGCCATGCGTCGAGGGATAGGTGATCATCACAGCGGCGAGGTTTTTGGAATGCTTCTCCGCCTTGGCGCGGAGATCATCGACGTCGACGTCGCCTCTGATGTCGCAGGCTGTCACCACCACCTCCATGCCCACCATGCTGGCGGAGGCCGGGTTGGTGCCGTGCGCGGAGGAGGGGATCAGGCACACCTTGCGATGCGGCTCGCCGCGCGCCTCATGATAGGCGCGAATGGCGAGCAGCCCGGCATATTCGCCCTGCGCGCCGGAATTCGGCTGCAGCGAGATCGCATCATAGCCGGTGATGTCGCACAGCCATTTTTCCAGCCGGGCAAACAGCGCGTGATAGCCTTGGGCCTGGTCCGCAGGCGCGAACGGATGCAGGCTGCCGAACTCCGGCCAGGTCAGCGGGATCATTTCCGTGGTCGCGTTCAGCTTCATGGTGCAGGAGCCGAGCGGGATCATGGCGCGGTCGAGCGCGAGGTCGCGGTCCGAGAGCTTGCGCATATAGCGCAACAACTCGGTCTCGGAGCGGTGGGCATGGAAGACGGGATGGGTGAGGAACGCGCTGCCGCGCTTCAGTTCCGCCGAAATCGTCTCGCGCGCGCTGGCTTCAATGTCGGCATAGGATAGCTTGCCGCCGAACGCGCGCCATACCGCTTCGACGATGGCGGGGGTCGTGGTCTCGTCCAGCGCGATGCCCAGCGTGCCGTCACCAATGCGGAGATTAATCCTTTCAGCGAGCGCGCGCGAGACGATTTCGTTCTGCTTCGCACCGGCCGCTACTGTAACCGTGTCGAAGAAGGCTTGTGACTTCGGCGCGAAGCCGAGTTTGGCCAGTCCCGCCGCCAGCACCACGGCGCGACGATGCACTGTGCGGGCGATATGCGTCAGCCCTTCGGGGCCGTGATAGACTGCGTACATCGAGGCGATCACCGCCAGCAGCACCTGCGCGGTGCAGATGTTGGAGGTGGCCTTTTCGCGGCGGATATGCTGCTCGCGGGTCTGCAGCGCCAGCCGATAGGCAGGTAGCCCGCGTGAATCCACCGACAGGCCGACGATGCGGCCAGGCAGCGAGCGCTTCAGCGCGTCGCGCACCGCCATATAGGCCGCGTGCGGACCGCCATAGCCCATCGGCACGCCAAAACGCTGCGCCGATCCGATGGCGATATCGGCGCCGAGTTCGCCGGGCGAGGCAAGCAGCGTCAGCGCCAGCAAATCGGCCGCGATGACGGCGAGCGCACCCTTGGCGCGCAGCGCCGAGATCGCCGGCCGCAGGTCGCGCACCGCGCCGGATGTGCCCGGATATTGCAGCAGGCCGCCGAACACCTCGGCGGCATTGAGATCGGTGAGGGGATCGCCGACGACCAGATTCCAGCCCAGGGGCTCGGCACGGGTGCGCAGCACCGCGAGCGTCTGCGGATGCACCTCCGCATCGACAAAGAACGATTTCGATTTCGCCTGCGATGCCCGCTCGGCCAGCGCCATGGCTTCCGCGGCAGCGGTCGCCTCATCGAGCAGCGAGGCGTTGGCGACGTCGAGCCCGGTCAGATCGCAGATCATGGTCTGGAAGTTGAACAGCGCCTCAAGCCGGCCCTGGCTGATTTCGGGCTGGTACGGCGTATAGGCCGTGTACCAGGCCGGGTTCTCCAGGATGTTGCGCTGGATCACCGCCGGCAGGATGGTGCCGGAATAGCCTTGGCCGATCAGCGAGGTGAACACCTGGTTTTGCGAAGCCAGCTCGCGCATATGCGACAGCGCTTCGGTCTCGCTCAACGCGCGCCCCAGATCGAGCGGCGTTTTTTGCCGGATCGACGACGGCAGCGTCTGCCCCATCAGCTCGCTGAGGCTTTTCGCGCCGACGCTCTCCAGCATCGCCTGGATGTCGCGGGGCGAGGGGCCGATATGCCGGCGCACGAAATCGGTGGCGGCTTCGGCTGATGTCTTGAGCGGCGCGTTCATGGGTTTTCCCCTTTATTCCTCGTCATGCCGGGCACCGGCGTCATACCCCGCGAAGGCGGGGTAGTCCAGTACGCCGGGACGTCAGCGATTGAACCGTGAATTCCCGGCGGACTGGATCGTCCGCCTTCGCGGACGATGACAGTGAGTATGAGGTTGCCGGGTTGCTTCATTCCCTCAGGCCGTGTGTGCCTCGTAAGCGGCCTCGTCCATCAGGCCGTCGAGTTCGCTCTTGTCCTTGATCTTCAGTTTGAAGAACCACGCCTTGCCGCCGGCGTCGGAATTCACCAGCGCAGGCTCGGCGGCGAGTGCGTCGTTGACTTCGAGCACGTCGCCCGAGATCGGCGCGTAGACGTCGGAAGCCGCCTTCACTGATTCGACGACGGCGGCGGCTTCGGCCTTCTTCAGGGAGCGGCCGACCTTGGGCAGTTCGACAACACGACGTCACCGAGTTGCGATTGCGCGTAGTCGGTGACGCCGATGGTGGCGACATCGCCCTCGATGCGGAGCCATTCGTGGTCGGAGGTGAACAATGTGGTCATGAAACTTCCTCTGGCGTTCTCAGCGTTTGCAAAACTAGCGTTTGTAGGTGTTGGCAACGAAAGGCATGGGCGCCACCTGCAGCGGCAGACGCTGCCCGCGAACCTCGGCAAAGACCTGCGTGCCATCGGCGGAAAGCGATGTCGGCAGATAGCCCATTGCAACCGGTGCATTGAGGCTCGGGCCGAAGCCGCCTGAGGTGACCTTTCCGATCGCCTCGGTCGAGGCCGCATCCGCGAACAGCAGCGCGCCTTCGCGCACCGGCGCGCGGCCCTCGGGGCGCAGACCGACGCGGCGGCGCGACGCGCCTTTTTCAAACTGTGCCAGGATTTTTTCCGCGCCCGGAAATCCGCCCGCGCGCGCGCCACCGGTGCGACGGCTCTTCTGCACAGACCATTCCAGCGCGCCCTCGACCGGCGTCGTCGTGGTGTCGATGTCGTGGCCATAAAGACAAAGCCCGGCTTCCAGCCGCAGGCTGTCGCGGGCGCCGAGGCCAATCGGCAGCACCTCGGCATTTTCCAAAAGCGCCGTCACCAGCGTTTCGGCATGTTCGGCCGGAACCGAGATCTCAAAACCGTCCTCGCCGGTATAGCCCGAGCGCGAGACGAAGCAGTCGAAGCCGGCCACTTTGCGGGGGCCGGTATCCATGAACCGCATCGCGATCACGCCTGCACAAAGTTTCGCCAGCGCGGATTCCCGCTTTCGGTCCCTGCAGCGCGATCAGCGCGCGGTCCGCCAGCGAATCGATGACGCAGGCCTCGGAGAGGTGCGCCCGCAAATGCGCCTCGTCTTCGGCCTTGCAGGCCGCGTTGACGACCAGAAACAGATGATCGCCGAAATTCGCCACCATGAGATCGTCGAGAATGCCACCTTCGGCATTGGTGAACTGGGCGTAGCGCTGCCGTCCCGGCGCAACCGCGACGATGTCCTGCGGCACCAGCCGCTCCAGCGCCAGCGCCGCATCCTCGACCTTGCCGGATTTGGGGCGCAGCGCGAGCTGCCCCATATGCGAGACGTCAAACAGGCCGGCATTTGCCCGCGTATGCTGGTGCTCCCGCAGCACGCCGGCCGGGTATTGCACAGGCATCTCGTAGCCTGCGAACGGAACCATCTTGCCGCCGCGCGCCACATGGAGCGCGTGCAGGGGTGTGCGTTTAAGGAGAGATTCGTCGCGCGCCAGCATCCGTCAGGCCCTCAGGGGTTCCGGGGACCAGCCCCCGAAGAACCCGAAGAAAGCCCCATCTGTCGCTGTGCCCGAGAGTATTATCCCGTCGGCGGACACCCCCGGGCCAAACGGCCTTCGGTGTCTCTTTCCAGATGCTATTGCGTCACGCGGTCCGTTTGCCTGAGAGTTTCCGGGGCGGTTGCTCCTTCGGCGCCGGCGCTTAAGCCGATCTCTCCCGACGTGACGTCTTGAATAGATAGGAGGGAAACACAGCCCTGCCAAGTCTGTCAACGCAGGGGCAGCATTATCAACCAGACTTGCGCGCCCATCTTGTGTGCTGCGGCAAGCCTATGATCCGCCTGCACAGTTTCTGGACACCGCGGCGGCCCTTGTCTAAAAGCGTTCCGCCGGAAGTTGAGGGCTATTTGGAGCCCGGCCCGGCCATATTTCCGATTGGATGAACATGAGCGGCGTCAACGAGATCAGGTCGAAATTCTTGGATTTCTTTGCGGAGAACGGCCACGAGATCGTGCCGTCGTCGCCGCTTGTGCCGCGCAACGACCCGACCCTGATGTTCACCAATGCCGGCATGGTGCAGTTCAAGAACGTCTTCACGGGTGTCGAGAAGCGGCCCTACCAGCGCGCCACCACCTCGCAGAAATGCGTGCGCGCCGGCGGCAAGCACAATGACCTCGATAATGTCGGCTATACCGCGCGACATCACACATTCTTCGAGATGCTCGGCAATTTCTCGTTCGGCGATTACTTCAAGGATCGTGCAATCGAACTCGCCTGGAACCTCGTCACCAAGGAATTCGGGTTGCCGAAGGATAAGCTGACGGCGACCGTCTATATCGACGACGACGAGGCCTTCAATCTCTGGAAGAAAATCGCGGGCCTTCCCGAGTCGCGCATCATCCGCATCGCCGGCTCCGACAATTTCTGGCAGATGGGCGACACCGGCCCTTGCGGTCCCTGCTCGGAAATCTTCTACGATCACGGCGACAAGATCTGGGGCGGCCCCCCCGGTTCCGCCGAGCAGGACGGCGACCGCTTCATCGAGATCTGGAATCTCGTGTTCATGCAGTTCGAGCAGCTCGAGGGCGGCGTGCGCAATCCGCTGCCCAAGCCTTCGATCGACACCGGCGCCGGACTGGAACGCGTCGCGGCCGTCCTGCAAGGCAAGCACGACAATTACGAGATCGACCTGTTCGTAGCCCTGATCCGCGCGATCTCGGAATTGACCGGCGCCGATCCGCAAGGCGAACAGAAAGCGTCGCTGCGCGTGATCGCGGACCATCTGCGGGCGTCGTCGTTCCTGATTTCCGACGGCGTGCTGCCGTCGAACGAGGGCCGCGGCTACGTGCTGCGCCGGATCATGCGTCGCGCCATGCGCCACGCGCAGCTACTCGGCGCGCGCGAACCTTTGATGCATCGCCTGGTCTGGGCGCTGGTGCGCGAGATGGGCCAGGCCTATCCGGAATTGGTGCGCGCCGAACAGCTGATCGAGGAAACGCTGCGGCTGGAAGAAACACGCTTCCGCAAGACGCTGGAGCGGGGCCTGTCGATCCTCGACGAGAAGAGCGCTGACCTCAAGAAAGGCGACATGTTCGACGGCGATACGGCGTTCACGCTGTACGACACCTATGGCTTCCCGCTGGATCTCACGCAGGACGCGCTGAAGTCGCGCGGCATCAGCGTCGACCAGGCTTCTTTTGCCGACGCGATGGAAAAGCAGAAGGCCAAGGCGCGCGCGTCGTGGTCCGGCTCCGGCGATACCGCCAGCGAGAACGTCTGGTTTCCGCTGCGCGAGAAACTCGGCGCCACTGAATTCCTTGGCTACGACACCGAGAGCGCTGAAGGCGTGGTGACGGCGCTGGTGAAGGACGGCAAGGATGCCGACAGCCTGAAGACCGGCGAGAGCGGCGCGATCGTGCTGAACCAGACGCCGTTCTACGCGGAATCCGGCGGCCAGGTCGGCGATACCGGCCTGCTGACGGGCGAGGGCGTCAAGTTCCGCGTGTCAGATACGCAGAAGAAGGCCGGCGATCTCTTCGTGCATCTTGGCATGGTGGAGCAGGGCACGCTGAAACTGGGCACCGCCCTCCAGCTCGAAGTCGATCACACGCGCCGGTCATCGATCCGGTCCCATCACTCGGCGACGCATCTGTTGCACGAGGCGCTGCGGCAAGTGTTAGGGCGATCACATCGCGCAGCGCGGCTCGCTGGTGGCGCCGGATCGTCTGCGCTTCGACTTCGTGCATCCGAAGCCGATCACGGCGGAAGAGCTGGCTCGCGTCGAGGACATCGCCAACGAGGTGGTGCTCGAAAACGACGAGGTCACGACCCGGCTGATGGCGGTCGACGACGCCCGCGAAGCCGGCGCGCGCGCCTTGTTCGGCGAAAAATACGGCGATGAGGTCCGTGTGGTTTCGATGGGCAAGCAGGCCCGCGCGCAAGGGACGAACGCCCTCGGCTGGTCGGTCGAACTATGCGGTGGCACCCACGTGCGCCGCACCGGCGATATCGGTCTGATTTCGGTGACCGGCGAAAGCGCGGTGGCTTCCGGCGTGCGGCGCATCGAGGCGCTGACCGGGCGTCATGCGCGCAAGCACGCCAACGACGCGATGTCGCTCGCGAAGACGGCGGCGTCGGAATTGCGCACCACGGTGGACGACATGCCGGCGCGCATCGCGGCCTTGATGGAAGAACGCAAGAAGCTCGAACGCGACCTTTCGGACGCGCGCAAGAAGCTCGCGATGGGCGGCGGTACGTCGGTCGGCAATGGCGCTGCTGCCGGCGTGCGCGAAGCGGGCGGCGTCAAGCTTTTGGCCCGCGCGGTCGAGGGCGTCGAGACCAAGGACCTGAAGAGCCTGGTCGACGACGGCAAGAAGCAGATCGGCTCCGGCGTCGTCGCGATCGTCGGCGTCACCGAGGACGGCAAGGCCGGCATCGTCGTCGGCGTCACCTCCGATCTCACAGCGCGATTCAACGCGGTGGAACTGGTGCGCAAGGGCTCGGAAGCGCTCGGCGGCAAGGGCGGCGGCGGGCGGCCCGACATGGCGCAAGCCGGCGGGCCCGATGGCGCGAAGGCGAACGCGGCGCTATCGGCGATCGAACAGGCGATGGCCGGCGCCTGAGTGCAAGCTGGGCGTGGACTCATAAGCCCTAGCATGGCCGTGGCTGGCTCGACCCGGTCGCGACCCATCTCCGACATTGGCGCAGCCCTCAGCGCAATCACTGTGGGCAGCACCTGCGAACCGTAGAATTCCGGATCGAGGGCTGTCGATAACTATGCTTTAAGGAGAGGCGCCGGGCAGGATTATTTCATCAGCAATCGATATTTTTCCGGAGGCCGCAGCGCAGATTTGCTGCGGCCGTTTGCTTCAGGCCTAGCGCAATTTGAAGCTGCCGAGAAACGGCACGTGCTTGGTGCCGTCACTACGGTCATAACCTCTACATAAACGCGATAATGAGCCCCATTGTGATCAGGGTGTACAGGCCGGTAACGGTTAGGCCGAGACAAAGATCGGCCCTGACGCTGTCAGACGGGAGCTTGATCGGTTTGACGGGCACCGCACTTCTCCGCGCAGTTGTCCAGCCTCAGTACATCATGCGCGACGGCACGGATCGTTCCGACCTCATGTGAGAAGAGAACGTAGCTCAAGAAGTGTTCCGTCAACGGAACACCTAGGTCTGGCCAACAGCCGTCCGCCCTTCGCAGAGTCTCCCTAGCTTCGCGTCGGCGGGCGGCGTGCCCACCAGCGCGTCTTCGGCCTCGCATCATTTGACTGCGACTGGCCCTCTAACTGGCGGAGGCGGTCGATTTGCGATCTGAGGCTGGCCGGTAACTCTCGGTCTTCCTTTAACGACGCCCGCAGTCTTTCGCCAATTTCTTGAAGGATGGCGCGGCTATGTGAGTAGTCAATCTCAATGGGGTTTCGCATGGCGGATTCTCCGCTTCCGCGCGCAAGCCCAGGGACCTCGACACCGATGTTCGATGGCTTCCTACTTCCATCCGCCTCTACGACACCCCCGCGCATTTCAGTGCACGGCTAGCGATCCAAGATGGAGGCCGAGACCGTCGCCTTTGGCTATCCTCCGCGAGCGCTTGTTTTAGAACAGCGGGTCCGAAATAGAACCTTTGGCTATCCGCGGCACGCGCCGTCGTTAACGGCGAGCGACGGTCTCGCTCTCTTAAATCGCGCCTGGGATTTTCGTTCCGATTTGTTTCGCGTGGCCGAAATTTCTTCGAAACAGGGAACGCAGAGTTCCAAGGCGGTCCGCTTGTTCGCTTATTTCGAAACGCCTGAGCACATGCCTTTGCGCGTCAAGTCGCTTAATGGCGCTTCCAGACATGCCGGCAGACGCTGATGATGTACGTTCACCGGAGTAGACCCGAACTCACCGACAGAGGGCCGAGCCGACGCGATTGGACCCGTTGCGGACATAGGGCTGTTGCTCAACGACCGGTACCTGAGGCCACCCGCTTGCCCTTACAGTGTGCTACTTTGAGCCGGCACGATCCCGTCTTCAGTCCGGAACGTTGCACCGTGACCCATTATCATAACCCGGCACGGACCGAGGAAAGCCGCCTCCGCGGTGCCCTTGACGATGTGATAATCATCCCACTTGTTTTTTTGCGCTAACCGCAAACAAGATCCTGCGTTTCATTCTTTCGATCTTGATGCGGCTGCTCGACTACGCCTTCCCTTTAGCAATGCAGATTGTTTGGCTTCCGCTCTTCGCGGCCAGGGTTCTTGGCAATGTCACCGTTGCTGTCATAAGCGGCGCGTTGCGCTTCCTTCCCCTTTCCGAGACGAAACGTCGACAGTGGAGTTTATCGATCCGCCGGAACTGGTCGTGGCTCCGGCGGAAGATTAGCTATCGGGCGTTCGAACATGCTGTGTACATTGCCTTTGAAAGCGGCATGGCATGGGTGTTCCGAAAATGCCGACATCTCACTCCGAACACCGCATTGCTCGTGATCCTGGGCGCGGTACTTTGGCTCCCGATCTCTTTCGGTGCTGCAACGGCGATGCACGCGGTATTGTTTGCCAAGGTCACGTCCTGGCCAGCCTGGATGCAACTCTTGCATCCGCTGGCAACGGTCATCGCCAAGAGCAAGCTTTTGGTGCTGCCGGTGTACCCGGCAGCCTGGCCACAGGCCAAAAAACATCTGTTCGTTCAGTTCGTATTCAAGAGCTATAAAACCATCAAGTGCCTGTATGTGATCAAAAAGATCGGCTTTCGCTATCGGCAGGCAGAGACCGTCGGCCTCGCGGCGGTTGAGAGGCTCGAGCGCACCGCCGGCCTCGCATCGGCGGTAAGTTGGCTGCGCAAGGCGCATGTCGCCGAACATTTTGGCGTCGAAAAGCCCACTCAGAAATTGCGTTCGTTCTTCTCGCGATGGTCAATTCAGTTCTCAGCCGAAGACTACGAGGCGAAGGAACGGCAAGCCTCAGAACCGGGTTAAAACGCTGCCGACTGTTATTGGAGTTGAACCGGACTCCGCGCGGCCATCGCGGAATCGACGCGAATGACCCGAACCGGAAGTTGTTGCCTTGCGAGACCCGCGCTGCGTCGGGACGTGGAAGCGTGGAGCAATCAAGAGGCAAAAACTAAGTTTTGTCGTCCGCGTCTGTAATCAGCCGCGCGGCTTTCTCTTGTGCGACAATTCCTTCCAGCCGCGAGATGTTTTCCAGCAGGCGCTGGCTGGTCAGCACAAGAAAGTAATAGCCGAATTGTGGATTCTGAAAATAGATCTCGAGCAGCCTTTCATAAGTTATGGTCATCACTTGTCCGTCTTCTATGCATTCGACGGTCGCGGTTCGCCGCTTATTGGGAGTAAGGAAGCCAAGTTCGCCCATGAGACGTCCCGGCGGAATTTCGACGCTGATTTCCGTGACCAGGAACTTTCCTGTGACCGTCAGGAACATTTCGGTGGCCGCATCATCCTTCTTGAACAATTTATCGCCCTTGCGATATTTTCGCTCGGTCATGAACGGTTTGAGCCATTCCATTGAAGTATCGCCCTCCGTTGCGATACGTGCCTTCTTGATCAGATTGAGCATTTGACGGAGGCGAACCGCGTTGATCGGCAGCATCAGCAGATACAGGAGAAAAGTCCCGACGTTTCCGGAGAGCGCGCCAAAGGCTACGAAGAATGTACAGCCGGCCATGTTCGCGACGCGCAGCGGCACCATTGTCTGCATCAGCAAGGTAGCGACAAAGAAGACGACGCCAACCAGGGCAAACATGTTGGCAAGCGTGATGTTGGCCAGCACAATTTCCAGCAGCCGGTTGAATAATGCGTCGTAGGTGATGTTGTTGGGGTCGAGACCCATCTGAACCAGAATCTTTGCGATCCTGAGATTGTCCGCCGCCGTATCAAGAATGCGGTCTAGCATCGTCGAAAAATCTGCACTGCTCGAGTTCATCGGATATTCCCCCGCGCAAAGCCATCGGCATTCGTCGGATATCCCGGATACTGATAATTGAAGTCGGATAACAACCGTTTGAGTGAGATTACCAGCGGTCTCGGTGCAATCGATCGATTTTACCTCGGGCGGCGATTTCGGCAATTGCCCGCTCTCCAGTTGGCTTTGCCGTCGTATCTGCCGCCGTCGTATCTGCCCTGAGGTAACGGCGGCTCCCAGGCGACTTTCGCAAGGGGAGGGCAATAGTGTCGCAAGATCGGGAACTTCCGTTGTTGGGCACTTTTCGGACCTGAGACGTCGCGCTGACGATGTCGGCTCCCAGGGGCAAGCGGACATCCTAATTGCGCGCTCCGAGGTCCGGAAACGATCCGATGCGAACCCGGGTCAGGATAGTGCGGTGCACCGTTCCATTGCTGGAGCTGTTGCTGGCAATTCGGTCTCGGGGCGAGCATAGTTGCGGCGTCACAATTCCGGATAGGCTCACCGGCGTCGATGACGTGGACTCTCCCGGTCAACGCCGGTGATCTGCGGTTCGGACAACCGGAGTCCCGCCATGTCTACGGTTTCCAGCGAAACACACCTCCAGCACACCTTCAATTCTGCTGAAATGGGCGCCATCGCTCATCTCTACCGGGGCGAAGTCTACCGTTCGACGATCTGGAGAACGCGGCTCGACAACACCACCAACTGGGCGATCGTCACGATGGGCATCGCTCTGTCGACGACGTTTTCGAGCCCGGAGGCTTCACCCCTGCCACTCCTGCTCGTAGGCCTGCTCATTGCCGTGTTTCTCGGCATGGAGGCGCGACGTTATCGCTACTTCAATGTCTGGCGCGCCCGAGCTCGATGGATGGAGATGAATTTCTACGCGCCAATATTCACCGGTGAATCCCGCGACGATAGCTGGCAGGCGATTCTCGGGCGCGACTACACTGCGCCCCGCCACCACATTTCGTTTGTCCGCGCGGCGGGGCGGCGGCTGCGTCGCAACTACGTCTGGATTCTCGCCGTCCAGGTGATTGCCTATTACGGCAAGATAGCGATCCATCCGACCCCTGTGTCGACCTTGTCGGAATTTGTCGATCGCGCCGCCGTCGGGCCGATCCCGGCTGGATCGTTCTGATGATAGGCTTTGCCTACAATTTCGGATGGCTGGCGTTTGCGCTCGGCACGATGTGGCTCGACCAACGCCAGCACCAGGCCAAGGGCGACAAGGTGGCGATGGGTTAGCGGTAGCGCGAAGTGCTGTTGATGATGAACCTGGACAGACGGTCACAACGTGCGGGACGCAACAGCCTGGACCGGGTTCTAACCGGGCAATCGCAGCCAACGCATGACGCCTCGCTGGCGAGCCCGACCGGATCCGGGAGTGATCGCCAATGAGGCGCCGGATCCACTGGCTGCCGGGAATCGAAACCCTCCGTCGATATGAGGCGGCGTTGCTTCCGCACGATATTCTCGCTGGACTCGTCCTGGCGACGATGCTGGTCCCGGTTGGAATTGCCTACGCAGTAGCATCGGGCTTGCCTGGCATCTACGGTCTGTACGCAACGATCGTACCGCTGCTGGTCTATGCGTTGTTCGGCCCCAGCCGCATCCTCGTGCTGGGACCGGACTCGGCACTGGCAGCTATCATCCTCGGCGTTGTCGTCCCACTGTCTGGTGGCGATCCTCTTCGCGCCGCAGCGCTCGCTGCCATGATGGCGATCGTTTCGGGGACGGTGTGCATTCTAGCCGGCATCGCGCGCCTGGGTTTTGTCACCGAGCTGCTCTCCAAGCCGATACGGTACGGCTATATGAACGGAATTGCGTTGACCGTTTTGATCAGCCAACTGCCAAAGCTCTTCGGCTTCTCGATCGAGAGCGAAGGATCTTTGCGGAGCCTGTGGGCGATCGCCGATGCAATCCTTGAAGGAAAGACAAATTGGGTCGCATTCGGGATTGGGCTCGGCACGCTGATGGTCATCTTGCTGCTCCAGAACAACAAGCGGCTGCCAGGCATTCTGATTGCGGTAGTTGGCGCGACCGCCGTCGTCGGTGTGCTTGATCTTGGGACCCGTTACGGCGTGGCGATCCTTGGTCCTCTTCCGGAGGGCTTGCCGGGTTTCGCACTCCCCTGGATCACCTACGGCGATATCGTGCCGGTACTGGTCGGCGGCTGCGCCATTGCCCTGGTTTCGTTTGCGGACACCAGCGTGCTTTCGCGTGCCTATGCCGCACGATTGGGCACTCATGTCGATCCCAACCAGGAGATAGTCGGGCTTGGCGCCGCCAATCTGGCAACCGGCTTTTTTCAAGGCTTCCCGATCAGCAGCAGCGCTTCGCGCACTCCCGTTGCAGAAGCCGCCGGCGCCCGTACCCAACTGACCTGCGTCGTCGGCGCGCTCGCCATCGCCATCCTTCTGCTGGTGGCTCCAAATCTCCTGCAGCATTTGCCCACCGCTGCATTGGCGGCCGTCGTCATCGCCGCTGCGATCGGCTTGTTTGAGGTCACCGACCTCAAACGAATCTATCGGATTCAGCCGTGGGAGTTTTGGCTATCGATGGTCTGCTTTGTCGGCGTGGCGGTGCTCGGAGTGATTCCAGGAATTGGCCTTGCAATCGCAATCGCCATCGCCGAGTTCTTATGGGACGGTTGGCGCCCACACTCCGCCGTGCTGGGTCGCGCCGATGGCGTCAAAGGTTATCACGACATCACAAGATATCCGGATGCACGCCAAATCCCCGGTTTGGTCCTGTTTCGGTGGGATGCGCCTCTATTCTTCGCCAACGCCGAATTCTTCAGGGAGCGCGTACTGGACGCCGTGGCGAGATCGCCGACGCCCGTACGGTGGCTGGTCGTTACGGCGGAGCCCGTCACAAGCGTGGACGTCTCTGCCGGCGACACAGTCGCCGAATTGGACGAGGCGTTGCACGCGCAGGGCATCGAGTTGTGCTTTGCCGAACTGAAAGATCCAGTAAAGGACAAGTTGAAGAGATTTGGACTGTTCTCGCAGCTTGGCGAGCAATATTTTTTCCCAACCATTGGCGCAGCCGTTTCCAGTTACCTGGAAATCAATGATGTGGAGTGGGAGGACTGGGAGGACCAAGTCAAACGCTAGGAAGTGACATGCCGGACGTGAATGCACACGCCGATTGAGTTCCGACTTTGGCACCTTTGAGACATGGCGACCGACCCTAGCGATGTCCGCTTCCGGGGAAGACCGGAAGTAGTCGGCCGATGACCAAAATGACGCGATTGACCTGACTCAGATATTGAGCGGACATTCAGCAGGTGACACGCCGATGGAAACGAGCCAGCTCTTGATTGCATTTTGCGAAGCTCAAGAATGACTTTCCGTGTGACTGTCCCACTCCTGCGATGACCCTGGACCTATTCCCCTATCACCGGCGTGGTCGGGGTGGCCGGCCTCGCAATTCTCTTCGGGAACTACAGGCGTGTCATGCCAAAGCAGGAGCTGCTTGCGCATCTCAGCGAGGCGCGCACGGCAAAATTCGCGGTAAAGCACGTCAAATATAATGGGCATGATCGAACTCCATCGTTTGATCATCGCCGTGAATACCCCTTCTACGGCATCCGCGGGCGTAGCGGAGGTGAACTACGTCACACGGTCGCCAAAAGATTTCGCGGCGCCTTGGATCACCGAATTGGCCTTTGGGCAATGGTGCATCTGGTTGTGTCCAATTACGGCTCCTACCATTACCAGAGATCGGACGTTCTCTCGGCAGATCGGACGCCTCGCGGATCGATACCCCGGTTCGACGCGACGTAATCGATCTCGCTGCGCGAAGTGCCGATATCCATTAGCTCCCTGTCACTTAAATCGCACAAGAAGGCTCGTAAGCTCTGGCGTTTGCGCCGTTCCTGAAACGCAGCCCAACATCTCTTGAAGAAACTGGCGACGTGCCGCGTCGATGCGGCGGCCTGTCCCAGCCCTGTTGCATCGTAGGTCGTGCTCATCGTGGCATCTCCCCGTGGCCGTTGTTTTTACTCCGACGACGGTGCCAAGCCTTGAGTAGGTGCGCTTGATATTCAGCTTACATTTTCCTTACCGGCGACTTATTCTTTGAGTTTCAAGCGATGCTAAGGCGCCTCCTGCGATCGGAGGCAACCGGAGGGATGGGCACCTTGCGCTATTTCTTCGAGGAGTACGCATTCGACACGGACCTGCGCGAGCTGCATCGCGGGGCGGACGTCGTCTCCATCACACCGCAGGTGTTCGATCTGCTCGATTACCTGATCCGCAATAGGGAGCGCGTCGTCAGTAAAGACGACCTCATTAATGCCGTTTGGAATGGTCGTATTGTATCCGATGCGGCGCTGACGACCCGCCTGAATGCCGTCCGGACTGCAATCGGCGATTCCGGCGAGGAACAGCGCCTAATCAAAACATTGCCGCGCAAGGGCTTCCGCTTCATCGGACCAGTGCGAGAACCTCAGAGGCCCGCACTCACCGAGGATGCCGATGAACTGGTAGAGCCCTCGAAACGCGCTCTTGCGCTCCCCGACAAACCCTCGATTGCCATTCTACCCTTCACCAACCTGAGCTCCGATCCGGAGCAGGACTATTTCGCGGATGGCATAGTCGATGACATCACCATGGCACTTTCGCGGTTCAGGTTGTTGTTCGTCATCGCTCGCAATTCGAGTTTTACTTACAAAGGGAGGGCTGTGGATGTCAAACAGGTCGGACGTGAGCTCGGCGTGCGCTACTTGTTGGAAGGTAGTATCCGCAAGGCAGCCGGAAAAGTTCGCATTACCACCCAATTGATCGATGCAGCGACTGGGGCGCATCTTTGGGTAGATCGATTTGAAGGTGACCTGAGCGACGTCTTTGCATTGCAGGATGAGATAACGGTGAATATTGTCTCTGCCATTCAGCCAAAATTGCTGCAAACCGAAATCGAACTTGCGATCCGCCGTCCGAACAATCTCAGCGCATACGACCTGTATCTTCGAGCGGCACCGCACTACTACTCGGGGACCCGCGAAGGAATGGCCGAAGCCCTTCGGCTTCTCTCTCGTGCTTTGGAGATTGACCCTCGTTACAGCGCCGCGGCGTCGCTGGCAGCTTTCTGCCACACCCTAAATATCATTCTGAGATGGACTATTGATTCGCAGTCGGAAATGAAGGAGGCGGCGCGGCTTTGTCGGTTGGTACTTAGCATCGACGAGAATGACCCTGACACGCTGGCCTGCGTGGGATGGTCAAAGGCTTACTTATCCGGTGATTTCGATGCTGCGGCAGAGATGCTCGACCGAGCTGTCGCGCTCAATCCGAATTCAGCTGTTGCGTGGAACTATCGAGGCATGGCTTGCCAATTTATGGGGCAGGCTGAAGAGGCGCTCCAGAGTTTCGAACGCGGGATACGCCTGAGCCCGCTCGATCCGATGCTTTACGGAACGTTTGCGGTAATGGGTTTTGCATTTATCAGCCTTCGTCGGTTCGATGAGGCGGTTGCCGCAACCAAGAAATCTCTCCGCAAGAACGCGGCTTTCACCACGGCCTATCGTTGTCTTGCGGCAGCCTTGGCGCACCTCGGGCGAGATGCCGAGGCGAGCGAAGCCGTCCTCCGAATACTTGAGCTTGAACCTGATTTTCGCATTTCTGAATGGGCCGCTCGCACCCGTCAATGGCGGGCTGGATTGTTAGTCGATGGCCTCCGCAAAGCAGGACTTCCAGAGTGACGCGCGTTCTCTCGGCAGTTCTCGCCTCAGCTAGCTAGCCGCCCGCTGGCGGCAGCTGCAACTTGATCAAGCAGGCGACCGTGACTTCCGCTGTTGGGCACTTTCCCGACGTCGAGCCGGCATTATGTCATGTCCGTTGCCGGGGTAGAGCTGACGGCTCTCCAGGATCTGGATTGCGCTGTGGTTCTACTAATCTTCAACTCCCCGGATGGAGAACTTGAGTGGCTCAATCGTGGACTATCGAGCGGGGCTATCAAGCAAACGCAGGGGTTGTCCGGAAGGAGGCCGCGGAGAAGGCGCTGACGACGACTGAACAGCCGATGACGGCGTCCTGGGTTGCGGGGGTTTGTGCTGCGGGACGGAGGCCTCCTGCTGGGACGGAGGCGGGGCCGATAATTTCTGTCTCATTTCCTCCTCGACAGCCTGCAGTGCCGTAATGTTTTGGGCCATCTGTTCCTGCTTGGCAGCGAGATTCTCTACGCCGCGCCGCACGACGTCGAGATTTAACGCCAAGGGCGCAAGCTGCTGCGCCAGGTCGGCAGAAATTGCAGACGCGACTGGCGTCTTCGTCTTCGAGGCCGACAACAACCAGCCCAGCGACGGAGCCCTGGTTACGACCAACTCCTTTGCTTCGTCACCGTAGGATTGCCAACCAAGCGTGGCGCCGATACCGATGAGAACCGCAATAGAAAACCGGGTAAGGGTAAGGAACGTCCGCCTGCCAAGCGAGGGCCGATGGCTCGCCATCGGATCGTCATGGAGGCCGGAGGGCCGATAAGAATGGATAGACGGCTTCCCCGGCCTTACGCCAATGCGCTGATCGGATTTGGCGTCAAAATCGCGCGCAGGTCGGCCAGACCAAGCTAAAGCTCTCGGCGAGGAAGACATTGGCACCTCCGGTTTCCTGGAAATCATTTTATGGTCGGAAGGGGCCATCGTGGTTTGACAGGAACAAGGCCGTATCGCAGCAGTCCTAGGACGATTGTGAGAATCCCGGGTTGCGTCGAGCGGTTGAGACTACCTCGACCGGTTGAGCCGGCCGAGCAATGGCGGACATCGAGCGAGGCGAACCGGTATTCACCCTGGATCAAGTCCGGCGCAGGCTTTCGCTCGAAAACCCGCCAGGCGTGCCGGCCATGACGGTGAAAGCGCTCAGCCCTTGCGCAGGAACACGTAGTCCGCGGAGTAGGGCGCGTTGCGATAGGTGCCGGGCTTGTCGCAGGCGCCCTCGAGTTTCCCACCCACCGTATTGATCCGCTGCACCGTGGTGACGCCGGAGAGGATTCCGGTGCCGCGCCCGGACGTCACGGTCAGCTTCAGCCAGGGGATATCGTTCGGCGTCGAGCCGGCTGCGTTGCCGACCGCCTTGCCGACGACCGCGCTGCTGTCGATGTGTTCCCAGTTCGGTCCGGTATAGTGCCGGCCGACGGTCTTGCCATCGAGCAATAGCGTCGCGATCGGTTCGCGGAATGCCCAGGCCAGCTTGCCATCGGTGCCGGCCTTGCATTCGTAGACCTGCGCACCCTCGGCATGAAGCGTGAGGATGGTCGTTTCTCCCGGCGCCGCGATGGCGTCGGGAAGCGGTGTCTGGGCCGTCGCGCTGACGAGTGACCCAGCCAGCAAGAAGACAGCGAAAGCGGTGTTCTTGAGCAACGGCATGGTGGTGCTCCGTCGTCATTTTGCGTCATTGCGAGGAGCGCAGCGACGAAGCAATCCGTAGTGCCGCAAGGGGTTAAATGGATTGCTTCGCTGCGCTCGCAATGATGGTGGATAGGCCTTTTCGAAAACGCCGAAGGCGGCTACGCCGTCGCCATCGCCTTGGTCAGGTTTTCGGCGACCTTGTCGAGGAAGCCGGTGGTGGAGAGCCAGCGCTGGTCGGCGCCGACCAGGAGCGCGAGGTCCTTGGTCATGTAGCCGGCCTCGACGGTATCGACGCAGACCTTCTCCAGCGTCTTGGCGAACTTCGCCAGTTCCTCGTTATTGTCGAGCTTGGCGCGATGGGCCAGACCTTGGGTCCATGCGAAGATCGAGGCGATCGAGTTGGTCGAGGTTTCCTTGCCCTTCTGGTGCTCGCGGTAATGCCGCGTCACCGTGCCGTGGGCGGCTTCCGCTTCCACCACTTGGCCATCGGGCGTCAGCAGCACCGAGGTCATCAGGCCGAGCGAACCGTAGCCCTGCGCCACGGTGTCGGACTGCACGTCGCCGTCATAGTTCTTGCAGGCCCAGACATAGCCGCCGGACCACTTCAGCGCCGAGGCCACCATGTCGTCGATCAGGCGATGTTCGTAGGTCAGGCGCTTGGCCTCGAAATCCTTCTTGAAGTCCTTCTCGTAGACTTCCTCGAAGATGTCCTTGAAGCGACCATCATAGACTTTCATGATGGTGTTCTTGGTCGAGAGATAGACGGGATAGCCGCGTCTGAGGCCGTAGGTCAGCGAGGCCCGCGCAAAATCCCGGATCGAGTCGTCGAGATTGTACATGCTCATGGCGACGCCGCTGCCGGGCGACTTGAACACCTCGCGCTCGATCACGGTGCCGTCCTCGCCGACGAATTTCATCGTCAGCGTGCCCTTGCCGGGGAACTTGATGTCGGTGGCGCGGTACTGGTCGCCATAGGCGTGGCGGCCGATGATGATCGGCTTGGTCCAGCCGGGAACCAGCCGCGGCACGTTCTTGCAGATGATCGGCTCGCGGAAGATCACGCCGCCGAGGATGTTGCGGATGGTGCCGTTTGGCGACTTCCACATTTCCTTCAGGCCGAATTCCTTCACCCGGGCCTCGTCGGGGGTGATGGTGGCGCATTTGACGCCGACGCCGACCTTCTTGATGGCGTTGGCGGCGTCGATCGTGACCTGGTCGTTGGTCTTGTCGCGGTATTCCATCCCGAGGTCGAAATACATCAGGTTGATATCGAGGAACGGGTTGATCAGCTTGTCCTTGATGTACTGCCAGATGATCCGGGTCATCTCGTCGCCATCGAGTTCGACGACGGGGTTGGTCACCTTGATTTTTGCCATGATGGAGAGGGCCTTTTCTCGGAAAACCGCGCGTTTAGGCGGGATGGAGTGATTATACGCGGCCTATAGCACTGCAAACCGGCGGGCGAAAGCCAAGCCGGTATGCACTTTCAGCTCATTCTTTAGATTAGAATGCAGCCTGGGTGGCTGAGCCCGCCACCACGTACCAAGTCACGAGCAGGCCGCAGATGACATGCAGCGCGACCACTGGGTCTGAACGGTCGGGGGATGCTGTGCGGGAGAGGAAAATCGGCCGGAGAAAGAATTCTTTGACCTCAGATCATCGGAGTGGGGGCTGCTCATTTGTGGACCAGCCAATAGTAAAGCGCATAGAACATCAGTCCAATTATCGCGGCGATAATCGCTCGGGTCTTGTGCCGCTGTTCTTCGCGACGCTTCCTTATGGCACGCAGCTCAGCACCCTGCTGCAGCTCCGCAAGCTGCTGCAGCTCTGCAAGCTCCTGCTCCTTTTCGGGATCGGACAATCAGTTCTTCCTTGTCCCGTTACTGGGAGTGTATCTGCAACCGCGAGCTGGTACAGCCTCTTCTTGAAGCTTCAAGCGGCTAGGACCTTTCATTGATGCGCCTAGGGCGGCGCTGCTAAGCGGCCGTGGACGTCGGCTGCGGACGCCTCGGCGGGCGTGCTATCTAACCGTGAGCGCTGCGATGACTTGGGCGGGATACGCGAGCCGCTTGACCCTCCTGAACCGGCTTTCGGGTTCGTTTGCAGCTTCGCTTTGTTTGTGGTTGGTAACCTATCCGAAAGTAGAACGCGCGCAAGCCCCGGCGTCAGGATGAAGCCTCATTGAGGCTTTGAGTGAGCTGGCGGAAACGCTACTAACCCGACTGGCAGGCTTGCGAATTCCGGCCACCTTCCGGGCAGTGATGAAGTTTTGAATCGTGCGCTGCTTTGCGTCCTGATTCAAAATCTTCAGGGTTCGAATCAACTTCGGCACTTGAATCAGAAAGTGAAGTGACAATGTCCGGCTCGGGCACCGATAAAACCAAGTCCGGTTTGGACTTAGCCGGACCTGTTGTGATCCTTGTCGAGCCGCAGCTCGGCGAGAATATCGGCATGGCCGCGCGTGCCATGGGCAACTTCGCGCTTTCCCGCCTGAGAATAGTCAATCCGCGCGATGGCTGGCCAAACATCGCCGCGCAGCGGGCGGCAGCCGGCGCCGACCAGATTCTGGAACAGGCCCAGTTATTCGACACGGTCGAGCAGGCGGTTGCCGATCTCTCCCTGCTGTTTGCCACCACGGCGCGAGCCCATGACCAGGCCAAGCGCGTGGTCGCGCCGGCAGAGGCGGCGGGCCAAATCGTGGCCCATGTCGCGAGCGGCGGCGGGGCCGGTATCCTGTTTGGCCGGGAGCGCTACGGCCTCCAGAACGAAGAGGTCGCGCTCGCCAACCGGATTATCACCTTCCCGGTCAACCCCGGCTTCGCTTCCCTCAATCTGGCACAGGCGGTGCTGCTGATCGGCTACGAGTGGTTCAAGCTGTCGACCGGCGGCGCCTTGCCGTTCGCGATGCCGGAACGGTCCGAGCCGGCCTCTCAGCACCAGATGCAGGCCTTCTTCGACAATCTGGTCCGGGAACTCGACAAGGTCGAATTCCTGCGCCCGCGCGAGAAGCGGGAGACCATGCTGGTCAATTTGCGCAACATCTTCACCCGGATGGACCCGACCAAGCAGGACATGCACACCCTGCACGGGGTGGTGATGGCGATCGCGGAAGGGCGCAAGGGGCCGGCCAAGGGGGCGTGCTCGACGGAGAGCAGGCAACGCGGCTGCGGGCACTGCTTGCCGAGCACGGGCAGGGCCCGGCGGTACCCGGCGACAGCAGCACCGTGCGCGGGCTGGCGCGGCTGCTGCGGCGTAACCCGACCGATGCTGAGCGGATCCTGTGGCAGGCCCTGGACTCGCGACCGCCGCTTCGCGGGGCAGTTCAAGCGACAGACCCCAGTCGGCCGTCATATCCCCGATTTTGTCTCTTTCGTGCACCGGCTCGCGATCGAGTTGGTCAACCCGAACGAGTCTGACGCCATCGTCGCCGACCGCGCCGCCCGGAAGGCCTGGCTGGAGGCGCGCGACTACCGCGTGATCGAGATGCGGGTCGCCGATGTCGAGTGTGATCTGGCAGCGGAACTGGGGCGGCTGGAGGCGAGCCTGCTCGAACGCGGCTAGTTTGACGCCTCTAGCGTTTCACCTTCAAGACGGGCCGCCGGCGCTCCCTGTCCAACCGCTCACAAACCGGGTAGGCTTGCCGTGCTAGGACAGCAAGTCGCAAAACGCCAATTGCCACGGCGCCGATGCATTGACCGCGACCCCGCCCGCATCGATCGCGCATTTGACACCGGCAAGCGTGCCAAGCGGCTGCAGTCCAATCGATAACGCAACGGGAGGTGTGCGATGGCTACATCTGACTGGCGTCTCGAAGGCGAATGGATCAAGAACTGCAATTGCGCGTTTGGCTGTCCCTGCGATTTCAATGCGCTGCCGACCCACGGTTCGTGCAAAGGCATGGTTGGCATGAGGATCACCAACGGGCATTTCGAAAAGACCAAGCTTGATGGTCTTGTCTTTGCGGCGACCGTTGATTTCCCCGGCGCGCTGCATGAGGGCAACGGCCAACTGCAGCCGATCATCGACGAGCGCGCCACACCTGAACAACGCGAAGCGCTCTTCAACATCATGTCAGGCAAGCACTCCGCCGAAGGCACCCTGTTCCAGATCCTCAGCCTGATCGTGACCAAAATGCATGAACCATTGTTTGTGCCCTTCGAGTTCTCATTCGACAAGAATGGACGCGTGGCGCGTGTCGTCGCGAAGGGCGTACTTGAGACCGAGGTCGAGCCGATCAAGAATCCGGTGACGGGCGCGCCGCACCGCATTCAAGTCGTGATGCCGGAGGGCTTCGAGCACAAGGCAGCCGAGATTGCCTCGGCCAACATCCGCTCAACCGGCGCGATCAAGTTCGAAACCGAAGGCACCCATAGCTCGCTGGCGAACGTGGTCCAGACACCCGAGGGTGTGGCAGCCTAGCGCGGCACTGGAGACAGCCTTTCGATGCGCCGTTCGGTAGCGGAGGTAAAGTCCATGACCGGGACCTCGGCGCTCGAACAAGCCCTGCGCCGCGACCGCCTGATCGTTGCGATTGGAATAGCTGGCGTGGTCGCGCTGTCCTGGAGCTACTTGATCGCCGGCGCCGGCATCGACATGAGCATGGCGGAGATGCCGATGGACCCCATGCCGTGGTCGCCCGCGCAGGCATCGCTGATGTTTGCGATGTGGTGGGTGATGATGATCGCGATGATGGCGCCCAGTGCTGCGCCCATGGTCCTGCTGTTCACGACGATCAAGCGCAGGCAGGCGTCGGCGGACAGCCCGTTCGCTTCAGCCTGGCTCTTTTCTCGTTGGCTATCTCGCGATATGGGCAGGCTTCAGTCTGGTCGCGGTCGCGGTGCAGTGGGCACTTGACCAGGCCGGGCTGCTGTCCGGCATGATGGCTAGCAGCAGCACCATGCTCGCCGGGATCATTCTGCTTGCCGCGGGGCTTTATCAGCTGACGCCGATCAAGCGCGCCTGCCTTCGCTACTGCCAGAGTCCGGTATTCTTCCTGAGCCGATACTGGCAACCAGGTGCGATGGGCGCTCTGCGCATGGGCTTGCGGCACGGCAGCTACTGCGTCGGCTGTTGCTGGTTTCTGATGGGGCTGCTGTTCGTCAGCGGCGTGATGAATCTGGTCTGGATCGCCGCGGTCGCGATCTATGTCGGGTTCGAGAAGCTGCTGCCTCGCAGCCCATGGGTCAGCCGCGCCGCCGGCGTCGGCCTGATCGTGTCCGGTGGGGTTGTCCTCGCGCGCAGCCTGGTCGTCACGGCTCCCACGTCCCTGTAGCTCGATCGGCGACCTCGTCACCGCTGGTGTCCTAGACTGCGACGAGCTCTGCAGGGTTACGAGCTCGCTTCGGCTTCCTCACTTTTGACGGCCCGAACAGATTGCTCGCGGCAAGGCCTGCGGTGTCGGCGACGCCGGGGTCGCGTGAAACCATGGCGGCGACGATGGCGCCGTCGATCAACAATGCGAGCTGATGGGCGAGCACTAGCGGCTCGGCCGCGCCCATTTCACCGGCGAGCTTTTCGATATGTGACAGCACCACCTTCTTGTGGCGCATCGCGATGGCGCGGAACTGCTTGGCGTCCTTGTCGTGCTCGGCGACCGCATTGATGAAGGGGCAGCCGTAAAAGCGCTCCTCGGCGAACCAGCGCTTCAGCGCCGGAAATATCCGCGTCAGTTTCGCCTGCGCGTCACCGCCGCCATCTTCCATCGTGCCGATGAACCATTCGCGCCACTGTTTGCCTTCGCTTTCCAGCACGGCGTTGACGAGGTTGGTCTTCGATCCGAACAATTTGTAGAGCGTGGTCTTCGCGGTGCCGGCTTCGTTGATGATGGCGTCGATGCCGGTGGCGTTGATGCCGTTCTTGCAGAACAGATGCGTCGCTGCATTGAGCAGGCGCCCGCGCGCCGATTCATCATCGCGTGCGGCAATCGCCGCCGCCGATTTTTTCTTCGAAGCTGATTTGCCCATGCGCCGCAGTTAATCGGACCGCCGTAAAATCATCAAGTCGCATCTTTTATGCGCGCAAAATAATCGCGGCGAGGCAGCGACTGCATCGGCGTTGTGCAAAGCGGCACTGATTAATTTCCGTGCACATTGCTAAGCGGCGAGAGAAGTTCGGCTTTTCACTTTGGCCGCGTCTGGCACGCTTCGTGCAGGAAACAGACCGTTCGGTATCCTACCCCTAGGGAGAGAAATGATGACCGCGGTCGCTCAAAAAACAGTGCTCACAGGCTGTCTGGCCCCGATCGACAAGAATGGGCTTGAACAGCTCATCGCCAACGGCAAGGCCAATCCGAAGGTCATCAAGACCTTGAAGTGCAAGACGGTGGCAGAAGGCAAGTTCCGTCACGCCAACTACATCCGCAACCTCGCGCCCTATATCGTCGACGAGCCTCCGGGACTGCTGGGCGACGACACCGCGCCCAATCCGTCGGAAGCATCATTGGCCGCGCTAGGCTCATGCCTTGCCGTCGGGTTGCACGCCAACGCCGTTCACCGCGGCTGGATCGTCAACAAGCTCGAACTCGAACTCGAGGGTGATCTCAACATCACCGCCGTCTGGGGCACCGGCGACGTCAGCGAGAAGCCGGTCGGCTTCACCGATGTGCGGGTCAAGGTCGACATGGAATGCGAGAGCGTCCCCCAGGCCGAGATCGATGCGCTGGTGGCTCACGTCAAGCAGTGGTCGCCGGTCGCCAACACCTTCACTCGCCCGGTCAATCTAGAAGTCAGCGCGTAAAGTCCACAACAAGCTTTGGGGTGCGGAGGGTCTCATGGGTTCATTGGCGATATCCCGGCTCGCGGTAGACGATCTCCCATCGGCATCAATCGCCGACGAGGTCGCGGTCATCGCGCGCAATGAACTCGCACCCCTGGCGGGCGAGATCGATGAAGGCACGGTCTATCCCGATGCGCTGCTAAGGCGTCTCGGCGAAGCCGGCGCATGGGGAAGCCACCAACCAGCGAATGGCGCAGCCGATCTGCGCTGCGCCATTCAATCGATTGCGGCGATCGGTGAAGTCTGCGGCGGGACCGCCTTCATGGCGTGGTGCCAGAACACGCTGGTCTGGTACGCGTCGAATTCGACCAACCCGAAGCTCGTCGCCAAATTCGCTGACAAGTTCGCGAGCGGTGAGATTCTGGGGGCACCGGGCTGTCCAACCCGATGAAAAGCTTCTTCGGCATCGAGAAACTGAAATTGAAGGGCCGTAAGGTCGAGGGCGGTTATGCCGTGCGCGGCGCGCTGCCCTGGGTGTCGAATCTGGGCGCCGACCACTTCTTCGGCACGATCTTCGAGCGCGCGGATGAGCCCGGCGGCATCGTGATGTTTCTTGCCGATTGCTCCAATCCCGCGATCACCCTGCAACCGTGCAAACCGTTCCTCGCGATGGACGGCACGGGCACCTATGGCGTGCAGTTCCGCGATGTCTTCGTGCCGGACGAACTCATCCTGGCCGAATCGGCGGGACCTTTCGTCAAGAAGATCCGCGCCGGCTTCATCCTGCTGCAGGCCGGCATGGCGCTCGGCCTGATCAAGGATTGCATCCAGATCATGGACGAGGTCGAGCCGCCGCTCGGCCACGTCAACCGCTATCTGCCGCAGCAGCCGGTTCAGTTCCGCGAGCTCCATGCCGAATTCGAGAGGGAGACGATGGCGCTCGCGCGCGATCCCTACAACGCCGACGACAGCTACTGGCGGCGCGTAATTGCGCTTCGGCTGCGCGCCGGCGACGCCAGTGTCGCGGCCGCGCATGCGGCGATGCTCCATTGCGGCGCGCGCGGTTACCTCAAAAGCCATCGCGCCCAGCGCAGGCTTCGCGAAGCCTATTTCGTCGCCATCGTGACGCCGGCCACCAAGCAGCTTCGCAAGATGCTGGCCGGTGACGAGCATTGAGGGATTTCCGATCGACCCAACCAGCAACCACAAAACAGGAGAGGCCTGCCATGACGGACGTTCTGATCTCTGCCGGCGAACTCGCGGAATTTCTCAAGACGGAGTCGGGTGTCGTCATCGACACCCGCAATCCCGAGGCGTACAGCGCGGGGCATCTCCCCAACGCCGTCAACGTCCATGAAATTTTCACCTACCTTGCGACCTCGACGCCGGAAGGCATGCAGGAACTGAAAACGAAATTTGCTGACGCGTTCGGCGCCGCCGGATTGTCCGGCAAGGAAACCGCTGTCATTTACGAGCAATCGATGAACTCCGGCTTCGGTCAATCCTGCCGCGGCTACTACCTGCTGACCATGCTTGGCTATCCCAAGGTCAAGGTGCTGCATGGCGGCTACGACGCCTGGGCGGCCGCTGGCCTGCCGGTGACCAAGGAGGTGCCGTCGCCGGTCAAGGCGTCGTTCTCGGTTCTGCCCGAGGCCGGCGACATCCTGATCGACGCCAAGACCATGCTCGCGGCCGTCGGTAAGCCCGGCATCGCGCTGCTCGACGTCCGCGACATCGACGAGTGGATCGGCGAAAGCTCTTCTCCTTATGGGAAGGATTTCTGCCCGCGCAAGGGACGCATCCCCGGCGCCGTCTGGCTCGAATGGTACCGCATGATGAAGCCGACGGCGGAAGGGCCGCGCTTCAAGTCCAAAAACGAGATACTGGCGGAGTGCGCCACCGTCGGCATCACGCAAAACACGCCGGTCTATCTCTATTGCTTCAAGGGCGCGCGGGCCTCGAACACATTCCTCGCGCTGAAGAACGCCGGCGTGAAGGATGTCCGGATGTATTTCGGCTCCTGGAACGAATGGTCGCGCGATCCCTCGCTGCCAATCGAGGAGGGCTTGCCGACAGATGCCCGGATAACAGTCAAGGCGGCATAGATCTGCTTGTTGCTGACGGCCCGGCTGGCGAAGGCCGGGTCGGCAGCGAATTGACCGGATCACGGCGAACGGGTTGCGGCTGTGATGGTGCAAAAAAGGGGGCAGCATGTCCACGTTCGATGATCCATTCGACTCCGATCGCAAACTCTCGCGTGCAGGCTGCATCTGCGGTCAGCATCGCTCCACAGCCGAGCACGACCATGCAACGTTGGCATTGCGCTGTGAGCCGGTCCAGAGCGAGGAGAAGCGATATGAGGGCGTGGTCGCCTCTACCGTTGTGCGGGCAATATTTCCAGAGGACGTCTCGCGCCGCGCCTTCCTGAAATCGGTAGGTGCTTCGACTGCGCTCGCCGCGATCTCGCAATTCTTCCCGCTTCAGACTGCGACCGAGGTCTTCGCGCAGGCGGGCGCACCGGAGAAGAAGGACCTCAAAGTCGGCTTCATCCCGATCACCTGCGCAACTCCGATCATCATGGCAGCGCCGCTGGGCTTTATTCCAGGCAGGGCCTCAACGTCGAGGTCGTGAAGACCGCAGGCTGGGCGGTCGTTCGCGACAAGACCATCAACAAGGAATACGACGCGGCCCATATGCTGGCGCCGATGCCGATCGCGATCTCGCTGGGGCTTGGCTCGAATGCGATCCCGTTTGCGGTGCCCGCGATCGAGAATATCAACGGGCAGGGCATAACCCTCGCCATGAAGCACAAGGACAAACGCAACCCTGTGGACTGGAAGGGCATGAAGTTCGCCATTCCGTTCGACTATTCCATGCACAACTACCTGCTGCGGTATTACCTCGCCGAGCACGGCCTCGATCCCGATACGGACGTGCAGCTCCGTTCAGTGCCGCCGCCGGAGATGGTCGCCAATCTCCGCGCCGACAACATCGATGGCTTCCTCGCGCCCGACAACATCTGTCAGCGGGCGATCTATGACGGCGTGGGCTTCCTGCACATCCTGTCCAAGGAAATCTGGGACGGTCATCCCTGCTGCACCTTCGCGGCAAGCCGGGAATTCATCACGCAGTCGCCCAACAGTTTTGCGGCGCTGACACGGGCGATCGTCGATGCGACGGCCTACGCATCGAAGGCCGAGAACCGCAAACAGATCGCGAAGGCGATCGCGCCGGCGAACTACATCAATGCGCCGGTCACGGTGCTGGAGCAGGTAGCTGACCGGGACCTATGCGGACGGGTTGGGCGGCGTCAAAACCGACGCCAAACGCGTCGATTTCGATCCGTTCCCCTGGCAGTCCTTTGCGGTCTGGATGCTGACCCAGATGAAGCGCTGGGGCCAGATTAAGGGCGACGTCGACTACAAGCAAGTGGCGGAGCAGGTCTTCCTCGCAACCGATACGGCCAAGGTCATGAAGGAGATGGGCCTGTCGCCGCCGGCGACGCCGTACAAATCCTTCTCCGTGATGGGAAAGACATTCGATCCGGCGAAGCCTGACGATTATCTCGCAAGCTTCAAGATCCGAAAGTCGTCCTAGCCTGACGCTGCCTCACGCCTCCGCTCGTCTTGAGCGGGCAGGCGCAAGGCCGAGCGACTTCATGCGCGACGCCAGCGTTGTCGGCCTGATATCGAGCAGTTCGGCAGCGCCGTTCCGGCCGAACACCTTGCCGTTGCAGGCATCAAGCGCAGCCAGAATGTTGGCGCGTTCGTGATCGCGCATTTCGGCCGATGTCATGACCGCCGGTTTCGGTTCGGCCTTCTGGCGGCCGGGACCGGAGGGGGCGTGCGGCACAAGTGCATCCGGCAGATCGATCCGCAGCCGTCCATTATGCGCGAGAATCGCGGCGCGCTCGATCACGTTCTGCAATTCGCGGACGTTGCCGGGCCAATCGTAGCGCGACAGGCGCCGTGCATCGCCTTCGGACAGCCGGAGGCTGGACTTCAGCGCCTTGCTTTCGTTCATCAGGAAGTGCTGGGCCAGGAGCGGGATATCCTCGCGGCGGTCGCGCAAGGGGACGGACTCGACCGGAAATACATTGAGACGAAAATAGAGATCCTCGCGAAACCGGCCGCGCTGCACTTCCAGCTTGAGATCACGGTTGGTCGCGGCGATCACGCGCACATCCACCGAACGCGTGCGTTCCTCGCCGACGCGCTCGAAATTTCCTTCCTGCAGGACGCGAAGCAGCTTGCCCTGCAACTCCAGCGGAATCTCCCCGACTTCGTCGAGAAAGAGCGTGCCGCCGTCCGCCAGCTCGAACCGGCCGATGCGATCGCGGATCGCGCCGGTGAAGGCGCCCTTGGCGTGACCGAAGAACTCGCTCTCGAACAGCTCGCGTGGAATTGCCGCGCAATTGACCCGGATCAATGGCCGGTCGCTGCGGCTAGATGCTTCATGAATCGCACGCGCAATCAGCTCCTTGCCGGTGCCTGACTCGCCGGTGATCATGACGGTCGCGGCCGTCGGCGCCACCAGCTTGACCTGACGCAGCGTCTTCTGGATCGCCTCGCTTTGGCCGATGATTCCGCGCGGATTGGTTTCGATGCGGATTTCTTCCTGAAGATAGGCGTTTTCCAGTTCCAGGCGTTCGCGCAGCCGGTCGACCTCGGCAAGCGCAGCGTGCAGCTTCTCGTCAGCCTCGCGCCGCTGGCTGACGTCGCGAAACACGATCACAGCCCCGACCACCATGCTGCGGTCCCTGATCGGCGTCGACGTATATTCCACCCATACCGGCGTGCCGTCCTTCCGCCAGAACACTTCGCCATCCACGTTATGCACGGCGCCGTCGCGAAACGCGGCGTAGATCGGGCAATCCTCGTCCGGATAATGGCTGCCGTCGTGGTGGCTGTGATGAACGATCGGATGAATGGCCTTGCCGACCAGCTCCTCGGCGGCCCAGCCCAGCATGCGTTCTGCCGCGGGATTGACGAAGGTCGTCTTGCCCTCTGCATTGACGCCGTAGATGCCTTCGCCTGCGGCGCGCAGGATCAGCTGGTTTTCCCGCTCGATATCCTGAAACACCCGCTCGACGCGTTGCCAGGCGGCAAGCCCGCCGCGCATATGGTCCTCGGCCGTGGCGTCGACATAGCGGCGACGGCGTTGTTCGAGATCGCTCATGGTCAGCAGCATCAGCGAGCGTTCGCCATGCGGCACCAGCGAGCCGGAATATTCCAGCCGTAATGGCTGCCCGGTCGCGTGGCGCGGCGTCAGGGCATTGGTCCAGTAGGTGCCCTTGTGGAGCACCGCCTGCGTGAAGACGATCAAGGCCTGCACCTGTCCGGCATGCAGTTCGCTGATCCTGGTGGCTCGCAGCAATGTCCTGTCGTAGCCGAGCAGGACGCAGGCGGCCGGATTGGCATCGACAATCTGGTCCAGGTGGGGGTCGAGCAGCAGCGCCGGTTCAACCAGGTACTCGAAGGCAAGCGCATGCAGTTCGGTATCGCGCCCGGCCGCGCCGGATTGAGGTAAGGCTTCGAGCACCCTGGGACTCCGAAAATTCGTAATTGCTCTACGAATTTTCGTGTATCACGATTTTTCGTAGTGGCCAAATAACCGCTGCATCTTCTGTATTTGTTGCGCAATTGCCCGTTTTTCGAGCTGGCACACTCCTTGCTGCATGCTTCCCGGCGTCAGGCAGGAGGTTTCATGTCCACTTTCGACAACCCGTTCGATCCCAGCCGTAACCTGCATTCAGGCGGCTGCAGCTGCGGCCAGCACGTCAGCGAAGCCGAACATCAGGCCGCGGCCCAGTTGCAGATCCAGTCCGCAATCGAAAGCGAGCAAAAGCGTTACGAGGGCGTGGTCGCCTCCGCCGTGATGCGCGCGATGTTTCCCAGGGATGTCGCACGTCGCGCATTTCTGAAATCCGTGGGCGCGGCGACGGCCGCAGCGGCGCTGTCGCAATTCTTTCCGCTCAAGACCGCAACGGAAGCCTTCGCGCAAGGCGGGCCGCTCGAGAAGAAAGACCTCAAGGTCGGCTTCATCCCGATTACCTGCGCCACGCCGATCATCATGGCGGCGCCGATGGGGTTCTACGCCAAGAATGGCCTGAACGTCGAAGTCATCAAGACCGCCGGCTGGGCTGTCATTCGCGACAAGACCATCAACAAGGAATACGACGCCGCCCACATGTTGTCGCCGATGCCGCTCGCCATCACCATGGGAGTCGGCTCCAATCCGTTGCCCTACACCATGCCGGCGGTTGAAAACATCAACGGCCAGGCGATCACGCTTGCCATGAAGCACAAGGACAGGCGCGACCCGAAGGACTGGAAGGGTTTCAAATTCGCCGTGCCGTTCGACTACTCGATGCACAACTACCTGCTGCGCTACTATCTCGCCGAGCATGGGCTCGACCCCGATGTCGACGTACAGATCCGCGCGGTGCCGCCGCCGGAAATGGTCGCCAACCTGCGCGCCGACAACATCGACGGGTATCTCGGCCCGGATCCGATGAACCAGCGAGCGGTCTATGACGGCGTAGGCTTCATTCACATCCTGACCAAGGATATCTGGGAAGGGCACCCGTGCTGCGCCTTCGCCGCGTCGAAGGAATTTATCACCTCGATGCCGAACACCTATGGCGCATTGCTCAAATCGATCATCGAGGCCACCGCGTTCGCGCACAAGGCCGAAAACCGCAAGCAGATCGCGGAGGCTATCGCGCCTGCCAACTATCTCAACCAGCCGCAGATCGTGCTGGAACAGATTTTGACCGGCACCTTCGCCGACGGCCTGGGCAACATCGTCAAGCAGCCGAACCGCGTCGATTTCGATCCGTTCCCGTGGCAATCCTTTGCCGTCTGGATCATGACCCAGATGAAACGCTGGGGTCAGGTCAAGGGTGACATCGACTATGCCGGTATTGCCGCGCAGGTCTATCTCGCTACCGACGCCACCAGGCTGATGAAGGATGCCGGACTGACGCCACCCACCACCACGACCAAGAGTTTCGCGGTGATGGGCAAGACGTTCGACCCTGACAAGCCGGAGGATTACCTCAAGAGCTTCAAGATCCGGAAGGCGTCGTGATGAGCGATGCTCTGGTGTCCCGGATGCAATGCAGCGCGCAGCACGACGTGCGTAGCGGTGCATTGCTGAGCCGGGACCGCCTCACACGCGGTGGGTCCCGGTTCTGCGGAGCACCACTTCGCTTCGCTTCGTGCTGCGCCGCGCCCGGGACACGGAGATCGCAGCCATGACATCATCTCTTCGTTTCCGCGCAGCCGTCGTTTCGATCGTGCTGTTCGCCGCGTTCCTCGGCATTTGGCACCTCGCCACGCGTTCGACGGGCGCCGTCGCCAACATGACGCCGGAATACGCCAGGCTGATGGGACTGACCGCGACCGCCGGCAAGTCGGCGATGCCGGGTCCGCTCGATGTCGGCGCGAAATTGTGGGAGCACCTGAAGCAGCCGTTTTACGATAATGGTCCGAACGACAAGGGCCTCGGTATCCAGCTCGGCTATTCCATCGCGCGCGTCGGCTTCGGCTATTTCCTTGCGGTGATCGTCGCCATTCCGCTCGGATTCCTGATCGGCATGTCGCCCTTGATCAACAAGGCGCTCGATCCGTTCATCCAGGTGCTGAAGCCGATCTCGCCGCTCGCCTGGATGCCGCTCGCGCTCTACACCATCAAGGATTCCAGCATTTCCGCGATCTTCGTAATCTTCATCTGCTCGGTCTGGCCGATGCTGCTCAACACCGCGTTCGGTGTTGCCGCCGTGCGCAAGGAATGGATCAATGTCGCGCGTACGCTCGAAGTGGGAACCGTCAGGCGGGCCTTCACGGTAATCCTGCCGGCCGCGGCGCCGACGATTCTGACGGGCATGCGGATTTCGATCGGCATCGCCTGGCTCGTGATCGTGGCGGCTGAAATGCTCGTTGGCGGCACCGGCATCGGCTACTTCGTCTGGAACGAGTGGAACAACCTCTCCATCACCAATGTCATCATCGCGATCCTCATGATCGGGATCGTCGGCATGCTGCTCGACCAGATCCTGGCGCGGTTCACGCGCATGGTCACTTTCCCGGAATAGCGCCATGACCGACAAATTCATTTCCATCGAAGCGATTGCGCGGCGCTATCCCGGCGCGGATGGTACGGCGACCACGGTGTTCGAGAACCTGTGGCTGTCGATGGGGCGCGGCGAATTCGGCTGCGTGATCGGCCACTCCGGCTGTGGCAAGACCACCGTGCTGAACATCCTGGCCGGCCTCGATCAGCCGAGCGAGGGCGCTGTTATCGTCGACGGGCAGGCGATCGAGGGCACCAGCCTCGATCGCGCCGTGATCTTCCAGAGCCATGCGCTGCTGCCGTGGCGCACGGTGCTCGGCAACGTCGCCTACGCCGTGACCTCGAAATGGCGCAACTGGGACCGCGCCAAAGTGAAAGCGCACGCGCAGACCTTCATCGATCTGGTCGGATTGACCGGCTCCGAACACAAGCGGCCGTCGGAACTGTCTGGCGGCATGAAGCAGCGCGTCGGCATTGCCCGCGCGCTCTCGATCACGCCGAAGATCATGCTGATGGACGAGCCGTTCTCGGCGCTGGATGCGTTGACGCGCGGCACGCTGCAGGACGAGGTCCGCCGGATTTGTCTCGAGACCGGGCAGACCGCCTTCATGATCACCCATGACGTCGATGAAGCGATCTATCTCGCCGACAAGATTTTTCTGATGACCAACGGTCCGGGCGCAGTGCTGGCCGAGATCGTTGAAAATCCGCTGCCGAAGGATCGCGGCCGCATCGATCTGCACCGCCACCCCTATTACTACGCGCTGCGCAATCACATTGTCGATTTCCTGGTCAGCCGCAGCAAGACCTTCACCGCGACGACGACGGATCACGATCCACGCAACGTGCCGACGGTGCGGCCGGGCAAACCGGAACTCATCATTGCGTCAGAAGCAGAGGATTCAATACAGGCGTCATGGCCGGGCTTGGCCCGGCCATCCACGTCTTCCTAGACAGACCAGCAAAGACGTGGATGCCCGGCACAAGGCCGGGCATGACGGGTTAGAATTAGAAGGAGAGCCATATGAGACGGGAAGACCTCACCGAAAAGCTGCTCGACATCAAGCGCGAGAAGGGCTGGAGCTGGAAACACATCTGCGAAAAGATCGGCGGCTATTCGGAGGTGCTGATCGTCGGCGCCATCATGGGCCAGATGAAGCTGACAAAACCGCAGGCGGCCAATGCCGGCGAGCTGTTCGGCCTGTCGAAATCGGAAGTGGCGATGCTCAACGAAGTGCCGATGCGCGGCACCGGCACGCCGATGCCGCCGACCGATCCGCTGATCTACCGCTTCTACGAAATGGTGATGGTCAACGGCCCGGCCTGGAAGGCGTTGATCGAGGAAGAGTTCGGCGACGGCATCATGTCGGCGATCGATTTCGACATGGCGATGGAGCGCGTCGTCAATCCCAAGGGCGACCGGGTCAAGATCACGATGTCCGGCAAGTTCCTGCCGTACAAATATTACGGCGCCAGCGGCAACGTGCCGGAATACGGTTTTAAGGAGGAATAGCTCCTTCCGTCATTGCGAGGAGCAAAGCGACGAAGCAATCCATCTTTCTCCGTGCGGAGGCATGGATTGCTTCGCTTCGCTCGCAATGACGATGAGAGATTACCCGAACGCGGCCCGCACTTCCTTGATCGGCGCCATCTCCCGCACAAAGGTAAACGAGCCCCGATCCTTCATTTCGCGGGCGCTCTTCAAGAAGGCGGCAAGCGCGTAGCGCGCCATCGCGCCGCCGACGCTGATGCGTTTGACGCCTGCGGCGGAAAGTTGATCGACGGTCAGCGTCGGATCGGCGAAACCCATCACCAGATTGAACGGCTTGCCGACCGACGACACCACGGTGCGGATGGTGTCGATATCGTGCACGCCGGGGGAATACAGAACGTCGGCGCCAACAGCCTCGAACGCCTGCAACCGCTTGATCGTATCGTCGAGATCGTTGCGGCCGTGCAGCAGATTCTCGGCGCGCGCGGTCAACGTGAACGGGAAGGGAGTGCACGCGCCGCCTCGACCGCCGCTTGCACGCGCTCGACGGCGAGCGAGAAATCGTAGATTGGCCGGCGCGGGTCGCCGGTTGAATCCTCGATCGAGCCGCCGACAGCGCCGGCTTCCGCTGCGCGCGCGATTGCTTTCGCCGCGGTCTTCGGATCATCCGCGCCGCAATTCTCCAGATCGGCGTTGACGGGCAGGTCGGTGGCTTCCGCGATCATCCGGCAATTCTCGATGATGGCATCGAGGCTGACGGTAGCGCTACCGAGGGTATTGGCGAGGCCCAGGCTCGTGGTCGCGAGTGCCTCGAAGCCCATTGCCGCGAGTAGTTTTGCCGTGCCGGCGTCCCAGGGATTGGGAATGATGAAGGCGCCCGGACGCGCATGCAGTGCGCGAAACGATTCTGCTTTTTCCATCTGTGTGCGCATCGGTAGCTCCGCTAGGGCTTGTTGGCCGGGTTCGGCTGGCTGCGAAACTAGCGGGCTTGTCGGGCATCAGCCAAATCTGTTATTTCTTCCTGTATCATCAGCTTTTTGCATGAACCTGACATGGACAGCGATGCGCTCCACACCTTCCTGACGGTTCATCGCCGCGGCGGCATTTCGAGCGCTGCGAAAGCGCTGCACCGCTCACAGCCGGCGATATCACGGCGCATCGCGCTGTTGGAGCAGGAACTCGGCGTGCCGCTGTTCGAGCGGATCGCGGGGCGCACCATGCTGAGCGATGCCGGCAGGGTAATGGTGCCTTATGCCGAGAGGGCGGTCGCCGCCGCCCAGGATGCTGAGAATGCGGTTCGCGCGCTGGCAAAGCCGAATTCCGGTCCGGTCGCGCTCGCGGTGGTCGGCACGCTCGCCGGCGGCCGGCTGTCGGCGATCCTCAAGCGGTTCGCGGTCGAACATCCCGAGGTCGAATTGACGCTGCGTACCGCAACGAGCGCCGAGGTCAGCAGCCTGATCCGCCGCGGCGAGGCGACGATCGGCCTGCGCTATGACCGCGACCGCTCGCGCGACCTCGACTGCGAATTGCTGTTCACTGAGCGGCTGCAGGTGGTGTGCGCGCCGGATCATCCGCGCGCCGGCAGCCGTGTGGCGAAGCTCGTCGATTTGCGACGCGAGCGCTGGATTGCATTCCCGGTGGTGCCGGGAAGGCGCGAAATCACGGCCTCACATGTCTTTGCGCTGTTCCAGACGCATGGATTGGGTGAAATCGACTGGACGCCGGTCGACAGCCTGACCGCGCAGAAGCGCCTGGTGGAAGCCGGCCTCGGCATCGCGCTGCTATCGCAGAGCAATGCAGCCGAAGAGCTGAAATACGGGACGATCTCCACCATCGACGTCCGCGATCTCAAGGCGAGCCACGACGTCGTCACGGTCACGCGCCGCGGCGGATTCTTGAGCGCCGCGGCGCGCCGGTTGTTGGAGATCGTGCGGAAGGAATATCGTGAGACGAGGGCGCCAGCGCGTTAGGCCTAGTCTTCATCGTCATTCCGGGATGGTGCGTTAGCACCAGACCCGGAGATCTCGAGATTCCGGGTTCGTGCTTCGCACGCCCCGGAATGACTCAACGCGTCACGTCCCGGCCTTCACCTGGGCGGCGGCCTGCGCCATCAGTTCGTCCATCTTGGCGCGCAGCTCCTGCGCGGTGACGGTAACGCCCTTGGCGGTCAAGTCCTTCAGCACCTTGTTCTGGACGTCCTGATCGCCGGCTTCCTCGAAATCGGCCGAAACCACTTCCTTGGCGTAGGCACTGGCGTCGTCGCCGGACATGCCGAGTTTCTCGGCTGCCCAAAGACCGAGCAGCTTGTTACGGCGCACCTCGGCCTTGAACTTCTGCTCCTCGTCGAGGGCGAACTTCTTCTCAAAACCTTCCTCGCGCTTGTCGAAAGTGGTCATTTCTTCGGTTCCAATCCCGGCCAAATGGTAAACGGGGGCCGCGTTGTAGCGGCCCGATCGCCTACCTAGATAGAGGGGGCGAATCGGTAAAACAACAGTTCGTTAAGCCGCAGGGCAATCGGTATAAGTTGGGCCCAACCGGGCCGGGTCGATTGTGCTGGATGGCCCAATCGGATAGGTTGCCATCAGGCTAGTTCTTGTTCTGTTTCCGGTCGTCTGTACAGGACCTGGCCTTCACGGCAGCTCCGTCGTGGTCGCAAACCCTTGTCATCCGGAGCACACCAAATTCATGGATTTCAACAAAACACGGTACATCCCCATGAGCCGTCGACGCCGCATTTATGAAGGCAAGGCCAAGGTCCTGTATGAAGGTCCGGAGCCGGGAACCCTGATCCAGCACTTCAAGGACGACGCGACCGCATTCAATGCCAAGAAACACCAGGTGATCGAGGGCAAGGGCGTCCTCAACAACCGGATTTCGGAGTACCTGTTTCAGCACCTCAACGACATCGGGGTGCCGACCCATTTTATCCGCCGCCTCAACATGCGCGAGCAGCTGATTCGCGAGGTCGAGATCGTGCCGCTGGAAGTGGTGGTGCGGAACGTGGCGGCGGGTTCCCTGTCGCAGCGCCTCGGCATCGAGGAGGGCACCCAACTGCCGCGCTCGATCATCGAGTTCTATTACAAGAACGACCAGCTCAACGACCCAATGGTGTCGGAGGAGCACATCACCGCGTTCGGCTGGGCGACGCCGCAGGAAATCGACGACGTCATGGCGCTCGCAATCCGCGTCAACGACTTCCTCACCGGCTTGTTCCTGGGCATCGGCATCCGTCTGGTCGATTTCAAGATGGAGTGCGGCCGGCTGTTCGAGAACGAGATGATGCGGATCATCGTCGCCGACGAGATCTCGCCCGACTCATGCCGGCTGGGGACATCAAGTCGAACGAGAAGCTCGACAAGGACCGTTTTCGTCGGGACCTCGGCGGCCTGCTGGAGGCCTACACCGAAGTGGCAAAACGTCTGGGCATCCTGATGGAGAACGAGCGTCCGGCCGGTACCGGCCCGGTGCTGGTGAAGAGCTGAGGTTAAGACCGTGAAGGCACGCGTTACCGTTACGTTGAAGTCGGGCATTCTCGATCCGCAGGGCAAGGCCATCGAAGGCGCGCTGAAATCGCTCGGCGTCGATGGCGTCGCCAGCGTGCGTCAGGGGCAAGGTGTTCGACATCGAACTTGCAGGCGCGGACAAGGCCAAGGCCGAGGCGGCATTGAAGGATGCCGCCGACAAGCTGTTGGCGAACACCGTGATCGAGAACTACCGGGTCGAGCTTCTCGGATAGCAGTGCGGACGGCTTTGCCGCTCACAGCCATCCAGCGCGGCGGAATCGCCAGTACAGTCCGGTGCAGGCGAGCAACATGCTGCCGAGTACGGCATAGTAGCCGTACTGCCATTTCAGCTCCGGCATGTGATCGAAATTCATCCCGTAGATTCCGGCCAGCGCTGTCGGGACGGCGATGATGGCGAGCCAGGACGCCAGCTTCTTGGAGACCGCGGTCTCCTGGGCCTGGCCGACCAGCAGGCTTGCCTCGAACGCGAACGCCAGCACTTCGCGCATTGAATCGGTGCGCTCCTGAATGGTCCTGACGTGGTCGGTGACATCGCGAAACAACGGCTGCATGGTCGAACGCACCATCGGCAGGTTGTCGTGTTCGAGCCGGCGGCAGACTTCCACAAGCGGCCCGATCGCGTTGCGGAGCCGCAGCAGATCCCGCCGCAACATGTAGAGGCGCTCGACCTGGGTCCGCGTGATGGTATTGGCGAGCACGTAATCTTCGATCTCCTCGACCTCTTCGTGGATCGCGTCCAGCACAGGCGAGTAGTTGTCGACGATGAAATCGAGGATGGCGTAGAGAATATAATCCTCGCCACGCGCCAGCGCGCGGGGACAGCTCTCGCAGCGTTCGCGCACCGCCGCATATGACGTCGATGCCCCGTGGCGCACCGAGACCAGGTAGCCTTCGCCGACGAACAGATGGGTTTCGCCGAATGCGATCCGGCCCTTGCCCAGTTGCGCCGTCCGCGCCACGATGAACAGGGCGTCGCCATATTGCTCGATCTTGGGCCGCTGGTGCGCGTGGTTGGCGTCCTCGATCGCGAGGTCATGCAGGCCGAACTGCTGCTGCACGCTGGTCAGCAGCGCCAGATCCGGCTCATACAAACCGATCCAGACGACATGGCCGGGTTTGCTGCGCCAGTTCGATGCCTCCTCGATGGCAATATTGGCGGTGCGGCGGCCGTCGACATAGACGCCGGCCGCGACGACGCCGTCGGAGGTGATCTGTTCGGTCGCGGAGGTCGCCGGCGACGGGGCGTTCATGGTTTCCATCCCGAGCGAATGCTGTTGAGCGCGGCTTGGACGCAGGCCCTTGGGCAAGGCTAGCACTGGAAAAACCGGCGTCAAATGGTTATGTCTGGTCCGGTCGGCGATCAGCCGACGAATCTCGTTTCCAGCCGGAACCGCCATGAAATCCGCCATCCTCGTCTTTCCCGGAATCAATCGCGAGCGCGACATGGCGCGCGCATTGAAGCTCGCATCGGGTCATGAACCCGCGATGGTCTGGCATGCCGAGACTTCGCTGCCCAAGGGCACCGACCTCGTTGTCGTGCCCGGCGGATTTTCCTATGGCGACTATCTGCGCTGCGGCGCGATCGCGGCGCGTGCGCCCGTGATGGATGCGGTGCGTAAGTTTGCGGCCGATGGCGGCCTCGTGCTCGGCGTCTGCAACGGGTTTCAGATTCTGTGCGAAGCGGGCCTGCTGCCCGGCGTTCTCATGCGCAATGCACGGCTGAAGTTCATCTGCACGGACGTGCACCTGCGGGTCGAACGCTCGGACACGCCGTTCACGCGCGGCTACAATGCAGGCCAGATCATTCGCGTGCCGATCGCACATGGCGAGGGCAATTACGAAGCCGATGAAGAGACGGTGAAGCGGCTCGATGGCGAGGGGCGGGTGCTCTACCGCTATTGCTCGGCTGACGGCGTCGTCGACGAGAATTCCAATATCAATGGCGCCGCCGATTTGATCGCTGGCATCGTCAACGAGCGCGGCAATGTGCTCGGCATGATGCCGCATCCGGAAAACCACGTCGAAGACATCATGGGCTGCACCGACGGTCGCGGCCTGTTCGCAGGCCTCGTCGCGCATCTGGAAAAAGCGGCGTGAAGCCCGTAGCGTTTTCAAGCGAAGTGGGAACCGGTTCGCGTGAAGGAAACGCGTCAAGATAAAAATGACCAGATGGCTGTTCGCAGCCGTCGCGGCGCTGTCGTTTGCAGCCGCTGCCCATGCGCAGGATTACCCGAAACGTCCCATCACCATGATCGTGCCGTTCGCGGCCGGCGGCACCTCCGACGTGATCGCGCGCACGGTTGCGGAAGAGATGGCCAAGACGCTCGGACAGCCGATCGTGATCGAGAATGTCGCGGGCGCCGGCAGGCCGACCGCGCTGGCTCGCGCGGCGCGCGCCGAGCCTGATGGTTACACCATCGCCATCGGCAACGCCGGCACCAGTGCCGCGACCTATACGATCTATCCGAAGCTGCCGTTCACGCCGGACTCTTTTGTCCCCATCGCCATGGTCGCGAAGACATTCGGCATCATCGCGCTGCGCAAGGATTTCCCTACCAAGAATCTGCAGGAATTCATCGCCTACGCGAAGAAAAATCCCGGCAAAATCAATCTTGGACACGCCGGCGTCGGCTCCTCGAACTTTCTGATCTGTAAAAGCTTCGCACAGGCCGCCGGCATTGAAATGACGCTGGTCGGTTATCGCGGCGCTGCGCCCGCGCTGACGGATGCGATCGGCGGCCAGATCGACGGCGTCTGCGACGCGGCCGCCTCGGTGTCGCAGGCGATCGACGACAAATTGGTGAGGGGCCTCGTCGTCGGCTCGACGGTTAGGCTCGCGACCTTGCCCGACCTGCCGACGTCTTCGCAAGCGGGTCTTCCGGAATTCGAAGCGCAGGATGGAACGGCCTGTTCGCGCCGAAGGGAACGCCGCCTGCGATCATCGCGAAATTGAACGCCGCGGCCAAGGCAGCCGTCGAGAGCGAGGTGGTGAAGAAGCGTTTTCACGATCTCTCAACGGTCGCGCCCGACGCCAACGAGCATACGCCTGAAGTGCTCGGCCAATTGGTGACGCGCGACGTCGAGAAATACAGGAAGCTGCTGGAAGAGACGAAGTAGGCCGCGCGATCCCGTTCGCTGTTGAAAGCCCCGCCCGGCGGGGCTTTTTGTTATCTGCCGGTAGGGGCCGGCGCCACGGTTGAACCGCTGGGCGAGGGGTTGAGAAGGGTGTTCCCCGACGGATTCAGCCCGCTGTTCCGTCCGGCCGCAGCGCTGCCTGCGTCGTTTGACACGCCACTGTTCGGGTTACTGCTGGTCGAACTGCCGGTGGTTGTTCCGGTAGCGGAGGACCCGGGGGTCGTCGTGCCGCTAGCCGCCGTGCCACCCGTGGCCGAACTTCCGCCCGTGCCGCCAGATTGCGCAAACGCGAAAGTGCCTGTGAATCCCAGCGCCGTTGCCAATGCCAATGTCGCGAGTTTCATGATTGCTCCTTTTCTTGTTGCGTTAGGGGCAACGAAGGCGGCTGGCTCGCGTTCCGGCCTGATCAGTCACAGTTGGTTGCCGTTTCTTCGCAACGGTGTTGCGGTCGGCCGGCGTGCATTCCGCAACGAGGCTGGAAGGGAACCTTCAGTTCTTGCCGCGCAACCGGCTGAGCCAATTTCGGTACTGCGCGGCCGGAATCGTCATGGCGGCGACGCCAGCCATCACAAGCAGGAGGCCAAGCGCAAGGTTCGGCGGCACGGATTCGCCGAGCAGCACCACCGACAAGCCGACGCCGATCGGGATACGCAGATAGCCTTGTGCGTTGGTGGTGAGCGTGCCGAGCCGCGACAGGCACATGTAGAACAGCATCAGCCCGAAGGCGCTCGAGAATATTCCCATGGCGGCTGTGGCGACCAGCGCCTCGGCCGTTGGCCGCAGGGTCCAGGGATGATCGACGATCAGTGCCGCCGGCAGTAGTATCAGCCCACCGAACAGGAGCGAGCCCGCGGCCACCACCATCGGATCGTAGTCGGTCAGCCGCAGGCCGAAGATCGTGGCGCATGCAAACGATATGGTCGCGAGCAGGATGACGATCTCGGCAAAGATATTGGCGTCGAGCGTGCTCAGCGCGTCGAGGCCGATGATCACAGCCGTCCCGGCAAGGCCGAGAATAGCGCCGACAAGCTTCAACAGCGTCGCTGGTTCGTGCCGCGTAATGCCCCAAGTGATGAGAAAGGCAAAAATGGGCGTCGTCGAAGCCAGTACCACCGTGGGAGCCGCCGCGACGTATTGCTGCGCCCACGTGATCAACAGAAACGGAAACGTCGAATTGATCGTCTGTTGCTGCGCGAACAGCTTCCAGGCCTTGGCGTTTGTCGGAAGCCGCACTCCGCGCACCCGCAGGACCACCAGCAGGAAGCCCGCTGCGATCAGCGAGCGCGCCGAGATGAAGGTGATCGGCGGGATCGAGCCGAGGCCTATCTTGGTCAGCGGATAGGTCGAACTCCAGCAGCACGCCAACGCGAGCAGCAACCCATAGTCGCGCCAGCCACGCCGAACCAAGGGAATACTAGGTGGCAACGGCGCCCGCGGCCGGAGGCTGCTTCCATTTCACCCGCTTGATGGTGCCGGAATAGGTGAACAGCGGCCGGTCGCCTGACTTCAGCAGGCCGCGGAGGAAGATCAGCGAGCCGCCGGCGCGGGTGATTTCGCCTGTGCCTTCCACCAGCTCGCCCGCGCGCAGCGTCGAGGAAGTCGCAGGAGAACGATACCGTCACCCCAGGTCCCTGCAGCACGGAGGAGGCAATTGCGAACAGGCAATAATCGGCGAATGACATGAAACAGCCGCCATGGACGTTGCGCATGCCGTTGAGATGCTTTTTCTCGACCCGGAACGCGCATTGCACTTGCCCGTTTTCGTCCATCCGGTGCCAGAATGGCCCGTTATGGGTCTCGAAACTGTCACGGGTCCAAGTGCGCCAGCCCTGAATTCGCCCTCGGTTTCGACGTGCAGATCCGGGCGCTGATGAAATGCGTTTTTGGGTAGTTCGTTCACTAAAAATGGCCCTTCAATTGGGTGTTTCAGCCCTTAAATCCGATCCGGGAACGATGTGCAAACGCTGATCCCGCAAGGCTCCCCTCCGTAAAGCTCTGGACAGGGCGGAAATGCGCCATAAAAGGCCTTTTCGCGCCCCTTTGATCTTCCTAATAAGAGACCCATGAACGAACCTCAGATCACCCCCGAACTCGTCGCCAGCCATGGCCTGAAGCCCGACGAGTATGAGCGCATCCTCAAATTGATCGGGCGGGTACCCAGTTTCACCGAACTCGGTATTTTCTCGGCGATGTGGAACGAGCATTGCTCGTACAAATCCTCGCGCATCCATCTGCGGGGTTAGCCGACCAAGGCCCCCTGGGTGATCCAGGGGCCGGGCGAGAACGCCGGCGTGATCGATATCGGCGACGGCCAGGCGGTCGTGTTCAAGATGGAGAGCCACAACCATCCGAGCTATATCGAGCCCTATCAGGGCGCGACCACCGGCGTCGGCGGCATTTTGCGCGACGTGTTCACGATGGGCGCGCGGCCCATCGCGTGCCTCAATGCACTCTCTTTCGGCGCCGGAACATCCGAAGACGCGGCACCTCGTGTCGGGCGTCGTCGCCGGCGTCGGCGGCTATGGCAATTCCTTTGGCGTGCCGACCGTCGGCGGCCAGGTGCGTTTTCACACCCGTTACGACGGCAACATCCTGGTCAACGCGATGGCGGTTGGCCTCGCCGAGACCGACAAGATCTTCTATGCGGCGGCATCGGGCGTGAACATGCCGATCGTCTATCTCGGCTCCAAGACCGGGCGTGACGGCATTCATGGCGCGTCGATGGCGTCGGCCGAATTCGACGACGATTCGGCCGAGAAGCGGCCGACGGTGCAGGTCGGCGATCCTTTCGCGGAAAAACTGCTGCTGGAAGCCTGCCTCGAAATCATGGAAGCCGATTGCGTGATCGCGATCCAGGACATGGGCGCGGCGGGGCTGACCTGCTCGGCGGTCGAGATGGGCGCCAAGGGCGATCTCGGCGTCGATCTCGATCTCGATGCGGTGCCGACGCGCGAAACCGGCATGAGCGCCTATGAGATGATGCTCTCGGAAAGTCAGGAGCGCATGCTCATGGTGCTCAAGCCCGAGAAGGAAAAAGAGGCCGAAGCGATCTTCAAGAAGTGGGGCCTCGATTTTGCCGTCGTCGGCTACACCACGCCGAGCAAGCGCTTCGTGGTGAAGCATGGCGGCGACGTCATGGCCGATCTGCCGATCAAGGAACTGGGCGACGAGGCGCCGGTGTACGACCGCCCGCATGTCGCGTCCGCCGCGCTGCCGGTGGTTCAGGCGCGGGAAGTGACGCCGCCGCTGGGCATTTCGGCAGCGCTGGAGAAGCTGATCGGAACGCCCGAGCTGTGCTCGAAGCGCTGGGTGTGGGAGCAATATGATCACGTCATCCTCGGCAATACCGTGCAGCGCCCCGGCGGCGATGCGGCGGTCGTGCGTGTCGAGGATGGGCCGAAGGGGCTGGCGCTCACCGTCGATGTGACGCCGCGCTATTGCGAGGCCGATCCGTTCGAAGGCGGAAAGCAGGCGGTGGCGGAAGCCTGGCGTAACATCACCGCGGTCGGCGGCCGGCCGCTCGCGATCACGGATAACCTCAACTTCGGCAATCCGGAACGGCCCGAGATCATGGGCCAGTTCGTCGGCTGTCTGAAGGGTATTTCCGAAGCCTGCCGCGTGCTCGACTTCCCGGTCGTGTCGGGCAACGTCTCGCTCTATAACGAGACCAACGGCCGCGGCATTTTGCCGACGCCCTCGATCGGCGGCGTGGGGCTGCTCGACGACTTCACCAAATCGGCGACGCTGGCATTCAAGGCGGCAGGGGAAGCCATCCTGTTGATCGGCGACACCCAAGGCTGGCTCGGACAGTCCGTTTACCTGCGCGATGTCTGCAGCCGCGAAGAAGGCGCACCGCCGCCGGTCGATCTCGCAGCCGAAAAGCGCAACGGCGACGTCGTGCGCGGCATGATCCACGCCGGCACCGCGACGGCGGTGCATGACATTTCCGACGGCGGCCTTCTGATCGCGCTGGCCGAGATGGCCATTGCGAGCGGGATCGGCGCGCAGCTATTGGCCGGCCCCAGCTCGATCGTGCCGCACGCGTATTGGTTCGGCGAAGACCAGGCGCGCTACATCGTAACCGTACCGGCGGCAGACGCAGGCCTGGTGCTGGCGAAAATGAAGGGCGCTGGCGTTCCCTGCGCGCGGATCGGCACCACCGGCGGCGATGCCATTGCGGTTGCGGGTGAGGCCGAGGTCGCAGTGAGCTCGCTTAACTCCGCCTTCGAGCACTGGCTGCCGGCCTATATGGGCGGCAAGGCGTCCTGATAGTTAATCGTCATTCCGGGATGGTCCGAAGGACCAGACCCGGAATCTGGAGATTCTCAGGTGCGCAATTGCGCACTGTAGTTCGATGCTGCGCATCGCCCCGGAATGACGGTGCCGAGGCTCAAAGCACCTTCGTCGCCCCGGGTATCTTCCGCAACGCTGCCGTCACGGCCCAGCTCAATGCGACCGTCAGCACGAACGCGATGGTCGCCTTGGCGATGGCGGGCAGGTCGTAATCGAACAGCCAGTATTGCAGCCATAGCACAATCGGGTAGTGCACGAGGAACATGCCGTAGGCGTCGCCCTGCATGCGATCGAGCACGGTCCAAAGGCGTTTCGATCTCAGAAAGTACCCAAGGATCGTAAACAGGATCGCCGCACTGAAGGCGACGAAAAAGAAACCGTAGATCGCGAGATACCAGTCGGGCTGCGGGTCCGGATTACCCAGTATCTCGCGCTTGATGTAGATCATCACCCAGAGCAGGCACTAAGGGATCAACGTCACGGCCAGCCAGCCCCAACTGCTCTTCGCCAACCGTCCGTCATCGCTCAGTACGCCCTGGTCGAAATGCGCCGCACCGATACCGGCGCCGATGAAGAAATAGGACGCATAGAGCAGCACGCGGCTGGCCTGGACGTCGAACGGCCCGAACTCGAACCAGCGATTGGGGCCAAACCAGAGCAGTGCGGGAATGTAGGTGACGACCGTGACCGCCAAAAGAAACAGGAAGAACTTGGCCGGTTGATCGAAACTCTGCTGCGACAGCCTGTTGATCGGGTCGACAAGCCTTGGCCACAGCCGATACAGCAAGCTTGCCGTCAGGTCGAAGGCCAGCAGCACCCAGACGAACCAGATCGGGCCGCTTTGCCAGGGCCCAGCTGTTACGGTCTTCCACCAGAAGGCGGAAAAGGTGAGGCCGGGATTCTGCCGTAGCGCAAGCGCGAAATAGGCGAGGGGAATGACGGTGAGCGCGGCGATCACGAACGGCAGGCCGAGCCGGAGCAGGCGATCGCCAAAAAGGCGGCGGGCGACTTGTGCACAAGGCCTGGCCACACGAACAATCCCGACAGAAAAAAGAACGTCGCCATAAAGAAGCTGTCGGTGGCGAGCACGACCATGTCGAAGCCGATCCACGACTTGGCATCGGTATGCCCGAAATAGGTGTAGGGGATGACGGCGTGATGCAGCAGCACGACAAGCGTCAGGAAGCTTCGGCGTGGTCGATCGCCGCGTTGCGCCGCTTGACCTTCGGCGCAGCGCGAACCGCGCCAGCCGCAACCGAGTTAGAAATCGTCGTCATGGGCCGCCTCCGGGGGCAGGCTGTTTGGGCCAAAGGTTTGCCGCCGGGAACCCGATTCAGCAAGGCCCAATCGCCTGACACCACGGATTTATGACTACGCCACTTCCTCGATCGTCACCTTGTCCGGATAGAACGCCAGGTGGCCGGCGATCTCGGCCATGGCCGGGAAGGGCGTTTCATAGGTCCAGATCGAATTTTCGAGGCCCTTGCCGTTGGCGTTGATGCTGAAATAGTTCGCATCACCCTTGTAGGGGCAGTGCGTAGTCCGCTCGGTGCGGGCCAGCAGCGCCATATTGGTGTCCTCCCGCGGCACATATTGCACCGCCGGATAGCTTGCTTCCTTCAAGGTCAGGGCATGGGTGGTGTCGGCGATGACGACCCCACCGGCCGAGACCCGGACGCGCTTCGGATTTGCCGTAATCATGATCGGATGGTCGGGACCGGGAAGTTTCATGGTTCTGAGCCTCTGTTTCGGCCAGTCCGAAAATGATCGGGCGCGACCGGATCTCACGGTGTCAAACGGTTGGACCGGGAATATAGTGCCGCAAGGCGTGACGTAGAAGACCGTACGCGCTAGGTTTGGCCGTCACGGTCGCGCGAGCGGGCCATGATTCTAAACACCTGACGGAGACATGCTGGATGCCGATGGACGCCCACGATATCGAGTCGATGATCAAGGCAGCTATCCCCGATGCCGAGGTGACGATCCGCGATCTCGCAGGCGACGGCGACCACTACGCCGCGACCGTGATCTCGGAATCCTTCCGCGGCAAGTCGCGCGTTCAGCAGCATCAGATCGTCTACCAGTCGCTCAAGGGACAGATGGGCGGCGTGCTGCACGCGCTGGCGCTGCAGACGGGGGTACCTAGCGTACCTGGCGGATCAGCGGTACCTGGTGGACCCGGGGTACCTGGCGGACCCGGGGTATCCGAGGGTTAGTTCCCGGCGGGCGGCAGCGGGGCATCGATGACGGACAATCCGCACGGCGCGTTGTTTCGCCCGATCGCGCCGCACAAGCACCACCGCGTGACCTACGTGGAGTTGTTCTTCGATCTCGTTTTCGTTTTTGCGGTCACGCAGATTTCGCACACGCTGCTCGCTCACTTCACTCCGTCGGGTGTATTCCAGGTCACGCTGTTGTTTCTCGCGGTGTGGTGGGTATGGGTCTTCACCTCCTGGATCACCAACTGGCTCGATCCTGAACAGACCCCGGTTCGCCTGCTGCTGTTTGCGATGATGCTTGGCGGGCTGGTGTTGTCGACCTCGATCCCGACGGCATTTGAGGGGCGCGGATTGTGGTTTGCCATCGCCTACGCCGCGATGCAGGTCGGCAAAACGATTTTTCTGTGGGGTTTCGACGCCGCCGTCGCGGCCGCGGTCGCGCATGAATGCAATCCGGATCGCCGCCTGGCTGTCGATGTCGGCCGTCTTCTGGATCGCCGGTGGGTTGGCGGAAGGCCAATCGCGTCTCGTGCTTTGGACGATTGCGCTGGTCATCGAATATATTTCGCCGGCGGTGCGGTTCTGGATTCCCGGATACGGTGCGTCCTCGGTCGCGGATTGGGTGATCGAAGGCGGCCACATGGCCGAACGCTGCGCGCTTTTCGTCATCGTTGCGCTCGGTGAATCCATCGTCGTTACGGGTGCGACGTTCGCCGAGCTTTCCTGGTCGACCGAGACCGTCGGCGCATTTGTCTCGGTGCTCGCCGGCAGCATCGCGATGTGGTGGATCTATTTCCACAAGGGCGCCGAAGCCGGCTCCGAGGAAATCTCAAGGTCGAGCGAACCGGGAAGGCTGGGGCGGCTCGCCTACACCTATCTGCACATGCCGATCGTAGCCGGCATCATCGTCTCCGCGGTGGCGGACGAACTCGTGCTGAAACATCCGAGCGGTCATTCCGATCTCAAGACGGTGATCAGCGGGATCGGTGGTCCTTGCTTTTCCTGTGCGGAACGATCCTGTTCAAGTACAGCTTTCGCGGCTTCCTTCAACTCTCGCACGGGGTAGGCATCATCGCACTCTGCGTGCTAGCCTGGTTCGCAGGCGAGATCTCGCCGCTGATGCTGTCGACCCTCACCACCGCGATCATGATCATGGTCGCAGTGTGGAAACGATCTCGCTGCGATCCGATCCGGCTGCATAGTACGCCTAGTCCGGCGCAAGTCGCCTTGCCGGCAGCAATTGCGACGGCGCATGCTGATCGACGACATTTCTCAGGACGAGATTGGACAGTTGGACCACGAGCGCCCGAAGCCTCTCGTTTTCCTCGATGAGCGACGTCCGTTCGATGTCCATGCCCTGCTTCCGGCCCGCGTCCTCAACAGCAGACGGCTTCGAACATTGCTTCCGATTGCTGGTCGCCGGATACGCATTCCCCATAACTGACATCCCTTGGCACGAACGCACCCCCAGCCAAGCTTCATGAGGAGAATCGGCTGAGTCCACGTCAAAATTTGGACGGTTCGAAGGGGAAACGGCAGCGCAGGTGCAGCGAATTGCGGGCGAGTCGATAAAAGATGAACACTTGTTAAGAAGTTTGTTATAAGACGCCTGGCAGGTGTGTTGATGCGCGGCGGCGCTAGCACCTTCCTTCACCGTTCGACCAGCGCGATCACTCAATGCCCACGGATGCCGTGGCTGGGAATGCGTGCCTATGAAACAAAGTGAAGCAAGATTGCTGATCATCAAAGAGTGGGATCGATGGATTTCAACGCAGGCCATCGGGCAGGATGGACCCACCGGGAAAGATTCTTTGAAGTTTTTCCATGAACTCCAGGACGCCGGATCGTCACTGTTGGATTTCCAGTCCCGCGGGCAGGATAAATGGCGGATCATTCATGCCTGGCTGCTGGGCGCGGAGCGATTGTCCGACGACTGGATATCGATCGCGCCCAGGATCGTGCCAACGCGCAGGCCAAGACCGGTGCGCAGGAAGTCCGGCGCCAGGGCTTGACTCAATGAGGCTTGATTCAACGATACCCAACTCAGGGCGTGAGGACAAACGCTGGTGAGCCGTGTATTGGCTGCCAGCTTCAGTTCGACGCCGCCAGCGCGTGAACGGAAAACATCTGTTCCGGATCGGTCCAGATTCCCGCACTGACCAGCCTGCGCTGCGCGCCAATGCGGTGAAGCGATCGAGGCTGTATTTATAGCTCGACTCGGTGTGGATGCTTTCGCCGGGGCGGAACGAGAAATTCCGGCCGAGGATGCGCACGGTCTGCGCCTTCTTGGCGATCAGGTGCATCTCGATGCGATGGCGCTCGCGATTGTAGATCGAGCGGTGCATGAATGCTGACACGTCGAAATTGCCGCCGAGCTCGCGGTTGATGCGGACCAGCACATTGAGATTGAATCGCGCGGTGACGCCCGCGGCATCGTTATAGGCGTCGTAGAGCACGCGCTCGTTCTTTTCGAGATCGACGCCGATGATCATCTGCCCGTCTTCCCCGAGAATGTTGCGCGCGCTACTCAGGAAGGCACGTGCCTCGTGCGGCTCGAAGTTGCCGAGCGTGGACCCAGGAAAGAAGCCGACCTTGGGCATGCCGGCGATTTCGGCCGGCAGCGCGAACGGTGCGGTGAAGTCGGCGGCGACCGGATAAACGCCGAGATCGGGAAATCCTCGCGCAGTGCGCCGGCCTGCGCGCTCAAGAAGTCGCCGGAAATGTCGACCGGAATGTAGGCGCTGAAATCGCAGCGCTCCAGCAGCAGGCGGACCTTGGTGGTTGCACCGGCGCCGAATTCCACCAGCGCCGCGCCCTTTGGAATGATATCCGCCACCTCGTCGCCGCGGCTGCGCAAAATGCCGAGCTCGGTGCGGGTCGGATAATATTCCGGAAGAACCGTGATCTGTTCGAACAGCTCCGAGCCTGCGGCGTCGTAGAAATATTTCGGCGACAGGCGCTTGGGAAATTGAGAAAGGTCGCCGATCACGTCGCCGGCAAACGCCGAGGTCTGCTCGTCGAACTGGTGCGTTTGAGCCAAAGCGGCGGCATGCACATTCATGATACTCTCCTGAACGCGCTTACCGGCGCGCTTTTTCATCATCGGATATGTCAGGCGTAATCAGCGAGGCGTAACCCCGTAAATTGCCAGCGGTGGTGCGGGTAGAAGAAATTACGGTAGGTGATACGGCTGTGGCCGGCGGGAGTTGCAAGCGAGGAGCCGCGCAGCACCAGCTGGTTGACCATGAACTTGCCGTTGTACTCGCCGAGCGCGCCCTCGATGGCGCGGTAGCCGGGGTAGGGCGAATAGGAGCTGCGGGTCCACTGCCAGACGATGCCGAAGGCGTCGTTCAACTGTCCTGCGCGAGCGGCGACTTCCCATTCCATCTCGGTCGGCAGATGCCGTCCAGCCCAGCGCGCGAACGCATCCGCCTCGTAGTAGCTGACATGGCTGACCGGGGCCGAGGGATCGATCGGCTGCAATCCGCCGAGCGTCATGATCCGCCATTCGCGGTCGGCCTGGCGCCAGTGGCCGGGCGCCTGCCAGCCCTCGCTGGTCACGGTGGCAAACCCGTCCATCAGCCACAGCGTAGCCGTGCCGTAGCCGCCGTCCTTCATGAAGGCGAGCCATTCGGCATTGGTGACGAGGTTGCGGGCGAGCCTGACAGGACCGACCAGCGCGCGGTGCGCCGGCTTTTCATTGTCGAAGTGGAAGCTGTCGTCGGTATGCCCCACGGTATGGATGCCCTCGTTGAGGGTGGCCCATTCCTCGCCGGCGCGGTGCGACGCCGGGAAGCGCCAGGCCGGATCGTAAGCCGGCGGGATCGGATTTTGTGCAAAGGCGTGCAGGATGTCGGTCAGCATCAATTCCTGGTGCTGCTGCTCGTGATTGAGACCGACCTCGACCAGCGGGGCCAGCTTCGCGAGGCGCTCCTCGTCGGCAGTCTGGAAGAACTTGACCACCGCGGCATCGACATGCCGGCGATATGCGGTGACCTCGTCTGCGCTCGGGCGGGTCAGGTGGCCGCGCTGGTGGCGGGCGTGCCGGGGACCTGCGCTGACGTAGTAGGAGTTGAACAGAAACGCGTAGTCGGGATGGAAGGGCTGGTAACCCTCGCAGTGCTCACCGAGCAGGAATTGCTCGAAGAACCAGGTGGTATGGGCGCGGTGCCATTTGGCCGGGCTGGCGTCCGGCATCGACTGGATCAACTGGTCCTCGGGGCTCAGCGGCGCGGCCCGGCGCTCGGTCTCGTCCCGGACGGCCAGATAGGCCTCCACCAAGCTCTGGGCGAGGGTGCCGGAATCGGAGAAAAGTGACGGGGCGGGGGTCGCGAACTCGGCGGCGGCTACTGGTTTCGTCACTGGTATCTCCGGTTCAGGGAGAGAACGTTAGTCCGGCAAACTGGTTCCTGACGGACAGTCCGTCCTAGATAGGGTTCCCGTCGGGGAAAAAAGCCTTCCCCCGCTATGATATTGATACCGTCAGACTATCGGCTCGGATCGTCCCCGCGGGTCCCCAACCGGGCCGCGCATGCCAGCTCCCCGCCATTTTACTTTGGACACACAAAGGTTTGCGCTACATATTTGCGCTACATATATGAGCAGGACGAGCCGGTCCGTCAGGCCGCAGGGGCTGTGCCCCAAAAGGAAGCGAATATGAGCATCGAGCAATTCATCGACAACGAAGTGAAGTCGAACGACGTCGTGCTGTTCATGAAGGGAACGCCGCAATTTCCGCAGTGCGGGTTCTCCGGCCAGGTGGTGCAGATCCTCGACCACGTCGGCGTCGGCTACAAGGGCCTGAACGTTCTCGAATCCGCCGACCTTCGCAACGGCATCAAGACCTATTCGAACTGGCCGACGATTCCGCAGCTCTACGTCAAGGGTGAGTTCATCGGCGGTTGCGACATCATCCGCGAGATGTTCCAGGCCGGTGAATTGCAGAAGCTGTTCACCGACAAGGGCGTCACCGTCAACGCGGCGGCTTCAGCCTGAGCCCCGCCGCGCGCCAGATCGGCAAGGCGCGGCTGGAAGTCATTGTTGCCGATATCACCACATTGCGCGTTGACGCCATCGTCAACGCCGCAAACTCGTCGCTCCTCGGCGGGGGCGGCGTCGATGGCGCGATCCATCGCGGCGCCGGGCCCCAACTGCTTGAAGAGTGTCGTACGCTCAACGGCTGTGCGACCGGCGATGCCAAGATCACACGCGGATACCGGCTGCCGGCCAGGCACGTCATCCACGCCGTGGGACCGGTTTGGCACGGTGGCAACGACCGCGAGGATGAGCTGCTCGCCTCCTGCTACCGCCGCTCGATAGAACTCTGCCGGAAGCACGGCCTCACCTCGGTGGCCTTTCCGGCGATCTCCACCGGCGTCTATTGCTTCCCCGCCGAGCGCGCGGCCGGCATCGCGGTCGGTGCCGTCGCAGATATGCTGCCATCGGCGCCTTCGCTGACCCGCGTCATCTTTTGCTGCTTCTCCCATGACAGCGCCCGGTTGCATGAAGAGGCCGTAGCGGCCTATGGCAGCCCTTGCGCCGATTGACGCCACGGCTACACTCCCCGGAGAATTCCGGAGGGGTCCAATGAATTCACGTCGATTGCGGCGCGCGCTCACCTGCGGCGCGCTGATGCTGGCCGCAGCGCCAGAGGTTCGCGCCGAAGGCACTTTCGATATTCCCAAGGGGCGCGTTTCAATCAGGACAAGCTCGCGAAGATTACCGAGTTCTTCAAGAACGAGGTGTCGACCGGCAAGATCGCCGGCGCGAACGTCCTGATCCAGCAGCACGGCAAGCCGGTCTATCACCAAACCTTCGGCGTCCAGGATGTCGTGTCCAAGGCGCCGATTACCGACAAGACCATCTTCCGGCTTTTTTCGATGACCAAGGCGGTCTCCTCGGTGGTGGCGCTGCAACTCATCGAGGACGGCAAGATCAAGCTCGACGATCCCGTCGCGAAGTACATTCCTTCCTTCGCGGATGTGAAGGTCGGCGTGGAGAAGAAGGCCGAGGACGGCACCAAGGCGCTGGAACTGGTGCCGCCGAACCGGCCGATGACCGTTCTCGATCTGATGCGTCATACATCCGAATCACCTACGGCTTCTATGGCGATAGTCTGGTCCGCACGAATTATGCGGCTGCGATCTCTATGCGGGCGATTTCGATCTTGCCGAACTCGCCGAGCGGATCGCCAAGCTGCCGCTGCACAACCAGCCGGGCGCGCTTTGGCAATACGGCCATTCCACCGACGTGATGGCACGGATCATGGAGATCGTGTCCGGAAAACCGCTACTCACGATCATGCGCGAAAGGCTGCTCGATCCGCTCGGCATGACCGACACCCGTTTTTATGTCACCGATCCGGAGAAGCAGAAGCTGCTTGCCCAGCCGGTGCCGAATGACAGTGATTTTCGGGTCGGCCGCGATACCAATCCGACGGTTGCGAAAAAATTCGAATCCGCCGCCGGCGGCCTGGTTTCGACTATGGCGGACTTTTCGCGCTTTGCGCAGATGCTGCTTGAAGGTGGCAAGTTTGAAGGCAAGACCTATCTTGGCCCCAAAGCCTTTGAGCTGTTGACAACGGACCAGATCGGGCCCGGTTCGGGCGTCGAGCGGGATTATCTCTATTTCCCCGGCGACGGCTTCGGTTTCGGGCTCGGCCTCGCGGTTCGCACCGACCCCGGCAATGCCAAGCCGCCGCCGCCGGGATCCCTGGGCGAATTGAAATGGGACGGCGCCAGCGGCTGCTATTTCGTGATCGACCGCAAGCAGGACATGTTCTTCGTGCTGCTGGAGCAGACGCCGACGGAACGCCAGCGCGTTCAGCGGACGCTGAAGCAACTAGTCTATGAAGCGCTGGAGAACTAACGGCGCGGCAGGCCGCCGCCTTGTGGCGGCGGCGCTGGCCATGCTCCTGGCCGCCGGATGGCTGCACGAGGCGCGGGCCGAAGCCAAGGCGTCGGTCGCGCCAACTTTCTCACGCGCAGCCCTTGACCGGATTGGCGACCACGTTCGCAACGAAGTCGCGACCGGCAAGATTCCTGGGCGCAATCCTGCTGATCCAGCAGCACGGCAAGCCGGTCTATTTCGAATGTTTCGGCGTGCGGGACCCCGCCACCAGGCAGCCGATGACGCCGGATGCCATTTTCCAGATCTATTCGATGTCGAAAGCGGTCACGTCGGTTGCCGCGATGATGCTGGTTGACGACGGAAAGTTGTCCCTCGACGATCCCGTGTCGAAATACATTCGCGCCTTTGCGGATGCAAAAGTCGGCGTCGATCTTTCCGATGAAGCAGGACGGTATCCGCTCAAGCTCGAGCCGTTGAAGCGCCCGATCACGATCAGGGATCTGCTGCGGCACACGTCGGGTATCACTTACGGCTTCTTCGGCGAAACCGCAGTGCAGAAACTCTATGCCAATCCCCAACTGTACGCCGGCGATTTCGACAACGCCGAATTCGCCGACCGGATCGCAATGCTGCCGCTCGCCGATCAGCCCGCAACGCGTTGGAACTACAGCCATTCAACCGACGTGCTCGGCCGTGTCGTCGAGGTGGCCTCAGGGCAGACGCTGTTTCAATTCGAAAAGCAGAGACTGTTCGATCCGCTCGGCATGTCCGAAACCGCGTATTACGTAGCGGATGAGGCGAAGTGGCCGCGCATTGCCCAGCCATTTCCCGTCGATCGTTTTCGGGTAGCCGGAATCAGGGACCCGACGTTGCCGCGGCGCTGGGAATCCGGCGGAGCGGGCCTGGTTTCGACGATCGGCGACTACGCCCGCTTCCTGCAAATGCTGCTGAACAAAGGTACGCTGGACGGCAAGCGGTACCTCAAGCCCGAGACGGTCGCGCTGATGACGTCGGATCAGATCGGGCCGGAGACCAGGATCATTCACGACCCCTTCTATTTCCCGGGCCCGACCAGCGGCTTTGGTCTTGGCTTTGCCGTGCGCACCTCGCCGCCGCCGAATACGACATGGCCGCTGGGCGAATACCGCTGGGACGGCGCGGGCGGCAGCTTCTACTTTGTCGATCCCCAGGACGACATGCTCGTTGTATTCATGGTGCAGGCCCCGACGCAGGGCGGACGAATTCAACTGGCGCTGAAGACGATCATGTATGAGGCGCTGGGCAAGGGCCTGCGCAAGGATTGACAATCACCTGATTACGCCACGGCGTTTCGCGCGATCGTCTCGCGATAAAATGACGCGCTCAGCTTGGGTGTGCGGCGCTTGGTATCGAAGTCGACATGGTAGAGGCCGAAGCGCTGTTCATATCCATCCGACCATTCGAAATTGTCCATCAGGCTCCACAGGAAATATCCGAGCACGGGCACGCCCTCTGATGTCGCGCGCTGCAACTGCGTCAGATAGTTGCGCAGATACATGATGCGATCCACATCATAGACAGTGCCGTCAGGGGCAGGTTGATCGCTCCCCGACGTTCCGTTCTCGGTGATGTAGATCGACTTCACGTTCCAGATCTTGGCCACGTGGCGCGGCACCCAGTAGATGGTCTCCGGACCGGGCCTGAGCCAGGTCGCCTTCATGTGCGGGAACGATTTAGGAAATGGCGCAAGGGTGAAGCCGCGTTCGTTGTCGGCGGCAACGACGTAATGATCAGGCGTGTAGACATTCAGCCCGACAAAATCGATCGGGGAGGAGATGATGCGCAGATCTTCGGCGGTGTATTTTGGAGCATCTTTCCCCGCCTGCGCGAGATATGCATCCGTGTATTTTCCCTCCATCATCACCGTCAAATAGCCGGCGTTGAGCTCGCGCGTCGCGATCTCGGCGGCGCGGATGTTCGCAGGCGTTTCGATGGCGGGGATGCAACTCACGGCATTCTCCGCCGGACCGACCCTGGTCCCGGCGCGTCCGTGGGCCCGGACGGCCTGAACCGCAAGACCGTGTCCAAGTGCTACGTTGTGCCGAACCTGGTTCAGTCCTGATTGGGATAGTTTGAGGCCTGGCGCATCGGCGCCTATCCCATGGCCGAGATGAACGAGCCTGGAGCATTCGTTGATCGTGAAAAATGCTTCACGCGGTCGCTCAAACGCCCCGCGATATAGGCTGCGTAATCCGCGAACGCCTTTGAGGTATCACGAGAGGTCCAGCCGCCGAAACGATCCTGAAGTGCCTGCGGCAGGTCCCAATGATACAGGGTCGCAAATGGCTCAATGCCGTTCGCCGACAATTCGTCCAGAAGCCGGTTGTAGAAATCGAGGCCTTTCGGATTGGGCGAACCGGCTCCTTCCGGGAAGACACGAGGCCAAGCAATCGAAAACCGATAGGCCTTTGCTCCGAGAGCCTTCATCAACTGAATGTCTTCCTTGTACAGATGATAATGGTCGGTCGCGGTGTCGCCATTGCTGTGATCGGAGATTGTCCCGCGCGTGGGCGAAACGGTCCCAGATCGATGGGCCGCGACCGTCTTCGTTGACCGCCCCCTCGATCTGATAGGAGGACGTCGCCGTACCCCACAAGAAGCCGTTCGGAAAACCCGGGGCGGCTCTTCGATGCTGTGTTCCGTTCTCCTGGCCCAATTCAGCCAGACCGGACCCGGCCGACAGCGCCGACATTCCAAGAGCCGACCAGCCTGCAATCCTGCCAAATTGGCGGCGGGAAAATCCTTTTGAAAATCTGTTCAATGGCATCATTCACTCGCCGGGCGGATCGATTTTAGGCAAAGGACTCGCTTTTGATACTTCGTGCTTGAAGCAGCTCAATATCACCGCTTCCGTATTGCGGCGCAATTGTGCATACGGCTGGATCAGCGGGTCGACATGCCCGCCGCGCAGAGCTAAACAGGCTGATCTATTCGCCTATTTGGGGAGCAGGACCAATCGGCATTCGTACCGCCGCTGGCGCTTTCTGTATCTCGCTGAGTATCATTGCGGGGGTGTGGTGGTGGTTGGCCACACCGGTGACGCTGGCGCGCGCTCCTATCGACGCCGCGGCGAAGCTGGAGTGCGTTTCCTACGCGCCGTTCCGCAACGATCAGACGCCGCATGACCAGGCGCTCATCGTCAGTCCGGAGCAGATCGCGGAGGACCTGCGCGAGCTTGCCAAGGTGTCCAAATGTATCCGCACCTATTCCATCGACAACGGGCTGGACAAGGTGCCCGAGATTGCGTCCAGGGTCGGGTTGAAGGTTCTGCTCGGAGTCTGGATCGGACGCGATCGTGCGAAGAACGCTCTCCATCGACATCGCGGTCTCGCTGGCCAAGGATCATCCCGGCGTGATCACAGCGATCATCGTCGGCAGCGAAGTGCTGCTGCGGGGAGAGATGATCGTGTCCGACCTTCGAAATCATCCGCTCGGTTAGACCGCGCGTGGATGTGCCGGTGACCTACGCCGACGTCTGGGAATTCTGGCTGCGCTACCGGGAGGTCGGCGCCGATGTCGATTTCGTCACCATTCATTTCCTGCCCTATTGGGAGGACTTTCCGCCCCGCGCCGAAGACGCCGCCGCGCATGTGGATGGCATTCGCAAGCAGGTGGCGGCTGCGTTTCCCGGCAAGGAGATCCTGATCGGCGAAGCCGGTTGGCCGAGCTACGGGCGGATGCGCGACGTCGCTTTGCCGTCTCGCATCAATCAGGCACGTTTTGTATCGGAGCTTCTCGATCGGGCGAGGCAGGACAACTTTCGCGTCAATCTGTTCGAGGCTTATGACGAGCCGTGGAAACGCCGGTGGGAAGGAACGGTGGGCGGTTATTGGGGCTTGTTCGATGGGAGCGAACGCAAGCTGAAATATCCGGCCGACGCGGCCATCAGCAACTACCCGTTCTGGAAGCTGCAGATGGCGTGCGGGCTGGTTCTTTGCGTCTGCGTATTCGGAACAGCCTTGTTGTCGCTGAAGCGCCGGCCGTCATCGCCGCGATTGGCCGCATGGTTTGCGGTCGCGGTATCGGCGACCATCGTTGGGATCTTGTTTGGCGTGAGCGCCGAAAGGGTGTTCTACGAGGGGTATGGCTTTGGTGGCTGGATGGTCCAAAGCTTGTTGCTGGCCGCGGGAATATCTGCGCCGCTGCTGTCCACCTATGCCTTGATGTCGGGGCGTGCGCTTCCGGCGTTTCTTGAGGTGTTGGGGCCACCCAAAGGCCGAACTTCATTCTTCATGACGAATTTGCTGGGCATCACGCTGATCGTGACCACGCTCATTGCCGCGCAAATCGCGTTAAGCCTCGTTTTCGACGCGCGCTGGCGCGATTTCCCGTTCGCCGCGCTGACCATGGTCGTGGTACCGTTTTGGACATTGGCATTCCTCAACCGTTCAAAATCCGGCACGCGGCCCCTCTCTGAGGCGGTGTTCACGGGACTGTTCGCGGTAGCGGCGGTCTATGTTCTCTTCAACGAAGGTCCCCACAACTGGCAGGCGATGTGGACCGGCGCAGTGTATTTCCTGCTCGGCAGCGCGCTGTGGCAGGCGCGCACTGTTGCTGTTGCAGAGGTGACATCGACCGCGACGACAGCCGTCCTTCGCGAGGCTGGCTCGGGGTCACAAACCCCAGGGACGGGCGAGGGCAGGTGAGGCTCACGCCGCCCGCACGATCTCACGCACCAGGCCGAGCGTCTCCTCGATCATCGCAGCGCTGACGTCGAGATGAGTACAGGCGCGAATGCGCCCGTCCATCATGGCGAGCAGAACGCCACGCTTGCGCAAGGCTTCGACCATTTTTTCGCCGGTGATGCCGGCGGCATCCGGCTTGAAGAACACCAGATTGGTCTCGGGCTGCTGCACCTCGATGCCGTTGATTTGCGACAGCCCCGCGCCAGCGCGCGGGCGTTGGCATGATCGTCGGCGAGACGGTCGACGTGATGGTCGAGCGCGTAGACGCAGGCGGCGGCGCAAACGCCGGCCTGCCGCATCGATCCGCCGAGGCGCTGTTTCCAGCGCCAGACGTCGTCGATGAAGGCGCGCGACCCCGCGATGACGCCGCCGATCGGTGCGCCGAGACCTTGGAAAAGTCGATCCAGGCGGAATCCCATCCCGCCGCCATATCGCTCGCCGATATTCCGGTGGCAACGCAAGCGTTCAACAGCCGCGCGCCATCCATGTGGGTGACCAGCCCGTGTGCCTTGGCGATCTCAACGATTTCATCCAGCGCCGCCTTGTTCCAGATGGTGCCGCCGCCGATGTTGGCGGTTTGCTCGACGCTGACGACGGTCTGCGGCGGCTGGTAGCGCGAGCGCGGGTGAAGGGCTGCGCGAAACGTTTCGGGCGCGAATTGCCCGTCGTCGCCCGGCAGCGGCGTGATCTGGAATCCGCCAAGGGCGGCATGCGCGCCGCCTTCGCGGGCAATGATGTGGGCGCTGACATGGGCCAGAATTTCGTCGCCCGGGCGGCAATGGGAAAGCGTAGCCGTGACGTTGCACATGGTGCCCGACGGCATGAACACAGCGGTTTCCTTGCCAAGCAGGGCAGCCACGCGCTCGCAAAGCAAATTAACCGTCGGGTCGTCGCCGATCTGTTCGTCGCCAACTTCTGCCCGCGCCATCGCCTCGCGCATCGCTGGTGTGGGGCGCGTCTGCGTGTCCGACAGCAGGTTGATGCGAACGGGCTCGGCTTTGGGATCGCGCGGAGCAGGGGTGTAGTGCATGGAGGGTTCTTTCTCACTCACGTTGTTATCGCCCGGCAAAAGCGCCGTCGGGCGATCGCCGTCAAGGGAGGAGTTCGGGCCTGATCCGCATAGCCAATGTGTATTTATACACTTGAATTCAAGACAAATAGTGTGTATAGATACACATGAACTCCAGAGATATCATTTCCGCGCCTAAGGCGGACGGCTGGGTGCAGGTCGCTCAAAAAGGAAGTCATGTCCAGTTCAAGCATCCGACCAAACTGGGGCGGGTAACGGTGCCTCACCCGCGGAGAGATATCCCGACCGGAACTTTCAGAAGCATCGAAAAGCAAGCCGGTCTGAAGCCGAACTAGAAAACTGTGAAGATAGGAAATGGGCCAGCGGCCCGCCCTGCCAGCAGCAGAGGATGAATAGAAAATGCGACAGTACATGGCCTTGATCCACAAAGACCCCGGCAGCGACTATGGCGTATCGTTTCCGGACCTTCCCGGCGCGATCAGCGCCGGCAAGACTCTCGATGAAGCGCGCGATATGGGCGCCGAAGCTCTAGCACTGCATCTGGAAGGCTTGGCGGCCGACGGCGAAGCCGCGCCAGAACCGAGCTCCCTCGAAGAGATCATGAAAGATGCTCAAAACAGGGACGGCGTCGCCGTACTCATCGCGGCGCCTGCAGCGGAAGTGAAGAGCGTTCGGATCAACGTGACGATGCCGGCCGATGTGCTCGATCAAATCGATCGCTACGCCGAGCGGGAAGGGTTCACGCGTTCGGGCTTCCTTGCCCAGGCGGCGAAGAAGGCAATGGCGGTCTGACGCTGCAATCGACCTTTTTGAACCTCAAACAAAAAGGCCCCGGCAAAACCGGGGCCTTTGATATCTCGGAACTGAAACCCGATCAGCGCGAATAGAATTCGACGATCAGATGCGGCTCCATTTGCACCGCGAACGGCACGTCTGACAACGCGGGGATGCGGGTGAATTTCGCCGTCATCTTGGAGTGATCGGCTTCGATGAAGTCGGGCACGTCGCGCTCGCCGAGCTGGCTTGCTTCCAGAACCGGGGTGAGCTGCTTGGAGGATTCCTTGATCTCGATGACGTCGCCGGGTTTGACCTTGTAGCTCGAAATGTTGACGCGGCGGCCGTTCACCTTGATGTGGCCGTGGTTGATGAACTGGCGCGCGGCGAACATCGTGGCGACGAACTTGGCGCGATAGACGACCGTGTCGAGGCGGCGCTCGAGCAGGCCGATCAGGTTTTCACCGGTGTCGCCCTTCATCCGCCCGGCCTCGACATAGATGCCGTGGAACTGGCGCTCGGAAATGTTGGCGTAATAGCCCTTGAGCTTTTGCTTGGCGCGGAGCTGCACGCCGAAGTCGGACAGCTTGCCCTTGCGGCGCTGGCCGTGCTGGCCGGGGCCGTATTCCCGGCGGTTCACGGGGCTCTTCGGGCGGCCCCAAATATTCTGGCCCATACGGCGATCGATCTTGTATTTCGCCTCACTGCGCTTTGTCATCGCGTCCTCTGCATAGAGTTTGAGTTTTGAGGAAACGCGCCCTCCTGTGCACCGGCATTGCCGGGGCCGACAGGTCCGCCTCGAAAGCTCGGGGAAGACCACGGGTCGCGAAACGCAACGCGGGCCGAAACCGGCCCGCGAGCAAGCGGGTTCTTAAGGAGAAACTACCGTTCTGTCAACGAAAACGGCCCGCTCGAACCGGGATGGTGCGTCAGCACCAGAATCTCGAGATTCTCAGGTGCGCAATTGCGCACCGTAGTTCGATGCTGCGCATCGCCCCGGAATGACGGTCAAGAGACCGTCAAGTCGCGACCACCCGGACCGGTTTTGGCTCCGTTTGCTGCCGATTGGCGCGTAATTCGGCCGATATTTCGGTGTTAAGCACCTGTTCGAGCCGGTTTAGCCCCTTGGCTATCAAGGCGGCGTCGGTAACCCGGTGGTCCCAGCGAAGTACGACGTCGATGGTCTGGTCGGGCTTTTCCACCCCATAGCTCAGGATAAACGGCCCCGGGCTCAGCGCATGGAGCTGTCCGGCGCCATAGGCGGCCACCGAGGTCACCCCGAAGCTGCCGAAATAATTGGCCCGCTGGCGGCCGAAATTCAGTCCGATGGCCCAGAACAGGCGACGCAGCGGCAGCGGCAGCCGTGTCGTTCGCAACATCTTTCGGAACGCCGGTACCTGGTCGATCGGCGCCTCCTTGGCGTGGCGGATCAGCGCGTCGACCTCGGCCAGCGGCATTTCCTCCGGCGCGGGGACCTTTTGCGGCAGCACGCAATCTTGGCCGTCTTCGACGCGGGCGATCGCCACCATGGCGATGCTGCGCGGCAGTTCGTAAAAAGCGGGCGCCGGCCATTTGACGTAGAGCGTCCGCAGCACGGGCTGTTCTTTTGCCACCAGCGCGAACGCCTTGACGAAGATCGCGGCCCAGCCGGGCCGTTGCGCGACCTGCGCGCGGGCTTCCAGCAGACCTCGGATGTGGAGGGGGCGTGCGAGCGAGACAAACGGCACCCGCATCGATGCGTGCATCAGGTCGGCGACGAGGCGGCGCGGTATTGTGATTTTTCGAACCGTTCCGCGCATCGCTCCGCTCGGGTATCCGCAATAAGCCAATCAGAATGCCGGCAGGCTCATGACAGCCCGCAGGCACCTCATTTAGCACGAACAAGGCGCTTTGACGCCAATTGGTTCGCTCGCGGGCGCCGTTGGGTCCTCCGTCCGCGGTGACGACCTAAACTTCAAGCACTTTGAAGGACTTGCTCCCGTCTTGATACCTATCGCTTGATCCCTTCAAAACTCGCCGCGATGCCGCGCTGGAACAGCGACCAGTCGAAGCCGAGCGCCAGCGCCACATACCCGCGCTCGATCATCCGGTTGGCCTGCTCGGCAGTGCGCGCGACGCCCCCGATCGGCACGCCGCTCTTGAGAATGCCTGCCTCCGCGCGTGCCATCAGTTCCAGCACCTCCGGGTCGTCGGGAAGGCCGCGCTTGTTGATAGAGGTCGCAAGGTCGCCGGGGCCGATCACCGCGAGGTCGATGCCGGGCGTCGCCATGATCTCGTCGATCCGGTTGACCGCCTCGACATGCTCGATGGTGATCATGCAGATCATGTTGTCGTCTGCGGTCGCCATGTAATCCGGCATCGACACGCCCCAGCGGAATGGCGCGTGGAACGGGCCCCATAGCCGGTCGCCCTTCGGCGGATAGCGCACGCTGCGCACGGCCTTTTCGGCGTCCGCACGGCTGCAGATCATCGGAAAGTTGATGCCGAGCGCACCGATGTCCATCGGCGCCTTGGCGAGCCAGGGTTCGTTGGCGGCGATCCGCACCATCGGGACGCAGGGCGTTCCTGACGTGGCGGTGATCATCGCATGCGCCGCGCCGAGATCGATTGGCCCATGCTCGAGATCGACGATGATCCAGTCCATCCCCGAACGGGCCATGATCTGCACGGTCTGGATGGAGGGCATCGTCGCGATCGCGCCGAAGGTGGGGCGGCCGTCCCGCCATAGCTGGCGCAGACGGTTGAGCGGCGCTGATGTCGCGGAGGTCAAAGTCGGAAACTCCCTGCTCAAATGGCCGGTAAGGCGGCGAGCAATATCATATGGACGAATTCGCGGCGTATCGAGCCACATTGTTTTGAGTGCATCGCATTCGCCGCGCCACGATTCCGGCGCACGCGGCAAGCACGCAATGCGGAGATTTAACTCGAAGGATTCTTCCACGATGATCAGTCGACGTACCCTTCTGGCTGCAGCGTCGGGCCTCGTGCTCGCGCCCGCGTTCGCGGATGAGGCGCCGCCGGTGCTTGCGGCGTATGAGCGCGAGACCGGCGGACGGATCGGCCTTTACGCCGAAAATCTCGCGAGCGGTGCGAAGATTGCCTGGCGCGCCGACGAGCGCTTCGTCATGTGCAGCACGTTCAAGGCCTCACTCGCCGCTTGCGTGCTGGCGCGGGTCGACCGCGGCGAGGACCGTCTTGCGGATATGATCGCCTATGGCGACAAGGATCTTCTCGACTATGCACCGGTCGCCAAGCAGAACCTTGCCCGAGGCGCCATGTCGGTATCCGACATGTGCAAGGCCACCGTCGAACTCAGCGACAATGCCTGCGCCAATTTGTTGCTGGCGCGGGTCGGCGGTCCGGCCGCGCTGACCGCGTTCTGGCGTACGACGGGAGATACCGTCTCGCGTCTGGACCACTACGAGCCGGAACTGAATCGCTCACCGCCCGGCGATCCCCACGACACCTCCACGCCTGCCGCCATGGCGGGAAATCTGCGCCGCTTCTTGCTCGGCGACGTGCTCGCACGCGTCGCGCGAACACCTGACCGAATGGATGGTGGGCTGCAAGACCGGTGACAAGCGGCTGCGCGCGGGCCTGCCCAAAGACTGGAAGATCGGCGACAAGACTGGCAACAACGGCAAGGATGCCTGCGGCGACATTGCGATCGCCTGGCCGAAGGCGGGCGGGCCGGTGCTGGTTTGCGCCTATACCCAGGGCGGGAAGCCGACAGCGCAGCAATTCGAAGCGGCCTTCGCGGAAATCGGGCGAATGGCGGGCCAGCATTTGGGCTAGGCGTACACCCATGAATCCGGGGATAGCGGCCGCATGGTCGGCTTTACCCCATGTGCGGACTCCCGCATCGCAGCATGCTATCTTTCTTTCAATCACCAAATCCGTGCGCAGTAGGAATGACTCGGGGATTGTCAACCCAAGCGCCTCGGCGGGTTTTGAGGTTGACGACAAGCCTGAAGCGCGTCGGTTGTTCGACCGGGATGTCGGCGGGGCTTAAAGCAACTGGACTCAGTCGATCACGTCGTCGGTGCGGGTGAGCCCTGATAGGGAGAAGCAGACATGACCAAGGCATTCATCGGCTTTATCGTAGCGATGGCCGTTCTGTGGACGTCCAACGCCATCGCTCAGACCGCTGGAGCCGCAGCCTGCGGCGAAAATCGTGGTCGATGCGCCTTTGGCCGAACCGTTGAGCCGCGGAGTCGTGTTCATCCAGTACCGCACCGAAAATCTGCAGATCGTCCCGGTGTTCGGCCCGAAGGCCCTCGATGTATCGCCCCGCATAGGGCATCTCCACGTGGCGGTTGATGGCGCGTCGTGGATCTGGGCCGAAACCGGCGGCGGGCCTATCATTATCGCTGGTCTTCCTGAGGGACCGCACAAAGTCGAGATTACGCCCGTCAACGCAAACCATCAGCCCCTGGATCGAAGCGTCGTCGTCGAATTCGTGATCCCCGGAAGAAAGGCGGCGAAATAGGGACCTCTGCTCGTAGGCGGGCCGGGGCCCTCCGAGGTCCGCTTTACTCCTCCCATCCGGACATTGGCTTTACGCCGGGACGCGCCCGCCGAAAAATGGCATCAGCGCCTGGCTCAGCGTATGCGGCCGCCTGGATGTAAAGATCATCTCGGCGCCGGCTGTATCGCTTTCGCGGCCCGGAGACCCGAGCAGGTCGGACACGCGCCGGGCGATGGCGGGCGCGGGATCGATCCAGTCCACCGGCCACGGTGCGAGTTTTGTCAGCCGGTCCAGCAGCAGCGGATAATGCGTGCAGGCCAGCACGACGGTGTCGGTGCGGGCGTCGCCATTTCCGACAAAGCAGGGGGCTAGTTCCGCGGCGATGTCCGCATCGCTCACCTCGTTGCCGCTGAGCGCGGATTCGGCGAGCGCGGCGAGTTCTGCCGATCCCACCAATGTCACCTCGCAGCCCTGCGCAAAATCGTGAATCAGGCGCTTGGTGTATTCGCGCTTGACGGTGCCCTTGGTACCCAGCACCGACACGCGCTTGGTTTTGGAGCTGGCGCAGGCCGGCTTGATCGCAGGCACGGTGCCGACGAACGGCACTGTGTAGGCGTCGCGCAGATGCGACATCACCAGCGTGGAAGCGGTGTTGCAGGCAATCACCACCAGGTCGGGGGCATGGCGCGCGACCAGTTCGCCTACCAGCGGAACCACGCGGGCAATGATCTGCTCTTCGCTATGATGGCCATAGGGAAAGAACGCGTCATCGGCGACATAGATGTAGTGGGCGTCGGGCCGGGTGCCGACGATCTCACGCAGGACCGTGAGGCCGCCGAGGCCGGAATCGAAGACGAGAATCGTGGGCGGGGCTGACACGCTGCGACCTTAGCCGATCCGCGGTTACCGTTCGGTTGCTATCAGGGTGCCGGCGGGCTTCGTTTATCGGGCTGTCGACGGCGATTCCGGCATTTTAACCCATTTCGGCCCGCTCGCGCGATGCTGCGCTTGCTTGAGCAGTCCCAGGATCAACTCTCGCCAAACACGCGCTTGAAGATCGTGTCGACGTGCTTGAAGTGATAGGCGAGGTCGAACTGCTCCTCGATTTCGGCATCCGTCAGGTGCTTTTTCACGTCGGGGTCTTTTTTCAGCAGGCTTTGAAGTCGCCTTCGCCGCGCCACACCGGCATCGCGTTGCGCTGCACGTATTTGTAGGCGTCTTCCCGGCTGGCGCCCTTTTGCGTCAGCGCGATCAGCAGCCGCTGCGAATGCACGAGGCCGCCGAGCCGGTCGAGGTTCTTCTGCATGTTGGCGGGATAGATCAGTAGCTTCTCGATCAGGCCGGCGAGGCGCATCAGCGCGAAGTCGAGCGTCACGGTGGCGTCCGGTCCGATCATGCGTTCGGCCGAGGAGTGCGAGATGTCGCGCTCGTGCCAGAGCGCGACGTTTTCCATCGCCGGCATGGCGTAGGCGCGCACCATGCGCGAAAGGCCGGTGAGATTTTCCGATAGTACCGGGTTGCGCTTGTGCGGCATGGCCGACGAGCCCTTCTGGCCCTCGGAGAAGAACTCCTCGGCTTCCAGCACCTCGGTGCGCTGCAGATGGCGGATTTCGATAGATAGTCGCTCGACCGAGGAGGCGATCACGCCAAGCGTCGCAAAATACATTGCGTGGCGGTCGCGCGGGATCACCTGGGTCGAGATCGGCTCGGGCACCAGGCCCATCGCCTTGGCGACGTGTTCTTCCACCCGTGGGTCGATCTGGGCGAAGGTGCCGACGGCGCCTGAAATCGCGCAGGTGGCGACTTCCTTGCGGGCGGCGACGAGGCGCTCCCGGGCGCGGGAAAATTCCGCATAGGCGTAGGCGAGCTTGAGCCCGAACGTCACCGGCTCGGCGTGAATGCCGTGGGAGCGTCCGATGGTTGGCGTCATCTTGTGCTCGAAGGCGCGCTTCTTCAGCGCGGCCAAGACCTTGTCGATATCTGATATCAACAGGTCCGCGGCGCGGGTGAGCTGCACGTTGAGGCAGGTGTCGAGCACGTCGGAGGAGGTCATGCCCTGGTGGACGAAGCGCGCCTCGGGGCCGACGATTTCGGCCAGATGGGTCAGGAACGCGATGACGTCATGCTTGGTCTCGCGCTCGATCTCGTCGATCCGCGCCACGTCGAAGGTTGCATCCTTGGCCTTGGCCCAGATCGTCTTCGCCGCCTCCTTCGGGATTATGCCGATTTCCGCCAGCGCATCAGCCGCATGCGCCTCGATCTCGAACCAGATCCTGAAGCGGGTCTGGGACTCCCAGATAGAGGCCATTTCCGGGCGGGTATAGCGGGGGATCATCAAGGACTCCGGGCAGCGTAGGGCGGGGCCGCAAGGCAACCCCGGCCGATCAATTTTACACCGCGCTTTAGCAGATCATGTGCCGGGAAACCACCCGAGTGGGCCTGCCCGGGGGCGGACTGTTGGGCCCTGACGCGCGGGAAGCCGCTACAGGCTGGTCAGGCCGCACTCAACGGCAAGGCGGACAAGTTGCGCATCGGTTCGCATGCCAGTCTTGGTCTTGATGAGATAGTGATAGTTTTGAACGGTCTTCGTGCTGAGATTGAGGTTTGAGGCGATCTGCTCCGTGGTCGCGCCGGCAGCCAGTTGCCGCAGGATCTCGATCTCCCTTTCCCCCCAATTGGTCGAGGATGGACCCCGACGGGGTCAGGCTTTGCATCGCCAGAACGTGAGCGACGTCATCGCTCATCGCATGTTCGCCGCGGGCAACGGCACGGATCGCCTTGACGAGCGCGGCCGGTTCGCTGCCCTTGGTCACATATCCGCTCGCCCCGGCGTTGAAAGCCGCCTTCACCAGCGCGGCTTCACTGTGCATGCTGAAGGCCAGAATGCGCGTACCGGAGTTCCACAACCGGATGTTCCGGATTGCCTCGAGGCCGCTGGCTCCCGGCATCGATATGTCCATGACCACGATATCAGGGGCATGCGTCTTGAAGGCGAGGTAGGCGGTCGTCGCGTTGTCGGCTTCAGCGACTACGCGGAAGTCACTTTGGTGTTCCAATACGCGCCGATAGCCCTGCCGGACGACGGGATGGTCGTCGACCAGCAAGATCGAAATGCCCTTGGTCTGGGAGGTTGTCATCTGGTTGAATGAGGACCGATCATGCTCGGGGGTCAAGCGGCGAGCGGTATAGTCGCGGCAACGCTTACGCCACGTCTCGCGCGTGCGATCGAGAGCGAGCCGCCAAGCGCGGCTACTCTCTCACGTACCCCGATCAGGCCGTAGCCGGCGGACTGTGCCACCTTGGCGGCATCCCCGCCGCCATCGTCGTCAACACGGATCAGCAGCGCATTCTCCGCCCCCGTCCGTCGCTCGATCCGGAGCACGATCTCGCGCGCCGCGCTGTGGCGCAACGAGGTGGTCAGGCATTCCTGGGCGACGCGGTAGGCTGTCGCGGCAGCGGTACCGCGCACGTCCGCGAGGTCGCCCTGCAGGTCGAGCTGTATCATCGGCTGCGTTGCATTCTGTGACCGCCAGCTGTCGACCAGGCTGACGAGGCAGGCTTCCAGTCCGAGTTCCTCGGCTGGCGGATGGCGCAATCGGTTCAGGGTATCACGCAAGCACGCCATGATGCGGTGGGTGGCTTGCGAGATCATCCGCGCATCCTGCGCGACCCCGCCACGGACTTGTTCCTGCGTGCTGGTTGCTTCGATTGTGCTGGCGAAGGCGAGAATCGCAGAAAGGTTCTGTCCGAACTCATCGTGCAATTCGCGGGCGAGGGCACGCCGCTCGTCGCTGCGGATTTCAAGCAGGCGCCGGGTCATGACGGCTCGTTCTTCCGTGGCCTGCGCGAGGCGGTCGCCGAGATCGCCGACGGCTTGCCCGATCATGGCAAGGTCCATCGATCGGAAGCGTGGCAGCGATGTCCGGTACTGGCCATGCGCCATGCGTTGCAGCGCCGCAACAATCAATTGTGCCGGCGCGAGGGTATGCGCAATCGCGAGCGAGGCAAAAAAGGCGATCGCCAAGGCCATCAGCAGCGCGATGTGGATGTTATCCACGATGTGTTGCCAGGCCAGCGATATTGCGGCATCCGGATCGGGGATGGCCGAGACAGTGCCTGCGGTGACCGTGCGGGTGCTTATCGACCGGGCAACCGCCGCGTGGGTGCCAAAGAACGTCTGCACGGCCGCGGCGAACCAGAGTGGCGGCGCCTTGCCGATCCCCTTGCTCTGGCCGCAGAGCGGATTCTCGAACTCGCCCTTCGGCTCGAACTGGATGCAGATTCCCGGCGAGATGAGCTTCATCGTCTCGATGGTGCGCCACTCGGGTACTGGCACGAGATGTTCGCGCGTTCTGTTGCTGCGCAACAGCAATTCGCGCCAGTAGAGCGCCTCCAGCGCCTGGGAGACACGTTCTGCGGATGCGGCGGTGGCCCGATCGACGCTGCGATAGGCGTCGATCGTTGCCCAGATGGTTGCCGCTCCCAGGCATAAAGCGACCACGACAAGCAGACGGGCGACGAGTTGAAGCACGAGGCGCATGCGATCACTCCAGGGCTTGTCGATGACCGTAACAGCACCGCTATTCCACGCCAATTGCAAGCCGGGTGGCGAGCGCAGGTCGGGAAATTTTCCCAGCGAACCGCGGGCATATGTCTTTGGACCACGCCTGCAGCCTCTGATTTAACGAAGGGCGAGGGGCCTTCCTGCGGGCGGGCTCCGGAGCAGCAGCCCTCAGGGAGCTAACGCAGCATGAGTGCCAGAATGGGTGCCGAGACCGCGCTGCCCGGCACGGACACTCCGGAACGAGGCGTCCTGTTGCTCTGGATGATCTTTACCGGACTTTCGATCTTTGCCGTCTTCCTGCTGTGGCGGTACGGGTTGATCCATCTCATGGTCACCTCCGATCGCACCTATATTTCGAGCCTCATCGCCGTTCTCTACATCATCACCTGCTGCCATTGCTTCTGGCGGACGCGCGCGATCGCGCGTGAAGGTGAGGTCGCAAGAGGCTGCCGGACTATCCTGTCGGCTCCGGACGGGGCGAAGGCGCTCGATGCGGATGCGCGCCGCCTGCCGGGCGGGCTGGTCACGGATCACATTCGCAGCCTGGTGACGAAGGCCAAGGCGCAAGCCGCCGGTCGCATCGACCAGACGTTGCTGTTGCGGACGCTGGCCGACCGGTTGCGTGGTTCCAACGGGTTTGGCGCATTCGTTTCCGACACGCTGATGAAACTCGGACTGCTCGGCACGATCGTCGGCTTCATCATCATGCTGGCGCCGATCGCGACGCTCGATGCGGCCGACAAGGCCGCCATGAAATCGTCGATGGGCCTGATGAGCGACGGCATGGCGGTGGCCATGTACACAACGATGGCGGGCCTGATCGGCTCCATCCTCGTCCGCATTCAATATTACATGCTCGATGCCGCTACCCAGCGGGTGTTTTCCGATGCCGTCATGCTGACCGAGACGCACGTCACCCCGGCCTTGGAACACCACCATGATGGATGACTTCGGTCTCTATCCGCGCGAGGAGTCCTTCGATCCGCTCGGCGTGATGCTGTTCAAGGCGCTACAGGTGATCGCTTTCCTGTTCTTTCTTGCGCTGCTCGCGGTCTCGCCCGATGCAAAGGAAGGCAAGATCGATTCCAAGGCCGAATTCATCATCACGATGGACTGGCCCGACAGTCATCCCGATGACTTCGATCTCTTTGTGCAGGACCCTGCCGGCAATATCGCCTGGTACCGCCGTCGCGAAGCCGGTTTCCTCACGCTCGATCGCGATGATCGCGGCGGCGCGAACGATTTCATAATCGTCAACGGCAAGAAAATTCTGTCGCCCATCCGCGAGGAAATCGTCACGGTGCGGGGCATCGTCCCCGGCGAATATACCGTCAACGTCTCGCACTTTCAGGCCATGACCGGCCAGCCAGTCTCGGTGGCCGTCAAGGTTCAGAAACTCAATCCGACCGCGCAGGTGATCTTCGACAACAAGCTGACGCTCGATCACAGCGGCGATGAAAAGACTGCATTGCGCTTCTGGCTCGACGCTGAAGGCAAGGTGATCGACGTACAGCAACGGCAGAAATCGCTCATGGAGACGTTCCGTAACGTCCGGGCGAACGGCGCAGATCTGGATCCGAAAACGGGCGTGAGGATGCCGCGCCGTGAATAGCCTTCAATCGGTCATCCTCACGCTGGCGATCAGCTACGCGCTGATCGGCGCGCTGTTGCTCGTGGTCGTGGTCTATGCACGCGTGCCGTGGTCGGCCAAGGCGGTCGCCGTGGTCGTGACGAGCGCGTTCTACATTGCAAGCTTTGTTGGTGTGCGTGGACTGCTGGGCTGGGCCAGCGTCGACAAGCTCCCTGCCGCCTTCAAGCTGTTGCAGGCCCGCATCGTGGAGCCGCACTCGCTGGAAGGCGATCCAGGCTCGATCTATCTTTGGGTCGAGACGCTCGACGAAGGCAATCGGCCAAGTGGCGTGCCGAGGGCATACCGGATTCCTTACAGGGACGCGCTCGCTGAAAAGACCGACAAGGCCATGAGCGAAATTGCCGCCGGGCGTCCCCAGGGCGGTCGCGCCGCCGACTTTGGCAGCGGCGAAGGCGGCCTGTTAGAGGCCGCCCGGGAGTACATCACTCCGAACGCTATCATGGAGACGTCGGGCGGCGATCCCTCGACGGGTGGGGGCTGATGGCGGCCCCGCGTGCCGGCGACGAGGTGTCGTTTACTCCGCTCCTCCCGCCGCGAATGCCGCCAAAGGACGACCAGTAGAGCGGGGAGGCCAGCCTCACGGCGAGCCAGTCGTTGCGGCGAAGGCGCGCCCGCTTGGCCGCCGGCTTTGGTATCAATCACGGTTTATTGAATGACAGATATTGATATCTGTCAGCGGGACATGCTATATCCACTGCCGACGCCGGAACAAGGGTGTCACCCGGCTCGTTGGCCCTGAGCCAGGGTACTTGCAGAGGACTTAGCCATGACTGCCCAAATCATTCATCTGATCGCTCAAATCCAACACTGGCTCAATCAGAGCGTCGCCCGTCATCTGGCGGCGCAGGCCGAGCGTCTGGAGCCGGTGAAACATTAACCCGTCAGGGGGATTGAATGACCACCCGTCCCATCGTTTCGCAGGTGCGCGTATGAACGAAGTCGCGGTTTTGACCCCCGAGCGGATTTTGGAGGTTACCGAAGACGTTCTGCGCCGCTACGGCCTGGCGAAGGCGACGGTGGTGGATGTCGCCCGCGCGCTCGATGTCAGCCACGGCAGCGTCTACCGTCATTTCCCCAGCAAGGCCTCGCTGCGCGAGGCCGTGGCCAAGCGCTGGCTCGACCGTCTCAGCGCGCCGCTGCTGAAGATCGCGGAGGCTTCCGACCCGGCGCCCGCCCGGCTGGACCGCTGGCTGCGCACGATGTTTTCGATCAAGCACAAGCGGCTTGGCGACGATCCCGAGATGTTTGCGACCTATCTGACCCTGGCGCGAGAGGCCTGCAAGGCGGTGAACTGCCATAAGGATTGCCTGGTCGATCAGATTGCCCAGATCCTGTCGGACGGCGTGAAGCAGGGCGTGTTCCAGGTCGCCGACGTCAAGGTTTCGGCGCGCGCCCTTTTCGATGCCACCAGCCGCTTCCACCATCCCGCCCATGCCGAGGAGTGGTGCGATCCGGGTACTCCGGCGCGGATCGACGCTGTCTTGGCGTTGCTGCTCAAGGGGCTGGAAGCGCCGCGCAAACGCTGATTTTGCACACGCCTGATCGCCCGCGCCTACTCCGGGCGACAAGACGATTCCGCCGCATCTCCCAACATATTTTCTACGCGGTTGCCGCCCGCGGCTTGGTGTTTGATATCCATCAAGACACGCGCAAGCACGGGCGCGATGATGGATGGCGGAGGAAAACGTGCGGTTTGCCGTCTTTGCGGACATCCATGCTAACCGGCAGGCGTTCAGTGCGTGCCTCGATGCCGCACGGGCGCGCGGTGCGGAGCGCATCATCTGCCTCGGCGATGTCGTAGGCTACGGCGCCGATCCGGAGTGGGCGGTCGAAACCGTGATGCGCCTGGTCGATGAGGGCGCCATCGCCGTGATCGGCAATCACGATCACGCCATCGGTACCCCGTCCGATACCATGAATGCCGAAGCCCAGGCCGCGATCGAGTGGACGCGGGCAGGCTCAGCGCCCCGCAGCGGCGTTTTCTGGCGGGGTTGCCGCTGACGAGGCAGGAAGACGATCGCCTGTACGTGCATTCCGAAGCATCTCATCCCGCTCGGTGGCACTATGTGCGCGGCACGTCGGACGCTGCGCACAGCATCGAGGCAACCGATGCCCATGTCACCGTCTGCGGACACATCCACAGGCCCGCGCTCTATTCGATGTCATCGGCGGCGAAGATGACGAGCTTCATCCCGACATCCGACGTGCCGGTGCAACTGCTTGGCAGCCGGCGCTGGCTCGCCGTCCTCGGCTCGGTCGGGCAGCCGCGCGATGGCGATCCGGCGGCGGCGTTTGCGATGCTCGACACCACGTCCCGCGAGATCACCTATTGCCGCGTGCCCTACGATGTCGAGGCGGCCGCGGAGCGGATCTGGGCCAACGGGTTGCCGCATTGGCTGGCCGATCGCTTGCTCGTGGGGAAATGAGGATGGCGAAGCCAACGGGCAGTAATCGCCGGTCAGGCGTCGGACGGGCTCAGTCGAGAGTCTGAACAGGCGGGAATTTGGCGGCGCGCGTCGGGTTTGGCGCAGCGGAAGTGGCTACCCGGCCATTTCTCTCAGCTTGACCGGTGGTCGATCTGCCAGGGCCTGCTGCTTCCGCTCTCGCGCCTCGCACGCTTTCTCGAGGCCTGCCTCCGCTGCCGTGAGGAGCGGGAGCCCTCAAGTCCCCATGACCGCGATATTGACGGCCCGGCTGTATAACCGACGAATGCCCCGGCGACCGCCCCGATCGGCCCCAGCACGACGGCGCCGGCAACGGCGCCCAGTGCAGCGTCACCAGCGCGCTGCGCGAGCGCGGCGGATGGCGCAAGTAACAGGAGCATTGCAGCTGCGGTGTAGGCCTTGATCATTTCCCTGTCCCCGGATGAAAGGGGAATCCTGATCTGCCTTTATGGCCAGAGCATGAAGCTTTGTGGCCAGAGAATGAAGCTTTAGGGTTCCCACTCGTTTTCCGTGTCAGCGAGCTCGCCGACGCGATTCCGGATCGCATCGCCGGGAGAGCCATCAGGCCACAGTGCTACTGCTTGGCCTCATCCTTCGAGACGCTTGCTGCGCAAGCTCGTCACGATGAGGAGATAAAGCCGGTGATGACGCAGTAAGATTAGATCGCTTCGCCGCGCGCCAGCGCCGCCGCGTGGCGGATCGCGGAAATATTGGCCTTGTAGGCTTCCGCAGTGCCGCCCTTGAACACTGCGGAGCCCGCGACCAGCGCGTTGGCGCCGGCAGCGGCAAGCTGGCCTGAAACATCCGGGCCGACGCCGCCGTCGACCTCGATGTCGATCGGGCGTCCTGCGGTCATCGCCCTGATGTCGCTGATCTTGCCGAGCGCAGACTTGATGAAGGCCTGACCGCCGAAGCCAGGGTTGACCGACATCACCAGCACCAGATCGATCAGATCGATGACATATTCGATCGCGCTGGCCGGCGTGCCCGGATTAAGCGAGACGCCAGCCTTTTTGCCGAGTGCGCGGATTGCCTGCAGCGAGCGATGCAGATGCAGGCCGGCCTCGGCATGGACGGTGATGTGATCGCAGCCGGCCTTGGCGAAGGCTTCGAGATAGGGGTCGCATGGCGCGATCATCAGATGCGCGTCAAAGATCTTCTTGGTGTGCGGGCGCATCGCCTTGATGACATCGGGACCATAGGAAATGTTGGGCACGAAATGTCCGTCCATCACGTCGAGATGGATCCAGTCGGCGCCGGCCGCATCGACGGCGCGGACTTCTTCGCCCAGTTTGGCGAAATCCGCCGCCAGGATCGACGGTGCGATGACGAGGGGCGTGACGCAAATTGCTGAGACATGTGCGCTTCCCAAAACTCTGAAGGGGCGGGACGGCTCCGCGTAACATGCAGGACGGCCGGGGGCAATGCGAACGTCAAGCCTCTCCTGTGGGCGGAAAAATCTGCCGCCGCGGGCATCAATTGCCGGGCTTCGCGGATCGAAACGGATGCGGGAAACCCCGATTTTATTGGGTTTTTCATCATGGCATGACGCTTGCTGAGGAATCTGCGCGAGATATCGGCCGCAACCAATGCGGCATTGCTTGGAGTTCTGCCATGTTCCTTGCTTTGGGCGCAGCGTCGTCGGCTATCGATCTCCTCAAGGCGCTGACGTCATCGAAGTCATCAGCGCAATCCACCGGCGTCAACCAGAACTCAAAGAGCCCGTTCGATCTCCTGTCTCCAGGTTCTGCGGCCCCGGCCGGTTCGAATGCGGGTCTCGTCGGGGGCGGCTCGCAAATATCGCCGCAAACCATGAGCGCGCTGCTGGACGCACAAAGCCAGTCCTCGACGGATCGACGACGACCGCATCAAAGAGCCGCTCCAGCGCGCTGAAGGATCTGTTCGCGCAGATCGACGGCGACGGTGACGGCAAGATCACCAAATCGGAATTCGAAGAGGCGCTCGGCGCCGGCGGCACCAATCTCGCACAGGCCGACAGCGTATTCGGCAAGCTCGACAAGGACGGCGACGGATCGGTCAGCCTCAATGAGCTGGCGTCGGCGCTGAAGGGCGGCAAAAAACCTCACCATGATCATCATGCCGACAGCCCGTCAGGCGATGGCGATGGAACGACCTCTGATCCGCTCTCGCAGGCTCTGCAGGGCGCAACCAGCACATCCGTCAAGAACAGCGACGGTTCGGTGACGACGTCGCTGACCTATGCGGACGGATCGAAGGTGACGATGACGACGGCCGCGGGCGGAAGCTCATCCAGCGCCGCAACATCGTCCTACAATTTCATCGAACAGATGATCCAGCGGCAGGCCCAGGCGATGTCATCGGCCACCACCGCATCGCTCTCGGTGAGCGCCTGAACACGAGACCCGGCGACGATCCTTCGGACTGCGACCTAGCCGAAGCGATCCCGCCACGCCGGTAGCGCGCCCAAAAAGGGCAGCGCGGTCGCACAATGAACGCCGCGCGCGATCGCACGCGCGACCGTATTGGCGGCCACCATGCCGAGTTCGGTAAGGCCGAACAGCGGATCGATCGGCTGCTTGCCGGTCGCGGCGGCAAATACTACGTCGCCATCCAGCGGGGCATGCACGGGTAGATGGCGCGAGCCATTCCGGTGTGCGCGATCATCGCGAGCCGCCTGGCCTGCGGTTTCGTCAGCACGGCGTCGGTGACGACGACCACCAGCGTGGTGTTTTCCGCAGGTGTCGCTTCCGGACCGCCCTTCAGCCGCGCCTTTAGCATGTCTGGCGTAAACGCGTTCGGCAGTCCGTGCCCGCCGAACTCGTCACCTATTTCGAACGGCGCTCCCAGAACCAGGGCCCGTCGCCGACGGTTACGCTGCCGACGGCATTGACCACCGCGAGCGCTCCGACCATGACGCCGCTCTCGGTTTGCGCGGAAGCGGAACCAAGGCCGCCCTTGAAATTGGCGGTGGTCGCACCGAGGCCGGCGCCAACGCTGCCCAGTGCGAAATCGGCGCTCGCCGCACGCGCCGCGGCGTAGCCGAGATCGCGATAGGGCGGGAAGCGCCCCCATGCCTTGTCGCCGCCGTTGAGCAGGTCGAAGCAGATCGCCCCCCGGGACGATTGGAACAGCCGCTTCGCGGATTCGAAGACCGCGACCCTGTTCGGCAAGCCAGGCCTGCACGCCGCCCGCGGCATCCAGTCCGAGCGCCGAGCCGCCGGAGAGCGCGATGGCGTCGATCGCCTCGACCGTGCTTTCGGGTTTGAGGGCGGCGTCTTCACGGGTGCCGGGCCCGCCGCCGCGCACGTCGATCGAAGCCACCGCAGGGGAATCGAAAACGATGGCGGTAACGCCGGAGGCGAGCGCTGCGTCGTCGGCGTGGCCGACGCGAACGCCGGCAATATCAGTGAGAAGATTTTTCAAAGCGCCGGTCCGTCAGGCCGCATCTGGCTGGGCCCTCTACGGATATATCAGCCGCGGCGAATGCTTCAACCGCCAATGCTTCACCTGCCAAGCGCCAACCGGATCATCCCGGCGAGCTCCGGATTTGCGATAGGGCTTGGCGAGCAGCAGCACATCGGAATCAGCGCGGAGGATAGCTCGCAACGAAGGCCGGACGCCGTCGCGGTGCGGTAGCTCAGCGCCGCGGGATAATCTTCCGATTGCTGCACGACCCGTCGTCGACTGAGCCTAACGCTCCGCGCCCAAGACCATTGCCGTCAGCCGCGGCTTCACGGAATGAACCCGGATCATCAGAGGCAAGCGTGCGCGGCGGAGGGGGGACCGAAAGGCAGCAAACCAGGCCTTCCGGGCGCCAATCGAATTCCCGCCTGGCCCCCGAGCTGCGACTCGATGCTGGCGATCACGCTTCGTGTTCCGAATCCGCGCGACACCGGTTTCTCGACCGGCGGCCCCCCGGTCTCCACCCATATGACCTTGAGAAGGCCTGCCTGGTTTTCCCAACTCACCGACAGCCGGCCCGACAGCGTCGACAGCGCGCCATATTTTGCCGAATTGGTGACGAGCTCGTGCAGCGCCAGCGCAACCGTCTGCGCGGTGGCAGGCTCAAACTGGACTTCGGGACCGCACAACGCGATTTGATCGCCGGTCGAATAGGGCGCGAGCTCCTCGTCGATCAGCTTTCTTATTTCGGCGCCTTGCCAGCTCGACAGGGAAAGCACGGTATGCACCCGCGCAAGCGCGTTGATCCGCCCTTCAACCGACCGGACATAGGTCTTCACGTTTTCGCCGCGCGTCAGCCGGACGATGGACTGCGCCAGTGCCAGCGCGTTCTTTGCGCGGTGGTCGACTTCCCGCGCCAGCAGGTTTTGACGCTCTTCGGCCTGCTTGCGCTCGGTGATATCGACGGTGACGCCGCTGACGCGAATGACGCGGCCGTCCTTGTCGATGCTTGCCGCTGCCGTTCCGGCGCACCAGCGCATCTCACCGCTCGGCCGCACGATCCGGAATTCCGCTTCGTATGATTTCGCGCCTCTGGCGAAGCTCGCCCACGCGTCATGCAGTTCGTGAACGTCCTCAGGATGAAACAGCGCCTGGATATTGGCTGGCGTCAGTTCGAAGTTGCCGGGATCGACGCCGAGAATCTGATACTGGCCTTCGTCCCACATCCAGTCGCCGTTGACCCAGTCCCAGTCCCATGACCCCATCTTTCCGGCGGCGATCGCGAGGCTTCGGCGCTGCTCGCTTTCCAGCAGCCTTGCGTGCGATTCTTCCAGTTCGGCGGTACGGGCGCGAACCCGATCTTCGAGTTCGACGTTGAGGCGTTCGAGCTGACGGGTCTTGCGATACAGCTCGGCAAACACCTTGATCTTGGCGCGCAATACCTCCGGCACGACAGGCACCGGAACGTAGTCGACCGCACCCATCTCATAGCCGCGCAGCCGGTCGATGTCGCTGACCTGTATCGCCGAGATGAATATCATCGCGGTCTTCTGGGGGGAAGCGGGGATGTTCGCGGATCATGGCCGCAAGCTCGAACCCGTCCAGTTCCGGCATGCAGACGTCGGGGGGGGGGGGGGGGGGGGGGGGGGAGCCAGGATAATGGCCACATCATTCTTGAGCAGGAACTCGAGCGCTTCACGGCCGGATGAAGCCTTGACGAGATTCTCGCCAAGCTCCTTCAGAATGACCTCATAGGCGAGCAGCTTCGCCGGCTGATCGTCAACCAGAAGAATATTTACCTTCTCTTGGTCCATCATCTGCATATACCGATCAGCGGTGGAGCCACATTCGGATGGCAAGGAGCAATTGCTCGGTGTTGACGGGCTTGGCCAGATAGTCGGATGCGCCGGCCTCCAGGCATTTCTCGCGGTCGCCCTTCATCGCCTTGGCGGTCAGCGCAATGATCGGCAGCCGGCCAAACGACGGGTTTTGCCTGATAACGCCGATGGTCTGATATCCGTCCATTTGCGGCATCATGATATCCATCAGCACGATCGCGATATTGGAATTGGATTCCGCCAGCGCAATGGCCTCGTGGCCTGTCGTCGCGGTCAGCACCTTCATGCCGCGACGTTCCAGCACGCTGGAGAGGGCGAAGATGTTGCGGGCGTCGTCGTCAACCAGAAGCGCGGTCTTGCCAACAAGATCCTCGTCGGAACTATTGAGCTTTTCCAGCATCCTCTGCTTTTCGACCGGCAATTCCGTGATCACACGGTGCAAAAACAGCGACGTTTCGTCGAGCAGGCGTTCCGGAGACTCCACGCCTTTCACCACGATGCTTCTGGCCATGGTGTGAAGTTCCGCGTCCTCCTCGGCCGATAGTTCCCCGCCCCGTGAACACCACCACCGGCACGTTCGACAGGGATTCGTCGTTGCGGATGCGGTCGAGCACCTCGAAGCCGCTCATGTCGGGCAGCCGCAGATCCAGCACGACACAATCGCACGGGCTGTTGCGCAGCGTCGACAACGCGCCGGCGCCGGTGTCGGACGTGACGATCTCGATGTCGTCGTGACCGAGCAATTCCCGAATGCTCATCTGCTCGGCGGCATTGTCTTCCACAATCAGCAGGCGCTTGCGGCGCGGCTTTGCATATTCCTTGATCTGGGACAGCGCCGCGCTGACGCCCTCGGTCGTCGTCGGCTTGTTGACGAAGGAAAATGCGCCGCGCGCCAGCGCATGCTGGCGGTCTTCGTCCAACGTGATGATCTGCACCGGGATGTGCCGCGTCAGCGGATTGTGCTTGAGCTGGCTCAGCACGGTCCAGCCCAGCATGTCCGGCAGGAACACATCCAGCGAAACCGCCGCCGGCTGGAACTGCTTGGCGAGTTCGATAGCCTCGGCGCCACGGCTGGCGACCAGGATCTTGAAGCCCTTGTCGCGGGCGAGATCAATCAGCACCCGCGCATAGTGCGGGTCGTCTTCGACGATCAGCAGGATGGTATCTCCCGGCTCGAGGTTGAGTCGGTCATCCGGCAACTGTTCGATGGCCCGCTCCTGCGTTGCTGCGGCCTGCAGCGCCGGCGCACCAGAGAACGGCGACGGGGCAGGGGGTCCGTGGCGCGACCGTGGGGCCGGAATATTTCAGCGGCAGATAAAGCACGAAGGTGCTGCCAGTGCCCGGCGCGCTGCGCAGATGAATTTCGCCGCCAAGAAGGCTCGCGAGTTCGCGGCTGATGGCAGGCCAAGGCCAGTGCCGCCGTACTTTCGGCTGGTGCCGGCGTCCGCCTGCTGGAACGCCTCGAAGATCAGCTTCTGCTTTTCCAGCGGGATTCCTATGCCGGTGTCGGTCACCTCAAAGGCGACCACGGCCGGCGCATGGTTCAGGATCGGGTGCTCGGCGCTCCACCCCCGACGGCGGCCGATACGGTCATCTTGACGCCGCCCTCCGCGGTGAACTTGAACGCGTTCGACAGTAGATTTTTCAAAACCTGCTGCAGACGTTTCGAGTCGGTGACCATGCTGCGGGCGAGGTTTTCGTCGAGCTCGATGTTGAACGAGGCTGGCGGTTTTCGGCTTCGTGACGGAACGGGCGCCCAACCGTCTCGAGCAGGCTCGAGGTCAGGATCTCCTCGGCATCGACCGTGACCGTACCGGATTCGATCTTCGACAGATCGAGGATGTCGCTGATCAGGTTGAGCAGGTCCGTGCCGGCGCCGTGGATGGTGCGGGCGAATTCGACCTGCTTCGGCGACAGGTTGCCGTCCGGATTTTCGGTGAGCTGCTGGCCGAGAATCAGGATGCTGTTGAGCGGCGTGCGCAGCTCGTGCGACATGTTGGCGAGGAATTCCGACTTGTATTTCGATGTCAGCGAAAGCTCGGTCGCCTTTTCTTCGAGCGCGCGCCGCGCCTGTTCGATTTCCTGGTTCTTTCTCTCGACCTCGACGTTACGTTCGGCGAGCTGCTGGGCCTTCTGTTCGAGCTGTTCGTTGGTTTGCTGCAGTTCCTTCTGCTGCGTCTGCAACTCGCCGGCGAGTTGCTGGGACTGCGTCAACAGGCCTTCGGTCTGCATCGTGGCCTCGATACTGTTGAGCACGATGCCGATGCTGTCGGTGAGCTGTTCGAGGAAGGTCATCTGCGAGGTCGTAAACGAGCTGACCGACGAGAGTTCGATCACGGCCTTGACCTGGTTCTCGAACAGGATCGGCAGCACGACGAGGTTTTTCGGAATGACGCGCAACAGCGCGGAATTGATCGGCGCCGTGTCGGTCGGAATGTCCGATACCAGCCGCTGGCGCTTGTCCATCGCGCACTGGCCGATCAATCCCTCGCCGAACTGCACGACCAGCGGGTGAGGATTGGCGCCATCGCCTGCATATGATGATAGCAGGCGCAATTGGGGGCTCTCCGGATTCTGCACCTGATAGATCACGCCCATATGCGCGTTGATCAGCGGCGCCAGTTCGGTCAGCAGCAGCCGGCCGACGGTGGTCAGGTCGCGCTGCCCCTGCAGCATGTTGGTGAATTTGGCGAGGTTGGTCTTCAGCCAGTCCTGTTCGGTGTTCACCTGGGTCGTCAGGCGGAGATTGCCGATCATCGTGTTGATGTTATCTTTGAGTTCGGCCACTTCGCCGCGGGCGTCGACCTGGATCGAGCGGGTCAGGTCGCCCTTGGTCACGGCGGTCGCCACCTCGGCGATCGCACGGACCTGGGAGGTCAGGTTGGCGGCGAGCAGGTTGACGTTGCCGGTAAGATCTTTCCAGGTGCCGGCCGCGCCGGGCACGTTGGCCTGGCCGCCGAGCCGTCCCTCGACGCCGACTTCGCGCGCCACGCTGCTGACCTGGTCGGCGAAGGTTGCGAGCGTCTCGGTCATGTTGTTGATGGTATCGGCAAGCGCTGCGACTTCGCCCTTCGATTTGACCGTCAGATTCTGTTTCAGGTCGCCGTCGGCAACCGCGGTCACGACCTTGACGATGCCGCGGACCTGTTCGGTCAGGTTGGCGGCCATGAAGTTGACGGTGTCGGTCAGGTCCTTCCACGTGCCGGCGACGCCCGGAACCTGCGCTTGACCGCCGAGCTTGCCCTCGGTGCCGACTTCGCGCGCCACGCGCGTCACTTCGCCGGCAAAGGCGTTGAGCTGATCGACCATCGTATTGATGGTGTTCTTCAGTTCGAGGATTTCGCCCTTCACGTCGACCGTGATCTTGCGGGAGAGGTCGCCGCGGGCCACTGCGGTGGTGACTTCCGCGATGTTGCGGACTTGCGTGGTGAGGTTGGCCGCCAGCAGGTTGACGTTGTCGGTCAGGTCCTTCCAGGTGCCGCCGACGCCGGGCACCACGGCCTGGCCGCCGAGGCGTCCCTCGGTGCCGACCTCGCGCGCCACGCGCGTCACTTCGGCGGCGAAGGAGCGAAGCTGCTCCACCATCGTGTTCAGGGTGTCCTTGAGCAGCAGGATTTCGCCGCGCACGTCGACCGTGATCTTCTTGGACAGGTCGCCGCCGGCGATGGCGGTGGCGACTTCGGCGATGTTGCGGACCTGCGCGGGGTCAGGTTCGAAGCCATGAAGTTGACGTTGTCGGTCAGGTCTTTCCAGGTGCCGGCGACCTCGGGCACTTCGGCCTGGCCGCCCAGTTTACCCTCGGTGCCGACCTCGCGCGCCACGCGCGTGACTTCCGAGGCGAAGGCATTGAGCTGGTCGACCATCGTGTTGACGGTGTTCTTCAGCTCGAGAATTTCGCCTTTGACATCGACCGTGATCTTCTTGGAAAGGTCGCCCTTGGCGACCGCCGTCGTCACTTCGGCGATGTTGCGGACCTGGCCGGTCAAGTTGCCGGCCATCGAGTTGACGTTGTCGGTCAGGTCCTTCCAGGTGCCGGCGACGCCGGGCACGTTGGCCTGACCGCCGAGCCGTCCCTCGGTGCCGACCTCGCGCGCCACGCGCGTCACTTCGCCAGCAAAGCGATTGAGCTGGTCGACCATCGTGTTGAGCGTTTCCTTGAGCTGCAGGATCTCGCCGCGCACGTCGACGGTGATCTTGCGCGACAGGTCGCCGCCGGCAATGGCGGTCGCGACTTCCGCGATGTTGCGGACCTGCGCGGTCAAATTGCCGGCCATGGAGTTCACGGAGTCCGTCAAGTCTTTCCAGGTGCCGGCAACGCCGGTCACCTGCGCCTGGCCGCCGAGCTTGCCGTCGGTGCCGACCTCGCGCGCCACGCGCGTCACTTCGCCGGCAAAGGCGTTGAGCTGGTCCACCATCGTGTTCAGCGTTTCCTTCAATTGAAGGATTTCGCCCGACACGTTGACCGTGATCTTCTTGGACAGGTCGCCCTTGGCGACGGCGGTGGCGACTTCGGCGATGTTGCGAACCTGGCCGGTCAGGTTTGAGGCCATCGAGTTGACGCCGTCGGTCAAATCCTTCCAGGTGCCGGCGACGCCGCGCACCAGCGCCTGGCCGCCGAGCTTGCCCTCGGTGCCGACTTCGCGCGCCACGCGCGTGACTTCGCCGGCAAAGGCGTTGAGCTGATCGACCATCGTGTTGATGGTATCCTTCAGCTCGAGAATTTCGCCGCGCACGTCCACCGTGATCTTCTTCGACAGGTCGCCATTGGCGACCGCGGTCGTCACCTCGGCGATGTTTCGAACCTGCGCCGTCAGATTGCTCGCCATCGAGTTGACGCTTTCGGTGAGGTCCTTCCAGGTGCCGGCGACGCCGAGCACGTTGGCCTGACCGCCGAGCCGTCCCTCGGTGCCGACTTCGCGCGCGACGCGCGTGACTTCGCCGGCAAACGCGTTGAGCTGGTCGACCATCGTATTGAGCGTTTCCTTCAGCTGAAGGATTTCGCCCGACACGTTCACGGTGATCTTCTTGGACAGGTCGCCGCCGGCGATCGCGGTCGCAACGTCGGCGATGTTGCGTACCTGTGCCGTCAGGTTCGAGGCCATGAAGTTGACGTTGTCGGTGAGGTCTTTCCAGGTGCCGGCGACGCCCGGGACCTGGGCCTGACCGCCGAGCTTGCCTTCGGTACCGACCTCGCGCGCGACGCGCGTCACTTCGGAGGCAAACGAATTGAGCTGGTCGACCATCGTATTGATGGTGTCCTTCAGCTCCAGAATTTCGCCGCGGACGTCCACGGTGATCTTGCGGGACAAGTCGCCGCGGGCGACCGCCGTGGTGACGTTGGCGATATTGCGGACCTGCGCGGTGAGGTTGCCGCACATCGCGTTGACGGAGTCCGTCAGATCCTTCCAGGTGCCGGCGACGCCGGGGACGATCGCCTGACCGCCGAGCTTGCCGTCGGTGCCGACTTCGCGGGCGACGCGCGTCACTTCGGAGGCGAAGGATCGAAGCTGATCCACCATGGTGTTGATGGCTTCCTTCAGCTGCAGGATCTCGCCGCGGACGTCCACCGTGATCTTTTTCGACAGGTCGCCATTGGCCACCGCTATCGTGACTTCGGCGATGTTGCGGACCTGGCCCGTGAGATTGTTGGCCATCGAGTTGACGCTCTCGGTGAGGTCCTTCCAGACGCCGGTCACTTCCGGCACCTGGGCCTGGCCGCCGAGCTTGCCTTCGGTGCCGACCTCGCGCGCGACACGCGTCACTTCCGAGGTGAACACGCCGAGCTGCTTGATCATCGTGTTGACGATGTTGGCGGACTGCAGAAATTCGCCGCCCAGTGGGCGGCCGTCGACATCGAGCTGCACGGTTTGCAGGAGGTCGCCTTGCGCAACCGCTGCAACCGCGCGCGTCACTTCGCGGGTCGGCCAGAGCAGGTCGTCGATCAGTGTGTTGACGGACCCCTCCATGTCCGCCCACGATCCACTCGACAGGTCGAACTTGACGCGCTGCCGGGTCTTGCCCTCGCGGCCGACGACTTGGCCGACGTGTTCCAATTGCTGCGCCATTCGTTGATTGGCGGCGACGATTTCATTGAACGTGTCGGCAATCTTGCCTTCGATGCCGATGAGATCACCGGTCATCCGCACGGAGAAATCGCCCGCGCGCATCGCCTGTAAGGCGTGCAGTAGGTCCTGTAGCGGGTCGGGCTTTCCGTTGGGAGCTGGCTTGCGTTTGGCGGCGCGGCGAAGCTGTGATGATGCTCCGGCGGAAAGATCACTCATGGGTGTTTCCTCGAGGCCAGTTCGCGCAATCTCGTGGCCGAGACGCGACTTCACAGCATAGAACCGGCTGCCCATCTGCAGATCAAGTTGGAACAACGGTTAAGATCGTGAAATCAATGACATGGAACTCAGCCGGGGTTTGCAATTCGCCGGGAACCCAATTGTTCCCGAGGCCGGGAAATAATCTGGAACTCAAAACAAAACGCCCCGGCGGACCGGGGCGTTTGCGTATTCGATCGAAGAGTTTCGATCGGAGAGGGATCAGGAGCCCTTCTGGCTGATCTCGGTGTAGTTGCCCTTGGCGTCCCACTTGTAAACGACGTAGTCGATCGCCTTGATGTCGCCCTTGGCGTCAAAGCCCAACTTGCCGAGTACGGTATCCCACTCGCCAGCCTTGATCGTCGCCATCACCTTTTTCGGGTCGGTCGAGCCCCGCCTTCGCCGCCGCCTGCGACCAGACCTGCATCGTGGCGTAAGTGTAGAGGGTGTAACCTTCGGGATCGATGTTCTTTGCCTTGAACTTCTCGACGATCCCCTTCGCGGTCGGCTTGTTGCGTGGGTCGGGACCGAAGGTGAACAGCGTGCCTTCGGCGGCCGGACCCGTGATCGAAGCGAATTCCTTGTCGTTCAGTGCGTCGCCAGCCATCAATACCGTCTTGAGACCCTGATCGCGCATCTGGCGCAGGATCAAGCCGGATTCCTGATGATAGCCGCCGACAAAGACGAGATCGATATTGTCGCGCTTCAGGCGCGACACGATCGAGTTAAAATCCTTGTCGCCCTTGTTGTAGGATTCGAACATCTTCTCGGTGACGCCGGCCTTGTTGAGGGCCTTCTTGGTTTCGTCGGCGAGACCCTTACCGTACGTGGTCTTGTCGTTGAGGATCGCGACGTTCTTGCCCTTGTAGTTCTTGGCGATGTAGTCGGCGGCGACGATGCCCTGCTGGTCGTCGCGGCCGCAGACGCGCGCCACGTTCCAGAGCTTGCGCTCGGTGAACAGCGGGTTGGTCGACGCTGGCGTAATCTGCAGCACGTTGCCGTCGGCATAGGCTTCCGATGCCGGGATCGACGATGACGAGCAGAAGTGACCGGCAACGAACGGGATCTTCGAACTGGCGAACTTTTCCGCCACCGAACGCGCCTGCTTGGGATCGCAGGCATCGTCGCCGACCTGCAGCGCCAGCTTCTTGCCGAGCACGCCGCCGGCGGCGTTGATGTCGGCCACAGCCTGTTCGGCGCCGTTCTTCATCTGCCGACCGAACGCGGATTCGCCGCCCGTCATCGGGCCGACAACTGCGATGGAGATGTCCTGCGCCAGCGCGGTGGTCGAAAGCGCCAACGATGCGCCCAATGCCAGGCCGATGAGTTTCAGTAATTTCATGAGGTATCCTCGCGGGTAGGTCGATTTCGGGAAGCACCCGGCGGACCGGGTACGAAAATCACACCTATTGTCGGCTGATTTTGCCGCGAAGTCATCGGCAATTTTCGGGCAGATCCCCGTCCGTTCGCAGCATCTTGCCGCACCGCGCGCCCAGGGCTCACGGAATGTTACCCCCGCCGGCCGCCTTCCAGGTAGGCGGCGCGGATTTCCGGGCGCTGCAGCAATTCGCTGCCGGTCCCGGAGAGCGTGATCAGGCCGTTGACCATGACATAGCCACGATGGGCGAGTTTCAGCGCGTGATTGGCGTTCTGCTCGACGATCAGAACGGTCAGGCCGTCCTGCCGGTTCAGGGTCCGGATTGCGTCGAAAATCTGGCGCGCGATCAGGGGCGCGAGGCCCAGCGACGGCTCGTCCAGCATCAGCAGGCGCGGGCGGCTCATCAGGGCCCGGCCGATCGCCAGCATCTGCTGCTCGCCGCCGGAGAGCGTGCCGCCGCGCTGGGTCATGCGCTCCTTCAGCCGCGGGAACAGCGCGAAGATGCGCTCCAGGCCGCTCGCGCGATCGGCCTCGCTGGAATCGGTCGCGTCAGCGCCCATCTGCAGGTTTTCCGCCACGCTCATGCGCGGGAAGATGCGACGGCCCTCCGGGGATTGGGCGATGCGCAGCCGCGCGATCTCATGCGTCGGCACGCCGGTGATGTCCTGGCCGTCGAATTCGATCCGGCCGGAGCGGGCACGGGGCCGGCCAAAAATCGTCATCATCAAGGTCGACTTCCCGGCGCCATTGGCGCCGATCAGGGCGACGATTTCACCGGCGTTGATGTCAAGATCGACACCCTTCAGCGCCTCGATCTTGCCGTAGGCCGCGCGCAAGGACCGGACCGCGAGCAGGGGATGGTTCATGCGATGGCTCCCGTGTCCCGGGCGCACCGCCGCGCACTCGGGTCCGCGCCTCGCGTGGCCCGAGCACAGGTTCCGTGCTGCTGTGCAGAACCGGGACCAGTTGGATCCAGCGCTACGGATCCCGGAACAGCGGAGCAGCGTCGCACGCTGCACCGCATCCGGGAAACGCGCGGAAGCGCGGTCACGTTCCGCTCTCCATCACCGCGATGGCTTCCTCTTCGTCGGCGCCAAGATAGGCGGCGATCACCTTGGGATCGTCGCGGACGTGTTGCGGCGTGCCTTCGGCGATCTTGACGCCGTAATCCATCACGACGACATGGTCGGAGATTTCCATTACCACCGACATGTCGTGCTCGATGAGAAGGATCGAGGTGCCTTGATCGTCGCGGATCGACAGCAGGAGTTCGCTTAAAGCGGCGCTCTCCCGCGCATTCAGTCCGGCGGCCGGCTCATCGAGGCAGAGCAGGGCGGGCTCGGTGCACATCGCGCGCGCAATTTCGAGCCGCCGCTGGTCGCCATAGGGCAGGTTGCCGGCGGCATCGTCGGCGCGCTCAAGAAGCCCGATGCGGTCAAGCCAGGTGCGCGCCAGATCGATCGCGGCTTGCTCGGCGCGGCGCCAGGACGGCACGCCGATCAGGCCGAGAAACGTCAGCCCGGAGGCACGCATCAGGGCGTTATGCTGCGCCACCATCAGGTTTTCCAGCGCCGTCATGCCGGGAAACAGCCGGATGTTCTGGAAGGTGCGGGCGACCTTGGCCTGCTTGGAAATCCGGAAATCGTTGAGCCGCTCGAGCTGGACGATACGGCCGTCATCATGCGTCAACCGCAGGGCGCCCGAGGTCGGCTTGTAGAATCCGGTGATGCAGTTGAAGACGGTGGTCTTGCCGGCGCCGTTCGGTCCGATCAGCGCGGTGATCTTTCGCCGCTCGGCGTCAAAGGAGAGTTCGTTGACGGCGACGATGCCGCCAAAGCGCATCGACAGCCGATCGACGGACAGGATCCGATCGGCGCTCATCGTCCCTCCTTGACGAGGTCGGATGAGATGGCCTCGCTGCGCTGCAGGAATACGGTGGGCGCGCGGTGGCCGATCAGGCCGCGCGGCCGCCAGATCATCAACAGCACCATCGCCATGCCGAACACCAGCATGCGGTACTGGTCGAGCCCGCGAAACAGCTCGAAGCCGCCGATCATGGCGAGCGCCGCCAGCGCGACGCCGAGTTGCGAGCCCATGCCGCCCAAGACCACGATCGCCAGCACCAGCGCCGATTCATGGAAGGTGAAGGATTCCGGGCTGATGAACCCTTGTCGCGTCGCGAAGAACGCACCGGCCAATCCGCCGAACAAGGCGCCGGTCGCGAATGCCGTCAGCTTGGTCGTGGTGGTGTTGATGCCGAGTGCGCGGCAGGCGACTTCGTCTTCGCGCAACGCTTCCCAGGCGCGGCCGATTGGGAGGCGGCGCAGGCGGATCGTGACCCAATTGGTGAGCAGCGCCAGCCCCAGGATAATGTAGAACAGAAACACGATGCGGTGGGTCGGCGAGAACTCGATGCCTAATCTGGCCGCAAGCCCGTCATCGGCCGGGGAGAGCGGAATGCCGAACAGGGTCGGCCTTGGAATGCCGGTGACGCCGTTCGGCCCGCCGGTCACGCTCTGCCAGTTGAGCAGGATCAGGCGGATGATCTCGCCGAAGGCGAGCGTGACGATGGCCAGATAATCGCCGCGCAGCCGCAGCACGGGAAAGCCGAGCAGCACGCCCCAGAAGGCGGCGAGAATGCCGGCGAGCGGCAGGCAGATCCAGAACGACAGTCCGAAATTGGTCGCCAGCAGCGCGTAGGAATAGGCGCCGACGGCGTAGAAGGCGACATAGCCGAGGTCGAGCAGGCCGGCGAGGCCGACCACCACGTTCAGCCCCCATCCGAGCATGACGTAAGTCAGCACCAGGATGCCGAGGTCGAGGATGTAGCGCTCATCGTAGAAGATGACCGGCACCAAAAACGTGAATACCAGGAGCACCGGCGCGATGCCGCGCCGCGCGACGGCGAGTGGTTTGCACGGAAGGCGGCACGATCCTGACGGTGTCGACCGGTCCCCACCATTGCCGCAGCAATTCGACGACGATGCTGCCGCCGAACACGGTCGCGACCATGACGGCAAGGTCGTCGAAGCGCGTCCAGTAGATCAATTGTCCCTGGGGCCCTGCTTCGGTGCGCACACCGATCATCAGCGAAAACAGCACCAGCCCGACCAGCGCGCTGATCAGGGCCTTCTTGAGGATGAAGCCAACGCCGGGAGCGTGCGAGGCTTGCTTGGGGGCGGCGGGGTTGCGCTCACGCTGCCGCCCGTCAGACTTTTTCGACGTCAGGCCGGCCGAGCAGGCCGGTCGGAAGGAAGATCAGCACCACGATCAGGATCGAAAACGCGGCGACGTCCTTGTACTCGACCGAGAAGTAGGCCGACCACAGCGTTTCGATCAGCCCAATCAGGAGTCCACCCAGCATCGCGCCGGGCAGCGAGCCGATGCCGCCGAGAACGGCGGCGGTGAACGCCTTGATGCCGGCGACGAAGCCCATGAAGAAATCGACGAGGCCGTAGTAGAGAAGGTACATCATTCCGGCGACGGCGGCCAGTGCTGCGCCGATCACGAAGGTCATGGAAATGGTGCGGTCGACATCGACGCCGAGCAGCGAGGCCATGGTCTGGTCCTGCTCACATGCGCGCATGTCGCGGCCGAGCCGTGTGCTCGATACCAGCCAGGTGAACAGCGTGAGCAGCACGACGGTGGTGATGACGACGATGATCTGGACGTTGGAAAGCTGCACCACGAAGCCGCCAGCGCCCTCGTGCAGGGTGTAGCCGCCGGTGATGATCGGCGGCACCGGCTTGACGCGCGCGCCCTGTGCGACCTGAGAATAATTGGTCAGCACGAAAGACATGCCGATCGCCGAAAGCATCGGCGCGAGGCGGAACGAGTGGCGCAGCGGCCGGTAGGCAATGCGTTCCACCGTCCAGCCATAGAGCGCCGTAATCGCCATCGACACCAGCAGCACGATCAGCAGGATGAGGGGATGGCGGTAAGGCCGAACGAAACCAGGATCAGGAACGTGATCAGCGCCATGAATCCGCCGATCATGAAAATATCGCCATGGGCGAAATTGATCATGCCGACGATGCCGTAGACCATGGTGTAGCCGATGGCGATCAGGCCGTAGATCGAGCCGAGCACGAGGCCGTTGATCAGTTGCTGGGCGAAATAGTCCATGTGCTGCCGTTTGTTGAACGAGGACGCGGCGAGAGCTCCCGGCAGCCCATGACGACGCGTCGTGTCATTTTCTAACAGTGGGAACCAAGGGCGGCAACAGCACCGGCTGCGGCTAAAACGGCTTGTACAGAGCTAGTTTTTGCGCAGCCGGTTCCGGCTTCACAGTCCGGCCACGCCTTTGCCGCGTAATGATCGCAGCGGAACTGCTGTTCCCCCGCAACCAGGAGCCGGGGCTCTCCATTAACTTCTACTGTGTCTAAGCAACGGAGATCCCTCCATGACCAATCAGAACCAGAATCCGGGCCAGCAGAACCAGAACCCGGGTCAAAAGCCGGGCCAGCAGCAGCAGGGCGGCGGCCAAAAGCCGGGCCAGCAGCAGCAAGATCCGGGCCGTCAGGGACAGAACCCCAATCGTCAGGGGCAGAACCCCAGCCAGGACCGCTAGCCGGATTGGTGCGAGGGTAGAAGGATGAGAGAGTTAAGGAAGGTCCCGCCGAGAGAGGCGGGGCTTTTCTTTTGGGAGTGTGGGGAGCACCACCGAACGCTGTCATGGCCGGACTTGATCCGGCCATCCATCTCGTCCGAAGAACGATGGACCCCCGGGTCAAGCCCGGGGGTGACGGCACGGTCATTGTCATGCTGGTCGAACGGCCCGCGCAGCCGCAGGCCGACGTGATGCCGGAGCAGCTAACCCTTGAGCAAACCTAATTCGGCGACAATCGCGGCAGCTTCCTTGACGGCGTGGTTGGCCGCCGGAACGCCGCAATAGATCGCTTGCTGCAGCAATATCTCCTTGATGTCGTCGGGGGTGAAGCCGCCTTCGGCAAGTGCTGCGCGCACATGCAGGCGGAATTCGTCCCACTGGCCGAGCGCAACCATGGTGCCGATGACAAGCACGCGGCGGGTGCGGTGGTCAAAATGCGGCCGGGTCCAGATGTCGCCCCAGGCATAGCGGGTGATCAGGTCCTGGAAGTCGGTATTGAACGCGTTCCGGTTGGCGATCGATTTGTCGACCCATTCATTGCCGAGCACCTTGCGGCGCTGGGCCATGCCGTCATCGCGGCGCTTGTTGTCGTCCATAAATGTCTCCTCTCGTCATTTGCCTGCGACAAACGCGAAGCGTTTGGGCAAGGGAGCGAAGCGACGAAGCAATCCATGTCGCCCAAGCGGTGAAATGGATTGCTTCGCTGCGCTCGCAATGACGTCCTTGGTTGCGGTAACTAGCGTTGCGTCAGGAAACCGACCACCGCGTCGGTGAAGGCGTGCGGTTGCTCGACATTGGAAATATGCGCGGCGTCGAGCAGCGTCATGCTGGCGCCGGGAATGTGGCTGCGAATGAATTCGGCGTCTGCGACCGTGGTGGACATGTCGTTGCGGCCGGCGATCACCAGCGTCGGGCTCTTGACCTTGGGCAGCAGCTCGCGCTGGTCGAGCGTCGACAGCGCCTCGCAGCAGGCAATGTAGCCCTCGACCGGCGTGGTCAGCATCATTGCCTTCATGTTGGCGGTGATTTGCGGTTCCCGCTCGCGAAAATCCGCGGTCAGCCAGCCGGCGATTACGGCATCCGCCACCGCGGCGATGCCGCCCGCCTTCACCGCCTTGATGCGATCGTGCCAGCGCGTCGGGTCCGGATAATGGCAGGCGGTGTTGGCCAAAATGATCTTGCCGAATCTGTCAGGGGCATTGGCCCCTAACCATTGCCCGACCATTCCGCCCATCGACAGGCCGCACCAGTGCGTCTTTGCGATGTTGAGGTCGTCGAGGATCGCCAGCACATCGCGGCCGAAACGCTCCATCGAATACGGTCCGGGCGGCACGTTCGACTTGCCGTGGCCGCGCCGGTCGTAACGGATGACGCGAAACACCTGCGTGAACGCCTTCATCTGCGGCTCCCACATCTGCATCGTCGAGCCCAGCGAATTCGATAGCATCAGCGTCGGTCCGCCGTCGCGGCCTTCCACGGATACGTTGAGCAGGCACCCATCGGCGTTGATCATCGGCATGCGTTTTAACCTCCACTTCGTGCGCGGGCAAAAGCGCGAAGCGCGTCTTACGCCAAATGACCCGTGCATCCATCTAAGGAGAATCCTTCAAGAAGATGGATTGCCGGGTCAAGCCCGGCAATGACACCTTTGGCGACTCTCCCGTACCTTTATTTCTCGTCCAGCAAAGCGAGCAGGCGGTCGATCAGGGCCTGCGAGGCGCCCTGATAGGCCATCGGCTCGAACAGTCCTGTGATTTTATCGGCGCCGAGCTGCGCGGTGATTTTCGAATCCGCCGCCAACACGTCGCGCAAATGTTTCTTGCCGGCAACCGCCTTCTTGCTGGCGGCCTCGATCAAATGATGCGCGTCGCTCTTGCCGATCTTTTCGGCCAGCGCCATCGTCACCGCCTCGGCCATGATCAGTCCATCCGTCGCGTCGAGATTGATGCGCATGCGCGTGGCATCGATCTCCAATCCTTCGGCGATATCCACGATTGCCGCAAGCGCGCCCGACGTGACCAGCATCAGCGTCGGCAGCGTCGGCCATTCGGCGTGCCAGGGACCGGCGCTGCGCTCCTGATCCTGCACCTGGGCCGCAAAAATCGTCGCGGCCAGATTGGGCGCCATGGTGGCTGCAGCCAGCGCGCTGGCGGCCGCCACGGGATTGCGCTTGTGCGGCATGGTGGAGGAGCCGCCACGGCCGTCGCCCGACGGTTCGAACGCTTCGGCGACATCGGTCTGCATCATCAGCGAAACATCGCGCGCAATCTTGCCGCAGGTGCCGGCAAGGATCGCGAATCCGGAGGCCGCTTCCGCGATGCGGTCGCGGTGGGTGTGCCAGGGCGCGTCGGGCAGCGGCAGCTTCAGTTCCTGCGCCAGCCTTTCCGCGACCTGCAATCCCTTGTCGCCGAGCGCTGCGAGCGTGCCAGCCGCGCCGCCGAACTGCAGCGCCAGCGTCTCGGCGCGCAAATGTTGCAGCCGCTTGCGCGAGCGGTGCAAGGCCGCGGCATATTCGGCGAGCTTCAGTCCGAACGGCATCGGAAGGGCGTGCTGCAGCCAGGTGCGGGCGACCATTGCGGTGTGGCGGTGCTGACGCGCCAGTCCGGCGAAGCCTGCGATGGCGCGGCCGGTGTCAGCGAGCAGCGCATCGATCCCAGCGCGAAGGCCGAGCATCGTCCCGGTATCGATGACGTCTTGGCTGGTCGCGCCCCAATGGACATAGCGAGCAGCCTCGGCGTTCACTTTGGCGACCTTGGTGGTCAGCGCCTTGACGAGGGGGATCGCAAGGTTGCCGGACCGGGTCGCAGCATCAGCCAGCGCGGTGAGGTCGAATGATTCGGCCCTGCAAGCCATCGTGATCGGGCCGGCCGCATCGGCCGGATCACCCCCAGCGCCGCCTCGGCTCGCGCCAGCGCCGCCTCGAAGTCCAGCATGTTTTGCAGGCATGCGGCATCGTCGCATACCGCGCGCATCGCGGGGCTCGACAGCATCGGGGCAAGCAGGGGGAGAGGACGTACTCATCTGCGCGCGACCCTAACCATTACAGCCCGTCGCTGCCAATGGGCCGTGTGGCTTTGCCTCTGCTGCGCGTGCGAATATGCATCGCTCATCATCCCGGGCGGCCTTCCTTTTGGACCGGGCGTGCTTTACTGGGATATCAGGTTGACGCGATCCAGGAGGCACCCCCATGGCCATGACGATGAATGGCGAAGTCCAGCTAGCGGCGTCGCGCGAGGCCGTGTGGGCCAAATTGAACGATCCGGAAGTGCTGAAAGCCTGCATCCCCGGCTGCGAGGAGCTGGAAAAAACCGACGACCACGGCTTTCGCGCCACCGCCAAAATGAAGGTCGGGCCGGTCTCCGCCCGCTTCAAGGGCAAGGTCACGCTGAGCGATCTCGACCCGCCCAACGGCTACAAGATCTCGGGCGAAGGCGAGGGTGGTGTTGCCGGATTCGCGAAGGGCGGCGCCACGGTGGCGCTGGCCGAAAAGGACGGCGGCACCTTGCTGAGCTACGATGTCGAGGCGCAGATCGGCGGCAAGCTGGCCCAGCTCGGACAGCGCCTGATCAATGGTGCGGCCAAGAAACTGGCCGACGAGTTCTTCGCCAATTTCGCCAAGGCCGTACAAGGCTGATTCTGGCGCGGCCGCTCCCGCAAGCCAATCCTAAGAGTCCCGCCAAGTCTGTCAGGCCATGCCCCAGGTGAGTGGCTCCTGAGGTTGCTCATTGCCGGGATGGCCCATATTATGGCCTTGGAATGATTTTAATCGCCTGCGCTGCCGATATGCGGCAGTGCAGCTCAAGAGGTGCTGATGGCCAAGATCTCCCTGATCGTGAACGGTAATCCCGTAAACGCCAATGTCGACCCCCGTACCCTCCTGGTTCAGTTGCTGCGGGAAAATCTGCGGCTGACGGGCACCCATGTCGGCTGCGACACCTCGCAATGCGGCGCCTGCGTCGTGCATCTCGACGGCAAGGCGGTCAAATCCTGCACCACGCTTGCGGTGATGGCCGACGGTCACGAGGTTCGCACCATCGAGGGACTGGCGGCCGACGGCGGGCCGCTGCATCCGATGCAGGAAGCCTTCCGCGAGCATCACGGCCTGCAGTGCGGCTTCTGCACCCCCGGCATGATCATGACCGCGGTCGATCTGGTCAATCGCAAGGGTCATGACCTGCCGGACCACGTCATTCGCGAAGAGCTCGAAGGCAATCTGTGCCGCTGCACCGGCTACCAGAACATCGTTCAGTCGATTGCCGCCGGCGCCAAGGCGATGGCCAAGTCTGCTTAACTGACGAGTCTGCTTAACTGACAAGTCCGCTTAATCGACAAGTCCGCTTAATCGATTTATCGCGATCGCGATCAGGAAGTTCTCATGTACGAATTCAAATATCATCGTCCGGCGACCGTGCGGCAAGCCGCCAATCTGCTGGTGAAGAACGAAGAGGCCAAGGTGATCGCTGGCGGCCACACGCTGGTGCCGGTGATGAAGCAGCGGCTCGCCAACCCGCCGCATCTGGTCGATCTCTCCCATATCGAAGGGCTCGATGCCATCGAGATCAAGGGCCGTTCGCTGGTGATCGGCGCGACCGCCACGCACGCCGATGTTGCGGCGTCGCCGATCGTTGGTGAAGCCATCCCGGCGCTGGCCGAACTCGCCGGCGGGATCGGCGACCCTGCGGTGCGACACAAGGGAACGATCGGCGGCTCGCTCGCCAACAACGACCCGACGGCGGATTATCCTGCGGCCGTTCTTGCGCTCGGCGCCACCATCGTCACCAACAAGCGCCGCCTGAAGGCCGAGGAATTCTTCCAGGGCCTGTTCACGACCGCGCTCGAAAGCGACGAGATCATCACCAAGGTGATGTTCCCGCTTGCGAAGAAGGCGGCGTATATCAAATTCCGTAACCAGGCTTCGCGCTACGCGCTGGTCGGCGTGTTCGTCGCCAAGCGTCCGTCTGACGTGCGCGTGGCCGTCACTGGCGCAGGCTCGGATGGCGTGTTCCGTGCCACCGCGTTCGAGGAGGCCTTGAAGAAGCGTTTCTCCCACAAGGTGCTGGACGGCATTTCCGTCTCGTCGGAAGGGCTGAACAGCGATCTGCACGGCAGCGCCGAATACCGGGCGCATTTGATCGGCGTGTTGACGCGCCGCGCCGTCGAAGCGGCGACTGCGAAGTAAGTTTGCCCATTCTCGACTCATCAAGACGGGCGTTCCCATGAGTGCATCGGCGCTGCCCAAATCCGTCGATGCGATGCTTGAGCTCCTGACCTCGCGCGGCTATCTCGCCGAGCGGTCGCTGGCGACGGTGGCCTATCTGTCGCTCCGCATGGGGCGGCCGCTGTTTCTCGAAGGCGAAGCCGGCGTCGGAAAGACGGAAATCGCAAAGGTTCTGTCGGCGGCGCTGGGGCGGAAGCTGATCCGCCTGCAATGCTACGAAGGACTCGACGTCGCCTCTGCGGTCTATGAGTGGAGCAGCTCGGCGCAGATGATCGCGATCCGGCTGGCGGAAGCTGCCGGCGACACCGATCGCGAGCAATTGTCGTCGGACATCTTTGCCGAGCGCTTTCTGATCAAGCGCCCGCTGCTGCAGGCCCTGGAGCCGGACGTCGCCGGCGCACCGGTGCTGCTGATCGACGAACTCGACCGCGCCGACGAGGCGTTCGAGGCGTTTCTTTGGAAATTCTCAGCGATTTCCAGGTGACGATCCCCGAATTCGGCACCATCAAGGCGCCGCAGCCGCCGATCGTCATCATCACCTCCAATCGCACCCGCGAGATACACGACGCGCTGAAGCGCCGCTGTCTGTATCACTGGGTGGATTACCCTGAGGCCGAGCGCGAGCTTGCGATCGTCAAGTCGCGCGTGCCCGGCATATCGGCAAAACTCTCGCAGCAGGTGGTGCGCTTCGTGCAGACGCTGCGCGACCAGGATTTCTACAAGTCGCCGGGAGTTGCCGAAACCATCGACTGGGCCACCGCGCTGACCGAGCTCGACGCGCGTTCGCTGACGCCGCAAATGGTCGGCGACACGCTCGGCGCGCTCTTGAAATACCAGGACGACATCGCGCGCATGCAGGGCGACACGCTGCAGAAGGTTTTGAAGGACGCGACGAGCGAGAATTAGTTTCTCGTCATTCCGGGGCGACGCGTCAGCGTCGAACCCGGAATCTCGCGCCGCAATCTCGAGATTCCGGGTTCGCGCTACGCGCGCCCCGGAATGACGGCGGAGGTTAGTTGCAACATGCCCATCGACCACCTCAATCCCCCGACCGGCCAAATGGCCGACAATGTCGTCGGCTTCGCCCGCGCGTTGCGCGCGGCCGGGATTCCGGTCGGCCCCGGTGCGGTCATCGATGCCTTGAATGCGCTGCAGGTGATCGAGATCGGCAACCGCGCCGATGTCTACGCCACGCTGGAAGCGATCTTCGTCAAACGCCACGAGCATATGCTGATCTTCGCGCAGGCGTTCGACCTGTTCTTCCGCGCCGCCGAAGACTGGAAGCACATGCTGGATTCGGTGCCGCTGCCGGACCACGCCAAAAAGAAGCCGCCGCCGGCCTCGCGCCGCGTGCAGGAGGCGCTGGCCCAGCCGTCGGTGCGTGACGAGGAACAGCAGGTCCAGGAGCAGGAACTGAGACTGTCGGTCTCCGACAAGGAGATCCTGCAGAAGAAGGATTTCGCGCAGATGAGCGCCGCCGAGATCGCCGAGGTTACGCGGGCGATTGCCGACATGAAGCTGCCGCAGGCAGAACTGCGCACCCGCCGCTACCAGCCGGATGCGAAGGGCCTGCGGCTCGACATGCGCCGGACGCTGCGCAGCTCCTTGCGCACCGGCGGCGAGATCATCGATATCCGAAAGCTCGGCCGGATCGACAAGCCGGCACCGATCGTGGCGCTGCTCGATATCTCGGGGTCGATGAGCGAATACACCCGTCTGTTCCTGCATTTCCTCCATGCCATCACCGACGCCCGCAAGCGCGTCTCGGTGTTCCTGTTCGGCACGCGGCTGACCAATGTGACGCGGTCGTTGCGGGCGCGCGATCCCGACGAGGCGCTGGCGCGCTGTTCGTCGTCGGTGGAGGACTGGGCCGGTGGCACCCGCATCGGCACTTCGCTCCACAGCTTCAACAAATTGTGGGGCCGGCGGGTGCTCGGGCAGGGCGCCATCGTGCTGCTGATTTCCGACGGACTGGAGCGGGAGGCCGACCCCAAGCTGGCGTTCGAGATGGACCGGCTGCACCGGTCCTGCCGCCGCCTGATCTGGCTCAACCCGCTGCTGCGCTACGGCGGCTTCGAGGCCAAGGCGCAGGGCATCAAAATGATGCTGCCGCACGTTGACGAATTCCGCCCGGTGCATAATTTGAGTTCGATGGAAGGGCTGATCGCGGCGCTTTCGGCGCCGCCTCCGCCGCACCATCTTAGCCTGATCCGATCAGCAGCTTGAAAGGGCGCTCAGATGCTCAACCGCGACGAAGACATTCTGCAGGCTGCCGAGAACTGGCAAAAAGCCGGCCACGGCGTCGCGCTGGCGACCGTGGTCGAGACCTGGGGCTCGGCCCCGAGGCCGGCGGGCTCGAGCCTTGTCATCAACGATGACGGCACGTTCTTAGGCTCGGTGTCCGGCGGCTGCGTCGAGGGCGCCGTAGTCACCGAGGCGCTGGACGTGATCGCCAGCGGCAAGCCAAAAATGCTCGAATTCGGCGTCGCCGACGAGACCGCCTGGAATGTCGGATTGTCCTGCGGCGGCACCATCCGCGTCTTCGTCGAGAAGGTCGGTCAATCGTGAAACTGGAAACACTGACCCAGGTCAACGCCGAGCGCGCCGCGCGCCGACCGGTGATCGTGATCACCGATACCGCCAATGGCGAGCAGCGGCTGGTGAAAGCGAAGGATATCGCCAGCGATCCGCTGGGCACCGAGCTTTCCAAACAGCTTCGCATGGGCAAGAGCGGCATGATCGAGGCTGCCGGCAAAAACCTGTTTCTCAACGTCTACGCACCGACTGCGCGGCTCGTGATCGTCGGCGCGGTCCATATCAGCCAGGCGCTGGCGCCGCTGGCCCGCGCGCTCGATTACGACGTGACGGTGGTGGATCCGCGGACGGCCTTCGCCAGCCCCGAACGCTTTCCCGACGTACCGCTGATCGCGGAATGGCCCGATGTCGCGCTGCCGCCGCTCAATATCGATCACTACACGGCGTTTGTTGCCCTCACGCACGATCCCAAGATCGACGATCCGGCGCTGCTGCATGCCTTCGAGCACGGCTGTTTCTATATCGGCGCGCTCGGCTCGCGAAAGACCCATGCCAAGCGCGCCGAACGGTTGAAGGCGCAGGGCGCGGCGGACGCAGACATCGCGCGCATCCATGCGCCGATCGGTCTTTCCATCGGTGCAGTCTCGCCGTCGGAGATCGCGGTCGCGATCATGGCCGAGATCACCGCCGAGCTGCGGCTGCCGAAAGAAACCGCGAAAGTACAGGCGGCATGAAGTTCGGTCCCGCCAGTCCTGCCGAGGCGATGGGCGGCGTCACGGTCCATACGCTGCGGCAGGGATCGCTGGTGCTGAAGAAGGGCACCACGATCGGCCCTGACGAGGTAGAGGCGCTCAACAAGGCCGGCGTCAAGGAAGTTGTCGTGGTGCGACTGGAGCAGGGCGACGTCTCCGAGGACGCAGCCGCCGCCAGCATCGCGCAGGCGGTGGCGGGCGAGGGCGTCAACGTCGAACGCGCCTTTACCGGCCGCTCCAACCTGTTCGCAGCCCACGCCGGCGTGCTGGTGGTGGATCGCGCCGCCGTCGACCGCATCAACGGCGTCGACGAAGCCATAACCTTCGCGACGCTTGCCGCCTTCAAGCCGGTGGTCGAAGGCGAGATGATCGCCACCGTCAAGCTCATTCCGTTCGGCGTCGAGGCCAGGCTGCGCGATGCCGCCGTTGACGTCGCAGGCCAGGGCGCGCTGCGGATTGCGCCCTACGTGATCAAGCGTGTCGGCGTGGTCTCGACCTTGCTGCCAGGGCTCGCACCGAAAGTGATCGACAAGACCTTGCGCGTGACGGCGGAGCGGCTGGCGCCCGCCGGCGCAAGCATCATCGCCGAGCGGCGCGTGCCCCACGATGAAGCGGCGCTGGCTTCTTCCATCAAGGAACTGCTTGGTCTTGGCGCCGAACTCGTGATCGTGTTCGGCGCATCCGCGATCGCCGACCGCCGCGACGTGATCCCGGCCGCGATCACCGAAATCGGCGGCGCGATCGAGCATTTCGGCATGCCGGTCGATCCCGGCAATCTCTTGCTGATCGGCAGCGCCGGCGGCGTGCCGGTGCTGGGCGCGCCGGGCTGTGCGCGCTCGCCGGTCGAAAACGGCTTTGACTGGGTGCTGATGCGGCTGCTCGCGGGACTGAAAGTCACGCGCGCCGAACTGACTGGGATGGGCGTTGGTGGCCTCCTGATGGAAATCGTCACCCGGCCGCAGCCGCGCACCGTTGCCGACATTGAAGCCAACCGCAACGTCACCGCCATTGTGTTGGCGGCTGGACGCTCGACACGGATGGGCGGCCCCAACAAGCTCTTGGCCGAAATCGACGGCAAGAAGCTGGTGCGGATCGTGGCCGAGCAGGCGCTGGCATCGAAAGCGACCGACGTGATCGTCGTCACGGGCCATCAGGCCGATCTGGTCGAGCAGGCGCTGGCGGGCCTCAAGGTGAAGTTCGTCCGCAACCCGGATTTCGCCGGTGGACTGGCCTCATCCGTCAAGGCCGGCATCGCTGATGTGCCCGACAATGCCGATGGTGCGATCGTATGTCTCGGCGACATGCCGCTGATCTCTGCGAAACTGATCGACCGGCTGATCGAGACCTTTGCGCCGGATCGTGGCCACCTGATCGCGGTGCCCGTCAGCGAGGGTCGCCGCGGCAATCCCGTGCTGTGGTCGCGACGCTTCTTCAAGGAATTGATGACGCTGGACGGCGATGTCGGCGCCCGTCATCTCATCGCCAAGCACACCGAGGCCGTGGCCGAAGTCTCGGTCGAGGGCAATAGCGCCTTCCTCGATATCGACACCCCCGCAGGCGCTCGAAGCCGCGCGGCAGGGGTAGGTTGTAGGGTGGGCAGGTAGCTTTCCGCTGATGTTTCAGACCTCATCCTGAGGAGCGGCCGCTTGGCCGCGTCTCGAAGGATTGGCCGCGGGCGAGATCGGGGCCTCATGGTTCGAGACGCGCGAAGACGCGCTCCTCACCACCATGAGGGTCTAATCATCCACCTATTCACCAAGTTGAAACTCCCTCCGATTAGATTCGTCGCCGTTACCTCGGGGAGGGGCTTTTGATCGTTTCGACCGTCGCGGCTCAACGCCGCGCGTTGCTTGTTGTTGCGCTGACTTTGATACTGGGCGTTTCGGGCTTCATCACCAAGGCACGGGCAGCCGGCGCGTTCGCAGTCGGCAAATGCGGCGCCTATGGCCAAGCCTATGACTATCCCGCTGAAGCTGCGGCACGCGCCGCCGCACTCAAGCAATGCAAGGGAAGTTGCACTGCCGTGACCATGAAGCGCGCCTGCGCCGCCTTCGCGGTCGACATGGCCAATCCCTGCGGCGCCCATGGTTATGCCGTGAAGCCCAAAATTTCGAGTTCGCTCAACGCCGCGACAAAGAAGTGCTACGAATTCGGCGGCAAGGAATGCGTCATCCGCGCCTGGGCCTGCGACGCCAAGGGGTGAATCTGTTATCGTCATTCCGGGGCGCGTCGAAGACGCGAACCCGGAATCTCGAGATTCCGGGTTCGATGCTTCGCATCGCCCCGGAATGACTTTGGAAAAATTACTCATGCAGTTCGACACCAAGATCGCGGTCATCATCCGGACCGATCTCGAAGCGTGGCAGAAGCTCAACGTCGCTTCATTCCTGGCCGGCGGCATCGCCGCCTCGTTTCCCGAATGTATCGGCGAGCCCTATGGCGACGCATCAGGCACAGAGTATCTGTCGCTGATCGGCCAGCCGATCCTGATCTATGGCGCCGACCGTCCGGCGCTAACCCGCGCGCTTGAACGGGCGCTGGCCCGCAACGTCACGCCTGCGGTCTATACCGAGGACATGTTCAAGACCACGCATGACGCCGCCAACCGCGAGGTGGTGAGGGCAGTGATCCGCGCCGAGCTCAATCTGGTCGGGCTCGCGATGCGTGCCGAGCGCAAGGTGATCGACAAGATCGTCGATGGGTTGAAGTTTCACGGCTAGGGCGTGGACTCGATAGATCGAGAGCGATCATCACTGCTACCGCTGACGGAATTGTGTGGCCGGAGTTATTTGAACGGTCATGCAAACCGCGCTAGAATCCGGCGCAGATCGGTATTGTCCTTCATTGCGGGGAGGCCGCTCATGGCATCCATCACCCGTCGTTTATTCCTTTCGCTGGCCGCTGCCCTTGCTCCGGGCGCTGCGATCGCCCACCACGGCTGGGGCGGATACGACACGTCCAAGTCGTTCACCGTCACCGGCAAGATCCTGAAATCGACCTTTGAGAACCCGCACTGCGAGATTGAGATGGAGGTCGACGCCAAGCTCTGGCACTTCGTCCTGGCGCCGCCTTCGCGCATGCAGCAACGTGGCGCCACGCCTGACCTGATCGCGCCCGGCAAGACCTGCACCGTGTTCGGCTATCCTCACACCAGCAAGCCGAACGAAGCGCGGATCGAATACATCGTTGTCGGCGGCAAGCGCATCGAATTGCGGTAGGCCAGATTGGAACACCAGCCGGCTGCGTCGATCTTTCTAACCTTGCAGGAAAGCGTGCTGGGCCATGCGATGCGCAGTTCGCCCGCGCTTTATCCGGCGGTCGAGATCCTGCACATCATGGGCTTCGTTGTGCTGGTGGGATCGATCCTGGCGCTCGATTTGAGGGTGCTCGGATTGGGGCGCGCGATACCGATTAAGCCGATGGCGCAACTCCTGCTGCCTTTGTCACGTTTCGGTTTTCTGCTCGCGATCAGCATGGGTTTTCTGTTGTTCAGCGCCGATGCGGCGCATACCGTGCGCAATCCGGCGTTCCAGACCAAGCTGCTGCTGATCGCCGCCGCGCTGGTCAACATCGTGATCGCGCATGCCGGCCCGTGGCGGCGTATTGCGCTCTGGGGCACTGAGGCGCCCGGCGGCGCCAAGATCACGGCGCTCCTGTCGCTTTTGCTGTGGCTCAGCGCCGTCTGCGCCGGGCGTTTGATCGCTTATTTTTGACCGGGAGCGCACTATGCGCCGCATCCGCTTCGTCATTTTCGCCATGCTCTTCGGCGTCTCGATCACAGCCGACACCGCCAGCGCCGGGGACGCCGAGGTCTGGGCCGCGTTGCGCGCCGGCCGTCATGTCGCCCTGATGCGCCATGCCGATGCGCCGGGTGGGTTCGGCGACCCGCCGGGCTTCCAGATCGGCGACTGCGCCACGCAGCGCAATCTCAGCGCCAAGGGCGAGGGGACGCCGCAAGGATCGGCGCGCGGCTGAAATCCGAAGGGATTGCGGTCGAAAAAATTCTCTCCTCGCCGTGGTGCCGCTGCATGGACACCGCCACGCTGCTGGCGCTGGGACCGGTCGAAGCCGAACCGACCTTTGGCAATGTGGTCGTGCTGCGCGATCAAAAGGAGTCCCTGACATCAGGCGCCCGCGCGGTTATCGATAAATGGACCGGAAGCGGAATCCTTCTTGTGGTGACGCACGGTGCGAACATTGCGGCCCTCACGGGCATCTCACCGGCGAGCGGCGAGATCGTCGTGATCCGAAGGGCAAGTGGCGGCGGCAGCGCAAATGTCGGCCGCCTGCTGCTGGATTGACGCGGCCCCTTCGGTGGTCTTGCGGCAAGGCCGCAAAACGCAAATACTCGCGGCCGTCGGGATTCCGCAAGGGAGCCCGGCCAAAAGCTCAAAATCGGGCAACAAGCGCGGGCAACAGGAGAGGAATACCATGGCGCGGGAAGGCGGACAGCAAGCGACGAGCGGCAACAATTTCGATGTCAACCGGCGGCGGTTTCTGGGCAGCGTGAGCGTGGCTGCGACAGGGGCCATCATCGGCGGCGGCCTGCCGCTCCCCGGAAGCGGCGGCGGCATTCCCAAGGCCCACGCGCAGGCGGCGCCGGCGGCGGCCAAGGGACCGCAACACCTGAAATTTCCTGGCAAGAACGAAGGGCTCGTCGTGCTCGGCGAAAAGCCGCTAGTCGCCGAGACGCCCGAAAGCCTGCTCGATGACGACACCACGCCGATCGAGAAATTCTACATTCGCAACAACGGGCAGATCCCCGAGGAGACGAAAAATCCCGACGCCTGGAAGATCACCATTGATGGTGAGGTCAACAACAAGATCGAGATCACGCTCGGCGAGCTGAAATCGAAATACAAGGCGGTGACGCGGCGCATGGTGCTGGAGTGCGGTGGCAACGGCCGCTCGGCGTTCTCGCCGCCGGCGCGCGGCAACCAGTGGACCAATGGCGGCGCAGGCTGCGCCGAATGGACCGGCGTGCCGCTCGCCGATCTGCTCAAGGCGGCGGGCCTGAAGCCGAGTGCGAAATACACCGCGCATTATGCGGCCGACCTGCATCTGTCGGGCGACGCCAGCAAGCCGACCATCTCGCGCGGCGTGCGCATCGAAAAGGCTAGGGACCCCAACACGATGATCGTGTGGGGCATGAACGGCCAGCCACTGCCGAACATTCATGGCGGACCGGTGCGCCTGGTCGTGCCGGGCTGGGCGGGCTCGGCGTCGCAGAAATGGCTGACGCGTATCACCATCCGCGACAAGGAGCATGACGGCCCAGGCATGACGGAATTTTCGTATCGCACAGCGATCAAGCCGATGGTGCCCGGCGGGAAGGCTGATCCGGCGAATTTCCGTATTCTGGAATCGATGCCGGTGCGTTCGATCATCACCAATCCCGCGAACGGCGCCAAGTTCGCGGCCGGCACCAAGGAGCTGAAATTGCGCGGCGCATCCTGGGCCGGCGATCTCACCGTCAGGCAGATGGATATCTCGACCGATTTCGGCGCGAGCTGGCAGCGCGCGAAACTGGAAAAGCCGAAAAACAAATATGACTGGCAGCGCTGGACCGCGACCGTGAAGCTGCCGAGCGACGGCTATTTCGAAATCTGGGCGCGCGCGACCGATTCCAAGGGAGCGATGCAGCCGCATCTGGCCGGCTTCTGGAATCCGCAAGGCTATGGCGGCAACGCCATGCACCGCATCGCGGTGCTGGTGGGATGATGTCGCGTCTCGCGTGGCTCGCGATGGCCGGACTGCTCTGGATTGCGCCGGCCGTCGCGCAGACAACCTTCACCCCGCGCGACGAAAGCCCGGAGGAGTTTCCTGCAGGTACAGGCCGCAATGAAGCCTTCTACGCCTGCACTGCCTGCCACGGCTTCAAGCTGGTGGCCCAGCAGGGCATGACGCGCGCGCAATGGGAGGATTCGATCAACCTGATGATCCGCCGCCACAACATGCCGCCGCTCGATGACAAGGACCGCGACACGGTGCTGAACTATCTCGAGGCGGCCTATCCCCCGCGCGCACCAGCGGCTCGCGGCGGCTGGCAGAACCCGTTTGCCAAGTGAGCCTCAGCAGAAGTAACCATCGCGAATTTTCGACATCGAAGAATACGTAAGCGGGCGTCAATAGTTGCTGCAAATCTGCGTTTGCAGGTATTGCGTCGCAAATTTGGACTCCCATTGATGGCGGGGCTTACCGTCGCGCTGATACCAGAAGCATCATCGGCCGTTCCAGTTCTTCGGCTAGCGAAGGCGTTTTTGCGATCTGCTCGGGAGACGGGGCAAACTCTTCGACCTCCAGAAGCTGGAAGCCGGCGCGAAGCAGCGAGTTGAGAGTTGTGCCGATGGTCCGGTGATACTTGACTACGCCTTTCGCAAACCAATCTGTCCGGCGCTCACCCTCTATGGAGTAGCAATTGACCGGCCACGTCTTGCGCCCGTCCTCCGTTATCCAGTGCGGATGCGCCGCCGCCATAAAGATTGGATGTTCGATGGTGAACACGAGATTTCCGCCAGGCGTCAGTGCGCGATGGATCGTGCGGACAAGGCGGTCGAAATCCCTGATATAGTGGAACGTCAGGGCGCTGTAGGCGAGGTCAAAGCCTGCCTTCGCCAATTCCAGTGTTTCGAGATCCGCTATACGGTATTCGATGCCGGAATCGTTCGTGTTTGACTTCGCCCGGCCGATCATGTTCTCGGACAGGTCGAGGCCCAGCACCGAGGCGGCGCCATGCTCGCGCATCCAGCGCGAAGTCCAGCCGAAGCCACATCCGAGATCGACGACGCGCTTGCCGCGAACGTCAGGCAGCATCGCGCGGATGGCCGGCCATTCGGGTGCGCCATCGAGGCCCTGAACCTGCCGGGGAAGCTGGCTATACCCGGCGAAGAAGTCAGGGTTGTCATAGATGTTCTGCGCCACGATGTTCTCCATCGTTCTGGGGATAGGATGGGGCAGATGAGTGATTGCATTGGGTGCTGCCCGGAAACAAGCTGTTCGAAAAACGAAATAGCGGAGTGGGCATAACGGTCTCAAGGTGAAGTTCTGCCGCTATAGGCAAGATATTCCCGCCGCAGCGCCGCTCGATAAAGTGAAACATCAGCCATATCAAAACGCTTCCGCGTTGGCGCACTGATTGCCCGAACTTCCTGAACTCAGTGAGGCCCGGCAAAGCGACCTTCACTGGCTTCGGGTCTACGCAGGAGACACCGTTGCGATGGCGGTCCTGTGCGATTCCGATGGATATTCATCCGCAAATCGAGAAACTGACCACAGCGATCAAACCGGACTGGGCAAGACGACTCGTCTCGGACACTCCGGGAAGCCCTGCTCTATGTCAGTATGGCTGACATGCCTCAGCAAAAAACGGAGGGCAAGCCATTCCTCATAGGCTGCTCTCGGTGCATTCGGACACCGAAAGAAAAAACATGGTCGGGGTACAGAAATCGGTCTAACGTACCCACGCAGCGCTCAATCGGAAATTTCCGAAGACCTAATTTCGAAGACTTAATTTCAAAGACTTGGAGCCATCATGATCAAAACATCAATAGCAATTGCTGCTGTGGCCGTGGCGGGACTTTCGTTCACGCAACCAGCATCAGCACAACCGGACGACCACAAGCTCGGTACTGTGCATTTCGAGACATCGTGCAAACCGGAGGCGCAGAAGCTTTTTAACAGCGGGATGTTGTACCAGCACTCATTTTGGTACCGCGCCTCGCAACGAATGTTTGAGGATGTGGTGCTGGCTGATCCAGAGTGCGGGATAGCGTATTGGGGCATCGCGCTCAGCCTGCTGTGGAATCCGCATGTCGCACCGCCCGCAAAGAATCTCACCGAGGGCGCCGCAGTGATCGAGAAGGGAAAGAGCGTCGGCGCCAAATCTCAACGCGAGCGCGACTATCTGGACGCGATTGCCGTCATGTACGCCGACCACGAGAAGGTCGACCATCGCACCCGCACTCAGGCCTATGCGAAGGCCATGGAACAGCTGGCGCAGCGCTATCCAAACGACGACGAGGCGCAGATCCATTATGCGCTTGCGCTGAATACGTCGGCATCGCCGGCCGACAAGACCTACGCCAGCCAGCTCAAGGGCGCAGCGATCCTGGAGCAGATCGCAACACGCCAGCCGCAGCATCCCGGCGTGTCACACTACCTGATCCACCTCTACGACTATCCACCGATTGCCGAGAAGGGCATCGATGCCGCGCGGCGCTATGCCAAGATCGCTCCGGCAGCACCGCACGCCCAGCACATGCCGTCGCACATTTTCACACGTGTCGGCTATTGGAAGGAATCGATCGCATCGAACGCTGAATCGGCGCGTGCCGCAAAGGCATCCAAGGATTTCCACGATCAGCTGCATGCGATGGACTACGTTGTTTATGCCTATCTGCAGCTCGGACAGGACGAGAAAGCCAAGGCCGTCATCGACGAGATGATGACGATCACCGGCTTCACAGAGACGTTCTTGCCCGGGCCGTATGCATTGGCCATCTCGCCGGCGCGCTACGCCGTGGAACGCAGCGACTGGAAGGCTGCAGCGGCGCTTCAGGTGCGTCCTAATCCGCTGTCTCACGTGCAGGCGATAACTTATTTTGCTCGTGCCCTCGGCGCCGCCCGCACTGGCAATCCTGATGCGGCCAAGGCTGATATCGCCAAGCTCACTGAATTGCGTGACAAGCTGCGTGATGCCAAGGACGCCTATTGGTCGGAGCAGGTAGATATTCAGCGGCAAGTCGCGACCGCCTGGGTGCTCTATGCCGAAGGCAAACGCGATGACGCGCTGAAAGCGATGAGTGCAGCCGCCGATGCCGAGGACAGGACCGAGAAGCATCCGGTGACGCCGGGCGTGCCCAAGCCGGCGCGGGAATTCTATGGCGTCATGTTGCTTGACAGCGGCAATGCCAGCGAAGCGCTCATCGCCTTTGAAGCGACGCTGAAGAAGGAGCCGAACCGGCTGGGCGCCCATGTGGGCGCGGCGATGGCCGCCGAAAAGTCCGCGGATAACGCCAAAGCCCGGCAACACTACAAGAGGGTCGTCGAAATCGCTGACGCCGCGGATAAGACCAGGGCCGAGGTCGCAGAAGCGCACGCGTTCCTGCAGAAGCCCTGAACCGCGCGGCGAAGGCACAGGAGCACGACGTGAAAGCGTTCTTTCTGCCGATCGTGGGCATTCTTGCGACCCCGGCCAGCGCTCAGTCGCTTCAGGTCATTGGATACTCCGGCTATCTCGGCGAATGGGAGTTGACTGCCACCGTGACGGAAAGGGTTTCCAGCCGCACAAAGGAATACGCCGGGCCAGTGACGATGAGGCATGTTGGTCTCTGCACTCAGGATGGCCCTGAGGAGAAGACGGGTGAAATGCGTCTTCAGATCTCGGCTTCCTCATCCCAAGTGAATGCGACATTCTCGGTTGCCGGCGTCGAATGCACCTACAGCGGACGATTGTCAGACTCTTATACAGGCACGATGGACTGTCCTGGTCGAGAGGCCGTTCCCCTCAAGCTGTGGGTGAGGAAAGTGCATAGTTAGGAATGATGCGCTTTGGGGTCGGCGGGCTGAAGTTTCACTGCACGCGCATGGACAGATGATTCGGACCCAGACAAGGCTGCCAAATCGCTGGCGGGCGCGCTTAACCGCCGGCTTACATTGATCTCACCGGCGGCTTATTCTTGGCGGTGCAACCGGTGCCAGGGATCGGAGCGCACCGTCAGGGAATGGCAGTTTGCGCTATCTTTTCGAGAACCACTCATTCGACACCGACCGGCGGGAGCTGCATCGCGGAGCGGATGTCGTCTCCGTCACGCCGCAGGTGTTCGACCTGCTCGAATACCTGATCCGCAACAGCCAGCGCGTCGTCAGCAAAGACGATCTCATTAACGCCATTTGGAGCGGGCGCTGCGTGTCCGATGCAGCGCTGACGACGCGACTTAATGCCGTCCGGAATGCGATCGGCGATTCTGGCGAGGAACAGCGCCTCATTAAAACCCTGCCACGAAGGGGCTTCCGTTTTGTCGGGCAAGTGCGGGAGGAGCGGGAGCCCGCGGCTGCAGCGCCCGACTACCCGCCAGAGCCGCCGAAGCTCTCTCTAACGCTGCCCGATAGGCCCTCAGTCGCCGTTCTCCCCTTCGTCAACCTGAGCTTGGATCCAGAGCAGGAGTATTTTGCCGACGGCGTCGTGGAGGACATCACGATGGCGCTGTCGCGCTTTCACTGGCTCTTCGTGATCGCACGCAATTCGAGTTTCACCTACAAAGGCCGAACCGTAGACGTGAAGCAGGTCGGCCGCGAGCTTGGCGTGCGCTACGTACTCGAAGGCAGCGTGCGTAAGGCAGGAAATCGCCTGCGTATCGCAGGTCAGCTTATCGACGCCGAAACTGGAGCACATCTCTGGGCGGACCACTTTGATGGTGCGCTCGAAGACATGTTCGATCTGCAAGATCATATGACTTCCAGCGTCGTGGGTGCGATCGCGCCAAAGCTTCAGCATGAGGATATCAAGCGGGCGAAGCGCAAACCAACTCAAAATCTGGATGCATACGACTATTACTTGCGTGGGCTAGCGACCGCTAGTCGGTGGACCAAGGACGCGAACGCCGAGGCGCTCCAGCTCTTTTGCAAGGCGATCGAACTCGACCGCGGTCTGGCCTGCGCATATGGCATGGCCGCTTGGTGCTACGTGCGACGCAAAGCGCGTGGTTGGATGGGCGAGCGCATTCAGGAAAGCGCGGAAGCTGTACGGCTGGCTCGAAAAGCCGTGCTTCTGGGTGGAGATGACCCTGTTGCGCTGTGTATGGGTGGATATGCACTCGCCTTTGTCGCGCATGAGTTCGACGACGCTGTCGCTTTCATGGATAGGGGCCTGGCGGTCAATCCCAACTTAGGCCGAAGTTGGATGCTTAGTGCGTGGTTGAGAGTTTGGAGATGTGAGCCCGACCTGGCACTTGAGCACGTTACGCGTGCCATGCGTCTCAGTCCGCTCGATCCGTCCTTGTATGGCATGCACGGCGCCATGGCCTATGCCCATTTTCTTGCGAGGCGCTATGACATGGCGTCGTCATGCGCCGAAAACTCCCTGCGCTTCAAGCCGACTTTTTTGCTGGCCATATGCGTTTCCGCAGCGAGCAATGCGCTCGCGGGGCGACTTGACCCGGCACAACGAGCGATGTCGCGAGCACTCGAATGTGATCCTGATCTGCGCGCCACTAATCTGAGAGATCTTGCGACGTTTCGTCGGGAGGAGGACTTCGCCACCTTCGCTGAGGGCCTCAGCAATGCGGGCCTTCCCGAGTAATTATGATGCTGCATACCTCAGAGGAGACTGGCGGCCCGCGTAGGACGTCGATGTCCGCTACGCGTCACCTCCGGGCCTGAGCGCGTGCAACTACCATTTCCGCTTTGCGACGATGGGCCGGGATGGTCCGCTTCCCGCTATGATCGGCCCGCGCAGCCAGCCGGTTGCGCTTCTTCGCACTCGCTTCCGCGTGTTGAGCGTTTGGCCCGCGGCGAGAGGCATATTCCTTGCCGTCGATTGGTGCCACATGCGGCGGATCTCTATCGAGATACGGTCGGCCGATTCCAAAGTCCTTGCCGTGTGCATCGATCCATTTCCACAGGTTTTCAGTGGAAATCCATCGCTCCGCCTTTGTCGCGCCCTTGACGCTCACGACGTCGGCCGCAAGCCCGTGGCCATAGCCGCCGCGGAAGCTCCCACCGTGGTATGACCTGTCGCTCGCCGCCTTCAGGCCGCTTGCGATCGATTGACGGTAGTCATCGCGGAAAGCGCTGGTAATGCCAGGCGACAGCCCGGCCTGCTCCGCCGCATGAAGCGTATGAAACAGCTTCAGCTTGAAGCTCCGATCCATGCCTCCGATCACATAATCCATCATCGGCATGCCGGCTTTTTCCGCCGCGTGCGGATCCTTCCACGTGAAGTCCTGAGGGACGAGCTTGGTAAAGGTCTTGGTGACGATCTTGGTGACAGTCACCATTTTGCGCTTCTTCTTGACTGTCATCTGGACGGTCACTTTCCTCCGCTCCTGCACCTTCATGGTGTCCTGCTTGGGCGTCCGTTGGTAGAGCGCCCACAGATACTGGTCGATGCAAACGTCCACCACCAGGCACTCCTCGAGGATTTCGATCGAGCGCACCGCAGGCTCCTTGACCTCGATTGGCAGCGGATCAGACGTGTTCGCTGTCGCCACCTGCACGGGCGGTGTTTCGGGCAGCGGCATCTGCGGCGGCAGCAACTTCGACGCAACGGGCGACGCGGCCTCGACGATCGATGTCGGCTCAACCGAGGCCAGCGTCATGCTGGTGGGCTTCGCCGTCGTGTCGGTGGCCGTCTCCATCACCGGTTCGGCGGCCGTCTTCGTCACCGCTTCGGCGGCGGTCGCTACATCAGCGTTGGCGACATCGGCATTGCCCATTGCGGCTGCATGCGGTGCGTCCGCGGGTTCGGCGCCAGCTGTGAGAGATGGTGCACGGCGGTCTTCGATTGGCATGGCGCCGGTGGCGTTCTCGATGCTGGCCGAACCGAACGAGGCTATGACCCAACCTGCGAGAACGGCCGTTCCGCACAACGCCGACGTCACTTGCGCAAATCGCTGCGGGTTCATCATTCTCGTTGCCTCCAAAGACTCCACCGGAGCCATGCTGCACAGCCAAGGATGCGACAGGGCTGATCTTTCGGGTCAAGACGGAAACGCGCAATGACGCAAAGTGCTGGGTTATCGATTTTTCCAGGAACTGTAGCCTGTTTGCAACGGAATGGAACTCGGCTTCTCCAGCGTTTTCGAGCGAGGTGGATGCATCAAGAAAACGCGTCAAGATTTAGAATCCAGGAGTTTCGATTCTGGGTTAATCAGAACCGATAGCGCTTTAGCGATGATCAGCTGCGGGAACCCGCGATAGGTCCCATCCATGCATTCCGGCCCGGTGGGAGGACGACGACGATCGCACCCAGCTTCACCCGATTCACGAGATCGATGACGTCCTCGTTGGTCATACGGATACAGCCGGACGAGATCGCCTGGCCGATATATTCCGGCTGGTTGGTGCCGTGGATGCGGTACAGGGTGTCCTTGTTGCCCTCGTAAAGGTAGATCGCCCGCGCACCCAGCGGATTGGCCGGACCTCCGGGAACGCGCTTCGGGTAGGGGCCGAGCCGAGCCTGGATTTCCGCCGTCGGGATCCAGTCCGGCCACTCAGCCATCCGGCCGACCGTCGCGACGCCGGACCAGGCCAGCGCTTCCTCCCCAACCGTCACGCCATAGCGGACCGCCTTGCCTCCCGGCAGGACGTAATAGAGGTAACGCGCGTTGGTATCGACCAGGATCGTGCCCGGCTGCTCTTTGCGCGTGTAGTCGACAATATGCCGGCGATAGGTCTCCGGAATGCTCGCCCGCGCATAAGGCGGGTGAGCCAGCAACTGCCGGTCCCTTGCGGTCAAACTGGCATTCGACGACGGTGCGAGCGTCGCTTGCATACAACCGCCGAGGACAGACCCGAGCAACCCCACAAGCAACAACGCCAGTCCGGACTTCGCCACCATCAGTCCTCCCCAAAGCGCCAGATTGGTTCATTTGCTGCTCAAATAGTGCAGAAAAAAAGGCGTCGATGAAAAGAATCCGGCAATAACGAGGTCGGGTATTTGTCCATCGACCACCGCGCTCGCAACCCGAACTCTTTGCGCAAGGGCGCGTTCAGCCGATCGCCGATGACCTGGTAGAGACGTGATGCGATCACGGCCCCGAGTGTCGATGCAACAAGCAGCATTGCGCCGAACCACATCAGGCCTGCGACCATTCCGGTCAGGGTCCCCGCCGAGAACCGGAACAGAGGGGCGACCGCGACGCCGAGCAATGCGATTGGAATGAACGGCAGGATCGTTACCGCGACGACAAACCAGATGTGATTGCGTGTATCGCGGATCGCATTTTGCCAGCCGGCCCCGGGTGCATCGACAGCCACTGCCGGAAAAAGCACGAGAAGCTGCTGGACTATTACCAGCGCCACGATACGCGCAGCCGCTACGATCGTGAAATCGAGATCGGGGGAGGTCGACCGAAGTAATAGACAGGGCCCTTCGTCTGCGCGAGAGCACTCAGAGTCGATGGAAAACTCACAAGAACAACACTCACGGCGAGCCAGCCGAAGAACAACTGAAAACGCGGGCTGGACGGTTTGAAATCGTATCGCGTTGCCGCCTCGCCAAGGAGCAGAAGCCGGTGGACCGCGAGGAAATACGGCGTCAGCAGGAAACAAAGTCCAACCAGGATTGCCAGCCGCATAACCGCTTGTCCTGCCGGATCATACGTCAGCAGTCGCGGCCCTACCAACGCCGCAAAGCTCCCAAACGACATGACCAGAAAAGCGAACAGGGCGGGGCGCCAAGCCCTTTGCAGGGCATGGCACAAATCCCAGTAAGCCCAAAAGAGCGCGGTAATAACGGAGGGACGCGGGCGATCCATGGAGGACTCTTGCGGCAATGGCCGACATCATTATTTGAGCGCCACCTTAAGAAGACCCTTGTTGAGAAGACCCTCGCGCACATCGTTAACGCTCAATGACGCTTCGCAAACGCGGCCCCGTGGTTGACGAAATGCAAGGAAAACAAGAATCTTGCGTGGACCGACAGATTCAGAGCGGTCGGCGGATGTCCGCTTTTCGAGCCAGGTTCGCTTAGGGAGGATCGCCTGTTGATGAATTGGCCCGCGTGTCGGGCCGTTAGGCGCGCTGCAGGTAGCCCTTGAAACTGAGGAAAGCACCCAATGTGCCGATGATCAGCGCGGCTACGATCGTGTTGGCGCGGCCGCCATAGATGTTCGAACCGACCGCGACCGCGATCTGCGGCACGACAATGCGGATGGAACCGCCGATCGTCATCAGCCAGCCAAGAACCGTGACGATGACGCGCCAGTCTGCACACCACCTATTGTGCAGATTGACGATCGCGAGTCCGGCGAGCAGCGACAGCAGACCGGACAGGTAGAACAGGATGCCGGTGTGCAGCCCCTCTACGATCATGCTTTCGTATACGCCGAGGTTAATCAGTATGCCGAGTGCGATCGCCACGAAAGTCGGCCCCATGAGCCTGGCGAGAAACAATGAGCGATCCATGATGCGCCTCCGCCGCGCGTGGCCGGCCAAGAGACATGCGGATTCACCGGCCGGCAGATACGTGGCTACTCAGTTGCCTAACACCGGCTGGCCTGGTGCGCGGTCCAGTGGCGGGCGCGGCTTGGCGAGGCCTGTCGCACCAGGCGCGGTCTCGTTGCTAGCCGTCCTTGTTTCGATCCGCTCAAGCGTGGTGACCAGTGCCGCGAGCATTGCGATGATCACCGCAACGGCGAAAAGGACGACGGCGGTACGGTGGCTATTCTGCTCCTTACTCATGAGGGAGGCTCCACACCAAGGTTGGAAACGCTATGCGGTTTAGATGGTTCCCGCCGCGCAATCGGCGGACACAAGAGCGCGAAGTAAGCCGTCAAGCCATTGCGCAGGGAATGCCGGAGTGTTCCGACTGTACCTGTATGCTCGTGTGCGCATTCTTCATGTGCATCTTGCACACGAGACCGCGGTGCAGCGTGCACACGGCATTCCCTGCACCGTCCTTTTTTAAGAGGGGACAAGGTTGAAGCAAACCTCGCGCTTTTAAGCCGCGAGATCGCGAAACCGTATTCAGCCGTCATTGCATGCCACGCCGGAGTCTGTCATCGGGCTCGCCGGAGGCGAGACCCGTTGGCGGGGCATGACAGTCTCTACACCTCGAACATGGGGCTGACGAACCATCGCGGGAAGGCATGTCTCATTCCCCAAGCGAACCGGCGTTTCGGCAACATTGGTCACGCCCATGTGAAACCCGTCTTCCCCTCCAATATTGACAATGACTGACCGGTCAGTCATATATGGGTCATGACAAACGCAAACGCCAAGAACCCTAGGAAATCCGCCCCGAAGCCGGCCAATCGCCGGGGCGCGGCGAGGGCTTCGGCTGGCCCGGCTTCGAAGCCGCCGCTCAAGCCCGTTGCGAGCCGCGCCGAGCGCGCGGCCGAGCGGCGAGGGGCCATCATCGAGGCCGCGATGGACGAGTTCATCGCGCGCGGCTTTGCGGCGACGCGGCTCGACGATGTGGCCAAGCGCGCCGGGGTCGCCAAGGGCACGATCTATCTGCACTTCAAGGACAAGGAATCGATGTTTGAGGAGCTGATCCGGACGGCGATCGTGCCGCTGGTCGTCCGCCTCAACGCGACGCCGCCGTCACCCGGTGCATCGGTTCGCGACATGGTCGAGGGCTTCGCCCAAAACTTCATCCGGGAGGTGGCGTCGACTCCGCGCGGCGACCTCGTGCGGCTGATCGTGGCCGAAGGCCCGCGATTTCCCGCCGTGGCCGACTTCTATTACCGCGAAGTGGTGTCGCGCGGGCTCGCCGGCATGCGCGCGCTGATCGAGCTCGGCATCGCGCGCGGCGAAATTCAACACAAGAACCTGGCGCGGTTTCCGCAAATCATGGTGGCGCCCGCACTGATCGCCGTGATCTGGCAGAGCCTCTTCAGCAAGCACGCGCCACTGGACGCGATCGAGATGTTTCGGGTGCATCTCGATCTGATTTTTGGCGAACGGAGAACGACATGACTTCGTCGCGAACGATAACGATCATGGCCGCGCTGGCGCTGGCCGCGGTGCTCGCCGGCTGCGATGAGCGCAAGGATCCCGGTTTTCAGGGTTGGGTCGAGGCCGACATGATCTTCGTCAGCCCGGACGAAAGCGGACGTGTGACCAGGCTGAACGTGCGCGAGGGCGACGAGGTCAAGCCCGGCGATCCCCTCTATTCGGTCGACGACGATCTGCAGCAGGCGGACCTCAATCAGAACAAGGCGACGCTCGCCAACGCGCAGCAGACCTATGACCGCGCGGCGTCGCTGAGCAAGACCGGATCTGGCACGCAGGCTAACCTCGATTCGGCGACCTCGGCGTTGCGCGTGGCGGAGGCCCGGGTCAACACCTCGCAGACGCGGCTGGCGCGGCGGAGCGGCTTTGCGCCGGTCGGCGGCACCATCCAGCAGATCTATTTCCGCGAAGGTGAGATGGTGCCGGAGCGGCGGCCGGTATTGTCGATCATGCCGCCCGGCAACATGAAGGTGCGCTTTTTCGTGCCAGAAGCGGAACTGCCCAACCTTTCGATCGGCGACGAAGTGAAGGTGACCTGCGACAATTGCGCGGCCGATCTCACGGCAAAGATCTATTTCATCGCGACCACGGCCGAATATACGCCGCCGGTGATCTACAGCCTCGATGAGCGCAACAAGCTGGTCTATCTGATTCAGGCGCGGCCGAGCCGGCCGGATAGTTTGCGCGTCGGCCAGCCGATCAGCGTGTTTCTCCACCCCCGGACACCAGTGGCGGACAAGCGATGAGCGCAGCGCCAACATCAGCACCCGACATTGCGATCAATGTCGACGGCCTGTCGAAGTCGTTTGGCGGGCGGGAGGTCGTGCATGACCTTTCGATGCAGGTGAAGCGCGGCTCGATCTACGGCTTCCTCGGCCCGAACGGCTCCGGCAAGACCACCACCATCCGCATGCTCTGTGGATTGCTGACGCCCGACAGCGGCGAGGGCACCTGCCTCGGCTACGACATCCGCCGCGACGCAGACAAGATCAAGCGCCAGGTCGGCTACATGACGCAGCGCTTCAGCCTGTACCAGGACCTCTCGGTGCGCGAGAACCTCGAATTCGTCGCGCGGCTTTACGGCATGCGCGACGCGCGAGGCGCCGCACGCGACATGATCCAGCGGATCGGCCTCAACGGCCGTGAGGAGCAACTGGCCGGCGAGCTTTCGGGCGGTTGGAAGCAACGGCTCGCGCTCGGCGCCTGCACGCTGCCCAATCCGCGATTGCTGCTGCTGGACGAGCCGACCGCCGGCGTCGATCCCAAGGCGCGGCGCGATTTCTGGAACGAGATTCACGCGCTCGCCGCCGAAGGGCTGACGGTGCTGGTCTCGACCCATTACATGGACGAGGCCGAGCGCTGTCACGAGATCGCCTATATCGCCTATGGCCATCTGCTCGCGCACGGCACCGTGGACGAGGTGATCGCGAAATCGGCGCTGTCGACCTGGACCGTCACCGGCGATGATCTCAACGGGCTCACGGTCGAACTCGCAGGCCGACCGGGCGTCGACATGGTGGCGCCGTTCGGCACCAGCCTGCACGTTTCCGGGCGCGACAAATCCGTGCTCGAGGCGACCATCGCGCCCTATCGGGCGAAGACGGGATGGCAGTGGCAGGAAAGCGAGCCCTCGCTGGAGGACGTGTTCATCGATCTCATGAACCGCTCAAAGGATAATTTCCAATGAGTGCAACCGAGGCGACCAATCAGAATCGCGACGTCCCGGAGCCGCGTTTCGGCTTCTGGCGGCGCAGCTATGCGATGCTGGTCAAGGAATTCATCCAGCTCCGCCGCGACCGCGTCTCGTTCGCGATGATCGTGATGATCCCGGTGATGCAGTTGCTCCTGTTCGGCTATGCCATCAACACCACGCCGCGCCATCTGCCGACGGCGGTGTTGATACAGGAGGATAGCGATCTGGCGCGCTCGGTGCTGAAGGCGCTTGAGAATACGAGCTACTTCCGCTTCACCCGCGAAGTGCGCACTGTCGCCGAATTCGACGATCTCCTGCAGTCCGGCAAGGTGCTGTTCGGGGTCGAGATCCCGCGCGGTTTCGAGCGTGCGGTGCGGCGCGGCGACCGCCCGGCGCTGCTTGTGGCGGCCGACGCTACCGATCCGGTCGCGGCAGGCTCTGCGCTCGGCACGCTCGGCGTCGTGGTACAGACCGCACTCGCGCACGACCTCCACATCGGTGATCCGGCCTCGCTGCCGTTCGAGATCAGGGCGCATGCCCGCTATAACCCGGCCGCCGAGTCGCGGCTCAACATCGTGCCCGGTCTGGTCGGCACTATCCTGACCATGACCATGCTGATCTTCACCGCGCTGTCGGTGACGCGCGAGATCGAGCGCGGCACCATGGAAAGCCTGCTGTCGATGCCGATCAGGCCTGTGGAAGTCATGTTCGGCAAGATCATTCCATATGTGCTGGTTGGATTCATCCAGGCCTCGCTGATCATCGGCATCGGAGTAGGCCTGTTCGGGGTTCCGATCCTCGGCAGCGTGCTGATGCTGGCGCTGCTGACGACGCTGTTCATCACCACCAATCTGTCGATCGGTTACACGTTCTCGACCATCGTGCAGAACCAGTTGCAGGCGATGCAGATGTCGATGATGTTCTTCCTGCCCAGCATTCTGCTGTCCGGATTCATGTTTCCATTCGCGGGCATGCCGGTCTGGGCGCAGTATCTCGGCGAGGGCCTGCCGCTGACGCATTACGTCCGCATCGTCCGCGCCATCATGCTGAAGGGCGCGACGATCCAGAACCTGCAATACGATACGATTGCACTCATTGCACTGATGCTGGTGGCGATGACGATCGCGGTGACGCGCTTCCGTCGCACGCTCGATTGAGGCATATAAGTGCTGGCAGCAAGAAGGTAGTGCGGTGGGTCCTTTCGTCATTGCGAGCGAAGCGAAGCAATCCATGCTTCCTCAACGGGACAATGGATTGCTTCGCTTCGCTCGCAATGACGGAGAAGTGGAGGCGCCGTCCATACGCGTCCGGAATAACAGGTGAGGGGATGGCTGGGTTCTGGGGCAAAGGCAAAAAGGAGCAAGAACCGGCGGTGTCCGTCGACTTCCAGCACGCGCTGATGCAAGAAGTGATGAAGACCGAGCTGTTGCGCGTCAAGGCGCTGATGGCAACCACCGCGCTGCTCTCCATCATCCTCGCGACCGTTTACTTTTTCGCATCCGATGTGGTCAGCCGCATCTGGCACGGCAATCTCAAGCCACACTATCTCTATTCGATCATCGTGCCGTTCATCCTGTTCGAACTGTGGGTGCATCGGGAGATCACCCGGCACATGCGCCAGGGCCGCGACCTGCCCATGTTCAGGCGCTATCTTGGTGCGCTGATCGAGACCTCGATTCCAACGATCGCGCTGGCGCTGCATATCAACAGCATGGGATCGGTGGCCGCGCTCGGTTTCGTGGTCCCGATGACCTATTTCATCTTCATCATCCTCTCCACGTTGAGGCTGGATTTCTGGCTCTCCACCTTCACCGGTTTCGTCGCGGCGGCGGAGCTGTTTGCCATGGCGATTTTCTATCATCCGGACGCCGCCGGTCAGGAGGCCAGCGTGTACTATCACGCCGCGCGCAGCCTGATCCTCCTGATCTGCGGCATGCTGGCAGGCGCCGTCGGCCTCCAATTGCGCCGACAGTTCGAGGCGAGCATCAAGGCGGCGACGGCGCGCGACCGCATCACCAACCTGTTCGGCCAGCACGTCTCGCCGCAGGTGGTGGAGCGCCTGATGGCCGAGGGCACCAGCACCGACAGCGACATCCGCCTCGTCGCGGTCATGTTCGTCGATTTTCGCAGCTTTACTGCCGGTGCCCGGACGCGCACGCCGCAGGAAGTGGTGGATCGGCTCGACGGTGCGTTTGCAGTGCTGGTCGAGATCCTCGATCGCCACGGCGGCATCGTGAACAAATTTTTGGGCGACGGGTTTCTGGCGTTGTTCGGCGCTCCCCTCCATGCGCCGGACCCGGCGCACCGGGCGGTGGCCGCGGCGCGGGAAATGCTGGAAGCGAATGCGCGGGTCAATGAAGCGGCGAGCTGGCCGCTGCGGATCGGCATCGGCATTCACATCGGCGAAGTGGTCGCCGGCAGTATCGGTTCGCCGCGGCGCAAGGAATACACCGTGATCGGCGACACCGTAAACTTCGCCTCGCGGCTCGAAGCGCTCAACAAGGATTTCAATTCGCAGTTCCTGATATCGGAAGCGGTTCGTGATGCGCTAGGCGAAGCGTGCGGCGATGCCGTTTCGCTCGGCGAGGTCGAGATCAGAGGCTATGAGCAGCCGATGGCCGTGTGGCGGTTGGGATAAGGGAATATCGAAATGCAACGGCGTTACATCACTGTGGACGTTTTTACCAACCGTGCCTTTGGCGGCAATCCGCTTGCCGTGGTGCTCGACGCCGGCGGTCTATCGACGGCGCAGATGCAGGCGATCGCCACCGAATTCAATTATTCGGAGACGACCTTCGTGCTGCCGCCGCGCGATCGTGCGAATGACGCGCAGGTTCGCATCTTCACCGTGAACCGGGAGATACCGTTTGCCGGCCATCCCAATGTCGGCACCGCCTTCGTGCTGGCGACGCTGGCGGCGAAGCCACCGGCGCGGCTGCTGTTCGAGGAGCAGGCCGGCCTCGTACCGGTCGAGATTCAGACCGAGCAGGGCAGGGTCGTCAGCACCGAACTGACTGCGCCGCAGCAGCTGAAGCGGCTCTCGCATCTCAGCGCCGAACAGGCCGCGGCCTGCCTGTCGCTATCAGCGAACGACGTGAAGACCGACCGGCATCCGCCCGAGGTCATCTCCGTGGGGCTGTCATTCCTCGCGGTCGAACTCGCGTCGCGCGACGCGTTGCGGCGAGCCAGGCCCGATGCCGCGGCGTTCGCGAAAACGTTCCCGTGTGACGGCAGCGACGCGGTCTACTTCTATACCCGCGATGTGCCGGCGAATGAAACGCCGTGCGATCTGCAGGCACGGATGTTTCATCCCGGCGCGAGCGGGCTATCCGAAGATCCCGCCACCGGCAGCGCGACGGCGGCCGCCGCGGCGCTGCTCGCCGATCTCGACGATACCAAAGAGGGCGAACTGAGACTGCAAATCGGCCAGGGCGTCGACATGGGGCGCCCGAGCCTGCTGCTCACGCGCGTGCGCAAGAAGAATGGCGAGATCGCCTCCATTCATGTCGGCGGCGGCTCTGTGCAGATGATGGAGGGAACGTTCTGGCTGGATGGGGAGGGGTGAGGCGCGATGGCGCCACATCGTCATTGCGAGCGAAGCGAAGCAATCCATCGCGCGGCACAAGGAAAGAATGGATTGCTTCGTCGCTTCGCTCCTCGCAATGACGACTATACCTGCGGTGCGACCAGATTCTCCACCTTCACGCCGTCACGCTCCTCGATAATCTCCGCGATCCATTGCCGGTGGCAATGAGTATGGTCGCGCTCATAACAGAGAATGCAAACCGGGCCGGATTGCTTCACCAGCGCCGACAGCTCGTCGAGCTCCTCCTTCGCCTGCGCCGTCTTCAGATGCGCCGAATAGATCCTGTGCAGCTGATCAAACTTGCCACTGCGCGCCGCCTCGCGACCGCTCTTCGGGGTGCCCAGCCCCTTGAGGTGTAGATAGGAAATACCACGCTCGTCGAGGCCGGCCGCAAGTTGATTTTTGGAGAACCCCGGCCGTCGCGAGGACGCGACCGCGCGCACGTCCACCAGCAGCTTGACGCCGGCACTCTCCAATTCGTCGAGCACCGCCTTGGAAGGCGTCTGCTCGTAGCCGATGGTGAAGAAGCGCTTTGTCTTGCGGGCCATGTCAGCGTTCAAACTTCCATTCTGTCGTAGCCGGAAAGGCTACTGTAACGATCGATCGATTTCCACATCGACGTTGCTGCCGGGGGCGGCATGTCGCATAGTTCCACAAAAGAGCCAGTCGATGGCTACTCTCGCCGGGGGAAACAGCAATGTACCGATTTGGCCGCTCGCTCGCATGGCTGCTCGCGCTTCTCGTATCCGGCGTTGCCGCAGCGCACGCACAAACTGGCTACCCTGACCGACCGGTGAAGATCATCGTCCCGATCGGTCCCGGCGGCAGTTACGATCTGGTCGGGCGGCAACTTGCCGACGCTCTGTCGAAGCGGATGGGGCAGGCCTTCGTCGTCGAGAACAAGCCCGGCGCCGGCACCGTTGTTGGTACGCAGGCGGCAAGCCAGAGCGAGCCGGACGGCTATACGCTGGTGGTCGGCGGGCTCTCCAACATGGCCTTCAATTCGGCATTGTATTCGAAACTCGCGTACGATCCCCGTAAGGATTTCGTGCCGGTCGCGCTGGTCTACAAATTCGGTTACGTGATGGTCGGCCGCAAGGACCTGCCGCACGGCAAATTGCAGGACATCGTCGCAGCCGCGAAAGCCAATCCGGGGTCAATTTCGGTCGCGACGGCCGGCGTCGGAACCGGCCAGCAGTTGGTGGCGGCAGCGTTCATGAAGGCCGCGGGCGTAAAATTCCTCGAAGTGCCCTACAAGGGGTCGCCGCCGGCCTTCACCGATCTGCTCGCGGGCCGCATCGACCTGTTCTTCGATTCGATGGCCGCAGGCCTCCCTTACGTTCAGTCGGGGCAGGCGAAAGGCATCGCGGTGTTGTCGTCGAAGCGCAGTCCGCTGGCGGCGGACGTGCCGACGATGTCGGAAGCGGGCGTGCCCGGTCTCGATGTCGATTCCGGCTTGGGATATTCGCGCCCGCCAAGACTCCGCCGGAGGCGATCGCAAGGCTGCGGCGCGAAATCCGCGCGTCGCTGCCCGAGCTCAAGGAACGCTTCGAAAAGAGCGGCGGAGAAGCATGGGACCTGCCGGACGACAAGCTCGATGCGTTCGTCGCGTCCGAATACGAGAGCTGGACAAAGCTGATCCGCGAGGCCGGCATCAAGCTGGATTGACGCGCTAACGCGGCCTCATGGTGTCGAGACACGCGGCGTTGCCGCGCTCCTAACCATGAGGGTCTCAGACCTCATCCTGAGGAGCGGCCATCGGGCCGTGTCTCGAAGGATGAAGCCACGCCAGCTACTTCACCCGCTCGATCAATTCCATCGCGCCGGCGGGCGCGCGCACCTTGCCCTCGTGGATCACATAGGCGAAGACGTCGCGCGGCGTCTTCTTCGGCTTGGCGGCATCGACGCGGGGGAGATCGTCAGGTTCGCCACCCGCTGCCCAGGCCTGAAACCGCTTCGCCCAGGCATCGAGCTGTTTCGGCGGATAGCAGGTCTTGAGCTCGTCATTGCCCTTCTGCAGCCGCGCATAGACGAAATCGCTGACGACGTCGGCAATCGCCGGATATTTGCCGTGCTCGGCGAACACGACAGGCGTCTCGAACTTTCGCAGCAAGGCGATGAACTCCGGCACACAGAAACTGTCGTGCCGTACCTCGACCACGTGACGCAGCGCGCGGCCCTCGAGTTGGCGTGGCAGCACTTCGAGAAACTTGCCGAAATCGGCCTCGTCGAACTTTTTGGTCGGCGCGAACTGCCAGAGCACCGGCCCCAGCCGGTCGCCGAGCTCGAGCACGCCGGAATCGTAAAAGCGTTTCACGGAATCGCCGGCTTCCGCCAGCACACGACGGTTGGTCGCAAAGCGTGGTCCTTTCAACGAGAACACGAATCCATCAGGCACTTCACGCGCCCATTTGCGAAAACTCTCCGGCTTCTGCGAGCCGTAATAGGTGCCGTTGATCTCGATCGAGGTCAGTTTCGATGCGGCGTAGGACAGCTCCTTCGCCTGCGTGAGCTTCTCTGGATAAAACACACCGCGCCATGGCTCGAAGGTCCAGCCGCCGATGCCGATATAGATGTTGCCGCTGTTTGCCGCGGACGATTTCGAAGACTTGCTCACGGGAGGGCTCGCGGAAAAAGAGGAAGAGTTCTCGCGGATGTTAACCAAATCGGCCCTGATTGGCCAGTTTGTCGCAGCGGGCGACAAACGATCGGAAACACGGGATAGTCGGGGGGCAACGGCCCGATATATGGACACGAATGTTCCTTCGGCGGAGAATGACTGCGGTAGTTGGCGCGCCAATTGCAGAGTTTGCGGAGCAGCGGACGGGTACTTTACAGCGCTGACCACAATCCTGCGGTCGCCCCTGATTGCTCTCCGTCTGTATCGACGCGGCTTGGGATTTACGTTTGGCTTCGAGCGGATCAATGATGAGCAAGCACTATCCACCGCAACCCGCAGCGGGCAAGGCCACCGCGCCAGCGCAGTTCGGCGCGCTGCTGATGACCGATAGCGGAATCAGCAGAGCGGACCGCCATACTTGTTCCGCGGACTGACCGAGTCCGAGATCGCGCATGTGCTGGGTTCCGGAAAGCGCCGCGTGCTCTATCGTGGCGCGCAGCTATTCAGCCAGGGTAGCCCGCAGGATGGCATCTTCCTGATCGAGAGCGGACGGATCAAGGTATTCTATACCGCGCCGTCGGGCCGCGAGATCACACTGGCCTACTGGCACTCCGGCAATTTCGTCGGCGGCCCCGAAGTTTTCAAGCAGGGCCTGCACATCTGGTCGGGCATCGCTGCAGTCAACAGTACGGTATTGCATTTGCCGGGCGACGTTCTGCGCCGCATGGTGCTGACGATCCCGGCGCTCGCCATCGGGATCATCGAGGGACTCAGCTTCAAGGGACAATGCTATTCGGCGCTGGCCCAGATGCTCGGCACGCGCTCGCCGACTGAACGGCTCGCGCAACTCCTGCTGCATTTGATGAACCTGTACGGCGTCGAAGAGCGCCATGGCATCCTGATCGCCGCGTCATTCACGCACGCCGACCTCGCACATATGACGGGTGTGACGCGCCAGTCCGTCACGGTCAGCCTCAAGCGATTCACCGAGCTTGGAATCCTGAACGCACACGGCTCCAACCTCGTCATCAAGAACGCCGAGATGTTAAGCGAAATCCGCGATGGGAAGCTCGCCAAGGCTGCGGCTTCGGACGACGTCTGAAGGGCGGCGAGGGGGCTACGGCCCGCGTCGAACCGCCGCTGATGCTGTTCGATACGCGCGATTCCACGCGGCGAGGCCAGGTCCCCACACCGAACTGCGGTGGCTAATTTATAGCCATAGCGCTCATCTGGTAGCCAAGCCGGGCGAGAATCCTGTCCATTAATTGAGCATCCGGATATTTCTTCGCAATAGGTTGCTGGTTTGACGCATTCGTCGTTTCGAATTCAAAGGCCGCCGTTCAGAGTTTGCTCATCAGACCTTTCGGGGTCCGTGATGGAAGCAAACGAGTTCACGGCAAATGGCGTCAACTTCTTTCATTAACCACCGCGTTCGCGAACCGGGCCATCGCGAACAGAACCCGCTGCGGGTCGTCAGCGCGCGTCCCGTGGCATGTCGCTTGCACCATCACCCATCAAGCCAGTCAGCCTGCTCACCGCCGAGTAAGCCCGCCCCTTTCGTTGTGGCCGGAGTGCTTCGCGTGGGCACCTCACGACATCCAGCACAGTTCGGTTCGAAAGGATTTGTTCAATGAGCGTCGGCCCTGCGTCTAAACTCTCTGGCTTCCTTCCCCTGCTCGTTGCGGCAACCGTCGCGTTCGTGCCCGCAATGGCGAGCGCGGAAACCCTCGAAATCGGCATCGGCACACAGAACACAACCACCAATACGGTAACGGGTGGCGTCGTTCTGAAGGAGCTTGGCCTTCTCGAGAAACACCTGCCGAAAACCGGCAAGTACAAGGACTTCCAGTACAAGCTGAGCTGGCAGAACGCGACGTCCGGCCCGCCCATCACCAACGGCATGATGGCCAACAACATCCAGATCGGCATGATGGGCGACTATCCGCTGATGGTGAACGGCGCCACGGGGCAGGCCACCAAGAACGAAACGCAACTCGTCGCCATCATTGCCTACAATGCGGTGGGCGGCGGCAATGGCATCGTCGTCCACAAGGATCTGCCGTTCTATGAGCTCGGCGACCTCAAGGGCAAGAACGTGTCGGTGCCGTTCGGCTCGGCCGCCCACGGCATGATGCTGACGTCGCTGCAGAAGCGCGGACTGCCGCCCGACTTCTGGAATCTGGTGTCGCAATCGCCGGAAGTCGGCACCACCAACCTGCAGGAAAAACGCATCGATGCCCATGGCGATTTCGTGCCATTCGCCGAACTGCTGCCGTTCAAGGGGTTCGCCCGCAAGATCTACGACGGCGCCGAGACCAAGACCCCGACCTTCCACGGCGTGGTCGTGCGCAAGGATTTTGGCGAAAAATATCCGGAGATCGTCGTCGCTTACATCAACGCGTTGATGGAAGCGAACGACTGGATGCGCAAAAATCCCAAGCTCGCAGCCGAGAAGATCGAGGAGTGGACCAAGATCAACAAGGAAGTGATCTACATCTTCCTGGGTCCCGGCGGCGTGCACACGCTCGATGCGACCATCAAGCCGCAATGGGTCGAGTCGGTCGGAAACAATTACGCCATCCTGCAGAAGCTGAACATGATCAAGGAGCTCAACATCGGCGCCTGGGTCAACGACAAGTATGTTCGGCAGGCCTTCAAGGAGAAGGGGCTGGACTACGACAAGCAGCTTGCGTCGTTCGACACCTACAATGTTACGGGCACCGATCCGATCTGCAACGCACCGGTCAACGATCCCAAGAAGACCGGCGAGATCTGGATCCAGGGCGGCGACATCGTGGCCCTCAGCTCGCCGGTCTGCACGCTCTTGGGCGTCAAAAAATATGGCGCTGAAGGCAAGAAGTTCAACGCCGTGTATCTGGTCGATCATCAGCTCGGCATCAAGGTCTTCGCCGACGCCGCGTTCTATTCCGTCGGCGGCAACGATCCGAAGAAGCCGGATGTGGTGCCGTTCCTGCTCAAGAAGGATGCGGAAGCCTATGCGGTCAAGAACGGCGCCAAGCTCGCGACCTACGCCGAAGTGCTCGGCGCCATCAATGTCGGACAATAGGGTGGACTGATGGGCAGCCTGGCAAGTGCGAAAATCGTAGCGCTCCCGATGGTCGAGAAGCACTCCGATCCTGAGCCGGCGGCTGCCGCCGTGAAACCTTCCGCAGTGGAAACTTCCGCTGCGGCAGCGGCGGCGCACGCTTCGGCGCCGATTGTTTCGGAGCTTCCGGCGCCGGAGCCGGAGCCGGTTCCAACGGTTTCCCTGACCAAGGTGTTTCGGAGCCTGCTGGCGCAAATCACCCGTGAGCGTCTCATCACCGCCGCACTAGCCTGCATTTCGATCGGAGCCCTGTTCCTGTTCTGGTACCTCGGCACCAAGTACCGGATCGAGTTCTACATTCGCTTCAAGAACGTTCCGACGCCGTATGAAGTGTATCAGCAGCTGACGCAGGTCGGACTCTCGAACAAGTATCTCGTCAATATCGCCATCAGCGTCCGGCGCATTCTGCTCGGCTTCTTCATCGCCATCGCCATCGGCGTGCCGCTGGGGCTGGCGATCGGCAAATATCAGCGCGTGCGCGACCTGTTCATGCCGGTAATCGAGGTCTTGCGACCGATCCCTGCGATTGCCTGGGTTCCGATGTCGATTATGCTGTGGCCGAACAACGAGGCCAGCATTGTCTACATTACCTTCATCGGCGCCTTCTTCCCGATTCTGCTCAACACCATCCACGGCGTTCATTCACTGGATGGCGTGTTGATACGGGCGGCACGCTGCCTTGGCGCCAGCGAATTTCGCCTGTTCCTGAACGTGATCCTGCCCGGCTCGCTGCCGCACATCTTCACCGGCCTTGCCGTCGGCATGGGCGTCGCATGGGTGTCGCTGATCGCTGCCGAGATGATCTCCGGTCAGTTCGGTGTCGGTTACTTCACCTGGGAGGCCTACTCGCTGGTGGACTATCCCGCGATCGTGCTCGGCATGATCACGATCGGTTTCCTTGGCTTGGCCTGTAGCGGCATCATCCGGATGGTCGGCAGCCTTCTGATGCCTTGGCTGGCATTCGCACCGGGAGGCAAGCGATGACGATGGCAACGGCTGAGACCGAAACCAGCAAGGGCCTCATCGACGTTCGCGACATGGGCGTCACGTTCGGCGCCAACGACAACAAGGTCGTTGCGGTCGAGGATGTGTCGCTCAACGTGCAGCCTGGCGAGTTCGTCTCGCTGATCGGGCCCTCCGGCTGCGGCAAGTCAACCTTGCTCAGTATCGTCGCCGGCTTCATGAAACCGACGCGCGGCGAGGCAAAACTCGATGGCAAGGCGATCACCAAGCCCGGCTCGGATCGCGGCGTGGTGTTCCAGCAGTACTCTCTGTTTCCGTGGCTGTCGGTTCGCAAGAACGTCGAGTTCGGGCTGAAGATGGCAGGCGTCGAGCTCGGCAAGCGCAACACGACGGCGCGGGCACTGCTCGATCTTGCAGGGTTGCTTTCGTTCGAGAACCATTATCCGGACCAGTTGTCCGGCGGCATGAAGCAGCGCATCGGCATCGTCCGCGCACTGGCGACGAGCCCGCAGGTCCTGCTGATGGACGAGCCGTTCGGCGCGCTCGATACGCAGACGCGCGTCGTCATGCAGGAAATTCTCACCAACATCTGGCAGCAGTTCCGGATCTCGGTGCTGTTCATCACGCACGACATCGAGGAATCGATTTTCCTCTCCGACCGCATCTACGTCATGACCGCGCGGCCGGGCCGCATCAAGGCAGAAATCAAGGTGCCGTTGCCGCGTCCGCGCACGGCGGAGATGACCGACACGCCGGAACTCATGAACCTGGTGCAAGAGCTCAAGGGACTGATCCGGGAAGAGTCACTCGCCGCCATGGCGCCGGAAATCAAGGATCGAGGCCTCGCTGGCTTTGGAATGAAAGTGGGACCGAAAGGAGTAGGCGAAATCTTCTGACACACACTTGAATGTCGCGGCCGAACAGGCGCGAAAACACATCAATCAACGACAGTAACCAAGGAGAGACGCGTGAAGGCGCGCGCGTCAACGATGACCCGCGCCTGCGTCACAGATCGGAGAATTCAATGGCAAAGAAACCAAACATACTGTTTTTTCACGTCGACAACCTCGGCATGGGCGAACTCGGCTGTTACGGCGGCGGTATTCTGCGCGGGGCCGATACCAAGCGCATGGACAGTTTCGCCAAGCAAGGCGTCAAGCTGACACATTATGTCGTCGAGCCGCAGTGCACGCCGACCCGCTCGGCGCTGATGACCGGACGCTTCCCGATCCGCTCGGGCAACCACACCATCGCGCTCGGCGGCAATGGCGGCGGTATCGTCAAGTGGGAGCGCACCATCGGCTCGATCCTGTCGGAAGCCGGCTACGCGACCTCGATCTACGGCAAGTGGCACATCGGCGCGGAAGACGGTCGCTTTCCGACCGATCACGGATTCGACGAATGGTACGGTCCCTTGCGCACCTACGACGAGTGCATGTGGCTGACCGACCCACATTACGTGGCGGAGCGCGACGGCTTTTCGCACATGCATGAGGGCGTCAAGGGCAAGGGAGCATGGCCGCTCAAGGACGAGCAGCTCACCATGGAGACCAAGAAGACTTGCGACCTCGAGTACCAGAAGCGCGCCATCAAGTTCATGGAAAAGTCCGTCAAGGCGGACAAGCCGTTCTACTGCTACTTCAACCACTCGCTGATGCACTTCCCGATGAGCCCGCGCGACGAATTCGTCGGCAAGAGCACCAACGGCGATTGGGGTGACTGCCTCTTGATGCTCGACCATGATTTTGGCGTGCTGCTCGACAAGCTCGATGAACTGGGCGTCGCCGACAACACCATCGTCGTGATGTGCGGCGACAACGGCGCGGAGGATCATCTCGCCGGCCGTGGCACCGGCGGCTTCTTCGACGGCTCCTACTTCAGCTCGGCGGAAGGCGGGATCCGCACTCCGCTCCTGATCCGTTGGCCGAACCACATTCCGGCAGGCGTAGAAAGCAACGAGATGGTTCATGTCACCGACATGTTCACCACGCTGCTGTCGATGACCGGCTGCAAGGCGCCCGCCGACCGGCTGATCGACGGTGTCGACCAGAGCCCGTTCTTCCTCGGCAAGCAGGAAACCTCCAACCGCGAGTCCTGCATCGTCTGGCTCAAGGACGAACTGCACGCCGTGAAGTGGAAGGACTTCAAGATCAGCTTCAAGCGGCAGCAGCATTTCCACGATCCGGAACTGGCGCTGGGCTTTGCCCGCATCACGCATCTGAAGGAAGATCCGAAGGAGCGTGATGCCGTCAACCAGCGTTACGTGCGCTGGTGGGTGATGCAGCACGCACAGCGCATCATCAGGATTTCGAGCAGAGCGCCAAGAAGGAGGAACTGATTCCCGCCTGGCGCCGCGCTCGATTTCGTGCCCAAGCAACACGCGAAGGCCTGAATGCGATGACTGCACCGACGAGAGCGGAAACGATCGCGCATGGTGCGGCCGGCAATCGCCGGGGAGAGGGCTGCTGCTCTCTCCCTGGCCAAACCAAGGCTGGCCTGGTGCCCGACGCGGTCAACTATGACTCCATGAACTGGATTCCGGGCGGCAGCTTCCTGATGGGCTCCAACAGCTTCTATCGGGAAGAACGCCCGGTCCGTGCTGCCTTCGTCGAAGGTTTCTGGATCGACATCTATCCCGTCACCAATGCCGAGTTCCGCAAGTTCGTCGAGGCGACCGGATACGTCACCTATTCCGAGCGTCCGCCGAATCCGGCGATGTATCCCGACGCCGATCCTGCGCTGCTGGTGCCGGGCTCGCTGGTGTTCGTAAAACCGGATCGTCCGGTCAGCCTGCGCAACAATCTCGCCTGGTGGGAATATCGCCCCGGCGCGGACTGGCGGCATCCGGAGGGGCCGGGGAGTTCGATCGCCGGCCGCGATGATCATCCGGTCGTGCACGTCGCCCATGAGGACGCGCTCGCCTATGCGGCGTGGTGCGGCAAGGAATTGCCGACCGAAGCGGAGTGGGAGTTCGCCGCCCGTGGCGGTCTCGAAGGCAAGGCCTATCCATGGGGCGATGCCGTCAATCCCGAAGGGCGGTTTCTGGCCAACACCTGGCAGGGCCATTTCCCCCCACGAGAATCTCACCGAGGACGGATACGAGGGCACCTCGCCGGTCGACGCGTTTCCGGCCAACGGCTACGGCCTGTTCGACATGGTCGGCAACGTCTGGGAATGGACGTTGAGCCCTTACGACGCCCTCCCGGAGCAGCCTCCGCAATCCTGCTGCCATCCGAACGCGGGCGACGACCGATCGACGCGCCGCGTGGTCAAGGGCGGTTCGCACCTCTGCGCCCCCAATTACTGCCTGCGCTACCGGCCCTCCGCCCGTCAAGGCGAAACGGTCGATTCTTCCACTTGTCACATCGGCTTCCGCTGCGTCGTACGTAAGCCGCCGAGCAGCTGACGAGAGTCAGCCGCCAGACTCGAACAAGCCGCAAACATCTTCCGGATAGATCCAATGCAAATGTCCAGCTCCGCCGTAACCCAATCACAGTTCGAAGACTCGCCATCCATCTTTGCAGTCATCCGTGCGCCGGACCTCTTTGTCCGTGAATCGCTGGCCGGCGTCATCACGGCGCTGGCGCTGATTCCCGAGGTGATTTCATTTTCGTTCGTCTCGGGCGTCGATCCCAAGGTGGCGCTGGTCGCCTCAATCGTGCTGTGCCTCGTGATGTCCGTTCTCGGCGGCAGGCCGGCAATGGTCACCGCGGCTGCCGGTTCGATCGCGCTGGTGATCGGCCCGATGGTGAAAGTGCATGGGGTCGGCTACATCCTGCCGACCATCATCCTCGCCGGTGTCATTCAGATCGTGTTCGGCCTTGCCGGATTGGCGCGGCTGACGCGCTTCATCCCGCGCTCGGTGATGATCGGCTTCGTCAATGCGCTCGGCATTCTCATCTTCGCCGCGCAGGTGCCCCACATTTTCAACATTCCGTGGCTGGTCTATCCGTTGTTCGCATTGACGATCGCCATCGTCCTCGTCATGCCGCGCTTCACGACCGCGGTGCCGGCGCCGCTCGTCGCCATCATCGTGGTGACGTCGATCGTGATTTTGGGACACCTGACGGTTCCCAATGTCGGCGGCGAGGGCACGATGGCGCCTGGGCTGCCCGGCATCAGTGCTTTTGCCGTCCCGCCCGACCTCAACACGCTGCGCATCATCTGGCCGACCGCAATCAGCGTCGCCTTTGTCGGCCTGCTCGAGACCCTGCTGACGGCCAAGCTGGTCGACGATCTGACCGACACGAGGTCGCACAAGGGCAAGGAGTCCTGGGCGCTCGGCGTCGCCAACATCGCCGCCGGGTTCTATGGCGGCATCGGTGGATGCGCGATGATCGCCCAGACCATCGTCAATGTGAAGATCGGGCAGGGTCGTACCCGCATTTCGACGGCGGTCGCCGCCATCGTGCTGCTGGTGCTGGTGACGGCACTCAGCGACCTGATGGCGCAAATTCCGATGGTCGCGCTGGCCGCCGTCATGATGATCGCCGCGCTCAAGACGATCGATTGGCACAGCGTCAGCCCGGCGACGCTCAAGCGCATGCCGATCCCGGAAACGATGGTCATGGCGACGACCGTTGCGGTGACCGTCGTCACCAGCAACCTCGCGGTCGGTATCGCCGTCGGCGTGATGCTGGCGATGGTGTTGTTCGCGCGCCGGGTTGCCCATGTCATTCGTGCGGATCGAACGCTCAGCCAGGACGGCCTATCGGTCCGCTACAGTGTCCACGGGCCGTTGTTCTTCGGCAGCAGCAACGATCTGGTGGAGCGTTTCTCCTACGGCGAGGATCCCGAGCGCGTCCTGATCGATCTCACCCATTCCCAGATATGGGATGCGTCGAGCGTCGCGGCGCTGGATTCAATCGAAACCAAGTACCGCGAACACGGCGCCACCATCACCTTCACCGGGCTCGACCAGCGCAGTTCCTCGTTTCACGAGCGGCTGACGGGACAGCTTGGCGCCTGATTTTCGGATCGCAGGACGAAAGGATGATCTCGATGGGCATTCTCCATTGGATATCGAGCCTCGCCAGCAAGATCATGCGGGTCTGGGCCGGCCGATACCGGCCGGAACGGCATTACATGCGTGGGGCGGGGCCGGCGTCGAAACGAAGCCAGCGCCAGCGCGCAGGCCGGTAGGTAGCTTGTTGTTCCAGGGACTCTCATTGCAGAAGCGGTTCCGGCGCTCGCCTGTACCGGTCACCATGGTTCAGAAATGATGTCCGCCCAGCACCGAGAATGCGCCGTCATGCGGCTCATGGCCGTCGATCGTCGGCTGGCCGAGGAAGCCGAGCTGCAGCGGGATCGGGTGAGCAGCGACGTCGGTATCGCGCCCGCGGTGTCGAGCAGCGATACGTCATGCTGCGTGGCGCCGGAAAAATCCGCTGCGTTGGATGTCAGACCGGAAAGGTCCGTCGTCAGCGGCTCAAGCAGGCCTGTGGCGGGCGCGTCGTGGATCAGGCCGGTCACCGCGCCAGTCAGGCCGTCGGCAAGATGGCTGACGGTATCAGACAGGATCTGACGTCAGTTGCCCAACCGTGGCGCTCAGGTTCGCGATCGTGCTCGACGCCGCCGCGAGCGCTGTGTCGACGATGCCGGTGACGGTATCCGCGAGATTGTGAATGGATCCGCCGAAATTGAACGACGATGAGGCGATGCTTCCACCATGCAAGCTGGTCTCGCCCGCCGATGGCGCGTGATCCACGGATGCGCTGAAGCTCGATAGCGCCGGCGACGATGCAAATGCGTGCGTGGCGAGCGCTTCACCGGATGGCGTGTCGTCGAGGATCGCGCTCGCGTCCTGTGGTTGGATCGTTGCCGCGTCTGCGTGGATCGTCGGCGATAAATCTGCTGTCGGAGTTCCGATCGTGCCGGCATGCTGGTCCTCATGGCCCGGCCCGGGATCGGCCGGCACCAGCTCCGCCGGCGCGGTCGCTGTTGGATGCAGGGCGGCCGGCTCCGCTGCTCGCGCCTCCGGCTCGTGTTCCATGCGGTGCAGCACCGCGTCGGCGTCGTTGAGAAGGCCGAGCAGCACGGTGGCGAAAGCGACGGACTCGCTTGCCGAGATATGACGGCTGCGCTCGGCCTCGTCGGAGCGGCGGGCGTTGCTGTCGAATGCGGCCACGGTCGTCACCTCCTCGTCAGTGCTCGCGGAACGCGCGGGTGAGCTCGTCGCGCAGCGGGCCAAGCAGATATTCGAACAGCGTGCGCGGACGGGTCGGAACGATCACCTCAGCGGGCATGCCAGCCTGAAGATCGACGCGCGATTTCTTGACGTCGTCGGGTTCGAGCGCGACCTCGACGGCAAAGTAGCCTTCACCGGACTTGTCGTCGGTCAGGCGGTCGGCGGAAACGGTCTTCACGGTACCGTAGAGGTCGCGGGCGCTCGACATAATTGACGCCGGTCAGCCGGACCTCGGCGCGGCGGCCGACGGATACATCGTTGATGTCGGACAGGCGCAGCCTGGCGGCGACGACCAGCGGATTGTCTGTGGGAACGATGTCCATCAGCCGGGCGCCGGGCTGCACCACGCCGCCCTCAGTGAACACGTCGAGGCCGACCACGGAGCCGGTGGCTGGCGCGGTAATCCGCGTGCGCGCTACCACGTCGGTTCCGGCCTCGATCTTGGGTGCGAGCTCGGCAAGCTTGTTCTCGGCCGCGCGCAACTGGTCCGTGATCTCGCTGATGCGTGCACGCTCCACCCTGGCCACTTCGAGGTCGTTCTGTGCGATCTGCTGCTGCATGCCGGCGATGCTCGCCTGCTGCGCGCCGATGTCGGCCTGCAGCCTTGCGGCTTCGCGCTGCAGCGCGAGTATGCGGGTCTTCGGGGTGTAGCCCTGCTCGAACAGGCGCTGCGCGCCGCTCATCTCGTCCGCCAGCAGTTCCCGCTGTTTCTCGGTGCCGGCAAGCTGCGCCTGCGTCCCTGTGATCTGCGCCTCGAGCTCTTTAATCTTGCCCCGCAGCACCGCCGTCTCGGCGCCGAACTGGTGTTTTCGCGCGGCCATCATTGCGGTCTCGTTGGCCATGGCCTGGCGCACGGCGGATAAGTCGCCCCGCGCGCGCAGATCGTCGCTGAAATCTGGCGCATCGCGGCCGTCGCGCTCGGCCATCAGCCGCGCTCGCGCGGCGAGCGCGGCATCGCGATCGGCGACGAGAACATCGAGCTTGGCGCGGGGGTCGCTGTCGTCGAGCCGGATCAGCAGTTGTCCCCTTTCGACGCGCGCGCCGTCTCGCACCGGAAGCTGGCGTACGACGCCGCCGTAGGGATGCTGCACGCTCTGCCGCCGGCCTTCGACCTGGAGGTTGCCGGTAGCGATGGCCGCGCCCGAAATCGGCGCGAGTGTCCCCCACATCGTCATCGCGGCCGCGAACGCGCCGACCACGGCGGCGCCGAGCAGCGCCGGCCGCTCCGGTCGTGCATAGAAGGCGCGGCCGCGCACGGGCGAAAATTCCTGGTCGACCGCCGTCATGACGCGCGCCCCGCGGCCGCCTGCTGCAAGGCGTGATAGATTTCACCGGGCGGTCCGAGCATGTCGAGCATGCCGTTGCGCAGCACCATCATGACGTCGACGACGTCGAGGATGGTGGTGCGGTGAGTGATCACGATGACGGTTGCACCCTCGCTCTTGGTCTGCAGCAGCGCCACTTTCAGCGCCTCTTCGCCGGGGGCATCGAGGTTGGCATTGGGCTCGTCGAGCACGAGCAGCGGCGGACGCCCGAGCAGCGCGCGCGCCAGAGCCAGACGCTGGCGCTGTCCGCCGGAAAGGCCGACACCGCCAGGGCCGAGCGGCGTGTCGTATTGCCGGGGCAGGTCGAGCACCATCTCGTGAATACCGGCGCGCTTGGCGGCGTCGATGATTTCTTCCGTCGACGCATCGCCGAAGCGGGCGATGTTTTGACGTACCGTGCCGGCGAACAGGCCGACGTCCTGCGGCAGATAGCCGACATGGCGGCCGAATTCGAGCGGGTCCCAATGATTGTAGTCGAGCCCGCCGAAGCGCAGGCGTCCTTCGGCGGGCGCCAGCGCACCGACCAGGAGTCTCGCCAGTGTGCTCTTGCCGGAGCCGCTGGGGCCGACAATGCCCAGCGCCTGGCCGCCGCCAAGTTCGAACGACAGGTCCTTGATGACCGGCTCCTTGCGTGCCGGCAGCATGCAGCGCAGTTCGCGCGCCTCGACGGTGTTGCGCGCCCGCGGCACGATGGTGTGCGGCGGCGTCAGATCGATGTCCCCAAGCAGCTCGCGCACCTCCAGAATAGGCCTCGCGCGCGCCGATGAACTGCTTCCAGGTGCCGACCGCCTGTTCCACAGGGACCAGCGCGCGGCCCATCACGATGCTGGCGGCGAAGATGGTCGCCGGTGCGATGGCGTGGTCGATGGCGAGCCAGGCGCCGGTGCCCAGCATCAGTGATTGCAGCAACAGCCGGAAGAAACGGATTGAGGAAGTCATCACCGCGTTCTTGTCGCTGGCGAGCGCCTGCTGCACCAGCATCGACGAGCGCTGGCTCTGCCAGTTGCGCTCCACCGCCGGCTGCATCCCCATGGCGCGGATGACGTCGGCGTGGCGCAGGATGTTTTCGGTGAAAACGTAGGACTGGTTGCCGGCGACCTCTGCCTGCTTCATGGGCTCGCGAGTCATCACCTCGTTGAGGCCGGCCAGCCCCAGCAGCAGGATGGCGCCGATGGTCGCTACGATGCCGAGCAGGGGATGAATGAAGAACAACAGCAACAGATAGATCGGAATCCACGGCAGGTCGAACGCGAAATAGATGCCGGGACCGGTGACGAAGGTGCGGAATTGATCGAGACTGCGGAGCTGCTGCGCGCCGCGCGATGCGCCACGCTGGGCCGAGCGCACTACCAGCGCTTCGAACACGCGCGCCGACAGCTCCATGTCGAGGCGGATACCACAGCGGATCAGGATGCAGGAGCGCACCGCATCGAGCGCCGCCATGGTCAGCAGCGCGACCGCGAGGATGAGGGTGAGAAGGACGAGGGTGGAGATGTTCTCGTTGAGCAGGACGCGGTTGTAGACCTGCATCAGGTAGAGCGGCGAACTGAGATAGAGCAGGTTGATGCCGCTGGAGAACAGCCCGGCCCACAAGAAGTGCGGCCACAGCGCGACCAGCGCCTGGCGAACGTCATCGTTTCGGCGCGCAGGCGCAAAGGAGTCGTCAAGAGCGGTTAGCGAGCCTGCCGGCATCGGCGATCACCTTAGGCGGAGTTGATTTAGGCGGAGTTGATTTGTCGCTGCGCGATCCGGTCGTGCCGTGCAGGGGGTGACGAGAGACAAGGCGTGACGTGGGGATGCATCCCCACGCCACCCTTCGGATGTCTGGACTCAACTGGAGTTAGACGAGGCCGTGCAGCAGGCCGCCGGCGTCGAGGTGGCCGACATCGGCACTGGCGCCGACGAGCGTCGGCGCGGAAACCGAGGCGTCGATGCCGCTGAGGCCGGCGCCAAGGTCGATGCTCAGGCTGGTTTCAATCACAGCGCCCAGATCGAGCGTGTGCGACAGATCCGCCGCGCCGCTGGCGCTCGCAGAGGCGCTACCGCTCGCGCTTGCGCCGCCGGAGAGCGCGCCAGTGGCGGTTCCGAGCAGGCCATCGACAGTACCAGGCAGGTTTCCGAGTAGAGCAGCCATATAGTCAACTCCTATGTGGTTGGCTGGAATGCGACGATCGTCGCGCTGCACAAAGCCACGGCGCTCAAAAAGGTTGCGGACTCACATGGGGCCTTTTGGTGATCATTTGTTGGGAGAGGAACCGGAACGCGACTAGCCGCGCGGCCGAGTTTTCAACGACAAAGAAATGCGCATGCTCACGCGCGGCGGGCGAACGACGTAAGATGCGCGTATGATGAGGTGAGGACTATGGCGTTCGTCATTGCGGACGAAGTTATCCGTGGTGCTGTTTTCGAGAGGTCGCTCGTCCGCGGCTTGCGGGCTAGAACATAACCCGCAAAAAGAAGCTCCGGAAAACCGGAGCCTCTTGCTTTCCCTCTTCTATGCCAGGCCGGCTCGCGTGAGGCCTCAGGACTTGCCGTGCGTTGCCGGAGCCTTGCCTACCAGGCCTTGAAAGGGCTGAAGGGTTTGCCGGGCAAGCTTGCTGTGGAGTTCGCAGATCTTCTGCGACTCGGCAACCGAGGTCTCGTAGGCCCGCTTCACAAATTCGGTTTGAACGGTCACGGCCTTGTCGAGCGAGCGGGCCCCGCTGAGTTGTTCGACAAAGGACCCGAACTCCTCGAACGATTTCCTGGTGTAGTCGCGATAGGCGTTCGCGATGGTCTGCAGGCTCACCGGTGCGGCCTCGGCGGGTGAGGGCGCAGCCATGGGCGGCGGCTCCAGCGCAGCGGTCGGCGCGGGTGCAGCGGTCGGCGGCGCCTCTGGCGGCGTCGCGGCGGCATCGATTTGCTCGGCAACGGCCGGCTGCTGCTGAACCACCTCCGGGCTCTCGGCGTGATCCGGCACCGGCTGCAGGGGTTGATCCTGATCCGGGCTTTGCAATTGAACCGGCGCCGGGCTCTGCTGGGAAGCCGGCTTTTTACTCCGCTCCCCTTCCGGCTGCGCCGTCCGGATTTCCCGGGCGGTTTGCTGTGGTCCGTACCCGACATTTTTTTCCCCTGTTCCAATGTCAAACCAAAGGGCGAGACTCCGCCATGTTTGCGTCGGTTGCGCGGCACTCGCGTGGTGACATTTTGAAATGCGGTGCTGGCGGTCGGCTGGGTCGACCGCGGACACAGTTGCTATTCCTCGTCGCCCGGTTTCCGTGATATCAGTTCCCGATCAGGCGAGGGGATAGTCGGGTATGAATTCTCAGACGGTAGCCGGTATTTTGGGAGCCATCGTCGCGTCGATTGTGCTGGTGGTCGCAATCGTCTACGGGCCGATCGGGCAGTTCGGAAAACCGGCCAAACCGGCCAGCGTCCAGTCGGTCCAGCCGGCACCCGTTGCGCCACCCCCCCGAGGGCCGGTGATTCGGGAAGTGCCAAACTAGCGGCAGGCCAGCCCGGCCTTGCAGAACGCCCGGGGCGTTCCCATCTACTGTTCAACGGCGACGTTGACGCTTCAAAGCTCCGGCGCTGGGACGACCATGAATAGCTCGGCTGCGCCGGATGTACGCGCGCCCTCTGTTCGTGGTCGTTGGCATTTTAGGAGGCTTTTGGCCGCGTTTTTCCCCACGGATACCCGATACTGAAGCCTGCTTGGCATGTCAGGCGGCTGCGGATATACGCTGGCCATCATGAAAGACGCCATCAAAGCCGGCCCCGAAACCCTGTCGCAGGCCGGTTTGCCTGAGCTTTCGGTCGTCGTCCCGACCTTCAACGAACGCGACAACGTCACGGTACTTTACAGGCGGCTGGAGGCCACGCTGGCCGGCATCCCCTGGGAAGTCGTCTTTGTCGATGACAATTCCCCTGATGGTACCTGGGAAGTGGTGCGGGGCCTGGCGCAGAAGGATTCCCGGGTCCGTTGCATCCGTCGGATTGGGCGGCGCGGCCTGTCGGGCGCCTGCATCGAGGGCATCCTGGCGTCGAGCGCACCCTATGCGGCGGTCATCGACGCTGATTTGCAGCACGACGAATCGCAACTGCCGAAGATGGTCGCCCTGCTGCAAGGCGGTGAGGCGGAACTTGTGATCGGCAGTCGCTATATTGAAGGCGGCAGCGCCGACAGTTTCAACAAGCAGCGCGCCGGTGTAAGCGCCGTGGCAACCGGGGTCGCCAGGCGTGTGCTGAAGGTCGAGATCGCCGATCCCATGAGCGGCTTCTTCATGATCCGCCGCGACCGCTTCGAGCAACTGGCGCCGCAGCTCTCCACCCAGGGCTTCAAGATCCTGCTCGATGTCATCGCCTCCGCGCAGGGCAAGCTGCGCGCGATCGAAATTCCCTACACCTTCGGCGCGCGCCAGCACGGCGAGAGCAAGCTCGATTCCATGGTGGCGCTGGATTTCCTCGGCCTGGTGCTGGCGAAGCTGACCCATGATGTGGTGTCGCTGCGCTTCCTGCTGTTTGCGATGGTCGGCTCGATCGGCCTCGTCGTGCATCTTGCGGCGCTCTTCATCGCGCTCGAGGCCTTCAACGTGCCGTTTCCGCAGGCGCAGGCCATCGGCGCGCTGGTCGCCATGACCAGCAATTTCATCCTGAACAATTTTCTCACCTATCGCGACCAGCGGCTGAAGGGCTTTGCGATCCTGCGCGGTCTGTTGCTGTTCTACCTCGTCTGCAGCGTCGGGCTGTTCGCCAATGTCGGCGTCGCGTTCTCGGTCTACGATCAGGAGCCGATCTGGTGGCTGGCGGGGGCTGCGGGTGCGCTGATGGGCGTGGTCTGGAACTACGCCATGTCCGGGCTGTTCGTCTGGCGCAAGCGATGACCGCGAAATGAGCGCGAGCAATGCGAGGCTCGTCCGCAACACCGCGCTGACGATCCTGGCGCTGGTTGCGCTGCGGCTGGTGGCTGCGGCCGTCACGCCGATCACTTTCGACGAAGCCTATTACTGGATGTGGTCGAAGCATCTCGCCGGCGGCTATTACGATCATCCACCGATGGTCGCGGTGGTGATCCGGCTCGGCACTCTGATTGCGGGCGATACCGAACTCGGCGTGCGGCTGGTTTCGATCCTGCTGGCGTTGCCGATGAGCTGGGCGGTGTATCAGGCTGCGTTCATCCTGTTCGGCGGGCGGGTGGCCGCGGCTGCGGCGCTCTACCTGAACATCACGCTGCTGGCCGCGGTCGGCACCATGATCGTTACGCCGGACGCGCCGCTGCTGGTGGCTTCAAGTTTCCTGCTGTTCGCGCTCGCCAAGGTACTGCAGACCGGACGCGGCGCGTGGTGGCTGGCGGTCGGCGCCGCGGCCGGTTGCGCGCTGTTGTCGAAATACACCGCGTTGTTCTTTGGTCCGGCGATCCTGATCTGGCTTGGCGCCGTTCCCAAACTGCGGCGCTGGCTGATCTCGCCATGGCTCTATCTCGGCGGCCTCGTCGCACTCCTGATGTTTGCGCCGGTCATTCTCTGGAACGCCGATCACAACTGGGTTTCTTTCATCAAGCAGATGGGCCGGGCCAGAATTGAGGATTTTCGTCCCGTCTTCATCGCCGAACTGATCCCGACGCAGATCGCCTTCGCGACGCCGCTGGTGTGGCTCCTCGGTGCGATGGGGCTGTACGCGCTCTATCGGAGTCGCGCAGGCGCACTGCCGGCGCGCGTGCTCGTCAACACGATGTTCTGGACCATCGTCGCGTATTTTATCTGGCATTCGCTGCATGCCCGCGTGGAGGCCAACTGGTTTGCGCCGGTCTATCCGGCCTTTGCGATCGCTGCCGCGGTCGCCGCCCATCTCGCCCCATGGCAGCCGCGGCAGCAGCGCACGGTCGACTTCTGCCGGCGCTGGGCGGCGCCGTCGGGCATATTGATGTTTGTTCTGTTGATCGTTCAGGCCAACACCGGAGTGCTCTCCGGCTATCGCCGCGACGCGACCGTGCGCAGCGTCGGCGTCGGCTGGCGCGAAACTGCTGGCGCAATCGAGGCGGCGAGGGCGCGCGCCGGCGCAACATGCGTGCTGGCGCAGGATTACGGCACCACGGGCTGGCTCGCGTTCTATCTGCCGAAGGGCACCTGCGTTGCCCAACAGAACCAACGCATCCGTTGGGTTAACATGCCCGAGCCTGACGCGACGCAACTCGCCGGTCCGCTGCTCTATGTCCGCGAGGCGCCGCGGGGCGAATTTCCCCTGAAGGACATGTTCGCCCGTGTCGAGAAGGTTGCGGAGGTCCAGCGCAAGCGCGGCCCGCTGCTGATCGAGACCTATGCGCTCGATGTACTGCAGGGGCCAAAGGGCGAGGTGTTGGACCGCTCTCCGCCGCGGGAATTGCGGTAGGACTCTCCTGCGGGCCGATTACTCCGCCGCGTCGGGATGCGCACCGTTTTCTGTTGATTGATCCTCGCTTCGCCACAGCCAGACCGTGAGCGAGCCGGACCTGCCGCGAATCTTCGCCTCGACGGGGCCGGCAAGGCTGCCGGTTTTCAACCGGGCGCCCGTGCGTTCTGCCTCGACACGCAACGTATCGCTCAGCGCCAGCCTGACGTCGTGCCGGGCCGCCACTTCCATCAGCCGGCTCGACACGTTCACGGTGTCTCCGGTCGCGGTGATGTGCTGATGGTTTCGACCGCCGAGGCGGGAGGCGACGATCGGCCCGAAATGCGCGCCGATCTTGAAGCCGATCCGATGCGCGATTGAAGGCGGCAAGGCCTTGATCCAGCGCTCGGTCTTGACGCAGAGCGCGATCGAACACTGGGCCGCGCGCGTGGCATCATCGGCCGCCGCCGCCGGCAGGCCGAACAGGATCATGGCGCCATCGCCGAGGAAGCTCGTGATCATGCCGCCGCATCTCGTCACTTCCTTGTCGACCAGTGCGTGAAACTCTTTCAGTAGCCCCCTTGTAGCATCCGGGTCGAGCGTCTCGCTGAGCGATGTAAATCCGGAAAGGTCGACGAAGACGACCGCGGCATTCTGCCTGACGGGAACCAGCAGAAAATCGGGATTGCGGGTCAACCACTGCCGCAGGCCCGGCGTCTGGAACTGTTCAAGCAACTTGTTCTGCGCGGCGAAATGCTGGGCGCTTTGCCGGCCCGACCATAGTTGCAGGCTGCCGAACAGGATGACCGGCGGTGCGGCTGCGGCGATTGTCGTCGCAGCATCGAGCCATATCCCGTGCGCGAAGGCGATTGTGTTGGCCGCTGCCCACATCAGAACGATCGCGGTGACCGCCAGGAGACCGGCAGCGTTTCGCCGCCACACCAGCAAACCGACCAGCAGCAATGGTAGCAGGATCGCCGTCATGGTCTCGACGATGCGAACCGGCCGATCGCGCACGACGCCGTCGCCCGAAACCAGATGCGTGATGGCGGTCGAAATGATTTCTACTCCCGGCATCAGTGAATCGAACGGCGTCGGGAAGAAATCGCCGGCGCCGGTTGCGGTCGCGCCCAAGACGACAATCCGGCCCTGAATGGCTTCCCGGTCGATCCCGCCGTCGATCAGGCTCGCAGCGCTGACCGTGCGAATGGTGCGGCGCGGGCCGTAATAGGAAATCGGCAGCGCATAGTTGGTCGCGGTCGCGATTGCCCGGTCGCCGAACAACAGGCGGTCGGGCTCTATCGTCAGCGGCTTGCCGATCGCTACCGCCGCAACACGAAGCGGAAACGACAACTCGACCTTGTCGCGGGTCCGGAATAGCATCGGGACCGACAGCGGCGTGCCGGTCTGGCCCGTCATCACGTTGGCGATCCCGACTTCGGCGTGTTCGGTAAATGCAGGGAGCGGAAGCAGGAAGCGGTCGGCGGCCGGCAAGCGCGCGAGCGGCCCTTCGCTTTCCGCAGACGACTGAACGGTGTCCGGAAATACCGCGGCCGCTGCCAACACCATCGGACGCGCCGCGAAGGACTTCGCCAGTGCCGCGTCGCCGTCGGCCGGTCCCTTGTCGATCAGCAAGAGATCAATCGCGATGACCTTCGGCTCCAGCCGCGCGATCTCGTCAACGATTTTGGAAATCTCGATGCGCGGCAGGGGATAGGTGCCGCCATGTTTCACAATGCCGTCGTCGATCGCGACAATCGTGACGAGGTCGGGCGGCGCCTTTATGCCGCGGACGAGCGTTCGCACATCGGTCAAGGCCGATTCGAGCCGGTCGAGAAACCGCAAATAGCCGTTCGAATGGCCAAGCCATATCGCAACCGCCCACACTGCCGTGCAGAACAGCGCAACCAGGATATGGCGACGTCGATTGCTCATTCGCCTGCTTCTATTCTCCAGGCTTCTATGGTCCAAGCCTTCTATTGACCAAGTCTTCTATTGACCAAGTCTCGCCATCAAGGCCGTGACGCGCGCGGGCGGCCAGCGCTTGACAGTTAGTTCGCCGGCCGGCTCGACATCGACGCCGTCGCCGGGCCCAAGCATAACGCTGCCGCGGCCGGTACGGCGCGCGACGCTCACACGGCCGTCGACGACAAAGACCGAGGTCTTTCCGCCTTCGGCGTCGACGGCCCATTTTGTGCCGCGCACTGCCGCAATCGCCTGCGGCGTCACGACGTCGAACCGCTTGCGGCCCAATTTCTTCGGCACCTCAAGCAGCAGGGCCTTATTGCTGAGCTCAACGGAATCGACGTGGCCATCGCGGTTGCGGTCCCTAAGTTCGAACTTTGCGCCGTTTTCGGCCACGATCGTAATCGCCATCTCGCAACGCAGGGTCTGCGTTCCCTGAGCCGTTTGCGCGGAAGCGCATCCCAATTTCGCCGGCTGGGCCACCGCATCTCCAGCCAGGAGAAACAGGCTTTGCAAGAGCGATGCATCCGGCGCGTGCCAGCATCATTGTCATGGCAGCTTCCCCTTCGGGTGCGGTGAGCGAACACAGGAAACAGGAGTGATACGGCCCCGTATCACGGGCCGCTCCCCCAGCGCAAAGCCGGGGGCGGGCAATAATGTGTCTGCGCTCGGCGGTTTAGGTTCGGCGAAGGCTCCCATGCAGAAAAGCCGCGCAAAAACGCCGTCAAAGCGGGCCAAAACGACGGGTTTAGAGGTCAAACTTTTTGCCCGCCGGTGTCGGATCAATGCGCCTCGAGACGTCTTGTAGCGGGTACACCAATTCGAGGTCTGACCATGTCCAGTTCCGCACTGAAACCCGCCGCTGAACTCGCCCGCACGAACGGCGTGCGCTTTCCAAACGAGAGCGCCGAATATCGCCGCGCCCGCGAGCAATTGCTGACTGAGGAGATCGAGCTTCGCCGCCACATCGAGCGCGTCGCCGAATTGCGCCGCGCGCTGCCGCCCGGTGGCGCGGTGACGAAGAACTACGAGTTCGAAGGCGAGGGCGGCAAGGCGACCTTGTCCGACCTGTTCGGCGAAAAAGCCGACCCTCGTGATCTACAGCTACATGTTCGGCCCGCAACGCGAGCAGCCGTGCCCGATGTGCACCTCCTTCATGAGCACGTGGGCAGCGAAGCTGCCCGATGTCGAACAGCGTATTGCGTTTGTTTTCGTGGCGCGCTCGCCGATCGCGCGCCTGATCGCGGCGAAGAAGGCGCGCGGCTGGACGCAGCACAGGATCTATTCGGACGCATCGGGCGATTTCACGCGTGACTATGTCAGCGCCGCCGATGCCGACGTGCCCGGGTACACTGTGTTCACGCGCCGTGACGGCACCGTCCGCCATTTCTGGTCGGGCGAAATGGGACCATCGACTGCCGATCCCGGCCAAGACCCGCGCGGCGCCCCCGATTTCGATCCGCTGTGGACCGTCCTGGACACCACGCCCGAAGGCCGCGGCAAGGATTGGTATCCGCGGCTCAGCTATTGAAATGTGGCGTGATCGTGGCCAGGTCTCCGTCCGTTTATAGGCAATTTCTGCAATAGTTCCATGCATTTGGACCCGCCTTAGATCTGCCCGCGTTTAATCCGCATTTAACTAAAAGTCGCCTTAATGACGCTCCGTGCCTCTGCGAAACGCCCCTTGGAACTTTCCGGGGGCGGCATCGGAGAGGGACTTGGTGGAATTGTTCTGGGCGGCGTGTGAATGAGTACGAGTAAGCGTGCGTATGGTCCTGCGGCCCACAACCGCCGGAAGTCTTCCCGTAAAGTCATTCCTCAATATTTGCTCGGCAGTGTAGCGGTTGCGGGCCTTGTGCTGGGCTGCGCCTGGACCGTCTACACCAACGTTCTCGGCGCCAGCATCTATCCCTTGGTGAACAGTGCCGCGTTCGAGGCGCCCGTTGTCACGAGCTCGAGCTCGACCGTTGTCGCGGATCGCCCTGTGCGGCCTGCCTTCAACGAGACCTTTGCGTCGCTGCCGGACCGACGCCCGCTGATATCCACGCCAGATGCCGTCTCGGCGTCGATTATGTTTAACGAAAGGTTTGCAGCGGCGTCGCCGCAAGGCGAACCGCCCAGGCCCGTTGAGGCGACCAGGCTGGCGGATGCGTCGACGCTTGAAGCGCCGAAGGCCATTGAAACACCCAAGCTCGCGCAGACGCCGAAGCCGAAGGCGGTCCAGGTCGCGCTGAACGTCCCGTCGCCGAAACAGGCCGACGCCAAGCCTCTCGACGCCAAGCCTCTCGACGCCAAGCCCCTCGACGCCAAGCCCGCCGCGAAATCGCCGGGGACTTCCGTCGGCGACATGGCGCAGCGAGCCAAGGCCGCCGTGATGTCGATCGCTTCCGGCGAGAGGCAGACCATGGTTGAAAAACTGTGGGGCAAGCCCTCGCAAAATTCGCTTTTGTCTTACGCGTCCGCCGACGCCAGCGTCACCGGAAGCATCATCGAGACACGAAGCCAGAATCCGATGCTCGGTGGCGCGCCGCCCTATGATCGCCAGACCGCGGTCTACGATATCGCTGCCAAGACGGTGTATCTGCCCGACGGCACCCGCTTGGAGGCGCATTCGGGGCTCGGCTCCAAGATGGATAACGTCCGCTATGCGCACGTGCGGATGCAGGGCGTGACGCCGCCGCATATCTATGAACTGAAGCCACGCGAAGCGCTGTTCCATGGCGTGCCGGCGCTGCGGCTGACGCCGATCGGCGGCGAGGACAAGATCTTCGGCCGCGACGGGCTGCTCGCGCACACCTACATGCTTGGGCCGAGCGGCCAGTCCAACGGCTGCGTATCGTTCAAGGACTACTACGCGTTCCTTGACGCCTATCGCAACAAGGGCATCCGCCGCCTCGCGGTGCTGGCGAAGATCCAGTAGGCGGACGGCGATCGCAGGGCGGCCGCACTCAAGTGTCAGATTCAATTTTCAAACAGCCCATCGAGATCATCGCCCGGTTCGACCGAGCGATCTAGCACGCCGCGGCCTGACCGCGTCATTGCGAGGAGCCAACGGGTCGCGCGAATGCGCGCCCGATGACAGGCTCCGCGACGAAGCAATCCATTGCCTCCGCGCCCGCTGATGGATGGATTGCTTCGCTGCGCTCGCAATGACGGTTGGAGGCGCTTTCAATCATGACTTCGCGATCTCGCGGCGCGATGCGCCCGAGGTTTGTCGGAAACTTGTCCTCCTCGAGAACAGAGGGCGCAGGGAAGACCGGGTGCGCGCTGCACCCGCGGTCTCGCGTGCAATGTGCACAAGGAAGTGCGCACACGAGCATACAGGTTCAGCGGAGGCATCCGGCCTTCCCTGCGCAGTGGCTTTACGGCTTACTTCGTGCTCTCCCCGGTGAACGGCTCTTTTGCCACCGTCGTCCCTGAGAAGCTTGCTTCTCAAGAGCTTGACGCCAGCACCGCGGCGTCAGGACCACACGACTTCGCCGTACGCTTGAGCCACGCTCGTCAGTCGCAGCTCTCGCGTCCACCGCATCCCACCGCACGTTCGTGACGATCGCGATCGCCCCTCAATTGGGTGAGACACGCGAAGAAAGAGCATTGATTTGCCCGACGAGACTGGGCAAGAACTCGGCATTTTTGCGGGTTGATGTACGATTTGATTTATGACGAATCGGACGTTCAAGACCGGCAATTGCCGGGACCAAGCCAGCCTGCTTCCTCCGCGGATTGAGGACTATGTTGGGTCGGACAATCCGGTCCGCGCGATTGAGAGCTTCGTTTGCGCCCTCGACCTTGCAGAGCTGGGCTTTCGCTATGCGGATCGTGGCGCAGCTGAAGCGGGCCAGCCGCCCTACGATCCGGCCGATCTGTTGAAGCTCTACCTTTACGGCTATCTCAACCAGGTCAGATCGTCGCGTCGGCTGGAGCGGGAAGCCTGCCGCAATCTGGAGCTGATCTGGCTGTTGAAGAACCTGAGGCCGGGTTATCGGACGATCGCCAACTTCCGCAAGGAGAATTGGGAAGCTTTGAAGGCGACCAACCGCAGCTTCGTGCTGCTGGCGCGGCAGCTTGGCCTGGTCGGCGGAACTGTTGTCGCGATCGATGGCTCGTTCTTCCATGGCGATGCCAGCAAGGCGAGCATCTTCACGCGCAAGCGGCTTGCGGAGCAGATCGCGAAGCTGGACCAGGAGATCGAGGCTTACGGCCAGTCTCTTGGGGATAATGACGCGGCAGAGGCCAAGGAGCCGAGGAAGGATCGATCCGGCGGCGATGGCAGCGGAGGAGATGGCGGCGATATCGGCGCGAAGGTCGCCGCGCTGATGGCGCGGCGCTCGCGGGCGACAGCCGATCTTGCCCGGCTGGAAGAGAGCGGCGAGACGCAGCTATCCTGACCGATCCGGACGCCCGGCTTCTGGTCAAGAGCGGTCAGGGCGTCGCAGGCTACAATGTGCAGATCGCCGTCGACGACAAGCACAAGCTGATTGTCGAGAGCGAAGTGGTGAACGACAGCAGCGATGTCGGCCAGCTTCATGCGATGGCAAGGGCGACAAAAGAGGCGCTCGACGTCGAGGCACTGCAGGCGCTGGCCGACGAGGGCTATTACAGTAGTCTCGAACTCAAGGCGTGCGAGGATGATGGCATCACAGCCTATGTGCCGGTGCCGGAGGGCAACAGGCAACCCGAGAAGAAGGGCCGCTTCAGCCTCAAGGATTTTAGCCACGATCCTGCCGCCGATGCTTACCGTTGCCCGGCCGGCGAATTGTTGCGTCCAATGCAGGGGGCGGTGGGAGAACACAAGTGGCCGGTCCGAGATCCGCTATGCGAGCAGCACGAAGACCTGCAGGACCTGTCCATTAAGGGCGCGTTGTCTGAGTCCGAAGGCATCGCGACGGACCATAGGTCGCTGGGAGCACGAAGATGTTCTCGACCGTCATCGGGCGCGGATGCAAGGTGCAGACGAGTTGATGCGCCGTCGTTCGGGGATTGTCGAGCACCCCTTCGGCACGCTCAAGTGCCGTGCGGGCTATCGGCACTTCCTCGTCCGCGGCTTCAACAAGGTCCGCGGCGAGTGGAACCTGATGGCACTCTGCTACAACTTCACCCGCGTCCTCAATATCCTCGGCTTCGAGCGCTTCGTTGCGTGCGTGGCCAAGGTGCTTTTGTCGCGCCAACGCGCCTCTGGAGCAGCCATGGACGACCTCCAGCTCGCACTAGAGAGGTTCTTGGCGTACCTCACGCCTTGGTTCGCGCTCCGCCGATGCCGACAGGCTTCGTTCGGTTGATCGCAGCTTTCTTGCCCAGTCTCGACGGGTTAAGCGGAATATTTTTTCGCGAAGGGCTGGACAGGCTTTCGGACTGATTTGCCCGTCAGGCAATTTCTCCCGTCGTTCCGGCCAAGCAGGCAACGCGAGCGCGATCCTGGACCCATACGCCGCGGCCGCAATGTTGGGCGAGCGTGTCGCCGACTTCCTAGACAACACAAGTCTGTGGTTATGGGTCTCTGCGTTCGCAGGGGACGACGATGCGCCGTCATTCTCCGATGTGCAATTGCACATCGGAGAAATCCATTTCGCCATCTGTTGCGCGGCTCGATGATTCTCTGATGTGCAATTGCACATCACAGCTCGCACTACGCGCCCCGGAATGACAAAGGGATAGGCAGCGCGAAGGCCGAGCAATTGCGCATCGAACCCTTCTGGTCATGACAGCGCTGCCAATTGCCCAGAAGCGATGGCTAAAGTCTCAAAATGGAAACGCCTCGTCGATCGCGAGCAGCCTTGCCGTGCGCCGGAATTGGAACCGCAGGTTCCCGCGCTCTTACGGTATTACCAATGCGCATTTTACAGTTGCGTCCAGCGGCCCATTTGCATCTAACTCCTCAGGCTGCGGGCGGAAAGTCCGCTGTGGCCGCGTTTGGAATTGTTGTTAGAGCGGGAACGTATTTGAGTGAGTGCGTGTAGTGAAAGCAGATCCATACTCATGTTGACGTCGCTGTTACGCGAAGCTCCAAATGGACAAGGCAGCGGCCTTACCGCGGGTTCCCCACAGTGACGCCTCACGGCGGAATGGGTAATCGCCTTCTTGGAGCATTGCCGGCATCGGACCTCGATCTGCTGGGGTCCGAGCTTGAGACGATCGCCCTCGACCAGGACGCGGTCCTTTCGCGGACGGGTGACGATATCGAGTACGTCATCTTCCCTCACAGCGGTGCCATCACACTGATGATCGACATGGCGGACGGACAGACGGTTGCCACCGCCGTAATCGGGCGTGAGGGGGCAGTGGGCTTGCTTTCGGTGCTCGGGCCGTCACCTTCGGCCATTACCGCGGTCGTTCGCGCGGCGGGCACGGCCGCCCGGATCCCTGCATCGCGATTTCATGCCGCCTTCAGCCGGAGTCCCGCGATCCGGCATGCGGTCCAGAATCACGTCAAGTCGATGCTGATGCAGTTCCAACTCGGCGCGGCCTGCAATGCGCTGCACCCGGTCGAAGCCCGCATGGCCCGCTGGCTGCTCCAGCTTCGCGACCGCGTCGACCACGATGTTCTCCCGCTCACCCAGCACGCACTGGCGCAAATACTCGGTGTGCGACGAACGACGGTAACGCTGCTGATGCGCAATCTCCGCGCGCGCGGAGCGATCAGGTCCGATCGACGAGGCCTCATCGAGATCGACCGAGCGCGGCTCGCGGCGACAGCGTGCGAATGCCACAGCGTCATGCGTCTCGAAGTCGAGGAGATCTTCTCGACGAGTACGGGCCGATCTCGCGCGGCGGTTCTGCCCGAAGACGACCGCATCCCCGGAATTGAATCGGATGCTATGTAAGGCTTTCGCGCCGCGATTCCGACGCGGTGGTCCCGGAAAGCCCCACCAATAGCGATCCTCTGCCGGGGCTGCCGCCCGCAGATGCCGCCTCGAGTTTCGCAAGCTCGCGCAGCACCTTCGCCGTCTGGCGCAGCTCGTTGCGCTCGGGGCCCGGCTTCAGCCGTCGTGCTTCGTCAAGAAAGTCCTTGGCCTGCAGCAGCCAGACCGACGATTCAGCCGAGATTTGCATGCGCGCCATGGTGTGTCCCCCCAATCGCGATCATCACTTGATCTGTGTCGACGGTTACGCTGGGGCCCCACTGTGACGCCGCACCCGGATGCTCCGCTCGTCGACCCAGGCTTCCCGCGCAAACCACGCGTGGTCGGTTCGGCAGATCGGGCAGCGGGTGCGCGAGAAAAACACCGCGCGTCGCCCAAAGCTCTCGCGATCAGTCTGGATGCCAGTGGGAATCGCATGTCCGGTTTGCGGACATTTGACCATGACCATTCCCATGTCGCCCTCCCTTGCATTGATCTTTGTCGTAGTTTGCAGAAAAGCACCGGCCGGTTGGAGTGCGCCTCTTGCAGGTGCGGGTTACTGGGGGGCATCGCGCACCTTTGATCGAGCATCTGCCAGTGGGGGCTGCATGCTCGCTGGGCTTGTTCCAACCGGCCGGATCCCTCCTCAAACGAATCCTGGACGTGAACTGAGTGCTGCTTTTTTAGTCTGCTTGGTGGAGAACCTTGGTGAAGTGCTTCCTGATCGGCTCACCGGTTTCCGTCGCAAGCTTCTGGGCAAGCGCCCACAATTCCTTGTTCTGGTCGGATGCGGTGTCGAACGTCTTGCGCGCTTGCGCCGCGGACAAGGTAAGGACATCGGTCGCTGACTTGCTGCCGAACAGATGGACGAAGAAATCGAGCGCAGATGCGGCATTGGCGTTTGAGATTTCGAACACCTTGAGCCCGTAGTCGGTCGCGCCTCTGGCATTGCTCGAAAAGCTCTCGCGCAGCGCTTCAGTCATCCCCGCCGACGCGACCTTGGCGACCTTAGAGAACTCCAACATCGGTACCCCGAAAACGTTCGTTCCGTTCAGCGTTACTTTCATTTCGCTTTCACTCACGGCAGCATTACCTTTCTCAAGCGAAAGCATTCCCCGCGACGCATACCTGCGTCACGAGAGCTCGCGCTCTGTGTTCGACCAGATTTTTGGATGAGCTTTGATTTAGCCCCGACCCGATACGACTTTGCCCAGAAGGAGCGACGCTGTCGGTTCGGTTTGCGACTCTCGCTCAATTTTTTTTGATGTTGTCAATCTAAACGATCGTATATTTTACGCAGTGCTGTGCATAACAGGGATATCTTGAGCAGCACGAAGTTTCCTTTTCAGCGTAGCGTTGCAATAGAGACGTCGGCGTTCCCTGCGTGGTGGGCGGCCCATCCGCATCATCTGCCAAACAAAAACCCCGGCATCGCTGCCGGGGTTTTGCATTCCTTGGATGCCTGAGTGGCTGGATCAGAAGTCCATGCCGCCCATGCCGCCGCCCGGAGGCATGCCGGCGCCGGCGCCCTGGTTCTTCTTCGGCAATTCGGCGATCATGGCCTCGGTCGTGATCAAGAGAGCCGCAACCGACGCTGCGTTCTGGATCGCCGCACGAACCACCTTGGTCGGGTCGATGATGCCCTTGGAGACCAAGTTGCCGTATTCGCCGGTCTGCGAGTCGAAGCCGTAATTGTACTGCTCCTTCTCGAGGATCTTGCCGACGATGACGGAACCGTCTTCACCGGCGTTGATCGCGATCTGGCGGGCGGGCGCGGAGAGCGCCTTGCGCACGATCTCGACGCCGGTCTTCTGGTCGTCGTTGGCGGTCTTGATGCGCTTGAGCTGCTCGGAGGCGCGCAGCAGGGCGACGCCGCCGCCCGGCACGATGCCTTCTTCAACCGCCGCACGGGTCGCATGCATCGCGTCATCCACGCGGTCCTTGCGCTCCTTCACCTCGACTTCGGTCGCGCCGCCGACGCGGATCACCGCGACGCCGCCCGCGAGCTTGGCCAGACGCTCCTGCAGCTTCTCACGGTCGTAGTCCGAGGTGGTTTCCTCGATCTGCGCCTTGATCTGGGCAACGCGGGCCTCGATGTCGGCCTTCTTGCCGGCGCCGTTGACGATGGTGGTGTTTTCCTTGTCGATCATCACCTTCTTGGCGCGGCCGAGCATCTGCAGGGTGACGTTCTCGAGCTTGATGCCGAGATCTTCCGAGATCGCCTGACCACCGGTCAGAACGGCGATGTCCTGCAGCATGGCCTTGCGGCGATCGCCGAAGCCCGGAGCCTTGACGGCTGCGACCTTGAGGCCGCCACGCAGACGGTTGACGACGAGGGTGGCGAGGGCTTCGCCTTCGACGTCTTCCGCGACGATGACCAGCGGCTTGCCGGTCTGCACCACGGCCTCGAGCAGCGGCAGCAGCTCGTTCAGCGAGGAGAGCTTCTTCTCGTTGATCAGGATGTAGGCGTCGTCCATTTCAACGCGCATCTTGTCGGCGTTGGTGACGAAGTAGGGCGAGATGTAGCCGCGGTCGAACTGCATGCCCTCGACGACGTCGAGTTCGGTCTCGAGCGACTTGGCTTCCTCAACCGTGATGACGCCCTCGTTGCCGACCTTCTTCATGGCGTCGGCGAGGAACTTGCCGATCTCGGCGTCGCCGTTGGCGGAGATGGTGCCAACCTGGGCGATTTCCTCGTTCGACGTGACCTTCTTGGAGTTCTTGACGAGGTCGGCGACCACGGCTTCCACCGCCAGGTCGATACCGCGCTTCAGATCCATCGGGTTCATGCCGGCGGCAACCGACTTGGCGCCTTCACGGACGATCGCAGCCGCCAGAACGGTCGCAGTCGTGGTGCCGTCGCCGGCCGCGTCTGCCGACTTCGAGGCGACTTCGCGCACCATCTGCGCGCCCATGTTCTCGAACTTGTCGTCGAGCTCGATTTCCTTGGCGACGGTGACGCCGTCCTTGGTGATGCGGGGAGCGCCGAACGACTTGTCGAGGACAACGTTGCGACCCTTCGGACCCAGCGTCACCTTGACCGCGTTGTTGAGGATGTCGACGCCGCGCAGCATGCGGTCGCGGGCATCGACGCCGAATTTGACTTCTTTGGCTGACATATTTGATTTTCCCTGAGTTGTTGCTGGTTCTCACCCTGTCGGGGAGGCGCCTTGCGGGCGCTCCTCAGGGTGAGCGTTGCAGGCGGCGCGCTTAGGCGGCTTTCTTCTTGCTGGCGGGGACGTCGAGCACGCCCATGATGTCGGACTCCTTCATGATCAGGAGTTCTTCACCGTCGATCTTGACCTCGGTGCCCGACCATTTGCCGAACAGCACGCGGTCGCCGACCTTGAGGTCGATCGGGATCAGCTTGCCGGCTTCGTCACGGCCACCCGGGCCGACAGCGACGATTTCGCCCTGGGAGGGCTTTTCCTTGGCACTGTCCGGAATGATGATGCCGCCAGCGGTCTTCTCTTCGGCGTCGATGCGCTTGACCACGACGCGGTCGTGAAGCGGACGGAATTTCATGCAGTCCTCCTAAGTTTCTGAAGATGTTGTCAGATTCTGGAATTTTGGCAGTCCGGGCAGGCGAGTGCCAGCACGGCTGCGATGCACATAGGCCAGACTTGTTCGGGGGACAAGGGGCTTCTAGCAGAAAAATTGGCACTCAAATATGACGCCTGCCAATTTCATTAATCATGATTAATCGGGGCGGCCGGACCCCGGCCCCGTATTAGCACGTGCGGTAAGCTGCTGCTAACGCATCAATTTTCAACAATTCATTAAACATTTAGGCTTGTGATGGGTTGGTATCGTGCGTCACATTTCTCTCATGTGAGCGCATCTCCGCCGGAGTGGCTCGGTGTGTGGCCACCACGACAAATGCGCTCCTTAAATGGAGGTTTGGCATGGTCTCGCGGGTTGGAGTTGTTTCCGACGATTTCCGGAAGCAGGTGCTGGGTTACGGGCTGACGACGGCGCAAATTCTGTACCGGATGCCGGATCATCCTTCGCTGCTGCAGACCTATGTCTGGCAGAACTACGATCTCTGCCCGAAATTCCCGGCGCTGAAGGATTTCCTCGTCTTCTGGCAGGAGAAGCTCGATGGCCCGCTGTTCTCGGTGACGGTGGCGCATTCCAAGCTGATCAAGCCGGCCGAACTGCGCTCCGTCGACGGCGTGTTCAGGCTGCATTGAGGAGATGCCGTAGGGTGAGCAAAGGCGCGCTTGCGCCGTGCCCACCATTTGACGCGCCGCTCGCGATGGTGGGCACGCTTGCGCTTTGCCCACCCTACAAAAAAATTCTGTGTTAGCCTCCGGTGTCAAACGATCGGGGAGGCACCAATGCCCAAGCAGAAGAAGGCGACGTCAAGAGCCGCCGCCAAAACCGCCGTCAGAAAGAAATGGACGGGGCACCAGCCCGCCACCAAATCCTCCGCGCGCAAGACCATCAAATCCAAGGGCCGCGCTTCTGCCGCCAAGCCCAAGGCGCCGTCAAAGGTAGCGTCCAAGGCGGTTAAGGCGAAAGCGCGGCCGAAGCAGCGCATCGCCATCAGCCATCACCGCGAAGAGGATTTCAAAGCCGACGGCCTGCGCACCTACGCGCAATACCGCGATCTCGGCATTGCGGATGCAACCCACGGCTTGGCGCAGGCGCATGTGATCCGCCTGATCGGCCCGTGCAATCCGGCTGAAGTGTCAAAGCTGCATTACCACGACGTCGAATTCCAGATGGTCTATGTGCTCAAGGGCTGGGTGAAGACCTACATGGAAGGCCAGGGCGAGACGCTGATGAGAGAGGGAAGCGCCTGGACCCAGCCGCCGCGCATCAGGCATCTGATCATGGATTATTCCGACGACGTTGAACTGCTGGAAGTGATCCTGCCGGCGGAGTTCAAGACGGTGGAGTTGGCGAGTTGAGATGCCGTCATTCCGGGGCGCGAAGCGAACCCGGAATCTCGAGGTTCCGGGTTCGACGCTGAAGCGTCGCCCCGGAACGACGGAGAGAGTGCTACGTCATCGCCCCCACCACCGCGCCCATCAAGCACGTCGTCAGTGTGCCCGACACGATCGACTTCAGCCCGAGCGAGTTGATCTCATGGCGCCGCTCCGGCGCCATGGTGCCGAGGCCGCCGATCATAATGCCGAGGCTGGCGAAGTTGGCAAAGCCGCACATCGCATAGAGCATGATCAGCCGCGAGCGCGGATCGAGCGCGTCCGCGCCGAGTTTTGATAGCTCGACATAGGCGATCAGCTCGTTGAGCACGGTCTTGGTGCCCATCAGGCTGCCGGCCGTGATCGCCTGCGGCCACGGCAGGCCCATCAGCCAGCACACCGGCGCCATCAGATAGCCGAGCATCCGCTGCATCGAGATCGCCTCGCCGCCAACATGCGGCAATAGCCCGAGGGTTGCGTTGGCAAGATAGACCAGCGCCACCAGGACCAGCAGCATGGCTATGATATTGAGCAGCAGCTCAAGTCCGGCCGTGGTGCCCTTGGCGATGGCGTCCATGGTGCTCGACGTCTGGGTATCGGGATCGCCAGCGACCCGGGGATCGCCAGCGACCCGGGGATCCGCAAGGGCGCCGCCGGTCAGCTTGTCTGAAGTCTCCGGCACCATGATCAGGCTGACGAGAATGGCCGCCGGTGCTCCGAGCACGGATGCAATGACAAAATGCGCGGCGGCGTCCGGGATCAGCGGCGCGAGAAATGTCGCGTAGAGCACCAGCACGGTGCCGGCGATGCCGGCCATGCCACCGGTCATCACCAGGAACAATTCGCTGCGGGTGAGTTGCGCCAGATAGGGGCGGATGAACAAGGGCGCCTCGACCATGCCGAGAAAGATATTCGCCGCAGTCGACAGGCCCACCGCGCCGCCGACGCCGAGCGTGCGCTCCAGGAGCCAGGCCATGCCGCGCACGATCGGCGGCAGCACGCGCCAGTAGAACAACAGCGTCGTGAGCACGCTCATAACGAGAATGATCGGCAGCGCCTGAAACGCCAGGATGAAGTCCGCACCTGGCGCCTTGAGGTCGAAGGGCAGAGTGCCGCCACCGAGATAGCCGAACACGAACGACGTGCCGGCGCGGGATGCCGCCGAGATCGTGTTGACGGCGTCGTTGATGGCGCCGAACGCCCTTGCGACCGGCGGCAGCTTGAGCAGCACCAGTGCGGTGACGATGGTGACGGCAAGTCCGATCGCCGTTTGCCGCCACGAGACCGCGCGGCGGTTTTCACTGAGCGCCCATGCGATCGCCAGCAACGCCAGTACGCCGAACGCCGATTGCAGTTGCAGCATGAATCCCCCGGAAAGCCCGGTGCGATTATGACAGCGGCGGGCCGCCGCGCAACGCCGTGTTGCGGGTTTGGCCGTTACGATCAGCGTGGTGATAGGTTTTTCGCTGGTGCAGCTGCCGTGCTCGGCGGCGTCGGCACGATTGCCATCGCGCTGTTGTGGATGAAGCTGTTCCCGGCGCTGCGGAAGGTGGAGAGGTTGGAGTAGGGGGCGCGTCATTGCGAGGAGCGATAGCGACGAAGCAATCCATGCCTCAGCGAGCGCAGAGATGGATTGCTTCGCTGCGCTCGCAATGACGGTGGTGAAAGGGCGCGCCCGCATCCACTTGCTCACCTCATCCTGAGGAGCCGCGTAGCGGCGTCTCGAAGGATGGGCCGCACGCACGGCCGCATGGTTCGAGACGGCGCCAAGAGGCGCCTCCTCACCATGAGGGTCTGAGAGCGGAACTTACCCCCGTCCGACGAACGGCATCTTGGTCGCCATGACAGTCATGAACAGAACGTTGGCGTCGAGCGGCAGGCCGGCCATGTAGGCGACCGCGTCGCCGACCGCCTTCGCGTCCATGCGCGGCTCGTGTTTCATCGTGCCATCGGGCTGCATCACACCGGGGCCGGCGACCATGCGGTCCGTCATCGGGGTCGCGGCGTTGCCAATGTCGACCTGGCCGACCGCGATATCGTACATGCGGCCGTCGAGATTAGAGGCCTTGGTCAGGCCGGTGATCGCATGCTTGGTGGAGGTATAGGCGGCGGAGAACGGCCGCGGCGCGTGCGCCGAGATCGAGCCGTTGTTGATGATGCGGCCGCCGCGCGGGTTCTGGTCCTTCATGATGCGGAAGGCGTGCTGGGTGCACAGGAACGGCCCGGTGAGGTTGGTGTTCACCACTGCCTGCCACTGCTCGAGGCTGAGGTCTTCGAAATTGACCGGCGGTGCGCCCATGCCGGCGTTGTTGAAGAGCACGTCGAGCCGGCCATAGGTGTCCTTCACCTTGGCGAACAGGGCTGCAATCGAGCCGGGGTCGGTCATGTCGGCGGAAACACATGCTCTTGCCGACATTGTCGCCGAGCTTCTTGGTTTCTTCCAGCATCTCCATGCGGCGCCCGGCGAGCACCACGGTGAAGCCGGCATTCATCAGCGCCAGCGATGCTGCGCGTCCGACGCCGGTGCCCGCACCGGTAACGATCGCGATCTTGTTGGTTGCGTCGGCCATTTGTTTCCTCGCCTTCAGTTTTTTGCTTCTGTTTCGGTCTTGTAGGGTGGTCTCGGAATATTCTGGTGCGCCGCGCGCAGCGCCGCTGACCAGCGCGAGCGCAGGTCGTGGAAATAGGGCTCGCCCGCCTCGATGCGGTGATTGAGATCGGCCTCGCAGGCATCCGCTCGCACCACCAGCACGTCGATCGGCAAGCCGACGCCGAGGTTGGAGCGCATCGTCGAATCCATCGAGATCAGGCCGGTCTTCAGCGCTTCATAGAGTTCGACGTCATAATGCATCGCACGGTCGAGCACCGGCTTGCCGTATTTGTGCTCGCCGATCTGCAAGTACGGCGTGTCGGTGGTGCACTCGATGAAATTGCCGGCGGTGTAGACCATGAACAGCCGCATCTTGGAGCCCTTGATCTGGCCGCCGAACAGAAACGAGACGTCGAAACTGACGTCTTCCGACCTCAAGGCTTCGCCTTCGGTGGCGTGCACGTTGCGGATGGCGCGGCCGATACGCTGCGCTGCTTGAAACATGGTCGGCGCGTTCATCAGCGTCTCGAGTTCGCCGCTGTGCGGGTCTTCCAGCCCTTCGGTGAGGGTCGACAGCACCGACTGGCTGATCGCCAGATTGCCGGCGCTGGCGATCGCCATGATGCGGTCGCCAGGCTTCGAGAAAATGTGAAGCTTGCGGAAGGTCGAGACGTTATCGAGACCGGCATTGGTGCGCGTATCCGCGATCATGACGAGACCATCCCGCACCAGAATTCCGCAGCAATAGGTCATTCCCGATCCCCGAACGCATCCGATTTTTTCGGCGCCAAACTAGTAGCCAATTTCAAGGGGGCATCCAACCCCATTTCCCCGTGGCGCGGCATGCACTGGACGGGTACAAGCCGCCAAATCTGCAAGCGATCCTCCTGTTCCGCCCGATGGCCGACAGTATGCGGGTGATCCAGTAACCGCAGATGTCGAGAGTCTCACGACCGGCGCGGAATACTGGATGCCCCGCCTTCGCGGGGCATGACGGAAGAAATACGTGCTTGCGCGCTCTACTGCTGCGATTGCCACTGACCTGGCCGTCCGGCGTGTTCGACCTTGACCGCCACCGTCAGCGTTTCCATTCCCCCGCCATAGCGGGTGCCGCGCACCGGGGCGGCGCCGAGGTAATCGAGGCCGATGGCGACGCGGGCGTGCGCGTCGGTGATGCAGATGCCGTTGGCGGCATCGAAGCCGACCCAGCCGAGTTCGGGCACGTAGGCTTCCGCCCAGGCATGGCCCGCCTGGTGGTTGACGGTGCCGTCGGAGCGCAGGAAGTGCCCGGAGACGAAGCGCGCCGGCACGCCGCCGGAGCGGGCGCAGGCGATGAAGATGTGCGCGTAGTCCTGGCAGACGCCGCGCTTGAGCGCGAACGCTTCCGCCGCTGACGTCCCTGAGTTCGTCGGGTCCTCGTCGAACGTCATGTGCTCATTGATCTGCACCATCAGCGCATGCAGGAAGCCGAGCACATCGCCATCGGATTCCGAGCGCATCTCGCGGGCGAAGGTCGCCATCGCCGGATTGACTTCGGTCAGCGCAGTCGAGCGCAGGAACAGGCTGGGTGGAAAGCGCTCGTCGGTGCCGCGCAGCACGCCGCCGGTGTCGTGCGTCTCGATCAGGCCCTCGACATGGATGGTGAGGTCGGCGATCGGCCCGTGCGTCAGCACATGCGTGACGTTTCCAAAGGCGTCCTGATGCACGTCGAGGCGGGAATCGGTGGAAACGTCGATCTGCCAATCGGCGACATACTGCCCGTCATGGCTGCCGGGCGTCATCCGAAGGATCTGGATCACGCCCGAAGCCGGCGGCTCGTAGCGATAGCTGGTGGAATGGGCAATTCGCAGCCGCATGGGAGAACCCGGTTCAGATCGTCTTGCCCGGGCATAGCAGTCTGCACAGACAGCGTAAACTTGTCTATTGTCTCGTCGCGGCTCGCGGCGAGGAATGGTGATGGGCGATCATCCAGCGGCCATCGCGCTTCACGACTACCATCGTGAAGCGAGAAGGGCGGGGTTCGTAATTCTGCTCTTTTCGTGCAAAATCGTAGAACCCCGCAACAACTACGGCCTCTGGACCAAGAACAATCACATCTCTCTCCTTGATGGTGTTCTTGCGCCCACCCTTGTCGAGGGCCACGAAATATTCACGAATTTCCTCGGTCCCGCGGGTCGCAGCCTGGTCGGTCGTCCCGAGAAGCAGGGCGTCCGGAGCGTAGAGTTTCACCAGGGCATTGCGATCGTTGGCGCTGTAGGTTGCCGACCATTGATCGACAATGGCGCTGGCCTCGTCCGCAGGTCCCGCGAGGGCTGGCGTTGCCGCCAGCACAAGCGAAGTGCAGAAAGCCCGTGCTAGCTTTCTCATGTGCCCCTCCCATGCATCAGGCTTGAGAATAGCACAAGGCAGTGCCGTGAGGGCAACGAAGCTCAAGGGAAACATGCTCAAAGGCTGGGCGGTCGCCCTCCAGAAAGCTCAGATCAGATATTGCCGGGTGATGATCTCACCGAGCCGCGAGTTATCCGCAATGAATTCCTGGATGAACTCATGGACGCCGTGCTGGAAGATATCGTCCATATGGCTGTGTTCAAGCCGGTTGCGGACGCCGCGGGCGTGGCGCTGGGAGGCGCCCTGGCGGCCATAGGCGACGCCGATCTGGTCGAGGTTGCGCACCAGATTGCTGTAGCAGCTTGCCAGCGAGCGGGGCAGCGTGTCGTTGAGGATCAGCAGGTCGGCGATCAGCCAGGGTTTCAGCGTTTCGCGATAGACCCAGTGATAGGCCGTCAGCGCCGACACCGAGCGCAGAATCGAGGTCCACTGGTAGTAATCCAGGGGACCGCCGACATGTTCCTCCTCCGGCAAGAGCACGTGATACTTCACGTCGAGAATGCGGGCGGTGTTATCGGCGCGCTCCAGATGTAGCCCCAGCCGCGAGAACCAGTAGGCGTCATTGCGCAGCATGGTCCGGTAGGCCGAACCGTCGAACCGCAATGACGTCTCCTGCACGAAACGGAGAAACCTCGCCAGTTCCTCGCGGCTGGAGGTGCCTTTGCCCCAGAGCTCTCCGAGTTCGATCCAGGCCGAGTTGATGGTGTCCCACATCTCTGATGTCAGCGCGGTTCGCACCGAGCGCGAATTGAGCCGGGCCGCCTCGATGCAGTTCTTGATCGAGGACGGATTGGAGGGCGAGAACGCCAGGTACTCGACGACGTTCTGTTCGTTGGCTTCCTGATAGGTCTCGTAGAAGCTGGCGCTGACGCCGGCGGTCAGCAGCGCCGATTCCCACTCATTGGTCTTGCCGATATAGGCGGCGGGAAGCGCGGTGACGCGCAGCGTCGCGTCGATGGTGCGCGCGATATATTCGGCGCGCTCGACGTAGCGGGCCAGCCAGTACAGGTTTTCGGCAGTGCGCGACAGCATACGAAGATTTCGCTCTCTATTCGTCCAGTATCCAAGTGTCCTTGGTTCCGCCACCCTGGCTTGAATTGACCACCAGCGAACCTTCCTTCAGAGCCACGCGCGTCAGCCCGCCCGGCACGATGGTGACGTGCTTGCTCCCCGTGAGCACGAACGGCCGCAGATCAACATGGCGTGGCGCGAGACCCGACGCGGTGCAGGTCGGGCAGGTCGACAGCGCCAGCGTCGGCTGGGCGATAAAGCCCTCCGGCTCGCGCTTGAGCTTGTCGCGGAACGCCTCGATGGTCGCTTTCGTGGCGGCGGGACCGATCAGCATGCCGTAGCCGCCGGAGCCGTGGACTTCCTTCACGACGAGGTCGCCAAGATTGTCCAGCACATAGGCCAGGTCCTTCGGCTCGCGGCAGCGCCAGGTTTGCACGTTCTTCAGGATCGGCTCTTCGCCGAGATAGAATTTCACGATCTCCGGCATGTAGGAGTAGATCGCCTTGTCATCGGCGATGCCGGTGCCGACCGCGTTCGCCAGCGTGACATTGCCGGCCGCATAGGCCGACATCAGCCCGGGCACGCCGAGCGCGGAATCCGGGCGGAAGGTAAGTGGATCGAGAAAGTCGTCATCGACGCGGCGGTAGATCACGTCGACGCGTTTGAGACCCTCGGTGGTGCGCATGAACACCTCGTCGTTCTTGACGATGAGGTCGCGGCCCTCGACCAGCTCGATGCCGAGCTTGTCGGCCAAAAAGAGTGTTCGTAATAGGCGGAATTGTAGACGCCGGGCGTCATCAGCGCGACTGTCGGCTCCGCCGAGGCCGAGAGCGGCGCCACCGAGCGCAACGCCGAGAGCAGTTCGTCGGGATATCGTTCCACCGGCGCGACGCGGTGGCGGGCGAACAGGTCCGGAAACAGCCGCATCATGATCTCGCGGTTTTCCAGCATGTAGGACACGCCCGAGGGCGTCCGCGCATTGTCCTCCAGCACGATGAAATTGTCGGCGTCGACCCGGACAATGTCGATCCCGGCGATATGGACGTAGACGTCGTGCGGAACGCTCTGGCCGTTCATTTCCGGGCGGAACACCGGGTTCTGGAAGATCAGGTCGTCGGGAATGACGTTGGCGCGCAGGATGTCGCGGCCGTGATAGATGTCGCGCAGGAATATGTTGAGCGCGCGCACCCGCTGCTTCAGGCCCTTCTCCAGCAGCGTCCATTCCTTCGCCGACATGATCCTGGGAATCACGTCGAAGGGGATCAGTCGCTCCTGGGCTTCGGCGTCGCCATAGACGGCGAAGGTGATGCCGATCCGGCGGAACAGCAGTTCCGCCTCCTGGCGGCGATATTCGAGGGCGTCCGGAGGCGTCTCCTTGAGCCAGCGGGAGAGCTCCTGATAGGCCGGGCGGAGGTCTCCGCCGGGGCCGTTCATTTCATCGAACGCAACTGCCATAAATTCTGACTATCCCCCAGGTCGCGACCCAGTGCATGACCTGAAGGGATGGTAGCAAGGGTCGGGCCACCGCGATATGCATTGGCTTGCGGCATTTGGTATGGGTAGTCCGCCGCGCTGCCCGGAAAAAAGGCTGCCGGATGCTTATTTCGGCAGCAAACCCCCGTGACTTCAATGCGTTGCGTGCGCAATCTTTCACGGTGGACAGGGTGAGGAGAAGTCATGAGCGAGATCGTCACGGCAGGGATACTGGTCATTGGTGACGAGATCCTGTCCGGCCGGACCAAGGACAAGAATATCGGCTTTATCGCCGAATACCTGACCAATATCGGGATCGACCTCAAGGAAGTCCGCATCGTCGCCGATGACGAGGCCGACATCATTGCTGCCCTTGATGCGCTGCGGCATCGCTACACCTATGTCTTTACCACCGGCGGCATCGGGCCGACCCATGACGACATCACCGCCGACAGCGTCGCCAAGGCTTTTGGCGTCAGGATCGACCATCACCCCGAGGTGGTGGCGCGATTCCGCGAGCGCTGGAGCGAACAGGATCTGAACGAGGCGCGGCTGCGCATGGCCCGCGTGCCCGATGGCGCCGAACTGATCCAGAGCGCGACCATCCTCGCGCCGGGGTTCAAGCTCGGCAATGTCATCGTCATGGCCGGCATCCCCTCGATCATGCAGGCGATGATGGATATCGTCGCGCCCAAGCTGAAGTCGGGCGTGCGGATGCTGTCAGACTCGGTCCGCGCCAATGCGCGGGAAGGCGACATCGGCGGGCCGCTGCGGGAGATCGCCAACGCCCATCCCGACACCATCATCGGCAGCTACCCGTTCATGGACGATGACAAGAAGCCTAACACCAACCTCGTCGTCCGCTCGCGCGATCCGGAAAAGCTGAACGCCGCGATGACCGCGGTAAAGGCGATGCTGGCTGGATTGAACGTCAGCCGGTAGAGCATGATCCGGAAAAGTGGACGCCGGTTTTCCGAAAAGATCATGGTCAAATGAAATAGATGTAGCGGCAAGACGATTTGAAGAATCGTCATGCCGCTCCGTCAGACAGGACAAACAGCGTGGTGGACAACAATTCCGAAACAAGTGCTCAGGAGCGGGCGGGCAAGCCTTTTCCGGTGTCGTGGGACCAGTTTCACCGGGATTGCCGGGCGCTGACCTGGCGGCTCAACGAGGTCGGGCCGTTTCATGCCGTGATTGCGATCACCCGCGGCGGGCTGGTGCCGGCCGCGATCGTGGCGCGCGAACTGGGCTTGCGCGTGATCGATACGGTCTGCGTGGCAAGCTACGATCACGACAGGCAAGGCGATCTTCAGGTGCTCAAGGGCGTGTCGCCGGATGTCGCCAGGCTCGGCGGCGGGACCGGCAAGGGGCTGTTGATCGTCGACGACCTCGTCGATACCGGCACCACCGGACGCCTGGTGCGCCAATTGCTGCCGGACGCCCATTTCGCCACCGTCTACGCCAAGCCGAAGGGCAAGCCGCTGGTCGATACCTTCATCACCGAAGTGTCGCAGGACACCTGGATCCATTTTCCCTGGGACACTGCGCTCTCGTTCCAGCCGCCGATCCGTCCGTAACGGCGCGACGTGACTTACCCACCGTCATTGCGAGCGCAGCGAAGCAATCCATGCATCCGCGCGCGGAGGGATGGATTGCTTCGTCGCGAGCGCTCCTCGCAATGACGGTGTGGCAATAGGTTGAGCCTTCCATGCCTCTCCAAAACCGCGTCACACCCACCGGCGACATCGTCGCCACCTCGCACCGCGGCATGTTCACTGGCAATCGCGGCATTATCCACGACCCTGCGACGAAGACGTTATTGAAAAAACGCTGGTCGAGCCCAGCGTGGATCACCTGCGTCTGCGAGTTCCGGGGATGGCGGCGCAAGGTGATGGGTGGGCGGAGCTGGACCGAATTGTTCTTTCTCGATGAAGCGACCGCATTCGCGGCGGGCCACCGGCCGTGTTTCTTCTGTCGGCGCGGCGACGCCAACCGTTTTCGTGCGGCGTGGCAAGAGGGCAATGGCGTTTCGGGGATTGCGCGCGCGAGATGGACGCCGTGCTGCATGGTGAGCGTCTCGAACGCGGCAGGAAGCGGCTGCATCCGCTGCCGATGCCGGTGATGCAATTGCCCGACGGCGCGATGGTGCAGCAGGGCGAGGAGAATTTTCTGATTGTGCAGGGAAGGGCGCTGCGGTGGTCGATGGCCGGCTATGGAAGGGCAGACGGCGCGATCACGGACGCGCTGCTGCTGACGCCGCCGTCGACCTTGCGCGCGCTGAGTGCAGGGTATCGGCCGGTGCTGCATCCGAGTGTGAGTTATTAGCGAAGGCGATGCCGCTTGCGCGGGTCTGCCCTCTCTCCCGCTTGCGGGGGAGAGCTGGAGTGGGGGGCTCTCTCCGCGATTCGCGCTCGCGGAGAAAGCCCCCACCCTAACCCTCCCCGCAAGGGCGGGAGAGGGAACGGAACCATCACCCCAACTTCTGCCTCGCCAGCTTCGCCCCAGCACCCAGCGCCGCCAGCTTGGCTTCCGCGATATCCCGGCGCATCGGCGCCATGCCGCAATTCGTCGTGGCGACGATGTTGCTCTTCGGCACGAATTTCGACACGGCCTCGATCACATTGACGACATCTTCCGCCGTCTCCACCGTGTCGCTGGCGACGTCGATCACGCCGGCCTGGACGATCTTGCCGGGGAGCAGCGCCAGCAAATCCAGCGGCACCCGGGAATTGCGGCACTCGATCGCGACCTGCTGGATCGGGCTCTTGGCGATCGCCGGGAAAATGTCCTCGTATTGTCGCCACTCGTTGCCAAGCGTCTGCTTCCAGTCGGTATTGGCCTTGATGCCGTAGCCGTAGCAGATGTGGACGGCGGTGGTGCAGGTCAGCCCTTCTGCGGCGCGCTCCAGCGCCTTGATGCCCCAGTCGGAGACTTCATCCATGAAGACGTTGAAAGCGGGCTCATCGAACTGGATCACGTCGACGCCATCGGCCTGCAACGCCTTGGCCTCGTTGTTGAGCAACTCCGCAAAGGCGAACGCCATCTTGACCTTGTCGCCGTAATAGCGGTCGGCGACGGTGTCGGCGATGGTCATCGGGCCGGGCAGGGTGAATTTCAGCTTGCGGGAAGTATGAGTGCGGGCGACGCGGGCTTCATCCGCATGGACACGGCCCTTAAGCGTCAGCGGCGCGACCACCTGCGGCACCATCGCCTTGTAGCGGTCTTTCCGGATGCCCATCTCGACCTTGTGGGCGAAATCGATGCCCTCGACCTTCTCCAGGAAGCCATGGACGAAATGCTGGCGAGCCTGCTCGCCCTCGGTGACGATATCGATACCGGCATCCTCCTGGAGCTTGACCGCCAGCATGGTGGCGTCGCGCTTGGCGCGGGCAAGTTCGTCGCCTTTCGATCTCCAGGGCGCCCACAGCGTGTTCGGCTCGGCCAGCCATTCCGGCTTCGGCAAAGAGCCTGCGATGGTGGTTGGAAACAGCATAGGGACCTCCCGGTCGGTTCTGATTTAGCGCCTGTGTGCCATGCCTTTCACGTCAGGTACATATGTTCGTCTTGCCCGGCCATGACGGCGAGGCTTCAACCCCAATAAACTCTGCTTTAGGGTAGGACGATCAAAAAATGGCGGAACTCCAGGATGAGGACCGAGAGACAAGAAACAAAAGGAAACACCATGCTCGAATTCTTCTTCGACTGCTCCAGCCCCTGGACCTATCTCGCCTTTCACAACATCCAGCCGCTCGCAAAGGAGCTCGGGGTCGACATCACGTGGCGGCCGATCCTGGTTGGCGGCATCTTCAACACCGTGAACCCGAGCGTCTACGCCTCGCGTGAGACGCCGGTGCCGTTGAAGGCGCGCTACATGAAGAAGGACCTCGCCGACTGGGCACGATCTGCCGGGCTTACGATCAAGATGCCGCCGACCGTGTTTCCGGTGAACAGCGTCAAGGCAATGCGCGGCTGCATCTGGCTTGGCCGAGAGCCTGGTCAACAGATGGCGCCGTTCGCCACCGCGGTGTTCGAGACCTATTGGGGCGGCGATAAGGATATCTCGCAGGATTCGGTGCTGACGGAGATCTGCAAGCGCGTCGGCGTCGATCACGTCAAATTCTTCGAAGGCATCGGCCAGCAGGCGATCAAGGACCAGCTCAAGGCCAACACCGACGAGGTGATGGCGCGCGGCGGCTTCGGCTCGCCGACGATCTTTGTCGACAAGACCGACATGTATTTCGGCAACGACCGGATGCCGCTGATCCGCGAGGCGCTGCTGCGCAGTAAAGAGCAGGCCGCCTGATGCCGAAAGCCGTCGTCTGCCGCGAGCTCGGCCCGCCCGAGAGCCTGCGTCTGGAAACATTTCCTGCAGCACCCTTGGCGCCGGGTGAGGTGCGCGTCGCCATCCGCGCCGCCGGGATCAATTTCCCTGACATCCTGATGGCGGCCGGCGAATATCAGCTCAAGCCGCCGCTGCCGTTTACGCCGGGCGTGGAAGCCGCCGGTGACGTCGTCGAGGTCAACGCGGCCGGAGGCGTCGCCGTAGGCGACCGCGTGATCGTCAAGATGCGCCACGGCGCCTATTCCGATGAGGCCGTCGCCACGCCGTCGCAGCTCGTAAAACTGCCGTCGACGTTCGATTATGCCGAGGGCGCGACGTTTCTGGCAGGCCATGGCACCGCCTATCACGCGCTGATCGATCGCGGCCGGCTCCAGCCGGGCGAGGTGCTGCTGGTCCACGGCGCCGGTGGGGGCGTTGGGCTTGCCGCCGTCGAAATCGGCAAGATGCTGGGGGCCTCCGTGATTGCGACCGCGTCGAGCGACGAGAAGCTCGCGATCGCCAAAGCGAGGGGCGCCGATCATCTGGTGCGTTACGACCGCGAGCCGTTCCGCGATGCCGTCAAGCGCATCACCGACGGGCAGGGCGCGGACGTCGTGTTCGATCCGGTCGGCGGCGAAGTGTTCGAGAACTCGATGCGCTGCATCAACTGGGGCGCCAGACTCCTCATCATCGGCTTTACCGGCGGCATCGGCCTTGCGCGCACCAATCTCCTGATGATCAAGGGCGCGAGCGTGCTCGGCGTGCGCGCCGGCGAAGCGGTGCGGCGAAATCCCGCGCTCGGCGAGGTCAGGATCAAGGCGCTAACGGAATGGGCGGAGCAGGGGAAGATCCGTCCCAACATCTCGCACCGGCTTCCGCTGGAGGACTGCGCCAAGGCGATGCGGCTGCTGATCGACCGCAAGGCGATCGGGCGGGTGGCGCTGACGATGGGGTGACGCCGTCATTCCGGGGCGGTGCGAAGCATCGAACTATGGTGCGCAATTGCGCACCTGAGAATCTCGAGATTCCCCGGTGCGCAATTGCGCACCTGAGGTCTGGTGCTTGCGCACCATCCCGGAATGACTGCTTCGCAGTCACTTATACTCGCGCTCTTGCCACCACGGGAAATAGTCCGGCATGTCGCTGGAAACCTTGTTCTTGAATTCGGCCGGGCGCTTTTCCAGGAACGAGACCACGCCTTCTTTCACGTCCTCCGAGCGCCCGCGGGCGTAGATGCCGCGGCTGTCGACCTTGTGGGCTTCCATCGGGTCGTCGGCGCCCATCATGCGCCACATCATCTGCCGGATCAGCGCCACCGAGACAGGCGCGGTCTTGGCGGAAAATTCCTTGGCGAGCGCGCGCGCCGTCGGCAACAGATCGTCCGGCGGCACCACCTTGCTGACGAGGCGGCCGGCGAGCGCTTCCTGCGCCGGGAATACGCGCCCCGAATAGCACCACTCCAGCGCCTGCGAGATGCCGACGATACGCGGCAGGAACCAGCTCGAGGCGGCTTCCGGCACGATGCCGCGCTGCGAGAACACGAAGCCGAAGCGCGCCGCCTCCGACGCAATGCGGATATCCATCGCAAGCTGCATGGTGACGCCGATGCCGACGGCCGGCCCGTTCACCGCCGCGATCACGGGCTTCAGGCACTTGAAAATGCGCAGCGTCACCTGGCCGCCGCCGTCGCGCACCTGGGAATCGCTGTAGTCGACCTTGCCGTCGGCGAGCCGCTTCACCGGTCCGCGCCGGGCGTCGCGGTCGAACGTGTTGGCGCCGGAAGAGGGTCTGCGCCGGCGCAGAAGCCGCGGCCTGCGCCGGTCACGATGATGGCGCGGACATTGTCGTCCTTGTCGGCCGCATCGAACGCGTCGATCAATTCCTGCTGCATCGTGCCGTTGAAGGCGTTGAGCTTGTCGGGCCGGTTCAGCGTGATGGTGAGAATCTGCTCGTCGACCTCGTACTTGATGGTCTCATACGCCATGGTGGGTTTCCTCTGCTGTTATGTTTTTGAGATTGTTGCCGTCATTCCGGGATGGTCCGAAGGACCAGACCCGGAATCTCGAGATTCCGGGTTCGTCGCTGTGCGACGCCCCGGAATGACGGTGAGAATTACTTCTTCGGCGGCGACGGCCACGGCCGTTGCGGGCCGCGCAGGCCTTCGAACGCCTTGGCCATGCCGAGCACGCCGAGATCGTCGAAACGGCGGCCGATGATCTGCACGCCGATTGGAAAACCCTTTTCGTCATAGCCGCCGTTGATCGAGACGGCTGGATTTTCAGACATATTCCATGGCACGGTAAAGCAGATGTGCTCGAATGGCTTGTCGGGATCGTTGATCGGCGCGGCGAATTCGGCAGGGAAGTTCACGACCGGCGATACCGGCGAAATCACGTAGTCGAGTTCGAAGAACAGCTTTGCGGCGGCAGCCCGGATCGCCATGGTGGCGTTGAAGCCCCTGATGACGTCGACGCCGCTGAGCTTGTCGCCGGCCTCCGCCCATTTCTGGATGTAGGGCAGCGCCTTGGCGCGCTCGTCCGGCGAGAGCTTCGAAAGATCGTCCCACATCCGCGCGCGCAGAAATTGTCGAGCCCGTCGAGCATCTCGCGCGTCAGGATGCCGTCGACTTCGGTGACCACGCTGCCTGCGGATTCGAACGCCTTGGCAGCGTTGACGGCGACCGTGCGGACCTCTTTCTCCAGCGCCTGGCCGGTACCGGCATCGAGCATCAGGCCGATGCGCATTTTGCGCGGCGATTTGTCGTGCGCCTTCCAGTTGATGGGGTCAGCTGGCAGGCTCATGCCGTCGCGGCGATCCGGCTTCGACAATACGCACATCATCAGCGCCGCATCGTCGACAATGCGGGTCATTGGGCCGGCGACGCGGCCGACATAGGGCGGATCGATCGGAACGCGTCCCAGGCTCGGCTTCAGCGCGACGAGCCCGCACCATGAGGCCGGCAGCCGCACCGAACCGCCGATATCGGTCCCAAGGTGCAACGGTCCATAGCCTGCTGCGCCTGCTGCACCGGCGCCGGACGACGACCCGCCCGGGTTCTTGCTAAGGTCCCAGGGATTGCGGGTAAGGGGGTGGAAGCTCGAGAGGCCTGACGACAGCATGCCGTAGTCCGGCATCGTGGTCTTGGAGAAGATGATCGCGCCGGCTTCGCGCAACCGTGCGGCGGGTGGCGCGTCCTTCTGTGCGGGGACCAGCTTGACGCTGGCCGCTCCCAGCGGAATCGGCTGGCCTTTGGTGGCGATATTGTCCTTGATCGTGACCGGCACGCCGTCGAGCGTGCCCACCGGCTCGCCCTTCTGCCAGCGGTCGGTCGACGCCCTGGCGGTGGCGCGCGCACCGTCGGGATCGAACAGATAGAGCGCCTTGATGTGCGGCTCCCACGCCGCGACATGATCAAGCACTTCCTCGAGCACTTCCGACGGCGAAAATTGCTTGGCGCGATAGCCCGCGATCAGGTCGACCGCGGAAAGGTCATGGAGCGAGGTGACTTCTTCTTCGGGTGCCGGTTTATGCATGCGAACCTACCGGGAGTCGGGTTTCGATGATGCGGGCGAACATGCTGGCGCCGATCGGCAGGATCTTGTCGTCGAGGACGTATCCGGGATTGTGCACCGGCACGGAGCCGTCATGGCCGATCCAGAAATAGGCGCCCGGCACCGCCTGCATCATGTCGGCGAAATCCTCGCTTCCCATCTTCGGCGTCGCTCGCGTGAACACCTTGGACGGATCGACTATGGTCTTCGCCACTTGCTCGACCACTCTCGACTGTTCTTCCTCATTGACCAGGACGCTGAAAGTATCGCGGATGTCGGCTGTGATTTCGACCTGGAAGGTTGCGGCAATGCCGGCGCAGATCGCGCGCATGCGCTCGCGGATAAGCGCGCGCACGCCATCGTCGAAAGCGCGCACGGTGCCGCAGAGCTTGGCATCGCCGGGGATCACGTTATAGGCGGAGCCGGAATGGATCTGGGTGATCGACAGCACTGCCGCCTTCAGCGGATCGACGTTGCGGCTGACGATGGTTTGCAAGGCCTGGGCGAGCGTCGTCGCGATCACGACTGCGTCCTTTGACCGCTCCGGCATCGCGCCGTGCGCGCCGTAGCCCTGGATGTTGATGTCGAAGAAGTCCGCGCCGGCCATCGCCGGGCCCGGCAGGATCGCGATCTCGCCGTAGTTCAGGTCCGGCGCGTTGTGCAGGCCGTAGACCTCGTCGCAGGGGAATTTCTCGAACAGGCCGTCCTTGATCATGGCGCGCGCGCCGCCGAGGCCTTCTTCGGCGGGCTGGAAGATGAAATGCACGGTGCCGTCGAAATTCCTGGTCTCGGCCAGGTAGCGCGCGGTGCCGAGCAGCATGGTGGTGTGGCCGTCATGGCCGCAGCCGTGGAAGCGGCCGGGAATGGTCGAACGCCATTTCAGGTTGGTGTTCTCTTCCATCGGCAGCGCGTCCATGTCGGCGCGCAAGCCGATGCGCTTGCCGCCGTTGCCGTTGCCCTTGAGCACGCCGATCACGCCGGTGCCTCCGAGACCGCGATGCACCTCGATGCCCCAGCCCTTCAGCTTGTCGGCAACGATGCCTGACGTGCGCACTTCCTCGAATCCGATCTCGGGATGGGCATGCAGATCGCGTCTGATAGCGGTGAGTTCCTCGGCATAGCCGTCGATGCGGTCGATAGTGGGCATGTCTGTTATCCCGTTGCTGAAGACGTTGAGCGTAATTTCGCCGATGGGATGAAAGCAGGGCCGTTCGGCTTGATGCGGATGCCCGGACGCAGCCGCGTCCAGGGCAATGCTGCGGTATCCGCCGGCATCGCGCCGGGCGCGGCGCAGATCAGGAGCTTTTCGGCGATCGGTTCGAAATCGGCGCGGAAATGCACCGAGCTCTTGTTGACCAGGATGGCCTGCTCGGTCGGCTCGATGCCGACATAGCGGTACATCGACTGATCCGCGAGTTGCGCCTTGTACGAACTCACGACCACCCGGACATCGCCAATGCGCAGGCAGGCCGATGGGCCCATGTCCATGTCGCGGCCGCCATAATAGGGGCCGGGCGCCACGAACTTTCCGTCCGACAGTTTTTCGACGACGAAGGTTTCCTCGTACGGCGCATCGCCCAGGATTCCGGACTTGCCGCCGAGCGAAAGCGTCACGGTGGCGCCGACGCCGGCTTGATGCGCGGCCTTGGCCGATTGCGGATCGTAGATCACGCCGGTCGCGGCGCGGGTCGCCTTGTTGCGGACCAGCGCGCGCAGCATGCCAGTGGTATCGGATCGCCGCCGGCGCCCGGATTATCCTGAGTGTCGGCGATGACGATCGGCTTGCGCGCGGTCTTCGCCAGCGCCATCGCGTGGCGGATGCCTTCGTCGGGCGAAAAGATGCGGCCGTCGAAATCGTCCTCGTGGCCTTCGACCAGCGCCAACAGTTTTTCGGCTGCGGCATCTGCGTCGGCTTGCGTCCGGCCGTAGGCGAACACGCTCGGTCCGCAATCTCTGAAGTCCGCCGCCGGAAAGCCGGGCGCGAACGACAGCGTCGGCACGGCGTCGCTCTCCAGCGCCGCGAGCTTTTGATAAATGCCCCTGGTGGGCTGGTCGCTGGTGCATTGCCAACTGATCGGGATCAGGAACGGCAGTTGCCGGAACGCCTTTGCAAAACGCTCCCCGGTCTTCAGCAGCAGCGCGAGATGTTTTGCACAGGCGCGGCCGGTGTCGGCCATGTCGACATGGGGGTAGGTGCGATAGGCGATCAGCGCGTCGGCATGTGCGATCATCTCGGGCGAGACATTGGCATGGAGATCGAGGCTCACGACCAGCGGCAGATCCTTGCCGATCACCTTGCGCACGCGGGCGAGGGTTTCGCCTTCGCCATCGTCGTAATGTTCGCTCACCATGGCGCCGTGCAGATCGAGATAGACGGCATCGATCGGTCCGGCCGCAGCGATGCCGTCGACCATCTCCGTCACGATGCGTTCGAATGCATCCTTCGTGACATGCGCCGATGGGCTGGCGGCAGCCGAGATCGTCGGGACCAGCTCCCAGCCATTGGCTTCGGCCGCCTCGACGAAGCCGGCGAGACCCACATTGATCTTGCGCATGACCTTGAGGACGTCAGGCCCGTGCGCCATCGACGGCCAGCCGCCGCCATGCACGAAATCGTCATAGGTCGCCTTGGTCGGCGCAAACGTGTTGGTCTCGTGCAGGAAGCCGCCGACGGCGATGCGGGTCATTAAATTAATCTCGGCCAGTGTTTTCGTTGGCGTGACGTTAAGCGGGACATCGTGGCAAGCGCAAGCCGTGAAGCAATTCCGTTTTGCATGCCCTCAACGCAGTCCGTCATTGCGATGAAGCGATCCGGATGCCGTCACGTAGCCCGGATGGAGCGAAGCGCAATCCGGGAAGCGTCTCCGCGTGTACAAGAGTCCCGGATTTCGCTTCGCTCCATCCGGGCTTCTGTAACGGGCCTCGATTAGTCAATCCCTTTTGCGTCATCCGCTCGCCGGGAACTTGCTTCTGTACGGGATCGGCGCGAGGCCGTCGCCTGATGGGGTTCGTGAGAGGATAGGTCGGCCAATCTACGGAAAGCGTGATCATATCGTTTGATATGTCGACAACCCGGATGTCGGCCTGACCTGATCCATCGTCCCGGCGAAGGGACTTCGCTTCGGAAGGCTGGTGTCGTGGCCCGCCCGAAACCTGTCGTTTTTCCTCCTAGGCTGTTGCAGCGTTGGCCTTGGTGGCTGGATTGAAAGGCGCGCCGTCCTTGAGCATGCGATGCATGATCACGGCGAGCTTGCGCGCCAGTGCGACCTTGGCCTTGCTCATGCCGGCACGCTTGGCAATCCGCATCGCCCAGCTTTTGAGCTGCGAACACCCCTTGACCGGCTTCGTCAGCATGATGTGAGCGGCCTGGTAGAGCGCCTCGCGTACGGAGCCGTCCCCGATCTTGCTGATCCGCCCCGATCGGTCGGTCTCGCCGGACTGGTGCTTCTTCGGCGTCAGCCCGAAATGCGACCCGGCCTGCTTGGAGGATGTAAACCGCGCGGGATCATCGATCGCCGCGGCATAAGTCAGCGAGATGATCGGTCCCACCGCAGGCGTCGACATCAACAACCTGGCTTTGGCATCCATCCGCGACATCTTGCCGGCCCGCTTCTCGAAGGCTTTGAACTCACTGAGCAGGGCGCTGCGCACCCGCAGCAGCGCTTCTGCGATCACTTCCAGGTTCGGATGCCCCTTTGCCAACTCGTTGATCCGTCCGGCAAAACCTGTTCCCGTCGTCTTGCCAACCTTCAGCCCAAAGCCCCGCAGGATCCCGCGCAGACTGTTCTCGACATCCAGAAGCTTGCTCTGGACCAGCTTGCGCGCCGTCAGCACGGCACGTACTTCCTGGGCATTTATCGACTTGCAGTGAACCGGCCGGAACCAGCCCAGCCGCATCAGTTGTGCGATCCCCCGTGCGTCATTGCGGTCCGACTTCACTGGCATCGCCTTGAACGCATCGTGGACGTGCCGCGTCTCCAACAGCTCAACCGCGAGCCCAGCCCGCTTCATCGCCGCGTACAGCCATTGCGACAGCGGCCCAGCTTCCAGCCCGATCCGGGTTAGCCCAAGCCCGAGCGAGCTGAGCCAGCAAATCAGCGCCGCCGGCTCGCTTGCCACCTTGCCTTCCCGGACAATTTTGCCGTTCGCATCAACCACACACACGCTTGAGCATTCCAAAGACACGTCGATTCCGGCATAATACTCCATGGTCGTCTCTCCTTGATGCTTGGAGCGAGGTCCAACCCTCGACTCCGTAACACCATCCATGTGAGGGACGACCGCCCGCCTTCAAACAAGCCGCGCGAAGCGCGCATTCAACAGCGCCGTAGCAAGCGCGGCTTGCTTGGAGGGCAGACCGGGCCCGTTATCCCATCTACGGTCGCTTCAGGTTACTCCGCCGCCGTCGCAACCGGGCGGAAATTCGCGAAATCCCAGCCGCGTCCGGGGGCGGCGTCGAGCAGGGCGCGGGTATAGGCTTGTTGCGGATGGGTCAACACCTGCGCGGCCGGTCCCTGTTCCACAATCCGGCCATGTTGCATCACGGCGACGTCGTCACAGATTTGCGCCGCGACGCGGAGATCATGGGTGATGAACAATAACGCGATGCCGAGCCGGCTCTGGATCTCGTCGAGCAGTTCGAGCACCTGCGCCTGCACCGAGACGTCAAGCGCGGATACCGCTTCGTCCGCGACGAGAACGTCGGGGTCGAGCGCCAGCGCGCGCGCAATCGCGATGCGCTGGCGCTGGCCACCGGAGAACTGATGCGGGTAGCGCGAGATCGCATCGGGCGGCAGATCGACCAGTTCGAGCAGGTCGCGGGCCTTGGCCAGTGCTTCCGCGCGCGGCATGCCGTAATTGATCGGCCCCTCGGCGATGGTCTCGCCGACGGTGATGCGCGGATTGAGCGAGCGGTAGGGGTCCTGGAAGATGATCTGGATTTTCTTGCGGTGCGGCTGCAGCAGCCGGCGCGACAGCTCGGAGATCTCGCGGCCGGCAAGGCGCACGCCGCCGGAGGTCGGATCGATCAGGCGGACGATGCAGCGTGCCACCGTCGACTTGCCGGAGCCGCTTTCGCCGACGATGCCAAGCGTGCGGCCCTTGCGCAAGGTGAGGGTGACGTCCTTGGCGGCGGCGACTTCGCGGGCTTTGCCGAGGAAGGAGCGTTCACGATAAACCTTGCCCAGTTCGTTGGTTTCCAGCACGACGGGTTCTTCGGTTTCCGCGCGCGGCGCCCGCGGCACCAGGCTCGGAACGGACGAGAGCAGGTTACGGGTGTATTCCATGGTCGGCGTGCGCAGGATGATATCGAGCGTTCCGGTCTCGACCAGACGGCCGTAACGCATCACCGCGACGCGGTCGGCAATCTCCGCGACCACGCCCATGTCGTGGGTGATGAACAGCACCGCGGTGCCGTGATCGCGCTGCAGATCGCGGATCAACGTCAGGATCTGCTTCTGCGTGGTGACGTCGAGCGCCGTGGTCGGCTCGTCCGCGATCAGCAATTTGGGTTCGAGCACGAGCGCCATTGCGATCATGATGCGCTGGCGCTGCCCGCCCGACAGCCGGTGCGGATAGGAGGCGAAGATGCGCTCCACGTCGGGCAGCCGGACATGCTCCATCATCGCCAGATCTTCTGGCGCCGCGCGCGGGCGTCGAGATCGGTATGGACGCGCAGCACTTCGTCGATCTGGCGGCCGACCGGGACCACCGGATTGAGCGCCGTCATCGGCTCCTGGAAGATCATCGCCATCCTGGTGGCGCGCAACTGGCGCAGCCGCCGGTCGCTGGCGGTGAGCAGTTCCTCGCCGACCAGCTTAACGCTGCCGCCGGACGGCACCAGCGCGCCCTTCTGCAACAACCCCATCACGGTCAGCGACGTTACCGATTTGCCCGATCCGCTTTCGCCGACCACGCATAATGTCTCGCCTTCGTGCACCTGCAGAGAGACGCCGTCGATGATGCGTTCGCCGCCCGGCTTCTTGCCGAGGTTGACGACGAGGTCGTTGATGTCGAGAACGTTGTTGGTCATGCGAGTCTTTCAGCCGTCATTGCGAGCAAAGCGACGAAATTTATCGTTCGTCATTCCGGGATGGTGCGCTAGCACCAGACCCGGAATCTCGAGATTCCGGGTTCGATGCTTCGCATCGCCCCGGAATGACAGCTTCAATTGCATTGAAGCCGTCACTTGCCGGCCTCCCGCTGTTTCATGCGCGGATCGAGCGCATCGCGGGCGGCATCGCCGATCAGGTTGACGCTCAAAATCGCGATCGACAGCAACAGGCCTGGCCAGAAGATCAGCGAAGGCTTGACCTGGAAGTAGGCGCGGCCCTCGGCCATGATGTTACCCCAAGTCGGCGTTTCCGGGCTGATGCCGGCGCCGAGGAACGACAGGATCGCCTCGGTGAGAATGGCCGAAGCGCAGACATAAGTGCCTTGCACGATCAGCGGTGCGACCGTATTCGGCATCAAGTGCCGCCACATGATCTTGGGCAGGCTGGTGCCGACCGAGATCGCGGCCTCGACATAGGGCTCCTCGCGCGCCGATAGCACGACCGAGCGCACCAGCCGCGCTACGCGCGGAATTTCGGGGATGGTGATGGCGACCAGCACCGTCATCAGGCTGGCGCCCGACAGCGAGACCACGGCGATCGCGAGCAGGATGCTGGGGATCGCCATCAACCCGTCCATCACCCGCATCATGACGGCGTCGACCCATTTGAAGAAGCCGGAGACGAGGCCGATCACAAGGCCGATGCTGATCGAGAAGATCGCAGCGCCAAGGCCGATCAGGAGCGAAATCCGCCCGCCATAGATGATGCGCGACAGCACGTCGCGGCCGTAGGCGTCGGTGCCGAGCAGGAACTGCGCGCTTGATGGTTTCAGCCGCTGCGCCGGCGCCAGCAATTGCGGATCGTGCGGCGCGAGCAGGGGCGCCAGGATCGCCATCGCGATGATCAGCGCGAGGCAGACGCTCGCCGTCGCGATGATCGGCGTTGCCGTGAGGAAGCCCAGTCTCGGCCGGAACGGCGTGGTGACCGGAATTGACGGTTCGGGAAGGGTGTCGATCGCCATCAGTGCCGAACCTCAATAACGAATTCTGGGATCAAGAAGGGTGTAGGCGACGTCGATCAGAAGGTTGACCGTGACGTAAATGAGCGACGTCAAAAGGATCATGGCCTGGATGACAGGATAATCGCGCGCCAGCACGGCATCGACGGTGAGGCGGCCGATGCCGGGCAGGTTGAACACGCTCTCGGTGACGACCACGCCGGAAATCAGCAGCGCAAACCCCGTTCCGATCACGGTGATGACGGGAACGGCGGCGTTGCGCAGCGCATGGTGCAGCAGCACGCCCGTCTCGCTGATGCCTTTGGCGCGCGCGGTACGGACATAATCTTCGCCCAGCACGTCCAGCATCGCCGCCCGGGTCATGCGCGCGATCAACGCGACATAGATAAAGGACAGCGTGCAGGTCGGCAGGATGATGCGCTCGAAGAACGGCCCGAAGCCCGCGGTGATGCTGCGGAAACCCTGTACCGGCACCCACCGCAGATCGATCGCAAAGATCTGGATCAGGACGTAGCCGATCACGAACACCGGAACGGAGAAGCCGACCACCGACAGCCCCATCACAAAGCGGTCGATCCAGGTGCCGTGCTTCCATGCCGCGATCACGCCGAGGGGCACGGCAACGAGAATGGCGAGGATGATGGTGGAGAGCGCAATCGAGATCGACGGCTCGACGCGCTGGCTGATCATCTTCAGCACCGGCACGTTCGAGATCAACGACACGCCGAGATCGCCCTGCAGCAGCTTGCCGATCCAGGTGAAGAACTGGGTGTAAAGCGGCTCGTTGAGGCCGAGCGAGGTGCGGATGCGCTCGAGTTGTTCAGGCGTTGCATTGTCGCCGGCGAGGATTGCGGCGGGATCACCGGGCGTCAGCCGCAGCAAGAGAAACACGAACAGCGCAACCACGCCCATCACGGGGATGGCGGCGAGAATGCGGCGAAGCAGATATCCGAGCATCTTGATCCGTTAGTTGTGGTCAGTCAGGCGTCGTTGTCAGAAGCGTAGCACTGCGTCAGAAGCGTAGCACTTCAGCTCGAAGCGTAGCACTTCAGCAAGTCCCGTGCCATCGAACCCGCGTTTTTTGCGGTGCAGGCACGCGCGTTGCTATCGGCGGTCGTAGCCCGGGTGCAGCGAAGCGAAACCCGGGGCCGGTGTTCCCGGATTTCGCGGAGCCTGTCATCGGGCGCGCATTCGCGCGACCCGTTGGCTCCATCCGGGCTACAGGCCCTCCGCAATAACGGCCGCGCCCTCACTCCAGCGTCGCCAAAAGTCCCGCCATCAGCCGGCCGCGTTCGGCCAGGCTGTCGACCTCGATGTGCTCGTTGAGCGTATGGGCATCGGCGCCGCGGACGCCGAGCCCGTCGAGCGTTGGTATGCCCATGGCGCCAGTAAAGTTGCCGTCGGAACCGCCACCCGCGCTGCCGTGAGGCAGCTCAACGCCCATTTGTTTGGCGAGGCCGCGCGCCTTTTCGTACAGCGCCATGGTGCCGGCGTCTGGCTCCCACACCGGGCGGGTCACGCCGCGGGTTACCGTAAACGTCACGTCGTTGGCGCTGCCTGATAGCGCCAGCATGCGCTCGACGCCGCGGTCGAGATCGGCCTGCCGCTTGGCCATGCTGAGCGCTTCGCCGGTACAGGTGGTGGCGACGCAATTGACCCATTGACCGCCATGGACGATGCCGACCGAGAAAGTACAATCTTCGGTCGTCATGCCGTCGATGGCGATAATCTGGCGTGCCATCTCGCGGATCGCGGAACGGCCGGAAGAGAGCGTGGCGCCGGCGTGGCTCGGCTTGCCGACGGCTTCGAGGTTGAAGCGCGCAATCGCGTAACGGCCGGTGACGACGCCGTTGTTGGGCCGTCCGGGTTCCGGCACCAGCACGTATTTGTTGCGCGCGGCCTCCGCCTCGATGATGTCGCGGGTCGACGGCGTGCCGACTTCCTCGTCGGGGGTGAATAATACTGTGATCGGCAGTGGCGTCGTGAATGCGGCGCGGGCAAGCTGCCGGATCGCTTCCAGCGAAAGATAGTTGCCGCCCTTCATGTCGAAGATGCCGGGGCCGAAGCATTTGTTGCCTTCGCGCCGCCATTTCAGTTTTTCGATCGTGCCGACGGGGTGGACGGTGTCGAGGTGACCGGCGATCAGGATGCCGGGTTCGCCCTGCTTGGGATGCGGAAAGCGGGCGCGGACGCAGCCGGCGAAACCCTGCCGCCCGACGATGCGCTCGATGGTCGCACCCATGATGGCCATGTCGCGTGCGGCGATGTCGAGCATCCGCTCGACCGCGCTCTTGTCCCAAGTCGGGCTTTCGCACTCCACCCAGCCACGCAGCCCCTGCAGCATGGCCTCGGAATCAAAGGGAAGATTGGCTGGGTTCATGGACTTCTCTCAGTCTTCTCATCTTGGGTTTCGAACAACCGGCGTGGCTCGGCAGCGTACGAGAATGATCTCGCGCGGATTTGTAAAGTGAAACATGAACGCGCGCCCGCGCGGGGGGCGCATGGCGGTTAAGTCGCTCAAACCGGATTGACGCGCCGCGCGCTTGGTGCAAGTCTTCAAATAGTCAGGATTTACAGCGTGTTAGTTCGCCCAAATAACGAACCGCATGCACAATGAATCAGCGGACTTTGAACAGTTTCACGTCAGGAGAGATCGAATGTTCCACATCATGCGTTGGAAACGTCCCACGGTAGCGTCCACGCTGTCGGTGCTTGCGCTGTCGGTGGCGCTGACGTCGCAAGTCATGACTTCGCAGGCGATGGCCAAAGGCAAGACCGTTACCGCAGTGATGCACTCCGACCTGCGCATTCTCGATCCCGGTTTCACCACGGCCTACATCACGCGCGACCATGGCTACATGATCTACGACACGCTGCTGGCGACCGATTCCAGTTTCAAGGTTCAGCCGCAGATGGCGGACTGGAAAGTCTCTGACGACAAGCTGACTTACACCTTTACCCTCCGCGACGGATTGAAGTGGCACGACGGCACGCCGGTGACGGCGGAAGATTGCGTCGCCTCGCTGAAGCGCTGGGGCAGGAATGACAACATGGGCCAGAAGCTGATGGATTTTACCGCCAGCATCGAACCCATCGACGCCAAGAGTTTTGCGCTGAAACTCAAGGAGCCCTACGGCCTGGTGCTGGAATCGATCGGCAAGCCGTCGTCCTACACGCCGTTCATGATGCCCAAGCGCCTGGCGGAAACGCCGGCCGGACAGCAGATCAAGGAACATATCGGATCCGGTCCCTTCAAGTTCGTGCAATCGGAATTCCAGCCGGGCGTGAAGGCAGCCTATGAAAAGAACGCTGACTATGTGCCGCGCAAGGAGCCGCCGAGCTGGACCGCCGGCGGCAAGGTGGTGAAGGTCGACCGCGTCGAATGGATCACGATGCCGGACGCACAGACCGCGGTGAACGCCCTGCAGTCGGGCGACATCGACTTCATGGAGAATCCGTCATTCGATCTGTTGCCGGTGGTGAAAGCCAACAAGGACATCAAGATCGAGATATTGAACAAGCTAGGCTTCCAGACGCTCGGCCGGATGAATTTCCTCCATCCGCCGTTCGATAACGTCAAGGTTCGCCGCGCTGCGTTGCTGGCGATGAACCAGAAGGACGTGCTGGATGCGCTGATCGGCAATTCCGAGTACTACAAGATCTGTGGCGCGTTCTTCGTCTGCGGCACGCCGCTGGCGACGGAAGAGGGTGCAAATAATCTGACCAAGGGTGGCGGCATGGCTGAGGCGAAAAAGGCGCTCGCCGAGTCCGGTTATGACGGCACGCCGGTCGTGATCATGGCGCCCGGCGATGTCGTGACGCTGAAGGCGCAGCCGATCGTGGCGGCGCAGCTGTTGCGCGACGCCGGCTTCAAGGTCGACCTGCAGGCCACCGACTGGCAGACCGTGGTTGCCCGCCGCGCCAGCCAGAAGCCGCCGAAGGAAGGCGGCTGGAACATGTTCTTCACCAACTGGGTCGGCGCCGACGTGATGAACCCGATCGCCAACGCGTCGATCGGCGGTCGCGGCGCCAAGGGCGGCTGGTTCGGCTGGGCGGAAAGCGCCAAGATCGAGGAGTTGAAGGACAAGTTCGCGCGTTCTTCTTCGCCGGATGAGCAGAAGAAGATCGCCGGCGAAATCCAGAAGGAAGCTTTTGACCAGGTGATCTACATCCCGCTCGGCCAGTACCTTGCGCCGAGCGCGTGGCGGAAGTCGCTCACGGGCGTACTCGATGGCCCGGCGACGCCGGTCTTCTGGAACATCGACAAGAGCGAGTAGGGTTTACACCCTTTCGTCATTGCGAGCGAAGCGAAGCAATCCATCTCGCGGAGAGAATGGATTGCTTCGTCGTTACACTCCCTTGCGCAACGCTTCGCATTTGTCGCAGACAATGACGGGTGACGTCAGCAGTGGCTGTCGCGCACCAGTTCCGGACCTTCGTTCGAGAGCGGCGGCTGGATTTGCGGCTGTTCTGGCTGACGTGACTGGCCATCCCGCGGCGGCTTGCGCGGGTTCGCGGCTGATTTGTCCTGATGTTGATCGTCGGCCATATCGTCATGCTCCATTTGCTGCATGACAACATTTTTGCCGGCATCCCGTTCCATCACGCCGGGTGATCAGCAAGATGTTCCAGCAATAACTCGCAGACCCGCTCTGGCGCCTGATCGGCGGCGAAATGCCCGACGCCGGGCAGCACCTCGAAACGATAGGGCGCGGCGATGAAATCCACCGTGCCTTCGGCGGCGATGCGGCCGACGGTGTCGTCAGCGTCGCCCCAGATGTAGAGCGTCGGCACCCGGATCGGGCCGAGCGGACCGCGGATTGCGCCGCGCGCGCGATACCAGGCGAGCGCCGCCTCCATTGCTTGCCTGTTGCCGAGCGCGGCCAGATGCATCTCGATCGCATCGGCGGGAACACCATTGCCGGCGAGCCGATCGCGCAGCCATTTGGCGTCGTCGGCGAGCACGATATCGGCGGCATCAGGCTCCAGGAACGCCTTGTGGTGCCGGGAACGCTGTGCCTGTTCGCCATCGGTCGTGAGCGCGCGATTGAATGCGTTCGGATGCGGCCGCGAGAGAATGGTGAGCGAGGCCAGCCGTTCATGATGGCGGTCGGCGAGACCCCAGGCGATGCTGCCGCCCCAGTCGTGGCCGACCAGATGAAAACGTGCATCGCCATAGCCCGAGGCCGCGACGATCGCCATCGCATCGTCCATCAGGCGGTCGATCAGGTAGTGCGAAAATTCGTGCGGATCCGGCCGCGCGCCAGGTGAATATCCGCGCTGGCTTGGTGCTACGGCGCGATAGCCCATGTCGCCGAGGGAGGCGACCTGCGCGCGCCAGCAATGCATCGATTCCGCAAAGCCGTGCAGCAGCAAGACCAGCGGTGCGCCGGGTGCGCCGTCGGCGATGGTGTCGAAGGTGAGATGCGGCGCAATGGTGATTTGTTCTAAAGCCGGCATGTTGCGATCATAGAGCGTTTTCGAGCGAAAGCCTGCCCCGGACTTGATCCGGGGTGGACAGCAGTTCGCATAGCAATCCAGCTTGCGCAGATTGCGTGGACTTATCTGCGGCAGAAAACGCGTTAAAATAAAAGTCCGGAGCCCGGTTCTGATGCAATCAGAGCCGACAGGGCTACAGGTAGACCATCCCGGCCGGTCCATGACCGAATTGTGCAATGCCTGAAAAGTGCTGTATTGGGAGCGTCAATGCGGGAGCCCAAGGGGACAGTCGTTGCATTACGTAAGATCGATTTTGTTCGATACAGCAGTGGTGATCCTGACGCTTGTCGTTTCGCTGATGATACCCTTCCTGTGGCTGTTCAATGCCGAGAGCGCAACCGTGCGCGCGGTATCGCAAGTCTGGATCAACGGCATCCTGGGTCTGATGAAATACGTCGTCGGGCTGGATTACCGGGCGCATGGACGCGAGAATATCCCGGACGGCCCATGCATCATCGCCTGCAATCATCAGTCGCTGTGGGAGACCGCGGCGCTCTGCGCGATTTTCCCGGACGCCAGCATCGTCGCCAAGAAGGAACTCCGGAAGCTGCCGTTCGTCGGCTGGTTTCTCGAGCGGTATCCGATGATCCTGGTCGACAGGTCGGCGGGCCGGCAGGCGTTGCGGCAGATGGTCGATGAAGCCAGGCGCGCGGTCGGCGAGGGGCGCAAGGTGTTGCTGTTTCCGCAAGGCACGCGCCAGGCAATCGACCAGCCCATGACATTCCAGCCGGCCGGCATCTCGGCCCTCTACACCAACCTTGATGTCCCCGTGGTGCCGGCGGCGTGTAACTCCGGATTGTTCTGGGGCAAGAAAACCCTGATCATGCGCTCAGGCACCATCACGCTGACTTTTCTCCCGCCGATCGCGCCGGGCCTGCCGCGCAAGGAGTTTCAGGAAAAGATGGAGCGGATGATTTCGGAAGAGGCCAGCCGGCTCTTGCGGGAAGGCGAGGCGAAGATATAGCTCCGCGTTAGTAGATGACGATTTTCAAAGAGCCGGGAGGTTTGGACCGCCGGTCACTCCGTCGGTCGCTTCCTTCACGCTTGAAGGATCTGCGCAGGCTCCGTCTGACGCAACCAGTAGCGGAGCCTATTTCGTAGCTTGGTCGGTCATCTCGTCCAGAAGCTTGGCAAAAGGCGCGTAGTTCGGTGGCGGCTCCGCCCCATGCCTTGGGTAGATCGTCTTATAGAGATAGTCCGGAGAATTGTACGACAGCCAGACCTTGCCCTGGTCGTCCTCCCAGACGAGCGCTTTGGGGGGAACGTCGATCGCCAGTATCGGTGTCTTGATCATCACCGGCGTTCCGAGCTTCGGGTTGCCGAAGACGATGACGGTGCGTGGCTTCATGTCGATGCCGAATTTTTTTCCGGCCGCGGCGTGATCAATTTCGGTGAAGACGATAAACCCACCGCTCTTCCTCTGCTTCACAGCAGCCTGGAACCTTTCCACGGTTTCCTTTGCCGAATACTTGCTCTGCCGTCATCGGCGGCGAACGACATCGTTGCGAACATTGCAAACGCGAGCGTCAAAAATTCTCGCTTCAAGATACCCTCCCGTTACTGGAGTGTACAACGCCTGCAGTATCTATGCTTCCAGGCATAAATAAAGAGTGGAATCGGGTTCGATCTAGCCCGCGCGACGTGCCGCGAGCCAGCCGGCCAGCGGCGCGAAAAATGCCAGACACCAGATGAACTGCGCGACCTTGGGCGCGATGAAGGCCACTCCCGTCCCGATCACGAACACGACAACCGGGCACAAGGCCGTCGCCAGCAATTGCGGATCACCGCGGCCCCGCAGCGCGAGAATCCACAACAGCGCGTTCAGCGTGGCGATCACAGTCAGGTGGATGCCGTAGATCACCGCGACCACGCCATCGAGCCGATAGCTGCCGTAGAGGCCGTTCGTCACCGGCAGGATGATGATCGACAGCAGAAAAAACAGGTTGAGGAACACCACGCCGCGTCCGGCTTCCGGCGCCACCGCAAGCCGCCGATGGTGGCTGAACCAGAACAGGCCGGCGACGACGAAACTGATCGTCAGCGCGATGATAGGCTGCCCATAGACGCGAACCACATCGACCCAGTCAGGCGCGTGTGTGAAGCTGGTGGCTTTCGGCAAGTCGTAGGCGAGCAGGGTCATGGCAACGCCGAAGATGGTGTTGCTCAGCATCTCCAGCCGGCGCATTTCGAACAGATGGATTTGCGGCAATGTATTCGTTCTCCGGCGCGCTTGTGTGTTGATCTGGCGGCGGGACGCGGGACCGGCTGCCTCCGGGACAAGACGACTATCCCGTCGAAGATGGAAATGGTGCGGGCGGCCGGACTCGAACCGGCACAGTCCTTTCGAACCGAGGGATTTTCTTACCAGCTACGGCTTTCGCCGCCTCGCCATGTGCGTTGCGCATCGGCTCGTTTGTGGTCTGGACTATACCTTCACCGTTGGTGCATTCGCGCCTTTAGGTGCTGCCCGTCTAGTCTCTACACCTTCGCGCCAGTCGTTCGACCGGAGCGCTTGGCTCGGGATTGCCATGTGAAAGGTTTCCCCGAATTTGAGCAGTTCTGCAGCTTGGGTTTCCCCAAGCGCACTCAAACCTTTAAGTCCCTTGCGTCTACCATTTCGCCACGCCCGCTTTGACTATCAAATCAGATACTTAGCGCGTTTTCCGGAGAAGTGTAATTGGGATAGTGTCCGGCTCGAACGCGTCCTTTCCTTTAGCGAGCGCGCGGGCCAAAGCAAAGCCTCAATGCCGACACTTGCGGCTGCTTTAGGCAATCTCAACGATATCCACCTACGAAGGTCCGATGCTCCCGTCTCTGTCCGATCGCCGGTCATTTTCGCGCAGACTTGCTGCGTTGGCGCTGTTTGCGCTCGGGGCTGGCTTGTCCGGCTGCGCCCAGATGGGGGATGCCGTGTCGCCTGCGTTTGCCGATCCCGCCAAATACGATCTCTATGATTGCAAGCAGCTCGAAGCCGAACGCAAGAGCCTCGCGAGCCGCACCGCGGAGTTGCAGGGCCTGATGGCGAAGGCCGAGACCGGCGTCGCAGGTCCTGTCGTGGCGGAGGTCGCCTACCGCAACGATTACATCGCGCTCCGCGGACAGTCGAAACTGGCCGAAGAGGCCTGGCGGAAGAACCGATGCCAGGAAGCGAAACCGGAAGCCAATGCGGCGCCAGTCCCGCCGACGATCAAGCCTGCTCCCGTTGTCAGGGGCGGCCGCTCGAAGGCTGGTGACGTAAACTAGGGCTTCCTGCAGCAGCGTCACAGCAGCTGTGGCTGCAGATGACGCCAGCCGCTTCTGAGGGACCAGGAGACGCTTATGCCCGCCAGTCGTAGATCCAGTCCTGCCGCGCCAGCATGCGCTTTGGCCCCATCGCCTTGATGGTGAAGTCGCGCGCCAGCGCCAGCGGCCCGGTGAGATGATAGATGCGCCCCTGTTGCCGAGCGGCGCGCTGGACGAGCAGCACGCGACTGCGCCGCAGCCCGCTATAGCGCTTCAGGGCCGATGGAATGCCCGTGATATTTTCGCCGGCGCTTTGGCTCAAGCACCCGGCCAGCACCGCGGCATCCTCGATCGCCATTCCGGCGCCTTGCGCAGCGAACGGCAGCATCGCGTGCGCGGCATCGCCGAGCAGTGCGATGGCGCCACTGTTCCATTCGCCGATATCGGGCAGCGTGAACAGTGCCCATCTCCGCCACTCGTCGACAGCGCCGACCAGCATCCGCGCGGTCGCGGGCCAGCGCGACGAGGCGAACGCGCTCTTGATCTCGTTGGCGTCGCCGGGCGCGCTCCAGCCCGGCCTGTTCCAGGTTCCCGGCACGATGGCGACCACGTTGATCTGCCGCGCGGCTGATATCGGATAGGCGACGAGATGCGCGTTTGGCCCCATCCATAGCTGTATACGTGGAGAGGTATGTTCGCGCGGCAGCGTCGTCGCATCGAGCGTTCCGCGCCAGGCGATCAGGCCGGAGAACTGCGGTTGGACCTTCGGGAGCAAATGATTGCGGACCGCGGACCAGATGCCGTCGGCCCCGATCAGCGCCACCGCCAGTTCCTGCTGCCGCGCATTGCCGCGGCGTTGGACCACGGTCAGTCCCTTGGCGTGCGATGCCACGTCCTCGAACTGGCAGCCGAGGCGCAGGTCGATGTCCGGATTGGCGTTGACCTGGGCCTGCAGCGCGCTCTGCAGGTCGGCGCGATGCACCACCCAATAGGGCGCGCCGGCGCGAAGGCTGGCGGCTTCGCCGAGCGGCAGACGGGCGATTTCGCCGCCCGCGCGCGCGCTCATGATGTTGATGGCATCGGGCGTCACGGCGCGGGGGGCGAGCCGCGGCTGCAGGCCCAGCTCGACCAGGATGCGGCTGGCGTTGGGCGAAAGCTGCAGACCGGCGCCGGCTTCCTCCAGCCGTTCGGCCTTTTCCAGAACGATGACGCGAAAGCCCCGGGCTGTGAGCGAAAGCGCCGCGGTCAGTCCCCCGATCCCGGCACCAGCAACGATGATGGTGCGCGCGACCGCCACCGACCGGTCAGGCGACCTTGTCCTTCAGGACGCATTCGGGCGGCCGGGCTTCGCCAGGGGAGAGATCGGCGGCAAAACGATAAAGCGTCGAGCAGTATGGGCAGATGATCTCGTTGTCGTTGCCGAGATCGAGGAACACATGCGGATGGTCGAACGGAGGATTGGCGCCCACGCACATGAATTCCTGCGAGCCGATCTCGATTACAGAGACTCCGGCATCGTTATGGAAATGGGGGACGACATGGTCGGACATCAGCTTCACCTTGGATGGCAATGACGGGCGGACGCACTCAACACGACGCGGCAGCTCGAAACGCCGCGCACCATACTGGCGGGTACAGATGATTCCTAGAGCCCGCAGAATTGCTGGAGCCCAGATTCCTGGAAGTCTCCGCCCTCATTTGCTCATGCAAATTCGACACAATCTTGTCGTCGGAGAGAAGCCCTTCTTTCGTCGGGGCAGTTGTGTCTTAAAAGCGGCATACCATGTTGAGAGAGGTGAAAACATTGGATTTTTTCGGATGAGGCGGTTGCGGTTCGGTTCGGCCCTGGCAGTGGCGTTCGCAAGCATGGCGCTCAGCGCGGCCGTGTGTGCGGCGCTGTGGCCGCATGCCCGCGATGCCGGTGCCATTCTGGCGGCGCAGGATGAGCCGGCCCAGCTCGCCGATCTGCAGCTCAATTCCGCCTTTCGGAACAGCCCCGGGCTGGTCGCCGAGCATATCGAGGCGGCGCTGGCGGCCGACGATTCCGACCTTGCGGCAAGTTTCGTTGAACTCGCGCGCGCCAGAGGCATCGCCGTCAGCGACGAGCTGTCGAAGCGCGTCGACGATGCGGTCACCGAAGCGAACTCGACATCGGATTTTGCCAGGCGTTTTGCCAGGGGCCTCGTGACCGGCAATGCCGACGATGTCGCAAGCCTCTCCGGCACGGTCGCCGGCGATCTCATCGTGTACGGCGATATCAGGGACGTCGTGCGCGAGGGCAAGCACCTGGCGACGGGCGAGGACGTGGACCGGCTGGTGCTGGGTCTTGCGACGATCGGGCTCGTGGTGACCGCTGCGACCTATGTGTCTGTCGGCGGCGTTGGCCCGGTGCGCGCCGGCCTCAGCATGGTCAAGGGAGCTCGCAAGGTCGGACGGCTGGGCGAGGGGCTGACACAATGGGCTGGACGCTCGGCGCGCGACGTCGTCGATGCACCGATGTTGCAGCAGGCGGTCGCAAAGGGCTCGGTGCTGCGGCCGGGCGAGACCATTACCGCGATCAAGGCGGCGTTCCGTGCCGAGAAGGCTGGCGCGCTGGTGCGGTTGGCGAAAGACGTTGGACGCGTCGGCGAAAAGGCCGGTACGCGCGGCGCGCTCGATACGCTGCGCATCGCGCAAGGGCCGAAGGACGTCGCACGCGCCGCGCGGCTGGCGGAATCAAGGGCGGCCAGACCCGCGCCATTTTGAAGACGCTCGGCCGCGGTGCCCTGCTGCTGGCAACCGGTGCCTTCAATCTGACGATGTGGGTGTTCGGAGCATTGCTGGCGCTGTTCGGTTTTCTGTCGTCGATCAAGGCGACCACGGAACGGGCGACCATGGCGTGGCTGCGCCGCAAGAAGGCGCGGCGTCTAAGAAGGCAGGCGGCGGCAGCGAGCCTGCCGCAGGGCCTGGCTCTGGCGGGCGCTGTCGCACACGGCTAAACCTGCGGTCATTGCAACGCCGCCAATTCTGATCCCCAAACCAATTCTGATCCCCCAAAAATGGAACCGTCGATGCCGAGTTTTCACAACGGCGCTGTCGAAATTGCCTATCTCGACGAAGGCGAGGGCGATCCGATCGTTCTCGTGCACGGCTTTGCCTCGAGCAAGAATGTCAACTGGGTCTACCCGACCTGGGTTTCCGACCTGAAGAAGGACGGCCGTCGCGTCATTGCGCTCGACAATCGCGGTCATGGCGAATCCGCCAAGCTGTACGATTCCGCTGCGTATGAGATCGCCGTGATGGCGGACGACGTCATCGCGCTGCTGGATCATTTGAGAATCGAGCGCGCCGATATCATGGGCTATTCGCTGGGCTCGCGGATGACGGCGGTGCTGGCGCGCGCGCAACCGCATCGGCTGCGCTCGGCGATCCTCGGCGGCATCGGCATCGGCCTGATCGAGGGCGGCGGCCCCGGCGAAAACGTCGTCGCCGCGCTGGAGGCGCCGTCGCTGGATGACGTCGCCGATCCGGTCGGGCGGACTTTTCGCGCTTTCGCCGACCAGACCCGTTCCGACCGCCGCGCGCTCGCCGCCTGCCTGCGCGGGTCGCGGCGCCTGATGACGTCGGAGGAAGTCGCCAGGATCAGCGTGCCCGTCCTGATCGCGGTAGGCACCAAGGACGAGATCGCGGGCTCAGCCGCGGCGCTCGGGAAAATCATTCCGGGCGCCGAGGTGCTCGACATTCCGAACCGCGATCACATGCGCGCGGTCGGCGACAAGGTCTACAAGACCGGCGTCACCGACTTCCTGTCGCGGCGGCAGTGAGCGGTCGCGCTGCGTGTCTTCGTCGGTGAAATGCCGGAATGCTGCGATCAGCACGACCATGGTCGCCAGCCACGCCATCCGTGCACCGTAGCGATCGTGCGGACCGGAGATGACGGCGCAAATGAATGCGTTACCGAGCACGGTGAATGAGACCGTGCCGGCGAGCAAGGTAATGTCATCTGGCGACCGGCGCCGCAGCCCGCGGCCGAACAGCATCGCGGCCAGCAGCATCGACGCCAGCGCGACGGGGACATGAATCCGGTTGATCGCGGTGAAGTCGAAATGCCAGCGCTGCTGCTGCGCGGCGCGCATCGGCTTTAGCTGCGCCGGAATATAGCGCTCGATGATGCCGTAGGTGTGGCCGAGCCAGCCATCGGTGCCTTCGCCGGTCGCGACGTGGACCAGTTGCTGCGCGGTGGCGATAGCCGCCGCCTGGGCGTGCCAGGCCGGATATTCCGCGAGCGAATGCAGCACGATAACGCTCATCTCGTCGTTTAGTCCCTTAAAGCGGCCGAGCGTGTTGAACATGCTGTTGCCCCACAGGAACTGGTCGGCGGTGGCTGGAAGCTGATCGCGATAGGGGCACAGCTTCAGTTTCTGCCGCGGACAATGATCCCGCAGGTAACGCGCGACGATGCCATCCTGCAGCATCCGTGCGAAAGCGACGCCGTAACCGCCAGGCGTCCACGCCAATTGCCTCGATAGCGCAAAATTCGCTGCCAGCAACATCGCTGCGCCGGCGACAAGCGTGAGGCTGCCCTGCACCAGCCCGGCAACGGAAATCCGTCCACGCATGAAGGGGCGTGCGATCCAGCCGACGCAACATAGTCCGAGCAGTACGGCAAGCGTCGCGCTGTGCGAAGCCGCGGCGAAGGCCGTCAACGCGAACAGCAGGCATTTTTTCCGGCGTGGAGGTCTGCTCGCCATGCACGACCAGGATAAAGAGCGCCAGCACGGACAGCCCGGCGAAGATGTCGGTGAAGAGCGTACTCGCAAGCCATGGCAGCGCAGTGGTCAGAATGAGCACAAGGCTGATGGCCAGGAGACGCAACGGCTGGCTCATGCCGAGCACGCGCAGTGTCAATTGCAGAATCCACAGCGTTGCCAGCGCCTGGATCCCGAGATTGATCCAGAAACCCGAATCCTCGCCGAAATGGAGGTAAAGGCCGAACGCCGTGGAGCGGCTCGGCACGAGGTAGCCTTCATACCACCGTGCCAGATAGCCGCCGGTATCCCATTGGAGCAGCGGATAGCCATTCCAAAGGGCGGGGACCAGCAACATCAATGGGATGGCGACAGCGGCGATCCAGGCGGCGCGCGCGTCCGCAGCGGTACGCGCCCGCAAAATCTGCGTGGTGATGTGACTGCCCCCCATCAGGCCAGCATCCGGGAACGGCAGGCCAGCCGAAATTCACCAATAGTCGGACGCCGCCCGGCTTGATTTCCGGAAATAGCTGACCACCTTGAACGGAACCCGTGGGGGTCGGCGGGTCTACCTTGCCGGCGCCTGCCCGGGACAGCCGTCCGTCCGCCGTGCTAGAATATCAATGAAACAAGCGATTTAGCGAGCGCAAACCGAGAGAAAACCGATGGCAATGCATCAGGTCAATCCGCAGGGTTCGAAACTGGCCGCGCTCGATCCGATCTGGGATCGCGTCCGAGGCGAGGCGGAGGACATCGTCCGCCGCGAGCCCGAGCTTGCTTCCTTCATCTATTCGACCGTGCTGCATCACGAACGCCTGGAAGACTCGGTGGTGCACCGCCTTGCCGAGCGGCTCGATCATTCGGCGCTGTCGGGCGATTTGATCCGCCAGACCTATGACGAGGCGCTGCGCGACGAGCCCGATCTGGGCAACGCGTTTCGCGCCGATCTGGTCGCGGTCTACGACCGCGATCCCGCAACCTCGCGCTTCATCGATCCCTTGCTCTACTTCAAGGGGTTCCATGCCCTGCAGACCCATCGGCTGGCGCACTGGCTCTACCGAAAGGGCCGCAAGGATTTTGCCTATTACCTGCAGAGCCGGTCATCGGCGGTGTTTCAGACCGACATCAATCCCGCCGCTGTGATCGGCCGCGGCATTTTCCTCGACCACGCGACCGGCTTCGTCTGCGGCGAGACCGCTGTGATCGAGGACGACGTTTCGATCCTGCACGGCGTCACCCTCGGCGGCACCGGCAAGGAGAACGAGGACCGCCATCCGAAGATTCGCCACGGCGTGCTGATCGGCGCGGGGGCGAAAATTCTCGGCAATATCGAGATCGGCCATTGCGCGCGGATCGCCGCGGGCTCGGTGGTGGTCAAGCCGGTGCCCCACAATGTCACCGTGGCCGGCGTTCCGGCCAAGATCGTGGGCGAAGCCGGCTGCGCCGAGCCGTCACGCACCATGGACCAGATGCTCGGCGCGATCGGGCTTTGATTTTCCACACGTTTTGCCCGCTATCTTTGTGAAGTTACGGCTGGCGGACTACGCCGTCTCGTCCTAAAAACCTCGCGGAAAACCATTGATCCGATTGGAGACCGCCGTGGACGTTCAGGAAGTCAGGAAGCTCGACGCCTATCTCAAGCGCGTATTCGGCAATCCCAAGATCCGCGTCGTGCCGCGCCCGAAAAAGGACGACTCCGCGGAGGTCTATATCGGGGAGGAGTTCATCGGCGTTTTGTTCGTCGATGACGAGGACGACGATCGTTCCTTCCAGTTTCAGATGGCCATTCTCGAGGAAGATCTGGCTGACGTCGGGTAGGGCGCGGTCGCGCCACAATTAGCAGACCTCATCCTGAGGAGCCGCGCAGCGGCGTCTCGAAGGATGAATGGCACTAGTGGGGCCTCGTGTTCGAGACGGCGCGGAGCCTGTCATCGGGCCGCGCTACGCGCGGATCCGTTGGCGCCTCCTCACCATGAGGGTTTAATGATTGCTGCGAGCCGGAGCTAACCCTTCGGCCCCTGCATCTGCACCGTCAAACGGTTCATCGCATTGGCGACATCGCGCCACTGCATGAGCCAGCTACGTGGAAAGCGAAAAGTCAGGTCGGCGCCGTCGACGCGGCGCTCGCTCAGGCACATGCCGGGCGTCAGACCATCGCGCATGCAGCGCGCGTTGAAGCTCGGTGCGCTGGCGGAGAACAGGTCCTCGTTTGCGTAGGGCGAGCCATCGCGAAACGCGCGCATCGTCAAGCCGTCTTCTGCCAGCGTTGAAGCCTGCTCGAAGTAGCGCGGGTAAATCGTGCGGACGCGCATGTCGGGCGCCAGCGTGTCGTGATGAGCTGATATCGACAGGAAGATCCGGTCGATCGGCTGCACTTTCTCCTCGACCGTGTCGGCGCTGACGTGTTTCGGCGCCTCCGGCGGTTCGAGTGACGGGAAGAGGAAACTCAGGTCAACGCGCTCTTGCGGGCCGGAATGGCGCTGGATTTTGCGGCGGACGGCGGATGTCGGCACGTTGAACAGCGTCGCGCCGACGCTGACCGGCAAGCGGGACGGAGCGCTTGCCGAACGCGCTCCCCAGGTCGGCCACAGCAAATAGGCGACCAACGCAATGGCGCCGGCGGCGATGGTTGCCGCGACCGCGATAAGGATGATGTGCGAGCGCGGGTCCTTGCGCGTGTCGCGGGCGATGTGCTGGGCCGTCGAAAGCAGGGTCATGAATAAAGCAAAGTCATGAATAGAACATCGGTTGCAGCGCTGCCGGATCAGCCTCTAGCGCCGAATCACCGTGCGAATATGCCATGGGCCGCAGGATTCATGCATGATTTCCCGGGAGTCGCGCGGCCTTGAGCCATGCGCAAATGAGATTGCGGCGCCCGGTCGTTAACCTCTCCTTAAGGATACGGTAGCGGCTGGGCAGCGTTTTTGCGAAAGCAGGGCGCGGTTTGTTGAGTAGCGGATGGTTTCTATGTCGCCCGATGCGTTGAATTCCCTGTTTGCCCTTGGCATCGGCTTTGCGATCGCCGGCGCCCTGGCCAGTGGCTATCAGGCGCTGGCGGCGCGGCCGGCAGGGTTCGGGTTGCTCGGGGAAGGTGTGGCGCCGAAGACGTTTGCCGCGGTCCCGTTTCTGGTTTTTGCAGCGCCCTTCATCATCATGCGCAACACGCTGCGCGGCGCGAGGATCGAGCGCCGCCGCTTCGAGTTCGTGATGATGGCGACCGTGCTTTCAGGCTTTTGGAGCCTGATGTCCGGCACGTTCTTCCTGATGACGCTGCGTGCCGCGGGCGTCCTGGCCTGAGGCCGGGCCGTCGCCTCGCTTGATCACGCGCCAGCGGCTATGCCAAGGTCTCCGTAAACGGAGACCTTTTTGTTATGGCGATCTACGAACTCGACGGGCAGGGACCTGAGCTTCCAGCGTCCGGAAACTATTTCATCGCCGATACGGCCGTCGTGATCGGCAAGGTGCGCCTTTTGAATTCGGCCAGCGTGTGGTTCGGTGCGGTGTTGCGCGGTGACAATGAGTGGATCGAGATCGGCGAAGGCGCCAACGTGCAGGACAATTCGACCTGCCACACTGACCGCGGATTTCCATTGACGATCGGCAAGAACTGCACCGTAGGCCACAACGTCATCCTGCACGGATGCACCCTCGAAGACGACGCGCTCGTCGGGATGGGCTCGATCGTCATGAACGGCGCGAGAATCGGCCGCGGCAGCATCGTCGGCGCAGGATCAGTCATTACCGAAGGCAAGGAGTATCCTGAGCACTCCCTTATCATCGGTTCGCCAGCCCGCGTGATCCGCACATTGTCGCCCGAGCAGGTGACGGCGATGGGAAGCGCGGCGCAGTTCTACGCCATCAACGGGCCGCGATTCAAAAACGGACTGAAGAAGATCGGCTGAGCCGTCGCAAGCATGTGACAGCCTTCACGCAAAGATTCGCTCAAGTGTCGTCGCCCTCGTTCGCCTCGATCGCTCCGGCAACCTTCTCGTGGCCGGCAGCCCAGAGCGCATGTTGCTCGCTGCCATCCTGATAAGGATTAGCTTCCGCCGGAAGCTTCGCGCGTGCGGCCCGTTGACCTTGCTCGAACGGATCGGCATCGGGGGTCATGACGCAGCCTTCTGGGGCTTCGATCTCGCTTTCTTCGGTGTCGCGGCTGTCGAAAGCCTTGTGCTTTTTCGCAACGCGTCCTTCAGATCGATGGGAATGCCGTGCTTCTTGAGCAGGTCCGCAAAGGCTTCATCGGCCAATTCCTGAAACGTCGCCATCCGGTCGCGCGCAAGCTGGGTGAGCTTGTCGAGCGTGTCGTCGTCGAAGGCGATCAATTTGCGCAACTGCCATAGGCTCCAGAGATCGGGCGGATAGCTAGGCAATGACGAACGACGGAAATCGTTCCGGAACCAAGGCCTGCGCGCAGTCGTTGCCCCATAAAAGGAGATTGCAATGAACAGGGCTTCTGCAACCACCGCCGTCACGGCGATCGCCATCCTGATATCCCCGGTCACCTCGTTCGCGCAGAGCACCGGTGGACCGTCCGCCGGCAGCGGCAGCGCCGCCGGCTCGCCGAGCGCGGGATCCGCAGGATCTGCAGGCACGGGCACATCAGGCATAAGCGGGGTTCCCTCCGGCCCCGCCAACCCGGGCGGATTGAGCAATACGGGCCAGGATCCCAGTGGCGCGGGGAGTTCGTCCAGGCTCGCCTCGCCGCCGCCAGGTACCAACAGCGCCGGAACAGCACAGTCGTCAGGCGTCACGACAGGCTCGGCGACGGGGGCAGCAACGGGCACGGAGAAGGAGGTCGACGCTGCGATCAACGAAGAAAACAAGACGATCGATCGCAAGCTGAAGGGCATCTGCAGCGGCTGCTGATATCGTCCGGTGTGCGGCGTCCGGTCGCGGAGAGCCGAGCAAGATAGGCCACGCCAACTCCGGGAACTCGTCCTAGACTTGTCTCGCCAGGAATGCCCCGGGATCCGTGAGGACCCGACGCCGAAATCGTCGAGCCTTCGGGCTTAAGATCACGGGTGGACAAGTAGCGCGACCTCGGCATTTCCATCCCGAGGCTGCCGTAGAACTACGTTCGCTGCTAAGCCGCCTGCCTCGCATCAGGGATGTTGACCATGCTCTCAGTCCCGGCATTGACGTTGCTGTTTCTCGCTGTCGTGGTTGCACTTGGTACGGCCATCGTCTGGCTGCTCTGGGAAATGGAGCAGGCGATGTCCAAGCCGCGTCGGCACAGCGATCGCCTCGGGTAGGCGATCTCGAGAGCATAGCCGCACGCTACGCAGCATGCCGGCTTCTGCCGACGGCAGGCGAGCAATTCGCTTGGGCTCAGTACCGGATGTGGATGTCTTGCACCTGCTGCACCTGAGTAGGCATTTCGGCCGCTACCCTGCGATGGGGCGCGTGGAAGCAGGACAAAAGAACAAGGCCGTCGACGCAATATACCGTCAACGACCTTGCCAGCCCCGGATATTGAAATCGGCTCACGCCATCCGGTGAACTTCACGATGCCCGCGAATCTCACGGGCATATGTGAACCAGTTCACACTCGGTGGAGAAAAATTGCCGAAACCGCGTCCTTGATGCGGCGGGGCGTTTGCGGCGGCGCCGGCTGGTCGCGACCGGTCACGCCAAGTCGCGTTCGGAGCCGGCAGAACATTGGAAGATCTGCGGTTTTGGTCAGCCGCGCTTGGCGCGGGTGCGGTTAGCGCTTCTGGTCGCGCGGGGCTTTGCCTTAGCCGACCGTGTACGGGGCGCGGAATCGGCAGCGGGTTCGGAGGCTCGCGCGCTGGCAAAGGATTGCCGCCAGCCCGTCGATCGCCTCGGTCAGCGTTCCCACCTGCTCGGAAAGCTTCTTGGTATCGATCTGCTGGGCGGCGAGCAGGCGGCGCACGGTCAGCAGCTGATCCTGCACCACTTGCAGCTGGTCGATCGATTCCTGCTGGGTTGCTTCGAGGCCCTTGGTCTTTTCGACGAGCTGTTCGGACGCCTGCGCGGTACGCGCCTGCAACTGCCGGGCTACTACCGCGCGATCGGTTTCGGGCGCAGTGCCGGTATAGGCGCGCCAGAGGGCGATGGAGCTTGTTCCAACCACGACAACGACCAAGGCTGCCGCGGCGATCGCGATCGGCTGTCCGCCGAACCATGCGATGGGGCTGGCACTCCGGGGGGCGAGTTCGATCATGCGACTCCAAATCCGGACGTGATTCAATGTTTCCAAATAGCACAGGCCCAGCGGCCCTAAAACCCGGGATTTGCCGGCCTAGTGGTGGATTCCAGGAAAAACACTCAAAAAATGGCTCTTCGGGCGAGTTGGAAGGGCTTTACGGGCGCGTCTGCGAGACTGTCGCGGTCGGAGCTAGCGGATATGCGCCCGTACGAATTGCCCGGCGCATGCCAGCGCACGGCGGCCGTCTTCGAGTTTAGCATTCCAGACCGGCCAGGCGTGGATCATATGCGCCCAGATTTGCAACATTACATCGACGTCGGCGGCGCCCGCGGCCGCGGCAAGCCGGGTGGCGTCCGCCAGCAATGTCTCGGCCGATCCGACCTGGATCAGGATTGGCGGAAAGCTCGCGAGGTCGGCGAACAGCGGCGAAATCAGGGGATCCCTGCGATCGACGGAGGGCGGCGCATAGGCGTCCGCGAGCTCGGCAAGGTAGGCCGTGTGGATCAGCGGATCGACGGCGTCCTTGGTCTCAAGCGTTGCGCCGGACATCGTGAGGTCGGTCCAGGGCGAGACCAGCCAGGCACAGGCCGGCAGATCCTCGCCATCTGCGTGCAACCGGCTGATCAGGGCGAGCGTCAGGTTACCGCCAGCGCTGTCGCCACCCACCGCGATCGCTGTTGCCGGAATGCCCTGCCTGCGCAGGAAGCGCCACGTCGTGAGCGCATCCTCATGCGCGGCAGGATAGGGATGTTCGGGCGCGCGTCGGTAGTCGATCGCGAGGGTGCGCATCCGTGCCGCCCGTCCGGCCTCCGTCACCATGCGGCGATGGCTGACGATCGAACCCGAGCAGTATCCGCCACCGTGGAAATACAACAGCACGCGCGACGGGTCGCTGTCGGGTACGACGGACCATTCACCGAGCACGCCGTCGCAATCGACGGCGTCGCATTGCACATCGTCTGCGGGCGGCCAGGTCGATCCGACTTCGTCCAGACGTTGCCGCCGCTCGGACCAACCCACCGGCCGAGGCTTCGAGCCCAGCAATGCGCGGATGGCGTCGATCTCGCTATGGGCCAAGGTGCGTTCTCCCGGTGCGCCCGCCATCATCGCACACCATTCGTGCGGTGCAAAAAATTTCCGGCCGAGCATGAGATCCAAAAATCGGACCTAAAATGTAGCTCAAAAATTTTTCCGCGGCCCCTTGAAACCAAATCGCGGTTTTCCAATTTTTTGCTGCCGCCGCAGGGCGGTCCGGGCGCCTGATGGGCCCGGCCTTGAGACGGGCACCGGTCGTGTCCGGTGCCGCTCGTATCCAACTTGCTCTATGGAGGATTTGGCTATGCGCACGTACGACTTCACACCGCTTTGGCGCTCGACGATCGGCTTCGACCGCCTTTTCGACCTCGTCGAAACCGCGCACCGCGCGGGCGAGGACAACTACCCTCCCTACAATATCGAACGGCTGGGCGAAGACCGCTATCAGATCTCGCTCGCCGTCGCCGGCTTCTCGACCGACGAGATTTCCGTCACGGCCGAGCAGAATACGGTGACGATCGAGGGCCGCAAGGCCGAAAGAGGCCAGCGCGAATATCTCTACCAGGGTATCTCCGCGCGCCCCTTCAAGCGCCAGTTCAGCCTTGCCGATCATGTGCAGGTGAAGAGCGCCTCCTTCGAGGACGGCTTGCTGCGGATCGAACTGTTCCGGGAAGTCCCGGAGGCGATGAAGCCGCGCCGCATCGCGATCAACGGTACGGTGCCGGACAACGTCAAACAGATCGAGGCGAAGGCGGCTTAAGCCCGTCGCATTTCCACCTTTGGGGAGGACACATCGATGATCGACCAAGCAGACAACGTTGTTGACCTGAATGCCGTGCTGCACCCCGCGACTGTGTTCGATCACCCGCGCGATGTGGTCGCCGATGCCACGCTTTCGACAAGCGAAAAGCGCGCCATTCTTGCGTCCTGGGCATCCGACGCGGCGGCAGTGACGTCGAATCCCGCGCTGCGCGAGTTGGTGGGCGCGAAGCGCGTGGTGACGATCGACGAAGTTCTCGAAGCGCTCTCGATGCTCGACCGCAAGCCGCCCGGACCGCCTGGCGGCAAGCCGATGCGGCAAAAATCGACGTCGCGCGTGGCGCTGGCGGCGTAGTTTCGAACTACCAGCATCCCAAAAAAGGTGCGGCCAGGCTTTGGGGGAAGCCTGGCCGCGCGCGAACCGGTCTGGGACGGGGAGGGGTGGGGATGTGACCGGATCGCGGGTTCGTAAAATCCTCTGCCCTTATTGATCGCGTGAGCTGGCGGTAGCGACCGCAGGGCGGTTGTCACCGAGCGAGACCCACACATTGGGATCGCTCTGCGACTGACGCTTGACGAAGCGGTAGCCGGTATCGGTCCAGGCCAGGACGGTTTCGTTCTGGTTGTCGAGAACGAACTCGCCCTTGTCGCTCTTGACGGTCAGCACCGCGTGGCCTTCGCCCTTCTTGTCGCGCACCACTGTGATCAGCAGCGCTTCGCGCGGCCATCCGGCGTCGATCAGCATCTTGCGCTTCAGAAGCACATAGTCCTCACAGTCGCCGTAACCGTCCGTCGGCAACGACCATTTTTCGATCACACCCCAATGATCCATGTCGGTGATCGGCTTGATGGTCTCGTTGACCCACTTGTTGACCCGAACCAAATCCCGCCACGCCGTCTGCGACATCACGATGTCGCGCGGTTGTGACGCGCCGCCGCGGCAATCGCCGGAGTGTTCGGCGCAGAATTCGACCCAACCGATCGGCGGACGCGCGGTCTCGCCCAGGCTGGCATAGAGAACATCGCCGGCTTTCGCCGAGACGCTCATTCCCAACAGGATGACGATGACCGCCAGTCCCTTTCCCTGTCCCCTGAAAAACATTGTGGCCCCCGTTTCTTGTTGGGACCACGTTTCACACAAAGGTTTTGCGCCGCCGCTAAGTCAGGCAAGTACATTTGACGTGAATGCAAGTAAAAGCTGCGGCTAATTCGATCTATACTTGAATCGAATTCGACTAAAATTTGAAACAACTGCAATTGATTCAAATTTTATGCATTAACGGCCGCGGCATTGCAGCGGTAGCGGATGTGTGCGCAAAAGCCGCCCGTATTAACCGGCTTTCGCAGGCGTCAAGCGGCGCAAAGGCGGCATCCGGCAGCGCGGACGCCGCCTTCCAAGGCCTGGAAAGGGGATTTTGGGGCGGCTCGCGCTTTACCGCGCGGTAACCGCGTCTTCGAGCGTCTCGGCAATCTGCTCGTGGACGAACTCGAGCGCGAAGCCTTCTTCGAGATTTCGCACCACACGCGACTGGACCTTGCCGAGCATGACCAGCGATTTCAGGGGCGGGCGGTTTTCCGCGGCAATGGCGGCGCCGGACAACGACAGGTCGATAATGCGGCAGGTCATCTTGCTGCCGTCCTCGAGCGTCAGCAGCGCGATTGGGTTGCGCGGTATGATACGGTCGTGGCGGCGGTCTTCCGGCAGATTGAGGATATCGCGGTTGGCGAGCCAGGTGAGCTGGGCGGCGAGCTTGTCGCGCTTGCGCGCGGTAGCGCCGACCGTCATGGCGAAACCATTGTCGATGATGCGCGTGATCTTGCCCTCGACCCGGCCGATATGGTCGAGATAAGCGATCACGCGGTCGCCGACATTGCCGATGCCGGGCGCCAGCAGGGCCAATCCGCCCGGCGACATATTAATGATCTGGCAAGGAAACTCGCGGCGGTCGGGCAGCATGTAGCGGCCGAGCAGGTGGACCTTGACGCGCTGAAAGCGCCGTCGCTCCTGGGCGGCCGGGACAGTGGATGATTTCTTTTGCGCAAACGACATCTTCGCCACCAGACAGCCGGTCCTTCGGCGTCAGGAAGACCCTAAGGCCGACAGGGTTAACGATGTGTTATCGGCGGTTGCATGAGGTGCGGGCATTCACGCGGCGGCGGGCCGCGTCGCTGCAATGCGGTTAAATCCCCAAAGCAATACTGGGCAGGCGAGCAGCATCGCTGCGCCGAAGTCGAATGCGGCGGCCGCGCTGCCGCTCCATTTGGCGCAGGCGCCGCCCACGATCGGTCCCAGCATCATCGCGGCGTAGAACACGGTGAAGAAGATACCCATGCCGATGGCGCGGGTCGCAGGCTGCAGCACGCGCGCGGGGAAGACTCATGATCGGCCCGGCCGGCAAGCCGCCCATCAATCCAAGCCCGATCACGACGAGCACCACTGCGCTGCTCCGCGTGAAAGCCAACAGAAGCAATGAAAACAGGATGCAGCCGACTGCGAGGATGGCTTGCGGGCGGCCGGTCCGGTCTGCCAGCACTCCGCCTGAGGGGACGGAGAGCACGGCAATCCACAGGGCGATGCTGATGGCCGATCCCGCCGCGGTGATCGACCAGCCGCGTTCGACCAGCAGCGATGGACCGAAACTGAAAACCGTTGCGAAGCCGACATTGAACAGGCCCCAGATCAGGCCGGCTACGCTCACGGCCATCACCGCGTGACGGTCGAGCGGCTTGGAAGCGGCAATCGCGCTCACGATATTTGGAGGCGACTGATAGGACGCAGCCAGGGCGAGGATGCCAAGCGCGATCAGCGCAGCGACGGCGAGATGGACCGCGCTGACGCCATAGGCGGTGGCGATGCCAGGCAGTACCAGCAGCGAGAGCGCGACGCCGGCCGGCCATGAGTTGATGAAGATCGCCATCGCAGTCGCGATCTCGCGGCCCGCGAACCAGTCGGCGACCATCTTCGACATTTGAACATTGAGCAGCACGCCTCCGGCACCGGCAATCAGCCGCCCCGCGAACTGCACGTTCAGGAATTCGAAAGCGCCATTGCAAGGCCGCCGATCAGCATCAGCAACAACGCGGCAAGCACGGTAGCCTTGTCGCCGAATCTCTGGCCGATCGCGCCGCCCGGCAATGACAGCGCCACACCCGGCGTGAAATAGAGTCCGATCAGAATTCCGATGTCGGCGAGGCTGAAGCCGAACTGGCTGCCGAGCAGCGGCGCCACGGCGGCGACGCTCTGAAACTGGAATCCCATGGTAAGGCGGACGGCGAACAGAACGGCGAGAATGCCCCAGCGATTTCGCAACGCTCATCCCCAATGTTGCCGCGCAGTTTGAGATTGCGACGTCGATCTGCAAATCGACGCCCGGTACTCTTATCAACAATTCGCCGAACGAGCGAAGGCTGTTGCCGCCTTTTATTTCCGCACCAGCTGATTGAGATCCTGCTTGATCGTGTTCAGCAGCGACTCCAGCCGCTCCTGTCGGAACGCCGGTTGCTCTGGGGCATTGGCTTGACCGGCAGCTTGAACGGGACGCTCGGGGAAGACCGGTCGAACAGGGCGCTTCGGCAAGACTGGGCGCTCCGGAAAATTGGGTCGCACGGGTTCATCGGCGTGCCGGTCGCTTTCGACAAACTCGCCGTGCAGTACATCCTCGCGCCGTCCCATCAGCCAGAGCACCGCCCAATAGGATACCGCGAGAAAAATCACGCAGAAAATACCGATCTCAAACATAACTCAGTTCCAATCGCCCAAGTATCTCTGGGAACACCGATTCCGGTCAAGCCAGCAGAAGGCGATTGTTCTTCGCTGCATTGTTTCGGTACCATTAGGATTATTGTCGCGCCCGGTCGGGCCGGCCAAAAATACCTGCAAACGGAGATTGCGTAATGCCGGGAGTGAAGCGGGAACGCGACGACAGCGTCGGCGTGCTGACCTTGGATGAGCCGGCGAGCCTGAATGCGATGACGCCCGACCTGTTGGGCGACCTTGCGATCGCCATCGCCGAGATGACGGATGATCCGCAGGTGAGGGCGCTAGTGCTGACGGGCGCCGGCCGCGGCTTTTGCTCGGGACAAAATCTGAAGGCCGCACAGATCCTCGGCGACGACATCGCTGCCGGCGTGATGAAGTATTACTGGCCGACGTTCAGGGCGCTGCGCGAATGCCGTGTGCCGGTCGTGGTTGCCGTCAATGGCGTGGCGGCGGGCGGCGGGTTCAGCCTTGCGATGGCGGGCGACGTGATCGTCGCTGCGCGCTCGGCAAGTTTCATCCAGGTGTTCAGCCGCATCGCGCTGGTGCCTGATCTGGGCTCGACCTGGCTGTTGCCGCGACTTGTCGGCCGGCAACGCGCGCTCGAACTGATGATGACCAACGAGCCCCTCACGGCCCATCAGGCCAAGGAATGGGGATTGGTCCGCGAAGTGTTCGATGACGAGGCGTTGCGTGACGGCGCGCTGGCGCTGGCGCGCAAGCTTGCGAACGGCCCGACCCGCGCGCTGGTCGCGACACGCCGCCTGGTCGAGGAGAGCGAACATTCCACCTATGCCGATCAGTTCCGGCGCGAGATCGAGACGCAGGCGGAGATCCGTCTTAGTGCCGACGCGGTTGAAGGGCGTAATGCTTTTCTTGAAAAGCGCGCGGCGCGATTCAGCGGGCGCTGACGGCGATGTTCAGCCGACCTGACCCACGAACTGCTGCAATTCCGGCGTTCGCGGGGCGGCGAAGACCTCCTTCGGCACGCCTTCTTCATGCACCTTGCCGTGGTGCATGAAGACGAGCTTGGTGCCGACGTCGCGGGCGAAGCGCATTTCATGCGTCACCAGAATGAGCGTCATGCCCTCGCGCGCCAATTGCTCGACCACGCGGAGCACCTCGTTGACCAGTTCCGGGTCGAGCGCCGAAGTGATCTCGTCGCATAACAGCACCTTCGGCCGCATCGCGAGCGAACGGGCAATGGCGACGCGCTGCTGCTGGCCGCCGGAGAGCTCGCTCGGATAGGCATCCATTTTTTCCGAAAGCCCTACCTTCGCCAGCACTTCGGCCGCGGTCGCGCGCGCTTCCGCCTTCGACACCTTGTTGACGACGGTCGGCGCCAGCATGACGTTCTCGGCGGCGGTCAAATGGGGAAACAGGTTGAACTGCTGGAACACCATGCCGACATGGCGGCGCAGCTCGCGCAGATTGGTATTGGCGCCACTGACTTCGATCCCGTCGGCCAGGATGGAGCCGGATTGATAGGTCTCCAGCCCATTGATACAGCGCAAGAGAGTGCTCTTGCCCGAGCCGGAGCGGCCGATGATCGCCACCACGTCGCCCTTGGCGACGTCCAGCGAGACGCCTTTCAGCACCTCGTTCGGGCCAAAACTCTTCCTGACGTCACGAATGCTAACGAGCGACATTGAGGCGTCCTTCGATTTTCTTCGCCCACCAGGACAGCGGGAAACACAGGCAGAAGTAGATCAGCGCGACCAGCGAGTAGACCAGGAACGGCCGGAAGGTCGCGTTGTTGAGCATGGTGCCGGCCTTGGTCAATTCGACAAAGCCGATGATCGAGGCGAGCGCTGTGCCCTTGATGACCTGTACCGAGAAACCCACGGTCGGCGCGACCGCGATACGCGAGGCCTGTGGCAGGATGACATAGCGCATCTGCTCGATGTAGCTGAGCGCGAGGCTGGAGGAAGCCTCCCATTGCCCCTTCGGTATCGACTCGACGCAGCCGCGCCAGATCTCGGTCAGGAACGCGCTGGTCCAGAACGTCAGCGCCAGCGTCGCGGCCATCCACGGTGAGACCTCGACGCCGAACAGCGCGATGCCGAAGAAGAACAGGAACAGCTGCATCAGCAGCGGCGTGCCCTGGAAGAACTCGATGTAAATTTTCGTGAACCACTCGAGCGGCGCTATCCCTGAGGTGCGCATGAACAAGAGCACCAGGCCGACGATGCCGCCGCAGAAAAACGCGATCATCGACAGCACGATCGTCCACTGCGTGGCGATCAAGAGGTTCGATAGAATGTCCCAGAAGCTGAACTGCAGCATGGTTCACTTCGCCTTGAAGATGACGCGGCCGAGCGCGCGCAGCGGCGAACGCGCCAGCATCGCGAGCAGGAGATAGGCCAGCGCCGCCAGCAGATAGACTTCGAAGTTCCGGAAATTTCGCGACGCCACGAAGTTCGCGGCATAGGTCAGGTCTTCCGCGGAAATCTGCGACACCACCGCCGAACCCAGCATGACGATGATGATCTGCGACGACAGCGCCGGATAGATCTTGCGAAACGCCTGGTTGAGAACGATGCGGCGCAGCACCTCCCACTTGGTCATGGCGAGGCTGAGGCCGGCCTCGATATGGCCCTTCGGCACCGCCTCGATGCCGGCGCGAATGATTTCGGTCGAGTAGGCGCCGAGATTGATCACCATGGCGAGGAAGGCAGCGGTGGTTTCACTGAGTTTCAGACCGAGCGCCGGCAGGCCGAAGAAGATGAAGAACAGTTTCACGATAAACGGCGTGTTGCGGATCAATTCGACATAGACCGCAACGATGCGGCCGAGCCATGCCGGCCCGAACGTGCGCGCCGAGGCGCCGGCGGTGCCGACGGCGATACCGGCCACCGTCGACACGATCGTCAGCACGATCGTGAAGGTCAGGCCCTGCAAGAGCACGTTCCAGTAGGGCAGCAGTTCGGCGAATTGCAGCTTGTAGGTCACCGCGGGCGCCCCGTCGCTTGGCGCCTAGAAGCCGGGCGGCAAAGGCGCCTTCAGCCACTTCTCCGACAATTTGGCGATATCGCCTGACGCCTTCGCCTTGGTGATGATCTCGTTGACCTTGGCCAGCAGCGCCGGCTCGTTCTTGTTGAGCCCGACATAGCAGGGGCTGTCCTTGATCACGAACTTCAGTGTTGGCGCGCGGGCCGGGACTTTTTCGGCGATCGCAGCCGCAACCGTGTTGCCGGTTGCGATCAGATCGACCTGGCCGGAGACGAACGCAGCGATCGTGGCGTTGTTGTCCTCGAAACGCTTGACCGTGGCGTCCGGCGGCGCGGAGGCCGTCAGCGCCTGTTCTTCGATCGCGCCGCGGGTAGCGCCAATGGTCTTGCCCTTCAGGTCAGCCGCGCTCGAAACCGTGATCGCCTTGGTGCCGAATACGCCGGAGAAGAACGGTGCATAGGCGATGGAGAAGTCGATGACCTTTTCGCGCTCCTCGTTCTTGCCGAGGCTGGAGATCACGAGATCGGCCTTGTTGGTCTGCAAGTACGGAATGCGATTGGCGCTGGTCACCGGGATGATCTCGGTCTTCACCCCGAGCTCCCTGCCGATCAAATTGGCCATGTCTATGTCGTAGCCCTGCGGCTTGAGGTCGAGGCCGGCGGAGCCGAACGGCGCAAAATCCTGCGGCACCGCGATCTTGATCACCTTGGACTTCATGATGGAGTCGAGGACGTCGGCATGGGCCTGCGTCGCCACCGCGGCAGTGGCAAGTGCGGCGGCAAGCAACAGTTTCTTGAAAGGCATTCTAGATCTCCGAGGTTACGCCAATTCACCGCCTCCGAAATCGCTCTCGGTGCGTACTATTCGGCTGATGTGGCCCGGCTCCACGTCGCGAGGCGACCCTGCCTGACGCCTCGCATTTAGACAATGCTTCGCGGTGCTTTTTTTGGAGGCTTCTGTGGGTCGTTTTTGCGGCACGGTCCAGCGTGACCATGTGCTACGCGTGAGCTGCGCATGTGACGTCCGGCGGACCGGTTGGTCCGTGCTTACCGCAGGCCCTCATACACCATGAAGCCGCGTGCGACCGCGAGCTTGCGCAACGCGCGCGGGACGAACTTTTGCGGCCGGTGCAGGTAGCGCCACGATGTCACCTTGAAATCGGAGATCGTGCCGAGATCGCTTTCGAACGGCGCCAGCAGCCCCGTCAGGCTGATCGGCGCATGCGCCCGGTTGTTGAACGGCAGCAGCAGCAACTCCAGATGCGCGGTTGTGCCGTCTTCCGTGGTTGCGGCGATACCGGCAATCGCCGCCAGCATTTCTTCGGCGACGTAACTGATGATGTCCTCGATCTCGCGGCGGCTGTCCGGCCCAAACAGCGCGGAGAAGCTCGCATCCTTCAGGTCGCGGCCGAGCAGGGCACTGACCCGCGTCCCGGCGACGCGAAACGGGTAGCCGGCGTCGTTGTCGTAAGACAGCACGAAGATGTCGCCGAGCAGTTCGCGCACCGCACCTGGTTCGATCTCGCTACGGTCCGGAGCACGCGCATCGCCGCGTTTCGCGTCCCAATAGGCGAAAAACTCGCGACTCGATGGGTGTTTCATGCTCGATCCTTGCCCCGGCGGGCCTTGGCGGGACACATCTGTCCCGCTTTTGTGCACGCGCCGTCCCTTGTTCGTTGTGCAGGACAGGCTTTGCAGCGTCCATGCCCGGGGACGCGATTTGGCCGCGGCAGGCGCGGCTTTGCGTTGTTAACGTTAAATTAACTATGGGATTGGCGATCCCGATGCGGGCTGCGTAGAGTGGAACGCATCAGGCAACGCCGGCTTATCTCTGGATTACCGGTGCGGTTGGTACACAGGTGGCTTCAAACAGTTTGGTCATCGCGCGGGACGGCTCGGGACGTGATCCCGGCTCCGGGGCGCGAAAAGGCCAGCAAGACAAGGGAGGACGTTCTCAGCGTCCTCCTTTTTCTTTGGCCATTGTGCACTTGCACGGGGTGGGCAAAGCCGCCTATCTGGGCCGATAGCCCCAGACGCCCTTGCAAGGTCCGGACCCCTTGGAATCCCAGCCTGAATCCTCAGAGGATGCACCCCGCGAGCCGATCCTGACGCTGCCGGGCGCGCTGACGGCCTATATCGCGCTGATTGCGGCCATTCATTTGCGGGTGTTGCTGCCGCCGGAACTGGAGAATTGGACCATCGATGTCTTCGGCTTCATTCCGAAGCGCTACGATTCCACGCTGCTCGACATCACCTTTCCCGGCGGGGCCGGCGCCAAGGTCTGGACCTTCGTCACCTACTCGCTGCTCCATGCCAATCTCAGCCATATCGGGTTCAACGTGCTGTGGCTGTTGCCGTTCGGCAGCGCTCTGGCGCGCCGGTTCGGTGCTGCCAGGTTCTTCGTATTCATGGCGGTGACGGCCGCCGCCGGCGCGCTGGCGCACCTCGTCACCCATGAGCACGCGATCGCGCCGATGATCGGCGCCTCGGCCTCCGTGTCCGGCACCATGGCAGCCGCCATTCGCTTTGCTTTCGTGAAGGGCAGTTTTCTTTCGTTCAGCCGGGGCGATGCGGACGCCGCGGCAAAGGTTCCCGCGCTGTCGCTTGGCAGCGCCTTGCGGAACACGCGCGTGCTGGCATTTCTTGCGATCTGGTTCGGCGTCAACATCATCTTCGGCGTCGGATCGATTGCGATCGGCGCGGACGGCGCCAGCGTCGCCTGGCAGGCGCATATCGGCGGATTTCTCGCCGGCTTGATGTTGTTTTCAATGTTCGATCCGGCGCCGCGTGCGACGCCGCATGCTGCGGATGCTTCATCGCCGGACGAAGCGGGCCGCGTCTGATCGCCGCTTGCGGTGCAGGGCGATTTCATTCATCATCCGTGCAAGTTGTGACGCAAGCCAAAGCCTGCTGCCGTGCACGGACAGCCGCGCTTGCCAACCGCGCCCGAAACGAACCGGCGCAGAACTGTTGATTGAAGACTCGCGAACAAGTCGGGCTCTTGGGGCACGAACGGATTCAGGAGGCGACAATGACGGTACGTGCGATTCTCGATTCCAAAGGTCATGATGTCCTGAGCGTCGAGCCGGACGTCAAACTTTCAGCCGCGATCAAGCTACTGGGCGAACGCAAGATCGGCGCTGTGCTGGTCATGAACCAGGGGCATCTCGAGGGTATCCTGTCCGAGCGGGACATTGTCCGCGTGTTGGGGGAGCGCGGCGCCAGGGTGCTCGAAGAGCCCGTCAGCGCGGTCATGACACCCAAGGTTGTCAGTTGCCGGCAGTCCGACACCGTCGCCGGCATCATGGAAATGATGACGCTCGGCAAGTTCAGGCATTTGCCGGTGGTCGAGGACGGCAAGGTGGTGGGCCTGATTTCGATCGGCGACATCGTCAAGCGACGCGTCCACGAATTTGAAGCCGAACAGGAAGCGCTGCGCGACTACATCAAGACGGCGTAGTTGCTATTCTTTCTCCGGCGTTTCGGCGGGCTGCTCGGCCGCGCTCGCAGGCGGCGCCAGAATGTGGACCGCTTCCTGGATCGATTCGATCGCACGCTCGGCGGCGCGCACGCCGTGGCCGATCAGGTCGTCGGCGCGGTGAAAATCGAACCAGCCGATCTTCCCGACGCGGGGCGAGATCAAGAGATCAGGCGGATCGCCCGCAAGCCGCGCGCGGGTGATGCGGTCCTGCATGATGTTGAAGGCGTCGACCATGATGGAGGAAATGCCCGGCCGGCCGCCGCCGCCGAAGAATTCGCGCTTCATTGTGCGCTCGGCGGAGAAGAACTTGCCGATGCCTCGCTTGCGCGGCTCGGGTTCGGGCAGTGCTGCCGGCACCATTGATGCCGGCATGCCGGCGGACGGGCCGTGGGAGTAGATCGTCGTGGAATGCGCGAAGACGTCGCTGGAGAGATTGGCGGCGATGACGATCTCCGCGCCAAGCGCGCGCGCCGCCGACACCGGAACCGGATTGACGAGGGCGCCGTCGACCAGCCAGCGGTCGCCGACCAGCACCGGCGAGAATATTCCGGGCAATGCGTAGGAGGCGCGCATCGCGTCCACCATCGGGCCATGGGTCAGCCAGATCTCGTGCCCGGTGCGGACTTCGGTTGCGACGGTAGCAAATTTCAGTCGCAGGTCCTCGATCAAACTCTGGCCTATAGCGGCCTCGAGTTCGGCCGCAAGTTTGGCGCCGCCGATCAGGCCGGAGCCGTTCAGGCGGATGTCGAGATAGGAGAGGATATTTCGCGGCTGCAGGCTGCGCGCCCATTCCTCCAGCGTGTCGAGATGTCCGGAGGCATAGGCGCCGCCGACCACGGCGCCGATCGACGTTCCGACCACGACATTGGGAACGATGCCATGGGCTATCAGCGTCTTGACGATACCGATATGGGCAAAGCCGCGTGCGGCGCCGCCGCCCAGCGCCAGCCCGATCACCGGCCGGCGGATACTGCCCAGCCCCACCTTGTCGCGGCCGTCGGAGCCATTTTGGCCGCGGCCCATCCAGCTATCCAACACCAGTTCTCTCCTGCGGCCTGTAGGATATTCGCCGCGGCGCGGTCGCGCCAGAATTGTCCTCGCGGATTTGCATGCATGGTTTATGCCCGGCGAAAAGCGGCCTAGTCTGGGATTGTGACTGGGCCGCGACCGCTGGATCAACATTGGGTGTTTCCACCGGTTCCTAGCCGCCAGCGCTGAACTTGCTTATCTGAGGCTTGAATTTGCCGCGTTTTCGGTGAAAAGCATGCCCATGACTTCAGGAGGTAACGGTATCGGTCGATACGGGTGGGCCGGGCGGCTTTTCCTGGCGCTGGCGCTTGCATTGGCGCTGGTTTCGCTGCTGCCGGCCTCGGGCTCCGCCCAGATGTTCTCCGACCGCCCGCCGCCGGTGCCGCCGGCCTCCGTCCCGGATGCTCCAAGTGGACCTGCGCTTAATCTGGCGCCGCCCTCCGGAACGGGGGCCATCCCAACGTTTCCCGCGCCCCTAACTCAGCCGACCATCGTACAGCCGTCGATCGTCGCGGTCCCGCCGGTGGTGCCGCCGCCGGGCGCCTCGACCGCAGGGCAGGCGGTGCTGTCGCTGACCGCGCGCTACGGCAAGGATTTGCCGGTCATCAACAGCGGGCTGGTGTGGCGGGTGTTCACCGACAAGCCCGACGATACCGGCACGTTCAAGTTGATCCGCGAGGAGCGCGGGGCGACGCCGAACATCGTGCTGCCGCCCGGCAATTACGTCGTTCACGTGGCGTTTGGCCTGGTCAGTGCGGTGCGAGCGGTTAGCTTGAAATCGGAAACCGATCGCGAGTCCTTCGTGCTTCCGGCCGGCGGCCTTCGCATCGAAGGCCGCGTCGGCACCAGCAAGATTCCGCCGAACCAGATTTCGTTCGCGCTCTACAAGGGCAGCCAGTTCGAAGGCGGCGCCGGCGCAGACCGTTCCTCGCTGCTGCCCAACGTCGCCGCCGGCGACGTCGCGCTGCTGCCGGAAGGGACCTACTACATCATCTCCAACTATGGCGACGCCAATTCCGTGGTGCGCTCCGACATCCGCGTGCAGGCCGGCAAGCTGACGGACGTCACCGTCTCCCACCGAGCGGCGGTGATTACGCTAAAGCTCGTCAGCGACAGGGGCGGCGAGGCGCTTGCCAACACCGCATGGTCGGTGATTACGCCGGGCGGCGACGTCATCAAGGAATCGATCGGCGCTTTTCCGCGCGTGGTGCTATCGGAGGGCGAATACCGTGCGATTGCCAAGAACGAAGGCAAAGTGTTCGAGCGGCCCTTCAACGTCGTCAACGGCGTCGACGGCGAGGTCGAGGTCATCGCACGCTAGATCATTCACGGCGCTGTCACAGTCTCTAACGCGCACTAACCATCGCGTGACTTATAACTGTCATAATCGCGCAGGACGCGCGTTGCCCGCAGCATTTTTACATTGCCTTAAGCGCGCCTGACTTTGGATGCGCCCGCGACAAGCGTAGGCATTGCGGGGCGTCATCATGGTTGCGGCGAAGAAGTCGTCGGGAAAATTCAATAGCCAATTGTTCGGCGACGTGCCGGTCCTGAAGCGCAAATGGCAAGCCGCATTGCGTCCCGGCGAACCGCTGCCTCGCTACGAAGACGTCATGCTCGGCAGTCTCGGTAGGCTCGCCGACCACATCGTGCTCCTCAGGCACGATAACCAGGCGCTTGGCGTCTCGCATGCGGGGCGCTACATCCAGCAATGGCTGGACGACGAGCGCCAGGACATTCCCCTGGACGAGCTGCCGCCGGATTGCGCGACCGCGCTCGGTGAAGCCGCCGCCAATGCGCTGCTGAACGGCAGTCCTTATCTTGCGACCGCGCATTGCGTGCGCGACGGCCTGGTCGAACCTACGACGTGCTCGCGCTGCCGACTTCGTCGCGCTGGGGCGGCACGCTGGTCGGTGCCTACGTCAACGAGCGCGGCAACCAGTACAATCTGCTCGATACGATTTTCGCGGCGACCGATGAAGGCGTATTGTCGCTTGCGGCCATTCGCGACGCGTGCGGCGGGCTGCTCGATTTCCAGATCGTTCATCTCAACCAGGGTGCAGCGCGGCTGTTGAAGAAGCCGGAGCACGATCTGTTGTGGCGGCGGCTTGGTGTCGGCGAAAATCCACTTGGCGCGGTCGAGGTGATCGAGCACCTGCGCGGGGTGGTCGGCAAGGGAAGCGGCAACCAGTTCGAGATCGAGAGCGGTGATCGCTGCCTGCGTCTGGCGGCTACGGCGTTCGGCGACATGCTGTCGCTGACGCTGTCCGATGTCACCGCGCTGAAGCAGCGCGAGCGCTCATTCCGTCTTCTGTTCGACAACAATCCGATGCCGATGTGGGTGTTCGACGCCGCGACCATGGAATTTCTCGGCGTCAACGACGCGGCGGTGCAGCACTACGGCTACGCCCGCGAAAAATTCCTGTCGATGAAATTTCGCGAGATCTGGCCGGAGGACGAGTGGACGCCGCACAGCGAAGCGCTGCGCGAACTCGGCGATACCTATCATTCCAGCCGCGACTGGCGGCACATCAAGGCCGACGGCAGCGAGATTCACGTGCTGATCTTCGGTCGCCGCGTCGCTTTCGACGGCCGCGACGGCTACCTCGTGGCGGTGGTCGACATCACCGAGCGCCGCAAGGCCGAGGCGCGGATCGCCCATATGGCCCATCATGACGGCCTGACCAACCTGCCGAACCGCGATTATTTTCAGGACCGCCTGCGCGAGGCGTTGCAGCGGAGCAAATCGGGCCACCGGCGCATCGCCGTGCTCTGCGTCGATCTCGACCTGTTCAAGAACGTCAACGACTCCTTCGGTCATCCGATGGGCGACCACCTGCTGAAGCGGGTGGCGGAGCGGCTGAAGGCGGAGGTTAGCGGCGACAATCTCGTTGCCCGCCTCGGCGGCGACGAGTTCGCAATCGCGCTGGCCTCCGACGCCTCCCCCGAACGAGGCGAGCGATTTCGCGGGTCGGCTGATCAATATCCTGAGCGAGTGCTATGACATCGACGGCATCGAGGTGACCGTCGGCGCCAGCATCGGAATCGCGCTTTCGCCCGGCGATGGCGAGACCTCGGAGGAGTTGATGCGAAATGCCGACATGGCGCTGTATCGCGCGAAGTCGGACGGCGGTGGCGTTCACCGGTTCTTCGAACGGGAAATGGACCGGCAAGCGCAGAAACGCCGCGACATGGAGCTTGATCTGCGGCGCGCTTTCGCCAACGGCGAGTTCGAGCTGCACTATCAGCCGCTGGTGGATATTGCCGCCGACCGGGTCAGCGGCTTTGAATCGCTGCTGCGTTGGCGGCACCCCGAAAAGGGCATGATCTCGCCGGCGGAGTTCGTGCCCGTCGCCGAGGAAATCGGTCTGATCGTCGCGCTCGGCGAGTGGGTATTGCGGGAAGCCTGCACCGAGGCCGTGAAATGGCCCTCGGACGTCAAGGTCGCCGTCAACCTGTCGCCGGTGCAGTTCCGCAGCCGCAACCTGGTTCAGGTAGTGATATCCGCGTTGGCGCATTCCGGACTGTCGCCACGGCGGCTCGAGCTTGAAATTACCGAGTCGCTGTTCCTGGCGGAAACCGACGCCAATCTGGCGATCCTGCATCAATTGCGCGAGCTCGGCGTCAGCATCTCGATGGACGATTTCGGCACCGGCTATTCCAGCCTCAGCTACCTCCGCAGCTTTCCGTTCGACAAGATCAAGATCGACCGTTCGTTTGTGAAGGATCTGGCGGAGCGATCCGACTGCGTGGCGATCGTGCGAGCGATCTCCGGCCTTGGCCGCAGCCTCAACATCACAACGACAGCCGAAGGCGTGGAGACCTCCGACCAGCTCGACTGGCTGCGCGCCGAAGGCTGCAACGAAGTACAGGGCTTTCTGTTCAGCGGTGCGCGTCCTGCGTCCGAGATCGGCGAGCTTTTGTCGCGGTTTGACCAGCGGGCGTCGAGGGCGGCATGAGACGAAAGCGATCTGTCATGGCCGGGCTTGACCCGGCCATCCATCATGCTTCGCTGAATCGTTTTCAAGAAAGACGGATTGCCGGGTCAAGCCCGGCAATGACGACTTGGCTAAAACCGCGTCACGATATCCGTCAGCGCCGGGCGCGGGCGATCCTCAACGGGCTTCGTCGGCGTGCCGATATGGATGAAGCCGGCGAGCTTTTCATCCGCCTTCAATCCGAACCCGTCCAGCACGTCGCGGTCGAAGGCGAACCAGCCGGTCAGCCAGCACGCGCCGTAACCAAGCGCCGTCGCCGCGTTGACGATATTCATCGCGCTGGCGCCGGCGGATAGTTCCTGTTCCCACGCCGGCACCTTGGGGTGCGGTCTGGTGAAACTGACCACACCGATCACCAGCGGCGCGTCCATCAGCCGGCGTTTCTCGATTTCGATATCGGCGGCCGGGGCCGACGGATTCTTCTTCGCGAATACCTGCGCGATGATCTCGCCGGCGCGGGCGCGCGCCTCGCCCTCGAACACGATGAAGCGCCAGGGCGTCAGCTTGCCGTGATCGGGCACCCGCGCGCCGATGGTGAGGATGGTGTCGAGTTCGCCAGCAGACGGGCCGGGGCCGCTCATGTCGCGGGGCTTCACCGAGCGGCGGATCTTCAGGAGTTCAAGGGCGTCGGGCATCGATAATCCATGGTCGTGCTTGGCAAAGCGATCATCCGGCATATCGGATGATCGCGACCCATTCGCAAGCGGCGCAATCTAGTAGGCCTCTAAACTCACAAAGCCGTCTGTGCCCGCTTGACGTCCGGCGGCGTCGCTTCCTCGACGAGAGCGGCCAGCGCTTCCTCCGTCGGCATCACCTTCTGACCCTCGCTGCCGAGCCGGCGGACGGAGACCGAATGGGTTTCGGCTTCCTTCTTGCCGACCACGAGAAGGGCGGGGATCTTCGCGAGTGAATGTTCGCGGACCTTGTAGTTGATCTTCTCGTTGCGCAGGTCGATCTCGACGCGCAGGCCCGCGCGCCGCGCGGCGGCCGCGACCACCTTGGCGTATTCGTCGCCTTCGGAAGTGATGGTGGTTACGACGGCCTGCACCGGCGCCAGCCAGAGCGGGAAGTTGCCGGCAAAATGTTCGATCAGGATGCCGATGAAGCGCTCCATCGAACCGCAGATCGCGCGATGCACCATGACCGGCGCCTTCTTGGAGCCGTCGGCGTCGATGTAGAATGCGCCAAATCGCTCCGGCAGGTTGAAGTCGACCTGCGTGGTGCCGCATTGCCAGTCGCGGCCGATGGCGTCGCGCAGCACGTATTCGAACTTCGGCCCGTAGAACGCGCCCTCGCCGGGGTTGATCGCGGTCTTGATGCGATTGCTGCCGCTGGCCTGAATTACCGACAGCACGGTCGCCATCACGCGTTCGGCATGGTCCCACATCTCGTCGGTGCCGACGCGCTTCTCCGGCCGGGTCGAGAGTTTTACCGTAAGCTCGCCCTCGAAGCCGAAATCCGCGTAGGTCGACAGGATCAGATCGTTGATCTTCAGACACTCGTCGGCAAGCTGCGCCTCGGTGCAGAAGACATGTGCGTCGTCTTGCGTAAAACCGCGCACGCGCATCAGGCCGTGCATCGCGCCCGAGGGCTCATAGCGATGCACCACACCGAACTCCGCCAGACGTAGCGGCAGGTCGCGATAGCTCTTCAGCCCGTGCTTGAAGATCTGCACATGGCCCGGACAATTCATCGGCTTGAGCGCGAACCAGCGCTTGTCCTCGGCTTCGTCGCCGGCAGATTGCGCCGCGAACATGTTCTCGCGGTACCAATCCCAGTGGCCTGAAGTTTCCCACAATACCTTGTCGAGAATCTGCGGCGCATTGACCTCGCTGTAGTCTCCGGTCAGGCGGCGGCGCATATAGGCGATCAGCGCCTGGAACACGGTCCAGCCCTTCGGGTGCCAGAACACCACGCCCGGGCCTTCCTCCTGGAAGTGGAACAGATCGAGTTCGCGGCCGAGCCTGCGGTGGTCGCGCTTCTCGGCTTCCTCGATCTGCTTCAGATAGGCATCGAGCTCTTCCTGCTTGGCAAACGCCGTGCCGTAGATGCGCGTCAGCATCGGATTGTTGCTGTCGCCGCGCCAATAGGCGCCCGCCACCTTCATCAGCTTGAACGCATTGCCGACCTTGCCGGTCGAACTCATATGCGGGCCGCGGCACAGGTCGAACCAGTCGCCCTGGAAATAGATTTTGATCGGCTCGTCGCCGGGAATGGCGTCGACCAGCTCGACCTTGAAGGCCTCGCCCTTGTCGCGGAACACCTGTTTGGTCTTCTCGCGATCCCACACTTCCTTGGTGAATGGTTTGTCGCGCGCGATGATCTCGCGCATCTTCTTTTTCGATTGCCGCAAAATCTTCCGGCGTGAACGGCTCGTTGCGGAAGAAGTCGTAATAGAAGCCGTTCTCGATCACCGGCCCGATCGTCACCTGCGTGCCCGGCCACAGCGATTGCACGGCTTCAGCGAGCACGTGGGCGCAGTCATGCCGGATCAGTTCCAGCGCGCGCGGGTCTTCGCGGTTGATCAGTTCGATCTTCGCATCGTGCGAGATCGGATCGTTGAGATCGATGACCACGCCGTCCAGCGCCATCGCCACGGTGCGCTTGGCGAGCGAGGGCGAGATGCCCCTGGCGATATCGAGGCCGGTGGTATCCTTGGGGAATTCGCGCTTGGCGCCGTCGGGGAAGGTGAGGGTGACTTTGTGCACGGGTTCGGCCGGTTTCAAATTCGCAAGGCCAAATTGGAATCCCGATGCGGGTGCATTGCTGTCAGGCATTGGCGTCTCCTTGAGCTCACTCCTGCGAACGAGCGCAGGTAAGCGGGAAGCAGCGGTATAGCAGGGGATTCGGCTCCCGCAATCGGTCAAATTGCCAAACAAGGGCGCGATAAACCGCAGCCGACAGGAGCCCCTGGCGGCGTCAAATCAATAAATCTCATGCAGCGATGCCAAATAGTCCGGTATCGCGTCCTTTTTTTGGCGCGTGGCGCGGCCTACATGCATCTGCATGAAACATGTGCCTGTGCCCGCCCACGTCGAACGGCGCTTCGCGCCCACCGCCTTGATGCTCGGCAACGTCGTCACCGGCTGCTCGGTGCTGGCGCCGGCGGGCATGCTCAGCGAATTGTCCTCCGGTCTCGACATCAGCATCCGCGCTGCGGGGCTGTTGATCACCTTCGGCGCGATCATGCTGTGCGTCGGTTCGCCGGTCACGGCGTGGCTGACCTCCAGGATCGACCGTCGCACCTTGCTTGTGACGACGCTTGCGGTGCTCGCGCTCACCAATATCGCCTCGGCCTTCGCGCCCGATTACACGAGTCTCCTGATCATTCGCCTGGTGATGCTCGCGGTCGGCGCGCTCTATACGCCGCAGGCGGCGGGAACCGCCGGGCTGATCGTGCCGGAGCAAAAGCGCGGCAGCACCATTGCCTACATCTTTCTCGGCTGGTCGCTGGCGGCGGCGGTCGGCTTGCCGCTGATCACGTTCATCGCCAGCCGCTATGGCTGGCAGGCGGCCTATGGCGGCATCGGCGTGACGAGTTTGCTGAGTTGCCTGCTGCTGGCGTGGCGTCTTCCGGGCGGGCTGATGGGCGCGCCGGTCGATCTCAAGACATGGGCCGATATCGGCCGGAACCGGATGATCCTGCCGTTGCTGCTCATTACGACGCTGCAGATGTCCGGTCAGTTCGTAATCTTTACCTTCATGGGGCCGCTGCTGGCGAGGCTGACTGGCGCAGGGCCGGACGCGATCGCGCTGGTGTTCGCGTGTTACGGCGTGTGTGGTGTCATCGGCGTCGCCATCGCAACCCGCATCGTCGACTCCTGGGGCGCGTGGAAAACGTCGGTGCTATTCACGGGGCTATTGCTGGCGGGTGTGACCGGCTGGGCGCTGAGCGCCGGAATCTATCCATTGATGATGGCATCCGTCGCGATCTGGGGGCTGGGCTTTGCTTCCACCAATTCCATGCAGCAGGTGCGGCTGGTGGGCGCAGCCACTTCGCTCGCCTCCGCCTCGGTGTCGCTCAATACGTCGGTGCTCTATATCGGACAGGCCATCGGTTCGGCGATCGGCGGCTTTCTTTACGCGCGCGATCTCCTCCATACGTCCGGGTATGTCGCAGCGGCCTTTGTCGCGCTGGCGCTTGCGACGGTGATCCTGACCAAGCCGAAGAAGATTTAGTTATCAGTGCCCTCCAGCGTGACCGTGATCAGGGAGTGACGGAGGGAGGGCGCCGGTTACCGGTTCGCCGACCAGGGTGCGCTGGCGATCCTGGTCAGGGCGGGCGTTGCCGCCATCTTGACCAGCACTTCCTTGACCGGATGTTCGGTCCAGGCCTGCGTCACGTAATCGCGATGGGTGATGCCGTCGGGCGTCTGCACGAACACGACGCTGCCGGGCCGCAACGGTCCGTCCATGCTCTCGGTGATCGCGATGCCCTTGTCGCGCAGTATCTGCATCAGTTCCTGGTCGTGCCGCCTGGTGTACCGGGTGTACGAGCTGACGAAGAAGCCCGACCGGTTTTTCTCGATCCATGACGCGAACTTGTCCAGTTCACCATAGACGGCGTCGAGCAGGAACACGCCGCGGACGCGGTTGGGGATGCCGCCGACCTCGAGACTCCAGGCGGTCGGCAGGAAGCCGCCGCTGTAGCCGACAATCACGATCGGCAGGTTCGCGAACGCCTGGGCCGACTTCGGATCGCCGTAGAGGCGGGCGAGGTGGCTGGCCGATTCATCGATGAAGCGCTTGAAGCCGCCTGGCTGCCAGAACTTGCCGGCACTGGAATCGGCGGCGTTCACCGCGAGCTGGGGCGCGAGCAGCACCGCGTTGACGCCGGAATCCGAGATCTGCTGCGGCACCAATTGGCGGTCGCGGACATCGCGCTCGAGCGTCGCGCCGTTGCCGTGGAAGAACACCACGATCACGCCCGGCTTGCGGACATCGAAGGTCTCAGGCACGTGCACCAGCACGCGGCTGTCATTGTAGGTCTCGTCCTGCCAATAGACCCGGCCGCCGTAGCTGCGATGGCCCTTGCGGTCGCCCTTGGATATATTGAGGAACGGCTCTTCGGAGCGCGGGTTATTGCCGAAATAGGGGAAGGCCGAGGATTTCATGCTGATCAGCGTGGTCAGCTCCTCGCGTTCGGTGGCGCGGGGCAGGGTCATCGTGGGTGTCAACGACGCGACCCTCACAGGCTCGGTGCGCACGGTGTGCTGCTGCGGGGCCAGTGCTACCTGGCGCTGGACCTGAGGCAGGCTTTCATTGGCGGTTGGAAAACGATCGGCGAATTGCGGCTTGGGGAAACGGTCCTCGAACGTATCGGCCGCGGCTTGCGGCTTGGAGGCTGTTGCGCCTTCCGTGTTCGCCGCCAGCATCCCGGTGTTCGGCGCCTTGCCGCATTGAACGAGAACAAAGGACAGCGGCACGAACAGCACAGCCATCGCCACCCAATGCCATCGAAGGGGAAGGGCACGACGCGGCGTGGCCGGGGACGTCGCCCGGCTCGCGCGATCAGCTATCTGGAATTTCGGAGTTGCTCCGACCATCCACCTACTGCCCCAAGGTCCACGGAGCTCCACCGTCAACCGGCGATGCCCGCACGTGTTTAGGCGACGTTAAGCTTCCGGAAAACTCCCCATCCGGAAGCCCTTAGGAGATCATGTAATCGTGTCCCGATTGTGGGAGCGTCACGATGTTTTCGCAATCCAGTATCACAACCGGTATTATACAACCTATTTTCCGTCCCAATTTAAACCCTTGTTAACACTGCTTGAATTGGGGGACGCCAGCCTGCACCATGCGGCTTCAGGCGTGCGGCGCTGAAGGTACGGTCCGACATGGCGGCATCAGAAACGGGAAGCGCGGCTCGGCCCGGCTCGCTCTCCGGCAGCGGCTCCAGCATCTCGGTTCTGGTGGCGGTCGCGATCGTCGTCGCCGACATGGTTGGCGTCGGCGTCTTCACCAGCCTCGGATTTCAGGTCAAGGACATCCCCTCGGGCTTTTCGATCCTGTTGCTGTGGACCATAGGCGGGATCGTCGCGCTGTGCGGTGTGTTTTCCTATGGCGAACTCGGCGCGATGTTTCCGCGCTCGAGCGGCGAGTACAACTTCCTCGGCCGGGCCTATCACCCGGCCTTCGGTTTTATGGCGGGCTGGGTCTCGGCGACCGTCGGGTTCGCGGCGCCGGTTGCACTCGCCGCCATGGCGTTTGGTGAGTACGGCAAGTCGGTGCTGCCCAACGCGCCGCCGCTGCGCTCGCGCTTGGCGTGGTCTGGCTGGTGTCGCTGGTGCAACTTACCGGCGTCCGGCACTCCTCGACGTTTCAACTGATCGCGACCATCCTGAAAGTGGTGCTGATCGTAGCCTTCCTGGTGAGCGGATTTGTAGTCGGCACGGCGCAGCCGGTGTCGTTTGCGCCATCCGTTTCCGACTTCGCGCATATCGCCAGCGCGCCGTTCGCGATCAGCCTCGTGTTCGTGATGTATTCCTTCTCGGGGTGGAACGCGGCAACCTACATCATCGGCGAAGTGCGCGCTCCCGAGCGCAACGTGCCGCGTGCGATGCTGACCGGCACGCTGATCGTGCTCGTATTGTACGTCGCGCTCAATGCGGTGTTCCTATACACCGCGCCGATCGACAAGCTCGCGGGGCAACTCGACGTCGCCCGCATTTCCGGCAGCTACATCTTCGGCGAGGTCGGCGGCCGTACCGTCGGCGCCATGATCTGTTTCGGACTGATCTCCTCGATCAGCGCGATGATGTGGATCGGGCCGCGCGTGATGATGACGATGGGCGAGGACATCCCGGTGCTGCGGCTGTTCGCCCGAAGGTCGACCAACGGTGCGCCGGCCTATGCCATCCTGCTTCAGCTTGCGGTCGCGAGCCTGATGCTGTTCACCCGCAGCTTCGAGGCGGTGCTGGAATTCATCCAGTTCGCGCTTCTGTTCTGCTCGTTCTTCACCGTGCTCGGCGTCATCAAGCTGCGCATCACGCACCCCGACTTGCCGCGGCCTTATCGTGCCTGGGGATACCCGGTAACCCCGGCGGTCTTCCTGCTCGTGACCGGCTTCATGATGTACTATCTTTTGACGGACCGTCCGCTGCAGTCGGCGCTCGGTGTTTTGATCATGTTTTCAGGTGTTTTGATTTACGCCGTTTTCCGCCAGCGCGCAGCTCAAGGCCCCGTGGCCGCATCTTCGGGTCACGAATGAACATGCTGCATTCACTGCGAATTGCCACGCTTGCTGCCGTCATGCTGCTGGCCGCCGCACTTCCCGCTGGCGCCCAGACCGCGACGGCTGACGATACTGCGAAGTTCCTCGCCGGCATGATGCCTTCCGCCGACTCGCCGCTGATGCCGCTGACGGGGGAACCGGCATGGCAACGCCACGCCAGGTTCTTCGATTCCGCGTTTGGGCAACTCGAGCAGCGCCAGTTGTCGAGAATCCGCGCCTGGGCGGACGTCAATCTGGCGGCGCCAAAGCCGACCATGTTCTACATGTTCAGCGGCCCGGATTTTCTGTACGCGGACGCGTTTTACTCAAAGGCTTCGACCTATGTGCTGAGTGCGCTGGAGCCGGTGGGGTCGGTGCCGGATCTGACGCGGCTGCCGCGTGGCGGCATCGCTTCCGCGCTCTACAACGTCGAACGTTCACTGGGATCGATCCTGAGCTTCAGCTTCTTCATCACCAAGCAGATGAAGACCGACCTGGGCGCCGGCCAGATCAGCGGCTCCTTGCCAATCCTCTATGTGTTTCTGGCGCGCTCGGGCAAGACCATCAGGAGCGTCAGTCCGATTTCCCTGGACAACACGGGAGCGGCATATTTCGCCAACGAAAATCCCGGTCCGAACGCGGTGCGCGGCGTGCGCATCATCTTCGCCGGCGGTGATGGCCAGGAAAGGACGCTGTATTACTTTTCGACCGATCTTTCCAATTCCGGCGTGAAGGCGAGCGGCTTCCTGAACTTCTGTGCAACCCTTGCGCCGGGCAACAGCCTGATCAAGAGCGCGTCCTATTTGCTGCACTCCGGCAACTTCACCACCGTACGCGATTTCCTTCTCGCCAACAGCGCCACCGTCATCCAGGACGATTCCGGAATTCCGCTGGCCTATTACGGCTCGAAGAAATGGCGCTTCTTTCCGTTCGGCCGCTATCTGGGGCCGATCGACGAATTCCAGGGGCGCCATCAGCAATCCTACGCGGAATTATTTCGGCGAGCGCAGCCGATGGATTTCGGCATCGGCTATCGCTGGCGGACGCATGAATCGAACCTGCTGCTGTCGGTCAAATTGCCCGACGACGGCACGGCGAGTTCCGATGCGACGTGGTCGACTGAAACGGCGCCGCCACCGCCGCCGCGTCCCCGGCGGCCCCGTCCGCCGGCGGACATTGGACCGCAGCAGAGAGGTGGGGGATTCTTCTTTTGGCGCTGACGTTCTTGCGCTACCGAGGCGCGTTCATCAGCCGTTGACGCCGCGCCAGCGTCCGTAGCGCCACGGCAGATACCAGCGCGCGCCCGGCGGCCTGGTGAGCGGCACGTTGTCGATGCCGGATGTGCCGAAGGGGTGGCAGCGCAGGATACGCGCCAGCGTCATCCATCCGCCGCCCCACAAACCGAAACGCTCGATCGCTTCGTCGCCATAGACCGAACATGTCGGCAGATGCCGGCAATTGTAGCCGACCAGCAAAGACAGCGAGTGCCGGTAGATCCAGATCAGCGCGCGTCCCGCATTGCGCGGCAGCCGCCGAACGGCGTTCGCGCAATCCGGGCAGTGAAACCCCGGCGATGAATGGTTCGATGAATGGTTCCTGGGCACTTTGCTGCAATCACGTACGTAGTTTTGCGGGGTTCCGCGGCAAGGAACCCAATGGTCGCAGATATTTACGCCACACTTCACAGCTAATCGCACATTTCTGGCGGCAGCGCAGCAAAGGTATTATGGACGTTCGCGACACGCACGGTTACCGTTTTGATAACGCCCTGATGACAGAATCATGTGGCGTCAAGTTGGGGTCATTGTCACTGCCCTTGGACAGGGCTTGGGGGAAGGAACCAAATTGAGGTTTGAGAGGTCGCTGAAATTCCGCGGCTGGGCGCTGCTTGGCGTCACCGCCTTTTGTCTCGCATTGCCTGGCGCGATTACGTCGCTGGGCAATTCCGCGCATGCCGGCGGCACCCTTGAGGAACGCAAGCTGCCGATGCATTTCAAATGGGTCGCGTGCCAGCCGAATTGCAAGGGCTGGGTTTCAGCCGTCGGCATCGTCACGGCGGACAGTCCCAGGGAGTTCGAGGAATTCGCCAAAGATCGCCAGCTTAGCGGCGCAACCATCGTGCTGGATTCAAGCGGCGGCTCGGTCAACGATTCGATCGCGCTCGGCCGGCGCTTTCGCGGCCTCGGCGCGCTGACGACGGTCGGCGTCACCGTGCGGACACAGACCCCGCAGGGCGAGCGCGCGAGCGTGCTGCCGGAAGCCTATTGCGAGTCGATGTGCGTATTCCTGCTCCTTGCAGGCAAGACCCGATACGTGCCGCCTTCGGCGCACGTCCGCGTTCATCAGATCTGGATGGGCGATCGCGCCGACGATGCCAAGGCTGCGAGCTACACCGCGCACGATCTGATGATCGTGGAGCGCGACATCGGGCGTCTCGCCAAATACACCTTCGACATGGGCGGCACGGGCGATTTGCTGTCGCTCGCACTGAGCGTGCCGCCGTGGGAAGATCTGCACAAGTTATCGCGCAGTGAATTGCGACTGACCAACCTCGTCACGACCGATTCGATGGCCGATGTGCTACCGCAGGATAATGCCTCGGTACCGATGGCCGAAGCGAAGCCGTCCAAACCCACGCAGGATCGCTTCATGAGTTCCACCGTCGGGGGCGACGTGCAGTCGCCGCCGGCCATGTCGACATCGACCAAGACCGCCGAGGCCAGCGCTCCAACCGGTAGCGCTGCGACGGCGCCGGCTCAGCCGCAAAAGTAAGTCTTACCGCAACAATGCTGTCATCATCCGCGAAAGCGGATGATCCAGTACGCCGCGGCGTTGATGATTGATCGAGAATTCCCGGCGTACTGGGTACCCCGCCCTTCGCGGGGTATGACGACCGGAGAAGGATTATCCTTACGCCGATGCCGGCTGGCTGGCCTTGGCTTCGATCTGACCGATGGCGTCGACCACGGCATCGAACGTCAGCATGGTCGAGGCATGTCGCGCCTTGTAGTCGCGCACCGGTTCGAGCAGTGCGATCTCGGCCCACTTGCCCTGCGGGGGACTGCCATTTTCCTTCAGCATCTTGCGCACGGTCTCGCGCAATTCGCGCAGCTCGTCCGCCGTCGAGCCGACCACATGGCTGGCCATGATCGAGGAGGAGGCCTGGCCGAGCGCGCAGGCCTTCACGTCATGGGCAAAGTCGGTGACAACAGGGCCATCCATCTTGAGGTCGATCTTGACCGTCGAGCCGCACAGCTTGGAGTGGGCGGTGGCGCTGGCGTGGGGGTCGGGGAGGCGGCCGAGGCGGGGGATATTCCCCGCTAATTCGATGATCCGCTTGTTGTAAATGTCGTTCAGCATAGATCAGAGTCCCGGGCTCGGCGGTGCGAGCGCCCTTGGCGGCTGGGTTTCACCGTCCTATATATGGACAGGAACGCCGGAAAAACAGCCCGGCCGTTTTGCCGAGGCGCCGGAGATGGAAACCAATTCGGCCGCCATCGTGTTTGTGAAGGGGACTCAGGCGCCCGGCGGCAAATCCGCCCCGTCTGCCCGGTGACACTCCGGTCCTTGTGGGCCGGTCGAACGGAGAAGACATGGACGCATTGATCAAATCCCTCCGGGCCGGCAAGCCTTCCGAAGTCAAATCGCCCGAAGTCAAATCGCCCGATGTAGCGCCGGAAACCCGCCCGGCCGAGCTCGATCCTGCCGAATTCCTGGCCGCCGCCGTCCGCGCTGACCTGCCGCGCCCGTCGCGCGCCGAGGCCGAGCATGCAGTGCACACCCTGCTCAGCTATATCGGCGAGAACCCCGACCGCGAAGGTCTTCTGGATACCCCGCGTCGGGTAATCGAAGCCTTCGATGAACTCTACGAGGGCTATCATCAGTGCCCCGCCGAGGTGCTGAACCGCACGTTTGGCGAGACCGCTGGCTACGACGATTTCGTCCTGATCCGCGACATTGAATTCACCTCGCAGTGCGAGCATCACATGATGCCGTTCTACGGCAAGGCGCACATCGCCTATACGCCGGTCGAGCGGGTGGTGGGATTGTCGAAGCTCGCGCGCCTCACCGACATCTTCGCGCGCCGCCTGCAGACCCAAGAGCATCTCACCGCGCAGATCGCGGCTGCGATCGACGAGGTTCTCAAGCCCCGCGGCGTTGCGGTCGTGATCGAGGCGGAGCATACCTGCATGTCGGTGCGCGGCGTCGCCAAGCATGGCGCGATGACGTTCACCAGCCGCTTTACCGGCATGTTCCGCGACAATCCCGCGGAGCAGGCGCGTTTCCTGTCCATGGTGCGAGGACCGAACCGGTAACCTCGCCCGATATTTGTTTTGACGCGTTTTCTGCGCAGATAAGTCTACGCAATCGGCGTAAACTTGATTGCTATGCGAACCGGTATCCACTTCGCTCGAAAACGCTATGGATTTCGCGAGGACTAACCGTGTCCACATCCGCCGATACCAACGAGCGCGAGGAAGGGCTGGCGTTCCAGCCTAAATTCGACGCGTCCGGTCTTTTGACCTGCGTGGCGACCGATGTCGCCACGGGCGACGTGCTGATGGTCGCGCATATGAACGACGAGGCGCTGCGCAAGACCATCGCAAGCGGCGAGGCATGGTACTTCAGCCGTTCGCGCAAGGCGCTATGGCGAAAAGGTGAGACGTCAGGTCAGACCCAGCGGGTGGTCGAGATGCGCATGGATTGCGATCAGGACGCGCTCTGGATTCGTGTCGAGCAGACCGGCGCCGCATGCCACACCGGCCGGCATTCGTGCTTCTACCGCAAGATCGACGCTGCCGATGGCGGCGCGCGATTGTCGTTCGTGGACGCGGACAGGCAATTCGACCCGGACAAGATCTATCGCAAATGATTTCGTCATTCCGGGGCAGCCTGCAGGGCTGACGCGAGCCTCTTAACCTGCCATTAACCATAATTGCTGCAGTCTGGACCGCGCATAGGCGCTGATTGCCAGGGCCTCAAGAGGCCGCGCGGTCGTTTCGCGAGGAGCGGGGCACCAGACAGATGTCGGTCGACACAATAAACGCCACGGCTGCGGCAGGTGTCGATCCCACGCGCGGCAAGATCGCGGGTTCGATCAAGCAGGCCGCATCCACCACCGGCGCCAGCTTCGAATATCTGCTCGCGACCGCGAAGATGGAATCCAACTTCAATCCGAAGGCAGCCGCCACGACCTCGTCGGCGCGCGGGCTGTTTCAATTCATCGACCAGACCTGGCTCGGCACGGTGAAGGAGGCGGGCGCCCATCTCGGCTACGGCAAATACGCCGATGCCATCACAAAAAATCCCTCCGGCAGCTATTCGGTCAGCGATCCCGCCGCGCGCGCCGCGATCATGCGGCTGCGCGACGATCCCGACGCCGCCTCGTCGATGGCGGCGGTGCTGACCCAGTCCAACAGTTTCAAATTGACCGGCAAGATCGGCCGCCGCCCGACCGACGCCGAACTCTATATGGCGCATTTCATGGGCGTCGGCGGCGCGGGCAAGCTGATCCAGAACGCCGAGGACAATCCGACCGCGTCTGCCGTGCGGATGTTTCCGAATGCTGCGGCCGCCAACCAGTCGATCTTCTATGATCGTTCGGGGCAGGCGCGCAGCGTTTCCCAGGTCTATTCAGTGCTGAACACGCGCTACGCCGGCGCCGCTAATTCGTCGGCGACCCGCACCGCGATGGAGGCCGCCGGCGGCGATCTGCCAAGGCGCGTCACGGTGGCGAGCGCCGCGCCCGCGACGACGGCGATCGACAATGCCGCCTATCTCTCGAGTTTTCCGGATTCGCGCGCGGTCACGCCGGTGGCGGCGACATCGCAGACCACTTCGGCGCAGTCCGAGCCGATCTTTCGCTCGCTGTTCCAGGCCGGCGAACGCGCGCAGCCGATTTCGCCGGCGGTGCAGGAATTGTGGGGCAGGGTCGCGTCGGCAACTCCCGAAGTGCGCGCGCCGGGCCGGCTCGATCTCTTCAGCGATCGCAGCGGCACGTTCAGTAGCTGACCCTCATGGTGAGGAGCCGCGAAGCGGCGTCTCGAACCATGTGGCCCCGGTCGGGCCTCCATCCTTCGAGACGCGGCCTTCGGCCGCTCCTCAGGATGAGGAGGGTGAAGCCGCCCAGTCATCGTTAACAAAACGTCAATAAAACCAGCGGTTTATGGTGAACCCTTTGTTAAGCGTCATGGTTTATTTTGTATGACAGTGGCATCGCGTCACGGTGTCGTCTCAGGTTGCGTAAGCCAGGACCATGATCGTTCGGCAGTTCATCAGTTGGATTCGTACCGCTCCGGCAGGCGAGCGGGCAGAGGCAACGCGAGCGTTGGCGCGGGCCTGGTTGATTTCAGATCTCACCGAGGACGATCGCATCGCCGCCGAAGGCGCGCTGTTGATGCTGCTCGATGATCCGTCGCCGCTGGTCCGCCAGGCCATGGCGGACGTGTTCGCGCGCAGCCCCGAAGCGCCGGCTGCGATCGTGCAGGCGCTCTCACTCGACCAGCCGTCGATCGCGCTGCCGCTCCTCGAACATTCACCGCTTCTGATCGACGCCGACCTCGTCGACATCGTCGCAACCGGCAATAGCGAGATGCAATGCGCCATCGCCCGCCGCATTAATCTGCCGCCCTCGGTCTCTGCCGCGATTGCCGAAGTCGGCTCGGCGGCTGCAGCGCTCGAGCTGATCGAAAACGCCTATGCCGAACTGGCGCCGTTTTCATGGGACCGCATCGTCGAACGTCACGGCCATCTCGCTGCGATTCGGGAATCGATGTTGGTTCTGGAAGGGCTGCCCGCCGCCACGCGCGTGGCGCTGGTTGCCAAACTCACCGATACGCTGGCGCAATTCGTCGTCGCGCGAAACTGGCTGAGCGTCGACCGGGCAGGGCGGCTTGCCAGCGAAGCGCGCGAACGCTCGACCGTGAACATCGCGGCGCGCTCGCGCGGCGAGGACATGCAGGGCCTGGTGCAGCATCTGCGCGCCACCGGGCAGTTGACCGCAGGTTTGGTCCTGCGCGCGCTGTTGTCGGGCAATCTCGACCTGTTCGATGCAGCGCTTGCCGAACTGGCGGATCTGCCGCTGGCCCGCGTCACGGCGCTGCTGCACGACCGCGCCGGCGCCAGCCTGCAGGCGCTGTTGATCCGCGCAGGCTTCCCCGAATCCACCTTCGCCGCCTTCCGCGTCGCGCTCGAGGTCAGCCACGAGACCGGCTATGTCGATACGCTCGGAGGCGCCGCGAGACTGCGCCGCCGCATGGTCGAGCGCGTGCTGACCCATTGCGAGACCGATCGCCAGGCCGCCGAGCCGCTCTTGATCCTGCTGCGGCGCTTCGCGACCGAGTCGGCGCGCGAGGAAGCCCGCATGTTCTGCGAGGAACTGGTCGCCGACGAAGCGCTCGTGCCGCCCGAGCGCGATCTGATCGCGGCGTAAGCGAAGTTCTCGCAACACATCAGGTGTCGTCCCTGCGAACGCAGGGACCCATAACCCCAAATGCCAATTGGTGCATCGATCTAATTGCCAAGCGCACCGTCATTGCGAGCGAAGCGAAGCAATCCATCGCGCCGCGTGCGCGGAGAGATGGATTGCTTCGTCGCTTGCGCTCCCTTGCGCAAATGCTTCGCGTTTGTCGCAGGCAATGACGGAGAGGCGGTCTATTCCGCCGGCACGATGCTCGGCGCCAGAATGGCTTCGAGGTGTTCGGGGCGGTCGCGGTTGACTTTTAGCAGGAATTCGTCCGCAACCCCGCGCAACTGCTTGCTCAGTGCGCTCGCCATCACGGTGGTATCGAGCTTGGTGCGTTCGCGCACGATCGCCTGGATGGCGTTGATGTGATGCGTGACCAGATCCGCCGGAACCTGGTCCATGTCGGGCGCGTGTTCGATGATGCGGCACAGGCTTTCGGCGGCGGCGCCGGCGGAGGGGAAGCCGAAGGTCGCGGCATCGCCCTTGATGTCATGGGCGGCGCGAAACAGTTCCTCGCGGTTGTCGGTGGTGAATCCGTCACGGAGAATGACTGCATGGGCGGCGGAGAGCCGGTCGGCCTCGATCGCCATCCAGCTCTTGAATTCGCCGGATAGTCCCGCCAGTGCCTTTTCCGCGCGTCCGACGGGATCATCGAGGTCGGATCTGGGAACGCGCTGCAATACCTTGCGCAAGGGATTGGGCTGCGTGATCACGTGGTGATCGGCAAAAGACTGGATCTGCAGCTTGCCGGGATTTTCTTTCGCCATGATGGTCTCTCCAGGCCCGCGCTAGACGTTCGATCGCGCCTTGTCGAGCAGCGACGGCTGTTGCATGACTTCCATCTCGCCGCCGACGCGGCGCTCCGGGCCAATATAGGCGTTGTTGATGTTGCGCCGGCGGTCCGGGCCGAAATAGGTCTTGGTCTTGATGAAGGGGCGCGGGTTGGCGACGACGTTGAGGATGCGCTGGTAGAGTCCCTTGGCCGAGATCGGCTTGGCCAAAAACTCGGTGACGCCGGCATCGCGCGCGACCGTGACGCGCCGCTTCTCCGAATGCCCGGTCAGCATGATGATCGGCGCGTACGGGTTGCCCTTGGATTCCGGCTGCCGGATCATCTGCGCCAGTTCGAGGCCGTCGAAGATCGGCATCGCCCAGTCGGTGATGACGATATCGGGCACGTAGTGGCTATACATTTCGAGCGCGGTGGCGCCGTCCTCGGCCTCATAGGCCTCGCGCGCGCCGAACGAATGCAGCAGCGTCCGCAGGATGCGGCGCATATGCGGATTGTCGTCGCAAATCAGAAATCGCAGCTTGTTGAAGTCGATGCGATACATGGTCCGGCCCGGCCAAAACGGTATACCTAGCGTTAACCATATCGCTGCGCCGGTTAACGAATGGTTGCAAACCGGCCTGAGGAGGCGTCAGCGCGTCTGAAAATTAAAAGCCGAACTGCTCGCGCAGGATGCGTTCCTCGAGGCTATGGCCGGGGTCGAACAGCATACGCATCGAGATCGTCTTGTCGGACAGCACCTCGACGCGGCGCACGTCGCGCACGTCGTCATGGTCGGCCGCGGCGGCGACCGGGCGCTTGTCGCCCTCGAGCACCTCGATCACCACGAAGGCGGTATTGGGGAGGAGGGCGCCGCGCCAGCGCCGCGGGCGGAACGCGCTGATCGGAGTCAGCGCCAGCAGCGCCGCGTTGATCGGCAAGATCGGTCCCTGCGCCGAAAGATTGTAGGCGGTCGAGCCGGCGGGCGTCGCCACCAGGATGCCGTCGGCGATCAATTCCGCCATGCGCTCGTGCTCGTCGATCAGGATGCGCAGGTGGGCCGCCTGATTGGTCTGGCGAAACAGCGCGACTTCGTTGATGGCGTGATGCAGATGCACCGCGCCGTGGACATCGGTGGCGCGCATCAAAAGCGGGTTGATCAGGGATTCCCGCGCCGCCGCGAGCCGTGTGTACAGATCGTGCGTCGAGAATTCGTTCATCAGGAAGCCGACGGTGCCGCGGTGCATGCCGTAGATCGGCTTGCCCGAGCGCATGTGCCGGTGCAGCGTCTGCAGCATCAATCCATCGCCGCCGAGCGCCACGACGACATCGGCATCGTCCGCATCGTGATTGCCATAAAGCTTTGTGAGCTGCGCCAGCGCGGCCTGCGCCTCGGCCACCGCGCTCGCGACAAAGGCGATCCGGTCATATCGCTTGGGGCTGGTCATCGGACGACGAACTCATGATGGCGCCGGATTACGCCGCGCTCGTCTATACACCTTGGCATGGCTTGTCGAGATACCTGGGCGGCCGTTTGCGGCCGGTAACGTAAACGGAGGCTTTCGGGCGTTATTTTTCCTTCAGCGTCCGGATCGGGTCCCAATCCCTCCCCCGGTGGGTTCTGGGCCAATTCCCGGGCGCGCGCGCAAAACAGCGAGGCCGGCCGGTCGATGTCAGCCGAACGGCCAAAACAGGTCGCGGCGAGTTCGAATTCGCGGGCGCGCCAGTACGCAAGCCCGCCGGCGTAATTGGCGATCAATGCCTGCTGCGAGGATGTAAGCCCGGTCGACAGCGCCAGCAGTTCGTAGATTTTCAGCGCCTGGGTTCGTCCCTTGACCCGGATCGCGTCGAGTTCGCGCCAGGCGAAATCCTTGCCGGCAAGTTCTACGGTCGTCTCCGAAGCGATGATGGTGGTGCCGTAGAATTTGTTGGCGCCCTCCAGCCGCGAAGCCAGGTTCACCGCGTCGCTCATGACCGAGTAATTGAAGCGCCGCTGCGATCCGAAATTGCCGACCAGCGCTTCGCCGGAATTGATCCCGATCCGTTGCGCCAGCTTGTATTCGTGGAAGAGGGCCGAGGAGGCGTTGAGTTCCGCAAGTTGCGTGCAGCAGTCCAGCGCGGCGCGTGCCGCATTGGCCGCATGGTCGGGATCGTCGGCTGGCGCGCCGAACACCGCCACGACGGAGTCGCCGATATATTTGTCGACATATCCGCCATGGCTCTCGATGACGTCGGTCATCGCCGAAAGATATTCGTTCATCAGCGACATCAGGTCGTCAGGCGACATCTTTTCCGCGATCAGCGAAAAGCCTTCGATGTCCGAGAAGAACACGGTCACGTTGCGGGTCTCACCGCCAAGTTCCGGCAGCTTGTTCGACGAGAGCATCCGGTTGATGACGTGCGGGGCGAGGTAAAGGGCAAAGCTCTTCTGCAGCAGGCGGCGATCCTTGTCGGCGACGACAAAGCGGAAGCCGACGGTAGCGGCCATCGCGGCCAAACTGGCGAGGAACGGCTCGACGACCGGCAGCGCTAGCGCGTGATGGAAGGCGAGCGTGGCGCCGGCCACGCCGAGCGCCATTATGGCCGCCCAGACAAGAACCGCGACGGCAGGCCTGAACAGCCACGCCGCGGTCGCGGCCAGCATGGCAATTAGGGCCGCGATCAGGAGACGCGGCAGCGGGCCGGGTTCGACCACGGCGTTGCGGGCGATCAGATTGTTGACCGCGGTGGCGTGGATATAGACGCCCGCGATCGTGCTGGTCCTGAGGCCTGCGGCGACCGGCGTGGTCTCAGCCGCGCAGCGCGGCATGCGCGCGCCCTCAATGCCGGTCGTAAAGCGTTTGGACGTTAGTTTGCGATCCTCGATATCGAGGACTGTGCCGAAGAAAACCACCTTTCCCTCGAACCAGCGCCGGAAATAATCCTTGTCGTTCTTGACGGCGCACGCACGCAGGTCGGCAAACGAGAAGGTCGGGATGTCGTCGGCGCCGCCCTGGTAATTCAGCGTCATCGTATTCGGCACCCGGCCCGGAACCCGGTATCCCGCAAGCGTCATCCTTCCGCGCGCGTCGAATTCGGGCGCGGAACCCAGCGCGCGCGAAGCCAGCTCGACCGCCATGGCCGGCACCTTCGCGCCGTTGATCGTAAAAGTCAGCGGCACCCGCCGCACAATGTCATCGTGGTCGGTATGAACGTTGAGCGGCCGGATATTCTGCTGCTGGCGTACCGCGATGCGCTGTCCTGGCGACGGCACGATCGGCTGGTTGCCGCCCAGACTTTCGCCCAGCACCACCTTGCCCTTGGCTGACGCCCCAGCCAGCGCACGCAGAAAGTCGCGGTCGAAACCGCGGACTTTTTCGCCCAGCCTGCTGTCGCCAAACGGAATCTCGGATTGTTCGAGCGAGTTTGGAATCACCACGTCGAAGCCGGCGACCTTAGCGCCGCCTTCCAGCACCGCAGCCAAGACGCGGCCGATCTCGCCGGTCCAGGTCAGCATTGGGGAACCCTTGAACGGCGCGGTGCGCAAGCTCTCCTCGTCGATCGCGACGACAACGGCCGGAGAGGCGGCCGGATCCTGCCTGGTGCCAAATACCTCCCAGCGCAGCGCTGTGAGGATATCGAGGGAGAGGCCGCGGATCGGTCTGACCACGGGAGAAACCGACGCCGCCGCGCAGACCAACGCGATGGCGGCGATCACCATCCTGTCGCGCGTGGTGCGCCTTATTCTCAAGATGGAAGGCCCGGCACGCCTATTCCATTCGGATGAGCCGGCCGACAATCGGCGTCGCGCCGGGCTTTGCTTGCGGATCGACCCGGAACACGATTTGCGACGACTTGAACGTGGCGGCGTAGAGGCCGCCGGGGACCAGCGCGACGTTCTCGCTGGCGAAATCGACGAACCTTCCCTTGAGCTGGGTGCCGCCCAGATTAATTTCTTGACGCTCGCCGACGAGGTCGAGGCGCCGCAGGGTCAGCTTGCCGCGTCCTTTGGCCTCCACCAACGGAGACGCGCCGTAAAGGGTGAGCTGTGGCTGCGGTAACGAACCGGCTTTGTCCTTGTCGACGCTGCGCAGCACGGTGGCGGCAACCGCCCTGGTTTCTCGCGTCGCCACACGCGACTGACCGGGGTCACAATCGGTCTTCTCGGCCTTGAGGTCGGCCAAGTGGACGACGCTCTCCTCTGTGCCGACGACCACGGTGCCGACACCGCTGATTTTTTCGCGTCGGCAGGAATTCATGTAGCTGAGCACGACGGAGCCGCCGTCACCGATCTTGATGACGGTTTTCGCAGTCACATAGTCCATGAACTCGGCACCGGTGACCTTGCCCTGGACTTCTTCGACGACCGCGACCGGCGAATCGGCCGCGGCGGGAGTAACCGGCGCCAGCAGGCCAAGACCGGGCAGGCCAAGGCAAACAACAATCGCACGTTTCATTAGAGACCCCATTGGAGAGCGCAGGTTCGTTAGTCGCGCCAGCGCCGGAATGGTTTCATGAATGGATCAAAAATAGTTGGCCGGCCTCGCCGGTGGAACCGACCGATATCACCTAACTGGCTGCGAGGACAACCATGTGGCGTGGGGTGCTTCGAGCCGCATGCGGATGCTTTCACGCGATACTGTCGGGATTGTGATTTCCTCAGCTTTCTTCCTGTTGTGTAGCACCGCCGGGCCGTCGCACTCTTGAGCTTGAATCCGCGGCCCCATGGATTTGCGGGACGCAGGGAGCAAACGGTATGGCTTTTCGTTTCACGGCGCAGCGTCATATGCGCCTGGCCATCGCACTTCTGGTCGTATGCTGCGTGGCCGGTGCGCACGCCCAGGACGCGCACGCCCAGGACGCCGGTTCGCCGACCTCGCGCCAGCCGCCCGCGGCGACGCCGTCGCCGTCTCCGTCGGGCCAGAAAGGCGGAGCTGGGCGCGGCGACGGCGCCGCGACGCCGGCTGCGGCCGAACAACACCGCCTGCCGCCGGATTCCACGACGAGGCAGACGCTCATCCTGCCCGGCCGCACGCTTAATTTCACCGCGACCGCAGGCTCGATCCGCCTGTTCGACGACAAGGGCGAGCCGCAGGCCGATATCGCCTACACGTCCTACCAGCTCGACGGCACCGATCACGCGAGCCGGCCGGTGACGTTTCTGTTCAACGGCGGGCCGGGCGCGTCCTCGGCCTGGCTGCAGTTCGGCGCCGCCGGGCCGTGGCGATTGTCGATCGGCGGCGATGGCGCGGTGTCATCCGCGACGCCTGACGTGTTGCCCAATGCCGAGACCTGGCTCGACTTCACCGATCTCGTCTTCATCGATCCCGTCGGCACCGGTTACAGCCGATTCGTCGCGTCCGGCGAGGACGTGCGCAAGCGGTTCTTTTCGATCGACGGCGACGTCAATTCGATCGCACTGGTGATCCGGCGCTGGCTGGAAAAATACGACCGCCTGCTGTCGCCGAAATTCGTGACCGGCGAGAGCTATGGCGGCATTCGCGGGCCGAAAATCGTCCGCAATCTGCAGACCCAGCAGGGTGTCGGCGTGCGCGGGCTGATCCTTGTTTCTCCGTTGCTCGACTTCCGCGACTTTTCCGGCTCGAGCCTGTTGAAATACATGTACAGCCTGCCGAGCATGGCGGCGGTGGCGCGCGAGGCCAAGGGTGCGATGACGCGCGCCGATCTCGCCGAGGTCGAGCGCTATGCGCAGAACTGAGTATCTCACCGATCTCATCAAGGGACAGGCCGATAAGGAGGCGACGACGCGGCTCGCCGACAAGGTGGCTGCGCTGACCGGCATCGATCAGGCCGTGAGCCGCAGGCTTGCCGGGCGTTTTGAAGTCGGCGAATTCCGCCGGGAGTTCGACCGCCGCAACGGCCGGGTGACCGGACGTTACGATGCTTCGGTCTCCGGCTTCGACCCCTATCCGGATTGAACTACGCCCATTTTGGCGATCCTTCCGGCGATTTTCTGATGGCGCCGCTGACGAGCGCCGCGGTCGACCTCACCACGCGCAAACTCAATTGGCGGCCCGATGGTTCGTACCATTTGCTCAGCGAAAGCGTGAACAGGTCATGGGATTTCGGCCGCGGACCGGCCGAGGTCGGTTTCACAGTTGCGCCAGATTCTCGCGCTCGACCCGAAAATGAAATTGCTGGTCAGCCACGGGATGTTCGATCTCGCCACGCCCTATTTCGCGTCCAAGGTCCTGCTCGACCAGTTGCCGGCCTATGCAGGTGCGGACCGGGTGAAACTTGTGGTCTATGCCGGAGGCCACATGTTCTATTCGCGCGACGGCGCGCGTCAGGCGTTCCGCTCGGAAGTCCAGGCGCTGATGAAGTGAATTCGGCACGACAAAAAACCGGCGCAGTGACGAACTGCGCCGGTTCTTGTTTCGTCGCGTACGCTCCTCGCAATTGTTCTAGAGCAATGACGCGGAGAGCGTTTGTATCTCAATAGGTCAACCCGGCGCCCGGCGGCTTTTCCAGCGCGGCGGCGAGCGAGCGATATTCCTCGCTTGCTGTGCCGGTAAGCTGAGCGATCCGGTTCAGGTGATATTGCGCCTGATCGCGGTTGCCCTGTTCAACCTGCCACAGGCCGTAATACTGCCAGGTCTTGACGTGATTCGGATCGGCCTTGAGCGCGCGCTCGTACCAGATCTGCGAAACCTTGTAGTCACCGAGCTGGCGATAGGAGTAGCCGATCAGATTGGCGACGGCGGCGCTGTCGTCACGGCCGAGCGCCTTCAACTGCGCGATCGCCGAGGCGTAATCGTGACGCTCGTAGATCGTGGCATAGGCGGCGCGATAGCCGTCGGCGAAGGCGGTCTGTTCGATGCCCGGACGGGCTTCGCTTGATTTCTTTTTCTTTTGTGGCGGCGGAGGCGGATCGTTGTCGGGCGCTGCGTAGACGGCGGTAACGACAGGGGCCGCCGCAAGCGTGAGCGACAATATTGCGAGAGTCAAAAGCCTGATCGCAAATTTATTCATGCATCTCTCCTGATGACCGGTTCGGCAATCCTACACTGACCGTCGTTGATGTGAACACCCGGCAGCCGGGAACATTCCCCGCCCATACATCTCGATTTCGCCAATTTGCGCGGGCGGCTGCGGAAGATAACGAACATGTCATCCAGATGAACGAACTCCACAGGATCGCTTCAGGAAGAGTTCAGCGCGCGGCCACTAACCTCGTCTGTGTGATCGGCGAGCCTGGCCATCCGGCCGGAGATGTCAGCGGATCCCTGATGAGGAGACAACCATGCTCAAGACCATTTCCGCAGCGCTCGTTGCCGTTTCCGTTCTGGCTGCGCCTGCGTTCGCCGGCAGCTATGGCAGGACCACGCATGCGCCAGTCATCGCGACCGGTCACATGCACTCGAACATGCTGAACGCCCATGCGTGGATGGGGCGCCATCACCACAAGCACTATCGCCACTATCATCATCGCCGCCACCACGAGCACTATCGGCACTATCATCGTCACCACTAATCCGCCGGCGCGTTTCGACCCTATTCGCCCCGCCGCGCCCGCGGATATCAGCCCAGCCCACGCGCCGTTTCCCCTACGGCCGTGGGCTGGTGCCGTTCTCAACTTTTCGAGATGGTGATGACCGACTTGCGAATTCCATTTCGCCGCCGGGCAGTCTAAGAGACGGCGAACGGGGCAGGGGAAAGAGTTTCGCGTGGGGAGATCAGCAAAAATCGCGGCAACGGTATTGCTGCCGATCGCGCTTTCGGCCTGTGCCGCCAGCGACGAAGGCAAGCCGATCACCTATACCGACGATCGTGGTGTCTCCAACCAGCCTTACCCCAACAGCTATCGCGCCGAAGTGCTGGCGTTCCTGAAAACCTATCTCAACAACCCCGTCGGCGTGCGCGACGCCGTCGTGGCCGAGCCGGTCCAGCGCGTCGTCGGCGGGCGGCTGCGGTATGTCGTTTGTCTGCGTTTCAGTCCACGCGAGTCCGACGGCGGCTACCGCGAGCCGCGCGAACGCGCCGTTCTCTTCGTCGACGGCCGGCTCGACCGCATTATCGAAAACCCGAGTGAGCCCTGCGCCGGGGCGGCCTATGCGCCATTCGCGGAGCTGGAGAAGCTGACGCGGTAGCGCCTCATGCGCGTTTCGCGAGCGTGGGGTCGGAAATGGGCCTGGATGCGAGTTTGCTGTTGGCAGATTTTCATCTGGCTTCCTGCTCACGTGAGTGTGATGTCTCGTGTTCGTATATATCGGATGCGATTAAATCGGAACGATTGACATTGAAGCCGACCGGGTTATTTGAATCGTGTCCGATCTAATCGCATCAGATCGACATAGGCCGTCCCCTCGATCGGAGTGAGATCCATGTCCCAGCAATTCAATCCTGACCGCCGCAGCATCCTCGGCGCCCTCGCCATGACGCTGGCGGCTGCGCCATTCGGCGGCGCTGCCTTCGGGCAGTCCGGCAACGCAAAAACCGCGGGCGCAAGCGCGATCAAGCCGGGCACGAACACCTCGTTCGGCCCGCTGAAGCAGATCGATGCCGGTGTTCTCAATATCGGCTACGCCGAAGCCGGGCCCGCCAGCGGTCCCGTGGTCATTCTCCTGCACGGCTGGCCGTACGACATTTACAGTTTCGTCGATGTCGCCCCCGTGCTGGCGTCGGCCGGTTTTCGGGTGATCGTGCCGTATCTGCGCGGTTACGGGACGACGCGCTTCCTCTCGCCGGATACGCCGCGGAACGGCCAGCAAGGCGCGCTCGCCACCGACGTCATCGCCCTGATGGATGCGCTCGGAATCGAGAAAGCGGTCGTCGCCGGTTTCGACTGGGGCGCCCGGACCGCCGACATCGTGGCTGCGATCTGGCCGGAGCGCGTCAAGGCGCTGGTCTCGGTGAGCGGCTACCTGATCGGCAGCCAGCAGGCCAACAGCAATCCTGTTGCCGCCGGCGGCCGAACTGCAATGGTGGTACCAGTATTACTTCGCGACCGAACGCGGCCGGGTCGGCTACGAAAAGTACCGGCGCGAGTTTTCCAAGCTGATCTGGCAGCTCGCCCGCCAAAGTGGGATTTCGACAACGCCACGTTCGACCGCAGCGCGGCGTCCTTCGACAATCCGGATCATGTCGCCATCGTGATCCACAATTATCGCTGGCGGCTCGGCCTCGCCCCGGGCGAGGCGAGATTTGACGACCTGGAGAAGCGCCTGGCCGAGTTTCCCGTCATCACGGTGCCCACCATCACCCTTGAGGGTGACGCCAATGGCGCGCCGCATCCGGACCCCAAAGCCTACGCCAAGAAGTTCTCCGGCAAATATCCCACCGTCTCATCACCGGCGGGATCGGGCATAACCCGCCCCAGGAAGCGCCGCAGGCCTTCGCCGACGCCGTTATTGAGGTCGCCGGTTACTGAGGACCGGAGGTCGGCGCCGGGGAATTGTTGGGGCGTCCGCGGACGCCCCCCAACATCTGGAATATCCGGGACGGAACCGTGAACGAAATCCGATCACTTTTCGGCGAGGGTTGAACTTGGCCTTAGTCATCCCAGACATCAACTAAGCGGGAAACCAGCCGGTTAACGCGAAAAAGAACCTTACATGTGAGGAACCAAAACGGCTTGTGGCCGCGCCGTCACTGTTGCGGGGATTTGGCGCAGTGGCATTGCCGCAAAGCAACCTAAATGAGGTCACGTTGTTTGGATTGGTAGCTTGCAACGTTCGTAATGGGGAATGAAGATGAAGAAGATCCTGCTGGGCACTGTCGCGCTGGCCGCCATGGCGGCTCCAGCTTTTGCCGCTGACATGCCGCCCCGGCCCTATGCCAAGGCGCCGGCCTATACCGCGCCGGCCGTGGTCTATAACTGGACCGGCTTCTATATCGGCGGTCATGTCGGTGGCGCCTTTGCCGGGAGCGACTCCCTGCAGGGAGAGGACGCCCGATTCCTCGGCGGTGTGCAGGGCGGCTTCGACTATCAGTTCGCCCCGAACTGGGTACTGGGTGCCGAAGCCCAGTACAGCTGGCTGCCCAGCAACAACAATAACGGCGTCCTGTTTCCAGGCGGTACGCTCGTGACGTCCAACACCGACCAGATTGGCTCGGTGACCGGCCGGCTCGGTTACACCTGGGGTCCGGCGCTGCTCTATGCCAAGGGCGGTTACGCCTGGCGCGACGGCAGTAATGTCGGGGTATCGGTGGCCGGCGCGCCGGCGGGCTTCACCACCAACGGCAGCCACAAGGACGGCTACACCGTCGGCGGTGGTCTCGAATACATGTTCGCCCCGAACTGGTCGGCCAAGGCCGAGTACCAGTACTACAACTTTGGCGACACCACCTTCACGACCGGCCCTGCCGATATCGCCGGCCGCAGCTTCAAGAACGATGAGCACACCGCCAAGGTCGGTGTGAACTACCGCTTCGGCTGGGGTGGACCGCCTGCTTCCAAATACTGATACGGACTTCCGTATCGCGACGAGAAAGGCCGGCCTTGCGCCGGCCTTTTTTTGGTTTGGCGAGGGCGTCGATCGCCTTTTCCGGTGCGTCAAAATAATTTTCGCGCTGCAAGCAACTTTTTGTCACGATGCGCTATTATGGTTCGGCCGGCTGGTGGTTGGACAAACGAACATGCGTGTTTTTGCGTTAGGGCTGATCTTTTCCGCAGCGGCGTTTCCGTGCCTTGCCCAAACCGTCCTGAAAACCGAACCGCTTATCCTTGCTCCCTATGAAGTCGCCTTCGTACAGGACCCGTCTTGCGGGGCCGGGAAGGTGCGCAAGGTAACCGGCGTGATCAGGGGACTGCAGCGGCGCAAGGCCTGCGTAACCCTGGCTTCGGAGCAGGCATCGCTGCTATCGGCGACGCCGTAGAGCGCAATTCCTCGATGTCATCCCGGCAAATACCGGAATCCAGACGCAGCAGCCGCCTGTCGCCCGGCTGGTCGGCTCGATCTCAACAAGTCTGATCTGTGGCCAAAATCTGATCTGCGGCTATGGCTTCCGGCGTCGCCGCTGGTTTACGACGCGAGCTGTAGCTCCGTCAGGGCGTCACGCTCGGCGTCGGCCTTGTTTCGGGCGGGGTCCTCATACGGCTCCGGCTGGCAGAACCTGATCTCGTAATCATGGTCCAGCACCGGACGCGGGGCGGTCTTCGCTTCCTCGGAAACGACATCGACCACGAGCCCGCTCTTTTTGGGCCACCTTCCAGACATCGGCCGCGGTGGGATAGGCCTTGCTCAGCTTAGCCTCTTTGGAGAACAGCGCGTAGGGCATCGTTCGCTCCGGTAAAAACGGTCAACGCGGGATCAGCGTCCAGGTTTCAGGTCTGGCTGCTATGCCGGCCAGCTTCACCTTCGTGTGAGGTCGAAAAGCGGCCGGCTCGGGCCGTTTTGTTGGACATCCCAAGCCGTCTCTGAGTCGTAAACGAGAGGTAAACCCCGCAAAAAAGAATCCCCGAGACTCCTCGGCTAGAATCGCCGGATGTTCCCGGCCATGAGAACGATCCTCCAGACCTCCTGTGAGCGAGTCCAACTTACGCTCACCGTGACGCTGTTCGTCGCCTGTGCGGCCAACGCGGCGCTGGTATGCGCCTGGCTTTAACGCCAGCCGATTGACGCCACCGCCAATCGCCGCATCATGTCTGCCGACAAGCACCGCAGGCCAAAGCGTCGGGCGAGTTCGCGAAGGGGTGGGGACGGAAATGATCGAGACACTGCAACAGCGGGTCAACGAGGACCCAGGCCTGGTCCGGCGCGGGCGGTATCTAACGACCATCTTCCTTCTGGAAGTCGGCGCGAACTGCTGGCTGATCTCGATCTTCGAGGGCCGCATCGTGTCGGTCACGCGTGGCCCTTTCGTGATGCCGTCCTCGTGCTTTGCGCTGCGCGCTTCCGAGGAAGAATGGCGGAAGTTCTGGAGCAAGCGGCCGCCGCCGGGCTCGAATGACCTGCTGGCGCTGATCAAGCGGCGCGTGCTCAAGGCCGAGGGCAACCTGCAGGTCTTCATGTCTCATCTGCGCTACTTCAAGGAAGCGCTCGCCAAGCTGCGCGAAGGAGCCGCCGCATGAGCGCAAGGTTCGAGCCGATCACCGGCCGCTACATGCATCTCGACCTGTTCGGCCGGCCGCACCGGATCTATCTCGAGGAAGCGGGCGAGGGCACGCCGCTGTTGTGTCTGCACACCGCGGGCGCGGACGGGCGACAGTATCGCGGCCTGATGAACGATGCGCGCGTGACGTCAACGCATCGCGTGATCGCCTTCGACATGCCATGGCACGGCAAATCGTCGCCGCCCGCCGGCTGGCATGACGAGGAGTATCAGCTCACTTCAGTGCAATACACGACGATGGTGCTGGAGATTTCGGCAGCGCTTGGGCTCGACAGGCCGATCCTGATCGGCTGCTCGATCGGCGGCCGCATCGCGCTGCATCTCGCGCTTGAGCACGCCGAAAGGTTCCGCGCCATCATCGGCCTGCAGGCCGGCGCGCATGTCGATCCCTATTACGATCTCAACTTCCTGCACCGAAGCGACGTGCATGGCGGCGAAGTCTGCGGCGCCATCGTCTCCGGCCTGGTCGGCCCGGATGCGCCGGATAAGGAGAGGTGGAGACGCTGTGGCATTACATGCAAGGTGGCCCCGGCGTCTTCAAAGGCGATCTCCATTTCTACAAGCTGGACGGCGACATTCGCGGCCGGGTCGCGCAAATCGACAACGCGGCGCTGCCCGCTGTTTCTGTTGTCAGGCGAATACGATTATTCCTGCACGCCGGAGGAAACGCTTGATGTGGCGAAAAGCATTCCCGGCTGCGAGGTCACCATCATGAAGGGCCTCGGCCATTTCCCGATGAGCGAAGACCCGCAGACGTTTCTGACGCACTTGCTGCCGGTGCTGGAGAAGATTGGCCGGAACTGATCGCTTGAGAATCCCGGAGCGTTATTACTCGCGTCCCGGACGCGGTGTAGCGCTCTACAGCGGTGCACCGCAGAAGCCGGGACCAACCTGCCCAGCACGTAGACCCTGGATCAGCAGCGCACCATGCCGCAAGCGCGGCGCGCTGCGCAGCATTCGGGGAAGGCGGTCTGTTGTGCGCGGGCTATTTGCCCAGCCGCGGCGGTAGCTCGCTCGCCTTGAGGGCGGCGTGGACCTTGGCCATGGTGGCGCTGCAATAGGCCTCGCGCTCGCGGTTGAACCGTTCCTGATGGGCGCGGAAATTGGCGACCCGCGCCTTGATCTCCGACTGGAAGTCGTCCCGCCGGTCGGGGCGCGGCATCGGCGCCGGCTTTGGCGGTTCGGCAACGGCGCCGCTCACGGCGAGCAAGGCCTCGATGTCAGGCATCGGCGCGGGGGCGTTAGCGGTGCTGGAGGTCTCGACCGGAAGCAGGGTGACCGATGTCGCGACCGTATTCTCGGCCTCCGGCTTCTTGCCGGTTACCGATTGGACAAACGCCATCGTCTGCGCGATCAGCAGATCGCGTTCCCTCATCCATTTCATGAATCACCTCGGCCAAAGTCACTCCATCAAACGGCATTTGTGGAATCAAGATCGTGTGGAGGTAACGGGGGATAACTGCCGCGCTTTTGCCTGCGAGGTGACAAAACTGTGACAGTTCGTGCCGCATAGCGTGCACATGGGCATGCACGGGCTCCGCGACGGCCGGCTCCACAAGCCGTGTCGCGTGAAGCAGCGGTGCTTAACGTTCGCGAGGATTGGTGTTGGGCACGAACGGCGCGCCGATCACGCGAACCGCGGGCTGGTCGGAAACGTCGATGATCCGCTTGTCGGGAGATGGCGCCTGCTCGGGGCGAGCGGTTGTCCGGTCAGCGATATACGCCGTCTTGCTTTCCGTCGATCCCACCAGATTGGCGCCGCCCGCGATCGCAGCCGTGAACAAGGCGACGACGGCCAGCAGAATCATGTTGCAGTTTTCTTCGCGAATTCTCATGCGGGGGAAACGAGGGAAATGGCGGTTCGTTCCGGCGGGATCGGGGCAGGATCGCGTGTGATGGTACGCAGATTTTTTTGCTTCAAGCGAGCTAGCCGCCAACGGATAGGGCGGCTTGGTTCGATGGGCATCCGTCCAGTGAAAAAACACCCCGCCGCCATCGACGGGGTGAAGTTCGGGAGGAAACGGCGCCAGAGAGATCACGGCGCGAGATAGATCATGCCATGATTCGCTCTGTAGATGTGTGAACTAGCCGACACACCGGCGTCGCTGATGCTGCCGGAACCAAATGTTTACCCGGCTGTTCACGCGAGCGGTTTTGGTCTGCCTGACGCTCTCAGACTTCCTTTGTTTTTTAAGTCGCTGAATTCATTGGTGCCGGTTGAGAGGATTGAACTCCCGACCTTCGGTTTACAAAACCGCTGCTCTACCGCTGAGCTAAACCGGCGAATTGAAGCGATCGGTGGGCGGCCAAATAATCCCCGGGGGTCCGATCTTCGGCGGCTCGAATACCAGACTTGTGCGCAAAGGGCCAGAACCTCAAGGCCCGCTTCGCCGCGGCTGGGGCTGCGAAAGACGCCAAGCGCCGGTCCGGCCTATCGTTCCGGTATGACACCCGTCGCGATTCAAACAGATATGATGCCGAAAATCGGGCGGCGCGAGGTTCCGATTTCGGTTGTGCGATCTCCAACCAGATGTGAAGGTTCGCGCCGTGTGGCGGATGAAGTGTTGGCCTGACAAAGGTTTGGGCCTGATATCTGATCAATTTGTGCAGCGAGCAGGGGGCGCATGTTCGGAATTCTGGGGCTGGGCTTTTTGCTGGGCATGCAGCATGCGCTCGAGGCCGATCATATCGCCGCAGTATCCAGTATCGCCGCGCGCCGCAGCCATGTGGCCGACATCGTCAAGCACGGGCTGACTTGGGGGCTCGGCCACACGCTTACGCTATTCGTGTTTGCCGGGGCCGCCATCCTGCTCGGCCGCGCGATCCCTGAAACCATCGCCACGCCGATGGAGACCGCCGTCGGCCTCATGCTCGTCGGTCTCGGCGCGCATGTGCTGTGGCGGCTGTGGCGCGACCGCGTGCATTTCCACAAACACGGCCATGGCGATGGCACCGTGCATTTCCACGCCCATAGCCATGCCGGCGAGACCACGCCGCATGTCCGTACCGCCCACGCGCATGACCATGGCTTCCGCTGGCGCACGCTGCTGGTCGGATTGATGCACGGCATGGCGGGCTCCGCGGCGCTGCTGGTGCTGACGGTCTCGCAGGCGTCCAGTCCCGCAGTCGGGCTAGGCTATGTCGCCTTGTTCGGCGTCGGCTCGATGATCGGCATGGGCGCGTTGTCGACGGTGATCGCAGTGCCGCTCGCGGTCTCCGCCCGCTGGCTCACCTGGGCCAATCGCGGCCTGCAAGGGGCGGTCGGTCTTGCCACCGTCGCGATCGGCGTCATAACGGTCTACGAAACTGCGTTTGTTTAAGGGAGGATTGCCATGGATCGCCGGGACTTTCTGGCCGGAAGCGGCGCATGCGCGCTGACGGCGGTCGCGGGCAATGCGTTCGCGCAATCGGGACCACTGACCAGAATCATCTTTCCCTTCGCGGCCGGCGCCGGCGGCGACGCGCTTTGCCGCGTGCTGGCGCAGCACATCGGCCCGCTACTCGATCGCAATATCATTGTCGAGAACCGCACCGGCGGCGACGGGCTGATCGGCATCAAGGCGGTCAAGGCGGCCAATCCCGACGGCGCCACCATCCTCGTCACCACGGGGCCTACGATGTATTTGCTGCCGATGGTCGAGACGACGCCGAGCTTCGACGCCGCCAAGGATTTCGTCCCGGTCGCCCAGCTCGCGCGCTTCGAGTTTTGTGTCTTCGTCGGCCCGGCCGTCCCCGCCGCCGACGTCAAGGACTTCAAGCAATTCGTTGCCTGGCTGAAAGCCAATCCGGACAAGGCCACGTTCGGCGTGCCCAGCAACGGCACCATTCCGCATTTCACCGGATCGCGGCTCGAGCAGGCGCTGGGCGTCAAGCTGACGCGCGTGGCCTATCGCGGCACCGCGCCGATTATCAACGACCTCGTCGGCGGTCATATGCCGTTCGCGATTTCCACCCTGACTGACGCCATCCCGCAGCATCGTGCGGGCAATCTCCGGATTCTCGCGGTCGGCAGCGCGCAGCGTTCGCCGTTTTTGCCTGATGCGCCGACGCTGAAGGAGAGTGGAGTCGATCTGGTGGCGGACGCCTGGTACGGCATGTGGCTACCGGCGGGGCTTCGCCCGACTTTGCGAAGAAATTGAGCGAGGCGGCAGCCACCGCGCTCGCCAAGCCCGAAGCCAAGGAAAAGCTGCTCGCGATCGGCCTGATCCCGGTCGGCTCGACGCCCGAAGGCCTCACACAGGAACTCGCCGCCAACACCGCGTTCTGGCAGCCGATCGTGAAGGCGACAGGCTACAAGATCACGAATTGACATGGGCGTCATTCCGGGGCGGCTCGAGAGCCGAACCCGGGAATCTCGAGATCTGGGTTCGTTCGCTTCGCTCACGCCCCGGAATGACGGAGTGAAATGCTCGCGCCCGGCTTCGCCTCGTTCTTTTCACCGAGGGGTATTGGTGATCTATTCTAACGATTAAGCGAAACTCAGCCGGCGGCACTCGCGACAGGAACTCAGACGAGCCGGCTTTATCTTTTGCTGCTGCTGCCGCTGAGCTGCTGATGCATCTTCACGCGAACAGGAGGCAGTACAATGACGATCAGGCCCGACCCGACATTTCATGCATCGCCGAAGCTTGCCATGGAAGCCCCGCCCGAGAGCTTCGCCTACACCTTGCTGCTGAGTCCGGACTTCTCAAAACCCGACGCGCTCGCCGTGATCGACGTCAAGCCTGGCTCATCGACCTACAGCCAGGTCGTTCACACGGTGACGATGCCCAACAAGGGTGACGAGTTTCACCATTTCGGCTGGAACGCCTGCTCGTCGGCGCTGTCACCGCTCGCCGGACACGCTTTCCTCGAACGGCGCTATCTCATCATCCCCGGTATCCGGTCCTCCCGAATTTATATCGTGGACACCAAACCGGATCCCACGAGTGCGAAGATCCACAAAATCATCGAGCCTGAGGAGATCTTCAAAAGACCGGGTACTCGCGGCCGCACACGGTCCATTGCGGGCCGGAAGGCATTTATGTCTCTACGCTCGGTGGCGGCGGCAAGGACGGGACGGACGGACCGCCCGGCGTCTTCATCATGGACTGCCAAACCTTCGAGGTTCTCGGCCGCTGGGAGATCGATCGCGGCCCTCAGACAATGCACTATGATTTCTGGTGGAACCTACCACGCGACTACATGGTGACCAGCGAGTGGGGGTTGCCCCCGCAGTTCGAGAACGGGATCGTGCCGGAGGATCTGCTCTCGAACAAGTACGGTCACCATGTTCACTTCTGGGATCTGCGGGCGCGGCGAAACGTGCAGACGATTGATCTTGGGGCCAATCACCAGATGGGGCTGGAAGTGCGTCCGGCGCATGATCCGGTTCGCGAGTACGGCTTTGTGGGCGTCGTGGTCGACACCACAAACCTCGAAAGTTCGATTTGGACCTGGTGGCGCGAGGGCGGCAAGTTTCACATCGAGAAGACCGCCACCGTTCCGCCCGAGCCCGCGACGAAGGAACAGCTGCCGCCGCTTCTGCAAGGGTTTGGCGCAGTGCCACCGCTGGTGACTGACATCGACCTGTCGATGGATGACAAGTTCTCTACGCTTCCTGCTGGGGCACCGGCGAGATGCGTCAATACGATGTCACCGATCCCAGGAAGCCGAAGCTTGCCGGATCGGTCCACATCGGCGGTATCGCTCGCCGCATGCCGCATCGAACGGCAAGGCCTATGCAGGCGGGCCACAGATGGTTGAGATCAGCCGCGACGGCAAACGGGTCTACTGGACGAACTCGCTCTACTCGACGTGGGACGACCAGTTCTATCCCGGCGGCGTTCCGGGCGCCGAGGTGATGGCCAACGCAAATCCGGGCGGCGGCCTCGCGCTGGCGAAGGACTATTGGGTGAGCTTCCCCGACGGATACCGGGCGCATCAGATCCGGCTCGACGGCGGTGACTGCTCGACCGATTCCTTCTGCTATCCGTCGGCTTGAGTTTGAGCGGAGCGGACTGGACGCCTGCCTGGCTCTGGCTCGCTGTTATCGCGAGCGGTCTCTACCATGGAGTAAATCCGGGAATGGGGTGGCCGCTCGCCGTTTCGGCGGGATTGATGGAGCGGAGCCCGCGAGCGTTGGTGGCCGCGCTTGGGCCACTGGCGGCTGGCCATCTGCTGGCGATGCTGCTCGTGATCTTTCCCTTCGCGCTGCTCATCACCCTCGTCGAATGGCAACGCCAGATCCAGGTCGGCGCCAGTCTCCTTGTCATCGCTTTCGGTGTCTTCCGGCTGGTCAGCCGAAATCATCCCCGGGCGCTGGCACGGATACCACCGACGCAATTGGGGCTCTGGTCCTTTGCCGTCGCCATCGCGCATGGCGCGGGATTGATGCTGGTGCCGATCTATCTCGGGCTCTGCCGAGAAGCCGACCTCGACAGGGGCCACGCGGCCGCCGGCACCCTCATCAATGCCAATCTTGCCATGGCGGTGCTGGTCGCCACCGTCCACGCCACCGCGATGATCGTTGCCGGCGGCTGTCTGGCGTGGCTCGTTTACCGCTATCTCGGTCTCAAATTCGTATCGCGGAGCTGGTTCAATCTGGATACGTCATGGGCCGTCAGCCTCATCCTCGTGGGAGCGGTCGCGCTGGTGTTTAGCGTCTCGTAGTAGGGCGTTGGCTGAACTGCAACACTTGCTGGAAAAATTGCGGCAACGGGTGTCGGTTCCGGGGACCCCTGTACCATGTTAGCGGCCTGAATTACTGCATGATTTGCCAGGTTGGTGGCGTCCTCGCGCGCTCAATAAGCCGCGAATACGACAGCGGCCGCGCTTTGACTTGATGATGATTCCCAAGTTTAACTACCATGAGTTTAGCCGCGTCTGCCGACAGAACAGGGGGGATGAGCACCGCATGAGTTCATATTTTCGGCGGCAGCTTGCGGATTACGTTGAATATCATCGGGACCCTTGAACTGCGCGATGCATGTCTTCGGCATCGTGTTCTTGTTCCTGGCCGCTGTTCTTCCGCTCAGCCTGTGGTCCATCACCGTATCCGGGATCCAAACCAGCGCGGCAATCATCGCTGTCGTACCGGTGCTCATCTACTGGTTCCTGCTCGACTTCGCGCTCGGAGCTGCGATCCTTGGGGCCGCGGTCGTATTGCTGGCAGCCGCTGCCGCGATCGTTAGTCATGCGACGGCTGCCGGAATGTGGTCACTTACGGCCATCCTGATTGTCGTTGGTGCCGCATCGCAGATTATTGGGCATCGCGTGTTCGAGGACGCCAGCCGGCGCTGGTCGACAATCCGACGCACCTGTTGCTCGGACCAATGTTTGTCATGGCGAAGTTGTTTATCGGACTGGGCTTTCGGCGCGATCTCGCCATCATCATCCAAGGGCATCCGCAGGATGCTGCATCGTGATCTCAAATAATTCAGCTTGAGTGCACTCCGCAGCATGACGCGTGTACTGGTCACCGGCGGCAGTGGGTTCATTGGAAAGCAGCTTGTCTCCGGCGCTGATGGCGCGGGGTCGGCAGGTGAGGGTTCTCGATCTTCAGCCACTGCGCGCCTTGCCGCAGGTTCAGTATGTCAGGGGATCAGTGCTTGATCGGGACCTGGTGGATCGAGCGATGGACGGGGTCGACGAGGTCTATCACCTGGCCGGCCTGCCGGGGATGTGGCTGCCGCGGAAAGCTGATTTTCACGCCGTCAATTGCGGTGGCACCGAGATCGTCATTGAGACGGCGCGCAAGCGCGGCATAAAGCGCTTCCTGCACTGCTCGACGGAATCCATTCTGTTCCGTGCCTCGCCGTCGATCGCTTCTCTCGCGGACGATGCCTTCCTGCCCGACGACATGCCGGGTCCATATACCCGCTCGAAAATGCTCGCCGAGCGGTTCGCTATGCAGGCGGCGGCATCCGGATATCCGGTGGTTATCGGCTGCCCCACCATGCCCGTCGGGCCTCATGATCACAACGTCACCCCGCCAGCGGCGATGCTCCGACATTTTCTTGGCCGACGCTTTCAATTGTATCTTGATTTTGTCGTGAATCTCGTCGATGTGCGCGACGCCGCCGAAGGGCTAATCCTTGCCATGGAGCGCGGACGCGCCGGACATCGCTACATTCTCGGCGGCGAAAGCATGCCGCTAAAGCGGGTTCTCGAGCTTATGGCTGATACCAGCGGCGATCGCGTCCGGCGCATTCAAGTAACCGGCCGGGTCGCCGAAATGGCCGCTGCAACGCTGGAATTCATCGCCGACCACGTGACGCGCCGGCCTCCGACGGCTACTGCCGAAGGCGTTCGTATCGCATTGCGAGCGGGGGCCTTGTCGACCGAAAAAGCGCAGCGAGAGCTGGGCTATGCGCCAGGCCCGGTCGAACCTGTGTTGCGGGAAACAATTGCGCATCTGCTTGCTACCGGCCACAATCAGCCTAAATGGGGCTCAACGCTGAGTACTCTGCCCTCGAGCGTTTCGCATCGAGGCTGGTTTGGCGGTTGATCCAATCGCGCAAGATGGTCCGCGACATGCTGCACGATCCTAGTCAATGGTTGGCTTTCGCCTGGAGTGGCTGGACCGCTACCTGGCCCACCCAGTTGCTCGCCATCATCTGGCTTTTGTGGGTCATCAGTTGGGTTTTGGCGTCGTTCTGGTCCGGTCAAACGAAGAAACACGTGATGACCTGGGAGTCGCGCAAGTACCGCTTCCCCATTCTCATAGGGGCGATTCTTTTCTTGCCATGGACCGGCAGGGTTCTGGGGGAAGAGCCGCTTTGGCAGTTTGGCAGCCTTGGCATCTACGTGCTGGCGGGTTTTGTCCTTGCGGGGATCTCGTTCACATGGTGGGCGAGAATTCATCTTGGACGTTTCTGGTCGAACGCGATCACGCACAAGGAAGGCCACCAGGTCATTGACACCGGCCCGTACGGGCTTGTGCGCCACCCGATCTATACCGGGCTTATTGCCGGGATGCTGGCGACCGGTATTGCGGTCGGAACAGTGACCGCGATGCTGGGTGCGATGCTGATCTCGCTCGGGATGTGGCAGAAGGCCCGCATGGAGGAGGGCTTCCTCAAGGCGGAACTCGGTGCGGATGCCTATGGATCGTATTGCCGTCGCGTTCCGATGCTGATTCCGTTCCTGCCGCCCACCTGACGCTCTGCAAGCTACCGTTTCGGTCGCGACGCCGCTGGTGTCGCTACAGGTGGAGCGAGACGGCGCGGAACCAGGACGCGCTGGCCAACTGACAGCGGTGCACTGTCCGAATGCTGATTAGCCTGCGTAAGTGACCACAGCGGTACATGATTAAGTGCCGCAAGCCTCTGCAAGGTATCGCCCGAACGGGCGAGTTGCTGCGTGCCGCTGTCCCACAGCTCAAGCGGGGCATCGGAAGGAACGACGTAGCGGAGCGGCATCGCCTCCCTTGGCCGGCAAAGGCGTCGTCGCAAGTTGCACAATTGCTGTCACCAATTGCTCGTGGATGGAATCCATCTTGTCGATGTTGATGTGGGTGACTCCCTGGTGCTCCTTCAAATCGAAGCTCGCGTAGTGACCCTGATAACCTTGCTCCGCCACGACATCGCCGCCGCCCAAGATGCTGTCGGACAGGAAAATGTTAATGTAACGCTCGACGTTCAGCGGCACCTTTGGGCTTGCCTGAGCCGGATCAATGGTGACCACCAAGCTTACCGGGATGTTTTCGGACTTCAGTATCCCGGCAAACGTCAAGGCGCAAAGTCCGCCCATCGAATGACCGATCAGGGCGATCGGAGCGGGATTGTCACGGAACTTCACGGATGGCCTGATCCGCGATCAGCCGGCAAATGGTGAATTCGTAGACGTCAGCCCGGATACCGGCTTCTTCGAGGCGTTTGGTCAGGCGGTCCATCCCGCGCGAAAAGATCGGACCGAGCGCGCCCCGGAACAGGTAGGCGCGCGCGTGCGGCTGGGTCGCGGCAGACGGTGCGACAGGGGGCGGTCGTCGCGGCAGTGTCGGACGAGCGCGCGACCGGACCGGCGAGCGCCAGATTGCAACTGGACCAGACGACACAGGCGGAAAGCACGGCCCGCACCACGGCCGCAACCTGCGTCGGACTGCTCATGCGCGTTCCATCCGCGATTTTCTGTAAGACACGCCCCGACATAGATGCTGGCAGGCCCACTCCACCCGGAACTCTGCGGGTGATCTATCGGCGAGGAATTGGTAGAATTTGCGGCAATCGTCGCTTCGGCGACCGCATTCAAATCGAGCCGACCGAGCTATTGGTGTACCGCCGCGGTGCTTGCGCTGCCGGGCCCCACCGGGCTTGCCGCTCCAGATTGCCGCGGCTTCAGCGTCCCCGAAGCTGGTACAGATCGGCCGAAGACGACGGCATCGATGGCGCTTATCACCTTCTGCTGCATGATCTGGTTCTTTTCGATGGACATGTGCCCGACGCCAGACACGCCCTGCACATTGACATTCTCAAGCGTGCCCTGGAATTGCCTGGTCTTCTCAACCGGCGTGCCGGCGCCGTTGGCGATGTAGAAGTTGATATAGCGTCCCACGCGTCCCGAGAGGCTGGTGCGAAACACCGAATCCAGGCCGATTGCCAGCTTAACGGGAGCGCCAAGCTGATCGAGCTTGGCGACCATGTCGGGCAGCGCGGTCGCGCCCGAGGAATGCCCGACGAGAATGATCGTCTTGATCTTGCCACTCTTGTATCCGGCCGCGGCTTCGTCGGCCAGCGACGACCAGGAGGCGAAGTTCGCGACAGTAACCGGGATGCCCTGCGCCCGCAGCTTTGCCGCAATGTCATCGAGACCCAGAGAAAAATATTGAGCACGCCGCGGAGCAGATAGACATGAGCGGTCGAGGCTGCCGACACCGGATTCTTCACTGCCTGTGCGGAGTTTGCGCCGATCGGCAGGAGCAGCAAGACTGCGAGCGCTATCGCTTGCAGTCGACGCCACGATGCCCGGCCGAGAACGGATGACCGGCCGACAAATCCGATGTTGCCGCGATTTGGCTTCATTGCACTCCTCGAAAAGGGCTGCGAAGTGTTTCGCCGGTGACCGTAGCGCCCGCGTAACCGGAACTGCAACAAGGGTGGGGAGAGCAGCCGCAAATTATCAACACGACGTGTCTCCGCCGCAACACCAATTCCCTTCTCAATGGTTGTCGCCAGGCGCCAGGGCGGTAAACCTCGACAAGCGCCACGCCGCCGTCGGGAACTCTCATCAATGCCAATCTCGGCATGGCACTGCTGGTCGCCATCGTGGACAACACCGCGATGATCGCGGTCGGCTGGTGCTCAGCGTCGTGGACTAGCGCGATAGGCCTGCATGCTGGCGCGATGCTTTGCGCGGCGAGGACGTATGGCGCGCGCCACTGCCGCGAGGAAAGCAGCGACCAATTGATCGAGAACCCGGCCAGCATGGCCAAGTTCTCGATTGCCTTGTTTTGCTTGTAACGCCTGTGTCATGACCAGGGCACCCTTGCCACCGGCGGGAAAGTGCTGCCGATGGCTCAAGAAGTAACGGCACGGTTCCGGCTCATCGCCGCGCTTCGAGGACGATATTGAAGGGCGTCTCGGCTGCGATCCGGAAACGGCTAAATCCGGCTTCGCGCAGAACCGCCTCCAACCGGGCCGGCCCCGCCTGGCCACCGAGGGCGAGCCCGACCTCCTGCGCCAGCGAAACCGGCGTACAGATCATGGCGGAGCCCGCATAGTAGAGCCGGCCGACTGGATTGATGTTGTCCTCCAGCCGGTCTCCTGCACGTGGCTCCACGGCCATGAATGTCCCGTCGGGGGCCAGAGCCTGCAGAATCCGCCGCGCCGCGCCGACCGGGTCGCCAAGGTCGTGCAGGGCATCGAAGCAACAAATCAGATCGAAGTCGCTGCCCGCAAAATTCTTGGCCGTGGCGACACTAAATTCGGTTCTGGCTGCCACGCCGTCTCGCTCCGCCGCGTCGCGGGCGCAGGCGATCGAATCTTCGTGGTTGTCGACCCCGAAAAATCTGGATCGCTCGAAAGCTTTCGCCATGAGAATGGTCGAGGTGCCATGGCCGCAGCCAATATCGGCGACCTTCGCACCGCGCCTTAGTTTTTCGACCACGCCGTCCAATGCGGGAAGCCATTCCTGCACCAGATGGGCTTTGTAGCTCACGCCGAAAAAGCGCGACATCCCGCTGAACAGGCAACTGCATCTTTCGTGATAGCCGGCGGCGCCGCCGTTACGGAAAGCCTTGCTCACCTTGGGTTGGTCGACCATCACGGCCTGGCAAACCTCGAACGAGCCCAGCATGTAGACCGGGCTGTCCGGGTTTCCAAACACCATGGCCTGCTCGGGATTCATGGCAAAGCGCTTGGTGGTAGCGTCATAGTCCAGATAGCCCGCGGCTGCGTGGGCGCTGAGCCATTCGCGCACAAGACGCTCGACCGTTCCGGTACGGCGCGCCAGTTCCTCCGGCGTCACCGGCCCCGCCCCGGCGAGTGTGCTATACAGCCCGAGTTCGTCACCGATGCGCACCAAAGGCGCAATCATTGTCGCGCCCAGATCATCCAGTATCCGCGCAACGAAACCTTCCAGCTTCTGTTCGTTTAATTCTCTAACCATCTTATTCATCTCAGCCTCCGGTTTGCGCCAGGGAGATAGGTCCGATCGCGGGCTCGGCAAATGATCAAACTGCCGGACTGCTTGACTGAACGTCTGAATCTTTCCTATTTTTTGCCGTTCGTCCGAGAAGCATGATCGAGCGTCCGAATTGGAGCTGCGACGATGGGGGCGGATGCTCTGTCTGATGTGCTGCGCGCCGTACGACTCAGCAGTGCGATGTTCTTCCATCTTGATGTCCGCGCACCGTGGGTGGCCGCGGCGCCCGCATCGTCTGCCTGCGCTTCAGCCGTGCTGCCCGGGGCTCAACATGTCATCGAGTATCATGTCGTGGTCGATGGCTGCTGCTGGGGCGGGCTGATCGATGCGCCATCGGTACGGCTCGACGCCGGCGATATCATCGCATTTCCGCAAGGCGCAGCCCATGTGCTTTCCAGTGCTCCGGGCATGCAGGCGATCCCTGATCTGAGTTACTATCATCAGCCGACGGCCGATCGGCTTCCCCACAAGATCCGCCTCGGTGAGAACGGTCCCGCCGACGCGCGCATCCTGTGCGGATTTCTCGGCTGCGACACGCGTCCTTTCAATCCGCTGCTGGAAGCGCTGCCCCCTGTCTTGCACCTGCGGCGGAGTTCATATCGCGAGAATTCGGGACTTGCTTTCCTGATCGGGGCTGCAAGGGCCGAAACGGAAGGACGGCGGACGGGCGGGGAGGGCGTCCTTGCCCGGTTGGGCGAACTGCTGTTTGTCGAGGCGATCAGATGCCATATCGAAGCGCTCGGTCCCGAACAGACCGGCTGGCTCGCCGGCCTCGGCGATCGACACATAGGCCAGGCGCTGAACCTCTTGCATGGTGATCCCTCGGCGGATTGGACGTTGGATGAGCTCGCGAAGTCGGTGGGGCTGTCGCGGTCGACGCTCGCGCAGCGATTTACGCACCTCATCGGGCAGCCGCCGATGCAGTATCTGACGCGCTGGCGCATGCAACTCGCTTCCGGTCTGCTCGCTTCCGGGCGCGATCCGGTCGCACGCGTGGCGGAGGCGGTTGGCTACGATTCCGAGGCCGCCTTCAATCGTGCGTTTCGCAGAACGGTAGGGACGCCACCGGCCGCCTGGCGGCAGACGCAGATATCGTCGGAGTGAAGCGCCGTCTTGTGGCGCGCACGTCTGTGGACTCGTGCTTAAGGCTTCATCCCGATCTTCTCCCTGATCGCGCCAAGCTCCGCCTCGTCCCAGATCCCGATCAGGACGCCGTTCTTGACCTGCAATTGCTGGGCCGCATAGGCGGCGATCTTCTCATTCGGGGTGGTGATGTGCATCTTCGGATGCAGCGCCCAGTCGAACAGCGCCGATTGCAGCCGCGCCACGACATCGGCGCATGAGGGATCGGCGCCGCGGTCGGTCAATTCCTGCGGATCGCTTTCGAGATCGTAGAGCATCGGCCGGAAGCCAGACGCGTGAATGTATTTCCAGCGGCCGTCGAACACCATGAACAGCCGGCAGCGCTCGATCGGCTGGCCCAGCATCACGCGAACGTCCTGCATGGCGTAGTCGTACTCGGAGAACACCACCTTGCGCCAGTCGGCGGGCGCCGAGCCGTGCAGCAGCGGCAGCAGCGAACGCCCCTCCAGGATGTGATCCGACGGCTTGCTGCCGAAATAGTCGATGAAGGTCGGCGCCAGATCGATCGCCTCGACCAGTGCATCGCTGACCGTGCCGCGCGTGCTGTCGGCAGCCGCCGACGGATCGATCACGATCAGCGGGATTTTGGCTGATTGCTCATGAAACAGATCCTTCTCGCCCATCCAGTGATCGCCGAGATAGTCGCCATGGTCCGACGTGAACACGATCATGGTGGTATCGAGCAGGCCGCGCGTTTCGAGGAATTGCATCAAGACGCCCATCTGGTCGTCGATCTGCTTGATCAGGCCCATATAGGTCGGAATGACCTTCTCGCGCGCCTCGTTGCGCGCCATGTTCCGGGAATAGCGCATGTCCATATAGGCAGCAAACACCGGATGGGCGTTGGCGCGCTCCTCCTGCGAGCGGATCACCGGCTGCACATCCTTGGGCCCGTACATGCTGGCGTAGGGCTCGGGTGCGATATAGGGCCAGTGCGGCTTGATGTAGGACAGATGCAGGCACCATGGCCGTCCGTCGTCTTCCGCCTCCGCAATGAAATCCATCGCGCGCCGCGTCATGTACGGCGTCTCGGAATGCTCGTCCGGCACGCGCGCGGCCTTGTCGGCGTGAACCAAAAGCCAGCCGTTCTGCAGGCTGCCATCCGGCGCAGCGCCGGAATTGGCCCAGTGCTCCCACGGATTATCAGCGTCGTAGCCGTGCTCGCGCAAATAATTGTCGTAGGCAGGGCGCGGCCGCCCGGTCGGATGCAGGCCGTCATCGCGCTCGTAAGGCTCGAACCCGCATTCCGACACGTGCACGCCGATGATCGAGTCGGGCGGGATGCCGAGATTCTTCAGGCCCTCCAGGTCGGGCGCCATATGGGTCTTGCCGACCAGCACATTGCGCACGCCGATTTTCTTCAGGTGATCGCCGAGCGTCGGCTCGCCGACGCGCAGCGGCCAGCCGTTCCAGTGCGAACCGTGCGAGCGCATGTAGCGGCCGGTATAGAACGACATCCGCGACGGGCCGCAGATCGGCGACTGCACATAGGCGTTCGAGAACAGGACGCCGCGCTTGGCCATCGCATCGATGTTCGGGGTCTTCAGCACGGGGTGTCCGGTGCAGCCGAGATAGTCGTAGCGAAGCTGGTCGCACATGATCCAGAGCACGTTCTTCGCAGGCGTCTTTTGGGGCGTCATATCTGGCATTTCGCTGGGGTTGGGGAGGCCGGGATGGTGCGATATTGCCGCCCAAATGACAATCGACCGGGGTTGGCCTTCCGATCCCTGGGTCGGCCTTCCGATCCCTGGGTCGGCCTTCCGATCCCGGGGTCGGCCTTCCGATCCCTGGGACGTTAACGTTTCGATAGCGCGATTCCTCGCAATTGACCGACGACCCATGCCTACGCGTTAGGCTTACCGGCAGTTTGGCCGAATGCCTTAACCCCTGAAATGGCGGGTTGGATTAGATTTGCGATCCCAGGAAAGCGGGATTCCAGACGATGCGCGTTGGCGTGACAGCGGCAATTTTCGTGGCGATGACGTCGACGGCTTATGCTGGTGGCGGCTTTGAGATCGTGATTCCGGGCCGCGCCGGCGTGCCCATCATCATTAGCGGCGTCGATGCATCCTATGCGGTGGTCGAGGGCGACTGGGGTCTCGGCAAGGGCACGCATGTCGAGCCGACCGTTTATGGCGGCCGCTACGTCGATCCGGTCCCGCGCGTCGGCCACTATTACCCGAGCGCCGGCCGCATGCCTGGCTACGGGCGTCTGGAAGTCGAACCGCCGACGAACCGCAGGTTGCCGCAACCGGCCGAGAGCTATCATCAGTCCTGGTCCGTTCAGTCGGCGCCGCTGCCGGCGCAGTCCAACGTACCCGTCAATCCGCCCGAGATCATCTACGCGCCGCAGGACTACAGGCGGAGACCGCACCAGTTTCCACGCTAGAGCATGATCCGGAAAAGTGGGCGCCGGTTTTCCGAAAGATCATGCTCAAACAAGAAACGCTAAATCGAACCAACGAAAACACGTACAGGAGAGAGTAATGCGTCATTTGATTAAAGGATTGATCGCCGCAGTCGCCGTCATGGCCGCTGCGCCCGCGATGGCATGCGGTTACAACGGTTGCTGGCAGCCGCAGGTCTATGTCGCGCCGGTCGCCTACGGCTATGCGGGTTGCGACCCCTGCGGTTGGGGAGTGCGTGAGCGGCTGCCCGATCCGGAGCAGCAATATTACTACGTCAACCAGGGCCCGACCTACACCGGCCCGGGCAACTATGCGCCGTATCGGGTCTATCGCGAAGGCTCGATCTCGGGCTACGGCTATGGCTACAACCGTCCTTACTATCGCTATCGCGCGCAGCGCTGGGGCTACGCTGGGCGCTATTACCAAGGTCAGCGCGTACTGCGCCGCTACTACTGATCCGATAGAATTTTGAAAGCTTCGACGCCCGTTCGCATTGAGTTGCGAGCGGGCGTTCTTCATTTCATCAGGCCGAGCCGGCTCGCGCTAATATAAAGCGCCAGCACCGCGGCGTTCGACACGTTCAGGCTCTTGATCTCGCCGGGCATGTCGAGCCGCGCTACCACGCTGCAGGTCTCGCGGGTCAGTTGCCGCAGGCCCTTGCCTTCGGCGCCCAGCACCAGCGCCAGCGGCTCCTGCAACGTCACGGCGCCGAGATCCTCACTTCCCTGGCTGTCGAGCCCAACCGTCATGAAGCCGCGGTCGTTCAGTTCGTTCAGCGCGCGGGCGAGATTTTGCACGGTCACCAGCGGCACCAGTTCGAGTGCGCCGGACGCAGATTTGGCCAGCACGCCGGTGACCTCGGGGCTATGGCGGGCCGTGGTGACGATTGCCTTGACCGCGAACGCCGCCGCCGAGCGCATGATCGCACCCACATTGTGCGGATCGGTGATCTGGTCGAGCACCAGCACGATGCCTTGCTGCGGCAGCGTGTCGATGTCGGGCGAGGGCAGGGGATCGGCCTCCGCCAGCAATCCCTGGTGCACGGCGTCGGGGCCGAGGCGCTGGTCAATCAGGTTCGGCCGGACGATTTCCGGGGGGACGCGGGTGTCGATATTTTCGTCCGAAAGGCGGCGGGCGGCGTTTTCGGTCAGGAACAGCTTTCGGATCTGGCGCTCGGGGTTGGCCAGCGCCGCGGTGACCGTGTGCCAGCCATAGAGAATCACCGGCCCGTCAGGGCTGGATTCCCGATCGCGCCGACCCGGCGGACGGGCGAATTTTCGCCCTTTTTCGAAGGGTTTGCCGCCGCCACGGCGGAACTGCGGTTTTCGGTCGCGATCGCTCATGGGGAGCTTGTGTCACGGGTCCCCGATTATGGCAATTTGGGTCGCGGAAGGGCGTTTTTGGCGGCCTGCATTGGTTGACTTTGCCATCCCCCTTCGCCCATAAACGCGCCGGCCGCACCCGGTTCGATCGGGCTTTCGGCCTCAGCGTCATCCATGGTCCGGTCCTCCGCCACTCGGGCGGCCGGTTGCTGACGCTGGCGGACGGGGAAGTGTCCCGAGTGGCAAAGGGAGCTGACTGTAAATCAGCCGCCGTATGGCTTCGAAGGTTCGAGTCCTTCCTTCCCCACCACGCTTCGCCCTGACGGGCTACGCGTGGCGCAGCCACGCGGAGACCGTCGGGTCGGAGGCGTGTCCGGCGTAGCTTGAGCGCAGCGAAAGCGTAGACGGACTGCGGCTAGGCAAGCCAGCCGCAAACCCGGCGCGCGTTGTCATCCACCACGAACTCTCCAGCCCGCCATCGCGATCAAGCGGCGAGGTGACCGCCCTCACGCGCTCTCCGGCAACGCTTCGCCGGGGATATAACGCCTGATCGGGCGGATCTCGTAGACCGCCGTCGGATTGACGCGCCGCAGGTCGCGGGCAATTCCGATCGCTTCCTCCTCGTCGGCGCAATTCAACACGTACAGGCCCAGCAACTGCTCCTTGGTCTCGGCAAACGGCCCGTCGATGACCATTCCCGCGCCCGGTCCGCGCAGGGTGCGGGCGTCCGCCGTCGCGCCTAGCCGCGCCGCCGGCCCAAGCAGCTTTTTCGCATTGAGCCGGTCATGCACCGCCAGCAGTTCGGTCATCAGGGCCGCGTCCTGCTCTGGGGTCCAGGACATAACCTCGGCTTCGACGTGATAGGCCAGCATGGCGTAGAGCATCGCTTTCTCCTTTATGGCGGGCCGGATTTGGCTGCCTTTCGAGGACGTTCGGGGGTGGCTGATCCCGACAAATGGGAGGCCCACGAAACAGTCCGGGAGCACGATATATCCGTTGCCCCTTGAACGTGCCGCTTTGAGCTCACGACTGATGAGCAGAACGCAACAACTGCGCACCATTTACGGAGACGGTCATGCGACGCAAGCCAGCCACGATCATTTGCGATGCCGCCAGATCCCATGCGGCGTCATCCGCATCGTCGCCGGCTGGCGATTGGCACGATGTCAGCGGCCATCACCGCTACTACGGTTCTTCGGCCACCAATGGCGGCGAACGAATCGTCGAAAACCGCCGCGGCCCGCGCCTCCGCTCCGTCAATCTCTGCGGTTTCTGAGCCTTCCCTTTTTTGCGCGCAAGACCCCATCAATGACCGCCGTCGTCGCTGGCAAGCTACTGATCCTTTTCCTCCCGTTCCTGCTGTCGCTGTTCGGACGAGGCGCAATGGCAAAGATGCTCTGCCTGGTGACGAGCATCCTGGCTTTGCTGCTGAGCGTCAACGTCTACGGCGCTGTGTTGCCCTGGGTCACGGGCATGCTGATTGCGGGCGTTTCGGTGTGGGAGCGCATCGGGCTGCGGTGGATGCCCTAGATGTCATTCCGCCAGATCACGCCACCAAATAAAAAAGACGCGGCGGGATTGCTCCCGCCGCGCCCCAACTTCTTGCTCGCTGGTCCAGGGCTGAGAGCGCCCCGATGCCAGGCCATAGACGCTAGCCTAGCGGGCGATCCCAGCGAGGTGACAGCGCTTGGTAAGAGACACTGGATCACCTCCTTTCATTGTTGATGGAAACATCAATATAGGCAGCGAATCAGGGCCTGTTAAGGCCCGAGCAGCAGAAAGCACCGGTGGAACAGCGCAGTGGGCGAGGCGCGTGGCGGGTTGAGGCCGCCTGCGCGGCGTGTTAGTTCATCCCCGCGCGCGGGTGTAGCTCAATGGTAGAGCAGCAGCCTTCCAAGCTGAATACGAGGGTTCGATTCCCTTCACCCGCTCCAATCTTTTCAATGACTTAGCCCGTCAAGAACTTTTCATTCTGACAAGTCGCCCATTCTCATTCTGACAAACGTTCACTTTCCCTTCGCTTGCTTGGCTTGCCGCGCCCGACGCTTGAGACGCTTCATTTGCGCATCCTGCTTGGCCTCATCGTCATCATGCAGATAGTGCGCCATGGCCGCGGTCGACGACCACTGACCCTTCTGCATCAACTGCGTTTCCGTAAGTCCTGAGGCGCTCGCTTCGGTGGTGCCGCCGTGGCGACCGAACGAGGTAAACGTAAGCTCAGGGCGCAACCCTGCCGCGAGAATAACCTTTTTCGAAATGCGCTGGACCTGGGTCAACATCTCTCCCTTGCCAAACCAAGGCAGACTGCTGCCGTCACGCCGCAACATCAGCCCTCCCGTGGGCCGGAGCTGTTTGATTGCGTCGAGCTCAGCCATCAACAAAGGGTAAAGCGCATTTCCCTTGGCATTGAACAATGGCTCCCAAGAGCCAGTACTCGTCTTGTAGTTGATTACGTAGACGTGGTTCGGCCGGTTCGGAGGACGGTAGTGGTCGGCCGTGAAGCGGATGAGAATATGCGCTTCGCGCTGAAGCAACTCCCAGCCGATCAAAGCCCCAGTGGCCAGCGAGGGATACCCCATCTCGATCGCTTTGGCGCGGAAAGCGATGAGCTCTGCAAACGTCGCGTGCGGCGTTTCGCGCGAGGTCGATTGCAGGCCCATTTTTCGAAAGGATTGCGGGGCGGGAACAAGCCCGGATGTGCTCGGGAAATAGTGTTCCAGGCGGTGCGCGCAGTCTTCATCGCATGATTGACGGTCGTGCGGCGTTCGATCTTCTTACCATTCACCTCTTTGACGAGCAGTTTTTTCGAAGAGCTGATCGACGAACGCCGTGTCTATACTTGAGACACGCCGCGTGCCCAGTCGCCGGCCGTCTTGCAGGATATACTCGCAAATCATCTTGATGCCAGTCTCATGAACACGGCACTGGCCGGGGCTCAAAGGCTGAAGTCGCTTGGCTGTTTTCTGAGACCAGGTTCGACGGTACAGGTGAAACATCCAATCCAAGGTACCGACCACGACTCCAACACTGACCGGATTGGCGTCCTCGCCGCCGGTGCGCCAACTATCAAAAGAAGGAAGCAGTATGTTTTCAGCGCGCGCAATCGCGCGGTCGTAATCAGTGCCCAGCGCTTCGTTTGTGATCCAACATCCTTTCCGGCGAGCCCAAGTCGGTATATTGAAGAAATAGCCGAAACCGCCCTCCTTGAGACGCTTGCGGAGCGTGTAGCGAGGGAGCGGTAAAGCTGAGCGCCCGAGTTTAGTCACAACAGCCTCCTGGACACCTCCGGGTCATTTTCGGGGGTCTACTGGAGGTGGTGTTTCCTCCTTCATCATGACAGATATGCGCCCGTCGGGCCAGATCTCGACGCTCACAACTTTCCCGCCACCATCAATCACGCCCTTAACGGCGCGTTTGACGTCGGCCTCTGTGAACTTGGCCCGAGACATGAGAATTCATTCAACCACGGTCTCTGGCAACAACTCCACTGAAACGAGAGAATACTAGGTATGGCGTGGGATCGTCGAGGAAGCCCGCGGGACGACTTGCGCCAGCAAGATCGAAATAGGACATGAACTTCATATCTTCTTGATCAGCTCAGTGCCCGGCGTGCCTTTCAAACGGCTAGTAATTCAGCTCACGCAATCTTCGGTGGGCGGCCCAAAGCCGCGAGCGCGCCGTAGCCCAACTTGACCCATGCTGGATTGAGACGAAAGCAAATTCTCTCAATGAGATAGAAGGCGCGCCGGAAAAGACGTCGGGAAAGTTTACTTTGATGATCGCGCCACCAATAGGAATTGTGGTGCGTCTAACGGCCATTCTCGAGACGTTTCTTTCTTTTTGTCCTCACCATTGACAGTTTTCGCTCGCGCTCCTTAGGGAAGGCGCTGGCCCTTGCCGACGGGTGCAAAAGCTCAACGGAATCCCAGATGAGAAAAGTGCTCGCCGCCAAACTGCATGGCATCCATATTACGGAAGCCAATCTTCATTACCATGGTTCAATCACTCTCGATCCAGATCACTGCCAGCAAGCAGGCATTCTCCCGATGGAATTCGTGGAGATTTGGAACAAGAGCTCCGGGGCGCGGATTTCGACTTATGTTATTTTTGGCGCACGCGGTTCGCGCTGTTGCGTCCTCAACGGAGCTGCTGCGCGCACTTGCCAGATAGGCGACGCGATCATCGTCTGCAGTTCTACCTATGTGAACGAGACACAGATCATTCAGCTTAGACCAAAAGTTCTTACCTTCGATCGCGACAACCACATTGTCGATCGCTTGACCTATTCGGTCACTTGAGATGGTGCGGAGCGTTATTGCTTCGAAATCGTAGGCGAGTCGGGCGATATCAAATCCATACCACTTCGAACTGATCAACCTGAGGTCAGCTGAGGGATCTGGATCGGAAATGAGCCACACTTCGGAAGCACCGGTTGATCCGGATCACGATTCCAATGCTGCAGCAGTGGAAGCAGGAGGGCGGCGTGTCGCAATGACCACCGCTTATGACGCGGTGACCGCGCGCATTGCCGCTCCCATTGTGGATATCATCCTCGTTGGCGACAGCGTCGGCAATGTCTGCCTTGGTTTCGACAACACGCTGCCGGTCAGCGTGACGATGATGAATCATCATCTTGAGGCGGTTGCCCGTACAAGGCTCGTGCTGCCCTGCTAGTGGCCGATATGCCTTTTCTTAGCTTTCACCTCAGTTCCGAGGGAGACGATACGCAACGCCGGAGGGTTCCTGCAGCTGCTGGCGCAGATGCCGTGAAGCTCGAGGGCGGGGCCAAGCGCGTCGAAATGGTGCGTGCCCTGGTCGATTGCGAAATTCCTGTGATGGGCCATCTCGGCCTCACGCCGCAGAGCGTCAATGTCATGGGCGGGTTCAAGGTCTGCAGGGTCGGAAAGCCGATGACGCCTTGCGGCTGCTCGATGACGCCCACCGTCTGCAGGACGCCGGATGCTTCGCGCTGGTCCTCGAAGGCGCTTCCGGCCGAGGCTTGCTGAGCGACCGAATCCCTCACGATACCGACTATTGGACGATCGGCGCGGGTCCACGATTGTTCAGGCCAGGTGCTCGTATTCCACGATGTGCTGGGCTTGACTGAAGGCCATCGCTCCAAATTCGTTCGCGCCTATGTAGACGGTTTCCATCTGCTGCAGGATGCACTGTCGCGCTCGGCCGCGGATGTCCGTAACGGTGCATTCCCGGCACCACAGGAGTCCTATCGGCTTCCCCAAGGCTTGGGCGACACGATCGCAAACTGGGCGCCTTCCAGCCCAACCTGATGTAAAGCTCAGCATGCAAACAATCACTACGGTCGCTGGGCTTCGTCGAGCTCTCGCAAAGGTTCGCAAGCCTGATAGACGCATCGGCTTCGTTCCGACAGTGCGCTATCTGCATGACCTTGCCCCACAGGCTCAATCCAGTTTGAAGTTCGCTCTGGCCCACAAGGACCAGAGCATGAAGCACAATCGCTTTTCGGAAGAAGAGCAGATCATCAGAGTTTGAAGGAGCACGAGGCCGGCGTGTCGGTCGCGCCGATTTTGTGCCGCACGCATGGCGTCAGCGACACTAACATTTACAAATGGAAGGCCAGATTCGGCGGGATGGAGGTCTCGGAGGCCAAGCGGCCGAGGACGCTGGAGGATGAGAATACGCGGCTGAAACGGCTGCTGGCCGATGCCATGCTGGACAACGCGGCGCTGAAGGACCCCCTTGCGAAAGAAGTGGTGACGCCCGCGGGGAAGCGGAAAGCTGTCGTCCATCTGCGAGAGGCATTCAGGGATGGGCGAACGGCGGAGGTGTAAAGCGATCGGCTGCTGCCGCATGACCATGAGATACTAGACGACCGGGACTGACGACGTCGGCGCTTCGCCAGCGCATAAAGGCGATTGCCCAGGAACGCCGCGGCTTCGGCTATCGACGCCTGCATGTTCTGCTCAAGCGAGGAGGCTACCCGCCATTTCGTCCAGCGTAGGCCGGGCTTGATCGCGGTCGTTGGCGATCGGCAGCCAAGCCACGCGGTACGCGTTCCGGTCCAACTGCGTGCAATAGCTCAATTGCTGTCGCGAGTGTCGTTTTCCTGTTGCCTCTGCCTATCAGCATGAACACGGTTTTTATGCGCGTTGTTTGTTCCGGGAGACTTCGCGGCAACAATGTCGAATGATGTGTATCGACTTGACGTTGAAATCGGAGAGGCATGCGTCGGTTTCGCACAAAATCCGGTCCCGACGGAAACGCTACTTCAAGCAATCACACCGAAAGTTCCTGAACTTGAACAGGAGAGCATTAAGAAGCTCGGTAGCGCTACTCGAAAAAGAGGCGAGATATTGATGGAGACGTCTTCACTTTTCCCGATCGACAAATAGCAAGTAATGCGCGCGCGGTTCTGCTGTCGCGTCGGAACTGGCTTAATCCGCCAAAAAATCTCCAATTCGACCAAATACCGAAGTTGAGACCCATGCGGTCAAGATACCCATAGCCAAAAGTCTGCGAGGCCGTACAGTGCGACCCCGCAGAAAAGAGTTGTCTGCGACAGCGCGTGACTACTTCACGAACTCAGTGGCTGGCTTGCCGTTGTCAACAGTATGAACAGTCAGCATCTTTAGCGTTTTCATACGTAACTTCTTCACCGGGATGAATATGGCGACCAGCCTGCCTTCGTTGCTGGCAGGCGCAAAGCGTGCCGCCGCGAGCATGATAGCCGCATATCCGGGTGTGTTTCATGTCAAGAGCAATGATTTCTTCGTCAGGTGCTGTTTCTGATGTACAAGCCCCGCTTTGAAAAACGGAGCAAAGAAGAATGCCGAAGGCAAGAAGGGCGTTCGCCGCGGGTGGACCAAGGATGATGTGCGGCAAATGAAGTCGATGGCAAAAGCCAAAGCGGGCGTTAGCAAGGTAGCGAAGTCGCTCAAAAGGACTTAGCAGCTACGATGGCGATGGCATCTAAGCTGGGCGTATCTTTGTCGATGCGTGCCTAATTCAGAGCGGACTGGCCGCACTACGTCAGTGCCTGACCAGTCCGTTCCGTTTTGGTGGCCCGTGCGGGGATGACGCTTTGAGTCCGTGACACTTGGCGAGAATTTGCGACTTGCCTGTGTCAATGCGGACATTTGAGTCGCCCGGTTACACAGGTCGAGGGCGGATGACTCGGGCTATCAAGCCCGTTGCCTTCCAATTAGGCTGGCGGGTTTGCTGTAGGCTGCGAAGCCGGATGGCCTTGGACCCATACGCCAGCCATGAACAGATTGCCGGTGTTGGCGCTGGGCGAGACGGTCGCCTGAATGTAACGACGAATTCCTGTTGTGGCCGATCTTTCGGCACTTGCTATCATCAGCGAACGTGAAGCTTGCCAGACCCGTTGTCCCGGTCATGTCCGTGGCCGCCAGAGCATTTGCACCGGCCATCGCCGGATCGTTCGATTCGTTGAAAAGTTACGGCGAACGTAGCGTCAGGGTCGGTGAGGGTACCGGTGACAATCGCAAGCCCAGGCGGACGACTGAGCCAATGATCGCAAAGTCAAGGGTCATCAAGGGTTGGGTGGTAAATCCGGCGGGCGTGCAGGAAGGCAAACGGGCGATGGGCGACATGCTTTGTCGCGCCGTTCGATTTGGCGTAGCTGGTGAAGTCATGGCGGCCGGCGGGGTGTTCGAGACAATGCTGTCGCTCCGCAGCATCCTGCCGACGATGCCGATGTCCCAGCCCTCTCGGCTCCCCTTTATCTCCGCCAATCCTCCTCCCGGATACGCTCCGCCGGCTCTATATCGCCTGCGACGACGATCGTGCCGGTGACAGCGCCAGGGCGACCTTGATCGACCGGGCGCAGGGAAACCGGGATCGCCCGGCGATCGTGATCTCGCCACGACTGGGCGACGCAACGCCTTCGAGCTGATGCGCGACCAGGCCGCCGACGAGTTGGAACGCCACAGCCAGAAGAAGTCGATCGTCTTGGCATCGAACTTGTGCGCGTGGCATCGGCGTTCATCGTCACCCACTTTGGTGTTCGGCGTCCGACTTCGACGGCATGGCCGTACTGGCGCCAGAGGCCACCGATTTCGTCGGCACGTTCGGGCACGGCACCGCGCAGGAGATGGAGGATGATCGTCCGGTCGGATGGTTCGGCTGCCATGGTCGGGTTCTCCCGTGTTTAGCGGCGGGTTAGCGGGCGTTGCTGGCGCGCTGGTCGTAACAGTTCAGCTTTCGCTCCGTGTCGCGCACGGGCTCGCCGGCCATGCGTAGATTGGTGATCGATGAATGACCGAGTTGGCCTAAATGGCTACATTCGATATCGCCGTCGCGCTCGAACCAGTGCGTGGCGCCTGGGATGAGATCGAAGGGAATGGGGTGCGTCGCCAGCAGGTTGTGATCTCCAACTCCTGGCGCCAGGCTTCGCCCCACGGCCAGAGCGCCTGATATTCGGTGCTGTCGCCGGAAAGTTTGAAATCAATGGGCTCCAACGCGCCAGGCGTTCGGCCGAATAGATGCCGCGACGGGGCTCTCGTCAACCCAGGCGGCCGCCATCCCGCGAAAACCCGACATCGGCGCATAGGCCGCAAAGCTAGTTGGGCAGTGCCCTCTCGGCTCTACCATGGACCCGGATACTGCGTGGAAGTCGGCGATCGCTAAGGCGAACGGCTGCTTGCCCCATGCTCCAGTTCATGATAGTTGCGCTGAAGCTTGCCGCGCAGCGGCCGGCGAAAGCGCTCGACGAGCGCCGGTCAGGCGTCCATTCCGATCCACCGGCGGATGCACCGAGTCTCCGATTCCGCCGGCGCGCGGGATATCGGAGTTCGCGGTGACCGCCTCGACCCAACAGGCGGCGCTATCCTTCTCGATCCAAAGTCCGGCGGGACATGGTCCTGTCGGACGAGCAGGCCCTGCTCGCTGAAGCAGGCGAGAAGGTACAGTTCGAAAGCCGAAGGCTAAGCTGTTAGTCTGAAAATCGGTAGCGAAAGTGGCGTCGCGATTGGGAAGTGCGAGACAGCATCGCTGATTGCCATCAGCGCCGGCAAATGGCTGTTCAACGTGCGAAGCGCGTTCCTCCATGGCGGCGCTATGCGATATATTCGACGGAAGAATAGGTGGGCCCAGTCGCTGGCTCGGCAGGTCGTAGAGGCGCTGATCCTTATCACGTACAGGTCCGTTTCGTCCCTCGACCTGAGCGCGCAGCATTTCAGTGGTGAGGAATCCAGCGCGTGGATCAGACCGACAGATTGTTGTGATTGGTTCTGCATGCCGATTCCTTGCCCGTGCGTTTGATCGGCCAACGTTCATTAGTCGAAGGTGAAACGTTTCCTTCATCGAGATCAACCACGAGGTTGGTGGGGTTGACCGTACCGCAAAATTGTTGCGTTTCGCACCAGACGAGCACAAGATGTTCGATAGTTGGTAGCGGAAATTGAGAGACGCGCGTGCATCCCATGGGGCAATCGAGTTGGCTTCCCGTGCATCGTTGATCTTGTATTTTGCGCGGTTTTGAGATTGCGTGACGCGCGACCAGGGGTTGAGTTCGTTCGCGTTCTGCGACCCCTCAAAGGGTTTGGCGTTTTCGGAGCGCCCGAACAGGTCGCGTTATACGGCCATTCTCTAGTGGATCGGTCACTTACCTTGTCCAACTCCGTTCAGCTCGCTGATCATGAGCATGGGAAACTTGTGCGAGACGGACGCGAAGTCCAGGATCCCTCTTGTGGAAATGCCTTCGAGGACCTGCCCGACCACGATGCCTTCGTTACTTGATCGCGATAAGTGACGCTGATAGTGCTCGGCATGGCGTGGTCTCCGATCCGGCGCTCCAGCGCCCGATGTTCGACGTTGATTACCGGGGAGGCTATGCCGCCTTCAATTCAACCAATCGCGGGACGGGACCTTTTGGAGGACACAGCCAATGTCGCCATCGCGGCCTTCAAGGGCAGAGCCATCCCCGAGCTTCGGCCATCTTGAGCGACCAGCGCCTCCTGGGTCCAGCAACGCTTGGACCCTCTGGATCTGCCAACCCAGTTGTCGGACCAGGCGCTCGACATCCAGGCCAGCGTGCCGGCGGAGGACTTCCACATGCGGAAGACTTCACACATATCGTTGGCTTGGGATGGGAGTATGGTTGCCAATCAGCCCCCGATGCCCTGATCGGTTCACTGAACAGAAAAGGCCTCCTGTCGACGACACCGCTCCGGTCGCGAGCACATTTTTATATCCATGGTCGGCCTTATACGACGAAGATGGGGCAAGGAACAAGTGAAGCGACCCCAAACAATCCGGGAGGCCTTAGCGTTACGCTCATGCCTGGACAGGGACTCGAATCTCACGAAGCGATAGGAGCGGCCATCGAGGGGTTTCCAGGATGTATGGGAAACACATCGTCATCGACCAGGGCTGTGTCGTCTGCGCTGCCGATGAAGGATGCCAAAGGCTGTGGACTGTGGTCGTGTTTTAAATCAGGAGTTGGCAAAGCCCTCCGAGGGAGTCGTCGGGAAAAGTCGTCCGGCCATCTGGATCGACCGGATGCCCAGGCCTCCGGATCCGGCATCCCATTGCAGCCTCGGCTGGTGCTCGGCGCCAAGGAGTGGCTGGCGGACCAGCACATAGAGGCGGATTACAAACTGCTTGAGCGGGAGTTGCAGAGGGACAATCCGGATCTGGCCGCCCGGACGCGGCTCGTGTGGCCCGCACAAGCTCATCTGCTGCGCTTGACCGACGACGAGATCGACCTGCTGGTGCAGGGGATCGTAACCGACGACCACGGTAACGATACCGCCGACTTCCTGTTTGTTCCAGTGAACAATGGCGGTGCCGGACTCGAAGACGGCTCGCATTGGTCGCTGCTGCTCGTTGATCGCCGCGAGCCGGAAGGGATGGTTGCTCATCACTACGACTCCTCCAAAAAACAATCAAACAAAACCTGCGCAAATCAGCTCGCAGAAAGGCTCGGCGCCAAGCTGAAGACCGCCAGCATGGCAATACAGAGGAACGGATGGGATTGCGGCGTCTTTGTGGTGGACGCCACACGGGCACTGGTTGGACGATTTGCGGAAGGACGGCGGCCAGAGGACGAGCTGCTTCACCTCGGCAACCTCGTCGCCGATCGGCAGGCACTCCGGGATCGCCTCAGGGGCATCCGTCTTTGCGATGCCGAACTCGGTACACGCTTGTGCTGATGGAGCTTGCTGGCGCGTCTCTTGCCCGCACCAGAACCTTGGCTGGGTATGAGGACGTGTGAACGACGTGGATCGGCTCTCTCCGATCCCGCCCTGCACCGGATCGTGGGTAGCCGGGCTCTAATCGACCGGCTAATCGGACGCCTCGACGCCGAGCGACGTACCCAAAAGCGAACCCGTCCGCGCTGCCGGTCTGCCCGAGCCGCCGGCCCATGAAGAAGATCGTGCGGGATGTGGACCCAGCGCGCACCACAGGTGAGTAGGGTGGAGAATCGCGCCCGGCCTCTGGCCGCGGACTTTAGCCTCCTTTAAGTCGGGGCATCAGAATAATGTTCGCGCTGAACGGATTGTTGGGGGTCGCTTCCCTCATGCCTGGCCCCAACAGCGCCGTGTAGGCTGACCACGAATAATCAGATTTGTCGGTTGCTGGAACGACCGCGGCAGCATGCCTCTTCTATTCAGTGCGCCAATCAGGACGTCGGGGGCGGGTTGGGCGCCGTGATTGAAGCCCAAGGCGACGACATGACCGAAATCATCCGCCGGCGTCCAAGCCGGTATCGCGGCTGCCGGATGGGATGACTGTTGCGGCTGGCCCAACTCGCACGAACCCCGGCTGTCGTGAGCATCGTTTCGCATTTCGTAACGTAAAGCCGTATCACAATTCAAACTGCCATCGGGGTACGCTAGAGGCGACAGTGGTAATTCCAATGGCGTTCCTGGCACAGCGAGCAGTTGTTCGAGCGACTCCTGGAATGAGTTGAGCTGCGGATCGCCTTCCCCCCGCGGCCGACGATGGCCCGTCGACTTCCATCTCCTGCTCGAGCAGCGCCAGCAGCTCAAAATAGTTGCCGCTGATAGCCGCCGCCGCGGGAGACGCCTGCAACGAGGTGTGCTGCGGGGCGACTTCCCCCGCGGCTGACGGTGGCCTGTCGACCTCCAACAGATCTAAATCGTTGTCGCTGATGGCTGCCGCGGGAGATCCCCGTAGCGGGTTGTACGTCCAAAGCAGCTTCAATTGGGTCCGCAGCGAGTAGCTAGTTCCGATACGCCCGAACTCCGTGCCATCTTCCTGCAGCGAATGGTCGTCGAGGCGGCCTGCTATCGCGCTCTTGTGCTGCGTCTGGAGTCACTCACAGGTTCACCATCTTTCATAATTCGCTCCGACACAGCCGAAAACGCACTTGAGCCATCCCCCAATACTGCTGCATCTCAAGCCGGAACTGCACTTCAAGTCGCGCACGAAATGAGATGTTCCAACGACGAAACGTCGACGTACGTGTTGAAAAATCCTCGTCTCATTTTGTTGCGAAGTTTCGCGGGCGCGAGCGTGTGTGGCGCGGTTTACCTCGAGCCCAAGGCTTCCTTCAGGCCAATGACTGAGCCGACCCAAGAGCCACTGCCAACGCCTCTGATGTCGGGTTTGCAACATGGTGTCGGAGCCATCACGCCTCCGATTGAGAAAATCGCTTTTGCAAATCAAGCCATTGCATTTGGCACAAAGCTTGAAAGGGGAATATCGTCCAGCAGCGCCTGTGCAAGGAGGGACAGTGGTGGCTTACAACAGTGTCGCCTTTCGGCTTATTGTATGCGGCGGGTACGACGTTGATTTTCCCCCGCGATCTGTCGCAATGCGCGTCTGCGTATGGTCCTGTCACCGTGATTGACGATTGGGCCGTGGTTCGAGACAACATCGATGCGCGTGCGCGCCACGGTGCTGCGCCTGTGCCAGGCCCCGCGCCCGCCGGCATGAATGTCCGTGATGCGGCCGAATTTGAGCAGCTCGAAGCCGAGGTGCGGCGCATGGATGCCAACGGACCAGTTGCGGTTGATTGGAGCAAAGTCAGTACACTGTCACTCCATATCCTGTCGAACCAGTCAAAGGACATTTTGGTTGCCTGTTGGGCGAGCTATGGTTTGTTTCGGACCGGAGGATACCAGGGTCTTGCCGTCGGTTTAGGCGTTTTGCGCGGCATGGTGGACGCGCATTGGGAGGGGCTCTTTCCGCCGATTAGGCGGGAACGGGCGCGGGTCGCAGCGATCGATTGGCTTTTTGGTCGCATTGGACCAGAGGTGGCCGAGAATGCGCCGACCGAAGCCGACTATCCGGCAGTGCTCGCCGCCTATGAGGTGCTCGATGATCTCGACGGACAATTGCGCGAGAAGCTGGTCAATGAGCAAGTCGCGTTGGGCGAGTTACTGAGCGCGCTGCAACCGCATTACGACCAGGCCAAGCGAGCGATCGCCGCGGCGGCCGAACGTGCGACGGAGGCGGCCGCCCAAGCTGCCGAGTTGGCCGCGGTCGCACCGGCAGTATCCATTCCGCCGGTCGAGAGTGCTCAATCGGCAGCACTGGAGGCATCGCTAACGGCTAGTTCCGATGGCGACTGGGCCGGCTTTATCGACCGCTTGCCTGATATGCTGCGGCAAGCTGCGGCCGTCCGGCGCGTCACATCCCCCACAGACCCGAAGGTCTATCTGTTCACTCGCGTCGGCTCGTGGATGCGCTTTGACGCGCTGCCGCCCGATACGGGTGGCCGCACGACAATATGTCCGCCCGCCGATAACATCGCAGCGTTGGAAGCCAACGTGGCGGCCGGTCGGCATGCCGATGTCGTGAATTTGGTCGAAGAGATCGTCTGGACCGCTCCGTTCTGGCTCGATGCTCACCGGCACGGCGGCAACGCGCTGGAGCAAATGGGGCCGCTCTTTGAGCCGGCAGCCGCGGTGGTGCGCGCGGGCGTGGCTCTGCTGGCCATTCGCTATCCGCGGATCTTCGACCTTCAGTTCGACGACGGCCGGCCTTTCGCGGACGACCAAACGCGTGCTTGGGCCGCCGCGGGTGGTGCGGACGTGTCGCCGGGCCGTGATCCTGTCGACGAGGCGGTTGCCGAGGCATACAGGCTCATCGGCGGCGGGCAGCCGCAGGCCGCACTCGAGAAGCTGTCCCGTGCGCTGAATCGCGTGAGTGGGGAACGAGCGCGGTTCATGGGCCAGCTTGCGCAAGCACGTTTCTGCATCGAAACCGGCTTCGTCACGACCGCCATCCCGCTGCTGGAGCACATGGAAGAGGTGGTCGCCGAGCGCAAGGTCGAAAGCTGGGAGCCCGCGCTCGTGCTTGATGTCGCCGAATTGCACTTTCGCGCGATGACCCATTCCGATTCGCAGCAGATGATTGACGAGTTTCGCCGTCGCGCCGCGCTCGAGAAAATCCGAATGCGGATCGCAGGCATCGACATTGCACGCGCGAGCCAACTTGCTCGCTAGCTGATCTTGTCAGGGACAAAGTCTTAAAGGGAGCTCATATGGCACAGGAAAACTCGGTCGCGCCAAAGGAGCGCATCAATATCCGTTTCAAGCCGGCAACCGGCAACCCTAAGGAGGACATCGAGCTGCCGCTCAAGTTGTTGGTCTTGGGCGACTTCACCGGACGGGCCGATGACCGCCCGATTGAGGAGCGAGAGCTCGTCAATATCGACACGGACAATTTCAACGACGTTGTCAAAAGCCAGGAACTGACTCTTCATATCTCCGCCGAGAATAGGCTCGACGACCAGCCCGAGGCCGGCAAGCTGTCGGTGTCGCTGAAGTTTGAGAGCCTGAAGGACTTCGAACCCGAGCGTGTCGCTCAGCAAATCCCGGAACTGCGTGCGCTGACCGAGTTGCGCGCGGCCTTAATCGCCCTGAAGAGCCCCCTCGGTAACGTGCCGAGTTTCCGCAAAGCCATCCAGAATCTGCTCGAAGATCACGGCGCGCGGCCGCAGCTCTTGAGCGAGCTCACCAGCAAGAGCGAGTGAGCGGATCAACGAGCTGTTTGAGGAGCAAGGGCGCTATGACCGACACAAGCGCGCAGCAGCCAGCCGAACTCGCCACCACGACCACTGACCTTTCGCTGCTGGATCAGGTCCTCGTCGAAACCAGGCTTACCCCGCGCGAGGAGGGGTACGACCTCGCCCGCCGTGGCGTCGCAGCTTTCCTCGCCGAGCTCATCAAACCGAGCCGGGCCGACGAGCAGGTCAACAACGCGCTCGTCGATCGGATGATCGCAGAGATTGATCGCAAAATCTCGGCTCAGCTCGACGCCGTGCTGCACACGGACGAGTTCCAAGGCCTCGAGTCGGCCTGGCGCGGGCTTAAGTTCATGGTCGACCGCATCGACTTCCGTCAGAACATTAAGGTTGAAATTTTCAGCGTCAGCAAGGACGAACTGCTGACTGATTTCGAGGACAGCCCGGAGATCGTCAAGTCCGGTCTGTACAAGCACGCCTACACCGCAGAGTACGGCCAGTTCGGCGGCCAGCCTGTCGCGGCCATGATATCGGCCTACGAGTTTGGCAGTGGCAGCCAGGATGTTAAGCTCATGCGGTACATGAGCGCGGTAGCCGCCATGGCGCATGCACCAGTCATTGCCTCTGCTGCGCCAGAAATGTTCGGCGTCGAACATCATGAAGAGATCATGGGTCTGAAGGACCTGCAATTATTGTTCGAGGGACCGAAATACGCCAAGTGGAACTCGTTCCGCGAAAACGAGGACGCTCGCTATTTCGGACTGACGCTGCCGCGCTTCCTCGCTGCGCCTGCCTTATGGGCCGGAGACGGTTGCGGTGAAGACTTTCAATTACCAGGAAGCCTCAGCCGGCGAAACCGACAATTACCTCTGGGGGAACGCTGCTTTTGCGTTCGCGACGCGCCTAACCGAAAGCTTCGCCAAATATCGCTGGTGCCCGAACATCATCGGCCCACAGTCGGGTGGGGCGGTTGAGGACCTCAATCTGCATACCTATGAGGCGATGGGGCAATTGCAGACGAAGGTGCCGACAGAGGTTCTGATCTCGGACAGGCGCGAGTTCGAACTTGCCGAGCAGGGCTTCATCGCGTTGACCATGCGCAAGGGCTCTGACAATGCCGCTTTCTTCTCGGCAAATTCTGTGCAGAAGCCGAAGTATTTCGGTAACACCCAGGAAGGCAAGACGGCCGAGCTCAACTACAAGCTCGGCAGCCAGCTGCCTTACATGTTCATCATCAATCGGTTCGCGCACTACATCAAGGTGCTGCAGCGCGAGAACATCGGCTCGTGGAAAAGCAGGGAAGAGCTGCAAGGCGAGCTGAACAACTGGATCCGCCAGTATGTCGCCGACCAGGAGAATCCGTCGGCAGAGGTGCGCTCGCGGCGGCCTTTGAGAAAGGCGGAAATCGTCGTCGAGAACGTCGAAGGTGAACCGGGCTGGTATCGCGTCGGTATCGCCGTCGTTCCACACTTGAAGTACATGGGCGCGGATTTTGCTTTGACCCTCAAGGGTAAGCTCGACAAGCAGTAGAGGTGGTAGGCCATGTTCGACCGCAGCCTTATGGAGCGCTTGGAGGACGGGACGGCGACCAATCAGGCGTCGTTCGACCGTTTCCGGGCAAGCGTCCTGGAAAACTTACGTCGGGTTCTGAACTCGCGCCAGGGCTGCTGCGAAACACGGCGGGACTTCGGCATGCCCGACCTCAACGATGCGATGGGGCAGGGAGCTGACGCGGTGCGTGCGCTCGCATGTTCGCTCAAGCAGCAGATCGAGACATTTGAGCCGCGCTTGAAGAATGTTTTGATCCGCTTTCATGCCGATCCCGACAACCCGCTGCAGCTGAGTTTCCACGTCAACGCGACGCTCAATTATAACGACCAGATGGAGCCGGTTGCCTTCGATGCGATCTTCGAGAAGCATGTCCGGGTGAGGGGCTGAAGCGGTGGCCCTTAATCCCTATTACGAGGACGAGCTGTCCTACTTGCGCGAGCTCGGCACTGAGTTCGCTTTAGCCAACCCGAAGCTTGCGCCATTTCTCGGGCGTGAGGCCACTGATCCCGACGTAGAGCGGCTATTGGAAGGCTTCGCCTTCCTTGTCGCGCGGCTGCGCCAGAGGCTCGACAACGAGTTTCCCGAATTCGTCCACGGCCTGTTGCGGATGGTATGGCCGCAATATCTTCAGCCTCTGCCGCCGATTACGACTCTCGCCTTTGCCGTGAAGCCATCGGCGAGCGCCGCGAGCCTGAACGTACCGGCCGGCACCAGCGTTCGCTCGCGTCCAATTGAGGGAACGAACTGCACGTTCGTCACCTGCTATCCAATTGACGTGCTGCCGCTGGAGATTAGCGACCTTCAGCTCGAGAACCGAACGAATTCGGCTCGACTTATTTTGGCTATCAAAGCAACCGGCCAGCAAAACCTGTCATGTCTTAAGGATGGTCGGCTCCGCCTCTTCTTCTCGACTGAGCGAGAGCCACAAGTGGGGCGCTATCTGTTGACTTGGCTGTGCCGGCACGTCACGCAGGCAACCGTCACTGTGGCGGATCGACAAGTCGTCACGATCGGACCCGCACAGATCACACCAATGGGCTTCCGCGATGACGAGGCGGTCTTGCCCTGGCCGCGCAACGGCTTCTCAGGATTCCGGATCATTCAGGAGTATCTGAATTACCCATCGAAATTTCTCCACGTCGAACTGTCTGGTCTCGAGCCGGTTGGGACCCACATGGAGACGGAATGCAGGCTCAGCCTCGAGTTTCAGCGTCCGTTCCCCGCGCAGTTGCGCGTGGACAAGGGCCAGATTTGCTTGAATTGCACGCCAGCAATCAACGTCTTCAGCCACGAGGCCTCGCCGATCCGCTTGAAGCGGACAAAGACCGAATACCGGGTGCTTGCCTCCGGTGGGCCGAACTTCAGCATCCGTTCCGTCGACCGGGTGACCGGCTATGTGCAAGGCCGCCCCGAACGCACCGAGTTTGAGCCATTCGACCTGTTACGCCACGATCTGCCCGGCGCCGAGCGCAACCGCGCTTACTTTCGCGAGCGTAACCGGCCGGCGGTGGTCGGCCGGGGCGTCGATCACTATGTGAGTTTCGTTGACCGGCTCGACATCGGCCAGCATCCGCCGATCGACGTCGCATCCCTGCAATTGACTTGCTCCAACGGACCCATCGCCGACCGGTTGCCGGTCGGTGCAGTGGATCTGCCGACCTCTGATACGCCTCGCGCGGTTACCTTCTCCAATATCACGACGGTCGTTGCAGAGGTTCCGCCACCGGTCAATGACGGCCTGTTCCGGCGGCTGACGGCCAATCTGGCGCGCAATTACGGCGCCATGGTCAACGTCGACGCGCTGCGGACCATCCTTGGCAGCTACGATTTCCGTGCGGTCTACGACGTTCAGGCGCGTCGCCGCCTGGAGTTGCTGCTCGAAGGCCTCGACCAGTTCGTGACCACCGACACCGATCACGTGGTGCGCGGCGCGGCGATCCGAATGCGAAATATCGAACTGGCCGTGGTCGACAGCAAGATCGGTGGTGAGGGCGAATTGTTCCTGTTGGGTTCGGTGCTTGACGCCTTCTTCGCGACCTTCGCCGGTATCAACATGCTGCACCGGTTTTCGGTTCGCGGCACGGAAAGCAACGCACACTACCTATGGCCAGCGAGAAGCGGATTGATCACGCCGCTCTGACGGCGCCCGACGAACGCGATAAGCTTTCGGCGTTCGGGTTCTTCTCGCTCGTTGCGCATCTCGAGCGGCGCTTCAGCGACGCTCCCCCGATCGGATCCACCGACGATCCCGCGCGGGAGGCGGTGCGCTTCCGTGCGGCGCCGACGCTTGGCTTTCCTGCCGAAGAGATCGCGGAAATCAGACAGGTCAAGGCCGCCAGCGAGCGCGTGGAGGTAGACGTCAATTTCCTCGGGCTGCACGGTCCCTCCTCCCCGCTGCCGCCCTTCTACACCGAACGGGTCATGCACGCGGACGGCATGGGATCGCTCGGCGATTTCTTTGATTTCTTCAATCACCGTCTGATCAGCCTGCTGCTGCGGATCTGGCGGCACTACCGCCACCATTTGCGGTTCGAGGAGGGCGCAACCGACGCGATCTCGGTGCTGATTGGCGCGCTCTTTGGGCTCATGCCCGCGGAAGACACAGCCGAGGAACGGGAATGGCGGGCGCGGCTGCTGCCGCATGCCGGCGTACTTGCCTTGTGCAGCCGGTCGGCAAAGCTTGTGGCCGGCGTGATTTCCTGCCATCTCAACATTTCAGCCCGGGTCGAGGAATTCATCTGGCGCGAGATCATCATTCCACGGCAGGCGCAGTGGCGCCTTGGCCGGCCTGGTCTTGAGCTCGGCGTTGATACCCTTGCTGGCGAAACCATGCCGGACATCGTAGGCAAATTCCGGCTTTGCCTCGGCCCGCTCAACCAACAGCAGTTTCGGTCGCTGCTGCCCGGTTGCGAGAGCCATGCCATCCTTTGCCGTCTCATTAACGCTATTCTGCGCGAGCCCTTGGCATGGGATCTCCAGCTAGAAGTAGCGCTCGGGCAGACGCCGGAATGGACTCTGGGCGAAGGACAATTCGGCTGGACGACATGGATCGACCCGCCCAAGGGAACCGGAACCCTTGTTCTATTATGATCGTTTTCGAGTTATTCGCGATGGTGAAGATCAGTCGCGATGACGGGACACTGGACCATCATGGCGCGTCATGGATCGCGGGCCGGAGTCGCGGTCAACCCGGTTAGACGTTGCCATAGGGTGCCGGCTGCGCTCCAATCGCTTCCATGACCGGGAGACTGCTATGCCACCGCACCGAGCCGACCCTGACTCCTCACGACCCCAAGCACGCCGTCACCAGCATGCGCCTCTTGGGTGCGGATGCAGAGAGCGCGGACTGGCACGAGGTCGCGGAGATCGTGTTGCGCATCGATCCCAGCCACGAGCCGGTGCGCGCCCGCCCGGCCCAGAGTGCCATCTCGTCCGCGCCAAGCCTGTGAGTAGGCATGGCTACCGGCTGTTGGCGCTAAAGCCGTTCGGCACGCTATTTGCCTAGCTCGCTGGTAAACGTGGGGGAGCTGCAGGGTGCTAAACCCAGTGCTGGATGTTCCGCTTGTCGGCCAACAACATGGCTATGACGGCCAATTGAACATGCGACGAAACTATGCTGGAAAAATACGACCGCATGGGAATAACAATTGTTGGTATGCTTGCGCTTGTATGCTGTCGTACTACTTTCGCCCGGGGCCCCGGCTGGGTTTGCCTTCCGTTTGGCGGGCCGACATAGGCATCAACGGTTACCAGTTTAACTGGTTGGCGCGCACCGAAGGGACTAGAGAGGCTCGAAGCACCAGATGACGGATTTACGCGTGATTTTATTGCAGAGACGTTGACCACACGAGGGCCAATCTGGGCTGCGCTGCGTCTGCCGTCATGCTCCGGGAACGAAATACTATGGGATGGGCATATAATAGTGTTGACTGGTCTGATAGAAAACACGTTGTACTACAATGATCCGTTTTATCCGGCGCGTGGACTGATCTACTTCTATGAGCTTTGGTTCGACGACCTTTTCGTCAAGAATCGCGATTGGCTGTGAACAGCTCCTCCGCTGCGAACGCCCGAGCGAAAACACCTCACTCCTGCTTTCGTGTCCGATTGGCGACATGTAATATAAGTTCGGAAGCCGCCGCCGAGGGCTCGAGTGGTTGGCCGGGCATGGCGTGAAAGCGTGCTGCTTTGCCTCCTTCATCGCATACGATTGTCTGGCAAGCCGGGGTTGCTGCGACGTGTTATGGCTTTGGTTGCTTGGTCATGACGCCCGGCGAGACAGCCAAGGCCTCCTCAACACCTCCGCGGGCGGTCCTTCCAGCCGTCCGCGGAACTTTACTGCGTTCGGCGTCGTCGCCTATATCGCGGCATCGTGCAGTCCGCGACGCCTAGACCTTGTCACCCTAAAGCGGCTTTTCCTCGCCGTGAAAAAGGACGAGATTGCAGAGCTCGTGAAGCAGAAGCCGACCGAGCTCTACACGCGCACCGCATCTGCTTTCTCTATGGATGGCTGTTGGAGCGACAAACTCAATCTGCCCGCGGCAAAGAAGGTCTCCTATGTCGATGCCGTCGATATCGATCTCCAATATGCGAGCTCCTGGCAGAATTCGGTGCGGCATCGCGTCCGCAATAACTTGCCGGGAATACCGGACTTCTGCCCGCTCGTTTTCAAGACGCAAGCACTGCCGGGTCGGCTAATACAAGGATGCGTTGGAAATCTATTCGAGTAGATTGCTTCCATGCGTCGAATGGGAGCCGACGGCCATTACGCCAAGGTGACAAATGATACCGCCCTTCTATCGGTTCTTCGATGCAACGCCGCACGCGGAGTTTCTACGCCAATGCGCGAAGAGAACTATCGAACAGGATCTCCTAAAGGAAATTCAGTTCTGCAGAGCTCCGACACCTTTCGTACAGGTGCCGAAAGCATGATCGCTATGCCGGAGCGGCCCCTCAAACAAGCTCTGTGAATTCTTACAACAGAATGGAGGGCGGATCCCAAAGTGCACCGCGATAATGAATTCTCCTAATCAACGTCAAACGAAGTCACGAAAATTGAGCGAGCGGCATTCTCGAACGACTCCGGATGAGCGAGCTGACCGCGCCCGATTGCCATGGAAGTAGACAATATATTTGTGGTTGCCATCGAAACGGTAGCTAACCTCGCGGCGAAGCGCCAGTTCGCTCGCCTGATCGCGGCGCTGGAGAGTGGTCTACTCGATAAAATGGCAATGATCTCAAACTCGGTTTGAAAATGGGTTGTTAAACCAATCATGGATAGACAAACGAGCCAACTCCTAAACCAACTCGACAAGCTCCTTCCCGAACGGCTCATCGTGTATTCCTCCTGGCTCAAGCGGCACGGTTACCTCACCCAGCTTCAGCATCAGTATGGGATAAGTCGTTGACCCGCACAGTCAACCTGACGGGTTTTCAGGAGGCCGCGTTACGGACTTTGCTGGCAGCAGGTCGTGATATCCCTGCAAGGCAGCCTGAACTATTGACCGCTCGTCGTGGGCGGACGGACCGGGCGCGAATTGCAAGGTTACGCCCCACTGCCTACCGCAAGCGACGACCCGTGCATCTCTGCGGCCCCAAGTCGACGCCATATTCGCTCGACAAGCTGCCGCTGTCCGGTTTGGTCAAGGATAGCTAGGAGCCTGTCCGAGTAATCGGATTTTTCTCGACGAAGAACAAGCGTCGTGATTCAAACGGTGGATGAGCAAGACATTTCGTCCTTGGGACGTTGATCAGGTTTGGCTGCTGCCGCCATCGATCCAGGATTTGGTGCCTTCCGGGCACACGGCCCACTTTGTGCGCGACACGGTTCGCACCGGCTTGGACCTGTCGCGGATCATGGATGTCTACGACGAGGAGCGCGGCTTTCCGCCCTATCATCCTGGCATGATGGTAGCGCTGCTGCTTTATGCGTACAGCCAGGGGATCTACTCGTCGCGCAAGATCGCACGGGGCTGCGAGGAGCGGCTGGATTTTGCGGCTGTAACGGGGATGCAGCGTCCGGCTTCCGCACGATCAGCGAGTTCCGCAAGCGGCATTTGGCTGCGCTCTCCGGATTGTTCCGGCAGGTTCTTGCGCTGTGCCGCGAGGCGGGGCTCGTGAAGCTTGGCCACGTGGCGCTCGACGGCACCAAGATCAAGGCCAATGCCGGGATCAACAAGGCGATGGGCTATGGCCGGATGAAAGAGGCCGAGCCGAGGCTTGCGGCGGAGGTCGAGGGCTGGCTGGCCCAGGCCGCCCAAGCCGACAAGGCTGAGGATCGTCAGCTCGGAGCCTCGAAGCGTGGCGACGAAATGCCCGAGTGGATGGCCAACAAAGAGAAGCGGCTGGAGAAGATCCGACCGCCAAGGCTGCGCTGGAAGCTGAAGCCAAAGCCAAAGCGGCCTCGAAGCCGGGCAACGACCGCTCCGGCGACGGCGGCAAGGGCCGGCCGGGACGCAAGTCCAAGCCCGTCACGGCAGAGCCGAGCGACAAGGCGCAGCGCAACTTCACCGATCCCGACAGCCGCGTGATGCCGACCAAAAACGGCTTCATCCAGGGCTACAACGCACAGGCCGCCGTCGATGGCGCCCATCAGATCATCGTGGCGCACACGCTGACCAACTCGCCAAGCGATCAGGCGCAGCTTGCGCCATTGCTCGATGCCATCAAAGCCAATCTCGGGAAGAACCCGGATGAAGCGTCGGCCGATGCAGGCTATTGCTCGCAAGCCAATCTTCGCACGCTCATTCGACGCCGGATCGAGGGCTACGTCGCCACCGGACGGCAAAAGTGTCAATCGGCGTTCAAATTTGACCCCCCGTATTGCCTCATCTGCGAATGTTACCCTGATAGTGCCGTCGCTGTTGACGATCCGATATCGACTGGTCGGTTATGCTTGGTGGTTGTCCAGGCTGGCTCGGTAGGAGGGACTGTGGGCGGGTCGGGCCCTACATAGCCCGAGCCGTCCACAGACCCGGGCAATGAAGCAACGGTCCTGGAGTCGCCGAGCGGCTCCTGAGCAACCAGCTGCTCGGCAGCCTTCCTCCGAAGCGCCCTCAGCAGACGCTGCACGATCGAATGCTGTCTCGTCCCGAACTCCTCGGGGTTTTTCTCCCTCAGCCGGCCAACAATGGCGAGTGCAGTCAATTGCGGCTGCGCAGCAAGCCAGTCCTGGATGGTGGCAATGTGCGGGTCGAGCTTGGATGGCATGCGAATCCGCGTCTTATAAGGCCGATGAGGTCGCCGGTGCGTGGCACGCGGATCGCCGACTTTCACCGTCTTGCCGAGCGTCTTCGCAAAAGTGGCAGCGGACGCCGGCGCGGTGCTTGTGCAGGCGCGTTGCAGGCCGCGCGCCTGTCCGGCACGACGATCGACACGATTGCCGAGTTCCTCCTGTGTTGCGCGGATCTCGGCCAAGAGCGCGATAGGATCGAGCAAACGATACTGATCGCGTAGCCGTTTCTTCACGGCCGCAGCCACCTTGGGATGAGCCAGCGCGCGCTGATAGGGCGTCAACGGAGCATGATAGCGCTTGATCACTTTCGCCCCTTCGCGGCGCTTCTCCTTCAGCTTGAACGACGGCTGAAAGAAGTTGACGTAGAGCCGTGCCGCCGCATAAAGGCGACCCATCACGCGCGCCGTTTCGAGGCCGTCGAAGCGGCCATAGCCCATCAGGCGGCGCACGACGGCGCCGTTCTTCTGCTCAACGAACGCCTGATCGTTCTTCTTATAGGCACGCGAGCGTGTCACCTCGAGCTTCTGTTGGCGGCACCATGGCACGACGACATCGTTCATGAACGCGCTGTCGTTGTCGAAGTCCACGCCGCGCAAAAGCCAGGGGAACAGGCTCTGTGCGTGTTTCATCGCCTCGACAACCAGCGAGCCATCGCGCGTCACCAACGGCAGGCACTCGGTCCAGCCCGTGGCGACGTCGACCATCGTCAGCGTCTGGATGAACGAGCCTGCCACAGACGTGCCGCCATGGGCTACCATGTCGACTTCGCAGAAGCCGGGCGGCGGGCTATTCCAGTCATTGAACGTGCGGATCGGAACCTCGCGCCGGATTGCCGAATAAAAAGCCGGCACGCCGGCGCTTGCCGCCGCTCGCCGCGATCTTCACATCGCCGAGCAGGCGGTCGATGGTTGCGGCGCTGATGGCGAGAACACCATCACGATCCGCCTGGCCAAGCTTCAATCGGCCATGTTGCTCGAGGGCCGGCAGCAAGGTCGGGATCATCACCTTGAGCCGCTTGCCACATACCCGATCCGACGCCTCCCACAGCGCCGTCAGCGCATCCTTGATCGTCGCGCCGTATCTGCGCCTGCGCGCTCGCAGTGCCCCGATATCGCCGATCTCGTGTTGCCGGAGTGCGCGCACCGCATGCTTGCGATGCCAGCCCGTCGTCGCGCACAGCGCGTCGAGGATGCCTCCCTTCTCCGCCCGCTTGGCCGACCGGTAACGCTCCATTACCGCCGACACCACCTCGCGCCGCGCGCCCATGCTGATCCTTCCCGCCATCGACGACACCGACCCGATTCGGTGACGTCGCCCCAGTCATTGGCGGGAACTTGTCCAGTAACATTCATGATGAGGCAATGCGGGGTCAATATTGCAGGCCGAATGACACAAAAGCACGGCACCAAGGCGGCCACGACAAAAAGAAAGCTCAAATCCGGCACGCTCGTCGCCAGAATGAGCACAAAGCTCAAGCGCGCAGGCTATCGAAGCCGATATCGATTGCGAAAACAGATCGTCGAGCCCGTCTTCGGTCAGATCAAGCAGGCAAGAGGCTTCCGCCAGTTCCTCCTGCGCAGCATCGACAAGGTCAAAGCCGGATGGGCCATGATCTGCATCGCCCACAACCTCGCAAAACTCGCCGCCGCACGCTGAGGAGAACCTGTCTCCCAAAAAAAGCTTCAGAACCCGCTTCGCTTAATCCTAAGTCCATTATAGGGACAGGCTCCTAGACGACACTGGGCCCGGTTGTAGCCAAAAAAGTCGTCTGAGGGTTCACCTTGTCCGGTGTCTGACGGCTGCACGAGCCTCTGTCAGCTTGAGAACGCCTGCGTCATTCGCCGGACATAGATTATTATGTCCAATCAGTGGCTTAGATTCGAGGTGCCATTGGCACGATCGTTGCTACCGAAATCTGGCAACATTAACTGGCGGAGTGTACGTAGATGCGTAAAACGACCGATGCGCTCCTTGGCTTGAGTTCGCATGCCTTGTTTCTGAGAGAGAAAGCCCGCGTGGCCTCCGATGCAGCTGAGCGCACGAAGAGACCTTCCTTTTCGCCTGCGCATCCGGCGCATGAGACAATCGATCGGCCCAACAACAATGCTGCTCAGTAGGAAGCAATGCTGCTGCCACGGCAATTCCAATGGGACGCTCGGATGACCGCTTGTGCCGGCGAGCAAGCCTGAAGGTGCGGGATGCATTTCACACTCGGAGTCCTGGGAGAGAACGCCGAGCCCTTGGGCCGCAACGCAAGGCAGGCGTTTGGACCGGAAGGGGCTCCATCGGTCGCGGGCGCGGTTGCAACTGGCGGCTTCCAGATCCAACCAACACGCTGTCAGGACACCACGCGTTGATCGCATTCAATGGCATCGGTTTCACGATCACCGATACAAGCACCAATGGTGTCTACATCAACACGGTGGACGCACCGCTGGGACGCGGCAATACCGCGCCGCTAGCTGATGGCGATACGCTATACTTGGCGAATTACATCATCTCGGTGATGATCGAGGCCGATCCTGTCGAGGAACGTCAACGGCTCGGCTTGACGGGGTCGAAAGCGGTGCGCCTCGGCCGTACAACGCCGACGTTGCCGTCTCCTACACTCAACCAAGAGTCCGCAACTGCAGCTGTTCCGACTGCCGGACCGTTGGGAAGCGATGCGCTCCTTCCTCCCGATCCCTCAATGGTGACCGGCCCGCGCCAGATCTTCTATTCAGCTGCACAGTGGGAGCCGCAGGCACCTCATCCGCCATCCTTGCCTGGAGACAAGGCGCTCAGCAACGACATCGAGGCTGTGGATCCGACACTGGCAGATCTTCCCCGGCGACCGTCGAGCGCTGCCGCGACCGAGAGGCCGTCCTCGCACGCGCAATCGGGAAATATCCGATCAATTCCGTTGTCGTCGGTCGACGCGCCATTTGTCGAGCCATCCCGACCGCTGCTGCCCTCTGCACCCTCCAATGGCAGAACTGTACTGTCGAATGGCCATCCTGCGCCAATCATCCCTGAGGATCTCTATCTTGGCGATCTGTTGCCGGGACCGGCCTCGCGCCGCATGCCATCGGTGTCATCGCAGCGAACAGAAGCGCGCCTCAATGAGCCGAACGAAGCGCTCCGGATCGCGCCTAAGCCGATCGCCTCTCGTCCGACGAATCACCTCGGGAAATTGCGGGATTCTGGTTCAAGGTCGCCGCCGCCCGATGAGCGGGAGCTCGATCGGCTGCTGCTGAGCCTTAAGGAAACTGCTGCGCAGCGCGCGGTCGGCGCTCCCCAGGTGAGAACCGCAACAACGAGCGGTGCTCCGCCGTTGCCTGCGGACCCTCCATCCGACGCAGACGAACTGCAGGCGTTCTGGAATGCGCTCGGGTTCAATCCGAAACTTGTGCCACCAGCACAGCGTCGAGAGTTCTTTGCGGAACTCGGCCGTGCGATCGCCGAGATGACGAACGGCCTACATTCGATACTGGCGGCGTGGGCCATGGTCAAGAAGGAGTGCCAGATCGGGCCGACGCGGACACGCGCTGGGAACGACAACGCAGTTCAGTTCACCAACAGCAGTCACGCTCTGCACGATTCGCTCGCAAAGGATCACGGATTCCTGCTGCTCTCCCGGTCGGTGCGCGCAGGCTTCGACGACATCAAGGCCCATGAGGTCGCGGCGATCGCGGCAATGAGAGGGGCGGTCAGCAATGTGCTAACGCACATGAGCCCCCAGCGTATCGAGAGCGACGGTGCAAATAGCGGGCTTTTCGGCGCTCGCATCAATAAGGCCAAGCTGTGGGATCGATTTGTGGAACTTCACGCGTCAATGGTCAGTGACATTGATCGAACTGCTCGCTCCTATATCGCGGAAGAGTTTACCCGAAGCTACGAGTCGCAACTCTCAGCACCTGGCCAGAATGAAGGGAAGACGGCGTAATGGCGCCGCCGAACAAACTTCAGCGGTTGTTCATTGTTGGCGGTGCGTTGCTGGTGGCCGCTGCAGCCAGCAGTTGTTCGACTGACAAGAGCTCTACGACGACGCCGATCAAATTCGTGATCGAGGCCGATGAGTTCGTCAATCCAAACGCGCACGGCAAGCCGTCGCCGGTTGTCGTCCGTATCTATGAGCTGAAGTCGACGGCCATTTTCACGCAAGCGCAGTTCTTCGAGCTGTTCGACGATGACGCCAAACGCCTCGGGCCGGATCTGGTGGCTAAGCGCGAGATCGAGCTGACGCCTGGCAAAAAAGTCGATTTCGAGCGCAACACGCCGATCGAGACTCGAAATGTCGGCGTGATCGCCGGCTTCCGCTCGGGCAATGATGCGCAGTGGCGCTCAACTGCCGAAATCAAGCCCGATCGCGACAACAGGATCTCGGTAAAGCTGACTGCGCAGGCTGTCAGCATTGAGGAGGAGACGAGCCGAAACTGGTGGAAGATCTTCTGACCAATCCCTCGTGATCGCAACGGCCGCCGGGCAAATGCATCTTTTGGAAAGTCAGCGAAGGGGCGCCTGAAATAATGTCTGCGACAAGCAAACCGATCTGGTCCGAAGGCATGTTGGTGCGGCCGCAGCACTTTCAGCAATACGACCGCTGGATCGAGCAACTGGTCGAGGACCGCGTTGCTGGTCTGGTCGGCGACGGCTGGGGTGTTCGAAAAAATTGCCTTTGATCGCAATCTTCTGGCGCTCGGCCAAGTCGCCCTTGCCGAACTTGAAGCCATTATGCCCGACGGCACGGCCCTTCGCATGCCGGAGCATGTCCGCCTTCCGATCGCACGAATTCCTCCGCCGGCTGCGAAAAACCTGCTGGTCAAGATCGCAGTGGGCACGCGCCGACAGGCCGGCAGCGACGTCTGTTCCGGGGATGCACTATCGCGCCGCCACGATCAGGAGGTCTTGCAGTTCCGGAATGCGAGCGCGCCTGAAAAGGCTCCGGTCGATATCAGGGTTGCCTCGCTAACAACACATCTCATGTTCGACGGCGAGGAGCAGGATGATCTGATCACGCTGCCTATTGGCCGCATCCGTGATATCGATCCGGCTCGCGCGATTACTTTATCCGACACCTACGTTCCGCCCGCCATCGACATTCACGCAGCCAAGCCGCTGATTGCGTTGTTGAACGAGGTCAGATCGCTGCTGCGGACACGCGCAGAGGCACTTGCTGCGCGCGCGGATCCCTCGCGCACGAGGGCAGACGGAGCCGGATTGATTGATCTTGTTACTTTGTCGATCGTGAATGGTGCAGAAGCCGTGTTCGACCACTTCGCAGCAACACGTGGGCTTCATCCTGAAGCCTTCTTTCGCGCGTTGCTGAGCCTTACCGGGCAGCTGTCGAGTTTCGTTGGCGATCGCCGCAAACCGCAAGAAATACCTCTCTATCGGCATGAGGATCTCGAGAGCTGCTTCACGCCGCTGGCTGATATTCTGCGTCGGCTGCTGTCTGTCGTGATCGAGAGCGCCGCAATATCGCTCCCGTTGCAGGACCGGGGCTACGGCATCCTGATCGGCCTGATCACCGACCGCACCTTGTTCCAGGGCTCTCGGTTCGTTCTCGTCGCTGTGGCAAGCGTACCGACTGAGACGTTGCGCAACCAGCTTCCGGCGCAGATGAAAGTAGGCTCGGTCGAGCAGATTCGCGATCTCGTCAATCTTCAGCTTCCGGGTGTTCCGATTCACGCGCTCGCTGTGGCGCCTCGCGAGTTGCCCTACATCCAGAATGCCGTCTATTTCGAGCTGGACCAGTCGGTGGAGCTGTGGCGTATCCTGCCGCGCTCGGCGGCCTTTGCTTTCCATGTCAGCGGTGACTACTCGGATCTCCATCTCGAGTTCTGGGCCATCCGTAGGAAACGTACCTGACGGGCCTGAAACACATGGATGAACCGACAGTCATCGGACGCAGGCCAATCGGTCCGACCCGTAACACTCAAGGCGGGCAATCCTCCGCTTGCGTTACGCCGAAGATTGCCGCCCCGACGGGCGCTCTGCCGTCGCCTGTATCTGAATCCGACGACGTATTTGGAGCTAACCCTACCGAGATCATTGTGCAATTCGAGCCAAAGGCAGTGGAGGACGCCTTGGTCGCGGCCGCGACACCGCTCCTTTTGGTCGTCGCGCAGCTTCGCATCGTCAACAATGCCGATATCGGCGCGCTGCGTCGTGGGATGGTCGAGCAAATCCGCCGCTTCGAGGAGCGTGCGACCAAAGATCAAGCCGTCGGCAGCGACGTAACAGCCGCCCGTTACGTGATATGCGCGTTGCTGGACGAGGCGGTGATGACCACGCACTGGGGCAGTGAAAGCGCCTGGAGTGACAACAGCCTGCTCAACCAGTTCTATAACGAGACGTGGGGTGGCGAGAAGGTCTTCCAGATACTCGAACACGTACAGGCAAAGCCGGCCAAATACCTCGCCTTGCTCAAGCTCATCAACATCTGCTTGTTGATGGGGTTTGAGGGCAAATATCGCGTGGTGGAGGGTGGCCGCGAGCGGCTTGAAGACCTGCGTTCCGACGTTCAGCGTCTGTTGCGGGATTATACGAGCGAACCACCGGCCGAACTATCGATCCGATGGCGCGGCGCCAAAGTACGTACGCGGGTGCGTCGCTACGTGCCGTTGTGGATCACCTTCACCGCTGCGGCCGTCACTATGCTGATCGGCTACGGTGTCTTCCATTGGCGCCTATCGGCCGAACTCGCGCCCGTCGAGCAGCTGCTCGTCGTGATCGGCCAGTCTGGGCCACGCTAAGGAGGGCGGTGCAGGTGTTTGGCGCTCAATTCGCGGCACTCTTTTCGGCTCGAGGCATCATCACGCTGGTCACCTTGTTGCTGGTCGACGCGTTGATCTGGTTCGGCGGCCCCTACCTTGACCTGTTCGGTCAGCATCCGCTCGATTCGGTGACTGTTCGCGCCGCCACAATCGGCTGTCTCTTCCTGGCCGTCGTCGTCATCATCCTGGTCCGTTACTGGCTGGCGCGCCGTGCAAACCGGCGTGTTATCAAGTCGTTGATGGAGAGCGAGGGCCTCGTCACGACCTCCAAAAATCGTGGCCAGGAGGAGGTCGATCAAATCCGTAGACGCTTCGAGGACGCGCTGAAGGTCCTGCGCGATACGGTGTTCGCCGGCAAGCGCGGACCGAGCTATGTGTTCGAGTTGCCCTGGTACATCATCATTGGGCCATCGCGCGCCGGCAAGACAACGATCCTGCGCAACTCGGGCCTCGAGTTTCCGCTGGCCGAACGGCTAGGCGTCGATCCGGTGGCGGGCGTCGGCGGCACCCGAAACTGCGACTGGTGGTTTACTGAAGAAGCAGTCTTTATTGACACGGCAAGCCGTTACACGACACAGGATACGGATGTCGAGGTCGATCGCGCGGCCTGGCACGGTTTTCTCAATCTTCTTACGATGCATCGGTGCCGGCGACCGATCAACGGGATCTTGGTTGCGATCAGCGTGTCCGATCTCTCGACGGCAGATGGTAACAGGCGCAGGCTCGTCCAGTCGATTCGTTCGCGGATACAGGAGCTGGTCGAGACGTTTGGCATGCGCATTCCGGTCTATGTTCTGGTAACCAAATGCGATCTGGTACCTGGCTTCACCGAGTATTTCGACGGTCTCGACCATGAGGGTCGTGCCCAGGTCTGGGGCGAGACCTTTCCTCTCGAAGGACCAGGCGATCACATCGACGACCTCGTAACACTCGAGATCCAGCAACTTGCCGAGCGGCTCGAGGGCAACTTGGCGTTTCGCATGCATGACGAACGCAATCCTAACCGTCGTGCAATGATGTACATGTTCCCGAAAGAATTGTGGAGCATCCGGACCGCGGTCGCCGGCTTCGTTAGCGAGGTCTTCCGGCCGAGCCGCTTCGAAGTGCGACCGATGCTGCGCGGGGTCTACTTGACAAGCGCTGCCCAGGAAGGAGCGCCGATTGAGAGGATGAGCGGTGCGATCAGAAGGAATTTCGGTCTGCACGCAAGCCCACCGCGGTCGTCCATCGGGCCGGGAAAGACATTCTTCATCAAGCAGTTGCTGACCGATGTGATCTTTGCTGAGCAGGGCCTGGTCGGCCGCAATCTCAAACTCGAACGCAAGCTCGCGATGGTGCATTGTGGTGGCTATCTCGCGGCGGTCATACTGGCGGTAGCCGCATTTACTCAGTGGTACGACGCCTTCGCCCGCAGCGAAATGCGCATCGCTGAAACCAGAATGGCCGCACAGACGACGCAAGTGCGCCTCAAGGAAGCGCGCGAGCCGCTGAACCTGATAAAGCTCCTGCCGACCCTCAATGCCGCGCGCCGGCTGCGTCTGGCAGCTGGCGAGAACACTTGGGTTGCGTGGCTCGGTGGCCTCGGGATTTCGGCGAACCCGGTGCTCGCGCCAGCCGCGCAACAAACTTATGATCAGATTCTGGTCGACCGCCTGCTGCCGGTTTTTGCCGGAAGGCTTGCCGATCGCATCGAGGCGCTATTGCGTACCGGCGATGATACTCTGCTGGACCAAGTCAAGGAAATGTTCCGCACCTATTTGATGCTGAGCGATCCTAGGCATTTCGATCGCGGCAACGTCGAGCAGGCTATGCGCAGGGAAGTGGTGCGTGCGTTTGCGCTCGAGACGACATCAGCGGGCGAACTGCAGGAGCATTTTTCACGACTTATCGAGTTGCTGCCGAAACCCATCACGAGCGACCGAAAATTCGTGATTGCGGTGCGCTCGCGGCTGATGGAACGTCCGCTCGTCGAGCAGGTTTACGCCCGGCTTTTGCGCGAAGGCGCTCAGAACACGCGGCTCCGTCCAATCGACCTGGTCAGTCTGCTGGGAGCTGGCCAGCTGGAGATAAAGCCCCGGGCTGTTTTCCCCACCATAGGCCATCAGGAGCTCCCTTCTTCGGGCGATGCTGCGATCATCCCGGGCATCTTCACACGGGCTGGTTTGATCGATTTCCTGCTGCCACACCTTCCACTCATCATCCAAGACGAGCAAAGCGGCGACTGGGTCCTTGCCGGCAGCTCCTTCGACGCGGCGGATACACAACAAGTCGTGCGCAAGGTCATCGATCGCTATGTTGCCGATTACATTCGCATTTGGAGAAACGCGCTGAGCAGGGTCCGCGTCGTCAAGTTCGACGATATACAGCGCGCCTCGGCGATCCTGCGCGGGCTGGCCGGCCCGGAAAGCGCACTGCAGCAGATCATTTCCCTCGTACGCGACAATACGAACCTGCCGCCGCCCGGAGAGCAGACCGCGGCCAAGGCGGGTGAGACAACGGCCGCCGTGTTCTCGGCGGCATTCGGCGACGCCCCTGGCCTGGAACACGGATCACCGAAGCCTTCCGGCCTCTGGTCCAATTGGGCATAGGCGGAGCCTCGGGACAGGGGCCAGCATGGATCGCATCCGCGATCTTTTCGGCGGCCTGTATGCAACGATGGCCAGTATCGCGACCGCGCCCGATCCCGACCAGGCCGCATTTCAGCTCTTTCAGCGCCGCGTCAAGGATCCGAGCAACGATGCCTTCGGCACCTTGCGCGCTGACTCGGCGCTACGACCCGAGTTGGTCCGTACCATCATGAACGACATCGCGCTCTCGACATGGAGCGTCTTGCTTCGACAGGCACACGGTCATGTCAATGCTGTGTGGACGCGGGAAGTGGCGCCGATCTGCCAAGCTGGCGTCTACCAGCGTTATCCATTGTTTGCGGCCGCGACCGAGGACGTAACTTTAAAGGACTTCAGCGATCTCTTGCGCCCCGGCGGAATCCTCGATGACTTTTTTCAGAAATACCTGTCGCCATTCGTCATCGAGCGCAGGACCGGCGTTGGGCTGGCGACCATCGACGGTGCGGCGGCACCGATCCATGCCGATGCCCTGACTCAATTTCAGCGCGCGCGAGAGATTCGCAGGTCCTTTTTCAGCGGCTCGGGCTTCGCACCGGCCGTGAAGTTCAGCATCAAGCCGCTCTATCTCGCCTCTAAACTTCTGCGCGCGACTTTTGTCATGGATGGCAGGGAGATCGTCTATCGTCACGAGGCGCCCCGTGCCTATGACCTTAAATGGCCGAGTCTAACCGATGCAAGCACAGCCTCCGTCACACTTGTCTCCGTGGATAGAACTGAGGAGAAGGTTGAGCGCTCAGGCCCTTGGGCTCTGTTCCGTCTCATCGACGCCTCGCGGCCCTCCTCGCGTGGCGCTCCCGACCGTTTCACGATCACGATCGGTCCACCTGACCGGCCCGGCGTGACCTATGAACTGCGGCCGGAAAGTGTAAGCAATCCGTTCAGCTTGGGTGCCCTTCGTTCGTTCCGATGTCCGGATCACCTATGATAGGAGCGCCATGAGAGTTCTTTTTAGCTTTTTCGGGAGGAGGCGGGCACATGCCGCTGGCGGCACCTTGGCCCGAGGGGTTGGTTCGGCCGCAACGCTGGTACGCCGTCCCCTGGTGGCGACGAGTAAGCTACGCGACACGTGCCAGGTAGGCCGCAACCAGATCGTAACGGCAACACCGTATCACGAGCTCAACGGATTATTGGCGGTCGACGTTCCGACGGGCAGGGTCCTGCCTTGCGCTCTTGCGCAACAGGCTATCAACGACACGAGTGCGATCGTCGAATGCCTGGCCGAGGCTGCATTGTGAGTACGGCCCCCTTGGGATACGTGCTCGGCGGCCGTTTCGACCTGGCGGAGGTCATTAGCGAGGGCGGCACCAGCACCGTCTATCGTGCGATTGATCGCATCGGCCTGTGGGCGCGCGAACAAAGTCCAGAAGTCGCAGTGAAGGTCATCCAACCACATGCGAAGATCCGCCAGGAATTAGTGGAGTTGTTGCACCGCGAGGCGCGTCTTTTGCGTGATTGCGTACACCGGAATTTGGTGCGGATCTACGATTCCGACTACGACGGCAAGTACCATTACCTAGTCATGGAGTTCTTAAAGGGCCGCTCGCTGGCGCAGATCCTGGTCGATCGTCAGGGACGGCCGCTGTCAGCCTCTGTGTCCTTTCAGATCGTCCGCGCCGCCGGGCAGGGCCTCGTCCACATGCATCGTTTAGGGATCGTCCATGGTGACCTCAAGCCGGGAAACATCTTCATGACCTCGACCGGCGAAATCAAAATTGTGGACTTTGGGACAGTCCTCATGCTGGACGGTCCGCGGCACCACGAAAGGGCTGCGGCTCTGCTCGATCAGATTGGACTGTTGACGCCGGCTTATGCGTCGCCGGAGATGCTGATGGGTGAGCCACGGGCAGAAAGCGACGATGTCTATTCTCTCGCGGTGGTCGCCTACCTGACCCTGACCGGCACCCACCCGTATGCGCAGTGGCCAGCCAACGAGGCGCTCAACGCAAATCTCACACCGCCGCCGCCGCCGACTATTTCGCCAGCGCAATGGCGGGTGCTCGCTTCGGGCCTTGCCCTCAACCGCCGCGACCGTATCGAAACCGTCGGTGAGTTCGTCCAGCGCCTTGGCCGCCCGCCCTGGTTCTACCAATTGTGCGGTCAACGCACGCCGCTGTCGTAAAACGAGAGTAGGCGCACTCGAAGCTACATTTCTCTGTAGCAAGCAGAGGAGGCCCGAGGTCATCGGGAGCGGACAGGCTCTCTCTTTTGAGTGCTCATCGGCAACTCGAGAGAGGTCTCTCCCCGCCGCCGGAATTCGCCCGAAGCACCGCAATTCAGATTGTTTAGATAGATCCGCGGAACAAGGTTTGCGGGGTGTGGCACTCTTACGCCGATCAAGTCCATTTCCCACCCGCTAAGCTGGTGGAAAACGCGCCGCCCCGAGCAGTTCAAAGAAGGGGACATCTACATTGCTCGCTATGTTTCACGTGGCCTGCGATCATCGATGAATCGCATTGGCACTTGGCGCTTCCGGCAATCCTGCTATCGCGATCAACGTCGCTCGACGCGCCAGTAAGCGCCACTCATTAGTGGCCCTAGAGGTTGCTATGACCGCGGTTCTCTGGCTGGTGCTGGAAGGCAACATGGAGGCCATGGTTCCTCGCGGCCAGACACCCACTTGCCGGCGCAAAGCGTTAACCAGGAGGATCCGGACAGCCCCGTGTCAGTGAACAGCTTCTATGCGCCGGGATTTGCACGGAATGGGTTTAGCGACCGACTGGATAGCGCAAACGGTGAATCAAGAGGAAGGTTGCGCCGGGCTATGCCGCGCCAACCTCGCCAATGCGGCAACCATCACCTGGGAGGAAAACCCGGCGGCTTGATATTCGGTCCCGATAGTACTCCAAAGTGGAACGATCGCTTTCGGACGCCGCTCGAAATATTTAAGTCAGACATTTACAATTAATCGGTGGACGTGCTGGCACAGTCTTTGCTGATGAGAGGCTGGGCGTTCTCATTCACATCGGAGATGGATATGTCAGGCACCGGCGGGAATTCGCACATTTCCCAATCTCGGACTGACAGCACCAAGGGTATGCCAGGTCTCGAAATAAAATGGGTTTTGCCCTTGGCAAGAGTAGCCGAACTTCCAGTTCTGTCCCGGTAGGGGGAAGGCGCTCTGAACCGCCAGATCTGGTGGCTCCTGCCGTTCGCATAGAAACCGATGCAGCAAGTTGGGACGTCAACGTGTCAGGCTCTGGTGGCGACCCAGGGTCCAGCAATCAAGCACTGCACCAGCGAGCGGCGCTGGTTCCTTATCCCGAAGACGCGGCGCTGATCAACGCGGCGGCCCAAGCGGCCAGAGCCGATATTGCGGCGGGGTGTTCCTGGGGGCAGCTCGAGCGCCGGAAACTCGTCTCCAATTCAGCTCATGAGCTTCGCCAGTTTAGCGGCTGGCTCGAAGAGAGCAGAAAAGCGCCATAGCCGGCCGGCTCAGCGAGCCCTCGCTGGAAGAAGATACCATCTCGTTCTATCGCGCCTACGCGGGGAGCTCCCTCAGTGTCGGCTTCATGATGCTTCGAAGGCACCGTGACGAGCCCAAGCCCAGCGATCAAGCACCGCGCCGGGGAACTCGGCGCGTTCCTTATCCGGAAGACGCGGCGCTGATCAATGCGGCGGCCGAGGCGGCCAAGGCGAACATTGACGCCGAAAAGCCCTGGCCCTTCGTCGGAACTCGGAAAAGAGTTAATCAAGCAGCTAAGCGTCTTAAGGGGTTTAGCGGCTGGCTCAAAAGGATAAGCAAAAGAGCTATAGCCGACCGGCTCAACGACGCCTCGCTAAAAGAAGACATCACGATATTCTATAATGCTAAGCATCGGTACAGCGTGGACTCCGGCGTCAGGATGCTTCGGGAGCACGCGAAGGACCTGGAGGAGTTCGCCGCGGGCCTGGAACAGCAGCTTGAAATAGTTGAGGCGCCGTCGGCGGCTGAAGAAGGCACTCACCAGCACGGCTCGCCACAGTCCTTCTTCGCGCAATTATTTGGGGAATCACCGCCACTGGAATCCCGCCCGTCGTCTCCAGGATTGCGCGGCGGCGGTTCGGATCGTAACGCGGCTATATCGCCCCTGATGCGTGATGATGCTTTCGTTACGCCGATGCCCGAAATCCCTGAGCAATCGTCGTCTGCTCGAGCGGGTGGTTCGCGCTTGAGAGAGGACGCTCATCACAGCTCGCTACAACCGCTCTTCACGGAGCTGTTCGGGGAATCCCCGCCGCCATCAGAATCACCGCGGTGGTCTGCAGGCTTGCGCGGCGGCGGCTCGGGTTTTGATGGGGGCATATCGCCTATAACGCGTGACGCCGTGGCGCGAGAGGATTTCGGACATATCATCGGTCTTGGCTGGGGTCACGGTCCCAAAGCGGCCCCGGACGTCCTGATCGGCGCACTCGTTAGAGCAGAGGTTTTGCCGACACCGCTGCAGCCGATGCTAGACTTCTACATCTACGGTCAGCCCTATACGGGGCAGTTGGGGAGAGGGAAAAGGGAAGTGACCCCGAACAATCCGCTAGGTGTGAATATTTTCTCATCCCTCGACTTAAAGGAGGCTGAACACCGTCCTTGCAGATCTAAGGAACTGACTAGCCAACTTGAGAATGTTACCGACGCGGATCGTGGTTTCTTTCTGGATCAGCTTGTCGCAAGGCGAAGCAAGCCGCTCGCAAAGCGTGTTCTCCATAGCGCCGTAGCGAGCAAGCGGATTACAGTGATTTAGGCGAAGACCCTTGTCGGGATTGGAATCTCAGACACGGAGCGTGGGTCGATGCTTAATGTGATCTCCGTGCTGCTGATCAGCCAATTTTTCACACAAGTCGTTGCACCGTGCTTAGCTGTCGGCCGCCGAGCCGATCGGACGCGTGGGTGCGGCTTCGAGCCGAATGTCGATCGCGGATCAGTGCGGCGCCGCGGCGAGCCATTCCTCGGTTATAGACATGTAGGGGGCGAGAATCGATGGCTGCCGTGACACAGGCTTGTGCTGCACGTAGTGGCGCCGATGAATGACCCGCCGCTCGCCGCTTTCCAACCATCGCCGAGCTCTCGGACATGGATCAGGACCGAGATGCCCTCGCGGGAAAGGTTGCTCCGTGGGCGTAGACTCACCGCTAGGAGTTCCTCGACCACTGAACACCATGATCTCTCAGGCTGCCTCGCGCCATGAGCTGCCGCGCGAACCAACCGATGCGGCACTACGCCACAATCGGCAAGGCCGTGCGAGCTATTCCGAGGTATCGCCAACCATTTCGCAAAATGCAAGCTATCCAATTTAGTCTCATCACGCCTTAGTAGCAGACGACGGTGGCTCCGCTTCATTCATCTGCTCCACTCGAGGCGGGTTTGCAGCCCAAACGCGTTCTTTAGTGAGCTTGGGGTCGATGGATGACAAGGATGCGGCCATCTAGTCCCGATTCGGCCGTGTACTGCTCACGGTGGATGTAGAAACGTGTCATTGGGACCTTCGGGGTCGGCAGAAGTCTGAACTCGCGCAGTACGCTGATCAGGAAGTCGTCGGCCACTCGGGGGCCGTGGTTCCAGCCAACGCCGACTCTCTCGCCGATATCTGGTGGCCCGACTTCATTCACATGCTCGACTCGAGGGGCGGGGTTGCTGCCCTAACTCCCTGTATCCAGGGGTGAGAATAAAGTTTTCGCCTTGCGAGTTATTTGGGGTCACGGGCGCTCGCCCTGGCCACAATACCGCAGCATAGCGCATACCGTTGATAAGCACACTTTGTGGCCGCAACAGCGCCGGAAGTAGGCTGCTTTCTCGCAATTCCGCGATCAGTGGGTCCGGGGCAAGGCCGCCCCTCCAACCGGGGAGGACATAAGCTCCGAAGTCACGCTCTGCCTGCCTAGTCCCTGCGTCGGCCGCAGTGGCCGGGCGATCCGACGGCATTGTGGGCGCCAGCGGTGATGACGATGGCCCGGCGACTTCGAAGCCCTGAAACATCGCACCGCGCGTACGGGCCCAGTTCTCGAATTGAACCTGGTGGAAATCCCGAAGCATATCTCGCAAATTCAGGAGACGGTTACGAAACCCGCCGGTCGCGGGTAAGTCGCGCCCTATATAGGCATCTGCATAGGCTTGCACGTCGGTATCCAACGACGGCAGCGCAATCCGGTCGACCATTGGGGGTCTGTTGGTCTCGCGGATCCACTCGAGGAAATCGTACATATCGTCTGCGGCATGGTCGGCGCCGCCAGAGCGGCGGTTCGGGAGCTTCTCAGTAAGCCAATTCCAAAAGTCCTCATGGAGCGGCCGACCCACGTCGTACGGGCCGGGGCCCTGATTGGAGCCGCTGCTGTTACCGCCGTTGCCGCTGCTGCTGCCACTGTTGCCGCTACCGCTGTTGCCGCTATTACCGCTGCTGTCGGTGGTATCGCTGCTACTGCGGCTGCCCGATGACGGCCCGGCTCCATCAAAGCCGTGAAACATCAGATGCTCTCATGGGCCCAGTTCTCGAAATGCAGGTCCCGAAGCATATCTCGCAAGTTCAGGAGGCGGTTACGAAACCCGCCAATCGCCGGTGCATCGCGCCCTATGTAGTCGGCTGCATAGGCTTGGATGTCGGTATCCAACGACGGCCGCGCAATCCGGTCAGCCATTGGGGGTCTGTTGGTCTCACGGATCCACTCGAGGAAATCGTACATATCGCCTGCGGCAATGTCGGCGCCGGGGGAGCGGCGGTCCGGGAGCTTCGCAGCAAGCCAGTTCCAGAAGTCCTCATAAAGCTGCCTATCCACCGCATAGGGGCGGGGCCACTGATTGGAGCCGCCGCTGCTGTCACTCACGCGAACCTCCGGTAAAAGGTGCAACTGCAGCGGTGAGGCATGCTCGCTAGATCCGAAGTGCGCCCGTCGCGTGAGTTCGGTTGGGGGGCCGTCCTGCCCGATGTTTTCGAATTGAAAAGCAGCACGATTCGCCGCCGCTCCAGCTTGTTTGCGATCAATCTTCCAACAGCCCACACTTCGTCGTTCGGCAGTGCCATGTATGCTGCGATGACCATGAGGGATCTGACGACGTCGACCGTCTGAACTTCTCGAGACTCGTTCTCGCGTTCGCCACATAAAAGGCAATTCTACCGGAGCAATAACGAGGTCGATCGGCTGCCGTATAATCCCGAGCGACGACAAACTCAACCCGCCGGCTCATCTGCGCCTCACGCTCTGCTCCTCGGATCCTTTTCCTTGTCTGCGCGCGGACCGGAGCCCATGGTTGTCCTGTCGCGTCATAATGTCGGCGCCCTCGATAGCTCCGGGGTTATCTCGGCCTCGCATCCAACGGCGCGGTTCGAAAACAGAGCCACAATCTTCAGTGCCGCGTCTAGCCTGAAGTGGTCATAACGCGCCCCCCCTTAGGAGCGCAAGGCGCGTCGCGCTTTTCTGAGGTGCTCAGGCTAGGACAAGAGATCGCGATGCCAGAAAGTGAAACAGACCAATCTGCACTGTCTGTTCGGTCACAAACACTTTCTGTTCAATGATCGACATGTCTGTTTGCTGGGCAGTCTTAGAATCGAAGTACCGTCTTCAATGTTGTGGCCCACCAAACAGGCTCGCCATCAGCCGTCGAAGGCCTCTCTTTGGCAGCCTCGCGCGGCACGTCACTTGCTGATCATCTTGGACCGTCCCTCTGGATGTCGGTTTTAAAAATATAACCTTGTCGAGCGACAAATCATGGGATGCCGCGAAACGGCCTCATGTCAGGGTTCGACCAGCTTGACTCTTGTCCAGTGTCTGACAGTCGCGCCGCCTCTGTCAGGTTGAGAACACTTATTTGGCAAACCTCAGTTCTTCAAAACCTAATCAGAGATCAAATGAGGAGACGTCATTGGCACGGCTATTGCTATTGAGATGCAGCGACACCGATTGGCTGAGTACACGAAGCGCAAGACGAATGATGCTCTCTTTCCCTTGAACCCGTGTGCATCGTTTTGAGAAGGAAACCCAGCGTATCTACCGCCGCACCTGAGAGCGCACACAACAGGCGCGTGGGCCAGTCGATCGGCTTCACAACAATGGCGCGAAAGAGGCGGCCAATGCTAGCGCCGCAGGCGGTTCGAATGCACACCCGGGTGTCGTATCCGTGCTGATGGGCAAGGCTCACCGTGTGAGATGCAGCTTGCGCTCGGAGCTGTTGGAGAGAGCGATGAACTCTTCAGAACCAATGTCGCCAGATGCGCCGTTTGGACGTGCATCACGGCGCCGCTAGCCGATCGCGATACACTATGCATGGCAACGAGAAGCTACCATCCCGCCAGCGGAATGGCGGGGGCTCGCTTCAGGCCCTAAACCGCCGCGACCGTATCGAGCCTGTCGGTGAGTTCGTCCGGCGTCTCGACCGTCCCGTGCCTGGCTTTACTAAGTTCTGCTGTCGGCGACATGCTGCTGTCGTAAAACGCGTAAGGAAGGTGAGATATCGTTAGCATTGAGTGCTTCGGGCTCCCAATCGACCCGCGCTCCGCGGCACCTGTGACGAGCATGCCTAACGCTGCCACATTTTGACTTGGTGCACCGATGACCAACGACTCAATCTCAGTATTGACCTGCACATTTGCAGCAAGCCCGACATTGAACTCGATGTGCAAGGGTTCGAGGGCACAGAGTGCATTTCCCTGCCGTTCAGCTACGTGATCTATGCCACGACATCGAGCAATGTCGATACCGGCTCTTTGATAGGCGAGCGCGCCAAGCTGTCTGTCAAAACCGCATGCGGGCGATGGCTTGCCTCGGGCCTGTGCGCCCAAGTTGAGGAACTCGATCCAACGGTGACTGACCTGCGGGTGCTCCAGTTCGTCCTGCGGCCGCGTTTTGCGGTCGCCGAGCTCTCCATCGCGAGCCGCATTTATGGCCCTGGCCAACCCATGGGCGTCGATGACATCATTAAACAGCAGTTGAACAAGGTGAGCATCAACATTCCCACCGAATACAATCTTGATCGCTATCCCAAGCGAAATTATGTTGTGCAATACAATGAAAGTGATTTGACGTTCATTTCGCGCCTTTGCGAACGGAACGGAATTTTCTACTTCTTCAAGCAAGAAGAAGACGGTGACATCGTCGTCTTCGGCGACAAGAATCTGGCCTTCCCCAAGATCGGGTTCGGCGTTAAGTCGGCGATTCTTTATGCGCGCCAGCACGAGCGCAAGACATCGCGAGGCGTCGACGAAAGCGCCGTTCGGTCATTCCGGCAGCGCCGGGTTCTCTCGACAAAGACCATCGCGCTCCGCGATTACAACGAAACGGTGCCTTCCGTCGTGTCCGTCGATAAGCAGGTCGGACAAGGCAGCGGCTTCTTGGGCAAAGCCTCGCGCTTCGGCGGGCATTTTGCGACCGAAGCAGAAGCGGCCACGCTGGCCCGGATCCGTGCCGAGCAGATCTGCGCCCGCCAGACAATGTACATCGCCCACAGCGACGCACCGGAGCTGCGCGCTGGCGTCATTTTCGAACTGGAGGGCCATCCCCGCTTCGATGGTGAATATCTCGTCATCGCCGCGGATCACTCGGCCTATCGCCCGGCGCCAACCGGATTCGGCGCATCCGGGCAAAATGGGCGAGCCTACCAGAACATGGTCCATTGCATCCGCTCGGACGTGCCTTATCGACCGGCTGCGATGACGCCTGTGCCTCTTGGCGTCGGCCTCCACACCGCCACAGTCGATGGAGAAGCTTGGAACGGGCGGGCCGAGATCGACGACCAGGGCCGCTACAAGCTGCAGCTTACATTCGCCGACGAACCGGCCGAGGGCGCTGGCAGCGACTACGTGCGCAAGCTCGAACCTTATGCAGGTCCGAATCAAACCGGCTTGCATTGTCCGTTGGTCCCCGGAACGGAAGTTCTGGTCGGCTACTTGAACGGCGATATTGACCGGCCAGTCGTGATCGGGGCGGTCCACAACCCCGATATGAAGTCAGGAGTGACTTCGGACACGCACTTGTTCAATCGCCTCAAGTCGCAATCTGGCGCCTCGATCGAGATTTACGACGGACCTACATGATTTCTTCACCTCATGGCGGCTTATGACCGCCTGGCGCCCAGCGACTCACGAGATCGACCCGCTGTTGGAAGCGGTCGCCAATGCGGCACGCGCGACCATCCTGCCGGCAGTGTCGATCAACATACCGTCGCCGTCGACCGATGGCATTCATTCGCAACGGCTTCGTGACGGACGAGAATTGCGTCTCAAATTATCCACGCGCTGTCTCGAGCAGAGACAACGTGGTCCTTGCACGGTGATCGTCTACGCGCTACTTGGCAATGCCGTTGTCGATAACCGCATAGGGTACCAGGTGAGGGGACAGGCTGTACTCGATGTTGTCACGCGTGCTTTTCTCGATGTCGAGTGTCAATTGGAACAGGTCGCCCCCGTCATGCCGTGACGGATTGCTGTCTCGATCGCGACGAGGTCGTCGCGTGATGGGTGCCGGTGCCTGGAGACCTGCCCAGCCCCATTAACCATCACGTCCGGAAGGCCCGAAAATTCAGGTGTCGGGTGCACACGGCTCTTTGGCACGGATGTTGCGAGGTTCATCGTGCCGGTGTGTGCCGGCGTAGCCAGAAACTGGGAGACGAAAGTGTCACTTGAAGCCTACATGACAATCAAGGGGAAGAAGCAGGGCGACATATCCAAGGATGCCTCCAAGCCGGACAGCATCGGGCAGGTCGCCAAGGGTGACTCGGGTAAGCAAGGGAAGATCACCGTCGTTGCCTTTACCAGCGGCATTGTCGTTCCGCGTGACATGACGAGTGGTGTCGCCACGGGCGCTCGCAACCACCAGCCGGTGCTCTTCACCAAGTTCTTCGATCGTGCCTCGCCCCTGCTATGGCAGGCGCTGGCTACCAACGAGGTGCTCGAAGAGGTGGTCTGCGAGTTCTACCGCACCGATCCAGGGGGCATACCGCAGCCGCAGAACTTCTTCAAAATAAGCTGGAAGAATGCGACGTTAGTCGAGGGCAAGGCTTACGTGCCGCTGACGATCAATCCGCAGAATAGCTTCTTTCAAAACATGGAAGACTGGTCGTTCACCTACAAGGAAGTGAAATGGGAGCACGTTCCCGGAAGCACCAGCGGCGAGGATAAATGGTGACAACGCCGCCACGTTCGCGCTGTCGCCGTTTTACGGCGCCAACGAAGCGCTATGCTCCACCGCCAAGCCAAGGACGATGACTTGGTCGCAGGCACTGAACGGGCAATGGCGGATATATTACGCACATTCGACGCATCCGCAGGACTTGGAGGTGGCCATGCCGGGTTCTGCTTCATGTAGGTAGATTGGTCCAGCTTTGCTCAACAGAATGTTGGATAAGGCTGGAGCATTCGCTGCCGTTGCTGATGGGTGCGGTGAGACTGGGTGGTTTGAGCAAGCCGGCTCATATGCTTGCCTCTCGGACGAATTGTCCGACGCACAACGTAGACACACGGCAAAGAGACACCGATACATTTGGTGGCTTGAGGATCTCGCGGTACATCAAGTCGGTCGTGTTCGGACCGAAATATCGCGCGCATGTAGCCGAACAGGGGGCTGGAATCGTACTGGTGAGCCTGCGTCACGGGCAGTGATTGACGAACATGAGATGCGAAGTGGGAACAACCAGCCTTCGCGCCGTTCGGGACTCAACCGCCGGATTGTTCATGGACGGCCTGAGGCCTTTAAGTGCGATGACCGCGTTCCACGAAATTTCGCTTGATTCTCTACGTTCCCAGGTTTGGCGGATCGTTGGCGGACAGGCAGAGGCCCCAAGTACGCTCAGTGCGTTTCACCAAGCGGGCCATTCACTTGCTGCGCTTCGCTCCCAGGTTTGGCAAATCGTCAGCGGACAGGCTGAGGCCGCAAGTGCGATGACTGCGCTCCATGGAGAGGGGCATTCACTTCCTCGGCTCTGTGCCCGGAGTGTGGCAACTCCAGCTGGGGCGAGCGCTGCATTGCGGCAGGTCGGGCAAGGAACGAATAATGGAGGCGGAGCGAAGGGCGGGAGGAGACGGACCAAACTTTGCGCGCGCAGTGAAATACGGATTGTATCTCGCGGGCGCGGGCTACGCCTATAATGAGGTCGCAAACGACTTTTTCCTTTCTACCACATCACTGCACGACGGGAAGAAAGGCTTCACCAGTAACGAACGGCTTAGGTTGGCTCAGGCGAAGGCGAGGGAGTATTACACGTCGTATCACGCTGCCGACCCTGACACTCGGCGCCTCAATGAACGTCCCCTCAATCCAATCCGTACCTGCGGTAACAACCTGTTCGTAACGATGATCGATTACCGGGCGGCGACCTATGTACACGTTGGTCGCCTGGTGGATTCCATAGCGGCGCACACTTCTCTTGTGCTGAACCTGAGCTGCATGAAGGGTCATCTCGTGAAGGACGAGTGCGTGGCCAAGTACAGGCCATCCAAAGTGCCGAAGGATCCGGACCTGACGAACAGCCCGCTATACGACAGAAAGAACAAGTACGCACTGACGGGCGTGCTCAACGATGAAACTGGTGCTTATGGCTACACCTCGAGGTCGATCACCCAACCTTTCGTGAACAAGGGCGTTCAGCACTGCCGGGACGCCACCTTCCAGAGCGAGAAGGGACTAACTTTCAAGCGATGCATCGACAGGCTGGAGGCGCTGCTCGACAAGGACGGCGGTCTCAGAGAGGAGGCCCAGTTCGCGGCTGGCCAAGCCATCCTGAACTTCAGGCAGGTCTACGCTGCGGACGAGCATTGGGGACACGCTGAGAACGTCGTGATGCAGGCCATGTACGAGCACGGTTGGCTATCACGGGCGGAAACCGACAAGCTCGATGCGACGCTTATGTTCGAAGATCCAAATAAGAACCCGCTCAAACGCAACAAAAGCTGGGTTGGGCCGGGACTACACCAACTCGACGTCTGGCTTCAGGAGAGGCGATCGGGTCATGATCCCGTGATAGGTGAGGAGTTGAACCACAAGGAGATCGATATCATGAAAGATCTGCCCATCGCGCACTTCAAGTTGAACGAGCAGGGCAATGGGTTCGAGGATTGCTCAGGGTTGGGCGATTCGTTCACGTGCGCCAATGCCGTCGCCTGCATCAATCACGCGCGCTTGATGAGTGGCCTGCCCCGCCTCTCAAAGGAGGACGTTATAGTCATCGTCGCGAGCCTTAATGCCGTATACGACGACACGTCGTCAATACGGCACTCGCTCCACGAGGTGGCACGCGGCTGCTTCGCCGGCGCTGGTTACACCACCGAAGACGCGGATGAGAGAGCCGGTCCCGGAATTCTGCACAGGGCGATAAGTGGAGTTTCTGCCTGACAGCGGGCACGCTGGTGCCTGCGAATCAGGAGCGACGATGAGCAGACGAGCACGCCGGAACCACACACCGGCCTTCAAGGCGAAGGTGGCGCTTGCCGCCGTCAAGGGTGACCGGACGATAACTCAACTGGCCGAGCAGTTCGACGTTCACCCCAATCAGATCACGACGTGGAAGGCTCAACTTGAAAGCAAGGCCGCCGATGCGTTCGGTCCCAGCGGCGGGTCTGGAGCGGAGCAAGCAGCCATCGACGTGAAGTCGCTGCACGCCAAGATCGGCGAGCTGACGCTGGAGAACGATTTTTTAGAAGGAGCGCTCACCAAGGCGGGATTGCTGAGCGCAAGGCGATGATCGACCGCAAGCACGATCTGTCGATCACCAGGCAGGCGGAAGTTCTGCAGATCAGCCGCGGCAGCGTCTATTACCTGCCGCGGCCGGTGCCGGATGCCGATCTCGCGATCATGCGGCGTCTCGACCGGCTGCATCTGGAGTTTCCCTTCGCCGGTTCGCGTATGTTGAGAGGCCTGCTGGCTGCCGAGGGGTGCAAGATCGGCCGCCGGCATGTCAAGACGCTCATGCGACGGATGGGGATAGAGGCGCTCTATCGCCGTCCGCGCAGCACGAAACCGGAGCCCGGCCACAAGATCTATCCATACCTGCTGCGGGGCATGGAGATTACGAGGCCGAACCAGGTCTGGGCCATGGACATCACCTATATCCCCATGGAGCGCGGCTTCGTTTACCTTGCTGTCGTGCTCGATTGGGCGACCCGTCGGGTCTTGTCCTGGCGGTTGTCGATCACAATGGAAGCAGCCTTCTGCGTCGAGACACTGGAGGATGCCATGGCCCGTCACGGCAAGCCGGAAATCTTCAACACCGATCAAGGCTCGCAGTTCACCGGGGCGGCCTTCACCGGCGTTCTCGCCGACAACGGCATCGCCATCAGCATGGACGGCAAGGGCGCCTGGCGGGACAACGTCTTCGTCGAGCGGCTCTGGCGCAGCGTCAAATACGAGGAGGTCTACCTGCGAGCTTACGAAACTGTCGGCGAGGCTCGCCACTCGATCGGCCGATACCTCGACTTCTACAATGGCCGCCGACCCCATTCGAGCCTTGACGGCGCCACCCCGGATCAAGCCTACTTCAACCAGCCGCCAGTCCGCTTGGCGGCCTAAACCCCGGCAGACGCTCCACTTATCGATGCGGAGATTCTGTTCAGACAACCGGGACCAGCTCTGAGTTCTACATGGGGGTGTGTCGGAAGGCCGCGCGAGAGTATTACGGCGGCAGATATCTCTCGAAGCAGCGTTGACGCCGTAAGGAGTGGTGTATTAGCGAGCGACGCTCTCGAGGCGGTCTGAGCTGGAACACGAGTTGGGTCCGATCTCATTGCACGCATGCTTCCCCGCCGGAACGGCTCTTCTCGAAGCCCGATAGCCGTCACCACGGATGGTGATCACCGACGATTGATGAAGCAGCGATCAAGGACCGGCCGAACAGTTGCAGCTGGACGTAGTTGCACGAAATCTGCGGCCGTCGACTCTGTTGATATTGTTGACGGGATTCATCACATTCACCTCCAAATCTGACCAGATCAAGCAGGACCTGTGACTCCTAGATAGAGACGTTCTCATGGGCGGCAAGTCTCGCGTAACGCCCTTCGGATGTTACCGTCATCCAAAAGCGGATGAACAACGTGATTGTCTCGAACGTGACACTTTCATTGCGTTCAAGCCGCTCGAGCACGTGCGCGATGCGTTCGCCCCTTTGGCTATCGCAGCCCAGCCGCCAATCGCAATCGTCTGGAGAAAGGAAGCAGGCAATCGCAGCTTCAGCAACCAGCGACTTGGGCTTGCCGCGATGCTGTGGGAGCGCCGCTCAGTCAATCGTTCGTGTGCGCAGCAGGGTCTCGAGCCGGCGCCGACCTTCGTCGATCGCGCCGGACCAATGGCCGAACCGTTCCTGCACGACAACCTCGAATGAAGGATACCACAATGGCTTGCCGTCGGCCTGAGCCCAATACCAGGGATAACCGCGCGGCACGAAGACCACGCCGGGAACGCCGAGCGCTCCGGCGATATGGACGGCGAAGCTGTCGGGCCCAACCACGGCGTCGAGATTGGCGATCGCTGCGATCAATTCCGCAGGACACTCGATATGCACACCAGCATCGATCGGGCGACTCCATCGTTTCATGTCATGCCGTTGCGCCCCGCTCATCAAACTGACCGGGGTGACGGAGTGAGAGATCACGGCGGCGACCTGCTCCATCGAGAGGCCGAGAGCGCCATCCTCCCACACGATGCCCACCAAAGGCCTTGCGAACGCGGCCAGAGCATCCCGCCATTTGGCGAACAGTTCGGCTTCGGGGCGTAGGTAGGGAATGCCATCGGCAATGTTGCGGGCGTCGGTCGACAGAACGCGCAATAACGATTGCAACGGCATACCTGAGAGCTCGGGCCTCGGCTCGTCCGAAATGACCTGCTCAGCGAGGCCGGCAAGAAGAGCCTGGTAACGTGGCTCCGCGACCACATGCACATTTTGCTGGCTCGTCAGCCGACGCAAGAGACGAACGAGTGCTACGAATTCGAGGGCGCCCGTCGTCGGCGGCACAACTATCTGCGGCACAAGCGCCAAGGCGGCCGGATCAGGTGTCGGGAAGTGACCGAGCGTCAGTTCAAGCGTCGTCTGTAGAGACTTCGCTGCTTCGCTCTCTGGTCGCGTGTGCACGACGTGGCTGACAAGCTTGAGGGATTCATCGAACCGGCCAACGAGATGCAGGACACGCGCCAGAGCAAGCGCGGCGGAAGGATCCGATTTGCGAGCGCGAACGAATTCCGTCAGTTGCGCAATGCCTCGGTCCACCTCACCCTTGGCAATCGTAACGCGGGCCACGATTTCGCGCGCACCAACGTGAGCCGGCGCATAGGCGAGCAGTTTCTTGCAGGTGGCCTCCGCTTGCGGCCAGAGTCCGGTTGCGGCGCGGCAATAAGCCAGATGAAAGAGCCCGGCTGTATCGAGCGGGGCGCGCAGATGCGCGCGTTCCGCAAGGTTGAGCGCCTCGTCGAAGCGGCGGCGTTCGAGCATGAGCACCGATAAATTGACCAGCGCATCGGGATCGTCCGGAGCAATCTCAAACGCACGAAGCAGGACGGCCTCAGCCGACGAGCTGTGGCCCAAGGCGAACTCGATGGCGCCGAGTTGAAGGAGGGCACGCGCATTCCCTGGCTCGTGTCGGACAACGGTCTCCGTCATCGCGCGGGCTTCCGCAACGTTGCCGCGGCTCAGTAGGGCATGAGCGAGCGCCAGCTTGATCTCCTCGTTGCGCGGAGCGAGAGCCGCCGCGCGTTCGAGGCAAATCACCGCCTCCTCAGCGCGGCCGAGCAATCCGTGGGCGATGCCGAGATTGGTGGTGAGGCCGGCGTGTTCGGGGTAGATGGTCGCCGCTTCCGACAGCATGTCGAAGGCAAACTCGATCCGCCGCCGCGCAAGTGCCAGTGTGGCCCTCGCATTGAGCGTATCGGGATCACTTGTGGTGGCGACCTCCTCCAGTAGCGCCTCCGCCTCCTCGAGACGGCCGGCCGCGATAAACTCCTGCGCCGCTCTAAGCCGGTCCTGTCGGGTCGGGCTGCGCATGCCAGTGGTCGGCATGCGCGTTATGCAACCGTCACGCGTTTGCCGTCGAGGCGGAGGTCCTCGCTCACCGCGATGACTTTGCTGTGCGCCATCTCGGTGGCGATGCCGGTGACCCTAATGGCCTGGGTTTCGGTCTGCAATGAGTCGATCCGCTCGATGACCGCGATGCGCTCGGTCGCCTTTACCGTAAGCGAATCGGCGCTCGTTTCCTGGATACGCGCCGAGCATCGGACCCGATCCGCGATCAAAGTGTAGAGCTTGCCGATCCAGGTGCCTTTGTTCGCGAGCACGGCAAACAGCTTAGCCTGTAGATCGATGCTATCAGCGCGCAAGGATATGCGGTGGTGCGCGGCGATGGTGATGGTCTCGCCCTCGATCGACATGTTGCGACCGCCGGGTAGGCCGACCATGCCCCAACTGGAAGCCGTCCGCTCCAGCACGGTCACGACGAACGCTTGTTCCGCCTCACTGAACAGCAGCACCACGTCCTGTGGAATAGGGCGAACCAGGCAGCCCACAGCTACCGTCGCCGTGTGACGAGCGCCAGCGACTTCGACCTCCACCGCCGTGCCATCTTCGCTGACTGACACGATACGGGCGCTGTGGTGTCCAGGTTCAAGCAAGCGCTCGGCCATCGCCAAGATGTCGGTGTTTGTGGCACGGATCGTCATCGTCATTCCTGCTCTCCAGCCGGCTACATGAAATTTATCGACTTCTTTTGTATGACTTCCTCATTGCCGGTGCTGGACATGATCTCAGCTGCTCGGGTCACAAGCTCGTACTGTTCCGTGCTTGACTTTCCCTGACTCAATTCTTCTTCCGTTACGGACACGCTCATCTTGCAGACCTTGCCGTCGCGGCCGACCACCTTCAAGTCGTCAACCGGCGCGAGCTTGAAATTGCTTGTCCTGAGAATCTTGGTATCACTATCGGCCGACTTGAAGTCGGGTCCAAAAACACACTTGGCCGAATTGCCGATCACTTGCTTGACGTCGTTTCCTTCGACAATGTCAAGTTTGTTGCCGATCGTGACAGAGTTCATATCGCTCAGATTGAATGAACATTCTCTTGAGATCTTGAAGGTGAACGCTTCTCCAAAGAACATGCATACGTTATTGGCCATCGTCAGCGTGGTAGCTGCGCCTCTCATGCAGGTGAATTTAGTGCCTTGAAAGAATTCCTTGGTGTCGCCCATCGTCTGCTTTTCCGAGTTGCCAACGGTCGTTTCCAGCTTGTGGCCGTTGTTGATGAGCTTGACGCGGTTCGAGGCCGTCAGGATGATGTCCGCAGGCGTCCCATTAGCGCCAGCACTGATTGACACGCCATTCTCGGCGGAGATCTCATAAGTGCCTTTCGAGACCTGATGTTGGGAGTTGCCGTTCGTGACCTCCGTGGTCTGACCGCGACCGATTTTGAGCAGTGCAGCGCCTTCGATATTTGCCTGGAAGTCCTTGTTGGTGAAGGCAAGTAAGCCGGCATTGTCGCTTTCATGTTTGCTGATCGCAGCTGGACTTTCGCCAATAGTCGTTGTGAGACCCGTGACAAGTTTTTCTTCTTCGTCCGAATAAGAACCGAGGCGCAGATAACTTGACTTGGTCAGGGGAGAAGACGGTGTTTCTGGAACGACCAGTCGGGTATAGGCATTTGGCATAGTAGGCTTCCCTAATCGTGTGGCTGTGGGCACCTCAGCGCTGCGCCATCAAGCGGGTTTGAGAGGGCGATATCGAAAGTCCGAACGCGTTCGGGTTGGCACCATTCTGCTTAGTCGGCATCCCCATTTTGGTTGCCGGTGACCCGCCGATTGACAAATTGTCCGATCCCGCTTTGGCGCGGCCTGGACCCATGACAAGGCCAGAGATGACGCCGAGGGCCACACCTGCGCTATCACCCATCGATGTCGCGCGCTCGGTCGTCATGTTGTGTGCAGGCATACACATGATCAGGAACCGAGACTGCGTAGGAATAGCCGTCGTGTTCATAGCGACGTTTGGATAGGGGGTAGGCACAACGACGGGACCGGATGGCGTGTTGCAGACGTCGGGAAACGCTTGATCCTCCGCCGACATCGGGCCACTTGAATTGACAAAAGTCATTTGTTTAGCTCACTCCGTTGAGAGGGATGACGCGGCTTGCATCGTAGAGTTCAGCGACGGCGCGTTCCGGTACAGTATGCAGGGCACTCCCACGCTGGGTCACGAACAGACTGCCTTCGGTCGACGCGCAGTGAAAGTCAGTGCGCAGAAAGCGCGAGCCGGAAAAATCGCTGCCATCAACCTTGGCGTGGTGCATCAGCGCATAGGACATGTCGGCGCCGGCAAACAAGGCGAACTTGGCCGATGCACGTGTGAAAACGGCCGTCGCCAATGTTGTGCCAGAAAGATCGCAGCCGTCGAGGCACGCCTCTACGAAGATGCATTGCGTCAAATCGGCATCACGCAGCGTTGCGGCTCGCAGGTCAGCCCTGACAAACAGCGTGTTCGGGGCGGTCGCGCTGGAGAGGTCGGCACCCGCGAGGCTCGCGCCCGCCAACACCGCACCGGAGAGGTCGGCGCCGGACAGATTTGTGCGGTTCAGCTTGGCGCCGCTCAGGTTCGCTCGCGCAAGCATCAGCCCGGAGAGATCCCGTTCCGACAGATCGCATTCCGAGAAATGGATCGTGTCGCAACGTAATCCCGTGAGCTGTGCACTGCGCAAATCGGCCTGCGTTATCGCGGCGTTCGTAAGCGTGGCGTTGTCGAGTACGACATCGGCGAGCCCACAATCCATGAGAGCGCTTTGAGATAGGGTGGCCCCGCGCAGGGTGGTCTGGTCCAATACGCAACGCATGGCTGTCGTCTGGCTGAACCGCGTCTCGCTGAAGTTGCTATGGCTGAAATCTGATGACATGAACGTCGACTGGGTGAAGCGCGCCCGCCGCCAGTCGGATCTGCCAGCGCGGCAACCGACGAATATGCATTTTTCAAGGCAACCGTCGGCGAAGGAGGCGCCGCTGAAGTCGCAGTCCTGAAACGTCATGCCGGTCAGGCGGGCACGCGTGAACTGGCTGCCGCGAAAAGAAGAACTCAGCACAACGCCATCGTTCAGGCTCAGTCCAGACAGCATCTGGCCATCGAGGTTGGCTTCGCGTACGGGGAACTTATGGTCGACCGACTGCAATAAGAGATCAATTGACATGGCGCGTGACCATCAGGACGGTGCGGTCGATATTTGCGTTGCTCAAATCGGTCGCGACCAAAGAAGTATCCATCAGGTCGGCGCCATAAAGATTTGCATGGCGTAGACTGGCGCCGGTGAGGTCGGCTTCATTGAGATGTGCCTCGAGCAGGTTAGCGGCATAGAAGTCGGTGCCGCGCAGATCGTTGCCAGTGAAGACCGCGCGTTTCAGCGATGTCATTCGGAAGATGGCGCGCGCCAGCGTCGACTTGCCGAAATAAACACCGTTCAGTCGAGCCATGGTGAAGTCGGTGCCGCTGAGGTCGGCCGCCTGAAAAGAGAGCGCCTCGGCGCTGCTGCGGCCGAAGCGGGCGTCGCGCAGATCGATGTCGCCGATGAAGCTGACTTGGTCAAATTGCGAGCTGCTGAGATCGAGTTGGGGCGCTGCCACTTTGAGAAAGCAGGTTTGCTTAAGTCGCGCGCCAGCAAAGCTCGCACCAGACAGCGATAAATCCATGAATTGTCCGCGCTCGAGGACGGCGTCCCCCCAAACGCTGTTCTCGAGGTCGGCTTTGATGAAGGAGCATTGATGTATTTGCGCAGAACGGAAGGTTGCCCCGATCATCGGTACCCGCAAAACCTGGAGCTCGCCAAGCCGTGCTTGGTCGAAGGATGCGCCCACCATGCGCGCGCCGAGAAGATCGGTGCGCACAAGCTGGCTGCCTGCGAAACGCGTTCCGCGGCAGTCGGCTTCACCGAGATTGGCTTCGGTGAGATCAGTCGCGCTTAAATCAGCGTTGATGAGCGTTGCGCCGGTCAGTGCGGCTTTCATCAGTTTTGCGCCGGCCAGGTTGGTCCCGCTCAGCTTCGCGCGCTCAAGAAAGGCGCCGGAGAAGTCCGCGTTCGCGAATCGCCGCCCGGAGAGGTCGGCGCCGGCTAGATCGCGACCAGCAATCGTGCCGCCGCGCCGGAACTCCTCTTCCACCAGATCCCCCAGCGCGCGTGCGACAGCTGGTGCCAGCATCGTTTCAGGCCTGAGCGGCTTGGGTGAGGCGAGCCTTGCTGCGGCCATGCCGGCTGCCAGCTGGCCCTCGGCTTCATCGATCTCGGTCCGCAGGACGGTCAATGCTTTCGTAGATTCCGCTTTAGCCGCGGCGATCCTTCCTTCGGGCTCATCAGCGCTTGCCGTTTGATGCGGCGCATTCAAGGCCTCGAACGGCGGGCGGTCATCGGACGGTAACGCAGGAAGGGCCCTTCTGAGCGCCGCTTCAGCATCGGCGAGGGCCGTATGCGCTCGTTGGGCGGCGTCAGGCGGTGTACCGGAGGCCTCGATCTGCGCCAGTATGTCGTCAATGGTCAGGCGCGGCGGCGCCTCTGGCGTGAGGCTCCGCGTTTCTTCCGGAAGTACAAGCGCGGGAATATCGGGAAGCGAAAAGGCGCCGTCCGATATGGCGTTGCGTATCGGTTCGAGCGGTCGTCCAGCCGCCAAGTTAAAGAAACGAGCATGTGCAAGTTCGGATTGTTTTTGCTCGTCGAGCGGTTGCGTTGCTGCGCCAAGGATTTCGCGACGCCAGTTTTTCGCCCGCGCGAGCTTGTCTTCGATATCGCCCATGAGGGCCGGATCAGTGTCCGGCAGCGCAGGGAATGGCGGAGCTTGCTCAAAGCTTGCGTCCATCGACTGCGCAGCGTCCGTGGAACCGATCGCGGCAAGCAAGGCGTCGATATCGCTTGATGCGGCGTTTCCGTCAGCAATCTTTTCATAGGCTGCGCGTAGGGGTTCGCATTGAGCTGCGAGCTTGTCGACGTCGGATTCCGCCTTCTCCTGTACCTTCTCCAAGGCGTCGAGAATCTCGGCCAATTCAATTTCGCCACTCTCGAGTTCTTCAGGCAACAGTTCCGGAATACTCGAGGGTTCGATGGATGATATCTCGATCGCGGGGCGCAGCGAAGGCGGAAGATCAATTCGCGTAAGTTCCTGATCGAGCGCCCAGCGCATGGAGGCCAGCTGCCGCTCTCTACGCCGTTCGGCCAGTTGGCGCCGCTGCGCTGCGCGGCGCTCGCGTTCTGCAGCCGAAGGCTCAGGGGTGAGTTGATGTTCCGAAAAGGCATAGCGCGCGCCCGTCTTCGGGGCGAGCCGCAACTGCCGCACGGTCAGATAATGATCTAACGGACGCGCGGGCTCGCTTTGTCGCTCGTAAGCGACCAGAACGTCGGCAACGTCACTGCCGTCCAATTCGTGCACGGCGATCGCGGTGCGGTAGATCATGACGCCGCGGCGGGCGCCCGCGAACAGCCAGAGGGTGTCGATGCGCGTCTGCAGTTCCGTGACGTCACGCGCCGCATCGCTCCAGCCGATGAAGCAGCGCACGCGAAAGGCGGGCAGACGGCCTTCAATGAACGGATGCTCCGCGGAGAAGTTCTGCAGCGCATAGGGCTCTCCGCCGCAGATAAAGCCGGTCATGCGCTGGTCCGGCGGAGCGAACAGAAATAGGCGCGGATCAGCGTCGGTCGCCAGAGCGGGGGCAACCGATTTTAGCCACCCGGCGTCATACGTCCCCGCATATTGTAGGCGCTCCTTGTCATCAAGCGCCATTGGTCCGAAGGCTGCAGGCGGTGCGCTTGTGTCGATGAACTGAATCGCGTGCTCGGGGCTTTCCACATTGGGCAGGGGCACCAGTTCGCCGGCCATGCTGCGGCGAAGAGCCTCGTGACCGACACCCACGCGATTCGCGGCGTAGCCGGGTCCGCCGAAAGCGCGTTGTCGTGTCAGCGGCATTTGCCGGAAAGGTTGCACGGCTGTCGGCCACCAGCCGTTGGCTGCCATCTGCCAATAGCGGTCGCCCGTCACCAAAAGGTGCTTCTGTATCGACCCGAAGGTCCAGCCCAACATCATGCGCTCGGTCGGCCGCCCCTCTGGTGCTGCGGCATGTCCGCCGATGAGCACTTCCGCTTGCGGCTTAGGCATGCCGATGTCGAGAGGGTTGCCGGGCGGAAGCTCCTTCGCAGCCATAACCCAGAGGTCCTGCTCGCCTTCCAGACGGTCCGCGCCCGGGTTGGCCAGGTCGAACATGGCGAAAACGGAAATGATGAGGCTCGCCCCGGGAGGACGACCCTCACAGTTCGTCAACAGACCCAATGTGCGTGGCTTTACAAGAACGGGCATGAAACCTCCGGGACTATTTTCGCGTTTTTACCAATATTGCCCGAGCGTGACGGACTTACGGTCTCACCAGGCGAACGCGTCCTTGTGTCACATACCAAGTTAGGTGGGCAGCAATTCAGATCAGCGTCGTGTAAATGGCCGCTCTGCGCTGCAACGGTTGATCGTCGAGACAGCCGCTATTCGCTCCTGCCGCCTCTTCATCGACTGGAGGCCGCGCGAGCGGCCAGATAGAAGACCGCGTAGCGGTTGCGGCTATCGCCGAAAAGTAGAAGCCGTTCTGTCTGCAGAAAACAGGTGCTTCGTTGGCCTTGGGAAAGCTGCACTCGCGAGACGAAGCTATTGGCGGGCGCCGCCGGAATGACCAAATTTGTCTTGCGGGTCAGCGAGGGCCCGCGTGGCACGCCCGTTTATTCGAGCCGGTTCGCTGTGGTTGGTGCTAGCCGACGAAGCGTACATTAAATTAAATCGTCGAGTCCGGTCGGGTGTCAGGCCGCAAACCTTCGGCGATCAACCTTGGCAAATTGATCGAACGCCGGGTAAACGGCAGATCAAACGGCAAAGGATGATTTGTGAATCTCCTCGTCGTGTCGAACCGTGTTGCCGGCAGCGACGTCAATGAACCCAAGACAGGGGGCTTGAGGCGGCGCTGGTTCCGGTGGTGCAACAATACGGAGCAATTTGGGTAGGGCCATCGCGCCCGTTGGAGGCTGATCAGCCTGTCGTGCCGCTCAGCAGAGGCGAGCTCGTGAGGGTGGATCTGCCTGCCGAGGACTATCGACGCTACTATGAGGGCTTTGCCAATTCGGCACTATGGCCGGCACTACATTCGCTCACAGACCGGATCTCCTTCTCGGAAGACGATTATAACAGCTATCGCAAAATCAACGCCTTCATGGCGGACGCGCTGCTCGGGCACAAGGACCGGGACGCGTTCTGGGTGCATGATTATCATTTCCTCACGCTCGGCGCTGAGCTGCGTGATCGGAGCGTCGTCCGGCCGATCGGCTTCTTCCTGCACACACCATGGCCGGCGCCCAACGTGCAGCTGGTGCCGCATCATCGCGAACTGACCGAATCAATGCTTGCGTACGATTTGGTAGGCTTTCAGACCGACGACGACCGGCAGAATTTCCTTGCCTGTGTCCGTGCCGATCTCCGGCTCACACCGAGCGAGGACGGTGTTGTGATCTCACGCAGTGGTCGCGTAACCAGGTGCCAAGTGTTTCCGATTGGCATAGATACAGACGAGTTTGCGCAATACGCTGCAGACGCAGGTTCGAATGCCGATGTCTCGTCGCTATTGGAAGGTCTCGCTCGTGAGAAGCTTGCTGTCGGCGTCGACCGGCTCGACTACACCAAGGGTCTCGACAATCGCGTTCGGGCTTTCGATCACGTTTTGAAAAAAGAGCCACGCAGCATCTCGCTTTTGCAGATCGCCCCCACCTCACGATCCAGCATCAAGAGCTACATAGATTATCAGAACCATGTCGCGGCTCTCATCGACGACGTCAATGCTCGCCACGGTGCGGACGGCTGGAAGCCGATCCGCTACGAGACGAAGCCTGTCAGCCAGGCCGTACTCGCGGGTCTCTATCGCGCCGCACGTGTTGGCGTGGTGACGCCGTTGCGTGATGGGATGAATCTCGTGGCTAAAGAATATGTCGCCGCGCAGGACGGCCGTGATCCCGGCGTGCTGGTTTTGTCGCAATTTGCCGGTGCGGCCAAGGAGCTCGACGCGGCGCTGCTCGTCGATCCCAACGACATCGATGACATAGCAAATAAGATTTCGACCGCAGTTTCGATGTCGCGCGAAGAGCGCACCTCGCGCTGGCAAAGGATGATAATAAGACTTCGAGCTTACCCCATCCGGACATGGTCGGCGCGCTTCATTGACGATTTGGAGAAGATTCGAACCGAGAAACTCGCGGGACAGAGCCCGCGGAATGTGGGGGAGCCCAGCAGTTCGAAACGAAAGGCCGAGGGGAAATTAGCCGGCGATGTGAGCCATTTGGACCCGCGGCGGCAGTTGTCATGTCCAGCGTTCGATGTGCGGGCTAGGAGATTAGATGATGATTTCACGCACATCGTAGGCTCGGGCTGGGACCACGGTCCCCAACCGGCCCCGGACATCCTGCTCGGCGTGCTGAATAGAGAACACGCCTTCCCGAGGCCGTTCCAGCCGACAACAAATTTTTACATCCACGGTCATCCCTACATGGCGCAGTTGGTTGCAGGGATAAGAGAGGTAACCCCTAACAATCCGCTGGGCGTCAACGTTATTCTCATACCTCGGCTTAAGGGCGGCTGAACAGCTCGTCTGGACTGCAAATCGTCCCTCAAGGTTTTCTTATTGCCCATACCTTTGAGTGCTCTGGCTAGTTCGCTAGTGCCGCCTTGCCGAAGCGCGCGTTCATGAATTCGAGCCTCTGGTTGCGCATATCCATTCCCGTAAAGATGCCGAGGCCGTTCATCTTCGCGCTCGTCCCGGGTCCGATACCCATGGTATCGACCGACTGGAAGATCTTCGACGAATGCCGCACCCATCTTCGGCGTGATGACGAACTGCCCGTTCGGCTTGCGGTGGTCCGAGGCGAGCTTCGCCAGAAACTTGTTGTACGAGACGCCGCGGACGCTGCAGACCCGTCTCACTCAGGTTTCCGCTCTGATCATAGTCGCGATTTCCGTTGCGATCGAGCTACCCTGGACGTCTTGTTCGGGAAGATCCGCTCTACTGGTTCAGCGGAATAATGCCTGAAATCTCTTGTCTGGATCGGTCGCTGCGGCGCAATGGGTTAGCGTCGAGTCGTAAATTCCTTCGACACTCGCCGGCTCTCCCAGTTGGCGCGTTCAAGTTCGGGTCGATCAAAACCGTCCTTGGGATAGCCTACGCATAAGTAGCCGATGAGCTTCCAGGACTCCGGCACTTCAAGGATCTCGTGGACGCGGGCCGGGTTCAGGATCGACACCCAGCCAAGCCCAATGCCCTCCGCGCGTGCGGCGAGCCACATCGAGCAGATGGCCGCGGCGACGGAATATTCGACCGTTTCCGGCATCGTTGCTCGCCCGAGACCATGCCCGATATCGCTTGCCCTTTCCGCGAACACGGCCAGGTGGCCTGGGGCCTCTTGGAGGCCGGCAAGCTTAAGCGTCGCGTACAGCGCCGCGCGTTCGCCTGAATAAGAATTCAACGCATCGGAATTGCAGGTCTTGAAGTCTTCGATCACGGCATGGCGCCTCGCCTTGTCCTCGACGATGACGAACCGCCACGGCTGGCTCAGGCCGACGGACGGGGAAAGGCAAGCGATCTCAATGAGCCGCTCCATGGCTCCCCTCGGGAGCAGATCGGGACGAAAGCGCCGTACGTCGCGGCGCCACACGAACAGCTCACGCAGTTGCCGGCGAAAAACTTCATCGAATGAGATCATCAAGGTCGTAGTTCCGTCTGGAGAAGGGCTACCGCTACCAGCAGAATCGCGATCTCGCCAATCTGCTCGAACGCACCCAATATATCACCTGTCTGTCCTCCGACCTGTCTGGTGGCAAGCCGCGCCAACATCAGCCCGGCCAACGACAACAAGGTCAGTCCGATCATTGCCTTGCTCGGCCCGAGACCGCAAACGAGGCAAAGAGTCCCCAGACCAACGGCAATGGCTGCGCTTTGCCACGGCGGCTGTCCGGCTCCGGCCGAAAGCCCGTCCGATCGCGCCGGCGGGATCAGCCACATGAAGGCGGGCAAGCCAGCGCGCGCCGCCGCATGTGCAACCAAAAGCGCAGCCGCAACCGACTGTGGCTCGGCGATCGTTGCAAGCGCGCTCCATCGCAAGATGAGCGAGACGATAAGCGCGCAGGCGCCGTAAGTGCCGATCCGGCTGTCCCGCATGATCTCGAGCTTCCGCTCGCGTGTCCGGCCGCCGAGCCCGTCAGCGCTATCGGCGAGGCCGTCCTCGTGTATCGCGCCGGTGACAAGAACCGTGGCAGCCACCGCGAGCATGGCGGCCGGGCCGGGCGGCAAACCCACCCCGCGCGCGATCGAATAGACCACCGCTCCGGCAAGGCCCACCACCAGTCCGGCTACCGGCAACGCCCAGCTCGCGCGGGCAACAGCGCCATCGCTAACCGGCTTCGCCGGCCCGAGGGGTAGAATCGTGGAGAGCGAGATGGCGATCCTCAGGTCGGCAACGATGCTTCTGAGAACCTCGGGATGATGCATAGGTCTTCAGCCTTCGAACTGCAACTCGCATACCGGGCGACGCGTCGCAACTCCGCCGAACGCGGCACTATTTCAGCTTCATCGGCAATCCTGCCACGACGAATTCGACCTCGTCGGCAACGGAGGCAATCGTCTGGTTCAGGATACCTGCCGCGTCCCGAAATGTACGCGCCAGCATATTATCCGGCACGATACTGAGCCCGACCTCGTTCGTGACCATGACGACCGGGCTACGTTGGCGGGCAAGCGCGTCAACGAGCAGCGAAGCCTCATGCGACCAGTTGCGCTCCGCGTGGAGTAGATTCGATAGCCAGAGCGTGAGACAATCGACCAGCCTTGCGCCACCGCCATCTGTGTCGACCACGGCCTGCACGAGATCGAGCGGCACCTCGCGCTCGATCCAGTCATTTCCTCGCCGCGCGCGATGCTTTGCTATTCGTTCCCCCATTTCCTCATCAAGCGCCTCTGCCGTGGCGATATAGACGGGTTGCTCGGGAAAGGCACGCGCGCGGACTTCTGCGCGCCGGCTTTTGCCCGATCGGGCGCCGCCCGTGATGAGTATGATGGCCATAACGTCCTCCGCTCAGCCAGCAGTAATCACCAATCTCCGACAAAGACAAAGGCGAAATCAGGCGACATGGGACTTGCCTTGATGCGGAATTCTTGTGCATCAGGACCAATCATGACAGGGAGACGATGCGTGGGCTTTGCGGGGGGCGATGGCGGTGGCGATGGCAGTGGACGCCCTGTCGGGGTGGCCTGCCGCATTGTTCGCCTGCGTGGGCCATCCCGTCACGTGGCTCGGCAGGCTGATCAATTTCCTAGATGTCCGCTTCAACAAGTCCATCGACCCGCCTGGAACCCGGCGGATTGTTGGCGCAGCCGTGGCGCTTTTCGTCATTGGGCTTTCGGCCGGCATCGGATGGTCGATTCAAGCCGCGCTCGCCTTTGAATGGAGCTGTATCATCCTGCTGGGATTCCTGGCATGGCCGTTGGTCGCACTTCGTTCGCTTTATGATCATGTGGCCGCCGTTGCGCATCCCTTGCAATCCGGTGATATCGCGGCCGCACGCGCAGCGGTCGCGCACATCGTGGGACGCGACCCCGCAGCTCTCGATGAGCCAGGTATTGCGCGTGCGGCCATCGAGAGTCTGGCCGAGAACGCCTCCGACGGCATCGTCGCGCCAGTGTTCTGGGGGGCGCTGTTCGGGCTTCCGGGCATCGTCGGCTACAAGGCGATCAATACGCTCGATTCCATGATCGGCCATCGCACGGAGCGGCACGGATCTTTCGGTTGGGCCGCCGCGCGCATCGACGATCTCGCAAATTTGATACCTGCGCGTCTCACCGGTTGTCTGTTCATGCTGGTTGCCGCGCGGACTTCGGATGCGATGTCGTGCATGGTGAGGGATGCGAACCGCCACCGCTCGATCAATGCTGGCTGGCCGGAAGCAGCGATGGCCGGCGCGCTCGGCGTGCGGCTCAGTGGGCCACGCATCTATCACGGAAGTACCGCCGACGAACCCTGGCTCAACGAGGGCGCACGCGATCCGTTTGCAGCTGACGTCCGGCAAGGGCTTAAGCTCTATGTCCGCGCCATGATCCTGTTGGCCGGTGCGCTTGCGATTATGGCTCTCGCATAACGGAGAAGGCTATGCTCGAGCATGGTGGCAATCTCGATCTCGCCGTGCAGCGTTTCGGCGGCCGTGCGCAGGACTGGATCGATCTTTCGACCGGGATCAATCGGCAACCCTATCCGGTGAGCGAGATTGAGCCGAGGCATTGGAGCGCGCTGCCCTCCCGATCCGACATTGAATCCCTCCATCAGGCTGCGCAGCAGGTCTACGCCACCAATGCGCCAATCGTGGCGCTTGGCGGCGCACAAGCGGCCATCCAACTGCTGCCGAATCTTTCATCGTGCGGCCGGGCGCGGATTCTGCGCCAACCTATAACGAGTACGCAGCGGTTCTTGCGGCCGCAGCCTGGGAAGTGACAGAGGCTTTTGATCTCGAAGGACTGGCGGGTGCCGATCTCGCCGTGGTCGTCAATCCCAACAATCCGGACGGTCGGCGCCATGATCCGAACGACCTGCTCTCGCTGTTGCCGCGCGTCGGTCGACTCTTGGTCGATGAGAGCTTTGGCGATGCCGTCCCCGGCCTGTCGCTGGCACCGGAGGCGGGGCGACCTGGGCTGCTGATCCTGCGCTCGTTCGGAAAGTTTTACGGGCTTGCGGGACTACGGCTTGGTTTCGCGCTCGGCGGCGAGGCCGATGTCGCGGCGCTCGCGGCGATGGCGGGTCCATGGCCGATTTCGGGTGCAGCGATTGCGATCGGGCGGCGTGCCTTGCTTGATCGCGATTGGGCGAAGGCGACCTCGATGCGTCTGGCACGCGATGGCGTCCGGCTGGACGCCGAAGTGCGATCGCAGGACTGGCAACTGGTCGGTGGCACGTCGTTGTTCCGGCTCTATGAAACGTGTGACGCGCGCGCCGCGCAGATGCGGCTCGCACGCGGCCACATATGGTCGCGTGCTTTTGAGCAAAGGCCGGGATGGCTGCGGTTGGGGTTGCCGGGTAACGAGACCGAATGGGCGCGGGTTGCTGCCGCGCTCTCGCGTTGATTATCAATCCTTACAACATGTTCGAGCAAAGTGGATACCGGTTCGCGTGAAGAAAACATGTCAAATCAAGAATCTAAAGCTTCAGTTCTGATTCGATCAGAGCCGAAGCGCTAGCGGGCGAGCGCAAGCAGGCCTTCGATGTCGAGATGGCTCTCGATGTGATTGGCAAGCGCGTCGAGCGTGCTCTCCACTCTGGCGCGGTACGGCTGGTCCGTAGCCGGAATGTCCAGTCGTGCGAGAAATGCGCTGCGGAAACTGTCGGAAGCAAACACGCCGTGTAGATAGCTGCCGTACACGCGTCCGTCGCTGGAAACTGCACCTTCCGGTGCGGCATCAGATAAGGCAAATGGCCGTGCACGGTCCGGCCCGTCGGTGTGCCCGATATGAATCTCATAGGCTTCGATCGACCGGTTCGTCGCGGCGTGGACCGCCGTGACGCGCGTAAGAGTCTTTTGTGGCGTCATCACCGTCGTGACGTCTAGGAGTCCGAGGCCGGGCGTTGCTCCCGCCGGTCCCTCGATACCTTCCGGATCCTGCACACTGCGTCCGAGCATCTGGTAACCGCCGCAGAGTCCGAGCACATGGCCGCCGCGACGATGGTGAGCAAGGAGATCAATGTCCCAGCCCTGCGCGCGCAGGAAGGCGAGGTCGCCACGTGTCGACTTCGAGCCGGGAAGGATGACGAGCTTTGCATCGCCGGGGATGGCCTCTCCAGGCCCGACCATCACAAGATCGACGCCGGGTTCGAGCTTCAGCGGATCGAGGTCGTCAAAATTCGCGATCCGCGAAAGCGCGAGAAAGGCGATCTTGCATTGCGCCGCCTTGCGCGCACCAGCAAGCCCCAGGGCATCTTCGGCCGGAAGCTCGTTGGCGCGCGCGAAGTAGGGCAGGATCCCAAAACCCCGCCAGGATGTGCGAGTTTCAATCAGCCGATAGCCTTCGTCAAACAGGGAGGGATCACCGCGGAATTTGTTGATGACAAAGCCACGGATCATGGCGGCATCCGCGGGATCGAGCACAGTCTTGATCCCGACGAGCTGCGCAATCACGCCGCCACGGTCAATGTCGCCGATCAGCACGACCGGGACCTCGGCCCTGCGGGCAAAGCCCATATTGGCGATATCGGCGCTCCGCAAATTGACTTCGGCGGGGCTGCCGGCGCCCTCGACCAGGACTAGATCGGCGCGATCCTTCAGCCGGGCGAAACTCTCGAGAACCGGCGCCATCAGCGAGGGTTTCATCGTGGCGTATTCGCGTGCGCGCAACGTCGCCACGCGGCGCCCCTGCACGATGATCTGGGCGCCGATATCGGTTTCCGGCTTCAGCAAGACGGGATTCATGTCCGTGTGCGGCTCGACGCCTGCGGCTTGCGCCTGCAATGCCTGTGCGCGTCCGATCTCGCCGCCGTCGATCGTCACGGCCGCGTTGTTTGACATGTTCTGCGGCTTGAAGGGAAGTACCCGATGTCCGCGGCGGGTCGCGGCGCGAGCAAGGGCGGCCACGATGAGCGACTTGCCGACGTCGGAGCCGGCTCCCTGGATCATCAATGCGCGCGCCATGGAATCGGATTCTCGATTGCTTCGTCAGAACTCGACGCCGGGCTGCGCCTTGATTCCGGATCGGAAGGGATGCTTCACGAGCGTCATCTCCGTGACGAGGTCGGCGGCGTCGATCAATTCCTGCTTGGCATTGCGCCCGGTGAGGACTACGTGCGTCATCGGCGGCTTTGAATTCTTCAGGAACTCAATGACTTCTCCGATCTCCAGATAGTCGTAGCGAAGCGCAATGTTGATCTCGTCGAGAACGACCATGCGCAAGGCTTGATCGGCGATCAGCTGCTTGGCCTTCTCCCATGCGGCGCGGGCGGCAGCGATGTCGCGGGCGCGGTCTTGGGTTTCCCAGGTAAAGCCTTCACCCATCGCATGGAATTGGCACAGTTCACCAAAATGTCCGGTCAGGAGGCGGCGCTCGCCGGTATCCCACCTACCCTTGATGAATTGCACGACAGCGCAGGGAAAGCCATGCGCGACGCACCGCATGATCATGCCGAAGGCCGAGGAAGATTTTCCCTTGCCCGCGCCAGTATGGACGATAATGAGTCCCTTCTCTCCACTCTTGGTGGCCATCATCCGGTCGCGGGCGGCCTTCTTCTTCGCCATTTTGGCCGCATGGCGGGTATCGAGCGAAGCCTCGGTGGCGACAGCTTCCTCCTCAGCGGCATCCGGTCCGGAAATCATCTGCACGTTCCTTTGGCTTGACAAGTCGCACGCTTGGGCAAATGGTGAGGCGGCGTTGGTTCCTGTCCTACGACAGGCGAAGAGGGAATGCGATAGGGCTCTTGCCTCGAAGCTTGAGCCTGAAAAGCAGCCGCCCCCGCGACCGTGACCGGAGAGATCTCCAAGAGCCACTGACCCGTTTGGGTTGGGAAGGTGGAGATCGAAGGGAAACCTGCTCCGCAAGCCGGGAGACCTGCCAGCGCACCGATTGACCACCGGCGGACGGGGTGTTCCGCGACGGGGAGCGAACCCTCGCGTCTTTGGTTCGTGTGCCTCATCGCCTCCGTCAAAATTTTTTGAAGAAGGGGCGATGACCGTCACGTTGCATGTCTGCATCACCTGCCGTGCCGGCCAACCCGTAGAGAGGGCGAACCCACGCCAGGCGCGCGTCTGCACATCGCCATCCTCGAGGCTGGCGTGCCGGAAGGCGTCAATGTCGTTCCGGTCGAGTGTCTGTCCGCTTGCAGCCAGGGCTGCTCGATCGCGCTCTCTGGACCGCGACGCTGGTCCTATGTACGGGCGCCTGTCCGATGCAAGCGCGCCGGATGTTGTTGCCGGCGCTGCGGCCTACGCGGAGGCGCCCAACGGCATCGTGCCATGGCGCAGCCGGCCGGAGATCTTCCGCAAGCAATCGCTTGCTCGCATTCCACCCATCGCCGTCGTGCCGGAGGCCGCAGAATGAACACGCTTGCCAAGGTCCCGGTGACCATCGTCACCGGCTTTCTCGGATCGGGCAAGACGACGCTGATCCAGCACCTGATCACCAACGCGAACGGCAGGAAGCTTGCGGTGCTCGTCAACGAGTTCGGCAGCGAAGGCGTGGATGGAGAGATCCTGAAATCCTGCGCGGACGCCAACTGTCCTGCCGAGAACATCGTAGAGCTCGCCAATGGCTGCATCTGCTGCACAGTCGCCGACGATTTCATTCCCGCCATCGAGCAGTTGCTCTCTCGACGCGTGAAGCCCGACCATATTCTGATCGAGACGTCGGGCCTCGCCCTGCCGAAGCCACTGCTCAAGGCGTTCGACTGGCCCGAGATCCGCTCGCGGATCACGGTCGACGGCGTGATCGCGCTAGCGGATGCGGAGGCCGTGGCGGCTGGCCGCTTCGCACCCGATCCTGTCGCGGTCGAAGCCCAGCGTGCGGCCGATGAAAACCTCGACCATGAAACGCCGCTTTCGGAAGTATTCGAGGATCAGATCGCTTGCGCGGATATCGTGCTGCTCACCAAGGCGGACCTTGCCGGCGCGGAAGGACTTGAAGCGGCCAAGGCGGCGATCGCCGCTGAGATGCCGCGTCGTGTGCCGGTGCTGCCGGTCGTCGACGGCGCAGTCGATGCGCGTGTGGTCCTTGGTCTCGAAGCGGCGGCAGAAGACGATCTCGCTGCGCGCCCCTCGCACCACGACGGCGAGGACGAGCACGAACACAACGATTTTGCCTCCGTTGTCGTCGAGATCCCCGGAAGTTGTGAATATCGATGCACTTGTCGCATCGATCCAGCGGCTTGCGCGCGAACAGAACGTGCTGCGCGCCAAGGGTATATCGCGGTCGCGGGCAAGCCGATGCGATTGCTGCTGCAATCGGTCGGGGAGCGAGTACGGCATCAGTTCGATATGCCCTGGGGCACGCGGCCAAGGCGGTCGAAGCTGGTTCTGATCGGTGAACGCGACGATATCGATGAGGTTGCCATTAGGGCGGGACTTGGTGTCTGATGCACGTCGTCTTTCGCGAGAGCCGCGGCCTTGAGGAGACCGCGACGCCCAGGGATCTCGGCCAGGATCGGGCCGACCTTGTGGTGCTCTCGTTTTCGGACAGCGATCTCGCCACGTTCGCTTCGGGCTGGCGGCGGGGCCGCACCAGTCTGCCGTCGCTCAGGCTCGCGAACTTGGCAGAGCTCCGTCATCCGCTATCGGTCGACACCTATATCGAGCGCACGCTGTCGCAGGCGCGCGGCGTGCTGGTGCGCCTGATCGGCGGCGAATCCTACTGGCCATACGGACTGGCCGCCCTGCATCAATTGGCCAAACAGCGCGACATCGCGCTTGCGGTGCTTCCGGCCGACGGTCGCGACGACCCGCGCCTGGATGCGCTCTCGACATTGCCCGGCTCGACGCTCGGACGGCTGAAGGCGTTGTGCGACAAGGGCGGAACAATAGCGGCGCAGGCTACAATCGCCCAACTCGCGCTAGCGTCGGGCCTCTATGCGGGGCCGGTCGTCGGTGAAATCGAAATTCCCGAGATCGGTTTCTACGATCCGGATCGCGGTGCAATCGCTGCGCTGCCAAATCCTGATCAGCGGCCGCGCGCGTTGGTGACCTTCTATCGTTCTTATCTCACCGCGGCAGATACCGCCCCGGTCGACGCGCTGATCACAGCACTGCGGCAAAAGGGTTTTGATGCCTATGGCGTATTCATCACCTCCCTGAAGGCTGCTGGTGTGGCGGATTGGATGAGGGGGCATTTCGAGCAATGCGCTCCGGCGGTGATCGTCAATGCGACCGCCTTCTCTGCGGTCGCCGACGACGGCAAGACGCCTTTCGATGCCGCATCCTGTCCGATATTCCAGGTCGCGTTGTCGACAGCCCGGCGCGATGATTGGGCGGAATCGCTTCGCGGGCTCTCGCCGGGTGATCTGGCAATGCATGTGGTGTTGCCGGAGGTTGACGGCCGGCTGTTTGCGGGCGTCGTCAGCTTCAAGTCGCCGGCGGAGAGCGATCCCGATCTGCAATTTGCGCGCATGGCGCACAGGGCCGACGACGAACGCGTATGCGCTGTCGTCGAGCGGGTGGCGGCCTGGCACAGGCTTGCCAACCGCCCGGCAGGCGAGAAGCGGCTGGCGATGGTGCTCTCGAACTATCCTGGCCGCCCGCACCAGATCGCGCATGCGGTCGGGCTCGACGCACTCGCTTCGGTCGAAACGCTGCTGTCCGATCTCGGCTCTGTCGGTTTCGACGTGAAAGCGGCAGAAGCGCTCGGTGAAACTCTCCTACGGGAGGTATTGACCTGGAGCGTTGCCGATTATCGCACGGAGCTGGCCAGGCTTCCGCGCCGGCTGCAGGACGATCTCGCGAGTGCCTGGGGCGCGCCGGAAGACGATCCGGCCTGTCGCGGCGGCGAATTTCGTTTCGCCGCGATCCAGCGCCGCAAGATGACTATCGCCGTCCAGCCGGAACGCGGCGATATCGGCAATCGCGATGCCGAGTATCACGATCTCTCGCGCACGCCGCGCCACGCCTACGTTGCGTTTTATCTCTGGCTCAGGCGCGAGGGCATTGATTCTATCATCCATATGGGGGCTCACGGAACGTTGGAATGGCTGCCCGGCAAGTCCGTCGCGCTATCGGCTGCCTGCTGGCCGGAAGCGCTGATTGGCGACATGCCGGTGATCTATCCCTTCATCGTCAACGACCCCGGCGAAGCGGCACAGGCCAAGCGCCGCATCGGCGCGCTCACGATCGGCCATTTGCCGCCGCCGCTGGCGCGGGCCGCTTTGCCCGACGGCCTGCGCCGGCTCGAGCAACTGCTCGATGAATATTCGACCGCCGATGGTCTCGATCCCGCGCGTCGCCAACGACTGATCGCAGCAATCCGCGATGAAGCGCGTGCCGCGGGCCTGGAAGATGATCTCGGCCTTGGCGCGTCGGCTGCGCCGGGCGAGGCTATTCCTCGGATCGATCGCTTCGTCTGCGATCTGAAGGAAAGCCAGTTCGGCGAAGGCCTGCACGTGTTCGGTCGCGGGGCTTGCGGCAAGACGGAGAAGGGCGCGCTGCTCGATGCGCTCACAGGCAAGCGCGTGGCGCCGGGGCCGGCCGGTTCGCCGTATCGCGGGCGTCGCGATGTGCTGCCGACCGGGCGCAATCTGTTCGCTGTCGATCCCCGCGCGGTGCCGACGCCGTCGGCGCATGCGCAGGGGATCAAGCTTGCCGAGGAATTGCTGCGCCGTGACCTGCAGGATCACGGCGACTGGCCGAAGGTGCTCGTGGTTGATCTCTGGGGATCATCGACCATGCGCACCGCAGGCGAGGATTTTTGCGATGGCCCTGCATCTTGCAGGCATCGCGCCGCGCTGGGATCATGCTTCGGGGCGGGTGACGGGTTACGACATCATTGTGCCGGCGGCGCTCGGCCCGCCCGCGCATCGACGTGACGCTTCGCGTGTCAGGGCTGTTTCGTGACGTCTTTTCAGGTCTTGCACAATTGTTTGAGGCGGCAACAGAGGCCCTCTCCGAACGGGACGAGGAGGGCGAGGACAATCCTTACCGTCATCGCGCGGCGCGCGTGTTCGGACCGCGGCCCGGGCAGTATGGCGTCGGTCTGGCATCGATGCCGGATGTCTTCACGGAGGAGTCGCGCGAGGCGGCCGGTGAAGCCTGGCTTTCGGCTTCGTCCTGGGCATTCGCGTCTGACGGCACGATGCGGCCTGACCGCGCAGGTATCGAGGCGAGGCTCGTCGCTGCCGATGCCTTCGTGCACGTGCAGGACCTCCCGGAAACGGACCTGCTGCTCGCTGCCGACTACGCCGCGCATGAGGCGGGCGTTGCAGCCGCAGCCGCGCGGCTCGGCGCGGCCGCCCCATCGCTCTATCACCTCGACGCCACGCGTCCGGATCAGCCGCATGCACGCTCGTTGACCGAGGAAATATCGCGCGTCGTGCGTGCGCGCGCCACCAATCCGATATGGATCGCGGGCATGATGCGCCACGGCTTTCGGGGCGCCGCCGAGATTGCGGCGACGCTCGAGCATATGGCCGCTTTCGCTCATCTCGCGGATGCCGTGCCGGCCCATCTGTTCGATCTCTATTACGACGCGACGCTCGGCAATGACGACGTTCGCGCGTTCATCGCGATCGAGAATCCGGCGGCGCTCGCGATGATCGAAACTTGCTTCACCCGTCTGCATGAAGCGTCGCTCTGGAAGACGCGACGCAATTCGATCGCGGCCGCGCTGCGGGAGGCCTCATGAGCGCCGTTGCGATCAAGGGCTGGTGCCCCGGCGCCTTGCGGCCGATGCGGTCAGGCGATGGGCTTGTGGTTCGCATCCGGCCGCATGGTGGCCGGGTCGATGCGAAGCAGGCGGCAGGGATTGCGGCACTGGCCGAGCGCTACGGCAACGGCCTGATCGATCTGACCAGCCGGGCCAACCTTCAAATCAGGGGTGTCAGCGATAACGGCCATTCGCCTCTGATCGAGGACCTCTCGCGGCTGCACCCGATCGACAAGGATCCGGAATCGGAAGCGCGGCGCAACGTCCTAGTTACCCCGTTCTGGAGCGCAAGTGATGATACCTCTTCGCTCGCCGCAGAGCTTGAACGGGGGCTTGCCATGGGACCGCCCGACCTGCCGACAAAATTCGGCTTCGCCGTCGATTGCGGGGCAGAGCGCGTGCTGGCCAGTGCCTCCGCCGATATCCGCATCGAGCGCAGCATCGCGGGAGGATTGATCGTGCGTGCTGACGGCGCGGAGCATGGCCGTCCTGTATCGCGGAGAGAAGCCGTCAAGGTCGCGCTCACGCTTGCCGAATGGTTCGTCAACTCGGGCGGAGCCAGGGGCGGGCGAGGGCGGATGGCCGCGCATGTCGGCGCTGGCGCAACACTGCCTGACACGCTTCGTGGCCACGTCGAGCCGGCTCGCATGATCGCGGTGCCGCGTCCGAAACTTTATCCTCAAGGCGCGATGGTCGGCGCGGCTTTCGGGCAGGTAACACATGCCGCGCTCACCTATCTCGCCGGATGCGCGCAAGGATTGCGGATGACGCCATGGCGGATGATATTGCTGGAGGGCTTGCACGTGATGCCCCGCTGCGAGGGTCTCATCACGCAGGCCGATGATCCGATCCTGCGCGTCGTCGCCTGCAGCGGTGCACCCGCCTGCCGTGAAGCGCATGCCGATACACGTGCACTTGCGGCGGCGCTTGCGCCGCAAGTTGCCGCGGACAGCAGGCTTCATGTCTCCGGCTGTGCCAAGGGCTGTGCCCATTCGGGGTCTGCCGCTCTCACCCTGGTTGCGACCCGCGAGGGATTTGACCTCGTCCGGGGCGGCTCGACGCGAGATGCGCCCGCCCTGCGTGGACTGAGCGCCGCCCGCGTGATCGCCGATCCTTCCGTTCTAACGGTAGCGCGCTGATGCCGCACATCTATGAGACCGATGGTGCGGCGATCTACCGTCAATCCTTCGCCACCATCCGTGCCGAGGCGGACCTTGAGCGCTTTTCGGCCGACGAAGAGCCGATGGTCGTCCGCATGATCCATGCGGCGGGCATGGTGGGCCTCGAGTCCTACATCCGCTTTACGCCCGGCATGGCGCGTATCGCGCGGACCGCGCTACAGAACGGCGCACCTATCCTCTGCGACGCGCGCATGGTGTCGGAGGGAATTACGCGCGCGCCTGCCGGCCGGCAACGCCATCATCTGCACGCTCGACCATCCCGCGGTTCCCTCGCTCGCGCAGTCCATGTGCAATACCCGCTCAGCCGCAGCGCTGGAACTGTGGCGGCCGCATCTGGATGGCGCGATCGTCGCCATCGGCAATGCCCCGACCGCCTTGTTTCACCTGCTCAACATGCTGGAGGATCGCAACTGCCCAAGCCCGGCGGCGATCATTGGCTGTCCGGTCGGCTTTGTCGGCGCGGCTGAAGCCAAGGCCGCATTGATGATAGATCCGCCCGCGCCGGCGCTGACGGTCGAGGGGCGCCTTGGCGGCTCGGCGATTACGGTCGCCGCCGTGAATGCGCTGGCAAGCCGGAGCGAATAGCCATGGGGCGTATCATCTGCTGCGGCCTCGGACCGGGCAAGCCGGACTTGATGAGCGTGCGCGCCGATCGCGAGATCCGTGCGGCCAAGCATGTTGCCTATTTCCGGAAAAAGGGACGCCCTGGCCAGGCCCGGCGTATCGTCGAGGGCATGCTGGCAAAGATGTCTGCGAATATCCAATGGAATATCCGGTCACCACGGAGATCGCCTTCGACAATCCGGAATATGTTCGTCTCCTTGCCGGCTTTTACAACGAATGGGCGGAGCGCCTTGCGCGGCTCGCCCGCGCAGTGGACATCGTCGTGCTCTGCGAGGGCGATCCCTATTTCTATGGTTCTTTCATGCACCTGCACGCGCGTCTGCGGGGGCGAGTTGAGATCGAGGTGATCGCGGGCATTCCCGGCATGGCCGGCTGCTGGAATTCGATCGGCCTGCCGATCGCCCTTGGCGACGATGTGATGACGGTGCTGATGGGCACGCTGCCGGAAGACGAGCTCGAACGGCGCGTGCGCAATTCCGATGCGCTCGTCATCATGAAGACCGGGCGCAACCTGATAAAGGTGCGCCGCGCGCTAGCGGCCGCCGGCCGCCTTGGCGAGGCATGGTTGATCGAACGCGGCACCATGCCGGGCGAGCGCGTCGCGCGGCTGAAGGAAGTGGACGAGACCGAGTGTCCTTATTTCGCGATCGTGCTCGTGCACGGGCAGGGACGACGGATGGAGGCAGCGGAATGACCGGCACATTGAGCATCGCGGGACTTCGGGCCGGGCGACGAGGCGCTGGTCACGCCAGAAGTCTCAGCCGCGCTCGCTGTGGCAACCGACATACTCGGCTATGCGCCCTATGTTGCGCGTGTAGCGCCTCGTGAGGGGCTTACGCTGTATCCGTCGGACAATCGCATGGAGCTGCAGCGCGCAGGCGATGCCTTGCGGCTGGCATCGGAAGGACGCCACGTCGTCATGGTTTCCTCCGGCGATCCCGGCGTGTTCGCGATGGCTTCCGCCGTGTTCGAAGCACTCGAAGCCTCGCCGCAATGGCAGCGGCTTCCAATCCGCGTTCTGCCCGGCGTGACCGCGATGCTCGCAGCGGCCGCGCGCGCGCGGCGCGCCGCTCGGCCACGACTTTTGCGCGATCAATCTATCCGACAATCTGAAGCCTTGGCCGATGATCGAGAAACGCCTGCGGCTTGCCGCCGAAGCCGACTTCGCGATCGCGATGTACAATCCGCGCTCGGAGAGCCGGCCCGGGGGTTTTGGACGCGCGCTCTCGGTTCTGCAGGAGGCAGGTTGCGGCGATCGCCTCGTGATCTTCGCGCATGCTGTCAGCACGCCGGACGAGCGAATTGAAACGCTGATGCTGCACGAGGCGCGGCCGGAGATGGCCGACATGAGAACGCTTGTGATCGTCGGCAATTCGGCGACGCGCCGCGTCGGTCCCTGGGTCTATGCACCGAGGCATGCCCGATGACCGAGCCATTGCATGACCTCGGCGACGCTTTCCGCCCGCGGCCTATCGGGCAACTCGGGCCGCGAGAGCACGACAACGGGAAGGCCGAGTTCGCGCGCGGCGTCGATCTTGGAACGCGCGCCCGTTCCCCCGGAATTGCGGGCAACGATCCACCCGATGTTGCGCGAGCGCATCATCTCCAATTCACCGGCGAGCGTGAATGGTCCACGCGATACGATGACATCGGCATCCGGAAACGGCAGCGGCCCATCGGGAGGATCGACAAACCTCAAAGTGTAGACGTGCTGCGGCTTGATGCCGAAGGCTGCGATGTGCTGCCGGCCGATCGCAAGAAACACCCGCGCGCGCTTCTCTGGCAACGCGGCGACAGCGGAGGTGATACCAGCGACCTCGATCCAATTGTCGCCGGCCGCTCTTACCCAGGCAGCGCGCTCGAGCGCGATAAGTGGCGTTCCGGTTGCCTCGCACGCCGCAACGGCGTTGCGGCTCATCTCGGCCGCGAAGGGATGGGTCGCGTCGACGACATGCGTAATTCCTTCTCGACAAATGTACTCGGCAAGGCCGTTCGTGCCGCCGAAGCCGCCGATGCGGGTCGGCAGCGGCTGGTGCGCAGGGGCACGGGTGCGCCCACCGTAGGAATAGATCGCGTCGAGCCCCGCGCGCGCCGCAGCGTCCGCGAGCAGGTTCGCATCACTCGTTCCGCCCAGAATGAGGGCGCGTGTCATGGGTAATCCCTGGCTGACCATTATAGGCATTGGCGAAGATGGCCTTGCCGGCCTCTCCGAAGCAAGCCTAAAGGCGCTTGCGGACGCCGAGACGGTCTTTGGGGGCGAACGGCATCTCGCGCTGGCAGACGTTACCGACCGCGGCCGCGCCTGGCCGGTACCGTTCGATACGGAGTGCGTGCTCGCTTGTCGCGGCCGTCCGACGGCAGTGCTCGCCTCGGGCGATCCGTTCTGGCACGGGGTCGGCGGCAGTCTCGCGGAACTGCTGAATGATAGCGAATGGATCGCGCATCCCGCGCCCTCGACATTTTCGCTCGCCGCGGCGCGGTTAGGATGGCGACTCGAGACCGTAATCTGTCTCGGGCTTCACGCCGCGCCGTTCGAACGCCTGGTACCACATCTGGCACGCGGCGCGCGCATTATTTGTCTTGCGCGTGACGGTGGGGCAGGCCGCAATCTTGCAGCTTGGCTCGCCGCGCGCGGCTGGGGCGCGTCACGACTGTGGACCCTGACCGCGCTCGGCGGTCGACGCGAATGCGTCACGCGACATCGCGCAGACAGTTACGTGGCCGATCCGGATGCCGATCTCGTGGCGATCGCGCTGGAGGCCGACGGATCGGACGGAATCTCGCGCAGCTCGGGCGTTCCGGACGCGCTCTTTGTACATGACGGCCAGATTACCAAGCGGCCGATGCGTGCGCTCGCACTGTCCGCGCTCGGGGCGAAGCCAAACGAGAGGTTATGGGACATCGGCGCCGGTTCAGGCTCGATCTCGGTGGAATGGGCCATATGTGGGGGGCCGGCGATTGCAGTAGAAGCGCGAGCCGATCGCGCAGCGAATATCCGCAGCAATACGGCGGCCTTCGGTCTGACGCATCGGATCGAGGTCGTCGAGGGGACAGCGCCTGATATCCTTTCAGGCCTTGAGAAGCCGCAAGCCGTCTTCATGGGTGGAGGGCTCGACGCCGTGATGTTCGATGCCGTCTGGTCGCGCATTGAACCGGGAACGCGGCTGGTTGCGCATGCCGTTACGCTGGAGACCGAGGCGCTCTAACAGACCTGCACCAACGACACGGCGGCGAACTAATGCGGGTCGAGATTGCGCATGCGGGTGGCCTCGGCCGTTATCGTTCCTGGGAAGCGGCGCGGCCGGTCGTGCAATGGAGTGTGGTGAGGTGAAGGTCGCAGGTTTGGGATTCAAACGGGACGTCACGCTTGCTTCGCTGCGCGAAGCACTCGATGCGGCGGGAGGTCCTGACGGTCTCGCGGCGGTCGCAACTGTCGGCGACAAGGCCGATACCGCCGCCCTCAAATCACTGGCGGGCGAGCTCAACATTCCTATCAGGCCCGTTTCGGCCGATGTGCTGGCCGGCGTCGCCACGTCCACACAGTCCGAATTCATCAAGGCGAAATTCGGCACGGGTTCTCTGGCCGAAGCCGCTGCCCTTGCGGCGGCCGGCCGCGGAGCGCGCCTTGTTTCGATGCGGACGGTTTCGCAGGATCGGACGGCCACCGCGGCGATCGCGGAAGGAGACGGCGAATGACGGTGCACTTCATTGGTGCAGGACCGGGCGCTGCCGATCTGCTCACTTTGCGCGGACACGATCTTATCGCCGCCTGTCCTGTCTGCCTCTATGCCGGCTCGCTTGTACCCGAGGGCGTTCTTGCGTACTGCCCAGAGGGAGCGCGGATCGTGAATACCGCTCCGCTGTCGCTCGACGACATCATGTCGGAGATCGTCACCGCGCATCGTGAGGGCAAGGACATCGCAAGGCTGCATTCCGGAGATCTCTCGATCTGGTCGGCGATGGGCGAGCAATTGCGCCGCCTGCGCGCGCTGCAGATTCCCTATTCAATCACGCCGGGCGTGCCAGCCTTTTCTGCTGCTGCGGCGGCGCTCGAGGCCGAGCTCACCCTCCCGGGTCTTGCGCAATCCGTCGTGCTGACGCGAACGCCGGGCGGGGCGAGCGCGATGCCTGCAGGCGAAGAACTAGCCGCCTTCGCCGCCACGGGTGCGGTGCTCGCCATCCATCTCTCGATCCATGTGCTTCCCAGGGTGATTGATGAGCTCACGCCGCATTACGGAGCAGACTGCCCGGTAGCGATCGTCTGGCGCGCGAGCTGGCCGGACCAGCGCATTATTCGCGCAACGCTGGGTACCCTCAATGCGGCGGTTGGCGCCGAGCTCGAGCGCACCGCGCTCATCCTGGTTGGCCGGACGTTAGGTACGGAGCAGTTTAGCGAGAGTCGTCTCTATGCCGCCGATTATGACCGCCGCTATCGGCCATTCGGGCCGACACCGCGCTTTCCGGAGGCGTCGTGATGGCGCGGAGCCTCGTTATCTCCGCGCCGGCATCCGGTGTTGGCAAGACGACGCTGACGCTGGCGCTGGCCCACGCCTATCGCGATCGCGGGCTGAAGGTCCAGTGCTTCAAGAGCGGACCGGATTATATCGATCCCGCTTTTCATACGGCCGCCACGGGGCGCGCTTCGGTCAATATCGATAGCTGGGCCATGCGTCGTGAGGCGATCGAAGCGCTCGCCTCACGCGGGGCGGATGCGGACCTCGTTCTGGCCGAAGGGTCGATGGGCCTGTTCGACGGCGTTGCCGCGGGGGGCGTTTCGGGCACCGGTGCTACCGCCGACATTGCCGAGATGATGGGTTGGCCGGTCCTGCTCGTGATCGATCCTTCTGGGCAGGCGCAAACCGCGGCGGCTGTGGCTGCGGGATTGCGCGATTTCCGCGCGGGCGTGCCTCTTGCCGGCGTCGTTCTCAATCGCGTCGCCAGTGCGCGGCACGAAGACCTCGTGCGCCGCGCCTTGGCGGGCGCCGGCATTCGCGTGTTTGGTGCGGTACCCCGCCACGCCTCCATCACCTTGCCGAAGCGGCACCTCGGCTTGGTGCAGGCCGAGGAGCAGGCTGAGGTAGGCGGCCTGATCGCCGAAGCTGCGCGCTTCGTCACTGAGCATGTCGATCTCAATGCGGTGCTGCAATCGGCAGCATGTGCCTGGACGGCGCCGCGCGCCGCGCGCGGCTTGAACATCAGGCCGCCCGGCCAGCGCATCGCGCTCGCGCGCGACGCTGCATTCTCTTTCGTCTATCCGCACATGCTGGAGGCCTGGCGTGCCGCCGGTGCCGCGATCTCAACCTTTTCGCCGCTCGCCGACGAAGGCCCCGACGCCAGTGCCGATGTCTGCTGGCTGCCGGGCGGCTATCCGGAATTGCATGCCGGCGGGCTGGCGGCCAACACGAGATTCCGCCGCGCGCTAAAATCCTTTGCCGAGACACGGCCGGTGCATGGCGAATGCGGAGGCTATATGGTGCTGGGTACTGCCTTGACCGACGCCGACGGCGCACACCACGAGATGACGGGATTGCTCGGCCTGGAGACCAGTTTTGCCCAACGCCGCATGCATCTGGGCTATCGCCTTGCGGAGCTTGCGGTACCGATGCCTGGACATCGGGCCGGCGCACGCCTGCGCGGCCATGAATTCCACTATTCCACGATTGTCTCGCAGCCCGATACCCCCCTGGCGGCCGTGCGCGACGCGACCGGCGTGATTGTTGCGGAGACCGGCTCGCGGCGCGGTTACGCCACCGGTACGTTCTTCCACCTCATTGCGGAGGACACGTGAGCGGCCTTGTTTCCTTTGTCTCGGCCGGTCCCGGCGATCCTGAGCTGCTAACGCTCAAGGCGGCCGCGCGTCTGCGCGCCGCCGACGTCGTGCTGTATGACGACCTTGCCTCGGGCGCGATCCTCGATCACGCCCACTCTCGGGCCAATCTGGTGGCGGTTGGTAAGCGTGCGGGCCGGCCCTCGGCCAAACAGGAGCATGTCAACCAGTTGCTGATCGACTACGCTGCCGCAGGTGCCCGCCTGGTCCGGCTGAAATCGGGAGACGCTGGTATCTTCGGCCGGCTCGAAGAAGAGATCGAGGCGCTGCGCGCGGCGGGCATCGGTTTTGAGATCATTCCCGGCGTCACCTCGGCCTGCGTTGCGGCAGCGCAGGCCGCCATTCCGCTCACCCGACGACACACGTCACGCCGCGTTCAGTTCGTGACCGGTGCTGATATCACCGGGCAGCTGCCCGCGAATCTCAATTGGGCGGCGCTTGCCGATCCGGAATCGACGACCGTGGTTTACATGGGCAAGCGCACATTCCCGGCCCTTGCGGCGAAGCTGATCGAGCAAGGCATGGCCCCCGATACGCCGGCGCTGTTTGCCGAGTCCCTTGGCCACGCCGAAGAGCGGCTTGTCCGCACGACGATCGCGAAGCTCGCCGAGCAACTCGCCCAAACCGGCGCCGCAACGACGGCGGCCGTCATTCTTTTCGGTGCGCTGGCGGGAGCAACTCCGCGATGATGCTGTCGTGCGCCATTGCGAGCCCCTTGACGCCTCCTTGTCGAAAGGGGCACACAGAACAGGCATGGTGCTCGAAGCGGCGCAAAGCGCCGGAGCATAATCGGGAATGGGGAAGGGCGGACCCAATTGCGGCGCCCGAAGCCCCGGCCGCCCCCGCGAGTGTAAACGGTGAGGAGCTCCGATCCGCCACTGGGCCGTCAGGCCCGGGAAGGCCGGACACCCGTTTCGAACCGCGAGCCAGGAGACCGGCCCTGCAATATTTGACGCCAACGCCGTCGGGTGTGACGGCAGAAGGGACGTAGATCATGCATATCGAACCAGGAATCGTTACAGGCGCCAAGGTCGTTCTGAGTTACGCGACCGGGGCAGCCGCCGCCGGCTGCGCCCTCAAGCTCGCGGCCTCAACGGTGCGCGCGCAGGGGATCGTTTCATTCGCCGTGCGCACGGTCGCAACAACGGTCCTGGTCTTCTCGTTTTTCGAGTTGCTGCCGCATTTCCGGGTTGGGATCTCGGAGGTGCATTTCATCCTCGGCTCGACCCTGTTCCTGCTTTTCGGCGCGGCGCCGGCCGCGTTCGGGCTGGCGATTGGTCTCTTGCTTCAGGGCTTGTTCTTTGTGCCGACCGACCTGCCGCAATACGGCATGAATCTGACCACGCTGCTGGTGCCCTTGTTTGCGATCCAGACGCTCGCCGGGCGCATCATCCCCCCAACACCGCCTATGTTGATCTGCAGTATCGCCAGGCGCTTGCGCTTTCGACCGTCTATCAATCCGGCATTGTGGCATGGGTCGCCTTTTGGGCTCTCTATGGCGCGGGCTTTGCCGCCGATAACCTCGCGGCCATCGCGTCCTTCGCCGCGTCCTATGCGCTCGTCATCGTGATCGAGCCGCTGGCCGATCTGGCCGTGCTGGCGCTGGCGAAGTCGATGCGAAGTGTGACTGCGAACAGCCTTGTCACGTACCGTCTTCACAATGCGGCATAAGGTTGCGCGGGCGCGGCCGCAAGATGCGGCTGCCTCTGCATAGCTCCATGCTCACGCTCACCCTGATAGGCATCGGCTGCGGCGACCCCGAGCAGCTTACGCTCGCCGCAATCCGCGCGATCAACGCCGCCGACCTCGTCCTGATTCCGCGCAAAGGCACGGCGAAATCCGAACTCGCCGACCTGCGCCGAACCATTTGCGAGCAAGTTCTCACTAACGGCAGCACGCGTGTCCTCGAGTTCGATCTGCCCGTGCGCGACACCGGTCACGAGGACTACCGCAGGGGGGTGGACGAATGGCATGACGCGGTTGCCGCAGCCTGGTCGAGGGCGATTGCGAGCGATCTCGGGACGGAAGGACGCGTTGCGCTCCTGATCTGGGGCGATCCCGCGCTCTACGATTCCAGCTTGCGGATCGCGCGAAGGCTAGAGCCGGTGCCGATCATCGAAGTGGTCCCCGGCATCACGTCGATCCAGGCGCTCTGCGCGGCGCATTCGCTGCCCCTGAATGATATCGGCGAGCCCTTTCTTGTCACCACTGGGCGACGGCTGCGCGAAGGCGGTTGGCCTACCGGGACCGACACCGTGGTCGTCATGCTCGATGGCGGCGCGGCGTTCCAGTCGCTCGACCCTAGCGGACTGCATATCTGGTGGGGGGCTTATCTCGGGATGCCCGACGAGATCACCATATCGGGTGCGCTTGCAGAAGCGGGGCCGAGCATCGTCGCCGCGCGACAGGAAGCGCGTGCCGAGCATGGCTGGATCATGGATAGCTACATTCTCAAGCGCACATCGTGACGCCGCTGGGCGAAAGCCGCCCGCATCTTGAACGCCAGCTCCAGAGGCAAGACAGCATGCTACCCGAATGGGTCTATCAAGGGTGTCCCGGGATTTCGACCGTCCATCGCGATGCGGCCCTGGCTCGCCAGGGCGAGCTCACCAAGCCGGCTGGCGCGCTGGGCCGCCTCGAGCACCTAGCGATCGAGTTGGCCGGTCTGCAGCGAACCGACCGGCCTCGGGCCGAGCGCGCGCCGATTATCGTCTTTGCAGGCGATCACGGCGTCGTCGCTCAGGGCGTGTCGGCCTATCCTCAGGAAGTGACCATCGCGATGATGTCGAATTTCACATCAGGTGGTGCCGCGATCTCCGTCCTTGCGCGCGAACTTGGCTCAAGACTCGAGATCGTCGATGCGGGGACGCTCGCAGAAGGACCGATGCCGGGGGTCGTGACCGACAAACCGCGCCGGGGCAGCCGAGACTTCAGTAACGGAGCGGCCCTTGAGCCTTCGGAGCTGGCGTATGCCTTGGACTGCGGCAGGCGCGCAGTAGTACGCGCTGCTGCAACAGCGCCCGATCTTCTGATCCTTGGCGAGATGGGGATCGGCAATACAACGGCTTCGGCGGCAATCGCCGCGGCCCTGCTTGGCGTGAGCGCTGAGCAGATGGCCGGCAGCGGACGGGCGTGGATGCAGCCGGTCGCGCGCGTAAACTGCGCCTGATTGACGCCGCGCTGGCTGGTCATGGCCTCTCTAGACCGGGTAGCTCTCCCGAACACATTCTGTGTGCGGTTGGGGGTCTCGAAATTGCCGCGATTACCGGCGGGATCATCGCTGCCGCACAGCGTCGCCTTCCGATCCTGATCGACGGTTTCATCGTGTCCGTCGCGGCATTGACGGCCGTGCATCTTAATCCGTCATGTCAGCCATTTCTCTTGTCCTCGCATCAATCAGCGGAGCAAGGGCACCGCCTGATTCTTCAGGCCTTGAATGTTCTGCCATTGTTCAATCTGGATCTGAGGCTAGGGGAGGGAACGGGCGCCGCGATCGCATTGCCGATCCTTCGGCTGGCATGCGCCCTCCACAATGGAATGGCGACCTTTGCGCAAGCCAAGGTCCCGAATCGCTCATGATGCAAGTGGCCGGAATAAATTCCGGCTAGTCAGATGATCGGAGGAACCCCGCGACATTCTGATTCACCGACACAACCCGCCAATTGTTCCGTAGCCGATCAATGCGGGTTATGGACAGCGGATCGATAACGAAGCGCAAGGCTGCTTGCGGTGCGATGTCGAGGGCTACGCAGAGCGCGGCGCGAATAGTGCCGGAATGCACGACAAGTGTTGCTGGGCCAGCAGCTATTTTGCGAAATCCATGCCGAACCCTGGCAACTTGATCTTCGAAGCTTTCGCCGTTGGGTGGCCTTGAACGAGCGGGATCCTTCCAGAACTGGGCGTAACTTTCTCGCCCGATAGCGGCGAGATCATCGTGGCGTCGGCCGGTCCAATTCCCAAAGTCCTGCTCCCTGAACTCAGGCACCAGGATCGGATCAAGCTCGAATGCGCGCGCGGTGTCGAGAGTTCGTTGAGACGGACTCGCATAGCTTACGGCGTTCCGCGGCAAGTAGCTTCGCACGGCTTCCAAATGCGTCCGGTCAGTAAGATCGGCCGGGGCATCTGAAGAGTGGATTGTTCCTTCGATACAGTCGACGACCGCATGTCGGACTAACCAAAGAAAGGCTTCCCCTCCCATCCTATCTCTCCAAGATGCATGTTTTGAGCGCTCATACCCGGATGCTCTTGCAGCGATTGGGGTCCGGCACAAGACACTGCCCGAACAAAGTGCGGACCCAGGCTCTGACCGGCTGCGCCGGTGGCGGCGACATTGACTCCCGGCCCGCCGGAATTCTAGATGCGCCAGACGGTTCCCCGTTCTGGGGATCGTAAGGAATGCGGTGCGGGGAAACTTCCCAATGCCGCAGCTGCCCCCGCAACTGTAAGCGGAGAATCCTTTGTCATCAGCCACTGGGCGACTCGGTCCCGGGAAGGCGACGAAGGGTAACGACCCGCGAGCCAGGAGACCTGCCGTCAGCCGTGGTCACACGCGAAGATGTCGGTCGGGAGTACAGACATTGGCTTCACCTGAGGTTTTGGACCCGAAGGTGAGACTTGGTTCGCGGTGACGTGCCACTGACGTCATACCGAGGTCCGAACCATATCTTCCGCCTCAGCCGGCAGTTCTCGTCTTCTTGATGTAGGAAGAACCAATCGGTTCCACGCCGAGCGCATCGAGAGCGACCCCCACACCACGCGCTCCGTAGCCCTTTGATCCAGCCTGCAACCGTCTGTATCATTTCCGTAGCGAGGATACGTTACAGATGATCAAGCGGCGGATTGTAGTGGATGACCTTGCGCAGACACACCGCAGAGTGCCCGCTCGGTGTGACCTGTGGCGGGTGACGAGCCGGTAGCTGCGGCAGCGAAGGCCGAAGGAAAATCCTATCCCATGGGCATAGGAGCGAGCGCTTGACCAGCGTGCCAGTGTCGGTACGGTCACGCTGCAGCTTCGGCTCGTAAATCGGGTCGTGTGAGTGGGCGGATGTCTGAGTGTTTTTCGTGGGGCAACCTAAGGGATACGTCAGTTGTACGTTAAATCCTCATTGCGTGGCCCGCCTAAATGTTTTCGATAAGCGCTGCTGGTACCGGGGTCTTTCTTTGAATATTCGGGACACAGCCGCTTTTAACAGAAAGAACATTTCAGGAATCGAACGCGGGTGGCCTAATGATGGCACGCACATTTTGGCGATAGACTTCTGCTCTTTGCAATCAAAAGGCGCTACGCTGTAGGGTAGCTAAGCGAGATCGATTGGTGAGCAATGACTGGACTCGTTCTCTTTCTTCACGGACAAGGCGGTAACAAGTCCAGTTGGCAGGCGGTCCCCGACTTTGTGAAAAAGATCATGGGGCCTGACGTGACAGCCGAGTGCGGAACCTATCACGCGACCGCGTTCAGTCCCGCAAATCTGAAGATTAGTGCGGGAGAAATTCAGACTCTGATCCAGACGGAATATGCTGACCGCGATCCGATCTACCTAGTAGGGCATAGCCTCGGCGGTCTGGTCGCCCGAGAGCTTTGCCGAAGGCTCTTGGTAGGGGGCGACGATACGCTGCTCGCTAGGGTCAAGGCAGTCCTGACCGTAGCAAGCCCGCTGGAAGGTGTGTCTATCGGCAACCGAGTCTTCAGATGGTTTCCCGCTTTGAATCCCAAGCTTGCCGAAATGGCTAATCCGGCGAAGCTTTACAATGATTATCGCGATGCAATCAGGATTGCTGAGAAGAGAAATGTGCCAAGACCTAAGCTCCTTCATTTCGCTCTAGCAGCCGATCGGGTGATCGCCAAGCATATTGCAGACCACTTTACGGACGACGATTGCGATGCGGGGGTTCTGCCAGGCGCTCATAGCGGCGCTTTCGTGGGCCGCAACAATGCTGAGTACGCTGCAAAGGTGCTGGTAGGTGCAATCCGTCGCGTGCAAATTGCGCCTCGTCCGCCGACTGTCAGTACTGTTGCAAGTTCGTTGCCTCCACAAGAAACCCGACAACAGCAGCAGCCTGATCAACTGGTGCTGATAGCTTGCTCGCGGACCAAGCGAGATGGGGGCGTGGCATACGGCGGACGCCCGCTCGGATGGGTGCCCGAAATCGGACTGCGCCAAGAGCTTTTGGCTAAAAGAAGGTACATCTATTCCATACTGCGGGATGGAAAGCTGTTCGACAACTTCGAGCGGGGAGGAGACCGACGCCATCAGCCCGGCAACGCAGACCTTGTCTACGGATTGGACTTGGGCGGTTCAGATGAAACTGGCAATTACATGCCCGCGAGCGCCCGTTACTCCGGGCGGCTATACAAGAAGATTGAACCAGACGCATGGGTGAACTACGCGGCACAATCAACAGCCCGCGTGCTGATCATGTCTGGCCTATATGGCTTGATCGAGCCATCGGAAGAAATCCAGAACTACGACGTTCACCTTTCGGACACCCACCGAGACCATCAATTCGATGTCAAGGCACAATGGTTAGACCTGTTTACGAAAACGTTGAGCGCGTACGTTCAGTCCGCCTACACCGGCAGACGCAAGGTGAAGATCTTCAATTTCCTATGCGATCACCACTACGTGAACGCTCTGCGATGGCATAGCCTCCCCCGAGATAGGTGTTCGGTCTTTCATTTCGCGTCGGATAACATGCAAGACATCCACCTCCTTCCACCTGCGGGCGTTCTCTTGGACTCGTTGCTCAAGAGGCCAGACTTATTTGATAGGTTCGGGCGAGACGAGCGGGATGCAGGTGACTTGTATGCCCTGACGGACTTTAGAAGTGAGCCCGGACTCTCGGACTTTAGGTTTGGCTTCCAGTCTCGTGTTGGAGGTCCCAGCAATCCCACCGACGTCGTTGGTTGAGATTGCACATGGGCCGGTATGCCGATGTTCAAATATGGTTGGGCCAAAGTGTAAACACCAGCAGCATCTGTTCTGCATATCCCGAGTTAAGAACGCTGCCTTTCCTAACGAGCTTGGGTTGCGCCATACGGCGTCCGTCTTTTTGCGCGAGAGCCACCTAAACGAGAAGCTGCGAGCAAGGCTTGGACTGACCGGTCCTATAATGGTCGATTCCGGCGGCTTCGCCTTGTCGATGAACCCGGCCCTAAGTTGGTCAGTCCGACATGTGGGCAATACAATCGAGAAGATGCGCGCAGACGTGTTTGTCACACTAGATATCCCGCCTGGTAGCACCGACTCAGCGCGTGAGCGAGAACGGAAGATCGTCGTTTCTGTAAAGAACTATGAGAAACTGCTGAATCGCTTTCCCAAAAAGACGATTATGCCCGTGGTGCATGGCCGAACGAGAAGCGAACTTCAGCGTTCGATAAAGCTAATTGCAGCCGTACTGCCAAATCCGAAATGGGTTGGGATTGGCGGAGTCGTGCCCCTCCTTCAGCGCCGACGACTGCTTCCGGACTGGAAGGGTTCTCCAGAGAGCTTCATCGCCATGAGCATTCGTCAAACGCGTGAAGAATTTCAAAGGGCAAGGATTCATGTGTTTGGCGCGGGGGGTACGCGCACCTTCCCGGCTACTGTCGCGCTGGGGGCGGATTCTGCTGACTCGATCGGGTGGCGGCAAGCTGCGGGCTTTGGCTCCGTTTTCTTTCCGCTGAAGAGCCAGCGCATCCTCAGTCATGCCGTCGATAAACGCCCCGTTCGGAAGCTGATCGACAAAGATGATCTGTCGTCCTTGAGCATATGCCGCTGCCCAATTTGCAAACGAGGCACTAGCGTGCGTGCTAGGGTGAACACGCTAAAGGCCAACTTTCACAATCGAGCAATTCACAACGCTTGGACGCTCGCTCACCAATTCGAGGCTTGGCCTCAGTCCCGTGCCGAGCTTGCGGCTTCGATATCCTCGGGCTTGTTGGGTACTGATTGGGCGCTCGCGTTGAAGGAGTGGTCTTAAAGCCGCTAAAGTGTTTTCAATGGTCTTCTTGCGGCCCAGCGGTTCTCGCCTTCAAGATCACTGACTTTGGCATCGCGATAATGGCCGAAAAGGAAATCGGAGACGCCGTAGAAGGCGGCTCCGCTGGTTGACTGCTTCGCCAAGTGAAGCGCGCCGCTTGGCCCGTGGTGTCCCACGCTAGCCGTGTGTAACCCTGTCAGTTATTGCTGACGAATTGAATAGCCGCGAGATGATGACGCCGCGTGGTGGAAGGTGGCGCGCTTCGTCGGTGGCCAATTTGTTGCGGCGGCTTGAGGCGTAGCCTGGAGGCCTGAATTCTAGGGGGAGGGACGGGGGAAATCCCAACGCCGCAGCCACGAAGTTGACGTCTCGAATAATAGACCCGAAAAGAATTGTTCAAGGGTATCTCGCAGGAATTGCCAAGTCGCCCAGCTTGCTGTCCAACGTCCAAAAAAGACGCAACCATTGGCTGTAGATATGATAGTCATCGCAGGATGCTTCAGACTCGCTGGTGGCCACTGTGATGTGGTCGATGGTGGGCACGAGGTCGCGGTGTTCGTTGGCGCAAGGAAAATTCAGGGAGCAATATGACCGGTCCGAAAATACAGGAAATGCCGCCCGAAAAGCTTCGCTTCCTCCATTTCTCTGACATTCACTTCGGCCAAGAAAAGAATGGCGCCTGGGTGCATGACGACATCCGGAGGGAAGTCTTAAACGATTGCCAGAAATGCCTGAATGAGGGCACGATCAGGGGAGCCCCAAACGCCATCATAATAACTGGTGACGTTGCATACGCCGGCAAGGAGGCTGAGTTCAAACGAGCAGTAGACTGGCTCGATCAGCTAACCTCCATTGTTGGATGCGATCGACTCGCCGTCCATCTTATCCCCGGCAATCACGATGTAGACGTGAAAGTTCTCGGTTCGGCAGGAGTTGCGTTGCAAGCAGAACTTCGAAAAAAAGAGCGTCGAGGAAGTTCACGCATTCTTTCATAGGATTGTGGATGAGCCCGACAGTCCGGTGCTCGCAAAGTTTAAAGATTATCGAAGTTTTGCAGCAGCGTACGGAAGCGACTTCAAAAGCTTTCAGCAGCCCATAATCGTTAAATCTTATGAATTGCGCGGTGGAAAGGGATTGCGGTTCATTGGTTTGTGCTCTGTGCTCCTCTCTGATCTGAACGAAGCTCCCGGTAATCTCGTCCTTTGCGAAAGCCAGTATGCAATCAACAGGGATGAAAATTTCGAAGAAATTGTTCTAGTGCATCATCCGCTGAACTGGTTCATGGATCAACAACAAGCTTCGCGATACTTCAACACCCGAGCAAGAGTCGTAATCACTGGTCATGAGCACCTACCTGATTTGACGGTAAGCACTCGCGGTACTTGGCAGCAGCTTCACGTCGCGGCCGGAGCGATGAATCCTCCTGCTCGGACTCAATTGAATCCCTACACCTACAATTGGTTGGAATTCAATTGGCTAAATGATAACGGCCGCGCAATTTTGGAAGTAAGAGCTGGTCCCGGTTGTCTGAACAGAATCTCCGCATCGATAAGTGGAGCGTCTGCCGGGGTTTAGGCCGCCAAGCGGACTGGCGGCTGGTTGAAGTAGGCTTGATCCGGGGTGGCGCCGTCAAGGCTCGAATGGGGTCGGCGGCCATTGTAGAAGTCGAGGTATCGGCCGATCGAGTGGCGAGCCTCGCCGACAGTTTCGTAAGCTCGCAGGTAGACCTCCTCGTATTTGACGCTGCGCCAGAGCCGCTCGACGAAGACGTTGTCCCGCCAGGCGCCCTTGCCGTCCATGCTGATGGCGATGCCGTTGTCGGCGAGAACGCCGGTGAAGGCCGCCCCGGTGAACTGCGAGCCTTGATCGGTGTTGAAGATTTCCGGCTTGCCGTGACGGGCCATGGCATCCTCCAGTGTCTCGACGCAGAAGGCTGCTTCCATTGTGATCGACAACCGCCAGGACAAGACCCGACGGGTCGCCCAATCGAGCACGACAGCAAGGTAAACGAAGCCGCGCTCCATGGGGATATAGGTGATGTCCATGGCCCAGACCTGGTTCGGCCTCGTAATCTCCATGCCCCGCAGCAGGTATGGATAGATCTTGTGGCCGGGCTCCGGTTTCGTGCTGCGCGGACGGCGATAGAGCGCCTCTATCCCCATCCGTCGCATGAGCGTCTTGACATGCCGGCGGCCGATCTTGCACCCCTCGGCAGCCAGCAGGCCTCTCAACATACGCGAACCGGCGAAGGGAAACTCCAGATGCAGCCGGTCGAGACGCCGCATGATCGCGAGATCGGCATCCGGCACCGGCCGCGGCAGGTAATAGACGCTGCCGCGGCTGATCTGCAGAACTTCCGCCTGCCTGGTGATCGACAGATCGTGCTTGCGGTCGATCATCGCCTTGCGCTCAGCAATCCCGCCTTGGTGAGCGCTCCTTCTAAAAATCGTTCTCCAGCGTCAGCTCGCCGATCTTGGCGTGCAGCGACTTCACGTCGATGGCTGCTTGCTCCGCTCCAGACCCGCCGCCGGGACCGAACGCATCGGCGGCCTTGCTTTCAAGTTGAGCCTTCCACGTCGTGATCTGATTGGGGTGAACGTCGAACTGCTCGGCCAGTTGAGTTATCGTCCGGTCACCCTTGACGGCGGCAAGCGCCACCTTCGCCTTGAAGGCCGGTGTGTGGTTCCGGCGTGCTCGTCTGCTCATCGTCGCTCCTGATTCGCAGGCCCCAGCGTGCCCGCTGTCAGGCAGAAACTCCACTTATCGCCCTGTGCAGAATTCCGGGACCGGCTCTGTAGTAGTTTCTCCCAGGGTCTGGAATCCAACGGAAACTAGATTTGACCCAGATTATCACCGCACGGACGGAAAGGGTTTCCGAAAACTCTCTCTTGATTGTGGTTCGCGCGAAGTAAGTGAGGCTTTCCAAGGAACGGCTGCCGATGCAAAGACTGCTGCAGATGAGGTTGCTGATATGCCAGAAACAAATCAAGTGCCGTCAGCGGTTCGCGATCAAGCGTCTTTCGAGTTACTTCGCTTTCTGTTCTGGCGTCATCTCAGTGTGAAAGCGCGGTCGGAAATTCTTGTCGCCCTCAAGTTGCTTATGGCTCCGCCAGCCGGGCCTCTGCCATATGCCTTTGAGCGACAAGCATTTGATCTTGCGGCTCAGCAAGGGCAGTTGGGGGAGCTTTGGGATTTGACTATGCGTCAAGTTCCTGAAAGTGAACGAAAGCCAAATCCGTTTAATGGGGGAAACAATGTTGTCTGAAATTGGTGATTGGTATCGGATCATCGATCCCGTGCTGAACGACGACCGCCTTAGTCAGAGGAAGGAAACTGCGTCAGCGCTTGCCGACTCATGGCAGGACGCCGATCAAGGCACTCTGCTAGCGATCGTCTCGCTAGTTAATGAACTCACAAGTGCAAACAAGAATCTATCAAATAGGGCGCTCGCTCCAACGATCGATGCGATTATTTTGAACCAACCATCGTTTGATCGTAAGGCCGACATCGCAGCAAATGATATTCGAATCTGTGCGGCGGTCGCGCTTAGCGAAATTCTTCACCGTGCCAAACTGCAAACGGGGTCGGGAACAACCGTAGTTAAGGCCGCAGCGTGCGTTGTGTCGAGCCTTCGATTCCGTAACTGGAGTTGTCCAAGAGCTGTGTCTGATCAGCTGCAACTCTTGCTTTCGGCGGCCCAAGAACTTCTTCGCCATGCCGATATGCGACGTAGGCGTAGGGCGAAAGAGCCGCTTCTGGAACTTGACGAGGTGCCGGCTGATTTTTCGAAGGCGAAGGAAGAGTATGAAGCTGCATTTGCAGTGCTTGAAGAGGAAATACTGAAGGATCGTGAGGAGCTGCAAGCTCTTTGGTGGCTATTCGGCGGCTACTCCGTTCTAAGATCTGAAAAATACTCGGATATAAAAATTGGAGTCGGGTTGTTGGCCGGACATGAGCTGTCCACGATTCTGTCTCCCCCTCCAACCGTTGGAATGGCTGCTCTAGCTGCGAGAATGGTGCGGAGTGCACTTGGGGCGAATCAATCCATTGCACTGGCGAAACTGTTTGAAAAATCCCCTCTGATATGGTGAAGAGCCTTGCGCCGAGTTCTGCTGCGACCGAACTGATCCGTCACGAACACGAAGTGTTTCCTTTGCTATCGTGCGTAATTCGGGCTGCCGAGGGTGAGACCGATGCCGCTCAGATTGTGAGGGCCGCGCGAAGCTGGCGACCTAAGCTAACGATCGGTGAAGAACAGCTTGCCGAGCAATTCTATTTCGAAAACAGTCTCCTTGAATTGCTGATGGAGGCCTAGTCCATGGCGCTTTCCTGCTCAAATGGGCAATGCCTAATTGAGGACACCGGTATTTGCTTTAAAACGGGGGAGCCGAAGGCTTGCGAGAGTGCAACAGCAGATATCGAGAGTGAGATCGAACGGTTGGCTAGTCCCGCCCCGTTAGATGGAGAAGAGGATACCGAAAGATCTATAATTTATCCTGGCATCGAACTCGGCCTAGAGGACGTTTCGAAGCTATTAAACGTCGGCTCCGGATTTCTTGTAGGTATATTGGGTGACGTTGATGCGGGTAAGACCTGCTTCATCAACGCCCTGTATTTGTTGTTCTCGTCGGGAGCAGCCGAAAGCCACAACCTCGCTTTTGGGGGAAGTTTCACCCTTTTAGGATTTGAAGACCGTGTGCGGGGGACCCGAAAGGTGGGAGGCGGGCCGTATGCCGGATAGAATGTCGGTACATACTAACGTTGCAGACGGTCGATCAGCGGGTTTCATGCACCTTGACGTGTTTCGCGTAGACGAACTTTCGCGCACGTCCTGATCCTCTCCGATTTGCCCGGGAGTGGACCACGCAACTAATCCATAACGCTCGACATTCCGATAGGTTCGAGTTTCTGAAGCGTGCGGATGCGACGCTTATAATGATCGAAGCGTCCAATTTAGTCGACCCAACTATTAGGCATTCGGAACTTGAGCGACAGAAGACATTGATTGATAGGCTCGTTCCCCTCACGGCTCAGGGTCGACCGTTGCTTATTGTGGTGACTAAAGCGGACGAGATCGACTTTCGCGAACCCGAGCTACTAAAAGAACTGATCACTCATGCCGCGTATTCGGGATTTGTCGTAAGCAGCCAATTGATATCGTCGTTTTCAAGCAATGCCGCGATTGCCTCCGGATCGGGTGTTCTGGAGGTGGTCAGTACACTGCTATCTTATACCCAGCCAAAACCACTCAGTGAAGGACAACCGGGCGAGCGCCTATTTGGTTGGCTACCCATTGCTCAGGGGAGCATGCAATGACGAGGCGACGCAATGTCGTAATTGTTGGGGGCGTCGATGCAGGCAAAACAAACTATTTGCTTAGATTCTGGCTGGCCATGCGTGACCGAAAGCACCGGGCTCTGGTTCCGGACGGGCTGCCGATAGATGCAGAGTATCTCAATCTCGGTGTGGCCGAGCAACTAAAGGGGCAATTCGCGGGGCATACTCAGCGAGGTACAAGAACTCTTTGCGAAATTCCGGTGAAGATTGGCGATCACCCCGCGGCGCTTGTTGTTCCCGACGGCCCCGGTGAAGATTGGCAACGCTTGTATGTGGAGCGACGATGGCCCGCTGACTGGGAGGAGGCTTATCGGAGATGATTCCGCATTTCTCATTCTTGTGAGGGTGCACTCCGACGAGATTCGCTCGCCTCTTGACTGGATACAAGTGCAGAACTTGTTTGGGCCAAACGCCAATTTGCAGGGCCAGGTTGCGGGCCAATTACCCGATGGTCCACCGACACAAGTCATTTTGGTCGAATGGATTCAAATGATCATAACGCTCTGTAAGGAGCGAAGTGACCCCACGGTTCGTCCGCGGATAGGCATATTGATAACCGCGTGGGATCTTCTATCTGAGGATGAGCAGGCTGGAGGGCCAAGCGGGTATCTAAAGAGCCAATACCGGTTGCTTTCGGACTACCTGCGCTCCAACGGTGACCGCGCCGAGTTCGCTACATTCGGAGTAAGTTTGTTTGGTGGCGATCTGAAAATGCAGCCTGAATTTCGGGACCAATTCTTGAACGTAGGAAATCCCAGAGAGCGTGGCTTCGTCGATTATTCTGAAAACGGAGAGTCAAAGCGTAGCTCCGACCTAACGCTGCCTGTGATGTGGGCATTGGGCGCTACATGATCGTCAACCAAGAAGTTGTAGTTCATCAGGCGGTTCACGGCTACAGTCGTGGACACGGACCCCCTGCGACAAGTGTCTCGCTTAGTCCAGATGACTCCGACTGCATAACGCAGCTGAGTGACCTTTCTGGGTTGCCTGTTCAGAATGAAATTCCTTCGTACATCTCCTGCTACCCGTTGCCGAGCCGCAAGTATTACGCCATCGGCCGAACATGGCCGGATCACAATGCGCCTCGTGACGGTTGTGTTCTTACACACACAATTTTAGTGCCGACGAGCGCATGGAAAGCAAGGATGTCAGCGAGCCGTTTTCTAGAGCTGCATTCACTGCCCGAACGCTCGAACTTGGAGAAGTTTACATCTACGATTGTTGTACGGGGAAATTCTGAAACGGGATCTGTACTAAGCCTCTCGCCCGCTGAAGGAAGAATCTGAATAGATTTATTCTCCAGTACTTTGGATACGGTAAGTCGCCAGTGGTTTGGTTCGGGGATCAGAAATCGGATGTTTCGATTCTTTCCAATCTCCTTGACTTTCTTTGGCCGTCGCTACGTTCCGAATTCTCGGCCTGCACGTACGCCCTGCAGGTTATGTCGTTTCAGCGAACTTTTAACCTGATGTTTGCCCCGAGGTCAGCTATCAGTCGCTTTAGTCGACTGCCGGACAGTCAGCTCGTCGGTTATAGCCACTCAACTGATGGTGGCCGCATCGATCAGCGCTCTTTTGAGCTCATAAGCGCCGTTCGTACTGGATTGACGAGCGGGAAAATCTCAAACGTTAATTTCCAGAGGCTTATGCCGTTCCTGCCGGCCGATCCGACAGCGCTATTGAAGATTTCCGTGTTGGATGAGCTTGAAGTACGTAGTGAAAGTTCACCTGCTGCTGCCGTCGCGATGCTTGATGTACTAGCGGCGCTGGTGCCTAACTCTAGCGACGCGCTGGTGGAGAAGAGTGAAATTCTCTCAAGGTCATTGACCGAGTGCGAAGAGAGCCGCCTCTCGCATCGATCGAGTTGCTTTCGGCAATCGGTCAGCGGTGTTCTAGGTCGGCGTTCCGCTTTCTAAAGGGCTTGCGACGAGAAGTGCGAGCAAGCATAGCCTATCACGCGGGCAACGATCCATTCACGGCTTTGGAGCTGCTTGCAGAAGCAGCGGTCTAAATGGACCAGCCATTGCGGGAATTGCCGGATGGTCTGCAGCATTCGCATGTGGACTACCATGATGCTCTGCACAGCCTCTCGATGTTCAGTCCGAAGCATATCGACGCGCTTTTGGCCTATTCTCCTTGGTTGGCCGTACACTATCTTAAGCAGGCTCGCAAAGGCGGCTGGGACGCAGCAGTTGATGACGTTGTTTCATGGCAAAATCGTGCTCGGCAACGGGTCCGGAGCCGTCTTATTGAGCTGCTGATTTCCTCTCGGCTATTAGCTCAGGACAGGCGGCTTTTGGAAGCTGTCGTGTCTTTCATCAAGCCGAATCATGTTGCTTCGGTCTTTCGAGCTGTGCAACCGAGTGGGGATTTGTTGCCGGAACTAGCTGGGCTTTCCAGGGTGTATCCGTCTGAAAGCAGAGAAGCGCTTGTGGCGCTTAAGGATGGTTCGTCGACCGTAGCATCGTTGCTGGCATCTACATTTGAGCCCACAGAGCAAGGGTTGTCGCGGTTGGCCACTCCTTATCAAAAAGGCGCGTGTTTCGAAGTTTGGGTGACCGCAGCGTTCCTTGCCCGTGCAGACGTTTGGGAAAGTATGCGGCAACCGGTACTTTCGAACTCTGGCTCTTGGATAGGCAAATTGCTTGGCGGGGACTGCACAGAAACGAGTGAGTTAGTGACGGTGACCTGTCGGTTGCTAGAAGAGGGGCGGCCTCTTGACCTCGTTGACTACGTCCAGCCCGGAGTCACGTTAGAGAATGTTGAGGCGCGTCGTTTGCTTGGCGCTCAGGGTGTCCTTAGTGCGTCATTTAAGTTTTGGAGCGGGAAATAAGCCAGCCTAGCCTTATGGGGTGGGTTGCGGTCGGGGCAAAGCAACGACTGTTCGATGAAAGGATGCTTAACGGTCTAATTCGTCTCATAGGCCAAGTCGAGTTGACCAAGAAATCGTCGCTTCTCTTGTGGAAGTGGGCCGAAGCGTTGTCAGTGTCTGAAATGCTTCCACTGCAAGCGATAACGAACCTCGTGCGTCCCATATTTGAAAGGTCAAGAGCGTGTTGGGCTGAAGGAGCCACGGATAGTTGGTGCGCAATACTTGATGAGGCGAAGCGGACGAAGAACAGTGCCTTACTTGCCGCGCTTCAGAAGCAAGCGTTCGAACTTGCGATAGGACATTGTGAATTACCAGTTAGCGGCCTGATCGTTCGAACATTTCCCGCAATTTACTCTGCGACCACATCAAGCAACAATCAGAGTCTTTATGAGTTTCTCTTCATTTTTCCGGACTGGGATAAAGGGAAAGAACTGCGACGAAAGCTAGTGGACGCTTTCTTTCGTTCGCACTGGCCGCCCGGCGACCTAGCAATTGCTGCCGACAACGCAGGCATTCTTGACAAAATTATCTCGCATTCTTCGAGCCGGCAAAACGTCATATCTTGATGCAATTGTCATCGATTTAGAAAAGAGGGGCTACTCAAGCTTACAAGCTAAGATAAGAGACCGTCTGCGCTTCAAGAAGATTGAGGACTGGGACTAAGATAACAGCTGACTTGCAGCAGACCTTCTCCATGAGCAACACCGCTCGTAGACAATTATAGATGCGTGAGAAAAAACTTCGATTGTTCAAGGGCCGGCGCCTCCGCACGTGCATTCCTTTCCTGGGCACCTGCGCTTTTCGGAGATGCTCGACGCCACCCTACAGGTGTGCTACACAGTAATCTGCGGGCTGGCAAAAACACTAGTATTTTCAATGGGTTTGGCCCTTGCTGGTGTTTCCCCTAGGGAGCGCCAGCGGTCTCAAGGCTGATAACTCAAGAACATGGCGCAAATATTGGCTTTCTCTGCTCAACGGTGGTAGCAGACGGTAGTCATTTCGATGCGCGCTGATGGGTTTGATCAAGGATAGACACGGCACTTTTTGCGCTCAGCAGAAGGTGCCCAAGCGGCTTCAGGTTGCAGTTGCCGGATACTTGCGCAACGGCAAACCGAAGACAGGTCTACCAAAAGACATCGCTCGGCGCCAAAGACCTGCGTACAGTAACGTGCGCGCAAAGGCTGCTTGCGGCCTTTGATCGTGTGCTGAAGAAGCCGCTGCCTTGGCAGTACCCTCCGCAGCAGTTTAAACGCGGCCGAAATCGCCCGTATGTCTCAGGCGCTCTACGGCAAGCTCTTGGCCGATGACGAAGCATTTCGATTTGGTGGCCGAACACCTACCCTCCAGATCCCTTAGACAGCTCCTCGAAATTCCACCAATTAGGGTTCATGAGCTCCGTTGTGTTATAAACCCAACGCTCCAGCTCGATAGCGAAGCCACTCATCACGCGTCCAAAAGCGGTAAGCGCTAAGCCGATACCCTGGGTTCGCGGGCTAGATTAGATGTGCGAAGAAGCCTCCGGAATGAACGGAGGTTTGGAATGGGATTGGACGGCAAAAAGGACGTCCATTTGGACAGCTCGTCAGTTGGGGCGGTCAGCCGGCAGGTGCTTGAAGGACCCTCCGGGCGTCGTGTGCGTTCGGAGGCCGAGCGAGCTCGGATCGTCGCGGAAAGTCTGCTGCCCGGTGCTCAGGTGTCGGAGGTGGCGCGCAAACACGGGGCGACGCGTTGGCTTGGCAGATTTACGATTGGCGACGACGCTTTCGCCGGCGAGGCGAATTGCCGTCGTGCGAGCTCCGCAGCCGCCGTTCGCGCCGCTGATCGTGGAGGGGCCGTTAGAGGAGCGTCACGTTCCGGCTGTCAAACTCGAAGTTGCGATTGGCGAAGTCGTGGTGCGGACGGACGCGGCCATTGACGGCGAGCAACTGTCTCGGTTGATCCGCGCGGTGCGAGCGTCACGATGATCGCGCCTGGTGCTGATCTGAAGATTTACATCGCGACGCGGCCGATTGACTTCCGCTGTGGCCATGATGGGTTGGCTGCGAAGGTGCAGCAGATGCTTCGTCTGGACCCGTTTAGCGGCGCAGCTTCGTGTTCCGATCGAAACAGGCGGACCGGATCAAGATTTTGGTCTGGGATAGAACGGGCCTGGTATTGGTGCACAAGCGCCTCGAAGGCTGCAAGTTCGTTGGCCAACGATCGCGGACGGTGTGATGCGCGTATCCCCGGCGATGTTCGCGGCCTTGTTCGAGTGTCTTGATTGGAGGTTGGTCCGCCCGGAGGAAGCGCGGCGCCCGCAGGCGGCTGGATAACTGCGGCAGAGTGACTCGGAAGCTATTTTGAACGTGGCGCGTGCGGTGGCGATGTGCTCGAAATAGCACATGAGCATCGCGGCGCTGCGCGACGAAAACGAACGCTTGAAGGCGCTTTTGGCGCAAACGCAGACGGCCTTGAGCGAGCATCAGGGGGCACTGGCGGCGTCGGAGGAAGCACGGCGTCGACTGGAGGTCATTCTCGGCGAATTGCGACGCGAGAAGTTCGGCGCGAAGTCCGAGAAGCTGCGACCAGATCAGTATCATTTGCCGCTCGAAGACGTGGAGATCGCGCAAGGCGTCCTGGACGCCGCGCAGGAAAAAGGCGGCCGCGATCATCCAGGGCCGACCGCGCGGCGGATCGGATCAAGGTTCTCATCGCAATCGCGGCTGCTTGCCTGCTCATTTGCCGCGGGTGGAGCGGATCATCGAGCCTGCGAGCACGCTTTGTCCGTGCGGTTGCGGGGCCATGACGAAGATCGGCGAGGACGTCAGCAAACGGCTCGACGTGATCCCGGCACAATGGCGCGTGCTGGTCACACGCCGCCCGAAATACATCTGCCGCCGCTGCTCGGGCCCTGTCGTGCAGGCGCACGCACCGGAGCATGTCGTGCCTGGTGGCCTACCGACCGAAGGCGGCGATTGCGCACGTGATCGTCTCCAAGTTTGGCGACCATACGCCGTTTTACCGTCAGGCCGAGATCTATGCGCGCCAGGGGATCCGGCTTGATCGGGCGACCCTGAGCAATTGGTCCGGCCGCGCCTGCTTCCATCTCCAACCCGTTGCCGACCACATGCGCCGCCATCTGGCAGCGGCCGATCGTCTGTTCATGGACGAAACCACGGCGCCGGTGCTCGATCCCGGGCGTGGTCAAACGAAGAAGGGCTACTTCTGGGCGATCGTCTCCGACGACCGCGGCCACAGCGGCCCAAGTCCGCCGATCGTGCTGTTCCGATATGCCCCCGGTCGCAGCGGCGCCTTCGCTGAGCAGTTCCTGGACGGCTTTAACGGACGCTTCCTGCAATGCGATGCCTATGACGGTTATGACCGGCTGAGCGAAGTCGCTCGACCGCAAGGGCCGTGGACGCTCGTGCATTGCTGGAGCCATTTGCGCCGGCGCTTCGTCAAATTGGCCCGCAACAGCAAATCGCCGATCGCCGAGGCCGCCGTCCGGCAGATCGCACAGCTTTACGCCGTGGAAGCCATGGTACGCGGTTCATCGCCGGAGATCGAGGCTGGCCGCGCGCAAGGAGCACTCGCTGCCCATCGTCGAGGCCTTGAAGCCGTGGTTCGAGAAGCAGCTGTCGATGATCTCCAGCGGCTCGACGCTCGCCGAGGACATCCGTTACGCGCTCAATCACTGGCAAGGGCTGACCCGCTTCCTCGAAGACGGGCGCCTCGAGCTCGACACGAACCCGGTAGAGAACGCCATCCGGCCAGTCTGCCTGACCAGAAAAAATGCGCTCTTCGCCGGCCATGAGGTCGGGGCTGAAAATTGGGCCCTGCTTGCGTCGATCGTCGCCACCTGCAAGCTCAGCGACGTCAACCCGGCCGCCTACATCGCCGAAACACTCGAGGCGATCATCGACGGCCATCCCCATAACAGAATCGAAGACCTTATGCCCTGGCGATTCCGCAAAACGTCAAGCCAGCGTCAGCAGGGTGGCGGCTAAGCGCTTACAAAAAGCGGTCTTCGGCGGCCGTTTTTCAAAGATTTTTGTAAGGTAATAATAGGCGTCCAATCTTCGCTCCCATTTGGTTCGGCACCCGCCTTCGCATCGACCGCAAGCGACTTAAAGCCTTGTGGGCATCGCTAAGCTCAAGTGTGGTTAAGCGGCGGCCAAGCTGGACTGGCGCAATCATGCAGGTGCGATTTTGAAGTTGTATCCGTGTTTGGTCAAAAGAGCCAAAAGGTTTGGTCCATCAATCAACGTCAACGGCTTGTTGGCTGCCCATTCGTGGGCATCTCGCCCGAAATGACTGGTCGTCACGAGGATTCCCCTGTTCGCGCCCTCATTCAAAACTGTGCCGTAAAGCTCTCGCACCGCGGCTACATCAACGGTGTTGGAGTAGCGCTTTGCTTGCACCACAAACTTTCCGCCGTGCAGCGGGTCGGAATTGAAGATTACCGCATCCACGCCTCGGTCCCGGCTGGCTCTCGTAATCTTCACTTCCGCGTTCTTATCGGCATACTCCTTGGCCAACAGCTCACGGATGAGGTGTTCGAAATCCTGCCAGTCCATGACTGCAAGGTTCTGCCCTTGGGCCATTCCGTCGAGCACGTCTCTACCAGCGACAAACCTCTCGTCCTCTTTATCAAGCCGAATGGCTGGCTCGATGGGCACCACTTCAGCGACATTGTATACGTAGGCACCCTTCAGTGCTCGGAATGCTTCCAACGCGTCAGCGCGCTGAAGATTGAAATCGATGATGTCCTGCTTCTGTACGGCGAGAGACGCGACAAATGCGTCCTTCAGCTTACCGGATGCGGGATCGAAGTATCGCGACCAGCAGTTCACGGCTATCCTGGCGACATCATCCTGAAGGTCGTTCCGAGCAACATGGTGCGCCAACTGCAACGCAACGGCTGGTACATATCGACGGAGAACGAACTCCGCGTCCCGTTTGGCTGGAGGACGCTTGCTGTCGGGTCGCACCACTGAAACATCGGGCAGCGAAGGAACACATTGGTTCACCTGAAGCACTCGCTCCGAGGGGTCGTAGAGCACCTCCCAAGGGCAGTCCTTCGGGATCGATAGAGAAAGGTTGCAGAGAGCAAGTTCAAAATGGCCGCGCACACCGTCTTGTGTACGCTGTCGATACCGCCCATGAACCGCTCGGATGGGCTGGGTGGCCCTCTGGCAATCCTCTTCATAGGTCTTCTTAGCTTGCTCGAACTCGCGGAATAAAGCTGTTTCAGCATCCCTCCACCTCAGAGCCAAGTCTGCGAGGTAAATCTCAAGGAGGTCGTGAGCTTCAAGAGCAGCTGCGTACTTCTTTTCAAATGTCGCGTGAAGTTGGCGCGCTTGCGAATTGAGCGCCGTAACACGGTGCAGTTCGGCCTCGTATGCCGTGGCCTGAAGTTCGTTGCGATCATCAACGTCCAGACCGTCAGATGTCACCAGCCGGACAGCAGCCTTGGGCGGAGCCGCCACGCTTGGAAAATCGGGCTTGATGCTAGCACTTCGGTGGGCGAGTATCGAAAAGTTGGCGCATCGCATGGAAATTCGCACGTTGTGGCAGCGCGACCGTAGATGCTGGACAAATCCGCACCGCCCACCATGAGAACATCTGCTGGTGTAAGTGAAATTTTCCGGGGATCGGTGTTCGAGAGAGGCTGGGTGGGAGCGAGCAAGCTCGAACATGTGCGCCGGGGAGCGATGCGCACGAAACCGCGTATCAGCACCGGCAGGAAGAGAAGGCCGATAAGCGTTAGCAGCGGCTGTGTATTGATCCAGAAGAGTGAAGGCGCGGCGAAAGGCGTCTGGATTGGGAATGCCGACCACTCTGACCGGGTTCTGCGCACGATACGCTCGGTCCCGCTCAAGCTGCTCTTGGGCCAGACGCTCCGTTCGTCTGCTCGCGAGCGCTTGCTTCTGGTCAGTCAAGGCTTTGGAAGCAGAGCTGAACCCTTTATGGAGCGCCTGAAAGATCAGGAAGCACCCGAAGCCGATCACGAGAAGGACGGCACCGGCAATTATTAGATAATTCATCCCCTCGGCTCCCATCGAGAACCATAGTTTCGCAACGGCTCGGGTCAAGCGTTCTACGGGCCCCCTTTCGGCTTATCGGGACAAGTTGGGGGAGCGGTCGCCCCCAACTTTCGAGTTCCTTGTCTTAAAGCCGCCGCTGCCGCCCGCCTCACAGCAGCAGTATGCGAACAAGAACGGTGTTCATGGCCGGAAAACTACGGAGGTCCTCGAAGCACCATTGGCACCCCATTTGCTCTTCGGCTGAATGCGCCGTTACCGCGTCCCAAACAGACCAGCGCAGAGGCTACTAATGGCAAACTCGTATCTCTTTAAGACACCCCGAGGAACCGCAGCGCCGAGCAGGCTTCAAATTGCGATACTGATCGAGAGCTTATTGCGCTCGGTCGAGCTACTCACCGTCGACATCGAACACGAGGAGGTCCGGGTGGGCGTTCGCGACTTGTCGGACCCAACATACCCGGTGCTGGCGCGGAGCCTGAGGGCACGCAAGGATAACATTCGGGCTACTTTGGTTTCGCTGGAGGCACTGGTTCACCCATCCGTAGCGGCTTAAGCCGGTCTGACGGGCAAGCGTCGCGTGTGCAAAGGCTCCGAAGGAGCCCTCGAAGACCGCTAACAGGCCATTAGCTGACTTCGGCTCAAGCCGCGGTCCAAAGCGAATACCGGAAGCCGCGGTCCAGCGCGAGGTTGGCGATGGCCGGTGTCTCGATCGAGGCGAGATTGGTTTTAGCGTGCCGGGTCACTTCCGAACTTGATGGGGCAGTCTCGACCTGCTACTTTGAATTGCCAATATTCGCACAAGAGATTCTAGCGGTTTATTCTTTGCGGTAAGCAAATGGAGCCGCAACGTGGATTGATTCCGTGCCAGGACTGATCGAATTCCTGCAATCTCTAATCGGTCTCTTCAATGTACCGGGCCTTGTCGCCGACAATGTAGTTTCTTTCTTTGAGAAGAATGGCGTCAGCATTCCGATTGGCACCAAGCCATGGTTTGCTCTTCTGATCTCGTTGTTTGTATGTATCGTGCCTTACTTGTACGACAAGCTCACGAGCAAGGTGGCGAGGGCATTCTTTGCATATGGAGTGCTTTATTCCGTTCTCAGTTCACTCATAATAGTGGTTGGTTACTTTGGGCCAGACCCGGGTAAATACAATGTTCGGGGAAGTGTGACGGCCTTCTCGAACGAAGGATCGAATAAAGAATACAGCCAAAATTTTAGCACTACAGTAGGATGCGCGGACAAGGCGCAACCCATTAGGCGCGTATGCGCCCCCGACTTCTCAATTCAATCTCGTAAGATCATTGTCACAACGACAAACTGCGGATCACGAATCGTTAGCGACACGCTCGATCCGGGCGACAATAAGTGTCTAATCATCCAAGAAAACGTTCAGGGCTGCGGCGAGGATAACCTCCTCGGCATAAAAAATTGCAAAGGCCGAGGTTGGCTAAACTACCAAGTCGTTGTTCAAGGCACTACCAATCGGTCGGAGCAGGTCTTGCGGCAAGATTTTGAAGGAGCATTCTTTTCGGAATCAGCCTTACGGCAAGGTTTTCAATATTGACGGTTCTCCGAGGAATACGACCTGGAAGTACACGGTTGTCATCAGTCAGGGAGACAGCCAGGTAGCGCTCTTAGACGAACAGACGCCTTCTTCAGACCTCTTTCGCTCTACTATGCGAGGCACGTCCGCAAATGGCCACTTACTGATTGATCTCATTGGACCCACCAACCGTCCGGAGCCCGCCAAGTAGCCGGCGGACACCGTAAGTATCGCTGGAGAGTCCTCAATCGCCGCACGAATGTCTCGCTGCCGTCTGCGGCCTGACTTTCCCCGGAGCAGTCGCGGATTCCGTCTTGTCCGTCATGGGTCCAAAAGCTGACATGTCGGAAACCAGCGCCCATAGTGAAGTCGCTTATCTCTCTCCCGGCCACCGCGTTAGCGGGCGGATCGTTCGTTGAAATTTTCCGATGCCGCAGGGCGACCAAGTGGCTCCGCTTAGCCAACTCTTGTTCTGCGGACCCTGTTCGCTTCCTAGACAAACTTTTCCGTTCTTAATTTCTACTGTCGTTTCCTAAACGGCAGGCTTTGCCGAAAATTTCGGAGAAAATTCCTTCTAGTGACGGTGCACTGCAGAACTTAATTCGGGGGCGCCGCTCAGGGGCGTTTCTTCGAGCAGAATTCTGCTGACTCGGTGTGAATCCTTCATTACCGATTGCCGCTAGCTTCGGTGCAGGCGGATTTGTTCTGCGTACCGCCTCAAATAGAAAGCCCTCGTAAGAGGGCCTTCTTTCTGCTTGAGAGCGCGAGTTGTTAAGACGCGCTCTGCGTTGATTTGCGCGACTCAATCGCGTCATTTGCTAGGCTTCTGACCCTTCTCATCCTGACTAAGTACGGACGCGGCGAGCTTCTTGGCGTCGGCCTGCGTTGGCTTCTTCTCGCCACTCAAGATTTTTGAAGCAAGTGTGGAAAGCTTAGGCGAAGACTGCTTGGCCATTTTGATTCCCCTTATCTTCTCGTGAAAATGTCCGCACCGTGCATACGATGAAATTTCCCATCGCGGCCCACGTAATCAAGTGTCCATCGCGTCTTGATTGTTGGGCCGACAGCTTGGCCACGCCAGATCGTTATCGATTTGCAGTCAGGCACCGCAAAACCAGTCCAATTCACCGTAAAGGTCACCGGTTGTCCTTTGGTGACGCCTGAGACCTCGTACGGGGCGCCCTGACACTTGAACCCGGCTGCATTGTTCACATAGGTGCCTGAGAAGGCTCCCGTCGACGGATCAACGAACCAGACCGTGAGAGTTGACCCCCTCGTGTTCACCCAGGTCGAGAACGGAGATATCTGCGCTTGAGCTGAAAATGGAATAAAGACAAAGAAAAGCAGAGCTAAAATACGTTTCACAGCATCCTCCCTGTTTGGCAACTGAAGGTAGTCTATTCTGGTGGGCTTCGAGTAAGCAAGAGCCAGAAATCAAAAAGCCCTTGCAGTGGAGGGCCCTTGTTCGTGCCGAGTGGTAGTCCCTCGACGAAGCGAGCAGAGGTGCCACGCTAGACGTAGATCAGAAGTCGCCCTTCACGTGCTGAGCGATAACGCCAGCTCGCCAACTCATGGAAGCTTCGCATTATCCTGGTCAGGCGCAGATTTTCGGCTCACGAGACGCGCAACTCAGGGAAATTCGGCTTCAAGGCTCGGCATATTTGCCGCGGAACTGCGCTCTGTATCGCGCCAGCCTGACTGGCCATAGAAAATATTTGGATAGCAAAACGATGCCTGTCGACAAACAAGCCTACAAAAGACGTCACTTTGTCGACGTTCGAGTCATGTTCGCGCGACTTCATAATCTTATTATAGTGCGATAAGGACATCATGAGCGCTGTTGGGGTGAGGACTGATGAGCGAGCACCTAACGTGATCAAGAGGGCGAACAGCTTTCGGTCCCGGCAAATCACCTCAGTTTACATTAGGACATTCAAAGAGCGCCTATGTTGATAAGACTGAGAGCTGCCTGAACGAGATCCGCAATGGCGAGACCTATGAGGTCTGCCTAACAAACATGATCTATGCCGATGTCAAGCCTGATTTTTGGCAGCTTTACCGAAACCTCCGGGCACTCAATCCTGCACATCACGCGGCTTATCTGCATTTCTCGGATGTGACGATGTTGTCTGCGTCACCTGAACGCTTTCTGAAAATCAACAACGATCGAGTCGTCGAAGCAAAGCCGATAAGGGTACTGGCGCCCAGAAGATCCACACCTGAACTTGACGCAAAGCTAAAAGACGAGCTCAGGAAAGCGAAAAGGATCGAACCGAAAACCTGATGATCGTGGACCTCTTAGAAACGATCTGGGCCGGGTGTCCGAAATAGGTTCCGTCCTTGTCCCGAAGCTGATGGATATTGAGAGCTATGCCACGGTTCATCAGATGGTGAGCACAATCCAATCCAAGCTGAGGGAGGACTCGAACGCTGTGGAAGGCGTTAGAGCCGCCTTTCCAGGTGGTTCAATGACCGGCGCTCCCAAGCTGAGAACGATGTCGATTATCGATGCGTTGGAAGCGGAGCCGCGCGGGATCTATTCGGGGGCGATCGGATATTTCAGCCTGTCAGGTGCCGCTGACTTCACCATCGTGATCCGGACGATCATGCTTGGGCCGTCCGGCCTGTCGATCGGCTGCGGCGGTGCGACTGTCGCTTTGTCGAACCCCGAGGACGAATTTGAGGAGGTTATGTTGAACGCGCGTGTTTCGATGCAAGCCGTCGCTCTGACCATGACCGGCGACAAGAACCTCTTTCAGGTGTTCCGCGCATGACAGCACCAAGGATGCCGACGCCACGATATGTGATCCGTCGGGCGACGGTCTCGGACGAAAGCGGTGTCTTTGAAGGAATCGCCTCTCCTTCGGGAACTTGCTGGCCGACCTGACGCAGCTCCTCCGCAGGGATGGCAGGCCGTCTTCAATCGGCTCGCCGACGAGCCAGAAGCGGGAGCCATCTTCGTCTCCATTGATGAAGACGACCAGATAGTCGGGCTAATCACGCTTGGCATCTCGGAAGCGATCCGTGTGGGCGGGCGTTATGCGACCATCCAAGAGCTATGGGTCCATCGGAACTATCGAGGCAGTTCGATTGGCGCGTCGCTTGTCCGGGAAGCGTTGGCCTACTGCGAGGAACGCAATCTGGACCGGGTCGAGGTCGGTCTGCCGTCAATCACGTTTCCCGCCATTCGCCAAGTCGAGGAGTTCTACAAGGCCGCGGGATTTGACACCGTGGGCCCTCGGATGAGGTGCTTCGTCAAGTCCGAGCGGATGAAAGCTCTCGATCATGTGCATCGAAATGGACAGAAAAGATCGGAGCGATGAGATGACGGAGCTTGCGAGTTATCGCGCACACATCAATGACGTCGATGGCGTTCTGCTCGTATAAGTCGCGAAGCGCTTGGTTATCTGTCGCGAGGAGCGCCGCCACAACGGTGACCAAGAAAAAAGGCCGCTTGAATGAACAAGCGGCCCAAGTCTAGGGAGGAAACGCCCAAGAGGGCAGCGATAGCGCAAGGCGCCACCGCACTGCAGTAGATGCGTTGGCGGCGCACAAAACGCAAGAGGTTGACTTCCGGATCGATGTCGCCTTTTTCCCAGGCTTGCTTACTTCGCGTTCGGGCAATTCGCCGACAGCTCTGGAGCTGCGTTGAGCAAGCGCTTGGCATTGATGTTTTGGACAAGACCAACAATCTCGATCGGGAGTATGTGCCGCTGTTGAGATCACTACAAAGACAGGTTTGTTCCACCATCACTTTACGATGAGGCCCACAAATCGCGTCCCAGATCACAAAAGCAAAATTGGAGTTCTTCAAATCCGGTGACAAATCTCGTCTGAGAGTCGGTAAAATGCAGCGTTTAAGTGGACTTCTCCGCATCGCGGTCCTCAAATCCCGCAGTATCGTTGCCCTCTGAGCCAATGATCGTGCCATTCCGAGAATCGTCACCGCTTCCGCGCGGCAGCGCCGAAGAGCCAAATCCGGGTGGTTCGGTTTTGATCCATTTCGTCGACGATGACCCGGGCCCGCTCCGGGAAGACGGGCTGGGACCAAATGCCTTGTGTGGAATGTCGATTGGGTCGCTCAACAACCAGCTCCTAGTTGCAAATTTACCACGTCCCGCCCGGATCCTTACGAATCTATAATGAAACCGTGCTTTTGACCGTTGATAACGCCTGTTAAACTGCCCAACACCTAACGAACGTGAGTGTTTTCAATGGGATGGAAGTCCTGATCCGTGACGGCCTTCGGTAAGCTGATCCGCACCACGGCGTTTCGCCTGACGCTGGTCTATCTGTTCCTGTTCGCGCTGTTTGCCGCATCGCTGCTCGGCTACTTCGCCTGGAACACGCGAAGACTGATCACCGAGCAGATCACCACCACCGTCAACGCCGAAGTCGCCGAGATCACCGACATCTATACGCGCCGCGGCTTGCGCGGCCTCGTCTTGACGGTCGGAAACCGGGCGTTGCGGCCGAGCGCCAATCTCTATCTCGTCACCACGCCGACCGGGCAAGCGGTTGGCGGCAATGTCGGTTCGCTAGCGCCGGGCGTGATGGCCTCGATCGGCTGGACGGAAACCGCCTATCGCCGGCTCGAAGAGCAGGACACGGCGGATCATCGCGCGCTCGTGCGGGTCACCGAACTCACCAACGGCTTCCGCCTGCTGGTCGGCCGCGATCTCGAGGAGCGCCGCAGGCTGTTCGGCATCGTCGCCAACGCCGCGCAATGGTCGCTTCTGGTCGTCATCGTGCTTGGCATCGGCGGCGGCATCTTCGTGGCGCGGCGGGTGCTGCAGCGGATCGACGCCATGACCGGCACCACCCAACGCATCATGGCCGGCGACCTCTCCGGACGATTGCCGGTCGGGCGCAGCGGCGACGAACTCGATCGCCTGGCGGAGAACCTCAATGCGATGCTGGAGCGGATCGAGGCCCTGATGGTCGGCCTCAAGGAAGTCTCCGACAATATCGCTCACGACCTGAAGACGCCGCTGACGCGGTTGCGCAACCGCGCCGAGGAGGCGCTGGCGAGTTCCGGCAGCGAGGCGGAGTATCGCGCGGCGCTGGAGCGCACCATCGAGGAATCCGACGGCCTGATCCGCACTTTCAACGCGCTGTTGATGATCGCGCGCGCCGAGTCCGGGCAGGCGCGCGGCAACATGGACGATTTCGATGCGGCCGACGTCGCCAGGGGAATTCACGAACTCTACGAGCCGCTCGCGGAAGACGACGGCATGACCTTGCGCGTCAAGACCGCGTCCGCGCCGCTTCACGGCAACCGCGAGCTGATCAGCCAGGCGCTGGCCAATCTGGTCGAGAACGCGATCAAATACGGCAAGCCGTCGCCGGTGGTGCAGCCGCTGGATCCCGCCGCAGCTGCCCGCACCAGGGAGATCCTGATCGAGGCGCGGCGCGAGGGCGACACCGTGCTGCTCAGCGTCACCGACCACGGGCCCGGCATTCCAGAAGCCGATCGCAAGCATGCGGTCGAGCGCTTCGTGCGGCTGGAGACCAGCCGGACGTTGCCGGGTTCCGGCCTTGGCCTCAGCCTGGCGTCCGCGGTCGCGACACTGCATGGCGGTGAACTCAGGCTCGGCGACTCGCATCCCGGCCTGACCGCGACGCTGGCGATCCCGGCAGTCGCAGCCAGCGGTGACAGGCTTGCGGCTCAAACGCAGGATGTGCCACAGAAGGTGGCATGAATTCCTCCGCATTGGCCGCGCAGTTCGTCAGCGGGCCGCATATCACTGCTGCCAGCAATGCCGAACAGCGCCTGGCAGATTGGCTCGCCGAACTGACGCCTGAGCAATCGGCTGCCATCGGCGCGTGGCTGGATCGCCCGTTCACCAAGGCCATTCTGCTCGGTATCATCGAGTTCTCGCCCTATCTGTTCGATCTGATCCGCGCTGATGCCGCGCGGCTGGTCCGCTTGCTGGCGTGCGACCCGGAGTCGCACTTGAGCGCGCTGATCGAAAAAAACCTCGCGTGACGTGCTGACCGCTGCAGGCGAGACCGATGTCAGCTGCTTCGCCGCATGAAGTCGGAAGCCGCGCTGCTGATTGCGCTGTGCGACATCGGCGGGGTCTGGCCGGTGATGCGGGTGACGGCGGCGCTGACCGAGCTTGCGACCGTCTCCGTGCAGACCGCGTTGCGCTTCCTGTTGCGCCAGGAGGTCGCGCGCGGCCGGATGACTGCGGCCAATCATGACCGGCCGGAGGAGGGTAGCGGCCTGATCGTGCTCGCCATGGGCAAGATGGGCGCAGGCGAACTGAACTATTCCAGCGACATCGACCTGATCGTGTTTTTTGATTCCAACGCCACATCGCTGGTCGCCGACATCGAGCCGGCGCCGTTCTTCGTGCGCGTGACGCAGGCGCTCGCCCGTCTGCTGCAGCAACGCTCGGGCGACGGCTACGTGTTTCGTGTCGATTTGCGCCTGCGGCCCGATCCGGCCTCGACGCAGGTGGCGATTTCAACGGACGCAGCGCTGCATTACTACGAGCGAGAAGGGCGAACCTGGGAGCGCGCGGCGATGATCAAGGCCCGGCTTTGCGCCGGTGACGCCAAAGCCGGCGAAGCGCTGGTCGCCGAACTGGCGCCGTTCGTCTGGCGCAAGCACCTGGACTTTGCCGCGCTCGCCGACGTCCATGACATGAAGCGGCAGATGCAGACCTATCGCGGCCAGAGCGAGATCGCGGTCGAGGGCCATAACGTCAAGGTCGGCCGCGGCGGCATCCGCGAGATCGAGTTTTTCGCACAGACGCAACAATTGATTGCCGGCGGCCGCCATCCGGAGCTGCGGGTGCGCCCCACGCTGCACGCGCTGAACGTACTGGCGACGAGCAACTGGATCACGTTTCAGGCGTGCGACGAGCTGACCGCAGCCTACGAGTTTTTGCGCCGGGTCGAGCACCGGCTGCAGATGGTCGCGGACGAGCAGACGCATGCATTGCCGGAAGACCCCGGGGCCGTCGAGCGCTTTGCAAACTTCTTCGGCTATGAGAGCCGGGGGCCTTTGCGAAGGATTTGCTTGCCCATCTCAACATAGTGCAGGGGCACTACAGCAAGCTGTTCGAGGGCGATCCAACCGGGTCGGAAAAACTCCCCGCGGTCAACTACGGCGGCGGCCCCGACGATCCACGCCTGCTCGAACGTCTGACGACGCTCGGCTTCAAGAAGCCGGTCATGGTGGCCGGGACGCTGCAGCTCTGGGTGGAGGGCAATTACCGCGCGCTCCGCAACGAGGTGACCAAAGCTGCATTCATCGAATTCATTCCCCGGCCTGATCGACGGTATTGCGCATGCCGAAGACCCCGACGACGCGGTCACCGCGTTCGATCGTTTTCTCGGCGCGTTGCAGCGTGGCGGGCGACTGATTTCTCTCCTGGAGAGAGAACCGCGATCTCGTCGCCCTGGTAGCGCTGATCCTCGGCGCCGCACCGCGGCTCGGCGACATGCTGGCGCGCCAGCCGCAGATCATGGACGGGCTGATCGATCCGCGTTTCTTCGGCGCCATGCCGGATCAGAAGGAATTATCCGCACGGCTTGCGACGACGCTGAAGGACGCGGATTCCTACGAGGACTTCCTCGATCGTCTGCGGCTGTTCGGCCAGGAGAGCCTGTTCCTGATCGGTACGCGAATTCTCTCCGGCACAGTTTCCGCCCAGCATGCCAGCGTCGCCTTTGCCGATGTCGCCGAAGGCATCGTGCACACCGTGCACGGTCTGGTCACCGAGCAGTTCGCCGCCCAGTACGGCCGCATCAAGGGGCAGGAGACCGCAATCCTCGCGATGGGCCGGCTCGGCAGCCGCGAGATGACGGCGTCCTCCGATCTCGACCTGATCCTGCTTTATGACTTCGACGGGGACAGTCCTGATTCCGACGGCGAACGATCGTTGCACGGCGCGCAGTATTTTGCCCGGCTCACCCAGCGGCTGATCTCGGCGTTCACGACGCGGACCAATTACGGCGTGCTCTACGATGTCGACCATGCGGCTGCGGCCGTCGGGCCGTGCCGGGCCGGTGGCGTCGCGGATCGATTCCTTTGCGGATTACCAGGAACGCGAAGCCTGGACCTGGGAGCACATGGCCCTGACCCGGGCGCGGGTGATTTCAGCTTCGCCGGCGTTTCGCACCAAAATCGAAGACATCATTCGCAGCGTGCTGACGCGACCGCGCGATCCCGCCGGTACTGCGGGCGACGTCGCCGACATGCGCCGGGCGATCGCGCTGGAGAAGGGCGAGGACGACATCTGGGACCTCAAGCTTGCCGCGGGTGGTCTGGTCGACATCGATTTCATCGCGCAGTACCTGCAGCTAATTCATGCTTCGGCAAAACCCGAAATGCTCAGCGTCTCTACGCTGCAGGTACTTGAAAACGCTGCTCGCCTCGGCGTGCTGCCGCAATCCGACGCCGAGATCCTCCGCTCGGCGACGCGGCTGTACCACGATTTGACGCAGATCTCAGGCTGTGCGTCACCGGCAAGTTCCCAACCCGGAAACGTCGGGCGAGAATTTGCTACGCGTGATGGCCAGGGCCGGCGACACCCCGGACTTTTCGACCCTGGAGGCGAGGGTGCGCGAAATCCAGGCCGAGGTGCGGCGGGTGTTCGGGGCGTTGGTGGGCGGCGGCTAGAGATCGGCGAAATTCATGGCCAGCACCGGACCTGCGCTCGCCCCGCAATGCAAACCAGTCATCGCCGGCGAGAACTCCTCGCTGCTTGAAGGTTTCCTCGTCATCCCCACATTTCAGTTGGAATACCCGCAACTGTCGCGTGGAGGCAGGGATGCATACCGAGATCAACATTTTCGACAAGCCACTCGAACGCATCAGGAAAACGTGCGAGCTGATGGGCCTTGGTGCCGATTTCGATCGCAAGCTGCCTGAGCTGGAGACCCACCTCGAGGGGCTGGTGGCCGAAGGCGAAACCAGCGAGGAACGGCTGACCGTGAGCGGCCTGACCTTCGTCAAGCAGACGCCATAAGAAACGGCGCAGCAACTAGTTCAGGAGATTTCGTCCGGAAGCTGCCAGGCCGCCTTCGGCGCGCAGTGCTCCGCTTGCTTGATTTCCTTCACGTGATAGCCGACCGGCAGAACCTGTCCGCCTGCTTCATCGGCCACGGGAATATCGGGAAATCAGACCGGACTCGAGCGCTTGCTTCCAGACCTCAGCCTCTGTCGGCAGAACCTTGCCGATTAGCGTGTGGCGATTGAAAAGCGCGTAAGGCACGGACCTCTCCCAATCAAAACCCCGCCAGCTATCTAAATAACTGACGGGGCTTTTGAGCTGATAATTCCGGTGGATTTTCCTTTTCCTGAACTACCTGCTCATTACTGTAACGCCAACTGACCAGCGTCGTTCCCGGCTTTTTTCGGTTCGCGCGCAAAAAATTGGGCTGACTGCGGTTCTTGGGCCGGGACGGTGAGGTTTAAGGATACTGCACAAGAATCCCGTCCGCGATCCGCGAAATTGCAACCGTGCATCGGCTCGGCGCGATCCCAGCAGCTTCTGGATCTGCGTCATTTCGTTGCGATGCAACGATTCGCCCCGATCAGGCTAAAAGCTGACTTGGGCACTTGGTCAGCTTACTTGGCGCCGCCTATCTTCTGCGCACGCATATAACTCTTGCAAGCACCCTTCATGTCGCCCTTCGACATGGCGGTATTTGCCGCACCCATCTCCTTCATCATCGCGAATTTCGTGGGGCTATCAGGCATGGCGCCACCTGCGGCGACCGACTTGGCCATGTTCTCGCTTGTGCAAGCCATCATTTTCGCTGAAGCCGGGCTGGCGGCCACCGTGGCGGCAATTGCAGTAGTAATGAATAGCGTTTTCATAATTCCCTCCTTGCCCAGCGGAATTGCTGCGCAGAACAGAAATGTCAAAAGGGAAAAAAGTTCCGCTGTGGCGGCAACTGGAGCTTTCCATTTTGTCCCGGTTGGGAATCGACCCGTTTCGGAAGGTACCTGTTCGATCTCGGCGCGAGCACCCGGCGCTGATCCTTGCGCCGGCTGGCTTCGTCCCCGTTATGGCCGGTTGTCTCGCCCGGCATGTGCCTGCGTCCAATACTTTGCGTTGGCAAAAATTGCTTGAAGGCCTTCTGGCGGTGCACTGCAAGCTGGTTGCGTTTTCGGTTTTCGAAAGAAGATTTCGTTGCGCTTGAAAGTCCGCCTCAAAATCGCGGAACTCTTGCCATTTTTTCCTGCTCTGACACCTGCGCAACCCAACCGGAATGGATGGTCCATGCGTAAACTACTTTTGGGAATGGCGCTGACAATGCCAATCGCCTTTTTCTCTCCAGCAACGGCGCTGCCTTTGGCTCATCCATTGACGCACGATGCCCGGGTCAATGCCGATCTGATCGAAGTAAAGGCGGACGCGGCCACGGTTGGGGTCGTGGACACGGCTATCGACCGTTTGGTTGGAGCCGCGGTCGCAAGGTCGGCTGGCGCGGCCGTGGCTGCCCGCCCGGTCACTGGAAGAAGGGTTGGTGCTGAGATTGAACCGTTTGTAGGGCACGACCCGGCCGCGACAGATCGAAAGCGGCTGGCAGCTCTTTCCACTACAAGGTCATTCAATACAACGTCATCCACTACAACGTCCGCGCCGCGTTGCCCTTGAACAGGATTGGACCGGTCGGCCGTCCGATTGGAGAGCCGCCTTCCGGCTCCAGCGTGATCTCGAACAGCTGATTTTGCACGGTTTCCGGCAGCGACTCCAAATTCAGCTGCAGCGTGCGCGATTGACCGGTGAGGCCGATCGATTTCGGGCCAACGGCGCGATCCCACAGCGTCCAGACCTGCAGCGCGTGGCCGGCAGGAACCTCGATCGGGCGTAGCGGAATGAGCTCGACCCGGCCGTTCGAGAATGCGTTGACGATGGCTCCGGTCTCTTTCGTCGTGTCGTTCACCAGCACCGCGACGTAGACAGGCTTGCTCTGCGCCAGCGCAATCAGATCGTTGCGAAGATGACGCGACGTTGCCAGCGCGCCGACCATGATCGCCGCAAACAGCAGCGCGGCGAGGGCACCGCCGATACCGGCGCCGCGCCAGAACCTGATGTCGTCCCAAAGCGGGCGCCGCGCAACGCGGCGCGCGCGGACGGCAGGGAATCATCGGCGCAGTTTTTGTCGCATCGGCAATCCGCTGCCACAGCGCCTGGCTCGGCTGTGTTTCCTCGGCGGTGGAATCGAGGTCTGCAAGCCGTTCCCGCCACGCGTTGACGGCCCGGGCAAAGGAGTCGTCGGTCTCGATGCGCCGTTCGGCCGCAGCGTGCTCCGCGTCGTCCAGCAGGCCCATCACATAATCGGCGGCCATTGCGTCATCGGCATCGGGCTGGTTCATCCCATGCACTCCTGCAACGCAAAAAGGCTGCGGCGCACCCAGCTCTTGACCGTGCCGAGCGGCACCTTGAGCCGTCCCGCCAACTCGCCGTGGCTCATGCCGTGAACGTAGGCCAGCACCACGACATCGCGGCGCGGGCGGTCGATCCGCTCGAGGCATCGGCGCAGCGCTGGTTTCCGGCATTCGCGACAGCGTGACGTCGCAGTCGACATCCTGGACGCTTTCGTCCGATGCGTCATAGCGGTGCTCATTGCGGTGAATGCTCAGGGCGCGGTTGCGCACCACCGCATAGAGCCAGCCGCGCGCGCTGCCGCGATGTGGGTCGAACCCGCCGCGCCGCGCCAGATCCGTATAAAGGCATCGTGGACCGCTTCTTCCGCAAGATCCTGCCGAAACAGGATGCGGCGAGCGACGCCGATCATGCGCGGCGCCTCGCTGTTGTAGATCAGCTGCAACGCAGCGCGGTCGCCGGCCGCACAACGCACCAATGCGGCGGCAAGCTGCACCTCGCGCTCCTGATCGGGAAGGGCGAGGTTGCGCCAACCAGCCGTCATGGTGCCATTTCCGGTCATGTCTATGCCCTTGCATAGTTGATCTACCATTGTGGCGCGGCATTTGGATGCATCGGCTGAAATTTTTTCAGCGCGCTGCATCCGTTTCGCCGTGCCGCCGGTACCTGCTCTGTCGGTCCCGAGAGGATCGTAGAACAGAGGGAGCTTTACGATGAATTTTCGTTCGATTTTCGCCGCTTCGGCCGCACTATTGCTGTCGTCTGCTGCCGCAAACGCCGCGCAGGTCGCCGCGCTGATCGGCGGTGATACCATTGCCATGGTTGATACTGCGCAGAAAAAGGCGACCGGCACAGTCAAAGTCACCGGCATTTCCGGTGCTCTGGTCGGCATCGATGTGCGTCCAGCCGACGGTTTGCTCTATGGGCTGGTCGATGATGGAACCGTTGTGATCATTGCGACGGACGGCAAGGCCACGATGAAATCCAAGCTTGACACCACGCTCGCCAAGGGCGTGGCCGCGACGGTGGACTTTAACCCGGTGGCGGACCGCCTGCGCGTGATGGGCGCCGACGGAATGAACCTGCGGGCGAACGTCGATGCGGCAAGGTGACAAAGGACGGCGACCACAAATATGCCGACAGCGACATGCACAAGGGCGAGAAGCCGAACATCGTGGCCGGCGCCTACACCAATTCGGTGAAGGGCGCCAAGGAGACGGCCTTGTTCAACATCGATGCGACCATCGGTGGATTGATCAAGCAGGCGCCGCCGAATGATGGCGTGCTCGGGGCGATCGGCAAGCTCGGCGTGAAGGTGGATAGCGTCGCGTTCGACATCTGGTTCGATGGCGCCGGCAAGAACGAAGCCTGGCTGATGGCGGGCGGCACGCTCTACAGCGTCGATCTCGCCACCGGGAAAGCGACCGAGGCCGCAAAAATCACCGGTGTCAGCGGCACGGTGAAAGATATCGCCATTATGGGAATGTAGGAATTTCCTTCCGCCCGCGATGCCTGGACCCTGGCGCATCCTGCGCCAGGGATGATCCTCGGACCGTGTCGCTGGCTTGAGCCTTCTTCAGCGCCTCGATTGCGTCGCGCCGTGACGGTCAGCCGAGTGGTCGGCGTGTGGTGTCCGTTTTTCCGTGGTCAGGTGCAACTATTGGGAGTACCGTGTCACGGCATTCTTGGCGGAACCTGCCATCTCGGAACTGTTCCTCTTCTCGTTCGCCCACATGAAGCGGAGCATGCAACGGTTCTCTACCCGGCGCTGCGCGAGTCACCGACCGCTCTGTCGATAGCGTCAAACAGGGCCTTTTCCTGCAATGGTTTCCGGAGGCTGGCAACTAGCCCTGCCTGATCGCGCAACGCGACGTCGCCATGCGCAGTGATTAGGATTGTCGGAATTTGTATGCCGTTGCTTATGAGATGCTGTTGAAGCTCCAAGCCGTTCATCCCTGGCATCTGAAGATCGACAATCAGGCACGCGGGAAGCCCGGCTGGCAACGCCGCGAGAAAATCCTGTCCCGATCCGTAAGTCCGGGCATGAAAAGCGTGCGCACGCAACAGCCGACTCAAGGCCTTGAGCACGGCTGGATCATCGTCCACAACAGCAATCCATGGGGAAGCTTCCGCCATGGAAGATTATGGCCGTTGCGCCCTGCGCCCGTCGAGTTGGCCCTTGGGCCAATAGATGCGTTTTCCCTATTTCGACAGATTCAGCTTCTCGGCCATCCGCACCAGGTCGGCGACAGTTCGAATGCCAAGTTTCTCCATCATCCGGCTGCGGTGGACCTTGATGGTCTTTTCGACCGTACCCAGCTCGCTGGCAATCTGCTTGTTGAGCCGCCCTGCCACGACATGCGTAAGCACTTCGCGTTCGCGTGGGGTCAAGGTCCTTACCTTCGCTCGGATCAAATCCAGTTCGGAACGAAGCCGGCGCAACTCGGCGTCCACGGCCTCAGCGCGGGATAGCGCTTCGAACAAATCCTGATCCTTTACCGGCTTGGTCAGGAAATCGATCGCCCCGGCTTTCATGGCGCGTACGCTGGTGGGAATGTCGCCTTTGCCGGTAACGAACACGACGGGACGATGCGAGCCACTGGCCGTGGTCAACACACCCTGAATCTCCAGACCGTCAAGATTTGGCATCGAAACATCGAGTACGGCGCATCCGGGAATCGCCTCGTCATGCTCTTCGAGGAATGCCTGCGGCGAAGAATAGGGCTTGACGTCATAACCCTTGGCGCGGAGCAGTCGCGACAACGACTTGAGGACTCCGGGGTCATCGTCAACGAGATAAACCGTGAACATGTCGGTCATACAGGACTGAATGCAGGTTGCTGGGCGGGCAACGAAAATCCTGCAACGGCGCCACCGCCTTCACCGTTGACGAGGGTCAGCTTTCCCTGATGCGCCTTTATGATCGTCGAACAAATGGCCAGACCCAGGCCAAGGCCATGGTCCTTGGTGGTGTAGAACGGTTCGAACAGCCGGCCATTTTCCTTGGGCGGAATGCCGTGTCCTCGATCCTTCACGAGCACGTCTATCATTCCGGTTTTCGCCCTCGTGTGGAGATCAGGATGGACCGCTGGGCCATTGGGGTCGAGGCCATGGCATCCATCGCATTCATGACAAGATTAAGCAGGACTTGCTGCAGCTGCACAGAATCGCCCCGCGTCAGAAACATCCTGTTTTCCAGGTCAAGCCTGACACTGATGTCGCGGCCGATCAGCTCGCTATGCAGGCAGGCTGATCGTCGATCTGACAAGGTCATTGACGTTGACGCTTTCCGTCTTCCGCTCGCCCTTCTTAAGAAGGCCGCGGAGACGATGGATGACCTCGCCAGCCCGGTTATCTTCGTGAACGATGTCCTCAAGGGCGTCGCGAATTTCGGCGAGATCCGGCGAATCCTGCGCCAAGAGATGGAGGGCCGCTTGCGCATTTGACAGGATCGCAGTGAGCGGTTGGTTGACTTCGTGCGCTATCGAACCAGAAAGTTCGCCGAGCACGGAGACCCGCATCAGATGCTCAATTTCCACCCGTTGCAGTGCGGCTTCAGCTTCGGCCGATTTCTGGTCGGTGATGTCGACGAAAACGCCCCCTAGCTGTTTTGACTTGCCGCGACCCTCCGGATAGGAACGGGCACGCATGCGGATCCAACGCACCTCACCGCTAGGCAAGACAATTCGCGCGTCGCTGGCGGAGGGTCGTTCCGCATTGAAGGACCTCTGAATCGAGCGGTTTGCGATTTCGCGATCATCCGGATGAATAGCGGCAAGGAATGCTTCTCGGGTGAGCGGCGCATCGCCCGGCAGCCCGAACAGCGCCCTGCAATGTTCGGTGACCCACAACTCGTCCGTATCGCTGTCAAACTGCCAGAGCCCGATATTTGCCGCAGCGGCGGCAAAGGTTATCCGCTCGTCACTATCCTTGAGCAATTCCTCGGCGCGCTGTCTCCTGCGCCGCTGAATCAGCAAGGCGCCCAAAAATGCCGTTTGCAGGCCGAGGACAGAAAGTGCCGCAAGAACGGTGCCGCGATGCTCATCCCAGATCGTCGGATTCTGAACAGAATTACGGTGTCGGGAGGCAGGTCTTTTTCCTTCAGGTTCCAGCGTTGCATTGCCCGGTAATCGACGCGGTAGTGTTGCGCCGGGTTTGTTCGGGGCGCGAGCGTAGCCGGATCCGCGCCATCCATGATTTCGATCGCCATTTCAGCCGCCGCAACGCCGACCGATCGAACGTCTCGACAAAGCCGCCGACGGCACCCTTGCCGATAAACGTATCGTAAGGCCCGTAAACCGGTGCAGGTGACAGTGCGGACAAATCGGCGGCGACCTGCGCAGGGACGAAAGTCTCGCCTTCGGCGTCAGCAAAAACCGTCAATAGGATCACGATCGCATCATTGGGCACCTTCGACAGTTCAGCGACGAGCTCCGAATACGGAAGCTCAAACAGGAATGTCGTCTCGAATTTGCCGCCGCGCTCCTCGATCATCTTGCGGGCTATCGGTTGCCAACGGCGATCCGGCTCGCCGCTTCCGGCGATGACAATCAATTTGTTAGCATCCGGCTGGAGCCGCTCCGCGAGCGAAAGAGTCCGCCAGATCGAACGCAGTGATGATCCCGGTCATCTTCGGTGGCAATCGCATGGCAGCATAAGTTTGTGGCGAGATGGATGCAAAGACGACCGGGACATCGGGAAGCAGGTCTCGGTGCTTGATGACAAATGGTAACGCGTTGCTGCCGAGCGTGATCACCAGATCCGGAGGATGCTTCCCGTACTTGTCGCGAATAAACGTCGCCGTTCGCAGCGAATGCGCCTCGTCGGTGTTTCGAGCCAGGTCGAGAAATTCCGCATCGATCTCAACTGATTTCGAGTACCGACCAGCCGCTTTGCGAGCGGCCTCCGCGATCAAGCTGGTGGAGGGAAAAAGAGTAGTTGAAGGCGTGAAGCATAAGAACGCGCGCACGCTTCCGCGGCGCGGGCTTCCCCCGCGAGCAAAAAAAGGAGGCCGATGCTCCACACGACAAAGCGCGTCGTAGTCATAATGAAAAACGCTGCCACTCAAAACGCTACAAATTGTAAAATTCACAAACAGCGTAATCTGCCCGCTTTGCAACCTTACCACACTTTTGCGGGCGTACATCCTGCTTCGTCCGTTGAGGAATTTGTAAGCAAAATCAACGGAGAATGTTTCGCTTGACGGAAACGGCCGACCGATGGCCCCGCGGTGCAATTCATGCGCGTAGGCCGCAAGCTCCGCCGCAGTGACGCTGGCTCGATCGCTCTGATGTTGGACCATTTCGGTCCAATAGCCTGTACAGGGCTACTGCGTAGCGTGTCCCCGGCTGGATCGCAATTTTGACGATCGATCGGGAGGCAGCGCGCGAAATGACAACGCTTTTCCCTGCAACCACGTTCAAGGCTGACGTCACCGTCGGTCCTTCGCAGACCGAAGGGATGATCTGGATACCCGGTGGCACTTTCCGCATGGGATCGGACAAGCACTATCCGGAAGAAGCTCCGTCGCACCGCGTCACGGTGGACGGCTTCTGGATAGACCGCTATCCCGTGACGAACGGTCAATTCAGGGAGTTCGTAAGAGCGACCAAACACGTCACCGTCGCCGAAATCACACCCGACCCCAAGGATTATCCGGGAATACTCCCGCATATGATCTACGCGGGCTCCCTGATGTTCTCTCCGCCCGCGCATCCGGTCAGTCTCCGGGACTTCAGCCAGTGGTGGACCTTCGCCAGGGGCGCGCAATGGCGGCATCCCTACGGACCCGGAAGCAACATCCGTGGGCTGGACGATCATCCAGTCGTGCATGTGGCATTCAACGATGCACTCGCCTACGCGAAATGGGCTGGCAAGGATTTGCCAACCGAAGCGGAGTGGGAATTCGCGGCGCGTGGCGGGCTCGCGGACGCCGAATTTGCGTGGGGCGATGAATTCACGCCGGCCGGTCGTCACATGGCAAACACCTGGCAGGGAGAATTCCCTCGCGAGAATGCCAATGCCGACGGCTTCGAGCGCACTTCACCGGTCACCGCATTCCCGCCGAATGGGTACGGCCTCCACGACATGATCGGTAACGTCTGGGAATGGACGGCCGACTGGTATTCGCCAAAGCATCAAGCAGATGCGCCGAAGGCTTGCTGCATCCCGCAGAACCCGCGCGGCGGGCGCGAGGACAACAGCTACGACCCTCGAATCACCAACGTCAAGATTCCACAGAAGGTCATCAAAGGCGGCTCGCATTTGTGCGCGCCGAATTACTGCCGACGCTACCGGCCGGCAGCGCGCCATGCGGAGCCGGTCGATACATCCACCAGTCATCTTGGCTTTCGATGCATCAGGCGAGGAGCCACTGATGCATCATAAAAGGGAGAGCGACGACATGTTAGATTCCATATTCAAAGACAAGCCGCCTTCTGCCGCAACGCCGCCAGGCAAGGTGTCCGGTTGTCTCAAGCGAGCCAGCGCCGTATTGTTGAGCGCATCGATGTTGATGCCACTGTCCGGACCGGCCAGCACGCCGGCAACCGCACAGCAGCCGCCACAGAAGCCCAACATCCTCTTCATCATGGGTGACGACATCGGCTATATGCAGCCGAGCATCTATCATCGCGGGCTGATGGTCGGCGAGACGCCCAACATCGATCGCATCGGCAACGAAGGCGCGATGTTCACGCACTATTACGCCGAGCAGAGCTGCACGGCCGGGCGTACCGCCTTCTTCACCGGCATGCAGCCGGTCCGCGTGGGCATGACCTTGCCGGAAATTCCCGGCAGCCCGTCCTATCTGCGGACCGGAACGCCGACGATTGCCAGGTTCCTGCTCGATCTCGGCTACAACACTGGCCAGTTCGGCAAGAACCATCTCGGCGATCACACCGAATCGCTGCCGACCGCGCAAGGTTTCCAGGAATACTGGGGCTACCTCTATCACCTCGATGCGATGCAGGGGGTGAGCTTCCCCGACATCAACAAGACCTGACCCAGCAGACCGTCGCGCCGCCCTGCAAGAACACCCGATCCCCGGCGTGCCCGAGGTTGCCGGCGCGGTGGATCCCAAGACTACGGTCTGCCTGACGCCACCGCGTCCGATGCTCGCGTGCACGTCGCTCGACGGCAGTGGCGCTAAACAGATGTGCAGGAGCGAAGGCCCGCTGACCCTCGAGCGATCAAAGGGTATCGACGAGGAAATCTCGGCCAAGGTCGTCGACTACCTCGATCGCAACGACCCGAAGAAGACCAACAAGCCGTTCTTCGTCTGGTACAATCCGGCGCGCATGCACATCACGACCGTGCTGAATGACAAGTACCTTGCCATGGTAGGCGAGCCAGGCGGCAAGGACTGGGGCGTCAACGAAGCCGGCATGAAGCAGATGGATGACAACATCGGCGTGGTGCTGAAGAAGCTCGAAGACATGGGCCAACTCAACAACACGATCGTCGTGTTCACCACCGACAACGGCGCCGAGACCATCACCTTCCCGGACGGTGGTGTCACGCCGTTCAAGGGCGGCAAGCTAAGCACCTGGGAGGGCGGTTTGCGCTCTCCGATGGTGATCCGCTGGCCCGGCGTCATCAAGCCCGGCACGGTCAAGAACGAAATGTTTGCCGCCCTCGACTGGGTCCCGACTTCCGTCGAGATCGCCGGCGGGCCCAAAGGCGACGGACTGAAGCAACGGATCGAGGCCGGGCAGTATCCCGGCATCGTCAAGACCACGCTCGACGGCGTGAACCAGATCGACTATCTGAGCGGCAAGTCAGAGACGTCGGCACGCGACCACTTCCTGTATTGGTCCAGCACAACGCCGTCGGCCGTCCGCTACAAGAACTGGAAGATGTACTTCGCGATGGTGTCCGACAACCCAGCGGGCTTCGTTTCCGGAGTGCAGCCCTACTCCTGGACGCAGGTCGTCAACATCAAGCGCGATCCCTTCGAGGTCTCCGTTGGCTCGCAGCAGAAGACGCTGTTCGGTATGGGCGGGGCGATCGCTTCTCCGTCCACCGCCTATGTCTATGACTGGAACTTGCTGCCTATCGGACAACAGCTGTGGCTGAGGCACCTCGAGACTTTCGTCAAATTCCCGGCGCTGCAGGACCCGGCCAGCTACAACCTGGAACAGGTCATGCAGCAAGTTAAGAATATGAAGACGGCTGGCCGCAGCGATTAACCGTACGACGGTAACTCGGCGGGCGTCCCACAGTGACGCCCGCCGACCAACTCCCTCGCTCAGCAAGCAGCCATCAGCGAAGCGGTGCGCCGGGTCCGGCGATGACAATCAATTTGTTAGCATCCGGCTGGAGCCGCTCCGCGAGCGAAAGAGTCTTCGCCAGATCGAACGCAGTGATGATCCCGGTCATCTTCGGTGGCAATCGCATCGCAGCATAGGTTTGTGGCGAGATGGATGCAAAGACGACCGGGACATCGGGAAGCAGGTCTCGGTGCTTGATGACAAATGGTAACGCGTTGCTGCCGAGCGTGATCACCAGATCCGGAGGATGCTTCCCGTACTTGTCGCGAATAAACGTCGCCGTTCGCAGCGAATGCGCCTCGTCGGTGTTTCGAGCCAGGTCGAGAAATTCCGCATCGATCTCAACTGATTTCGAGTGCTCGACCAGCCGCTTGCGAGCGGCCTCCGCGATCAAGCTGGTGGAGGGAAAAGAGTAGTTGAAGGCGTGAAGCATAAGAACGCGCGCACGCTCCGCAGCGCGGGCTTCCCCCGCGAGCAAAAAAAGGAGGCCGATGCTCCACACGACAAAGCGCGTCGTAGTCATAATGAAAAACGCTGCCACTCAAAACGCTACAAATTGTAAAATTCACAAACAGCGTAATCTGCCCGCTTTGCAACCTTACCACACTTTTGCGGGCGTACATCCTGCTTCGTCCGTTGAGGAATTTGTAAGCAAAATCAACGGAGAATGTTTCGCTTGACGGAAACGGCCGACCGATGGCCCCGCGGTGCAATTCATGCGCGTAGGCCGCAAGCTCCGCCGCAGTGACGCTGGCTCGATCGCTCTGATGTTGGACCACGGTCCAATAGCCTGTGACAGGGCTACTGCGTAGCGTGTCCCCGGCTGGATCGCAATTTTGACGATCGATCGGGAGGCAGCGCGCGAAATGACAACGCTTTTCCCTGCAACCACGTTCAAGGCTGACGTCACCGTCGGTCCTTCGCAGACCGAAGGGATGATCTGGATACCCGGTGGCACTTTCCGCATGGGATCGGACAAGCACTATCCGGAAGAAGCTCCGTCGCACCGCGTCACGGTGGACGGCTTTTGGATGGACCGCTATCCCGTGACGAACCGGCAGTTTCGCGAATTCGTGAGCGCAACGGGCCATGTGACGTTTGCGGAAGTCGCGCCCGACCCTTCGAACTATCCGGACGCTCTTCCCGAACTGATTTTCGCCGGCTCATTGGTTTTCGTTCAGCCCGAGCGTCTTTCGAATCCTCAAGACTGGAGCCAATGGTGGACCCTTATGCGGGGAGCCAACTGGCGGCATCCTTACGGTCCCGAAAGCCATATCAATGGACTGGATGACCATCCTGTCGTTCACATCACGTTCGACGATGCCCTCGCTTATTCGAATTGGGTCGGCAAGGCTTTACCCACAGAGGCAGAGTGGGAGTTTGCGGCCCGCGGAGGATTGGAGGCCGCCGAATACGCCTGGGGTGACGAGTTCGTGCAAGGCGGACGCCACATGGCCAACACCTGGCAAGGAAACTTTCCGGCCGAAAATTCCCTGAGCGACGGTTTCGCTCGAACCTCGCCGGTGACCGCGTTTCCAGCGAATGGTTATGGCGTCCACGACATGATCGGCAACGCCTGGGAGTGGACCACCGACTGGTATTCGCCAAAACACACAGCCGATGCCAAGAAGGCGTGCTGCATTCCGAAGAATCCGCGCGGCGGGCGTGAAGAAGATAGCTTTGACCTTCATCATTCCGTCAGCAGAATTCCCCGCAAGGTCATCAAGGGCGGTTCGCATCTTTGCGCGCCCAATTACTGCCGTCGCTACCGGCCTGCGGCGCGGCATGCCGAGCCGGTCGATACATCCACCAGCCATCTTGGATTTCGTTGTATCCGAAGAACGTCGTGAGAACCTGAGAAGCACGGAAGTTGTCAAACAGGAGAAGGAAATGAAAAGTACCAACGAAAAAGCCGCGATCCTCGGCATTGACCGACGCAAGACGTTGCTCGCCGGCACCATGCTTGCAGCCGCCCTTGCCCTCGACGGGCTTCAGTTCGGTCAAGCGCAGGCACAGCAACAGCCAAGCAAGCCCAATATCATCATGATCATTTCGGACGACACCGGGTATGGTGACCTTGGTCCGTATGGTGGAGGTGTCGGCCGCGGCATGCCAACGCCGAACATCGATCGGCTTGCAGCGGAAGGGATGTCGTTCTTTTCCTTCTACGCACAGCCGAGCTGCACGCCCGGCCGCGCAGCCATGCAGACCGGTCGCTTTCCGAACCGCAGCGGCATGACCACTGTGGCCTTTCAGGGCCAGCCAGGCGGTCTGCCGCGGGAGGAATGGACACTCGCGTCAGTGCTCAAGACCGGCGGCTACAAGACCTTCTTCACCGGCAAGTGGCACCTCGGCGAGTCCGACTATGCGTTACCCACTGCCCACGGCTACGACGAGATGAAGTATTGCGGGCTCTATCATCTCAACGCCTACACATACGCCGATCCGACCTGGTTCCCGGACATGCCTGCGGACCTGCGCGCCATGTTCCAGCGCGTGACCAAAGGCTCGTTGTCTGGCAATGCCGGTGGACCGGTACGTGAGGATTTCAAGATCAACGGCCAATACGTCGATACGCCCGTGGTCAACGGCAAGGAAGGCGTTGTCGGCATTCCATTCTTTGACGGCTACGTCGAAAAAGCTGCGATCGAGTATCTGGACCGCAACGCGAACTCCCGCGAACCGATCTTCATGAGCATCAATTTCATGAAGGTGCACCAGCCGAATTTGCCGCACCCGGACTACATCCATAAGTCCCTGTCAAAGAGCAAATACGCCGATTCAGTCGTCGAACTCGACGCGCGGATCGGGCGCATCATGGATAAAATCCGCTCGCTCCCGAACGCCAACAACACGCTGGTGTTCTACACCACTGACAACGGCGCCTGGCAAGATGTGTATCCCGACGCCGGCTACACGCCGTTCCGAGGAACCAAAGGGACCCTGCGTGAAGGTGGCAACCGTGTTCCCGCCATCGCGTGGATGCCTGGAAAGATCGCGCCCAACTCGAAGACCCACGATGTTGTGGGCGGGCTCGACCTGATGGCCACCTTTGCCGCCGTGGGTGGAGCCAGGCTGCCGACGCAAGATCGTGCCGGTCAGCCGATCATATTCGATAGCTACGACATGTCGCCGCTCATGTTCGGCACGGGCAAGTCCGCGCGCACTACCTGGTTCTACTTCACGGAAAACGAGCTGTCGCCGGGTGCGATCCGCTATGCCAACTACAAGTTCGTGTTCAACTTGCGTGGCGACGACGGCGCTTCGACCGGCGGCCTCGCCGTGGACACCAACCTCGGCTGGAAGGGCGCCGAGAAATATGTCGCCACCGTGCCGCAGGTGTTCGATCTCTGGCAGGACCCGCAGGAGCGTTACGACATCTTCATGAACAACTTCACGGAGCGCACCTGGATGGGCGTGGTCATGGGCGAAGAGCTGAAGAAGGTGATGGGTACCTTTGTGCAGTACCCACCGCGCAAGGTGCAGAGCTACGGCTACACGGGGCCGATCACGCTCTCGAACTATGAAAAGTTCCAGTTCATGCGAGAGTCACTGGCGAAGGACGGCGTCACTATTCCGATGCCGACCGGAAACTAGGCTCTGATGTGTCCCCGGGCGGGTTGCGCTCGGGGACACCCCTTCATTCACCTCGTTGTACACGGGAGCTTGAAAATGAGCACGACTCGCATTCCTCTTTTTAATCGTCGCTTTCTGCTCACGTCACTCGCGACCATCCCATTTCTTTTCCGCGTCGTATCGCCTCGCATCGGCGCAGACGCAACTCGATCCATTGCCGTCCTGGAACGACGGCGCGACCAAATCGTCGATCCTCGACTTCGTCGCGCGCGTCACGACGCAAGGCGGGCCCTTCTTCGTACCGGTCGATCAGCGCATCGCGACCTTTGACAATGACGGCACGCTCTGGATCGAGCAGCCGATGTATGTGCAACTGGCCTTCGTGCTCGACCGCGTGAAGGTCATGGCGCCCGCGCATCCGGAATGGAAGACCAAGCAGCCGTTCGCTGCGGTGCTGGACGGTGACCTGAAAGCGCTGGCCGCGTCCGGCGAAAAGGGATTGGTCGAACTGATTGCGGTGACGCATGCCGGCATGACCACGGCGGAGTTCGAGAAGATCGTCACGGATTGGCTGGCGACCGCGCGTGATCACCGCTTCAAGCGGCCCTATACTGAACTGGTCTACCAGCCGATGCTGGAGTTGCTGGCCTACCTGCGCGCCAACGGTTTCAAGACCTTCATCGCATCAGGCGGCGGTATCGAGTTCATGCGGCCCTGGACCGAGCGGATCTACGGAATACCTCCGGAGCAGGTGATCGGATCGTCGATCAAGACCCGATTCGAGATGAAGGACGGTGCGCCGACGCTCTTCCGGCTGCCTGACATCAACTTCATCGACGACAAGACCGGGAAGCCGATCGGCATCAACGAGCACATCGGCCGTCGTCCGATCGCAGCCTTCGGCAATTCCGACGGCGATCTCGAAATGCTGCAATGGACGACGCTCGGCGCCAGTGGCGCGCGGTTCGGCCTGATCGTCCACCACACCGACGCAGAGCGCGAATATGCCTACGACCGCCACTCGCATTTCGGCAAGCTCGACGTGGCGCTGGACGCGGCAGCGGTGAACAAGTGGACCGTGGCTGACATGAAGAACGACTGGAAGCGAATTTTTCCCTTCGAATGAGCTACGTGTCTTTGAGAAGCGACAAGTCACAAACGGCGACCCAGAATCTTTGCAGTGAAGCCAACCGAATTTCCAACAATAGAGGCAGACATGAAAAACGTGAAAATCATTCCGATTGCGGGGTTGTGCAGCCTAGCCATCGTACTGGTCGGCAACATCGCTGCCGTTGGCCAAAGCGCGCAGTCCCCTCTATGAAGACGATCGGCACTCCCAGTGCCGCCGCCAAACCTGAGATCGTGCCGTCGCTCTTCGTCCTCAATTCCCGCGGCGCAACGCTGCAAGGAGATACACTCGTGCTGACCGGCATCACGCCCAGCTCGATCATTTTTGCCGATCGCCCCGTGCGCGCCGCGGGTCACCAGCCCACCGCAGACGTAATCGCGGAATGGGCCTCGGGTGAAGACAGCTTTGCGAAGAACCCGCCTAACGCAACAGTGTCCGTCCTGGGCAAGGACGGTTCGGTGAAGGATGCAGTGGTTGTGTTGAAGAATCCGAAGCTCGAAGGCGACAAGCTGAGTTTCAGCGTCCAGACCCTGGAGGGCGATCTTTCTGGCGGAGACGGACCGGCGGCGGTTTTCATCGACATCATCGGCCGACCGCTTACGCCCCTGTCGTTTGCCGGCGTTGCCCGCCGCTCGGCTTTCCGCGGGGCGATGTATGCCGGCGCTATGGGCGCGGCTGCCTATGGTGCTGCTGCCTACGGCGCTCCCTATTACCGCCCGTATCCCCCGCCGACGTGCGGCTATTATCCTTATCCGCCTTGTTACTGAGGTAGCCGTAGCGAACGACCTATCAAACAATCGGCAGCACACCATGGAGAACCGAAATGCTTCGATCCTTGATCCTCGCCGCAGCTCTCTTGACAAGCGCTCAGGCAGCGATGGCCCAGGCGCCCAAGACTTGGACGCAGGTCGGAATGCTGTCGTGCAAGCTCAACCCGAGCATTGGCTTCGTTATCTTCGGCCATCAATCGATGGAGTGCCGTTTCGTTCAAAATCCGCCATTCCCCGTGCAACTCTATGAGGGTGCGCTCAATACTGTTGGTATCGATCTCGGCATTTCGGCAGGCGGCGTTCTGGGCTGGGCCGTGCTCGCTCCGACCGCCGGCCCTCCACCGGGAGCTCTCGCCGGCGAATACGTCGGTGCCACGGGGGAGGTTGGCATGGGTCTGGGAGCCGGCGTGAACGTCTTGATCGGGGGCTCTGGAAGAAGCTTCGCTTTGCAGCCGGTCTCCGTCGAAGGATCGGTTGCCCTGAATGTCACGCTCGGGCTCTCACATCTTCAGTTACGCGCTGCCCGCTGAACTCCATGCGCCTTACGCGCGTTCAAGACGGCCACATGTTTGAGCTAGGTACGTATTGTTCTATGTCGTTTGAACCTCGCAAAACCTGGTACGTCTCGTTTGTGTTGCCGAAGTCAAAAAAGAGAGCAGATGCACGAGGGTCACCGCGGCGGAGCGAAACTTTTTGACGGAGGATGAAGCGAAGGCTTTTGCGGGCCAAAAATACAGGCAAGGGCTGGTGGTAAGTGCCGGCACGCTTAATCCGCATCTACCCCGCCGAACGATACCGCCGGCAGTTATCCATCTTTGGCTTGGGGGATCAGGTGCATGATCCTTCTTGCGGGCTTTGGCATACAGACAAGATTGGATGTTGAAAGCATGAGAGCAGTAAGCGGTTCAGCCACGGTAGGCCGTGTCTCCCTTGCAATGTTCAGCACTATCGCGCTTTTGCATTGCATGCCCCTGCTGGCATTGGAATCGCCCAGCAAACCATTTCTTGATAAGAACAGTTTCTATCTGTCCTCCGCAGGATTTAGGGTTCATTTCGCCAACGATGCCACCGGCAAGAAGGCAATGCACGCGCTGCCGTCGCACCGCTTCGTAATCCATGACCTCGGCGGTGGCGACGTCCGGTATCTTTATGCCGAGCCCCAGCACTGCGTCTGCGTCTTTATCGGCACCAAGGATGCCTATCAGAACTATCGCAGCATATTGAGCCAGCCGCTACCGCAAGTCGATGACGTCTCCGCCGACTACAAGACGCAAGCTGGCGCGCTGCTGATGGGCGACCCCGTCAATATGTTTGGCCAGCCCCCGTACGCTGCCGAGTATTTCCGCAATTACTACTGAGCAAGTTGAGACTTGAGGTGCTGGAAGCGATCACCGCCAAAACATAAAGACAGCTCGTGGAGATAGCGATGCAAGCGACAGGAACATGGATTGGAGCGTGGGCGCTGTCTATTCTCGCTGGGGGTCTGTATTCAACTTGCGGATCTGCCCAGGTCTCCACGCAGTATCCTTATTGCCTTCAGGGTGACGACTATCCCGGCTGGAGCAACTGTACGTTTACCAGCTTTCAGCAATGCCAGGCCTCGGCATCTGGCACGCTCGACGAATGCATGGCTAACCCTTGGTATCAAGCCGGCACCGACACGGCGACGCCGTCTCCGCAGGGATCAACCAGCAGCGATGGCCCAATTCGAATCGGGCCGCCTCCGAAATGATCATTCGAGGCCCGATAACGTTCATCGGAGGTCCATCCAATGAAGCTATCACCCAACTGGTCCCCCCACGGGTGCTCCGGGCACCCGGCTTTCCCTCCGCCCTCTGATTTCAGAGGGTATCGTAGCTCCATAACTCCGGGTGCTTCGCGCCGCGAGCTCGCTGACGCTTGTCTGCTGGTTGTCTGGAAAGGGCGGCCGATAGGGCCCGAAAATGGGCCTATACGGGAATCCAATTGGTCCCCGTGATGGTGCGGGCCGGACGCCGCTTTTGAAGTATTGAAGCCCGCTCGGCCGTGCTATTTGTGGTCATCAGGCGACCGTCTTTACGACCACCATTTCTGAGGCTTTCTCATTGATCGACAAGCTTGAACTTCTCTTGGCGCTTGCAAAGGAGCGGCATTTCGGGCGGGCCGCGGAGGCCTGCGGCGTCACTCAGCCGACCATGTCGACCAGCCTCAAGCAGCTCGAGGAAATCCTCGGCGTCATGCTGGTGCAGCGCGGCTCCCGGTTTCAGGGTTTTACGCCAGAAGGCGAACGCACGCTCGACTGGGCGCGGCGGATCGTCGGCGATACCCGTGCGATGAAGCAGGAAATCAACAGCCTCAAGGACAAGCTCTCGGGCGAGATCAGGATCGCCGCGATTCCGACGGCGCTCGGCATGGTGGCGTCGCTGACGACGCCGTTCCGCGCGCGGCACCCCGACGTGCTGTTTCGCATCCGGTCCTGTACGTCGGCCGACGTGCTGGGCCTGCTGGAAAACCTCGAGGTCGATGCGGGGCTGACGTATATCGAGAACGAGCCGATCGGAAGGGTTCGGACCATTCCGCTCTATAACGAGAGTTATCGCCTGCTCACGGCGCCCGACGCCATGTTTGGCGATCGCGAGCAGGTCACCTGGAAGGAAGTCGGTCAGGTTCCGCTGTGCCTGCTGACGCCGGACATGCAGAACCGGCGCATCATCGACCGTGCGCTGAGTTCGGTCGGCGCGGAGGCTACGCCGACGCTGACGTCGAACTCGCTGCTGGTCCTCTATACGCATGTGAAGACCGGGCGCTGGGCAAGCGTGATGCCGTCGAAGCTCGCGGAGACGCTTGGGTTGGCCGATGCGGTCCGCAGTATTCCGATCGTCGATCCCGTCGTCGACTACAGCATCGGGCTGGTGATCCCGCAGCGCGACCCGATGACGCCCTTGATTGCGGCGCTGGTGCAGGTCTCCCGCGAAGTCGCGCCAACCCTGGCGTAAGCGGAGCGTTTTCGAGCGAAAGCCTGCCCCGGACTTGATCCGGGGGTACCGGTTCGCGTGAAGAAAACGCGAAAGTTACGCGGCTTCGGAGATTTTCGCTTCCGGTTCTTGCGGATCGCGTGGCAGCGTAATGCGCACGACGGTGCCAGTGCCGAGCTTCGAGCGCAGCCGCATCGTCCCGCCATGCAGGCTGGTCAGCGAGCGCGCGATGGCAAGTCCCAGCCCCGAGCCCTGATACGTCTTGGTGAGCTGGCTCTCGACCTGTTCGAACGGCTTGCCCAGCCGCCGCAGCGACGCCGGAGCGATGCCGATGCCGGTATCGGCGATCATGAGAACGATTGAATCTGGAAGCACGTGGCTGCGTACGGTTACCCGGCCTTCGTCCGGGGTGAACTTCACCGCGTTGGACAGCAGGTTGACGAAGATCTGCTTGACGGCGCGGCGGTCGGCCATCACGGAAATCGTGCTTCCGATATCGGCGTCCAGCGTCAGGTGCTTGTCCTCGGCGCGCCCGGACACCACGCGCACCGACTCCGCCAGCAGCTTCGACAGGTCGAGCTGCTCCATGTCGAGCTTCATGCGGCCGGCCTCGATCTTCGACATGTCAAGGATGTCGTTGATGACTTCGAGGAGGTATTTCCCGCTGGTGAGGATGTCGTGGCAGTACTCCTGATACTTGTCGGAGCCGAGCACGCCGAACATGCCGCTGCCCATGATCTCGGAAAAGCCGATGATGGCGTTGAGGGGGGTGCGCAGTTCGTGGCTCATATTGGCCAGGAACTTGGACTTGGCCTGATTGGCTTCCTCGGCGCGATTCTTTTCCTGCGAATATTTTTCCGCGAGGTCGGCAAGCTCGGCCTGCGAGCGCCTGAGGTCGAGCACGTTGGCGCGCAGGCGGCTGTCGTTTTCGATCAGCTTCTGTTCATGCTCCTTGATGCGGGTAATGTCGGTGCCGACGGAGACGTAGCCGCCGTCCTTGGTGCGGCGCTCGCTGATATGCAGCCAGCTGCCGTCGTCGAGCTGCGCTTCGAACGTGCGCGCTCCCGGCGCTTGCGCGCCGGTCTCCTGCAGTCTGGTGCGGACCTCCGGCATGCTGCCGACTTCGATCACGGTTTCATAGGACGTGCCGGGCGTCACCGCCGAGTCCGGCAACTTGTGCAGGCGCTGGAAATGCGAATTGCAGAGCACGAGGCGATCTTCCGCGTCCCACAGCACGAAGGCTTCCGGGATGGTCTCGATCGCATCCCGCAGCCGCAAGTCGGCTTCTACGGTTTTTTCGGCGAGGCTCTTCTGCTCGGTGATGTCGACGGCAATTCCGATCAGGTGCAGGCCGCCGTCGGCCGAGGTGTGGCTGAGTTCGCAGCGTACCCGCAGCCAGATCCAATGGCCGCCGGTGTGCTGCATGCGGAAGGTCTGGTCGATGTGGTCGAGCTTGCCTTGGATCATCTGGTCGGCGATCGCGAACAGATCGATGTCGTCGGATTTCACCAGCGCGTTGACTTCGCCGAAGGTGAGGAGGTCGTTGCGGGACTCGAGCCCCAGCAGGGTGAACATCGACTGCGACCAGAATATCCTGCCGCGCGACAGGTCCCAGTCCCACAATCCGCAGCGGCCGCGATTGAGCGCGGTATCGATCCGGCCGCGTACCGCGTCATTGATGAGGTCGCCTTCGCGGGCGCGGGTCGATTGCCAGTGGAAGGCGAAGCCGAGGATCAGCACGACGAACCCGGTGGTTGCGGACAGCGTCACCGACAGCGCCGCATCCGAGCCCCAGAACGGGTCGTTCTTTTCCTGGATAACGATGACCTGGCCGGGCAGCGATTTGATCAGCCGCGAAATCGCCATGGCGCCGCGGCCGTTCGGAAGCGTCATGTCGTTGACGATGCCCTGCTGCGCGGGCGCGGCCAGCAATTGCGCGGTGCTGATCACGTCGAGCACGCGGTCGTTGCCGCTGAGGCCGGTTTCGACGGGGATGCGGCCCAGAACGCGGTAATCGGCGCCGGTAATGATGACATGGCGGCCGGAGGCAACAGCCCAGCCGGGAATCATGTCGGGCAGCAGGCCCTGCAGCCGTTCGATAGCGGCCGCGCGGTCCTGCCGCACGGAAGCAAGGCGATCGAGGCGTTCGGCCAAGAGGTCGGTGAGGGCAGAGAGGTCGCGCTTCATCGCGGCGCGCTTCTGCCGGCTCTGGTCGATCACCTGGACGAACGCGCCGAGGCAGATGGTGATCAGGAAGGCAATGATGAGTGTGGGCACGGCGCGGCGAAGCGCCGGCTCTGCCGTCAGCAGCCGGTGGTAGGCAGGTTTCGCGATCGACTGCGCCAATCCCTTGATCGAATCGGATTGGACGCACGCGTTCGCCGCATGCGCGCGCGCCATGCTGTAGACCCCCGCCGAAGGCTCTTTGCACAATGTCCGGAACAACCCCACGTCGCTTCCGAATCATAGCGATTTGAATCCAGTTTTCCCGGGCTGTCGAGAGTCAACGATTCGTTAACGCGAAATAAATCTTGTCGAGCGGGGAATCGGGAGTCCGAATGCGAGTCCGAAACGGGAACGAGCGCCGCAAAACTACGCGCGCGGCGGCTCGGCGTGACTGATGACACGCTTGATGGTCGGAAATGCGCGACGCAGCGCGCGCTCGATCTCGTCGACGTTCTCGTGCACCTTGATGACGCTCATCGACGGCGCGGCGCGGCAATGGAAGTTGACGATCTCGCCGGCGTCGGTGTCGCGGACCCGCACATTGTGGATGTCGTGGATCGCGCCAATGCCGGCAAAGCGCGACAGTGCGGCCTTGATGGTTTCGACGCGCTCGGGCGCGGCGTCTGTGCCATGCGGCAGTTCCGGTTCGAGCGGCTCGATATGGGTGTCGACTTCGACATCCTCGCCGAAATCCTCGCGGATGCTGCGCTCCAACCCATGGGCGATGTCGTGCGCGGCGGTCAGTTCCATGTCGCCGTCGACTTCGAGGTCGATACTGACGGTCAGCTTGCCACCGAGGTCGTGCACGGTGACATGGTGGACGGCGAGGCCGGAATTGCGGGCGATCACCATGATGCGCTCCCGCACGCTCTCATTGTCGCGCGCGACCGGCACGGCGGTAAACGTCAGATCGGCGTCGCCCAGCGCCTCGGTGACGGCATTCTGCGCGGTCTTCTTGATCGCCTCAACGCGGTCGATCGGGTATGTGCGCGGCACTTTGGCAATGGCGTCGATGAAGTGCGTCGGTCCGACCATGCGTGCGCGCACGCGCTCGACGCCGACCACGCCCGGCACCGAGCGGATGGCGGCGGTGGCCTTCTCCGATACGCCGTCGGGTGCACGATCGAGCAGGGTTTCGACGGTGGAGCGTCCGAGCCGCAGGCCCAGGATCGATATCATCAGGGCGACGGCGATGGCGGCGACCGAGTCGCCCCAGGCAAAGCCGAGGCCGGTCAGCACCAGCCCGATGATAACGGCGGTCGAGCCGAGCACGTCGGAGGCGAAATGCAGCGCGTCGGCCGCCAGCGCCTGGCTTCGGGTCGCGCGAGCCGTGCGATGCAGCGCCCGCGCGCGCCAGAAATTGACGGCGATATCGACCACCAGCACCACGAAGGGAATGGCCGAGAGCGTCGGCGGCGGCGCGCCTTCGCTCAGACGGCTCCAGGATTCGACCAGGATGCCGCCGGCCAGCACGTAAAGCAGCGCGATGACGCCGAGCGCCGACAGGCTCTCGAATTTGCCGTGGCCGTAATGATGCTCCTTATCGGCCGGTTGGTCGGAGACCCGCACCACCAGCCAGGTGATGATGGTCGCGATCACGTCGACCGAGGAGTGCAGGGCTTCGGAGATCAGCGCCAGGCTGCCGATCGCGATGCCGACCGCGAATTTGGCCGCGGCCATCCCGGCGCTCGCGAAAATCGAGATCGCCGCGACGTTCGATTTGATGGTGTGGGCAGGACTCATAGGCGGCGGTTTAGCAGGGCGTCGGCCAAGATTAAAGGCAAGCATTGGAGGCGCAATCGCCACTCACTTGCAGGAGCGATTTGTTGCGAATTGTTGCGAATTATTCCGAATTAAGGGACCGTCATTGCGAGCGAAGCGAAGCAATCCATTGTCAGCTCGCACAAGATGGATTGCTTCGCTTCGCTCGCAATGACGTGGCTTCCACAGAATACGACTCCGCAATCTCGCGGCGCAGTGCGCCCGAGCTGTTAACGACTAGTCCGCCCAAAGAAGAGAGGGCGCAGGCAATGCCGGGTACTTGCTGCACCCGACGGCGACAAGAAGCGCGGCTGTTGCTGATAGAGCAATATCGTCGTGAGACGAACCCGGTCGAACGACCTGCCTGCGTTTAATCGTAGTTCACCTTTGGAAAAAGTCGCCGCGCCCTTCGGGTGTCATATCGAGCAGACCCCACAAGGGGTCGACCAGATCTCCAGCGCGATGGTGTTGCTTCGGCTCCGTTGGCGCGAAGCTCATCTCCGAGCCCCAAAAGTGACGGATTACTCCGTCATGTTTTTTGGAAGACGTTGAATATCGTCTCGTCCCAGTTCTCGCCGTCTGGAACGTGATGCTGTGCCCGCAATCCCTTGGGAAACTTTGACGTGTCACCAAAATAATCCGCGTCATAGCTATTGCCCGCGGTTGATATAAGCGAGAGATGGTCCCAGCCGCGTTCATGGGCCCACGCGGCAAGACGAGCGATTGAAGACTTTGCGACGATGTAAAGTGCCGCTCGCTGGCCCGTGTGCCGTGCCGCGCCGTCGAGCCCATCAAGCAAATGCGTGCAGCCCGGACACGGAAGCTCGCGCTCGGGTCCATACATGAAGCTGTACAGAATGAGCGTGTCGTGCGGACCGAAGAGCTCGGACATCTTCACCTTCTCCGGCGTTTCATTCCTGCCTATCCGCTCGAATAGATAGTCCTCTGGTACCTTGCCACCTAGCGGCAGTGCGCGGCGTTTGGCTGCAACGGCTTCTATCTGGGCACGTAGTGCGATCTCTTCGTTCAGAAGCGCGTTTCTTGCGGCACGATACTCGGTGCTTTCGTTCGGATAGCGGAGATGCTCCATGGCTTCCCTCCGGATTGGTACTTTTGGACATAAGAATAAACTCATCCCTGCGGCGCGAGTTCCCCGATGCGCCGCTCGCGCAATCGCGACCTTTCGAGGTTAGTCATTTCGAGAATGACTGCTACTGGCGGATTTTGTTGCAAAAGTCTTTTTGGGGGACGAACGAAATTTTTTAGAGCCGCTGATGCGTTTTGCGAGCAGCGACGTGAGGGGACCATATGGCTTCATCCAAAATCGACCAGGGACCTCCGTGGTGGCGTTGAAAAGCGACACTGCGCGGCGGAGAAGCCCAAAGACCAACTTTCGAGAGATTTTCCGGGTCGCTCGATTTTCGACTTTTGCGACAATATCGGCGCAAAGGGGACTTTCGTCTCTACTATTCAATGCAACTATCGTTGGAACGCCGGATGGCTCAGTGTTTCGATGAAGCGCGCCGCCAGCCGATTCTCTTCGACAGCGTCCCGCCGAGCGTCAGGACTTCAGGATCAAGTTCCCTAAGCTTCTGACGTGTCATTCGGCTCCCCGGTCCGACAACGCATAGTGAGCCGACCACGCGTCCCGAATAGGCGAACACCGGTGCTGCTATGCATCGAATACCCTCGATATGCTCTTCGTCTTCATAGGCGTAGCCGGACACCCGAACGCGATCGAGTTCCGCGGCAAACGCCGCTTGCGTCGTGATGGTCCGTGGCGCATCCGCGGCAGCAGGCGCCCTTGAGTTTAGCCTCCGGCGGAAACGCCACGATGGCCTTCGCGACGAGACTCGAGCAGCTGGTGCGTCGTGCTGCGATGCAAACCGGTGCGACGCGGACGATACTCTGGTCCGTATCTTTCGCAGCATCGACGGGCCGTGGAACGGACTTTGCCTTGGCGGAATTTACCCTCGCGGTGACCTTCGCTGAAAGCAAAGTCTACCTAGTTTTATTTGGTAGAGCATCGGCCTCGGCGACAAACCATCGGCAGAATGGCCGCCCGTAAGAAAAATACCAGGGCACGGAGCAGGCGCCGGCACGAAGCCGCAGGGAGGATGTGATGAAGAATTTGGCTGCAATCACGTGCGCTGCGCTGGGCCTGTGGGCGCTCGGCTGTTCGAATGCTTTGGCTCAGGCACCGAAAACATTCACGCTAAAATTCAATCACGTGCTTGGCCCGAAGGAGCCATACCACGACGGCTTTCTGAAATGGGCCAAAGCCGTCGAGCAGCGCACCAATGGCGGTCTCAAGATCGATGTCTTCCATTCCGCGCAACTGGGTCTCGAGGAAGACATCATCGAGCAGATCAGGCAGGGAGCCAATATCGGCCAGAACACCGACGCCGCGCGTATGGGAAACTACGTTCCCGGCATCGCCGTGATGAACGGACCTTATTTCGTCGAGACGCTGGAAGAGGTTGCCAAGCTGCGCAAAGCGCCGACCGTCGCAAAATGGCAGGAAGAACTCGCGACCAAGTTCGGGCTCAAGGTGGTGTCTTTCAACTGGGTGCAAGGCTATCGACATTTCTTTACGAACAAGCCGATAAAGACGCCGGACGATCTGAAGGGCCTGCGCATCCGCACGCCGCCGGCGCCGATTTGGCAAGAGTCGATACGCGCGCTTGGCGCCGTGCCGGTAGCGATGGCATTCGGCGATATGTACCCGGGACTGCAGCAGCGGGCGATCGATGGTGTCGAACTGGTTTACAACAACATTCCAGGCGGCCGGATCTACGAGGTGCTTAAAGTCGCTAATGAGACAAGGCACATCATGCTGGTCAACTTCGAGGTCGTCAGCGCCAAGTGGTTCTACAGCCTGCCGAAGGAGTATCAGGACGCACTGGTGGAAGAGGCCGATCGAGCCGGAGAGGAGACATCACGTCAGATCTTGAGGCTGGAGACGGAAGTCGAGCAGCAATTGAAGTCTCGCGGGATGACGATCAACAAGGATGTCGATCTCGCCGCTTTCCGGAAGGCCGGCGACAAAGCGTTCGAGGTCCTGAAGATCACTGACGCCAAGAACGCGGTGCACAAGGAAATCGGCAAGTAGGTTCCGCTGAATGCAGAAAATCTACCAGCGTGTATGCGCCGCCGAGGCATGGATCGCTTCCGTGTTTCTCATCGTGATGGTAATCCTTATCTTTCTTGGCGGCGTCATGCGGATGCTGGGCCATCCGATCAATTGGTCGACGGATGTTTCGACCGCCCTGTTCGCCTGGGCCTGCTTTCTGTGCGCCGACATTGCCTGGCGGAAGAATAGCATGATGGCCATCGAAGTTTTCGCCAATCGCCTGCCGGACAAGCTCCAGACGGCCCTCCGTATGGTGAATTACGCATTGATCACCGCGTTCCTGTTTTACCTCCTCGTGATGGGCGCCTATTTATCGTGGATCAGTCGGGTACGCAGCTTCCAGGGCATTCCGGAAGTCAGCTACTCTTGGGTCACAATGAGCTTGCCGGTTGGCGCGGCGCTGCTGATCGTGACAACCGCGCTCAAGATCCGCGGAGAACTCCAGGGCGAGCGCGCCGAATATCGCGCCGTCGACATCATATGATCCGACGCGCATAGCCATGTTGATCGTATTCATTGCGTTCACGGTACTGATGCTGATCGGAATGCCAGTTGCCTTCGCAATTGGAATTGCCGGCGCGCTGTTCTTCATCCAGCAGTTCGGAACTGCCGGCAACAATCCCGATACAGGTGACGGTAACCGAGACGCAGAATTTTGCGCTGCTTGCGGTTCCGCTGTTTATCCTCGCTGGCAATTTTCTCAACAACTCCGGCATCACGACCAACCTGCTCAAGCTGGCCACGGTACTGACAGGAAGAATGCATGGCAGTCTGGCGCAGACCTCTATTGCACTCTCAACGCTGATGAGCGGGGTGACGGGATCCTCGATTGCCGACGCCGCCATGAATGCCCGCATCATCGGTTTGCAGATGCTCAAGCGCGGCTATGCCCGCGGCTACGCGGCCGGCGCGATTTCGTAGAGTTCTCTGCTGGCGCCAATCATTCCCCCGGGATTGGTTTCATACTGTATGGTACAGTCGGCCAGGTCTCGATCGGACGGCTGTTTGCCGCCGGCATTATTCCGGGCCTCATGCTGTGGGCAGCTCTCGCCGTTGCGATTGCAATCACCGCCCGCCGCCGCGGCTACGGGCCGGAACGCGAGACGCGGGCGACTGCGCGTGAAATCCTGCTGGCGTCGTGGGGTGGCATCTGGGCGATCCTGTTTCCCATCATGCTGTTGGCGGGATTGCGTTACGGCATCTTCACGCCATCGGAGATCGGCGCCTTCGCAGTCATCTATGCGGTGGCGGTCGGATTTTTCGCTTACCGGATGCTGACGTTCGCGGGTTTCCGTGAAGCCATCGAAGGCAGCCTGGTCGATGTCGGGGCCGTCATGTTCCTGCTCGCGCTCTCGGCCATCTTTGGTTACGGCATCGTATTCGAGCGAATACCCGAGGTGATCTCGGATTGGATGCTGGGCGTGACGGACAACGCACACATTGTAATGGTGCTAATCGTGCTCTTCATCCTGATCGCGGGCACCTTCATGGAAGGCTCGGTGCTCATCATCATGCTAACGCCCATCTTCCTTCCGTTGGTGACGAAGTACGGCATTGATCCGGTGCATTTCGGACTGGTGTTTATCATTGCTGCCACGATCGGAAACTACACGCCGCCCGTCGGCGCCGCCATGTTCGTCGCCTGCCAGGTGCTGCGTTGTCCAATCAGCGAGTACACCCGGGACTCGATGCCGTTTTTGATCGCCGTCACCGTGGTGACCTTGATACTGATCTTTGTCCCCTCAGTGGTCTTGCTTGTCCCTGACATGATCTTCGGTTCCGATTTGCGATGAGATCGAAAGGACGGCCGCTCCTGGCGCCCATGACAGACATCGTCCATCATTCGACCACGTTATCAGCGCGCGACAGTATTGATGTCAGAACTTCAACACCTGTCATTTTTCGCGGTCTTCAGAGCCACCATTGCCAAGAATTTATTGCATGGCAGCGCTGGACACTCTTGGCGCTCAAGCAATGTCCGTGTTTCTCAAAGTTTGAGCACACAATGCTTAAGTAATAGGCGAGCGTCTATTTAACCCTTTGGCTTCGTTATGCGGCGAGGCAGGCATTCGCCGTCCAACAGTCAAATAGCGGTGCACAGGTTTGACTGTTCCGATGAACTGCGATGGGATGAAGGTGCGCGGAAAATGCATGTTCAAACCAGGAGAGATCCGATGTGCGCGGGTGACGACAAGAACTGTCCGGAATTCGAATTGCACCACCGCAAGTTCAAGGAAACGCTCGATCGGGAACGCCGGTCGTTCTTGAGGTCCAGCTTCGCCGCGGCCGGGGGCGCGGCGGCGATGACTGCGGGCGGCATTTCTCTGGTGACGCCGCAGATGGCGGCGGCCGCCGAGAAGAACCAACCAGCTAAGCGGTCCTATCACCATTTGCCGGCGAATGCCGATACAGTGCATTGGGGCTATTTCAGCAAGAAGTTGAAACCGCAGGTCGAGATCGATTCAGGCGACTTCATCACCATTGAGGCATTAACCCACCATGCCAACGACGACGCCGAGCGCATGGTGAAGGGCGATCCCGGCGCCGAAAGCGTGTTCCTGTGGACCAAGGAGAAGAAGGGCGTAAACCGACGCGGCGCAGGACCGATGGATGCCTCGCTGTTTGGGCGTGGCGCCGGCGAGGGCCTTGGCGTGCATATCTGCACGGGCCCGGTCTACGTACGCGGCGCCCAGGAGGGTGACGTGATCGAGTTGCGCATTATCGACGTCACACCCCGGCCTTGCGCCAATCCGCAATATCCCGGAAAGGCTTTCGGCAGCAACGCGGCCGCATGGTGGGGCTTTCACTATAAGGACCTGCTCACCGAGCCAAAGCCGCGCGAAGTGGTCACGATCTACGAAGTCGACGCCACCGGCGAACGCAACTGGGCGAAAGCCGTGTATAATTTCCGATGGACTCCACAGACGGACCCCTCCGGCGTAGTTCACAAAACCATCGACTATCCTGGCGTTCCAGTCGATCACTCTACGATCAAGGAGAACCACGGCATCTTGAAGAATGTGCGCATTCCGATACGCCCACATTTCGGCGTGATAGGCTTGGCGCCCAAGGAGGCTGATATCGTCGACTCGATTCCGCCGAGCTATACCGGCGGCAACATCGATAATTGGCGGATCGGCAAGGGCGCCACGATGTATTATCCGGTTGCTGTCGAAGGTGGCCTGTTATCGGTTGGCGACTCGCATGCTTCTCAGGGAGATTCCGAACTGTGCGGTACGGCAATCGAATGCTCGCTGAACGGCACCTTCCAGATCATCCTGCACAAGAAAGCCGATCTCGTCGGTACGGCTCTCGAAGCTCTGGACTATCCGATGCTGGAAACCAAGGACGAGTGGCTGGTGCACGGCTTTAGCTTCGCCAATTATCTCACCGAATTGGGGGACAAGGCACAGTCGGACATTTACTCGAAATCGTCGGTTGACCTTGCCTTGCGCGACGCGTTCCGCAAGATGCGCAAATTTCTGATGACAACCAAGAAGCTGACCGAGGATGAGGCGATCTCTTTGATTACGATCGGCGTCGACTTCGGCATCACCCAAGTGGTAGATGGAAATTGGGGTGTTCACGCGGTCATCAAGAAGGATATCTTCGCCGGCGGCGAGGCCTGATCCTTAACACCGACGCGGTCGGCTTTCGCAGGAACTGGCCGCGTCGTGCTGCATTTCGGGTCAAGCGCGCTGAGGTCCATCTCGGGTCAACAGCTGTGACTCGAACCTCGAGAATATCTGCTCAGCGCCCCGGATTTCGTCGAGTTTGAATCGGATATCGAAACGCCGAGCATGCTGACGGCCTCTTGCATGTCATCGCGGACGCGTATCCTCTTCCGCGATACGCTGCCATAGCGCCCTGATCATATCCTTCATTCGCAGTGCGTCTTGCCAGCGATCCGACAATTCCGCGCCGTCAGGCCCGGTGATGGCATAGGGCGGCGGGCCGAGTTCGCATAGGAAGGTCAGCACCGCATCGGGCTTTGAGCGCTTGCGCCAGGAGCGGATGGCGTATTCCCACCAGCCCATGAACAGTTCGACCCAGGCTTGGTGCTGCGGAAAATCCAGCGAGATCTGCACTTGTTCACGGCTGGCGATCCGTCCGTGGATGCCCCAGCTATGGTCAAGTATGCGATGGATCATCGCGTGATTGACCTCGTCCACCGGCCAGGCGAATTCGCGGCCGACGAGATAATGCGAAACATCAGCAGTTAGCCTTAGGTCGGGAAAGCAATCCAGCAGTTGCAGTGTGAAGAACAGGTCTGTCGTCATGCGGTCGCGGTGGGTTTCCACATGCACCGCCACGGCGGCTTCATCAGCCAGCCGCCGCCATCCCTCGAGCAGCGGAATACAGGCTTCCAGCCGCTGCGGTCGCACGTCCGGCTGCAGGTTGACGTGGTCGGCGCCGAGTCGCGCGACCAGGTCCAGCACCGGTTTCAGGTCGTCGACGCAGGTCGGATAGAATTGCGCCTGCCAGGTCATGCCGTGCGCGCGCAGGAACGAGGTGACTTCCCCGGCGAAAGCCGGATCGATGAAGCGGACGCCGGCCCCGTCGAAGCCGGCATCGCGGATCATCTCAAGCTGGGTCTGCAGCGGCCACTCCGGCTTATCCGCCCGCCGCCGCTCCATCGCCCAGAGCGACTGCAGGATCCGGAGTTGCTGCGCCATCGGCTACGCGGCGTGCTGCGGGACCGTGGTCGCCGCGTGCATCCGGCCGTCGGACGTATTGTCGACGGTGATGCTCTCCTCGTAGGTTTCGGGACCGCTCCAGATCGCGAATGCGGTGAGGCCAGCCAGAAGTGCTGCGTAACATGCGACCGGCCACCAGCTTCCGGACCACGCCACCAGCGCCGCGGCAACGAACGGAGCCGGTCCGCCGGCCAATAACGAGCCCAGTTCGCGGGCGAAGGCGAATCCGGCAAAACGCCGCTGCGGCGGGAACAGTTCGGCGAAGTACGCCGCCTGCGGACCGAACATCGCCGCCGTCACCACCGCGCGTGCGCCGATGAAGGCGACCGCGATCCAGATCCACTCCTTGGTGCCGACCAGCCAGAAAAACGGGAACGCCCAGACGATACCGGCGAGCGCGCCGAACAAATAAACCGGACGTCGCCCGATACGATCGGAGAGCGAGGCGAAGCCGACAATGGTGAAGAGCTCGATGACGAAGGCCAACATCAACGCGCTTAGAGCATCGGACCGGGTACGCCGAGCGTGGTGATGACGTAGCTGAGCCCGAACACCGGAAACAGATAGCCGAGGCCGTTTTCGGCCAGCCGCGCACCGAGCACCACGAAGAAATTTCGCGGATGTCGCTTCAGCGCTTCCATCGCCGGGTTGCGCTCGACCTTGCCGCGCGCCACCACCGCCTCGGTAAAGACTGGCGTTTCCGTAATGCGCAGGCGAACGTAGATGCCGACCATGATCAGCAGGAAGCTCGCCAGGAACGGAATACGCCATCCCCAAGACATCAGGTCTTCGCGCGGCAGCAGGGTCACCAACGCGAACGCACCGGCCGCCAGCAGATTGCCGACGGAGACGCCGAGCGGCGCAAAGCTGCCCCAGAAGCCGCGGTGCTTCGGTGGCGCGTTTTCCACCAGGAAGATCACCGCCCCGCCATATTCTGCGCCGGCTCCCAATCCTTGCACGACGCGCATGGCGACGAGCAGCGCCGGCGCCCAATAGCCGATCTGGGCATAGGTCGGCAGCAAGCCGATCAGCGTGGTGCCGACGCCGATCATCAACAGCGTCGCCACCAAAACGGGTTTACGCCCGTAACGGTCGCCCATGATGCCGAACAGGATGCCGCCCAGCGGCCGCACCACAAACCCGACCCCGAAGGTCAGGAACGCCAGCAGCGTGCCGACCACCGGGTCGCTTTTGGGAAAGAACAGTTCCCCGAACACCAGCGCGGCGGCGGTGCCGTAGAGGAAGAAGTCGTACCATTCGAGCGCGGACCCAATGCTGGCCGCGAGAATCACGCGCAAGCGCGAACGGCTGGCACTATCGGCTGTCATCTCCGTCATAGTTTCCCCGCTTTTTTTTGTGATTGATTTGGATTTGTGGTGTGGGTCGTTCGCGCCCGTGCATCGCACGGACGCATTCGCGAAAATCAGGCGGCGCGGGTGAAGTAGGACTTCTTCGCCGCCGACTGCGTTTCGTAGATCGATCCCTGCCGCTTGGCTGGTGGCAGCGGCAGCCGCACGGGAACGTCGGTCATCCGCGGCGCAATGACGGGATCGCCTGACAGCAACCGGCTGTTGAATTCGTCGAAGTCCTTCACGCCCATCAGCGGCCATGCGTCGCTGGCGGCGACTTCGTACAGCAGCAGATTGCGCGGGCGGTCCGAGGTGTTCATGGCCGACCCATGCAGCGCCCGAACGTGGTGAAACGACATGCTGCCGGCCTTGCCCATGCAGGGCACTGCGCGTTCGATTTCGTCCTTGATGGTATCGGGGTCGATCAGGCCGGCGAAGCAACCGTCCTCGCCGTGATGACTCCAGACCTCGCGGTTATGCGTGCCCGGCGTGACCAGCATCGGCCCATTGGCGAGGTCGCAATCGTCCAGCAGCACGCCGATCGCGAGCACGTCGTCATTGGTATGCGGGTAGAAGGCCCAGTCCTGATGCCACTCGACAGGCGAGCCGTATTGCGCCGACTTCATGTTGAGTTTTGAGCCGTGCAGCCGCAGACCCGGACCGAGCAGTTTTTTCAGGATATCGAGCACGGGTTCGCTGCGGACGATCTCGTCGAAAAGTTTGTGCACCTTGTGCGGCGTCTTGATACGGCGGACCCGCGGGTTTTCCGCTGTGTGGCCCGGCTCCAGATCGTAGACGTCGGTGTGTTCGAGGGTTTTGGCCGATTCCGCGACCAGCTCCGCGATCACCGAACGCACTTGGGAAAGCGTGGCCGCCCCCAGAACCTCAGGCACCACGATCACGCCATCGCGTTGATAAACCTGCACATCCTTCTCTGAGATCATCGGACTTCATCCCTTATGTTTACGTTATCATTGTTAATGTTAACGTTGTCATTTGCCCATTTCAAGCCGAATCGTGCATTACTGATCTGCATTCGCTAATGTTCGTCCAGATGAGCACGCCCAACCCCGAAGAACCCCATTCCGCTCCCACGCTGTCGGCCGTGGCCAAACTGGCCGGCGTTTCGTCGATTACCGTAAGCCGTGTGGTGCGCCTGCCGGATCTGGTGGCGCCGGGAACAAGAGGCCGGGTCGAAGCCGCGATGAGGGAACTCGGCTATGTGCCGAACCAGCTCGCCGTCGCGCTGGCCAGGGCCCGCACCCGTTCGATCGGCGTGCTGGTGCCGACGATCGCCAATTCGATCTTCGCCGATACGGTGCAGGGCCTGTCCGACGAATTGGAGCCGCTCGGCTACGCCGTGATCCTGGCACAGTCGCGCTACGACGCTGCACGTGAAGATCATATGCTCTCGGCATTACTGTCGCGCCGCCCTGAGGCGATCATCATGGTAGGCTCGCCTGCCACGGAAGACGGCGCGCGGTTACTACGGCGCGCGGGAATTCCCGTCGCGGAGACCTGGGATCTTCCGGCGGCACCGATCGACGCCGTTGCCGGCTTCAACAATTACGAAGCCGGCGTCACGGTGGCGCGACATCTCGTCGAGCAAGGCCGCAACAGTCTCGCGTTCATCGGCGGCGACGATCCGCGCGCCACCCGGCGCTGGAATGGATTCAACGATACGGCGCAGGCGCTTGGCGCCAAAACGCCGCGCCGGCTTGTCCTTGATCGCAACGCCTCCGGCAGCGTCGTCGCGCTTGCCGAGCTGCCCGGTGTCGACGCGGTGTTTGCAGCGAACGATGCGCATGCCATCGGCTTCATGTCCGGTCTGCGAAAGGCGGGCCTATTGCGCGACGGCCCTGCCGCGGAGCAACCGGTCGCGGTCATCGGCCTTGGTGACCTCGAAATGGGCCGTCTGATCGCGCCAAGTCTCTCTACCATCCGCGTCAATGGCGATGCGATCGGGCGCACCGCTGCGAAATTGATCCTGACGCGGGAAGGGCCGCGTCATATCGATCTCGGATTTGAACTCGTCCGTCGGGATAGTGGCTAAACCATCGAACCGGCCCGGCTATCACCACCGGCGTGGACCCGAAGCAATGGGCTCCCAGGGTAGCCACATCCGTGTGTCCTCGTCATGTCGCCGCGCGTGCCGGACGCACAGCGCGCGGTGACGCGACGAGTGGGCGAAGGCATCGTCCAGAGTTTCGGTCTGCAGGCGAACATAGCGGGCGCGAGTCAAGGTGCAGGCTTTTTCGGCTACGCGCTCTATGTCCGAGTAGCTCAAAAACTGACTTGGAGGGGACCTTCGCTTTTGGGGCAGGGTGGACATTCCAAACATCGGCCGCGTCTTGTGCGGTGGTGCTACGAGATCGCAATGATCTCGAGCTCTTGACCGGATGTACCGACGACGTCCCCAACAGCTTTGCCCATCAGAGACCTAGCCACTGGGGATACGAAGGAAATAGAACCGGCCTTGGGGTCCGCTTCGTCCTCTCCCACGATACGATATTTCTGTACACGCCCATCGTCGCGCCTGAAGGTCACCGTGCTCCCAAAGGCGACAGTGTCAGTCGACGTCGGATTGGGGATGACCTGAGCGGTCCGAACTCTCGCTGCAAAGTAGCGCACATCACGCAAAGGGGTTGCCGCTTGCCGCCGTCGTTCATTCACGTCTTCGATCTTCTGCGCGGTCTCGTATGCCTCGCGAGCCTGGTGGAGCTGAAATTCCAGAGCCTTTAATCCCGCTTCCGTAACAAGGTTCGGATGAGCTGAAACCGGGCGGTCGGGAAGCAAAGTCTCCGACGCAGTTTCGGCACTGTCTTCCTTGGTGAAGGCAACGCTCAAGCTCAGACCTCCTTTTAAGCGAGATATGCAAAAAGCGGTCGGCGACAAGAGCACGGAGCCGCCCAAGGAACTGTAGCGCAACGCTCAGCGAGTTTTGCGAATCATATACCGCGGAGCGAGACAGGCGCCATTATCAAGTTACCTCGTTTTTGGATCACTCGACAGAAGTCCTGTGGCAGTCCTCTGCTGCAGACAGCCACGGCTTGATGCGTGGTATTTTCTGAGTGCGCGCTCGACCGTCGCATCATCGAGCCGAACTGCTGCAGCCTTGCTCAGCCGGCAGTTCCTCGGCATTGGGGTCGCCCGGTGCCGTAGCCCAGGCCAGTTCGACCAGCGTCACGATCCGCCGGCCGGCACCGTCAAGCTGGCAAACGATGAGGCCCTGCTCCTCGATGTAGGTCAGCAGACGCCGTGCACGGCGCAACGAATGTGAGCCATAGGCGCGGGCAATCGCTGCATCGCCCGGGCAGGGCCAACCTTCCTTCGCGGCGCGGGCGATCATCATGAAGACGCCCTGCATATCCTCCGGCAGAAGCGAGGCGCGGACCGAGACGTCCTGCCAACCGTCATCCTCTGCCATATCGGAGCCGAGCCCGGCGCGGGCGCGCGTCAGCATGCGGCGGAAGTCACCCAGGTCCGGCACGGCCGAACCGAGGCCCTCTATTCGGCAGCGGACCACGAACTCCTGATAGAGGACGCCGATGGCACGGAATCCCGCGTCGGGCTCCGCCATGACGGCACTCAGAATTCGGTCCACTCGCTCACGCCGCTCAGCCAGTTCCTCAGCGCTGAGTGGCTGCTCAACCGCTTCGGGACGGATCTCCAGCGCCGCTGACTTCGCCGCCATCAGCTGGCCGAGGAGGTCCGGCGGCGACCGGCGCTGAGGCCGATTGTTCTCGGGCGGCGGCGCTGCCAGGATGATGGCGCGTGCGTCCAGTGTCGCTTCCGGCAGAGGCATCAGGCGCGGGGTCGCGTTGCGCGGCGTGGTATCCGTTGGACCAATGCGCAGCCCCAGCGGACGGCGGGAGAGGGCCGGTCCCAGCGCCATGAATTGCCCGCGCTCCAGATCCCGGAAGGCCTCTGCCTGTCGCCGCTCCATGCCCAGAAGGTCGGCGGCGCGCGCCATGTCGATATCCAGAAAGGTTCGGCCCATGAGGAAATTGGATGCCTCGGCCGCCACGTTCTTGGCGAGCTTCGCCAGTCGCTGGGTGGCGATGACCCCGCAAGTCCGCGTTTGCGGCCACGGCACATCAGGTTCGTCATGGCGCCGAGCGAGAGTTTGCGCGCCTCGTCCGAAACCTCGCCAGCGACTGCCGGCGCGAAGAGCTGCGCCTCATCCACCACCACCAGCATGGGGTACCAGTGGTCGCGGGCGACCTCGAAAAGCCCGCCGAGGAAGGCGGCGGCGCGCCGCATCTGGTTCTCGGCGTCGAGCCCCTCGAGATTGAGCACCGTGGAGACGCGATGGATGCGCGCTCGCTCGCCGGCGACCTGCAGGCCCCGCTCAGTATGGTCCTCGGCATCGATCAGGAGGTGGCCGAAACGATCGGCAAGCGCGACGAAGTCGCCTTCGGGGTCGATGATGGTCTGCTGCACCCAAGGGGCACTCTGTTCCAGCAGTCGGCGCAGCAGATGGGATTTGCCGGAGCCCGAATTGCCCTGCACGAGCAGGCGAGTCGCAAGCAGTTCCTCAAGGTCCAGAGTCGCCGGGGCGCCTGCCGTCGTGTGTCCCATCTCGATCGCAACGGTCATGTTTCGACTCAAGTCTCCTTGCGGAGGCGGGCTTAACAACCTGTTCGGAGCCCGTCGAGCGCCCATGGCCGACCACTCCGTGTTCTCCACGGCTGGTCGAACGCCATCAGCCGAGATGGAATGCCAAACCTTGGCACACTTCATGCACCGGAGGCGGCTGAAGAGGTTGTGGACGAAGGTTGTCGGCGGCGGCCAGATCGATAGGCCGCGCGAACCGCACCTGCTGTGTGGCGGCGGTGAGGATCGTGGTGCCAGGGTCGATCTGATTCGCGGCGCCATTGCCGATTATCGCTGCTCCGAATGCATAGGCGCTGTCGGTATGTATAAAATGGACGACGCCCGTCCCGGCGCCGTAATGGATCAGCGCGGCGTTCATCGAAACCCGCCTGCCGAAGCAGATGTTGTCAAGGCGCAGTTTCACTAACCACAGGCTCTCACTGTCGAGGGCGCGCGCAATCTGATTCCACATAGGACCGAAGCGACGAGTTGGGCCGACGTCGATGACGTCGTTCATCAAACTTGCGCGCGGGTCAGCGCATCAACCGTTTGGGCGATGCGGCCCGCAAATATGTCTGCACAATATGAACTGATCGGAGTGATCTCAGGCATCCCTTCTGGTCGCCTCGTTTTGTTGAATCAAGTCATGCTGACGTGGAGAGATGTGTGTTTTTGCAAAACGCCGGTGACTGGTAAGGCCGCCGAAATCCACGAAATACAGACGTGCAGTCCGCTGTCGAGATCGTGGCACGTCATCAGCAGCCCGTCGTGCAGGGAGCCAAGTAATGAGCAAGACGCCGATCGTGGTCGATTTCCTTGAGGCTGGGGCTGGTCCCACGGTCATTCTCGTGCATTCAAGTGCGTCGGGCGCTCGTCAGTGGCGAAGTCTGATGAGCGATTTGAAGGCGGACTTTCATGTCCGTGCGGTGAACCTGTTTGGTTACGGCAAGACTCCGCCGTGGTCGATGGATAGACCGCAATCTCTCGAGGATCATGCGCGCCTGGTGGAGGCGGCACTGCCGGCAAATGCCGGCAATATCTGTCTTGTCGGCCATTCCTTCGGCGGCTCGGTCGCAATGAAGGTGGCGGCCCGGCTGGCGGGCCGGGTCTCCAAGCTGGTGCTCCTGGAGACGGGTCCGTTCCATCTTCTCAGGCAATCCGGCCGGATCGATGCATTCAACGAGGCGATGGAATTACGCGATTACATTAAGACGTGCGGGGCCGCTGGCGAGTGGATGACGGCGGCTGAACGCTTTGCCGATTATTGGAACAGCGCGGGGGCATGGCATAACATGCCGCTTGAGCGACGGAACACATTTGCGCAGGCAATACAGCCAAACTACTTCGAGTGGGACGCGGTGATGAACGAGGTCACCCCGGTGGAGCAATGGGCGCGTCTGCTTCCCGAAGCTACACTTGTCGTCGGCGATCCAAACACAGTGTTGCCGATCCGCGAAATCACCGCGCTACTGCGCCGATCCTGTCCGGCCTGGACGTACAAGGAGATTGCTGACGGTGGCCATATGGCGCCCTTGACGCGCCCGGAGCTTGTCAATCCGCTCGTGTGTGATTTCTTGCGAATGCCACTGCAGTCGTAGGCGGATACTACGTATGCGGCGCGGACTGGCCCTTGCTGGCGCCTGCCGCAATATGAATAGGTGCGGCCTATTCCGCTGCTTGGCGTGCCCAATCTTCGCTGGACCGAGCGGCTATGTGTTCGAGCCAGCGATGCAGACGAGGATCATCGCAAGCCGCTACGTTGAATCGCATCCACGGCGAGGGCTGCAGGTGCGGCCGGAACACAACGCCGGGAGCGATCATGATGCCGTGGCTTGAAGCACTTTTTGTCAGCGCGAGTGCGTTGTCTACATGCGGAAAACGCGCCCACAGGAACATGCCGGCTTCCGGTTCGACGAACAATTCGAGCCCGATGCGTTCAAATGCCTGAATCACGCCACGTCTGCTTTCGCCCAGCCTCTTGTGAAGGCGGGTGAGGAATTTCCGATAGTGGCCGTCGATCAGCATTGCATAGAGCACGCGCTCGATGAGCTGGGAGCTCGTGATGCTGGAAAGCAACTTGACGTCGGCAAGGTCATGGGCGATCGGCTGGCGCGCTGCCAGGAAGCCGACGCGAAGGCTGCCCGACAAGGTTTTCGAGAAGCTTCGCGCATAGATCACTCTGTTAAGCTGGTCGAGCGCTGCCAGCCGCTGTGTGTTCTTGGTCTGAAGATCGCAGAAGATGTCATCCTCAACGATCAGGAAATCAAGCTGTTCGGCAAGTTGGAGTACCCGGAAACCAACGTGCGGGCTCATATCGGTTCCGGTCGGATTCTGCAGCGTCGATTGAGTAAAAATAAATTCGCGGGCGATGCTCGGCGGCGAGCTGTTCGAGCGCGGCCAGGTCGGGGCCATCGGGTTTGCGTGGAACGCCAAGCAACCTTGCGCCGTACTGACGCAGATTGCCGAACAAATTGTAGTAACCGGGATCGTCGACCAGCACTGCATCACCAGGCTTGACGTAGTGGCGGATAATCAAATCGAGCGCCTGGCTCGTCCCGTGGGTCAGCACGACCTGCGCCGCGCTGGCCGTGACTCCCAATTCCGAAAGCAAGAGCACGAGATGTTCGCGAAGAGCCATGCGGATTGCCGTACTCGATCAGATGCGTCCCGTTCCTTCGTGCGACAGCACTCAAACTCTGCCGGATGCCCATTTCATCCATCCACGCGTTCGGAAGCCACGGACCACCGGCGAGTAAGGTTTCCTCGCGTGCTTCCAGCAGACGGCGGATCAGCGAAACCAGTTCCTCATTACGGTTCTGCGCCCCGAGGGCTGGCGACGATCGGACTCGTCGCGGAAGGCCGTGGTGAAGAATCCCGCCCCGCGTCGGGCCTTCAGATACCCCTGTGCAACCAGGCGGTCATAAGACTCCACCGCAGTGAACCGGCTGATTCCGTAGGACTCTGCAAACTTGCGAATGGAGGGGAGTTTGGTGCCTGGACCCAGGCATCGCTCGTCAATCTGCCGACGGATCGCCTTAACGATCTGATCGACGAGCGGGAGCGGATCGGTCGGCTCCAGGTTGATGGAGATCATCGTGCCTCCGATTGGCCCGCTCAGGGGACCAGTACAGTTCAGGAAGGTGTCTGTAGAACTGTACCTGTTTGTCAGCGAAATTGACAGTCATTGAAAGCCGACCGTCGGTCGCTGGTGGCCCAGGAACAGCACGGCGACCGAATTTCAGCGCCATCGAGGCCCATCAACCGTTTGATTGACGCGCCGAATTCTCTCGCGTGGTCTGTGTCAGAGATTGCGGGTCAAGGCACTTGCGCAAACCTGCATCGATCAAATCATTCGAAAGGATTTTGTTCATGACCACTCTTGCTACTCCTGATTACGCAGCCATCAAGGAGCGTCAGCAGGCGACGTGGGCCTCTGGCGACTATGCCGTGGTCGGCACCACACTGCAACTTGTTGGCGAACGCCTCTGCGATGCGATCGATCTCCGCGCCGGTGACCGTGTGCTGGACGTTGCCGCCGGCAACGGCAACGCCACGCTCGCAGCCGCCCGTCAGTTTGCGGAGGTCACTTCAACCGATTACGTCGAAGCGTTGCTCGAGCGTGGCAAGAAGCGCGCCGCCGCCGAACGTCTGCCCGTTGCTTTCCGGCAGGCGGATGCTGAGGCGTTGCCCTTCGCTGACGGCTTCTTCGACGTTGCGCTGTCGACCTTCGGCGTCATGTTCACACCGAACCAGGAGAAGGCGGAAAGCACGTTCCGCCGCCCGCTGGCGTCAAGTCGGCCGCGCTTTGGGGAACGGAGGAGCGCCTTGCCGAGCTATTCGCCGGGTGTCAGGTGAAGGCTTCCAAGCAGATCTTCAATTTCCGCTACAAGTCGGCAAACCACTGGCTCGAAACCTTCAAAACCTACTATGGTCCAACGCATCGGGCCTTCGCAGCGCTTGATACGGCGAAACAAGCCGCTCTGGAGGCCGACATTGTCGATCTGCTCAAGCGGATGAACCGTGGCGGTAACTCCACGCTTATCGTGCCGAGTGAGTATCTCGAAGTAATCATTACGAAGGCCTGAGGGAGCATCTGCCCGCCAAGAACCCAGGAACAAGGTCTCGCGTCGTGTTGCTGCGTATCGCGGCACGACGCGCGGCATTGAGGATTGTCTGATAAATGACTATCGTCGGCAAGAAGAAAGCCGGCCGCTTGGCTGCACCGGCAGTCTCGTCATTCATCGCACGATCGAATTACGAATTTACTTTTTACTTTTCTAATTTTCAGAAAGCTGTGCCATGTCGGAAGAAGCGCTATCAGCGTTGATCGGCGAGGTTTATGAGGCAGCACTCGATCCATCGTTGTGGCTGAACGTTCTTGAGAAATCATCTGCATACGTCGGAGGAAGCGGAGCCGCCATCTACTCGAAGGATTCGGTGAGCAGGACGGCAGACATAACCTACGGGTTTGGAGTCGATCACCAGTTCCGGCAGAATTATGTCGACACCTACGTCAGAATAGACCCCACGACACCGGGATTCTTTTTTTCGACGTCGGGGAAGTCGTCACGACTCCCGACATTCTGCCCTATGACGAGTTTCTCGATTCGCGCTTCTACAAGGAGTGGGCACAGCCGCAGGGTTGGGTCGACATGGCGACCTCCGTGCTTGAAAAATCGACGACAAGCTACGCTGTCTTTAGCGTCTTCAGGCATGAGCAGGATGGGCTGTCCGATAGCCGCATGTGTCACCGGATGAAGCTGCTGGTGCCTCATGTCCGGCGCGCCGTGCTGATCAGCAAGACGATTCAGCTCAATCGGGCAAATGCGGCGACGTTGGCGGACACGCTCGACAGCCTCGCGGCGGGTCTCTTTCTCATGGGTGAGAAAGGGCGGCTGGTTCAGGCAAACCTGGCCGGCCATGCCATTATTACCGAAGGGTCGATTTTGCGCGCAGTACGTGGGCGTTTGATAGCGATCGACCCGATCGCCGACGCAGCAATGCAAGCCGCATTTGCCGGCATCGACGGCGGGGGGCCGGCCTTGGGACGCAGGGCATTGCCGTGCCGCTGGCGGGGACCGACGGTCAGCATTATGTCGCACATGTGCTGCCGTTGACTTCGGGAGCGCGCCGAAAGGCCGGCGCGGGATATTCTGCCGTCGCCGCCGTCTTCGTCTCCAAAACCCAGATCGAGGCGCCAGCCGCGCCGCAAGTCATCGCAGACCTTTATGGTCTGACGCCAAGCGAGCTTCGCGTTCTGCTCGCTGTGTTCGAAACCGGCGGCGTGTCGGATACCGCGGGCGCGCTGGGCATTTCGGAAGCAACGACGAAAACCCATCTGCACCGGCTGTTCGCGAAGACGAACACCAGGCGCCAGGCCGATCTGGTGAGACTGGTCGCGGGCTTCACCGGGCCGCTCGCGATGTCAGGCCCACCCCTGTTGGAAAAGCCCGCGCTCTGAAAAAATAATCGTTCGGTTGACGCGCCGCGGTCCGAATTTCTCCAAGAGTGCCCCACTGCGAAAGGACATTTGGAATTCTCAGGAAGCGGACATTCAGGGAATCGGACATTCAGGGAAGCGGACATGGAGACTCTCTTTGATCGCCGTTCGAGGCTGCGGTTGCGCAAATCGAGATTACGCCACGCGGCGGATCGCCGATCCTGGCTTGCCAATGCGATCATCAATTCGATCGCGATGAAATCCGGGGCAGGCGATCAGGATCGGGAATGGCAGACGGTTCGGCCGCCGAAGATCGTGCACATTTTTCTGGGCGCGCGCCGCGACGAGAGAAGTTCCTCGATCGCGTACGTGCTGCGCGCAGCATTCCTTTGGGCGGCTTGCGTGGCCGGACTCTGGTTCAGCGAAACCGGCGCACAGGCGCGCTGCGATGAGGGCAAGCCGGTGAGCAGTGAATGTGTCGGGAAACCCGCGGCCGGCATTCCTGTGAACTGAGCGTGAGCCGAGCACACGCATAGCGATGCGCATAATCAAGAACTCCCGCGAAAGCGTGAAGGCGACACGACCGAAACACTCAAAAGGAGCGACCATGAATAAGTTTATCGTTTTCGCTGTGCTGGCTGCGGCCGCACTTCCCATGTCAGCCGGCGCCGCGGACGATCATCACGCGACGGTGCAGTCCGATGCGCTGAAATGGACGGCGCCAGCGGCGTATGCGGCGGGCGCACAATTTTCGGTGATCAAGGGCGATCCCACCAAGGAAGGGATGTATGTCGTCCGCCTGAAGGTGCCGAAGGGCTTCAAGATCGCCCCGCATACCCATCCCAACGACGAGAACGTGACGGTTTTGTCAGGCGTCTTCCACATCGGCACCGGCGACAAGCTCGATGAGACGAAGGGCGAGACGGTCAAGGCCGGCGGCTATTCCTATGTCGCCAAGGGCATGACGCACTATGCATTCTTCCCGGAAGAGACTGTGATTCAGCTTCACGGCATGGGGCCGCAAGGCACCACCTATGTGAACCCGGCCGACGATCCGCGGAAGAAGTAGTTTCAGCTCAAGTTATCAAGGTGTCCGAACTGGCGCCGGTCACAGTCAGATGTGTCCGGTGCCGGTTCGAGGAAGCGTGACTGGCGGCTGCACTTATTGAACCAGAGTGACGTGAGCCGAAATTCGCAGAAGAAATTCACAGAATTGTATTGCAAGGGACGCGGATCATGACGACTCAACCAGTCGCGGCGAGAAAATGGGATGGAGCGCTGGTTGCGCTGGTGTGCGGCTCCGTCATCCTGCTGTTGTCTCTCGGCATACGTCACGGATTCGGATTGTTCCTGAAGCCTGTCACGCTGGAGCACGGCTGGGGCCGCGAGACCTTCGCCTTTGCGATCGCGCTGATGAACCTCATCTGGGGGGCGAGCCAGCCATTTGCCGGTATGCTGGCTGATCGCTTCGGTGCGCCGAAGATCATCGCCATCGGCGCTGTGCTCTACGCGGCGGGTCTGTGGCTGATGTCTACCGCGACGAATGAGCTCGCCTTCATTTTTGGGGCAGGCGTGCTGGTTGGGCTTGGCCAGTCCGGAACGACGTTTCCTGTCATCCTGGGCGCGATCAGCCGTCTGGTCGCGCCGAGCGGCGCTCGCTTGCGATGGGCATCTCCATGGCGATCGGCTCGTTCGGCCAGTTCATCATACTTCCCGTCAGCCTCGGCCTCATCGGCTGGCTGAACTGGCATGGGGCCTTGATCGTGCTGTCCGCGCTCTCACTGCTGATCCTGCCGCTGGCCTTTGGCATGAAGGAGGCGGCGCGGGCGGAAAGTCCCGGTGTGCGGCAAACCACGGCACGCGAAGCGCTCACGGAGGCCTTCGCGTCGCGGTATTTCTGGCCGCTGGCGTTCGGCTTCTTTGCTTGCGGCTTTCAGGTCGTCTTCATCGCCGTGCACCTGCCGGCGCTGCTCGCGGACAAGGGCATCGACGCGTCGGTTGCAACCACCGTGCTGGCGCTGATCGGGCTCTTCAATGTGGCGGGGACCTATTACGCGGGGTTGTGGGGCGGCACGCGCAGCAAACCGATGATGCTGTTCTGGGTCTACCTCTGCCGCGCGGCCGTGATCGCTGCGTTCGTGATCATTCCAGCCTCCGCCGCCTCCGCATATGGCTTCGGCGTGCTGATGGGCTTGTTCTGGCTGTCCACGGTGCCTCTGACCAACGGCACGGTGGCGACGATCTGGGGTGTGCGGCACATGTCGATGCTGGGGGGCATCGTCTTCTTCATGCATCAGGTTGGCGGTTTCATCGGCGGCTGGTTTGGCGGCTGGCTCTATGACGGTACCGGCTCCTACGATATTGCTTGGGCTGTTGCGATCGGACTCAGTATTATCGCGGCATTGCTCAATTATCCCATCAAGGAAGTCGCTGTGGCTCGGCGACCCCTGGAGGGTGCTGCGTGAAGGCGGACCATGTGTTGAACCTGTCGCTGCTCGCGCTGGCCGCCGTCATGATTCTTGCTGCATTCGCGGTCTATCGCACGCCGGCAATGGCCTTCTTTCTTGAGGGGTTCAGGCTGTGCGGATGAATGTCCGGCGAAAATTGTCCGGCCGGTTCCTCTGCGGGGCGGGTCATCGCGCTGTCCTTGAGCCGCATCCGCGCCTGCGCAAGGCCGGGCATCTCGCGGGTTAGCGGCGACAGCCGTTTCGATCGGCGCCGTGTACGAGCGCGATCATCCGCTCCTTCCCAGACTCCAGACGACGCATGGTTGACCTATGAAGAACGACACGGATTCCGCCGGGCATTCGCCGCATTCGCGAGAGCCGGTGGCAGAGCACGGCGCATCGTTCAAGTCCGCAGCCAAAACCAGGGCGAAGGCGGCGATGACGGCGACCATGAAACGCAGGGCCCTCAAGCCCGGGAAGGCCACGCCTCGTCGCGAACAGGACGAGTCGTCACAAGGCTGAAAGCCGCTGAATGCCGTCGGCGCGGCCGGTCCATCGGGCCGGACGAGAGCATCCAAACCCGTGCCGGCGTTGCCGCCGCCTGACAGAGACGGCGTCAACGATGACCAGGGCGTGATCCATCTCCATTGAAACAGCCTGTGTCTCAGGCGCTACACCGCTCCCTTTTTCCCCTGATGTCATCCGGACGGTTGACGCCGCGTAGCCGGCAAATCCCGATGCTGCGCGACGGAATACGTGACGACATGGGGAATGGTTTTGATGACGCGATACAAGATTGACGCACGCACGGGGACATCATCGGAGCCGCACGCCAAAGCGAACATTGCGCGCGATCTCCGCACCGGCGCTGTCGTTTGCCGCGGCGATTCGTCCGGCTGGCGCGCCATGCTGTTCGGTACGGTTGCGGCGGGTGCGCTATGTATCGCCGCGCCGCGCACCGCCACTGCCGGTCCCGATGTATGCGTCGTCAATGGCACCGTCGTCACCTGCAGCGGCAATCAGTCGGACGGCATCGAGGCGGGGCCAGCGGCGTCCACCGACTTCGATCCGGTGCCGGGCACCAAACTTGAGGTCAACAACCTGACGCAGGACATCGTCGGTTCCGAACATTCAGGACGCGCCGGAATCCGCTGGGCGAGCGTCCCAGGATCTGGCCCGATCAATATCGTCAGCAATACCGGCAGCTTCGCCATTCGCGCCGAAAGGGAAGGCATGAATCTGAGCGAACCCGACGGCATCACCCTGAACCATACCGGCAACATTTTTGCTGGTCTTTCTGGAATTGCCGCCCAGTCCCAAGGCGGCCCGGTTTCGATTGCCATGAAGGGCAATATCGTCAGCGACAGGACCGGAATTTCAGCTGACTCCCTGGTGGCTGCCGGTGTTAACGGAAATGCCGGCGCGGTCAGCGTGAACTTCGCCGGCAACATCACGTCTGCCGACGAACGGGCCATTCGGGCGGATTCGGCCGTTCTCGGCGGAAACGGCAATTCCGGAGTCGTGACCATCGCAAGTAATGGCAACTTTGCTGGCAGGATCAGCGCGCAATCAAGGGTGCAACAAGGAAACGGCAATTCCGGCGCCGTGGACGTGTCGCACAAGGGCAGCCTGAGCAAGGGCGGGATCAATGCAAACTCGTTTGTCGGCGGCAACGGCGATTCCGGTTCGGTGATCGTTTCCAATACCGGCGATATCTCTAGTAATAGAGGCGGTAATCTAATTGGCGCCCAGTCCAGAGTAGCCGGCGTCGGCAATGCAGCGGACGTATCGGTGACAAATGTCGGCAACATCAGCGGCGCCGCATCGACCAGGTTGATCTCCGCGATCTCGCAGGCCACGACCGACGGCGATGCCGGCCTGGTGTCGGTCAACAGTACGGGCAACCTGATCGGAGGTATTGGCAGCGGAGGTATTGGCGGCATCGAAGCGAAGTCGCTGGCCGCTGGGACTGGCCATGCTGGCAAGGTGGTGGTCATTAACAACGGTAATGTCGCGGCGGCAACACTCGGAATTCTCGCAAACTCGACCGCGACCGGCACCGGCAATGCCGGCCTGGCGATAATTGCAAATATTGGCAACACCAGCGGCCTGAATGCGGCCTCCAGGTCCGCCAGCGGAAACACCGGCTTTGCAGCGGTCGACAATATCGGCGATGTCACTAGCAGGACCACCGGGATTTTTGCGTTGGCCTTTGCCAGCAGCAGCGGCAACGCCGCGACCGCCACCGTCGTCAGTTCCGGCAACATCAAATCCGGCGACGACGGAATCATGGCGCGGTCGCTTTCCAGCACTGGTACCGCTGCTGATGTGAACGTGGCCAGCAGCGGCAATATTGTTTCCGGCATCAACGGCATTTTTGCGCAATCTCGAGGCGGTGCGGGACAGGGAAATGTTCAGGTCACTGTCAGCAACGGCACGGTGCTTGGCGGCAGCGGCGCTGCTGTCGAGATTGCCGATGGCCTCACTAATCTTTTGACGATCGGCGCAGGTGCGGTCCTCTCGAGCCTGAGCGGTCTTGCCATCGCCGGCGGCGTCGGCGATGAAATCGTCAACAACTCCGGCACCGTCACCGGCAATGTCAAGCTCGCCTCGGGCACCAACGTATTCAACAATCTTGCCGGTGCGATATTCAACGCCGGTTCGATCGTCGATCTCAACGTCTTAAACACCGGCTTGCTCAACAATGCCGGCACGTTCGCACCGGGCGGTGTCGGCTTCGCACCGATCACGACCGCGTTCACCGGCAAATTCGATCAGGGGTCGAGTGGCATCTACGCGGTTGATGTGGCTAACGGCACGGCGGACAAGCTCAACGTGTCCGTCGGGGCGGTGCTTAACGGCAGTGTGTTGCCAACCGTAAAGAGCCTGACGTCACTGTCGCAACAATTCACCATCCTTTCAGCCGCCGGCGGCGTTACCAACGCTGGAATCGCGGTCAAGGATACCGCGATCTTCGACTATGAGCTGCTGTTTCCCAACGCGAACGACATTGTATTGGCGGTGACGGCGAACTTCACGCCGACCGGTGCGGCGCTCACCCCGAACCAGCGGGTGACCGCCGCGCACATCCAAAGCGCGCTCGGCGCGGGCGGCGGCACGCTCGGCGGCCTGTTCGGCTATCTCGGCAATTTCAACGATATTGCGTCCTATGCGACCGCGCTCGACCGGCTGCACGCCGAACCCTATCTCGCCCCGGTCAAGTCGGTGGTGCTCGGCAGTCTCGGCTTCACCGACAGCCTGATGAGCTGCCCGACGGCGGCGAGCACCGGCGTCAATACCTACATCGCCGAAGGCCAATGCGCCTGGGCGCGGATGGGGGGCGGGTGCTGAACGTGGACCGCAGCGTTCCGAATATCGGCTATCAGGACACGACGTCGAGCGCCTCGGCCGGCGCGCAGTTCGCGCTGGCGCCGAGCTGGTTCGGCAGCATCGCCGCGGGCTACGAGAGCTCCAATATCAAGGTCGACAACCGCGCCGCGGCCACGGGCCATATCTTCCACGTCGGCGCCGGCGCGAAGTACATCAGCGGCAACTGGCAGATCTCCAGCGCGCTCACCGGCGGCCATGCGCGCTACGACGTGACGCGCTTTGACGTGATGCCCGGTGTGACCGCGAAGGGCGACCAGTCGCTGAGCTTCCTCTCCGGCCGGGTCCGGGCCGCCTATGTGTTCGGCGGCGAGAACGCCTACGTCAAGCCGCTGGTCGATGTCGACGCGATCGGGATTTTGCGCGGCAGCGTTCTGGAAAACGGTGCAGGCCCGGTCGGGCTGCATGTGCACCGGCAGACCGACGCGCTGTTCTCGGCGGCGCCGGCCGTGGAGGTGGGCGGTCAGTTCGCCTCTGCCAACGGCACCCTGTTGCGGCCGTTCGCCCGTGCCGGCGTCCGGGTGTTCAGCGAGAACGAACTGACGGCGACGGCGGCCTTCATCGGCTCGCCGGCGGGCGTGCCCGCCTTTACGGTGACGACGCCGCTCGACCGATGGATGGGCGAAGTGTCCGCCGGCCTCGAAGTGCTGAGCAGCGATGTCTTTGACGCCCGCCTCAGCTACGACGGCCGTTACGGCGAAAACCTCACCCAGCATGGCGGCAATTTGAAACTGCGCGCCAAGTTCTGACGTCAGCGGCGGTAGCCGGAAAGCCGTCGCGTCCGGTGAAGGAAAGGACGCGGTGGCGGGCAAATTCACCGCAACCGCTCCGCTTCCCCCGAAGAACGTGACACGATTCGCGTTGCTCGTGGCAGGCTCCCGACCCGCTGTGACCCCGGCGACACACCGTTCCCATTTCCCGTGACGCCAACCGGACGGTTGACGCGGCGCGGCCAGCGACCCGGCCATGTTGCACGGTGAAATATTCGGCGGCATGGGGTTGGTCTTGATGACGCGGTACAACATTTACGCACACACGGGAACATCGTCGGCGCCGCGCGCCCAGGCACGATCGAGCGATGCCAGCGACCTGGCTCCCGGCGCTCTTGCTAGTTGTGGCGATTCGGCGCGCTGGCGCGCCATGCTGCTGGGTACGGTCGCCGCGGGCGCGCTGTGCCTCGCCGCGCCGCGCCCGGCCACGGCCGGGCCCGATGCGTGCGGCGTCAATGGCACTGTCGTCACCTGCAGCGGCAACCAGTCGGGCGGCATCGACGCGGGGGTCGATTTCAATCCGGTGCTGAACACCACCCTTGCAGTCAACAATCTGACGCAAGACATCGGGTCCAATGCCCTCGGAGGCGACGGAATCCGCTGGGCTTTCGGTGCTGGCGGTTTCGGTTTTATCAATATCCTCAGCAACACCGGCAGCTTCGCCATTCGTGCCACGTCGAACGGCATGAGTTTGCTCATTACCGACGGTCAAGCCATCACCGTGAATCATACCGGCAACATTTTCGCGGGTGCGACCGGAATCAATGCCAGCTCCCAGGGTCCGACCGGAGCGGGTGCCGTGTCGGTGGCCATGAGAGGCAACATCGTCAGCGACGGCACCGGAATTTCGGCCAGTTCCGTCTCTCAAACCGGAAATGCCCGCGCGGTCACCGTCCACGTCACCGGCAACATAACGGCAGCCGGCGGTCAGGGAATTCAAGCGCTGTCATTGGTTTTCGATGGAGACGCCGATTCCGGCGACGTGAATGTTACAAGCAAGGGCGTCATCGCCGGCGGCATCACCGCGGCATCAAGCGTCTTCAAGGGCAATTCCGGCGCCGTGGACGTGTCGCACGAGGGCGGCCTGAGCAGGGGCGGCATCAATGCAGGATCGGCTATCAGCGGGAACGGCGCTTCCGGCACGGTGGGCGTTACCAATACCGGCAATATTTCTGCTGGTTTCATATTGGCCCGGTCCGTCGTGGGCGGCATCGGCAACGCGGCGGCTGTGACCGTGATCAATGACGGCAACATCAGCAACAACGGATCGAATAGGTCGATCTCCGCGCTCTCGGAGGCCACGACCGACGGCGACGCCGGCTCGGTGTTCGTCGACAGTAAGGGCAACCTGACCGGAGGTAATGGCGGCATTAGAGCAAGATCGAACGCCGCAGGGACCGGCCTCGCCCACGGCGTGACCGTCACCAGTACAGGCGATATCTCCACGGCGGCAGCGCCAGGCATCTCTGCCAGTTCGGCCGCGGAAGCGGGCGACGCAAGCCGGGTGGAGGTGACGAGCATTGGGAACGTCGCAACGGCTGGCGCCGCGGCAATCAATACAAGCTCCACCTCGATCGATGGAAACAGCGGCGCCGTGCTAGTGAAGAGCACCGGCAATCTCGTTTCAACCGGTGGGGCTGGCATCCTTGCCAGCTCCAGCTCCAGCAATGGCAACGCAGCCGTTGTGACGGTGACCAACGCCGGCAATATCAGCACCTCTAGCTCCGGCATTCGGGCAGCGTCCGTCTCAAGCGGTGCTGGCACGGCCGCCGCCGTCAACGTCACAAGCAGCGGCAACATTCTCTCGAACACCACGGCCATCATCGCCACATCCACCGGCGGCGGCGGTCAGGGTAACATTCAAGTCGCGGTCAACAGCGGCACTGTGCAGGGAGGAGTTGCCGTGGAGATCGGCGGCGGCGCAGATAATTTCTTGGAGATCGGGCCGAATGCAAGCCTGCTGAGCACCAGCGGCCTCGCCATCGTCGGCGGCACCGGCAAGGAAACCATCGGTAATTCGGGCAGCGTCACCGGCAATGTCACGCTCGGCGCGGGCAGCAACCTATTTATCAATCGCGTCGGAGCGATGTTCAACTCCGGTTCGATCGTCGATCTCGGCGGCACCGGTTTGCTCAATAATGTCGGCACATTTGCGCCGGGTGGCGTTGGCTTCGCGCCGGTCACCACGACGCTGACGGGTCATTTTACCCAGGGCGCCGACGGCACCTTCGCCGTCGACGCCGGCAACGGCGCAGCCGACCGGGTCAATATATCCGGCACCGCGGGTCTTGCCGGCACCGTGCTGCCGACCATCAAGGGCCTGGTCGCGGCGGCGCAGCAATTCACGATTCTTTCGGCGGCCGGCGGTGTAACCAATACCGGTATTGCGGTGAAGGACACACTGATCTTCGACTATGAGCTGCTGTTTCCCAACGCGAATGACATGGTGCTGGCGGTGACGGCGAACTTCGCGCCGGCCGGTGCGGCGCTCACCCCGAACCAGCGGGTGACCGCCGCGCACCTGCAAAGCGCGCTCGGCGCGGGCGGCGGCACGCTCGGCGGCCTGTTCGGCTATCTCGGCAATTTCAACGATGTTGCGTCCTATGCAACCGCGCTCGACCGGCTGCACGCCGAGCCCTATCTTGCCCCGGTCAAGTCGGTGGTGCTCGGCAGTCTCGGCTTCACCGACAGCCTGATGAGCTGCCCCACGGCGGCGAGCGAGGGCGCGAGCGCCTACATCGCCGAAGGCCAATGCGCCTGGGCGCGGCTGGGCGGACGCGTGCTGAACGTGGACCGCAGCGTTCCGAACATCGGCTATCAGGACACGACCTCGAGCGCCTCGGCCGGCGCGCAGTTCGCGCTGGCGCCGAGCTGGTTCGGCAGCATCGCCGCGGGCTACGAGAGCTCCAATATCAGGGTCGACAACCGCGCCGCGGCCACGGGCCATATATTCCACATCGGCGCGGGCGCGAAGTACATCAACGGCAACTGGCAGATCTCCAGCGCGCTCACCGGCGGCCTTGCGCGCTACGACGTGACCCGCTTTGAGGTGATGCCCGGCGTGACCGCGAAGGGCGATCAGTCGCTAAGCTTCCTGTCCGGCCGCATGCGGGCCGCCTATGTGTTCGGCGGCGAGAGCGCCTACGTCAAGCCGCTGGTCGATGTCGACGCGATCGGGATTTTGCGCGGCAGCGTGCTGGAAACCGGTGCCGGTCCGGTCGGGCTGCATGTGCACCGGCAGACCGACACCCTGTTCTCGGCGGCGCCGGCGGTCGAGGTGGGCGGTCAGTTTGCCTCTGCCAACGGCACCCTGCTGCGGCCGTTTGCCCGCGCCGGCGTCCGGGTGTTCAGCGAGAACGAGCTGACGGCGACGGCGGCCTTCCTCGGCTCGCCGGCGGGGGTGCCGGGCTTCACGGTGACGACGCCGCTCGACCGATGGATGGGCGAAGTGTCCGCCGGCCTCGAAGTGCTGAGCAGCGATGTCTTTGACGCCCGCCTCAGCTACGACGGCCGTTACGGCGAAAACCTCATTCAGCATGGCGGCAACATGAAACTGCGCGCCAAGTTCTGACCCCTGCGGCGGTAGCCGGCCGCCGTCGCGATTGCCGACGTGCTTGGCATTTCAGAGGCAACGACGAAAACGCGCCTTCACCGGGTGTTCGCGAAGACCGGCACCAAACGCCAGGCCGACCTGGTGAAGTTAGTCGCTGGATTTGCTGGTCCGCTCGCCAAATCGGATGGACTTCGGTAAGCGGCACTCGTCGCAACTGACGCGTTTTCTTGACGCGAACAAGTCGACACTTCGCTTGAAACACCCTAAGGTTCAAACACTTGCCGATGAAGTCTCGTGCCATGCGAACGCGAAAGAAGCGATTCCAGCGCGCGAGACCTTCCAACATGGTACAAAGATATGTCGGAGGCAGAGCTATCGGACCTGATCGGCGAGATCTACGACGCCGCGCTTGAGCCGACGCTGTGGGAGGATGTTCTGCAAAAATCCTCCTTTTTTGTCGGAGGACGCGGAGCCAGCATCTGTTCGAAAAATGCGGTCAGCAAGACTTCGGATTTGACTTACCAATTCGGGTTCACCGGAGAATTCCAGCAAAGCTACCTCGACAAGTACGTCAGAATGGACCCCAGCACGGCAGGGTTCTTCTTCTTCGACGTCGGGGGAAGTCATGAACATCACCGACATCCTTCCTTATGACGAGTTTCTCGATTCGCGTTTTTACAAGGAGTGGGTGAAGCCACAGGGATGGGTCGACACGGTGACGTCGGTGCTGGACAAGTCGACGACGGGCTACGGCGTTTTCAGCGTCTTCCGGCACGAACTCGACGGGCGGTCGGATGAGAATGCACACCGTCGCATGAAGCTCCTGGTGCCTCATGTTCGGCGTGCCATTTTGATCGGCCAGACCATTCAGCTCGATCGCGCCGCAGCGGCGACACTGGCGGACACGTTTGACAGCCTTGCCGCAGGCTTGTTTCTCTTTGATGTCAAAGGGCGTCTGGTCCGCGCTAACCTGAATGGCCACATCATTCTTTCCGAAGGAACGATGCTGCGCGCAGCAGCTGGACGTTTGGTTGCGACCAATCCATCCGCCAACGACACCATACAAACTGCTCTTGTTTGTGCCAAAATGGGAGGTGCGAACTTCGCGGCGGATGTAGTTGCGCTACCGTTGACCGGGACTGACGGGCAGCACTACGTCGCCCATATTCTGCCATTGACCTCGCGCACGCGCCAGAAAACGGGCGCAGGTCATGCGGCCACTACCGCCATGTTTGTGTGCAAGGCACAGGTTGAAACGCCGGCCGTGCCCGAAATCATTGCGAAGCTCTACCGTCTGACTCCAAGCGAGCTTCGCGTTCTGCTGGCCTTGTTCGACGCCGGCGGCGTGTCGGAGATTGCCGACGTGCTTGGTATTTCAGAGGCAACGACAAGAACGCACCTTCACCGCGTGTTCGCGAAGACCGGCACCAAACGCCAGGCCGACCTGGTGAAGTTAGTCGCCGGATTTGCTGGTCCGCTCGCCAAATCCGGTGACCTCCGTAAGGGGCACCCGTCGCCATTGCATGGTTCGAATTTTGTGTAGCGCGGCCGGTGTTGCGCGCGAGCGACACGTGATGTGGAAACGTGCGCCATCGAATCCAGTCAATCGTTCGGTTGACGCGTCGAATCTTCCCCCGTGCTCGAAATCACCGACATTTTTCGACAGCGGGTGGAATTATGAAAATTACTGTTTGGTTTGCGGTGGCGGGTGCTGCACTTGGCATTCAAGGCGTGGCGTCAGCAGCGGATATCGCCAAGGCGCGCCCCGCGGCAACATACAACCCTTGCAGCAACGCGCGCTTCAGCGGCGCGTATCTCGGTGGCAATGCCGGGGCGATCGCCTATGCGGCGACCCGCAGTGATCGAGACGAGTATTTAGTGGGTACGGATGAATATTCCTTGAGTGCCATCGGTCCCACGGTCGGCGTGCAGGCAGGCTACGACTGGCAATCGTGCAACAAGGTGTTCGGCATTGTCGCGGACTGGAATTGGGCCGATGCCAAAACGCATCGGCAGATCGTTCCGAATCTTATACCCGATGATATATCGCTCCATAGTAAAATGGACTGGTTCAGCACCATCCGCGCGCGTGCTGGCCTCGCGGTCAACGACACATTGTTTTACGTGACCGGCGGCGTCGCGGCTGCTCACGTTTCGTCAGCGGTCAGCACTCCACGGGAGCATTTTGCCTTCGACACCGTACGGTGGGGTTTGGTCGGCGGTGCCGGCGCGGAATTTTTCGCTCGGAAATAACTGGAGCTTGAACGCTGAATCGCTCTACATGCGTTTTGCCAAAGACACCAACACGTTGATCAGTCCCGTCGCGGGCGCCGGCAATTTCGAGAATAACGACTCGGCCTGGGTCAATCGTGTGGGCCTGAATTATCGCTTCGGCAATCCGCAGAACGCCTACGCGTCGGCAAGTTCGCGCGTTGCCATTTCGCCTGATCCGTGCGGCCCGTCGCGGTTCGGGGGCGGCTATGTCGGTGGAAATCTCGGCATGGTCAGCGCGACCGCCCGACGCGGAGACCGCGATCTCTACTTCTTCGGCGAAGCCGGAAATGAACAATCGGCGAGCGTGAATAGTTTCACGGCGGGGGCCCAGGCCGGCTGGGACTGGCGGTCGTGCAACACACTGCTCGGTGTGGTTGCCGATTGGAATTGGGCGAATGCCGACACGCAGATGCCGGTGCGCTTCCGCTCGAGATCTTTCGGAGATATGAACACCGGCATGGACTGGTTCGCGACTGTTCGTGGGCGCGCCGGCCTGGTTGTTGACAACACGCTGGTGTACGTGACCGGCGGCGTGGCCGCGGCCAGCATCGGTACCATCGGCCTCCGGCAATCAAACGATCCGGATATCGAGGAGTCGTTTGCCTTCGGCAAGACGCGGCTGGGTCTCGTCGGCGGCGTGGGCGCGGAGTTTGCGCTCTCGGGCAACTGGAGCATGAATACCGAGCTGCTTTACATGCAGTTCAGCAAGAGCACAGACACCTTCAACAGCCCGCAAACCGGCATTGCCAGTTTCGAAAGCCATGACTCCGCCTGGGTCAGTCGCGCCGGTCTAAACTATCGCTGGGGTAATCCGGGGGTTGCGAAAGCGTTGGCCGCCACCTCCTGCGGCCCCGCGCGTTTCGCCGGTGGATATGTCGGCGGCAACGTCGGTGCGATCCATCACACCGCGCTGAATCGCGATCAGAATGGCTACATCTCTGATCCGGCGGAGTACACCTCGACGACGGGTGCCGTAACCGCTGGCGTTCAAACAGGCTACGACTGGCAATCCTGCACGAGGGTTTTCGGCGTCGTTGCCGACTGGAACTGGACCAACGCGAATTCGATCGCGCGAGCGTTTCCCAATAGTCCCTCCATATTCCCCGACGCGTCGATTCGAAGCAATCTGGATTGGTATGGTACGGCTCGCGCCCGCGCCGGTCTCGCGGTGGATGACGTGCTCGTCTACGTAACCGGCGGTCTTGCCTTTGCAAGGACGGACTCGAAGGTCGTCAATATCGCCGACACTAACAACGAGCAGTTCAAGTCTCAGCACATGCGTTGGGGCTGGGCCGGCGGCGCTGGCACGGAAGTCGCGCTGGCGAACAACTGGAGCGTCAATGGCGAGGTGCTCTACATGCAGTTTGCAAAGAGCACCGATACATTCATCTCCCCTGCACAGAACAATGGCGCCGTTGGTTTAGTGCGCGACGACTCCGCGTGGATCGGCCGCGTCGGCGTGAACTATCGTTGGGGCACGAGCACAAACTGACGCTACATGTTCGAGCGGGTGTTGTCCCGACAGCGGTCTGCAGATTTGAACGGCTGGTCAGGCGATCCGGTCGCGCAGTCATTCGCGCACGACCGGGCGGCATCTATTCATTACGCGAGCAATTGCAGTTGCCGAGAAGAAGTGTTTTTCGGCAACGCACGTTTCCAGGGCGCGAAGCTGTCATTGAGTCTGAGATCGCTTGGCACCTCCGACAAGGAAGTCTTGCAGCAATGGCATGAGAACGAGGGTGGGCCGGCAACCAAGCACCGCCGATTTATTCGCGTGGACTGTGCCCGCCCTTTCCGATCTATGACGCGAGTTGCGCCAACCCGCTCCAGTCGAAGGTGATACCATGGCCGTGCCGTGCCGGCGCTATCGCCATGCCTTGGTCGATGGCAAGCGGATGCTCGATATAGCGGTCGAGCCCGAATCCGTGCGCCTCGAGATAGGAACGGTTTGAGCAGGCCGCGAGCAGGTGCACAGTAATGTCATGCGCGCCGTGGCTGGTCACTGGAAGATTGAACGCTTCCGCGAGCCGCGCGATCTTCATAAAGGCTGTGATGCCACCGCAATTTGTGACATCGGGCTCGGGATACGACACTGCGCCAGCCGCTATATAGTTCTTGAACTCCCAGAGAGAGCGCAGGTTTTCGCCCGCCGCGATCGCTATACCGCCGGCGGCCATGATGCGGGCGTGACCAGAAATATCGTCAGGAATGATCGGCTCCTCAAGCCACGTCAGGTCGTAGGGTTGCAGGGCGCGCGCGGCGCGAATGGCTTCCTCGACCGTCCATTTCATGTTGGCATCCGCCATAAGAGGAAAGCCGTCTCCAAGATGCTTGCGCATCGCCTGCACGCGCTTGACATCGGACGCGAGATCGGGTCGACCGACTTTCATCTTGATGGCGCGAAAGCCCTTGGCGAGATTGTCGTCCGTTTGTTGCAGGAGCGCCTCCACGGAGAGATCGAGGTCGATGCCGCCGGCGTAACAGGGTACGCGAGCGTCGAAGCCGCCGAGCAGGCGAAAAAGCGGCACATTGGCACGGCGCGCCTTCAGGTCCCACAGGGCGATATCGAGCGCCGACAGCGCGAGCACGGGCGGTCCGCCGCGGCCACCGTAGTGCAGGGCCCACCAGACGTGATGCCAGATGGCTTCAGTGTCATCCGCTTCGCGACCCTCGATCAGCTCGGGAATCTCCCGCCGGAGCGTATCGGCAATCGCGCCGCCATTGCGGCCGACAGTGTAAGTATAGCCGACACCTTCGGCCCCGTCGGTATCGCGGACACGGCAAGTTACCAATTCGAAGGCGTTGATTTTGCCGTGCGTGCTGTCGGAGAGGCTAATGGTCAGCGGGATCCGATAGAGCCCGGTGTCGATCGTCTTGATAAGCGCCATTTGGTCTCCGCCCTTTTTCAGCATCCTAGGCTGACCCCGTTAGCAGAGCAATTGCTTCAACATTTACATGAGATGGCTGCTCCGGAAGGAATGGCCGCTATGCAAAACAGACATTCGCCTAAACCGTCATCTCGGCTAAGTGCCGCTGACCGACATACAGCTCATTGCCGACGGCGATTTCGGTGATCTAGGCATTCTGCGTGTTTCGTGGCCATTCTCATGGATTGCGGCCATCAAAGCAGTTTCGGCCGCTGCCCTGGGTTTGATCCTGATCAAGTCCAGCAGCGTTGCGGCCGCGATCATCACCAGGGTGCCAGCGAGGCTGAGCGCGATCTGCATCGCAAGCCCATCCGAGATGTCGACCAGCGCTATGTGGCTGGCGAGCGCCAGTAGCACGCCGAGGCAATAAATTGATAGCGAGTTCTCGCCACAGCGGATCGCGCCGCGCATCACCGGCGACGTCAACCCTCGCCAATCGCGAGGCACGAGCCATACCGCCAAAATCGCGAGGGCAAAAAAATGCAGCAGGCGTAAGGGATCGAGATTTGATTTGTCCAACGGATAAAGCAGCTTCGCCAGCGTCTGCGGGACGAGCGCTTCCAGTGGTTTGATGCTGAAACTCAATGCGATGATTAGGCTAAAAACCAGATAGAGAACAGCAAGTACAAGCGCCGTGCGCGAGGTCACCCATGGCCAGAATCTCTTACCCTCGATGACCCACCACGCGCCTAACACGATCAGAAGCTGCCAGGCCAGCGGATTGAAGAACCAGACGTTGTTTGGCCAAGCCGGTACGGTCCAATCGAAGACGTGCACGAGCGCATAAAGCAACAGCGAGGCGCCGAGCGTCACGTTTGGCGCTCGCAGCAGCAGCCACAGCAGCGGCGCGAACAAAAGGTGATAAACCACGAAGATCGGCAAGACGTCGGTATTGACGGGGCGGTATTGCAGGATCGCGGCATGCGCGAGCGTCGGGCCGGGATGTTCCAACAGAATGCGCGTATTGCTCGCGTCGGCAAGATGGTCGCGGCCTGCGAGGTAAACCATGATGGCGCAAGCGAGCGTGAGCAGCAGAAATGCGGCATAAATGTCCCAGCTTCGCCGCAGCGAACGGCTGATCACGGCGCTCCAGCCCTCGCATCGTCGTGCCCTACCGTAGGCCAGCGCGCAGGTCACACCCGAGATAAACACGAACACTTCCGCGGTATCGCTAAAGCCGTAGTTCCGCAGCGTCAGCCAGCTTCCGATGTTGTTGGGGACGTGGTCAAGAAAGATGAACCATAGCGCGATGCCACGGCAGACATCGATGCGCAGGTCGCGGCCAGGCCCTCTGAGCTCCGGTGGAGGCTCGCCGACCAATGGTTTCAGGGTATCAATTCGATCGTGCATTGGGTTACCCCGTCCGGCGTGCGAGCACGCCTAAAGAGGGACTGCACTTCACAAAGAAGCAACGCCGCTGCCCTGCTGGATCGTGACAACGCCAGGGACGCCCGCCCTCCGATGCGGAGTGACAAAATGTCCGTCACACGAGCGAGTGTTTGTGGCGCGCTAAGCGCAAACGGCAATTACTTGGCGAATCTATTCCGGTTGCCGGACGGCTGATGTGATCTGTTTCGCATTAGCGTGATCACCTTCCTTTGAAAGCGCTTGCCTGGGCAAAATTTAAGCCCGTGAACGTCGCCTATGGATCAAAGCTGACCCAGATGGAGCGTCCGGTTATGGCACCCAAAGCGGAAGTCGTCCAAAGATCAGACTTCTTTTCCAGGACGCACGAGATCGTGTACTCTTTGAATAGCTGTCGTCGCAGGCGGGAAATGCCGAATTCCTCGCGGGACTGAACGGACAGCAGTCGCCATCGGCAAGCATTGCACTCAAATAACCGACTTCCTTTTCGCCGGTCCTTCAGCATTCGCGTTCCAACGCGGGTGCGCGTAAGCGCGCCCGGATGCCATTTGAATTCTGAAAAGGGAAAAACGCGGGCCCCAGAGCGGTGCCTGCGAGGGAGGAGATCTCCATGGCTGACCACCCCACCATTTCGACTGAATCTGACCTGGCATCGCCGACCCTGCCGCCCACCACGGTCACTCGCCGCTCGCTGCTCGGCGGGGCCGGCATCGCGGTTGGCGCTGCTGTGCTTGCGTCTCCACCGAGCGTGCCCGGAATCGCTCCGGCCGCGGCGCAACCTGTGAGCGCGGACCTGAGACCGCACGACGCGGCGTTCAAGCGCCGCGCCTTCGAAGTCCGACAAGCCTGCGCGAGCAATAACGAGAAAATTCCCATCGCGCCCCACCCGGCGAATGGCGATGAAGCGCGCTACACCAACAAGATCGGTTCCGATTCACGGGGCCTGCCGCACGACAAACGCGGCGAAGTGGAACAAGCGGCATGGCAGGCCCTCTATACCGCTTGCCAGTCGGGCGATCCCGCTGATTTCGAGAAAATCCCGCTCGGCGGCATTCGCAAACTGGTCAATCCCGTAGGCACACAAGCCGTCAGTCTCAGCGGCATGAACCCTACTCAGATTGCGATACCGTCGGCACCGGCCCTTGCAAGTGCGGAGCGCGGCGGCGAGGCGGTCGAGGTATATTGGCAATCGCTGCTTCGTGATGTTCCGCTTACCGAGTTGCGCGACGACACCTCCAATCGCGACGTGCTTGCAGCAACCGAGGAACTCAACAAGCTTGCCGATTTCCGGGGGCCGAAGTCTGGTGGGCGGGTCACACCCGGTACGCTGTTCCGTGCCAATGCGCTTTATTTCGACCCCACTGACCCGAAGGGCCGCTCCGTCACGCCTCAAGGCGTTTTGGACGGCCCGCTTATCTCACAATTCCTGCTCCGGGACGTGCCCTATGCCGCACAGTGGATCAGTGCTCAAATTCGCACCACGTTGCCCGCCAACGAATTCCTGACCGAATACGAGGAGTGGCTGGCGATACAGAACGGCGCCGCACCGAAACGCCGGTTGCAGTTCGACGCGACACCGCGATACATAACGACAGGAAGAGATCTCGCGGAGTATATCCACGCTGGTCCTGCACTTGGGTGGGCGGCAGCACTGATCCTTGCAACCCCCGGCGGAGGAGCGGATCAACGGTACTCCGGGATGTATCCACCGGCAGAGCCCGTGTCCTACCCATCGAACCCGTATCGGAAATCGAAAACCCAAAGCCCTGCGGGTGCCACCTTCGGGTTGCCCTATGTGCAGGCACTACTCGCCACGGGGATCCGTAACTCCGTCCGCGCGTCGTACTGGCAGAAGTATTTCGTGCACCGGGCTGTGCGACCGGAAGCCTACGGCGCTCTGGCGCACCATCGCCTCGCCAATGGCGTGAGCGACTACCCGTTGCATGATAACTTCCTGAAATCGGAAGCCCTCGATCGCAGTAAAGCCAAATACGGCACCTACCTTTTGTCGCAAACCTATCCGGAGGCCGCGCCCCTTCACTCCACCTATCCCGGCGGTGCCACGAGCGTTGGTGCCGTCACGGCTACCTTATTGAAGGCGTTCTTCGACGAGAGCCGCGTCATCGCCAACCCGGTACAGCCCGATCCGGCTGACCCGACGAAGCTCATGCCCTATAGCGGCCCGCCGCTCACGGTTGGTGGAGAGTTGAACAAGCTCGCGGTGAATTTCGGTTTCGGACGGAATTGGGCGGGCATCCACTGGCGTTCCGACGCTTCCGCCTCAATGGCGATCGGCGAGGAAGTGGCTATCGGCATGCTGCGGGACGAGCGCACTACCCTCCGCGAGCCCTTCGACGGCTTCTCCTTCACGCGCTTCGACGGCAGCCGCGTGACAATCTGACAGCAGCCGGGCGACGTGCCGTGAGGCGCCGGCCCGGTCCTGATCCGGAGTGGCGCAGGTATAAAGTACATCCTCGTCAAGGAGCAGATCGTGATCGTGGATCCGAACACCTACGAGATCGTGGCAGTTCTGGAAGCCTAACAGCGGGCTTTCCGCAAAATTTCAGGGCGGGCAGAGATGCCCGCCCTTTCTCACGGGCAAGGTCGCCTGCCGGAAAAGAGGAGAAGAGCAGTATTATATCCGCGGGGAGCGCGCATCGGGCGCTCCAGTCTGTCTATGGCACCTTTGAGACATCCCGGTTGTTTTGAGCGATGTCCGCTTTCAAGGGTAACTCGGAAGACATTCGCTCACACTGAGTTCTTCTGAGTTTGACCCAAATCAAACGTCTATGTCTTTTGGCGTTGGAAGATACGATCTGCCGTCTTGAGGCCCAATCCTCGAAATGGGTTAGCTCTTCTGGCCCTTCTAGGCTTCCGGCCAGGGTCACCGCCTTCTCTCATCTGGTCGGCCGCTTGCTCCGATGGCGAAAGCGCTACCCAAGGATCGGCCGCAGGAATATGATTACGTCCAGCACCTCAGTCACCAAGGTCAACTGTGACTCTAGAAATTGACTTTGGTAACAACGAGATTGACCGTCTTAATCAATGCACGTGGGAGGTTACGATGACAACATTCTCCCGTCGCCGTTTGCTCGACATTGCTGGCTCTGTTACTGCTGCCTCCGTCCTCGGCGCGCTGCGCCCCGTCCGAGTTGCGCAAGCGGCGGAGGAGAAGAGCGCGTGGAATGTCAAGGGCCTCTACATGGAAGCCTGCAATTGCGAGGCAATGTGCCCCTGCGTCGTGGGAAATGCTCCGACCCCAGGCTTGTGTACGGTCCTTTTAGGCTACCATGTTGAATCCGGCCGGAAAGGCGACGTGACGCTCGATGGATTGAACGTGGTGAGAATGAACTTCTCGCCAAGCCACATGGCGAAAGGCAATTGGCGAGGGGCGTTCTACATCGACGAGCGCGCCAACCCTGCGCAGCGCGAGGCACTGAGCGCGATCTTCTCCTTCAAGCCGGGCGGTGCGTTTGCGGCGCAGGCCGGCTCGGTCGCCGAAGTGCTCGGCGTCAAGTTCGTGCCGATCACGTTCGAGGCCCAAGGACGGCAGTCGAAGATGGCAATTGCTGGAATCGGGGATGCCGACATCACTGCGATCGAGGGGCTGGACGGCAAGGAGATCCGTGTCGAGAACCTGCCGCGAAGAGCGTTTCCAAACGTGGTCGCGAAATCAACGCATACCGCGTACAAAGACTTCGATCTCCAGTGGGAGATCAGCGGCAAGAGTGGATTCTATGCGCCTTTCGCCTTCAACTCAGCCTGAGATTCCTCGCCTACTCTTAATGGAGATTTGGCGCCTCTTGCCGGCGGGAGCCGTGCTTGGGCTCTTTATCGGAGGGACGTGGACGTACCTTGTCTACATGGATTGGGGCATGCACCACATGGATGTCGGTATGGACATGTGGATCATGCCGCAGATGGTGGACTGGGACGTGACCGATCTCGGGCTCGTGCTGCTAATGGGCGGTGATGATGGCAGCGATGATGCTGCCATCGGTCCTGCCGGTGATCCTGGTCCTCATCCGCTTCGGCGGCTCCGCGCACGCCGCCGGGTTCATCGGGGGATATCTGGTGGCCTGGGTCGGATTCAGCGTCGCGGCGACTCTCGTGCACTGGGCACTGCTCAAGGCGGCCCTAGTCTCGCCGATGATGGTGAGCGTGAGCGTGCCCTTGAGCGCCGCTGTGCTGGCCGTCGCTGGCCTTTTCCAGTTCACGCCATTGAAGCACGCCTGTCTCATCCGCTGCCGTTCGCCATGGGGTGCGGTGCTCAATCCGTCGAGCGCTGCAATCGCGACGCGCGAGGGCTTACGCCACGGCGCTTTTTGCGTCGGCTGCTGCTGGGTGTTGATGGCGCTGCTGTTCGTGGCAGGCGTCATGAATCTGCTTTGATTGCCGTCATCGCCGCCTACGTCATCGCAGAGAAATGGGCGCCGGGCGCGGAATGGTTCAGCCGCGCGGTCGGTGTATTGCTGTGCTTAGCGGCGGTCGTGGTGTTTGGCGTCGGCGCTCGCTAAAGTCGTCTCAGGTGCTGGCGACGAGCATCAGGGGATTGCGGTGCTCCATTCAATCACCCTGTCTTACAGGTGGGATCGCGGAGATCGCTGCACCGTAAGTTTTCATACTGAGAGGCGGTCTGCGAGCTATTTCTTACCAACAAGGCGAGCGCCGCGTTCACGCGCCTGGCGTCAGCTTCTGGGCACCAAGCAGACCTCGTCGGATATCCGCGCCAACGCCCGCTTTCGGGCGGCACGTAGACATCAAAAAATCAGGCCATCACGTCTGCAAATGACCGCCAGCGGCGGAACTGATGCGGCCTGTTCGATCACCTGATCGGCCAGCAGCGTATAGAGACGCAGAATCTTGTACGGCTGTGGGCATCCAGTGCGGGGCGAAACGCCGCGGGCTACTGGCCCATCTGCCCGCCCCGTGCGGTAGCCGGCTCAGCCGCGCCTGCAACGTGGAGGCGCATTTTTCGTCGGTCATCGATTGGAAAGAAGTGCGGTAAACGCGCTATTTATTGGAATGCGTTACCAGGCAGCGCCCCTTGGCCGCCTTATTTTGGGATGATTTGTGCCTTCAAGAAGCGTAACGTGGGACGCTAAGAAGTAAGAAAAATCGATCGTGGGAGGCCGCGCCAATGAGCAGGACGAAAAGTTTCGTTTGGGCATCCCTCGCTTGTGGCCGTCGACCGACCGCGCATTTGCAGGATTACGTTTCGGCCGAGACATAGCCGATGACCGCGATAGCGACATCGGGTACTAATGGCGCACGTCTTGATCGCGGTGGCCGGATTGCGTTGTCCGGCAGATCGGGATTTTCTGTGTTCGGACTGGTTGCTGTTGGACTTTGGCTGACGCCCGCCTTCGCCGCGGCAGGCGACGCGCTGCAAGTGACGAACGCCCGGGTGCCGGCGTCCGACGAAGTCGGTATCGATCTCCCGCTTGTGATGACGATCAGGAACGATGCGACCGAAGCTGACGCCTTGTTGCGCGTCCGCTGTCCGTTCGCGAATTTCGCCGTAAAGCACACGGTCGATCGCGGCGAAGGCGCGCCAGCCATGCGCGAGATCAAGTCCATTCCGATCCCGGTGAGCAGGACGATCGAACTCAAGCACGACGGATATCACGTGATGCTGCTGCAGACGCGGCAGAAGCTTGTCGATGGCGAGACGTTTACATGCGCCGTCGTTTTCCAGAAAGCCGGAACCAAAGAAACGGAGGTGCAGGTTTCACGAACGCCCTGATCGCGACAGCGGACCGGAGAGTTCGCTGAACAATAGGCTTCTCAGCTGAACGCCCGGATGTGCCGGACGCTCGATCCAGCATGAACTGCCAAAAGGGAGGTTACTACTCATGAAGAGCTTCTCAGGTCACTCAAGCATCTACACGCGGGCGCGTCTGCTCGCCGTTGCCGTTGCTGCCGGAGGCATGATGGTTGCATTGCCAGTCTCCGCCGCAGATCAGGTCAATCAGGAACGGCTGCTCAACGTCGACAAGGAGCCGGGCAACTGGCTTCATCATCACCAGAATTACTCGGCTCACCGGTTCTCCAGTCTGAAGGAGATCAACCGAGATAACGTGAAGAATCTGAAGGTCGCCTGGACCATGCACCTCGGCGGCATCGAAGGCGGCGGCATCTGGAGCCATGGCGGGCTGGAAGGCACGCCGATTGCCGAGAACGGCTTTCTCTACGTCACCGATGGCTGGGGTTCGGTCTACAAGATCGATACGCATGGCGGCCGTGGCGTGCTGGTCTGGAAGATGGATCCCAAGACGGACCGTGACTGGGCTGGTGCTGTGGCGTGCTGCGGCGTCGACAACCGCGGCGTCGCATTGTGGGGCGATCTCGTCATTTCGCATACGCTAGATGGCCGGCTGCTCGCCATCAACAAGGAAACCGGCCAGGTCGCTTGGCAGCGTAGTGTTGCCGATCCGGACAAAGGCGAGACGATCACCGGCGCGCCGTTGATAGTCAAGAACATGGCGATCACCGGCGTGGCCGGCGCGGAGTACGGCATCCGTGGCTGGCTTGCCGCCACCGACCTCTCGACCCAGAAGGAGGTGTGGCGCACCTATACGATCCCGGGCAAGGGCGAGCCCGGCAGCGATACCTGGAAAGACAGCAACAACGCAGCTGCCGCCGGCGGAGGTTCGACCTGGGTAACCGGCACCTACGATCCCGCAACCGACACCATCATCTGGGGCACCGGCAATCCCGGACCGGACTGGGATAGCGCCTATCGGCCGGGCGACAACCTTTACACCGACAGTTCGCTGGCCCTTGACGCCACAACCGGCAAGATCAAGTGGCACTATCAGCACACGCCAAACGACCCCTACGACTATGACAGCGTGGCGGAAAACGTGCTGGTCGATATCCCCGGGCCCAGTGGCCCGCAGAAGCTCGCGCTCGAAGCGGACCGCAACGGCTTCGCCTATGCGATCGATCGCACCACCGGCAAGTTCGTCTGGGGCCTCCCGTTCGTGAAGAAAGTCACATGGACCAAAGGGCTCGACGCAGAGACCGGCAAGCCGATCGAGTATGACCCGAACAAGCCCGTGCAGACCTATATCGCGTCGGTGACGCCAAGCCGGACCAACATGGAAACCGACATCTGCCCCGGCAACATGGGCGGCAAGAACTGGCCGCCGACGGCCTACAATCCGGATCTGAAGCTCTGGTACATCCCGGTGATCGAGAGCTGCAATCGCATCAAGGTTGAGGTGATGACGCCGGACAAACTGAAGCCGCGGGAGTTCTGGACCGGCGGTGGCCCGAGCCAGCCATTCAGGATCACCGGCAGCGTGACTGCGATCGATGTGACTACCGGCAAGATTGCTACCAAAATGGAAACACCGTTCCCCAATTTGGGCGGCATGCTTGCGACTCCCGACCTCGTCTTCACCGGTCAGCCATCCGGCGAAGTGATGGCGCTTGACGCCAAGTCATTGCAGAAGCTCTGGGAGTTCAACACGGGCGGCGGCGTCAACGCACCGCCGATGACCTTTACGGTCGATGGTAAACAGTACGTCGCCATTCTGGTCGGCCTGGGCGGCGCCTGGGACAAGTGGTTCATCGATCTGACGCCCGAACTGAAGAAGATACAGCCGGGATCGATGCTCTACGTATTTGCACTCTGACATCCCAAAAACGGAGGGTCCGCCAACCGCGGGCCCTCCCGCTTCTTCGACAAGAGACGCAATGATGATATTCAGCAGATTCCCGGCGGCGGCAAGCATGCTGCTCGTGAGTGTCGTCGCCCTGAATTTTTCGATGCCAGAAGCTGCCTACGGTCAGTCGGCGCAAGGGCCAGCTTCGATCCGACCACTGCAGGCAAGGCGGTATTCAGCAAGGCCAATTGCTTGGGCTGCCACAAATGGCACGGCAACGGCGGCGGCGGCTACGGCGGTGATGCGCTGTCGCTACGCAAGACTGAGCTGACGCGGGATCAGATAATTGAAGTCGTCGGCTGCGGGCGGCCCGGCACGGGGATGCCGTTCTTTATTCGCGGCGCCTACGATGAGGTGAAATGCCACGGCATGAACCGCCAGGATGCGGGGGCACAGATGCCGCCCGAGGGCGGAACGTTTCTGCGGCCGAAGGATATCGAGGCCGTCGCCGACTACGTGATCGCCCATATCAAGGAGCGGGCGAGCCCACTTACGCGGAATGCGTCACCTTCTTCTCGAGTACGTCGCGGGTATGCGACGTCTACAAGCCGCAGGCGCAAAAGCCGGATGATGCGACCGCCAGCACAGGGAAGGGCCAGTGATGCGCAGACTGAAGCTGCCGGGAGTTCTTGCTGCGGGCCTGCTTGCCTGGCAGGCGATGGTGCTTGCGAGCTCTCCGGCACGGACGGAAGAGTTCAGCGGCAACGATCTGCGTGACATTCGACTCGGAATGGCTGCGGCCGAGTTGGCGGAAACCGGTTACGTCGACTTCTACTGCGCGGCGGATCCGAAGCACACATTGGCTGGCTGGAAGAACTGGCGTGACTGTCCTGCCGACGCGAGCGGGACACGGGCGATCCGATTTGGTTACGATCCGACGACCAGCCGGGACGGCACCATGGTGGCGGGTCATCCGGCGCTCCTGACCTTGCTGATCGACGATACCGGGCAGGTTGCCGGCTTGCAGATCGAGACCGATCCGAAGGCGCGTCTCTATATCCGGAAGAAGGCGTTTCTCCTGGGGCTACAGGCCAAATCGCGCTACGGCTCGACGGCTGGGCATGCACCGAGGGCCAGCCGGGTGCAGGAGACCAGCCAGTGGGAGGCGTCTACCTCAAAGAGCGCTGCACCAAGACGATCAGCGGCCGTTCGCTCGTTGTCGAACGCAACCTGTTCCGCCGGCCCGATCAGGACAGCAAGAATTTCGTCGACGAAACTCGAATCAGCATCCTGCGAGCCGGGAACCAGCAGCTCTCAATGATGCGGGTGCGGCTGCTAAATTTGCGGCGTTCCCATCATCGACATGATGCAGTTCGGAAACACCGGGCTTCGACATTGCATAATCTTCGGTCAGTCGGAGGAACAGCGATGCAAATGCGAGTCTTTGGGCGCACGGGAATGCAGCTCTCGGTGCTGGGCTTCGGCTGCGGCGCGGCGGGCGGACTTATGGTTCGCGGCGATCCTGCCGACCAGGAGCGGACCATCGCGCGGGCAATCGCCGCCGGCGTCAATTACTTCGACACCGCGGTGCTGTACGGCGATGGCGAATCGGAAAAGAATCTTGGCCGCGTTTTGCAAAAGCTGAAGCCAGCCAACGTGGCCGTCGGCACCAAGGTCCGGTTGCCGCCCAGCGAGTTTGGCCGTATAGCGGACGCCGTAAAGATATCGCTCGAAGGCAGTCTGGCGCGGCTGCGTCTTGACCGGGTCGATATCCTTCACCTGCACAATGCGATCACCGAGAAAGAAGGCGGATCGGCGCTGAGCGTCCGACAGGTGCTCGACGACGTGGTACCGGCGTTCGAGCGCCTGCGTCAGCAGGGGAAGACCCGCTTCCTCGATGACGGCAGTAGGCGACACAGCGGCACTGCATCAGGTGATCGATGCCGGCGTCTTCGACAGCGCTCAGATCGTCTACAACATGCTCAATCCATCTGCGGCCTGCGAATTGCCGCCGAGCTATCCGGCACAGGATTATGGACGATTGTTCGATCACACCAAGGCCGCCGGTGTTGGAGTAGTCGGCATCCGCGTGCTGGCCGGCGGCGCACTGTCGGGCTCAGCCGAGCGACACCCGATTGCAGGTCCGGCGCCCGAGCCGATTGGTTCGGCTATGAGCTACGATGCCGATATCGATCGCGCGCGCCGTCTGATCCCGATGGTAAAGGAGGGGTTCGCCGCCAGCCTGACCGAAGCCGCAACGCGATTTGCACTATCTCACCCGGCGATGGGCACTATCCTGGTCGGTATGGCGACGCCGCAACAATTCGAGGACGCACTCGCTGCGGTCGAAGAGGGCCCGTTACCGCAAGCTGCGCTCGACCGGCTGTCAGCGTTGAGGCAGGGATTCTCTGGCGAACCACGGTGATCGGGCGGCAGGGTGGGGTTAGGCGAAGGCGCAACCCGTCTCTTTCTTGTCGTTGAACGGCGGATTGACCCATCCTACGCAGCTGAAGACCTAATCACGGCCGTCATCACCCGCGAAGGCGGGTGATCCAGTATTCCAGAGGCGTTCGTGACAAAACGAGAAGCCGCGGCGTACTGGATCGCCCGGTCGAGCCGGGCGATGACAGTTGTGTGTGGTTGGACCTAAAAACAATCGTCATTGCGAGGAGCCAACGGGTCGCGCGAATGCGCGCCCGATGATTGGCTGCGCGACGAAGCAATCCATCTATCCCCGGTCGGAAGCGTGGATTGCTTCCGCTCTTCGAGCTACGGCGCACAAGTCGCTGCGCTCGCAATGACGATCCAATCACCACCGCGCCCGGGACACGATAGAAACTACAGCGTCACCACGATCTTGCCGAGGTGCTTGTTGGCTTCCATGTGCTCGAACGCCTTGCCGATCTCGGCGAATGGATAGACCTTGTCGATCGGCAGCTGCAGCTTGCGGGATTCCACCGCGGGCCAGATGTCCTTGCGGACCTCGTCAAAGATCTCGCGGATTTCCTCGATCGTGCGGGTGCGGAAGGTGACGCCGATATAGTGGATGCGGCGGGCGGCGTGGAGGTCGAAGTTGAAATCGGCATGCGTGCCGCCGAGCCGGCCGACATTGACGATGCGGCCCTTGACCCTGGTCGCGGCAAGATTCTGGTTCGCGACCTTGCCGGAGACCTGGTCGACGATGAGGTCGACGCCTTCGCCATTCGTCGCCTTCAGCACCTGATCGACCCAGCCGGGATCGCTGAAATCCACCGCAAGGTCAGCGCCGAATTCCTTCAGGCGACCGCGGCGCATCGCGTCCGTCGACGAGCCGATCACGAGCTTGGCGCCCTTGAATTTTGCGATCTGCATTGCCATCAAGCCTACGCCGGAACTGGCGCCCTGGATCAGGACGCTCTGGCCTGCCTGCAGCGCGCCGTTGGTGACGACCGCATTGTGCATGGTGGCGAGCGCGACGGGGAGGGTGGCCGCTTCCTCGAAGTTCATGTTCGAGGGGGCGGGAACAGCCGGCCATGATCGGCCAGCGTGTACTCGGCGAACGCCGCGCCGCCCGAGCCCATGATCTTGTCGCCGACCTTGACGCCTTTTGCATCAGGCCCAAGCTCGGCGACTTCACCCGCCCATTCCATGCCGAGCACGGTACCGACGCCGCCGGCGGCGCCATGCACATGTCCCTTGGTCATGCCGAGGTCGGCCCGGTTGAGGCCGCAGGCACGCACCTTGACCAGCACCTGCGTGCCCTTCGGTGCAGGTTTTGCAATCTCAGTGATTTCAGCGCCGTTGGCGCCGTAGACATAGGCTTTCATGGGCTCATTCCCGGCTGGTTGTATCGCCTCAGGCGAGGTGAATTTCAGGTCGAATTTATTCTCCGTCATCTCTGGAATAAGCGCATTTGCGCTTATTCCGAAGGCGCGAGCGAAGCGAGCCTCGAAGGATGAACGGCCCGGCTGGTGGCCGTCGCCCTTCGAGACGCGCGTTCCGCGCTCCTCTGGGTGACGGATCACAACGATCGAGATATCATCTCATCATGCGTCAGACCGCTTATTCGGCGGCCTGCCGCTGGGCACCCGACATCATGCCTTCGAGTCGGCTCTGGATGATGGCTTCCGCGTCGCGCATGATGCGCGACACCAGTTCAGCGCAGGTCGGAATGTCGTGGATCAGGCCCTGCACCTGGCCGGCCGACCAGATGCCTTCATCGGCGTCGCCCGTAGCGTAGACCATCTTGCCGCGTGCGCCGGCGACGAGTTCGCGCACGTCCTCGAACTTCGCGCCTTCCTTTTCCATCGAGACGACCTTGGTCGAGATCGCGTTCTTGGCGACGCGCGAGGTGTTGCGCATGGTGCGGAAAATCAATTCGGTCTCGCGCTCGTCATTGGCGACGATGCGCTCCTTCACGAGCTGATGGATCGGGCTTTCCTTGGTGCACATGAAGCGCGTGCCCATGTTAATGCCTTCGGCGCCGAGCGCGAGTGCCGCGACCAGACCGCGGCCATCGCCGAAACCGCCCGAGGCGATCATCGGAATCTTGATCTTGTCGGCAGCGGCCGGGATCAGGATCAGGCCGGGCGTGTCGTCCTCGCCGGGGTGGCCGGCGCACTCGAAGCCGTCGATCGAGAGCGCATCGACCCCCATCCGCTCCGCCGACAGCCCGTGACGGACGCTGGTGCATTTGTGGATGACCTTGATGCCATGCTTCTTGAATTCGGTGACGTGTTCCTGCGGCTTGTTGCCCGCGGTCTCGACGATCTTGATGCCGGCCTCGATGATAGCCTGGCGATATTCCGCGTAGGGCGGCGGCTTGATCGAGGGGAGAATGGTGAGGTTGACGCCGAACGGCTTGTCGGTCATGTCGCGGCAGCGCGCGATTTCCTTGGTGAGATCTTCCGGCGTCGGCTGCGTCAGCGCGGTGATCAGGCCGAGCGCGCCGGCATTGGCGACGGCAGCCACCAGCTCGGCGCGCCCGACCCATTGCATTCCGCCCTGGACGATCGGGTGCTGAACGCCGAACATTTCGGTAAACCGCGTTTTGATCATTGCTGCCCTCTGTTTCCATGAGCATTTTCCATTTGGAAAATGCTCTTTCCTATCATTTTGCGCCCGCGGAGGCCCGCGCGCGTCTTTTGTGGGATTTCGGAGGGCAGGATGCCGTTACCCCCGGCAAAAGTCTACCGGGGGCAGGCGGAGGGCAGGACAACGCCCTTATGCAAAAGCGCGGCTGCTGTTTCCGCGGCGCGGACAATTTCGGTGCAATAGGCTAAGAATTTGCGGCCCTAGCGATCAAGCGTGATCCGTCACCCTGAGGAGCGCGAAGCGCGTCTCGAAGGGCGACGGCCACCGGCCGGGCCGTGTATCCTTCGAGGCGCGCAGAGCACGCACGTACGGAGGCTACGTTCATCCGAGGATGGTGGAAAGCATGATTCGGTCAATTGGAAAATCGAAGTAAGCTCGCCGATGCCGTCAATTGCGCCGTCGTTCTGCTGCGGCTTCGCGACCGTCACCCTGAGGGAGCGCGAAGCGCGTCTCGAAGGGCGACGGCCGCCAGTCGGGCCGTGCATCCTTCGAGGCTCGCTTCGCTCGCACCTCAGGATGACGGGGATAGCTATTCGTGGTCGGGTTATTGCCTGAACTCGTTGGTGAGCTCGCCGATCCCGTCGATCGCAACCGTCACCGTGTTGACCGGGTCCTTCATGACGCCGACGCCGACCGATGTTCCGCAGGCGATCAGATCGCCGGGCAGGAGCGTCATGTCATGGGAGATCTTGCTGACGAGCTGCTGCGCGCTGAAGATCATGTCGGCGATGGGGTAGTTTTGACGTTCGGCACCGTTGAGGATGGTGCGCACCACGAGGCTTGCCGGATCGATGCCTGAGGTGATGACGGGACCGAACGGCCCGTAGCCGTCAAAGCCCTTGGCCCGCGCCCACTGGGCGAACGTCTTGTCGCGGTTGAGAATGTCGTTGGCGGTGACGTCGTTGACGCAGGTATAACCGAAGATGAAATCGTCGGCTTGTTCGGCAGAAACGTTGGTGCAGGTCTTGCCGATGACGATGCCGAGTTCGCCTTCATAGGTGGTCTTGCCGTCGTAGGAGACGGGACGTTCGATCACCGCACCCGGCGCGGCGACGCTAGTGGTAGCCTTCAGAAGATACAGCGGCTCCGGTGGCTCGGGCTGCTGCAGCTTGGCGGCGAGCGCGTGAAAATTGTTCCAGAGCGCGACGATCTTGGTCGGCTCAGTCGGTGCAAGCACTTCGACATCCCAAGCGCCAGCACCTTTCCGCTCGGCTTGGCGCTACCGAACATCTCGCCATCATGCACGGCAATGCCGGACTGCGTCAGCACGCCGAAGCCCGTCGCGCCCTGATGGCGGAAACGAATCCAATTGGTCATGCCAGGCGCTGCCATCACGCGAACGCCGCGGCTGGGGCTTCCGCCGCCGGAAACACCGTTCCGTCGTACAGCCCGGCGATTTTGGCCCGCTGGGCAACCAGCGCCAGCACTGCATCCAGCGAGGGTGTCGGAATTTCGGTCAGCCGGCCCATTTCCTGAACCACCGTCACCAGCGGATCGATTTCCATCGGACGGCTGCGCTCGAGATCCTGCAGCATCGAGGTCTTGTGGGCGCCGACCTTGCGCGCGCCCTCGATGCGGCGTTCGACATCGACGCGGAATTTGACACCGAAGGTTTCGGCGATCGTCTGTGTCTCCAGCATGATCGCCTTCGAGAGTGCGCGAGTGGGGAGATCGGAGCAGATCACGTCGAGCGTGGCGTGCGTCAGCGCGCTGATCGGGTTGAGGCAGACATTGCCCCACAGCTTGAGCCAGATCTCGTCGCGGATGCGGTCGAGGACCGGCGCCTGCATCCCGGCCTTGGTAAAGACGTCGGAAAGCCGCTGCACGTCTTCGGTGATCTCGCCGAGGGTTCGCCGAGCGGGAAGCGGTCGCCATAGACGTGACGGATCACGCCAGGCGCCTCGATCTCGGTCGCGGGATAGACGATGCAGCCGATAGCACGCTGTGGCGTCAGTTCGCGCCACTGCCGTCCGCCGGGATCGATGCTTTCCAGCGTCGAGCCCTGATAGGCGCCGCCGTGCTTGTGGAAGTACCAGTAGGGAATGCCGTTCACGGCGGTGACGACGCGCGTATGCGGTCCAAGCAACGGCTGCATCTGTTCGAGCACGCCGGTGATCGAATGCGCCTTCAGACAGATGATGACGAAATCCTGCGGTCCGAGCTCGGCTGGATTGTCAGTGCAGTGCGGATGCACCACGCGCTCTTCATCCCCGATCAAGAGCTTGAGCCCGTTGGCGCGCATGGCGGCAAGGTGCGCGCCGCGCGCGACCAGGCTGACATCGACACCAGCGCGCGCGCGAGTTGCACACCGAGATAGCCGCCGATCGCGCCGGCGCCGTAAATACAGATTTTCATGGGATCTTTCGACAAGGCCGGTGGTGATGATTTCAGCGTCAGGGCTGCGCCGGTGCTGAGCTCATCTCAGGCCGGCGCGTTGGTGCTGAGTTCCCCTGCGAATGTCAGGCCGACGCGGCCAGTCTCAAGGGCGTTGCTTCGTCGTCGAACGCGGTTGTGATGTCGCGAATGCTGATGACGCCGATCAGGCTGTAATTGTCGATCACCGGCACGTGGCGGATGTGATGCTTGCTCATGAGGTGACGGACATGCTCGAGCGTATCCGTCGACGTGCAGGAGACGAGCTGCTGCACCGAGATGAATTGCGAAACGCGCATATTCACACCGGCTGCACCGTGCTCTGCAATCGCACGAACCACGTCGCGTTCGGTGAACATGCCCACGGCCGTGTTGCCTTCGGTGCGAACGACATCCTTGACGACAAGCGCGCTGATATTGCTGGAGCGCATCAGTTGCGCGGCGATGGCGACGGTCTCGTTCATGCGGACTGTCGCGACACGGGCGGTTTTCTTGCGCAGGATATCTCCGACTTGCATGGCAACCTCCTTGGGGTGAAGTATGAGCGAAATTCTGGTATACATAATGCCAATTGTCAACACGTATGAGTATGGAGCTCACGTCTGTGCAAAGCGAATAAATAGGCAGTATTGCTGACGTTTCTGGATCTTTCCTCGTTGCAGTTGTAGAAGGGAGCGGCCCGTTCAGCCGGCGCTGAATCTGCTCAGGTATACCAGAGTCCGCCACTGCATAAGAAAACGCGCCCATCCCGGAGGATGAGCGCGCCCTTTTCTTGCGGTCGACCAGTTGGTGTCAGGTGGCAATCTGCGATGCCGCGACCACTTTCTTGCGCCACGGCTTGAGCAGAAACAGCGCCAGCAGCGAGGCCAGAATATTTGCACCGGCCGCGATGATGAACACCGAGTCCCAGGTGCCCGAAGACTGCTGCATGTAGTTCGCCACCGGCACCAGCAGCGCAGCCGTACCCTTTGCCGTGTAGAGCAGGCCGGCATTGGTGGTCGCGAACTTGGCGCCGAAGGTGTCGGTGCAGGTCGACGGGAAGAGGGAGTAGATCTCGCCCCAGGCGAAGAACACGAAGCCCGACAGGAGCACGAACCACACCGGATCGTGACCCAGCATATAGAGGCCCCAGATGCCGATGCCCTCCATGCCGAACGCGATGAACATGGTGTTCTCACGACCGATCATGTCCGAGATCCAGCCGAAGAAGGGACGGGTGAGGCCGTTGAGGACGCGATCGATGGTGGCCGCAAACGTCACTGCCGTCATCGTCACCGCCATCAGCGTGACGGGCACGCTGTCAACCTTCCAATCGACGGCGATCGGCTTGAGGTTCGCCGTAACCATCAATCCGCCGGCGCCGACGATCACGAACATGAAATACATCAGCCAGAAGATCGGCTGACGTATCACCTCGGTCGGCTGATAATTGCGCCGGCTCTGGATCACGTTGGCGTTCTGCGTCACCGCAGGCACCTGTCCCGATTTCGGCGAGAACATCAGGAAGGCGAGGATCACGATAATGATGCCTTGTCCGAGACCGAAATAGAGGAAGGTGGTCTGGAAGCCGGAGTCCTTGATCATCGCCTGGATCGGCGCGACCGTCAGCGCCGAGCCCGCGCCGAACCCGGCAGCGGTGATACCGGCGGCGAGGCCGCGCTTGTCGGGAAACCATTTCAGCGCGTTGCCGACGCAGGTGCCGTACACGCCACCGGCGCCGATGCCCGCGATGATCATGCCGAGATAGAAGCCGTTGAGGGTGGTCGCCTGGGCGTTGATCGCCCATCCGATGGCGCAGAGGATGCCGCCGACGAGCACGACGAGGCGCGGGCCGTATTTATCGACGAACCATCCTTCGACCGGCACCAGCCAGGTCTCGAACAGAACGAACAGGGTAAAGGCCCACTGGATTGAAGCGCGATCCCAACCGAACTTCTGCTGGATGTCCGGAACGAAGAACGTCCAGCCATATTGGTAGTTGGCGATCATGACCATTGCGGCGACGCCGATGGCCAATTGCGTCCAGCGATAGGTGTCGCTCACGCGGCCCGCTACTGGGGCCGCTCCTTGCACCGTGTCCGTCATTTTTCCTCCCAAGCGCTGTTCTATCGAGACCCCGACAGCTCCCGCGAACTCTGGTATATGTTATGCCAGTAGACAAGAGAAAATTTGCGCAGTGTGAAAATTTTTGGGAATCCGACAAGGCTGCATGCGCACAAAAAAAGACCGCGCAGTTTGCGCGGCCTCAGCCCAGGAAAATTGAATCTAAGCTGTTGTTCTGCGGTGCCTTAGCGGCGTGGCATGGGCGTTCCGGCGACCGCACCCCGCAGGCGGCTATAGCCTTCCTGGATGACCGACCAGAATAGAGCGATCAATCCGAGGATCATGATCGTGCTGACGAGCGGGTTGGAGAGGAATACGCCAAACGAGCCCTGGGATCCCAGCAGCGACTGCCGGAAGGCCTCTTCCGCCTTGTCGCCGAGCACGATGGCCAGCACCAGCGGGGCGAGGGGGTAATTGCACTTCTTGAGCAGATAACCGATCACGCCGAACACCAGCATCAGCATGACGTCAAACGTACTGCTGTGCACTGAGTAGGCGCCGATCGCGCAGAGCACCAGGATCAGCGGCGCGATGATGCTGAAGGGCACGCGCAGGATCGCCGCGAAGATCGGCACGCAAGTCAGCACGACGATCAGGCCGACGAGATTGCCGAGATACATCGAGGCGATCAGGCCCCAGACGAATTCCTTCTGTTCGACAAACAGCATCGGCCCTGGTTGCAGACCCCAGATCAGGAGACCGCCCAGCAACACCGCGGCCGTCGGAGAGCCCGGCACGCCGAGCGAGAGCATCGGCAGCAAAGCTGCGGTGCCCGCGGCGTGTGCCGCGGTCTCCGGCGCGACCACACCTTCGATCTCTCCCTTGCCGAAATTTCTGCCGTTCTTCGCCACACGCTTGGCGATGCCGTAGCTCATGAAGGAGGCCGGAGTAGCGCCCGCCGGTGTAACGCCCATCCAGCAGCCGATGAAGCAGGAGCGCAACGAGGTCATCCAGAATTTGGGCAACTCCTTCCAGGTCTGCAGCACGACCCGCAAATTGATCTTGGCATTGCCGCCACGGAACGCGAGCCCTTCTTCCATCGTCAGCAGGATCTCGCCAATGCCGAACAGTCCGATCACGGCGATGAGGAAGTCGAACCCGTTCAGCAATTCGGTAAAGCCGAATGTCAGGCGCAACTGTCCGGTGATGGAGTCTAATCCAACAGCGGCAAGCGCAAAGCCCATCATCATCGCCGCGATAGTCTTGAATGGAGGCTCCTTGCTCAGGCCGACGAAACTGCAAAACGCCAGGAAATACACCGCGAACTTCTCCGCAGGCCCGAATTGCAATGCAAAGCCTGCGACCAGAGGAGCGACCAGCGTGATCATGATCACGGCGAACAGCGCGCCGACGAAGGATGAGGTGAAGGCAGCCGTCAGTGCTTCGCCGGCCTTGCCCTGCTGCGCCATCGGATAGCCGTCGAATGTCGTGGCCACCGACCATGGTTCGCCGGGTATGTTGAAGAGAATCGAGGTGATCGCTCCGCCAAACAACGCGCCCCAATAAATGCAGGACAGCATGATGATGGCTGACGTCGGCGGCATCGAGAATGTCAGCGGCAACAGGATCGCAACGCCGTTGGCGCCGCCGAGTCCCGGAAGCACGCCGATGATGACGCCGAGCACGATGCCGAGCACCATCACCATGATGTTGAATGGCTGCAGCGCGACCGCAAAGCCGTGAAACAGATTGACGAGTTCTTCCATCCCGATAATCCAATCCTGACTGTGCGTCGATGTTAAAGACCGAGCCACTCTTCGACCGGTCCCTTTGGAAGCGGGACCATGAACCAGCGCTCGAAAATGAAATAGGTGACGATGGGCATGCCGAACGCTACCGCCAGAACGGTAACCCAGCGGTATTTGCCCAGCCATCGCATGAACCATGCGATGAAGATGATCGAGGCGAGATACAGCCCGGTGAATGGCATGGCGCCGACATAGATAGCCGTCGGAATAACGACGCTCAGCACCTGACGAAGCTGTCCCCACTCCGCGAACAGCCCGTCATTGTGTTCGCGCAACCCGTTCCACAGGTTGATCGCGCTGGAAGCGACGATGAAGATTCCGATGTAGAACGGAAAGAAGCCGGCGCGCGGGCCTTCAGCGCCCCAGTTGATCCCCGCCTTGACGCTGCCGACGATCACGATCACTCCGAACAGAGCGATCAGTAGCGTAACGCCGGCCTCCACGAGCTTGTGGGTCGGGCCGGTGTTGCTCGAACTGCCTGTTGTCATCGAAACTCCATGCGGAAGCGAGCCTGCGGTACCCAGGGCCCGCCGTCTGCGTTGCTAATCCAGATTCGGTCGATCAGTGCTTCTAGAGCGAGATGATTTCTCTTGGAGTCGTCATCCCGCTCTATCTTTTGTTTGAGCATGATCTTTTCGGAAAATCGGTGTCCACTTTCCGGATCTTGCTCTAGGTCAATTTCCCGACGCGAGGAAACCAGCATCTTTCATCAAGGTCTGATGACGCTTTTCCTCGACCTCGACCCACTTGGCGTAATCGGCGCCGGTCAGGAAGGTCGTATTGAATGCGCCGCTCTTCATGAACTCCTGCCACTCCGGGGTGGCCCGAACTTTCTTGAACAGCTCGATATAGTATTCGACCTGGTCCTTGGTCGCCTTGGGCGACATGAAGATGCCGCGCAGCATGAGGTATTCCATGTCGAGACCCTCTGACTTGCAGGTCGGAATATCCTTCCAACTCTTGCCGTCAGCGATCGGCTCGTCATAGGTCATTTTCTGTGCGTCGAACACGCAGAGCGGCCGAAGTTTGCCGCCTCGCCATTGCGCAACCGCCTCGATCGGATTGTTGACGGTCGAATCGACGTGGTTGCCGACGAGTTGAACGGCGACTTCGCCGCCGCCCTTATACGGAATGTAGGTGAATCGCGCGCCGGTGGCCTTTTCGACCGCGACCGTGATGATCTGGTCTTCCTGCTTCGAGCCGGTACCGCCCATCTTGATGGAGCCGGCGGGAGCGGCCTTCACCGCATCGACGTAGTCCTTCACCGTCTTGTACGGTTTGTCGGCGTTCACCCAGAGCACGAATTCGTCGAGCGCCAGCATGGCGACCGGCGTGAGATCCTTCCAGTTGAACGGAATTCCGGTTGCGAGCGGGGTGGTAAAGAGATTGGAGAGCGTGATGATGATCTTGTGCGGATTTCCTGCCGATCCCTTGACGTCGAGGAAGCCTTCGCCGCCGGCGCCGCCCGACTTGTTGATGACGACCATCGGCTGCTTCATCAGATTGTGCTTGGTGACGATGCCCTGGATGGTGCGCGCCATCTGATCGGCGCCGCCGCCGGTGCCGGCGGGTATGATAAATTCAACGGGTCGAACCGGCTCCCATGCCGCCGTTGCAGGAACCGTGATTCCAGCTGCGTACAGCGCCGCAATCGTTCCCAAGGCAAGTTGTGCAGAACGCTTCATTTGTTTCACTCCCGTCGAACTGTGGTTACACCGGTCTTTGCCGGCTTGTAAGTTCATTCCCGATCAAACGTTTCGGGTCTTCTTGCACCCATGATCGTCACGCCGCAATGATTGCCTCATCGCGGCCGTCGCAGGCTTGAATTGTACGAGGGGCCGATCGGCGCGGCATCCGCTCCTTTTGGCCAATTGTAGATGTGAGATGCGCAGGAAAACGCTGAGGCATGCACGCACTGCCCATCTTCCGCCAAATCGCGTTCGCTGTCCCTTGCGGACTGCACGTGCCCATCCCCCTGGTACGCTCTTGATTGTTGGTATGAGCGTTAGACGTATTCTTGTATATGATATGCCACGTTGCAAATGGTTTTTGTGTGCCATTATCAACCTGGCCAATTTGTCGCAGATGCCTGCAATTTCGGCAACCGGCCCGGCAAACGAAAATGGCCCCGGGAACCCGGGGCCATTGCTCGAAATACTCGGCGCAGCTTGCGCTTCAGCGCGCGGATCCTTACGCGAGAAGTCCGCGAAGTTAGCGCATCAAAGCCCAAAATAGGGGAGGTCGCCGTTGCGAATTGCGATGCGGCTGCTCGCGGTCAGAAGGCGGTCGATCGAGGCCATCAGGCGGCCAAATAGGGTACCGGAGGGAAGGAGGCTGATGGATGCAGTCTTGGACACGGATGTCCCCTTTTCTGAAGTGGCGGAGCAGTTCCGCATCGCGATCAGGGGCAGTTTATGTATACCAGATGCCACAAACAACGGGCCTGTTTGCATAGCAGCAATAGGTCATGTGCATCGCAGCAAATCGAGCGATTGGCATTCCGCACAGAAAAAGGCCGCCGGAACCCGGCGGCCTCGGTATTCCAGAATACAAGGCGGGCTTATTCCGCCGCCTGCTTCCGCGGCGGTTCGAGCGCGCCGGAATCGTGGATCTCGGCCACCTGGTGGTCGGAGAAGCCGAGCACCTGACGCAGGATTTCGTCGGTGTGCTCGCCGAGCAGCGGCGAACGCGTCACCTCGCTCGGGCTGTCAGACAATTTGATCGGATTGCCGACCGAAATGTACTTGCCGCGGGTGGGATGGTCGACCTCGACCACGGTGCCGGTGGCGCGCAGCGACTGGTCTTCCGCGATCTCTTTCATTGAAAGGATCGGGCCGCAGGGGATGTCGTCCTTGTTGAGGATTTCCATCGCCTCGAACTTGGTCTTGGTCATCGTCCACTGTTCGATGCGTGCGAAGATTTCGTTCAGCCGCGACAGCCGGGCAGGCGGCTTGGCGTAATCCGGATGGGTCTTCCAGCCGGGCTCGCCGATCACGTCGCAGATCTTCTCCCACACGGGGGCCTGGGTGATGAAATAGATGTAGGCGTTGGGATCGGTCTCCCAGCCCTTGCACTTCAGGATGCGGCCGGGCTGACCGCCGCCGGAATCGTTGCCGGCGCGCGGCACGGCGTCGCCGAACGGAATGCCTTCGCCGTACTGGCTGTATTCCTTCAGCGGGCCATGGGCGAGGCGCTGCTGGTCGCGCAGCTTGACGCGCGCGAGGTTGAGCACGCCGTCCTGCATCGCGGCGGTGACCTTCTGTCCCTGGCCTGTCATGGTGCGCTGGTAGAGCGCGGTGACGATGCCGAGCGCGAGATGCAGGCCGGTGCCGCTGTCGCCGATCTGCGCGCCGGTGACGAGCGGCAGGCCGTCGCGGAAGCCGGTGGTCGACGCCGCCCCGCCGGTGCACTGCGCGACGTTCTCATACACCTTGCAGTCTTCGTAAGGCCCCGGGCCAAAGCCCTTGATCGAGGCCACGATCATCTTCGGGTTGATGCTGTGGATCTTCTCCCACGGGAAGCCCATGCGATCGAGTACGCCGGGGCCGAAATTTTCCACCAGCACGTCGCAGTTCTTGATCAGCGCAGTCAGGACTTCCTTGCCCTTGGGGTTCTTGGTGTCGAGCGTGATCGAGCGCTTGTTGTGGTTGAGCATGGTGAAATACAGGCTGTCCACATTCGGGATGTCCTGCAACTGGCCGCGGGTGATGTCGCCGACGCCCGGGCGCTCGACCTTGATCACGTCGGCGCCGAACCAGGCCAGCAATTGCGTGCAGGTCGGACCCGACTGGACGTGCGTGAAATCGAGAATACGAACGCCCTTGAGCGCCTTAGACATATCTTCTCTCCTTTTACTATCTGTTGCCGTCATGCCCGCGAAGGCGGGCATCCAGTAATCACCATCGGTTCAGTCGGGCACACCCTTCGTCATACGATAGTTCGGCGGTTACTGGATTTCCCGCCCGCGCGGGGAATGACGCCGATGGGTTGATCTGTTCACTTCTTTTTCAGGACGCTCTGCGGATTGAGGTTGCCGATGCGGCCGCTCTCCGAGCCTGCCGCCGGATCGATCGCGGCGTTGATGAGGGTCGGCTTGCCGGAGTCCATCGCCGCGTTCACAGCGCGCTTCAGCTCGTCCGGCGTCGTCGCATGGACGCCGACGCCGCCGAAGGCTTCCATCATCTTGTCGTAGCGCGAGCCCTTGACGAACACGGTGGGGGCGGGGTCTGCGCCGGCGGAATTGACGTCGGTGCCGCGATAGATACCGTCATTGTTGAAGATGACGATGCAAACCGGCAGCTTGTAGCGGCAGATCGTCTCCACCTCCATGCCGGAGAAGCCGAACGCCGAGTCGCCTTCCACCGCGAGCACCGGCTTGCCGGTCTCGATGGCGGCGGCGATGGCATAGCCCATGCCGATGCCCATGACACCCCAGGTGCCGACGTCCAGGCGCTTGCGCGGCTGATACATGTCGATGACGCCGCGCGCCAGATCGAGCGTATTGGCGCCTTCGTTGACCAGAATGGCGTCCGGCCGCTCCTTGATGATGGTGCGCAGCACGCCGAGCGCGCCGTGATAGTCCATCGGCGAGTTGTTGTTCATCAGCCGCGGCGCCATCTTGGCGACGTTCTCTTCGCGCTTCTTGTTGACCGCGCCGGTCCAGTCGGATGGCGGGGCCGCCCAGTTCGCGCCCATGCCCGCAAGCAATGCCGAGACGCACGAGCCGATATCGCCGACCACCGGAGCGACGATCTCGACGTTCGAGATCCATCTCCTTCGGTTCGATGTCGATCTGGATGAACTTCTTCGGCGCATCGCCCCAGGTCTTGCCCTTGCCGTGCGACAACAGCCAGTTGAGGCGCGCACCGATCAGCATCACCACGTCGGCGTCCTTCAGAACGGTCGAACGCGCAGCACCGGCGCACTGTGGATGCAGGTCGGACAAAAGTCCCTTGGCCATGCTCATCGGCAGGAACGGAGCGCCGCTCTTCTCGACGAAGGCACGGATCGCGTCGTCGGCCTGGGCGTAGGCCGCGCCCTTGCCGAGGATGATGAGTGGACGTTTTGCGCCCTTGAGCACATCGAGCGCCCGCTTGACCGCATCGGGCGCCGGAATCTGCGCCGGCGCCGCATCGATCACCTTCACCAGCGATTTCGTTCCGGCCTCGGCGTCCATCACCTGACCGAACAGTTTTGCCGGGAGGTCGAGATAGACGCCGCCGGGACGCCCCGAGACCGCCGCGCGAATGGCGCGGGCGAGGCCGATGCCGATGTCGGCGGCGTGCAGCACGCGGAATGCCGCCTTGCACAGCGGCTTTGCAATCGCGAGCTGATCCATCTCTTCATAGTCGCCCTGTTGCAGGTCGACGATCTCGCGTTCGGACGAGCCCGAGATCAAGATCATGGGAAAGCAGTTGGTGGTGGCATGGGCGAGGGCAGTGAGGCCGTTGAGAAAACCAGGCGCCGAAACCGTGAGGCAGACGCCGGGTTTCTTGGTCAGGAAGCCGGCGATCGAGGCAGCGTTGCCGGCGTTCTGCTCATGACGGAACGAGATCACGCGGATGCCCGCGGCCTGCGCCATGCGGCCGAAATCCGTGATCGGGATGCCGGGTACGCCATAGATCGTGGTCAGCCCGTTGAGCTTCAGAGCATCGATCATGAGGTTAAAGCCGTCGGTCAGCTCGCGCTCGGCTTCGGCTTTAGTTGCATCAATGCTCTTGGCTGCAGTTACGGACATTCCACTTCTCCCTGATCGTTTTCTTCGGACGAGTTGATCGTCTTCTGCGAAGTTGCGTTACGTAAACAGTTCTTGCCCGTGGGCTTCGACGTAGGCGGCAAGGCCCAGCGTGTGATCGCGTGCGCGCTTTTCCGCCAACTCAGTGTCGCGCGCTTCCAGCGCTTCGATGATCGCCAAATGCTCGGGCAGCGAGGTCGCGGTGCGATCCTTCCGTCCGATGGTGAGTTGCCGGTAGCCGCGCACGTGCAGCAGGATATCGTTGGTCATATCGACCAGCACCGGCGACTCCGAAAGCGAGATCAGCGCCTGGTGGAAGGCGATATTGGCCTTGGAGTATTCCTCGACATGATCCTGCGGCAGACGATCCTTGCCGAAGTCCTTGAAGAAATCGCGCAGCGCCGTGATGTCCTTCTTACGCGCGGTCGTCGTGATCAGGCGCGCGGCCATGCTCTCGAGCGCGGCCCAAGCGCGGATCATGTCGACGATCTCGGTCTTGGTGCGGCGGACCACCACGATGCCGCGGCGCGGCACGGTTTTGACGAAGCCGTCCTGTTCGAGCATCGCGATGGCTTCGCGAATAGGGGTGCGGCTGACGCCGAGGCGCTCGGACAGAGCGCGCTCGTCGAGCATCACCTGCTCGGGCGTCGCATAGATGTCCATCTTGAGAATAGCTTCCTTCAAGGCTTCATAGGCCTTGTTTTTGAAGCTCGTCTCAGGCGCAATCCGGACGATTGCAATGTCAGCCTCAGCCATGACAGGCGGCGCCTTGGTTTGTTTGCGTGCGGGCACGACTCGTCTCCTCCGTTGGGAAGACGTCTTCTTAGCAGAAGAAACTCGGCAATATTTTTGGCATACCAAATACCACGATGTCAAGATGCCCTTGTTTTCGATGTTTCTGCGCGACAGTTTGTCTTGACAATCTCTTCTCTGGCATACCAAATGCCATAAAATCAGCCCAGGAGGAAGCCAAATGTCAAATTCTGCAGATGCGGCCCGCAAAGTCGCCGAGCCGAGCGCCAAGGAGGCTGTTCGCCGGGTGCTCGACACGGTGAAGGCTGAAAAGCGCACCAGCCTCACCGCGCCGGAAGGCAAGGTGGTGTGCGATGCCTATGGCATCCCGGTTCCGCAAGAAGGCGTAGCGAAGTCCTCCGCCGAAGCCGCCAAGATCGCGTCGGCCATGGGTTTTCCGGTGGTGATGAAAATTGTCTCGCCGGACATTCTCCACAAGACCGAAGCCGGCGGCGTCATGGTTGGCGTCAAGACCGCAGCCGACGCTGAAAAGGCCTACGAGACCATTCTCGCCAACGCCAAGAAATATAAGGCCGACGCCAAGATCGAGGGCATCCAGGTCCAGCAGATGCTGGCCGGCGGCACCGAGGTCATTGTCGGCTCGATCACCGACGGCTCGTTCGGCAAGCTGGTGGCGTTTGGCCTCGGTGGCGTGCTGGTCGAGGTGCTGAAGGACATCACCTTCCGCCTCGCGCCCGCGACCAAAGCCGACGCCTTGTCGATGCTCGATGGCATCCAGGCTCATGACATGCTCAAGGGCGTGCGCGGCGGCGATCCGGTCAGCCGCGACGCGCTGGCCGACATCATCGTCACGGTATCGCAGCTCGTCAGCGATTTTCCCGAAATCGTCGAACTCGATCTCAACCCCGTATTCGCCACCAAGAAGGATGCGATCGCCGCCGACGTGCGCATCGTCGTCGACTTCGACTACAAGCCGCGCCCGGCGCCGCGACCGACCGATGAAATCGTCGCCGCAATGAACCGCATCATGCAGCCGAAGGGTGTTGCCGTGATCGGCGCCTCCGCCGAGGACGGCAAGATCGGCAATTCGGTGATGAAGAACCTGATCAACGGCGGCTACAAGGGCGAGATTTACCCGATCCATCCGAAGGCCGCCGATATCCTGGGCTACAAGGCCTACAAGAGCGTGAAGGATGTGCCCGGCGTGATCGACACCGCGGTGTTTGCGATCCCTGCGAAGTTCGTCGCCGGCGCGCTGGCCGAATGCGGCGAGAAGAAAATTCCCGGCGCGGTTCTGATTCCGTCGGGTTTTGCCGAAGCGGGCGCTCCCGAATTGCAGGCTGAAATCGTCGAGGTCGGCAAGAAATACAACATCCGCCTGATGGGGCCGAACATCTACGGCTTCTACTATACGCCTGCCAATCTCTGCGCCACGTTCTGCACCGCTTACGACGTCAAGGGGTCGGCGGCGCTGTCGTCGCAGTCCGGCGGCATCGGCATGGCGATCATCGGCTTCTCGCGTTCCGCCAAGATGGGCGTCTCCGCGATCGTCGGCCTCGGCAACAAGTCCGACATCGACGAGGACGATCTGCTCGCCTTCTTCGAGCAGGACCCGAACACGGCGATCATCGCGCAGCACTGCGAAGACCTGAAAGACGGCCGCGCCTTCGCGGAGGCCGCCAAGCGCGTCTCCAAGAAGAAGCCGGTGGTCGTGCTCAAAGCGGGCCGCACGTCCGCGGGCGCCAAGGCGGCGTCCTCCCACACCGGCGCGCTTGCCGGTAACGACAAGATCTATGAGGACGTGTTCGCACAGTCCGGCGTGATCCGCGCCCGCAGCTTGAGGCAATTGCTCGAGTTCGCACGCGGCGTGCCAGTGCTGCCGACGCCGAAGGGCGAGAACATCCTGATCATCACCGGCGCAGGCGGTTCTGGCGTGCTGCTCTCGGACTCGGTGGTCGACAACGGCCTGTCGCTGATGACGATGCCGCCGGATCTCGACGCGGCGTTCCGAAAATTCATTCCGCCGTTCGGCGCGGCAGGAAATCCTGTGGATATCACCGGGGGCGAGCCGCCGATCACCTACGTCAACACCGTCAAGCTCGGCCTGTCGGACGAGCGCATTCACGCGCTGATCCTCGGCTACTGGCATACCATCGTCACGCCGCCGATGGTATTCGCCCGCAACATGGTCGAGGTGAAGAAGGAGATGGAGGCGAAAGGCTTCGTCAAGCCGATCGTCGCCTCGCTCGCCGGCGATGTCGAGGTCGAGGAGGCCGCTGAATATCTCTACCAGAACGGCATCCCGGCCTATGCCTACTCGACCGAACTGCCGGTCGAAGTGTTGGGCGCCAAATACAAGTGGGCGCGCGGCGCGGGCCTGCTCTGAGCTCAACGACAGATGCCGCTTCGGTTCGCCGAAGCGGCATTTTCGGTGGCTTCATCCTTCGAGACGCCACGCTGCGCGTGGCTCCTCAGGATGAGGTCTGAGACCCTCATGGTGAGGAGCGCGGCGAAGCTGCGCGTCTCGAACCACGAGGCCACGGATACGCGGTATTGATCCAACCTACGGATGGATGCAGGTCGCGATGAAGCGGAACGTGATCCGGCGCAAGCCCACTGAGCCGAAAACCAGTACCGACAATGACGCCGACGCCAGGGATGGCGGCGTTCAGTCGGTCGATCGTGCGCTGTCGATCATTGAAGTGCTGGCCGAAGACGACGAAGGCTATCGGCTGACCGATCTTGCGGTTCGCACGGGCTTGTCGACCTCGACCGTGCACCGCCTGCTGGCGACACTGGAGAAGCGCCGCTTCGTCCAGTTCGACCGCACCGAATCGAAATGGCATGTCGGCGCGCAGAGCTTTGCGGTCGGCGCCACCTTCACCCGTCGCCGCAACTTCACGGCACAGGCGATGCCGTATCTGCGCAAGCTGCGGGACCTTACCCGCGAAACAGCCAATCTCGCCGTGGTCGACGACGAATCCATCATCGTGCTGACCCGTATGGAGAGCCGCGAGATCATGCGCTCGCTGACCAAGGTCGGCGGCCGCGTCGCGATGGTCGCCTCCGGCGTCGGCAAGGCCGTGCTCGCGACTTATTCCGACGCAGACGTCAACGCCATCATCTGCCGTCAGGGCATGCCGCGGCTGACGGAGAAGTCGATCGTGCGGCCCGGCGAGCTGTTCCGGGAACTGCAGATGATCCGGCGGCAAGGGTTTGCTGTCGACGATGAGGAAGCACGCATGGGGCTGCGCTGCGTCGCCGCCGTCGTCTACAACGATTGCAGCGAGCCATTGGCCGCCATTTCCGTCTCCGGCATGACTTCGCGCGTGACCGAAGAACGTTTGCCTGATCTGGGGCGGATTGTTGGTGACGTGGCGGTCGAACTGACAGTGGCGCTCGGTGGCGTGATGCCCGAGGCGAAATCTTCCTGAGCGGGAGCGAGGAACATCGAAGTCCGCACTGACTCCGATAACGCCCAAGCTTCGATAACGCCCAAGTCAGTCAACAAGTCGGTCAACTAGATCAGCGAATGCAAAGCCTTGACTGCGGCCTCTCGGCTCTCGACAGGAACAAATAAACTTACCGAATGCGGTGACATAACATACTTGTCGGCGATAATCCCGTGATGTTGCAGAATCTGGATCGCCTTGAACGGCAGGTCTGAAGAAACGCCGCCGAAGCAGGTGAGGCTCACCGAGCTCAAAGTCTCACGCTGTTTGCGCAAGTCTTTTCTCCCTTCCAGCGTGCGCAGCAAAGCGTCGAGCGACTCCGATCGCAAGTCATCATGATGCGCGTTTTCCGCCCGTGAAAGCTGAGGCCAGGAGCTGCGGCCAGGACAAGCCGTTTTGCTTGAGATGCTGCGCGAATTTCTCAAAGCCTTGATTGAGATCCGCCGAATCGATCTCCACATGCTCAATGCGAGCCATCGAGTTGACGGCCAGGACCTTACCGCTTTCCATTCCGATGACCTCTTTCATCACTTTCGTGCTCGGTTCAGCGCCGCCCGATTTCTTTATGACCAAAGGCACATTTTGGCTGAGTGCCAGCTCCACGCTGCGAAAATGCAAAACCTTGGCGCCCCAAAAACACATTTCGGACAGCGTTGCAAAATCCAGCTGGCGCAAGGGTGTTGGATTCGCCACGATGCGCGGATCGGCCGAGCAAACTCCATCGACCTCTTTGATAATTTCGCAACACTCGGCTTTTAGCGCCGCGGCCATGGCGACCGCAGTGGTGTCGCTGCCGCCCCGGCCCAGCGTGGTGATTTCCTTGGTCAGCGGATTCACACCCTGAAAGCCCGCTAAAACCACGATGCGTCCGCGATCGAGTTCTTCCCGTACCCGAATGGGCCGCACATCTAAAATGCGCGCGGAGGAATGCGATTCGTCGGTCATCACTCCGGCTTGACTACCGGTAAAACTGATCGCCGGCACGCCGAGATCAGACAGCGCCATGCTCATCAAGGACATGCTGATCCGCTCGCCGGTGCTTAACAACATATCGAGTTCACGGCGATTGGGATGCGGGCTTACTTGATAGGCCATCTTGATAAGTTCGTCGGTGGCCTTACCCATCGCTGAAACGATCGCCACGACACGATGACCACGGCTATGCAAATCGGCAAGACTGCTCGCGACCACGCGGATTTTCTCCGGTGTTTCAAGACAGGAGCCGCCGTGCTTTTGCACGATGATCGGATTGTTGCGCATTCTACCTGCAAAAATACCTTGAGAGCGGCCTACATGCTAGCAGCGAACGCTGCTGTGTGCGTTTCGTGCCAATAGGCGGTATCGCCATGGGAGAAGTATGTCCTTTCGCGCTGACGCTTGAGCCATAACGCACTTTCCATTTGGACGGCTCCGCTATCCGGGGATCGCCGCATTGGCCTTCTCGGCGGCGTTGGTCATCGCAATCTTCGCCGATCTCGCTCCGGAGACCACTTCATTCACGCCGATCATGAAAGCATCCAGGATGGGTCTCGATTGCGGATGGAATAGGATCGCCTTGGCGCGGTCAACATCGGCATTCTGCAAGTTGGTCAGCGCCGCGTCCGCGGCTTGGGCGCCGAACGCCTTCTTGAAGTCCTCGCTCGACCAGGCCGACACGCGTGTCGTCGCCAGCCCCGCTGCGGCGGTCCGCATCGAGGTCGGCTTGCTTGTCGCCCACAGCAGAAACAGGAAGGCCGCCCGCTTGTGTCGTGAGCTGGAATTGATGCACGCCTGCCAGTGCGACATGAAGGGCACGGACGTGCGACCGGCGACATGTGGAAAGGCGGAAAACACGGCCTGCTTGGCAACGAGGCTTTTTGCTGGATTGGAGATGTCGGTAGCGAAGTTGCTGCTGTCGATCGCCATCGCCGTCTTGCGCTGAAGGAAGTCGTCCAGCACGTGGTACCATTCGTAGCCGCCTACACCGCGAGGCCCGGCTTGACTGAGCAATCGACCGAACGTCTCGACGGCGGCGATGGCCTCGGGGCTCGCGAAAGCGGCCTTGTTGTCCTTGACCATGTCCCCGCCGTAGGAGAACACGAAGCTCATGGCCGGCACGGACGAATTGCCGCTGGCCTGGGCCCGCATGGCGATCCCGGACATCTCATTGGTTTTGACCGCGTTGGCGGTGGCGAGCAGCTCATCGAAAGTCTGGGGAACCGGCAGGTTCTTGGCTGCCAGCGCATCGCCGTTGATGAACAAGGTCACCGCCTCGGACGTGATCGGGCACGCGTAGCGTTCGCCGTTCCGCCACAACGGAAAGGCGCCGGCTGTCTTCAGGAGGTCGCTTTCGTCATACCAGCCGAGATCGGTCAGCGACCTGTCGGAATAATAGGCGTTCAGCGGCTCGAGCCATCCTGCCGAGATGCCCTGGCCATAGGTCGTAAACATGAAGACGTCGGGTGTGCTGCTGCCACGGTTGAGCTGGATCGGCAGCGCGCCCAGGTACGTGGTCTCCAATCGGAAGTCGGTAACGACGCTGATACCGGTGAGCTTTGTGAAATCCCACAAAAGCGGAGTGATCGCGTTCGACCAGGGATGGATCGCGCCCGCTAGCGTGATCGTCTGCCCCGCAAATTGCTTCCAATCTATCGCAGCGTTGGCATAGATCGCGGCGACATCCTCTGCGAGACCCCACCGCGGCAGCATGGCGAGGGCCGGCAGGGCCACCCCCGTCGCGCCCAATCCCTTGACGAAGCTGCGCCGGCTGGCCGGTCCTCGACCGCGCGGCGGCTTCTCACCCGGAGCCATGCGGGTTGCTCCTGCCTGAGGGTAGTCCCTTCACGCTACGCGAGCGGGCTGCCCGTGACGTTCTGGCCCTTGCGAGAGAACTGACGGGCTCCCCGAGCCGGTGTAATCTGCGCGGCCAAGCATGCCGGTTCCGACTTCACCTGCGCGGCCTGGCTGTGTCTCCACTATACTAGCAATACTTTGCGGCGGCATCAGAAAACAGCCGCTCTCGCTAGCATCGAAGGCCCAGGACATGTCAGTCCCTCTGAGCCAGTCCTCTCGGTGGTTTGCTCGTCCGCTGACGTTGGTGGTCGCGGTGCTTCTGGTTGTGGTTGCCGCGACCGGGTTTCTCGCCATCCAATATCGTCAGGAGCGACAAGCGGCAGATCTCTTGTTCGAGCGTAGTCGCCAGGTGCTCGAGACGCTGGATCGGCTGCGGACGGTCATCGCCGACGTGGAGGCCCAAAGGCGCGGGTATCTGCTGACTCTCGAACCCTCATATCTCAAGGCCTATGGCGTCTCCGACGAAAGCGTGCGCCGAGACGCCCAGGCGCTCCAGGCTCTGGTAGCGAGCGATCCATTGCAGAACCATCGTGCCGGACATCTGGCGCTGACCGTTGCTGCAAAGCTGCGCGAGGTCGATGACATCGTCAAAACGGCCAGCACATCCGGGCTGGCGGCGCTGGCGATGATCCGCAGCCTGGACGAGATAAGGTCGCAAATCGACCAGATGGTGGACCACGAGCGCTTCCTGCTCGTGGATCACGAGAAGCGCGCCGAGGCACTCGAGCGACGCAAAGCCTGGCTGATTGCTACGGCCGTCGTCATTGTCGCAGTCCTGGCAGGGGTGGCGCTGGCGCTTGCACGGCTCGAAGCGACCCGGCGGCGCAAGGCGATCGCTGAGAACGTCGCGCTCCACGGCGATCTCCTGGCGCGCGATAAGAAGATCCGGCGCCTGGTCGACGCCAACATCGTCGGCATCATCATTTGGGATCTCGAAGGTCGCATTTTTGAGGCCAACGACGCGTTTCTCCATATGTTGGGTTACGACCAGGACGATCTCGCCTCGGGTCGGCTGAGCCGGACCGACCTGACGCCGGCGGAATGGCGCGACCGCGACGCACGCACCGTGGAAGAGCTAAAACGGACGGGGACCGTCCAGCCGTTCGAGAAAGAATACTTCCGGAAAGACGGCAGCCGTGTGCCGGTGCTGCTCGGCGGGGCGATGTTTGAACAAAGCACAAATCAAGGTGTTGGCTTTGTCCTCGATTTGACCGAGCGCAAGCGGGCGGTAGAGGCGCTACGGCAGAGCGAGGAGCGCTTTCGCACCCTCGTGCAATTCTCATTCGATGTGTACTGGGAGACCGACGCGCAGCATCGCTTTACTCACCAGGAGTTCGCGGAGAGCCTTGCCGACGCGCCGGCCTCGGGCTCCGAGATCGGGATGACGCGCTGGGAAGTGCCTTACCTGGAGCCCGACGCAGAGGTCTGGCGCAAGCACCGGGAGACGCTCGATGCCCACCTGCCGTTCCGTGATTTTGAGATTGCACGGCCCCGCCCGGACGGCAGCAAGCGGTACGTGTCCGTCTCGGGGCTGCCAAGGTTTGACGAGATGGGGCGCTTCGTCGGCTACCGCGGCGTCGGGCGGCACATCACCGAACGTAAGCGGGCCGAAGAGGCCTTGCGCTCCGCTCGGGCGGAACTCGCCCACGCCAACCGCGTCATCACGATGGGGCAGCTGACGGCCTCGATCGCCCATGAAGTCAGCCAGCCGATCGCCGCGACCGTCCTCAACGCCCAGGCCGGCTTGCGCTGGCTAGGCGCTCAGCCACCGAATCTGAGCGAGGTCCGGCAGATCCTCGGCCGGATCGTTGATGACAGCAACCGTGCCGGCGACGTCATCGGCTGGATCAGGGCCTTGATCAAGAAATCTCCCTCGCGCAAGGAGGCTCTGGAAATCAACGAAGCGATCCTTCAGGTCATAGCCCTGACCCATGGCGAAGCCCTGCAGAACGGTGTCTCGGTGCGAACGCAACTCGCAGACGGCTTGCCGCTCGTTCACGCAGATCGGGTCCAACTGCAACAGGTGATCCTCAACTTGATCATCAACGCCGTCGAAGCGATGAAGGACGCCGGCGAGGGGGCGCGGGAGTTACTGATCAGCTCCGGCCGAGATGCCTCGAATGGTTTACTCGTCAGCTTGCGGGATTCGGGTCCGGGACTGGATCCGGCCGACCTTGAACGCCTCTTCGAGGCATTCTACACGACCAAGCCCACTGGCTTGGGCATGGGACTACCTATCTGCCATTCGATCATCGAAGAGCACGGCGGACGGATTTGGGCTGCCGTGAACGAACCTCGGGGCGCCGTCTTTCATTTCACCCTGCCTCTGGAACGAAATGATGCTGTTGCCGCCGAGCAGGCCGGCCCAATGCCGGAGATGCGCAGGTGGCGGTCGAACTGACGGGGGCGCCGGTGGCGTGAAGCCCGACGCGAAATCGTCTTGAGCGGAACCAGAAGTATCGGTTGTCGCTGCGGGCCGGCATATTGTTGCAATTCGGATGCTTCCACACTGCAATTGCGTTTTTGCCGCGTAACACGGCGTTCAACGAACTAGTCCTTTCTGGACAGCGGCGGGTTTTCCGGTTGATATGCGACAAATTGACACGATGCGGTGAATAATCAACAACAGCCGTCCCGCTAGCCTGGAGGAACCCCAATGCCCCCGTTCTTGACGCGCCTATTCGGCGCGGTTGTCGCGCTGACGCTTAGCGCCGGCTGTCCAGCGCTGTCGCAGCAGCTCGAACTCAAGCTGATGGCGCCCGCAGCGCCTGGCGGCGGATGGGATCAAACCGCCCGTGCGATGCAGCAAGCCCTCGTCGCCGCCAAGATCGCGCGCAGCGTTCAGGTCACCAACGTTGCAGGCGCCGGTGGCAGCGTCGGCATCGCGCAGTTCGTCAATGGCGCCAAGGGCGACGGCAACCAGATGATGGTGAACGGTTTCGTCATGGTCGGCGCGCTGGCGATGAACAAATCGCCCGTGACGCTCGATCAGGTGACGCCGATTGCGCGCCTTACCGAGGAGATCCAGGTCATCGTCGTGCCGGCGAATTCACCGATCAAGACGGCGCAGGATCTTGCCGCAGCGCTCAAGGCTGACATCGCCAAGGTAACCTTTGCCGGCGGCTCGGCCGGCGGCGTCGACCATGTAATGGCGGCGCTGTTCGCGGGCGCGATCGGCGCCGACGCGAAAAAGGTCAATTACATTCCATTCTCCGGAGGCGGCGAGTCGCTGGCCGCGATCCTTGGCGGGAAGGTCACCGCAGGCATTTCGGGATTGAGTGAATACGAAGGTCAGATCAAGTCCGGCAAACTGCGCGCGCTCGGCGTGACATCGGAGAAGCGCATCGCCGGTGTCGATATTCCGACCTTCAAGGAGCAGGAATCGACCTGGTGCTGGCCAACTGGCGCTCGGTGGTCGCGCCTCCCGGCATCACCGCGGAACAGCGCAAGACCCTGAGCGAGGCGGTGGAGAAGATGGTCAAGTCCGACGCCTGGAAAGACATCCTCAAGCAGAAGGGCTGGGATGACGCCTATCTCGGCGGCGATGCGTTCGCCGATTTCCTGAAGAAGGAAAATGCGCGCGTCACCGACGTGCTGAAGTCGGTCGGCCTCGTCAAGTCGTGACGGACCTTCCGCAAGGTCCGGCGCCGCGGCGCATCGATCGTGCGGGTGTTGTCATTGCGCTGGCGCTCGCGGCGCTTGCCGCGGTGCTGGTATGGGACGCAAGGCAACTGCAATCCAACACGATGTACGGCATGGGGCCCGAGGTGATGCCGGTCGTCATCGCCATCGGGCTTGGCCTTCTCGCGATCGGCAATCTGATCGACGCGCTCCGCGGCAATCTGCCGGCGCGCGAGAGCGCCGATCCCAGGGCTGTGCTGCTCATTCTCGCCGGGCTTGCGCTTCTGATCGCCATCATCGGCCTTGGCGGCGGATTTATCCTTGCGACGTCAGCCCTGTTCGTCACCACATCGGCAGCCTTTGGGCGGCGTGCCATTCTCGCCGACGCCGCCATTGCGATCGTAATGACCACCCTGATCTATCTCGCTTTCGATCGGCTGCTGACGCTGAGCCTTCCCGCCGGTCCTCTGGAAAGACTGCTGTAATGGAGACCTTCGCCGCGCTCGCGCATGGCATGGCCGTCGCCGTCCAGCCGATGAACCTGCTTTACGCGCTGATCGGCGTGTTTCTCGGCACCGCGGTGGGCGTGCTGCCCGGCATCGGCCCGGCGCTCACGGTCGCGTTGCTGTTGCCCGTGACCTACAAGCTCGATCCCGGCGGCTCGCTGATCATGTTCGCCGGAATCTACTACGGCGGCATGTACGGCGGATCAACCACCGCCATCCTGATCAACACGCCCGGCGAGAGCGCATCGATGGCGACCGCGCTCGAGGGCAACAAGATGGCCAAGGCTGGCCGCGGCGGTCCCGCGCTTGCGACGGCTGCGATCGGCTCGTTTGTCGCGGGCACCATCGCCACCATCGGTCTGGCTTTTCTGTCGCCGTGGCTTGTCGATTTTGCGGTGCGCTTCGGGCCTGAAGATTATTTCGCGCTGATGTGCGTGGCCTTCGTCACGGTGTCGGCAACCTTCGAGACTCGCCGATCCGCGGACTGACCAGCCTGTTCATCGGTCTGACGCTCGGGCTCGTCGGCATCGACAAGCTCACCGGTCAGGCCCGGCTCGCTTTCGGCATCCCCGAACTGCTCGATGGTGTCGAAGTGACGACCCTTGCGGTCGGCCTGTTCGCCTTGGGCGAGGCGCTCTACGTCGCATCGCGCCGTCATCACACCGAGGAGAAGCTCGAGCCGGTGCGCGGCTCGCTATGGATGACGAAGCAGGACTGGACGCGGTCATGGAGACCGTGGTTGCGCGGCACCATGTTCGGTTTTCCGATCGGCGCACTTCCCGCCGGCGGCGCGGAGATTCCGACCTTTCTGTCCTACTCCACCGAGCGGCGGCTTTCGAAACATCCGGAGGAATTCGGCAAGGGCGCGATCGAAGGCGTCGCCGGGCCGGAAGCCGCCAACAACGCTTCCGCCGCCGGCACCCTTGTCCCTTTGCTGACGCTGGGCCTTCCGACATCGGCAACGGCTGCGATGATGCTGGCGGGCTTTCAGCAATACGGTCTGAACCCAGGACCGCTGTTGTTCGCGGAGCGGCCCGATCTGGTGTGGGGCCTGATCGCCAGCCTGTTTATCGCCAACGTCATGCTGCTGGTGCTCAATCTGCCGCTGGTCGGCCTGTGGGTGAAGCTGCTCGCGATCCCGCAGCCGTGGCTTTACGCCGGGATCCTGGTGTTTGCGACCATGGGCACCATCGCGGCGAAGCCGTCGGTCGTCGAGCTGTCGATGCTGGCGGCCTTCGGCGTGCTGGGCTTTTTGATGCGGCGGTTCGATTTTCCGATCGCGCCTGTTGTCGTCGGCCTCATCCTCGGTCCAATCGCCGAAAGCCAGCTGCGCCGGGCGCTTGCGATCAGCCTCGGCGATCCCATGACGCTGCTGCAAAGTCCGATGTCGGCGACGCTGCTCGCCATCGCGCTGATCGCGCTGGTGGCGCCGTTCGTGATGAAGGGGCTGGGACGGTTCAAGGCAAGCGAGGATTAGCGCATGGACTCGCAAGCGAGTAGCCAGATACGGATATCTGCGAGCTGAATCAGATTTCGCAGTCGGCTGAATTCAAAGCCTTACGCAAGCCGCCAAACGCGCTCAGCCGACAGGGCTCGGTGTTGCTGGCGCCCCTTGAACGCTCGGAAATGGTAGTTCGCTTGATATCGATTGCCTTCGGCTTCGACTTAGGAAGGGCAGCGGTAGCGACCTTCCTTGATTTGGGATCGTGCCGCTGGCGGTTGATCACCCTCGGGGGCTCCGAAGAACCGATACTGATGCCTTCCGACGGAGAAATGCGTTCGTCGACTAGAGCAGGCTGCGCTGGCGTCTCGCTACTCGCAGCGGTAATTTCAAGTCGATCAGCCTTCGCCAACGCAGCATGTGAATCCGAAATGCTTACGGCTGTCTCGGCAAGGGGCTGGACGACTGCAACTGTACTACGCGGTGGAGTTCTGAGTTCCATTGCCGCTAGTACGCCTACACCCAATGGGATGAGGAGGCCCAACAACACCATTCTCAGCATGATGCTCCTCCGACTTAAATTTGTGCCGGTGAAAATTCTCCGATCTAATGAGGCAACTTGGCGGCGGCTGACGTAACAACCCGACCCACGTACAGGGCATTTGCCGACAGGGTTAACCGTTTGGCTTTGCCGGCGGCGGCCATCTCTCTAGCGGGTACGGCGTTTTGGCCGACGACCGCCTGCGCATGAGCGGACATTCGTCCGTCGGATGTCAGTTCGAGTCTGACCCATCTCGGACATCACCCCTCCGGCACCCCAGCCAGGTGCATGCCCTCATAGATGCGCTCGCGCTTGGCCAAGTAAGTTGGATTGTCAGTTGATGCGCCCGTGCGAAAGCGGCGGATGGTAAAGGTTGGATCGAGCGAAAGTCCGGTCCTGGCAGCGGACTTTGCCTCATCCAGCGAGCCGAGCAGCGCTAGCGCTGTGGCAAGCCCAAAATGCACCAGAGGATAATTTCGGTTGGCTTCGATGCTGCGCCGGAACCATCTGAGTGCGTCTGCATCTGCATCAACCTGCAGTTTGGAGAACGCGATGCTCGATAGCCATTGGAAAGCCAGCACATCGTGAGGAGAGAGGCGAAGTGCTTCCTGCATATGAGCCTCTGTTTCCGCGCCGCGTCCCAGAAAAAGCTTGGCCTCTCCAATCACGCCGTGCGCGTTCGCCAAATTGCCATTTAGCGCCAAGGCTCGCTGGCACTCAGCTATGCCTTGAGCCACGCGGTTCGTGCAAATCAGCAGGCTGCCCAACGTCACATGCGCGCCGGCATGGTTGGGAGCGAGGGAAAGCGACCTTACCAATTTCGTCTCCACTTGCCGGAGTTGAGCGGCCTTGTCGTCGATCAAGTAGGACGATGCTGCCGTCGCATCTGCATGTGCGAGCCAGACCATGGCCTCTATATTGACAGGGTCAAGTTCAAGCGCCCGTTCAAAGAAACTGCGAGCTTCTGCCAAATATTCCGGCGTCCATCCCTTATTCCAACAAGCCCTACCTTGGAAAAACAAGTCCATTGAATCTGGATGCAGTGACTGTTTTGCACGCCTCGCCTCTGCCTCGGTAAGTTCGACCCCTAGAGTGTTGGCCAGTCGGGCTACCACCTCATCTTGCAAATCGAACAAGTTAGCGACGGGCTTGTCGAAACGGTCGGCCCATAGATGAGCGCCTGTCTGGGCGTCCACGAGTTGAACATTCACGCGAAGTCGATTGCCGGCTCGCTGCACCGAGCCTTCAAGAATATAACGGACGTTCAATTCGCGGCCGATCTGTTTGAGATCGACTGTCTTGCTCTTGTAGCTAAATGCAGTGTGCCGGCCAATGACGAACGAGCCCCTGATCCGCGACAAGTCCGTAGTCAGGCTCTCGGTCACGCCATCGGCGAAATAGTCTTGCTCGGGATCGCCGCCAAGATTTGCGAACGGCAGCACGACGATAGAAAGGCGAGGCGGTGAGAACGGCCTTTGTGCCGTATCGTCGGTCTGCGCCCCCGAACCAGGCGCAGTTGCGGGCGTCTGCCCTTCCTGCACCGCGCCAATGAACCGGAAGCCCTTGCGCGGCAATGTTTTGATTAGGCGCTGCTTGTCACCGCCGTCACAGATTGCGGCCCGAGCGGCATTCAGGCGGGTCGTCAGCGCGGCATCTGAGACGATGCGTCCATTCCAAACCGCGCTGATCAGGTCGTCTTTGCTGACGACGCGCTCCCTATTTCGGATCAGGTAATGGAGTAAATCGAATACCTGCGGTGTGATGGAGACGAGGTTCGCCCCGCGATGGAGCTCGCGACGGTCAGTGTCGAATGCGTACTCCTCGAAGAAATAGCGCAACTGACGACCCCTCAGGCGGCCTTCGATCATCGGGCTCCAGCGCCGCTTGAAAGCAAAGAATAAGCCGCCGGTAAGGAAAATGTAAGCCAGATGTCAAGCGCGCTGGCGCATCGTGGGGCAAGTTCATCTGGTGAAAAAATCCAGACAGGACGCACCGCAAATGAGCACGATCCACGAGATCACCAAGTTGCAGCACCCAGCAACCACAAAAGGGCAGGTCTATAGTCCTCTCGAAGCATATTGGAAGGCATTTGGGGATTGGCGCAAACGCCGGAGGCTGCAAACCGAATTGTGCCGCCTGACGGACAGCGAGCTTATGGACATTGGCATTACGCGCAGCGAGATCGACTACGTCGCCTCCAATCGAATTGCTGACCCGCGCGGCGCCGCCTTTCTGCCGTGAGCAGAACCTCGCGCCCGGCTTTTTGAACGGGCCGCTAAAATGCCCGTGTCTCCTTGTCGGAAGGACCGTGTCATGTGGCCGAAGAGGTCTCACCCAAGTCGGCTCGAACAGTCGCTTTCCGCATTCCGAGTTCAGCCTGATTGGTACGAGGAATGCTGGTCAAGGCCGAAAAAGGCGTCGCCCTTCACTGCAGGGAGGTGGCGCCGCCGGAATCTGGTTCTACGCTCTGTCTTCTGCGCGGCAATCGTGTCGGTGCTCATCTACCTTGGTCATTGAACTGACCAGACGCCCCCCGATGCCGCTAGGGCAATGGAATTGGCACACGGAGCGTGGCGCATAAGTCCGGGCACCTTTGAGACATGCCGGCCCGCACTGAAATGTCTGCTTCAGGGGGTAGACCGGACGTGACTGGCGCATGCCGCGGCGGCTCCATCGCAGAGATCCAATGCTACCCCCATTGGCTCAAGCAGAGCTGACGCGGCGCGCAAACGCCTCGACCTGGAGTCGCCAGTTCGTGCCGTCATCCGCCGAATGTTCGCCGAGCCAATGGAACGAATTGGCCGTGATCTCGGTGAAGCGCCAGCGAAGGATAGCGCCCGTCGGCAGTTTGCCCTCCTGAACGATGTCGGCGCCGCGCGCCCGTCCAATCTGGCGCGTGTAAACCTGTGTTGCCGGATCGCTCCAGAGGATATGCCAGGCATCGAGGCCAGGATCGTAGACCCGCAGCGTCGTTCCATACCAGTTGCCCGCGACCGGCATCGCCGGCATCCCAGGACGGCGCTCGGCGCGGCGCGGGATCATCCAAACGTCCTGGATCGCGCGGCCCTCTAGCACCCAGCCGAAGTGAATCTCGCCCCGTCCGTTGTGCTTGGTGCTATCCTCCTCATGGCTGACGATATCGGACTCCCAGCCTCCGACAAACTGGCCGTAGAGAGTCATTTTTTCGGCTCGATCGGCGGCCGGTCCCTCGGCTTGCAGGGCATCCAAGAAGGATTTCGCGGATCCGTTCATGACTCAGCTCCTCAGGTGCATCGAATTGCTCCCAGCGCAGCTTTCTTCCTTACTGATCCTAGAGTCATGGCCGCGTGCGAACTTGGAGAAAATTGCTATCCTCCGCTCATGATGACCGTGCCTTCCGAGGGCATCTTCGAACTCTTTTTGGGTCGGGGCAAATCGCGGGTGAGTTCCGGAATTGACAGATCACGTCATTTCACCGCGCTCCAGGATTTGGTCGCTATTGGAGCGCAAGCGGACATTGAACCGGCGCCGGTTGATGTCGGCTATCAGGGGGATTTTGTTGCAAAACCCCAAAATGTTGGGCGATCAATTTCCCGCAAATGGAGCAAACGCACTGCAATTGCTACGGGAGACTCTCACAGGATATTGGACCGTGGTCCAATATCGAACCGACGCATGCTCCGCTACTCTACCAGACGCGTGGAGAGATGGGACCAGACATTGGGAGGCATTATGAAAATTTACCGGATGGCTCAAGTCGCTTTTGTCGCCCTATTGCTGCTCATGGGTTTTACAAGGGCTTGCTTCGCTGAAACCGGCACGGTGAGTGTCGTATTTACCAAGGGCGGTTTTATCGTCGATGTCGGCGGCGGTCAGGGTGTACTAACCTTTCGCGGCAAGAAGTATCCGTTCACGGTTTCGGGCATGAGCTTGGGCCTTTCGATCGGCGCCTCCACCAGTAAGTTCGTTGGCAGGGCACTGAACTTGCGGCGCCCTGGCGATCTTGCAGGCAGCTATGTCGTAGCCGGCGCCGGCGGTGCGATCGCCGCCGGAGCTGGGGGCGTACAGTTGCAGAACGCCAACGGCGTCATCCTACAGCTCAGTGGTGCCCGGGTCGGTGCTGAGGTATCGGCTGCCGTGGGCGGGGTAACCATCACAATGCAATGAGAAGTAGGTCCGCCGACTGGATTTTTGAACCTCTGCAAACTTCATGTGCTGTGGCCGCCTGGAACATCTCCAGGCTGCGGAGCGCGGTCCGGCACGGTGTTCCGCATGAAGCTACCACGCACGTTTTGCCGTCGCCGTGTTGCGGGCACGGCCGCATCAGCAAAGCCGCGCCTCGCGGCACTAGAGTTGCGGAGGCGCGTCTGTGTGTAAGGGCCTCTTACGTACCAGGCGTCTTGACGACTAGTTTTATGTCCAGGAGGTTGACGCCCTTGAACGGGTTCGGCACGCTTTCGATACTACCCGTGCCCTTGGCGTTGGCATAGGCACCCGTGCCCGAGAGGATCGTGTATTCGCCCTTTGACCGGCCGTCTTTGGCCAAGCCAGTGTAACGCGCCGTGATCGACTCGAACGTATAGGTGCTGTAGCCGTAGAAGGGTCCCGAGCCTTTGAGCAAGTCTGCGGAATTGACAAATTCTTTCACCCCGATACGGCCGTCCTTGAAGACAGCGACGCCAAAGAATTTGCCGGACATGACCGTCTGTCCTTCGACGTTTGCTGCCTCTGTTATCTTCACATCGATAGGCTTGGTGATGAGCTTGAACTCTAGCACCTGCTCTCCGGCTAGAGCGGTCGACGCTGCGGCAATGACCAATGCCACGCCAGAAAGGAAAACGGCGAGAGACTTGCGCATGGGCTTCTCCTCCGCTTGCTGGAATTAAAATATGGAATGCTTGCCGTGCCCCGCCAGCGGCTGAAGTTTTGGGGATCGTCCAGCATGCAGGCTCGGACACAACTATGGGTCTTAGCGACGAAAGAAAGGTTCAGCGCTTAATCTCGCGATCTTCACCAGCGGGGACAAATTCGCGGCCTAGTCCTCGTGCCCGGTCAACCAGCTTCCTTCATCCAGCGCACGATCGCGGGCCAATACTCTTCAAGCGTCCGTCTGCCCATGAACAGGCTTAGGTGATTGCACGGCGCGACCTGGTGACAGAGCGCCTCCGGCTCGGTTGCTACCAGCCGCTGCACCGCAAGCAATTGTTCCGGGGCGACCACGTCGTCGTCGCGCCCGGCAAGAAGATACATCGGAAGCCGCAGCCGCGAGAGGTCGATCTTTTGCCCCAGGGCGACGAAGCTTCCGTGGGCGAGTTCGTTGCGCTTGTATAGTTTCTCGACAACTTCGAGATAATATTTGCCGGGAACGTCGATCGTCCAGGAATTCCAGTTCTTGAAGGCAGCTTCGAGCCGTGTGAATTCCAGCGAGCCGATCGGGTGAACCGTCTGCAGGGTTTCGCGAACATCGTTTGCGCCAGTGTGGTTTCCCCAGAATTTTGCGATGTTGCGGCCGATCACGAGGCCGTCGCCGGAACCGACCAGGCTCTGAAACATGATCAGGGGAGTGGCCGCGGCGACCGCCGACAGACCGGATTGCTGCGCAGCAAGATCAACCGGCGCGCCGGCCATGACAAGCTTGCGTACCTTCGCGGGAATCGTGCCGCATAGACCAGGGATAGCCAGCCTCCCTGGCAAAGCCCGACAAGATCAACCCGGCCGCCGACGCAATCGACAAGGACATTGAGATCGGCAAGATACGCGTCGATTCCGAGAGATCGCATGTCGGCGCTCGCCGAGCGCCAATCGGCCATGAACAGTCGTTCCATTCCGCCGTCGCGGAGGGCGCCAACGAGACTATGTCCCGCCGCAAGGTCGGCCATGGCGGCGCCATGCAGCGCGAGCGGCGGGCAGAGCAGGGCAGGGGCGCCGCTCTTGGCTGTCGCATAGTCACGGAGCCGCACGGTATGCAGTTCCAGCGCTATCTTCCCCGGCGTGGCTCCTTCCGGCTCTTGTGCGGTGCGCGCATGGTCAGCTTCGGCTGCGAATTCCAGAAAATGCGCCGCGATGGACGAGGCGGTTTCAGCGGCTGACGCAGCCACGAACGCCGGCCAGAACAACGCGGCATACGGGAATTGATCTCCTGGATACCGATCCATTTGAGAGATGCCCGGTTCGTCCCTTGCTGCCTTGAGCTAGGCCGATTCCACCCCAGCAACAAGCCTGGAATCGGGCGGCCGGGAGCTACCCCAATTCGAACGTGGTGACGCCGAATATCCGCTCCAGCCGCAACGGCGGGATCGCGCCGGTATACATGCGCGCCGTTTCGAACACTGGCGCAAGCCCCAAATCTTGCGCCAACGAAACCGCATCGCGGCTAATGCCGGGAACGTCGAGGAATATCTCGCCGCTATCAGCGCTGGCCAGCAGAGCCTGCAGAACGACCTCGGCGGCGGCGCGGTCGTCGGCCACCAGCGGGCCGATCTTGCGGCCCTTCCGGCACGGCCGGATCACGCCCCAGCCGGCCAGCCTTCCATCGCGCACCAAGGCACGACCGATATGCCTGGGCGCGCCGATCCAGGCGCGCAGGAACGCAGGTCGCGCCGCCGGAAACACGGTCGCGTCGTACGCCTCCACATCAGCCAGGGGGATCTCGGTCAGCGCGACGACTTGAGCGTTGATTTGGGCGTTGACTTGGGCGCGCGTCGCATCCGGTGGCGCAACGATGCCGCCGTAACGGATGTTGGCATAAGCGAGCTCGAACCCGGATTTCCGGTAGTTCTGCTGCTGCGCCACCACGCCATCGAGCCCGATCACGCGCGAGCCGGCGTGCGCGATGGCCGCGTTCCATATCTGCAATCCGTAGCCACGGCCGCGCAGATCCGCTCGCACAATATAGAAGCCGAGGAAGGCGAAGCTCGCACCGTAATTGACGCAGGAGACGGTCGCGGCCGGCTCACCGTCGATCTCGCCGATGAGGAAGCCTTGTGGATCGGCTGTGGCGAAACAGGCCGCATCGGCGAGACCCGGGTTCCAGCCTTCGGCCGCGGCCCAGTCCACGGCAATCGAGATTTCGTCCGGCCGCATTGGCCGGATGCGCAAACCGTCCGTGGGTGATCGTACGGATGGACCCATGAGCCGATATCAACACGACAGAGTCGTGACTTGCAATCGGCACGACGCGATGGCGACAACGTTTCGCAAGCTTTCCGGCCCGCCGCGCGGTCCGTGCCTATTCAACCAGTGACGATTCAATGCTTGCCCGCGCGCCAGCCCATTTCCCAGAAGTCGGCTTCGAGCCGGGTGGCTTCCTTGAAGATCGCGATCAGCTCTGCCTCGCGGGCGGGCGTAGCGTAGAGATCGGCAAGGCCATCCAGGTGGGCGCGCGCTTTCGCCGCGACCTCCTGATAGGGGGCCCCGGCATACTCGGCGATCCAGACGCGATATGGGTTTGTTGCCGCGAGCGCATTGGGCCGCGCGGCGAGCCGCGTCGCGATCTCGGCGTAGCCGATCACGCAAGGCGCAAGCGCCACCTTGAGCGCCAGGAGATCACCGCGCATTCCCGCGTCGAGCACGTAGCGTGTATAGGCCAGCATCTCGGACGCCGGAGGGGCTTGTTCGAGATCGGTGGCCGACAGGCCCCAGCCGGCGCAGAGTTTTACATGCAGGTTCATCTCGACGTCGAGAATGGCCGAAAGGCCGGCAGCCGCCTCGCGCATGTCAGCGAGCCTGGGCGACTTGTAGACGGCGATCGCGTAGGCGCGCGCAAACTCGATGAGGAACAAATAATCCTGCACGAGATAGTGACGAAACGCCGCCTCTGTAAGCGAACCGTCTGCCAACCCTTCCGTGAAGGGGTGCTCGGCGTAGGCCCGCCACTCGGCGGATGCCGCGGTCTTCAGTTGTTCGAAGAAACTCATGGTCTCTCGCAGGGAGCTTTCCAAGGAGTGTCTGGGCTCGCTACCGGGTCATAACAGACCTTTCGGGCGAACAACAATGTTCGTTCTTTCCACTCAAAGCGGACATTCGCAACGCAGCGGTTACTTCAGCTTTGTGCCAAACCAGTCATTGCCGATCTCGGATATCGCCTGAAACCGAACAGGTGGCATCATTGTTGGGCTTCCTGATGGAACGCTTTAGAGGGAACCGAAGTTGTCAATCGAACCTGAGGAAGAAGCTCTCATGCCCTATCGAGATCAGGCGCGAACTTCGTGTCGTTCTTTTCGGTCTCGCCTCCGCTACGAGTCTTGCCGTCTCTCCAGTGATGGCCGGAAGTCAGTCTTCGAACTCCTCATCCAACTGCTCAAACGGCCGCTGCAGCCGCGTCGACACGCTGGTGATCGAGGACGGCCGCGGCCGTAGCCGCGGATGGCAGCGTATCGAGGCCTGGGAGGAGCGGCGGAGCCGCTCGACCCGTGCCCGACCGTACCGCTACCGCGACGACTGACATCTCGAGACTGCAATCTACGCGCCCGCGGCGGCGCGTTGGCGTGCGAAGTGGTTGTCGGCTTTGGGGTCAAAAGCCGAAGTCGGATGTCTCACCACGATGTGAGCTTGCATGCGAACAGCGAACATCGTCCGTCGAGGAGGAGGGGAGGTGCTGCCGTCGCGTATCCTGATTTTCAGGCTGCGGCGGGTGAACCATCCTCCAGTGATTTTGCCCGACAGGGCGATTTGCTCCCAACAATTTGTCCCCAACCTTGAACTGCAAACCAAGCCCGCATAGGCTCAGCCGCCAAGAACCCCTGCCGAGCCATCTTCAACAAGAAGCGGGACACCACCCCAACGATGCAGTCTACCGAGCGGCGCCCGTTCCCCCACCGCCGGGGCCTGATCATCGTCACGACATTGGCGACCGCCTATGTCGCCAGCCATTTTTTCCGGGCCTCCAACGTCACCATCGGCCTGGACCTGATGCGCGACCTGGCGATCGGGCCGGAAGCGCTGGGGGCGCTGACCGGCGCTTTCTTCTTTGGCTTTGCCGCCATGCAAATTCCTTGCGGCTTCTTCTTTGACCGTTTCGGCCCGCGCCTTACCATCGTCGGCATGCTCGTCGTCGCGACGACAGGCGGCATCATCTTCACGCTGGCGCCGACCTGGCCGATCCTGCTCACCGGCCGTGCGCTGATGGGCGCCGGCTTCGGCGTCATGCTCATCGGCAGCATGGTGGTGATCTCCCGGTGGTTTCCGCCGGATCGCTTCTCCACGCTCACCGCGATGGTCTTGTCCATCGGCCTGCTCGGCAATTTGGCCGCCACGACGCCGCTGGCCTGGGCTTCCGAGGTCATCGGCTGGCGCGGCGTGTTCGGCGCAGCCGTCCTCTTCACCGCACTCGCGGCCATCGCCGTTTGGCTGGTGGTGCGCGACGCGCCGCCCGGCCATCCCTTCCTGGACCGCACGCCGGAGACACCGCGCCAGATGTTGCAAGGCCTGATCGAGGTGCTGCGCAACCCGCGCCTGAAGCCGATACTGGCGCTGAACTTTGCAACTATGCCTGCACTTTCACCGTGCAGGGCCTGTGGGGCGGTCCGTTCCTGCGCGAGGTCTATGGCCTCAGTCCCGTCGCGGCCGGCAACGTCCTGCTCGTTGCCGTCATCGCCTATCAGCTCGGCATGCTCGCATTCGGTCCGCTGGATCGCCTGCTGGACACGCGGAAATGGATCGCGATCGGCGGCACCCTGGTGGTCGTGGTCATTCTCGCCACGCTGGCGCTTGCGTCCCGTCCGCCAATCTGGGTGCCGATCGCCGCCATCGTCGCCATGGGCTTCTTCAGTGCTTCCAGCACCATGGTGCTGACGCATGGCCGCGGCATCTTCCCGGACCGGCTGATCGGGCGCGGCATGGCAACCATGAACACTTCGGTGATGCTCGGCGTCGCCTGCATGCAGACGCTTTCCGGTGTTATCGTCGGGGCGTTTGAACCGCTGGCCGACGGCGCCCGCTCCGAGACCGCGTACCGCGCCCTGTTTGGCGTGCTCACCGTGGTGCTGATCGTTGCGGTGGCGATCTACAGCCGCTCGCAGGACATCAAGCCCAGCGATGAAATGCGGGCGCGCCGGCAACAGCTTGAAGCCTGAGCCCGAATGATGAAGGGGACGTATTGATGAGCGTCGGACTGATCGGCCTTCTCGACGATGTCGCGGCGATCGCGAAGGTGGCGGCGGCTTCGCTTGACGACGTAGCGAGCCAGACCGCCAGGGCGGGGCTAAAGGCGGCAGGCGTCGTCATCGATGATACAGCGGTCACGCCAGGTTACGTGATCGGATTCGCCGCCCAGCGCGAACTGCCGATCGTGGGCAAGATCGCCGCGGGATCACTTCGCAACAAGCTCCTGATCCTGCTTCCCGTCGCCCTGGCCCTTAGCTACTTCCTCCCTTGGGTGATCACGCCGCTTCTCATGTTTGGCGGCGCCTACACTCTGCTACGAGGGGACGGAAAAAGTGCTCGAGGCCATCGTGCCGCATCATGCACATCAGCATGAAGCCCAACTCGGCACGGTTGCGTTGAACGCGCAGACGGTCGAGGATGAGAAGGTCGCAAGCGCCATCAAGACCGACTTTATCCTGTCGGCAGAGATCATGGCGATCACGCTGGCGGCGATTCCCGTGGGGAGCTTCGCAATGCAGGCAGCTGTGCTGGCGGCTGTCGGGGATCGGCATCACCGTCGCCGTATATGGCGTCGTCGCTCTGATCGTGAAAGCCGACGATTTCGGGGTGGCGCTCGCAAGCAACGACCGTACCTCGATCCTTGCCGGCATCGGCCGGGCCTTCGGCCGCGCGCTTGTTCGCGGTATGCCCGTCTTCCTGACAATTCTCAGCGTCGTCGGCACGGCCGCCATGATCTGGGTTGGCGGCGGCATCGTGTTGCATGGGCTGGAAGTGGCCGGCCCGCCGTCAATCGGCACGATGGTCCACGCCGCTACCGAAGCCGCGGCTCACGCACTCCATCAATCGCCGGAGCGCTCGAATGGATCGTTGAGGCGGCCATATCGGGCGTCCTTGGGCTGCTGATTGGCGCGGCTACAATCCCGGTCATTGATCTGCGCTTGCACCCGCATGGAAATGGCTGAAGCGTTTCCCGCCGAACCGTCAGAGATGAGCCCGGTGCGTCCGTTAGGGCGTGGACTCATAAGCGCGTAACCAGATGCATGTACTGCCAGTTTGACGAAGGCGAGGCAATTGGCCGCGAGGTTGTCGTCGTGGGTGGCGATATGCTGACACTAAAAAGATCCCGTTCCGGACGCGTCGGTCGTAACACGGGGAATGCCACGCGGTTGTTCGGAAGGAGCGGCTAGTGAATTGGCCCCGTAGACGGGGGCCAATTCACCAACGTGTCTCAGCGCTTGGGCACAGCCAATGCTTCCACGCCGCGAAGCTGGGTCGCGACCGTCAACTCGCCGATCTTGCGACCCATGTCCTTACCAACCTCTGTCGAGAAGCGGTAATGAAAGCCGGCATAGATACGCGCATTAGCAACTTCATCGCTGTAATCTTGGACTCGAGTCCATTTGCGCATTGCGCCGGGAGCGGTTGGGCTGCTGAGCGAGAATTCCCCGAAATCGTCACCGACGATGTTCCGGAGAACCGTGGAGATCGCGGCGGAAGTGATGCAGTGTGCGCACGGATACTCTGGATGCATAGGAGTATCGCCTAAGGGTAACCATGATTCTTCCCGCGGCGTGGCCGGGTTTAGCGTAATGTCCGCGTTGCGTATCGCTGTAACCGGTCTCCAGAAATTGTAATGGAACTTCGCATCGAAGACCGCGACGATGGCATCATTGCCGGCGATGGATGTAAGGGCGAACAGGCGAGCGCAATCAACTACGTCCATGTTTTTGGCGATCGCGGCTTGCCTGACGATCGGATTGTAGGTGCGGGCTCCCGTAAGGAACCAAAACCGACCGATCGTCGTCTGCTCTGCGGTACGCTTGCCGCTGTTACGACCCCCTATTTCACGAATTTCGTTGAGGTCTCTAGTCCACGTCTGGGAATCAAGTGCGGGGGGAGGCCCCGGACGGAATTGCGAGCTGGACGTCATAACCCAAGGGGTTGTAGCTCCAATCGTGGAGAAGAGAGGCATTGCCGTTGGTACATAGACGCCGGGCTTCGCGTAGGGGCGATAGCTTTCTGGAACGGTGCTGCCGTCGCTCGCCCGAAATGCGATTACGCCGTCGGCAGCTTTTTTCCCAAGTTCAATTCCTTTTGACTTTGCTTCAGTCTCCGCAATGCCGGAAAGCGAGGCTGCCAGTGCCGCGTCGAGCTCAGATTTCCGATCCGGGTAAACCGTAAGCAGAACATCGTGGGCCGCCGCCGCCGCCGCTGCTTCCTTCGACGTGGAGCGATCTGCGGAGAGCGCGAGCTTGTATGGTGCATACCTTCGTTCGACTGCGTTCACTGCTTCGAACATTGCGATGTGGAGTATCGACAGCGCGCGGCTATGCTGCGCGGGCAGAATTTGCTTTTCCGCGGCAATCGCATCAGCTTTTGCATTCCAGTCCATGATTACGTCAGCACGCGCCGAGCCTGCAAAAACCGCAGTTAATGCAATCGCGAGCGGTATTGTAAGCTTCATTGTAGAGGGCATTGTCATGTTGATACTCCTCTCCATGAATGAGCGTCGGGCAGGACCGCATGTGCAGAAGGATTGAAGGTAGCAAACAGCCTTGAGGCTGTCTGTGAAGCAGTCCACACTGGAGCAGCTCTCGCAGTAGCAACGCTCCGTGATAGACTGGATTGGTCAGATTCGCTGACCTTGGGTCCGAATATCGCTAGGTTCAGCGGTGCAATGGGCTCGCGCCCTAGTTGACGGGCCCGCCGTGACCTAGAGTTTCCGCACCCGGCTCCGCCCTCTTCACCCCGGTCATCCGGTTGACCATGATCGTTACGAACCAGAGAACGACGCCCACCGCGAGCAGGACACCGGCGACGTGGTACTGAACAATGGCTCGGCCGGTCCACGGACCCGCGAGGAAAGCACAAAACACGGCGCCGAGAATCGGCAGAATAGTCGGCGTTCGGAAATGCTGGTGATCCACACGATCGCGCCGAAGCACCAGGACCGCGACATTCACCACCGTGAAAACGCACAGCAAAAGAAGCGCGGTGGTGCCTCCGAGCGCCGGCACCTCGCCGACAAACGTGATCAGGGCAAATGCCAGCAGGGTAGTGAAGCCGATGGCGACATAAGGCGTCCGCCGCGTCCTGTGTACTTTGCCAAGCGGTGGCGGAAGCACATGCTCGCGGCTCATGCCATACACAAGGCGGCTTGCCATCAGCATGTTGATGAGAGCGCTATTGGCTACGGCAAACATGGTGATGAATCCAAAGATCCAAAGTGGAAAATTTGGCGCGCCTTGTTGGACTACTTTCAGAAGGGGGTCTCGCCTTCGCCCAATTGCTCCGGCGCTACCAGCGTGATCGCGGAAATCGAGACCAGAACATAGATGAGACCGGTAATCGCAAGGCCGGCAAGCAACACCTTTGGAAAGTCACGGGTCGGATCCCTGCATTCCTCGGCCATGTTGACCGAATCCTCAAAACCTACCATGGCAAAGAATGCGAGCGTCGTCGCTGCGATCACCGGCCAGAACATGCCGCCGTCCGCGCTCGAGCGAAACTGCACAACGCGCGAGACGTCGCCCTGGCCCAACCCGATCGCCCAAAGCCCGATCACGATAATAATCAGCAGTCCCGTCAGCTCTACGCAGGTGAGAACCACGTTGGCCTTCACACTTTCGCCGACGCCGCGGAAGTTGACGGCAGCAATGATGGCCATGAAAATAAGACCCGTGGCCGTGATCCCAAATGCCGACAGATTGAGACCCATCGCATTCGACATGTTCGCGGCGAAAGCCCGGGAAGCAGTCGATGCCGAGGTGATGCCTGAGCACATCACCGCAAATGCAACGATGAAGGTGATAAAATGGATGCCAAAGGCTTTATGCGTGTAGAGAGCCGCGCCCGCGGCCTTCGGATACTTGGTGACCAGCTCGAGATAGCTGAACGCGGTCACAAGTGCGACCACAAAGGCAACCACAAAAGGCAGCCACACGACACCGCCCACCTGCTTCGCAACCTGGCCCGTGAGCGCGTAGATCCCGGTGCCTAGAATATCGCCGACGATGAACAGCAAGAGCAGCCAGGGGCCCATGACCCGATAAAGACTTGGTTCGGCGCTGCTTGATTGAATGCCGGCGTTCACTGGGACATCGGTCATCGCACGTCCCTTTCATTCTCGGTGACGTCGGTGCAGTCTATCGGTAGTTGAATGATTCCTGCAATAGCGGCTCGCGGAGCGTGCTGCGGCTTGCCTGTCCAGCGAGGCTTGTCGCTGCGGGGGTGAGCTGTAGGCCAGGTCGGAGGGGTGCTGCTGGTGGGGCGAGCGAACCAGCGAGTTGGCTGGAATTTGCGGAACCTTTGCCAGTCGCACGCATTCGACTCGTGCGGTTCGCTCAGGCACTCACAGGAGGAATTGCTCATGCGATTGATCACGTCAACAACGATACTGGTCCTATCGGTGCTTCCTGCGCTCGCCGATCGTTCGGTTACCGAAGATGAGCGCGCAAGGCTGGTTGCTGCGGTTCAGGCAGAGGGATGTACAGGCGGCAAGTTCGAAATGGACGAAGACGACCAACAATTTGAGGTTGATGATGCGGTCTGCGCGGATGGCAAGAAGTACGACCTCAAGTTTGATATGCAAATGCAGTTGAAGCGGAAGAATTTGGATTGAGTTTCGACGCGAAATGCGCCGATTTCGGGCCCGGAGGAAATGACGGCATATTCCTGGCCATGATCATCTCCGCGCTTTGCCCCAAGCTGGGTTCTACCCGAATGGAAATGAACGGAAAACTGAAGCCCCCCTGAACACGAGACGCGCTCCACCGTCCGATCGTCTTGGCGCATTGCCGGAGCACGAGGACACCCTGGCCGTGCATCGCTGTGATGGTATGCGTTTTGTGCCAAGCCGACTTTGCGAGATCGACATGCTGTCGCGCAGCTTGGTGACGGTAACCATCGCCATCCTCCTTGTTTCGCCCGCGGCGGCGCAAGAACCACGCGCGCTGCTCGACCTGCCGCAGCTCGCCCCTTGCGGCGCAACATCACATCCGCACCTGCCAGAGAAATGGCGCGGCACCTATCTGATGGCGCCCTTCACCAAGGCGCAGCTCGTGCTGGCCGAAATCGTCTCTGACTCCGCACTGTCCGCCATGCGGGTAAAGCTTCATGGCGTCAGGCGCGGATCGCTGGACTTGTTCGTTGCCGGCAATCGGACGTACGTCCTCAAGTCGGAAGGCTCCGCGATCAAAGGGTGCCGTGCTTTGGGCGACACCGGCTGGCGGCCGCTTCCGACCGACTGGCTTGCTCGGCAGTCGCTATGCGCGGGCTCAGCGCCGATCGGCGAAACGCTGGTTGAATGGTGGAAAACAGGCGTCGCTCCAGAGCCCGCCAGCTATTGGCTCTGGTACAAGACATCCGATCAAACGCCGTTTCGCCTTGTGTTTCCGTTTGCAAGTGATCGGCTTCCGCCGTTCAGCCGATATGCGCTCAGCTATCAGGTTCGCTTTGAGTCGCTGGACGAGACAGGTCTCGCCGAGATCGATGCCGCCTGCAAACAGGCTAAGCCGGCAATGACAAGAAATCCGGTACGTGCACTGCATGCCATGATCGGTGCAATGTCGCAATCGCGCGAACCGGCGGAGAACGAGATCAACGGGGTCATGCCTGAACTCCAGGCAGATTGCCCTACGGTCCCTTTTACCGAGTGGCCCGAGAAGCTCGCGATCACCGGCCTGATGACCCCGTTCGATTCCGATGAAAACCCGTACCCTGCCGAAGTGCTCTATGACTGGACAGTGCCTGCACAGCGCACCCGCACGTTCGGAGGACCGGAAGCTGAGATCACGGTTCAAGACTCGCTGCTGCTTGACCCGCGGGGTTATACCGTCACGCATTATCGTGAAGGACCTCTGGTCTGCAGGCCGGTGCTGCCCGGCACGATCCGCCCTAATTGGGCCGCGCGCGCTCCCTGCGAGTGCGCGGCGACGATCAACGGCACGACTGCCCTGTCGCCCTACGGAACGGCTCGAATTTTGGTGTGTCCACTCGCCAGTCCGCGCGTGGCTTGGGCCTGGTACGCTCTCTCCGGGAGACCTTCGGTGTTTATGGTGACTTCACTACGAGGTGACCAGGGAAAACGCCTTTTCGCGGTGCTTGACTATCGCGCGTGGCATCCGGGCCATGCGTTCTCGCGCTCCGTGTTTGGCAAACCACCGCAGTGTGCATCTGCTGCAGCTTCGCGGCCCACTCCATCTCCGTCGAAACGGTGCTCCACATGCCATCTCGGCCCTGCGTCTTCGCGTTGACCCGCGCGGGCGATAGGAACGAGGGCAGCGTTCGCACGTTTGATCTCAAGGGCGTTTATCGGCTTCAATGGAGGAGCGGATGAGAAAGCTGACACTGATCCTTGCTGCCGCCGGCTGCGTAGGCCTTGCGGCGCCCGCGGTCGCCACCGAGAGGCTGCTTCACCGGGCAGAGCGGGCCGCAAGTTGCGGATCCTGGAGGGAAGGGCACTATCGAGGAGTTCTCGGCACAGAAGAAGAAGGCGAAGAAGAAATCTACGACCGACCGCAGTTCGTGGGGCAAATAGGAAATGGATTCCGGGCTCGTGCTTCTGCACGCGCCCCCGGGATGACGATTTGGGTGAGGGCGCGCGTACGGCGCGCGCGCTGAGCCTGAATTTTGCTTGGCGTATCAACGCGATTTGGGTCGTCCAGCCCTTCGCCAGAAAAATATTCCGCTTAACCCGTCGGGCAAATCATCGCAGACTCGCGACATCCTGTCGTGTGCGCACTTCCGTGTGCATCTTGCACATGAGACCGCGGGTGCAGCAAGCACCCGGCGTTCCCTGCGCCCTCTGTTTTTCACGAGGGCAAGATTTCAAGCACAGCTCGGGCGCACTGCGCCGCGGGAAGGGAACGTATATCTTTCAGCCGACAGCAATCACAAAAGACCCCCACTTGCACGGTTCGGATATTTCATTGAGTGGTCGATCCAACCGTCTGATCTCACATCCTTTTTCACCGATCATTCCACATCGCGGGAAACAAATTCAGATCCGTTGAGATCGGTCTTCGCCGCCGTGATGATTGCAGCAGAGCAAACACGGTCAAACGAGGTTCGAAATGGCGAAGATGCGAGCGATCGATGCGGCCGTACGGATCCTGGAAAAAGAAGGGTCACCATGGCGTTCGGCGTTCCCGGCGCCGCGATCAACCCGCTTTACTCCGCGCTGAAGAAGCGGGGATCGATCGGCCACATCCTGGCGCGCCATGTCGAAGGCGCTTCCCACATGGCCGAAGGCTATACCCGCGCCAAATCAGGCAATATCGGCGTCTGCATCGGCACGTCGGGGCCGGCCGGCACCGACATGATCACGGGGCTCTATTCGGCGATCGCGGATTCGATTCCGATCCTGTGCATCACCGGGCAGGCGCCTCGTGCGCGCCTCTACAAGGAAGACTTTCAGGCCATCGATATCGAATCCATCGCAAAGCCAGTGACGAAGTGGGCGGTCACCGTGCGCGAGCCGGCGCTGGTGCCGCGCGTCTTCAGCCAGGCGTTTCACATCATGCGTTCCGGACGTCCCGGTCCGGTCCTGATCGACCTGCCGCTCGACGTGCAACTCGCCGAAATCGAATTCGACGACGATACCTACGAGCCGCTTCCGGTCTACAAGCCCGCCGCTACGCGAAGACCAGATCGAGAAAGCGCTCGAAATGCTCAACGCCGCGGAACGTCCGCTGATCGTGGCGGGCGGCGGTGTCATCAACGCCGATGCGTCGGAGTTGCTGGTAGCGTTCGCCGAAACCGTCAACGTTCCCGTGGTGCCGACGCTGATGGGGTGGGGAGCCATCCCCGACGATCACGTGCTGATGGCGGGCATGGTCGGGCTGCAAACCAGTCACCGCTATGGCAATGCAACCATGCTGCAATCCGACTTCGTGCTCGGAATCGGCAACCGCTGGGCCAACCGGCACACCGGCTCGATCGAGACCTACACCAAGGGCCGCACGTTCGTGCATGTCGATATCGAGCCCACCCAAATCGGCCGCGTCTTCAATCCCGATCTCGGCATCGTGTCCGACGCCAGGTCGGCGCTGGAGCTGTTCGTCTCGGTCGCGAAGGAGTGGCGGAAAGCCGGCAAGCTCAGGGAGCGCCAGGCGTGGCCGGCCGCGTGCCAGGACCGCAAGCGCTCGATGCTGCGCAGGAGCCATTTCGACAACGTGCCGATCAAGCCGCAGCGTGTCTATGAAGAGATGAGCAAGGCGTTCGGGCGCGACACTTGCTATGTCAGCGTGATCGGATTGTCGCAGATCGCCGGCGCGCAATTCCTCGGCGTCTACCGCCCGCGCAACTGGATCAATGCCGGGCAGGCGGGTCCTCTTGGATGGACGTTGCCTGCGGCGCTCGGCGTTCGCGCCGCCGATCCTGCGCGCGAGATCGTCGCGCTATCAGGTGACTACGATTTCCAATTCCTGATCGAGGAGCTGGCGGTCGGTGCGCAGTTCAAGCTGCCTTACATCCACGTCGTCGTGAACAACTCCTATCTCGGCCTGATCCGCCAGGCCCAGCGTGGCTTCGACATGGACTATCACGTCCAGCTCTCCTTCGAGAACATCAACGCGCCTGAGCTTGGGGTCTACGGCGTCGACCACGTCGCGGTCGCCGAGGGGCTTGGATGCAAGGCGATCCGCGTCACCGATCCGCGCGACGCGCAGGCAGCTTTTGCAACCGCGCGCGAGTTGATGGCGCAGCATAGCGTGCCCGTCGTCGTCGAGTTCATTCTCGAACGGGTCACCAACATCGCGATGGGCACCGAGATCGACAACATCGTCGAATTCGAGGAGGTGCTCGATCTGCCGCTCGACGATACGCCGGCGGTCACTGACGCGCGCGAACCCGGCACGCTGTTGCCCGCATAACACGAGGAGGCCGGATCGTGCCAAAATTTGCCGCCAATCTCACCATGCTATTCGGCGAGCAGCCGTTTCTCGATCGCTTCGCCGCCGCCAAGGCCGCCGGCTTCGGCGGGGTGGAATATCTATTCCCCTATGATTTCGACAAGGCCGAGTTGCGCGAGCAATTGCACCAGCACGGACTGACCCAGGTGCTGCACAATCTTCCCGCGGGCAATTGGGGAGCCGGCGAGCGCGGCATTGCCATTCTGCCTGACCGGGTCGAGGAGTTTCGCGACGGCGTCAGGCGTGCGATCGATTACGCCAAGGCGCTCGATTGCCGTCAGCTGAACTGCCTGGTCGGCATCGCGCCCGAAGGCGCCGATACGGTCGAGCTCAACGAGGTGCTGGTAGGTAACCTGCGCTTCGCCGCCGATGCGCTCGCCAGGGAGCGGATCAGGCTGCTGATCGAGCCGATCAACACGATCGATATTCCCGGCTTCTTCCTCAACAGGACCGAACAGGCCCTTCAGATCATTGCCGATGTGGGATCGGACAACCTTTTTGTGCAATACGACATCTACCACATGCAGGTGATGGAGGGCGACATCGCGCGAAGCCTGCAGAAGCATCTGCCGCGCATCGCGCATGTCCAACTCGCCGACAATCCCGGCCGGAACGAACCCGGCACCGGCGAGATCAACTATCCCTTCCTGTTCAGGCATCTCGACGCTATTGGTTATCGCGGCTGGATCGGGTGTGAATACAAGCCGAGGACGACGACGGTCGACGGCCTCGGATGGCATGCCGCGCTGACGCTCGATACCTGACCAAGAACCAAGAAACGACAAGGGGAGTTTGAAATGATCGATATTGGCTTCATCGGCCTCGGCACCATGGGGCGCCCGATGGCACGCCATCTGCAGGCAGCCGGACATCGCCTGTTCCTGCACGATGTAGCACCGATTGCATCGGAGCTGACCGATGCCGGCGGTGTCGTGTGCAAATCAGGCAAGGAAGTCGCCGAGCAGGCTGACGCCGTGATCATCATGGTGCCGGACACGCCGCATGTCGAAGCGGTTTTGTTCGGGCAGAACGGCGTCGCGGCGGGGCTCTCGAAGGGGCAGATCGTCGTCGACATGAGTTCGATCTCACCGCTCGCCACCAAGGAATTCGCGAAGAAGGTGGAAGCGCTCGGCGCCGATTATCTCGATGCGCCCGTTTCCGGTGGCGAGGTCGGCGCAAAGGCGGCGAGCCTGACCATCATGGTGGGCGGACCGGAGCGTGCGTTCAACGCCATGAAGCCGGTGTTCGACAAGATGGGCAAGAACGTCACGCTGGTCGGCGGCAATGGCGACGGGCAGACCACCAAGGTCGCCAACCAGATCATCGTGGCGCTGACGATCGAGGCGGTCGGCGAGGCGCTGTTGTTTGCATCGAAGGCCGGCGCGGACCCGGCGCTGGTGCGGCAGGCGCTGATGGGCGGCTTCGCATCGTCGCGCATTCTCGAAGTGCATGGCGAGCGCATGGTGAAACGAAATTTCGAGCCGGGCTTTCGCATCGAGCTGCATCAGAAGGATCTCAACCTCGCGCTGGAAGGCGCGCGGGCGCTCGGCATTTCCTTGCCCAGCACGGCGGTGGCGCAACAATTGTTCAGTTCCTGCGCAGCCCACGGCGGCAAGGCCTGGGATCATTCGGGAATGGTTCGCGCGCTGGAAATGATGGCGAGCCACGAGATCGCAACGAACTGATCTCGTGTCGATGGAACTGCGTCGAAATTTCGACGCAGTTCATTTGCTGCCGCGATGGAACCGGAACATCTCATGCCTCCAAAAAGGTTGAAAGACGCGTTGTCAATTCGTTGGAGGATATGATGAACAAAGGTCTTGCCGTTTCGCTGCTTGCCGCCTCGCTTCTGACTTCGGGCGCGGCATTTGCTCAATCGACGACCGCCAGAGGCGCGGCGGACGGCGCTGCCGCGGGCGGCGAAGTGGGTGGTCCGATCGGCGCAATCGTCGGTGGTACCGTAGGCGCTGCGGTCGGCGCAGCCGTGGAAATTCCGAACGCCGTGATCACCTCGATCCCGCGGGACCGTTCTGTTGTGGTTCGTGAGCGGGTGGTGGTCGGCGAGCCGCTGCCGGAGGCGGTCGTGCTGCGGCCGGTGCCCCGCCACACCGAGTACCGCTATGCGGTCGTCAACGATCGCCGCGTGATTGTGGAACCGCGCACGCGCAGGGTCGTCAGGATCATCGACTAACGACGACATAGCACTCAATCGATCCTCGCGGGCCTCGCGCCCGCGGGGATCCTTGCGTCAGGACGTGCTCATGCTCGGTCGACGTACGCGCCTGATCGCCCAGTCGAGTGCGGCGGCGAGAGCCAGGCCCACGCAGGCAGCCAGCGCGTCGACGACGAAATCCTCGAGCCTCGCGTGCCTTCCCGGCATCCAAAGCTGCAGGATTTCGAGCAGGCCGATCGGGACGACGGAAATCGTCGCTGTCGCCCACCGGTTGCGGCCATAGGCCAGGCCGAACGCCAATCCGACCATGATAAACGCGAGGGCGTGCTCGCCGTCCTGACCGAGATGGGAATGAGGTCGATATGCCGGCGGACCCAGCGTTGCGAATGCCACGGCGGTGGCCAGGAACCAGGCGATCGTCTTGAGAATGATATTCATCGCGCCCGGATAGCACGTTCATCGGGCGGATGCCCATCACGCCGCCTCGAGATGCCTGCGTGGTTAATGCACAAAATTATAGCGGTTCCCGTACGCCCATGCCGTGCATGAAGCGTTCCCTGATCTGCACGGGATCGCGGCGGGTGGTGCCGACGCCCGGTTTGTCGTCAATGCGCACGCCGATCAGGGTCGGTCCGGAAGCCGACATCGATCGATCGATCAGGCGTTCGAAATCATCCTCGTCCGCCGCCCATGTGCTGTTGGTGAGCCCGCTCGCGACCGCGATGGCGACGATGTCGGCGACGGTCGCAGCCGGCGTCGGTTGCGCGCCGGTAATTTGGTAGACGCCGTTGTCCATCACAACCATGGTGAGATTCTTCGGCGCCAGCGTCGCGATCGTCGTCAGCGAACCTAGCTGCATCAATAGCGAGCCGTCGCCCTCGAGCGCGAAGACGCGGCGATTGGGTTGAGCCAACGCCACGCCGAGCGCGATCGGGAAAGCGAGACCCATGCTGCCGAGCATGTAGAAATTCTGCGGCCGGTGGCCGGCCGCCCACAGGTCGAAATTGGTGTTGCCGATGCCGCCGATCACGGCTTCCTCGTTCTGCAGCTTGGCGACCAGCCGCGAGGTGAGATCGAAGCGGTTCATGACCTTGGTATTGCGGGCCGGGGTGTTGGTGGCGGTGTTCATGGCGTCACTCACTTGTCGAAGACTTTGCCGCCAGTCAGCAGCGGCGACAGGATCAGCGCTACCGGCGCCTGCGTGGTGATGGCTTGCTTGATCGAGCGGTCGACGATGAACTCGAATTCCTCGAGGCGGGTGGCGGTGTGGTGCTCCATCGCAAGCGAATCCAGCACCGGGCGCATGGTGCGGCACACCAGCGACTGGCCGTAATTGAATTCGCCGAGCGTGCCGCGTTCGGACACGAACATGATCAGCGGGATCTGGTAGGGGATCGCCAGCGACGCCAGGATGTTCGCCAACGTCGCAAACCCGGAAGTCTGCATCAGGACCGCGCCCCGCATGCCGCCCATCCAGGCGCCGGAGACGATACCGACCGCTTCCTCCTCGCGCGCGGTGGGGAAGGTCGTGAAAAAGGGATCGGCGTGCAGGTTCTTGATCAGCGTCGTCAGGACGCGGTCAGGCACATAAGGGACCAGGCGAATATCGTTTCGCTTGAGCGTTTGCAGGATCACGGCGTGCCAGCTCTTCTCCGACGTCTCTGGCGAGGTTCGTTCCTCCGCAACCGCCATCTTGGTCTCCCTTATCCGCGACGATTTTTCGTTCACGCTCGTCTTTGGAGCGCCGAACTTGACGCCAACGGCGGGATTGTCAACATGCCCCCGTCGTTACCCGATCTGCAGGCTTCGGCGATGCTCCCGGCATGCCGCCATGTGATAAGAGAAGGAACGAGGAGGGGGAGGTGCCATGGCCAAATGGGTCCGGACTGCTATCTTGACGGCGGCACCGACTGCCGCCTCGGATCGCCGGGTCCGCGCAGCCTGGGTTTCCGCCCAAGCTCCTGACCCTCACCATGGTCGCGAGCCGCCCCGCCACCAATGCCGCCAAACTCCAAATTTCCCGAGCTGAAAGTTACCCAGAGACATGACCGTCAACAACAAGCGCGTCTTCTATGTCAAATATCTCGCCAATGATATCTACGTCGACATCCTCAAGGCGCGTCCCGACGTGCGGCTGGACCGGCTGGAGAACGAGAGCCCCGCTTCCGTTGCTGCGCCAATCCTGTCAGCGGCGCATGCTTATCAGGTCGGAGCGGCGCGCGACGAGATCGCAAGACATTTCCACGTCGATCAGGATTTGCTCAAGCGGGCGCCGAGCCTCCTGATCGTTTCCTCGAACGGTGCCGGCTTCGACCCTGTTGACGTTGATGCCTGCACGGCGGCGGGGGTGCTCGTCGTCAATCAATCCGGCGGCAATGCCAATTCAGTCGCCGAGCACGCCCTGGGCATGCTGCTGACGCTGTCCAAGCGCATCCTTGAATCCGACCGCGCGCTGCGGCGCGAAGCCAACGTTAATCGCAATGCGCTGATCGGCAACGAGGCGCAGGGCAAGACCATCGGCATCGTCGGCCTCGGCAATGTCGGTCGCCGCATTGCCGAGCTGTGCAACGGCCTCCTGCACATGAAGGTGATCGCCTACGATCCCTATCTGACCGCAGAAGAAATGGCGGCGCGGGGCGGAGAGAAGGTCGAGCTGGATGATTTGATGCGTCGTTCGGATTTCGTCTCCATCTCCTGTCCCTTGACCAAGGACAATCGTCGCATGATCGGCGCCCGCGAATTTGCGCTGATGCAGCCGCACGCATTTTTCATCACCACGGCGCGCGGCTTCATTCACGACGAGGCGGCGCTGTACGATGCGTTGCGCGACAAGCGGATTGCCGGAGCCGGCCTCGACGTCTGGGACAAGGAGCCGCCACCGCCGGAGCATCCGCTGCTGCAATTCGACAACGTGCTCGCGAGCCCGCACACCGCCGGCGTCACCAAGGAAGCGCGGGTGAACATGGGCCGGATCGCCGCCGAACAAATTCTCGATGCGCTCGACGGCAAACGGCCGCCGCGCATCGTCAATCCCGAGGTCTGGCCGGCTTACGTGAAGCGCTTTGAGCGCGCGTTCGGATTTGCGCCGAAATAGACCGTCACCTCCGCAAGAGAAATCCCACGATGGCCGAACCGGCAGATCGCTTTTACGAGTCCCAGGGGCTGCGGCTGCACTATGCCGATTGGGGCAACGAAACCGCGCCGCCCCTGATCCTGATCCATGGCGGGCTCGACCACTGCCGTAATTGGGATGCGATCGCGCGGGAATTGCAGCCCCATTTCCATATCATGGCGCCGGACCTGCGTGGGCACGGCGATTCCGAATGGGCGAGGGGAAGCAGCTACAGTCTGACCGACAATGTCTATGACCTCACCCGGCTGATGCGTTTCGCGGAACTCAATGATGCCGCTGTCGTCGGTCATTCGATGGGCGGGATGGTCGCGCTGGCCTATGCCGGCACCTATCCGGATCGGGTATCGCGCCTTGTCAGCCTGGACGGCGCATTCCTGTCGGGTTCGCAACCCGCGCCGATCGCCGAACAGATGTCGCGATGGATCGACCAGCTAGACCGCATCTCGGAGTACGAACCCAGCGCCTTCAAGACGATTGAGGAGGCGGCGCAGCGGCTTTCGGCGCGCAACAAGCGGCTGACCTCGGCGCTGGCGCTTCATCTTGCGCGCCACGGCGTTCGGCAGAATGCCGACGGTCTCTATCGCTGGAAATTCGATCATTATCAGCGGGCAAGGGCGCCATATCGGCTCTCGCCGGAGGACTACATCGCTTTGTGGTCGCGTATTACCTGTCCAACCCTCTTGATGTGGGGCGACGAAAGCTTCCTTCCCGACCCCGAGGCCGCGGGCCTGCTCAACCATTTCAAGGCCGCCGAACTGCAAAAGATCGCGGGCGCCGGACACTGGCTTCACCATGATAGGCTCGACGTCGTACTTGCGTCGCTGCGACGGTTTCTCGGAGCGCCGCAGCCTGCGCAAAGCGCGATGTGAGACGGGGAATGTCAGACAAGATTGGAGAAAATTTCAACCGCCGCCGGGTCGAACAGGGCAATAAATCCACTGCCGATCGGCGTCCGAACGAAGCGCGCATTGCTATTTTCCCAGGTATCTCGACTAGTTTGCCGCGCAAGACCATTTTCCGCGCTGTGCCCTGTTCGTGGAACCACCGTTCCAGCGGCGCACAAGGAAGATCAAGAGATGCGAGCGGTTCGTTCATTGCTGCGCAACGCCCCGGCCCGAATCGGACGCCGGCTGGCCCAAATCGTTGCCATCGCTGCCGCCAGCCTTCCGGCCGCCGGCGCGTAGGGCGCCTTCTTCTATTGAAGCCTGGAATTCCCGTCGACGAGAGCTAGCGGTTCGGCGATCGGGCCGGCGTGGCACTGTCAGCGTCATCAAGCCGTGCCGGGCAGCCGTGGACCCATAGCCTGGAATCGTTTCCGCCTCCGATCCAATGGCAATGTGGTGATCAGGCGCGTTGCGGCAGACCACCCCGTCGTGATTTGCCGGCGGTCAGATGCGACCGTGTAGTATCTCGCCTGATCGCGAAGTATCCTGAAAAATGGATTCATCAGCGAGCGCTTCGGGTGACGTTCCCGGCGCTCGCAGCCGAGACTTCATTTCCAACAGCGGAGCATCTGTGTGAAGGCGGTCTATACCGAGAGCCATCGAAGCCACGACCCGCAGTTCTTTCTGGTGCGTGGCGTCGTCAAGCGCACAACCGAGCAGCCCGAGCGTGCCGATCGGTTGCTCGCGGGGTTGAAGGCCGGCAAGCATGCGCTGGTCGAGCCGACTGTTTTCGGTCAGGGGCCGCGGGCGCGTGTCCACAGCCCCGAGTATCTTCGCTTCCTTGAGGAAGCCTGGGATGCCTGGGCCGCGCTCGGCGATTCAGGACCGGAAATGATCGCCAACATGCATCCGGTGCGCTACGCCGCCACCTACCCGACCCACATTGTCGGCCGCCTTGGCTGGCACACGATCGACACGTCGTGCCCGATCGGTCCCGGCACCTGGGCTGCCGCCTGTGCCGCGACCGATGTCGCCGCGACCGCCGCCCATTTCGTGATGGATGGAGAGGACGCGACCTATGCGCTGTGCCGGCCGCCTGGTCATCATGCCTATCGCGATCTCGCCAGCGGGTTCTGCTTTCTCAATAACAGTGCAGTCGCCGCAAGCCAGCTTCGACTGAAGCATGAGCGCGTGGCGATCCTCGATGTCGACGTGCATCACGGCAACGGTACGCAGGGCATCTTCTATGAGCGCCCGGACGTTCTCACGGTTTCGATCCATGCCGATCCCACCTTCTTCAATCCGTTCGTGTGGGGATATGCACATGAGCGCGGCGCGGGTCCCGGCCTCGGCGCCAATTTGAACATTCCGCTGCCGAAGGGCACGGGGGACGACGAGTATATAAAGGCGATCGGCGAGGCGGGAAAAACCATCCGCGCCTTTGCGCCGGGGGCGCTGGTGGTTGCGCTCGGCCTCGATGCCTCCGAACACGATCCGCTTGCTGGACTTGCGGTTACGACCGATGGCTTCCGACGAATTGGCGCGGCGATCGCCCGGCTCGGTCTTCCGACAGTGTTCGTTCAGGAGGGCGGCTATTTGTCCGATATCCTCGGCGCCAACCTCACTGCGGCGCTCGGCGGCTTCGAGGCGGCCCGTTAGCCTGCGAGAAATCCGCCATCGACGGCGACGACGGTGCCGGTCGCGTAGCTCGACGCCGGCATGCAAAGAAACGCCACCGCGCCGGCGACATCGTCCGGCTGGCCCCAGCGCTTGAACGCGGTACGATCGGCGATGCGGCGATAATGCGCCTGATCCTGCCGTCCGGCCTCGTTGATGCTGGTTTCGATGTAACCCGGCGCAACCGCGTTGACGCGAATACCTTCCTCCGCCCAGGAAAGCGCAAGCGCCTTGGTCAGCATCACGACGCCGCCCTTGCTGGCGCAGTAGGCGGGAATGCGTGGCAGTGCCAGCGTCGCATTCATCGATGCGATATTGACGATCGAGCCCTTGGTTCGCGCCAGCGCCGGGTGGAACGCCATGCAGGTTCGGAACGTGCCAGTGAGGTTGACGTCGAGCACCTTCATGAAGGTGGCGATCTCGTATTCCTTGTCGCGCACCAGGATCCCTGCGCAATTGACCAGCGCATCGACACGCTCGTGCGCCTTCGCGAAAGCGTCCACGGCCTCATCGCTGGTGACGTCGAGCTTCCGTATCGTCAGCCCGGCGCGCGGACGAAGTTGCGAGCGCGAAATTGCGGCATCATCCACAGCCGTTGCGGTCACGGTCGCACCGAGATCGCAGAGCAGATTGGAAATCGCAGCGCCGATGTCGCCGGCGCCTCCGACGACGGCGGCATGAAAACCTGACGGCAGCGAAAACAGGGCGGTCATGATGTTTCGTTCCTTGATGAGCGCGTGTCAGGCGCGCGGCGGTGCGGTCGATTCCCGGACGATCAGGGAATAATCGACTTCGTGATGCATGATGGTCTGTTCTCCGGCGAGATGCCGGACCAGGTATTCGCCGGCGCGCTGCCAGGTGTCGCCCGTCGGGACCTGGATCGTGGTGAGGCTCGGCCTGAGATGGCGGCTCCAGTCGAGATCGTCGAAGCCAACGACCGAGAGGTCGCGTGGGACGGAGAAGCCGCTGCGTTCTGCTTCGAGCAGCACCCCATAGGCGATCACGTCGTTACCGCAGACCACGGCCGTCGGCCGGTCGTTCAAATTGAGGAGATAGCGCGCCGCCTCGCGCGCATCGTCGAGCGTATAGGGCACCTCGAGATGCCATTGCGGCGGTAGTCCGATTCCATTTTCCGACAATGCGCGACGAAAGCCATGGACGCGCGCGCTTGCGCGATCGTTGTTCCGCTGCAGCGCCGACACCACCCCGATCTTGCGATGACCGAGTTCGACGACGTGCATGGCGGCGCGATAGGCCGCAGCCTCGTTGTCGGTGCCGACGCAAGGGTAGGGGCGATCCGGCCGATAGACCCCGACGTTGACAAAGGGAACGGCGTTGTCGGCGAGCAGCTTGCGCAGGGCGTCGTGATGGCAGTCGCCGCGCAGGACCAGGCCATCGACGCCGCGGCTAATCAGGTTGCGCGCCTGCTCCAGCTCCGCATCGAGATCGTAGCCGCTGGTCGTCAGCAGCAGCATGTAACCGACCGACGACAGATATTTCTGCAGCGACGCGATGCCGCGCGCGAACATCGTGTTGTCGATGGTCGGGATGATGGCGCCGAGCGTGCGCGTCCGCCGCGACGACAGCGCGCGTGCGGAGGCGTGCGGAATATAGCCGACCGATTGCACCGCCTCGTCGATGCGACGGCGTAATTCGGCACTGACGGAATCCGGGCTATTGAGCGCGCGCGAGACCGATGCAGTCGAGACGCCGGCGCGCGCCGCGACGGCGCGAATGCCTTGTTTCGACGATCTTCCGGATTGCGCCTCTACCACGTCGCGCTCGCATCTGCGTGTAACGTTACATGCGGGGATGATGGCCCTGATCAAGCGACTTGTCCAGTAATTGTGAACATCTGGTGTGCTTGACAGCGCCCATCAGTGGCGTAGGTTGTAACCGTTTACATAATCGATCTGGCCAAACCAGACGCGGTGGACGCAAGGGAGAAGCACATGTCCGGAAACGCAATGGCGACGCGCGTCGCGGTTACCGTCGTTGCGTTGGGAGCCGTCACCACGGCAGCCAGCGCGGCCGATTTCGACTGGAAGAAATTCCAGGGCAAGACCGTCACCTTTCTCGCCAACAACAATCCGGTGGCGCAGGCGCTCCTGACCAACAAGGACGCTTTCGAGAAACTGACCGGGATGACGCTCAAGGTCGACGGTTACCAGGAACAGCAGATGCGTCAACGGCTGGTCACGGTGATGAACGCACGCAGCGACGAGGTCGATGTGTTCATGACGTTGCCGTCCCGCGAAGGGCCGCAGTTCGCCGCAGCCGGCTGGTATGGCGATCTCTCGGCGCTGGCGAAGAATGCGGCGGCGAAGGATTACGATTATGCCGGTTTGAGCCAGGCGTTGCTCAAGGCCGGAACCTTCGAGGGCAAGCTCACCCAGCATGCCGATGAACATCGAAGGACCGATCCTCTATTACCGCACCGACATCTTCAAGAAATGCGGCGTCGAGAAGCCGGCGACCATCAAGGAGATCGAAGCCGCGGCGCAAAAGATCAAGGCGTGCGACAGCGCGATTACGCCGTTCGTGTCGCGCGGCCTGAAGCCGGCGGTCGCCTACACCTTCAGCAATATGCTGCACAATATCGGCGGCAGCTACATGGCCAACGGGAAGTCAAATCTCTGCTCGGCGAAGGGCAAGGAGACGCTGGATACCTATAGCCGCCTGCTGCGTGACTACGGTCCGCCCGGCGTCGTCAATTACAGCTTCCAACAGATCTCGGCGCTTTATCGCAGCGGCCGTGCCGCGATGTCGTTCGAATCCTCCAACGAACTGCGCACCGTGATGGAAGGCGGCGAACGCCTGAAGGACACCGGCCTGGCACCATTCCCGGCGGGTGAGGCGGGGCAGGTGCCGACTGCCATCGGCTGGGGCATGGCCGTTTCCGCGCACAGCAAGCAGCCCGAGGCCGCCTGGTACTTCGTGCAATGGGCGACCAGCCCCGAGATCCAGAAGCGCATGGCGCTGCAGGGGATCGCGCCGCCGCGCCCGGCGGTTGCCAACGACCCTGAATACCGCAAGTGGATCGACGAACAGCCGGTACGCAAGCAGTGGCAGGCCGCGCTCGACGTGCTGGCTACCAAGGGATCCTCGGAAGTGGGGTATCCCATCGTCGCCAACCCGCAATCGCGCGAGTTCATCGGCCAGGCCGTACAGGATCTGATCCTCAAGCAAAAGACCGTGGATCAAGCCTGCGCGGACGCCGACAAGGCTCTCGACGAACTCATTGCCCAGAAGTAGCGCGGCCCAGAAGTAGCGCGCCGGCGCTTGTTCTGGAGACCGACCACCACACGGACCCTGCCGTCATGGCCCATGCCGCCAACGCCGTAACACCGGACCGGCAGCGCACCGAACTCGCGGCGCTGTCGGCGCCTGCTGTCGTATTCACGCTGGCGATGATCGCGTTTCCCGTCGTCTATACCGTGTGGCTCGGTTTCCATGCGTTCTCTTCGACCGGTCGCCAATCCTTTGTCGGCCTTGGCAATTACGCCAAACTGATCGCGGACGGCGAATTCTGGCATGGGCTTTGGGTCACGCTGGCGCTCTATGTTCTCTCGCTGGTCCTGCAACTGGTTCTGGGCATCTGGCTCGCACTGGTGCTGTTTCATGCCAAGCGGCTGCCTGGGATCGTGCGGTCGCTGTTCATTTCGCCGTTCATGATGCCGCCGGTGGTCGCCGGCCTGATGTGGCTCGTGATTCTCGATCCGTCGCTTGGTGCGGCCAACTACATTCTGCAGAGCGTGGGATTGCCGCCGTCGGAATGGCTGGCTTCACCGGTCTGGGTGATTCCGACGGTGGCGCTGATCGATACCTGGCAGTGGGCGCCCTACGTCGCCCTGATCGTTCTCGGCGGATTGCAGTCGCTGCCGCCAAGCGTTTACGAGGCAGCGCAGATCGATGGCGCATCTGCGTACAAGACCTTCTGGCGCATTACGCTGCCGCTGCTGCTGCCGACCATCGTCACCGCGACGATCCTGCGCAGCGTGGACCTGCTGCGTTTCTTTGACATCATCTACATCACGACGCAGGGCGGGCCGGGCAACGCCTCCAACACCCTCAACATTTACGGCTTCCGCGTCGGCTTCGAATTCTTCAACATAGGCTATGCCAGCGCATTGATGCTGACGCTCACCGCCATCGTGTTCGGCGCGGTGCTCGCATTCAACCGCCTGCGCGGCGCGGTCGCCTGGTGAGATGGCCGATGAATGATGCCCCAATGAGCGAGTCGCTGATCCGCAAACTCAACGTCGTGCAGCTGGTGCTGGCGGGCATCCTCATCATGACGCCTACGGTCTGGATGGTGTTGTCATCGTTCAAGCCGTCGTTCGAGGTCACGGCCTATCCTCCGACCCTGATTTTTTCGCCGACGGTCGAGAACTACAGCCAGTTGATGAAGACGACGCCGTTCGTCTCCTACACTATCAACAGCCTGATCGTGACGTTGGGATCGGCGGGGCTCGGGCTGTTGTTCGGCATTCCCGCCGCGTTCGCCGTTTCATGGACCCGGATATCCTGGCCGGCGGTACTGACGCTCGCAGCGCGCATGGCGCCGGGAACGCTGTTTTTGCTGCCTTGGTACGTGATGTTCCGGCAGGTCGGGATGATCGGCTCCTTTACGGCGCTGATCCTAAGCCACGCCGTGATTACGCTGCCGATCGTGATCTGGGTGTTGCTGCCGTCATTCGACAATATACCACGCAGCATCTTCGAGGCGGCGCAGGTCGATGGCTGCAGCATCACGCGCATCCTCTGGAAGATCGCACTGCCGCTGGTGGGATCGGGAATCGCGGTCGCAGCCATCCTGTCGTTTGTGTTCTCGTGGAATTATTTCTTGTTCGCGCTGGTGCTGTCGAATGGCGACAGCAAGACGCTGATCGCCGCTGCCTTCAACTTCGTCGGCGAGGGATCGACCCAATGGGGTGCGCTGATGGCCGCGGCGACACTTATCGCGCTGCCGCCGCTGCTTTTGGCGACGGTGGTTCAGCGCTGGCTGGTGTCGGGACTGACGCTGGGCGCGGTGAAGGGATAGCAGGCAACGCAATGACGGTACTCGATCGGACCAATGCCACCATGGAAGCGGCCGTATTTCACGGCGGCGAGCGCATCACGATTCAGCGCGTCAAGATTCCCGATGTCGGCGCTGGCGAGGTGCTGGTGCGCGTGTCGCGTACGGCGCTGTGCGGTTCGGACTTCAAGCTGTGGCATAAGGGCGCCGAATTTACCGCGGGCCACGAGATTTTTGGTGTCGTCGAGCAACCCGGGCATCCCATGCACGGCCGGCGCTGCGCAGTCTACATCCCCGTTCACTGCGGCCATTGCGCCGCCTGCCGCCGCGGCGATACCCAGATGTGCCTGGAAATTTCCAGTTTGATCGGCTGGAACCGGCCGGGCGGGTATGCGGAATATCTGCCGGTGCCCGAAAACTGTCTGTTGCCGGTGCCTGATGACATCGAAGACAGCCTCGCACCGCTGCTGCTGGACACGATCGGCACGTCGGCCCATGCGGTCCGCTTTGTCAGTCGGGTCGTTCCCCCGGACGAAAGCGGACCGGTGCTCGTCACCGGTGCCGGTCCCGTAGGATTAGGTGTCATCCTGGCGCTCAGGGACGCCGGCTACGGCGACATCCATGTTTCCGATCCCAACGCGCAGCGCCTCGGAATCGCGCAGTCCTTTGGCGCGCAGGGCCATCCCGTCGGCGACACCAGCAAGCGCTTTGCCTTGATCATGGAATGCTCCGGCGCCCATGCCGCGCGCAATCTTGGCATCGAATTGGTGTTGCCGCGCGGCGCACTGGTGCTGGTCGGCGAGAACGCGGCGCCGTGGACGATCGAAGAGGGCAAGATCTTTCGGCGCAAGGATTTCTACATGATCCGAACCTTCTATTTCCCGATCGGCGATTTCGAACCGAACGTGGCGCTGCTGCGCCGCTACAGAGACGAGTATCGCATTTTGGTCGATGGTGAGTTCGGGCTGCAGGAACTGCCGCAAAATTTTGCCCGGTTCGCCGAAGGCAGGCTGATCAAGCCGGTCCTTGCTCTGGAACCACGCTGATGGCCGCGATCTCGATCCGCAATCTGGTCAAGCGCTACGGGAGTTACACGGTCGTTCCCGATCTCAACCTCGAGATCGCCGACCATGAGTTCGTCGTCTTTGTCGGGCCATCAGGCTGCGGCAAGTCGACATTGCTGCGGATCATCGCCGGCCTCGAGCCGATCACGAGCGGCGATCTGTACATCGGCGACAAGCGCGTCAACGGTATTCCGGCTGCGCAGCGCGACATCGCCATGGTGTTTCAGGACTACGCGCTCTATCCGCACATGCGCGTCTACGACAACATGGCATTTGCGCTCGAACTGCGCGGGATGTCGAAGCCGGACATCGACGCGCGGGTGAGGCAGGCGGCGGCGATGCTGCATATCGATGCCTATCTCGACCGCAAGCCCAAGGAGTTGTCCGGCGGCCAGCGGCAGCGGGTCGCCATGGGCCGGGCCATCGTGCGCAATCCGCAGGTCTTCCTGTTCGACGAGCCGCTGTCCAACCTCGACGCAAAATTGCGGGCGCAGGTAAGGGCGGAGATCAAGTCGCTGTCGCAACAGCTTCGGACCACGATGGTCTTCGTTACCCATGACCAGATCGAAGCGATGACGATGGCTGACAGGATTGTCGTCCTGCAAAACGGCATCGTGCAACAGTACGACACGCCCGAGGTGGTTTACGAACGCCCGGCGAACCAGTTCGTCGCAGGGTTCATCGGGTCGCCAACGATGAATTTCCTGCCCGTTGAAGTCCATCTCGACATCGCCGCCTTTTCGCATGACGGGTCGCCCGCACCGCTCGATGCCGCGGCCCACGGCAGACTGAAGACCGCGGGAGGAAAGGGCGTGTTGGGCGTGCGGCCCGAACATTTCGATGTCGTCACCGACGGGGCGTCAGGCATCCCCATCCAGATCAAGCTGGTCGAACCGCTGGGATCGGACACGTTGATCCATTTCGATATTGCGGGCGCGGCGTCGATCGCGCGCGTCGATCCGTCGCTGAAGCCGAAGCTTGGCCAGCGGCTGTCCCTGCGGCCGCAGCCAGACAAGATTCATCTGTTCGACATCGAGAGCGGACGGGTATTGCCATGAGCAGGCGTGGATTGCCGGAGGAAATGAAGCGGGGAACCGCGTTTGACGACCTCGCGGAGCGCGCGAGCAAGACGCGCGTGATTTGCCTTGGCCTTTCGGCGCTCGATCAAATCTGGCGGGTGCAGGAGTTTTCTCTGGCGGGGGCCAGAAGATCAGGAGCCTGGAATACGACACTGCCGGCGGCGGAATGGCGGCGACGGCCGCCGTCGCCGTCGCCAGGCTCGGCGGTCTCGCCGCCTTCTGGGGTCGCGGCGGCGACGATGCGGCCGGCCATGAGATGCGCAAGGCGCTTTTGGAGCAGGGGGTCGACGTCAATCAATTTCGGCTTTTTGAAAACGGCAAATCTTCGGTTTCCGGCATTCTGGTCGATTCCGCGGGCGAGCGGCAGATCGTGAACTTCCGCGGGCAGTTTCCGGAGCGGGCCGATTGGCTTCCGCTCGGCGAAATTGATGGCGCGTCGGCGGTTCTTGCCGATCCGCGCTGGCTTTCGGGTGCGAAGGCGCTGTTTGAAGCCGCACGCGCGAAGGCAGTTCCGACTATCCTCGATGCCGACGTTGCCGATGCGCCTGTATTCGAGACGCTGCTGCCGCTGACCGATCACGCGGTGTTCTCCGAGCCCGCGCTGGCAGCTTTTTGCCGGGTCGGCCGACGACGCGGCCTTGGCCGACGTTGCGAAATTTGGTTGCAGCATCGCGGCGGTCACGCGCGGCGCCAACGGCGTCTCCTGGCGGGCGAACGACGTTGTTGGTCACCAGCCGGCCTTTGCGGTCGACGCCATCGACACGACGGGGGCGGGCGACGTTTTTCACGGCGCCTATGCGTTTGCTGTCGGTGCGGGGCTTGTGGCTGATGACGCCATGTCGTTTGCCGCCGCGGCCGCAGCGCTCAAATGCACGCGGCCGGGCGGGCGCGCCGGCATCCCGACGCTTGAAGATTGTCTTGCATTTCAAAGGAACGGCCAATGAGAACGATCGGAAAAACACGTGGTCTTGCGCGGCTCGCGGATGCCGACGGCCATTTTCGCATGGTGGCGCTCGATCAGCGGCCGCCGATGTTCGAGGCGATCGCGCAGGCGAAGAATATAACCAGGGATCAGGTAACCTATGCCGACGTGGTCGCGGCCAAGCGGTTGCTGGTCGAGGCGCTGGCGCCACATTGCAGCTCGATGCTGTTCGACCCGAATTTTGCCGTGCCGGCCGCGATCGACCTGTTGCCCGCGCGCTGCGGGTTGATCATGACCCTCGAGGAGCATCGCGTCGAGGAGACCGCAGGTGGGCGCAAGTCGCGCGTCATCGACAACTGGAGCGTCGCAAAAATTCGCGCGATGGGTGGTGACGCTGTGAAGGTGCTGGCCTGGTATCGGCCCGACGCGGAGCCGGCGGTCGTTGAGCATCAGAAACGTTTCGTCCGCGAAATCGGCGAAGAGTGCGGCAGAAACGATATTCCCTACGTGCTCGAGCTTCTGGTCTATCCCTTTGTCGGCAGCGCCAATCATACGACAGATTATGTCGAATCGCCTGGCAAGCTACCGGCTCTGGTGATCGAAAGCGTGCGCGAGTTCGCCAAGCCCGAATATGGCGTCGATCTCCTCAAGCTCGAAAGTCCGCTCGCAGCCAACAGCCTGCCGCCGCGGGATGGCGGCAAGCTGGCCGCCGCCGCGCAGGCAGAGTTCGATGCGATCGGCGACATATGCCGCGAGCATCGCTTGCCGTGGGTGCTGCTATCCGGCGGCGCCGCGCCGGACAAGTTCGAGCGGGTGCTACAATATGCCTATGCGGCAGGGGCGGGCGGTTTCCTGGCGGGCCGAACCATCTGGCTCAAAGCCGTGCGTTCGCATTTTCCGAATCTCAATGCCGTTGCAGCCGAGCTGGGCAACGAAAGCGTCAGGATACTCGACCGCCTGAGCGGGTTGACGAAATCAGAAGCTAATTCCTGGACCGCGAACTTCCCGAAGTTCGACCATGTCAAGAAGGAAGGTGATTTTGCCCGGGCTTACTAACTTTCTCGGCCTGATCAGCTTCGCCCTGCATCATGTTGCTCGCATCGCCTGACAGGCGGCCCGATGCCTACTCGATGACGATGCGCGGCGGTGGCCGGTGCGCCGCGCCAGTCACGATCGCGGTCCAGATTTCGCGTGCAATACCGATGTAATGCTTCGCATGGACGCCGTCGGGCTCGATCGCCACGATCGGGCGGCCTTCGTCGGACGTTTGGCGAATCTGGATATCGAGCGGGATTTCGCCAAGATACGGAATACCGCGGCCTTCGGCCTCCGTCCGCGCGCCGCCGTGACCGAAGATCGGCGTGACGTGGTTGCAGGTCGGGCAGCAGAAGCTCGACATGTTTTCGATCAGACCCAGGATCGGAATGCTCACCTTCTCGAACATCGCGATGCCGCGTCGCGCGTCGATCAGGGCGATGTCTTGCGGCGTCGAGACGATGATGGCGCCTGCCAGCGGCGCCTGCTGGGCCATGGTGAGCTGCGCGTCGCCGGTGCCGGGCGGCAGATCGACAACAAGGATATCGAGATCGTCCCACGCCACTTCGCGCAGCATCTGACTGATGGCCGAGATCACCATCGGCCCGCGCCAGATCATGGCGTTGTCTTCCTCGACCAGAAAGCCGATCGACATCACCTTGACGCCGAAGCGCTCCATCGGCTCCAGCATGCGCGGGCCGAGCTGCCGGGGCTTGCCGCGCAGTCCGAACAGCTTTGGTAGCGACGGACCATAAATATCGGCGTCGAGAATGCCGGTCTTCAGCCCCAGCGCCGCAAACCCGAGCGCGAGATTGCAGGCGGTGGTGGATTTGCCGACGCCGCCCTTGCCGGAGGCAACGGCGACGACGTGCTTGACGCCGGGAATGCCGGCGGCTTTCGAGGTCGCGCGCGCCTTGATATCTAAAGGGGTGACGGCCACGGGCTGCTCACGATCCAAGCGGATCGTCCTTCTTCACTTCGCGCGCGCGCAGGTAATCTTCCGTCGTCATGACAGGCGGGCGTTGCGGCGACGCATGCGGGTCGAAGCTCTCGTTGACCACGGCTTCGACGCGGCAATCCGCGCACATCTTGATGACGTCGAGACGTTTGGCATTGGCGCCCTGGAACATCCAGTGCTTTTCGCCGAGCTTGGCGAGCACGCGGTCGATCGAACTCTTGGTGCCGAAGGGTTTGCCGCAGGCGATGCAGTTGAACGGCTCTTCCTCCTTGAGCACGCGCAGCGGCGTATTCCATGCCTGGAAATCAAGGCGCGGCTCGATGGTGATCACCTTCTCTGGACAGGTGGCTTCGCAAAGCCCGCACTGCACGCAGAGACTCTCGGTAAAACGCAGCATCGCACGGTCGGGGTTGTCAGACAGCGCGCCCGTCGGACAGGCGGTGACACAGGCGTGGCACAGCGTGCAACCCTCGACATTCAGCTTCACTGTGCCGAAGGGCGCGCCCGGCGCCAGCGGCACGACGTCGACGGCCGCGGGCGCGGCGAGGTGAAGCTCGCGAAAGGTCGTCTCGAGCACGCCGCGTTTCGCGCCGCGTGGAACAAAGCCGGCCGGCTTTTGCGTCGTGACCCCGCGCGGAGCGGCGTCGAGCATGTCGCGAAGCTGGTCCGGATCGTCAGTCTCGATGATCCGCACCAGACCGGCGCCGAAGCCGAGCGCTGAAATGATGCTGTCGGACGTCTCGGCCGCGCGACGAAGCGCGGTTACGTCGTGCCGCGGCCTGGCGCGTGTCAGCAATGCGACGCCGCAGCCGCCATAGGCAAAAACGGAAGCGATGATCTCCGGCCCGAGCTGCGTTACTTCATTGACCCGCAGCGGAAGCACATGGGCCGGCAAGCCGGCGCCGAACCGCGCCAAGGCATCGATGATCTCTTCGCCGTGCTCGCCGTCATGAAACAGCACGACGGCGTCGCGCCCACCCGCCTTGCGGTAGGTCTGCAGCAGCGTCCGCAGCCGGCGCATCAGGGCGTCCGCGCTCGGCAGCGCATAGGATGCCGCGCCGGTCGGGCAGACCGATGCGCACGAGCCGCAGCCGGCGCAGACATTGGTGTCGATCGCAACTGAATTCCCGTTCGGCGTGATCGCGCCGGTCGGACACAGGTCTAGACAGCGCGTGCATCCGGTAATGGAAGAACGCGAGTGGGCGCAGAGCGATTCCTCGAAATTGATGAAGCACGGCTTGTCGAAGGTGCCGACCAGGCCGCCAGCGTCTGCGATCGCGCGCTCCACTGCAACCTTGTCGCGGGGATCGGCGCGCAGATAGCCAGGGCGCAAATCATGCGCCGGAAACAAGGCATTGCCACCGGAGAGGTCGAGGATCAGATCGCAGGTCGAGGCTGCGCCATCGCGCGAAGGCCCGAACACGAGCTTCGCGCGCGAAGACGGCTTTGGCAGCGCGTAGTCGTCGATGGCAAGTTCGAACTGCCCGAGATGTCCGCGGGCATTGCGGATCGTGCCCTTGAGAACCGGAAATTCGTTCGTTCGACGTGGGGTCACGTCGCCGGGCCGGGTGAGAAGCACGGTAATGTCCAAACGATCGGCGAGCCGCTGCGCCGCCTCGATGGCGACCTCGTCGCGGCCATAGATCAGCGCGACGCCGCTGCTATCGAGGGTAACCAGCGAAATTGGCGGCATTTCCTCGCCCGCCGCTGCAATCAGCGCCGCTGCCTTCGGACTTGCGGCGGCGGCATCTTTCGACCAGCCGCCGGTTTCGCGGATGTTGACGAAGGTGAGCTGAGCCGTTGGGGAATTCTCCGCGACTTCGCGAAACAGCGGGGCTTCCTGGGTGCAGGCCACCGTGATTGGCGCGCCGTCGGCGAGCGCCTCCTTGAAGCGGTCGAGTTCGAGGCCGCAGAGCTGGTTCGACTGCGTGATCCTAGACGTGCAGCCGCGGCCGATCGCCGCCGGATCGAGCGGCATGGTCTTCTCGCAACTGCAAACCAGGAGATGAGACGACGCACTCATTATAAATGACCCTGAACATTAAAAATGACCCTGAACGCGATGCACCAAGCGGGCGGTTGCTTCGCCCCACCGTTCTGCGGTAACCGCTCGTGCAAATATCCGCAAGGCACAAAGGCCGCTCGCGTGACCGGCTTGCGCGGGATAGCATACACCCGCAACTCGTGAAGCAATGAGGGATATAGTTCTTCGTGATCGCTCGTCCAGGGGACATGGAACAGGCACTCGATTTGCCGCCCGGTTATACTTTGGTCGCGTTGCGCGAGCTCGGCGACGCGTTTGCCCATGGCTGTGAGATCGCCGCGGAGGCAGGGGCGGGGACGCTGGTATGGGTGCGACGTTACGACCTGGTCGAGTTCGCCGTCGTGCTTGAGCCCGACGAACCGCTCAAGTCAGCGCGCCGGGCTTTTTTCGCCGGCATGAACGCGGTGGCGGATGCGATTGCCGCCCATTGTCCTCCCGAGCGGGAGGTCGCTTTCGACTGGCCGGACGCGATCCGGTTCGATGCGGGACTGCTCGGCGGCGGGCGGCTCGGCTGGCCGAAGGATTGCGCTGAGGCAGAGGTGCCGGCATGGCTCGTGTTCGGCGTGCTGCTGCGGGCGGCCGACATGGCGCATATCGAGGAGGTGCAGGCCGCCTCTGGCGTGTCCTTGCTGAGCGAAGGTTTCGAGCTGGTCGATACCGATGCGATCATCGAAAGCTTCACGCGCCACCTGATGACCGCGTTCGATCGCTGGAACGAGCGCGGGTTCGAGGCGATCGCACAGGACTATCTGGAGCGACTTCCACGGCGCAAGGCCGGTGAGCGCCGGGGCATCGACGTCAACGGCGACCTCCTGGTCAGTCTGCCGGCCGGCGGCGGACCGCCGGAGCGGACCAGCCTTGTGGATGCGCTCGGAAGGGCTACTTGGTATGATCCGCAGGCACGCGGTCCGAAATTCGGATGAGGCGGATATGTTGAAATTTCCGCGGACGATCAGGCTGGACCCGTCGGATACGTTTGTTTTCGAGCGGGCGGCGGAACCCGGCGAGTGGGCGGTTTCCGGCGCGTTTGTTTTCTGGAACCGGGATCCGGCGTCGCTGGGTCAGAAGCAGCGCGTGGCGCTGCGTTCGGGATTTCTCGGGATCGACAGTCTCGGATGGTCGACCCTTGCGATCGTCACCGAAGCGACCGAAGCGGAGCGACAGGCAATGATCGAGCGCCTCGCCGGGCAGTTGATGGAGAAATTCGGGGCGCCTGACGCGGACGCCGCGCGGCTCGCTGCCGAGGAGGAGATCGCATTTGCGGCTTCTCTGTGCGAGCACGCACCGCAGACCCTGCTCGCCGTGCAGCGCAGCGTCGAAAATGGCGAAATCCGCGAGCGCTTTCGCACCCTCAAGCCGCGGCAGGCCGCGGCGGATGCGGATCGGTTGCACGCCCATGCCAGCGCCTTTACGTTCCACGAAGTTGAAGGCGACGTTGAACCTGCTGAGGAGGTCGATCTGCTCGGATTGATCAGGACCGACCGCATGACGACGGATCGCACATGAGAGAATTCTGGGTCGCCTCGGGCCATCACCTCACGCGCCGCGCCGATCACGGCGGGCTGGTCGCGACGCCGGAGCTCATCATGGCCTATCTGGCGCGGCCTGAACTGATGCCGCCTTCGGATGCCTGCGAGGCGGAGCAAAATCTGCATGCGAGTTTGCTTGCGGATCCGCTTCGCCCGGTTTCGGGCGCCGACATTGCGGCGCTCGCCGACGCCGACGCGCGCGAGAACTGGTCCTTCATGATGAACTTCCGCGACCGGCTGATGGCGGCCCCGTCGTTGGAGGCGGTCTATGTCGCGCTTGCTCGCAAGGGAGCCGGCGACCTGCCGCCGATCTTTCTGTCGCAGCTTTGCCACCTGATCCTGCGCAATGCGCTCGAGGGATGCGAGGATCCTTATGTGCTGCGCGCGGCGGAGCTGTTCTATCGCAGCCAGCTGGCGGCCGTTCACGACGGCACGTTATTGTTGGCCGATGCGGAGGTCATCGAGGCGGAACAGCACGCCCAACACGACATGCATTCGTCGCCGCTCACGGCCATGCTGCAGCCGAAGGCGTTCGGCGAGATGGACGTCATGGACGACGAAAACGCCTGGACTTACTGGTCGCGTTCGGACGCGCACGCGATGGTGATGAATCTCGGCGGCAACGCAAAGGCGCGCGACGGGCTCTGCCGGGTCATCGAGCGGTGGATTGGCCATCTGCTCGGCGTCACCGTCAACGTCGAGACGATCGCCTCGATCGAGGATCGCGACTGGCGCTGGTTCGTCGGCCTCGACAGCGAGGCGACGCGGATCGGCAACGCGCTGTGGCACGGCGACAGGCTGGAGGGCAGCGTCGCCGAACGCATCGTCGCCCTGATGCGCCTGAACTTCGAGGATACGCGACTGGTGGACGAACGCGTCGGCAACAAGCCGGTCTACCTCATCCTCGCCATGGGCGCGGACAAGGTCGTGAGACTGAAGCCGCAAAATCTGATCGCAGGGTTGCCGCTTGCGGCGGTCGCGAATGTCGCATGATTGGCCACCGAACGGAGGATCGAGCACGGCAATGACGGAAGCATCCCGCGAGGTTGGCGTGGTTTTGCGCCGCCGTTCGATCGACAATCCCTGGATCGACCATTTGTGGTCGCCGGCGATGATCCTGGACGAGGTGCCTGCGACGGCGCCATGGACCGTGTTGTCGACGGAGGCTGACGCGACGATCTATTACGCTGGCTCGGCGAGCATCGATCTGTTCAGCACGGACACCGCGAATTATCGCGATAATTTGGCCGATGGCGAGCCTCGGATCTGGGTCGCGCTGCGGCATCAGGCCGGTGGTTCCGAACTCGAGCTGACGAAAATAACCGCCGACCCGACCGAAGGGGAGGCAATGTTCGAAAGCGGTTGCGATGTCATCGGCACCGTTCCGATGCCGCCAGAGATCGCGTCGTGGATTGCGGCCTTTGTCGATGAATTTCATGTCGAACGCGTGTTCCACAAGCGCAAACGGGATCGCGCGGTCGGCGATCGCCCGCGAATACCGGGCAGTCGGCCGGATGAGGGAACAGGACGCTCATGAGCGGTCCGGACAAACCTGACCAGGATAAGAGCTTCCTTGCGCGATGGTCGCAGCGCAAGCAGGAGGCAAAACAGCCGGAGCCGAGGCAGGACGTGCCGGCCGCCGCAGCGTCCGATGTTCCGTCCGCGCCGGTTGCCGAAGTCGAAGCCGAACCGGAGTTCGACCTCTCCAGCCTGCCCAGGCTTGAAGAACTAACGGAAACTACAGATATCACCGCGTTTCTTCGCAAGGGCGTTCCCGAACATCTGCGTAATGCAGCCTTGCGAAAGTCCTGGGCGCTGGATCCGGCCATTCGCAACTACGTCAATCCAGCGCTTGAATATGCCTATGACTGGAACACGCCGGGAGGCGTGCCGGGCAATGGCGAGATCGGCGCGGGGGTCGATATCGCGCGGATGGTGTCGCAAATCATGGGCGGCGAACCCTCGAAGGAACCTTCAAGTCCGACCATCGATCCCGCGATCGAGGGGAGGGTGTCCCCGCGGCGTCCGCCGAACCGGATTCGTCGCCAGAACCGCCGCAGGATCTGCCCGAGCAATCCGTGAGGGTTGGAGAACAGGCGGATTTTGCTAAAAGGGGCAACGTCGAAGCAGGTCAGGCCGTTCAATCGGAAGCAACGGAACCTGCTGCACCGCAACAGCCCGTGCGACGCCATGGCTCGGCAAAACCGATTGTTTAGACAAAAGTTTTTGCAGACATAGGCAAAGCCTATGCTACAAACCCTGCTTGGAATAGTTCCAGTTCTAATCTGGAATAGTTCTAGTTCTAAGTCGTATGCCTGAATAACAGGCACGCGTGGGGCGGGGAGAAATCGGTAGCACCATGCGTGACGCCGGTCTGGAATTAGCAATCAGAGCAGCAGGTGGCGTCGCATCGCTGGCACGAGGGGTCGGCATTGCGCAGCCCTCGGTCTCGGCGTGGTCGCGCATTCCGGCAGAACGGGTTCTGGCCATCGAGGCGCTGACGCAGGTGAATCGTTTTGTTCTTCGCCCCGATCTCTACGGACCATTCGAGAAACAGGTGAAATCGAAACCCGAAATCGACGAGATCGATCGACTGCGTGCCGCGGAATACGGCCTGTTGTCCTTGCTGCTCGGCAAGGCGCCTGATGCGGAAACGCTCAAGCGGGTTGCAACGCTGAAGGGCGACGGATCCGACCTCGGCATGGCGCACATCGAGCTCGCTTCCGCCGCCGCGGCGACGGATGATCGCGTCGTCAGCAAGGAGTTCTTCGATCTCTTCATCGGGCTCGGCCGCGGCGAACTGCTTCCCTATGCCTCTTATTATCTGACCGGCTTCCTTCACGAGCGCCCGCTGGCGCGTGTGCGCGAGGATCTGGATGCGCTCGGGATCGAGCGCGCGGGCATCTCGCGGGAGCCGGAAGATCACATCGCAATCCTGCTCGAGGTCATGGCGGGGCTCGCGCGCGGCGACTTCGAAGCTGAATTCGCGCAACAGGCGCATTTTTTCGAACGTCATCTCAAGCCGTGGGCGGCGCGAATGTTCGCGGACCTGGAGATGTCGCAATCGGCGCACTTCTACCGTGCGGTCGGTCGCACCGGCCGTGTCTTCATGGAATTGGAATCCAGGCCTTCACGCTGTCCGAGTGACAGCGAAGGCGAGCGTAAAGAGGAGATCGCAATGAGCAAGCGATCCGACAGCAAAGTGCTCGCCCGCAAGGGTGAGCCGCAATCCGCAGGCGTGGACCGGCGCAGCTTGTTCCTGATGGGCGGGTCGGCCGTCGCGGCGGCTGCGGTAATGCCGCTCGCGAGCAGCGAGGCCGAGGCGGACGAGTCGCAGGCCGAGCGCGTCAAGGCCCGCTACAAGGAAACCGATCACGTCAAGAATTTCTATCGCGTCAACCGCTATTGATGGGACCACGCACATGTTGATGAAGCGAAGAGATGGATCCGCAGGCAGGGCGCGTTTGCAGGGTATCGCCGCCGGCCTCGCGTCGGGAGTTCTCGACCGCCGCACGTTTCTGCGACGGTCCGCTTTGGCCGCAGGTGCGGGAGCTGCGTTGGGCTTGATGCCGCTCGGATCCGTGCGCAAGGCGCAGGCCGGCCCGAAGATCGTGGGCGCGCCTACGGAAATCAGAAAGAACATCTGCACGCATTGCTCGGTCGGTTGCACCGTGATCGCCGAAGTGCAAAACGGCGTCTGGGTCGGCCAGGAGCCGGCCTGGGACAGCCCGCTCAATCGCGGTTCGCATTGCGCCAAGGGCGCTTCGGTGCGCGAACTCGTGCATGGCGACCGCCGTCTGAAATATCCGATGAAGCTGGTCAACGGCGAGTGGCAGAAGGTCTCGTGGGATCAGGCCATCAACGAGATCGGCGACAAGATGCTCGAGATTCGCGCCAAGTCCGGCGCCGACTCGGTCTACCTGTTGGGCTCCGCGAAATTCTCCAATGAAGGCGGCTATCTGTTCCGCAAATTCGCGGCGTTCTGGGGCACCAACTCGATCGATCACCAGGCCCGCATCTGTCATTCCACCACCGTCGCCGGCGTAGCCAATACCTGGGGCTATGGTGCGATGACCAATTCCTACAACGACATGCGCAACTCGAAGACCGTGGTCTTCATGGGGTCGAACGCTGCCGAGGCGCACCCGGTGTCGCTGCAGCACATCCTGACCGGCAAGGAGATCAACCGCGCCAATGTGTTCGTGCTCGACCCGCGCTTCACCCGCACCGCGGCCCACGCCACCGAATATGTCCGGTTCCGCAGCGGTACCGACATCGCTGTCATCTGGGGCATGCTGCACCACATCTTCAACAACGGCTGGGAAGACAAGCAGTTCATTGCGCAACGCGTCTACGGCATGGACCAGATCCGCGCCGAAGTCGCCAAATGGACGCCGGAAGAGGTCGAGCGTGTCACCGGAATTCCCGGCGAGCAGTTGAAGAAGGTCGCCGAGACCTTTGCCAAGCAGAAGCCATCGGCTTTGTCTGGTGCATGGGCGGCACCCAGCATACCGTCGGCACTGCCAACGTCCGAGCCTATTGCACCTTGTTGCTGGCGACGGGCAACGTCGGCTCCTTCGGCGGCGGCGCCAACATTTTCCGCGGTCATTGCAACGTGCAGGGCGCGACCGACATCGGTCTCGATATCGTGACGCTTCCGCTTTACTACGGGCTGGTCGAAGGCGCGTGGAAGCACTGGGCGCGCGTTTGGGAGGTCGAGTACGACTATCTGCAGTCGCGCTTCGACGAAGTGCCGGCAAAGGCCGGCCGTCCGGCCCGTACCCGCAAGCAGAACATGGAATTGCCGGGCATCCCGTGGACCCGCTGGTTCGATGCGACGCTGGCCAACCCTGATGATGTCGACCAACGCGACAGCGTGAAGGGCGTGGTCATCATGGGGCACGGCGGCAATACCGTGCCGCGCATGACGGAGATGGTGAAGGGCCTCGAGAAGCTGGAGTTGCTCGTGGTCGCCGATCCACATCCGACCACGTTCGCCGCGATCTCCGATCGCAAGAACGGCACCTACCTGCTGCCGGCCTGCACCCAGTTCGAGACCTCGGGCTCGCGCACGGCCTCGAACCGCTCGCTGCAGTGGGGCGAGCAGATCGTCAAGCCGATCTTCGAATCGAAGGACGATTACGAGATCATCTACCTGCTTTCCAAGAAGCTCGGTTTCGCCGATCCGATGTTCAAGAACATCAAGGTGGAAAACAATCATCCGTCTGCCGAAGACCTGCTGCGCGAAATCAACCGCGGCGGCTTCTCGACCGGCTATTCCGGCCAGTCGCCGGAGCGGCTAAAGGCGCACATGAAGAACCAGGGCAAGTTCGACCTGGTGACCCTGCGCGCCAAGGCGGACGAGCCCGAGATCGGCGGCGACTATTACGGTCTGCCGTGGCCGTGCTGGGGCACGCCAGAGATCAGGCATCCGGGCACGCACACGCTCTACAACACCAACCTTCATGCCAAGGACGGCGGCGGCACGTTCCGTGCCCGTTTTGGTGTGGTGTATGAAGAAAAGCAGCCGGACGGTTCGGTGAAGAATGTCAACATGCTGGCCGAAGGCTCCTACAGCAAGGGTTCGGAGCTGACCGACGGCTATCCCGAATTTACCTATGGCGTGCTCAAGAAGCTCGGCTGGGACAAGGACCTCACCGAGGCCGAACTGGCGACGATCAAAAAGATCGGCGGCAATAATCCTGATGGTGTCGGCTGGGCGGTCGATCTGTCGGGCGGCATCATCCGCGTCACGCTCGAACATGGTGTGATGGCGTATGGCAACGGCAAGGCCCGCGCGGTAGCGTGGAACCTGCCCGATCCCGTCCCGGTTCATCGCGAGCCGATCTACACCGCGCGCCCCGATCTCGTCGCCAAATATCCGACGCGTCCGGATGGCCGCCAGTTCCGTATGGCCAATCTCGGCTTCTCGATTCAGAAGGCGGCGGTGGAGAAGGGGCTTGCCAAGCAATTCCCGATCATCCTCACCTCGGACGTCTGGTGGAATACGAAGGCGGCGGCGAGGAGACGCGGTCGAACCGCTGGCTCGCCGAATTGCAGCAGGACATGTTCGTCGAGGTCAACACGTCGGACGCCGCCGAACGCGGCATCAAGGACGGCGGCTGGGTCTGGGTGTTCGGTCCGGAAAACGGCTCGAAGGCGCGGGTCAAGGCGCTGGTTACCGACCGTGTCGGCAAGGGCGTGGCGTTCATGCCATTCCACTTCTCCGGCTGGTTCCAGGGCGTCGATCAGCGCGGCAAATACCCGAAGGGAGCCGATCCGATTGTGCTCGGCGAAAGCGTCAATACGATCACTTCGTACGGCTACGATCCGGTCACCGGCATGCACGAGGGCAAGGTGACCCTGTGCCAGATCCAATCGGCGTGAGAGGAGAATAGATCATGGCTCGCGTCAAATTTCTTTGTGATGCCGACCGTTGCATCGAGTGCAACGCCTGCGTGACGGCCTGCAAGAACGAACATGAAGTGCCGTGGGGCATCAATCGCCGCCGCGTCGTCACCATCAATGACGGCAAGCCCGGCGAACGCTCCGTCTCGATGGCCTGCATGCACTGCACGGATGCGCCGTGCGCCGCGGTCTGCCCGGTGTCGTGCTTCTACACCACCACGGACGGCGTGGTGCTTCATTCCAAGGATCTCTGCATCGGCTGCGGTTACTGCTTCTACGCCTGTCCGTTCGGCGCGCCGCAATATCCGAAAGTCGGCAACTTCGGATCGCGCGGCAAGATGGACAAGTGCACCTATTGCGCAGGCGGACCGGAAGCGGACTCCACGCCGGCAGAATATGCCAAATACGGCGCCAACCGCCTCGCCGAGGGCAAGCTGCCGATTTGCGCCGAGATGTGCTCGACCAAGTCGCTGCTCGCTGGAGACGGCGCGATCATCGCCGAGATCTACAAGGAGCGGGTGATGAAGCGCGGTTACGGTTCCGGCATGTGGGGCTGGAAGACGGCCTACAGCGATTCACCGACCGGCTGATGCAACGGCCGCCGCGCCCCCTAGCGCGGCGGCGTCAGCGTAATTCCGATAACCGAAAGGGCGTTGTGCAAATGCCAGGCTCATTTTCAATTCTCAAGCTCGCCGTCTTCAAGTCGTTGTTCGCTGCGGTCGCGCTGCTGTTCGTGCTCGCGCATCCCGCGGCGGCGCAGCTTTCCTTCAAGCCTACCGCCGAAGCCGTTCAGGAAGACAAGCTCCTGAACGCGCTGAAGGAGGGCGACAAGATCTCTGGGCGCATAACTATCCCTGACGGGATGGCCGCCAGCCTGATCCAACCCGCCGGTCGCGACTGGCGCGATTTCCAGCGTAGCAAGCTGCCGATCATCGGTGGCGTCGCGATTCTCGGCATGGTGGCCGTATTGGCGATTTTCCTGATGGTGCGTGGCCGGATTCGCGTCCACCAAGGCTTCTCAGGGAAGACCATCCTGCGGTTCGCAAGCTTCGAACGCTTCACCCATTGGCTCACGGCAAGCTGCTTCATCGTTCTTGCGCTCTCGGGCCTGAACGTCAGCTTCGGCCGCACGTTGATCTTGCCGCTGTTCGGGCCGGAAGCTTTTGCGGCCATGTCGGCCTGGGCCAAGATCGCGCACAACTATCTGGCGTTCCCGTTCATGCTCGGCCTCGTGATCATGTTCCTGATCTGGATCAAGGATAACATTCCCGGGAAGCTCGATCTGGAGTGGATCAAGCAAGGTGGCGGTCTTCTGTCCGAAGGCAAGCATCCGCCGGCCAAGCGTTTCAACGCCGGCCAAAAGGGCATCTTCTGGATCGTCATCATCGGCGGCGCGCTGATGTCGGTGTCCGGCTGGTTCCTGCTGTTCCCGTATCTTCCGGCCAACGTCACGGCGCTGCAGTTCTGGACCGTGATCCATGCCGTGATCGCCATGCTCTTCATCGCCGTCATGTTGGCCCACATCTACATCGGCTCGATTGGCATGGAGGGCGCGTTCGACGCCATGGGGACCGGCGAGGTCGATCTCAACTGGGCCAAGGAGCACCACTCGCTCTGGGTCGAGGAAGAACAGGCGAAGGCCCATGCGACGCCTTCGGATAGCTCTCGAGCCGTGCCGGCCGAATGATCCGGCCCTGCTCAAGTCAAAGGTGAGGACGAGTCATGAAAAGCTTTGTTGGGGCTCTGGTATTCGCGGTGGTGGCCGCGGTCGGTGTTGCGATGTTGCTCAGTACCATGCAGCAGCCGAGTTCGGTCGCCTTCACGACCAGCGGCGCCAGGGTTGGCGATCCCGGCCATAATCTGATCGGTCCGGGCTGACGTCGGCGGTGAGTGCGCCTGACGTCACACTGGCGTGGCCGGTTGAAATCCGGCTCCTGAGGGATCGTCGCGCGCTGCAGGTTTCCTTTGACGACGGCCAGATTTTCGATTTGTCCGCAGAATTGCTTCGGGTGACCAGCCCTTCGGCCGAAGTGCAGGGCCATTCCGAAGCCGAGCGCAAAACGATCGGCGGCAAGCGCAATGTGGCCATTCTTTCCGTCGATCCCGTCGGCAATTATGCTGTCAGAATCGGGTTTGACGATATGCATTCAACTGGCATCTACTCCTGGGCCTTTCTGCGCGATCTCGGATTGAACGCCGGGTCGCGCTTTCGGAATATCTCGACGATCTCCAGGCCAAAGGCCTCGACCGCGACAGACCGGGCGTCCGCTAAGGCCGATGCGGATGCAGCCAAGGATTGCCGCGAACGCATTGCTCGCCAAGGGAGCTCGGTCCGCGCTTTTGACCTTGGCGGCCCTGTTGATCGTGTTGTCGATCGGGACAACTTCCGCCTTCGCGCAACTACGCGGCCATGGCGGGCCGGTGCGTGGGCTGGCGATTTCCGCCGACGGGCAAAGCGCGATATCCGGAAGCTTCGACTCCACGGCCATCCGCTGGTCGCTGACGCGCAATGCAGCCGAGCAGGTGCTTCGCTTCCATTCCGACGCCGTCAATGCGGTCGCATGGCTGAGGGATGGCCGCGCGGCGACCGCTGGCGCCGACGGACGGATTGCGATCTGGACGTCCGGCAAGGCCGAGCCCGATGCCGTGCTGGAAGGCCATGCGGCGCCCATCGTGGCGCTCGCAGCATCGCCTGATGGCACAACGCTCGCATCGGCGTCGTGGGATCACACGGTGCGGCTATGGCCGCTCGCGGGTGGCGCACCGCGTGTGCTCGAAGAGCATACGCAGAACGTCAACGGCGTGGCGTTTGCCGCCGACGGTCGCGCCGTGATCAGCGTCAGCTATGATCAGAGCGCCCGGATCTGGCCGCTGTCCGGTTCGCAAGCACCGACCGTCGTTGCGATGCCGACCCCGCTCAACAGCGTAGCCGTCGGCAGAGATGGTGAAATCGCGGTCGGCGGCGCCGACGGCAAGGTGTATTTCCTGACTGCGGGCGGCGCGCGTGCAGGGGAGGTTGCGGCGGTGCCGCGGCCGGTGATCTCGGTTGCGATTTCGCCTGATGGCGCGCAGGTTGCTGCCGCAAGCATCGGCGGCGCGGTGGCGGTGATCGATCGCAAGGCGCGCAACCTCGCGCGCACGCTGGTCGGCCCGGGGCTGCCGGTCTGGTCGGTGGCATTTCTGCCTGATAGCCGCACCTTGCTCACCGGTGGCGCCGACAACATCATCAGGCGATGGAACGCGGCAACGGGCGAGCCCGTCGATCCGCTTCTCCTGGAGACGGCGGGAGATCCGCTGGCTGCCTACGCCGGCGACCGCGGTGCGGAGATCTTTCGCGCCTGCGTCGCCTGCCATACGCTTGGCGCCGGGCAGGCCAACAGGGCCGGCCCGACGCTCGCCGGCATCTTTGGGCGCCGGATCGCAACCGCGCCGGGCTACAATTTTTCCGAGGCGCTCAAGCGCCTCAATATCGTCTGGACGCCGGAGACTGTCTCCAAACTGTTCGAGGTCGGACCCCAGGCCTACACGCCCGGCACCAAGATGCCCGAACAGCGCATCGGTTCGGAGCAGGACCGCGCCGCGCTGGTGCAATTTCTGGAGCGCGTGACAAAGCGATAGGTGCCGGATCCATCGACATTCATTTGTCGGGCATGGTCAGTGTTTGGGCAGCGGCCGAAAATAAGACCGGTCGCCTTGTGTGCTCTAAGGTTTCGCCGGTGTCGAGAACACCAGCGACATGTCCTCGAACTCCTCGACCGGAAGTGTCGTGGCAGCCGGAGATTTTCAACGACGCCATGCCCATGGTCATGGCAGAGCGGTCTTCCGAAATTGAATACGAACGCAAAGTGGTTGCGACAGCAAGCAGGGCGACTGCCACAAATCCGGAAATCAACAGACGCTTCATGGAAACCTCCATTTGGCTCGAAATGCAAAGTGGCTTGCACCACCGCATTACGGCCAACGGCTGCAGGCATATGTGGTCTGCCTCACCTATCACGATCTTGTTTTTAGCGTGTGAGCCGGTTTCCATCGCGCGCGGCCGCGATGTTACCTGACGATGCGCTCCAGGGTTGGTGGATGTATCTTGAACACGCAAAAGGAATCGCGCGAGCCGAGTGCTCTTCGCTCAGGAATCTGCAAGCTAACTGTCAGTCGTTTTGAACGCGAACTTCCGATCGATGCCGTAACCATCGCCTTGCGGATCGCGGCGTGCCAGCGCGAATCTTTGGAACCGGGGAGGGGATCCCCGCGTTTGACGAGCATGACACCACTGTGCCCCACGTGCGCTAACACTATGATCGCAGACGGACCTCGCGCGTTCAGGTGCGTGCCTTGCCGGGAGTTTGTTTGCTTTTTTGACGGCAACACCAGGCTGCGATTTGAGCCCGCCACGGCAAACAAGAAATCGGGAGAAGGTCATGGAGGCCGTGTATTTTCTGGGAGCGCTGGTTCTCCTCACCGCGCTGATCTACGGAACGCTGAGCTATCGGTACCGGAACAAGGCTGCGACGCGGCTCGGCGGTGAAATCGTCCGGGAGCGGTACCGGAAAAACCAAAGCTGAGAAGCCGAAAAAGCTGGGAAGCCAAACCGAACGGCGCCCGAGGTTCGCGGTGCTTAGCGCAATGTAAATCGCTGCACGCGTCTACCTTGTCGACGCGGTGCGACGGCATCTGTCATTGCCGAGCGATGGCGGCGTATCACGGCGCCGTTGGTTGCTCGTCCTTTGCGCCAAGCGCAGACTTGTAGCCGGCGTCGCGGCCCGGGACGCTGACATGGACCTCATGACCTTGACGCATCGCCAGCGATGCGGCGGCAACGGCCGCTTCGAATGCGGCTTCCTTTGTTTCGTAATCGTGCTCGGCGGCCCCGTCATGGAGCACGGTCCAACCTGGCGGCCTCGAAACGATCATGTATTCAGCCAATCCCATCGTTGCCTCCTTGCCATCAGAAAGCAACGTTGAACCCCTTTCGAGGGTTCCGACGGCTGGCGCACGGCTCCGCCGCGACATGTGATCCGAGAGGTTCAGGCGCCGCGAGCAAGGCGCACTTCGTTCGCGGCAACCGTCGCGGCTTCGGCCAAGTCTTCAAGAGTGTGGCGGCCATTCTCCGCGCATTCGAGAATTTTCGGCGGCGTTCCTAAGAATGCCCGCCTGCTTTATCGCTTCGCTCCGCGCGGCCCATGAGGCATCGCCCGCGCCTTTTCCAGCGCCGCCAGGGCTTCGATCTCCAAGTCTCGCCTCGAACGTGGGGCTGTCTTCTTGTCCACGCGGGAAAGTTAGAAAACGGAACTGTGACCGGTCTGTTCGGTGTCAGATGTTGGAACCGCCATCACCCGTCCCTCAGCAAGGAACCAAAGGCTAGCGTACAGCTTCCCCATTTCTGGAGGTGTCCAAATGAGCAAGGAAAAGCCAACCGATGACCCGCGCCAGCGGACCGACTGGGGATCGCACAAGCAGACCGATAAGCCTTGGAAGGGTAATCCCGAAAAGGAGCAGCAGTCAGGGGGCCTCGAAATCGGACCTGGAGAAGTGGCAGGAATCCGATACCCACTAACCGGTCCCGCGCGAGCCGTGGTGGGTATGGCCTGCAAAGAAGGAATCTCGACCGGTCCATGAGCTGTGCGCGATGAAGCCTATCGAAGACGCCGTGCATCTGTGCGTGGATATGCAGCGTATCTTCGCCAAGGGAGGGATTTGGGAAACGCCCTGGATGGAGCGGGTGCTTCCGACGATCGTGGACATATCCGCCCGCTACGCGGCTCGCACGGTTTTTACCCGCTTCATTACGCCAGTGTCGCCGGACCAGGCGCAGGGCCAGTGGCGGTCATACTTCAATCGCTGGGAGATCGCGACACGTCGATCGCGGGGCGGGTCGCAGCTTGATCTGGTCCCGGAACTGGTGCGGCTTGCACCGCCGGCAACCATCGTTGACAAGTCTACGTACTCGGCCTTTTTCGGATCGCCACTTTCAACATTCCTCCGGGAGAAGCGGATTCGAACGATCGTCGTCTCCGGCGCAGAAACCGATGTCTGCGTACTCTCAACCGTATTGGACGCCGTCAATATCGGATTTCGGGTTGTCATCGTGGAGGACGCCCTGTGTAGTTCTTCGGACGCCGGTCACGACGCGCTGATGACGATGTACCGGATCAGGTTTAGCGAGCAAATCGACTTGATCAGTTCGGAGTATCTGCCGGAGATGTGGCCGCTCGATCGCCACGGATAGGAACGCGAGCGCTGACAAGGAGAAATCTTGAATGCTCGAAGAGAAACTAAAAGAAGCAATTGTCGCGGAGCTGAAAAGGCAGGCCGCGAACGATCCGCAATCCCTGAAGGTCGAGAGCTCCGAAGGCCTCGTCGTCGATGGCCGGATCGATCTGGATGATTTGGTGATGGTGATTGCCGGCGCCGTTGCCGGAGGCCCTTGAAGGTTCCGCGAGCCAATCGCGCTTCCGCCCGCAAGACAAACAGGAACCGGGGTTGTCGCCGAGCGTTCTCCACGCATGAAGGTGGACGTAACGATGACAGAACCATTGCCGCTGCTGATAGAGAGTTCGATTGAGATTGCCTGGGACTATCTCGAACGTACCGGGGAGCTGGGCGATGCGGTTTTGGCGGCTCGCTTCCTCAGCGATACCGTTGAATTGATGGTGCGCCGCGGCGAGCGCCGACGGTTGATGCTTGCCAACAAGGCCATCACTGCCTACCAGCAGTTCAGGCGGCAGCAGGCCGGACACACCGTGCTTGCGTCGGCCTGACCCCGCATTCGGAACCCTTTGCGCAAGCGCCGGTTGAAGAGGAGATTCGACCAAAGGAGTTCGCATGGCGGAAGTTGATGTGCGCGAAGGAATGCCGCCCGTCAAACTTTCCCGCGAGGAATTTGAAGGACGTTTTCGCCGCCGCTTCGTCGATCCGGTTTTCGAATCGGTCGAGCGAGAACTCGCGGCCGTCATTGATGCTGCCTGGGACGCATATAGTCATTCACGCAAGGCGCCGCTGACACGCAAGGCCGGACCCGGCTACGCTGATCCTGACTACGACATCGCGGTAGACTGGCTGAACGCGCGGGATGCCATTCTGGCGGCGCAGCGCCGTCATGACGATGCGAATGAACCATCGCGCATTCTGCTGATCAACGGCTCGGCGCGAAGCGAACATACCTGCCCCGGCGAGATGTCGAAAACCTGGCGCCTGGTCAAGCTGGCCGAACCGATTTTCATCGAGATGGGTTTCGCGGTCGACGTTCTCGATCTGTCGCGATTGACCTCGGAATACGGCAAGCAGATTCATCCTTGCAAGGCGTGCGTGTCTACCTCAATGGCGCTGTGCCACTGGCCGTGCAGTTGCTACCCGAATTATTCGCTGGGACAGACCGACGACTGGATGAACGAGATCTATCCGCTCTGGGTGGCGGCGCGCGGCATCATGATCGTAGCGCCTGTAAATTGGTATCAGGCGCCGACAGCCTTGAAAGCCATGATGGATCGCCTGGTGTGTGCTGACGGAGGTAATCCCGATCCGTCCTCGACGCATGGCAAGAAGGCGGCGGAGGCCAAAGAACTCGAGCTCAGAGGCTGGTTCTATCCGCGTCATCTGGCGGGGCGATATTTTGGGCTCGTCGTCCACGGCGACAGCGTAGGCGTTGAGGCGCTGCACCGGTCGATCTCGGGCTGGCTGACGGACATGTCGCTGATATCGGCGGGCCGCATGGCCGAAGCCGAGGGTTACATCGGCTATATGGAGCCTTACGCCACGTCGCATCAGGCGCTGGATGACGACAATGCGTTTCAGCAAGAAGTTATGAACGTCGCGCGAGCGCTGGGCAACGCGGTGAAGTTGTCGCGTGCCGGCAAGCTCGAGGATCCCGGACGAGAGCTTGTTGACCCTGAGCCGAAATAGCGAGCGGCCTTGCTTCCCTCTCGTTCTGTGCTCGGCAGCTTTCCGGCGCAGTTCATCAATCATCTGTTGCGCTCCGGAACGGGTTAGCAACTCGCCGGACTTATCGGGAACGTCCTTGGTCCCGACCCACGCTGGTGACGAAAGCCCGCTCCGGCATTCCAGCAGTTTGGAGCAACAGGATGCGCCGGGGGATGGCACTGAGAGAACTCTCGAGGCGTGTGCAGGAAAAGCTCGACGGTGATCTGCCGATGCGCGCATCATGAAGGAGGTGGAGGAAGAGCTCGGTTATCGAATTACGAAAGTACAACGATTGTTCGACTTCTATGTGAGTCCGGCCACGATTGTGGAAAAGATCGCCTTCTTCACCTACGTCTACTCGCCGGCAGACAAGGTCTCCGAGGGCAGCGGGCTCAAGGAGGAGGGGGAGGATATCGAAGTGGTCGAGGGTGTCGCTGAAGGAGGCCGCTTCGATGGTTGCAGCCGGTGAAATCGTCGATGCAAAGACCGTCATTCTCATTCAGCATTTGGCGATCGCGCTCCGACTTCGGAGCGAGACTGAATCGCGGCGAGTGGCTTCGGTCGAATACCCAATGCTAGCTTGGGTAGTTCTGGACTTGAAGCCATTTCGCATCGCCGCGAAGTAGTGGGAGAACGTGGCTTCTACAGGAACGGCTTTCCGCCGGTGACGGCGATGGTTGCGCCCGACACGTAGCTGGAAAGCGGATCGGCCAGCATGACATAAGCGGTCGTCAACTCCGCGGGTTGCCCGGGGCGTTTCATCGGAACCTGTTTGCCGAAATTCTCCACGGCGTCTTCGGGCAAAGTCGAAGGAATGAGCGGCGTCCAGATGGGTCCCGGGGCGACAGAATTGGCGCGAATGCCCTTTTCAGCCAGCATCTGGGCCAGGCCCGCCGTAAAATTGTGGATCGCGCCTTTGGTCGTCGCATACGCCAGCAGAGTGGGGTTGGGCACATCTGAGTTGATGGACGCCGTATTGATGATGCAGCTACCCGGCTTCATGTGGCTCACGGCGGCCTTGGTGAGATAGAACATCGCGTGAATGTTGACCTTGAAGGTCAGCTCCCATTCCTCGTCGCCGATATCCTCGATGGATTTGAAGCTGGCTTGATGGGCCGCGTTGTTGACCAGGATATCGATCCCGCCAAGCTCCGATACCGCCTTGGAAATAACCGTGCGGCACTGATCGGCGTGCTGGATATCGCCGGCAACGAGAACGGCCTTTCTACCGGCTTCCGTGACAAGCCGTTCAGTCTCGCGGGCATCGTCGTGCTCCTCGAGATACGAAATCAGGACATCAGCTCCCTCTCGAGCAAAGGCGATGGCAACCGCGCGGCCGATGCCGCTATCGCCGCCGGTGATGACGGCCTTCTTGCCGTTGAGGCGGCCGCTGCCCTTGTAAGACGTTTCGCCATGGTCGGGCCGCGGTTTCATCGCGCCGGTCGTGCCCGGCATCGGCTGGTGCTGGCTGGGAAAAGGCGGGTGGGGATGGTGAAGCATTGCGTTTCTCCGAGAGAGCACAACGCCGTCGAGCAGGCATCCGTGCTGTGTGCTAGGTGAGGCGGTCGAGATTCCCAAACGGCTTGAGGCTGTCGGGTTCGTTGTCTTCCTCGTCGGCTTTGCGTTGCTCCGCCTTGGCTTCCTCTTGCAGCTTGCCGTCGCCAAGAACCTCGGCAACGGCTTCCTTGGCCTTTCCAATGGTCCTTCGGGGCGTTCCTTTGATTTTACCCATGGGTCGTTCGCCTGCGCTGTGGGCCTAGCAATTTCCTCTCCAACACTAGCTCGGCATATTCGTTCCTGCCGGACGCCACATGAGGCTCGTGACCGTTCAGGACTGTTCCCTGACTTCGGCCTCGGCCAGAGCCGATCGCGGGAGCGTTGAGCGGCGTCCCATCGATCGCAAAGTGCGATCCACGACAGGGGCAATCCCAGCGGGTCTCGAACGAATTCCAGTGCAGGTGACAACGCAGCTGGGAGCGGGAGCAGGCATACGGCTTGCCGGACGGATCGCGATGGGCGGCCGATTTTGCCGGCGCCTTGACGTATGATGGCGCCGTGTCCGGCTTTTAGATCGCTCACTGCGGCCAGTTCGCCGGTGCAAGATACTCCGCAAGATTCTTGAGATTCCTGCGATGCCTGCGCTGAGGACGACGTCGCACCCCAGTCAGTTTGCAGGGCCGCTCGACCTCTACATCCATCCAAGCGATTTTTCTGCGTCGATCAACGAGTCGATCAACGAAAATGGCTTATCCGGAAAACCCGATACTCATCAAACAGCTAGAAACCAAACCGCCGATGGGTTCCGATCGGTTCCGCCGCGATTCAGGCCTGATGCATCAACCCGATCAGGCGTCTGGCGTCCGCCGGCGCGGCGCTCTTCTGATCATTGTCGAAGTAGACAAACACGTCGCATCCCTGCTTCTTCCAGGACCTGATCCGGCGAGCCCACTCCGCAAGTGCATCCGGACTGTAGTGACCCTTGTAACGGCCCTTGGGCCCATGCCCGCGGACGTAGACGAAATCGGCGGTGCGCCTCCAGGGCGCTGGTGCATCGTGATGGTCCGAAATACACAGCGAAATGTTTTGCTCGCGCAGCATCCGGAATGTTTGCGGCGCATACCAGCTCGGGTGCCGGAATTCGAAGCTATATCGTCGCCTCTTCGAGAGCAGTTTGACGAAAGAGGCGAGGCGGTCGGCATCGATCCGGAAATTCGGCGGCAGCTGAAATAGCACGGGCCCGGCCTTCTTGCCGAGCAGGGAGAGACGGTCCTCGAGCAGTTCGAGGCTGCTGATCGAATTGTGCGAGAGGCGCTTCCAGTGCGTGATGAATTTGGACGCCTTCCAGGCAAATATAAAATGGCGCCCGGTCTGTTCTCGCCAGCCCTTTACAGCCTCAGGCGTGGGTGTCCGATAGAACACCCCGTTAAGTTCGGTCGTCGAAAACTGGCCGGCGTAGTATGGCAGCTGTTGCTTGAGCGGCAGTTCCTTGGGAAAGAACGGCCCGCGCCAGGATCTGTAGTGCCAGCCCGACGTGCCGATCAGGACCCGTGCCATGACGTCACGGCGTCAGGTGGCGGAGCTATATCTGCGTGTGCTGCCCGCCTGGCCGTGAGATTCGGCTCAAAGCCGCGCCTGTGCCATTGCCGCCCTGGATTAGCGCGATGTCGCCGAGCGCAATGATGCCGACGAGCCGCTTGTCGCGACTGAGCACTGGCAGGCGACGTACCTGAATGTCGCCCATGTTCGTCGTCACCTCATCGAGATCCTGATCCTCGTAGCAGTACTTGACGTCGACGGTCATCACGTCGCCGACCCGCGTATCGGGCCCTCGGCCCACGCCAACGCCGCGAATGGCAATATCGCGATCGGAAATCATGCCAACCAGGCGCTCATTGTCGGTGACCGGCAGCAACCCGACGCCGAGCGCGGCCATGGCCTGCGCTGCGTCCTTTAGCGTGTCGTCGGGCGTGCAGAGCTGAACCTCGGGTGTCATCGCATCGGATACTTTCATGGCAGCCTCTCGTTGCTGGTTGCTTCACCGGCCAACCCGCGTCGCGGATCGCTGTTCCCGCCCTGCAAATGAAAAATGCGAAAGGAGACCTCAGGCTAGCCTCAAGGCCCTCCTGGGGTTTCCAGCTTACCGGCGGTCGAAACCAGGGGGACAGTTCCATCACTGGGCGCGAAGAGTGAGTGGAACGGCGCGGAGCCGTGCCGAGTTATTCCGGGGCACAATCTCCGAGGACGGAACCAGGAGCGGAACGTGAAGCGAAGTTTGTTCGTCAGCGCTGTCGCCGCCAGCTTGATGCTCGGCACGAGCGCATCCGCTCAATCACCAGGCGATCAGCAAAGAACCAATTCGCCGGCCGCGGCGCAGAGCCAGGCGCCTAAAGCAACGCAATCCCCGGCGCCGCCTTTGGCGCAGAAAAAGACCCAAAGCGGAAAGAAAAATACCCAGAGCAGAAATTCGGCGGAGCAATCGCCGACGAATGCGACCGCTGACTCGTCACGGCCGCAGGCTCAGCCCTCGGACAATCAGACCAACACCAGGCAATCGCGGACAGACCTAAACGTCTCGGCCAATCTCACCGAAAGCCAGCGCACCCGCGTAAGCCAATCCATCAGCAGGCTGAACGCCAAGCCGGTGACCAATATCAACTTCTCGCTGTCTGTCGGCACGGTCGTTCCCCGGGACCTGCGTTTCCAGCCGCTTCCGGCGGAGGTGGTCGAGGTGATGCCGCAGTACCGCGGCTATAACTTCGTCGTGGTCCGCGAGGATATCGTTATCGTCGATCCCGCCACCTACAAGATCGTCGACGTGCTGCCGCGCGGCGGCCGATCGACAGCGGCCGCGCCGGCACCCCGCAAGGCGGCTTTCTCGGATAGCGATCGGGAAGTTGTTCGCAAGCATTCGCGCTCGTCGAGGATGGAGCAGCGGGCCAGAACCGAGCCGCGCACCATCGCCAGTGTGACTTCCACGCGCGTCCGCGTCGGAGACCATCTGCCGGATTCCGTGGATATACGGACATTCCCCGACGAAGTATATCCGGAATCGCCACGGTTGGTATATCGGGAATCGCCACGGTTGCGCGAGTATCGCTACATCGAGCCTGATGAATGGACTTATATCATTGAGCCCGGCGAACGCCGGATCATCGAGGAAATCGACTGATCTTCAGAGAGGAGCGGCCTGGGAAGCCACCGCTCTCTTTCCGTGGCATGCGAGGTGAAGCGTCATCATCACGGCGCAACCACGCGACAATTCATGCGTTGGGCCATATGGAGGCACCGACATATGAGCACCGAACTGAAATTTCCCATTTCTCACAACGCTCTCGTTCTCATCGGGGATGGCCACAAGGCACTCTTTCTGCGCAACAAAGGCAGCGCGCAGCAGGTCAGGTTCGAGGTGGAGCAGATCCTCAGGCAGGACAATCCGGCGACACGCGAACAGGGGACTGATCGGCCCGGACGATCCTTTTCAAGCGTCGGGGGAGGCGCGAAGCGCCATGGAGGAAGTCGACTGGCATCACATCGCAAAGGAGCGGTTCGCCGGCGAGATCGCGGAAGCGCTCTACCGCCATGCCCATGGCAATCATTTCGATAAACTCGTCGTCATTGCGCCGCCGAAGATCCTCGGCAATCTCCGGCAGGCCTTTCATACGGAAGTGACTGACAGGATCGTGGGCGAGATTCCCAGAAGCAACTAACCTCGCATCCAATAGCCGAGATCGAAAGGCTGGTGACGGCTTAGCCAACAAGCATCGGACGAAGCTATTACCGCCGCGGGGATGGTGGCGAAGGCCATCACCCTGCTCGCTTCAAGTCACCGGGCCCGGATTGAACAGCGCGAGGGCGTTGGTGAGGTTCCAATGCTCGGCCCAGGTCTCCCGGCCGCTCGCCACTTCGAGCATGAGACGGAATATCTCCCAGCCCACGCCCTCGATCGTCGCATCGCCGGTTGCGATGCTGCCGGCGTCAACGTCGATGAGGTCGTGCCAGCGTTGTTTCAATTCGCTGCGCGTCGACACCTTGATAACCGGCACGGCGGCAAGTCCATAGGGCGTACCGCGGCCGGTGGTGAAGACGTGCAGCGTCATGCCCGAAGCGAGTTGCAGCGTGCCGCACACAAAATCGCTTGCCGGGGTCGCCGCAAAGATCAGCCCCGTTTCGCGGACCCGCTCGCCCGGCGCGAGCACGCCCGCGATCGGACTGGTGCCGGACTTGATGACTGATCCCATCGCCTTCTCGACGATGTTGGAGAGGCCGCCTTTCTTGTTGCCCGGCGTGGTGTTGGCGCTGCGGTCGGCTTCGCCGCCGGCGAGATAGCGGTCATACCAGGCCATCTCCCGTACCAGCGCGTCCGCGACTTGCTGGTTCGCCGCGCGTGGCGTCAACAGATGGATAGCGTCGCGCACCTCGGTGACTTCAGAAAACATCACGGTGGCGCCGGCGCGCACCAGAAGATCCGCAGCGAAGCCCAGCGCGGGATTGGCGGTCACGCCCGAGAAAGCATCGCTGCCGCCGCATTGCATGCCAACCACCAGTGCCGATGCCGGGCAGGTCTCGCGGCGGCGGCGGTTTAATAGCTGCAGGCGCGCGTCGGCCATGCGGACGATGTCCTCGACGATCTCGCCGAAGCCGGTGAAGCCCTCGTCCTGCATGCGCATGATTTCTTCGTCGGCGCTCATGCCTTCAGGCAGCAACAGCTCCGGCTGCAGCTTCTCGCAGCCCAGTCCGACGATCATCACTTCGCCGCCGAAATTGGGATTACGGGCAAGGTTTTGCAGGGTGCGGATCGGGACGGCGGCGCCCGGCGTTGATCGCGACCCCGCAGCCATAGGCATGCGTGATCGCCACCACGTCATCGACGTTCGGATATTTCGGCAACAGTTCCTTGCGAATGCGGCTCAGTGCGAACTCGACCGTGCCGGCGACGCACTGCACGCTTGTCGATATCGCGAGAATGTTGCGGGTGCCGACCGAGCCGTCGGCATTGCGGTAGCCTTCGAACGTATAGCCTTGCAGCGGAAGTTGATTGATCCCTTCGCCGTTCGGCTTCGGCAAATTGTCGAACGATGGCGCATCGGGCATCTGCACCAGCGATTCCTTGACCCAACCGCCCTTGGCGATCGGCGCCGCGGCATGGCCGATGACTTCGCCGTAGCGGAGAATAGCCTCGTCTGCCGCGATATCGGCGAGGGCGACCTTGTGGCCTTGCGGAATCTGCTCGATCAGCCGCAATCCGCAGGCGAACTCGGCGCCGGGATGCAGACCGTCGCGGTTCGCGACGATCGCGACGTTATCGTCTGCGTGCATGCGGATGTAGAGGGGTTTCGCAGAAACAGACTGCATATTGAATCCTTAATTCCTGGAGCCATCATCCAAAGCGATCCAAAGCGCGGATGCGGCGCCGGTACGATTGGACCAATAAGGGCAAACCGCGCGGGCGATCAAGCGACCTCGAACACCTCGAAACCGGCGGCGCGCGAATTCCGTCGCCGCCGACAGTTCTCTTTGGGCGGCCCCAAATAGTCAAATAATATGACTAGTCGGCACGTGTTATTCGTGAAATATTGTTGGGGTTGCTCATCTTTAGGTGCCTTCATACCAATTGTCGTTGCGCGTGCAGGAGCCTGAATGACGTCCCGGCTTGTCGTTATCCCGACGCGGCGCGCTCACTCCAACCACGCCGAGGTTGCCCGCAGCATCGGCATCGACATCATTGCCGGCCGTTATGCAGAAGGTGTCCGCCTGCCGGGCGACGCCGAACTGACGGCGATGTTCGGCGTGTCGCGGCCGGTCTTGCGCGAGAGCGTCAAAACCCTGGTGGCGAAGGGCCTGCTGACCACCAAGGCGCGGGTTGGCACCGTGGTACGCGAGCGGGGTGCTTGGAATATGTTCGACGCGGACGTGCTGGCCTGGCATCTCGATGCCGGCATCGATCGGCGCTTTCTCAATGATCTCGCCGAGATCCGGCTCGCCGTCGAGCCGCGTGCTGCCGCGCTTGCGGCTGCCCGCCGCTCCGAGTCCGACATTGCCGAGCTGCAGCGCAGCATGGAGCGGATGCGGCGCGAGGCCTCCGACTCGGTTGACTTTGCCGATGGCGACCTTGCCCTGCATCTTGCCGTCGCCAACGCCTCCGGCAATTTATTCATGCGCTCGATCGGCAACGTCATCGAGGCGGCGTTGCGCGCCTCGTTCCTGCTCAGCGCGCCGGTCGAGACGCAGGACCGCGAGACGGTGCTGCTGTGGCACCAGCGCATTGTCGATGCGATCGTCAGTCAGGATGCCGAGGCCGCGACCGCGGCCATGACCGAGGTGATCCGCAATGGGCTGCGCCGTCATGCGGGGGCCCCGGCGTCGTCCGGCGCCGCGCCTGCGACCTCCGCGGCCATCGAGGCTGGAGAAGAATCATGAGCCCGCTTCGCGTCGCCATCGTGGGCTTCGGCAAGATCGCGCGCGACCAGCACGTGCCGGCGATCGCTGCGACCGAGGGTGTAGAACTGGCCGCCATCGCGAGCCGCAATGCCTCGCTTCCCGGCGTGCCGCATGTGGCGACGCTCGATGAACTCCTGCGCGACGGCCCGCCAGTCGATGCCGTGGCGCTGTGTACTCCGCCGCAGGTTCGTCGCGCGCAGGCAGCGATGGCGCTCGCCGCCGGCAAGCATGTGATGCTGGAAAAGCCGCCCGGCGCCACGGTCGGCGAAATCAAGCCGCTGGTGACGGCCGCCAGGGCCGCGCAACGCACGCTGTTCGCCACCTGGCATTCGCGTTTCGCTCCGGCCGTCGAGCCGGCGCGACAACTATTGGCCGGCCGGAAGGTCACCGCCGTCAGGATTTCCTGGAAGGAGGACGTGCGGGTCTGGCATCCGGGCCAGGCCTGGATCTGGCAACCGGGCGGGCTCGGCGTATTCGACCCCGGCATCAACGCGCTCTCGATCCTGACGCGTATTCTGCCGCAGCCATTGTTCGCGACATCAGCGGATCTCGCGTTCCCCGCCAATCGCGACGCGCCGATAGCCGCCACACTTGCGCTCAGCGATGCGGTGGGGCTGCCGATCGCGGCCGAATTCGACTTCCGCCAGACCGGCCCGCAGAGCTGGGACATCGATCTCGACACCGATGGCGGCCCGGTCACCCTCTCCCTGGGCGGGGCGAGGTTGAGGGCAGGGGGCAAACCGCTGGTCGATGCCGCGGAAGCCGAATATGCCGGGCTCTACCGCCGCTTCCTCGAACTCACCGTAGCCGGCGAGAGCGATGTCGATCTCGCACCGCTCCAGCTCGTGGCCGATGCCTTCTTGCTGGCGCGACGCCGCACGGTCGAGCCATTCGAGGAGGTGCGATGAACATCTCGTCTGTCCCTCGCGTGGTGCGGTCTCGCTTCGGTGTGTTGCCGGACGGCAGCGAGGTTGAGCGCATCACCTTGCAGGCGCATGATGGGCTGAAAGCCTGCATCATCACCTATGGCGCGACGCTGCAGGCATTGCTGACGCCGGATGCGGCTGGCCACCTCGATGATATCGTACTCGGTCACGACACGCTGGATGGATATCTTGCCCGGCGGCAATTCTTCGGCGCGACCGTCGGACGCTATGCCAATCGTATCGCGGGCGCGCGCTTCGTGCTCGACGGCGCCGCGGTGTGCCTCGCCGCCAATAACGGACTCAATGCATTGCATGGCGGGCCGGACGGCTTCGATCGCCGCAACTGGCGGATTGTCGGGATCGAGGACGGAGCGCTTCCGGCCGTGACGCTGGCGCACATCAGTGCCGATGGCGACGAAGGATATCCCGGCACGCTGGAGGTGGAAGTGACATGGCGCCTGTCCGGGCCGATGGAACTCTCGCTCGACATGACGGCGCGGACCGATCGTCCGACTGTGGTCAATCTCACCAATCACAGCTTCTTTAATCTGGCCGGCGCATGCTCGGGCCGCAACATTCTCGACCACCACCTCACCGTCGCCGCCGATCATTTTCTCAGCGTCGATTCCGGCGCGATCCCGCTGCCGCAGCCACCCAGCGCGGTCGCCGGCACGCCGTTCGACTTCCGTGCCGGTGTCGTAATCGGTGAGCGGATCCGCGACGACCATCCGCAGCTCCGACTTGGCCGCGGCTATGACCACAATTTCTGTCTCGCGCCGACAGGCGGCGAGCCGCGCTTTGCCGCCCGGCTCGCTGCCCCGACGTCGGGCCGCGTGCTCGAGCTGTTCACCAACCAGCCGGGGCTCCAGGTCTATTCGGGAAACTTTCTCGACGGTTCCACCGCCGGGAAGGGCGGCCGCCTTTATCGACAGTCCGACGCCATCTGTCTTGAGCCACAGGCATGGCCCGATACGCCCAATCGATCCGACTTCCCGACGGCACGCCTTTCCCCGGGGAAGTCTATCGCCACAGCACGCAGTACCGCTTCACGCATGCAAGCCGCGGCGCAATCGAGGCACAATCCTCGGTAGAGTTGCCTTGAGGGAGCGGGCGATGATCGGTGACGACGAGATGGAAGAAGTGCCGACGACCGTTCTCTGCGGTGAGCGGTGCCATCTTGGTGAGGGCCCGACCTACGACGTCGCCACCGACACGGCCTGGTGGTTCGACATCGTCGAGCGCCGGCTGTTCGAGGCGCAGCTCGATATCGGGCAGACGACCATCCATTCCCTCGACGTGATGGGCAGCGCGCTGGCCCGGATCGACGCACATCGTCAGTTGCTCGTTGCCGATGACGGTCTCTATATCCGCGAGTTGGCGGACGGTCGGATGGCGCTATTTCGTCCGCTTGAAGCCGACAATCCGGCGACGCGTTCAAACGATGCCCGGGCGCATCCGTCCGGAACCTACTGGATTGGCACTATGGGACGCCAGGCCGAGCCCGGGCTTGGTGCCATCTACGCACTGCACCGCGGTGAGCTGACGCGGCTCTATGACCGCATTACGATCCCGAACGCGATCTGCTTCTCACCTGATGGAGCCGTGGGCTATTTTGCCGACACGCGGGAGAACGTGCTCTTCCGTGTCGACCTTGACGCGACGACCGGCCTGCCGCGCGGCGCGCCGGTCGCACTGCTCAGCCGCCGGAGCGGCGGCGGCATCGACGGCGCGGTGGTCGATGCGGATGGGCTGATCTGGAACGCGCGCTGGGGCGGCGGCTGCATCGACGTTTACAGCCCGCAAGGCAAGCACCTGCGCTGCCTGCGCGTGCCGGCAAGGCAGTCGAGCTGTGCTGTTTTCATCGGGCAGGATCTCTCGCGACTGCTCGTCACGTCGGCTTGGGAGGGTTTGGACGACGACGCGAAACGCGCCGACCCCGATCATGGCCGCACCTTCGTGCTCGACGTCGCGGCGCGCGGCCGCCCAGAGCCAGACGTGAAACTCGCAACAGCTTGACGGAGGAGACAAGGCGCCGCAACCGAGCTTGCGCAAAGACTTAGTTTCAAGATCCGTTCTCAGCGGTCTGACGATCCAGAAACCATAGATCCTCGATGATCAAGGGAGTGAAGCATGATTAATTTGAAGACCACTCTGTCAGCCTTCGCGCTGGCGGCGGCCCTGGCCGCGACACCGGTGACCGCCGCTTTCGCCCAGGGCAAGGCGACCGTTGGCATCGCCATGCCGACCAAATCCTCGGCGCGCTGGATCGACGATGGCAACAACATCGTCAAGATATTGAAGGAGCGCGGCTACGGCACCGACCTGCAATATGCCGAGGACGACATTCCGAACCAGCTCTCGCAGGTCGAGAACATGGTGACCAAGGGCGCCAAGGTGCTGGTGATCGCGGCGATCGACGGCACCACGCTATCGGATGTGCTGAAGCAGGCCAAAGCCAAGGGGATCATCGTGATCGCCTATGATCGATTGATCCGCGACACGCCCAGCGTGGACTACTACGCCACTTTCGACAATTTTCAGGTTGGCGTGCTGCAGGCCCAGTCGATCGAGCAGGGGCTCGGGCTCAAGGAAGGCAAGGGGCCTTTCAATATCGAATTGTTCGGCGGCTCACCTGACGATAACAACGCTTACTTCTTCTACAATGGTTCGATGTCGGTGCTGCAGCCCTATATCGACAAGGGCAAGCTGGTAGTCGGCAGCGGCCAGATGGGTATGGACAAGGTTTCGACCCTGCGTTGGGACGGCGCCACCGCGCAGGCCCGGATGGACAATTTGCTGAGCGCGTTCTACGGCCGCAAGCGGGTCGATGCCGTACTTTCTCCTTATGACGGCCTGTCCATCGGCATTCTCTCCTCGCTAAAGGGCGTCGGCTATGGCGGCGGCAACATGCCGATGCCGATCGTCACCGGCCAGGATGCCGAGGTGCCTTCGATCAAGTCGATGCAGCGCGGCGAGCAATACTCGACCATTTTCAAGGACACCCGCGATCTCGCCCGTGTCACTGCCGACATGGTCGACGCCGCGCTCAGCGGCAAGGAGGTCACCGTCAACGACACCAAGACTTACAACAACGGCGTCAAGGTGGTGCCGTCCTATCTCCTGAAACCGGTCGTCGTCGACAAAAGCAATTGGGAGAAGGTGCTGGTCGACGGTGGCTATTACAAGCGTTCGCAATTTGACTGAGACGGATCGGCGGCGTCGACGATACCGGCGCCACCGCTTTCGCAGTATCGATCATTGTGTAGCAAGTGGATGACGGACGTGGTGGCGCGATGACGGCGATTCTCGAAATGCGCGGCGTGAGCAAGAGCTTCGCCGGCGTCCAGGCGCTGCGCGACGTGAATTTCACGGTAGAGGCGGGGCAGATCCATGCGTTGGTCGGCGAAAACGGCGCCGGCAAATCGACCCTGATGAAGGTGCTGAGTGGCGTTTATCCCCACGGCTCTTACGAGGGCAGCATCGTATTCGATGGCGAGGAACGGCGCTTTCGCGACGTCAACGACTCCGAAGCGCTGGGCATCATCATCATCCACCAGGAACTGGCGCTGATCCCGCTGATGTCGATCGCGGAGAACATCTTCCTGTCGCATCCGCCCTCGCGTCTTGGGGTAATCGACCGTGACGCGGTCTATCGGCGGAGCAGGGAATTGCTTGCCCAGGTTGGGCTTGCGGAGATGCCTGATACGCTGGTGACCGATCTTGGGATCGGCAAGCAGCAGCTCGTCGAGATTGCCAAGGCCCTGTCCAAGAAAGTGCGGCTTTTGATCTCGACGAGCCGACCGCCAGCCTGAACGAGGCCGACAGCGCTGCGCTGCTGGATCGTCTGCTCGCCTTCCGCGCCCAGGGCATCGCCTCGATTCTGATCTCGCACAAACTGTCCGAAGTCGCCCGGGTCGCCGACCGGATCACGGTGCTGCGCGACGGCCGCACCGTCGACAGCATCGATTGCCATGCCGGACCGGTGGAAGAGGACAGGATCATCCGCAGCATGGTCGACCGCGATCTTGCCCATCGCTTTCCCCAACGCACCGCCGCGATCGCTACGCCTGTTCTCGTCGTCCAGGACTGGACGGTGCATCACCCGGAGCACAGCGAGCGCCGGGTCATCAAGGGAGTGGATTTCGAGGTTCGGCGCGGCGAGGTGGTCGGGATCGCCGGGCTGATGGGCGCCGGGCGTACCGAATTCGCCATGAGCCTGTTCGGCCGTGCCTGGGGCCACAAGATCAGCGGTCACGTTTGGCTCGATGGGCGAGAAGTCAATCTTTCAAGCGTCGCTGCGGCGATCGACGCCGGCCTGGCCTACGTCACCGAGGATCGCAAGCAGCTAGGCCTGATCCTCGCCAGCGATGTCCGCAAGAACATCACGCTGGCGAGCCTCGGTCGCGTCGCGCCGCAAGGCATGATCGACGACATGCGCGAATTGCACGTGGCGAATGAGTACCGCGGCCGGATGCGGATCCGGTGTTCCGATGTCTATCAGGAGACCGGCGAGCTCTCCGGCGGCAACCAGCAGAAGGTGGTGCTGTCGAAATGGCTGATGACCGATCCCAAGGTGCTGATCCTGGATGAGCCCACGCGCGGCATCGATGTCGGCGCAAAATACGAAATCTATTGTATCATCAACGAACTTGCCGAGGCAGGAAAGGGCGTGGTGATGATCTCGTCGGAAATGCCGGAGTTGCTCGGCATCTGCGACCGCATCTGCGTGATGAACGAGGGCGCCTTCGTCGGAGAATTTCCTGCTGCCGAAGCCACGCAGGAAAAGATCATGCGCGCCATCATGCGTAACAAGAAAATGAGCAGGAAGGAATTGCAGGAAGGTTTGCAGCCATGACCGACAAGACGGTTACGCTCCCGGAGCATCGGCACGCCGGATTCATCAAGAACAATTTGCGCAATTACGGCATGCTGCTGTCGTTGTTTGCGATCATGTTGTTCTTTCAGGTCATGACCGACGGCACGCTGCTGCAGCCGCTCAACCTCACCAATCTGGTGCTGCAGAACAGCTACATCGTGATCATGGCGCTTGGCATGCTGCTGGTCATTGTTACCGGCCATATCGATCTCTCGGTCGGCTCGGTCGCAGGCTTCGTTGGCGCCGTCGCCGCGGTACTGATGGTACGCTATCATGTGGCCTATCCGCTGGCCTTCCTTGCCTGCCTGCTCGTCGGCGCCTTGATCGGCGCGGCTCAGGGATATTGGGTCGCCTATTTCAAGATCCCGTCCTTCATCGTTACGCTGGCCGGCATGCTGGTGTTCAAGGGACTCGCGCTCGCAATCCTGCAGGGACAGTCGGTCGGACCGTTCCCGCCGACCTTCCAGAAACTGTCCTCCGGCTTCATCCCGGAGCTGTTTCCCGGCGCAGGCACGCTTTATCCTAGCTCGCTGTTGATCGGGGCCGCGTTGGCGGTGGCATTGGTCTACGCCAGCGCGAAAAGTCGGGCGCGCCAGTCGTCCCACGGCATCGAGGTCGAGCCTTATGGCTTCTTCGTCGCCAAGAGCGCGGTACTGTTCGCCGTGGTGGTCTTCTTCGCCGGCCTGATCGCCTCGCATCGCGGATTACCCAACGTGCTGGTGATCATGACGGCCCTGACCGCGTTCTATGGTTTTGTGACCACACGTACGGTGGTCGGGCGGCAGATCTATGCAATCGGTGGCAACGCCAAGGCCGCCAGCCTGTCCGGCATCAAAACCGAACGGTTGACATTCTTCACCTTCGTCAACATGGGGGTGCTCGCCGCATTGGCTGGCCTCGTCTTTGCCGCACGGCTCAATACGGCGACGCCGAAGGCCGGGCTCGGCTTCGAACTCGACGTCATCGCGGCCTGTTTCATCGGTGGCGCCTCCGCCTATGGCGGTGTCGGCAGGGTCGGCGGCGCAGTGATCGGGGCCATGATCATGGGGGTCATGAACAACGGTATGTCCATTCTCGGCATCGGCATCGATTATCAGCAGGTGATCAAGGGGCTGGTGCTGCTCGGAGCCGTATGTCTCGACGTCTATAACCAGCGGCGATAACGCACGTCGTCGCCCACACCGCCGCAAATCCTGAGAACGCGCAAGGAAACGCTGGCGGAGTAAGTCCGGGGCAAGCGTGCAATCGTACGCTCCCAAGTTCAGCCACGCCTAAGTTGAGGTCGGTGTGCCGGTATTCAGCAGTTGAGAAACGGCGGTAACGATCTGGGCCGGCGCGAAAGGCTTGGTGAGAAGGAGGCTGTTGGGAACTCCTTTGGAGGGCCATTCGTCGGCGCTGTCACCGGTCATATAGACGACCGGCAGATCCGGTTTGCTCTCCCTTGCATGCCGGGCGACGGCCCAGCCATTCGCCGCTCCCCTTTCAAGGTTGATGTCGGTTACGAGCGCTCGGAACTCACGGCTTGTGGCGTCGAGTAGTTCCATCGCCTGTTCGCCGGACGACGCTATCGTTATCTCAAACCCACCATCCGTCAGGGCTTCCTCGATCACGCCTTGCATCAGCTGATCGTCTTCAACAACCAGGATCACGACCACGTTTTCCAAAGCACTCTCCTCCGCTGCGGCGTTGCAGCGCCATCGGATGCAAGCGCCAAGCGTAAGATTGGTTCCGTGTTGCCGATGCGCCCGACCGCTGTGGCGCGGAAGACATGGTCGGGCCGCCCGATGCGAGCCGGTTCCTGGCCGATACGTTCGGCGGTAAAATCGCGCTCATTTCGGGCGGCGGGCTTGCCTGAGGCGTCCCCTGCGCGACGCGGTTCAACCGTTGTGATGCGACCACCCGGCGCGCTATCCTCGGCTCCAAGCCAGGGGGAAGCATGGACAAGAAAATTGCCATCGTGGGCGCAGGTGCCGTCGGCGGGTATACCGGGGCACATATGGTGCAGGCGGGCGAGGACGTGACGTTCATCGATCCGTGGCCCGAGCATGTCGAACACATGAGGAGGCACGGGCTACGGGTCACCCACGCCAGGGACGTCGCGGAATTCTCGGTTCCGGTGCGCGCGCTGCACGTCACGGACGCGCAGCAGCTCGCCAAGGAGACGCCGGTCGACATCGCTTTCGTGTGCATGAAGTCCTACGATACGGCGTGGGCCACTACGCTTATCCAGCAGTATCTGGCGCCGGACGGCTACGTCGTGTCGCTGCAGAATTGCATGAATGAAGAGACGATCGCCGGCATCGTCGGCTGGGGCAAGACGCTCGGTTGCATTGCCAGCAGTATCACGGTCAATCTGCCAGATCCCGGCCACATCCACCGGGGCGCCGGCAAGGGCGGAGCGGCGCATACCGTATTTCGTACCGGCGAAATCCACGGCCGTATCACGCAACGTGCGCAAGAAATTTGTCACCTGGTTGGCTACGCCGACAGCGCCAAGGTGACGGACAATCTATGGGGCGAGCGCTGGTCGAAGCTGGTCGCCAACGCCATGGGCAACGGGCTCTCCGCCTGCACCGGTCTGACCGGAGGCGAGATGTTGCAAAGCGAGCCGATCCGCCGCTTCTCCACCCGGCTCGGGAGCGAAGCGATCCGGGTCGGACAGGCGCTCGGCTATCAACTGGAGGAGACCCTGCATCTGCCGCCTGAGACGATCGCGCGTGCGGGCGAGGGCGACGAGACGGCGATGCGCGTCTGCGACGAGCAGCGATTCAAGGACGGCAATCGAACAGCTTCCGAGCAGCGTCCTTCCATGGGCCAGGATATGCAGAAGGGCCGGCGCACGGAAATTGAATTCCTGAACGGCTTCGTGGTGCGCGAGGGCAAGAAGGTCGGCCTCGCGTGCAGCGCCAATGCCGTCCTGACCGACATCGTCAATCGTGTGGAACGAAATGAGCTGCGCCCAGACCCGCGGCACATCACTGAGTTACGACTGAACTGAATCACCTTGCGGTTCCGCCGGCGGCGACAGGAGCCACCGGCGGTTGCAGGAGAAAGGTCAGGCAGCCTTGCGTGTTGATTTCGCCACGTGGGTGGCGATCGCATCCATCAGCGCCGGAGACAGGCAATCATAAGGCTCCAGTTCGAGCTCCTTCAGGCGCGCTCTGATGCCCGCCATCTCCGATGGAGGGACACCGGACTCGATCACGGACGACACGAACGCCGCAAATCCCGGAGCCGCCGAGCCGGATTCCTGGAATAGTTCGGGATGGATGAAGTCAAGGCCGTAGAACGGATGCTCCTTGTTCTCGATCCGGCCGTACATATGCGTGCCGCAGCCCTTGCAGGCGTATCGCTGGATCGTCGCGGACGTATCAACGATCTGCAGCTTGTCGCCGTTTTCGAGGACCGTCACATTTTCGCGCGGCACAACGGCGACCACGGAGAAAATGGCTCCTTCGGGCTTCCAGCACTTGGTGCAGCCGCAGGCGTGATTGTGGGCGACATCGCCCTTGATGCCGACCTTGACCGGGTTGTCCTTGCACTTGCAGACAAGGGTGCCGCCGGCAAAGCTACCCGAGCCCTTCTTGATGCCGTTGTCGACCGATGGGTGGATATGAACAGTCATGGGCCATCCTCCTTATGTTTGACGTTCTTTGACTCAGAACACGACGACCGAACGGATCGACTTGCCTTCGTGCATCAGATCGAAGCCCTTGTTGATGTCCTCCAACTTGAGGACGTGGGTGATCATCGGATCGATCTCGATCTTTCCGTTCATGTACCAATCAACGATCTTCGGCACATCTGTGCGGCCACGCGCGCCGCCGAAGGCGGTGCCTTTCCATACCCGGCCGGTCACGAGCTGGAACGGCCGAGTCGCGATTTCCTTTCCGGATTCCGCTACTCCGATCACCACGGAGACGCCCCAGCCGCGATGGCAGGCCTCGAGCGCCTGGCGCATGACCGTGGTGTTTCCCGTGCAGTCAAAGGTGAAGTCGGCGCCGCCGTCGGTGAGCGTGACCAGGTGCGCAACGATATCGCCGCCGACCTTGGTTGGATTGACGAAATGCGTCATGCCAAAGCGGCGGCCCCATTCCTCCTTGCTATCGTTGATGTCGACGCCGACGATCTTGTCGGCGCCCACCATCCTGGCGCCCTGAATGACGTTAAGTCCGATTCCGCCAAGTCCGAACACGACCACATTCGCTCCCGGCGTGACTTTTGCGGTATTGACCACTGCGCCGACGCCGGTCGTGACTCCACAGCCGATGTAGCAACTCTTGTCGAACGGGGCGTCTTCGCGGATCTTTGCCACCGCAATCTCCGGCAGCACGGTAAAGTTCGAGAACGTCGAGCAGCCCATGTAGTGAAAGATCGGCTTGCCCTTATGGCTGAAACGCGATGTACCATCCGGCATCACGCCCTTGCCCTGCGTGGCGCGAATCGAGGTGCAGAGGTTGGTCTTGCCGCTCAGACAGCTTTTGCACTGGCGGCATTCGGGCGTGTAAAGCGGGATCACATGGTCGCCCGGTTTCACCGACGTTACGCCCGGGCCGACCTCGCGAACGATGCCGGCGCCCTCGTGGCCGAGGATCGAAGGAAAGATTCCCTCGCTGTCGAAACCATCAAGTGTATAGGCGTCAGTGTGACAGATCCCTGTCGCCTTTATCTCGACGAGGACTTCACCGGCCTTCGGTCCATCCAGATCAACTTCAATGATCTCAAGGGGCTTCTTGGCTTCGAACGCGACTGCAGCGCGTGTCTTCATTCTCAACTCCACTTTCGCTTTTCGAGCCGCTGAAAGGACCTAAGGTGACCAGCCCTTTTCACATGCCGACTGATCATCGCTTGCCCATGCAGGAATTCTCCGCCTGGGTGTAGGCCTCCGGCTTATCTTCCTTCTTGGCGGGACGCACGCGTCCGACGGCGTCATTGGCGCGGGCACGCAGATAGATGTAGAGATCGTCCATGTAGCACGCGACGTTCGGGTTATCGCCAAGCGCCGGCATGACGGAGTTGCCGTTCGTGCGACCGCTCGCGACTACGCCGACGAAGTCGCCGTAACTCATAGTCTTGACTGAATTCGTCAGTGCAGGCGCGTAAGTCGACCCCATGCCGTCAGGACCATGACAGACGTGGCATTCCGAGTGATAACGGCGGAACCCGGAGTAGGTGTACCAATCCACCGTGCCGTCAGGTGCGACCTTGAAGGTCGGGTTGCCTTCCTTGTCGAAGTACTTGCCGTCTTCGGACTTGACGGCAGTCGGATCGACCGCGTTGTCAGCGAAGGCAGTGCCTCCTGATACCACGAAGATCATCGCAGCACCCACAAACCAGATTTTACGCAAGAGCTTGTCCTCGAGATCTGGTGGTAGACGTACCGGCGCATGGAGCAACTCCACGCGCCGGAACGAGGTTGGGCTCAGCTTACTGCGGCAGAGCGAATACGGTCAGTGTGCCGCCGAGCGCAGTGTAGTTGCTCAGCGCGGCGTAGCCACCGACGGCACCGAGGCCTTCGGTCGGTTCGGTCAGACCGGCCGCTAGGCCGATACCCGCCCAGCCACCGACGCCGGACAGCACTGCGACATACTGCCGGCCGCCCTGCTCATAGGTCGTGACGTTGCCGATGATGCCGGACGGGGTCTTGAACTTGTAGAGTTCCTTGCCCGTCTTGGCATCGACTGCCTTGAGGTAGCCTTCGAGCGTTCCGTAGAACACCACGCCGCCTGCGGTAGCGAGCGCACCGGACCACACCGAGAACTGCTCCTTGTTAGACCAGACGATCTTGCCGGTCTTGTTGTCCCAGGCGATGAAGTTGCCCATGTGGCTCTCGCCGGGGGGCGGATACATCGAAAGCGTCGCCCCGACATAGGGCTGGCCCGCGGTGTAGCTCACCTTGAACGGCTCATAGTCCATGCAGACGTGGTTTGTCGGCACGTAGAACAGTTGGGTATCCGGCGAATAGGCTGCCGGCTGCTCGTCCTTGGTGCCGAGCGCGGCCGGGCAGATGCCCTTGGTGTTTTTGTCTTCACCGCCCTTTTCGGTCGAATATTGATCGACAACCTTGGGACGGCCGTAGGTCGGCGAATTCTTGTTCATGTCGACGCCGGTGGTCCAGTTGACCTTCGGATCGTACTTCTCGGCCACCAGCAATTCACCGCTTTCGCGGTCCATCGTATAGGCGAGCCCGTTGCGGTCGAAATGGGTCAGAAGCTTGCGAGGCTGGCCATTGATCGTCTGATCAGTCAGGATCATTTCGTTGACGCCGTCATAGTCCCATTCGTCGTGAGGCGTCATCTGATAGACCCACTTGGCCATTCCGTCGTCCGGATTGCGCGCGAAGATGGTCATCGACCACTTGTTGTCGCCCGGACGCTGTTTCGGGTTCCAAGTCGAGGGGTTGCCGGACCCGTAATAGACCATGTTCAGACCGGGGTCATAGGACAACCAGCCCCACGTGCAGCCGCCGCCGATCTTCCACTGATCGCCTTGCCAAGTCTTGATGCTCGAATCCTTGCCGATCGGCTTGCCGAGCTCGGTGGTCTTTACGGGATCAACCTTGATTATATCGTCCGGCCCTTCCGAGTAGGCGCGCCAGACCTGCTTGCCGCTCTTGAGGTCGTAAGCCGTGACGTGGCAATGCACTCCGAACTCGCCACCCGAGATGCCGACCAGGACCTTATCCTTTACGACGAGCGGCGCAGAGGTGCCGGTCTCGCCCTTGGCGGGGTCGCCGTTCTTTGCGGTCCACTCCACCTTGCCGGTCTTGGCATCTAGCGCGACCAGCGTGGTATCGGCCTGGTGCAAGATGATCTTGCCGTCACCATAGGCCACGCCGCGATTTACCGTGTCGCAGCACATCACTGGGATGACGTTAGGATCCTGCTTGGGCTCGTATTTCCAGACGATCTGCTGGTCCTTCGATAGGTCAAGAGCATAGACCTTGTTTGGGAACGGCGTGTGGACGTACATCAGGTTGCCGATGATGAGCGGTCCGCCTTCGTGGCCGCGCAGCACGCCGGTCGAGAACGTCCATGCGACCTGCAACTTGCCGGCATTGGCTGCCGTAATCTGGTTGAGCTTTGAGTAGCGCGTATTGGCGTAGTCACCCGCCGGCTGCACCCAGTCCTTCGGGTTCTGCGACATCTTGATCAATTCGTCGTTGGCCACAGCGGCGCCCACGGTAAACGCCGCTATGGAGCCAAGACAAGTTGCTAGTAGCACTTTGCGCATTGCGTCCTCCCACTGGTGAACTTTTGGGTTCCGTCGAGACGGCCCACTTTTCCATTTTGTCCCGTAAATCATATCCCGTTCGGCAATGGGAAACTTGCCCAAGAGGGAAGGGCATTTGCTCCAAAGCGAACCCTAACGAATTTTCTGGCTTCGGGCCGCTAATTGCGTTGGTGTCGCCACCATGCGGCAGTGCAATGGAGCGCAGCCGGGCGGGGCGCCGGGGCGAGGTTTCCCTTGACGGCGTGGAAACTAAGTCGGAGGATTGTCAAGTGGATGCCGGGACATACGTTGCTAAGGCAACAACGACCGTTCTAAATTTGGGTGGATGTCGCTTCACCGTGACCGAGTCACTCGCGGCAATAGTCACGTTTCTCGAATCGGTGGCTGGAAATGTCTGATACGGTCCACTCTCTTACGACCTCCGGCTTGTCGCCGAAGAAGCAGATCCAATGCTGGTCAGATGCACTGACTGATCTTTGCGGCCAATTTGACATAGATCCGCTGAAAGCTTCATCGCTCGAAGCGCGGGTAAACTACACGACGGTTTCGCAGCTAAAGCTCTGCCAGATCGAGGTGAGCCAGCATCGCATCGCACACACGGTGTCCCGTTCAAAAGCCAGCGAACATCCCTACGTCAAGATCCTGTTTCAGACGCACGGAATTTCTTATTTTGAGCAGGACGGCCGGCGCATCGAGTTGATGCCCGGCGATTGCCTCGCCTACGATGTATCCTGTCCGCATACGATCATCAGTCCGGCGCTAACGCGGCACGAGGTCGTCATCGTGCCGAAGGCGCTGCTGCAGGAGCGCGGTTTCCATTCGGGGAGGATGTCGGCATGCAAGCTTTCGGCGCGCACCGGCACCGGCCGAATCGCCCACGACTTCGTGCATGCCGCGTTTGACCAGGCCGCGAAACTGTCACCGAACAACGCCGTCGTCGTCGCTGATCTGCTGATCGATCTCTTGCTGCTGCCGCTGCGCGAGGCGGTCGCGACGTTCGATCGGGGTGGTCCCGAGGCGATGTATATTCGCGCCCAGGCCTTCATCCGCGAACATCTGCGCGACCCTGATCTTTGCATCGACCAGATTTCCGCCGCACTGGGCTGCACCAAGCGCTATCTGCACATGCTGTTCAGCGACCGAGGCATGACCGTCAGCGATTATATCTGGCAGGCGCGGTTGCAGAACTGCCGTCATGAGCTGGAGACTCACGCCGGCAAGACAGTCACGGATGTCGCGTTTTCATGGGGCTTCTCGAGTTCGTCACATTTCAGCAGGGTCTTCCGCAAGTATTTTGGAATTGTTCCGTCTTCGATCCATAAGGCGCAGCACAGCAGCCCGTCTCCGAACGCTTCCTAGGCGCTAGCGTCCGCTTAACCCCGAGGCGATGCCAACAATCTGAATTCGGTGTGCCGATCCAAAGCACGGGCGCGGAGCGTTTCGCGCTCTATGAGGGCTTAGGCTGGCCCGGCTCGTAACCGGCATTTTTGCGCCATGAACGTTGGTTTCAACCCGGCGGCGCGTGAGGGATGATCAGCCCAGCGGGACATGCGGGCAGACGCTCGGCCTCGGCCTGGATCCACGTTTGTCGATCGGCACATTGCAGTTGTCGATCCGTTGCTCATCCATCCACTTCCTGCCGAGGCGCTCCTTTCCGGTGCGCGGTGCTGGCGAGGCGGCGGAGTCCGGCGCCGGTTCGCCAAGCCGTAAACCGTCTTGCGCATCTATCGGCAGGGACAGACAGATTGCGAGGAGTGCACCGAATGTTCCTATGTAAAATGATCGCATGATGGCCTCGCAATGTTGGTTCGCAGTCGCCGAAAATGTTCGCGGGCTTGATAAAAAAGCATTCGCGCGCTTGATTAAACAATAGTGAGATTTCCCCGGCCACCCGGAACCTGCGGGCATCTGATCGGTTTTCCGTCCGTCCTGCTGCGCCCAAGGACGCACGCGTCGATGCAAGGTCAGCCGACTGCAGCGCAGGAGGGCCAAGGCGCCAAGCCTGACGAGAAGGCGGCCGACAAGGACTGTTGAACACGCCAACGTCTGACCCGTCGCGGCTAGCTAGACTAGTCTAGCTGCAAAAGAATCTTGTCGTTGACGCAAGCCAGGTTCTTCGCGGGCCAGGCGTCTCCGGCTGGAAATGAAAATGCCGAGCCACAGGCTCGCGAAGCCGACAGGTCACCCATCCCATTCGCAAGATTCCGCAAAGGCGATCCGGCGTTCGTGTCGCAGCGTGTTGACCGGGAGAGAAGTGGCTTTGTCCAAGAGAGAAGTATCGCCGCACACGCGTCGATGTTCCGCACTTGCGCTACGTCCGAGAGGCCCCTAGGTTCAGTTCCGGCGTAAGCATCGCGCCAAACTAGTTGGGAGGACCCGAATGACTTGGAAGACTCCAAAGATTGTCGAAGTGTCGGTGGGCATGGAAATCAACATGTACGCCTGCGCAGCGCGCAAATAGCAAATAGACTGCATCGAAACGATCTGCCCGGCTCTGGCGGCGCCATGCTGCTTCGAGCCGCGGCAGTCGTCCGGTTCATGATTTCAAGAAATCGCTTTCCGAAATCGACGAAGTTCTAAAACGGCCATTGCATCGATGGGCTTTCCGACAGCGTCGACGCTGTCAGCGTTTTTGCAGAACAAGCTCAGCCATTCGATCTCCCTTTGATCCGCTATTGCTGCCGGCAGGCGAAGCTCCGGCGTGGCAGCCGAAAACCCGGGGGCGAGGCGCTCCGATTCTCTCGCCGTCGGCCGTTGCGCTGTGATAGGGTACAGTGTCGGTCAACGATACTGTCGTTTCACCCCGTCGTTTCATCCCCATGGCTTTTTGATGCCAAAGCGCGCGAAGACCTTCCGGGCGGCAATCGTGTGTCTCTCTGCGCTGCTTTCGGGCAGCGCTCACGCTGAGGGCATCGATACCGAGCATCTGTTCGGTTTCATGATCGGTACAGACATTGGCAGTGTCGGCGAACGCGAACTCCAGAGCGAGACCACCGGACGATTTTCCAGGAACGTTTCCAAGAACGGCGGGAACTACCGTGCGGTCGGTCAGGAGCTCGAACTGGAATTTGTGCCCGTCAAGAATGTTCGAATAGAGTTGGGCAGCAACTTCGCGTCTCACATCGTCAACGGCGTTCCGGGTTTTGAAGATCGCCGCCAATTATCCTGGCAGGGCGTTTCCGTGGACTTCCGATACCGATTTCTCAATCGGGACGTCGCGCCGGTCGGCTTGACCTTTGCAGTGGAAGGTCACGCGGACCGCATTGACGAGGCAACGGCTGCAAGGGTCCGAAGCTACGGGACTGGATTCACGCTGGCATTCGACCGGGAACTGGTTCCAAGCGTCGCAGTCGCCGCGCTCAACTTGCTTTATCAGCCGGAATGGACGCGCCTTGTCAGCACCGGCGCCGCAGCGCAAGAATCCACCATCGGTGGTGCGCTTGGCATGATGGTGCAAATGCGCCCGGGCTTGTTCTTGGGAGGCGAGGCGCGGTATCTGAGGCGGTATGAAGGGATTGGTTTGCAAGAACTCGAGGGGCAGGCGCTGTTTGTCGGGCCTACCGCCTATTTCCAACTATCGCAGCGCACACGGTTGACCGCAGCCTGGAGCGTTCAGGCATGGGGGCGCGCGGCAGGATCGAATGCGGCGCTCGATCTCGTCAATTTCGAGCGTCACCATGCGCGATTGGTATTCGGCGTCAATTTCTAGTTCTAGGGTTGGGCGAGCCCGGCGCTATCCGGGTTCCGGATTTTCACGGTGTAGTGAAACTTTGCCCTGCCTATTACGTAGCTTTTTGCGTTATCTGATCAACGACCAGCCTTAGGGATGTCAGGCATGAATGCGATAGACCTGATCATAACGGTATGCGCCGTGCTGTCGCCGGCGACCTGCGAAGAGAGGCATTTGGTGTTCTCCTCGGATGTTTCTCCGCGGCAATGTGTCATGGCTGCACAGCCCTATATCGCGCAATGGGTGAGCGAGCATCCAAAATGGACTGCGGTCAAGTGGCGCTGCGAGTATCCGCACCCTCACGACAAGGCATAACGCGAAGTTGCGCTGGCAGGGTTGAAGGGCGATTTCGCAAGGACTGCAGCAAGTACTACCTGCTGCAATCCTTCAAGTCCTTGTCCGCAATCGAAAACACCGCATCCGCCTTGATTTCGATATCCGTCACAAGGCATTGCCGAGCGTCGGGATAACTCACCTTGGCATCATAACGTCCTGGCTCCACGCCCGTGATGCGCAGCCGTTCGTCGTGGTCGACTTCCTTGTCCTTGTCGTTCAGGGTCAGGTTAGGTCCCCAGGCGTCCTTCCCGGCCGGTGATAGCTGAAAACCGGAAATGGTCGAGGTGGTCAGGTTCCAGAGCCGGATGCCCTTGCCCTTGCTCTGCGCGGCAAGTTCGTTGCCACCCGCCAACAGCAGCGCGACCAGAGCCAGCATCCAACGCATCAGCAATTCTCCCATAATGCAACGTCTGCGACCGTCGTTACTTTATCAGACGTTCCTGATTTTTCGCCTTGTCGAAATTTTTCGCTTGGTCGAGGCCGATTGGCGCAATCAACTTCGCTGAGTCAAGATCGGCGCCGTCGAAATCAGTGTCGATAGCCGTGACGCCCGTCAAGTCGGCTCCGCCAAGCTGGGCGTTCTTGAGGGAAGCAGCCGTCAAGTCGGCGCCTTTCAGCGAGGCAAATTCGAGATCGACACGAGATAGATCTGCACCGCGTGCATTCAACCTTTCCAGATTGGCGGATTTCAGCACCGCGCGCATCAGGCCCATCGACTGGTTACGCATGTCGGCACTCAGATTTGCGTCCGCGATCGAGGCTCCGACCAGGCTCGCGCCGGTAAGATCGCCGGCAATGCGTGCTCCCGATAGATCAGCGCCGTCGAGCCGGGCGCGAGCCATCTGCGAGGCGAACAGATTAGCGCCCTTCAGGCTTGCTCCCGTAAGATCCGCCTCGAGCAGCCATGCCTGGTCGAGGATCGCACGATCTAATCTCGCACCGGCGAGCCTTGTCTTGTTGAGCCGCGCAGCGCGAAAAGTCGCGCCGGACAGGTTGAGCCCGGAGAGGTCGAGGCCGGATAATCTCTTTCCGGTGAAATCGGCGGGTGCTGTGATGGTCGCGGCGGCAAGCGCGGCCTCGACCTCTCCGCGGGTCATTTCGGCCGAGATCATATCGGGCGATGACAGGTCAAGGTGGCGCATCATGTCCTGCGCCGTTGCCGTCATGGTCATAAGGCCAAGTCCGAGCGCCGCGGTTCCGAACGAGCGTTTCATCGTCAACTCCGCCGATGACATATCTTAGCACCCGTCTCAGCCAGCGCCTATGAGGCATCTCGCTCGGTTCGATCGCCATTGATCCGTCGCGCTATGTCTGCCTTGATCGCAGCGATCTCGGCTTCTCTCCGCGCGCTGCGCGGTGTCGGGATTGGCAGGTCGGCGAGAATCCGTGCCGGCCGTGGCGACAGCAGGAACACGCGGTCACCGAGACGAACCGCGTCGTCAACGTCGTGGGTAACCAACAGGGTCATCACGGAACGGCCATCCACCAACATGGCAATCTGTTCGCGCAGCCGGGCGGCGAGGGCTTCGTCGAGCGACGCCAGCGGTTCGTCGAGAATGAGGAAATCCGGCTCGACTGCGAACGCGCGGGCGAGCGCGACGCGCCGTGCGAGGCCAAGCGATAGCTCGCCCGGGAAATGGTTGCGATGCGCGTTCAATTCAAGAATTGCGAATAGCGCGGAAAGCTTCGCTTCATCGGCCTGCGGCGCGGCAAGTCGCACGTTATCTTCGACCGACCGCCAGGGCAGCAGCCGGGGTTCCTGGAACACCATGCCGATCCGAGCGCCAGCCGGCCGCGAAACGCGCCCCTGATAATCATGGTCGAGCCCTGCGAAAATCCTGAGCATGGTGCTCTTGCCGCAGCCGGATGGACCGACGAACACGCCAACCTCTCCCGCGCCGAGCGCAAAGGTGACGCCGGCAAGCACGTCGTGCCGTTCGCCGGCCGCGTTTTTGTATTCCTTGCTTGCGATGTCGACCTCAAGCCGCACGGGGGCGCCACCGAGATAGCCGGGCTTCAAAAGGTTGCACCAACAGGGTTTCGATGATGAGCACCACCGCCGCGAAGCTGAGTGAGTAGGCGAGCAGAAGCGGGATGTCGAATAGCTGGAAGGCCACGCCAATCTCGAAACCGACGCCATTTGGACGTCCGAGCAATTCCGCAACCAGGACGATCTTCCAAACCAGGGAAAGCCCTGATCGCGCGGCAGCTGCGACATAGGGCGCCAGTTGGGGCAGTATAACGTGTCGGAAGGCCCTCCAGCGCGGGATCGCAAATACCGTTGCCATTTCGTCGAGCGCGGCGTCGAGTGCACGTGTTCCCTCACGCAGTGTGACGACAGCGGTCGGCAGCTTGTTGACGGCAATTGCCGCAATCGCGGCCGCCTCCGTCAACCCAGCCCAGATGTAGGCGAGCACAATGACGACAAGCGCTGGCAAATTGAGTAACAGGATCAGCCAGGGATCGCCGAGTCGATTGGCAAGTCCTACCCGACCCATCAGGTAGCCGATGGCAGAACCCAGCGACATCGCGAGGACGAAGGCGAGGGCAACGCGTGCCAATGTAGCTCCGAGATTGAGGAACAGCGCTCCGGACTGGGCCTCAGCGGTCATCGCCGCCAGTACGGTCGGGGGAGGCGGCAGCTTCGCGTCGCCGACGAGCAGCGAGGCGATCCACCAGGTCGCAACAAACACAGAGAATGACAGGAGACGCGGCACCTCAATCTCCAGGGATCGCGTGATAGAACGTGCCGGAATCGAGTTCTTGCGCCGGCCCGACAAGTTCGCGGCCGCCGATCGCCGCCAGCACGCGGTAGAGAACGCGCGCGTCGGCTTCTTCATCGGCGACGGGACGACGCGGAACGCCTTCCCGATAACGATCGCGGTAGGTGCGCAGGGTTGCAGCGTCGGGGGCCCCGGTCAGTGGCGCAATTTTCTCCCACTCCGCATCTGAGCTCGACAATATCTCCTTTGCCGTGCGGGTCATCGCGATAAAGCGCGCTATCGCATCCGTGTTAGCGCGCGCCCATTTTTCGTCGAAGACGTAGCCGATCATCGCGGTGCGGCCTTTGGCCCCAAGTTTCGGCAGGAGATCCTCAATGCCGGCGACGCGGCGGAAGCCCTTTGCTTCCAGGACGGCGCAGAAATTCCAGTAATTCACGGTCGCATCCATTTCCCCGCTGAGCGTCTTTGCCGTAAGCAGCGGCGGTGCGCCGTAAGCGATCGTCGAGTCTGACTTCAGGTCGATGCCCCCCTGTTTTAGCCACGCCTGCAACAGCAGCCAGTTCTTGTCGATCGGACCGCCAGCAACGGCGAGCTTGCGGCCCTTGAGATCGGCCAATGTCTGGATCGGGGATGAGGCAGGTACCATGACGGCGCCAAGCGCGCTCGAATAGGGATAGAATGTCAGCTTGGCGCCAAGCGTGCGTTCGCGCGATACCCACAGCCAATCGGAGACGATAATATCGGCGTTGCCGGCGCGAAGCGCGATCTTGCCCGCCTCGGGGCTCGCGAGTTCAACAACCTCAACTGAAAGATTGGCCTTTTTGTCGAGACCATGCGCGCGGATCACGGCAAGTTCCCAAGCGAATGTTCCGGTTTTTTGCACGGCAACCCGCATAGTCTCCGCGCCGTAGCAGGTGCCGACCTGAGCAAAGGCCAAGATAACTGCAGCCAGCAGCTTGCGAATACAAAGTGTCATGGTGTCTTGAGCCACTTCCGCATGTCTTGAGCCACTTCCGCGAACGTCTTTTCAGCAGGACTGTCATAGCATAGCTTCCACGGTTCGCAGCGGGAGGAAGACCATGACACCTGTCGGATCGGTACGACGTATTGTCGCCGTGTTGACGGTGCTGATGACAATGGCGACGATTGCGCGAGCCGAAGAGCTCAACGATTATCCGACATCGGCGCGCGCCGAATACGTCTTTGGCTGTCTTAAGGCGAATGGCGAGACGCGGCAGGCAATCGAACAATGCTCCTGTTCGATCGATATCATCGCGTCACTCCTGCCTTATGAGCGCTATGTTACGGCCGAAACCGTTCTGAGCATGTCGCAGGTTCGGGGCAATTTAGGTGGGCAATTCCGCACCTCCGAGCAGGCGGCAAGCGCGCTCAGTGATCTCAGGCGCGCGCAGGCCGAAGCAGAAGTGAGATGTTTCTAGACACCCGGCCTGCCGCCGCGACTGCCGATCCCCATGCTGCGGCGCATCAAATGCCGGAATCGTCGACCTTCCATTCTTTCTGGAATACGTGACCCTCGGTGTCCTTGGCCTCGGCACGGAAACGCTTCGCGCCATTCGAAACATAGGTAAACCGGATATTGGGGTCTTCCGAAATTGAGATTCCGCCTTCCATCGCCAGCACCGGACTGTCGTCCTGCCACAGCCGTAACTCGTTAATGAAGAAGGCCGGGACGTAGAGCTGCGTGACCTGATCCATCTGCAGGCCGGAATGGCTGGGATGACCAATCATGATCTGCGCCTCGCGGGCGCCGCCGGCAGGTCCCTGGCCAGGTCGTGCGAATTGCCGGTATCGCATCTCGCCCAGCCTGCTCCTGGCTTCGTCTGCGTTCCTGGCGGCAGGCGCAGAGCAGCCGCCGGAGGCCTTTACGTAGGTTTTTGTCACATAGAGCTTGCCGTCGCTCAACTCAGCCACGGCATGAACATCGGTATAGTTGTTGACGCGCACGCGCGTCGAGATTTCCGTTACATTGGCGTCCGGCCCCAGCTTGAACTTCGCAGCCATTGGTGCCGGATTCTGGTCGATGACCAGTGTGATCGTCAGCACGCGGCGGCCGTCGCCGGGCGGAAGCTTGGTGCGCAGGGTGACGGGGACGATCGCCGCATCCTCGGCACGGTACGGCATCTCAATGGCGATCACGTCGGCGCCATCGTTCATCGGACGATTGTTGAAGATGTCCTGGACCAGGCCGGGCCATGTATCATTGGCGTCGGGAGTGGCCGCAGCCGCAGCGCCTGTGCCGAGCACGACGCTCAGGAGGCTGGCGATGCCGAGCAGGCGAAAACGACGTCCGGGCATGGTGGCGGCCCTTCGCTGGAATGGAAAGAAACGGCGTCAACATCGTCAATATACGGTATCGGGCGGGCTATTCCCATTCAATTTCCGAAAATGCGGTTGTTGCATTGCGCGCGTTGTAGTCGTCGAACAGCTGCCATCGCGACCGTTCGGACGCCGCGGCGGTGTCGGCGGCGACCGTTATCGGTTCGCCACGGGTGACGAGCTTGCGAACGTCCGAGGCCAATATTTCGAGGTAGCGGCGCTGGTCGGCGAGTGCCCCGGCCATTCACTCACAGGTCCGTGACCAGGAATCACGCGTTGCGCGGGAATGGCGCTGAGTTCGTCGATTACGCTTAACCATCCGCGAACACTGCCGTCCAGCACGGGGGTGTGGGTAAGGAAGACGAGGTCACCCGCGAACAAGGTCCTCGTTTGCTCATCGAGCACCGTGAGATCGTTGTCGCTGTGGGCGGCCGGCCACGCCCTTAAGGTCAGAATACGCGAGCCGAGATCGAGTTTGATGGTTTCCTCGACGACGAGCGTCGGTGGCACCAGGCGCACCTCGTCCATGAGTTGGCTACCCATGGTCCGGTGAAATGCATCGATGTAAAAATGCCCACGCGCGGCCAGCGCCCGCGGCAGGGTTCCGGTGACCGACGAACGCGGTTCCATCGCGCACGAAAGCGGCGTTGCCGAAGACGTGGTCCGGATGGCCGTGCGTGTTGATGACGTATCGGATCGGCTTGTCGGTACGGGCGCGGATCGCCGCCAGTAGCATCTGGCCTTGGCGAACGCTGCCGCCGGTATCTATTACCGCAACCGCGCTGTCGCCAATGATAAATCCGATATTGGCAATCGCGCCGTCGTTCTCACGCGTCATCAGCGCGGTTTCGCCGGCATGCACGAATATTCTGGGCGCGACTTCGCTCACGGGCAATTCTTGCTCCTGTGCTTGCGATAGGGTCGATGTGGCGAGCGCCACAAGCAGTGCAACAACCGAAACGCCATGAGTCATGTTTCTGCCTCAGTCTCACCAGGACGCGACATCGATTGCTTTATCCGTTCCGTCAAGACAGTTTGCGCCGCAGCAAGCAACGCGAAGCCACCACGATGATTATTCCTGTTGCACGCCACGGCCCACTGCGCAATCTATGGACCCCGGGCCGATGTTTTGATCGAGAGGAGAGACAGCGATGACAAACTGTGCGCGACGTCGCGGCCTGCTGCTCCCGCTGATTGCGATCACCGCAGCGCTTGCCGGTAGCGGCATTTCTCTGGCGCAGACTAATGACGGCACCGGCCTGTCAATCGAACTCGTCGATCCCAAAGTGCTAAGGGTATGCGCCGACCCGCGCAATTTGCCGTTCACAAACGACAAGGGCGAAGGGTTCGAGAACAAGCTCGGCGAGCTGTTCGCGGAGAAACTGCAGAAGAAGCTGGCTTATACGTACTTTCCGCAGGCGGCCGGTTTCGTCCGGATGACGCTCGCCGCGCATCGTTGCGACGTTATCATGGGATTTCCGCAAGGCGATGATCTGGTCCAGGGCACCAACCCCTATTACCGGACGGCATACGCGCTGGTGACCAAGCAAGGCGGCGGTCTTGACGAGGTCACGACGCTGGGAGACGGCCGCCTGAAGGGCAAACACATCGGCATTGTTGCCGGCACGCCGCCCGCCACCAACATGACCGCCAATGGTTTGATGGCGGACGCCAAGTCCTATCCATTGATGGTTGATACGCGCATCGATCTGTCGGCAGAAGCTATGATCAACGATCTGACGTCGGGGAAGATTGACGCAGCCATCCTGTGGGGACCGATTGCCGGCTTTTATGCCAAGAAGGCGAGCCCACCGCTTCATGTCACGCCGCTTGTCAAGGAAACCACGGGATCCCGGCTCGCCTATCGCATCGGCATGGCGGTCCGGCCAGCCGACCAGAACTGGAAGCGGCTACTCAACCGTCTGATCCAGGAGAACCAGCCGGCCATCAACAAGATACTGCTCGACTTCGGCGTTCCCTTGCTCGACGAGAACGACCGGCCGATCGGCGGGAGACGGCGACGAAGTCGCCATGATGCGGAGGCTTGCGTGTGGTCGTTGCGACCATTGCGCTCGCAGCCGAAGCTCGCGCGCAGCAGAACGTGCAGGAGCCGGACGGATACCGCACGGACAATTATCGCGCGCCTGTTCCTGCAACGCTCGCCGGCGTACGGGTCTTTACGACCGCCGAGGCTGAAGCGATTTGGCGCGCAGGAAAAAGTGCTTTCATCGACGTGCTGCCGCGTGCGCCAAGACCTCAAAATCTTCCCTCTGGCACGGTCTGGCGGGACAAACCGCGGTTTAACATTCCCGGCAGCATTTGGTTGCCGGACACCGGCTACGGCAAGCTGGCGGAGGCAACCGAGGCCTATCTGCGGCGGGGGCTTGAGAGGGCGTCCGGCGGCAACAATGCCGCGCTGCTCGTGATCTACTGTCAGGAAGACTGCTGGATGTCCTGGAACGCAGCGAAACGAGTCCTGTCCTACGGCTATCCAAATGTGGCCTGGTACCCCGAAGGAACCGAAGGCTGGGAGCGCGCCAACCTGCCGGTCGCTGAAGCGCTGCCTGAGCCCAGGGTACTTGAAGAGAGCGCACTTGAAGAGAAGGCACCTGAAGAAAAGGCGCATGAGGAAAAGGCATATGAGGAAAGGGCGTCACCGCGTTAGCTCGGATTCTTTAGGGGGCGCTCACTACTCCATCTCCTGTTGAATCACGCGACTGAGCGCGAACAATCGCTGGTCAATCGCGGTGGGCACCTCGCAGACGAATTTGACCACGTGCTGCCGCTCCTCAAAAATCCGCGTTTGCCAGACCAGTTGATTGCCGAGCTCGTCGATCTTGGCCTGATCAGGGGTGGATGCCCCCTGCAGCGCCTGCAGTGCGAGCACGTCGGACCGGATCTTGTCTGCTGCCTCGCGCTGCTTGCGGGTGATCCGTTCGAGCCCGCTCAGGACAGATGAGCGCTGCGCATTGAGGCTATCGAACAGGCCGGCGAACAGGAGTTTTCCTGTCGTCGTCTTATCGGCCCCGGAACCAGCGAGGAATTCCGTGATCGCCTTCTGGGCGTCTTCAAGGGACGTCCGCCTTGCGGCCAGTTTCGTCACCAGCGCGCTCACCTTGGCATCGTCCTTCCACTTTCCCTGGATGTCGTCGAGCGGCGGACCGGCCCACACGGCGGCGAGCGAGATTTCGGGCACCTTGGCCTGGGTGCACGGCCAGTCCGGATAGCGCGGATCGGTCGCAAAGCAGAGTTCGGTCGATGCTGCGACGAAAAGGAGCGCCCCGATCGCGATCAGCCATCTCATGTCTCGCCTCCGGCTGGCCCGCGGCGGACCAGGCCACGCGATGGATCATAGGCGTATATCGCGCCGATCAGGAAAGCCGCCGTGCAGCAGCTGACGACGGCCAGTGAAATCCAGTTTATCTGTCCGTACAGCGCGAAGCGTATCAGTTCGACAACATGCGTAAATGGATTGAACAGGCAAACATAGTAGAGCAGGGGGCTACCCTCCTGCACCCGCCAAAGCGGATAAAGCGCGGACGAGGCGAAGAACATCGGAAAAATGACAAAATTCATCACGCCGGCAAAGTTCTCGAGCTGCTTGATGCCGGAGGAGATCAGCATGCCAAGCGCGCCGAGCATCAAGCCCGAAAGGATCAGCGCCGGCAGCACCGAGAGATAGCCGATTGGCGGCGGCGCGATATCCCAGAACCACGCAATCAGCAGGAAGGCATAGACCTGGAGCAGCGAGACCGCGGTTCCCGCAACAAGCTTGCAGAACAGCAGATACCAGCGCGGCAACGGGCTTACCAGCAAGGTGCGCATATTGCCCATCTCGCGGTCGTAAACCATCGAGAGCGACGACTGCATGCCGTTGAACAGCTGGATCATCGCCATCAATCCGGGCGCGATGTAAACCTCATAGAGAATGTAGGTTTCGTAGGGCGGGATGATGGAGATGCCGAGGACCTGACGGAAGCCGATGGCGAAGATAAACAGCCACACCAGCGGCCTGACCAGCGCCGAAACAAAACGCTCACGCTGGTGCACGAAGCGCAGAGCCTCGCGCCACACAATGCCGTTCAGGCAGGTGATGTATTCAGCGAATGAAAAGCCGCTCCGGCTTTGTCCTGCTATCGTGGAGCTCATGGCGCTGGGCTTCCGGGTTCCACCGCAGCTCCGGTCAAGCGCATGAATGCGGAGTTGACGTCAAGGGCTCCGGCGTCGGCGATGATACGCGCGACCTGGCCATGTGCAAGAACCCGCCCCTGATGCAGGACCACGAGGTCATCGCCGCGCATGGTCTCATCGAACAGATGGGTGGCCCATAATACGCCGATGCCTTGCTCGGTAACGAGCTGCCGGACGTGGCCCAGGATGTCGGCACGAGCCTTGACGTCGAGCCCGACGGTCGCCTCGTCAAGCAGCAGAAGGCGTGGGCGATGCAGCAGGGCGCGCGCGATTTCGAGCCGCCGCATCTGGCCGCCCGAGAGGTCGCGAACCTTGCTGCTGACGCGGTCCGCAAGCCCGATGTGCGTCAGTACTTCGTCGCTGCGCAAGCGTGCTTCGCGCTTCGCGATGCCGTGCAGGGCGGCATGATAGAGCAGATTTTGCGTCACCGAGAGATCGAGATCGAGCGTGCGGGACTGGAATACCACGCCGAGAAGCCGTAAAGCCTCGCTTGGCGCAAGATTGATGTCGTGGCCGAAAATGCTGATGCGTCCGGCTTGAATTCCGAACAGCCGCGTAACCAGCGCGAACAACGTGCTCTTGCCGGCGCCATTGAGGCCAAGCAACGCCGTGAAGCTTGCCGGCGCAACCGCGAAGCTGACGTCGATCAGGGCGCGCCTTGTGCCATAGGAATGGCTGACGCCTCCGATCGACAATGCTGGAATCGCCGCAGGATCGTGCCGGGGACGGGTGTCCGGCGGTGCCGGACCGGCGGTGGGTGCGTCGGTTGCCGTCATGGCTGGGCAAACGTTATCCCCCAGGGCAGCTCGCCGACCTGGATTGTCTTGATCACCTTCTGCGCCGCCACATCGATCACCGAGACGTCGTTGGATACGCCGTTGGTCACCAGCAGATATTTTTCGTCTGGCGTGAATGCCATGTGCCAGACCCGCTGGCCGACCAGAAGATATTTGGTAACCGTATGGGTGGTGGCATCGACGACGGCGACGCGGTTGGCGGGACCAAGCGCAATGAAACCGGTCTTGCCATCCTTGGTGATGCCGATGCCGACCGGCTGGATCGCCTCGCGCCGCAGGCCGGGAATGTTGAAGTTGATCTTGCCGGTGATCACGCGTTTGGCGGGATCGATGATCGAGACGGTGCCGCCAATTTCCGACGATACCCACAATTCGGAGCTGTCACGTTTGAATTCCGCAAAACGTGGTCGCGCATCGACCAGTACATTGGCAACGATCTGGCGCGTCGCGGTGTCGATGAAATGCGCCATGTTGGTGGTCTCAGAGGTGTTGATCAGGATCTTGCCGTCCGGGCTGATGGCCATGCCTTCAGGCTCGACTCCGACCTGGACGTCGCCTACGCGGACGCGCTTTTCGAGGTCGATGACGGTTACCGTGTTGTCGTTCTCGTTGGCGACATAGAGGATTTTCCCGGCGGCATCCTGCGTGAAAAGTTCCGGATCGGGCCCGAGGGCAGGCTGTCCACCACCTGTTGGGTCTTGGTGTCGATCACCTCGATCTTGTCGTCATCGCCGACCGCGACCAGCACGAACTTGCCGTCCCTCGTGAACTCGATACCGCGCGGTCGCTGGCCGACCTTGATGGTATTGGTGACGGCCCATTTGTCGGTATCGATCACCGATACCGTGTTGCCCTTCTCATTCGACACATAGGCGATGAAGGCCAAAGCGGGCGTGGCGGCCGCGAGCCACACAGCTATTCCGGAAAGCAGGCACAGACGCCACATCCGCAATCTCTCCGTCATCGATTCAGTTTGCATTTGGTTTCGGGCCGGTCGACGCCGAGCGTGTCAAGTTCAGAGTGCTGATGCAAGAAGCCCTCCTGCGGCGAGACCGAGACGACCATGCGCCCGTCGACCAGCAGGATGGGCTGTCGAAGCTGCAGGTTCCAGTCCCGCAGCGTCAGCCGCTGTCCCTTGAACGCCGCAATGGAAAAATCAGCGCCCTTGAGAAAGCTGAACACCAATTTGGGGTCGCCGGAATTCGTGCGTGACGCCGCTTCACCGATCATGCGCAGCGCCGTCCAGGCCTGCATGTCCTGTGCTGTCATGCGCCGCGAATTCAACTTCATAAAGCGGTTCTGTATCTGGATCGCGCCCCACTGGTCGTGCGCCGCATCCCAACTGGTCGGCACCAGACCCGCCGAGCCGGCGATCGGCCGCGGGTCCCAGGTACGGTAGGGCAGATACGAGGCGAAGACCTCGCTCGTCCGCAGCGACGAGAACGTCATAGGCTGGCGCCTGCTGTGTAAACACGGGCATTTGGCGCTGGATCAGCGTTACACCGCTGTCGGTGCGGCGGGCGCCCCCGGTGTCTTCGAATACGCGTTCCTGAACGATTTTGGCGCCAAGCGCGTAGCCGCGCGCCGCAGCGCATCGGCGTAAAGTCTGTCGGCCTCATGTGAACCGACCACCAGCAGCCAGCGCTTCCACTGCTTCCACACCAGATACTGGGCCAGCGCGTCAGCGAGCATCGAGCGGGTCGGGGCGACATGGATTACATTGGCACGACAATCCTGCTCGCGCAGCCGGTCGTCTGTCGATCCGGCGTTCAACAGCACGGTTTTGCTGTCGCGGAGCGCGTCGGCGGCCTTTAGCAGCTCGTCGGCAGGGAGATCAGCGATGATGAAGCCATTGCGGGCGGCGAGGGCCGTTGCCGCCTTGGCGGCATCCTCGCCATCCCTTAGCCGAACGTCCTCCAGGGAAAAGCGCTGATTGAGGAACCTGCCGGTGGTATTGTTGTCCTCGATCGCGAGACGCGCGCCTGCGACGCCGTCATTCTCCGAGGGCTGTTCGACGAGGGACAATTTCGATTTGATGCCGGCCTGGCCGAGATAGCCAATGCCGATCTCGATCGGGTCGGCCGCGAGCGCGTGGCTGGTGGCCACGAGGCTGATGCCGATCACACCGACCAACCATCGGATCATGGACGCTCCCTGACACTCCTCCTCGACTTGACCGAACGATGGAGGGAACTCTTGACTTGAAACATGACTGAATTGTCTTAGCTTGCAAGTCCGCATTTTGTCGTTGTGCGGCCGTTGACGTCGAGGATCACGATCATGAGAGCGCTCGCTGCCTTCGCCGCGCTGATGTTGTTGGTGTCGATGCCGGCGCGCGCCGACCCGCCGAAGCTCGCCATCTTCGATTTCGAGTTGCTCGATACGAGCCTCGAAGGCGAGATGAGGGGGCCTCAAGCCGACGAACACGACCGACTGATCCGCATCAGTGATCAGGTGCGCAGGCAGATGACGGAGTCCGGCAAGTTCCAGCTTCTGGACGTCTCTCCGGTGAAGGCGGCGGCTGATGGCAGCAACCTGCAGGCTTGCGGTGGCTGCGACGTCCAATATGCGCAGCGGATCGGCGCCGATCTGGTCATCACAGGTGTCTTGAAGAAGATCTCGACCCTGATTCTAAACCTGACCATCTTCGTGCGCGACGTCCATACCGGACAGCTCATCACTGCCATGAATGCCGATTTTCGCGGTAACACCGATGAATCCTGGACACGGGCGACGAACTATCTCGTGCGCAACCGGTTGCTGGCGCCCACTATGGCAAACCCCAGCCGTGACGAACTGCGGAAAAATCAGGCTTTCAGGCGCGCGGCATGCCAGCGCAGATGATCGCTCATGAAGGTGGAGATGAAGTAGTAGCTGTGGTCGTAACCTGGCTGGCGGCGCAGGGTGAGGGGAATGCCTGCTTTCTCGCAGGCAGCTTGCAGCAATTCCGGGCGAAGCTGTTCGGCCAGAAACGTATCGGCGTCGCCATAATCCACCAGCAAGTCTGAGAATTTGGCGCCGTCTTCGATCAACGCCACCGCGTCATGCCTGCGCCAGGCCTGCTTGTTGTCGCCGAGATAGCCCCCCAGTGCCTTGATACCCCACGGCACCTGCGAGGGAGCAACGATCGGCGAGAACGCGCTGGCGGCGCGGTACCGATCGGGATGGCGGAGGCGACGGTCAGTGCACCATGGCCGCCCATGGAGTGCCCGAGGATGGATTGCCGCTTGGCATCTACGGGAAACTGCCCGGCGACCAGTTTCGGCAGTTCTTCCGTGACATAACTCCACATGCGGTAGTTGCGTGCGAAGGGCTCTTGCGTTGCGTCGACATAAAAGCCGGCGCCGAGCCCGAAATCGTAGGCGCCGGCAGGATCGCCGGGCACCTTTTCGCCGCGCGGGCTGGTGTCCGGTGCGACGAAGATCAATCCGAGTTCAGCGCAGGCACTGCGGAATTCACCCTTTTCCGTGACGTTGGCGTGGGTGCAGGTCAGTCCCGACAGATACCAGACCACCGGTAGCTTTGCGCCATCGTGATGAGGAGGGACATAGACCGAAAATGTCATGTCGGTCCCGGTCGCGCCGCTGGGGTGCTTGTAAACTCCTTGCACACCGCCGTGCGATTTATTGAGAGAAACAGTCTGCATCGTCATGAATTGACCACTCCAGCGCCGCGCCGCGTCATCTCAGGCCACGCGGTTCTCGATTGCCAACCGCACCAATTCGGCCGACGTACGCACGCCGAGCTTTTGGCGCATGATCGAGGATGTGTTGGCGACCGTTTTGTAGGAGGAATGGATCAGCCACGCAATTTCGGACAGGCTTTTGCCGGCACTGAGCAGGCGCAAGATCTCCATCTCGCGCGAAGTCAGCTTTGAAAGCGGGCTTTGGGCGAACGAGGGTCTCGCGAACGCAATACTTCGCGCCATCGCCGGCGGCAGATAAGCCCCGCCCTTTGCAACTTCACGGATGGCCTCGACAAGGTCCTGGGGATCCCCGGCTTTGGAAACATAACCCTTGGCGCCGACTTCGATGGCGCGCGCGGCGAATACCGGATCATCGTTCATGCTGAATATGATGATACGTGCCGACCCGTCGTGCCCGAGTAGGCGCCGTGCCAGTTCAAACCCGGACACCGTCGGCAGGTTGATATCGAGCACGCAGATATCCGGATGACGTTCGCAGAACACGCGCTCGCCGCTCTCCGCGTCGGAGGCTTCCAGTATGTCGATCTCTGGGTCGTCCGCGAACAGGGCACGACACCCCGAAGCAACGATGCGATGATCATCAACAATCAGAATGCGCATTGGCATTTAGTCCCAAATACCCGCGTCTATCCCGTTGCTGCACCGCATCAGGCGAAACACCGCCGCAGACTTCGGGGCGATACTTGCCGTCGATGGTCATGCAACCTGGGCGATGTTGCTATACGGTTCGATTAGATAGACGCCTGTTTTATCTGTCAACGCTCCCCGCGATGCGGAACCGAAGACGATTTCGCTCCCGGACAAAGGCGAGTTCTCTCTGGACAAACGCTATGTGGCAAAAACTTTCCCTGCGCGCCCGGATCAACCTGCTGCTGGCGCTCGTCCTCACGCTCGGTTTAGCCATCAATATTGCGCGGCTTGTGCTCGAGGCCGGGCCTCGCGTCCAGGCCGAAGATCAAAGCGTCATACGGCTGGCGCGTGAATTTGTTGATACGATCGTTGCAGGACTGGACGAGGCGCCGGACCCCGAGGCGCGATTAAACCAGATTGTTCATGACCTCAATCGGCTGCGCCACGTCAGTATCACCCGGCAGGGTGAAGCGATCGAGAGATCCGCCACTGCGGCCAACCCGGACGACAACGCTGATGCCCGCTCGCCGCCGGCATGGTTTGTCGCGCTGGTTCATCCCGAAAAGACCACAGTGAACGTGCCGATCTCGATCAAGGGAAAGCCGGGTTCGCTGCTGATCACGTCGCATCCGAACGACGAGATGGCCGAGATCTGGGATGGAATCATCACCCAGCTCCAGATCGGCACGGTGATTGCAATTGTTCTCTTCCTCATTACGACCAGGGTCGTCAGCCGGGCGCTCGCGCCAATCCAGACGCTTTCGGAAGCAATGACGAAAATCGAAGCCGGTGGTTACGACACGCGCGTGAAACCGGATGGCCCGCCAGAACTCGTTGCCATTTGCGACAAGCTGAATCACCTTGCGGCCACTCTGGGCAACGCGGTTGACGACAAGCGGCGTCTGGCCGAGCGCGTCGTCTCGCTGCAGGATATCGAACGCAAGGAAATTGCACGCGAGCTGCACGATGAGTTCGGGCCCTATCTCTTTGCTTTGCGCGCGCATGCCAGCGCGCTGACGCGGATCGCGGATGCAAGGGATCCGAATGTGGAGGCCACGCGAAAACACGGCAGCGCGATATTGGAACAGGTAAATGCCTTGCAGCAATCCAATCGGCGGATTCTTGAAAAGCTGCGGCCCGTGGGGCTGACGGAGCTTGGTCTTCGCGAAGCGCTTGGCGCGCTCCTGCGTCTATGGGGGAGTCGCATCCCGACGTCGTTATCGAAACGGCAATCTCGCAGTCGCTGCGCGACACGGGAGAGACGGCCGATCTGACGATCTACCGCACCATACAGGAAGCGCTGACCAACGTCTTTCGCCACGCGAGCGCTACCTGTGTCAACGTAACCGTTGAACCCACCGAGTTGCCTGCGGGGCTGACCCGCACCGGCCGCGGCGGCGCACTGGTGCGGATCCGCGACAATGGCAGCGGATTGAGGGCGGATCACAAGCTCGGTCTCGGGTTGACGGGAATGCGCGAGCGCATTTTGGCGCTGGGTGGCTCGCTTACGATTGCCTCCGGGGAGAACGGCGTAACGGTGGAGGCGGTGGTTCCCAGTGATGTGCGTTATTGATCCGGGAATTTTTCCCGGCTTGTTCGGGAAAAAGAGCGTCTGTGGACCGGACGTTTTGAACGTAGCGCAACACAATATCGACGCCCTAAGATTACCCGCAGCTAACCGGTAGCCAGCAAGGCAGTCGGTACGGGATGGGATGGGATAAAATGGGCGCTCGGTTCCTGTTTATCGGGATAATATCGCTATGCCTGGTTCCCGGGAGTGACTGTGCTCATGCCCAAACCGCGCCCGAAGGCAGCGAAGTCTTGCCGGCCATCGAGGTAGTGTCCCCGGGGACTAGCGCTAGACCGGTCCGCAGCAGAGGTGCTGCTCGAGCCACAACCAGAAATGTGCGCAGGGTGTTGGTCTATCCGACCGCGCCCACGCCGACGGTCGGCTCGGGAATGGACGTCGACAAGGTGCCGGCAGCGGTCAACGCCGTTGGCGCCGGGCAGATCGCGCGCACGGGCTCGCTGAACATCGCGGACGCATTACAGCAACAGGTGCCGGGTGTCATCATCAGCGATACTACCGGAAATCCATTTATGCCGGACATACAGTTTCGCGGTTTCGTTGCATCTCCGGTTGCCGGTACGCCTCAGGGTCTGGCGGTTTACCAGAACGGGGTGCGCGTCAACGAAGCGTTCGGCGACACCGTCAATTGGGACTTGATCCCGACAGCCGCGATCAGGTCGGTTACGGTCGTAACCAACAATCCCGCGTTCGGCCTCAATGCACTTGGCGGTGCCGTCAACGTGCAGATGAAGGATGGCTTCAATTATCACGGCGCTGAAATCAACACGATGGGCGGTTCGTTCGGACGCATCCAGAGTTCGGCGCAGTATGGCAAGCAGATCGACAATTTTTCCGTCTATGGTGCGCTCGAAGGAGTGCGCGACAACGGATACCGCAATTTTTCGGAATCGGCTATCCGGCGCTTCTATGGCGATGTCGGCTACCGGACCGACAGCAGTGAGTTTCACCTCAACATGGGCGTCGCCAAAAACAATTTCGGCGCGGCTGCGGCGGTGCCGGTCGAACTGCTCCAGAAGTATTGGGGCGCGACCTATACGACACCGCAGACCACGGACAACCGCGTTGCCTACGTCAATCTGACCGGAAAGGTCGAGGCCACGCCGACCTGGACGATCGAAGGCTCGGCGCGCGTCCGCGCGTTCCGGCAGAAGACGGTGGACGGAAACCCGACCGAGACGGAGCCATGTGGCGCCGATCCGGCCCTGCTTTGCTTCAACGACGACACCGCGCCGGCAAATGGACTTAATGGAGTCCAGCTCGCGAATCCCTTCCCCGCCGACGCCGTGATGGGGCAGATCGACCGGACAACGACCCGTTCGACGACGACCGGGGCAACCCTGCAGGCAACCAACACCGACCAGTTGTTCGGACACAACAACCAGTTCATGGTTGGCGCCAGTTTCGACTCCGGCGTCACTCGCTTCGGGGCCAGCGCGGAACTGGGCACGATCCTTCCAAACTACGTGGTCAGCGGCAGCGGCATATTCCTCGGTCCATCCGGCAGTCCGATTTCGATCGGTCCGGTCTCGCTTCGAGCCACCAATCAGTACACGGGACTCTATGCGCTCGACACATTCGACGTGACGGACGCGTTTTCAATCTCGGGCGGCGGCCGGTTCAACTATGCAAGCATCAACCTTGAAGATCAGATCGGCACCGCGCTCAACGGCAGCCATACGTTCAGCCGCTTCAATCCGATGATCGGCGGCACCTACAAGATCACGCCAGGCTTGACGGCCTATGCCGGGTATTCCGAAGCCAATCGCGCGCCGACCCCGCTGGAACTCGCATGCGCCGATCCTGCGCGTCCCTGTCTCATCGCCGCATTCCTCATCGCCGACCCGCCGCTGAAGCAGGTCGTGTCCCGTACTGTGGAGGCTGGTTTCCGTGGAACGAAGGAGCTGAATATCGGCACGCTCGGATGGAAGGTGGGCGCCTTCCGCGCGACGAATGCTGACGACATCCTGGCGATTCCCAGTCCGGAGTTGCAGGGCTTTGGCTATTTCCAGAACGTGGGTAGGACACGGCGCCAGGGAGTCGAGGCTCAAGTCAATCTGACGTCGAAGACGATGCAACTATATGCCAGCTATGCCTTCGTCGATGCGCGCTTCCTCGATAGCCTGCAGGTAGGCTCCAACAGCCCGTTCGCAGTTGACGGCAATGTCCAGATACTGCCTGGCAACCAAATCCCGGCTATCCCTCGCAACCGGGTCAAGGTTGGCATCGACTATTCGGTCACCGACGCCTTCAAGGTCGGTGGCGACGCGTTGTTCGTCGGCAGTCAGTATTTTGCGGGCGATGAATCCAATCAAGCGGCGAAGCTGCCAGGATACTCGGTTTTCAACCTGCACGCCTCGTATCAGATCAACAAGACATTGCAGATCTACGGCCGCATCGACAATATCCTGGATAAGCGTTACGCGACTTACGGGACGTTCTTCGAAACCGATGATGTGCCCAACTTCACCAATGGCGGCGCGGAGTTTGCGGACCCGCGTTCGTTCCTCCCGGCGCGGCCGCGAGCCTTTTACGCGGGCCTGAAGGCGACATTCTGAAACGCGCGGCGCACCAAGAGTGCCCTGTCAGCCGCGCCTGGCGCGGACTGATGACCGGGTGAGACGCAGGCGGCCATAGGTACGCGGGAGAAACTGCTTACCCTTGGTGCTGAGGAAATCGAGCATCGCCTGCGCCGGCGGCAGCAGTACCTTGTCCTTGCGGGAGAGCGCGAACCATTGCCGGATGACGGGAAGGCCATCGACGTCGAGGGTCGTCAATCGTCGTTCGTCGAGTTCGGTAGCGACCGTGTGTGCGGAAATGAATGCAATTCCCAAACCGGCAATCACGGCCTGCTTGATGGTCTCGTTGCTGCTCATCGCGAGGCCGATCCTGGGACGAATACCGGCGGCTTCGAACAGCTGCTCCATCAGGCCGCGCGTTCCGGATCCGGGCTCGCGCGTCAGGAAGGTTTCGCCTGCGAGCTCGCTCAGCGCGATGCGGGATTTTCGTGCCAGGCGATGAGCTGTCGGCGCGATGATGACATGGGGGTGATCGCCGATCAGGTGAACGTTCATGTCGATGTCTGCCGGAGGGCGTCCCATGATCGCAAAGTCGAGATCGTAGCCGCGCAGCGCCGTGCCGATCTCCTGCCGGTTTCCGATCGAGAGCGTGACGTCGATGTCCGGGTGCCGCTTCGAAAATCCGGATATCATGAACGGCACGAAATATTTCGCGGTACTGACGGCGCCGATCGATATGCGGCCCGCGGTTTTACCTGCCATCATCTCAAGCGCGGTTTCGCAATCCGCAATCGCAGCCTCGATCCGGTCGGCGAGCGCGAGCACTTCGCGCCCGGCATCCGTCAGCAGCATGCCGTCGCCGGTGCGCTGGATCAAAGGCAACCCGGCGAGTGCCTGCAGGTTGCGAAGCTGCAGCGTGACCGCGGGCTGGGTGAGATGAAGCTGCCTGGCCGCTGATGTGACCGACCTGTTCTTCTGGACCGCGGCCAGCGCGCGTAACTGGCGGATCGTCAATTCCCGCAACAACCGGCCTGCCATGCCGCCCACCTTTATAAGGAAAAATTTGCTCGGGCCAAAGATAACAAAATTTTACTAATTCTGCAAACTGCGTTTCCCTGAAGCCGCGGATTGCCAAGCCGGCGAGACGCCGAGAGCCCCCGAAAGAGGGCACAGGGGAGACGTTCATGGACGAGCGCGTGACGCTGCGTTCACATCTCGATCGGTCCGCGTTGCAGACGCCGCATGGCGCTGCGCTTGGAGACGTGATCAAGGCGATTGCCGCCGCTGCAATCGAACTTGCCGCGCTGATCGCGGATGGGCCGCTCGCGGGCATTACCGGACGGAGCGGCGGCATCAATCCCGACGGCGATCAGCAAAAGGATATCGATGTCGTCGCCGACGAAATGATACGGCGCGCATTGCGCGGCACCCCGGTGGCGGCCGTTCTTTCCGAGGAAGCGGAGCTGCCGGAAACCTTGCGTCCTGCGGCGCCATTCTGTGTTGCGATTGATCCGCTCGACGGATCGGCCAACCTCGACAACAATATCTCGGTCGGCACCATCTTTTCGATCCGCCCGAGGGGCAACGACATTCTTTCGACCTTCTTTGAGCCGGGCACGGCGCAGTGCGCCGCGGGCTTCATCGTTTATGGTCCGCAAACCGCGCTGGTTCTCGCGCTCAACGCGCGCGTCGATATCTTCATTCTCGACCGGCGCGCGCAGGAATTCCTGTTGATCCGGCAGGCGGTGCAGATCGCACGCAATACGCCCGAGTTCGCCATCAACGCGTCCAATCGCCGCCACTGGCACGGCCCCGTTCGCACCTACATCGATGAATGCCTCGCCGGCATCGACGGCGGCGGCGAGGCGGATTTCAACATGCGCTGGATCGGTTCACTGGTTGCGGAGTCGCTTCGCATCCTGGTGCGCGGCGGTGTGTTCCTTTATCCGGCCGATGCCCGCCCCAACTATCGGGAGGGGCGGCTTCGCCTGCTGTACGAAGCCCATCCGATGGCGCTGGTCATGGAATGGGCGGGCGGCGCAGCTTCGACCGGGCGCCGGCGAATTCTGGAATTGGCTGCGAAGACGCCGCACCAGCGGGTACCGCTGATCATGGGCTCCGTGCGTGGCGTGCGCGACGTCACCGCCATCCACGACCGGATCGAACCGATGTTCGACAATAGCGACGCACCGCTGTTTGCGCGGCGCGGCCTGTTCCGCTGACGGGGCAATTGTGATGTCACGGGCTCATCCCATCATATCGATCACAGGTTCGTCGGGCGCCGGCACGACGTCGGTGAAGAAGACGTTCGAGCAGATCTTCCGCCGCGAAAAGGTGGTTGCGGCCTATATCGAAGGCGACGCCTTCCACCGCTACAACCGCCTCGAGATGCGCACGAAAATGCTGGAGGAAGCTGGGCGTGGCAACAGGCATTTCAGCCATTTCAGCCCGGAAACCAACCTGTTCGAAGAACTGGAAAGAGTGTTTCGTGATTACGGTGAATCCGGCACCGGAACGACGCGTCACTACGTACACGACGACGAAGAGGCGAAGCTGTACGGCGCTGAACCGGGTACGTTCACCGAATGGGACCAACTGCCGGCAGAGTCCGACCTGCTGTTTTATGAAGGACTGCACGGCGCTGTGGTGACCAACAAGGTCAACGTGGCGCAGCATGCCGATCTCAAGATCGGCGTCGTGCCCGTGATCAACCTGGAATGGATCCAGAAGCTGCACCGCGACCATCGCGACCGTGGCTATACGCAGGAGGCGGTGACCGACACCATTCTGCGGCGAATGCCCGACTACGTGAACTACATCTGTCCGCAGTTCGCCGAGACCGACATCAATTTCCAGCGTGTGCCGACCGTCGATACGTCGAACCCGTTCATTGCACGGTGGATTCCGACGCCGGATGAATCGATGGTGGTGATCCGCCTCAAGAATCCGCGCGGCATCGATTTTCCGTATCTGCTGTCGATGATTCCGCACAGTTTCATGTCGCGCGCCAATTCGATCGTGATCCACGGCGCGAAACTCGATCTGGCGATGCAGCTCATCCTCACCCCACTGATCCTGCAACTGATGGAACGCAAGAGGCGCACGATATGAACGCTCCCGTTTTATCCCGCATTGAAGGCCGCCCGGATGTTTCGCATGCGGACATGGCCAACGCCATCCGCTTTCTGGCGATCGACGCCGTCGAGAAGGCGAAGTCGGGTCATCCGGGCATGCCGATGGGCATGGCCGACGTCGCTACGGTTTTGTTTTCGCGATTTCTCAAGTTCGATCCTGCCGATCCGGCGTGGCCGGATCGCGATCGTTTTGTGCTGTCCGCCGGCCATGGCTCGATGCTGCTGTATGCGCTGCTGCACCTGACAGGCTACGAGGGCGTGACGTCGGACGAGCTCATGGCCTTCCGCCAATGGGGATCGAAGACGCCAGGACATCCCGAGTATGGCCACACTCCCGGGGTCGAGACGACCACCGGCCCGCTCGGGCAGGGCATCGCCACGGCTGTTGGCATGGCGCTCGCCGAACGGCTGATGAACGCGCGCTTCGGCGACGATTGCGTCGATCATTTCACCTATGTGATCGCTGGCGACGGCTGCTTGATGGAGGGCCTTAGCCACGAGGCGATCTCGCTGGCCGGCCATCTGCGGCTCAATCGCCTGATCGTGCTGTTCGACGACAACGAAATCTCGATCGACGGCGCGACGTCGCTATCGTGCTCGGATGACCAGCTCGCACGGTTCAAGGCCTCCGGATGGTCGGCCTGCCGAATCGACGGCCACGATCCCGAGGCCATCGCAGCCGCCATCGAACGGGCCCGCAACAGCGACCGGCCGTCGCTGATCGCCTGCCGCACGCTGATCGGTTTCGGGGCGCCGAACCGCCAGGGTAGCGAGAAAGCCCATGGCGCGCCGCTCGGCGCCGACGAGATCGCAAAGACCCGCGCTGCGCTGAATTGGCCGCACCCTCCGTTCCAGATCCCGGAGAGCGTCCTCGCGCGATGGCGCAACACCGGTGCGCGTGGGCATGCCGCCCGCCGAAGCTGGATCGAGCGGACGAGGCGTCTCAATGCCGTCACGCGCTCGCCGTTTCACGATGCCCTCAATCGCAATCTGCCGTGCGCCTATGTCGACGCGATGGCGCGGTTGCGCGATCGCTTCACCGCCGAGCGGCCGAACATCGCGACGCGCCAAGCGTCGCAACTCGTGATCGACGGAATTGCCGAGGCGTTGCCGAATTTGCTCGGCGGCTCCGCCGATCTGACCCATTCCAATCTGACGCGCGCCAAAACGCATCAGCCGGTGCGACCCGATTGCCTCGAAGGCAGCTACGTTCACTATGGCGTCCGCGAGCACGCCATGGCGGCGGCGATGAACGGCATCGCGCTGCATGGCGGCTTCATCCCTTATGGCGGCACCTTCCTCAGCTTCGCCGACTACAGCCGCCCCGCGATCAGGCTGGCGGCATTGATGGGTATCCGCGTGATCCATGTGATGACGCACGACTCCATCGGGTTGGGCGAGGATGGCCCCACGCACCAGCCGGTCGAGCATCTGGCCTCGTTACGGGCAATCCCCAACTTGCTGGTGTTTCGCCCCGGCGATGCCATCGAGACTGCAGAGGCCTGGGATTGCGCGTTGCGGGCCCAAAACAACCCGTCGGTGCTGTGCCTGTCGCGGCAGGCGATGCCCACGTTCCGCGACGCTGGCGGCGAGCAGAATCTGGTCGCGTTTGGTGCTTATGTCATGGTTGAGCCGGAGGATGGCCGCGACGTCACGCTGATTGCAACGGGCTCGGAAGTATCGATCGCAATGCGCGCAGCGGAACTGCTGGCGAGGGTCAACGTGCACGCCGCCGTGGTCTCGGCACCTTGTTTTGAGCTGTTTCGGCAGCAATCGCGCGAATACCGGACTGCGGTTCTCGGACGTGTGCCGCGGATCGGCGTCGAAGCCGCGGTCGAAGGCGACTGGGCGCGTTGGCTGGGCGACGACGGCGAATTCATCGGCATGACCGGCTTTGGGGCCTCCGCACCGGCGGAGACACTCTATCGCGAATTCGGCATCACTGCGGACGCGGTTGCGAAAGCGGCGCTGCGCTGCATCGCGCGCGCAAGGATGGCGGCGAACAGCGCATGATCATTCACACGCCAACCACAACGCGGAGGCTCCGATGGCAAGAATCACACTGAGGCAATTGCTCGATCACGCCGCCGAGCGCGGCTACGGCGTGCCGGCATTCAACATCAACAATATGGAGCAGGGCCTTGCGATCATGGAGGCAGCGGCGGCCGTCGATGCGCCCGTCATCATCCAGGCTTCGCGGGGCGCCCGCTCCTATGCCAACGACATCATGCTGGCGAAGATGATCGATGCGCTGGAGCAGATGCATCCGCAGATTCCGCTCTGCCTGCATCAGGACCACGGCAACGAAGAATCGACCTGCGCCACGGCGCTCCAGCACGGCTTCACGTCTGTCATGATGGACGGCTCGCTCAAAGCCGATGCCAAGACCCCGGCGGACTATGACTACAACGTCGATATCACCCGTCGCGTCGTCGATATGGCACACTGGATCGGCGCCTCGGTGGAAGGCGAGCTGGGCGTGCTCGGCTCGCTGGAGCATGGCGGCGGAGAACAGGAGGACGGCCACGGCGTCGAAGGCGAAATCAGCCACGATCAACTGCTGACCGATCCTGACCAAGCGGTCGATTTCGTCCGCGCCACCAGGGTCGATGCGCTGGCGATCGCGATGGGCACCTCGCATGGCGCCTACAAGTTCTCGCGCAAGCCGGATGGAGACATCCTCGCCATGCGGGTGGTCGAGGAGATCCACCGCCGACTGCCGAATACGCATCTGGTGATGCACGGTTCGTCCTCGGTGCCGCAGCCGCTGCAGGATGCGTTCAACCAGTTCGGCGGCGAGATGCCGCAGACTTGGGGCGTGCCGGTCGAGGAAATCGTTCGCGGCATCAAGCACGGCGTCCGCAAGGTCAATATCGATACCGACTGCCGGCTGGCGATGGCCGCGGCGTTTCGCAAGGTCGCAACCCAAAGCAGAAGCGAATTCGATCCGCGCAAGTTCCTCAAGCCGGCGATGGACGCATTGCGCGACCTCTGCCGCGAGCGCTTCGAACAATTCGGCACTGCGGGGCGCGCCTCGAAGATCAAGGTCATTCCATTGGCCGAGATGGCAAAGCGCTATCGATCGGGCGCGCTCGATCCACGTATCGGGGAGATGACCAATGCCGCATGACCTTTTGATCCCGACGGTGCCGACCAGCCGCCGCACGCAACATGAGGAGACCAGCATGAACCAGCACTCGATGACCGTCCGCGGCAAGGATCGCTACAAGTCCGGCGTCATGGAATACAAGAAGATGGGCTATTGGGAGCCCGATTACGTTCCCAAGGACACCGACATCATCGCGCTGTTCCGGGTCACGCCGCAGGACGGTGTCGATCCGATCGAAGCTTCGGCGGCGGTGGCGGGCGAATCCTCCACCGCGACCTGGACGGTGGTGTGGACCGACCGGCTCACGGCGGCGGAGAAATACCGCGCGAAGTGTTACCGCGTCGATCCGGTGCCGAACTCGCCGGGGCAGTATTTCGCCTACATCGCCTACGATCTCGACCTGTTCGAGAATGGATCGATCGCCAATCTGTCGGCCTCGATCATCGGCAACGTGTTCGGCTTCAAGCCGCTGAAGGCGTTGCGGCTGGAGGACATGCGGCTGCCGGTAGCGTATGTGAAGACGTTCCAGGGACCCGCGACTGGGATTGTGGTCGAGCGCGAGCGCATGGACAAGTTCGGCCGCCCGCTGCTGGGGGCCACCGTGAAGCCAAAGCTCGGCCTCTCTGGCCGCAATTACGGACGCGTGGTCTATGAGGCGCTCAAGGGCGGGCTCGACTTCACCAAGGACGACGAGAACATCAATTCGCAGCCATTCATGCACTGGCGCGAGCGCTTCCTCTATTGCATGGAGGCGGTCAACAAGGCGCAGGCCGGGTCCGGCGAGATCAAGGGCACCTATCTCAACGTCACCGCCGGAACCATGGAAGACATGTACGAACGCGCCGAATTCGCCAAGGAACTCGGCTCGGTCATCATCATGATCGATCTGGTGATCGGCTATACCGCGATCCAGTCGATGGCGAAATGGGCGCGCCGCAACGACATGATCCTGCATCTGCATCGGGCAGGGCATTCGACCTATACGCGGCAGCGCAATCATGGTGTCTCGTTCCGCGTCATCGCGAAATGGATGCGGCTCGCCGGTGTTGATCATATCCACGCCGGCACCGTGGTCGGCAAGCTCGAGGGCGATCCGGCGACCACGCGCGGCTATTACGATATCTGCCGCGAGGACTACAATCCGATGCGGCTTGAGCACGGCGTGTTCTTCGACCAGGACTGGGCCAGCCTCAATCGGCTGATGCCGGTAGCGTCCGGCGGAATTCACGCCGGGCAGATGCATCAACTGCTCGACCATCTCGGCGAAGACGTGATCTTGCAGTTCGGCGGCGGTACCATTGGTCATCCCATGGGCATTCAGGCCGGCGCGACCGCCAACCGCGTTGCGCTGGAAGCGATGATTCTCGCGCGCAATGAGGGCCGCGACTATCTGCACGAGGGCCCCGAGATTCTCGCCAAAGCGGCTGAGACCTGTACGCCGCTGAAATCGGCGCTCGAGGTCTGGAAGAACGTCACCTTCAACTATGAATCGACCGACATGCCCGACTACGTCCCCACACCCAGCGTCGCGATGTAAGGAGCGGAAATCATGCGTATTACCCAGGGCTGCTTCTCGTTCCTGCCTGATCTTACCGACGAACAGATTTCCCGTCAGGTCCAGTACTGCCTGGAGAAGGGGTGGGCGGTGAACATCGAGTTCACCGATGATCCGCACCCCCGCAACAATTTCTGGGAAATGTGGGGCTTGCCGATGTTCGATCTTCGCGACGCGGCTGGCGTGATGATGGAACTGAATCAATGCCGCAAGGTGCATGGTAACAGCTACATCCGCCTGTCGGCGTTCGATGCCAGCCACGGCTGGGAATCGGTGCGGCTGTCCTTCATCGTCAACCGGCCGAACGATGAACCCGGCTTCCGCCTCGAACGGCATGAGATGGCTGGCCGCAACATCCGCTACACGACCAAGTCCTACGCGGCCGATCGCCCCGAGGGCCGTCGCTACGGTTAGGGCATGATCCGGAATAAGCATAGCGCTCCAGGTTCTTCGGTCCGGCCCGCGGAACTCCCTCATCGACGCAGGCCGGATGCACTGCTCCGTCGCTGTGAAAGCGGCGGCGGAGTTTTTCTCAAAATGCGCGGCTGGCGCGTTGAGGTTTCGCCGATATGGATGCCCCAGCAATGACAGACAGGGTCAATCTGCGTGAGGAACTTGAGGCCGTCGGCATCGAGGAGGTCCTCACGCAGCTCGACCACGAGCTGATCGGGCTGAAGCCGGTCAAGACCCGCATTCGCGAGATTGCGTCGCTGCTGCTGATCGAACGTATCCGCAAGCGCATGGATCTGACGACGGATGTGCCGACATTGCATATGTCGTTCACTGGCAATCCCGGCACTGGCAAGACCACCGTGGCGCTGCGGATCGCGAGCATTCTTCACAGGCTTGGGTTTGTCCGCCGCGGCCATGTCGTCTCGGTTACCCGCGATGAGCTGGTGGGGCAGTATATCGGCCACACCGCTCCGAAGACCAAGGAGGTGCTGAAGAAGGCGATGGGTGGAGTGCTGTTTATTGATGAGGCCTATTACCTCTATCGGCCAGACAATGAACGCGACTACGGCCAGGAAGCGATCGAGATTCTGCTGCAGGTGATGGGATCGCAGCGAGAGGATCTGGTGGTGATCCTCGCCGGCTACGGCGACCGCATGGACAAGTTCTTCGCCAGCAATCCGGGCTTCCGCTCGCGCATCGCCCATCACATCGATTTTCCGGATTATTCCGGCTATGAGTTGCTCGCCATCGCCGAGCTGATGCTGCACGACATGAACTACAAGTTCAGCGCCGACGCACGGGAAGCGTTCATCCGTTACATCGCGGCGCGCAAGACCCAGCCGCTGTTCTCCAACGCACGCTCGATCCGAAACGCGCTCGACCGCATACGGTTGCGCCAAGCCAATCGTCTTGTCGCCGATCTCGATCGTGTCCTGACTGCTGACGACATCATGTCCCTGGAGGCGTCGGACGTGCTCGCCAGCCGGGTATTCTCGAAAGACAAATCCTAAAGGCTCTACGACGAGGCCGCGGCTGTTTGCGGTACGCGGGTGTCCTGGAAGGATTAAATGAACATGCCGCTTGCGTGGGATTGTCCAGTCTATTCAATCGCGTACATGGTTGGTTTGAGCCATAACAACAAGATGAAGAAGTCGGCGTATGCACCCGTGAGGTCAAGAAAAATCAAGCGGTCACAAACCTCAGCAGATGCGTGAGACTGCGCTGGGCACGATCAGAAACTCGCAGCGATCTCGACGAGACGACGATGTGCACTTTTGCGCGCGGCGCGGATCGCTTCAGCCGGACCGGTCGTCGGGCCGATCGGCACGCAGCGCACGTTGCTGATACCGATGAAGCGGAGCGCCTCGCGCAAAAAGGCGTCGCCATGTCGACGCGGCCGCGGTTCATGCCGGTGACGAAATCGCTGCCGCTGGCGAGGATCACAACGGTTGGCCGGTCTTTGAGCAGAGGCAGGTATCCTTGCGCGGGGTCGAACCGGAACGTCAGTCCGGGCTGCGTGATTACATCGATCCATTGTTTCAGCTTGTAGGGAATGCCGAAATTCCACATCGGGGTCGAGATCAACACGCGCTCGGCGAGCGCAAGGCGAACCGCGATGCGTTCGGCAATCGCAAAGGCATCGCGCTGCGAGTCGGTGAAGGCGCGCCCACCGAGGCGGGTATACTTTGCTTCCAGGATGTAGCCTTCGAATTCCGGAAGGTGATCCTTCCAGAGGTTCATCACGTCGATGTCCCAGTCCGGCCGCGCTTGATGGAAATGATCGAGAAAGGCGCGCGCGGCTGCACTCGATTCAGAGTCAGCGCGCGGCGAACAAGAGAGATGAAGTAGCTTCGGCACCGTCCGTGCCTTTCATCCAAGCGCTTTAATCACGGCGTCGGCGTTGGTCACGACAGAGACGTTCTGCAGCGCGAAGTTGACCGAGGCGTTGTGCCAGTCGGCGTTCATCGTCGAACAGCAATCCTCCGGCACAATCATGAAATAGCCCTTGTCGGCGCCGGTGCGGGCGGTGTGCTCGACCGACATGTTCGTCCATGCGCCGGTATTGATGATCATGTCGCGGCCGGTCGCCTTGAGGATGGTTTCCAGCCGGGTGCCTTCCCAGGCGCTCATGCGCATCTTTTCGACGACGAAGTCGCCGGCGCACGGCTCGAGTCCCGAAACCGGGGCCGCACCCCAGCTACCGCGCACCATGGCCCTGCTGTCGACCAGCCCCTCGAACAAGGGCGCGTTGAGTGTAACGCCGGGCGCTCCTTGCTCGACGATGAACCAGACATGGATGATGACGACGCCGCGCGCCCGTGCAGCCTCCGCGAGGCGGCGGACATTGTCGACGACGCGCTGTTCGCGGGCGTGGGCGGGCGCGCCGGAGTCCGCGAATGCGCCGCCGTCCATGATCACGTCGTTCTGCAGATCCTGGATGATCATCGCGCAGCGTTGCGGATCAAGTTGCATGTCGCCGCCCGCCAAATTGGGCGCTGGCGCCGTGGAAGCAGCGCCAGCGCCGCTACGCTTGCCGCTCATATAGGGTTCGTGCCGCGGCCCAACCTTGATGGGGATCGCATAGACCGAATGTGTCGCGGTCAGATAGAGCGTCCGGAAATCGGGGCCGCCCCAGGTGAGGTTGGCGACAAGCTCGGGAAGACGGACCTTGCCGAGCAGATCCCCGGCCGGCGAGTAGACCCAGACGCCGCCAGGCGCGGTCACCCAGACATTGCCGCGCTGGTCGCATTTCATGCCGTCGGGCAGCCCGGGCTCGAGTTCCGATCGGATCCCGCTGGCAAGACGCGCGGATTTGACAGGAGCCATCGGCATCGACGTCGAAGACGCGGATCAGCGCCTGCACGGTATCGTTGACGTAGAGCACGCGTTCGTCCGGCGAGAAGCACAGTCCGTTCGGCTGGTCGAACAGATGACGGTCGACCAGGAGTTTTGGCGCGCCGCCGCCGGGCGGCACGCGATAGACGCCCTGAAAACCGAGTTGCCGCGGCCGCTCGACACCATAAACCGGCATGCGCCCGTACCAGGGGTCGCTGAAATAGACCGCGCCGCCGGAATGGACGCAGACGTCGTTCGGGCTATTGAGTTCCTGGTTTTCGAAATGCGAGGCAAGCACCTCGCGCCGCCCGTCGGGCCGTTCGCGAATGAGCGAGGACGTGGCATGCTCGCAGACGATGAGGTTCAGCTCGGCGTCGTAGGTCATGCCGTTGCACTTGTTCGACGGACGCCTGACTTCGACGACGCCGCGTGGTATGTCCCAGCGCCGGCGTACGTCGGCGGGCATGTCGGAGAACAGCAGATACTGATCCACAGGATGCCAGATCGGTCCTTCCATGAACTCGAAGCCCGTCCCCACCTGGCCGACCGGCGCATAGGGATCGATCAGATCTTCGAACTCGGTCCGCAGGGTGACATGCGTCATCGGTTGCGTCCTTCGCGCTTCACGCCGGAAACCAGTTGCGCTGTGGCAGGCTCTGCACGACAGGACCGGGCACCTGGTCATGCAGCCGTCCGACCACCGCGCCGCCTTCGATCTTGGCGGGTCTGTCGTGAACGGGGAGAAGGTAGCGAGAGCTGCTCAGGAGCTTTTTGATCGCGGCCTTTTCCGCCCGCTTGCTGGTGCCGTGGTTGCCGGTGGTGCGAGGCTCGGCATCGTGGATTTCGTTGAAGGGCGTCACGATCTGATCGTTGAAGTCATAGATTACGTCACCACAGATCGTCGCGATGCCGTCGGCGGTGTGAACATGGATATTCATCGAGCCTTCGGTATGGGCATTGGCGGCCTCGCAATAGACGCCCGGCATCAGTTCGACTGGACCGGTGAGTTCGAGATCGAGAAAGCGCAGCGCGCTTTTGGTATGGAGGCGGTCGATCAGGTGCTTGATGTCGGGTGCGGGATATTGCGGATGCATCAATCCGGATACGGAATATTCGAGCTCGCGGCGATTGAGAACTACGGTCGTATTCATCGGGAACAGGTCGTCTTTGCCGGCATGGTCGATATGAAGATGCGTATGGCAAACGAAGCGCACGTCGCCCATGCGGACGCCGTGCCGCGCGAGCTGGTTCTCGATCATGTTCTCGTGGAACTGCAGACCGCGCATGCCCAGCGTTTCCATGATCTGGTTGGAACGATAGCCGGTGTCGACCACGACGGGGTAGGGGCCGCCGATGACGAGAAAGCCGAGGGTCAGCACGCGGCGGGTGCGGCCGCAGTCACGCCCGAGCACGAGGAAACTCGATCTGAGCTCGATATCGCCATAGTCCAGGATCTTGATCTCCAACGGCATCTATTCCCTCCCGAGTCCCAATCTTCATTTATCTTTTATTGCTGCGTGCCACCTCACGGCCCAAGCCGATAGACTCGCGTGGCCGTCGCTGCGAAAATGGCGTCGCGCTGTTCCGGGCGAAGCCGCGCCGCCGCCGTGCGGTAGGCGTCGACGAGGTCGCGATATCTGGTCCAAAGCTTTTTCGATCGGGAAATTCGATCCGAACAGACGCTTGGCACCGAAGATCGCCACGGTGTCTTCAAGGACATCGGTGATGTGCGCGACATCGTTGCGGTGGATGAAGGTGCCAAGTCCCGAAAGCTTGGATACGACGTTCGGGCAGCGTGCGAGCCGCGCCATGCCGGCACGCCAGGCGGCGCGGCCTTCCGGTGACCGGTCTTCCCACATCCCTGCATGCTGCAGGATGAAGGGTTACCTTGGGACAGGCTTCGGCAAGGCCGGCGGCGTCCGCCATCTGGGCTGCGAATACCTGCAGATCAAAACTCCAGCCGTAATCGGCAAGCCGCCCGACGTTGCGCCGGATCACGGGATCGGTGCAGAGATCAGGCCGCGCAGCGAAACGGTAGAGCGGGTTTTCGTGCCAGTGCAGTTGCATGCGCACGCCGCGCACCAGCGAATAGCGTGCGAGACGGTCGAGCTGCGGGCGCACGTCGTCGACCCCAAAATCGGCATAGGCGACGATGGCATGCGGCCATCCGTGCTCATTCGCGGTCTGCTGCACCCACGCTGCTTCGTCTTCAAATCGGTCATTGGGCCAGTTGGTCTGCACGTAAACCGAGCGAGTGACACCTGAGCCCGTGAGATCGTCGAGATATTCGCGAATCGGATAGTCGCGGCGGATCGGTTCATACGGCCCGAAGATACGGGGCTGCATCGGACCGGACAGCCACGTCAGATCCGCCTGGCGCCAGATATGATGATGTCCGTCGACGATGTCGGTCACGCAGCTCTCCTTGTTCCAAGCGACAGCAGATGCGAGACCACCGCTGCGCTCGATCCGCCGTCAACGAGATCATCGACGAAGCGCTGGATTGCGATCAGTGCCTCGGTTTGCGGCCGGATCCCGGCGCCGTCGCCAACGGGGTCAACCAGCTGATGCGCCAGGCGCGCCGCGATAATTTCGCAACCGCGTCGCGAAGGGCGGCGGGATCGCCGCGCTCCAATCCGTCGGAAACGATCACGACGGCGGCGCCGCGCGCGTAGCCACCGAATCTCGGCACGGCCAAAAACGCCTGCAGCGCATCGCCGATGCGGGTGCCGCCATCCCAGTCGCTGACGAGATGCGCGGCGGCGTTCAGCGCCTGCTCGCGACGCTTGAGACGCAGCGCGCGGGTCACGCGCGTAAGCCTTGTGCCGAAGGTGAATACCTCGACATTGCTCGCCGCCTGCGAGAGTGCATGCGCGAGCCGCATATTTTCAGCGGTGCGCGCCTTCATAGAGCCGGATACGTCAATCAGCAGCAGGATCCTCCGTGGCCGCGTGCGCCGTCTCAAGCGCCCCAGCCGCAGCACTTCGCCATCATTGCGCACGCTCTCGCGCAAGGTACGGCGCAAGTCGGCGAACGGGCCGCGCCGCGCGCGCCTGCGCCGATGGCCGCGACGTCGAGGCAGCCGTTCAGTCGCCTCACGGGACAGCCGGCGCAGTGCATCGCCGGTTGCCTCGTGCACAAAGCGGCGTTCGACCAGAGCTTCGGCACGGGCTGCGGCAAGGCCGGATTTGTTGACCTCGTCGGCCAGCGGCGGCTCGTCCTCGCCGCGTCCTTCCTCCTGCAGGCGAATGATCTCTTCGTCGTCGCCATCGGCCCGCTCGATTGCTTCGCTGCCACGGAAGTGAAGGTCGAACAGCCGGTCGTAGGTCGCGCGCCGCTCCGGAGGAGGCGCAAGGGTCGCGAGCCCAGCCTTGCGGATCTGTTCCAGGCTGCGCGGCCCGAGCAATTCGAAGGATGCAAGGAAAGCGGTGGTCTGTTCGGGCGCGACTGCAAAGCCATTGGCCCGCAGCAGCGCGACAAAGGAAATGAAGACGCGGATGGCTCGCGGCAGTAAAAGTTCGTCGCTCACGCGGCAGCCTCCGCAATCAGCGCGTCGAGCCGGGGGGAGATATAGTGCAGATCTTCCTCGTCCTTGAGCGCGACGCCAATCGATCGCTTGAACGCATCCGGCCAGCGCGCGCCGCCTGTGTGAAGCAGCGTCGCGGCCTCCGCCCAATCGACGGCCTCGGCGATCCCTGGGGCCTTGCTGAGCGGTTCCCTGCCGCAGCTTGCCGACGGCGGCGACGACAGCGCGCAGTCGACTGGGCCACGCTGGAGGCCCGCATCATGACGATGCGCGCCTCGCGCTCTTCCGTCGGATAGTCGATCCAGTGATAGACGCATCGGCGCCGCAGCGCCTCGTGCAGGTCCCGCGTCCGGTTCGACGTCAGCACCACGACCGGATGTTCGGCGGCGCGCAGTGTGCCGCGCTCGGGAATGGAAATCTGGAAGTCGGAGAGGAATTCGAGCAAGAAGGCTTCGAACTCCTGGTCGGCGCGGTCGATCTCGTCGATCAGCAACACCGTCGAATCCGGCGCGCGCAGGGCCGCGAGCATCGGCCGCTCGATCAGAAAAGCCTCGCCATAGATGTCGATGCTCTCTTCGCCCGCCTGACGGATCGCCAGCATCTGGCGCGGATAGTTCCACTCATAGAGCGCGGCCGCTGCGTCAATGCCCTCGTAGCATTGCAGGCGGATCAGCTTGCGGCCGAGCACCGCGGCAATCGCCTTGGCGGCTTCGGTCTTGCCGACGCCGGGCGCGCCTTCCAGCAGCAACGGCTTGCCGAGCGCGAGCGCGAGATAGGATGCGGTCGCAATCGCGTCGTCCGCGAGATAATAGGCCGCCCGCAGCGCCTTCTCGAGCGCCTCCGGGCTGTCGATGCCGACGATGTTGCTGCGAACCGGCATGTGTCCTGCCTCAGCGCCGCGCCTGCGGCCGCGCGCCGCCCTGGGCCTTGATCGCCCGGAGGACCTTTTCCGGTGTGATCGGCAAATCATCGATCCGCACGCCGACGGCGTTGAAGATCGCATTCGCCACCGCCGGCAGCACAGGATTGGCGCACATTTCGCCCGGTCCCTTGGCGCCGAACGGGCCATCGGCGGCCGGGCGTTCCAGCACCGCGATGTCGTGCGGGCAGATGTCGCCGGGGCCCGGCATCAGATATTCGACGAAGTCGCGCGGTCCGTGGTTGGGGTCGGGATAATAGGGCTCGGGCGTTTCGTAGAGTGCGTGACTGATCCCCATCCAGGCGCCGCCGACGAGCTGCTGCTCGACCAGTCGCGGATTGAGCGCGCGGCCCAGTTCGTAGGCGCTGTCCATCCGGACCATTGCCACTTCGCCGGTCTCGTCATCGACCTCGACCTCGGCGACCAGGCAGGCATGGGCGTAGCAGGTCGCCGGCGACATCTCGCCGGTTTCAGGGTCGACATCGGAGAGCGGCACCAGGAATATGCCGCGTCCGGAGATCGTCTTGCCCTGCTTGAACTGGGCGGCGATCGCCACATCCTTAGTCGAGATCGAGCGATGCGGGGCGCCCTTGACGTGGATGTTGCCGCGGCCGTCGGTTTCGAGATCGGCCGCGTTGACTTCCAGTTCCTCGGCGGCCGCGTCCATCATCACGCCGCGCGCTTCCCTGGCCGCGGCCATGACGGCGTTGCCGACCCGATGCGTGCCGCGCGAGGCGAACGATCCCATGCAGTGCGGTCCGGTGTCAGAATCGGCGGTGTCGACGTAGACGTCCTCGACCGGCACGCCGAGCGTCTCTGCGCAGATTTGCCGGGTCACCGACTTCATGCCCTGGCCGAGGTCGATCGAGGAAAGTGCCACTGTGAACTTGCCGCTGGGATTGGAATGGACCAGCGCCTGACTGGGGTCGCCGCCGAGATTCATGCCGATGGGATAGTTGATCGACGCAATGCCGCGTCCGCGATGCGTTGCCATGGTCAGCGTCTCCTGGTTCCGAAGACGGAAGAGGAACGGGTGGCGCCGTGCGACGGCGCCCCCCCTGCGGCCGCGGGGGAGAGGGGGGGAGGTGGCGTCGGCGGCATCGGGGGTGGCGGCTCACGCATCGCCGCGGCGGCGCGATCGTATGTTGTGCGCTGCCGGGATGCCGCAACGGGCGGCGCCTGCGCGTCCCGCGGCGTCGGCGGCACCATGCCGCGGCTGCCACCGCCATCGGTGCGCGATGACATGCGCCTGAACTCCTCGCGGATCGGCCACTTGGCCTTTTCCGCGGCGACCTGAACGCATTCGATCAACGCGGTGTTCTTGGCCTCGCGCCGGTGCGCCTTCATGTCGCCGTCACGGTAGGCATTGAGGATGCGGAATTCCATCGGGTCCATGCCGACGAGATGCGCGAGCTTGTCCATCTGGCACTCGATCGCAAAATCCATGGCCGTGACGCCGAAGCCACGCATGGCGGTCGCCGGCGTGCGGTTGGTGAACACGCAATAGACGTCGCCGTAGACGTTGGGGATGGTGTAGGGGCCCGGAAGATGCGCCGCGCATTTGACGGCGGCGTAACTCGATAGCCTCGTATAGGCACCGCTGTCGAAGTAAGCGCGGATCTTGCGTGCGACGATGCGGCCGTCGCGCATTACACCATCCTTGATGTAGATGCGCTCGGCGCCGCGCGGCGGACCGTATTGCATCTCCTCCTCGCGGCCGAACAAATAGCGTACCGGGCGTCCGGTCAGCATGGCGCCGAGAATGCAGAGCGGCTCGGTCAACGTATCCACCTTGCCGCCAAACCCGCCGCCCACCGTCCCGCCAATGAAGTGGAAAGTGTTGGAAGGCACATCGAGGATCTTGGCGCAGGTGTCGAGCGAAAAGAACAGCGCCTGCGTCGAGGTGTAGACGATGTAGCGTCCGTTGGTGTCGGGCGCCGCGATCGAGCCATTGGTTTCGGTCGGCGCATGCTCGATCGGCGACATCTGGTAGCGCTGTTCCAACACATGATCGGCCCCGGCCAGCCCCTGGTCGGCGTCGCCGAAGCGCAGCTTCTGGTGATCGTAGACGTCGTGATAGATGAATGCGTTCTTCGGATAGGTGTCGTTGACCACGGGCGCGCTAGGCTTCAAGGCGTCCTCGACGTCGAACACCGCCGGCAGCGGCTCGTAGTCGATCCGCACCTTCGCCATGGCCTCATAGGCATCGCGCGGACTGTCGGCGACGATGGCGACGATCGGCTCGCCCTTGTAGCGCACCTTGTCGACGGCCAGCGACGGCTCGTCGTCCTTGCCGAAATTGATCAGGCTGAGCAGCGTGTTGAGGTTGCGCGGCACATCAGAACCGCGGATGATCCTGCGCACGCCCGGCGAACGCTCCGCCTCGCTGGTGTCGATGCGGCGCAGGCGCGCATGGGAATGTGTGCTGCGGACCACTTTCAGATGCAGCATGCCCTGCAGCTTGTGGTCGTCGAAATAGGGCGAGGTGCCCGTGACATGCCCGAGCATGTCCTGCCGCTGCGTTCCCTTGCCGATTTCCTTCAGGTTGTCGTCGCGCTCGTCGGCGAAGATGTCCTTGCGCAGTTCCAGCATGGCAAAATCCTTCAGGCGCGGGCACGGCTGCCGGAAGCGGCGGCGAGCACGGCGTTGATGATGGGTTCGTAGCCGGTGCAGCGGCAGATATTCCCGGAGATAGCCTCGACGACCTCGGCGCGGCTCGGTGAAGGGTTGCGGTCGAGCAATGCTTTGGCGGCCATCAGCATGCCGGGCGTGCAGTAGCCGCATTGTGCGGCAAAATTGTCGGCAAAGGCACGCTGCAGCGGATGCAGACTGGGCCCGTCCTTGATCCCATCAAGCGTTTCCACGGACCGTCCGGCGACGGTCTCGGCCAGCGTGAGGCAGGAGAGGTGGAGTTCGCCGTCGATCAGCACGCTGCAGGCGCCGCATCCCCCTGGCCGCATCCGAATTTCGGCGTCATGTCGCCGATCAGTTCGCGCAGCGCGACCAGGAGATTGGTGCCGCCGTCGACGAAGATCGCGACATCGCGGCCGTTATGGTGAAATTGCAGGGCGGTCTTGGCCATGGCGAATCCTATTCCTGACCGGACAACAGACGTCGCAGGTGTACGCCGACGATCTCGCGCCGGTACCAGGCGCTCGCGAGCGCGTTGTCGCCGGGAGAAGTCCCTTCGACGGCCGCCGCCGTGGCGGCGCCAATCGTCGATGCATCGAGCGAACGTCCCTCCAGCGCGCGCTCGGCCGCGCGGGCGCGAATTTGCGTCGGCGCCATCGAGCCGAGTGCAATGCGGGCGCCGACGATACGGCCGCTGCTGACAGGCAGATGTGCGGCAAGCGTGATGACCGAGCCGCCTTTCGGCTTGATGCGGGTGATCTTGCGGTAGCGGAACGCCTCGGCGCTTGCGGGTTTCTGGCACGAGATCGAGAGCACGAGGGTGCCGGCCTGCCGCTCGCGCGATTGCAAAAATTCCTCAATCGGCACGTCGCGGCTGCCAAGGCCGCCCTGCACGGAAACCGCCGCATCAAGGGCGAGCAGGGCAACCGTGAAGTCGCCATACGGATTAGGCGCGAACAGATTGCCGCCTATGGTGCCCATGTTACGCACCGCCGGGCCGCCGATCGAACGGGCAGGGGCGTGCAGGAAGGCAAGATCGCGCTCGGCCAGGATGCGCGCAAAGGTCACGCCGGCGCCGATCGTGACACGCCGTCCCGCCGCGTCGATCCGCATTAGCGCATGATCGTTCGCACGCACGACCGTGGAAATCGAGATATCACCCTCGTTCAGCGCCCGCATCACCAGCGTACCGCCGCCGAGGTAGCGCGCCCCGCGATCGGCGGACAATGCCGCCGCCGCCTCACCGGAACTCGCAAACGTCCTTACCGTGATCGGCATGGGTTTTCCTCCGCGCTCAAGCGGCCTCCTTCAGGTGGTGGCGAACGGCCTCGAACCCCGCCTGGTAGATTTGCTCCGCCACCATCTTCGTGATGCCGTCCCGGTCCTCGGGCCGGGTCGTGAATCGCGATTCCCATTGCCAGAAGGTGCGGTCGCCGTCGGTGACGGGGAGCAGGCGGACGTGCGCCACGTAGTTGAACATCGGGATCGGCGTATCGAGCAGGCAGTAGCTGAAGGTCTGCTCGAGATCGGACAGCGCAAGCAATTGCTCGCGCAGTTCCGAGCCGTCCTTGAGCTTGAAGCGGCGGACGCAGCCGATCTTGTCGGCCGCCTGGGCGCGCTCGATGGCGCTCGTCGCGACCGCCGGATGCCAGCGGTCGTGCCCATTGAAATCGCGGAGCACATGCCAGACCGTGTCGGTCGGTGCATCGAGGATGGTGCTTTTGACGATGTGCGGCACGCTATCCTCCGAAAGCCCGTTTCAGGGCGTCGAAGCCGCCCTGGAACACGCCGCCGCCGATATTGGCGATGAGTTCGGTTTCGCGTTCCGGCGCGCAGTCGAACTCGGCGGTCCATTCGGCAAAGGTCTGGTCGCCATCGGTGACCGGCGTCAGGCGCAGCGTGGCAACGTAGTTTTCCACCCCCATCGGTGACTCCAGGATGGAGTAGGTGCAGAACATGTCGTAGTCGGACAGCCCCAGCAGCTTTTCGCGGATGCGGTCGCCATTGCGCAGGCGGAAGTCGCGCACGCAACCGATCTTGTCGGCGGGCTCGCCGCCCTCGATGCGGCTTTCCGCAATCGCGGGATGCCAGTTCGGCAAGCCGTTGAAGTCGCGCACGCGGGCCCAAACGCGATCGTTGCGGGCGTTGACGACGGTTGAAACATAAACCCTGGCCATGGCGGGCGGCTCTCACTCCTTCTTGCGCGGCGGGCGCTCCGCTCGCGGCGCGCCGGTGGGTGGAATCTGCGCAGGCGCAGCCGGCTTGCTTTCCCCGCCCTTCCGCGACGCCGTATCCCTAATGCCCTGCATGTCGCGCGCCTCACGAATGAGGCCGGGCATCTTGGCAAGGCTTCCGCCCTCGACGCCGATGTCGGCGAGGATCGAGTCGATCAGCGGTGCCTGCACGCGGTAGCGCAGCGCCGAGTCGATGACTTCGTCGGTAGCGCTGCGACCGCTGCCTCCGCCGCCGCCGTTGAGGCCGTCCACCTGGAGAATGCGGATGCCTTCGATCTTTTCCATCGGCTTGACGCTTTCGCGCACGATGCCCTCGATCCGGTCGAGCAGCTTGCGGCGGAACAGCGAATAGCGTGCCTGGTCGGTGAGTACGTTCTCCGCCTCGTTGAGCAAGCGCTGCGCCTCAGCCTCGACCGCGGCGCGTACGCGCTCGGCTTCGGCCGCGATCCGCGTCTCTTCGGCCTGTTTCTCGGCGAGCAGTACCTCGATGGTCTTGCGCCGCTTGGCGATCTCGCTTTCGCGCGCGGTGACGACGCGCTCGGCCGCTTCCGTCGCGTGCACCCGTGCATTCTCCGCCGCCGCCCTGGCCGCGGATTCCTCCAGTGACTTCTCGTGAAGGGCAATCGCCTTCTCCATCAGCGCCGTCTCGACGTCCTTTTCGCGGTTGACCTCGAGCTTGCGCAATTCGCGTTCGCGGCCGATCCGGGCCTCGTCGAGGCCCCGATCGGAGGCGATACGCGCCCGCTCCACTTCCTCGCGCGAGGCGATCTCGGCTTCCTGCAGCGACTGGACGCGGGCGACTTCGAGCTGTTCGATCGCGCGGCGGCGCGCGATCCGTGCAGCCTCCAGCGCCTGCTCGCGCGAAACGTCCGTCGTATCGACTTCCTTGCGGGCATTGAGCTCCGCCTGCTTGACCTGCCGATCGGCGTCGATCCGTTCGGATCGCTTGGCGGCGAGGGCGATCACGCGCTCCTCGTCGGCGATCTCGATCGCCTTTTTCTGGTCGATATTGAGCACCTCGCGGGTTTTGGAGGAGGCGATGCGCTCGCTCTCGAGCGCAAGTTCAACGTCGATGCGTCGCCGCTCGATGGCGTCGCGGCGCTTCAGCTCGGCCGCCTCGATCGCCTCGGTGCGGTCGATCTCGAGCCCGCGGGTCTCCTTCTCGGCGCGAATGCGCTGGGCGGCGACCGTCTTCTCCTGCGCAATCCGGGCCGCTTCAATGGCTTCGCGCGAGGCGATGTCGGCTTCCTCGACCGTGCGGTTGCGCGTGATCTCGAGCGCGCGAACCCGCTCCTCCTGGGCGATCCGTGAGGCTTCGGTGGCCTCGCGCGCGGTGATGCCGGCGATCTCGATGGCCTGATTGCGCTCGATCTCGAGTTTGCGCGTGGCGTGCTCCGCGCCGATGCGCTCGGCCGCCAGCGTACGCTCCCGAGCGATCCGCGCGGCCTCGACCGCCTTCTGCGCCTCGATCTCGGCCTCCTGGATCGTACGCACCTGTTGAATTTCGAGGGCACGGGTGCGTTCGTCGGAGCTGATGCGTTCGACATTGACGGTCATGGTCTGGGTGATGCGCGCCTTCTCGGTTGCCTCGCGCGCCGTGATCTCCGCTTCTTCGACCGCGCGGGTGCGCTCGATCTCGCGCCGCCGTGTATCTTCTTCGTTGGCGATGCGCGCATCGGTAACGACGCGATCCTGGAGGATGCGCGCCTTCTCGATCGCTTCGCGCGCCGCAATCTCAGCTTCTTCCACCGTCCGCATGCGCTCGATCTCGCGCTGGCGTACCTCGCGCTCGGAAGCGATGCGTGCGGTATCGACCGCCCGCTGGTTGGCGATGCGGGCCTTTTCGATCTCCTCGCGTGCCAGAAGTTCCTTTTCTTCCACCGCGCGCGTGCGCTCGATTTCCTTCTGCCTCGTCTCGCGCTCGGACGCGATGCGAGCCTCGGCAATAGCCTGCTCGTTGGCAATTCGTGCCTTCTCGATCGCTTCGCGCGCCGTGATCTGGGCCTGTTCGGCTTCGGTCTCGCGCAACGCGCGCTCGCGCGCCACTTCCGTCCGCTGCAGGGCGCGGCGCATCTCGATGTCGCGCTCCTGCTCGAGGCGGGGCGGTCTCACTCTCGCGCTCGATATCAAGCGCCTGCCGCTCGGCCTCGAGGTTTCGGGTTCGGATCTTGATCATCGAGTCCTGCTCGATGTCGTTGCGCAGTTTGCGTCTGGCCTCGATGTCCTCCATCAGGCGGGTCAGACCTTCCGCGTCGAAGCGGTTCGAGGGATTGAAATATTCGAGGTCGGTCTGGTCGAGGTCCGTGATTGCGACCGATTCCAGCTCAAGGCCGTTCTGCGCCAGCGCCTCGGCAGCGGCGGCCTTGACGCGCGCGACATAATCACCGCGCTGCTCGTGCATCTGCTCCATCGTCATTTCCGCAGCAACGGAGCGGATAGCGGAGACGAATTTGCCGGAAAGGAGGGCATGGAGTTGCTCGGGTGCCATGGTGCGGCGACCGAGCGTAGCAGCCGCGATCGAAACGGCGTCCCGGGTAGGTTGCACCCGGACGTAAAAGTCCGCCTCGATGTCGACTCGCATGCGGTCGCGGGTGATGACGGCATCCTGCCTGGAGCGCACGACCCCCATCGGCAACACGTTCATGTTGACGGGCGTGTAGTCGTGAATGAATGGCAGCACGAAGGCGCCGCCGTTGATCACGACGCGCTCGCCGAGGAAGCCGGTGCGGACGAAGGAGACTTCCTTCGATGAGCGATGATAGAGCCAGTTCACGATGTACACGCCAATGACGATCGCGGCGATTACGACGATGAGCCAGAGGATCAATTCACCAACCAGATTCCCCGACATTGTTGCCTCCCTTGGTCTCGGCGCTCAGCGCGCCGATCGCCTTGAATTTTCGAACCTGATCCGTCAGCGCCTGCTCCACGGGCAGGCGTTCCATCGATGAGGCGCCGTAAAAGCCGTGGCAGTTGCGGGTGTTCTTCATGATGAAATCGGCGTCGGCGGGGTTCGCGATCGGGCCGCCATGCGCAAGCACGAGGATGCGGGGATTGACGCTGAGCGCGGCCGCCGCCCAGGTGTCGATGCGCGCGGGGCAGTCTTCGAGCCTCAGTGCGGTCTGCGCACCGATCGAGCCGCCCGTGGTGAGGCCGAGATGGCAGACAATGATGTCGGCGCCGGCGATCGCCATCGCTGCGGCCTCCGCCTCGCTGAAGACGTAAGGTGTCGTCAACATGTCCTTGTCGCGCGCTTTCGCGATCATATCGATCTCCAGCGCATAAGACATGCCGGTCTCTTCGAGATTGATGCGGAAAGTGCCGTCGATCAGGCCGACGGTGGGGAAGTTCTGAACGCCGGCAAAGCCCAGTGCCTTCAACTGATCCAGGAAGATGTCCATGTTGCGGAAGGGGTCGGTTCCGTTGACGCCGGCGAGCACCGGCGTCCGGGTAACGACCGGAAGCACTTCGCCGGCCATCTCCAATACAATCGCGTTGGCGTCGCCATAGGGCATCAGCCCGGCAAGCGAGCCGCGGCCGGCCATGCGGTAGCGGCCGGAATTGTAGATCACGATCAGGTCGACGCCGCCGGCCTCCTCGCATTTGGCCGATAGCCCGGTGCCGGCGCCGCCGCCGACGATCGGTTCGCCCCTGGCCGCCATCTGGTGGAACTTCTTCAACAGCGCCGCGCGTTCAAACCGGGCCATGGGTCACCTCACCACTCTCCGCCGACCACCAGCGCGTCCGAGCAGAGGTCGGAACGCGCTGACCATCGTGGCGGCGAACTCGGGATCGTTGATGTTGTTCTTGACGCGAATGAGCTGGCGGTTGCCGGTCTGGCGCACGGTCCGTTCCAGCGCGCGGAAAAGCGCTGCGTCGGCGTCCGCATCCCAGAACGGCTGGCCCGGCGCGTCGAGTGCGGAGACGCCGCCTTCCGGGAGGAAGAAACGCACCGGCCCGTCCATCTGGTTGAGCCGCTCGCCGATCCATTTGCCCATGCGCTCGTTCTCTTCCGGCGTAGTCCGCATCAATGTGACTTGCGGATTGTGAACGTGGAACTTGCGCTGGCGGTAGCGCTCGGGAACCGTGTCCGGCGCGCCAAAATTGACCATGTCGAGCGCGCCGACCGAGCCGACATAAGGCACATGGCTGCGAATGACCGCGCCGAAGCGGTCTTCGGTGGCTGGAAACACGCCGCCCATTAGAAGGTCGCAGATCTCCGTGGTCGTGAGATCGATGACCGCCGCCAACTGGCCGGAGTCGACCAGCTTCTCCATCGAGCGGCCGCCGACGCCGGTGGCGTGGAATACCAGGCATTCGAACTCGGTGTGCAGATCGGCCGCGATCTTTTGCACCGCTGGCGTCGTTACGCCGAACATGGTGATGCCGATCGCCGGAAGGCTGGCGCTGGTATCGCGTTGCCCGGCGGCGCGCTCGTTGAGGGCGTGCCTTGACCATGCCGACAACAGCGTTTGCGCCGTTGGCGAGCACCATGCGCGAGATCGAATTGAGGCCCTGCACGTCGGTCACCGAATACATCATCGTGATGTCGGCAGGCCCGACATAGGGGCCGACATCACCCGAAGCCACCGACGACACGATCATCTTCGGCACGCCGACGGGCAGGGTGCGCATGCCTGGTGCCACCAGCGAAGCGCCGCCCGAACCGCCCGCGGAGATGATGCCGGCGACATTGCCCTGCCGGCGCAGCCATTTGGCAAAGGCATCCGCCATTGCCGTCACCGATGCCCCGCGATCGGAACCGAATACGCCCGATCCGCCGCGGCTGTGATTCAGTGCGATCTCCTGCGCAGAGACGTCGCAGGCGGAAGCCTTGCCGCTGGTAGAGAGGTCAACCAGGCGGGTGCGCAGGCCATTCTCCGCTATGATGTCCCGTATGAAGCGCAGCTCTGCGCCCTTGGTATCGAGCGTGCCCACGACCAGCACGACCGGTGGTCCGGAAGTTTGGGCCATAGCCGGCTCGCGCCTGTGCCGTGCGACTTCCTCAAGTCGCGTGATGCCCACCGAGACGGTGCGTGCGGCGGCCTCGATGCGCGCGATCGGCGCCGGCTGCGACCAGCGCGTCGGCAGCGTGGGATTGGAGATGAAGATCCGCGCCGGTCCCCTGCTCCGTGCGGGCCGCGGCTCGCTGTCGGTTTCCGCCGGTGCGGGACGTGCTTCGACATCCAAGTCAAGGTCGCCGTGGAGCCCGACGCCGAGGAGCCGCTGCTGCAGGTCGCGATCGGCGGCAAGGCGCGCGGATTCGATGATACGGTTGACGCGGCCATTGACCATGATGGCGACATTCCGGGAAATCGCCGTTGCCACGCCGATATTCTGCTCGATGACGAGCACCGAGATGTCGCCGTCCTCGCCGAGGCGCACCAGCATCTCCTCGACCTGGGCGACGATTACCGGCGCCAATCCTTCGGTCGGCTCGTCCATGATCAGCAGATGCGGATTGGTTAGAAGCGCGCGCGAGATTGCAAGCATCTGCTGCTCGCCACCGGAGAGCTGACTGCCGCCGTGGCCCTTGCGTTCGGCAAGCCGAGGGGAAGGTCTCGTAGATGCGTTCGATCGTCCAGGGACCGCGCCGCATTCCAGCGGCGAGTTCGAGATGCTCGGTGACGCTGAGCGAGCGCCACAGACGCCGGCCCTGCGGGACGTAACCGACGCCGAGGCGCGCGATCCGGGCCGGGCTCAGCCCGATGGCTTCTTCGCCGCGGATGCGAACCGAGCCGCCGCTGGCCGGCACGAGGCCCATGATGGTCTTGCACAGGGTGGTCTTGCCCATGCCGTTGCGACCGACCACCGAGAACACGCCGCTGTCGAGCGTAAGGTCGACGCCCTGCAGCGCATGCGAATGTCCGTAGTAGACGTCGAGGCCCTTCACCTCGAGGGCGGGCGTGGAACGGCGCGCTTCACTCATGGCCGGCTCCGAGATAAAGCTCCTGCACCTCGGGATCGGATTCGATTTCGCGGGGCAGGCCCTCCTTGAAGACGCGGCCGTTGTGCATCATCGTTACACTCTCGACCACCCGCAGCGCGACGTCCATGTCGTGTTCGATGATGATGTAGCCGATATGCGCTGGCAGCGAGGTCAGGATCTCGATCAGCTCGAGCCGCTCGGCCGGCGACAGCCCTGCCGCCGGCTCGTCGAACAGGATGAAGCGCGGTGCCCCGGCGAGCGCGAGCGCGATCTCGAGCTGGCGCTGCTGTCCGTGGGCAAGTTCGGAAACGCGCTGCTCCTTAACTGGCATCAGATGGACCGCCTGTACCAGCGCGTCGGCAGCATGCATCAGCGCATCGTTCACGCCGGGCCGGAGCGGAGAAAAGCGTCCTCGCGAAACGCCGCAGCAGGCGAGATAGACATTGTCCTGCACCGTAAGACCGGGAAACAGCGCGGAGATCTGGTAGGTACGGCGCAGGCCGCGGCGGATCCGCTCATAGGGCGGGAAATGGGTGATGTCTTCGCCGAAGAAGCGGATCGTGCCGGAGGAGGGCGGGAAGTCGCCGGTGATGCAGTTGAACAGCGTCGTCTTGCCGGCGCCGTTCGAGCCAAGCACGGCGCGCCGTTCGCCCGGCCTCACCGTGATGGTGACGTCGGTCAGCGCCGCGAGGGCGCCGAACATCCGCGTCACACCGCGCAGCTCCAGCGCGGCGCCGGCGCCAACCGCGAACAGGCGTTGCGCGACGCTATCCATGGCGGTTTCCATTCGGGCCGGTTGGGGCGGGCGCGTTGCGGCGGCGCCAGCTTTCCCAGAGTCCTACCACGCCGTCGGAGGACCAGAACACGATGGCGAGGAAACCGAGGCCGATCAAAAGCCGGAAGCGGTTGCCGTCGAGCCCGAACTTGACAAGGAAGTCGAGGGCAAAGGTGCGTAACATGACGAAGATGAATGCGCCGATGAAGGGGCCGATCGGCCTCGTAATGCCGCCGACCACCGCGATGATCAGGATATCGATACAGGCTCCGACGCTGACCGAGCCGGGCGATATCTGTCGGTAGTTCCAGACCTGCAGGACACCGCCAAGCCCGGCGATGAAAGAGGCGAGCGCATAGGCCGCGACCCGATGCGCGTTGACATTGAAGCCAAGTGCGGCCATGCGGCGAGGATTGTCGCGCACGCCCTGCAAGGCGAGGCCGAACGGCGCGCGCGACAGATACTGCACCGCGAAATAGCAGAGCGCGGCGACGCCGAGCGTGACGTAATAAAAGGGAATGTCGGAGCGCCAGTTGACGCCGAGGAAATGCGGGGTGGCGACGGTGTTGATGCCGGTATGGCCACCGAAGATCGGCCAGTTCTGGTTGGTGAAGTAGTAGAACGCCGCGCCGATCGCGAGCGTGATCATGATGGTGTAGATGCCCTCGGTGCGCACCGCGAGCGCGCCGCCAAGCGTGCCGAAGAGCGTTGCAAGCGCGAGCGCCATCGGGGTCGCCAGCCACCACGGCCAGCCCATGCTGATATTGGTGTTGGCGCTCACGCCGATCACCGCGACCATGTAACCTGCGAAGCCGGCAATGGTGAGCTGCATCAGGCTGACCATGCCGCCATAGCCTGCCAGGAACATCAAGCTGAGGGCGATAACGCCAAGAATCAGGGTAGTGGCGAAGATCTCGATCAGGAAGAAGCCGTTGGCGATCAGCGGCATGATCACGAGGATCAGCGCGACCAGCCAGAGGACGGGGTTGTTGAGTTCCGGCCAGGCGCGGGCCATCGCGCGCCGTATCGCTGAGGTGGGGCGGCTCGCTTGAAACTGGGCGTGGGTCAACGACATGTCATCGCCTCGCGAGCAGGCCCTGCGGCCGCAGCGCCAGCACCAGCACCATGATCAGGAAGGTCACGACGATCGCGTAGGTCGGGATGTAGACCGAGCCGAGCTGCTCGGCGAGACCGATGATGACGGCGCCGAGCGCTGCGCCCGGAATTGAGCCCATGCCACCGACGATCACGACCACCAGCGAGGCGAGCAGGAAACGCGTGTCCTCGCCCGGCGAAATCGACTGGAAAGTGCCGCCGACAACACCGGCGATGCCGGCGAGGCCGGCACCGAGGGCGAAGACGAGCACGAACACGAGCTGGATCGGGACACCGGTAGCGGCCAATATGTCGCGATCGTCGACGCCTGCGCGCACGATCATGCCGACCCGCGTGCGATTGAGCGCGAGCCACATGGCAACGCCGATCACGACGGAGGCGGCGAAGATCACGAGCCGCACCAGCGGATATTGCAAGTAGACCGGCTCGCCGGTGGACCTCACCGCGGTGACGAGCGGCATCTGGATCGGTCCGACCAGCCAGCTCGGGGTCTGGATCTGATAGAAATCACCTCCGAAGGCCCACAGCATCAGATCGGCGAACACGATCGAGAGTCCGATCGTGACCATCGTCTGCCGCAGGTCCTGGCCTTCCATACGACGGAAGACGAAGATCTGCAGGACGACACCGACCAGCGCCACGGCAAGAAATGCGACGACAAAGCTGAAGACCCAGGAACCGGTCCACACGCTGACGGCATAGCCGACATAACCGCCGAACAAATAAAGCGAGCCATGCGCCAGATTGACGTTGCGCATCAGGCCGAAGATCAGCGTGAAGCCGCTTGCCACCAGGAAATAAAGCCCGCCGAGCGTGATGCCGTTGAAGATGGCGTTGAGGAAGACCCGCTTCCGGCCGATTGCCGCCTCAAGGCCCGGCGGCCAGACCGCAAAGATCAGCCATAGCAGCACCACGATCGCGAGGATGGCGATCAGCGCCCATGCCGGATGGCGCTCGATGAACTTGCTCACGCAAGTGTCCCGGCCGCGGCCGTGCCCCGCCGGACGCTTCCCGATGCTTCAATGTCTGCTGCATGCCCTGCCATCGACGCGCATCCTCCCGAGGCGTCGCGATCGTCATGGGATCGCGTTCCCGGCATTCTAACGGGAGCGAAAGAGACGGACTTGATCGAGAGTATCTTTATCGCGTCGGGGAACTGCCTTAAGGCCGCAACACCTTGGCCGCACGGCGGTAATCGGTCGGCGCCATTCCGACATTGGCGGCGAAGAAGCGGGTAAATCCGCTCTGCGAGGAAAAGCCGAGATCGAAGCTGATGTCGGCTATCGGCGTTTCCGTTGCGACCAGCGCATCGAGCGCCTGCTCCATGATCAGCGTGTTCAGGTACAAATGAGGGGTGACGCCGGTCTGGGTACGAAAAAGCCGGTAGAAATGCGGCCGCGAGAGGCCGGAGGCGCGCGCGATCGAATCCAGCTCGATCTCGGCGCCGGGGCTTTCGGACATCAGCTTGATGGATTTGCGGACGCGAAAGTCCGTGATCGCGGCGGCGGCGCGCGCCTCCTGCGCTGCCTCCGACTGCTGCCAGCTTTCCTCGTAGCAGATATCAATCAGTTGCCTGAGTTCGCAATCGAGACTTCTAAGCGAGGGGCGCCGCAGACCAGCGCCGCAGTGCGTTGAACCTGTTTGTCGAGCGTATCCGTGCGGCTGAAATGCGTGCGGCCGAAGCGCAGGTTTTGCGAGTTTCCGGCGGAAGGCGCAAACCATTCGGCATTTACATAAAGCACGAAGAAGATCGCGCCATTCGCGGTGTCCGTCGGCAGGAAGTTGTGCGGTTCCCAGGGATTGACCGCGACGACGGAGTCCGCGGTGAGCAGCCAGCGCTGATCACACGTCGATCTGTGCCGGCGTTCCGCCGACATGAAAGATCAAATGCCCCTCGCGGTGCGCATGCACGTTGAAGGGACGGTTCAATTGATAGACCGTCGCGCGACCGAACTGGCCGTGGAAGACGGCAAGCGCTCTGCTCATGCCCTCCCTCCCGCGGGATGTTGTTTTTCTTTTCGGCCAGCGTTCAACATCCGGGGAGAGAATGCAAGGGTGAGGACATCTCCTTCTGCAACCGAGCCGGCCAATGGCCGGCTCGCACCTGCAATACGTCAGTACTTCTTGCACTCCGGGACGGTCCGGCTCGGCAAACCGATCTTGGCGAACACGGCCGGATCGTAGCCCAGCGTCTGGTTCACGTTCGGAATCACCTTCACGACCTTGCTGAACAGGGCGCCTTTGCCGTCATCCACGACCTCGGTCACGAAATTGGTTCCAATCGCCTGCCGGTTGGAGTCGAGCTTGATCTTGCCGTTGGGGGCGTCGAGCTCGATCTTTGCCAGCGCTTCCCTGAGCTTGGCCTGGTTGTTGCTGAGGTCGCCATTGACCTGACGGAGCCCCTGGATCAGCGCCATGGTTGAACCATAATAGTTGGTGGCGAGCAGAGAGGGGCTCGGGAAGCGCTTGTTCGGCGGAAACGAGTCCTGATAGGCCTTCACGAATTTCTGCCAGCCCGGATCCTCCCAAGTATCGGCCTGGCCGCTGGCGGCGATGGTGCCGATGAGGGCATTCTTGGCATTGCCCTTGGCCGAGAGGATGGTCTGGTCGACCATGATGGAGCCGCCCATAAGATGGGCCTTACCGCCCGCCTGCTGGTACTGGTTCAGGAAATTGACGGCGTCGGCGCCGCCGAGGCCGAGATAGATGGCATCGACGTCGTCGGGAAGAGCGGCAATGACGGAGGCGAAATCCTTCGTCCCGAGCGGCACCCATTGCCGGTTCGTGACCTGTCCGCCTGCGCCGCAGAACTCGAGCACCAGCCCGAACACCTGCGTATAGATGAAGGAATAATCGTCCCCGACCGTCGCGATTTTGCGATAGCCCTTGGTTTCATACGCATACTTGCCGAGCCCGACCTGCCATTGCGCGCCGTCCATGTTGAAGCGGAAGAAGTTCGGCGCCGGGTCGACATATGTCGTCTCCTGAGCGCCAGAAGCGGCGTTGATGAAAGTTAGTTCGGGACGCGTCTTGGCGAAATTCTTGACCGCGATGCCTTCGTCGCCGGACAACGGCGAAAGCAGGATCTGGACCTTGTCCTGTTCGATCAGCTTGCGCACGGCGCGAACCGCGGAGTCCGGTGTCGCATCCGTCGAGGCGATGATGAATTCGAGTTCCTTGTCGCCGATCTTCTTGCCAAGCGTGTTGAGCGCAGTCTGGTGACCGCGAATGCCGTCTTCCCCGAGCACCGTGTAGGTGCCTTCGAGTGTTGCGGTGACGCCGACCCTGATCTTTTCCTGAGCGGCTGCCGCCCCCGAAAGCAACAGGCTGCTCAACGCAATCAGTCCCAAACTGCTTTTCAACATTGCCACCTCCCTTGTGTCGCCAAATTTTGGTGCGGCCGATCGCAACGTGAGCGATGGAGCCCTTGGACGTCACAGGGATGCTAGCCGATGACGCATACAGCGCCGATGTCTCCACGCCCGCACAGCTTGGCCGGCAGTCTCATTTTGCATGCTGCGCCGCAACGACATTCTCGGACGGGGAGGCGCGCTCACATGGCCCGCATAGCGCCGGCCGATTAAACCAACCTGCCGGTGACCGAGGCAAATTTTGGTCGAGGGAAATCGATGTCGTCGCGCCCGCGATCGCTACCAGCGTGGGGCAATTGGAATAGATCGATCATTCCTGCGGACACTGTCTTGCTTACCGTCGTCGCGCATCCAATAGCGGATGTGCCCGGGATCTCGGGAGCCGAGCAGCCAAGTCGCGGCAAAAGAAGAAAAGCTGTTCGGGATTGGCCGGCACGGAAATACGCTTCTAATCCGAGGCCTGAAAAAGCCAATCGCTTCCATTGCTCCCGCGGCCGGAAACGACGACATTTCCCATCGAAACCAGCGGATAGGCCGCGCAATGGAACATATGGGTTACGAGCCGTTTGGCGAGCGCTTGGTGTCCGAAAGGGACGCCCGGCCGCGTTCGTCCGTGTCCAGGTATCTGTTGTGGGCTGGCACCGGCCTGTTCTGGTCGCTGGTCGGCGCCATCGTGCTCGCCCGTGCGGCCTATTTCCAGCCGGGAATTTTTGACGGATTCGAGCGCGTCGTGGCGCTCGCCGGCAGCGTGCTGGCGGTCTTCTAGTCTAGACCTGCGCCACCTTAACCATCGACTTGTCCTTCCAGATGATCCGCTCAAACGCGGTCGCCGCCGGAATCTCGATCCGTCCTGGCGCCTTCAGTTGCCACAGCGTGCGCTCGATGCGCAGGTCCCTCATCGCAACGATCTTCAGCCGGCCAAGCTTGACCTCGATCAGAAATCGTTGCGCTTGAGATGATGGAAACGCCGAGCCCACCAGCGACAGCCTGCTTGATTGCCTCGGTGCTGCCGATCTCCAGCGTTCGTCTTGGCTCGATACCCCGTGCGGCCAGCGCCTGGGCGACCACCTCGCGCGAGCCGGAACCGGGCTCGCGGACGATCAGGACTTCCTCATTAAGCTCCGTGCTGTCGACGCCCTGGTTGGACGCAGCAAAGCGATGCTGCGGGCTCACGACCAAGCTCATTACGTCAGTGCGCCAAGCCTGGCTGACGAGCTGTTCGTCTTCGACCGGGCCTTCCACCAGAGCGATCTCGATCTCATGCTCGATGATGAGGTCGGCGATATCCCTCGTGTTGGCAATGATCAGGTGCAGATCGATGCCCGGATATTCCCGGTGAAAGACGCCGAGATACTCGGCAATCATGTAGGTCGCGATCGTGGTGGAGGCACCGATGCGAAGTGATCCGCTGTCGAGATTGCGCAGCGACTGCAATTCGTCCTCGGCCGCCCGCTCGGTCGCGAACAGTGCCTCCGCATGCCGCGCCAGCGCTTGGCCCTCGCGCGTAGGCCGGACACCCTTCGGAGTACGGTCGAGCAGCCGACAGCCGACCTGTAGCTCGAAATCCCGCACGCCCTTGGAAATCGCCGGCTGGCTGATGTGGAGGGCATCCGCCGCGCGCGAAAAGCTCCTGTTCTGACCACGGTGGCGAACAGGCGCAGCAGATGCAGGTTCAAGGACATAACTTCTCTCTATAAGGCCAGACCGAAAATATATTATCCAATTCTGCGGTTACGCGCATAAAATCTTCTCCTCCAGGGGAAGTTTGTGGCGCAAGACGAAGGTTCTTCCGCGGCCGGCAATAGACCGGCCATCAGCGCCGGTCGCCTTGTCACGCTCATTCCGGGCGTTGTTCTCTGCGTAATCGTCGCGGCAATCTCCTCGGTCCTGGAAGTCCTGGAACGGCGTCTGTTCGCGCATCCCTATGTTGAGGCGCTGGTGGTCGCGATCCTGCTCGGCATGGCCGTGCGCAGCTTCTGGAAACCGTCCGAGCGCTGGCACGCCGGGATCGCATTCAGCGCCAAGCAATTGCTCGAAGTCGCGGTGATGCTGCTCGGCGCCTCGATCAGCTTCGCTGCGATTGCCGCGTCCGGCGTCGCACTGCTCGGCGCGATTGCCGCGACCGTCATTGTCACGCTGGGCCTGAGTTTCGGCCTGAGCCGCATGCTCGGCCTGTCGACGCGGCTGTCGATCCTGATTGCCTGCGGCAACTCCATTTGCGGCAATTCAGCGATCGCTGCCGTTGCGCCGGTCATCGGGGCTGATGGCGACGACATCGCGTCCTCGATCTCGTTCACAGCGATCCTCGGCGTGGTGATGGTGCTGGGATTGCCGCTTTTGATCCCGCTTCTGCAGCTGTCGGCGACGCAATACGGCATTCTCGCCGGTCTCACCGTCTATGCCGTTCCGCAAGTGCTTGCAGCGACGGTCCCTGCGGGGCTCGTAAGCACGCAAATCGGCACGTTGGTGAAGCTGATGCGTGTCCTGATGCTGGGGCCGATCGTGGTCGCGCTCTCGCTGTTGGCCCCGCGTCTGCAGGGTGGCGCGCGAAGCAAGACCACGGTCGGCTTCTTCCGGCTCGTACCCTGGTTCATCCTCGGCTTTCTTGCGTTCGCCGCGCTACGTTCGCTCGACATCGTGCCAGCGACCGTGGTCGGCCCACTGACCGCGATCACCAGCTTTCTTACAGTTGTATCCATGGCTGCACTCGGGCTCGGGGTGGACGTTCGGGTGCTTGCGAATGTCGGAGGTCGAGTGACGGCGGCGGTCACGTTGTCGCTGTTGCTTCTGCTTGCGATGAGCATCGGCCTGATTCATCTGTTCAAATAAGGCGCCTTGACGCCAGAGGGAAGTTTGACCGAACGCGAGAACGGCCATAGCTGCGCTCGGCGAGGTGATAATCCTTGTTCTTCTCCTCGCACTCATTCTTCTTCTCGCCACGGATGGTGAGGAGGTTGTTGGCCACGTTGAGCTCGACGTCCTTCTTATCCAGCCCCGGCAGTTCGGCGGTAATCTCGATCACCTTGTCGGTCTCGCTGATATCCATGCTGGCATCGTCGTTGTCGCGAAGCCGGGAACGTTGCGCGTGACGCCCTCGAACAGCCGCTCGATGTCCTGCCGCAGAAGCGAGAATGGATTGGTCTAGTGCCGGGTTCCAACCGGGCCTGGTTACTGGCTCGGCCATGCTAGGGCGTGTACTCATAAATCCGGAATGCCCATGGACTAGGCGACGTCCGCATGACCCTTGGAAACGGACATCCGGGCTCGCCTTTAGCACGTCTGCTTTGTGCCCAACAACGGACCTCTCGACCCGCTGCTTTCACAACGGCGGCGTCCTATTTCCGCACCGGTCCGAATAGCCGAACATCTTGGGGAAATCGTGCTGATACAACGGGCGCCGTCAGTGCCACTGCGATCAGGCGGCGCATCGCTTCTGTCGTCACCGCCTCGCCGTCCACCGCAATCAAGCCGCGCTGAAGCGCATCCGCCACCGGCAAACGCCTCTCAAGAACCGCCGTCAGCACCGGCTCGTTCGTGACGATCACCACGTCGCCGTCCTTGGCGCCTTCGGTGTGAACGTCCATCGCAAGGCCATCCGCCGAGGGCGTGAGCCGCGCCCACAATCCCGAATCGATGAACAGCACCGAGACCGCCATGCGGCCTTCGGCGTGTGCGGCCGAAAGGGCGCGTTGTAGTGACGTCAGTTGGCCGACCGCACGCCAGTATCCGGCCTGCCCCGCCGACGCCGGATCAGTGGCGGCTTCAATCGTTCCGGACGTCACCGCATCGCGCACCGCGAACGCGACGCCGAGCGATTTCGGATGCATAGGCGTGAAGGTGTTGCCGAGCCCGCTATCAAAACCACAGGATGCCGCCGCTCCGACTTGCGCCGTGAGAATAAGCGCCGCCATACCCATCACCTTGAAAGCTCGCGCACCATTCATCGCTCGCTTCCACATCCAGAGGATCGATGCGGGATGGCGAATCAACCATCCGCGCCGCAACGTTTGTCATCAGCGCGGAGCGCTGCCGACCGTTGAGGCCTGTTTCGGCGTCACGATCGGAAACCAGAATGGGAAGTTATCGAGTAGAGCGACGAATTCGGTGAGCGCTTCACGCCTGCCGTCGATCTTCAGCTCACCGGACGTTACCGCCTGCTCAATCGGCAGTTCCCGTAGCTGGATACGGTCGAGCGTCGATTTGTTCAACGTCAGCTTAGCGTCGGCATTCGCAGCCGGCTTTTTGAAGTAGTTGAGCACGCCGTTCTCAACCACCAACGCGTAAGACTTGCTGAGATCGGTGAAGTCGATGTTCAGCGCCAGCTTCTTGCCAGCCGCCTTTTCGCCGTTCAGGCGTACGTCAAAATAGTCGAATGTCATTTCTGGCGGCATCGCCTTGATGGTATCCGGGCTCGCAGTATTCGTGCCACCAGCCGATGGCACGCCATTGCGCAGTTCGTATGCGCCTTGCAGATAGATCGAGCGCCACGGACCGGACTCCGCCTGATAGCCCATCTGTTCATAAGAGTCGGCGAGCAGGTCCTTCGCGTCCTTGTTGTTCGGATCTGCGAATACGACGCGCTGGAGGATTTCGGCCACCCAGCGATACTCGCCCTTGTCGAAATCTGCCTTCGCCTTGGTAAGAATTGCTGCCGCACCGCCCATGTACTCGACATATTTCTTAGCTGCATCGTCGGGCGGCAACTGGTCTAGCGTCGCGGGCACCGCGTCATAGAACCCCATGTAGCGCTGGTACACGGCGCGTGTGTCATGTTTGACCGACCCGTAGTAGCCGCGATTGTACCATTGCTTGTCTAGCTCCGGCGGCAGCTTAACCATGTTGGACAATTCGATACCAGTATAGCCCTTGTTGAGTAGATTCACCGACTGGTCGTCCAGTAGTCGATGATTTTTTCATTACCCCACTGCGGCCAGTGGTGGGCCTGGAATTTTACGTCCACGTTGGGGCCATAGAGGTCGATGGTCTCGTTCAGGTAGCTCGCCCATTTTAGCGGATCGCGCACCTGTGCGCCGCGCAAGGTCAGGACGTTATGCAGCGTATTAGTGGAGTTCTCCGCCATCCACATGGCGCGGAACTGCGGAAAGAAGGTGTTCATTTCCGCGGGTGCTTCCGTGCCGGGCGTCATCTGGAACACCATGCGCACGCCGTCGATGACAACTTCCTCGCCAGTCGTCTTGATCTCACGCGACGGTAGGATCAAGCCCGCAGCACCGGTCGAAGTTGTTTGGCCAAGACCGCCATTGACGCCGCCCTGCGCGTTGCGAGGTAGCAGCGCGCCATACATGTAGATCGCGCGGCGCCCCATTGCGTTGCCGGCGATCACGTTCTCGCTTATGGCATGCTCGGCAAAATGCTCCGGCGCCAAAATCTGGACTTTGCCGGCCTTTACGTCGGCCTCGTTAACGACGCCCTTCACGCCGCCGTAGTGGTCAATATGCGAATGGCTATAGACCACGGCGACCACCGGTCGTTGCCCGCGATGCTGTGTGATGAGATCGAGAGCCGCCTTCGCTGTCTCGGCGGAGATCAACGGATCGAAAACGATCCAGCCACTATCGCCCTGGATGAACGTAATGTTGGAGAGGTCGTAACCGCGGACCTGAAAAATGCGGTCATGGACCTGGAAAAGGCCATGCTGCATGTTGAGCTGTGCGTTGCGCCACAGACTCGGATTGACGGTATCAGGTGCCGGTTTATCAGTGCTGATGTATTTCTTGTATTCTTCTAAATCCCAAACGGCGTTGCCCTTGGCATCCTTGATCGTGATCGTTTCAGGCTTTGCGATAAGGCCGCGAGTTGCGTCCTCAAAGTCGCTCCGATCGTTGAAATTAAGATACTGCTGCACCGAACGGTTGGCCGCCTTGGTAGCTTCAGTCGCGGGCTTGGGCTGGATTGCTTGTTGAGCTAGTGCGGTTGTTGAAAGACAGGAAACGATAGTCAGCGATGCAACGACAGACTTTATAGACCGTGGCATGGACAACTCCCAACGCTTTTTAGCTTTGATGATAGCGGGATCAGAGCAGCGAATTTTTAGGGATCGTGGCTGTAAACGTTGAGGTTTGGGGTTGTTCCGCGTGCGGGGCGCAACTCAGCTATGAATATTCCACATAGCGATATGCAGTCTGTGCCACGACATCAGGCCGAGGCCATCCGCGCTGCTCGCTTTTGGGTCAAACGGCGAAAATCCGAGGTGACCAGCGCATGTTTGCTTTAGCCTCAAAGCCAGCCTCGTTTTATGAGTACGCGCCCTAGAAGGGGGCGAACCGGCCTTTGACGAGGACCAAAATTTGGCCATGTCTCCCCCGATAGGTTGCATGCGCTTGCGTGAGGATGACGGACGAGATGCACGCCATGGTCCTGTCGGCGCCCGGCGCGCCGCTCGGTTTGAGCCGCGGGAGGATCCGCCGCCCGGGCCTGGGGAGGTGCGCGTCAAGGTCAGCGCCTGCGGCGTGTGCCGGACCGATCTTCATGTCGTCGACGGAGAATTGCCTGATATTGCCTATCCGATCGTTCCCGGCCACGAGGTGGTCGGCCGGGTCGATGCGCTGGGCGCCGGCGTCACGACCCTGAAAATCGGCGAACGGGTCGGCGCTCCCTGGCTCGGGTACACCTGCGGCGAATGTTCCTATTGCCGGAGCGGCCGGGAGAATCTTTGCGACCGGCCGCGCTTTACCGGCTACACGCGCGACGGCGGCTTTGCCACGCATCTCGTCGCGGACGCCCGCTATTGCTTTCCGCTCGGCGAAGCCGCCGACGACGTCGCGATTGCACCGTTGCTTTGCGCGGGCCTGATCGGCTGGCGCTCGCTGATGATGGCGGGCGACGGAAAGCACCTTGGCATCTTCGGCTTTGGCGCAGCCGGGCATATCATCGCGCAGGTGGCCCGCTGGCAGGGGCGCTCGGTCTATGCGTTTACGCGCGGGGATGATGTCGAGGCCCAGCGCCTTGCGAAAGTGCTCGGCGCCGATTGGGCTGGAGCGTCGGAAGACCGGCCTCCGGTGCAGCTCGACGCCGCGATCATCTACGCGCCGGTCGGTTCTCTCGTTCCGCTGGCCTTGCGCTCCGTGCGAAAGGGCGGGCGCGTAGTCTGCGCCGGCATTCACATGTCGGACATTCCGTCGTTCCCGTACCATATCCTCTGGGAAGAACGGCAGCTGCTTTCGGTCGCGAACCTCACGCGCAACGACGGGCTGGAATTCTTCGAGGTCGCAGCACAAGCCGGGATCAGGACGCATACGAGCGCATTTCCGTTGCGGGAGGCGAATGAGGTTCTTTCGAAATTGCGCGCGGGGAAGATCACCGGCGCTGCCGTGCTGCAGCCATGACCGCCCAGCCGCCGGCCGATACATCCATAGCGGCCGAGGTCGAACGACAGCGGCGCGTGCTCGATTTTCTCGATGGCTCCAGCTTTGGCGTGGCAAAGGGCGGCAAGCGGATCGACACCCATGCCTCCATGGTTTTTCTCGGGCGCGACCGGGCATTGAAGATCAAGCGCGCTGTTCGGATGCCCTTCCTCGATTACTCGACGCTGGAGAAGCGCAAGCGCGCTTGCGAGGAGGAACTGAAGGTCAACATCGTAAATGCGCCGGAACTCTACCGGCGCGTTGTCGCCATCACACGCAATAGCGATGGGGCTTTTGAAATCGGCGGCACCGGGACGCCCGTCGAATGGACCGTTGAAATGACGCGGTTCGATGAGGAGCAGACCCTCGATCGTGTTGCAGCGTCGACGACGATCGATCCATCGCTCGGGGGGCGCCATTGCCGATGTGATCCTGCGATCGCACCACAGCGTGCCGCGCGCCGACGGTGATGGCTGGCTCGCCTCGATTCCATCCATCATCGACCGCAATACCGCGAAGTTTCGCAGCGTGCGCGGACTTGACGCGGCGACCATCGATCGGCTCCACGCGGCCAGCGGAGATTCTGCAACGAAACTGCAACCCCTACTCAGCCAGCGTGCTGCCCACGGGTTCGTGCGCCGCTGCCACGGCGACCTCCATCTTGCCAACATAGCCCTGGTGGACGGCCGGCCATTGCTGTTTGATGCTATCGAATTCGATCCCGCCATCGCAACTACGGATATTCTCTACGATCTCGCGTTTACACTCATGGACTTAATCCATTTCAATCAGCATGCGGCGGCAAATGCGGTGTTCAACCGCTATCTTGCGGGCGCCCTGGACGAAAATCTCGATGGCCTCCATGTGTTGCCGTTGTTCCTGTCGATACGGGCGGCGATCCGCGCGCATGTGCTGTTCATGAAGAGCGAACATGCGGCCGATGGAGAAATGGTCTGGCAGGAGGCCAAGCGCTATTTCGATCTGGCCGGACGGCTCATCACGCCAAAGCCGCCGCTATTGGTCGCGATCGGCGGCCTGTCGGGGACGGGGAAGTCGGTTCTCGCGCGCGGCCTTGCAGGTCTGATCGAGCTGCCGCCCGGCGCGGTCATTGTCCGTTCGGATGTGGTTCGCAAGCGCCTGTTTGGCGTCAGCGAAACCACGGCGCTGCCTGAGTCAGCGTATCGAGCCGATACCACGAAACGGGTGTACGACATGCTTGCGAACACCGCGCAGCGTATCCTCGCCCAGGGTTGCTCGGTCGTGCTCGATGCTGCCTATCTGCAGGAAGCGGAACGGACGGAAATCGCCGGTTTGGCGGTCAAGCGCAACGCGCGCTTCGTTGGCCTGTTCCTGACCGCGGATCTCGCCACCCGGCTTGCGCGGATCGGGCAGCGCAAGAGCGATGCTTCCGATGCAACACGGGATGTCGTCCTGAAGCAGGAGACTTTTGCGATTGGCACGATGGATTGGCATATGGTGGATGCCTCGGGAACGCCCGACCAGTCGCTGCATAACGCCTGTGCTTCCGTACTTGCGCCGGCACCAAGCGAGCGCTGAGATGGGGACCCGCCCAACCGGAACGTCCGGCCGACGCAAGGCCTTCGCGGCGACTGCCCTCGATTGCGCAACCGCCTTCCAGAAGATTGCGCTCGGCTGCGTCACGAGCATCAAGGCGCATCACAGCAGCGCCTGCGCCGGCGATGTCGAGGCCGTCCATCAGATCCGCATTGCGATCACGCGGTTGCGCGCCGCTGTGGCGTTCTTTGCGCCGATCGTGATCGATGCGGAATGGCTCGGCCTCAAGAAGGAAATCGCATGGCTGAATGGCTCGCTCGGCGCGGCGCGCGATAGCGACGTCGTTGCGGATTATGCGCAGCGCAAGCGGTACCGGACATGGGCGCAATTGATGATCGGCGAGCGTCTCGACCGGCGTCAGATGCAGGATCACCGCCAGCTGGTTCGCTGTCTTCGTTCCGCCCGGGTGCAACGCCTGATGGCGGCAATGGCAGGCTGGATCAAGCAAGGCCCATGGCTGGCGCGCTGGCAAGGGCGCGCGCGCCGCAATGACGACTTGCCGCTGGAAGCCTATTGCGAGCGTGAGCTCAACCGCTGGCGCGAGCGGCTAATCCGCAAAGGGCGGCAGCTCGAAACCCTGAATGCTTCGCGTCGCCATCGGTTGCGCATTAAGGTTAAACGCTTCCGCTACATGCTGGAAGCGCTGACGGATACTGTCGCGGTGCGCGGCCGCGGCGAATTCCATCACCTGCACCGGCCGGCGAAACGGCTGCAGCGGGTATTGGGCGATCTACGCGATCTCAAGCGATTTGCCGGTCTTGCTGTCCCGTCGTCGCCGGCGGAGAACGGCAAGCAAGGCAAAAAGCGACCGCCAGGTTATCGCCGGCGAAAGGAGAAGCTGCTGAGCGGCGCGATCGAGGCTTATCGCGGCCTCGATCAGGCCGGGGGCATGCTGAAGCTGCTATTCGCGGCGCTGCCGAGCGAACGTTCGTCACTGATCCCGGCGGTTCCCGCGAAGTCACCGATCGAAGCCAGATTTGTCATCGGCCGGGACCGTGCCGGATTATCATATCGCGCCAGGAACACATTGCGTGGGATACCCGTTCACAACGGGTTGCGATCTGCCGGGTATTGAACACCGATGTCAACCTATCGTCTGAAAAACCTGCTTGCGCCGCGTTCAGTCGCGCTGATCGGAGCCAGTCCGCGGCATGGCTCGGTCGGCCGCGCCATCCTCAATAATATTCGTAAAGCCCAGTTCAAAGGCGAATTCGGTCTCGTCAATCCGCGCTATCCCGAGATCAATGGCGTCGAAACCGTGGGCAGCCTCGGCCAATTGCCTTTTGTGCCGGAACTAGTCGTCGTCACCGCGCCGGCGCGATCGATCGCCGGACTGATCGATGAAGCTGGCCGTTGCGGAGCGGCGGGTGCGGTCATCGTCAGTGCCGGGCTCGGCCACGGTCCGGGTTCGCTGGCGGAGGCGGCAGAGCGGGCCGCGCAACAGTACGGCATGCGGCTGATCGGACCGAATTGTCTGGGCATCATGATGCCCGGCGTCAGCCTCAACGCGAGCTTTTCAGCGCATATGCCGGCTGCGGGGAATCTGGCGCTGATTTCCCAGTCCGGCGCAATCGCAGCGGGCATGGTGGATTGGGCGGCGCAGCGCGCTGTCGGCTTTTCGGAATCGTTTCGATCGGCGACCAACTCGACGTCGACATCGCCGATTTGCTCGACTACTTCGCGCTCGATGAAAAGACGCAGGCCATCCTTCTCTACATCGAAGCGATCAAGGACGCCCGCAAGTTCATGTCGGCGGCGCGCGCCGCTGCAAGAGTCAAGCCGGTCGTCGTCGTCAAATCGGGCCGCATGGCGCAAGGCGCGAGGGCGGCTGCGACCCATACCGGAGCATTGGCAGGCGCGGACGCCGTCTACGATGCCGCATTCCAGCGCGCCGGCATTTTGCGTGTATCTGATCTTCGCGAACTGTTCGACTGCGCCGAGACGCTCGGGCGGGTCAAATCGCCGCCCGGGAAACGGCTGGCGATCTTGACCAATGGCGGCGGTATCGGCGTTCTAGCCGTCGACCGGCTGGTTGAACTCGACGGCATTCCCGCGGACATCTCGCCTGCGATCCGCGAAAAGCTGGATGCGGTGTTACCCCCGACATGGTCGAAATCAAACCCGGTTGATATCGTCGGCGACGCAGATCCCGCGCGCTATGCCGCGGCGCTCGAAGTGCTGCTGGCTGACCCGAACAATGACGCCGTGCTGGTCATGAATGTCCAGACGGCGATCGCGCGTGCCGATGAGATCGCCACGGCCGTGACCGGCGTGGTTCAGAAGTATCGCGCCGGACATCGCATGCAGCCCAAGCCAGTACTCGCGGTCTGGGTTGGTGCCGAACCATCGATCGGCGACTTGCTGAGCGGAGCCGGAATTCCGAACTACCAGACTGGAGGCGACGCCGTCCTTGGATTCATGCATCTGGTTCGCCATCGCGAGGCGGTGGAGGCGCTGGCACAGGTTCCGCCCGCCATGCCGAGCGAGTTTGCGCCTGATACGGACGCGGCGCGGCAGATCGTTGCGACGGCGCTGGCTGATGGCCGCTCCTGGCTCGATCCGATCGAGGTTAAGCAGCTGCTCGACGCCTATGAAATCGCCGCCGTTCCGACCTTCGCGGCCGCCGACGCCGAGCAGGCAGTCGCGCACGGCACGGCGCTGCTTGCGCAAGGCTCGACCGTGGTGCTCAAGATCATGTCGCGCGATATCGTGCATAAATCCGATGTCGGCGGCGTCGTTCTCAATCTCACCAACCCTGATGCTGTGCGCAAGGCAACCGCCGACATTCTCACACGAGCCAAATCGCTGCGGCCGGACGCGCGCATATCGGGCGTGATGGTGCAGGCGATGGTGGTCAGGGCTAAGGCGCGCGAGCTCATTCTCGGCCTCGCCGACGATCCGACCTTCGGCACCGTCGTCGTGTTCGGCCGTGGCGGGACGGCGGTCGAGATCATCAACGACAAGGCGCTGGCGCTTCCGCCGCTCGACCTGCAACTGGCGCGCAGCCTGATCAGCCGCACCCGCGTCTCCCGGTTATTGCATGCCTATCGCGACGTGCCGGCGGTGAAGAACGACGCCGTCGCGATGGTTCTGGTCAAGCTGGCGCAGATGGCCGCCGATATTCCCGAAATCCGCGGGCTCGACATCAATCCGCTGCTGGCGGATGAAGCCGGCGTGCTGGCGGTCGACGCGCGCGTCGTGATCGGGCGCGTGGAGCGGAAGTTTCGCGGTTCAGGTCCGGCGCATTTCGCCGTGCGGCCTTATCCCTCGCAATGGCAGCGCCACATCGAGGTCAAGGACGGCTGGCGGGTGTTCGTTCGCCCGATCCGGCCCGAGGACGAGCCGCTGATCCATGAGATGTTGAGACACGTCACTATGCAGGATCTGCGGTTGCGGTTCTTCGCGCCGATGAAGGAATTTTCTCACGAGTTCATCGCCCGCCTGACGCAACTCGACTATGCCCGGGCGATGGCCTTTGTCGCCTTCGACGAAGCGACCAACGATCTCGTCGGCGTGGTCAGGATCCACTCGGACTCGATTTACGAGAGCGGAGAATACGCGATCCTGCTGAGGTCCGACCTCAAGGGAAGGGGGCTCGGCTGGACCCTGATGCAGATGATCATCGAATATGCGAAATCCGAACGACTGAAGGCGATCTCCGGCGACGTCTTGGCCGAAAACACCGTCATGCTTGCGATGTGTCGCAGCCTCGGCTTCGAGGTGAACTCGGATCCGGTCGAACACGACATCTGCAACGTCAGGCTGGCGCTCTAACTGTCCTCAAGCGCGCCGCTCGATGAGGCGATGTTTGGCGCGACGCTGCGATGCCGGCAGGCCGTCACCTTGTCGCTCTTGTCGAGGCCGGCCTCGTTGGCAATAATAGGTGCAACCCTACCATGGCAGCGTTCGAGGGACGCTTCGGATATGCCTACAACGATAATCGTGCTCGCCGTCACGTTCGCTTTCTCGCTGGCCACCTTCACAACGCCAACATCGGTTTGTGCAGCCGGTCCGACGTTGACGGTGTCAGCCGATGGCGGCGTCCATACCTTCGATCGGGACGCTGCTTGCCCGCACGGACATCGTCGAGATAACTACATCGCGTGATGTCGCATATCGTAGTCCTCGGACGTATCGGGCGGTGGCGCTCGCGAAATTACTTGAAGGAATTGCCATTCCACCCGATGCTGTGGTGGAAGCGGCATCGCAAGACGGCTTCGTGACGCAACTCCCTCGATCTGGTCTACGCCAACCACGGCGCCATCGCGTATGTGGCAATCGAAGTCGCCGACACGCCGTGGCCGCCTATTCCAGGCAAGGAAAAGAGCGCTGGTCCCTTCTATATCGTATGGCTCGGCGATCAAGCGTCCTCCGTCCCAAGCATGCAGTGGCCCTACCAAGTTGCGAGTTTGTCAGTGCAAGACGCGCCGGCCAAGCGGTGGCCCTCGCTCTCGGTTGATCCCATGCTCCCTGCGCTCCATCCGGCTCGAGACGGGCAAACCGTCTTCGTGAACAAATGCTTCATATGCCATACGATGAACCAAGCAGGATCGGCGTCGGCTGGCCCCGATCTGAATTTGCCGATGAACCCGACGGAGTACTTAACCGATGCTGGTCTGCGCGCGCTGATCCGAGATCCTCGCTCGGTTCGGGTTTGGCCCGAGCAGCGGATGCCCAGCTTTACCGAAGAGGACCTGAGCAATGAGGAGCTCGGGCTAATTTTGGCGTATTTGAGTCACATGGCGGATAGGAAGAGCCGAGCAGCGGAGGGTGGAAGCAGCAAGCGCTAAGTATCGCAAAAATCGACTACGGTTAGCGACGATCAGAACGTCGTCGCCGCCGACATGCGTCGTCGGCTCGTCGAGGCTCGCTCCGCGCACCTGCAACGGAATGGCGAAGCCGCATGTCGTTTGTACCGCGTGCCGAAACCCAGAGCTAGCGCGGACTGCTCTCGTCTCTGGCCCCCGGCCGCCACTCGTACCAGCGCCCGAACCCGTCGTCTGGCTGCCGCTCGGATTGGGTTGCCCGGGCGGATGCGCGGAAGCACCCGGCCTTTCCTGCTCCCCCACAAATCCGGATTCTCCGGAGTCGCGGGTCTTGATGCCTTTGTCCGCTTCCTCCTGCATCTGTTTGTCAGATTGCATCTGCGGCTGGCCAGGCGCCGTCGACTGCTGTGCGAGTGCCGGTACGGCGATGGCGGTTCCAAAAGCGACGGTCATAGCGAGAATTGAGGTTCGCATGAGCTATCCTCCTATGTTTCCCCTCCGCACAACGCGCGAGATAGCGATGGTTTCCCGAGAGAATTGTGAACATCTCGCTGAAGCGCGCCCTCAAGCTGCGCGAGGAAAGCGCCGTGACGATCGGCAAGAGCCTCGTGCTCATTGTGCACCTTGCACGCGATACGGTGGTGCGAAAGTGAAGGATACCTTGATTAAACTGCCGCTGGCGGTTGCGGCGCGTCACGATTTCATCGACCCAAATCGAGTGGCGGAGAAAGGATGGAGACCGCACGTGACAAAAATTGTCCGCTGCCTCTTTTGGCCGCGTTCAGTTTGCCATATCTTCACTACACCATCTCCCGATGGCATCAGGCAGAACGCGAGACGAAAATGTCATCGCCTTCAGATCAGACACGGCGCACGATCATCCTGACCGCCCTCGCCACCGCGGTCACGCAGCGGCGCCTAGACCAGCCGTTACCGAGGAAGATCCGCCTGGCAGCGACCTGCGACCGCAAAAAGCCGACGTCCTGGTCTTCGCCGACGGAGATCATGTGGGTGAGGTGATCAAGCCACCGGATCTAAAGCCCGGCGGACCGTTCGTGCGCGCTTGGCCGAAAGATCCCAAAACCTCGGTGATCCGCAAGGGCTCGCGGTTGAATGAGGTGGTGGTCATAAAGCTTGATCCGGCCGAACTTGATGACGACACGCGCGCGCGGTCGATTGATGGCATCGTTGCCTATTCGATAATTTGTTCCCACGCCGGGTGTCCCATCACGGCCTGGGGGAAGGCAGCGCAGGGCGACAAGGACGTCCTTAAATGTGTTTGCCATAATTCCGAGTTCGACCCCCGGCAAAGCGCGCAAGTCGTGTTCGGACCGGCGCCGCGGCGCCTTGCGGCACTTCCCCTGGCGGCGGCCGATGGTTCGCTCACTATCGCTGGAACATTCATCGGAAAGGTAGGAGCACAGCAAGGAGGGTGACGGCCGCCCGCATCAGATGCCGCACAACTAAAAAGATGAAGAAAACAAACAGGGAGGTAGCGTCCATGACCATGAAGCAATGGCTATTGTCGAGCTTTGTCGCGTCCGCGTGCCTGTTTTCAACCGCAACTATTGCCGGCCCGATTGAGAAATACACCCCGGTGACAGCCGACCGCCTGAAGAACCCGGAACCCGGCAACTGGATGCTCTATCGCCGAACCTATGACGGCCAGGGGTATAGCCCACTCGACCAGATCAACACCTCGAACGTGAAAGACCTGGTACCCATGTGGACCTTCTCAACTGGCGTGATTGAAGGGCACGAGGCTCCGCCGATCGTAAACAATGGCGCAATGTTCGTCTCGACCCCAATGGGCCAAGTGATCGCCCTCAACGCAAAGACAGGCGATGAGTACTGGCGTTACAAACGCCAGCTTCCCGACGATCTCTTCCAATTGCACCCAACCAACCGCGGGGTGGGATTATGGCAAGACAAGCTGTACCTGGCTACAACGGATGACCATGTGGTCGCGCTCGATGCCAAAACGGGCAAAGTCCTGTGGGATACCAAAGTCCAGGACTACAAGAAGGGTCAGTACCTGACCCTGATGCCACTGATAGTCGATGGAAAGGTTATCGTCGGTGCCGCCGGCGGTGAATTCGGCGTGCGAGGCTATGTCGTCGCGTATGATGCCAATGACGGCAAAGAATTGTGGCGAACCTTCACCATTCCCGGCAAAGGCGAGCCTGGCAACGAAACGTGGAGCGGCGACGACTGGAAAACGGGTGGCGGCTCTGCGTGGATGACGGGTAACTACGATCCCGACACCAGGACCATTTACTGGGGCGTCGGCAACGCCGCGCCTTGGCCGGGAGATACTCACCCCGGCGACAATCTCTACACAACCTCGGTGCTAGCACTCGACCCGGATAGCGGCAAAATCAAAACCTATTTCCAGTACCATCAGAACGATTCCTGGGATTGGGACGAGGTGGAGGCGCCAATGCTGGTCGACCTGCAGAGGGATGGTCGCATCTTCAAGAGCCTCATCCATCCGGGACGTAACGCGATCTTCTGGGTACTCGAGCGCAAGCCGGACAGCATCAAGTATGTGGCCGGTTGGCCTTATGTCTATACCGACGTCTGGAAGGGCATTGAGCCCGAGACGGGCAGGCCGATTGTCGATCCGGCTCACAAGCCGGTTATTGGCAAGCGGGTTGAGTTCTGTCCGTCATTATGGGGCGGCAAGGATTGGCCGTCGGCGGCCTATAGTCCGAAGACCCGCTTTGTCTATGTTCCCGCCAACGAGAATTTCTGCGGCGGCTTTACCGGCGAGAAGGTGCCGTTGGTTCCCGGTCAGCTTTGGCTCGGGACCAAGCCCGAAGATATCGGTCTGAAGGTTCGTGCCGGCGCTACCCATTTTGGTGAACTTCAGGCGTGGGATCCGGCCACGGGAAAGAAGGTCTGGTCGCATATTTACCCCAGATCGCACCTGTTTGGTTCGGTGACGGCCACCGCTGGCGACCTCGTCTTTGTCGGAGGTACCAACGACCGGATGTTCCGCGCCTTTCATGCCAAGACAGGCGAACTGCTTTGGGAGCAGAAGACCAATTCCGGCGTCGTGGGCATGCCGATTGCGTACGACGTGGATGGGACTCAGTATATCGCCGTCCAGTCCGGATGGGGCGTAGACGCTCAGCGTATCCAGGACGCCCTGACGACCAACAACATCGGTATCGAGAACAACGTGCCGCAGGGCGGCGTGGTCTGGGTCTTTGCCCTCAAGAAGTAACTGCCAAAGGCAATTGCGCCAGCAAGGCAACACAGCGGCAAGAAAAAAGCGGCGGACGAAAGTCCGCCGCTGCCAATTTGGCCATTTGCTTACTTGCCCTTGGTCTCGACCTTCCGCTTTTCGTCTTCGTTCATTTTCTTGATCGTCGGATCCCGGCTGGCTTCGCCGGTGGTCTGAGTTGTCGTGGCCGGAGCGCTTTCGTTTGGAATGGAGGTTTGCCCCGGCGGTGTCGTTGCCGGCCGCGTTGCGGTCGCGCTCGGAGGCGATGTCGTTTGAGCGGTCGCCGCCTGAGCATTCAATAGAAGCACGCTCGACAGTAGCGACACCGCGAGCGCCGTTGAGTTGGGTTTCATCGATCTGACCCTTTCAGACCAAGGAAAAACGGCCCGTTCGGCCTAACGTTCCGCTTATGCCTCCAATTGCTTGCCGATCGGCAGCGCCCGAATGCGTTTGCCGGTCGCGGCGAAGATAGCGTTGATCAAGGCCGGCGCAACGGGCGGCACGCCCGGCTCACCAACGCCGCTGGGCGGGGTGTCGGGTCCGGCAGGCGCGATATAGACGTTGGTCACAGCAGGGGATCTCGTCGATCCGGATCACCGGGAAATCGTCGAAATTGCCCTGTTGCACCTTGCCGTCCTTGAAAGTGATCTCGCCATGTTTGGCGAAGCTCAGGCCCATGATCACAGCGCCTTCCATCTGTGCCTGGATTCGCTCCGGATTGACGTAGGTTCCGCAATCGATCGCGGTATCCACACGGGGCACCGTGAGCTTGCCATTCTCGAAGGCTACCTCGACAATGGTCGCGATATAGCTGACGAAGCTGCGGTGCGCGGCAATGCCGAGCCCGTGGCCTTTGGGCACGGACCGTCCCCAACCGCCCTTATCTGCGACCAGCTCGACGACCTTGCGAAGACGCGCGGTATCGATCGGATAGCTGTCATAGGGCTCGCCATAGTTCCAGAGGTCTTTCACGGAATCGAGCTTGGCGATCCGCGGAGAGCCGATCAGCTCCAGCAGCATGGTCTTTTGATCGCGGTTGGTGGCATGGGCGAGTTCGCCCACCATCGATTGCACCGCAAAGGCGCGCGGGATATTCGACACCGAGCGGAACCAGCCGATGCGGGTATGCGCGGCGGCTTCCGGATTCTCGCACTGGACGTTGGCGATCTCAAAGGGCATGTCGACAAGCCCCATGCCGAGCTCAAACGGGGCCTGATGCACCGCGTTGGCCGCAAAGGTCGAGGCAATGGTCGGCGCGACGCTGCGATGCCGCCAGGCCGTCACCTTGCCGCTTTTGTCGAGGCCGGCCTCGATGCGTTCCACCGAGACGGTGTGCAGGAAGCAGTTGCGAATGTCGTCTTCCCGCGTCCATTGCACCTTTACAGGAGCGCCGAGCTCCTTTGAAAGCAGTGCCGCCTCGAGGGCGAAATCGCACTTCGACTTGCGCCCGAAGCCGCCGCCGAGCAGCGTGACGTTAACGGTGACGTTCTCCTGGGGAATGCCGAGCGTTTTGGCGACGTCTTCGCGCGTTCCGCCCGCGCTTTGCACCGGTGCCCAGATCTCCGCCTTGTCGCCCTTGACGTCCGCGACCGCGACCGGCGGTTCCATGCTGACATGGGCATGATGCGGCACGTAGTACTCACCGACGATCACTTTGTCAGCGCCCTTCAAGGCGGCCTCCACGTCGCCCTCCTTGCGTACCACCAGGCCGGGCTTGCGCGCTGCTCCCTCGAGCTGAGCCCGATAGGCGACGGAGTCGTATTTGCCGTTCGGCCCGTCATCCCAGACGATCTTCAACGCGTTGCGTCCCTTGATGGCCGCGCCGGTGTTGCGCGCGATCACCGCGACCCCGCCGAGCGGCTGGAATTTTGAAGGCCACGGCCAGCCCCGAACTTCCATGACCTTCTCGACGCCGGAAACCTTCATCGCCTCGGCCCCGTCAAACGACACGACCTTGCCACCGGTCACTGGCGGCCGGGCAATGACGGCGTATTTCATGCCGGGAAGGCGAACGTCGGCGCCGTAACGCGCTGTGCCCATCGTGATGTCGCGAAGGTCGACGATGCCGATCTGGCCCTTGCCCAGATAGCGGAAATCCTTCGGATCTTTCAGCCTCAGGCCTTCGACACTTGGCACCGACGTCTTGGCGGCATCGGCCGCCAGGTCGCCGAAGCCAATTCGGCGTCCGCTCGCACTGTGGACGACCTCGTGATTGACCGCCTTCACTTCGGTCGCTGGCACGCCCCAGCGTTTGGCTGCAGCGGCTTCGAGCATTGTGCGGGCCGAGGCGCCGATCTGGCGCATTGGCATCAGGTAGTGCCGCGTGCTGCGCGATCCGTCGGTATCCTGATTGCCAAACTTGACCTCGTCGCCAGGCGCCTGCTGGACGCGAACGCGCGACCAGTCGGCTTCCATCTCTTCGGCGACGATCATCGGCAGGCTGGTGCGGACGCCCGTTCCCATCTCGGCGCGGTGCGCGAGAATCGTCACAGTTCCATCGGATGCGATGGAAACGAAGACGCGCGGGTCCACCACGGTACCGTGCGGCATCTTGTCCGCGCCGGTCTGGTAGGCGGCAAAGCCGGGGCGTGACATCACGGGAGCGGCGAGCACAAAACCGCCGGCCAGCCCGAGGCCCTTGAGGACACTGCGGCGTGAAACGTTCTCGACCTTGATGTGCCGTTCAAAACCACGGAGCTTGTTGGGATTGGTGAGAATATTCATGGTCACACCCCCGTCGATGCGAGATGCACGGCGTTTTCGATGCGTTGATAAGTGCCGCAACGGCAGATGTTGCCCGACATCGCTTCGCGTATCTGGTCGTGATTGGGCTTTGGATTTTCGATGAGGAGTGCCGCGGCCTGCATGATCTGGCCGGTCTGGCAAAAGCCGCATTGCGGGACATTAAGCTGACGCCAGGCCTTCTGAACCGCGTGATCCCCAGTGGGGGGGAAGACCTTCGATCGTCGTGACCTCCCGATCGACCACATCGGAAACCGATGTGATGCAGGCTCGTACCGCCTGTTTGTCGACGATCACGGCAGGCGCCGCAAAGCGCCTGGCCGCAGCCGAATTTCGTACCGGTCAATCCGACTTCGTCACGGAGAAACCAGAGTAGTGGAAGATCCGGGTCGCCATCCCAGTTCTTTTGCTGGCCGTTAATCTTGACTGTTATCATGATCGATCCTCGCCTTTTATAAGCTGCTGATGGTCGCTCCGAAGTGAGCGAAAGCATTCTCGATGACCGCTCAACTCCGTAGCTTCGAAATTCCTTGCTGTCTCGCCTGGCCGGGATTTCCTCGAGCCATCCTCCTGACTATTATTTTTGGCTGTTGTTGTTCAGTAGGTTGCGCTTGGCGGATCGCCGCCACAAGGCGTTTCTACATTTGCATTTGGATGTTTGGCGAAAGCGGGGCATCGGCGGGAATTGCATTTGGTCAGCAACGCTGACGCAGTGGCAAGTAAATTTGTCGTCAAACCTGAACATCGCTGTCAGGACAAGATCTCGAGATCGTCGCTTCGACTTCGCCCGGCGCTGCATGGACTTTCACCATTTGCGCGCAACGGACACACGCGGCGTGCGCCGAACGCTTCGTGGTGCCTACTGCAATTCTCGATCTTGGTCGCACGCGCCGTAACGCGCTGCACATCGCAGAAGGCTGAGCTGTTCGGCGAAATACGCATGATGCGGTTATGGATCGCATGAAATGCGATGGACGCCCACCATTGCTGGCTTTTATTGAAATCGCTGACGCAACTGGAAGGCGCATTGCTCAAAAGACAAATCGTCCGTCGCCTTTCTTTTTGACCGAGTCCATCCTTCAGTTTGCGTGATGTCCGAATCCGATCAGCCCACAACGTCGATCACAACTACAGGTGCGGAGCTCGCGACAGCGATGTGTCAGGATCCGACGCGGCGCGCGCTCATTCTGACGGCTCTCGCCACGGGGGCTTGCCTGGCGTCGTCCAAGTCCTCGGTTGCCGAGGAGGATGGGCCGGGCAGCAACGAGCGGCCTCAGAAAGCCGACGTTCTGGTTTACTCCGAAGGCGAACGTGCCGGCGAGGTGATCAAGCCGCAGGATCTGAAGGCGGGTGGACCGCCGGTGCGGGCCTGGCCAAAGGATCCCAGGACATCGGTTGTCCGCAAGGGCTCGCGCCTGAACGAGGTGCTCGTCGTAAAACTCGATCCGGCTGAACTGGATGACGAGACGCGCTCGCGCGCTGCTGGCGGCGTCGTGGCCTATTCGGCAATCTGCGTCCACACGGGCTGTCCGATCACCGCATGGGTGAAGGCGGCGACCGGCGACAAGGACGTGTTCAAATGCGTTTGCCACAATTCGGAATTTGACCCCAGGCAGAACGCGCAAGTGGTGTTTGGACCAGCGCCGCGCCGTCTGCCGGCACTTCCGCTAGCGGCAGACGATGGTCCGCTCACGGTGGCTGCAGCATTTGTTGGAAAGGTAGGTGCAACGCAAGCCAGGTGAGGGCGGCCCGCTGTCGATCCACGACAAGACAAAAACAGAATTCGTGAGATGAAAAATAGGGAGGTTGCGTTATGGCATTGAAGCAATGGCTGTTGTCGGGTTTGCTCGCGTCCACATTCCTCGTTCCGATCGCCACCGCCGGTCCGATCGAGAACTACAGCCCGGTGACGTCCGATCGGCTCAAGAATCCTGAACCTGGCAACTGGATGCATTATCGCCGGACCTATGACGGCCAGGGATACAGCCCGCTCGACCAGATCAACACCTCGAACGTGAAAAACCTGACGCCGGTGTGGACGTTCTCGACCGGTGTGGTCGAGGGGACACCAGGCCCCACCGATCATCAACAATGGCGTGATGTTCGTCGCAACGCCGATGGGGCAGGTGATTGCGCTCGACGCCAAGACCGGCGACGAGTACTGGCGATACAAACGCCAGCTTCCCGAGGACCTCTTTCAATTGCACCCGACCAATCGCGGCGTAGGACTGTGGCAGGACAAGCTGTACCTCGCCACGACGGACGACCATCTGGTCGCGCTCGATGCCAAGACCGGCAAGGTGGTCTGGGACACCAAGGTTCAGGACTACAAGAAGGGCCAATATCTGACCCTGATGCCGCTGGTCGTCGACGGCAAGGTGATCGTCGGCGGTTCGGGCGGCGAATTCGGCATACGCGGCTATGTCGTTGCCTACGATGCCAACACGGGCAAGGAGCTGTGGCGAACCTTCACCATTCCCGGTCCGGGCGAGCCGGGTCATGAAACGTGGAGCGGCGACGACTGGAAAACGGGGGTGCACCTGCCTGGATGACAGGCACCTACGATGTCGATACCAGGACGATCTATTGGGGCACCGGCAATGCCGCTCCCTGGCCGGGCGAAACCCATCCTGGCGACAATCTCTACTCGACATCGGTGCTCGCGCTCGATCCCGAGAGCGGCAAGATCAAATCATACTTCCAGTACCATCAAAACGATTCCTGGGACTGGGACGAGGTGGACGCACCCATGCTGGTCGACCTGCAAAGGGACGGCCGCACCATCAAGAGTCTAATCCATCCGGGACGCAACGCGATTTTCTGGGTGCTCGAGCGCAAGCCGGAGGGCATCAAGTACGTGGCAGGCTGGCCATTCGTTCATACCGACGTCTGGAAGGGCATCGAGCCGACCGGCAAGCTAATCGTCGATCCCGCTCACAAGCCGGGCATTGGCAAGCGGGTTGAATTCTGTCCTTCATTGTGGGGCGGCAAGGACTGGCCGTCGGCGGCATATAGTCAGAAAACCGGATTGGTCTACGTTCCGGCCAACGAGAATTTCTGCGGCGGCTTCACCGGCGAGAAGGTGCCGCTCGTTCCCGGCCAGCTTTGGCTCGGAACGAAGCCCGAGGATATCGGCTTGACGCCTCGTCCCGGCGCTACCCACTTTGGCGAGCTGCAGGCGTGGGATCCGGCCACCGGCAAGAAGGCCTGGTCGCATAATTTTCCGAAGTCACATCTGTTCGGTTCGGTGACCGCTACCGCAGGCGACCTTCTCTTTGTCGGTGGCACAAATGACCGGATGTTCCGCGCCTTCCATGCCAAGACCGGCGAACTGCTTTGGGAGCAAAAGACCAACTCGGGGATCGTGGGCATGCCGATCGCCTATGAGGTGGACGGCACGCAGTATATCGCCGTCCAGTCGGGCTGGGGCGTCGACGCGCAACGCATCCAGGACGCATTGGTGGGCAAGGTCCCTGGCCTCGAGAATAACGTGCCGCAGGGCGGCGTCGTTTGGGTGTTCGCCGTCAAGAAGTGACGGCGAAGGCGGGATCCGGCGCTTGGCGGCTACAGGCGTGTGCACGATGTGTGTGCACCGACAGATCAAAAGAGAACTCCAAAGATTGCCGCCATCCGCCTCTGAATTGCGGATGGCGCTTGGCGACGAAAGCGGCGATTGCCTCTTGCGCGTCATCATCGACCGCGGAGGCTGATCTTCCCGGCCACGTGCAGTTCTATGACCGCGAAGACAACGCCATCGAGGGCGACTGGCGTCTGCGGTTTGGCGCAAAGCGGTCGTTTCGCAAGCGAACCGGAAGCAGTTACGCTGGATGCGCACTCATATTTGAATCGCCTCCCAACAGCCGGCCGTCTATGGTGTGCTTATGTCGCGCCTCGTGTTTCTGTCGATTGCTATCGTCCTATCGCTGCTGCCGGTCGTCGCGCCAGCTGCGCCGGCTCATAAACGGCCGGCGCCGCGCTGGCGCAGCTACGGTTTCCTGCCGGGCTATCATCAGCCACCGAATAACAGCCTTCCGGCTTACGCCCAAAAAGCTTCGGTTTCGCGCATGGCGCGTCACAACCGGCGCCCTTCGGTATATCGATCCAATCCCAAGTTATTACGGGTACGATGGCAACTGGCACTATTTCGGCCGGCCTGGCTTTTACGGCGGTCGCTACAACGGAGGCAGCTTCGGCCCTTGCTGGACGCAGACGCCGATCGGGCCGATCTGGAATTGCGGTTGATTAAGCTATCGCTCAAAGACCGCGCGCGTGTGCATCCGCTTGCCGGCAACGGCGGCTCATAGCGCAAAGCTGTCATTCCGTTTGCAGTCGCTTGGCACCTCCGACAAGGAGATCTTACGGCAACGGCATGTGCCGTGCCGGCGCCATTGCCATGCCTTGGTCGATGGCAAGCGGATGCTCGATATAGCGATCGAGCCCGAATCCGTGCGCTTCGAGATAGGAGCGGTTTGAGCAGGGCGCGAGCAGGTGCACAGTAACGTCATGTGCGCCGTGGCTGGTCACTGGAAGATTGAACGCTTCCGCGAGCCGCGCGATCTTCATAAAGGCTGTGACAGCAGTTTTCCGCGTTAGCCGTGAAAGGCACGATGGGCGGAAACGATACTCTTTTCGCGTCGGAAAACGGGTGGTTGGAACATCAGTCGTGCACTAGGTGAGAGGACGATGTCACGCGGCAGGAATTTGGAGGCGAATCTGAGTTTATCGCTGAAGGCCGCGGCGTATGTTTCGCTTGCGAACTGTGGGGCACAAGGAGAAGGAGTTGCGAATGTCGAAGGAAGAGAAAAACAAAGCTGTCGTCGGCCGTTGGTTCAGGGAGTTCTGGGGCAATCCCTGGAACCCCGATATCGTCGACGAGTTGGCTGCGCCTGACATACTGTTGCAGTATTCGCTGCATGAGCCGCGCCGCGGTCGCAAGGACGTGAAGGAATTCATGATTGGATTCCGCAATGCGTTTCCAGATCTCAACTTCTGGGGCGCTGCGGACTTGATCGCGGAAGGCGATTACGTCGTCGGTCGCTGGGAAGGCGGCGGCACACACACCGGCTCTGCTTTCGATGACTTCATCATCGGATCATTGCCGGCAGCTTCCGGTCGCAAAATGCGCTTCACCGGAATGACCGTGCTCCGCGTCGAGAGCGGCAAAATCGCGGAAGAGGTCGGCCTGGACGACGGCGCGACCGCGCTGCAACAGCTCAACATCTTGCGCGCGGCCTAGTCAATCGTGATGGCCATCTCCGACGATGTTGGTAGCAGAAACGGGTCGGACCGGGGTCATTCCCCGGTTCGGTTCGCTGCTTGGTGACCTCAATCCGCGTTATTAAAAACGAGGACAGCTCAATGAGTATGAGTCGCAAAGAATTAACGTTCGCCTCCGGCCATGATACATGTGCTGCGTGGTTGTACGCCGTGGTGGCGGAAAAAGGGCCGAGACCTATTATCGTCATGGCCCACGGATTGACCGGCACACGCCGAGACCGTCTTGGCGCGTTCGCCGAACGGTTTGCGGCCGCCGGTATCGCGGCGCTCGTTTTCGATTATCGAGGCTTTGGCGACAGCACGGGCGAGCCGGACCTATTCGAGCCTTCTCTTCAGTTGGAAGACTGGCGCGCTGCCATCGCGTTTGCTCGTTCTCTACCCGATATCGATGCCGGGCGCGTGGCGACGTTTGGCTCCTCGTTGGGCGGGGGCAACGCGCTCGCCGCGGCAGCGGAGGACCCCAGGGTGGCCGCGGTTATCAGCCAGGTGCCATATCTCGACAGGGACTCCCAGACCTACACCAAACCTCAGCACGTCGTGGAGGAAATGAAGGCTGCAGCAGCCGAAGGTCGTTATTTGCTGCCGTTGGTCAGCCCCATGAGGCGGCATTCATTAGCGCGCCCGGAGCTGAGGTTGGTTGGCGTCGTGTTGTCGCAATCGGTGAGGAATCTCGATGGCGGAACCGCGTCTCGGCGTCTTGGCTGCTAGGTCCTCCGTATAGTCCCATCCGACATGCCGCCTCGCTTCACTGTCCCTGGCTGGTTTGCATCGCTGCGGACGATCAGGTTGCCAAGCCGGGACCTGCAATTGAGGCCGCGCGCCAAGCCCCGAAAGGTGAGCTCCGCATCTATCCAGGTGTCGATCATTTCGACATCTACGATGGGCCGTCCCACGAGGCAGTGGTCGCGGATGAGATCGAGTTTCTTCACCGCCACCTTCTAGGCCGTAGCCTCTGCGGAACAACTAAAGCAGCTTCAAAGTTGCCGCGGGTTTATCTACCCGCGTTGATCTCGGGTGAAAACCCGGTTGGTGAAGGCGTTGCGAAAGCACGAAAGTAGCGCCGGCATCTCGCAAATCAAGATAACAAAGCCATAGTGACCAGATGGTCTTCTGAATACTGGCACAAAGGCAATGCACATCGTCGATGAGTTTCGGCGCAGATGACCTCGTATTCTCCTATCGTTTGCATGGCGAGCCGCATGGCCGAGAACCAAACCTCATTTTCCGTGTCGTGTCTGCGCCTGCCCGCAACGGGCAGGTGATTGTCCGTTGGCGCAGTGCGGCCGGGTTCGCTGGTACACTGCGGTGCTTCGGCGTCGGCCTTCCCGTGCTGTCTAGACTATTGTCTTGAGATACAAGTTGGGATCGAAATATTTGCTGGCCGGCGTGAAGTCCTTGATGCCGGCGTTTGCCATGAAGAAATCGGTCGTCTGCTGCAACCAGTTGGTGACGGTTCCGTCGGAGTAAAGCCGCTTCCAGTCGCGCGAGGTAAACATCTTCTGCGCCTTGAAGGACTCGTTGATGTCGGCCAATGGCGTCTGGCTGTAGTGATTTTTCTGCAGCGTCTGCATCGCCTCATTGCTGTTGGCGATGATGTAGTCATTGGCGTCCGCCCAGCCCCTGATGAGTTTGGTGAGCGTCTCCTTGTTCGGCTCGTAATAATCGTTTGCCGCAGCCCAGCCCCCAATGATCGCGGCTTGCGGATAGTAAGCCGAGGCGTCGGCGAGTTTCACGGCGCCGGGCACTTTGTCCCGGACTGTGACGTTGAAGGGTACCCAGAGGGCCACAGCCGGGACGGCCCCCGAGATAAACGCTGTCACAGCCGCCGGCATGGTCTGGTTGACGAGTTCGACCTCCTTGGGGTCGATCTTGTTGGCGCGCAGGGCCTTGTCGAGGAACACATGAGCGGTGGTCCCGGTCGCGGTGGCGATCCGCTTGCCTTTCAAATCCTCGAACGACTTGATGCCCTGATCCGACCGCACCCAGAGTTGGGCGGTAGCGACCTCAATATCGTTGATCAGGAACACCTTGCCCTGTCCGCGCGCGGGGAAGTTCGAGAGCACGGCGCCTGTCGCCAGCACGTCGAGGCTGCCGCCGATCAAGGCCTGGAAGATTTCAAGTCCGGTATTGAATTGGCGCAATTCAAGATTGAGGCCTTGCTTCTCGAACGAGCCGCGGTCCATTCCGGTCCATATTTGACCATCGACTGCAACCGTGTGCAGGTAGCCGACGCGGACCTTTGTCTTGGCCTGCGCGATCGCCGGGGCCGATAACCCGGCGACTGCAAGACCGGCCGTCGTGGTAAGAAATTGTCGTCGATCCATGGCGTTACTCCTCCGTTCTGTCTTTTGATTATTCCGAAAATGAAGCGGGTCGCATCTGGGCTTGCTGGGCGCGGTACTCGCTCATCACGAGTTCACGGATGTGGCTTCGCAGTTCGCCAAATTCCGCCCGTTCTTGAATCGATTCATCGCGTGGATAGGCAAAGGGCACGTCGATGATTTCCCTGATCCGGGCGGGGCGGGCGGTCACCACGACGATGCGGGAGGCGAGGTAGATCGCTTCCTCGACGGAGTGGGTGATCAGCATAACGGTCTTGCCTTCCGCGGCCAGAACTTTGAGCAGCAGATTTTGCATGTTGGCGCGTCTGGGCGTCGAGGGCGCCGAATGGCTCGTCCATCAGCAGGAATTGCGGCTTGACGGCGTAGGCTCGCGCAATTGCGAGACGTTGCCGCATCCCGCCTACAGATGCTTTGGATAGGAATTTGCGAAGTCGGCAAGACACCATGAGTTCGAGATAGTTATTGCAGATAGCGTCGCGTTCCGAAGCCGGAGCATGATTGGCCTTTGAGGTTCAGGCCGAAGGCGATGTTCTGCTTGACCGTCAGCCAGGGGAAGACGCCGTACTCCTGAAAGATGACGCCACGTTCGGGTCCCGGGCCTTTCTTCGCGGCGCCGTCAAACAGCACCTTGCCGGTCGTCGGCTTCCTGGAAGCCGGCCAGCATGCTCATCATTGTGGTCTTGCCGCATCCGGAAGGGCCGATCACAGCGATGAAGTCGCCATCATTGATGTCGTAGTTGACGTCCTCGACGACGTTGAGCCTCTTTCTGGGTATCGAAGCTGAGCGACACGTGCTCGAACTGCGCGCGCTTGGTGCCGTTTGCCGTTGGTCATGCGACGGCCCGTTCCTGCCACACCAAAGTCGCGCGCTGATCCGCCGCAGGATCAAATCCATGACCAGAGCGATGCAGCCAATGCAGATGATACCGACATAGATCACATCGAGCAGGAAGTAGGTCGATGCGTTCTGGATCATGGCGGCCCAGCCCGCGCTGGGCGGCAATCAGTTCGAGCGCAACCAGCGTCGCCCAGGCGACACCCAGCGCCACGCGAAGCGCCGTCAGTATATGCGGCACCGTCAGTGGAATGATCACTTTACGGAAAATCTCGATCTCACCGGCGCCAAGCGTTTGTGCACGCGGATGTAGAGGGCGTGATCTGAGAGACGCCTTCATACATCACGATCACGCCGGCGAAAAACGAGGCGTAGAACAGGATCACGAGCTTGGCGAGCTCATCGACGCCGAAATAGACGATGACGAGCGGGATCAGGGCAATCGGCGGCAATGCGCGAAAGAAGTTGATCATCGGGTCGGCGAAGGTGCGTGCCGGACGATACCAGCCCAGCAGGAAGCCGACTGGAACGGCGGCGAAGATACCGAGCATCACGCCGAGGAAAACCCGCCGTGTCGAGGCAAGGATGTCGTACAGCAGTCCTTCCCGGAACAGCAATTCGACAAGCTTGGCCGCGACCTGATGCGGCGCCGGGATCAGTGAAGCATTGACGAATCCGCTCCAGCGCACGGCATACCACAACAGGATCGCGCCGACCCAGGGCGCAAGTCCCAGCAAAAGCGTCTTGCGACACCTGCATTCATTCGACACTTCCGGCTGCAATTGCAGTTGATGTGAAGACAAGTCATATTATAAATAGGATGACCATACAAGAGGCGGCGATGTCGCCTGCGCTCCAGGTTGTTGAGATGACATCGCTGAACTTCACCGTCCGCAGCGTCCAGGCATTTTGCTATCGCTATCCGCTGTCGACGCCGGTGGTCACCTCATTCGGCCGCATGCTCAACCGGCCCGCGGTCTTCGTCCGTGTGGAAGACGACGACGGAACCTCAGGCTGGGGTGAAGTCTGGTCGAATTTTCCGTCCAACGGCGCTGAACACCGGGCTCGGCTCGTGAATGAAGTGCTGGCTCCTGCGGTGGCGGGAGCTGTAGTCATGAGCCTTCGCTGATTCTCCGAAAAGCTTACGCTCGGCACTGCCGTGCTCGCGCTGCAATCCGGGGAACAAGGTCCTTCCGCGCAGGCCATTGCGGGAATCGATCTCGCTGTTTGGGATTTGTACGCGCGGCGAAGTGGCGGGGCGCTGTGGAAACTGCTTGGCGGTACCCACAACCGGGTCAAAGGTCTACGCCGGCGGCATCAACCCGACTGGCTCGCGGCAAATGGCGGAAGCGGCCCTGGCTCGGGGACATCGCGCGCTGAAATTGAAGGTGGGTTTCGAACCGACAGCCGATCGCGCAAACCTGACGTCGCTTCGCGATCTCGTCGGCAAAGGCGTGCTGGCGGCCGACGCCCAACCAGGGTTGGTCGGTCGACCAGGCGTTGGAGATCGCGCCGTCGCTGTCGGAGTTCGATCTCGCATGGCTGGAGGAGCCGATCCGCGCCGACCGACCATGGCAGGAGTGGCAAGCCTTGCGGAAGAGCACAAGTGTTCCTCCGCTTGCGGCGGGCGAAAACATTGCGAGCCGTGGGGGGTTCAATCAAGCGCTGGGCGACGACGTGGTGCGGGTTGTTCAACCCGACATTGCCAAATGGGGCGGCCTGACGGAGGTAGCTCCATTGCCCGCGATATCGAAGTCGGGCAAGATGTTCTGTCCGCATTATCTGGGCGGCGGAATCGGTCTGCTGGCTTCGGCGCATCTGCTGGCCGGGGTAGGGGGTGGCGGCCTGCTGGAGGTCGATTCGAACGACAATCCACTACGCGACCGCTTTTGTGGTCCCGTGGTCGACGTGCGCGACGGCACGATCACCTTGAGCGACGATGCGGGCCTTGGGATCGAACCGGAGCTCGTTGCGATCGAACAGTACCGGACAGCCTGACATGACCGCGCAGGGTTACGATTACATCATCGTCGGCGCTGGATCTGCCGGCTGCGTGGCCGCAAACCGGCTGTCGGCCGACCCGCCTGCCGCGTCCTGTTGCTGGAAGCCGGCGGGTCCGACAGCAGTACTTGCTCAAGCTGCCGGTGGGCTATTACCGGACGATCTACAACGAGCGTTTTTCCCGTCTGTTCAAGACCGAGCCGGCCGACGGCACCGGAGGCCGCTCGATCATCTGGCCACGCGGCCGCGTGCTCGGAGGCTCGTCGTCCATCAATGGCCTCATCTTCATTCGCGGCCAGCACGAAGATTTCGACGATTGGGAGCGTTTCGGTGCCGAGGGATGGAGCTATCGCGAACTGCTTCCCTATTTCCGTCGTTACGAGCGCTACTCGGGCGGCGAGAGCCAACCCACCACGGCGGCCTTGGCGAGTTCGAGGTCTCAAACCTGCGCAGCAACAATGCTGCGTCAGCGGCATGGGTCGAAGCCGGCGTCGAATCTGGGCTGCCGCGCAATCCCGACTTCAACGGCGAAACGACATTTGGTGTAGGCACCTATCAACTCGGCATAGGTCGGCACTGGCGCACCAGTTCCGCGTCGGCATTCCTGAAACCGGTCGCCCATCGCCAGAACCTGACAGTCATCACCAAAGCGCAGGTCAGCAAGGTAACTTTTCGGGGTCGGTTGCCACCGGCGTTGAATGGATCAAAAACGCCCAGCCGTTCAGCGCGACCGCGGATCGGGAGGTCATTCTTGTCGGCAGGTGCGTTGCAGTCGCCGCAGATTTTGCAATTGTCGGGCGTCGGCCCGGCCGACCTGTTGCGCGGGCTCGGCATTCCCGTTGTTGCCGATGCACCCCGAGGTCGGAAGCAATCTGCAGGATCACTACCAGGCGCGCCTGATCGTGCGACTGAAGCGGCGGATATCGCTGAATGATCAGGTACGTAATCCGGTCGAACTGGCCCGAATGGGCTTGCAATGGAGATGGTGCCGGAAGCGGTCCTCTTACCGCTCGGCGCGGGGCGGTCGGCGGCGCGGCGTGCCCAATATGCCGTCGGCGGGCGGCCTGACGTCCAGTTCAACGTGATGCCGCTGTCGGTCGACAAACCCGGTGATCCCCTGCACAGCTATTCCGGCTTCACGGCATCGGTCTGGCAGTGCCACGGGAAATCGCGCGGACAGCTCGCGATTCGTTCGACCGATCCGTTCGAACAGCCGCGCATCGAGCCGAAGTACTTTGCCGAGGAGATCGATCGCAAGACGATCGTCGCCGGCCTGAACATTCTTCGCAGCATCTACCGGCAGAAATCGTTCCGCGATCTCTGGGATATCGAGATGGTGCCGGGTGAAGCCGTCAACAGCGATGCCGGCCTGTGGGATTTTGCGCGCAACACCGGGGGCACCGTGTTTCATTGCGTCGGCACCTGCCGGATGGGGAGCGACGGCAGGTCGGTGCTCGATCCGCAATGTGCGCGTCCGTGGCGTCGAGAAACTGCGCGTAGTCGATGCTTCCGTGATGCCGCAAATCACGTCGGCCAACACCAATGCCACCACCCTGATGATCGGGAGCGGGGCGCGGCGCTTGTGATGTCGTAGCCTGCAGTCGGAGGGTACGAAATTGGAACTGATTTCCGATAGCCACGTCCCGAAATATGCGCAGATTGCTGATATCTTCCGGCAACGCGTCGCGCGCGGAATATGGACGCAGGGCTTGCGGCTGCCCGCGAACGAAGACCTTGCCGCCGAATTCGGCGTCTCCCGCGTCACTATCCGTCAGGCGGTCGATCTGCTGGCCCGGGACGGCATCATCGAGGCACGACAAGGCCGCGGCACCTTCATCACAGGCACGCTGAGGCAGGACCGCTGGCTCAAGGTCGAAACCACTCTGTCGGACCTTGCTACCGATGGTCTACCGTGATACGTCGCCGGAGATCATCAACATTTCGGAAGCATTTTCGGCCGCCGCTGCTGCCTGAAGACGGACGGGCAGCAGAGCATTACGATCTTCATGCGACGGGTGCATTCGCGCGACAAGCGGCCGTATTGCGTCATCTCGATCTATCTCGACGAAAAAATTTTCCGCAAATCGCCGAAGCGCTTTTTCACCCAAAGAAGACAGTGATTCCAATCCTGAAGGACATGCGCGATCCCGCGATCAGCAGCGCTTGGCAAAGATTGACGATCAGGACCGCTGACCTCGAAGTCGCAAAATTGCTCAGGGTGCCGTTGAACTCACCTGTTGCCGGGTTCGGCGAGTGTTCACGACAGCTGACGGGACGGTGATCTATCTGGGTGAGGTTACCTACCGTGGCGATTTCATCCGGATCGACATGGATTTACGGCCCTGAACGCGCCAGTCACCTAAAGAACAGTTCCTGATTGCGCCGCTCCAGCTCTTCGCCATATGTCCGCAACATGGGCCTCACTGACGGTGCCGATAGTGGCGCGATGGTCGGGCCGGTCGATGACCGCCAGCACGTCGGCTTCGCTGCGCTCGAACGCCGTCATGATATCGCGAATAGAAGCGTCTGGAAGCAGGAATTCCTCTCTCTGCTGTGCCAGCGTTGCAAGCGGCAGGTCGGTTTTGGGTGGCGATCGAATGCAAATCCGGCGGACGATACCGGGCCGGCATAGAGTTCCGTTCGGATCGCGCAGTACGATCAGCCGGACGCGGGCGGGCGAGAGCAGTGGTTCTGGGCTTCTGCGATTGACGTTGTGGAGAGCGTATTTTCGAAATCGGCGCGCATCAGCGACGATCGCTCAACTTCTTGACCCAGCCGACATCCTGCGGTCCGCGGATACTTCGCCGCGCAGATGGAAGCGCCACGTGGCGAAGCTGTAACCGAACAACTCGCGGACGATCAGCGCACAGACCGAGGACGCGACTACCGCGCCGACGGTGACGGAGAAATCCCCTGTGATCTCGAGCGCCAGACAGATCATGCTGAAGGGCGCGCCAAGCACGCCGGTGCCGAGCGCGGCGAGGGCAGCGATAGCACCGTTCCCGGTTGCAAGGCAAGATTGGGGAAGGGCACGAGTGAGCACTACGCTATAGAGCTGTCCGATCAACGCGCCCAGCATCAGCGAGGCGAAGAAGAGCCCGCCGCGGAAGCCGGAACCCAGCGAAATCGCTGAGGCCATCATCTTCAGGAAGATGGTCGTGGTCAGCAGCAGCCAGGTCGGATTGCTTACCAGCAGGATCTGCATTGCGCCGTGCCCGGCGCCGAGGACGGTGGGTGTGAGCAGCGCAAGGCATCCGAGCAGCGTGCCGCCGAGGACGGGCCGCAGGACGCCACCGAAAAACCTCAAGTGCTGAAAGCAGCGCTCGGAAAACGCGACAGCCAGCATCAGGGGTGATACTGGCGAGCGCGCAGATGACGCCGATCAGGACGGTCGACCGATCATCTCCACTGAAACTGGAGAGGAAGCCAGGGACCATCAGGAAGGATTGATGGGTGAGGTGCCTGGCGACGAACCAGGATGTCACGGCGCTCGCAATCACTGGCACGAGGCCTGCAGAAGTATACGCGCCAAGGATGACCTCGAACGCAAGAAGGCGCCGGCAAGCGGCGCTGAAAACGCGGCGCTGATGGCCCCCGCCGCGCCGCAGGCCACCAGCAGCCGCATATCGCTGCGGCGCGCGGCCAGCCGCTGGCCGATGTGCGAACCGAACGCTGCGCAGATCTGGGTGTAGCCAGCCTCGAGCCCGACCGATCCGCCGAAGCCATTGGAAAGGAGGGTTTGCATCGAGATCAGCATGCTGCCGCGAAACGAGACGCGGCCGCCGTAGCGCGTTCGCCTCGATAGCATCGGCGAGTTGCTGTCCCTTGACGCGGCGGGCGAAGAACATTCCGACCGCCGCGAAGGACGACGCCACCAAGGATCGGGATCAGCAACGTGCGATACCAGGAGATGATTCCGGTGGCGCTGAGATGAGCGTCGAAGGGATGTCGAACAGCAGGGCATGTGCGACCTCGCTCAGCTTCGAGATCGCCGCGACCAGCAGCCCTGATAGCAGCCCGATGATGATCGCGACAAACACAACGCCGGTTTCGCGGTTGCGAACGAAATTGCGCAACGCTACGGGCAACAGGTAATAGCCGGCGACAATTGCCTTCTTGGCGTTATCGGAAGGCGTGACGTTCGTCATCGTTCCTGCTGCACCCGTCGCGCCTGACGACCCGAAATCCGATGTTGCTGGCGGAACTGTCAGGAGTGTTGGAGCTGCGGGCCGCGACCCGATAGCGATTGCAGTAGGAGTCATGGCAGAGGAACGGGCGCCGCGCAGCGAGCGACGGGAGATGCCGCGCGCTGCACGGGATCGCAAGCTGCGGTGATGCGGTGGTATTGCGGTGAAAAGTAATCCTCGCACCATTCCCAGACGTTACCCGCCATGTTGTACAGGTCGTAGCCGTTCGGCTTGTAGGCATGAACCGGCGCCGTTCCGGCGTAGCCATCCTCCGCCATGTCGTGATCGGGGAAGCTGCCCTGCCAGATATTGCAACGATGCTCGCCATCAGGTTTCAGCTCGTCGCCCCAGGCGTACGTCGCCTGCTGGGCCCGCCGCGCGCCGCCATTTCCCATTCGGCTTCCGTCGGCAGCCGTGTTCCCGACCAGCGGCAATAGGCAACGGCGTCGTTCCAAGAGACTTGCACCACGGGATGGTCGAGCCGGTCGACGACGGTGCTTTCCGGCCCCTCCGGCTGCGCCCAATATGCATGCGGCACAGGTATCCACCATGGGGTCTCGGCGGCACGGCTGCCGATCTCACGCTTGAAATCGTCAGTCAGCAAGCCAGCGAACACAAAGCTCCAGCCATATCGCTCGGCATCGGTCGCGTATCCAGTAGCGCGGACGAAGTCGCCGAATTGCAGATTGCTCACGGCGAAGCATGCGATCGCGAACTCGTTGACCGTAACCTGCCGTGTCGGTCCTTCGCCGTCATCTGGAAAGCGCGTGTCGCTCGATCCCATTATAAAGGAGCCACCGATCGCAGGGCTCCAGCGGCGCTGGATAACCGTATCGCTCGGCTCAATCCGCCGAGTTGCCGCGGCAGATCCCGCCAACTCCCAGTTCTGATCGTCGGCCCCGCTCTGCTTGCAGCAACAGGAAGCACCCTTGGTCATGCAGCGTTCGGCGAAGCGTATCGCCGCTCCATTGCTGGGTTCAGCTTTCAGCAGCTATTTCTGTTTCTCTTCTTCCCAGAATGCCGTGCCGCCTTCCGCCTTCATCAGTTCCAGAATCTTTTCGCGCGGGATCACGCCGCAACGCTTGGCCCAGGCCTGATACTGCTCGATCATGTCGCGAACCCGCTCCGGGTGCAGGGCGGCAAGGTCATGCATCTCGGTGCGATCGGTCTCCATATCGTAGAGTTCCCAAGGCTCCGGATATTTGCGCACCAGCTTCCATTTGCCGATGCGAACCGCGGCATTGCCCTCGTGTTCCCAGAACAGCGGGCCGCGGCTTCCATAGGCCGACGCAGGGAGGGCACCAGGCTTTCGCCTTCGCATGGCAGGATGGTGTTGCCATTGTACTCCCTGGGATAGGTTGAACCCGTTACGTCGACGATGGTCGCCATGATATCCGGGAGCTGACTAGGATTATGACGGAGGCCGCCTTTCTCCTTGATGCCGCGCGGCCAGTGCACGATGAACGGTGTCGCGATGCCGCCTTCGTGAATCCAGTGCTTGTAGAGCCGGAACGGCGTGTTCGACAGGTTGGCCCAGGCCGTGCCGTAACTCTGATAGGTGTCCTCGCCGCCGGGCATCAGCGAGGGATCGTTGCCGAAGCGAACCGGCTCGCCCTTGCGGGTCTTTGCCTTGGCGATCATCAACTGGTCGACCAGTTCATGCGCCGTGACGCCTTGCGGATGTCCTCGGCGCAGGCGCCATTGTCGGACAGGAAGATGAGCAAGGTGTTCTCAAGTTGATCGGTTTCCTCCAGGGCCGCCACGATGCGGCCGATGCCCTGGTCCATGCGGTCGATCTGGGCGGCATAGACCTCCATGCAGCGCAAAGTCCACTCGCGGTGCTCGGCTGCCGTCCACGGCGGCTGAGACGGATCGCGTTCGGTTAATTGCCAGTTCGGGTGAATGATACCGTCGTCGACCAGGCGCTTGAGGCGCTCTTCGCGCAGTCTGTCCCAGCCGGCATCGAACCGGCCCCTATACTTGGCGATGTCCTCATCATGGGCATGCAGCGGCCAGTGCGGCGCGGTGTAGGCGACATACTGAAAGAACGGCGTGTCCGGATTGTCCTGCTTGTGCTGGCGGATATAGGCGACGGCCTGATCGCTGATCGCGTCAGTGTAGAAGAACGACGGATCATTCTCGGCCTCATGCTCGATATTGTCGTTGCCGCGGGTCAGGGTATTCGGATGATAGAAACTGCCGGCGCCGATGATGGTGCCGAAGAAATAGTCGAAGCCGCGCTGCAGCGGCCAGGCATCGGTCGGCTCGGTCAGGCTGGACGAGACGTGCCACTTGCCGCTGAGATAGGTCTTGTATTTCTTCTGCTTGAGAACCTCGGCGACGGTGACGCAGCTCTTGTTCAGGTTGCCGGCATAGCCTTCCGGCCCGTTGCTGTAGGTGAGAATGCCGACACCGGTCTGGTGCGGGTGCAGGCCGGTTAGGAGCGACGCGCGGGACGGGCTGCAGCGCGCAGTGTTGTAGAATTGCGAATAACGCAGCCCGTTGGCCGCCAGGTGGTCCAGATTCGGCGTCTGGATTTCGCCGCCGTAGCAGCCGATATCCGAGAATCCCATGTCGTCGTTGAGGATGATCATGATGTTGGGGCTGTCGGATGCCTTACCATTTGCCATGGTTCTTGGTCCTTCTTGAGAGATATCCGGTGAGACTGGCTAGGCGTGACGCCTTGTCAGATTGATGCTGAGGCGGAAGTAGTTCGGGAGATAGACCGAGCGCAGCAGCTCCAGCGGCCGTTCGTCCTTGTTCAGCGTCAGGCGTTCCATCGAGAGCAGCGGGCTGCCGACCTTGACGCCCAGAAGCTTGGCGCTCGTGGCGTCGGCAAGCGAGGCACTGATCGTCTGCATTGCTTCCTTGATGTCAAATCCGAGTTCGCTTTCGAACACGCGATACATGACGATCGAGGTGAGATCGCGCTTCTCCAGCTCAAGCCCGATATCGGGCGGATAGAACGCGTGCTCGATGGCGATCGGAATGTCGTCGGCGAGCCGCACGCGTTTCAGTTGCCACACGGCACGCTCACGCAATTGGGTGCGCACCTCCGGATCGTGACGATTGGTCATGCCTTGTTGCAGGATCTTGGCGCCGGGCTGATAGCCAGCGTCCTTGATGGTTTCCGAGAAACCCATCAGGCGTCCGACCCAGTTCTCCGGCTGGTTCGAGCGTAGGAACGTGCCGCGTCCCCGGGCGCGCGCGAACATGCCTTCGTCCACCAGGGTGAGATGGCGTTGCGGATGGTAATGCGGCTGACGCCGAAGTGGCGGCCGAGTTCGGCTTCGGTCATTAAGCGGCCGCTCTTATCGATCAACTCACCTTCCTTGACTTGGCGGCGGATCGTCTCGCGAACCTGAATGTGAAGGGGCAGGGCGCCGGCCGCCGCTTGCGCGCCATTCTTCGCCGGCTCTGATGTCTTGCGTGTGCGGGGAGGCATGATCTAGAGCCGCCTTCGCGTCGATGGGTCGAACAGGTGAATATCTTGGGGACGAGCTGTGATCGATATCGTAGCTCCCTCTCGCGGAATGCCTTGATCGTCGACACGCACGCGCATCGGCGTACCCGCGCAATCGAGATCGAGTACGGCGGTGTCGCCGAGATCCTCGATAAGATCGACCCGCGCCTTGATGCCATCCGGCGCGATCCGCAGCGCTCCCGGGCGAATGCCCGCCACCACCTCGCGCTCTCCTGCCACCTGCATCGCCGTCTTAAGCCGTTGACCGGCGATAACGACGTCTCCGTCGATAAAGCGTGCCGTCAGGAGGTTCATCGGTGGACACCGATGAAGGCGGCAACATCAACTGAATTGGGCTTCGCGAAGACCTCCGCAGGCCGGCCGACCTGCTGGATTTCACCAGCCATGAACACCGCCATCCGATCGGCCAGGGTCATAGCCTCTTCCTGGTCGTGCGTCACATACACCGCGGTGACACCGAGCGAACGCTGCAGCTTCTTCAGTTCGGCGCGCGTTTCCATGCGCAGTTTGGCGTCGAGGTTGGACAGAGGTTCGTCGAGCAAAAACAACCGCGCCTTGCGCACTATGGCGCGGGCCAGCGCGCAGCGCTGCTGCTGACCACCGGACAGCTGGCCAGGCTTGCGGTCGAGCAAGTGCTCGATCTTGACCTTGCGCGCGGCGTCTTGCACGGCGGGGCCGATCTCGGCCGCTGGCAGGTTTCCCATTTCCAGCGGAAAGGCGATGTTTTGGTACACACTCATGTGGGGATAGAGCGCATAGCTCTGGAACACCATCGCAATGTCGCGGTCACGGGCGTCGGTAGCGGTGATGTCCAGCCCATCGATGTAGACGCGCCCCGAGGTCGGTGCGTCCAGGCCAGCCAGGATTCGCAATGTGGTACTCTTGCCGGAGCCCGATGGGCCCAGCAAAGCAAAGAACTCGCCAGGTTCGATGTCGAAGGTCACGCCTTTCAGCGCGCTGAATTCGCCATGCATCTTGATGATGTCTTCGAAACGTACCCGACCGCGACCGTTCATCGGCGACCTCCGCCCTTGACTGCGCCCACGGTGAGGCCCTTGACGATATTCTTCTGGGCGAGGATGCCGAGAATGACCACGGGCAGCATCGCCAGCACGGAGACTGCCGCGAGCTTGGCCCACAGCGTCTGTTCGACTGAAACGAAATTGAACATCGCGACCGTCACCGGCCGCACTGTGTTGCCACTCAGCACGACGGCGAACAGGAATTCGTTCCAGGCATTGAGGAACACGAAGACGATCGTAACCGCGATTCCGCCGCGCACCTGCGGGATGATAATCCGCCACAAGGTGCGCAGCCGGCTCGCGCCGTCGAGATAAGCCGCTTCCTCCATCTCAAGGGAATATCCTCGAAATAGGAGACCAGCAGCCAGATCGCGAAGGGCAGGGAAAACGAAAGGTAGATCAGATGATGCCCTGATAGGTGTCGATCCAGCCGATATTCTGCAGGATCAGGAAGTAGGAATGATGATGCCGACCGGCGGCAGCATTTGGGTCGCCAGCACGTAGAAGCCAGCAATCTCTTGCCCGAGAATCTTAGCCGCGCCAGCGCATAGGCGGCCGGCACCGCCATCAGCATGGTGATGATGGTGGTTCCGATTGAAATGACAAAACTGGAGATGAGGTTCGGCAGGATCGATCCAGAGCCGAACAGCACGTCACGATAGGGTTCGATAGTAGGGGTGAAGATCAGCTTTGGCGGATAGGCCAGCACATCCTGGTCGGTCTTGAGTGAGTTGAGCACGCTCCAGACGATAGGGAAAACCCACGCCAACAGAAAGATCAGGGTAATGATGGTCGTCGCGAGGAAGCGGAATCGTTTGGACGTCATTTCGCTCTCCTCACCGCGAACAGGATGCCGGAGATCAGAATGGTGACGACGAGCAGGGCGACGGCGAGCGCGGAGCCGTAGCCGATCGATAATTCGGTAAATGACTTCCGGTAGGCGTACAGGTTCAGAATTTCCGTCGCGGTTCCTGGGCCGCCGCCGGTCACCGTGAAGATCGCGGCGAACGCCGTCAGCGCCACCATGGTCCGCATGATCACCACCATAACGATAGCGGGCCGCAGCAGCGGCAGCGTTATGCGTAGGAAGCGCTGCCATGCAGTGGCGCGGTCAAGCCGCGCGGCTTCGTAGATATCCTCCGGCAACGAGGCGAGACTCGCCAGTAGCACCATGAACGCAAACGGCGTCCACTGCCAGGTGTGGATCACAATCACCGAGATCATCGCCAGAAGCGGATCACCGAGCCAGTTCTTGCTCCCGATGCCGGCGTTGATCGCGAGGTAATCGACGACACCGAATTCGGGCGCCAGCATGAAGGTGCGCCAGATCATGCCGACGACGGCGGGCGACAGCACGACCGGCAGAATGGCGACGACGCGGAACCAGCCCTGGCCGCGCTTCATATCCATCACCAGCAGCGCGAGCGCCAGTCCCAGCGCGACCTGCAGTACAACCGTCGAGCCGGTATAGATCAGGCTGACCACTAACGACGACCAGAACCGTTCGTCGGCGAACAAGGCGCGATAGTTCTCGAAACCGACAAAGCCGTCCGCAAACGGCATCGCCAGATCCATCCGGAACGCACTGGTCCATATCAGAAACATCAGTGGGAACGTCGTCGTCGCCAACAACGCCAGGAATGCCGGCGCCAGCAACGCCGCCGCGAACCGGCGCTCGCGCTGCGCCAGAACGCGGCCGAGATCGCTGGAGGCGGCCCCGGCTGCGATGTCTGCCGTCGCGATTGCTGTCGCCGGTTTCACCAGATCAGCCCCGCATCATAGGTTCGACGCGGCGTTGAGCGTCGTCGAGCGCCGTCTTGATGGTGGCCTGACCCAGCGCCGACTGGATTGCGGTCGCCATGGTGTCGCCGATCGCCGGCCATTGCGGCACGCGCGGACGCCAGTCAACGTCGGTATCGCCTTGCAAGCTCGCCATCGTGGCTTCGACGAAGTTGTCGCCAAAGCCGTTCATTAGCTTGACGTACTCCGGATCGCGCCAGATCGAGGTGCGGTTGACGCCCGAGCGCTTGGTGGGCCCGGCGAAACGATGCGCGGTGCGCGCCTGAGTTTCCGCGCTCGCGGCCCACTGGATGAATAGCCAGGTTGCCTTCTTTCGCTTTTCGGGAAGCGCTGCGTTGATGGGAGCCCCAGTTCCAGATCGACGTCACGCGCTTTCCGGACGGCCCCTTGGGCCAGCGGGCATAGCCGACCTTTCCGATCACCTTTGACTTATCGGGATTGTTGACGACGGAAGCCGAGGAATGCGCGTCGATGTAGGAGGCAACCGTACCTTGCGAGAAAGCGTCGGCTATATCGGGCCAATTCCAGTTCGCCGCGGCCGTCGGCGCATACTTGCGCATCAGGTCGACGTACCAGGAAAGCGCCGCTTCCGCTTCCGGGCCATTGACGGTGAGCTTGCCTCCCTTGAACCATTCCCCGCCGAACTCGCGGAAGATGGAGGGATAAATATACATGTTCTGACCGGCGCCGGCGACGCCGCGGAGTGCCGTGCCCCAGATGCGATCGTTCGGCGTGTTCAGCGCGGCGGCATTGGAAACAAAGGTCGCAAGATCATCGGCAGGTTTCAGTCCCTTCGCGTCATAGAGGTCCTTCCGATACACCTGAATGGTGACTTCGCCGTCGTAAGGAACGCCGTAGAGTTTCCCGTTAATGCTGTCGGCGGCGCGCCAGGCCGGTATGATATCGTCGAACTTGAACCAATCGGCATCAGTCAGCGACTTGTCGGCCAGATAGCTATCGAGCGGCTCGACCCATTTGTTCGCGGCGTAGAGCGAGTAGTACATCGGATCCGCGGCGTGGGTCGCGTAAGTGCCTGTCTTCGAGGTGAGGTCGATGACGCTCTTCTGCCGGATCTGCGCGGGCGGAATCTTCTCGAAGCGGACGTCGATGCCGGTCAGCGCCTTGAACTGCGGCGCAATCGAAATCAGGTTTTCGAAATAGCTCGCCGGAATGACTGCAACGGTGATGGTTTCGCCGGAAGCCTGTTGCCAGTCAATCTTGGCCGATTTGTAGGGTGCGAGGTCGGCGTCCTGCGCCGCGGCTGCTCGCGGCACCGCGTGCCCGAAGCCGATCAGCGCCGCGGCTGCGCTACCTGTCTTGAGGAATGTCCGTCTGGTTGGCCTGAATGGCTTCATTTCCGTCCTCCCTTGCCTCCGGCTTTTGCCGGTTAAGTTAGGACATTTGCTCAAATGTTATAACATGTCAATCGTGCAGGATTTTCATCGCGAGCGCTTAGGCTCCTTCGGTTTCGGAGCCGTGCAGCAGGTGGCCGCGAATAACCACCAGCTTGCATTCCTGCTGTCAGCGGCCTTGTCTTGCGCTAGGGTTCGGTGATCAAGACAACCACAGATCCAGAAATGCTGATCCGACCAGGCAACGATGATTTGCTGCTGATAATCGATGTGCAGAACGATTTCTGCCCTGGCGGAGCGCTTGCGGTTACCGACGGCGATGCCGTGGTGCCGGTCATCAATCGTCTTGCCGAACGCTTCGATCACATCGCGCTGACGCAGGATTGGCATCCGCCCGGCCACAGCTCTTTCGCGACGTCGCATCCGGGGGCGAACCCCTTCGACAGCGTCGCCATGCCGTATGGCCAGCAAACCCTCTGGCCCGAACATTGCCGGCAGGGAACTGCCGGGGCGGCCTTTCATCCGGAATTGGCGATCGACCGGGCAGAGCTGATCATCCGGAAGGGCTTTCGCCCCGAGATCGATTCTTACTCGGCGTTTTTGAAAACGACCGGCACACGCCTACCGGTCTCGCCGGTTATTTGCGCGACCGCGGTTTGCGGCGGATCTTCATGGTCGGACTTGCCACCGATTATTGCGTCCATTATTCCGCCGTGGACGCGTGCCGGCTCGGCTTCGACACCGTGCTTGTCGAAAGTGGATGCCGTGCTATCGATCTGGCGGGCTCGCTCGATGCCGCCTGGGCAGGGATGGCCGCCGCCGGCGTGCAGCGTGTCAGCGATCTTTAGCGCTGCAATTGCTACGCGGTTCGTGTGGTGCGGTTCGGCATTCCACCGGCCGCAATGATCTCCGCGCTCAAGACCTCGATCGTCGTGCGATGCCGCATCGCGGTCTGTCGAATAAGCGAAAACGCGTCCGCCTCTGACATGCCGTGACCGCGCATGATCTGCAGAACGGCAGCGAACACAACGCGCCGGGATCGAACGCGGTCCTCCAGCTTTTCGATGTGCGTGGCTTCGTCAACTCTTCGCTGCGCTGAATCGAACGCAACCACCAGCGCGGTGTAAAGTCCGGCCGATCGCAGCGGCTTGATGAGAAAAGAGGCCGGCCGCAGATCGAGTAACCACTTTAACCGGCTGGGCGTTTCCGTTCCAATCAGCGCGATGATTGGCACGTTGCCTTTCCACAAGGTGGCGTGGTCGGACTTGATGGGAATGCTGTCCGTATCCATCAGGATGATGTCAATGGCCTGGTTCGGCGGTGGCGGCTCGGCCGGATCATGCTCCGAAATCGTCATGCCCAGGCGGCTGAGCTGACGGCGCACGATAGAAATCTCGCGCTCATCTCATCACCATGAGAGCGCGACGGCCGCGAACGGAGAAGGGCGAGGGCCTGGTCATTTCACGATACGCAGATGGGTTGAGCGTTTCGTCATCGCATCATTGCGCTTTTCCGGCCTCGTGCCAATCGTCGTGAGGTCGAGGTTCGAAAGATAGGGATCAGGACGTTCGGGGGCATCCGCCTCCCAGAAGATATTGAACTGACATCCAGGCACGGAGCGTGCCAATCGCGGTGTGAGGAAGCAGTGATTGTTGTCGGGGTCGACCCATACCGGGCCCTGCGGGGAATCGTAGCGATGATTTGCCGCAGCGCGGCGGACGGCGCCGACGTCCGCCGACCCCGCGCGGCGGATGGCGCGGGCGAGCAGCATGACGCAGACGTAAGTCGACTGTCCGTCGACGGAGAGGCTGCTGTCCGCACCGTGGCGGGCCTTCCATCGCGCCAAAAAAAGCGCGATTTTCGATCCCCTCGATGCTCTCGAAATAAGCCGATGACGTGATGCATCCGACCGAGGCGGCCGACCCGATCAGCTTGAGCTCGGGCTCGCACAGGCTGCAGCTCAGCATCGGAATCGAGAGGCCCGCACGCGTCGCCGCCGCGTGCAGGGCGCGCATAAAGGCGTAGCTGGATTCACCGACCAACGTATTGAACACAACCGGCGGCCTTCGGTTGATGACCTCATTGACGATGTGGTCCACGGCGGTCTCGCCGAGTTCCAGCAGTCGTTCGGCAAGGATATGTCCGCCTGCGCTGGACACGATTTCACGGATGACCCGGTTCATTTCCCAGGTCCAGACATAATTCGATCCGATGCAGAACACGTCGGTTGCGATGTGGTCCAGCATATGGCGCACCAGCGGCACGACGTGCTGATTGGGCGCGCCCCGACATAGATGACGTTGTCGCTGCTTGAGCCCTTCATACCGTGCCGGATGCCAGAGCAACCGCTCGGTCCGTTCGACGATCGGGATGACCTGCTTGCGCGAGGCCGACGTGTAACAACCGACGATATGATCAACACGCTCTTCGCGGATCAGATCTGCGCAGGCGGTATGATACCCGGCGACGACCCCGCCGGGGTCGCGCAGGTGAGGCGTGAACGTGAAATCGAACTCATCGCTCTGATTGATTTCGTCGACCGCCATCAACGCGCTCTTGCGCATCTCGCCAGCCATCATGGCGTAGGGTCCCGATTGGGAAAACACGAGGCCGAGAGGATGGACGGCTTGGTCATGAAGAAGCTCGGGTGCTGTGCGGCAACTGTCTCGTCGCAAGAAAGCAGGCTTTATTGCCTTGTATCATCAATCTGCGCTGCACGTCATTCGAGCCATAAGCATAAAAGGTGCTGGCTTCGCATTGACAACGCTGGCGACGCTAAGACACAGTATCCAGGTACGTGAATGCGTGCATAGCGAACGAGTTCTAGCGCAGCCGACGACGTCTGAGTGAAGACTTCCAAGTTTCGTTCTGCAACGTAGCCTACGCGACCATCGATAGCAGCGGCATTGATGCCATTCGGGGCCTTTTCGGGCCGCGGATGGCTTTTTTCGTTTTGTCTCCTAAAGACGGGAAATGGGCATGGCAGTTCGCCTTCCGACGCTGGACCAGATCGATCATCTCGGATCTGACTTTGGTCTCGTTCTCACTGCAGGCGAGATTGCTGCATTTCAGGAGGCGTTCAAGGGACCGCTGGCCTCTTACGGCCGGCTGGACAGAATGGTGCCGCCGGCCCTGGCGCCGATTGCACCGCGATCGCCGGGCTACCGGCCTGCGGCATCGGAAAATCCCTACGGTGCCTGGTACTGGAAGACGAATATCAGACTGGAGCGGAAGGGCCATTGAGCGGCAGGAAGATCGCGATCAAGGATAACATCTGTCGCCGGCGTCCCCATGATGAACGGCTCGGCGCTGCTTGAAGGTTATGTCCCGGAACTTGATGCTACCGTCGTGACCGGATTCTCGATGCTGGAGGGCACCATCGCCGGCAAGGCCGCCTGCGAAGATCTCTGCTTTTCAGGGGCAAGTCATACCTGCGCAGGCGGCGTGATCCGCAACCCGCATAATCCGGCCCACAGCGCCGGCGGCCGTCCGGCGGCAGCGCCGCGCTGGTCGCAGCCGGCGAAGTACCGATGGCGCTCGGCGGAGACCAGGGCGGCTCGATCCGGACACCGTCAAGCTGGTGTGGTGTCTATGGTCTGAAGCCGACCTGGGGGCTGGTACCGACCACCGGCTCGATGCCGATCAGCTATTCCGTCGATCATTGCGGTCCGATGTGCGCGTCGGTTGAGGACGTCGCGCGCCTGTTGACCGTCATCGCCGGCCATGACGGCTGGGATACGCGGACGATTGCGGCGCGCACCGGCGACTATATGGCCGCGCTCGGCAATCCGGCGAAGGGATTGCGCATCGGCGTGCTGCGCGAGGGATTTGGCCATCCGGAAAGCGATCCCGCGGTCAATGAGAAGGTGCGGCAAACCATTGCGACGCTCGGGAAGGCCGGCATCGCGAGCGAGGACGTCTCCGTGCCCTGGCATCTCGATGGACCGCATGTCTGGAGCGGCATCATTCTGGAAGGCGCCGCCGAGATGATGCTGAAGGGCTATGGCGTCGGCAATAATGTCCCGGGCTACTATCCGCTCTCGATGCAGGAGGCCCTTGCGCGCGGCATGGGAACGCGGATCAACGACGTGTCGCCGACCGTGAAACTGGTGCTGATGCTCGGCGAGTACGGCCATCGTCATTATCACGGGCGCTATCATTCCAAGGCGCAAAATCTCCGGGGGCTGCTGCGGCGCGCCTATGACGAGGTGCTTGGAAAATTCGATGCGCTGGTGATGCCGACCATTCCCTTTACCGCAACGCTGATCCCGCCGCCCGATGCGCCGCTGAACACCGTGATCGATGCCGCACTTAATATGCAGGCTAACACCTGCTCGTTCGACGTTTCCGGTCATCCTGCCTTCACCGTGCCATGCGGCCTCGTCAATGGATTGCCGGTCGGCCTGATGCTGGTCGGGCGCCACTTCGAGGAAGCGACATTGATGCCGGTTGGCTCGGGCGATCGAGGCCGGCGGAGACTGGAAATTGAACTAGGACGAACGAGGCAAATCAGGCTTTGGGTACGGTTCGTCTTTGCATCGCCGCCAAGTTTCGAGGACACGCGATGACCGACGACCCCTGGCTCAAAACCTCGATCATGGCAAAGCGCGGCCTTGCCAAGGCCTGGCTGGAAAGCGCCACGAGCTCACGATCGAGGGGCAGGAGCGGTTTCCACTACGCCGAGCCCCGGCCTTACGCGAAGAAGCCGGTTCTCACCATCGACCCCGGCGATGTCGTCGCGGTCGAGACCGAAGACGCCTTCGGCGGCGTCATCACCAGCGAGCAGGACAGCCCGACGGCGAAGCTGCAGTTTCCCTTCCTCAATCCGCAATGCGGTCCGATCGCCGTGAACGGGATCGAGAAGGGCGATTGCCTGGCCGTTCATATTCATGCGGTGGAGACAAGGCGCTCGCAGCCGGCCGGCAAGACCTGCATTATTCCGGAATTCGGCGGCCTGGTCGGAACGGCATCAACCGCGATGCTCAATCCACCATTACCCGAACGGGTGAGGGTGATGCACGTCGACAAGGCTGGCGTGCGCTGGAGCGACAAGATCACGCTGCCTTATCAGCCGTTCATCGGAACCATCACAGCGACCCGGAACGAGGCAATCTCGTCGCTGCAGCCCGACTATCACGGCGGCAATATGGACCTGCCGGACGTCGCGCCCGCCGCGATCCTGTATTTCCCGGTGCATGTCAAAGGCGGTTTCCTCTATGTCGGCGATTGCCATGCCGCCCAAGGCGACGGCAAGTGTCGGGCGTTGCGATCGAGCAGCGCGCTACCGTCACGATGCACGTCGACGTCATCAAGGGCTGGACCTTCGCCTGGCCGCGGCGAGACCAAGGATTTTCTGATGACGATCGGCAGCGCGCGGCCGCTCAAGACGCGGCGCGCATCGCCTATCGCGAACTGGTTCGCTGGATGAGCGCGGACTACGGCTTCGACGAGATCGACGCCTACATGCTGCTCCAGCCAGGCCGGACGGATCCGGCTCGGCAACATGGTCGATCCGAAATACACGATGGGCGCGTCAATACTGAAAAAATACCTGACTTCATAAATCATCAGCAACCGCGAGGAGGACTACGGTTATGAAGGTCGATCGCAGAGCGTTTTTGCAAAGTACGGCGGCCACCGCTGCCGCCGCGATGTTTTCCTCCAGCGCCCGGGCGCAAGATCCGATCAACGTCGCCAGCATCCACGATCTCTCCGGCGGCCTTGATATCTACGGCAAGCCGATGGTCGACGCGTTGACCCTTGCCATCGAGGAGGCCAACGCCGCGGGCGGTCTGCTGGGCCGGCAGATCAAGCTGATCAACTACGACACTCAGTCCAACATGCAGCTCTACACGCAGTTCGCGCAGCAGGCGGCGCTGAAGGACAAGGTCGCGGTGGTCCATGGCGGCATCCTCGGCCTCCCGCGAGGTGATCCGGCCGGTGCTCGGCAAATTCAAGACATTGTATTTCTACAACACCCAATATGAGGGCGGCGTCTGCGACCGCAACCAGTTCGATACCGGCGTGACCCCGGCGCAGACGGTGGAAAAGCTGGTGCCGCGTGCCATGAAGAAATGGGGCAAGAAGGTCTACGTTGTCGCGGCCGACTACAATTACGGGCAGATCACCTCACAATGGGTGAAAAAATACGTCATCGAAAATGGTGGCGAGGTGCCCTCGATCGACTTCTTCCCGCTCGACGTCACCAATTTCGGCCCGACCATCTCCAAGATCCAGGCGGCGAAGCCGGATTTCGTGTGGTCGGCGCTGGTCGGCGGCGCGCACATCTCCTTCTACCGTCAATGGGCGGCGGCCGGCATGCGCAAGAGAGCATTCCGATGGCGTCGACCACTCTCGCGGTCGGCAACGAGCATATCGTGCTGTCGCCCGACGAATGCAACGGCATGCTGGTCTGCTACAATTATTTCCAGGACCTGAAGAATCCGGTCAACGAGAAGTTCGTGGCGACCTTCCTCAAACGCTTCGGCGCCGACTATCCCAACATCACCGAACTCGCGATGGGAACGTATCAGGGTTCCGGCTGTGGGCGGAGGCGGTCAAGAAGGCCGGGAGTATCGACCGGTTGAAGGTTATCGAAGCTCTCGAAACCGGGATCAGCATCGATGCGCCGTCCGGCAAGGTCACGATCGACCCGCCGACACATCATTGCGTGCTCGACGTGCACATCGCCGAAGTTGCCGACAAGAAGCTCAAGGTGCTCGAAGATTTCGCCCAGCAGAAGCCGGCCGATACGGCCGCCGTCTGCGACCTCATCAAGAACCCGAACGACAACCAGCAATACGTGATCAAGATTTGAGGGCGCGTCTGCCCCCAGATCTTGCTTGGGAAAGGTGAACGTGGATCTCGTTGCACTCCTGGCAATCCAGGTCCTTTACGCGATAGCCAGCCTGGCGCTGATCAGCGTCGGGCTGGCGATTATCTTCGGCATGATGCGCGTCATCAATCTCGCCCACGGCGAGTTCCTGATGCTCGGCGGTTATGCGGCGATCGTTGCGACCAGCCACGGCATCAGCATCTGGCTATCGATGCTGGTGGTCGCGCCAATCGTGGTCGGGCTGATAGGCGTTGTCGTCGAGCGCACCATCATCCGCTTTCTCTATGGTCGCATGATCGACACCATGCTCGCGACCTGGGGCCTGAGCCTGTTCCTGGTCGGGCTGACGACGGCGATCTTCGGCAATACTACCGTCGGCATCTCGGCGCCGCTCGGCAGTTTCCAGATCGGCGCCTACCGCACCAGCGCTTACACGCTGTTCGTGATCGGGGTTGCGGCCGTGGTGCTGGCGGCGATCTTCGCCGTGATGCGCTGGACACGGCTCGGCCTGATCGCCCGTGGCACGATGCAGAACGCCAACATGGCGGCCGCGCTTGGTGTCAATCCGCCACGCGTCTACGCTATTACTTTCGGCGTCGGCGCCGCGTTGTCGGGTCTCGCCGGCGCGGTGCTGGCGCCGGTCTCCGGCGTCTTTCCGACCATCGGCGTCGCCTATGTCGCCAAATCCTTCATCACGGTGATCGGTGGTGGCGCCGCTATCCTCACCGGCACGGTTTCGGCATCCGCGCTGTTCGGCACGATCAATCAGATCGCTACCTTCGTCACCACGCCGGTGTTCGGGGAGGTCGCATTGCTCGCGGCCGCCATCATCCTGATCCGGCTGCTGCCGCAAGGCATCACCGGCCGCTTCTTCCGGAGGGGCCTGTGAACGGCCGCGCGCTCAATCTTCTAGGTCTCGGCCTCGTCGGCGTGATCGGCGTCGCGTTCCTGGTCCTGATACCGCGCTTGTTCGAACTCGATGTGGTGCTCGAACTCACGGTCTACATGATCATGGCGATCCTGGCGCTCAGCCTCGCCCTGATCTGGGGCTATGGCGGCATCCTGTGTTTCGGGCAATCGGCCTTCTTTGGGCTCGGCGCCTATACCTACGCCATCGCCATGTTCAACATCGGCGAGAGCACGATGCCGTTGCTGCTCGCGGTCATCGTGCCGGCGGCATTCGCGGCGCTGCTGGGCTATTTCATGTTCTACGGCCGCATCAGCGACGTCTATCTCGGCGTCATCACGCTGACGGTGACGTTGATCCTGTTCAATTTCATCAATTCGACCGCCGGACCGGAATTCCATATCGGCTCGGCGCGGCTCGGCGGCTTCAACGGCATTCCCGGAATCCCGCCGTTGAATTTCCCCGGCAGCAAAGGCTTCGCCGATCGATCTCGAGGGCATGTTCTATCTTGCGACTGTTTCGCTGCTCCTGACCTATTTCGGCCTGCGACTGCTGCTCGCGAGCCGCTTCGGCCGCATCATCGTCGGCATAAGGGAAAACGAGCGGCGCGCCGAACTGCTTGGCTATGATCCGCGCGCTTACAAGCTCGCGACCTTCACGATCGGCGGTGCGCTTGCGGGATTTGCCGGGTGCCTGTTCGCCAATTGGGGAAATTTCGTCAGCCCCACGATCTTCGGCCTCGCCCAATCCGCGCAGATCATCATCTGGGTGATTGTCGGCGGGCGCGGTACGCTGATCGGTCCGATCGTCGGCTGCATCGGCATTCAATGGCTCGCCACCGCGCTCGGCGCCAACCAACCGAGCGGCGGCTCGGTCTGGTTGGCCAAGATCTTTGCCAATGCGCCGTTGATCCTCGGTTTCATCCTCATCGCGTTCGTATTGCTGGTGCCGAAAGGGCTGGTGCCGACGCTCGGCGATCTCGGCCAATGGCTGCTGTCTTCACGCGGCAAGCGGGCCAAGACGCGGCTGGAGCCGAAGCGGGCGGAGGAGGGATGATGGCCGCACCGCTGCTTCAGACCCGGGATCTCAGCATGCATTTCGGCGGCGTTCGTGCCGTGCGCCACGTCGACTTCTCGCTGGCCGAAGGGAGCTGCGCTGCCTTATCGGCCCGAACGGCGCTGGCAAGAGCACCTTCTTCAAGATGCTAACCGGGCAGCTGCAACCAACCCATGGACACGTCCTGTTCCGTGGCCAGGACATATCCTACGCCCACGCCCACGAGATCGCGCGGCTTGGCATCGGCATCAAGACCCAGGTTCCCAGCGTGTTCGACGGTCTTTCGGTGCGTGAAAACATCTGGCTGGCCGCAAGCCGGATCCATTTTCGGGAGCAAGCCAAACGCGTCGTCGACGAGATGCTGGAACGGGTCGGCCTGACCGAAGTGTCCGAGCGCCTGGTCGGCCAGCTCGCCCATGGGCAGCGGCAATGGGTCGAACTCGGCCTCGTGCTGTCGACCGACCCGGAATTGATCTTGCTCGATGAGCCCGCCGCCGGCATGACGCATGAGGAGGTCCACAAAACCGCCGAACTGGTGCGCGAGATCAACCGCACCAAGGCGCTGATCGTCGTCGAGCACGACATGCAGTTCATCCGCATGATCGCCAAGCAGGTCACCGTGTTCAACCAGGGCAGCGTGCTGGTCGAGGACACGGTGGAAAGCATCATGCGCAATCCGCAGGTGCGCGACATCTATCTGGGCAAACAGGCGGCCGCATGATGCTCGATGTGCAGAGACTGCGAACGGGATATGGCCGCATTCCGATCCTTAACGGGGTGAGCTTCTCCGTCAACGAGGGTGAATTCATCGGCATTCTCGGCCACAACGGCATGGGCAAGACGACGCTCCTGAAAGCGCTGATGGGTTTTTTGCCGGCGACCGGCGGGCGCGTGATGTTTGGCCATGACGACATCACGACGGTCGAACCTTATCGGCGCGCGCGGCTTGGGCTCGGCTACGTGCCGCAGGGCCGCGAGATATTCCCTGGGCTTACCGTCCACGAGAATCTGCGCATGGGCTGCAGCACGCAGGACAGCGCCGAGCAGGACATCATCGCAGCCGTGCTGGAGGAGTTTCCCCGCCTGAAGGCGTTGCTCGATCGCGCCGGCGGCGCGCTGTCGGGCGGCGAACAGCAACTATTGGCGATCGCGCGCTGCCTTTGCGGCGGCCCGCGTCTGGTCCTGCTGGATGAGCCGACGGAGGGCATTCAGCCTTCCATCATCGACGAGATCGTCGAGACCCTGCAGCGGCTGCGGGCCAAGAGCGGGCTCACGATGATTTTGGTCGAGCAGAATCTCGACTTCATCGCCGCGCTCTCGCAACGCATCCTTATCATCCAGAAGGGGGCGATCACCCGGGAGGTGGCGCCGGCCGAACTCGGCGACGCAAGCCTGGTCGGAGAATTCGTCGGTATCGCAACGTAAGGCCCGCTGCAGCGGGCATGATCAGAGGGAGACCCAAGCCATGGCAGTCAGGAGACCCACACTCGATCAACTGCGCAGTGTCGCCGAAGACCTCGGCATGCATATGGGCGACGAAGAGCTCAAATCCTACGACGCCCTGATGCAGGCGAACTACGCCGCCTACGAAGCGGTCGACGCCATGCCGGACTATGTCCCCGCGGTGAAATATCCGCGTACGCCGGGCTATCGACCGGAAGGCGAGGAGAACAAACACAACGCCTGGTACGTCAAGACCGAGATCAAAGGCGCCCCAGCGGCAAGCTTGCCGGCAAGACCATCGCGCTGAAGGACAACATCTGCCTCGCCGGCGTTCCCATGATGAACGGCGCCTCGACTCTCGAAGGCTACACGCCCGATACAGATGCGACCATCGTCACCCGCATGCTCGATGCCGGCGGCACCATCATCGGCAAGGTCCATTGCGAATATTTCTGCTTCTCTGGCGGGAGCCACACCTGCGCTGCCGGTCCGGTCCATAATCCGCACAAGATGGGCTACTCCGCCGGCGGCTCGTCGTCGGGCAGCGCGGTCGTGGTGGCGACCGGCGAGGCCGATATGGCGATCGGCGGCGACCAGGGCGGATCGATCCGCATTCCGGCGGCCTTCAGCGGCATTTACGGGATGAAGGCCACCTATGGCCTCGTGCCGTATACCGGCGTGATGCCGATCGAGCTCACGATCGACCACACGGGCCCGATGACCGCCAACGTCCGCGACAACGCGCTGCTGCTGGAGGTGCTGGCGGGCGCGGATGGACTCGATCCCCGCCAGGGTGCGCTCAGGGTTGCGAAATATACCGACGAGCTCGGCGGCGGCGTCAGGGGATTGCGCATCGGCGTCGTCAGGGAAGGCTTTGGGCATCCGAGCTCGGAGGCGGACGTCGATGCCAAGGTCAAGGCGGGCGCCGACCTGTTCCGCAAGCTTGGCGCCACCGTCGAGGAAATCTCGATCCCGATGCATCTCGCAGCGCCGGCGATCTGGCTGCCGATCGCCGCCGAAGGCGCCACCGAGTTCATGATGAAGGGCAACGGAATGGGGACCAACTGGCGCGGTCTCTACAATACCACGCTGCTTGACGCCCACTCCGCCTGGAAGCATCGCGCCGACGAATTGTCCGACAGCCTCAAGATCACGATGCTGCTCGGCCATTATTTTACAAAGCACTATCGCGGTCATTTCTACGCCAAGGCGCAGAATTTGAACCGCAAGCTGCGTGCCGCCTATGACGCGGCGATGAGCAATTACGACCTGCTGTTGATGCCGACCTTGCCGATGAAGGCGACGCCGCTGCCGCCGCCGGACGCGCCGCGCGAACTCTATATCCAGCGCGCGTTTGAAATGGTTCCCAACACCGCACCGTTCAACGCCAGCGGACATCCGGCGATGAGTCTTCCCTGCGGCATGAGCAACGGTCTGCCGGTTGGGTTGATGTTGATCGGCAAGTATTTTGACGAGCCGACGATCTACCGCGCTGCAGCCGCGTTCGAAGGCGCAGGCGACTGGAAGACGATGTAACCGGACCGAGGCGGCCTGCCCGCATGCGGCCAGGCCGCCTCGCCAGTAACGGAGGCGATCATGGATCTCGGATTAAAGGGAAAGAGCGCGCTCGTGACCGGCGGCAGCAAGGGCATTGGGCTGGCGATCGCCGAGCTGTTTGCGACCGAGGGCGCCAACGTCGCGATCTGCGCGCGCAATGCCGACGAGGTCGGCAACGTCGTGAAGAGCCTCTCGGCGAAAGGTGTCAAATCGTGGGGCAGGGCGGTCGATGTCGCCGACCCGGATGCGCTGAAGGGCTGGATCGACCGGGCCGCCGCCGAGCTCGGCGGCATCGATATCATCGTCTGCAACGTCAGCGCGCTGGCGGTTGGCGATACGCCCGAGACCTGGGAGAAATCGTTCCGCACAGACATGATGCACACCGTAAATTCCGTCGCGGCCGCGCTGCCTTACCTGGAAAAGTCGAAATCAGCGTCGATCATCATCGTCTCCAGCGTGTCGGGCTTCGAGGTCGATTTCGCCGCCGGTTCGTATGGCGCCTTCAAGGCGGCCTTGATCCACTACGCCAAGGGCCTCAGCAATCAGCTGATCGCCAAGGGCATCCGCGTCAACGCGGTATCGCCGGGCAACACCTATTTCGAGGGCGGCATCTGGCAGAATATCGAGCGCGGCATGCCCGATCTCTACAAGACGGCGATGTCGCTCAATCCGACCGGACGCATGGGCACGCCGCAGGAAGTCGCCGCCGGCGTGGTATTTCTTGTAAGCCCGGTAGCAAGCCGCATCTCCGGCACCAACCTCATCGTCGATGGTGCACTCACAAAGGCTGTCTAGCGAGCTTTCGACCAGGGTTCAGGTTGCAGCTCGCTTGGGCTGCGCGCTAGCTAGTCGTTCTGACCAGATCCGCGAGGGCTTTTGGTCCGCGGCGGCCTGGCTCCACGCTATCGGCGCCGAGATCGGCCAAGCGCTTCTGCACGGACTCGTCGTTGAGTTCAGGGCGTCGGCAAGCTTCTCGACCACAGCCTGCGCGGTGCCGAACGCGCGGCAGAAGGCACCCCATGTCGGCTCAGTGGACGGCCCGGTCGCAGCTGCGAGGCTACACAAGGTCTACCGCTCGTGCGAGACATCCTGATCATCCGGCATTGGTGGAAGACGCCATTCGGGGAGTCGCGGACACTCCTTCATTGCCAACGTCGAAAGATGATGCTGGCGTTGACGCCTCCGAAGCCGAATCCATTCGAAATTGCATGCTCCATCGCCATGCGCCTGGCCTCACGGGACACGAGGTCGACGCCTTCCGCAGCGGCGTCGCTGTTTTCGAGATTGAGCGTGGGCGGCGCGACCTGGTCGCGTAGTGCGAGGATCGTGAAGATCGCTTCCGCTCCCCGGCGGCGCCGAGCAGATGACCAGTCGCCGCTTTGGTGGCGCTTACGGCAATTTTTCCGTCGCGGCCGAACACGGCTTTGATCGCTTCCAGTTCGGAAACGTCGCCCACCGGCGTCGAAGTGGAATGGGCGTTGAGGTGCTGGATATCACCGGGTTTGAGGCCGGCCTGCCTCAAAGCGCCTTCCACAGCGCGGCGCGCGCCGTCGCCGTCCTCGGGTCCTGAGGTGATGTGGTAGGCATCAGCAGTCGTGCCATAGCCGGCGATTTCGGCGATCGGTCGGGCGCCCCGGCGGAGCGCGTGTTCCAGCTCTTCGATGACGAGGATACCGGCGCCTTCGCCCATGACGAAGCCGTCGCGGTCGCGGTCGAAGGGCCGGGACGCACGCGCCGGCGTTTCGTTGAAGCCGGTCGAAAGGCCTGGGCGGCGGCGAAGCCGCCGAGACTCACGAGATCGATGCAGGCTTCCGAGCCTCCGCAAATCGCAACATCGGCTTCTTCGGTTCGAATGAGGCGTGCGGCATCGCCGATCGCCTGCACGCTCGCCGCGCAAGCGGTGACCGGCGTACCGATGGGACCCTTGAAGCCGTAGCGGATGGAGATATGACCGGCGGCGAGATTTGCGAGAAAGGACGGCACGGTGAAGGGCGAGAGGCCCCTGATCCCGCGCTGATCGGTGGTGCGAACCGCCTCGACGATTGCCGGAAAGCCTCCGATGCCCGATGCGATCACGGTCGCTGTGCGCTCCAGCGAATGCGCGTCGGAGGGCGTCCATGCCGCTTGTGCAACGGCCTCAGCCGTGGCGGTGAGCGCGAAAAGGATGAAGCGATCCATCTTTCGCTGATCCTTGGGCGGAACGGTCAGATCGGGATCGAAGCCTCCATCCGGATCGTTGGCTTTCGTCGGGACGATTCCGGCGACTCGCGCGGGAAGGGCGGCCGCCCATTCGGGAAGGGCAGCCAGTCCTGAACGGGCCGCGAGCAGTCGGGACCATGCCAACCTCACTGCCGCAGCCCAACGGTGACACTAATCCCAATCCGGTAACAACGACACGACGCATGATGAGATTACCGGTTTGAGCTACCCATGAACATCTCGTCGTTCGGCTCGGGCGCAAGGCTGGCTCCGAACAGCAATATAGGCCTTAGCGTCGGCGTAAAGTCGCAAGTGCCGACCGGACCACCGCGCTGAAACGGCCACAAGGCAAGCGCGGACGCCAGGTCGAGATCGGCTTGGCCAGTCCGGTTACGTCGGCAATCCCATCTGCTTGCGAAGGCTCTTGTCGAACATCCGCTCGGGAACGAAACGACGCAGCACGCTCACCTGCCGCGCCATCTTTCCGCAGGTATATCGTCGACGGGGCGATGCCGTCGTCGCGGCTTCCACGACCATCTCGGCTACAACCTCGGGACTATCGGCTGTCTTCATGACCTCATGCATAAGTGCACTGGAACGCATGCGCGCCGAGACATAGGCGTCCAGGCTCCGATCCGGAAGCACCATGTTTTGTTCGAATGAAGTGCGGGTATACGCCGGCTCAAGCAAGCAAATTCGAATGCCGAAGGTCCGCACCTCATGATCGAGAGACTCGAATAGCCTTCGAGAGCATGCTTGGTGGAAGAGTAGAGGGCCGAGAATGGGGCAGGTATCAAGCCAAGGATCGAACTTATATTGACGATCCGTCCCGCCTTTTGTCGCCGCATGATCGGGAGGACCGCGTTGGTCGTCCGGATAACGCCGAAAGGTTTACGTCGAACAGCGCCTGGGCCTGGTTCACCGAAGATCTTCGGCTCCGGCAAGCCAGGCCGGTCCCCGCGTTGTTCACCAGAACGTCGACCCTGCCCGTCACATCGAGAACCTTGTCGACGGCAGCCGTGACCGATGCGTCGTCCGTCACATCGCAGGTAACCATTGTAATCCCCTCGAAGGTACCTGCGATGGCGCGGCGGCTGGTGCCGAACACGCGGAATCCGGCCTGATGCAGCGCCTTTGCGGAGGCCTGCCCGATTCCCGCTGAAACCCCGGTCACAATCGCTACTTTACCGTCGCGTCGCATAAAAGCCTCCTCGATGCGACTGATCCGTCATTGGATTAAGGTATAAATATCACATGATGGATATCATACAATAGTTTATTCGCGGGGAGAATCCGGTATGCGGTATGCCAAAGGGCACAAAGATCACTCGCGTGAACGCATCCTGAAGGCCGCAGCCAGGAAATTCCGGCGGCAGGGTATCGCCGCCACGGGAATGACCGGGATTATGGCCGAGGCAGGACTGACGAATGGCGGATTCTACTCGCACTTCCGCTCGAAAAAACGATCTGGTTCGACAAGGACTCGAACGCGCGCTCGATGAGCAGTTACGCCGACTAGCAGAAGGTGATGCGTCCCCTGGACAGCTACGCGAGCTGATCCGCTATTATCTCTCCACGGAGCATCGCGATCGTCCGGACGCTGGATGCGCCTCGGCAGCGCTGCTTCCCGAGATCGGCCGTCAGCCGCGCATCATCCGGAAGGCTTACACCGCTCGGATGCGCCAGTTCTTCCAACAACTGGTGCGACGGCTGCCGCAGAACACTGCCAGCCGCACGTCTCACGATACTGCGATGGGAATTTTCGCCGTTCTTGTCGGAGCGCTTCAGCTCGCGCGGGCGGTTGAAGACCGCTTTATGTCCGATGCGATACTTGCGGCAGGCATTCGTGCGGCAAACACGCTCGCGGATACGGCGGAAGAGAAACGATAGGAGCGGAAAAGGCTCCAGACCGGATCAAAATCAATGCAGGTAAATCGAAAAAGTCGGGCTTGGTTCAATTAAACAAATGCGCGATGATGAAATGTTGCCGCTGAGTTGCCCGACATGTCAAATGCTTTCGCGGGATCGCCAAAACCATCCATGCCAGCAACCATTTGGCTACTTTGCATGGGGTTGTTTTTGATATTTCAGTTGAGCGTGCTGCGGGCCTCCGCCGGCCAAAAACGGCCTACACCGAGCCTTGCTACAAAAACAAATGAAAACAACATAGTCTGCAATAGGGGAATTGATGTGTTCGCAGGCTTTTGACGCTCGTTCGAGCGACCCACCGTCCGACACTTGCTGAACGAAAAGCCGGACCGCTCAGCACACATGTGCATCGATGGTCCGGCTTAGATTTGGCATCACTGAACCACATCAAGCCGCGGCAACATCGGGTGGCCGATGGCACAGTCGTGCACGCGCCTTGATGTGTCTCAGAAGGTACTTGTGTCGCGACGGCTACTTCTTCTTAGCCAGGTTGCCCTCTGCAATCCCAAGGTGCCTCATTCCTTGACGGTTGCCTCCATGCGGCGCTGATCGACCTCATCAACAAGAAGCGCGCTGGCAAGCCGATCACCCCGAAGGAGCGGCCGCGCGGTGAGAACGTGATCGACTTGATAGAGGCGCTGCGGCGGGCGTCGGCGGCGCTGCGGCCGAGGCGAAAACTCCCAAGCGGTCCGGCAAGAAGCCGCGGAAGGCGGCGGCCGGGCAGAAGGAAATGCTGATGCCGATCGCGGGCAAAAAGCAGGCGAAGGAGACGACCCGTGAAGAAGCCGGCGGCTAGGCAGCAGAAGAAGTCGGCCTCGACGGGTCGCTTTGATAATGTAGGGTTGGCTGGTGCGCCATTTGGCGACACCGGCCGCAATCATAGTTTTCGGGCGTAGTTCCGATGACCTTTGCATCGCAGAATTGCGCGTAACAGGTTGGCGCGCGGCGGTGAACGATCTCGGATTTCGTATCTTATCTAAGCGGAGGCCCGTTATACTGCCAAAGAAGCCACGTAAACTGCCAGAGCCACAGCATCAGGATCGGAAAGGCGAACCGAAACGCACTGATGCTGAGGACCGCGATCTGTTGGGCGGAGAAGGAGGGAAGATCGAAACGCCTCCGCTCCCAAGCGATGTTTCACGGGATGATTAGACTGGAAACGTGCGTCCGCGATCAAATTCGCATATGTATGCAACCCTAGGCGTAGCTCCCCCACATCAGAGCTGGCCTGTTTCGAAGCAACACTCGCCATCAGCATGAGATGGTCGCGATCAAACACGGGATCAACGTGGGCCGTTCCAAAAAGCGCACGTTGCCAGCAGGGCAACGAAGCGAAAGAATTCTTCATCGCGGACCGCAATCTCTTCTTCATCGCCCCTAGGCATGATGGCCCTCCATCTGCTCGTACAGTGGAGGAAGTCTGGCCGCAATGGTATCGTCTTTCTTGCTGAACACGAGAATAGAGCCGAGCGGCTGGGTGCCATCATTCATGCTCTCGATGCTTCGTGCGATGTGCTTGTTTTTCCAAGACTCAATACGCTGCCGTTCGATCAGCTGGAGCCGTCGCACGAAATCGCAGGCAGACGAAGTTCGGTCTTGCGGCGCCTTGCCAAGCCTGAGAAGCCGATTATGCTCGTGTCCACAGCAGAGGCCGTGATGGAGCGCTTGCCCATGCCGGCGAGTTGGTCCCGCGTAATCCTCCGTTTGAAAGTGAGCGCCGCGTTTTCTGAGCGAGATCTCCGGGCGCGGCTTGAGCCCCTCGGATACGAGCTTGATGAAGAGGCGGACTATCCTGGCGGCGCCCTGTTTCACGGGAAGACATTCGAGATTTTTCCCGCCGGCGCACTTGGTCCGTTCAGAGTAGAGCATTCGGGCGGGGTGATACGTCGGATCGTGGCGTTCGACCCGATTGAACATGACATCGTTTTTGAGACGAAGGAGCTTCTCATCGACCCGATGTCGGAGCGGCTGGCGTTCAGGAAAATACGCGGAGAACGCTCGACCCTGTTCGACTATTGCGGGCGAGCCAAGTGGATCGCGGATGCCGGGGTTTCAGCCCACGCCGATAACTGGCTTAGCACGATCGAGGAGGCGGCCGGTCGCGCGGACAGAGAACGCGAATACCTTGGGAGGCGCGAATGGAAGCAGGCGACGAGGCGTATGAACGTGTTGTCGCAAAAGGCATCTTTCGCGCCCACACCAGACTTTTCGCAGGTCGTATCACCCAGGAAGGCGCTCCGCGCATTCGTCGACGAGACGCGACGGGCCGGTTCGCGACTGGTTTTTCGTCGTAGCGCAGGATGACGACCTGCGCGTGATCGAGCGAATGAGCGGGCTCAAAGTGGAGCGCTTTGCGGATTGGAACGAGGCGACGACCGGACTCAATCGCGAAGCGGCGCTTCTGGCCGACTTTGATAGAGGGTTTGTCGTACCTGGCCGGAAACCTCTTGTCGTCGTCACGGCTTCGGATGTGCTCGGCAGCAGGGCTCATCATCCGCAGCCCCTGGCTAGAAGCTGGAATGCGGCTTTCGACCACTCAGATGTACCGGAGCAGGGCACCGCGGTCGTTCATCTGCAGCGGGGGACTGGCATTGCTCGACGGCTTGCAGACCGTGGCAACGGGTGGCGGCTCGTCGCGCGAAATGATCAGGCTCGTGTTTGCGGGAGACGATGCCGTTCTCGTTCCGCCCGCCGACCTGACCCTGATTTGGCCATACGCGTCGGAGCGCGGTGAGCTGACGCTCGATAAAGCTGACGGAAGTACATGGTGGGCCCGGCGGACCGAGGCGGAGCACGAAATCCAAGTCGCCGGCAAGCAGCTCTCCAAACATATCCGCCAGCGACGCCGCCGGCGAGCTCCGAAACTCGTACCTCCAGGCCCCATCTATGAGAGGTTCGTCGCGCGTTTTCCGTATTTTACGACGGTCGACCAAACGAAAGCCATTCGGGACGTTTTGGATGATCTCGCGTCGGGCCACCCCATGGATAGGGTCATTTGCGGCGACGTCGGGTTCGGCAAGACCGAGGTGGCGTTGCGAGCCACGGCCGCCGCCGTGTTGTCAGGGAAGCAGGTGGCGATCGCGGTACCGACGACCGTCCTAGCAAGACAGCATGTCGCGACTTTCCGCAAACGCTTCGCTCCGTTTGGCATCGAAGTGGGAAGTTTGTCGCGAACCGATTCGGGCGCGGAGACAAGAGAGGTGAAGGAGGGGCTGAGGAGTGGAAAATTAAAGGTTGTAGTCGGAACGCAGGCTCTCGCCTCGAAGGACGTGAAGTTCGCCGGCCTCGGCCTTGTCGTCATCGATGAGGAACAGCATTTTGGGGCGACGGAGAAGGCGAGACTTTCCGGGCTAGCCAAGAGTATTCATGCCCTTTGGATGAGCGCCACGCCGATTCCGCGGACTCTAGCGGGCGGTCTTGCTGGGTTCAGGGACCTCCAGCGTGATTGCCTCTCCGCCCATTCATCGACTCCCGGTCGTCACAAAGGTCGCTCCGCTTTCGGATGCTGCTATTGCCTCGGCATTGCTGCGCGAGCAAAGGCGCCACGGGCAAAGCTTCTTGATCTGTCCGCGAATTCAGGATCTCGATCCGATGCTGGCGCGCGTTCAATCGGTGGCCCCGGATCTCCGCATCGTCTGTCTGCATGGCAAGTTGCCCGCCGACGACATAGACGACCGAATGATGTGCTTCGTCGAAGGCGCGGCGGACGTGCTGCTGGCGACCAACATCGTGGAGAGCGGTCTAGATATCCCACGTGCAAACACGATGGTGGTCTGTTGGCCCGAAAAGTTCGGTCTGGCGCAACTTCATCAGCTCAGAGGAAGGGTGGGCCGCAGCGGGATACGCGCGGTCGCGCATTTGCTGACCGATTCGGACTCGGAGCGATCTGAGAAGCGATTGGCCGTTCTGGAGGAGTTCAATAGACCGGGCGCGGGTTTCGCGATCAGCGCGCGGGATCTGGACCTCAGGGGAGCGGGGGACCTGCTTTCCGAACGGCAGTCGGGCCATGTGCAGGTGTTCGGACCCGTGCTCTACAGCCACCTTCTGAAATTGGCCTCGGAGAAAGCCGACGACAGAACGGCCCACCTGTGGGTGCCTGACCTGAATCTGCCGGTAGGGGACATGTTGCCCGCGGGCTACGTGCAATCGGAGGCGGTTCGGTTGGAAATCTACGGTCGCGTCGCCAGATGCCGAAGCGAAGACGAGCTAAACGATCTCGAGGAGGAGACTTCCCGTCGCTTCGGCAGATTGCCTCCGGCGGCCCGCGATTTCTTTGCCGCAGCAAGGCTCAGGATCGACTGCAGGCGAAGAGGAATCATAAGACTTGATGTCGGCCCGATGCCGTAGCCGCGACATTCCTGTCGGGACGACTTCGGAAGTCCAGGGTGCGGTCCCTGCAACGCAATGGCGATCGGGTTGTTTACATCAGCAACGGACGCGAGGGACCGCTTAGGAAGGTCGAAGAGTTCCTCGACCTTTTGGACGAGTAATCGCGGCGACTGCTATTCATCTAACATGGAGAGACGACTGATCCTCGTCTTCAGCTTCGGGCCCGTTGAATCCGGAAACGGGCAAGCAGTCCCATTGGGGAAAGCGACAGCTGAAGATAGATGACGGTATTTGTCTACATCCAACTCCAGCAACCAGGTCGGTGACGTCGACCACATCAAGGTATTTGCCAACGGTGATACGCAGAGAAATGGTTCGAGGAGAACGATCCCGAGAGCGTCGCGCTCGAATATGAGGTTTTGGATAAGCGCATCAGCCGCCATGCTGGTCGATGGGTTCTGCTTGATGGGCATGATGGACACCACCTCAGAAAATAACGTTCGGCGAGATGCTGGCGGGCTCTCCGCTGTGTCGTGGACCCGACAGAACGATCAGCTTTCTGTGGTTTCGAATTCGAGGGCGTTCATCGAGGGTTCAGGGGGACCAATATATTATAGTCGGTAAAGGTCTCCAAAGCTCCCTCTTAGTTTGTAGATAGGCCATGCAGGCAAGGAGATGGCGATGTTGCTCGATAGTAAGAAAGCGAACGAAATGCAGGCTGCAGTTGATGCAGTTTTCGCCCGGCTGCCAAAGATTTTCAAAACTAAGGAAACTAGGATTGAGATCGCCAAGAGCGTCGTACGCAGCGAGGGCGAGTACCACGAGGCGGCCCGAAGATGTGTATTGGGAATGTTCGCGAGCGTCGACCGGGCGATTGAGAACAGAGAGAAGCTGGCTAACTTAAAATAGTCGACGGAGGAATCCTATTCGATTTTCCTCGAGCCTCGAAAATTACGGGAATCAACTGAAGCCATCGCCGTTCCGCCCTTGGCTTTCATCGGTGACAAGAGCGTTGTGCTCCCGCCTGACATGTTTCGGCTTAGTGCGGCGGAGGTTCAACGCTTAGCCGGAATGCCGTCGAGAACACGCTCGGCCTCGACACTGCCAGATTTCGTCCGGATCGTCATACCAGAACCGCTTTCATCCTGCACACGCGCGGAAGCCCGAGTGCGTCGATAAGTTCGCCGGCTGATACCGAACGACGGTATACTGTGAACGGCCGTTCTGAGTGGTGAGGAGTTGTGTGCGTAGCGACTGCAGCGCGCCGACCGACGTTCAACGCGTACGCAGCAGCGAGGGGTCGAGGGCAGGCAGCCTCATCGGGTCGAAGGGCGCCAGATCAATGCTCTGCGCCGCGCCGTCGGCGATCAGTTCGGCAACGGCTTCACCGGTCGCGGGTGCATTTAGGATGCCCCAGACGTTGTGACCGGTGGCGACATAGATGCCCTCACTGCGCGGGACCTTGCCGATCAATGGTAAGCCGTCCTGCGTGACTGGACGAAAACAAGCTTGCCGTGCAATGATCCTGTCGGTGCGGAAAACTGGCGACAATCGTTCAGCGATCGCCTGCAGGCGGTCGATGGCGTTTGACTCCGGTATCACCGCAGCGGGGTCGACTGGTAGCGGCACCACATCGGACAGGGCCGTGATGTGGGTGCTGCCGTCCGCTCGCGGAAACACCTCGACACTCACGATGTCGCCGGTCTCGTCGCGATAGTCCAGGAATAGCGCGTGCGGGGGAACGTCCATGCCGGTGTCGTAGACGAGGCTCGGACTGCGCTGAGCGAACACGGGTGGCAAGCTCATCCATTCTGCCGCCAGCAATGACCATGGTCCCATTGCGACAACGACGACGTCTGCTTCGATGACGTCACCGCCGATCTCGACACCTCGCACCGTTGCACCGTGGATATGCCGAATCACACCGGTGACGCGTCCGCGGCGCAATTCGGCGCCATGCGCCTGCGCCGCGCGCATCATCGCGGAGGTGAACTTGCGGGGATGAACGATCGCCGTCGTCTCGGTGGTGCTGAGCCGCGAAGTAATGACGATGCCGTCGGACAGCCAGTCGAGTTCCGACGGTTCGTAACGGCGAGCGTCGCGTTGAGAAACGACGAAGCCGCTGTAAGCGGTCATCGGACGATAACCCCAATCATCAGCGATTTCGCTGGGCAGCACGGCATGGAGCTGAAAACTGCGCCGCGCCAGCGCATCAAGCGCCGTGCCGGCACACCAGTCGAGCGCCAGGAATCCGCCGGCCTTCCCGGAGGCCGCTGTGGCCACTTCGGTGCTCTCAACCACGATCACTTCGAGGCCGCGGCGGCTGAGGAAGTAGGCGGTACAGACGCCGATCACGCCGCCGCCGCAGATCACAACCCGCATGGCTTCTCCGTTTACAAGACATCAAACATCGTCGAGCCAGCTGCTCAACCAATCCCGCCGTGACGCGGGTGTTCCTGGTTCGACGGCTTTTGTCTCCTTGGGTTTCGTCAGCGTTTTCTCCGATACCGATGCCCCGAAGGCGATGGCTGCCGTCCACATGAGCCGGCGGACCCAACGAAAGAATGAGGAGTGGAACAGCGGCTTTTTTTGATGGCTACGCCACTGGCCTCAAATCCTGTTGATAGATCGGATGCCTCAAAATGGCGCGGAAGCCCCAGGAGCCCTATGCGTCTCTAAGCGTCCCTAAGACCGCCGCACGTCACATTGGGGAAAAGCCGGCTGGGTGTCGATGTTAACGGTTGAGGTCTTGACCGTTAACCTGACCGTTTGGCACAAGTGAATCGCCCACGAAAGGCAGCTCTCAAGATTTGCAAATGGAGAGCTGCGTCATGTCTGAACCGAGATCTGACATCCACTTCTGGGGCATCAAGATCAGTGCAAGGGCTGACCGGAATTGCCGCCGCCGTTCTTGTGGTAGGGATGTTTCCTGCAGTTTATCGATGGTAGGGACATCGGCCCTGGTTTTGACCGGCGCTGCCTTTTCGTACCGATTGACTAGGTCGACTAGCCGCTCTCTTCTTGGTGAAGGATCGGCTGGGTCTGCGAGGCCACGAACCAAATCGGCCCGCTGTTTGTTGAATTCATCGTCAACCATGGGATTAAACAATCGCGATTGGCATGGCGGAGTATTTGGTGATGAGCGGTGCGACCTAGGGCCCGGCTGGTGTTATATTTGCCAGCGGCTATGTCTGGATGTGAGGAGGTACGCAATGGAAATGATCAAGGGACCGGCAATATTCCTTGCCCAGTTCGCTGGCGATGCGGCGCCGTTCAATTCCTTGGAGAGCATTTGCGAGTGGGCCGCCTCTCTCGGCTACAAGGGTATTCAGATCCCGAGCTGGGATGGGCGGCTTTTCGACCTTAAGAAGGCATCGGAGTCGCAGGACTACGCCGACGAGGTAAAGGGCATCGCAGGCCGTCAGGGCCTCGCCATCACTGAACTCTCGACGCATCTCCAGGGCCAACTCGTCGCCGTTCATCCGGCCTATGATGCAGCCTTCGACGGCTTCGCTGCACCTGAGGTACGCGGCAATGCGAAGGTGCGCACAGAGTGGGCGGTCGACCAGGTCAAACGTGCGATCTTGGCTTCCAGGCGGCTCGGGTTGTCAGCGCAGCCGACCTTCTCAGGCGCACTCGCTTGGCCCTATGTCTATCCCTGGCCGCAGCGTCCACCCGGCCTCATCGAGGCCGCCTTCGACGAGCTCGCGAAGCGCTGGCGACCGATCCTTGACTATGCGGACGAGCACGGCGTTGATCTCGCTTATGAGATCCACCCGGGCGAGGACCTGCACGATGGCGTCTCCTATGAGATGTTCCTTGATCGGGTGAAGAATCATCCGCGGGCGAACCTGCTCTACGACCCGTCACATTTCGTGCTGCAGCAGCTCGACTATCTCGATTACATCGACATCTATCACGACCGCATCAAAGCTTTTCACGTCAAGGACGCCGAGTTCAACCCGACCGGCCGCCAGGGGTGTATGGTGGATTCCAGAGCTGGGTCGATCGTGCTGGTCGCTTCCGCTCGCTTGGCGATGGCCAGGTCGATTTCGGCAGCATCTTCTCCAAGCTCACGCAGTATGGTTACGCAAGCTGGGCAGTGCTGGAATGGGAATGCGCGCTGAAGCACCCTGAGCAGGGCGCGCGCGAGGGGGCCGAGTTCATCAAGAACCATATTATCCGGGTCACCGAAACAGCCTTCGACGATTTCGCAAGTTCCGGCAGCGACGATGTGATGAACCGTAAGATGCTCGGCATCTCCTGAACGAGGGAAAACATGGCTATCGAAGCACGTAACGATGTCGGCGCTAATCGTCGCATCAGGCTCGGTATGGTTGGCGGTGGCCGGGGGGCTTTTATCGGTGCTGTCCACCGCATTGCTGCCCGCATCGACGACCAGTTCGAGCTCGTCGCCGGCGCCCTCGCGTCCGATCCGGCCCGCGCGAAAGCATCGGCGCAAGAGCTCGGGATCGCCGACGACCGAGCCTATGGCTCGTTCGAAGCGATGGCGAAAGCGGAAGCCATGCGTGCGGATGGCATCGAGGCGGTCTCGATCGTAACGACGAATCACATGCACTTCGCGGTCGCGAAGCTCTTCCTTGAGGCCGGTGTCCATGTCATCTGCGAGAAGCCTTTAGCGACGAGCGTAGCCGAGGCGGAGGAACTGGTGGCACTGGTCAAGAAGACGGGCAAGGTCTTCATGGTCGCGCATAACTACACGGGCTATCCCATGATCCGACAGGCGCGCGCGATGGTCGCGAACGGCGACCTCGGCGAGATGCGGCTCGTGCAGACCGAATATCTGCAGGATTGGTTGACCGAGGGGTTAGAGGCAAGCGGCCACAAGCAGGCGGCATGGCGCACAGACCCAACGCGGTCCGGTGCTGGGGGGGTGCATCGGCGACATCGGCACCCACGCGTATCATCTGGCTTGCTTTGTCACCGGGCTCGAGCTCGACGAACTTCTCGCCCAGCTCTCGACCTTCGTTGAGGGTCGGCAGCTTGACGACGACGCTCGTATCCTCCTCCGGTGGAAAGGCGGTGCCAAAGGCATGCTTTGGGCGAGTCAGGTTGCCGTGGGTAACGAGAACGGCCTGAAGCTACGCGTCTACGGCACCAAGGGCGGTCTCGAATGGGCACAAGAAAACCCGAACTACCTCTGGTTTACGTCGTATGGCCAACCCAAGCAGCTTCTGACACGCGGCGGTGTCGGCGTCAGCAAGGAGGCCGGCCGCGTCACCCGCGTGCCCTCAGGCCACCCGGAAGGCTACCTCGAAGGTTTCGCAACCATCTATGCTGAGGCAGCACGCGCCATCCGCGCCGCCCGCGCAGGCAACGAACCAGATCCGGAGATAGTCTTCCCAACCGTGGAAGATGGCCTTGCTGGCACGAGGTTCATTGAGGCTGCGGTGAAGTCGTCTGCAGACAATGGTGCCTGGGTTCGTGTGATCTAGCGATCAGAACATAGCGAAGCGGGGAAGGGGCGTCAGGAACGGCTGTGCATAACAGGGATATCCTAAGGAGCGGGAAGCCTTTTCTTCAGCGTGGCGTTGCAGAAAACATCAGCGTTCACTGCGTTGTGGCGGCCATCCGCGTCGTCTGCCCCGGGCATCGCTGCCGGGGTTTTGCATTCTTGGATAGTCACCTGAGAGGCTGGATCAGAAGCCCATGCCGCCGCCCGGCACGATGCCTTCTTCAACCGCCGCACGGGTCGCATGCATCGCGTCATCCACGCGGTCCTTGCGCTCCTTCACCTCGACTTCGGTCGCGCCGCCGACGCGGATCACCGCGACGCCGCCCGCGAGCTTGGCCAGACGCTCCTGCAGCTTCTCACGGTCGTAGTCCGAGGTGGTTTCCTCGATCTGCGCCTTGATCTGGGCAACGCGGGCCTCGATGTCGGCCTTCTTGCCGGCGCCGTTGACGATGGTGGTGTTCGCAACGACTTACGGCAGTTTGCCATGGGGCTTCTCTGGCTACATCGTAATGGACGCCTTAATGAAACAGCGCCTCGACAGCGCCGTTGAAGCCGCTGCAAGCGTGGCAGCATATGGGCGAGAAAAACTCCCGGCGGCAGAACAGCCCCGTGAGCGGTTATCATAATTTCATAAAGTAGTTGTCAGATGATCCTGACCGCCGCGGCCGGGCATACGCTGTGGCAGCTGCTCGAAATCCTCGCGTGGTGCTGGCCAATGGCCTATTCGAGCGCATCCTCGGACGACATCGAAGCGAGCGCGCCCTGCACGTCACTCCGAACGACCTGGACCATGCGAGCCGAAACCACCATGTGAGAAGTCGAACTTGGCCAGCGCTTCACCCGGGTTACGATAGCTCTTGCCGCAGTCGTCGGACGGCTTGGGGCCGCAATAGTCCTTCTGCGGCTCGCAGTCGTCGTTCTTGCCGTCGTTCCAGCCACCATCGTGCTTGGAGTAGTCGCCCTTGCCGTCTTTCGAGTAGTCGTCCTTCCCGGCGTGCTTCGAATAATCGCCCTTGCGGCCGTCATCGGAACGGTCGTCGTGGCCCTGCGCGGCCTCGGCCGATTTCGCACCTTCGGCGGCAAACCCGGTGACACCAGCATCGCGCGCAGGCGCCGCTGCTGGTGTGCGGCTTGTAACTCCGACCTGGAGCGACCCGGCCGCCGGGGCAAGATGGATGATCATGTCCGCTCCGTGGGTGATTTCGGGTCGGTGTGCTACGCTCACGCGCGTCATATTTAGATAGCGGAGATTCGCATTGATTTCTCTTTCCTTGTCGGTGTCCAGATGTGCCGTGCCCTCGTCCAGAAACAGGATCTTTGGTCGGCGATAGAGCGCGCGCGCAAGCAGTACTCGCTGTTTCTGCCCGCTAGACAATGAGCTTCCCATGTCACCGATGAGGCTATTGTAGCTCATCGGCATTGCCATGATATCGTTGTGGATGCCGGCAATCTGCGCACACTCGATCATCCACTGCTGATCGAATGTTGTCTCAAAAAAGCAGATGTTGTCGGCAATAGATCCTGACAGCAATTGATCCTCCTGCATCACCGCACCGATGTATTCGCGATAAGCGCGCGGTCCGATCTGGCCTAGCGGAAGGCCGTCGATCAGGACCTCCCCGCTCGTTGGCTCGAGCAGCCCAAGCATGATCTTGACAAGAGTTGTCTTGCCGCAGCCGGACGGTCCCATGATCGTCACGAATTGTCCCGAAGCAACGCACAGGTTGACGTTGTTAAGAATTGGAGGCTCTGCTTCTGCATAGCGGAAGCACACGTTGCGCAGTTCGATCGCACCGCGGATCGGTCGCATATACGACAGGTCCTGGTCGTGCCCCCGCTCGAGTGGGGTGAGCGCAATATCGGCGAGGCGCTCCAGGTGCAGTCCGAGAATGCGCAGATCCACTAGCTTCTCGATTAGCACCGCTGTCCGTTCGGCGAACTGCAGCTTGTAGCTGACGAACGCGAATATCATGCCAACCGTGATGAGGTTGTCTAGTGCGAGGCGGGCGGCGAGGTAGATTGTGATTACGTTCTCCAAGCCGAATATGGTGTCGTTCATCGCTTTGAAGGTGATCCTCGCCCGACCTAGCCGCACGTTGGCATTTACGTACGCAGCATAACGGTTCAGCCACTGGCTCTCCCGCTCGTTCTCTCGGTTGAGCAGCTTTAGGCTCTGCACCGCCCGCACGGTTTCGATGAAGGTGGAGTTTTCGTGTGCCTTAGTGTGAATGGCCGCTTCGTTCCGTTGTCGGAACGTCCTGAACAGAGCGAGCCGCAAAGCGGCGTACAGCGCGGACGCGACCAGGACGACAAATCCGAGCTGGACGCTGTAGGCGAACATCAACGCCAGCATCAACACCGACATGAGACCGTCGATTAAGCCCGTGATCAGTCCCTCCGCGAGCATGTTGCGGATGGGCTCGATCGAGCCGAAGCGCGACAGGATGTCGCCGATGTGCCGCTTTTCGAAAAACGAGAGTGGCAAACGCACCAGATGATGAAACAGCCGGGCGCCGATCTGAAAGCTGAGCGTGTTCTGCAGAATAAGAATAATGAACGAGCGGGTCGCGGTCGACGCGACTTTGATCAGGAGGAGCAACGCGAATCCAAGCCCGAGTACGAGCAGAAGATCGACGTCGCCTCTGGCAATGACCTCGTCAACCGTGAGCTGCATGTAGAAAGGGGCGGCGAGGATAAGAATCTCGATGACCACCGAGAGAACCAATACTTGAGTCAAGGAATGAGAGTTTCCCTTCATTCCGCTCCAGAATGCTGAGAACGGTAATCGCACTCTCTGGTCTGTGCAGCAGAACTCTTCACTGGGTGAGAGTTCAACCACGACTCCGGTGAGATGTCTCGATGCTTCGGTGATGGGAAACCATTTCTCGCCGGCGGCCGGATCGTGCACCACGATCCCGTTTTTCTTGCACGCCTTCAGGACAACGAAATGATCCATGTCCCAGTGCAGGATAGCCGGGAGACGCAGTTGGCGCAGATAGTCAACCTCGATTCGCAGCGGCCGGCATGCCAGGCCCAGGCGAGCCGCTATCTCCATGAGGTCGCGGAGAGTGATACCTTTCAGCGAGACTGCGTACCGACGCCGCAGGCTATTCATGTCAGTTCGATAGCCATGATAGGACGCTACCATGGCAAGGCATGCCAGCCCGCATTCCGCTGCCTCTGTCTGCCTGATGACCGGGAGGAACCCACGTCCGCTGAAGTTCAACAGTCCCTGCATGCGGCTACATCCTCGCGCTCAACACCGGATCGAGCAGCCACCGCATCAGCGAGCGCTGCTCAAGAATCACGTCGGCCTTGAGCAGCATGCCTGGCTGAAGCGGCATCTTGAGACCATAGGCATCGATGTCAGGCCGCTCGGGAGCCACAGTCACGCGGTACGCTGGCTCTTTGAGGGTGATCGGCCCGGTAGCATCATTGCTGGTCAGGATCGTTTGAGAGACTTTTGTTACGCTGCCGCGGTAGGTGCCGAATTTCTGATAGGGAAATGCATCGTAAAGTATCCTGACCTGCTGGCCGGGGCGCACGAATCCGAACGCGCGCGTCGGAAAGAACAACTGCGCCTGCAAGGTCGAATCAAGCGGAATGATTTCGAGCTGCATATGCCTTGGATCAGCGACCTGGCCGATATTTGCATGCAGCGCGGACACGCGCCCACTTGTCGGCGCCTTGATAACGTAGGCCCGCCGTCCGTCCACCTCGGCGATGCGCTGTTCGATCCAGGAGAGATCGCCGCGCAGTACGCGAACCCTCTCTGCGGCGACGATCGGAAGCTGCTCGAGCGTATGCCGAGCGTCGGCCAATTGGGTGCGTCGTACGGTGATCTGCTGATCGAGCGACCCCAAGTGCTGCCTTTGCTCGAGCGCGGCCTGCTCGCGGCGCTTCAGCTCGATGGCCGGTAATGCTCCCTTCGCGATTAGCGTAGCGCCCGTCGATACAAAACTCTCGGAAAGCTGCAGCCGCTCGTTCTGGATGGTTCGCTGATCCTCGAGCTGCGCAGTCTCCCCCTCAATCCCTTTGATCGTGGAAGTGAGGCGATCGTGTTCCGAGGCGGTCCGGCGCTCTTCCGCAGCGATCTGTCGCTCGACCACATCGCGTTGCTGCGTCAGCACTGCGAGCACGGTAGCATTAACGTCGTCGCCGTTGGAGGTGATTTGGGAAGTGACTATGGTCAACAGCGGTTCTCCCTCCGCAACGTCCTGACCCTCGCTCACCTGGACCTCCTTGATGATGCCCTGTTGTGGCACAAAAATTTTAGCCGTGCCGAAGGTCGGCGTTAGATAGCCGGTTACGGTTTCCTTGCGCGCGTATTGAGCGATGGAGAGAAAACACAAAATGAGTACAACAATTCCCGCAAGAGACCAGCTGAGGATCGTGCTCGATATCGGTTGAAGCGATACGACCTCGCCCCAGCTTTGGCGCTGCTGCACAAAGTCGATTGCTTCCTGGCGAAATAGGGCTGGCTGAGTCGCCATGGATGAACCCTGTTGCTACTGCTCTCATTCGTCAATCTGAGGGCTGCGCGTCGTACTCTCTCCGCCGCGCCACTGCTGCGGATGGGTACCGCATAATGCGGTGGAGAACCGCTCGCCGCTATGGAGAGGCGGCTCTCCCGCTACCGTTCCTTTACACTTGGACGATTTTGGACAGAAGGCTAACACCGACGATGTTGTTGTTGCTGAGGATGTTGTTGTCCTCGACATTGATGAACGAGCCGCCGTCGCAGCCGCAGCGGTGGCCGTGGCCGCCGCTGCCGGCGGCTACGAGGTCGAGTTCTTGGTCGCGCAGTTCAACAGGTTGGGTAAGTTCATGCATGTTACTCTCCTTTGTACTCTCCTTGAGTGTTGATGGCGGCGTAGTAGCGGCCACGTATCCTCTAGTCTCAATCCGCCAATCTGGATGCAACGCCGCGTAAATTTTTTCCGGCATAACCCTAGCCGTCCATTGATACCGCTTGACGTCAAAGAGATCGCAATCAAGATCGTTACGCGCGCTCACGCCACTCCTGCTCGATCAAGCGCGCACTCCGAACTCAGCAGCCAAAACGCTGGCCCTTCATACGAGACGAGGGGGTCCTCAACTCACGTTTCGAAATTCACCGACCGGATCGTCGATCGGTGCTGCCATTGCCGAGTTAACCAGCTACAAGTCCAGGCTGGGTTTAGGAGGCGGTATCCAAATCATTCTGGAGGGTCCAGCGATGGCTTGGGATCCTTACCCGCCGTTGAATAATGCGAAAACACTGCTCACCGGAATGTCAGCGTTTTCGATGGTGACGATCTGATTCACCAATTCCGTTCGGCTTCAGAGCGGACCTAAGCGCGGCCCTCAAACAACCAATTCAGGGACTCGCAGGACATCGCTCCCAGCCCTGCATTGTTCTGTCGGACCACAGTCCGCAAGAGCTTTCACCCATCGATCGCCCGTAGCGCCGCCTTCCGCATTGGAGCGTTACGACGGGACCATCCTGCAGCACCAACTGCGGACCAGTCGCGTTCATGACCTTCCTCATGAACTCCTCGGACCCAGTGATGGAACCTTCGGCGACGACGGGTCCTGCTACCGGCACAATCGTGAGCCAGTAGTAGACGGCGCCCGCTTCCTCTCCGCCGATGATGATCGTACCCGCGCCGCTCAGCTCGTCGATGGTATCATCGTGCAGGTCCATGTGCTCAGCCCTCAAAGCGGGAAGGTCGCTGCCAACGGCTTGTGCCTTCACGTTACATTCCTTGGGTGTTGATGGCGTCGTAGTAACAGCTGCCATCCACCTCTAGTCGCAAGCCGCCAATCTGGATGCAACGTCGCTCGAATTTTGCCGATAAGGAATAGCGCTTGTCGTTCATTGATGCCGTTGACCTCGAGGAGATCGCAATCAAGATCACTGCGGGCGCTCACGCCACTCCTCCTCGATCAAGCGAGATGGTGTGGCCAAGCCCCTTAAGGTTCCGAGCGACTTCCAGTTCCTGGCGCGGACTCCGAACCAAGAAGACATTGGACCTTCATGCGCCATGACGGGCTCTCAACTCTCGCGTTTTGAAATCCGTCGACGAGATCGTCGATCGGTGCTCCGAGGCTGGAACCCTCGCCGAGGGCAACATCAAAATCAGGTACCTCGCGTGCTGCGATTGGGCAGGTCACCGCGACTCGTGGCAAGTGCGCATCACTCGCGTAACAGTCGAGTATGAAGCGTTACTCGCCGGGGTAAAATAAAAATGCAAAATCAGAATCATGTCCATCGCATGCCTCGATTGGGCAGGTCACGGTAGCCCGCGTGGCAAGTGAGCATCACTCGCGGCAAGCGAGCATGAAGTGTTAAGCGCCGGCGGCGCCCTGACGAAAGCGTCACGATTTTGTGATGGCGTAGATTGAAACAATTTTCAGCATCAAAGTTGATTTCCCCCAACGGCTCATTTCGCATCTGGAAATGCAAGCCGCCAGTTTTCTGGAAATGCAAGCCACCAGTGTTCTGGAAATGCAAGCCAGCAATATTCGCTGCACGGGAATAGTTGCGTCTGCGTTACGAAGGGGTGACTTCGAGCATGCCCCACCACGGAGCCGACTTCACAAAGGCAGAGTCTCGCTCCGGCGCAGCGCAGGATGATACCTATCCCAATTGCGAGACGGCTCTGAATTACGAAACGGCGCTAATCGAGTGCGCCGCCGGATCGCGGTCTGCCGTCGGCGAGATCTACGCCCGGGAGAAAGACCAGTTGCGCGCGGTGGCGCACCGGATCGTCCACGACAGGTCGCGTTCGGAGGACGTCATCCACGATGCATTCGCGCAGATTCTCCAGATGCGCCAAAAGCTTCGATCCCGCACGTGGATCCGCGCGGGGCTGGATCTACGCGATCGTCCGCCACACAGCACTCAGGATGCAGCGGAACGCTAGGCGGGAACTCGCGCTCGAGGACCACACGCTGAACGCAGTCTGCGAGCGGGAACAGGAGAACCCCGCGTCTCGCATCCCGGACAGCATGACGCTACGGACCATGCTCGATCAACTCGAGCCAAAGCGCCGCGCGAGCCTGCTTCTGGCGATCATCGACGGGCGCACGCATGAAGAGATCGCCGAATACCTCCGGGTTCCGGTCGGAACGGTCAAGGCGTGGATCCGGAGAGAGCTGGTGGCCATGCGCCGGCAGCTCGAATGAGGCGTGAATTTGTTTTGCGCGCTGCATCCATCGTGGCGCGTCGGCGACATTAGGGTGAGGGCGCGGTGATCCGGACAAGGCATGGGCCCGTCGCAAACCGGAAGCTAGGAGCGAAACGATGTCTATCCTGAGCTGGGTTACGAGCATTTTCGGACTGGTCAAGATTCCGGGAATCGGCGTCCCCCGCGAGGAAGGCAACCCAACCACGCTCGACGACCACGGCGAGCACTCCAAGTGGAACGGCGAGCACTCCAAGCGGAATGACGATCACAGGGGTCGCGAGGACTACTCCAAGCACGATGGTGGTTGGAAGGACGCCAAGAACGACGACTGCCAGCCGCAGAAGGACTATTGCGATCCCAAGCCGTCCGACGACGGCAGCGACACCTATCGTAACCCGGGTGAAGCGCTGGCCAGGTTTGACTTCTCACATGGTGATGTCGGCTCTCGTGGTCCGGATCATTCGGGCGACATGCAGGCCGCGCTCGCCTCGATGTCGTCGGACGACGCCCTCGAATACGCCATCGGCCAGATGGGTTCTGCGGATCACTTCGACGTAGGGCATTTCCACGTGCCGGCGGACACGTCGCACGACACGGACGCCTGATGCGCCGAAAGACCTGCACACGGAATGCGCAAGAGTAGTTTCTGATCTGAACGAGAAAAAGGCGACAGTCATGAACGAAGTAGAAAAACGCGAACTGTTCGAACAAGAGCGGAAAATCTTCGAAGCTGGGGTGCAGCGTGCGGACAAGCGATCCGGCTCTTTCAATTTCTTGACCTGGTCGTTCTTCATTGCCCCGCTGAGTGCCTGCGACGAGTTTCTTGTCGGCATTTTCAAGTCCGCGGCGGCCGAGCAGGAGGTCGCCAAATCGGCTCAGGCAGGCGCCGCGCCGCAGGAGGCGAATGACCATCCGTCGGCGATTGATCCTTCGAAAACGAGCGCAGAGGATGAGACGGCCAAGAGGCCCGCCGCCTCGTCGGAGGCGCGTGCGGCCCAGCTCGATCCGCCCGGGCTTTTGGCGCAGCCGCATGACGATGCGCTCAAGCCGAGCCCCGCCCGCAACGAGGCGGTCGCCGCCGTGGGGGCGGCGGAGGCGGCGATGATGCCGAGTCCCGCGATCATAACGCTCACACCTCAATCGAAGATAGTTCCGTCAACCCGCTATCAGCGGATTCCCACCTCGGAATCACTCAAATGCAGGGAGGGTCAACGCTCGAATCCGTTCAGTCCAACGTGCTACTCTTTCAGCCCGTCGATGATCGGCGTCGCTCCCCTGCTTGGAGCTGTCGGCAGTCTCAGCAATGATGTGGTGGGAGGTATGGCGCCGATCGAGGCGCAGCCGGTGCTCACAACTGTGACCGACACCGTAAGCACGCTGACCCACGACGTCGGCGGAACGATTGCGCCGGTCGAGACGGCGGCGCAGCCGGTGCTGGCGACGGTGACCGACGCTGCGGCTACGCTGACCGACGACGTCGGCGCCACGATTGCGCCGGTCGAGGCGGCGGCGCAACCGGTGCTGGCGACGGTGACCGACACCGCGGCTACGCTGACCGACGACGTCGGCGGAACGATTGCGCCGGTCGAGGCGGCGGCGCAACCGATGCTGGCGACGGTGACCGACACCGTGGCTACGCTGACCGACGACGTCGGCGCCACGATCGCGCCGGTCGAGGCGGCGGTGCAGCCGGTGCTGGCGACGGTGACCGACGCTGCGGCTACGCTGACCGACGACGTCGGCGCCACGATCGCGCCGGTCGAGGCGGCGGTGCAGCCGGTGCTGGCGACGGTGACCGACGCTGCGGCTACGCTGACCGACGACGTCGGCGCCACGATCGCGCCGGTCGAGGCGGCGGTGCAGCCGGTGCTGGCGACGGTGACCGACGCTGCGGCTACGCTGACCGACGACGTCGGCGCCACGATTGCGCCGGTCGAGGCGGCGGCGCAACCGGTGCTGGCGACGGTGACCGACACCGCGGCTACGCTGACCGACGACGTCGGCGCCACGATCGCGCCGGTCGAGGCGGCGGTGCAGCCGGTGCTGGCGACGGTGACCGACGCTGCGGCTACGCTGACCGACGACGTCGGCGCCACGATTGCGCCGGTCGAGGCGGCGGCGCAACCGGTGCTGGCGGCGGTGACCGACACCGCGGCTACGCTGACCGACGACGTCGGCGCCACGATTGCGCCGGTCGAGGCGGCGGCGCAACCGGTGCTGGCGACGGTGACCGACACTGCGGCTACGCTGACCGACGACGTCGGCGCCACGATTGCGCCGGTCGAGGCGGCGGCGCAACCGGTGCTGGCGACGGTGACCGACACTGCGGCTACGCTGACCGACGACGTCGGCGCCACGATTGCGCCGGTCGAGGCGGCGGCGCAACCGGTGCTGGCGACGGTGACCGACACTGCGGCTACGCTGACCGACGACGTCGGCGGAACGATTGCGCCGGTCGAGGCGGCGGCGCAACCGATGCTGGCGACGGTGACCGACACCGTGGCTACGCTGACCGACGACGTCGGCGCCACGATCGCGCCGGTCGAGGCGGCGGTGCAGCCGGTGCTGGCGACGGTGACCGACGCTGCGGCTACGCTGACCGACGACGTCGGCGCCACGATTGCGCCGGTCGAGGCGGCGGCGCAACCGATGCTGGCGACGGTGACCGACACCGTGGCTACGCTGACCGACGACGTCGGCGCCACGATCGCGCCGGTCGAGGCGGCGGTGCAGCCGGTGCTGGCGACGGTGACCGACGCTGCGGCTACGCTGACCGACGACGTCGGCGCCACGATTGCGCCGGTCGAGGCGGCGGCGCAACCGGTGCTGGCGACGGTGACCGACACCGCGGCTACGCTGACCGACGACGTCGGCGCCACGATCGCGCCGGTCGAGGCGGCGGTGCAGCCGGTGCTGGCGACGGTGAGCGACACTGCGGCTACGCTGACCGATGACGTCGGCGCCACGATTGCGCCGGTCGAGGCGGCGGCGCAACCGGTGCTGGCGACGGTGACCGACACCGCGGCTACGCTGACCGACGACGTCGGCGCCACGATCGCGCCGGTCGAGGCGGCGGTGCAGCCGGTGCTGGCGACGGTGAGCGACACTGCGGCTACGCTGACCGATGACGTCGGCGCCACGATTGCGCCGGTCGAGGCGGCGACGCAACCGGTGCTGGCGACGGTGACCGACACCGTGGGCACGCTGACCAACGACGTCGGCGGCACGATCGCGCCGGTCGAGGCGCAGCCAATGCTCGCGACCGTGACCGACACTCCGGCTACGCTGACCGATGATGTCGGCGCCACGATTGCGCCAGTGACCGGTGACGTGGCACAACCGATAAGTGCAGTCAGCGACACTCTTGCGGATGCGGCGCCGGTTGTTCAGATGACCGAGCCGGTGCTCACGACAACAGCTGCCACCGTGAGCGATCCAATCAGCGCCGTGTCAGATCCGGCCGACACCGGGACCGCGGCCAGCGACGCTGTTGCGGATGCGGCGCCGGTCGTTGAGACGAGCGAGCCGGCGCCGACGACAACAGCTGCCGCCGTGAGCGATCCGACCAGCAACGTGTCAGATCCGGCCGACGCCGGGACTGCGGCCAGCGACGCTGTTGCGGATGCGGCGCCGGTTGAGACGAGCGAGCCGGTGCTCACGACAACAGCTGCCGCCGTGAGCGATCAGGCCAGCGATGTGTCAGATCCGGCCGACGCCGGGACCGTGGCCAGCGACGCTGTTGCGGATGCGGCGCCGGTTGAGACGAGCGAGCCGGCGCCGACGACAACAGCTGCCGCCGTGAGCGATCCGACCAGCGACGTGTCAGATCCGGCCGACACCGGGACCGTGGCCAGCGACGCTCTTGCGGATGCGGCGTCGGTCGTTGAGACGAGCGAGCCGGTGCTCACGACAACAGCTGCCACCCTGAGCGATCCGACCAGCGACGTGTCAGATCCGGCCGACGCCGGGACCGTGGCCAGCGACGCTATTGCGGATGCGGTGCCAGTCGTTGAGACGACCGAGCCAGCGCCGACGACAACCGCTGCCACCGTGAGCGATCCGACCAGCAACGTGTCAGATCCGGCCGACACCGGGACCGTGGCCAGCGACACTGTTGCGGATGCGGCGCCGGTCGATGAGGCCGCAGGCGATGTGATCGCCTTGAACGATGAGCCACCGCCACCAGAAAATGCTCTGCACACCGGAACCGAGTACACCGATTACGGCGTTAACCTTAGCGGCGACAGCGCAGTTCCCCGGCAGGACACTGGGTCTTCGGCCGACGCCGCGTCGGCGTCTGACACTGCGCCGCCGCCTCCCGAGATCGTGGATACGAATCAGCCAACAGACCCTGAACTTGCTATCCTATAGCGGGGGCGAACATGGCGGCCGTCGAGATACTGGACAATCCGCCGCGCAGCCATTCGGCAGATCACCTTCGCGTCGCACCCGGCGGCGAGGCCCGCGACTATGTTGGACCTGTCAACCCGCTGGCCACCTGGCGTTCGGTGGCGCGCACGAACCTGATTGCGGTCGCTGCATTTTCGGTCGTCGTGAATCTGCTGATGCTCACGCTGCCGATCTACCTGTTCCAGATTTCCGATCGCGTGCTGACGAGCCGCAGCATCGAAACACTGCTGATGCTCTCGGTTCTCGCGCTGGCGTTCATCGGCATCCTCTCGATCATCGACATTCTGCGTCGGCAGGTGCTGGGGCGTTTTGCGACCAAGATGGAGGCGGTGCTCGGCGGTGCAGTCCTGGCGAGCAGCATCAACAACGCCAGGGCCGGCGAGGGCGGGACCATCCAGGCGATTCGTAGCCTTCACCAGGTGCGGGGATTCATCTCGAGCCCCGTCATGCTTATGCTGATGGACGCGCCGCTCTCGCCCCTCTACTTCGGAGTCATATTTCTCATTCACCGAGATCTCGGCTTAATCGCTGTCGTGTCGGGCGTGGCACTGGTGCTGATTGCGGTGCTCAACCAGAAAGCGACCTCGGAGCGTCTGAGCGAGGCAGGCCTGCATGCTGCTGAGGCCGATGCGGCGGCCGAGTCGCTGGCGCGAAATTCGCAGGTGATCAATGCGATGGGAATGCTGAGCGAGAGCATTCTTCATTGGGGTCGCCGGCAGGCGCCGGCCCTGACGGTGCAGAGCCAGGCCCTTGACCGGAATTTCTGGATCAGCGGTGCGTCGAAGTTCGTCCGTCTCGTGACCCAGATCACGATCCTCGGCGTGGGCGCCTATCTGGCCCTCAACGCCGAGATCACCGGCGGCATGATGATCGCGGCCGCAATCATCGTCGGCCGCGCCCTGCAGCCGCTCGAGGGCCTGATCGAGGGATGGCGCAGCTGCGTTCAGGCGCGATCGGCCTATGCGCGTGTCAAACAGGCGGTCGAATCATTCCAGCGCGAGACGCCGAAGCTGCGCCTGCCCAAGCCGCAAGGGCGCCTGACCGTGGATCGGGTCTTGTATTTGCCGCCCTGCTCGAAGGAGCCGGTGCTCAATAGCGTGTCGCTCGAGCTCGCGCCCGGAGAGTCTCTTGCCATTGTCGGACCGTCTGGGTCGGGCAAGTCGACCCTCGCGCGCATTCTGGTGGGCTGTCTGGTGCCGACCGCCGGCAAGGTCAGGTTGGACGGAACAGAGCTGCGCAACTGGGATCGCCGCCAGTTTGGCGAATATACCGGCTACCTGCCCCAGGAGGTCGAGCTATTTCCCGGGACGATCAAGCAGAACATCTGCCGCATGCGAGACGACCTGCCCGACGCGAGCATCTATGAAGCGGCGATATTCTCGGGCATCCACGACATGGTCTGTCAGCTGCCGCAAGGATACGAGACCGTGCTCGACCGTGGCGGCGGGCCGCTCTCCGGGGTCAGAAGCAGCGCATCGCGCTCGCCCGGGCATTCTTCGGTGATCCGTGCCTTGTCGTCCTCGACGAGCCCAACTCGAATCTCGACGCGGCGGGGGAGCTGGCTCTGACCGAGACCCTGCAGCGCGCCAAGAAGCGGGGGTCACCGCGGTGGTGGTAACCCTGCGCCCTGCACTGCTGAACAGCGTGGACAAAGTGCTAATCCTGCGGGCCGGACGGGCCGAAGCATTCGGATCTCCGAGCGACGTGCTGCATCGCCTGGTTCGGTCGCCCGGCGGGGCCGCCGCAGGCAAGCCGGAGCAGCCGCAACGCATCGAATCCTCTGGCCCGTGAGGTGACCGCCCGGGAGGACAGCATGAAAGCAAAAAAGGACAGCACCGGTGAGTGGTACCGCGGCGTTCCGCTGAGCGCCAAATGGCCCATCTTCACCGGCCTCGCCATGCTGGTCGTTTGGCTCGGGTGTTTCGGTGTTTGGGCTGGAGTCGCTCCACTGAACAGTGCGGTCGTCACCTCGGGCACGTTCGTGGCTACCGGACAGAACAAGCTGCTCCAGCACCTCGAGGGCGGCATCATACGCGAGATTGCGGTAAAGGACGGTGACGCCGTGGAGGCGAACCAGGTGCTCGTTCGCATGGACGACACCGCTGCCAACTCCAAGCTGAGGCGGTTGGTTTTAAAAAAGTATCGGCTGCTCGCCATGAAGGCGCGTCTCGAAGCTGAAATGAGCTCTTCAGAGACAATCGAAACTCCCGCAGCATTCAGCGCGAGCGCACGTGATCCGGAAATCAAAGCGGTTCTTGAGCGGCAACGTGCCGAACTGAGGGCACGCCGGACTAGTCTCGCGACCCAGGAAAGCGTACTCATGAAGCAAATCGCCGGGCTGGAGGAAAGCATCCGCGGATACCAGGCTCAAGTGCAGTCCACCCAACAGCGTATTGCCTTGTTCGCCGAAGAGCTGAAGGACAAGAATTCGCTTCTTCGCCAGCAGTTGGTCCGCAAGTCGGATGTGCTGGCGCTGCAACGCTCCGAGGCGAGTCTCGAGGGAGAGCTCGGCGAGTATCTTGGCCGCATCGCCGATTCGAAGGAGAGGATCGCTCAGGCGAACGAAAGAATAGCCCAGCTCCACTCGACGGCGCTCCGGGATGCGATCAAGGAGCTGCGCGAGACCGAAACGGACCTGGATGACGTAGAGGAGCAGATTCGTGCCGCGCAGGATGTCGTCGACCCGCGTCGACGTTCGCTCGCCGGTCCGGGGCATCGTGGTGAAGAGGAACTTCCATACACCGGGCGGCGTCGTCTCTCCTGGCGCCGTGCTGCTTGAGCTCCTACCGATAGGCGAAGAGCGCGTCATCGAGGCGCATGTGAGTCCCAAGGACATTTCGCACGTGAGCGTAGGTCAGGAGGCGCTGGTGCGGCTGTCGGCGCTCAACCAGCGCATCACGCCCATGGTCGGCGCGAGCGTCATCTACGTGTCAGCGGACGCGTTGGCGGAGCAAGTACAGATCAAGGCCGAAACACGCCCTGCGAGTGACACGCATCGGGAATTCTATGTGGTTCGGGTGCGCCTGGACCAAGACGATATTCTCAAACGCATGCCTGAATTCATCCCGACACCCGGCATGCCGGCCGACATTTACATCAAGACCGGAGAGCGTACATTTTTCGAGTACATCATGAAGCCGGCCCTCGATAGCTTCTCCCGCGCTTTCCGCGAAACCTGAATGAACGAGCAATCTGGTCGTCAATCCCGAGCACCGCGAGTCGCTGAATGGCGGCGATTATCTGGATGCGCTTCCGCGCCTCTTACCGAAGCTGTTGATGTTTTCAGTTACGGGCATGCCGATGCAGAGAAACGATTCAGGGCGTGCCTGGCGCCGAACGTCGGCTTCATAAGGACGGCGACGGCGTGCAACTCGGCAATCATGCCCGGGCTGCGTGGCGATGAAAGGCGGCCATCAAATGCCGTACGAAAATTTGCGCAACAGTGCATCCAGATTGTCGGCTTCCGACTAGAAGTAGCATGGCAGACGTTACAGTAACTTCCATCGAAGGAGAGCAACGTGGCGGTGCATATGCCAAATTGTTTGCTGACGGGAGTGCCTAACGGCGCTGATCAGACCGTCTACCTTGTGTTCGATAGTTTCGGCGCGTCACGCATTGATTGCCCTGGGATCGAGCGGGACGACCTCGAAACGATCATCTCCGATCTCCTAACCGGTCAATTCAACGCTCCGGTTCGCGTCATGGCCTTCAACACACTTGAGCACTGGATCGAGGATGTTTCCAACCAAGTAGTCGAAGAAATTAAAGCCCGCTGCGATATCGATGGCATATCGATACCCGAACACGTCAGGGACTTTGTTGCAAGCCACACCGGCTTTGCGTCAAGCGGGTGCTGATGTGAGGCCGGACTTCAATTGGGACAGGCAGGCGGTTGCGAGCAGCACAGCTGAATTGCCTGTGAACTCTGCGTAATGGTGATTTCGCTACTTGTAGAGGGCGTGCTGGAGCAGGAGCAGCCGGAGGCGATGATGATGACGATCCGGCCAGGATCGTTGACGCGCTCAAGGAGGCGATCCGCGCCGGTGCGGCTGCTACTGACCTTGGCCAACCCTCGCGTACGCGGCCGCGCTCAGGGTGGCGCGCTTCGGCAATGCCAACGAGCACGCCGACTGGGAGACGGCGCATCACGTCTTCACCTACGCCACCGCCGTCCACCAGATGCTGACGCGGATGGAGACTGCCAGCATCGACACGCACGGCACGGCTGTCCGCGGCGTATTGCACGGAACGATGGCGCTCTACCTTGCTCGCTATCTCAATGTGCCGCCGGCACGCATCCCGGGCGACGGCGGCGAGCAGCTGGATGATCTGCCCGCGGATCCAGAGACGATCGGGGCCGCCTTACTTAGCGCCTTCGACCGGCAGAGAGAGGTCGATCTCGCCACACGCCTGGTGGCACGGCATCTCACGCTCGGCCATTCGCCGCAGGCGCTGATCGCCGCGCTCGCGCATGCGGTGCTGCGCGAAGGTGCAAGCTTCCATGCGCATCAGATGCTGGAGGCGGGGTCCGGCAATTCGGCGCGTGGGGCGCCACGGAAGCGGCGATCGATCGCGCACGAACGGCGGCTTTTTGCGGACTATCAGGACGTCACGTTCCGGGGTTAGGCTGCTGTTCGGTAAGAAAACGGGACTTCTGCGATAGTGGGTTTCGCGATGTAGCGCTCCCCTGACTCGAACCCCGACACTGAGACGAAGCCGTGCCTCGCGCGGATATCAATCGAGCAACGCTTGAATGGGGCAGGGGCTAGCTCCGTAGGCCCCCAAAAGCGACGGCTAGGCTGGTGACTTTGCTGACACGCCGATTTGCTCGACCTCGGTTGTCATAGCGAGAATGCTAACCTCCGCACCGCAGCGCGCAAGTCTTCTTACTCTACCATCGCCAAAACTACGATCGCGGTTCTGAAGCGGTGGGCTTGGGGAGAGCGGCACGCTACTTTGCGGCCGAAGTAGATGGGATTGATCAGGAGGCACAAATTAGCGCGGTACTGCACGCGCTCATCCGGTACTGCAATGCTGTACTGGACAAGGCGCGGCATCATCGAAGGACGAAAAAGCGATCGACTCAAGCACTTGAAACGAAAGGAAAATGCCCCAATAGTCAGTTTTGGATTTGTGTCGGCCCAAAATCAGCTATTCCAGACGAGACGATAAAGCGAAATAGCATCAATATGTTAGCGCATCGATTTTGCATTGCACCGATGATGGATTGGACCGACCGGCATTGCCGCGTCTTCCACCGTCTGATGACACGGCGGAGCCGGCTTTACACGGAGATGCTGACGACCGGCGCCATCATTCATGGTGACCGCAGGCGGCTGCTTGGCTTTGATGCCAGCGAGCACCCGGTGGCGCTTCAGCTCGGCGGTTCCGATCCGGCCGACCTCGCCACTGCGGCCCGGATCGGAGAGGATTTCGGTTACGACGAAATCAATCTCAATGTCGGCTGTCCGTCCGATCGGGTGACGGACGGCCGCTTCGGCGCCTGTCTGATGGCGGAGCCGGCGCTGGTGGCCGATGGCGTTGCGGCGATGAAGCGCGCGGTCAGCATTCCCGTCACCGTAAAGTGCCGCATCGGCATCGATGACCAGGATCCGGAGGTCGCGCTCGACGTGCTGGCGCGCGGCGTGATCGCGGCCGGCGCCGATGCGCTGATCGTGCACGCTCGCAAGGCCTGGCTCAACGGCTTGTCGCCAAAGGAAAACCGCGACATCCCCCCGCTCGATTACAACAGGGTCTATCGGCTGAAGGCCGCGCTGTCAGATGTCCCCGTCATCATCAATGGCGGCATCGGCAGCCTTGCGGAGGCGAAGCGGCATCTCGACCATGTCGACGGCGTGATGCTGGGACGCGCCGCCTACCAGGAGCCGTGGCGATTGCTCGACGTCGATCCGGAAGTATTCGGCGAGGTAGCGCTGCACGCCACCATGAAGGACGTCTTCGCGGCAATGCTTCCCTACATCGAAGAGCAGCTCGCGCAAGGCGTGAGGCTGCATTCGATGACGCGGCATTTCGTCGGCGCGTTTCATGGCGTGCCCGGCGCGCGCGCCTTCCGCCGTCATCTCGCCGAGAACGGTGTCAGGCCGGGCGCAAGCGTCAATGTGCTGCGGGATGCGATCGCGCTGGTCGAAGACCGCGCGGCGGCGTTGGTCGCAGCGTGATGTAAGGCGTTTGCGACCCGAAACGTGAACATCACCTTCGAGGGCGCCGCTACGTCGACTTGCGTTTTGCCCGATACGCTCGCGCTAGTTTGCGGCCGCGCGACGCTTGTTGCGGCCTGCGACGTCGGGATAGCCGTGCAGCATCACCTTGTCGGCTTGCACGCCCCAGCTTTCCAGGCGATCCAGAAAACTCATGCCGAGCAGATTGGTCTTCATCTGCCCGCGCGGCAGTACCAGCGCCGGCACCGATTTCTCGACGAGCCCCCCGACCGCGAGACGATCGATCGTCAGCCGCGCCGCCTTGGTGTGTCCGCCGGCGGTTTCGACATCGACATTGTATTCGAGCATCTCGATCGGCAGCCCGATCGCCTTCGCCGTCTCCCAGGTCAGCACCACCGATGTCGCGCCGGTGTCGATCACCATCGGCGCCTTGACGCCGTTGATCCTGGCGTGCAGCGCGAATTCGCCGGCCTTTCCGCGCGCGATCTGCACGGCGGGCGCCGGCTCTAGGCTGCGTTGCCGCAACATTTTCGAGACCGAGTCGCGCGCGCGCGCGATCTGCGCGGGATCGCCATAGGCGACGACGGCGCCGGCGGTTGCGGCGAGCATCGCGAGTACGAGCAAGACACGGATCACGGCGCGCCCCCGCTGCAGGTTCCCCTCAGCCGCGCTGTTCCGGCTGCGCCATTTGAACCAGGCCGGCTGCCGCCATGCGCGCCGCAAGTCCTTCCATCACGGCCAGTCGCTCCGCGCGCTCCATCCGGTGCCAGCGCGCGATCTCCGGCAGCGTTCGACCGCAGCCGAAGCAGAGGTTGGTTCTGGAGTCCATTATACAGACTGCGATACACGGCGTTTCTTTGCTCATTCAGGGATAGTGAAATGGTTTCGGTTGCTTGCGCAAGTGCTCCAGTTACAGCCCGGTGCCGGCGCTCATGATCGGCTTGTGACGCGCCCGTCGCTTGTCGTCGGCAGACACGATGATTGCGGTTTCCGGCTGCAGGGGCGGGGCCTCCTCGGCGAACGGCGCGAGCGCCGACATCACGCGCTCCGGCGGGAAGGTGACGATGACTTCGGTGCCAATGCGCAGCTTCGATTTCAGCGTGAAGGTTCCGCCATGCATGTCGATCAGGCTCTTTGCGATCGGAAGGCCGAGTCCCGCGCCCTGTTCGGCGGACTTGATCGAGTTCGAGCCCTGGCCGAACGAAGCCAGCACGATCGGGATTTCATCCTCGGCAATGCCGGAGCCGGTATCTTTCACACTCAGGTATTGCCCGCCCGATGCGGTCCAGCCCACCTTGAGCCAGATGTCGCCGCCCTGCGGCGTGAACTTGATCGAGTTGGACAACAGATTGAGCACGATCTGGCGCGTGGCGCGTTCGTCGCCCCAGATCCGCGGCATGCCCTGTTCGAACACCTCATGAATGGTGATGCCGCGGCTGGTCGCGCGCAGTTTCAGCAGATGATGGCAGTCGGCGACGACATGGACGAGCGAGACGGCTTCCTCGTTGAGTTCGTAGCGGCCGGCCTCGATCCGCGACAGATCGAGAATCTCGTTGATGAGATTGAGCAGGTGGACGCCGGAATTGTGGATATCGGCGGAATATTCCTTGTAGACCGGCACCGTATGCGCGCCGAAGATTTCGCTCTTCATCACCTCGGAAAATCCGAGGATCGCATTCAGCGGCGTGCGCAGTTCGTGGCTCATCTGCGCCAGGAAGCGCGACTTGGCGACATTGGCGGATTCAGCGCGATGCCGCGCTTCGTCCGAAATCGCCTTGGCCTGTTCAAGCTCGCCGATCAGCGCGTCCTTTTCGGCGCGCGCTTCCAGCGTCGCCAGCGTCGTCGAATGCAGCCGATGGGCGAGCAGCGCGAAATAGCCTTCGGCGGCGACGGCGAGCAGCGCGAGCGCGTAATTGTCGAAAGTGCCGCCCATCACGAAATTGAGCGCAATCGCCGCCGTGACCGGCGCGGTTGCCGCCAGCGCCGCAATCGGCAGGCTCGCCGCCAGCATGCTCGACACCGCGATCACCAGCAGCATCAGGAACATCATCATCGTGTTCGACACGACGTCGAGGCCGGCAGGGTGCAGCAGGATCGCGGTCCAGCACAGGCCGTAGAGCAGGTCGAGCAGCACGAACCGGGTGCGCCATTTACGCGTGGCGGCGAGCGAAGGCTGTTCGCCGAGGAATCTTCTGCAATTGCGGATGATGGCGGCGTGGATGCAGAGCATGCCGAAGGTCCAGGCCACCGCCGGCACTGCCTGCATCCAAAGGCCGAACAGGATGCCGGTCGCAACCACGAGCAACATGACGACATAGGATGCCGACATGCGGGTCTGGGCATACTGCCGGAGCAATTCGGTGTCGAAGGCGGGACGCGTCCCGCTGGTCGATGTTAACCGATCCCGGGCCTCGCGAACCCGCTGCGCCGCGGCGCGCCGGGTATTGACCGGCGGTGCACTCGGCGTTTCGGCCGGAAGCTGGACGACTTCAGGCTTTTCTGCGGGGTTACTCATCAAACAACACAAATCCTGCCCGCGAACGCGCGGGCTTTTTGCATTGTCTATCTGTGACGCTAAATCATTAAGCGATAACTTAAGAAGCTAAAAATTCCCGTTAACGGGAGGTTAAATTAACCTGTTCCCGTGGGCCGAACCCCGCTTCTGACGGGACAAGAAGCGGGGTTGATCGCTTTTACTTTAACTTCTTTTCTTAACTCAGCGCTGCAGTCGGGCCAGCAGGCTCGACGTATCCCAGCGCTTGCCGCCCATCTTCTCGACCTCGGCATAGAACTGATCGACCAGGGCGGTGACCGGCAGGTTGGCGCCATTGCGCCGCGCTTCTGCGATGCAGATCGAGAGGTCCTTGCGCATCCACTCGACCGCAAAGCCGAAGTCGAACTTGCCGTCGTTCATGGTCTTGTAGCGGTTCTCCATCTGCCAGGATTGGGCGGCGCCCTTGGAGATGGTCTCGATCACGGCGTTGACGTCGAGGCCGGACTTTTTCGCAAAGTGAATGCCTTCGGACAGGCCCTGGACCAATCCGGCGATGCAGATCTGGTTGACCATTTTTGTCAGTTGGCCGCTTCCCGCGGGTCCGAGCAGCTTGCACATCCGCGCATAGGCCGCGATCACGGGTTCGGCGCCGGCATAGGCATCGGCCTGTCCGCCGCACATCACGGTGAGCACGCCGTTTTCGGCGCCGGCCTGTCCGCCGGACACCGGCGCGTCGATGAACTTGAAGCCGGCCTTGGTAGCTGCGGCGTCGAGCTCGCGCGCGACCTCGGCGGATGCCGTGGTGTGGTCGACGAAGGTCGCGCCCTTTTTCATGCCGGCGAAGGCGCCGTCGGCGCCGATCGTCACGGCGCGAAGGTCATTGTCGTTGCCGACGCAGCACATCACGAAATCCTGGCCCTCGGCGGCGGCCTTCGGCGTCGCGGCGGTCTTGCCGCCGAACTTGTCCGCCCAATCCTTCGCCTTGGCTCCGGTCCGGTTGTACACGGTCATCTCGTGGCCACCTTTTTTGACCAGGTGTCCTGCCATGGGGAAACCCATCACGCCGAGACCGAGAAAAGCGACTTTAGCCATCTGTGCTACCTTGAAGTTTTGCCGGCGACATTGGGCTGGCCGGACGGTGTTCTTGAGGGGAGCCGCACCATACCCCCTGCGCAGGGGAGGGCAACGCCTTCGTTTGGTAGGGTGGGCGGGTTTCATGCTAGGGTTGGGGCGCTTCAAGAACCTCACAAAAAGGGAGTGACATCGCATGGGCGTCAGCGTGGGCGTGCTCGACCATTTCAACATCCGGACCCGGAATCTCGCCGATACGGTCCGGTTCTACGAAGACGTTCTGGGCCTCGAAAAGGGTGCCCGGCCGAACTTTGCCTTTCCCGGCGCGTGGATGTACAGCGAGGGCAAGGCGGTGGTGCACCTGGTCGATATTTCCAATACCGAGGAACCCCAAAAGCCGGATTCCGGCGTCGTTCATCACGTGGCGTTTGCGAGCTTTGGCTTCGACGGGATGAAGCGGCGGCTGGAGTCGAAAGGCATGCAATACGACTCGCGGCAGGTTCCGGGCGGCGATCTCTGGCAGATATTCGTCAATGACCCGAACGGCGTCATGATCGAATTGAACTACGAGGCCGCCAAGGAGCAGGGCGCTGCCGCACCCGCCGAGCGCATGGACGACGTGGGAACGAGGTAGCATGGGAACGAGGTAGCCTTTTGGGCCGTTACGCTCTAAGGGTCGCTCTTGCGATCCCGACGTCGCATCCGCAGGTGATGCGTTCTCGGGTGACCAGAAAGCGCGTCAAAACAAGCGAGTAGGGCCGGGTTCTCAATCGGAACCGAAAGGGCTTCAGGAGATGCGCGAGTGAGCGTAACGCAGCAGCAGGTTCTCGATTCCCTTGCCAAGGTGGCGTCGCCGCGCGGAGACGCCCTGACCAACGCCAATGTGCTGTCGGCGATCTCGGTCACCAACGGCAAGGTGTTCTTCTCGATCAGTGTCGATGCCGCGGAAGCCCGCGCCTGGGAAAGCGTGCGCGCGCAGGCCGAAGCCGCTGTGCGCGCGATCCCGGGTGTGAGCGCCGCGATGGTCGCGCTGACCGCCGAGCGCAAGCCCGGATCGCCGGCGCCGTCGGCTGCTACCGCGCCGCATCGGCATTCGCATGGCGTGCAGCCGGTTTCGGCGCACCGCCCGCCGCAAGGCGCGGCCTCGCCGATGTCCAGGCAATCCGAAATTCCAGGTGTCGCCGCGGTTATCGCGGTGGCGTCGGGCAAGGGCGGGGTCGGCAAGTCGACCACCGCGCTCAATCTGGCGCTGGGCTTGCGCGATCTCGGCCTGCGCGTCGGTCTGCTCGATGCCGACATCTACGGCCCCTCGGTGCCGAGGCTGACCGGTATCAGCGAGAAGCCGCAACTCGACGACAACAGGAAGATGATTCCGATCCAGCGCTTCGGCCTTGCGATCATGTCGATCGGCTTTCTGGTCGAGGAGAATACCGCGATGATCTGGCGCGGGCCGATGGTGATGTCGGCGATCACCCAGATGCTGCGCGACGTGGCGTGGGGCACGCTCGATATTCTCGTCGTCGACATGCCGCCCGGCACGGGCGATGCGCAACTGACACTGGCCCAGAACGTGCCGTTGAAGGGGGCGGTGATCATCTCGACCCCGCAGGACCTCTCCTTGATCGACGCGCGGCGAGGGCTGGCGATGTTCAAGAAAGTCAACGTGCCGGTGCTCGGCTTCATTGAGAACATGAGCTATTTTCAGTGCCCACAATGCGGCACGCGCTCGGACATTTTCGGTCATGGCGGTGCGCGGCATGAAGCGGAGCGGCTGGGTGTCCCGTTTCTGGGCGAGATTCCGCTGCACATGTCGATCAGGACTACCTCGGATGCTGGTACCCCGGTGGTCGCCAGCGAGCCGGATGGCCCGCACGCTGCAATCTACCGTGCGATCGGTACCAAGGTTCGCGAGCAGCTTCAGGGCGCTATCGCCGCGGCCTGAAGCTTTTTCCAGCGTGCCCGGACTCGACCTGGGGCTGGATCCGATTCGCGTGAAACTTGGTCTGGGCCGGACCCTTACGACTTTCGTTTAATCAGTGCAGTCATGCCTTTGTCGCGTTTTCCAAGCGCAACTTCCATGTTAAAGCCGCCCCGCCAGAGCGCCCCGGATGCCGTGGAATTCGCCCCGCCGGAGGAAACGCTCGAGGCAATGCGGGAAACGTCCCTCAAGGAGAGTTTGAATGAAGCGTCGTGATTTTTTGAAAGTTTCAGCGGCCGGTGCTGCCGCGACGGCTGTTGCCTCGCCGGCGATCGCGCAATCGTCGCCTGAGATCAAGTGGCGCCTGACCTCGAGCTTCCCCAAATCGCTCGACACGATTTATGGCGGCGCTGAACAGGTGGCGAAATACGTCGCCGAGATGACCGACAACAAGTTCCAGATCCAGGTCTTCGCGGCCGGCGAAGTCGTTCCGGCCCTGCAGGCGCTGGATGCGACGTCGAACAACACCGTCGAGATGTGCCACACCGTCTCGTACTATTACGTCGGCAAGGATCCGACCTTTGCGATCTACGCCTCGGTCCCGTTCGGCCTCAATGCCCGCCAGAACAATTCCTGGTGGTACCAGGGCGGCGGTGAGGCACTCGGCAACGAGTTCTTCAAGAAGTTCGGCGTGATCGGCTTCCCCTGCGGCAACACCGGCACCCAGATGGGCGGCTGGTTTCGCAAGGAGATCAAGACGGTTGCCGACCTGTCGGGCCTCAAGATGCGCATCGGCGGCATCGCCGGTCAGGTCCTGCAGAAGGTCGGTGTGGTGCCGCAGCAGCTCGCCGGCGGCGACATCTACCCGGCGCTCGAAAAGGGCACCATTGACGCGGCCGAGTGGGTCGGTCCCTACGACGACGAAAAGCTCGGCTTCGCGAAGGTCGCGAAGTACTACTACTACCCGGGCTTCTGGGAAGGCGGCCCGACGGTCCACGCTTTCTGCAATCTCGAGAAGTGGAATTCGCTGCCGAAGAACTACCAGGCGATCCTGACCAATGCTACGGCCCACGCCAATACCTGGATGACCGCGCGTTACGACATGCAGAACCCGACGGCGCTGAAGCGCCTGGTGGCTAGCGGCACGCAGCTCCGCCCCTTCACCAACGAAGTGCTGGAAGCCTGCCTGAAGGCCACCAACGAGTTGTGGAGCGAACTGTCGGGCAAGAACGCCGACTTCAAGAAGTCGATCGACGCGATGCAGGCCTACCGTTCCGACCAGTATCTGTGGTGGCAGGTTGCCGAATACACCTACGACAGCTTCATGATCCGCTCGCGCACCCGCGGCTGATCGAGTTGATCGGCTGACCTAGTTCATTAGTCGCAAGAAATGGCCCGGTCTCATTGAGAGACCGGGCTTTTTTGCGTTTTGGACCAGGTTTCGGGATGGCATTCGAGAGCCGGATGTTTCATGCTCGTTTTCAAAGGCCTCGCAAAGAAGGCCGACACAAGCACAGGATCACAACAGGGATGGATTCAATGAAGCGAAGAGATTTTCTCAAGGTCACCGGTTTGGGCGCGGCAGGCGCCACCACGATCGCAGCGCCCGCCATTGCGCAAAGCATGCCGGAGATCAAATGGCGCATGCCGACGAGTTGGCCGAAATCGCTCGATACGCTGTATGGCGGTGCTGAACTGATGTGCAAGCTGGTGGGCGAAGCCACCGACAACAAGTTTCAGATCCAGACTTTTGCGGGCGGCGAGATCGTGCCGGGTCTGCAGGTTCTGGACGCAGTGCAGAATGGGACCGTCGAAATCGGCCACACGGCCTCGTATTATTATTTTGGCAAGGACCCGACATTCACATTCGGCTCCGCTGTGCCGTTCGGCCCGAACCAGCGTCTCAATCAGGCTTGGTATATGTTGGGCGGCGGCAAGGAGTTGCTCAACGAGTTCTACAAGAAATACAACGTCACCTCGCTGCTGGCCGGCAACACTGGTTGTCAGATGGGCGGCTGGTTCCGCAAGGAGATCAAGACCGTCGACGACCTCAAAGGTCTCAAATTCCGCATCGGCGGCTTCTCGGGGAAAGTAATGCAAAAGCTGGGCGCGGTGCCGCAGCAGATTGCCGGCGGCGATATCTATCCAGCGCTGGAGAAGGGCACCATCGACGCCGCGGAATGGGTCGGTCCGTATGACGACGAGAAGCTTGGTTTCTACAAGGTTGCCCCCCATTATTACTATCCGGGCTGGTGGGAAGGCGGGCCGATGCTGCTTGCATTTGTCAACCTCGAAAAATGGAACGCGCTGCCGAAATTCTACCGGAGCGTTCTCGAGCAGGCCGGCCACCAGGCCAACAACTGGATGATGGCAAAGTACGATCAGGCCAATCCGCTCGCGCTACGCAAGCTGATCGCGGGCGGCGCCAAGCTGCAGGCATTCCCGAGCCCGGTTCTGGAAGCCTGTTATAAGGCGGCCAAGGAATTGCACAGCGAAGTCTCCGCGGGCAACGCGGATTTCAAGAAAGTCAACGAGTCGCTGGGCGCCTTCACGACCAACGGATATCAATGGTTCCAGGTCGCCGAACTCGGTTACGACTACTTTATGGCGCGCCGTTCGCAGGGTTGACCCTCGTCGTACTGCCCGAGCCGAATGCAAAAACCCCGGAGCGAGAGCTCCGGGGTTTTATTGCTATCGGATCTGGCCGCTATTGCTTCGGTGTTCCGAAATCCAGCGGCGGGAGCTCGATCTGAGGCACTTCGATCTTGATTGTGTTCGGATCGACCGTCGAGAGCGTGCCCTTGTAGTGCATCACCATCGAGGGGAACATGATGACCAGGACGACCATGATGACCTGGATGATCACGAACGGTACTGCGCCCCAATAGATCTGCCCCGTCGTCACCGCGTCCATGCGCTTGCCGGTGACACGGTCGATGTAGGATTCTTTCGGCGCCACCGAGCGCAGATAGAACAAAGCGAAGCCGAACGGCGGGTGCATGAACGATGTCTGCATGTTGACGCCGAGAATGACGCCGAACCAGATCAAGTCGATGCCGAGTTTTTCCGCCACTGGCCCGAGCAGCGGAATTATGATGAAGGCCAGTTCAAAGAAGTCGAGGAAGAAGGCCAGGACGAACACGAGCGCATTGACGAAGAGAAGAAAACCGATCTGGCCGCCGGGCAGGGAGGTCAGCAGATGCTCGACCCAGACATGGCCGTTCACGCCGTAGAACGTCAGCGAGAAAACGCGCGCGCCGATCAGGATAAAGATCACGAAGGCCGACAGCTTGGCCGTCGATTCCGTGGCCTGACGGATCAGGTCCCAGCTCAGCCGCCGCTTGGCGGCGCCGAGGATCAGCGCGCCGGCCGCGCCCATCGCACCGCCTTCCGTCGGCGTCGCGATGCCGACGAAGATCGTGCCCAGAACCAGGAAGATCAGGAACAGCGGCGGCACCATCACAAACGTCGTTTGCTGCGCCATCGCGGAAAGGAAACTGAAGCCCGCAAGTTTCTGGAGGATCCAGTTCGCCACCGCCACGAAGAAGGCGAACAGAATGCCATAGAACATGCTGAGCACGACATAGTCTGCGCCGCGCGCCTCCGAATGTCGCATCATGAACCAGCCGAATACGCAACTGGCAATGAAGAGGACGCCGAGCGACCATAGTCCGCGGCTGCCGTTCGGCTCGCGGAAACCGACCGCTTCCGGCGGCAAGCCCGGAGTTGCTTTCGGAAACAGCATCGATACCAGGAAGGCGTAACCGGCGTAGAGAGCGGCGAGCACCATGCCCGGGATAAACGCGCCCTCATACATGTCGCCGACCGACTTGCCGAGCTGGTCGGCCATTACGATCAGGACGAGCGAGGGCGGAATGATCTGCGCCAGCGTGCCGGAGGCGGCGATGACGCCTGTCGCCACGCGGCGGTCGTAGCCGTAGCGCAGCATGATCGGCAGCGAGATCAGGCCCATCGAAATCACGGAAGCCGCGACGACACCCGTTGTTGCCGCGAGCAGGGCGCCGACGAAAATGACGGCGTAAGCGAGGCCGCCACGGACGGTGCCGAACAACTGCCCGATGGTGTCGAGCAGATCCTCGGCCATGCCTGATCGTTCGAGCACCAATCCCATGAACGTGAAGAACGGAATCGCGAGCAGCGTGTCGTTGTTCATCACGCCGTAAACGCGTTCGGGGAGCGCTTGCAGGAAGTCGGGTCGGAACTCGCCGAGCTGAATGCCGACTACAGCGAAGATCAACCCCACCGCACCGAGCGAAAACGCCGCCGGATAACCGAGCAGCAAGACAATTACCAATGACGCGAACATGATCGGCGCCATGTTCTCGATGAGAAAAGCAGTCATCTAGTCCCCCTGAGATCGATCGTGCGCCTACGATCAGCGCTTTTCGATCGCCTCGACGATGTGTTCGACCTCGGCCTCGAGTGCATGCACCTGTGATGCGTGTGGATCCGGAATCAGGCCACGCATGACGGCAATGCGCTTGATCAGTTCGGAGATTCCCTGAACGAGCAGGAAAGCGAACCCAATGATGACCAGCGATTTGGCCGGCCATTGCGCCAGACCGCCGGCATTGCCGGACTGCTCGTTGACTTCATACGAACGCATGAAGAAGGGGCCGCCCGTGATTATCATGACGATGCACAACGGCAGCAGGAAAAAGGCGTGGCCGATGAGGTCGACGATGTCACGCCCGCGCTTGGAAAACGCATTGCTTACAATGTCGATGCGAATGTGTTCGTTGTCGAGCAGCGTCCAGGGCGAGCAGAGCAGAAACACAATGCCGAACAGCACCCACTGCAACTCCAGCCAGGAGTTCGAGGAGACGTCGAATGTTTTCCGCACGATTGCGTTCAGGGCCGAGATAACCACGGCGACCAGAATGAGCCACGCCACGCGTTTACCCGTCCACCGTGTGAACGCATCGATTCCACTGCTCATTTTCAAGAGCGCTTGCAACGGTAACCCTCCCCAATTCGCATCTGCAGTCTTGTCGGCGCCCAAGGGCGCAGCGGCTTGTCCAGCCGGGCTAGCATGAGGCCCCCGCACCAAACCAGCGGGCGAAGGCGTCGTCAATTGGAAGTTTGTTGATATTGAAAGGGAATTAGCCCTGTGGATTGGGGTCGTCCACCCCGGCGCCGAATAACACTGGCCGGCGCCCGCTATTGCTTTGGAGGGCCGAAATCCAGCGGCGGAAGCTCGATTTCCGGCACCACGATCTTGACCTTGCTGAGGTCGACGTCGATCGGCTTGTCGAGCAGGGCGGTCACCACGATCGGGAAGGCGATCACGATCGCCACCATGATCGCCTGCAGACCGATCCACGGCAGGGCGCCCCAATAGATGTCGGAGCTCTTGACTTCCTTGGGCGCGACGCCGCGCAGGTAGAACAGCGCGAAACCGAACGGCGGATGCAGGAACGACGTCTGCATGTTGACGCAGAGCATGACGCCGAACCAGATCAGGGCTGCGTCGGCGCCGACGACCGGCGTCAGAACCTTCTGAGCGATCGGCGCTACCATCGGCAGGATGATGAACGCGATCTCGAAGAAGTCGAGGAAGAATGCCAGGAAGAAGATGAACAGGTTGATGAAGATCAGGAAACCCCAGACGCCGCCCGGGATCGAGGTCAAGTGGTGCTCGAGCCAGACGCCGCCATTGACGCCGAGGAATACCACCGAGAAGCAGGTCGAGCCGATCAGGATAAAGACCACCATGGTGGAGAGACGCATGGTCGACTCGTAACCCTGCTTGATCAGGTCGCGCAGGTCGGGGATGCGGACGGCCTCGAGGCAGAGCCAGACGATGGCGATATAAAGCACCGCGAAGGTCAGCTTGAGCAGCTTGCTCTCGCCGACGAGAATCTCGATGATCACGGCGACGCCGACAGCGGCGATGCCGACGAGGAGCATTTTGTGCCCGGTGCGGCTCAGGTCCTTGTGATGGATCGCGGCGAGAACGATGGCGCCGATCGCGCCCATCGCGCCGGCTTCCGTCGGCGTAGCCAGGCCCATCATCATGGTACCGAGCACCACGAAGATCAGCACGGCGGAGGGAATGATTCCCATCAGGCATTTGCGCCAAAGTGCCCAGCCTGTCAGCGTCCGCGCTTCCTTCGGCACGGGAGGCACGTGATGGGGTAAAAAGAGCCCCAGAAAGAACGTGTAGCCGGCGAACAGGACAATCTGCAGTACCGACGGCCCCCAAGCGCCGAGATACATGTCACCGACCGACTTGCCGAGCTGGTCGGCCATCACGATCAGCACCAGCGAGGGCGGCACCAGTTGGGTGATGGTGCCGGATGCGGCGAGCACGCCGGTGATATAGCGCACATTATAGCCATAGCGGAGCATCACCGGCATCGAGATCAGCGCCATGGCGATGACCTGCGCCGCCACCGTGCCGGTGATCGCGCCGAGGATGAAGCCCACGATGATGACGGAGTAGCCGAGACCGCCGCGAACCGGGCCGAACAACTGCCCCATCGAGTCAAGCATGTCCTCGGCGAGGCCGCACCGCTCAAGCACAGAGCCCATGAAGGTGAAGAAGGGAATCGCGAGCAGCAATTCGTTTGAAAGCACGCCGCCGAAAATGCGCCCGGGAATGGCCTGCAGGAAGTTCATGTCGAAGAAGCCGAGATAGATCGACAGGAAGCCGAACGACAGCCCGAGCGCGGCCAGCGTGAAGGCTACCGGGAAGCCGATCAACATGGCCAGAATCAAGCCGCCGAACATCAGCGGCGGCATCATCTCCAGCGTGATCATTGGGTAGGCCTCTCGTATTTCGCATCGATCACGACATAACCCTTCAGTGCAGCGATGCGCTTGATCACCTCGGAGACGCCTTGCAGCGCCAGAAAGACGAAGCCGACAGGAACGACGAGCTTGATCGGCCAGCGGACGAGACCGCCGGCATTGCTTGAAATCTCGCTGACCTCGTAGGCCTGGTAGAAGAACGGCCAGGACAGATAGCTGAGCAGGAGGCAGGACGGGATCAGGAAGCACAGCGTTCCGATCAGATCGAGCCAGAGCTGACCACGCTCGGACAACATCAGATAGAGAATTTCAACGCGAACATGCTCGTTGCGCTTGAAGGTGTAGGAGGCGCCGAACATCACGAAGAGGGCGAACATGTACCACTGCAATTCGAGCCAGGCGTTGGAAGAGTAGCCGAATGCGTAACGGATCATGGCGTTGGCGGCGCTCACCACGCAGGCCGCGAGCACGAGCCAGTTGCAGATGCCGCCTAGTTTCTGATTGAGCCAATCGATAACCGTACTGAGTGCCAGCAATGGGCGCATTACGCTCTCCTCGGACGCATCATCGATGCGCGCCGGATTTCTTCATTGATATTGCGTCGCCATCTTGCGTCCGGCGTATAGAGCTGCCGCCGCGCGCCAAATGCGCAGCTTCGTTTCCGTGCGAAAAACGCACGAATCCGCAACTCATTCGCTCGAGCGATTGCAACGATAGTCCTCCCCCGTCCCGCGCTACCGCCGTCTTGACTGCACCCTAAAGGTGCAGCCGGCCTGTTCCGGCCGTGCTGGCGTGAAAGCAGCCGCACCATTTCAGCGCGGCGCGACGGCGTCAATTGGGGAATGGAAAATCGGCGCGCAGGTTCAATTTGTTGCGCGGGAAGTCCTGCCGAATGCCGAAAATTTCAGCCGCCGGTCACGCTCATGTGGCGGCTGACGCTCGGGCGGTTATGCCTGCGGTCGATGATGAAGTCGTGGCCCTTCGGCTTTAGTCCAATAGCGCGATCGATCGCAGCCGAGAGCAGGTCGTTGTCGGGAGACGCCCGCAGCGGCTTGCGCAAATCGGAGGCATCCTCGTGGCCGAGGCAGGTGTGCAGCGTGCCGGTGCAGGTGATGCGCACCCGGTTACACGACTCGCAGAAATTATGGGTCATCGGCGTAATGAAGCCGAGCTTGCCGCCGGTCTCCGCTACCCGGACATAGCGGGCGGGGCCGCCGGTATCGTCGTCGAGGTCGGTCAGCGTGTAGTGCTGGGCGAGGCGTGCGCGCAACAACGACAGCGGTACGTACTGATCGATCCGGCCTTCGCCGATATCGCCCATCGGCATTACCTCGATCAGCGTCAGCGCCATGCCCTTGCCGTGCGCCCATTCCATCAGCGCGGGGATTTCATCCTCGTTCATGTTCTTCAGCGCCACCGCATTGATCTTGACGGCGAGGCCTGCGTCACGCGCGGCTTCGATGCCGGCCAAAACCTTGTCGAGATCGCCCCATCGGGTGATGGCGCGGAATTTTTGGGCATCGAGCGTATCGAGCGAGACGTTGACGCGGCGGACGCCGCAGTCGCGCAGTTCAGTCGCAAACCGCGCCAGTTGCGAACCGTTGGTGGTCAGCGTCAATTCATCGAGCGCGCCGCTTCCAAGATGACGCGACAGCGAGCGCACCAGCGACATCACATTGCGCCGGACCAGCGGCTCACCGCCGGTGAGGCGGAGCTTGCGCACCCCCTTGGCGATGAACGCCGAGCACAGCCGGTCGAGCTCCTCGAGCGTCAGGAGATCGGCTTTTGGCAGGAACGTCATGTCCTCGGACATGCAGTAGAAGCAGCGCAGGTCGCAGCGGTCGGTGACCGAGACGCGCAAGTAGCGGATGGTGCGGCCGAACGGATCGACCATCGGCTGGAACAGCTGACCGGGTGAATTCAACGTGGATCCGCTCATTCAAAAGATGCCTTGCAAAAATGCGCCTTTGCAACAGGGCCTTGCGTGGTTCGTGCAAACCACCGTGACATTGGAAGACGTGCCCCGCCAGCACAATCTAGGCACGTTGCGTGGCGCCTACAATCCGCACCTTCGAAAGCCGGGCGGGGTTTAGCGGGTTGCAGGCTGCGCCGCGGGGGCCTGGTTCGATGCGGTGGTCTTGGGCGGCTTCGGCGGCAGCGGCTTGCGCACCTTCGGGGGCGCGGAGGCCGGCTTGAGGTCGGCAAACCACCGCGACGCATGACCCGCCAACTTGACCTGCGGCAATCCGCCACAATGCTCAATGACAAGCCATAGGAGTGTGAGAACAGTGCTGCAGCCGGGACGGGAAAAATCGTTAAAGGATGGTTAACGCAAAAGATTGGCGGTTGATATAATCCAGCTGGATCAATCGGTTACGCACCGGATACGGCCTTGCTGAGGCTATTCACCGCCGCCGGCAGGTCGCGCATATGGCCGATCAGCCGGTCGGGCTTCAGTTCGGCGATCGGAACGTCCGTGTAGCCGAATTCGACCCCGATCACGGGGATGCCGGCCCGCCTGGCCACGCCGACGTCGGGGCCGGCGTCGCCTACCATGATGGTGCTGGCGATGTGGCCGCCCGCCCGCGCCACCGTCTGCTGCAGGATCACCGGATCGGGCTTGGAGACGCCGAACGTATCGGCGCCGCAGATCGCCGAAAATCGCCCGCTGAGGCCTAACTGGTCGAGCAGGCGCTTGGACAGCCACTCCAGCTTGTTAGTGCACACCGCAAAGCGATAGCCCTGCGCCCCGAGGTCATCGAGGGCGGCTTCCAGCCCCTCGAACGGCCGCGAGGCATCGGCGATGTGGGCCGCGTAATAGTCGATGAAATCCTTCATGAGGCGGTTGACGTCCGCCACGCTCATCGTCCGGCCTTCCAGTTCGAGACCGCGCTCGATCAGCTTGCGAGCGCCGGCGCCGATCATGTTGCGCGCCGAATGGAAGGGCACCGGCGGCAGGCCTTTACGGTCGAGCACGAAATTGAGCGCGGAGATCAGGTCGGGCGCGGTGTCGACCAGCGTGCCGTCGAGATCGAAGACAACAGTGCGGGGAAGGGTCATCGGAATTCGCTATCCGCAGCCGCGCCTTCATGCAAGTAGGAAGGTTCAATCCGGAGAAACGACGATGCGAGAATTTGGCGGAAAAATAGCCTTTGTGACTGGCGGAGCCGAAGGAATCGGATTTGCGCTCGCGCGGGCGTTTGCTCAAACCGGCATGAAAGTGATGCTGGCCGATATCGAGGCGGATGCGCTGCAGGCCGCCGTCAAAAGCCTGCAGGTAATCTCCCCGGACATTCGCGGAACCATCTGCGATGTTGCCGATGCCGCAAGCGTCGAGCGCGCGGCGCAAGCCACGTTCGATGCTTTCGGCCATGTGCATGTCGTGTGCAACAATGCTGGCGTCGCCGCCGGCGGCGGCATCGACCGCATCTCGCTGGATAATTGGCGATGGGTGATCGACGTCAATCTCATGGGCGTGCTCCACGGCATCAAGAGCTTTCTGCCGCACATCCGCGCCCACGGCGAAGGCGGTCATATCGTCAACACCGCATCGATGGCGGGAATGCAGGGCGGACTGGGATTCAGCCCCTATGTGGCGAGCAAATTCGCCGTGGTCAGCATGTCCGAGGGGCTCGCCATGCAGCTCAAGCCGCACGGCATCGGCGTGAGCGTGTTGTGTCCAAGCTTTGTACGCACCCGGATCGGCGAGAGCGGGCGAAATCGGCCCGAGCGCTACGGCGAGTCGCAGCCGCTCGATCCCGCAAGTCCGGCGGCGGCCGTCGTGGCTGAGATCGCGAGGCAAATCGAGGCGGGGCTCGATCCCGGTTCCGTCGCCGCGCGTGTGCTCACCGCCATCCGGGAAAACGAACTCTACGTTTTCACCCATCCCGGCATGCGGGCCGAGGTGGAGGCGCGCTTCACCGCCATTTTGGCCGCCATGGATCGGGTCGAGGCCCCATAATCCTTCTCGCGCAAGGCCCTATGGCGCTGTTCCTGCGGCCGAAACGAGTCTATAGCGTTTTCGAGCGAAGTGGATACCGGTTCGCAGAGCAATCAAGCTTGCGCAGATTGCGTAGACTTCTCTGCAGTAGAAGACGCGTCAAAACAAGAATGTAGAGCTTCGGTTCAGATTCAATCAGAACCGATAATGCTCTAGAGAAAGCATCACCGGCGGGCTTTCGAGAGGTATTTATCTGCAAGTGAATATGGACCAGTTGAAACGGCAGGCGGCAGCGCGGGCGCTGGAGCACGTGCAGGATGGCATGAAGCTCGGGCTTGGCACCGGTTCGACCGCGAAACATTTCGTCGAACTCCTCGGCGAGAAGGTTGCCGGCGGGATGCGCGTGGTCGGCGTGCCGACCTCGGAAGCGACCCGTGCGGATGCCGAGCGATGCAAAATTCCGCTGACCACGCTGGACGCGATCGACCGGCTCGATCTCACGGTTGATGGCGCCGACGAAGTCGATGGCGCGCTCAACCTGATCAAGGGCGGCGGCGGCGCGTTGTTGCGGGAAAAGATCGTGGCGGCGGCCTCTGATCGCATGATCGTGATCGCCGACGATACCAAATGGGTCGATGTTCTCGGCCGTTTCCCCCTGCCTGTGGAGGTCATTCCGTTCGGGCTGGCCGCGACGCAGCGGGCCATGGCGGACGCATTTGCCCAAAGCGGCGTTTCCGGGCAAATGGAGGTCCGGAAGGGCAAGGACGGCCACGTTTTTGTCACCGACGGCGGCCACTGGATTGTCGATGCCCATCTTGGACACATCACGGACGCGCCGCGGCTGGCAGGCCTCTTGAGCCTGATCCCGGGGGTCGTCGAACATGGGTTGTTCATTGGCCTGGCCGGCATTGCCGTGCTGGCGGGCGCGCAGGGAATTCGCGTAGTTGAACGGCGGTAGCGCCGGTAATCGAGGAGAATTGGAATAATGAAGAACCTTTCACGGATTTTGTCGGCGGCTGGCCTCGCCTTGGGGCTGGCCCTGACCGGAGTTCCCGCTGAAGCGCAGCAGAAGAACGGCCCCGCGCCGGCCGCGATACCCGGGCTCAAGCCAGGTACGCCAGCAGCGCTCGCGGCCGCCAAGGAAATTCTCACGATGAAGAACGCCGGCGCAATGTACGCCAATGCCGTTCCCAATCTCGTCGAGCAGACCAAAAACGTGCTGTTGCAGAGCAATTTGAACTATCAGAAGGATCTCAACGAGGTCGCCGTGGTCGTCGCCAAGAATTTGGCGGGCCGCGAGAAGGAAATCGGCGAGGGCATGGCACAGGTTTATGCCAACGAGTTTACCGAGCAGGAGTTGAAGGACCTCGTGACGTTCTACAAGTCGCCGCTGGGCCAGAAATTGCTCGCAAGCGAACCCCGCGCCATCCAGTTCAGCATGTCCTATATGAACCAGTGGGCGCAGACTTTCGCCGAAACGATCAACGGCCAGTTCCGGGCCGAGATGAAGAAGCGCGGCAAGGAAATCTGACGAAACAAAAAACCGAAGCGTCTCGGTTCTGATCTGACTTCGGGGCGGGTTGATATGGCTGAGTTCGACGTCGATCTCTTTGTCATCGGTGGTGGTTCGGGCGGCGTTCGCGCCGCGCGTATCGCTGCCGGCCACGGCGCGAAGGTCATGGTCGCCGAAGAATACCGGATGGGCGGCACCTGCGTGATCCGCGGCTGCGTGCCGAAAAAGCTGTTCGTGCTCGGCTCGCACGTCCGCCACGAGATCGAGGACGCGGCCGGCTTCGGCTGGACCATTCCCGAGGTTTCTTTCGACTGGCCGACGCTGGTCGCCAACAAGGACAAGGAGATCGCGCGTCTCGAAGGAATCTACGCCGCCAATGTCGAGAAGAGCGGCGCGCGCATCGTCAAGACCCGCGCCATGCTGGAAGACGCCAACACGCTGCGGCTGCTGACCGGCGAGAAGGTGACGGCGAAATACGTCCTGATCGCGACCGGCGGCGCGCCCAACCACGGGCGGGAGATCCCCGGCATCGAACACGTCATCTCCTCGAACGAAGCGTTTCACCTGACCGAGCTGCCGAAGCGCATCGTGATCCAGGGTGGTGGCTATATCGCGCTGGAATTTGCCGGCATCTTTGCCGGCTTCGGCTCCGACGTCACCGTGATCTATCGCGGCGACAATATCCTGCGCGGCTTCGACGAGGACGTCCGCAAGCATGTGCGCGCCGAGATGGAGAAGCAAGGAATCACCATTCTCACCGGCTGCACGATCGACAAGGTCGACCGCCACGGCAACGAATTCACCGCGCATTTGTCTGATGGTTCGAGCATCGCCTCCGAGAAGGTGATGTTCGCGATCGGACGGCATCCCAACGTCGCCAATCTCGGGCTCGAGAAAGCCGGCATCGCCATCAATCCGAGCAACGGCGGCATCGCCGTCGACGGTTGGTCGAAGACCTCGGTCGACAATATCTATGCGATCGGCGACGTCACCCATCGGCTCAACCTGACACCGGTCGCGATCCGCGAGGGCCATGCCTTCGCCGACACCGTGTTCGGCAAGCACCCCGTTCAGGTCGATCACGCGACGATCCCGACCGCGGTGTTCTCGCAGCCCGAAGTCGGCACCGTGGGCCTGACCGAAGCCGAGGCCCGCGCGCAGTTCTCCCATGTCGACATCTACAAGGCCGATTTCCGTCCCATCAAGGCGACGATGTCGGGCCGCGACACCCGCATCCTGATGAAGCTGGTGGTCGATGGCTCGACCGACCGCGTGCTGGGCTGTCACATCGTCGGTGATACGGCGGCTGAAATCATCCAGGCGGTCGCGATCGCGGTGAAGATGAAAGCCACCAAGGCCGATTTCGACGCGACGATTGCGCTGCATCCGACCGCCGCCGAAGAACTGGTAACGATGCGGACGCCGACGGCGCGGCATGTGCGACAGGCGGCGGAGTAGGCAGGGTCGCAGGATGGGTTGAGCACTCTGCGAAACCCATCTTCTCCCGTGAAGCACAATAGGTTCGCTCGTTGAGCTTCGGCAGACAAGTCGCTCCACCCATCCTGCGGGCTACCGATGCCAGCGGCGCTCTGATAACCATAGGATCCAGCATCCAAGAACGGAGTACCCGAACAATGATCGAATCAATCGGCATCGTCGGCGCAGGCACCATGGGTAACGGCATCGCCCAGGTGTGTGCCGCCGCCGGTCTCCCCGTGGTCATGACCGACATCTCCGATGCCGCGCTCGCCCGCGGCATGTCGGTGGTGTCGAACAGCCTGGAGCGGCTGGTCAACAAGCAGAAGATGACGGACGCCGATCGGCAGGCCGCGCTGGCGCGGATCGCCACAACCACGGACACTGCAAAGTTTTCGACCTGCGATCTCGTGATCGAGGCGGCGACCGAGAATGAAGATTTGAAGATCAAGATCCTGAAAGATCTCTGTTCGAAGCTGCGGCCGCAGGCGCTGCTCGCCACCAATACCTCCTCGATCTCGATCACCAAGCTCGCAGCCGCAACCGATCGGCCGGACCGCTTCATCGGCATGCACTTCTTCAATCCGGTGCCGCTGATGGCGCTGCTTGAACTGATCCGCGGCCTGCAGACCTCCGACGATACGCACGCGAAGGCGGAAGGCTTTGCAAAACGGATCGGCAAGGTGTCGATCACGGCAAAGAACAGCCCGGGCTTTGCCGTCAACCGCATCCTGTGCCCGATGATCAACGAGGCGATCTTTGCGCTTCAGGAAGGTTTGGCGACGGCCGAGGATCTCGACGCCGGCATGAAGCTCGGCTGCAATCACCCGATCGGCCCGCTTGCGCTCGCCGACATGATCGGGCTCGACACCATGCTGTCGGTCATGGAGGTTTTCTATCAGGGCTTCAACGACCCGAAATATCGCCCCGCGCCGTTGCTAAAGGAAATGGTCGCCGCCGGCCATCTCGGCCGCAAGACCGGGCAGGGGTTTTATAGCTACGGCAAGTCGGCATAAGCAGCGCAGCCGCGAGTGCGTAGGATGGGTGGAGCGAAGCGATACCCATCAATTTGCGTTTGGGAAAGGTGATGGGTTTCGCAAAGGGCTCAACCCATCCTACGCGTCTAGTCAATTAGAGGAAACGCCATGCGTATTGCGATTGTCGGCGCCGGCGGCGTCGGAGGCGGGTTCGGCGCGGCGCTGGCCAAGGCGGGCGCCGACGTCACCTTCATCGCGCGGGGCGTGCACCTTGCGGCCATGAAACGCGAGGGTCTGAAAGTTCAGGGCCCGCGCGGCGATACCCATCTGGTGCCGACGCGGGCGACCGACAATCCCGCCGGGATCGGCACGGTCGATATCGTGCTGTTCTGCGTAAAACTGTGGGACGTCGAAAGCGCAGGCGAAGCCATCAAGCCTCTGGTTGGGCCCGGCACCGCGGTCATCCCGCTGCAGAACGGCATCGATGCTGCCGAGCGGCTGATCCCGCTCCTCGGCCGCAACGCCGTCATGGGCGGCGTGGCGCAAATCAGCGCGTCGATTACAGCACCCGGCGTGATCCAGCAGGTCGGCAGCTTCATGCGCATGATCTTCGGCGAGTTGGACGGCACGCGCAGCAAGCGGGCCGAGGAATTTCTCGCGCTTTGCCTGAAGGCCGGCTTCGACGCGACCTTGAGCGATCAGATCCTCACCGAACTCTGGATGAAGTTCATCCTGCTCGCCACCAATGCCGGGATCACGGCGGCGACGCGCCAGCCGATCGGCAAGCTGCGGGACGATCCAGACCTGCGCCCGATCATGCTGGCCGCCTTCCGGGAAGTATTCGATGTCGGCCGGGCCAAGGGGATACGGCTGCCGCCCGACGCGGTGGAGAAAACTCTCGATTTCATCAGCCACGCGCCGCCGACCATGAAGGCGTCGATGGCGCTCGATCTCGAACGCGGCAACCGACTCGAATTGCCCTGGCTCAACGGCAAGGTCGTCGAACTCGGCCGCCAGCTCGGGGTCCCGACCCCGACGCACAGTATGATGTATGCGATGCTGAAGCCCTACATCATGGGAACGCCGGCCTAGGTCCCGCTGCGAATTGGCATGCGTAGCCCGGATGAGCGACTTGTCCGCCGCAGCTCAAGGAGCGAAGGCGGAAGCGACATCGGGGTTGTCTTTCCCGCATATCGCATTCGCTCATGCGGGCTACTCGCATGCGTGACGATGCTATGCGGCGCGGGTTTCGCTTTTTCTCGATCGGGCGACCTTTGCCTTTTTAGCAGATTTCGTCGCAACCAATCTCGTGTCGGTCGGCGCTGCGGCGGCAGTGTTGCTGCCTGAGCTTTCAACTGATGTCGTGAGAATTTCGCGTTGAGCATTGAGCCAATAGATGTCCGCTTGGCCCTCGGGTTGGCCATCGGCGATCCAGAGGTGGTAAGCACGTTCGCGAATGGCCTCTTCCAGATTTGGCATGGGATTCTCCTTTCATGATGCGCCCAGCCCCGGCGGAAAAGTCTTGCTCCCGTAAGGTTAACGAATTCTTAATCGCTGGTGCCGGTTGGATTGCCAGGTCGGATTGCGATCGGCAGGTCTCCTTTGAAGCGCGTCAATCTTGTTCATGACGAAAGCCGGTGGTTATGGATCCCTGCGGTCCGCAGGGACGACGACAACTACCCCGCCTCAATCCATTCCGCAGCGGCCCGCCACAGCGTGTCGCGGTGCTCGGGCCTGAAAAAGCCAAAATGCCCGATCTTGCCGGCGCCGGTGTCGGCGGGCGTCACGGTGATGATCTCGGGCTTGATCGAGGTAAATCCCGAACACAGCAGTTCGACCGCCGGCCGTGTCGCCCAGGGATCGTCGGACATGCACAGCGCGCGCAACGCGCCTTTGTATTTCGGAAAGTTCTGCAGGGCTTCCAGCTTGGCATCATCGAACAGATAGCGCGGGCTCATCACCCAGCCGACCCACTGCAGGAACGCATCCTTCGGCAGGTCCATGCCGAGGCCGGCTTTGCCCGGCATGTAGCCGAGCGAACGGGTGAGGGGGAGGCCTACGAAGTTCAGCATGGCGTAGACGCGATAGCGCTCCGGCGCCGTCATCAGCTTCCAGTAGCCGGCCTGCGCCGCAACGAAGAGTGCGCGCGAAATCTCGGAATTGTTCGGCAGTAGCCCGAGCGCCTGGCCGCCGAAGGAGTGTCCGACATAGGCGAACGGCAGCGCCTTGTAGCGCTCGCGCATCCACGACACCGCCGCGGTGACATCCTGCGCCGCCCAATCCGACATCGAGGCCTTGAAGCCGACCAGCGATTTCGGCTGGTTATAGCCGATCAGCGCCTTTTGCCTGGAGTCGCCGGTGCCGCGATAGTCGTAGGTCAGCACCGCGCAGCCGCGCCTGGCGAGGTAGCCGGCAAAGCCGCGATAGAGCTTGCGCGGCACGGCGGTTGCCGAATTGATCAGCACGGCGTGGCGCTTGGCCCCGCGGGGCAGAAACAGCGTCGAGCCCAGCGGGTAGCCGTCCGTCGCCGGCACGGTGATATCGTCGACGAAAACGTCGTCCAGCCCCGGCTCGGCCACCGCAAGCTCCTCCTTAAGGTTTTGCGACCGGCCTTTACCAAATGCGAATTCGGATTTTGCCGCAAGGCCTTGTCAGCACTACTGGAAATCTAACTGGCGGTCGGCCCGCAGCCTGTGTATAACCCGGCCTTCGTAACCGATCGTAAGTAGCGGTTTTTGCTCAGGAGTTGACCTCATGTCCGAGCGGTGGACGCCCGACAGCTGGCGCACCAAGCCGGTGCTGCAAGTGCCCGATTATCCCGATGCCAAGGCATTGGCCGATGTCGAGGCGCAGCTCGCCACGTTTCCGCCGCTGGTGTTCGCCGGCGAGGCCCGCAATCTGAAAAAGGCGCTGGCCCGGGTGGCTGCTGGCGAAGCCTTCCTGCTGCAGGGCGGCGATTGCGCCGAGAGCTTTGCCGAACACGGCGCCAACAACATCCGCGATTTCTTCCGCGTGCTGCTGCAGATGGCGGTTGTCCTGACCTATGCCGGGGCGCTCCCGGTGGTGAAGGTCGGCCGCATTGCCGGACAGTTTGCAAAGCCGCGCTCGTCGAATACCGAGAAGGTCAACGGCGTCGAGCTGCCGAGCTACCGCGGCGACATCATCAACGACATCGCCTTCACGCCGGAGTCGCGCATCCCGGATCCGCAGCGCCAGTTGATGGCGTATCGGCAATCGGCCGCGACGCTCAATCTGCTCCGCGCCTTCGCGACCGGCGGCTTTGCCAACCTCGGCAGCGTGCATCAGTGGATGCTCGGCTTCCTCAAGGATTCCCCGCAGTCGCGCCGGTACAAGGAACTGGCCGATCGCATTTCGGACGCGCTGAACTTCATGCGCGCCTGCGGGCTCGACCTCGAAAGCCATCCCGAGCTGCGCGCCACCGATTTCTACACCAGCCATGAGGCGCTGCTGCTGGGTTACGAGCAGGCTTTCACGCGGGTCGATTCCACGACCGGCGACTGGTATGCGACCTCGGGCCACATGATCTGGATCGGCGACCGCACCCGCCAGCTCGACCACGGCCATGTCGAATATTTCCGCGGCATCAAGAACCCGATCGGCCTGAAATGCGGTCCTTCGCTGAAACCGGACGAACTGCTGAAGCTGATCGACATCCTCAATCCCGACAACGAGCCCGGCCGGCTGACGCTGATCAACCGCTTCGGCTCCGACAAGGTCGGCGACCATCTGCCGGGGCTGGTCCGCGCCGTGCAGCGGGAAGGGCGTGTCGTCGTCTGGTCCTGCGATCCGATGCACTGCAACACCATCACCTCGACCTCGGGCTACAAGACCCGTCCGTTCGATCGGGTATTGTCGGAGGTGAAGTCGTTCTTCGCCATTCATGCCGCCGAAGGCACGCATGCGGGCGGCGTGCATCTGGAGATGACCGGGCAGGACGTCACCGAATGCATCGGCGGGGCCCGCGCCATCACCGACGAGGACCTCAACGACCGTTATCACACGGTCTGCGATCCCCGCCTCAACGCCGAACAATCGATCGACATGGCCTTCCTGATCGCCGAACTGCTCAAGCAGGAACGCGCCGGCAAGGACAAGCCGATGCCGGCCGCAGCGGGACTTTGACTTGCTGCGACTTTGGCGGGCCACGATCAACACACGTAACGGTCTCGCTTTTGCGATCCGCTCCGAGCAGGCTGTCCGCGAGGAAATTCTTGCACTGGTGCTTTCGGTGCCGCTGGCCTGGTTGGTCGGCGTCACCGCCATGCGCCGGGTAGAACTGGTCGCGGCCGTCGCCTTTGTCCTGGTGGTCGAGCTGCTCAACACCGCCGTCGAGAAGCTCGCCGACCGCCTGACCACCGATCACGATCCGAAGATCGGCCAGGTCAAGGATATGGGGTCGGCGGCAGTCGGGGTGGCGCTGCTGATGGCCGGTCTGTTCTGGCTGTTCGCCCTCGCCGAACGCATGGGCGCCATTTAGATATGCGGTTCTGACCGGGATCCGGACCGCATATCTAAGTCTTTGTTTGCGGCGTTTCCTTCATGCGAAACCGGGGTACCCACTTCGCTCCATAGCGCCATGAAACCGTCGATTGCAGTTTGTTCTTGTGCGAGGCACCATTGCTCCCATGACCGAACCTACCTTTACGATCACGCTGGCGCAGTTGAACCCGACGGTCGGCGACGTCACCGGCAACGCTGCCAAGGCGCGCGCCGCGCGTGACAAGGCCAGCGCCGACGGCGCCGACCTTGTGGTGCTGCCTGAACTGTTCATCACCGGCTACCCGCCAGAAGATCTGGTGCTGAAGCCCGCCTTCCAGGCGGCCTGCCGCGCCGCTGTCGAGGAACTGGCGCGCGAGACCGCGGGCGGGGGCCCGGCCATGCTGATCGGCACGCCCTGGGTTGAGGACGACAAACTCTATAACGCCTGCGCGCTGCTCGATCAGGGCCGCATCTCAGCCCTTCGCTTCAAGGCGAACTTGCCGAATTACGGCGTGTTCGACGAGAAGCGGCTGTTCGCGCGTGGTCCGGCCGCGGGTCCCGTGACCATTCGGGGCATCCGGGTCGGGGTTCCCATTTGCGAGGACATCTGGCTCGAAGAGTCAGAGGAATACGAGAACGTCGTCGAGTGCCTGGCCGAGACCGGCGCGGAAATACTGGTGGTGCCGAACGGCTCGCCTTACGCCCGCGACAAGAACGACCTGCGGCTGTCGATCGCCGTCGCCCGCGTCACCGAGAGCGGCCTGCCGATGGTCTATCTCAACCAGATCGGCGGGCAGGACGAACTGGTGTTCGATGGAGCGTCGTTTGCGCTCAACGCCGATCTTTCGGTCGCCGCGCAGCTCCCCGCCTTCGAGGAGAACATCACGACGCTGCGCTGGACCAAGGGTGCCGATGGCTGGCGCTGCTCGGGGCCGGTCGTGCCGCTCGTCGAGGGCGACAAGGCGGATTACGCGGCCTGCGTGCTCGGCCTGCGCGACTACGTTCGCAAGAACGGCTTTCCCGGCGTGCTGCTCGGTATCTCCGGCGGCATCGATTCCGCGCTGTGCGCGGCGATTGCAGTCGATGCGCTCGGCGTCGATCAGGTTCGCGGCGTGATGCTGCCGTTCCGTTTCACCGCGCAGGTGTCGCTCGACGATGCCGCCAAGCTCGCGAAGGCGCTCGGCATCCGCTACGAGGTGTTGCCGATTGCGGACGCGGTGAACGGGTTCGAAAAATCCTGTCCGCTCCGTTCGCCGGCCTGCCGCGCGATATCACCGAAGAAAATTTACAGGCGCGCGCGCGCGGCACGCTGCTGATGGCGATTTCGAACAAGACCGGCGCGATGGTGGTTACGACCGGCAACAAGTCGGAAATGTCGGTCGGCTACGCCACGATCTATGGCGACATGAATGGCGGCTTCAATCCGATCAAGGACATCTACAAGACCGAAGTGTTTCGCCTGTCGAGCCTGCGCAACGAATGGAAACCGGACGGCGCGCTGGGACCTTCGGGCGAGGTCATCCCGGTCAACATCATCACGCGGCCGCCGACGGCCGAGTTGCGCGAGAACCAGACCGACCAGGATTCGCTGCCACCCTATGAAATGCTGGACGCAATTCTGGAGCGTCTGGTCGAGCGCGAGGAGCCGCTTGCCTCGATCATCGCGGCCGGTTTCCCGGCCGACGTCGTGACGCGGATCGACCGGCTGCTCAATGTCGCCGAATACAAGCGCCGGCAAGCCGCGCCGGGCGTCAAGGTCACGGAGAAGAATTTCGGCCGCGATCGCCGCTATCCCATCACCAACCGCTTCCGCGACAATGGCAAGGCGCTGCCCAAGTCCGACGAGAAGCTGGTCGCGCGTGCCGGTCGCGCGTCGGCGGACGTATTTGACGGGTAAGCTCTATAAATCGCGCAAGTTCCTGTCGCAAAAGACAAGCGCGATGGCTCTTCCTGTTCGAAGCAATCGTGTCTATGCCGGTGCCGCAAACGATATGACCCGGATCAGGTGCGTGTAGTCGGATTCGAACACCATGATCGCCACGAACACCAGCACCAGCACCGGCGGCAGCAGGATGGCGTAGACCAGGGCCAGCCGCTCCCAGGCCATATGCATGAAGACGGCGACGATCAGGCCGGCCTTCAACATCATGAATAACAGGATCAGGGACCATCTGAGATAGCCCTGGAAGCCAAAGTAGTCGACGAGATAGGAGCAGGCGCTGAGCACGAACAACCAGCCCCAGACCACGAGATACAGCTTGATCGGATGCTGCTGCCCCTTTTCGTGCGCGGCTCCGGCTGCGATTGCGTCATGCAGATGGGTTTGCAGCGAGGGTTGTTGTGCTTCCAATTGTACTGCCACGTTTGTCATGCGCCGACCTCACCAAAGATAAAAGAAGGCAAAGATGAACACCCACACCAGATCGACGAAGTGCCAGTAGAGGCCCATGATTTCGACGATCTCGTAGTGTCCCTTTCTGCTCGTGAAGAAGCCGCGCCTTTCGACGTCGAAGTCTCCCCGCCAGACCTTTCGCGCGATGGCGATCAGGAAAATCACGCCGAACGTCACGTGAGTGCCGTGGAAGCCGGTGATCATGAAGAAGCTTGCGCCAAACTGCGGTGCACCCCAGGGGTTTCCCCAGGGCCGCACGCCTTCCATGATCAGCTTGGTCCATTCGAAGGCCTGCATTCCGACGAACGTTGCGCCCAGCGCTGCCGTGACCACCATCAACGCTGCGGTTTTGACGCGATCACGGCGGTAACCGAAATTGACGGCCATCGCCATCGTCCCACTGCTGCTGATCAACACGAAGGTCATGATGGCGATCAGGATGAGGGGAATATGGTGCCCCGCGATCTCGAGAGCGAACACCTCGCTCGGATTCGGCCACGGCACGGTCGTGGACATTCGCGCGGTCATGTAGGACAACAGGAAGCAGCTGAAAATAAAGGTGTCGCTCAGGAGGAAGATCCACATCATGGCCTTCCCCAGGAGACATTCTTGAAAGCGCGCTGATCCGAGGACCAGTCCGCAGAAATACCCCGCCAGCCGGCAGCCGGCACGGGCGATTTTCCAGGGTTTATCGCAGTCTCTGCCATCTGGCCTCCCCTAGTTGAGCAACCGGCGACAGATGTCGACGAACTCGTCCGTCCAGCCGGTCAGCAGACCGAGCAAGGCCAGCCAGACCAGCAGCAGGAAATGCCAGTAGATGGTGCAGAGTTCTACGCTCAGGCGCACCTGGGCCATCTCAGCGCCACGCCACACCTTCGCGGTCGTTCTGCCGAGCGCCACCAGACCGCCCATCAAATGCAGCCCGTGCGCCGCGGTGATCATGTAGAAGAAGGAATTGGCTGGATTGGACGCGACGAAATAGCCTGCCGCTCTCAGCTGTTGCCATGCCAGCAGTTGCCCAATCAGGAATGTAACCGCAGACGCTCCCCCTGCGCAGAGGCCGACGATGACACCGTCCATGTCGTCCCGGCGCGCGGCCACGTGTGCCCATTGCAGCGCGATACTGCTCAAGACCAGGACGCCGGTGTTGAACCATAGCAGCCCAGGCACGGGCATCGCGCGCCAGTCCACCATGTTCATGCGCATGGAGTAGGCGCTGATGAAGAGCGCGAACAACGAGCCGGCGACAGCGAAAACACGCCCAGTCCGATCTTCGCGGCCGGCACGGTCATTGCGCCGGTGCCGGGAAATCACCGATATGACCTTCTTCCAGCCAGGGCTTGGCTGTCAGCCGTTGCTGCGAGAGCCACCATCCGACGATGACTGCTATCACCGCCATGAACAGGATGATGGCGCTCACGGCGCGGCTCCCTGAACGGCCGGTGTCGGTCGCGGCGGCTGGTTCTGAGGAATGAAGTCCTGCTCGGCGCCTGGCACGCTGTAGTCATACGCCCAGCGATAGACCACCGGGAGCTCCTTGCCCCAGTTGCCGTGCCCGGGCGGGGTCTCCGGCGTCTGCCACTCCAGTGTTGTCGCCCGCCATGGATTGCCACCCGACGGCCTGCCCTTGAACAGGCTCCAGACAAGATTGAACAGGAACACCATCTGGGCGAAGCCGACCATCAATGCCACCACGGTGATGAAGGCATTCAGGGTCTGGGCCGATGGCGGGATGAACGCCACTTCGCCGATTTCGTGATACCGGCGCGGAACTCCGAGCAATCCAAGATAATGCATGGGGAAGAAGATCAGGTAGGCACCGAGGAACGTGACCCAGAAGTGAAACTTGCCCATCCAATCATCCAGCATCCGTCCCGTTACCTTGGGGTACCAATGGTAGATCGCGCCCAACACCACCATGATTGGCGCCACACCCATCACCATATGGAAATGCGCAACGACGAACATGGTATCCGAAAGCGGGACATCGACGACCACGTTGCCGAGGAAGAGGCCGGTGAGCCCGCCGTTCACGAACGTGATGATGAAGCCGAGGGCGAACAGCATCGGAACGGTGAGATGGATGTCACCCCGCCACAGTGTCAGCACCCAGTTGTAGACCTTGATCGCGGTCGGGATCGCGATGATGAGCGTCGTGGTGGCGAAGAAGAACCCGAATTTCGGGTGCATGCCGCTCACATACATGTGGTGCGCCCATACGATGAAGCTCAGAGCGCCGATCGCCACGATAGCCCAAACCATCATGCGATAGCCGAAGATGTTCTTTCGCGCGTGGGTGCTGATCAAATCAGAAACGATGCCGAAGGCGGGCAGGGCGACAATGTAGACTTCGGGGTGGCCGAAGAACCAGAACAGGTGCTGGAACAGGATCGGGCTGCCGCCGCCATACTTCATCTGCTGCCCCATCTCGACGAGGGCTGGCATGAAGAAACTGGTTCCCAGGACCCGGTCGAACAGCATCATGACAGAGGCGACGAACAGCGCCGGGAAGGCCAGCAGCGCCATCACGGTAGCCGTGAAGATACCCCACACCGTCAGGGGCAAACGCATCAACGTCATGCCGCGCGTGCGCGCCTGCAGCACGGTCACCACATAATTTAGCCCGCCCATCGTGAAGCCGATGATGAACAGGATCAGCGAGGTCAGCATGAGAATGATGCCCCAATCCTGCCCGGGGGTGCCGGAGAGATCGCCTGCGGCGGGTACAGCGTCCAGCCGGCGCCGGTGGGCCCGCCGGGCACGAAGAAGGCTGCCGCCAGCACGATGACCGCGAGCAGGTACACCCAGTAGCTCAGCATGTTCACATAGGGGAAAACCATGTCCCGGGCGCCGACCATCAGCGGGATCAGGTAGTTGCCGAAGCCTCCAAGGAACAGCGCCGTCAGCAGGTAGATCACCATGATCATGCCGTGCATGGTGATGAACTGGAGGTATTGGTTTGCATCAATGAAGGAGAATGTGCCGGGAAATCCCAGTTGCAGTCGCATCATCCACGACAGCACCAGCGCCACCAGCCCGATTGCCGTCGCCGTCAGCGAGTACTGGATGGCGATGATTTTGGCGTCCTGCGAAAAGACGTACTTCGTCCACCAGCTCTTGGGGTGATAGAGCTCAACCTCCGGCACTTCGGCGGGCGGAACGCCTGCGATTCTATCATACGGGACATCGACCATAGAAATACCTCCTCGGTCGTTTCCATCGGGGGTGATGAGTTCACGCGCCCGATCTATCATCGTAGCGGCTAGCGGCGCTTCCTATTCACTCCCGGATTTGTACGTCGCCTTCATAACGGGGCTTCGGCCTGACAATTCCGCAAACGTCTTCTGCTTCTCCAGCCAGGCCTGATAGTCGCTCTCTTCGTCGATGATAACCTTGGCGCGCATCTGCGCGTGCGCCGCGCCGCATAACTCGGCGCAGAGAACATCAAACGTTCCGGTTCGGATCGGGGTCATCCAGAAGTAGGTGACCATGCCCGGGACCATGTCCATCTTGGCGCGGAATTCGGGTACATAGAAATCGTGCAAGACATCGAGGGAGCGCAGCAAAACCTTGACCGGCTTCCCGACGGGGAGGTGCAAGTCTTCACTTGCGATGACAACGTCGTCTTGCCCGTGCTGATCGTCCGGGTTCAAGCCCATGGGGTTGTCGGAGCTGACGTTGCGGACATCGGTTGTGCCCATCCGGCCATCCTTGCCGGGGAGGCGGAAGCTCCAGTTCCATTGCTGGCCCATGACCTCGATCTCGGTAGCGTCGGCTGGAACCGTCACGAACTGGTGCCAAACCACCAGGCCGGGCGCCAACATGGCTCCGACGCCGATCGCAGTCCCTATGGTGAGCCACCATTCGAGCTTTTTGTTTTCGGGATTGTAGGCCGCCTGCCTTCCCTCCTTGTGATGGAAGCGGAAGACGCAATAGGCCATGAACGCGATGACCGCGAAGAAAACCGCTCCGGTGATCCAGAAGGTTATGTTGATCGTGTCGTCGATGTAGCGCCAGTTAGTGGCAATCGGCGTCCACCACCACGGGCTGTAGATGTGAAACAGCACCGAGCCGACCGCGACCAAAAGCAGTATGAATGCAACAACCATCTCTCGCTCCTTCTTGCCATTAAAGGCAACGGAGACGAATCAGAGGGCGAAGCTCACCCCTGTCTCGATGGCCGACTTCACATGCGCCATCGCAGTGCGTCTTGCCTCGCCCATTTGGCCGGTCGCGACATCTAAACGTGACACGGAGCTCACGTTACGACCGCTAATCATCGGATCCGGGCGTCAGAAACCAAGGATGGTACGCGTCGAGCCGCGCGTCAATAGATCAATGGAGCTCGTCCGGGTGCGCCAGACTGATGCCGGCAGCCGGCGGGGGACAATCGTTTTGACGATGACGCAGCGCACCAAACGAGTGCGCATGCACAATTCACCCAACCTTGAGGCCATCTAGCTATCTAACCCCGATCGCGCTAAACTTATTCGGCAGGTCGCGACAAGTTTCGTCCGGCTAAGCTCCTTCTTGGAACCTGGTTTGCCGTACTCGGCTTGATCGCGTTTCCCGCACATGAGGGCGGACACGCGTGGCTGGAAAGCGCGCCGTTTCGCCGCCGCGGCTTTCAGCACGGGAGGGTGCGTTCATGGCCACTACGTATTCCGACAACATCGCAAAGGTTGGACGGCACCTATTCGGCGACGCCGCCACTTATCCCATTCGCAAGATCGAACTATCCGACCTGACCGAGGCGCTGCGCCTGGGCTGGGAGGACTTCAAGGCCATGCCAAGCCACGCGGTTGTCGTGTGCGTGATTTATCCCGTTCTCGGCATTGCCTTGTTCAGGATGGTCCTTGGCTATTCGGTGCTGCCGCTGCTGTTTCCGCTGGCAGCCGGGTTTGCCTTGCTTGGACCCTTTGCAGCGATTGGCCTCTACGAGCTCAGCCGCCGCCGCGAACGCGGCGAGGAGGTCAGTGTATCGGATGCGCTTCACGTGCTGCGCGCTCCGGCTTTCGGCGCCATGCTCGAACTTGGCGTGCTCCTGCTTGTTCTTTTCGGGGCCTGGATTGGCGTAGCGAACGCTATCTACGTCACCATCTTCGGCCACGCTCCCGCTGCCAGTATCCCGGACTTCGCAGCGCGCGTGCTGACGACGCCGGAAGGATGGTCGCTCATCATCGTTGGTTGCGGCGTCGGGTTTCTGTTCGCGGTCGTGGCCCTGTGCGTCAGTGTTGTGTCGTTTCCGTTGATGCTCGACCGGCATGCGACGGCGATAGACGCTATCCGGACGTCGCTGTGGGCAGTGATGAAAAATCCGGTTGCGATGGCCGGGTGGGGAGCGATTGTCGCGGCGCTGCTGGTGGTCGGTTCGCTGCCGGTCTTTGTTGGACTGGCTGTCGTTCTGCCGGTGCTCGGTCACGCCACCTGGCACCTTTATCGGAAGGTGGTGGAGCCGAATCCCAATCCTCCACAGGAAGAGCCTCGCCCCCGAAGGGACACCGCTACGCGGCGGATTTCCCGGCCGTTCTGTTCCCGTGGAGCCGTGAGCGGGAGCCGTAGCAGCGAAACGTGATCCCGGGACCGCGCCCGGGCGGAAGCACTATTGCTTCGGCGGGATGAAGGTCGGGCCGACGGTGCGGATCGGCTTCTTTTCATCGGTCGTGCCGGTTGAATCGGCGGCAGCCGGTGCGGCGGGCGGCGGCGTGGTGGCGGTGGGACCTGCGGGCGCGGCGCCCTTCTTGCCCGTGGGCGGCGGCGTCGGGCCCTTCGGCTGCGCGCGCTGCTGCATCCTCCTCGCGCTTTCCTCGGTGACGATGATGTCGCCCTGCTGTTCGACCGCAGCCTTGTCGTCGACCGATTTCAGCGCCTCGGACCAGGTCTGGCCCGCGGCCTTGCAGGCGCACGACGCGTTGAACTCGGTGCGGAATTTGAACGCATTAGGCAGCGAGGAATAGGACTGGCCGTTGAGCGAGACCGCCTGGTTAATGTCTTCGCCGGGGTTGCGGTAGGCGAACAAATTCGCCTCCGTCGCCGGACACAGCGCCTTGCAGGTCCTTTCGTCGTCCTGGAAGCGGGCCTGGACGGTGGCGAACGAGACCGGGAAGTACGCGCCGTCGCAGGTACGGACGCAGACGGTGCGGAAGGTGCCGGACGGCGGGTCCAGTTCGGCGCTGGGTGGCGGCAGTGTATTGTTGTTGCCGAACAGACTTTCGATGAAGTTGCCGGGTCCCCGCGCCGCGGCCGCGTATTGCGGGCCTGGTGTTCTGCGCGAGCGCGGTCAGAACCGAGCGGCGCTGATTTTCACGGTCGGCGCCACCGATGCCGCCGCTGCGCAGGCGTTCCAGGCTGGTCGTGATCTGGTCGAGATTGCCGCGCATCTGCTGGATCTGGTTATTCACCGGCCCGCATTGCGCCGACTGGCCGCTAAACAGCGAGAAGAAGCCCGAGCTTTCGCAGCCCATGCGCTTGGCCTGCATCGTGACGCGATCGAGTTCGGCCTGCTGCTTGGCCTGGGCGTCCTGATAGCGGCGGATCTGTTCATCCTTGGCGGGGTCGCCGGTGCCGGCGCCACGATCGATGGTCGCCAGTTGCCCCTCGAGCCGGATGCAGATCGGGTTGGCCTGGGCGCCCTGCTGTGGCGGCGGAGCGCCGGGGTCCATCTGCGCGAAGGCAGGCGTACCCGCGGCGGCGATGCCGAGCAACGTGGCGCAGGTCAAAATCCAGCGGGCGAAGGGGGCTTTACGAATTTCCAGCATATCCGGCCGTTGAGAGCTGATCCGCGCGGCATCAAAGCCGTTGCCGCGGCCAAGGCAGCGTGTCGCAGCCAAGGCCGCATCCAATACCCGCTTCTCGGGGCAGCGTCACGTCGTTTCCGGGGCACGGATGTGGCAAACCATCCCTTGATTCGACGGGATAATCGCCTTTAGCGCTGGCAGGTGATGGCGACGTATTCGCTGCAGCCGCTACCTGCGCATTTCTCGCCGCCGCCGCTCGGAACCGCGCCGGTAATCTCGTCGGGATCGACGCGGCGATAGGCGGTGGCGGAAGCAAATTCCCGCGACTGGCAGTAGAGGCGGGCGGCATGGGCGCCGCATTTGTCAGCCCTGGCGAGGCATTGGTCGACGCCGTAGCCATCGCACTGGTTGGCGATGATGAAGACGCGGCTGTCGGCGGAAGCGGCCGACACGGCGAGCAGGAAGGCGCAGGCCAAAAAGGCACGGGCAATGAATGCTGAGGAAAATCGCATGGTGACACCGGGAGGGAAAAAGGACCGCCCCTACGGGTAGGCCCAAAGCGTTAACAATGATTAACCATGAGCCGGCCGGAGACGGATTCGGCGGCCTGATCGGCCCCAAATCGGGCGCAAGCAAGCTTGACGACGTCCCCCTGATACCGCAATGGTGGAACCATGAACGGGCTCCTCGCCATCTGCAGCATTTGCCGCGAGATTATTAGCTAGCGATTCGCTGGCTGAGGCCGTCTTTTCTCCCAACCGAGATCACTGGACGCCCGGCCGCAACGGATGGGTATTCCATGGAACTACACCTGTACGATACGTTGACGAAGGAGAAGCGGCCGTTTGTGCCGCTCGATCCGAAGAATGTCCGCATGTATGTCTGCGGGCCGACGGTCTACGACTTCGCCCATATCGGCAACGCGCGCCCGGTGATCGTGTTCGACGTGCTGTTCCGCCTCCTGCGGCACCTCTATGGCGAGACGCACGTCAAATATGTCCGCAACATCACCGACGTCGACGACAAGATCAACGATCGTGCCGCGCGCGACTTTCCGGGTCTGCCGCTCAACGAGGCGATACGCAAGGTCACCGAGCTGACGGAAAAGCAGTTTCACGACGACGTCGATGCACTCGGCAGCTTGCGGCCAACGGTCGAGCCGCGCGCGACCGAACATATCGCCGAAATGCGCGCGCTTATCGAAAAACTGGTGGCGGGCGGCTTTGCTTACGTCGCCGAGGACCACGTGCTGTTCTCACCGCAGGCGATGAACGCGGCGAATTCGGTGCTGCCGCGCTATGGCGCGCTCGCCAATCGCTCGCTCGATGAGATGATCGCAGGCGCCCGCGTCGATGTCGCGCCCTACAAGCGCAACAATACCGACTTCGTGCTGTGGAAACCCGCAAAACCCGGAGAGCCGTCCTGGCCGTCGCCGGCAGGCATCGCTGCGCCGGGCCGTCCGGGCTGGCACATCGAATGCTCGGCGATGGCGTGGAAACACCTCGGCGAGCAGTTCGACATTCATGGCGGTGGCATCGACCTGGTGTTTCCGCACCATGAGAACGAACTCGCGCAAAGCTGCTGCGCGTTCCACGCCGATCGCATGGCCAATGTCTGGATGCATAACGGCTTCCTGCAGGTCGAGAGCGAGAAGATGTCGAAGAGTCTCGGCAACTTCGTGACCATCCGCGAACTGCTGAACACGCGACAATTCGGCGATCGGATATGGTCTGGTGAGGTGCTGCGTCTTGCCATGCTGCGGACACACTATCGATCGCCGATCGATTGGACCGTGTCGGCGCTGGAGGAAAGCAAGAAAACTCTCGATTCTTGGTATGATGTGATCGGAGACGATACGAAGGAGACGGGCGACATTGATGAGGCCTTCTGTGCAGCGCTAGCCGACGATCTTAACACCTCAAATGCGATCGCTCGCCTGCATGCTATTGCTTCGGAGGTTCGCGGTGGAGCGTCCGGGTTCGAGCAGATCGAGCTGAAGCGTAAGCTCAAGTCATCGGCGATGATTGTTGGATTGTTGCAGCGGACCAAACGGGAGTATCTCGCGAGTGATCCGGAAGTCGTCTTGGTAGATCGCGCGCGCGTCGAGGCGCTAATCTCCGAGCGTTCGGCCGCGCGTGCGCGAAAGGACTTCAAGGAATCCGATCGCATCCGCGACGAACTCGCCGCGATGGGCGTCGCCATCAAGGACGGCAAGGATGCCGATGGAAAGCCCGTGACCACATGGGAGATCGCGCGATGAGAAAGCCCGATACGCCGTTTCCAAAGCACTGGCGCTACTACATCTTCATCAAATGGGCGTTGATCGTTGCCGCGATCGTGCTGGCCCTGCGATTGCTCGGAGTGTTTTGACGCGATGGGACAGGCGTTGCCCAAACCCGGCTTGCGGCCGTTTCTGCCGGCGGATGTTCCCATGTTGGCGGCGATCTTCACTGCCAGCATCGAGGGATTGACCGGCGACGACTACAGCGAAGCGCAGCAGGAAGCCTGGGTCGCGGCGGCCGATGACGAAGAGGCGTTCGGCAAGAAGCTGGCGGGGCAGCTCACGCTGGTTGCAACCATCCAAAGCGCGCCCGTCGGCTTTGCCTCGCTGAAGGGCGCTGACCATATCGACATGCTCTACGTCCATCCGAGCGTTGCCGGGCAGGGGATCGCGTCGATGCTGGTCGATGCGCTGGAAAAATTGGCGGCCGCCCGCGGCGCCACGAATCTAACCGTCGACGCCAGCGACACCGCCGAGCCGCTTTTCAGGAAGCGCGGCTACACCGCCAAGCAGCGCAACACCGTCACCCTCAATGGCGAATGGCTCGCCAACACCACGATGCAGAAGACGCTGGCCGATAGCGCCGCGCCGGGAGCGCCGACATGAGCCGCGAACGCCTTTATCTGTTCGACACCACGCTGCGCGACGGCGCGCAAACCAACGGCGTCGATTTCACGCTGCGTGACAAGCAGATCATCGCGCAGATGCTGGATGAGCTCGGCATCGATTATGTCGAAGGCGGCTATCCCGGCGCCAATCCGACCGATACCGAATTCTTCGCCGAGAAGCCGAAGCTCGAATACGCCAAATTCACGGCGTTCGGCATGACGCGCCGTCCGGGCCGCTCGGCCTCGAACGATCCGGGGCTTGCCGCGCTCATCGAGGCCAAGGCCGACGCGATCTGCTTTGTCGCGAAATCCAGCGCTTATCAGGTGCGGGTGGCGCTCGAAACCACCAACGAGGAAAACCTGGCCTCGATCCGCGACAGCGTCAGCGCGGCGAAGGCCGCGGGCCGCGAGGTAATGGTGGATTGCGAGCACTTCTTCGACGGCTACAAGGAGAATGCTGACTTCGCGCTCGCCTGCGCCAAGGCGGCCTATGAATCCGGCGCGCGCTGGGTGGTGCTGTGCGATACCAATGGCGGCACCATGCCGCATGAGGTCGAGACCATCGTCGGCGCTGTGACAAGACTGATCCCCGGCAGTCATGTCGGCATCCACGCCCACAACGATACCGAGCAGGCGGTTGCGAATTCGCTGGCCGCGGTGCGTGCCGGTGCACGCCAGCTCCAGGGTACGTTGAACGGTCTCGGCGAGCGCTGTGGCAACGCCAATCTCTGCTCGCTGATCCCGACGCTGCGCCTGAAGAACGAGTTTTCCGACGCGTTCGAGATCGGCGTCACCGCGGACAAGATGGCGACGCTGATGAAGGTGTCGCGCACGCTCGATGACATGCTCAACCGCGCGCCTAATCGGCATGCGGCCTATGTTGGCGAAAGCGCCTTCGTGACCAAGACCGGCATTCATGCCTCCGCAGTCATGAAGGACCCGCAGACCTATGAGCATGTGTTGCCTGAATCAGTCGGCAACCATCGCAAGGTGCTGGTGTCCGATCAGGCCGGCCGTTCCAATGTGATGGCCGAACTCGATCGCGCCGGTATCACCTATGAGAAGAGCGATCCAAAACTGGCGCGCCTGGTCGAAGAACTGAAGGAGCGGGAAGCGGCGGGCTATGCCTATGAATCCGCCAACGCGTCGTTCGACCTGCTGGCGCGGCGCACGCTCGGCCGCGTGCCCGAATATTTCAAGGTCGAGCAGTTCGACGTCAATGTCGAGCAGCGCTACAACGCCAACGGCCAGCGCGTCACGGTGGCGCTGGCGGTGGTCAAGGTCGATGTCGCCGGCGAGCGGCTGATCTCGGCCGCGGAAGGCAACGGCCCCGTCAACGCGCTCGACGTCGCGCTGCGCAAGGACCTCGGCAAGTACCAGAAATATATCGAGGGCCTGAAGCTGATCGATTACCGCGTACGTATCCTCAATGGCGGCACGGAAGCGGTGACGCGGGTGCTGATCGAGAGCGAGGACGAAAACGGCGAGAGCTGGACTACGGTCGGTGTGTCGCCGAACATCATCGACGCCTCGTTCCAGGCGCTGATGGATTCGGTGGTCTACAAGCTGGTGAAATCAGGCGCGCCGGCGTGAGGTGGAGTTCGTCATTCCGGGATGGTCCGAAGGACCAGACCCGGAATCTCGAGATTCCCCGATGCGCAATTGCGCATCTGAGGTTCGATGCTTCGCATCGCCCCGGAATGACATTTGGGATGCTTCCATGATCGACCACGTCTCTCTCGGCGTCAGCGACCTCGAACAGTCTGCGCGCTTCTATGACGCAACCCTCGCGCCGCTCGGCCTGTCGCGCCTCGTCACCCGTCCTGCCACGGTCGGCTTCGGCAAAACCTATCCTGAGTTCTGGATTAATTTGCGCGCCGGCATGGCGCCGATGCTGCCCGAGAGCGGCACGCACATTTGTCTTCGCGCGAAAGCAACCGGCGATGTCGATGCATTTCATGCGGCCGCGCTTGGCGCCGGCGGCCGCTCCGACGGCGCGCCGGGCATGCGCCCGCATGATCGTGTGAAGTATTACGCGGCGTTCATCGCCGATCCGGACGGCAACCGCATCGAGGCGGTGACGTTTCCGGCCGAGTGATGCCGAACGGCCTAAAGTTTCCGCGCCAGCTCCGGCGCCATTTCCTTGGTGCCTTCGGGCGCGCGGGCGACGGCAGCGCGCAGGCGCGGCACAATGTCTTCGACCCGTTCAGCCTTCAGGATGTTGATGTCCAGTGACGCACGAATGAACTCGGTTGAGCGCATATGCGCGAGCAGGGCGATCAGCGGTTCCCAGAAGCCGTCGATGTTGGCGAGCAACACCGGCTTGCTGTGGCGGCCGAGCTGCTGCCAGGTCATCTGTTCGACCAATTCCTCCAGCGTGCCGATGCCGCCGGGCAACGCCACGAAAGCGTCGGAGCGTTCGAACATCAGCCGCTTGCGTTCGTGCATGTCGGGCGTGACGATCATCTCCTGAACAGTCGTCAGCGCATGTTCGCGCGACCTGAGAAAATCCGGGATGATGCCGGTGACCGAGCCGCCGTGTTCCAGCGTGGATTTGGCGATCGCGCCCATCAGGCCGACCGATCCGCCGCCATAGACGAGCCGGATCTTGTTCTCGGCAAAACTCTTTCCTAGGGCGAGGGCGGCTTCGACAAAGTGGGGGCTGGAGCCGGGGCCGGAGCCGCAATAGACGCAGACAGTTTTGATTTTATCCATGGAGATCATGTGGCACTGCAACGAGAAAAGCTCAAGTCTGACGGCTTTGGCTGACGCAGCAGAAATAGGTCCGAAATACCATCGAAAGGAGGAAAGATTTATCTTTCAAGCCTGTACGGGACATTCAAACGCTTTATATGACGGACGTATGCGGATCACCAGAAACCAGCTGACGGCGAACCGGTACGCCCGCCTGCTTCGGACGTCGCATTAATGGCTCATCCTGATTCGCACCCGCACGCGGGCGCCGCCCAGCCAGTTGCCGAAACCTCTCCCGAGAAGGCCACCCTAGTCGGGACGCTGGTGCATCTGTGGCCCTATATCTGGCCGGGCGATCGCGCTGACCTGAAGATGCGCGTGGTCTGGTCGATGGTGCTGCTGCTGCTCGCGAAGCTCGCGACCTTGTCAGTGCCGTTTACCTTCAAATGGGCGATCGATGCGCTCAACGGCATGGGTTCCGCGCCGGTCGAGCCGTCGAACTGGATGCTGTGGCTGATTGCGTCGCCCTTGCTGATGACCGCAAGCTACGGCGCGGTGCGCGTGCTGATGGCGGTGTTGACGCAGTGGCGTGACGGCATCTTCGCCCGCGTCGCCATGCATGCGGTGCGCAAGCTCGCCTACATCACCTTCATTCACATGCACGAGCTGTCGCTGCGCTTCCACCTCGAGCGCAAGACCGGCGGATTGACGCGCGTGCTGGAGCGCGGCCGCACCGGCATCGAGGTGATCGTGCGGATGGTGATCCTGCAGCTGATCCCGACCATCGTCGAGGTGTCGCTGCTGATGGCGGTGCTGCTGTGGCAGTTCGACTGGCGCTACGTGCTGGTCACCGCGATCACGGTCGTGATCTACATGTACTACACTTATATCGCGACCGAATGGCGGATCGAGATCCGCCGCAAGATGAACGATTCCGATACCGAGGCGAACACCAAGGCGATCGACTCGCTTCTCAATTACGAGACGGTGAAATATTTCAGCGCGGAGACGCGCGAAGCCGAGCGTTACGACCGGTCGATGGAGCGCTATGAGCGCAACAGCGTGAAGACCTATACGTCGCTGGCGGTGCTCAACACCGGGCAGGCGGTCATCTTCACCTTCGGCCTCACCGCGACCATGCTGATGTGCGCGATCGGCGTCCGCAACGGCACCAATACGATCGGCGATTTCGTCATGGTGAACGCCATGATGATCCAGCTCTACCAGCCCCTGAACTTCATGGGCATGGTCTATCGCGAGATCAAGCAGGCGATCATCGACATCGAAATGATGTTCAGCGTGTTGTCGCGCAATCCGGAGATCAAGGATATTGCCGGCGCAACGCCCCTGGTCGTGAGCTCCGGCAATGTGCGCTTCGACGAGGTGCGCTTTGCCTACGACCCGGAGCGGCCGATCCTCAAAGGCCTCAGCTTCGAGGTGCCGGCCGGCAAGACGGTTGCGATCGTCGGTCCGTCCGGCGCCGGCAAGTCGACGATTTCGCGATTGCTGTTCCGCCTCTACGACGTCTCCAGCGGGAACATCTCGATCGACGGCCAGGACATCAGGAACGTCACGCAGAACAGCCTGCGCGCCTCGATCGGGATGGTGCCGCAGGATACCGTGCTGTTCAACGACACCATCCGCTACAACATCCGCTACGGCCGCTGGGACGCCAGCGACGCGGAGGTGGAGCAGGCGGCGCAACTGGCGCAGATCGACACCTTTATCCGCACATCGCCGAAGGGCTACGAAACCCAGGTCGGCGAGCGCGGGCTGAAACTGTCCGGCGGCGAGAAGCAGCGCGTGGCGATCGCGCGTACGGTACTCAAGGCGCCGCCGATTCTTGTGCTCGATGAAGCGACCTCCGCGCTCGACAGCCACACCGAGCATGAAATCCAGGAAGCGCTCGAGCGCGTCTCGCGCGGCCGCACCTCGCTCGTGATCGCACACCGGCTCTCCACCATCGTCGGCGCCGATGAAATTATCGTGCTGGATCAAGGGCGCATCGCCGAGCGCGGCACCCACGCCCGGCTTTTGGCTTCCGGCGGACTTTATGCCAGTATGTGGAACAGGCAGCGTGAAGCCGAGGAGGCGCGGGAGAAGCTCGCGCAGGTCGACGACGACAACGAGGCGCCGAACCGCGTCCCGCCACCTGTCGACGATCAGCTCAACGATCCGTCCAAAGGCCCACCCAAGGATCTGCCCAAGGATCGACCGATAGATCGACCGATAGATCCCTTGGCAACCGCCGCGGAATAATCCAAATACAGCGCCACCTCCCGGAAAAGCGGGGAGCGGGCCAGATAACAGCGAGCCTCGATGTCGATTGCGAACTCCATCCGCGCGCAGATCCCGCCGATCCATCCCGAAGGCTATCCCTTCATTGGCGGCTTTGCGCTGGTCAGCCTGATCCTGTTCTGGATCTGGACGCCGCTGGGCTGGATCGGCTCGCTTCTGACGGTGTGGTGCGCGCTGTTCTTCCGCGATCCCGTCCGCGTGACGCCGGTGCGCGACGGCATCGTGGTGTCGCCGGCCGACGGGCGTGTCTCGATGATCGCGCAGGTGTTGCCGCCGGCCGAACTCGGTCTTGGCGATCGGCCGCTGCCGCGTATCTCGATCTTCATGAGCGTGTTCAACTGTCACGTGAATCGCAGTCCAGTGACGGGCCGCATCGACCGTATCGCGTACCGGCCGGGCACCTTCATCAATGCCGAACTCGACAAGGCCAGCGAAGACAATGAGCGCAATTCGCTCGTGATCTCGACGACGAATGGACGGATCGGCGTGGTCCAGATCGCCGGTCTGGTGGCGCGGCGGATTGTCTCATTCGTGCGGGAAGGCCAGTCGATCGGCGCCGGAGAGCGGTTCGGCCTGATCCGCTTCGGTTCGCGTCTGGACGTTTATCTGCCCGAAGGCACCAGATCGCTGGTTTCCGAGGGCCAGACCGCGGTTGCCGGCGAGACGATCCTGGCCGATTTCGGCTCGAGCGAGCAGGGGCGGACATTTCGAGCCGATTAACTGTCGGGACGGCTGGTTATGCCGTTTTGCCACCCAATGGCGGAACGGGCTGGCGGTTGCTATATAATGGCGAGCCATGATGCCATTTGATCCCAAGAATCCCGAACTGCGCCGCCGCCGGTTTCGTCCGATCCCGGTCCGGATGCTGGTACCCAACGTCATTACCCTGCTCGCAATCTGCGCCGGGCTGACGGCGATCCGCCTTTCGATGGAAGGGCGCATGGAGCTTGCGGTAGCCGCCATCGTGTTCGCAGCCGTGCTCGACGGCGTCGATGGCCGCGTCGCGCGCATGATCAAGGGCCAGTCGAAATTCGGCGCCGAGCTCGACAGCCTCGCGGACTTTGTCAATTTTGGCGTTGCACCTGGCCTGATGCTGTACTTCTGGCAGCTGCACGACTTGGGGTAATGGCGGCTGGATCGCGGCGATGGTGTTCGCGATCTCAGGCGGCCTGCGGCTGGCGCGTTTCAACGCCTCGATCGACGATCCGAACAAGCCCGCCTTTGCGGCAAATTACTTCACCGGTGTGCCGGCGCCGGCCGGCGCCATCCTCGCGATGCTGCCGTTCTATCTGTCATTCCTGGGCATGTCGAAGCCGCCGGCCACGCTGACGGCATTCTATACCCTGCTGATCGCGTTCCTGATGGTGTCGCGTCTGCCGGTATTTTCCGGCAAGACGGTGAAGATGCGCGTGCCACCAGAAATGGTGCTGCCGGTTTTCGTCTCGGTGGTGTTTTTCGTCGCGCTGTTGATCGGCTACCCCTGGCACATCCTGTCGATCGGATCGGCGCTCTATCTGCTGTGCCTGCCCTGGGGCTGGAAGTCCTATCGCGACCATGAGCGCAAGGCGGCGGCCGTCGCGGCGCAGCCGGCTCCCGCGGCGGATGCCGCCGCGCCGTCGACCGTGGCGCCGACGTTTGCACCAGCTCCGAGTTCACCGGCTCCGAGCGATACCGAAGATGAACGGCCGACGCGGCTGAACTGAGCGACCCGCGTCACTCCCGATATACCTGCCATGAACCGGGACCGAGTTGGGTTCGCCCCCAATCTCGGCTATACGGCTATGGACGCACGGCTTTCAACGACAGCCGGCCCGAAAAAAGACCAGGAGAGAACGCCGTGAACAAGGCCATTACCGCCCCGCTGCCTGCTTCCGTCCTCGAAGCGTTGGCGCGCTATGACACGCCGACGATCTGCAACGCGATGGAAATCGTGGCGCCGGAGCGCCGCCTGATCGGCTACACGACCAAGCCGCTGGTCTGTCCGTTTCCCGACCTGCCGCCGATGGTCGGCTATGCCCGCACCGTGACGATCCGCTCGGTGCTGAAATCCGGCCTTCCGGCCGATGAGCAGGCCCGGCGCCGCATCGCCTATTACGAATATATCGGCACCGGCTTTGGTCCGCGCATCACCGTGATCCAGGATATCGACGGAGCCGACGTTGGCTACGGCGCATTCTGGGGCGAGGTGCAAAGCAACGTGCACAAGGCGCTCGGCTGTCTCGGCGTCATCACCGACGGCTCGATCCGCGACATCCCGCAATGGGCGCCGGGCTTCCAGGCGCTGGCCGGTTCGATCGGGCCGTCGCATGCCTGGGTGCATGCGGAGAGTTTTGGCGGTGAAGTGCGCGTCGCCGGCATGACGGTGCATTCCGACGATCTCATCCACGCCGATCAGCACGGCGCCATCGTGATCCCGGTCGATATCGCGGCGAAGATTCCGGATGCCGCCGAGCTGTGCGGCCGGCGCGAAACGCCGATCCTCGATATCGCGCGCAGCCCCGACTTCACGCTCGAAAAGCTGAAAGAGGCGCTGAAGCGTTCGGCGGAGATTCACTGACAAGGGCTCGGAATTCTCTAACAGGCGAGGGGGACCGTCATGAGAGGATTTTCGTCGGCACTGTTGTTCTTGATCCTGGCTGGCGTCGCGGGTGCGGAGGCGCAGACCTATCCATCCCGGCCGATCACGCTGGTGGTTCCTTTCCCGCCGGGCGGATCGACCGATGCCGCGGCGCGGATCATGGCGGAGCGCATGCGCGCCCCGCTCGGACAATCCGTCGTGATCGAAAATGTCGGCGGCGCCGGCGGCAGCATTGCGGTCGGCCGCGTCGCCCGTGCGGCGCCGGACGGCTACACCTTCGACATCGGCCAGTGGGACACCCATGTCGGCAGCATCATCTACAAGCTCGACTACGACCTCGAAAAGGATTTCGAGCCGATCGCGCTGATATCAAACAATCCCCAGCTCATGGTCGCCAAGAACGACCTGCCGGCCGGCACGCTCGCCGAACTGGTGACGTGGATGAAGGCAAACCCCGGCAAGATCAACTTCGTCAATCAGAACGCGGCGGCGAATGTCACCGGCGTGATGTTCGAGAATCTGACCAAGCAGAAGGTGCAGTTCATTCCCTATCGCGGCGCTGGACCGGCGATGACCGATCTCGTTTCCGGTACGGTTGACTTGCTGGTGGTGCAGGGCGCGGTGGCGCTGCCGCAGATACGCGCCGGCAAGATCAAGGCGCTCGCCAATTTGTCGGCATCGCGCTCGGCCTCGATGCCTGATATCCCGACCGCGGACGAGACCGGCGTGCCTGGCCTCTATATGTCCGGCTGGTTCGGCTTCTTTGCGCCGAGGGGAACGCCAAAGGACATCATCGCCAAGCTCAATGCCGCGACCGTCGAGGCGCTGGCCGATCCGGCGATCCAGAAGCGCTTTACCGAGTTGGGACTCGACGTCGCCCCGCGCGCGCAGCAAACGCCGGAAGGACTGGCCGCTTTCCAGAAAGCCGAGATCGCCAAATGGTGGCCGATCATCAGGGCGTCCGGCATCGGCGTGCAGGCGCAGTAGTCCTGCGGTCCAAGGTCGATTTGACCGAATCCGTCATGGCGAGCGAAGGCGGAAGCAATCCATAGTGACCGCAGAAGCAGATGGATTGCTTCGTCGCTCCTCGCAATTGACGGCGAGAGGTTGCACGCACGGCGGCGGGAAGCCGCCGGCGAATTATGGTTAGCAAAAGATTGAGATTGCGCCGCGTTGCTGACCCGCGAACAGCATCGGTGTCCGGCGACTCGCATATTGCACCAGTCGCCGCAATTGTACGGCTTCGCTCCGGCTTAACCTTTACGCCTCTTTAATTGCGGGGTCGTAGGGTCCCTGTTGCGCGGCTTCGGATGAGCGGCGCGACCGTCCAGGACGGCCGGTAGTTCGCGTACGCGTCGGAGTTCAGAATGGATATCACCACGCTCCTTGGCCTGGTCGCTGGCTGCATCGTACTGTCGACGCTGGTCTTGATGGGCGGTGACTTCCGGATGTTCTACGACATCCATGCCGTCATCATCATCTTTGGCGGCTCGTTCGCGGCGACACTGATCCGGTTCCCGCTCAGCGCGATCCTGCACGGCATGCCGCTGGGTGCAAAATTCGCATTCACCATGAGCCGTCTGTCGGCGCGCGACCTGGTCGACGAACTGGCGCGTATTGCCGAAATCGCGCGCAAGCAGGGGCCGGTGGGCCTTGAAAAAGTCGAGACCGATGAACCTTTCCTCGCCAAGGAATCCGTTACGTCGCCGACGGCTATGATCTCGAATTCATCCGCGACAACATGGAGCGCGACCGCGACAACTTTCTGATGCACCTCAACGAGGGGTCGAAGATCTATCGCGCCATCGGCGACTGCGCGCCGGCGTTCGGCATGATCGGCACGCTGCTCGGCATGGTGCAGATGTTCTCGAACATGTCGGATCCTTCGAAACTCGGTCCCTTCATGGCAGTGGCCTTGCTGGCGACGCTGTACGGTGCGGTCGTGGCTAACCTGATCTGCCTGCCGATTGCCGACAAGCTGCATGGCAAGCTGATCGACGAAGAGACCAATCGCACGCTGATCATCGACGGCATCCTGATGATACGCGATTCTAAGAGCCCGGCGCTGGTGCGCGAAATGCTGCTGGCCTATCTGCCCGAAAAGCATCGCGACGAGGAAGGCGAGCCGGTTCCTGCCTGATCGACGGCGGCATCCAGGCGCGGGAATAGAGCATGGCCAAGAAAAAACGCGAAGAGGCGCATGGCGGTCACGGCTGGTTCGTGACTTTTGCCGATCTGATGGCGCTGTTGCTGGCATTTTTCGTGATGCTGGTCGCGTTCTCAAGTCAGGATCAGAACAAGCTGAAAATCGTCGCCGGCTCGATGCGCGAAGCGTTCGGCGTCCAGACCGAGGTTCGACATTCCGGCATCGTCGAATCCGACGGCCTGCCGACGCGACCGAAGCTGAAGAACTCCGCTCATATTTCGCCGGAGGAATCTTCCGCGACGCCGACCCCGGACGAGAAGGATCGCAGCCGTGAAAATGGCGCCCGCCTGAAGATCGATCGTGAATTCGCCCTCGCTTCGGCCTCGTTGCGTCAGGCGCTGCAGGACATGCCGGAGCTCACCGAAGTGTCCAAGCACATCATTTTCGAGGAGACCAGCCAGGGCCTCAATCTCGAAATCGTCGATCAGGAAGGCCGTTCGATGTTTGCCGATGGCTCCAAGGTGCCCTACGACCGGACCCGGCGGCTGATCCAGAAACTGGCGGTGCCTCTCAAGGCGACGCCACTGCGCGTTTCGATCGTCGGTCACACCGCTGCAGGCTTCTTGCCGGCGCGAAGCGACTACGGCGCGTTCGATCTTTCCGCCGACCGCGCCAACGTGGTACGCCAGATTCTCGAGCGCGAGGGCTGCCGCTGTCCCACGTCTTTGCGGTCTCCGGCAAGGCCGACAGCCAGCCGTTGTTTCCCGACGATCCCACCTTGCCGGCAAACCGTCGCGTGACGATCACATTGATGCGCGAAAATCCCCCTTACCGCCTGACCTCAAGCCGTAGCAGCCGACTACTATAATACCGCCGATCGCTGTGTCCTCTTTGTCCCAGTCTCACGGAGCCTGCGATGCTATGCTGCGCCGATGATTGACAGGCGACGCGGAAGCGCCGATAGCCGCCCGGATCAATTCTACCGTGAGGCGTTTCTTCTCCGTCATGACCGTCAGCGTCACATCCACCGAAGCCCATGAGGGGCAGGTCACCTCAGGCTTTTGGGCCCTGACGCTGGGCAGCATCGGTGTTGTCTTCGGCGATATCGGCACGTCGCCGCTGTATGCGTTTCGCGAGGCCGTCACGCATGCGGCGGAAGGCCAGCCGGTATCGCGCATCATCGTGCTCGGCGTGCTCTCCCTGATCCTGTGGTCGCTTTTCATTGTCGTTACCGCCAAATACGTGCTGCTGCTGTTGCGCGCCGACAACAACGGCGAGGGCGGCACGCTTTCGCTGATGGCGCTGGGTCAACGGGCGTTGGGCCGCCGAAGCTGGCCGTTGCTGGCGCTCGGCGTCGTCGGCGCCTCGATGTTCATCGGCGATTCCATGATTACGCCGGCGATTTCGGTATTGTCGGCGGTCGAAGGTCTCAAGCTCGTCACGCCCGCGCTAGCAAGTTATGTGGTGCCGCTGACGATCTTCATTCTCGTCGTGCTGTTCTCGGTGCAGAGTAGCGGCACCGCGCGCGTCGCCTCGCTCTTTGGGCCGGTCACGGTGGTCTGGTTCGTGACGCTGGCGGTGATGGGCCTCGTCCACATCAGCGACGATCCTACGGTGCTGTTGGCGATCAATCCCTGGTACGCGATCCAGTTCATGCTTTCCCACGGCGTCGTCGGACTGGTGACGATGGGCCTGGTGTTTCTGGCCGTGACCGGGGGCGAGGCGCTCTATGCGGATCTCGGCCATTTCGGACGCAAGCCGATCCAGACCGCATGGCTCTGTTTCGTATTGCCGGCGTTGCTGATCAATTACTTCGGGCAGGGCGCGCTGGTGCTGTCCGATCCGTCGGCCATTGAGAACTCGTTCTACCGGATGGTCCCGGAAATCCTGCTGCTGCCGCTGGTGGTGCTGGCGACCGCGGCGACCGTGATCGCGAGCCAGGCGGTGATCACCGGCGCCTATTCGCTGATCCGCCAGGCGGTGCAGCTCGGCCTGCTGCCGCGGTTCGAGGTGCGCTACACCTCGGAGACCCATGCCGGACAGATCTACCTGCCGCGCGTCAACCGGATGCTCCTGATCGGGGTCGTGCTGCTGGTGCTGCTGTTCCGCACCTCGAGCGGTCTTGCTTCGGCCTATGGCATCGCCGTTTCCACGACCATGGTCGTCGACGGCATCATGGGTTTTGTCGTGATCTGGAAATTGTGGAACTGGCGCGCGGCGACTGCGGCGGCGGTGATCGTGCCACTGGTCTTCGTTGACATGAGCTTCTTTGCTGCGAACCTGCTGAAGCTGCTCGATGGCGCCTGGGTGCCGCTCCTGTTCGGCGTTGTGGTGGCGGTGATGATCTGGACCTGGCGCCGAGGCGCAGCGATCCTGGTCGCGAAGACGCGGCGCATCGAGGTGCCGTTGATCGACTTGATCAAGAGTCTCGAAAAACGCCCGCCCCATATCGTCAAGGGAACGGCGGTGTTTCTGACCTCCGACCCGAGCTTCGTGCCGACCGCGCTGATGCACAACCTCAAGCACAACAAGGTGCTTCACGAGAACAATGTGATTTTGACCATCGAAACCGCACAGACGCCGCGCGTCGATCCGGCTGACCGCGTCAAGATGGAAACCATCAGCGAGAAGTTCTCCACCGTGCGGCTGCGGTTCGGCTTCATGGAATCGCCGAACGTCCCCAAGGCGCTTGTGATCGCGCGCAAGCTCGGCTGGCAGTTCGACATCATGGCGACGTCGTTCTTCGTGTCGCGGCGTTCGCTTAAGCCCTCGGCGCAGTCGGGCATGCCGCTGTGGCAGGATCACCTGTTCATTGCGATGAGCCGGTCGGCCAACGATGCCACCGACTACTTCCAGATCCCGACGGGACGCGTGGTCGAAGTCGGAACCCAAGTAACAATTTGATATTTATAACAAATTTATCGCGGGAAGCTTTCGCTTATCCATGCAGATCGCGCATACCGGAGGCCTGAAATCCGGCTAACCTGTTCGGACGCACCGGGAGTATAGGGCTGCCCTTCTGCATTTGTGCAGTGCGGCAAAACGACCCCGAGGCCCATCTCATGTCAGTTCAGTTTGCGATCACCGCGGCGGCAACGCCCGCGGCCAACAGTCATGGCGAAGCGCATTCCACCGCCGGCTTCAAGGGCCTGATGCTTGGCAGCATCGGCGTCGTCTATGGCGACATCGGAACCAGCCCGCTGTACGCGTTGCGCGAAGCCATCGTCGCGGCCAGCGGACATGCGGGCACCGCCAATCCGCAAGCGGTGCTGGGCGTACTGTCGCTGATCCTGTGGGCGCTGATCGTTGTGGTGACGCTCAAATACGTCCTCATCCTGCTGCGTGCGGACAACAATGGCGAGGGTGGAACGCTGGCGCTGATGGCGCTGGCGCAACGCGCGTTAAGCAAGGGCGGCGGCGCGATCGTACTGCTCGGCATCATCTCTGGCGCGCTGTTCTACGGCGACGCGGTCCTTACCCCGGCGCTGTCGGTGCTGTCGGCGATCGAAGGCATCAAGCTCGTTACCGTAACCTTCGAACATTATGTCGTGCCGTTGACGCTGATCATCCTGGTGGCGCTGTTCGCCGTCCAGTCCCACGGCACCGCGCGCGTCGCCGCGTTCTTCGGACCCATCATGTGCGTCTGGTTCGCCGTCATTGCGATCGCGGCGGTGCCGCAGATATTGCTGCACCCCGAAGTGCTGCTGGCGTTCAATCCGCTCTACGCCGTCTCCTTCATGCTCGATCACGGCATGATCGGGTTCGTGACGCTGGGCGCGGTGTTCCTGGCCGTCACCGGCGCCGAAGCGCTCTATGCCGACCTCGGCCATTTCGGCAAGCGGCCGATCCAAACCGCCTGGCTCTTCATCGTGCTGCCGTCGCTGGCGATAAATTATCTGGGGCAGGGCGCGCTTCTCATTGGCGCCCCCAAGGCGATCGAGAACCCGTTCTTCCTGATGTTCCCGGACTGGGCGCTGATTCCGATGGTGGCGCTCGCGACAGCGGCCACCGTGATTGCGAGCCAGGCCGTCATCACCGGCGCCTATTCGCTGACGCGTCAGGCTATCCAGCTCGGGTTGCTGCCGCGATTTGAAATCCGCCATACCTCGGAAGCGCATTCCGGCCAGATCTACATTCCTCGCATCAACCTGCTGCTGTTTCTTGCGGTGATGCTGCTGGTGGTGCTGTTCCGTTCGTCGAGCGCGCTGGCATCCGCTTACGGAATCTCCGTGACTGGAACCATGGTGGTCACGGCCATGATGGGCTTTGTCGTGATTTGGCGGGTCTGGAAATGGTCGCCGATCGCAGCCGCCGCGCTGATCGCGCCGTTTTGTTTCTCGACATCACCTTCCTCGCAGCCAATCTGCTGAAGGTGTTCGAGGGCGGCTGGGTGCCGCTGGTGCTGGGTGGCGTCGTGATTCTGCTGATGTACACCTGGCGCCGCGGCAGCCGGCTGCTCTTCGAGAAATCGCGCAAGCTGGAATTCCCGCTGGCCGATCTGGTGGCGATGCTGGAGAAGCGTCCGCCGCAGCGGGTCCCCGGCACCGCCGTATTCCTGACCTCTGATCCCGAATGCGCGCCGACGGCGCTGATGCACAGCCTGAAGCACTACAAGGTGCTGCACGAGAAGAACGTCATTCTCACCATCGAAACCGCGCCGACGCCGCGGATCGACCCGGCGGAACGGGTGCGGATGGAACAGCTCAGCGAGACCTTCTCCAGGGTGACGCTGCGGTTCGGCTTCATGGAATCGCCCAACGTGCCGAAGACGCTGGCGATCGCCCGCAAGCTCGGCTGGCAGTTCGACATCATGTCGACGTCGTTCTTCCTGTCCCGGCGGGCGTTGAAGCCGGCCGCGCATTCGGGAATGCCGCGCTGGCAGGACCTGCTGTTCATCCGGCTCAGCCAGTCCGCCAACGACGCCACCGACTATTTCCAGATTCCGACGGGGCGGGTAGTCGAGGTTGGGACGCAGGTCACGGTCTAGGGGCGTGAACTCATGGCGATGGATGCGGCGAGATTTGGCGCGGCTTACTGAAAGTCCCGGGCTCTGATTTCCCGGAACGACACCAGGCGGCGCTGCGCCTCATCCCATAACACAAGCCGTACACACTGAAAGCTCTGCAGGAGCGTTATGCGACCGACGTCGCGCAGCTCAGGGTGGTCGCGGAGCACGTTCGGCAGCCGGTAATAGGGAATACGACTGCAAAGGTGATGCACGTGGTGAACACCGATGTTGGCTGTGAGCCAGCGTAGCGGCGCCGGCAGCTCGTAATGTGAGCTGCCGTGCAGAGCGGCTTGATGCAGGTTCCAGCTCTCGTCGCGCTCCCACGCCGTATGCTCAAACTGATGCTGGACGTAGAACAGCCATACGCCGGCCGTGGCGGCGAGCAGCATGATCGGAAGGTGCACGAGCAGGAACGCCTTGATGCCGATAAACCATGTGAGCGTAGCGACGATGACGGCAATCGCGAGATTGGTTGCCATGGTACTGACCCAAGGCTGCCAACCATTGCGCATGAGGCCGACCGGGAGCCTCTGCTGCAAAAGAAACAGATAGGCTGGTCCGACCCCGAACATGATCAGCGGGTGGCGGTAAAGACGGTATTTCAGACGACCCCACCAGGAAAGCGCCAAGTATTCGCGCACTGTCAGCGTATCGAGATCGCCGATACCGCGGCGATCGAGGTTGCCGGTGGTGGCATGATGAATCGCATGCGAGCGGCGCCAACAGTCGTAGGGCGTGAGCGTGAGCACGCCAATGACGCGGCCGACCCAGTCATTCGCCAGACGGCCGGCAAAAAAGGTGCCATGACCGCAGTCGTGCTGGATCAGGAACAGGCGCACGAGAAAGCCAGCAGCCGGAATCGCGATAAGGAATGAAGCCCAGGCATAGCCAAGGGAGAACGTGAACCAAGCCGCGGTCCAAAGCACTATGAGCGGCAAAGCCGTGATCACCAACTCGGCAACGCTGCGCAGCCGATTTGGGGTGCTGTATTTGTCCAAAAATGCGCTTCCAACGCCGAGCGTCGAGGACGTCATCGCCGCCATTGGGAGCTTGATTGGAGGGAGGTTGAATGGAGGGAGGTTGAATGAAGCCAAAGCCCTCTTGCCTGTTGACCACTGCACGGCTCTCTTATGCACAGAGATATCCCCTTCTGACGGTGCATGTAGGATCGAGGCGCCGAGGGATCGGCACCATCGTCGGTTGATCGATTTTTGGAGAAGGGTCTGAAACGTGCGTGCCTGTCACTAGCAAGGCAAAGCGGCCCAGTCGTTCGGCCAAGTGTCGATTATCCGACATATGGATACGAATTGGGGTGACGTCAAGAACTGCAACTCCGCCTTACCGGTGGTTCCCCCCTTGGGTCATTTTTGGACGTGAGCGCGATGGCGGATGAAGTCCGCTCTGCCCGGTCAACGTGACACCGCCGGTGCGACTCGTCACTTCCGAAAAGTGCCGGGAGCAGATATCAGGCTGCTTGCTTGAATGTAGCCGCCCTAGCCTGGGGATTGCTTCCCGTTGACCATCGAGTGGACCGTACGGGCGAGATCGGCAGGGAAATCCACCAGCTGGTCTGCGCCAGCAGTTTCAAGTTCGTCTCGGGTACCATAACCCCAGAGCACGCCAAGACCGCGCATTCCGACCGCATGGGCGCCGGAAATATCATATCGGCGATCCCCGACCATCAGACTGTGAGACGGCGAAAGACTATGTTTAGACAAAATATGGGCGAGCAGTTCAGGCTTGTGATCCAGTTCGCCGCCCGGCACTGAGCCGTAAATGCCATCGAAGTATGTGGCAAACTTCAGACGGTCCAGAATGCGGTTTGGGAAAATCGCCCTTTTTGATGTCGCGAGATGAATTCGCAATCCGGTCCGCTTCATCTCTTCAAGGGATTTGCCGATTCCCGGATAAGGCACGCTTCCGAGAAGCCCACTTTCACCGTAATGTTGACGATAGGCAGCGACTGCTTCACCGGACTGTCGTCTCCGAATGACTGTAGCAAGATTTGCATCATATCTTCGAGCGGGGGCCCGATGGTACGTCTTATATCGAGGGTTTCATCCGGTTCATGTCCAAGGGCGCGCAGTGCCGCAAGGCAGCTTGCCAAAATGCCGGGGTACGAATCGATCAAGGTGCCGTCGAGGTCGAGAAGAACGGAGCAGGTCATGATCCGAAGATAGCGGCCGAAAGCAAACGAGTACAAGTTCCTTAGGTTTCATTTCTGCTTCGGGGTCATTCTCGGACGTCGGCGTACGCAGTGACCAGGTCCGCTCATCTCGGGCGAGGGCAAACGCCCGCGATTTCTACCTTCGCCGAGGCTACAGGGCGACTGGTCCTCAAACGCCGGAAGGCGCCTGGCCCATGACGAAAGAACTTCTGACCTGAAATCAGCCGCCGCGAGAGAATAAGTGCCTTGGTCCGGCGGCGCGGTTTGGCGGCCCTTTAAACCGTTCGCGGCGCTTGATTTTCGTCGCGCGAGGGGCGACTTTGGCGCCCGCGCGGCGGGGCTGATTGGAGCCGGTCGCGGCGGGTTTTCGGGAGGATATGTTGGCGGATCATCAGGTACTCGATTTGACGCCGGAAGATGTGGCGAAGGGGATGGCGGAAGGACGCTATCTGCTGGTCGATGTCCGTGAGCCGAACGAGGTCGCGGTGGAAGCCTATCCGGACGGCGTGGTGGTTCCGCTGCAGTCGTTCGACCCGGCGGCCATTCCCGATCCCAAGGGCAGGCAGGTGGTGTTTGCCTGCCGCTCCGGCAAGCGCTCGGTAACGGCGTCGCTAGCCGCCCAGGCTGCGGGCCTTCCCTATGACAAGCATCTGGCGGGAGGCATCATCGGCTGGAAAGCTGCGGGATTGCAGACCAGGGCCGGCGGCTGATTTTCCTATGACTTCCATGAACAAGGTCTTTGCCGACCTTCCCGTCACCGTCTTTGAGGCGATGTCGCAGGCCGCGCGCGACAACAACGCGATCAATCTCGGGCAGGGGTTTCCCGACGATCCCGGACCGGAGGACATCAGGCGGGCCGCCGCTGATGCGTCGCTGAACGGCTATAACCAGTACCCGTCGATGATGGGCATTCCGGAGCTGCGGACGGCCATCGCAGCGCACTACGGACGCTGGCACAACCTCATCCTCGATCCGATGACCGAGGTGATGGTGACGTCGGGCGGCACCGAGGCGCTGACGGCGTCCATTCTCGCCGTGGTCGAACCCGGCGACGAAGTCGTCGTGTTCCAGCCGGTCTATGACAGCTATCTGCCGATCATCCGCCAGGCTGGCGGCATTCCGCGCCTGCTGCGGCTTGAGCCGCCGGACTGGCGGCTGACCGAGGAGATGCTGGCAAGCGTCTTCAACCACAAGACCAAGGCGGTGCTGTTCAACAACCCGCTCAATCCGGCTGCCGTCGTCTATCCCCGTGAAGACCTCGAATTGCTGGCGCGGTTCTGTCAGAAGTTCGACACGATTGCTATTTGCGATGAGGTCTGGGAGCACGTGATCTTCGACGGCCGCGAGCATGTCCCGCTGATCACGATCCCGGGCATGCGCGACCGCACCATCAAGGTCGGCAGCGCCGGCAAGATTTTTTCGCTGACAGGATGGAAGATCGGCTTTGTCTGCGCCGCGCCGCCGCTGTTGCGGGTGGCTGCGAAGGTGCACCAGTTTCTGACCTTCACGAGCGCCCCCAACCTGCAGGCCGCCGTCGCCTACGGCCTCGACAAGCCCCCCGAGTATTTCTACGAAATGCGCAAGGATCTGGCGCGGAGCAGGGATCGTCTCACTAGGGGGCTGGAGAGCATCGGTTTCCCCGTCCTGAAATCGCAGGGGACGTATTTTCTCACCGTCGATCTCTCGCCGCTCGGTCTCAACGAAACCGATGTGGAATTCTGCAAGCGCATCGTGACCGATTACAAGGTTGCGGCGATCCCGGTGTCGGCTTTCTACGAGCAGGATGCGGTGACGTCGGTGGTGCGGTTCTGTTTTTCCAAGAAGGACGCAACGCTGGATACCGCGCTGGAGCGCTTGTCCGACGCGGTGCGCGGCCGCAAGAGGTAAAAGGGATGCAAGACCGGCTCCGAAATTCGCTTCGCCTGATCGGTGCGGTGGCCGCGGCTCTATTGCTCTCGCCGGCGAAGGCCCAGGAGCGCACGGTCAATTTCTACAACTGGTCGAACTACATGGCGCCGGGGGTGCTGGAGGATTTCACCAGGGAAACCGGCATCAAGGTGGTCTACGACACGTTCGACGCCAACGAGACGCTGGAGACGCGGCTGCTGGCGGGAAAATCGGGCTATGACGTCGTGGTGCCCACCGGCTATTTCCTGCAGCGCCAGATCACCGCAAAAGTCTTCCTGAAGCTCGACAAGTCGAAGCTGCCCAACCTCGTCAACGCCTGGCCGGTGGTGACCAGCCAACTCGCCGCCTACGATCCCGGCAACAATTACGGCGCCAACTACATGTGGGGCACCACCGGCATCGGCTACAACGTCAAAACCGCCGAGAGGATTCTCGGACCTATTGCTAAAATCGACAGCTGGGACATCGTGTTCAAGCCGGAGAACCTCGCCAAGTTTAGGGATTGCGGCATCCATATGCTGGATTCCGCCGACGACATTCTTCCCGCCGCGCTCAGCTATCTCGGCATCGATCCGAATTCCACGAAGCAGGCCGATCTGGAGAAGGCTGCCGACCTCGTCAGCAAGGTCAGGCCCTACGTCCGCAAGTTTCATTCTTCGGAATATCTGGGCGCGCTGGCGTCGGGTGAAATTTGTTTCGTGGTGGGATGGTCGGGCGACATCATGCAGGCGCGCAGCCGTGCGGCGGAAGCCAAAAACGGCATCGAGATCGGCTACCATCCCGAAAGAGGGCGCGCAGATGTTCTTCGACAATCTCGCGATCCCGGCGGACGCCAAGAACGTCGCGGAAGCCTATGAGCTGATCAACTATCTCTACCGCCCGGAAGTCGCGGCCCGGAATTCGGACTTTTTATCTTACGCCAATGGTAATCTGGCGAGCCAGAAGCTGGTGGATCCCAAAATTCTCAACGACAGGAATATCTATCCGGACGAGGCGATGCAGAAGAAGCTGTTCGTGATCCGCGCCCGCGATCCGGCCACGCAGCGCATCATCAACCGGCTCTGGACGAAAGTGAAGACGGGGAGATTTTCCGCCGTCATTCCGGGATGGTCCGAGGGACCAGACCCGGAATGACGGCTGTCGCTACCGCCACTTCTATGCGGTACGTAGCCCGGGTGAAGCGCAGCGCAACCCGGGAAAATGTCAGACAGCGGGAAATAGTCCCGGATTGCGCTGCGCTCCATCCGGGCTACGTGAACGGCACTACCGCCACCTTCTATGCAACCACAGCCACTGATCCGGATATTCGCGGACCCAGCCTTCGATAACCGAGGTGACGGCCTGCATCGTGCCCTGGATGTCGATCTGGCCTGAGGCGTCGCGCGCCGGCTTGACCTCTTCGACAGTTCGGCGCGGAATCTGTGGTTGGGCAGGCGGATGATGCGCACGCCATGCACGGGGCATTCGACCTGACGCAACAGCCGCGCCAGCGTCGGATTAGCCTTGGTCTTGCGGCCGAAGAACGTCACCTCGACGCCGTTGCCCATGTATTGATCGACCAGCATCGCGACGTGCTGGCCCTTCTGCAGGGCCTCCGCCAGCTTCAGCGGCGCGTCGCGGCCGGCCGGAACCAGCGTGCCCATCTTTACCGACCGGATCCGCTCGATGGCGCGATCGGCGGATTCAATGTTCGGACGGCGGAACAGGATCGCGCAGTCGAGGCCATGCGCGACAGCGCCGAGCGCGGGGATTTCCCAATTGCCGAGATGGCTAGCGAAGATGATGGCGGGTTTGCCGTCGTCGCGCAGATGATCGAATATTTGCTTGGTCCGTGGGGTGAACTCGATGCGGCTCGGTTTATCCGGCTGATCGAGGTCGTAGTCCCAGATGTGGTCGAGATGGGCGAACTCGGCGCCGATGCGGCCGAGATTGTCCCAGACGCCGGCCAGAATGGTTTCGATCTCTTCGGGCGATTTTTCGGGGAAGGCGGCCTTGAGATTTTCGCGGCCGATGCGGTCCTCACGCAGCCGGCGCCCGATGAAGCGCGTGACGCGGCCGAAGAAATTGGCGGTCTTGATCGGATCGAAATAACGCGTCGTGCGCAACAGCGCGATCGTCAGCGCGCCCACCGCTGCTTCCGTCATCGGCTTGGCGGCGTCGCGAACGCGCGCCTTGGTGCGTAGGAGCAGGCGGTTCATTTGTGTAACGAGCTAGCCGGTTAAACCGGCTCGCGCGTCAGGATCAGCGAGGCATTTTGCCCGCCGAAACCGAACGAGTTGGACATCACGGCGGTGACGCGGGCGTCGCGGGCCTTGTTGCCGACCACGTCGAACAGGATCGCCGGGTCCGGAATTTCGTAGTTGATGGTCGGCGGAATCCGCTGATGCTCCAGCGTCAGCAGCGAGAAGATGGCCTCGACCGCGCCGGCTGCCGAAATCGTATGCCCGACCATCGACTTGTTCGACGACACCGGAATCTTCGGCAGGTGCTCGCCGAACACGACCGCGGTGGTGTTGTACTCCATCTTGTCGTTTTCCGGCGTCGCGGTGCCGTGCGCGTTGATGTGGTCGATCTGTTCGGGTTCGAGGCCGGCGTCGGCCAGCGTCTTGCGCATGCAGCCGATGATCGGCTTGCCGTCCGGGCTCGACCGTGTGCGGTGGAACGAGTCGGTCAGCTCACCGCAGCCGGCGACCACACCGAGAATGGTCGCGCCGCGCGCCATCGCGGATTGATAGCTTTCAAGCACCATCGCGCCCGCGCCTTCCGCCATGACAAATCCATCGCGGTTCTTCGAGAACGGCTTTGAGGCAGCCTGCGGCGGATCGTTTTGCGTCGACAGTGCTGACAACAGCGAAAACCGCACCACGGCTTCCGGATTGACCGAGCCGTCGGTCGCGACGCACAGCGCCGCGTCGGCCTCACCGCGGCGGATCGCTTCGACGCCGAGCTGGATCGCGGTCGCGCCGGAGGCGCAAGCCGTCGAAAGCGAGATCGGCGATCCCTTGGTTCCGAAGGCATCTGCCAAATGGCTCGCCACCGAACCGAACATGAAACGGTGATGGTATTGGGCGAACCGGCCGCCGCCGCTGACGCGCAGCATGTCCCCATATTTGAATTCGCTCTTTCCGACGGCGCGTCCGATCTCGAGCCGTTGCGGCCATTCGACCTCGACGGGAGCTACGGCCAGAAACAGCGGTCCGGGAAAATCGGCCTTGCTTCCGATGGCGGCCTGTTCGAGTGCTTCCTCGGTGGCGATTTCAGCGAGACGCTCGGTCAGGCCGGTCGACGAAAACGGATCGACGGAGACGAAATCGACCGTGCCCGCCATCGTCGATCTCAGGCCATCGATCGGGAACCGCGTCACGGTCCGGATGCCGGACTCGCCCGCGGTCAGTCTGGTCCAATTGTCCGTCTTGCCGGCGCCGAGCGACGTCACGACACCCATGCCGGTGACGACGACGATCGGCCTGCCGAACTTATCGCGTGGTGCTGACATGATTCCCCCGTCGATCCTGCGCCGTAACTGCTTAAATCAGAACCGAAGCTCTAGATTCTTTTCTTCACGCGAACTGGTATCCACTTCGCTCGAAAATGCTCTAATCCATTGTCCGGTCGTGGTCCCGCTCGAATGGCGCGACGCGCATTCCAGACGCCCTACTTGATAGCCTCAACCAGGGCCATGCCTTCGCCCTGCCAGTGACCGGCCCCCATCACCACAATCTGGTCCGGAGCGTCAGGCTTTTCAACCTCGAGGCCGGTCGGATCGTTGGGCGGAAACAGCGCGCCGCGGGAGATCGAAAGCGCGGCCAGCGCCAGCCCGAGCGGAAACTGGGTCTCCAGTGTGGGCCGAAGATCGTTCCAGTGGCGCGCACGGCAAAGCCGGGGTGCTGGCGCAGGAAGGTTTTTTCTTCCGACGTCACCGGCTCGACGCCGGTCGCACCCGTGATCAGGTTGCCGCTATCGCCGGCAATGCCGAGCTTCGGCCACAGCGCTTCCAGCGACCGGGTGACCGCGCCCGGCTGCTTGCGTTGCGCGCGGTCGGCGACAACTCTGGTCAGTTTGGCGTAGGGGCTTGGCGCCGCGCGCTTCCGCGTGTTCGCGGGATTCCAGCACCAGGAAGCAGCCGGCGGAGCCGAGCGCAAAACCGCTGTTGTCGTCGCGTTGCCAGACGGGGCTGAACTTGCCAGTCAGGTTGAAGTCGCCGAACTCATAGAGAACCAGTAGATCGGAGCGTTCGCCGTTGTGGGCCGCACCAACCAGCGCGATCTCGCTCTGTCCGGACTCGATACGCGCCAGCGCGATCCGCGCCGCGTCGATGCTGGCGGCTTCCTCGCCCATGAAGGTGCGCGACGTCCCGCACACGCCATGGACGATGGCGATGTTGCCAGCGAGCAGGTTGGAGAGCTGGGCGAGAAACAGCGTCGGCCGCAAATCGTTCATCAGCCGTTCGTTGAGAAAGCCAGGGCTCGAATTGCCCCTGGCATCGGCGTTCATGATCGCCTCGTCGACCGCCAGGTCGCGTTCGCCGCCGCCGGCGGCAACGATCATGTCCATCCGTCCGAGGATTTCCTTGTTGCCTTTGACGCTGGCCGAATCCAGCGCCAGCCCCGCCGCATAAGTCCCGATGCGCTGCCACGCTTCCATCTGGCGCTGATCGCCCTTTTTCGGAATCTGGGCGTCGAACGAGACCGGGGCGAGCGGATGGACGATGTACGGCGCGAAGCGCTTGTCGTCGATGTTGATCTTCCTGGCGTTCAGCGCATCCCAATGCGCGTCAAGCCCTTCACCGAGCGAAGAGACGATGCCGATGCCGGTGATCCAGACTTCCTTTGCACCCGCCGATTTGGGTTCAGTCATGCGTCATCGCCTGCAGTGGGAAGCCGATCTTGGTGGCCATTGCATCCATGTGCACGCGCAAGTCGGGGTGGGGGAAGGGGATATGGCGGAAGGTGAGGTCGGCGCTGCATTTCAGCTCCTTGCCGACGCGCACTTTCGCGGATGTGACAGCAAAGCCAGAACCTTCGTGCTCGATCTTCGCTTCGATCGTCAGGAGATCGCCGGGGCTGACGAACCCGCGCATCTTGGCTTCCTTCACCATCGCCAGGAACGGCATGCGCTCGAATTTCATCACGCCGAGCAGCAGCCAGCCGGAACTCTGCGCCATGGCTTCCGTCAGCAGCACGCCGGGCATGATCGGGTAGCCCGGGAAATGCCCCTCGAAGATGGTATGGGCCGTCGGAACCTGTGCCTCGACCGTAATCTTCTTCTCGTCGATGTTGAGGTCGACGATGCGATCGATGAGCTGGAAATAATCGAGTTGCATGGTGGGCGGTTACGCGCCCGCGCCTGCGTTCTTGGCGGCGACCAGTTCGTCGATGCGATCGGCGAGATTTTGCAGCACGAAGTACTGTTCGGTCGTGGCCTTGCCGTCGTTGACCTCCTGGGTCCATTTTTCGAGCGGCATCTTGATTCCGAATGCCTTGTCGATGGCAAAGGCGATGTCGAGGAAGTCGAGGCTGTCGATCCCCAGATCGTCGATGGCATGGCTCTCCGGCTTGATCGTGTCGCGCGGAATGTCGCAAGTCTCAGCGATAATGTTGGCGATCTGATCGTATGTGGAAGACATCATTAAGCCTTTGATATATTGGAGATAATCCGGAACGGCTTGAGGAGGCGGGGCGCGGCCCCGGAAGGCCCTGATCCCTCGGCCGGAGTCGAGTGCCCGTATATCGGAGCGGGGGCCCGAGTTCAATGGAGGTGGGCTGCCCCGGCGGTGATGGATTTGGCAGCAAAAATGGCGGTTTGGTTCCGAATTCTACTCGGGCTACGTGCTCTCCAATCCAGAATTGCGAGGAGCCAACGGGTCGCGCGAATGCGCGCCCGATGACAGGCTCCCGCGACGAAGCAATCCATTTTTCCTTCGGCCGCGAGGTGGATTGCTTGGCTTCGCTCGCAATGACGCGGATAGGCCGTGGCGTACTGGTGCTGCTTCGCTACCCATGCGGCATCACCGAAATCCGGGCGCAGTCGCGGCGGCCCATCAGGACGCAGTCCTGGGTCTTGCGGAGATCGGCGATGCTTACGGCGAGCCAGATTCCTCGATCGCTGTCAGCGCCACGGTGAACGCAAGCGCTGCGACATTGGCGAGCATGCGTTGACGGAAGTCGTCGGGCTCGTCCCGCGGCCGTTCGTATCGGGACAGATCGTTGGCCGCCGGTTGAGCCTTGGGTTGAGCCTTGGCCTGCTCGGTTTCTTCCCCTCGGCCCGGCGGATGGGCCGAGGTACGCGGCCGGAACTTGAGCACGACGTGCTCGGCATCCGTGATAATGGGCCGCTCGGTTTTCACTGCTGTCGTCCGACGAGAAGTCCTGATACTTTTAACATGGCGGCGGCACTTCCAGCATGAAATGTTGAAAAGTGCGGGCCAGCCATCCATCCCTGCAACGTCCGATGGAACCGGGTGAAACGTCTCAGCCCTGTTTCGGCAGCCGTCCCATCATGTAGAATTCGTCGTTCGGGCGCATCGCCGTGACGTTGGCCATCCGGTTCGACAGCGCAAAGAACGCCGCGATCGCGGCGATGTCCCAGATGTCGTCGTCGCTGAAGCCGTGGCTCGCGATCTCGGCAAAATCGCCCTCGGAAACCTTGTTCGCCTCCTGGCTCACCTTCATGGCGAAGTCGAGCATGGCGCGCTGGCGCGGCGTGATATCCGCCTTGCGGTAATTGACCGCGATCTGGTCGGCGATTTGCGGGTTTTTGGCCCGGATGCGCAGGATCGCGCCATGCGCAATCACGCAATAGTGGCACTGGTTGGCGCTCGAGGTCGCCACCACGATCATCTCGCGCTCGGCCTTGGTCAGGCCGCCGTCCTTTTCCATCAGTGCATCATGATAGGCAAAGAACGCGCGAAACTCGTCGGGCCGGTAAGCCAGCGACAGGAAGACGTTCGGAACGAACCCGGACTTTTCCTGCACCGCCAGAATTCTGGTCCGGATGTCGTCCGGCAGTTTGTCGATCGGGGGCGTCGGAAATCGCTTGGCAACGGGCTTGGTCATGGAAGGGTTCCGGCTGAGGGCCGCGCGATGCGGCGTTGCCCGAACCGTATAGAGCGTTTTCGAGCGAAGTGGAAACCGGTTCGCGTCAAGAAAACGCGTCAAATCAAGAATCTAGAGCCCCGTTTCGATTCCATCGAAACGGAAAAGGCTCTAGCTTTTTGATCGGAAATCACGCGAGCCTTGCCCCCGTTATCGCAGCGGCTTCTTCAGGAGCGAGAAGCGATCGGGATCCAGCCCCATCGAGGGCTGCAGCATCGGCGCTTCGACCGGCGTCATGATGCGCGCGGCCGGCCGGTCGCCGATGGCGGGATCGTTGGGCACGTCGCGATGCGAGGTGGCGCCGCGCCAGCGGTCCAGGACGGCCGAGACGAAATGCATGTCATGGCCGGCGGCGACCGACGGCACCGACGCGATGGTGGCTTCGCTGCGTGGCAGCTGGTGGATCGGAACCTCCTTGAAGCGCAAGCGCGTCGGCAGCGCCACGCCTTCGCCGAAGGCCAGCACTTCGCGGGTGCCGAGCGAAGGCACGAACGACAACAGGTTTGCGGCGGCATCCGACACAGCCGAGCGCAGCAGCGCCTGGTCGCGCTCGTTGGCCAGACGCATCGCGAACAGTGTGTTGCACTGGGAGATGATGGTGGCGTCGAGTTCTGCCGGACGCTGGGTCACGAGGCCGAGAAAGACGCCGTATTTGCGGCCCTCCTTGGCGATGCGCGAGACGGCCTTGCGGGTCGGGCCGAAACCGATGTTGCGGTCGGCCGAGGCGTAGCGGTGCGCCTCTTCGCAAACGAACAGCAGCGGCGATACGCCGTCGCTCCACAGGCCGAAATCGAAGGCCATGCGGCACAGCACCGACACCACGGAGTCGACGACTTCGGCGGGGAAGCCGGCGAGCTGCATGATGGTCATCGGCCGGCCGTTGGCGGGCAGGCGGAACAGATGGCTGATGACTTCCGCCATGGTGTCGCCGCCGACATTGGCGTTGTCGAACATGAACGCATAGCGCGGATCGTTCCGCACCGTCTCGATGCGCGAAATCAGCTTGTGATAGATGATGCGCGAGGAGCGGTTCTCCAGCTTGCCCATCCGCTCGTCGATCAGCGAAATCAGGTCGACCAGCCGGTAAGGCACCGGCGTATCCACGGTGTAGCCGACCGCCTTCGGGTCGATGCGCTTGAGCCCGACCCGATCCGCATTCTGGTACTGGGTATAGATGCCCTTCGCCATCGGAATGACTTCGGCGAGAATGTCGAGTTCCTCGGCCACGCCGGGACGGCCGCCGAACAGCACGTCGACGATCTCTTCGAAATTGAACAGCCAGAACGGCAGTTTCAGATTGCGCGGGTTGAGCACCAGCGCGCGGTCACCGAAGCAGCGGCCATACTCGTTGTGGACGTCGAGCAGGAAAATCCGCAGGTTGGGCCGCGACTTGAGAATCTCGTTCAGGAGCAGCGACACGCTGGTCGACTTGCCGACGCCGGTGGAGCCGAGGATCGCGAAATGCTTGGAAAGCATTTCCTCGACATCGACGTAGGCGATCACGGACCGGTCCTGCTGCAGGGTGCCGACATTGATCTGGTCCGAGCCGCTCGGCGCATAAACGGTGCGAAGATCCTGATTGGTGATGAGCTCGACGGCGTCGCCGATCGTCGGATAGTTGGTGACGCCGCGCTGAAACTTGGGACGTTCCCCACCGAGAATCTCGCCGAGCAGGTCGACCGAGGCGCTCGCGATATAGTTGTCGGAGCTCGGCATATCCTCGCACGACACCTCGGTGATCATGGCGATGATGGTGGATGTGGCGCAGCGAATACTGATGAAGCGGCCGACGGTGGCGCGAACTTCAGAGACGGCCATCTGGCCTGCTGCTGCGAGAAGTCCGACCCGGGCGAGGGAGCCGCGCACCGAAATCACACGTCCGAAGGATGTCACAGTTTTGAACCTGGATTTTATGGATTGGGTCTGGCCCCCATTATGGGCAGCCTCGACTAGCGAAACGGTTAAGCCGGCGGCGTTCCGTATCGGCTAAATCCGTTCCATCCCGGTCAGGATTCATTTTGAAACTGGTATCCTTCGCGGAATCAAAAGTGCGAGTTGCGCAGGGAAATCAGTGCTTTCTCGTATTTGCGGACGCGTGCGGCGACGTCAGCAAATTAATCTCTCGTTTACCATCGCAGGAGAGTACCGCCCGACGACCGGATAACCTCTTAAGCCCGATCATGATTGGAACCTGTCCGTGTATCGCGGTAACCGATTGCTAACCGCAAGTTGTAACGCGCCTTCCATTTGTCCTGCGCAACAATATCGCAGGGACGCGATCGGCAAGATGGATTGCGTCCGATCGCATTCTTGTTTTGGTCTGGCGCACGACCGATCGCCAACGGCTCACTTTGGCGGGGCATGCGCGGGAAGAGGCACCTCGGGTGAGCATCGATAGCGGCCATCAATTGCCGAGCGGTTCTGCCGGTCCTTTTGAAAAGGCCGGAAAAATCAGGCTGCTTGCCCTGTGCTGCGGCTTTCTCGCGGCGGCGGTCGCGGCCGATATCGCGACCTTGGCATGGAGCCTTCGCGAACGCGTCCTGTTGGCGCTCCTCGTCAGTCTTGTCATGGTCGTCGGACTGCTGCTGAGACGCCACCGGTTGACGGATCAGCGACTGGCGGCGGAGCGACGCCAGCTTTCGATTGCCGTGAACAATATCCCGCAAGGCCTTGTGCTCTATGATGTATCCGCGCGGATCATCATCTGCAACCAGCCTTATCTGGAGATGTTCGGCCTGTCGCCGGATGTGGCCAAGCCGGGCTGCACCATGCAGCGGCTGATCGCGCATCGGAAGGAGACCGGATCCTTCGACGGCGACGTCGACGAATTCTGCAATGCAATCATACAAAAGGTATCGCTCGGGAAAGCCACGCGCCAGCTCACGCAAGCTCCGGGCGGCCGGGCGATCGAAATCATAAACCGGCCGCTGAAGGGCGGCGGGTGGGTCGCCACGATCGAAGACATCACCGAGCGCACGCGTGCCGACGAGAAGATCGCGCATCTGGCGCATTACGATGGACTGACGAATCTTCCCAACAGGGTCCTGTTCCGCGAGCGGCTCGAACAGGCGCTGGAGGCGGTACGGCCCGGCGAGCAACTGGCCGTTCTCTATATCGACATCGACGAGTTCAAGAGCGTCAACGACGCCCTTGGCCATCCGACCGGAGATGAACTCCTCAAGGGCGTCGCCGGACGGCTGAGCGGTTGTATCAAGGAGACCGATGCCGCGGCCCGGCTCGGCGGGGACGAATTCGCCGTGATTCAAACCGCAATCAGGAATTTGTCGGAAACCACTCGGCTCGTTGATGAAATCCATTCTGCGATCAGGGAGCCCTTTGAGTGCATGGGGCACCTGATCACGACCGATGCCAGTATCGGTATCGCGCTGGCCCCCGGCGACGGGCTGGACCTCGACCAGTTGTTGAGGAATGCAGATCTTGCCTTGTACGGCGCCAAGGGCGACGGACGACGGACCTACCGCTTCTTCGAAGCCGGCATGGACGAACGCGCCAGGGCGCGGCGGGGCCTGGAGCTCGAGCTGCGTCAGGCGATGACCGATGGTGGTCTCGAGGTCTACTATCAGCCGGTGGTCAATATCGAGGACGGAAAGATCAGCTCCTGCGAGGCCCTGCTGCGATGGCGGCACCCGGAACGCGGCATGATCTCGCCCGCCGAGTTCATTCCGATCGCGGAAGAAACCGGCCTGATAAATCAGCTCGGGCAGTGGGTGCTCAATGCGGCCTGTGTGGAGGCCGTCAACTGGCCGGACCATGTCCGCGTCGCGGTCAACGTTTCACCGATTCAGTTCAGGAGCCAGGCGCTGGCGCTGAACGTCGCCGCGACGCTCGCGGCTTGTGGCCTTGCCGCGAGTCGATTGGAGCTCGAGATCACCGAGGCCGTGCTCATTCGCGACGATGAAGCGGCGCTGGACATGCTGCACCAATTGCGCAAGCTAGGCGTCCGGATCGCGCTGGACGATTTCGGCACCGGCTATTCGTCACTCAGCTACCTGCAGCGCTTTCCGTTCGACAAGATCAAGATCGACCGCTCCTTCATCCGCGATCTGGCCGGCCCCGGCGCCTCCTCGTCGATCGTCCAGGCGGTGGTCAACATCGCGGCCGCCAGCGACATGATGACGACGGCGGAAGGTGTCGAAACTGAGCAGCAGCGGAACTTGCTGTATATCCTCGGCTGTACCGAGATGCAGGGTTATCTGTTCAGTCCGGCGATACCGGCCGTCGAGGTCAGCCGGCTGTTGCTCTCGCACCGCGGCACAGCGATGTCGGCGGCTTGAAACACCGGACGCGGCTTGCTATCGACGGTGAGGCAAAAATAAGAAACAGGGCAGGGTAGTACGCGATGAACCGCGACAGCGCGTCTTGAGCGACCTCGCGCGGCCTTCCGCGCTCGCACCATTCCGGATCCGGAATTACCGTTTTCAGTGGCCAGCCGATCTGCTCACCTCGTGGGCTTTCGAAATGGAACTGATCATTCTCGGCTGGTACGTGCTGGTCGAGACCGGGTCGGTCCTGCTGCTCACCCTGTTCGCTTCCCTCGGCTATATCGGTACGCTGGTCGCGCCGATGTTCGGCGTCGTCGGCGACCGTATCGGCCACCGCGACCTGCTGGCGATGATGCGGGCGACCTACGCGGTGCTTGCCGCCGTGCTGATGACGCTGGCGCTGTCGGGGCACCTCGCGCCGCTCTATGTCTTCATCGTCGCGGCCGTCATGGGCATCGTCCGGCCATCCGACCTTGGTGTGCGTGGCGCGCTGGTCGCGACCATCATGCCGCATAACCAGTTGATCGGGGCGATCAGCATCTCCCGGACGACGATGGATACCGCGCGCATCGCCGGGGCGCTGAGCGGTGCCGGATTGTTTGCCGCGCTCGGAATGGGCCCTGCCTATGTGGCGATCGTCTGCCTTTACATTGCCGCCACCGTACTGACGCTTTGCGTGGTCGCGCCGGTGAAGCCGGGTTCTGCAGGCGAGGCGGTCGACGCGGCGATGCGGCGCTCGCCGTTCCGCGATCTCAAGGAGGGCGTGGCCTATGTCTGGACCACGCCGCGCATGCAGGCCGCCCTCTGGGTTGCGTTCCTTGCCAACCTGACGGCGTATCCGCTTTCGAATGGCTTGCTGCCCTACATCGCCAAGGCGATCTACGGCACCAACCAGACCGGGCTCGGATATCTGTCGGCGAGTTTTGCGATCGGCTCGCTGGCCGGTTCTATCGTCTTGAGCCTGATCCGCGATATCCGGGTGGCGCGGCTGATGATCGGCGCCACCGTCGTCTGGTACGTGACCTTGCTGGTCTTCGTGCAGATGCAGACGGTGCCGACCGCGATCGCGTGCCTAGCGGTCGCAGGCTTTTCGCAAAGCCTCGCGATGATCTCGATCGCCGTCATCCTGATGCGGACCGCGAGCGAGAGTTTCCGCGGCCGGGTGATGGGTGTGCGCATGATGGTGATCTACGGCCTGCCGCTCGGCCTTCTGGCCGCCGGCAGCCTGATCGAAGAGTTCGGCTTCGCCGCGACCGGAACACTCTACGCGGCGGCCGGCCTCGCCCTGATGCTGGCGATCGTGCTGCACTGGCGCGCCGATCTCTGGCACGTCCACGCGCCGGCGAATGCGCGGTGATCTGGCCGCGCAAGGCGGGTTCGGTGGTGGTGGCTCTTACTCTTACTGCGTTACTAATTCCTCACGGTGAGGAGGCGCGTAAGCGCCGTCTCCGGACGATGCTTCGCATCGCCGGGCGAACCATGAGGCCACGGTGCTACTTCTTGGCCTCGTCCTTCGAGACGCTTGCTTCGCAAGCCCCTCAGGATGAGGGGATAAAGCCGTTATGACGCAGTAAGATTACTGCACCTTGATGTTGACCTCCTTCAGCACCGGTTCGCACTTCGCGGCCTCAGTGCACATGAAGGCGTCGAAATCCTTTGGTGAGCTGCCGACCAGCGTTGCCCCCATCTTGTCCAGCGCGGTGCGGGCCGGCGGACCGGCGCGGCCCCCGCAATCGGTCATCCGGGTCGTTCCGAGGGCGTAAGTTCCTGCGGGGACCGCGCGACGGCGGAACCTCTACGTTTTTGGAACTTTTCGCATCGTCCTAAATTATGTACCGTCCCGTACACAAAGGCGGTGCGCAATGTGGCGACTATCGAACGCTCAAGCGCTGATCTTCGTCGCGGCGGTCGTCGTCATGGTCGCGCTGCTGCTGGCCTGATCGGCGACGGGCCGGCGCGGCGACCTCATCAAGCTATATGTCGATGAGAACTTGCCCTGAAGAAGGCATCAACCTTCACAGGTTCGCCGCTATCTTGCCAGAACACTTTTTGACCGAGGCTGGCCGCCACCGCGAGGCGGTGGTGGCCGCCGACCAGCGTATGGTCATCCGTTGCCTTGGCGATGATCTCGCCGTCTTCGTTCACAATGTCTTTCATGTGCCCTCCGTGTTGCTCTTGTCCGCTCCGTTGCCCGAGCGATCCAAGATCGTGGCCATGATGGTTTCGCATTTCGCCTGAAATCAGCTTGCTCCAATCAGGTTGTGCAGCGCCGCATCGCGGGTGATGCTCCCGGCTGGGAATTCTTCGTCAACCTTCGGCACCACCAACGCGGCTCCGACCAGCCGAGTTCCTCTATCCATCGTGTTCGATGATGGCCGGCAGGTCCTAAACCATGACAGACGACGAAGCCCTGACCCCGCGCCGTGATCGGCGCGGTTGAGCCGTGCGGCCGGTGGCCATGGGTGATCGTCCAGAGCCGCTAAGCTTCGCCCAGGTGAGCGATCACGAGCCGCACCTATGGCGGTAAACGTTGTACGAAGAAGTCGAACAGGTGCTCACCAAACGCCGCAAGAATGCGCTGGCGTAACAGAGTCTTTTGGGGGCGGAACGCGAGCTAATGTTCTGATGTCAGTTGGACCATCTGGCGCCTGCCATTCATCTCCTTGAGGCTGTTGACGTAATCCTCAGGACGCTTCCAGCGGGGAGGAGTTTTCAATCCCAGGAAACTTGCGATGCTGCCGATAAACGCAGTGCAATTGGTTGTTTCGGCGTTCCAGACAGGTGAACTCGCCTGTAATTTCTTGATGTATGCGAAAGCCTTTTTGGCGTCCGGCTCATTCAAGTAGACCCGGTAATTAGCGGTCAAGTACTGCGGATCAAGATCACCGTAGCTTGCCCCGGTCTCGGACGGCACCCACGTCAAATGACCAAGGATATAAGGCAGGGTGTCCCCTGCAGGGGTGAGCCCCGCGACCTCAACTTCTCGCTTGCTTGTCTTCCCATACCAGACGAAAGCGTGTCCCCAGCTCGCCGCCGTTCTAGCTCTGAAATCAACGTAGTACGGCCCCTTTTCTGATCCCGACCCCGGCCTTCGAGTCGACTGTCGGGCCGGTTTCGATTCGATGGGCGCTTCACTGGAAGCAAGCGCGTTCGCGTCAACGGTGCGCTTGTGGACCTCCCGCCTGTGGGAAATGAAGCGTTCCGAACCGGCGCGAGTTTCAATCTCGTGTGCAGAAGCTGATTGAATGTCGAGCGTAACAGCGGGTGTGCAGAATCCCGCAAGGAGGCATAGCGCCAATCTATTCAGTCCATGCGCCATGCCTTCTCCCATTTACAGTCCGAACGATGGACGATGAAGGTCAGGTTCGACAAATGACCGAGACCTGAGCCATTAGCTCGTATTAGTAGCCCCGGCGGGTCACCACCGGACCGACTGGGGTCTTACCGATTGGGGTCTTGCCAATTGGTGTCTTGCCAATCGGCATCTTGCCGACTTGAGCCGTTTGATAGACGGGCTGCCGACGCGGGATGTCGGCAGCGGCAGCAGCAGTCACCATAGCAAGCGTTGCACCCGTTACGATTAGAAATTTCACCACGGTGACTCTCCTTAAGGTTAGAACAAAGCAGTAGCCTGCCGAGCTTTCTCTTTGAATTAGGGCGTAAGAATGAACCTCCGAAAAGACGTTTACGGTGCGGCAGATATGACACGCTCGGGAACTCCAACCGTGCTTGACCAATAGAGGGACCGCGTTGCACGCCGTGATCGCGCCCGTCCATGCGCAGGCGATGCCCGTGATCCACACCACCGATGAAGAGCGCGATGTCTGGATGCGCGCGCCGTGGGATGAGGCGAAGGCACTGCAACGGCCATTCCCAGACGACGCGTTGAAGATCGTGGCGCGGGACGCCGACAAGGAAGACAAGGCGGCGGCGTGAAAGTTGTTGGAGACTGGAAAACAACCTGTTCGATATTGCGGCAAACCGGCTAGTCTTCTGAAGCTCTCACGCCCAAGGTCTCCGATGAACGACGTCGAAAAAAAGCCCGCGCTTGGGGCGGCCAATGACAACGCTTGGTACTGCCTCGCGACTTTGTATGGCGAACAACCCATCGACGGATTTGATCGGGAACTGGCGGAAAAAAACGGCCAGTCCTGGAATCGATGGTTCGGTGACCTGACTGAGGGCGAACGCGCCAGTTATGAACCTGTCTTTGCGCGCAGAATTCAAGGCAGAAAAGTGATGCTGCCCGAAAGGGCCGGAAGTCCTGATTTTTCTCACACGCACTTTGATCGCAAACTATCTTTCAAAGCCTTTTTGTTTCCGACCGGTGCCAACTTCACATCATCAAACTTCTCTGAAGACGACCACCGGGGCCGCGCAAAGACGCATCAGCGGGGCTCGGACTTTGGCGGCGGTGATGCTCATCGGGTTTTTACCGCCGCGCAGAACTGTTCCGTGACCGCCGTCGTTTCCTCGGTGACGTTCCAGCCGTTCGTCTCGGCCTTTTCCTTGGCCAACTTCTGCTCGATCTGAAGCATCTTTTTGATGAGCGCGTACGGTTTCCAGTCGGCCTTGGACAGCTTGACGGGGGGCGCACCGCAGACGTTGTGGGCAATCGCTTTCTGCACACTAGTGCTGACATCGCTCATGTGGTCCTCGACCACGGCGGTGAAGCGCGCCTTGGCGTATTGGCTGTTGGCTGCGATGAAGTCCTTGCAGAAGGTGACCCGTTGACCTCCGTCGCGGGCCTTGATGTAGGCCGTCTGCGTTTCATAATGGAGGCGGTAGGCGAGTTTGTTGGCGTTCGGATCGGTTTTCACCGCTTCATGCATGGCGCGGTGGTCATCCGAGGTGGCGTCATTGATCTTGATGTCACATACTTTGGCGAGGGAGACGACCGGAACGTAGGCCCGCACCTTGGCTTCCAAGGCATCGTTGGCGTGCGCAAGTGGTGCGAACAGGCTGGCGGCGATTGCGAAAGCAGCGAGACAGCGTTTCATTGGTGACATGCTCCAGATCACCGAACAGCAAGCCGCGGCGGGGTTGGCATCGCGGTGGCCGACCGCACACAAGCGCGGCGACCCAGCCGCGAAGCGTCCAGCCCAGAAAGCGGGTTGAGCAACTTACTGTGCGAATTCCTTGGGCGGCTGTCGAGCGCCCATCTTGATCATGGTTCCGCTGCCCGACCGAGACGGCAGGCCGCGAACGCCGCCTGCGCCGGACTTCGGTCCTGTTGGCCGTCCGGCCCCTCCGGTACCCGGTCGCTGCGTAAACAGAATGTTTGTTGACTGGACCTTATATTTTGTACAAACGTACAAAACTGGAGAACAAAAAGCAAATCCGATGACGCGAAATCCCAATATGCGGGAGGCGATCCTCAGCGCGGCCGAATTGTTGTTTTCGACCCGCGGCTTCAATGCCGTGTCGATCCGCGATATTGCGCTGGAAGCGGGCGCGAACCCCGGCAGCATCACCTATCACTTCAAGAGCAAGGACGGATTGCTGCTCGAAATCTACAAGCGTCATTGCGGCCCCATGAACAAGCGCCGCATCGAGTTGCTGGTAGCCGCCAAGCGCGTGCGTGATGTTCAGGACCGGTTAGAGGCGATCGTGCGCGCCTACGTGCAGCCGGCGTTTTCATCCAGCAGCGATCTTGCCGGGGGTGGGGCCCGGTTCACGCGGCTGCGCGCCGTGATGTCGGCGGAAGGCAACGCCGTGGTGGGCCGCATCATCGCTGAAATCTTCGACGACACCACCAATGCGTTCATCGAGGCGATCGAGGAAAGCCTGCCACAACTGCCGCGGACGACGATCGTCTGGCGCTCCCAGTTTCTCTTGGGCGCACTCTATTACACCCTGGTCAATCCGGAGCGGGTCACACGACTATCCGCGGCGAGGCCGATGGCGCCGATATGGCCGAAGCGATCGAGCAGCTGGTCTCGGCGACGGTTGCCTCGCTGCAGGCGTCCGACGTCGATCACCTCGACAGCGTCGGGGCGCGCCGAGGGAAGCCGGCTCAGCCACCCGCAAGAAGTGTCGTTCGAAGGCGGAAGGAAGATCCGGCTTCATAGAGTATCGGTGCTCCGGCGCGAATGAACTAATCCGCAGAAGGTCTCATGCAGAAGCCTACCATTCCGGGACCCGATCCCAACACGCGAACGCCGAAATTCAAGCTTCCGGCGCTGGCGTGCGACGCGCACACCCACATCTTCGGCCCCGGCGACAAATATCCCTATGCCCCGGGACGGCCCTATACGCCGCCCGATGCGCCGCTCGAAGATTTCCGGGCGTTGCACAGGAAGCTTGGGATCGGTCGCGCCGTCATCGTCAATGCCAGCGTGCACGGCACGGATAATCGCGTGGCGCTGGACGCCATCGCCGTAAGCAACGGATCCTTTCGCGCCGTCGCCAATATCGACGATACCATTACCGAGCGCGGCCTGCGCGAACTGCGCGAAGGCGGCTTTCGCGGCTGCCGCTTCAATTTCGTGCGCCATCTCGGCGGCGTGCCCGACATCACCGTGTTCCATCGCATCGTCGCGATGGTCGCGCCACTCGGCTGGCATATCGACCTGCATTTCGATGCGGTCGATCTGCCTGAATATGCCGGGATGCTGGAAAGGTTGCCGGTGCGCTACACCATTGATCACATGGGACGGGTCAAGGCCGCCGACGGCCTCGACCAGCTTCCGTTCCGGACGCTGATCGACCTGATGACGCGCGACGAGAAGTGCTGGGTCAAGGTGTGCGGCTGCGAGCGCGTGTCCTCCAGCGGACCGCCGTTCCATGACGCGGTGCCGTTTGCGAAGGCAATCGTCGAGACCGCGCCGGATCGCGTGATCTGGGGAACGGACTGGCCGCACCCCAATGTCAAGGTAATGCCAAACGACGGCGACCTGGTCGACCTCATTCCCTTGTTCGCGCCGGAGCCTGAGCTGCAACAGAAGATCCTGGTCGACAACCCGGCGCGGCTGTTTGAGTTTTGATGGAGCGGTAGCCGATGGCGAACAAGCGTGGGCGATGCACGTTGAGCAGGCGAGGCGCATCGATCGCAGCGATGGTTGCATTGGCGGCGGCGTTGTTCCTGCCACGGATCGTCCTGGCGCAGAATTATCCGAACCGGCCGGTGCGGCTGATCCTGCCGTTCGGTCCGGGCGGCGTTGCCGACGTCACCGCGCGGATCGTCACGGAGAAGCTCGGCGAAAAGCTCGGCCAGCGATTCATCATCGAGAACATGCCGGGCGCCGGGGGCATCAACGCCGCCCGCGCCGTGCTGTCCTCGCCCGCCGATGGCTATACGCTGGCGCTGCTCAGCAACGGCACCGCGATCTCCGTTTCGCTGTTCAAGAACCTGACGTGCAATCCGGTGACCGATTTCGTTCCGGTTTCGAGCATGGGTTATTTCGACTTCATCTTCGTTACCCAGGCCGGTTCGCCATACGGAACGTTGGCTGATGTCATCAAGGCGGCAAAGGAAAAGCCCGGCGCGCTCAATGTCGGCACCATCAATGTCGGTTCGACGCAAAACCTCTCGGCGCAATTGTTCAAATCGACCGCCGGTGTGGATGTCACCATCGTTCCGTTCCGCAGTTCGCCTGAGGTCCTGATCGCGCTACTGCGCGGCGATATCCAGATGGCGATCGAGAACTACAGCGCGGTGCAGTCAAATATTGCCGACAAGGCGGTGATGCCTGTGTCATCATCGGGGATCGTGCGCACCACTTTCCTGCCCGACGTGCCGACGGTGAAGGAGGCCGGCGGTGGCGATTTCGAGGCGCGGTCCTGGAACGCAATTTTCGCGCCCAAGGGCACGCCGCCGGAGGTGATCAAGACGCTCAACGCCGCGCTGCGCGAGGTGCTCGACACGGCGGACTTGAAGAAGCGCGCGCTCGATCTCGGCATCGAAGCCAAGGCCAGCTCGCCCGAGGAAATCCTCGACCGGCTGAAGGGGGATATCGACAAATGGGCCGCGGTGATCGAACGGGCGGGAATTGCAAGGCAGTAACTGCGCTTCCGGTGCGGCTGACAACGAGAGACAAGCGAAGGAGCAAATCCCGATCATGAGCAATGCTGGCAAAACGGGCCTTGTGGTCACGGCGCATCCCGGCGATTTTGTTTGGCGCGCCGGCGGCGCGATCGCGCTGCATGCCAAGAAGGGCTATCGCGTCAAGATCGCGTGCCTTTCGTTCGGCGAGCGCGGCGAGAGCCAGTTCGCGTGGAAAGAATCTGGCGCGACGCTGGAGAAGGTCAAGGCCGGCCGTCGCGACGAGGCGCAGCGGGCGGCCGAGATGCTCGGGGCGGAAATCGAATTCTTCGACGCCGGCGATTATCCGCTGCGGCTGACGGAAGCGCATTTCGACCGCATGGTCGACATCTACCGCGAACTCAATCCGTCCTTCGTGCTCACCCACGCGCTGGAGGATCCCTATAATTTCGATCATCCCAACGCCGCGCGCTTCGCGCAGGAAACCCGCGTGGTCGCGCAGGCGATGGGCCACAAGCCTGGCGCCAAATACACCTACGCCGCGGCGCCGGTGTTCCTGTTCGAGCCGCACCAGCCGGAGATGTGCAATTTCAAGCCGCAGGGGATCCTCAACATCGACGAGGTCTGGGAGATCAAGCGCAAGACGTTCGAGATCCTCGCAGCCCAGAAGCATCTGTGGGCTTATTATGAGCGGGTCGCGCTGCAGCGGGGTGTGCAGGGCGGCCGCAATACGGGAAAGCCGATGACCTATGGTGAGGCCTATCAGCGGCTGTTCCCGATGGCGGTGGAGGAATTGGCGTGAAAACGGTCGTCGTCAGAAACATAAAACGTACCGATGCCGATTTGGTGAAACGGCTTGGCGCGCTCGGCGTCGCTACTGCACATGAGGCCTATGGCCGCTTCGGCCTGATGAAGCCGTATCTGCGTCCGGTCTGGAGCGGGGCTGAAGCAGCCGGCACCGCCGTGACCGTGCTGGCGCAGCCCGGCGACAACTGGATGATTCATGTCGCGGTGGAACAATGCAAGCCGGGTGACATCCTGGTGGTCGGCTGCACCACCGACAATACCGACGGCATGTTCGGCGATCTGCTCGCGACGTCGCTGATGGCGCGCGGGGTTACAGGACTAGTCATCGATGCGGGCGTCCGCGACGCCAAATCGCTTCGTGAAATGGGCTTTCCGGTGTGGTCCAAGGCGATCTCGGCCAGGGGCACGGTCAAGGCGACGCTCGGCGCTGTCAACGTTCCGTGGTCTGCGCCGGCATCAATGTCGTGCCGGGCGATGCGGTGGTCGCCGATGACGACGGCGTCGTGGTGATCGGGCGGAAGCATGCCGCCGAAGTCGCGGCGAAGGGTGAAAGGCGCCGTGCCGACGAGGAGGGCAAACGCCGCCAACTCGCCGCCGGCGTGCTTGGGCTCGACATGTACAATATGCGCGAGCCGCTGGCGAAAGCGGGCCTCGTCTATATCGACGAGCCGGAGGAGGATTGAGGTGGTGGTGCGCCTCAAGACCTTGCTCGGCGACCATCCCTGTACGGCCGCGCTGAAGAATGGTTCGGTCAAATCCGATCTGGTTGAGTTCGATTTCGCCGAATACACGCCGACCAACAAAGGCTTCAAGCCGATGGTGCGCGAGCAGGCGTTCGACGTCTCGGAGATGGCGATCGTCACTTATCTAATGGCGAAATCCGTCGGCAAACCGATGGTGCTGCTGCCGGATGTCGTGCTGGCGCGGTTCCAGCATGCGCATGCGCTCTACAATGCGAAGGCGGGGAGGCTTGCGCCACGCGACCTCAAGGGCAAGCGCGTCGGCATCCGCTCCTTCACCACCACGACCGGCGCATGGCTGCGGGGCATCCTCGCCAATGACTATGGCGTCGATCTGGATTCGGTCGACTGGGTCACGTTCGAGGACGCGCATGTCGCCGAATTCACGGACACGACCAAGCGCGCGCCGGCGGCTAAGCAGATCATCCAGATGCTGATCGACGGCGAACTCGATGCAGTGCTCGGCGAAAAATCCGACCACCCGGATTTGAAACCGCTATTCGCCGACGTTACCGCGGAGGAAAGGGCCTGGTTCGAAAAGCACAAGGTGCTGCCGGTCAACCACATGGTGGTGGTGAGCCAGGCATTGTCCGACAACCATCCGGACGCGGTGCGGGAGGTTCATCGCCTGCTTGCCGCATCAGCCGCAGCTTCCGCGCCGCGCCTTGGCGCCGATGAGATGCGGCGCTCGCTGGAGCTGATCATCGACTATTCCGCGCAGCAGAAGCTCATTCCGCGTGCGTTCACGGTGGACGAGTTGTTCGACGACGTGACGCGATCGCTTTGGTAATTCCCGCGCAGCTGTCATCATCCGCGAAGGCGGATGATCCAGTACTCCGTGAAGCTCAAGGCAGACGGAAGAGCCGCGGCGTACTGGATACCCCGCTTTCGCGGGGTATGACGACCAGAGAGTTTAGCGGTCAGGAGAAAACGCGATGACCCCGGAGCCGATTTTCGATCTCGCCCATCTCGGCCACATGGAATTGCTGACGCCGAAGCCGGACGAAAGCCTGAAATTCTTTGTCGACGTCATGGGCATGACGGTCAGCGGCCAGAAGGGCGAGTCGGTCTACCTGCGCGGCTGGGACGATTACGAGCGCTATTCGCTCAAGCTGACGGCCTCGAAAACCTCAGGCATGGAGCACATGGCGTTGCGTGCGCGCAGCCCGCAGGCGCTGGAGCGCCGCGTCGCCGCGCTGAAGGGATCCGGCTTCGACATCGGCTGGACCGACGGCGACATGGGGCAGGGACCGGCGTTCCGTTGCCGCGACCCCGACGGCCACGTCATCGAGCTTTACTATGAGACCGAATGGTATCAGGCACCTCCTGAACTCAAGCCCGCCCTGAAGAACCAGGCGCAGCGCTTTCCGGCGCGGGGCGTCAATGTCCGAAGGCTCGATCATCTCAATTGCCTCGCGGTCGACATCAAGGCCAATCGCCAGTTCTTCGAAAATTATCTCGGCTTGCGGACGACCGAACAGATCATCCTCAACGACGGCACGGAAGCTGCGATGTGGATGACGATGTGCAACAAGGGTTATGATTTTGCCTATACGCGCGACCATTACGGCAAGCCCGGCCGCTTCCATCACGTCACCTACGCGCTCGACAGCCGCGAAGAGATCCTGCGCGCCGCCGATATCTTTCTGGAGAACGGCGTCCACATCGAGACCGGCCCGCACAAGCATGCGATCCAGCAGACGTTCTTCCTCTACGTCTATGAGCCCGGCGGCAACCGCGTCGAAGTCGCCAACGCCGGCGCCCGACTGATCCTCGCGCCGGACTGGAAACCGATTGTCTGGACCGAGGAAGAGCGCAAGAGGGGCCAGGCGTGGGGACTGAAGACGATCGAGTCGTTTCACACCCATGGCACGCCGCCGGTGTAAGGGGGTGAGGGCTCATTGGGCTGAAAAAGTCCGGGGAACAGATCGCCGGTCTTGGCTGGGGAACTAGGACCCTATGAGAATCGCTCATTTGCTCTAGGAACACTGTAAAATATGGCTTATCTCTTCCTTGCGTTGGGGGCGATCCGTTGGGGGCGCCGTTAGGGGCGGGCATTTTGAAGTACATGCAAAGATCGGAAAAAGGTGGTGGCGACCGCCGCTACCTGACCCAGCCCAGAGGGGCCGGAACTACATGGTACGTCGTTGTTGAGGTCCCAAGGACTCTCCAGAGCGTTATAGGCAAGAAGCGCCTCCTGAAGTCGCTCGAAACGGATGACCTGCGAGCGGCCCGCGTAGCCCGCTGGAACGCGCTGGCTGCCCTGAAGACCCAGATCGCCGAATGCCGGACATCGACCTCAAAGGACGGAGACTCGCTGCTTCTTGAAGCGATGGCCTTCAGGGAGGAATTTGTCCGGGCCGATGCCGCCCGTCGTAACGAAATGAAGTACGAGATCACGGATCGAGCCGAGGAAATCGACCTCGCGGCCGGCGGGTCTCGGGAGGACTACGACCCCTACGATGAAGGTACCCCTGCAACCCAGCGAGCGACGGACTTTGCGCGACTGGCAACCGGCAAAGCGACCCCGGCCGATATCTATGTTGATCGTTGGCTTTCGTCTTCTACGTACGGCGAACGCACGAAGGCAGATGCTCGGATGGCCATTGGCCAATTCAAATCTTGGTGCGAGAAGTCTCATCAGGGCTTCTTCATTGAGATCATAACCGACCGCATCGCATCAGACTTCCGAGACGATTTTTCGTCAAAGCTGGGGCTCACCCAAAGACGGCAAACAAAAAGCTGTCCGCACTCCGGCAATACTGGGAATGGCTAGATCGAAGTTTTGGCGTGCGGCCCAATCCATGGATGCGAAAGTCCCTACCTAAGACAAAAGCACATAGGGTGGCACCAGACGGCCCACTTGGCCCCGAAGGCCTTTCACTGATGACGAAGTCCGTAAGCTTCTCGTCGGTCCCGCAGACAAGGAACTCTCAAACGTCATGCTGATCGGCGCACTATCCGGAATGCGTCTGGATGAGATTGGGCAGCTTCGCGTTGGTGACTGCAAGGACAATGAGTTCTCGATCACCCGTAGTAAGTCCGCTGCCGGGGTTCGCACGATTCAACTCACTCAGCGCTGGTTCCTCTCATAATTGAGCTGACCGATTCGCGCGACACGAAGTCTTACCTGTTTCCTGATATGCCGGACACTGGCTGGGATGACAATCGAACGATGGCGATCTCAAAGCGTTTCGGATATTACCGCAAGAGATTAGGTGTTGATGATAAGAGGCCGGGAGCACGCCGATCAAAAGTGAATTTCCACAGTTTCCGGCGATGGTTTGCTACAAAGGCTGAGGATGCTGGCCACAGGGAAAACGTTGTGGCCGACATCATGGGGCACGAAAGCAGCGTCGGCATTACCTTCGGCCTTTACTCTAACGCCCAGCTGAAGCGCTTGAAAAAAGCCTGCATAGAATCCATAAAGCTGCCGCTTTGATCTGAACCCGCTTGTCGTGTCATCCTGGCAGCCTGAGGTTCGCATTCTTCACGCTAATCAAGAGGGAGATGGCCCGAGCATCGCTGCCTCGCCGACTATCGCAGTGACCATACTCCCGACCCCTTCTGCTTCATGGAGAAGAGATCGCTTGTGCCAGCGTGCGCGTCAGAATCCGACGAATTCTCCTCAAGATTTTTTCTAATCAGCGACTTCCACGATAGAGGGATTGATCGATTGTTTTGCTCCCTTAACTTTCGGACAGCTTCATAAATAAGTGCGCTTGGCCACCGAGCAGCTTTAAAGCCGATTTGACGTCGTCCAACCATGTCGCGTCTTCGGAAATTCCATTCCCCGCAGTCGGCAACACCTCTAGAGCTTGCGCGGGGAGGTGCCTGTGTCCATGACTGTCAGGTCAAGATCCCATACACTAGCAAGCGCTGATATGAGTTGCTTCTGTCGTTCTTCGAGATACTGCAGGCTCCACGTCTTCGTTTGAAGAACAGCTTGAGTTAAAATGAAGGGTGACGTTCCGTCCTCAGTCGCGAAGTATTTGACTTTCTTCTGCTCAAAATCCCAATTGGACGCCTTCGAGTTAATTCTTCGAGTAAGAAGGACCAAATTCGCGATCCTATGAGTCCAAGCACTGCGCTTTGTCTCATCAGGAAATAGTTGCGCCCATTCTGACAACTCACCGACTGTTTGCGGAAGAACATGCTCGATCGAAGCTTGTTCATCGTAGCTTGCGCCACCGGTGGAAAGCCGCTCGTCTAGACGATACAGCACGGGCTTGCATACTCGCGTTTTTAGGTAGAGAGATCCGCTAAGAGCTTCAATGAACTCTCGCTGTTCGTCCTTCGATAGAGTGAGCCCGGACGAGGCAATCGCTTGACTGGAGGGGGATCAATTTCATTCATTATCTCCGAGTATCTTCGGATACGGACGTTCACTTCTGCCCTCGTCGAGAACAGATAGTAGGAAACGCGTTCCAAATCACAAATGAAATTCGAAATACGATCTGCGTCCTCGCTAGCCTTCCATAACATTAGGAGCGCGGGTGCTACCCAGTCTTTATTGTCGATACGCTCGAGTGAGCGGAGCGCGGCTGCAGCCTTTGCGCCATAGCGCTGCTTTACAACTTGATTGCTGCCGAGCAGCGAATTTGCGTCGGATATTGGCTCTAGTATTTTCGATATAAACCGCTCCGCGTCTTCTTGGAACGGAGTTACAAACTGCTTGAATCCCTTTTCCAAGGCCATCCGCGGCTTGTCTCGCTCAAACATCATGCGGACATGTCCAAAAAGCTCGACCATTTTATCCCGGCCGAGGTGCTGCTCAACAGTCTCCCATCTGTCAGCAAGATTGCGCTCCTGCGAACGGCTGCCCCTTTCGAGAAGATCTGCTTTCAGTATGTCCGTCGGAGTGAGGTCCAACCCTCGGGCGTTCAATACCGTGAATATGCGCCGTGCAGCTTCCGGCGTCGGCACGGCAACGGCCACAATGAAGCAATGTTGAATAATGAAGGCGACGAGAGAGTTCCGTCGGCTTTCGCTCATTGCCGACAGCTTAGTCCGGAAGTGGCTGGCGTTCTCAGCTATCCGAGCCTGACTACCCGTTAAATTTGTGTAGTCCGGGAGACTGTTCGTGGAGCCAGGTAATTGCACGTGATTAGAAAAAAACGATTGATCCTTTGACCTTAAGACCAGCCTGTATCGCTCTTCCGTTCCGCTATCAGGATTGGCCTTCTGAAATACGTAGCTTCCCCGATTCAGCCGGGTTTCCTCTTTCTCCGTCAGATCTCTCAGAACACTGAGGAGGGATGGTAAGCGTTGTCAGTCGTTGCTGGCCGTCAACAACTTTAGACAGCGGAACGGATGGTGCCTTGATCAGTACAATGCTTCCAAGAAAGCACATGCCGCCGCTAGTTCCAGAGTTGTCCATCGCATAGATGAGGTCTGAAAGCAGTTCGTCTGCCTGCTCCTTCTCCCACGCGTAAGGACGTTGGTAAGAGGGAATCTCAAATGAAAAGGCGTCACTGAAGAGCTGGCCGATCGTGCGCTCGTGGGCCTCTACCAAACTCATTTTAACGCTCAATTCATCCTCCAATTTCAGTTTCTTTTTGAACAAAACGGCCTGCCAGAGCCTTCGAAAGCGGCGGTAGTGAAACGATAACTTAGATCATGTACCTGAGGACAGTTGCATAATTCCGTTGCGCTCGGAACTTTGTGCATGTCTTCTGAAGCTCTGGGCAACGAGTGATTCGGTGGCGGATCGTTGCTGTGTCAAGAGGGCGGATGCGCGGCAAATACGAGGAAACTCCCCCGAATCGGACGACAACCAAAAGACGATAAAGCCGATCTTGCGTTGGGCTGGAAGCAAACAACGTTCTTTACCAAATATTGCACCGCACCTGCCAACGGCTTGGGGACGCTATGTTGAACTGTTTGCGGGCTCAGCTTGCCTGTTCTTCCATCTCGATCCCAAGCGGGCGATCTTGGTGGATAATAATGTTGACCTGATGCGCTTCTACGAGGTCGCAAAGAAGGATCCCATCAAAGTCTTTCAGATGTTTGAGCGCTTGCCGCGTGATCCAGACACGTATTACAGCGTACGACAAGCTATGATTAGTGAGCGAAATGCTCTGAAAAGAGCAGCGTATTTCTTGTACCTAAATCGAAACTGCTTCAACGGCATCTATCGTACGAACAATCGTGGTGAGTTTAACGTTCCGTTTTTTCTGGTAGCCGAGTCGCAAAGTACCAATCACAAGATGACTTTGTTGCCGCCACGAATTCTTTGAAAAGAGCTTCTTTAAAGTGTGAGGATTTCGAATCCGTCTGCGATGACAACGTGAAGCGCGGGGATTTCGTCTATTTGGATCCGCCATATTACATGCCAAGAAAGCGCATTTTTAGAGAGTATTCGTCCGAGCCATTCTCTCAGATTGATGTTGGAAGACTCGAAGCGACGCTGCGGCGTATTGATCGAGCCGGCGCAAAATTCCTTCTAAGCTATCCGGATTGCGCCATCTCCAAAAAGAATAGCTGCCTCATGGAATCGAAAACGTATCAACGTTAGACGCACAATTGCGGGGAATGTTGCAGCACGCGGCGCCACAAAAGAGCTTCTGATTTTCAATTACGACAATGCCCATGGCTAGCTTTCGTATACTGGTCTTAGGCGATCCACACATGCATCAGGGAAAGCCGGCGGGCTCGGCTCCCTCATACCTCAGCGCTCGGCCGGACTTCAACGTCCCGAAGCTTAGCCCGATCCGTGATGCGGTCGACATGCTGCGCGGAACAAGAATTGATTGGATCATATGCCCGGGAGACATTTCTGATCAGAACGATAGCGTAGCGGCGCAAGTTGCATGGCAACAGCTTGACTCCGCGCGAAAAGGACTTCGAGCCCGGAAGCTTATCGGCAATGTCGGGAATCACGATGTGGACTCAAGGCGAAACGATACTACTCGAAAGCCTGACGACGCTCTTAAGTCCCTTGTGCCCACGTTCCCCCTATCGGACAAAAAGCTATCGAGCCGATTTTGGGCGCATGACTACGTCATTGTGAAGGAGGCCGCCCGTCAAGCGACGCTTGTATTGGTCAACAGCTGCGCCCTTCACGGTACTGCCGTTAAGAAAGGAGCCGGCCCATCTCATGCGCATGGACATATCAGCCCAAGCGTAATTCAGAAGCTGAGTTCGGAGCTGCCTAGCAAGCTTTCGTCGTTGAACGTTCTGGTTATGCATCATCACATACGGCAACACCCTTGGCAGCCTGATGATCTAAGCCATGCGGAAAATGGACCGATGCTGCTGGAGTTACTTGCAAGCACGGGCGCACGATGGCTGGTCATTCATGGTCATCAACATCTGCCAGATTTGAACTACGCGGATGCTGCTCGCGTCGCTCCAATTATTCTGTCCGCCGGCAGCATAGCTGGCAACAGGTTTGAAGTTCAGGGTCGCACGGCACGCAATCAGATGCACTTGATTGAATTTGATGATCCCGCAGCGTTTCGCGCCCGGATACATACCTGGAACTGGACGCAGTCGGTAGGCTGGACCGCTTCATTTCCAGATTCAGGACTTCCCAAACAGTGCGGTTTCGGCGGGCAAACCGGGCTGCAATCCCTACACGATCAGATTAATCTTTCTATCTCGGGTCAGAGCACTCGACGAGCTGGATGGCTGGATTTGATCGGGACTATTCCCGACTTGGAGTTCTTGGTTCCGAGCGAGCTTAAACGCTTGCTCGAACTTCTCGAAAGCTCCGGAACAAAGATCCACTACGATAAGTGGCTTCTACCTAGCTTGCTCGACCGAGGGAATGTCGTCGATGACACCGCAGTCGCTATTTGAATCCTTCAATGCTCGCTCCTTAGAGCCCGAGCAGGTCGGCCGTGGATTTATATTCTCACCCGCGTTCGTCGACGTGGCGGCTCGATCAAACTCGGTCGTTCTTGGTCCGAGAGGCAGCGGCAAGACGACGCTGCTGAAGATGCTAACTCTTCCTGCACTTAAGAACTGGTGGAAGCGCGACAAGAACGCGGAAATACAACGACTGATGGCAGAGCTCGACTTTGTTTCGATCTATGTGCCGTCCGATTTCACATGGTATCCAGACTTTAGGCGTCCAATCAAAACACAGCCACCAAAAGATACGGACGACTTGCTAAGCTATTCCTTGTTTAGAAGTCATGTTCTGTTGGCCATATGCGATACCATTGCGCACATGGGCGACCCGGCTCTCGCCGATGATCGCTACCTGTCAAAATTTTGGATATCTCGCGATGAAGTGCTCGCCGATAACGCGTCGAAGCTGTTGGCGCGTGGATGGGGCCTGTCCTTGGAAGTTGGCGGTTATTTTGGCCTAAGAAGTGCCGTGACTGCTAGAATACGGTCTATCCAGCACTTGCTTACCGTAACCGCCATGCGACCGCTGGAAGCGAGCTCACTCATCGCTGACTATCCGTATTTGTCAGCTACATTTTTCGACGATCTGAGAGAGTTTGGTAATGTCTTTGAGCACGTCTACGGCCGGAAGCAAAAATGGGCCGCTTGTTTTGATGAATTAGAGATCGCACCTGATCCAGTTAAAACGCCGATCTGGCAAAGTGGAAGATCTTTTGACCCCCGGTTCCTTATCAAAATTTCGGCAAGTCCCTACGATGAAGGACTTACAGAACTTCTTCAGCCGCAGATGCCTATGGTGGCGCACGATTTTCGTGAGATTGACCTATCCTCTCAGCCACGCCGCGAAATTGATCGATTCAGCCGACGCATGTTCACTAAATTATGCAATGAAGTCGGAATAAGTCCGATACGGGCGGAGCTGCTTCTCGGTCCATCATTCTACGACGATGACTTCGATCCGGAAGTCGACGGCCCAAGCGTTGATCACGGCACGACATTGCAAGGTTCTGTCAGGCGGGGACAGGGGGGCGGCTCGCGCCAGAGGGATTCTACAACAGGAAATTTCAGGGGCTTGCCGATAAGGATCCGAGCTTCGTGCGTTATCTCATGAAGCGTAATATTGATCCCAGAGGAATGTCTGCGCTACCTGAATTCCAGAAAGCCGCTTTGATACGCAAAATCATTTCGACGGTAATTGTTCGGGACGAGTTTCTTTTTCAGCATCGAAGCGACACAGGCCAGCGTGCTCGCACAAGAAGGTTTCGGGCTAAGAAGTCAGTATCGCCAATCTACACCGGAGCCTTTTCACTCTTTATGCTATGCGAAGGCAACCCTCGCTGGCTTATCGGATTGCTGAGGCCACTCATTGCTGATCTCGCCCAAGTACGCGACAAGACCGCGGTCGGGGCAATCAGCCGTAGTGAGCAAACGAAGCGAATTGAACGCACAATCGCAACATTCCTAACGCTGCTGTCAACGCTGAGATCCAGCCACCGCGACAAACCTGCGAAATCAATCATCGAACTGGTAGAGCAATTGGGCGATTTCAGCTTTGAGCAAGTCCTGAGTGAGCAATTCAATCCAGAGCCTATCCTGTCTTTCAATGTTGATCGAAATGTAAGCAAGGATGTGTACAGCGCCGTGGGGCGGGCGATAAACCAAGGGGCGCTGGTCATTGTACCGCAGACAGCATTGAGGAGAGGTGAAGCGGAAGCGATTACTTCTGAACCGGGAAACATTTGGGGCAAGCGAGTACGGTTGTCGTTCCTGTTGGCGCCGCGCTACAGGCTTCCGCTTGTACTAGGGCGTTCTGTTGATCTTTCGCCCGTACTGCGGTCGGAGTCTCTTAATCAGTCTCCTTCTGAGCAGTTGATCCTTGGGGATCTTTTCGACACCAATGAGAGAACAGGCAAATGATCTCAAATAGTGAGACGTACGCGTTTTCCGACGACAGGTCTCACGACTATGACATCTTCATCAACTCGATTGGGTATGAGCAGCGTGCATCGGCATTGGTGAAGTCGCAGCGCATTAACGCGGGACGCTTCGTTAGCCTGTCGTTCGAGGACCATGAAGTTCTTAGTTTTGCAGAAAACAAGAAGGTGATGGACGGCGTATCGGCTATCATCGTGAGTGACGCATCAGATTTTTTTCGAGAACGCTTTCGTGCGATGGTCGCCGACATATCGGCTTCTGCAGGAAGACCCATTACAGTTGGCATCGATGTTTCGTCGATGAATCGGACGATGGCTGCCCTCTCGCTTTCGACCATGTTTGCCTGCTCCGACTACATCAATCAATTCGAGATTCTGTATGTGCCAGCGCAATTTTCTGAGCCGACTCTCACGTTCTCGCCGATCGATCAAGTTGGCGCGGTTACCCCAGAGCTATCAGGGTTTGATTCTGAGCCAGCTTTGCCCGTCGCACTAATTCTTGGGCTGGGATATGAGTATGGCACGGCGGTCGGGCTGATCAATCAACTTGAGCCGAGTTTTACACTTTGCCTTCGAGCCACGGGCGGGGACGTAAAGTATGACGGTGCCGTCCGTGATGCAAACCTGCAGTTTGATTTCAACCCGTACAATGTGGAGGTTAGCGAGTACGAGCTGTTCGATTTGCGGGCAGCGTATAATCATATTGAGAATATCGTGTACTCATTAGTGCCCTCCTATCGCGTCGTTATGGTGCCTATGGGACCAAAGATATTAGCTGCGCTGCTAGTTCTGATCGCCTTGAAATATTTCGGGAAGGTTGCTGTCTGGCGTGTCGCGCGACCCGGCCAGGCGACTCCGGTTGCACCCTCTAGTTCTTACGTGGTGGCACGCGTTGACACCCGTGATGCTATGCAGGAGGAGGACTTAGACTCTCTCAAGCAGATGATCGAGATGGGAAAGCTAGTTACGTAGCCAAGTACTGCAGACACAATTGATTCCCGCGCTAAACTAAAAATGGGTCGATCATGCGAGTGGTCACCTTGAGGCGGCAGCTTAGCATATTTCCCCCTGCCGCTCAAAGTCGGCTGGTAACTGTGCCGACCGCGCATGCTCTCCGTGCGCTTCTCTTTCGCTTCTACCGCAGAAGTCGCCTGAGTCGATTTGACTCACGCTAGAAGTATTGGAAGGCGATCCGGCGAGCCTTATCATTTTAGTCAACGGTCGTTGATTGAAACGTTATTGGGGGAAAGATGCGCGAGCGGCACGGCTTCATTGCATACTATCGGGTCTCAACAGCTCGTCAGAAAAGCTCCGGATTAGGTTTAGAGGCGCAACAACGGTCAGTGCATAATTATTTGAGTGGCCAATCGGTGATTGCTGAGTTCACAGAAGTGGAAAGCGGCAAGAAAAACGACCGGCCTGCATTGGACCGAGCGCTTTCCCGCGCGGCTATGGCGAGTACCCCTTGTCGTCGCGAAGGTCGATCGACTTACGAGATCGGTTAGCTTTCTTTCGCGGCTCCTAGAGGCAGGCGTAGACATAAGATTTGCCGACCTACCAACTATCGAGGGTCCCACCGGCCGCTTTATGCTTCAGCAAATGGCGGCGGTAGCAGAGCTGGAGGCAGGACTCATATCAACCCGTACCCGCGCAGCGCTACAAGCTGCCAGAGTCCGGGGTGTTAAACTGGGAGGGAGCAGGGGAGGAAAACTCCCACACGGCTCCCAAGCGAAGGGACGCTTGGTAAACAAGACACGAGCGGCTCAAAGAGCAAAGGACCTGATGCCAACCATTGAGAGCCTGAGAGCGGGGGTGTGACAACCCTTGCTGGTCTAGCCGGTGCCCTGACCGCCCAAGGCATCCCTACAGCCAGGAGCCACTCTCAATGGAGTGCCGAGCAGGTACGGCGGGTGATGCAATACAGCGACCGAGTGAGCGAAGTCATAGAGAGCCCCTCAGTGGAACGGCCTTGTGCGTAACGGCGCGTAGCACCTTTGCCGGATGTTGGTGCTTGATCACCTCCGAAGGTACCAAGGGATGCTACCTAGGAGGGGTGGCGCTACCCAGGCGGGTAGGGGGTCATAGTGAGAGATACCCCTGCGGCACAGGCATTTCTTTAATTTTACGTCACAAAAAACCCTCAATCAAATAGTCAGTTGCGGTTGTAAGCAGCGCGGCTGTCGCATCTGCGAGATTGAGCATTGGAATTTTACGAGTGGCGACGATTGAATTGAATAAGCTGAGCATCACGGATGCATTCCGTGCCGTGCAAGATTGGGCAGCGCAAGCAGGCGGCCTCGATAGCGCCCAGTATCCAGACCATTCATCGCTTCGTTTTTTGTTACTGAAGCAGCGGCGTTCGATTGTTGGAGTCGATGCTGAAATGAGCAGTTACGATGGCCAGCCAGTCGTTGGATTTCAGATCCAGGGCGAGGGGGCGATCGGAATCAAGACGAGGTATGTCTTGCCGGTTCATTTTGCCATCATGCGTTCGCTCGAACTGGTCCCAGGGATTAGTATGCGGCTGAACGACGATGCCCATAAAGCGCATCACCGTAGGCAGGGAAATGAACGCTCCGACGAGGAATTGATCTACGCTCTCGGAATACACTCTAGCGCATTGCTAGCGCGAGAGTCTGGCTTACCAAAGCGGTCGAGGCTCGATAGAATTTTGTTCAATGCTGCCCCCGATGCCGCTCTTTACCCGCGACGAACCGGCGATCACCATTACGTCGTGCCGTCTGGTTCTGTGCCACTCCGGACTCGATTGCGGTATGCTCAGACGCAGGAAACTTGGCTCGAGGCTGTCGAGAATTCGATACGGAAAGCGGAGTTACCCGATCTTCAAGCGCTGCCTAATGTGCTGCGCATGCTTTTCGCAACCGCCGATCGATGGCATCGAGACGAGCTAATTGATCGGTTGCCGGACGACCCTTGGTCGACCATTGGTTCGGGTTAGGGCGCGACTAGTGCAATGCAGAAGAGGCGCGTCAGTAGTATTAAGGGCCGGCTGGCGTCTGTCTTGGATCTGGGGGCACGCAATTGCGCTATTCCCGGCTGTGGTAGGCCAACGATGCGGGCTGCCGGCATCGGCCTCGCCACGTTTCATTGCCGAAAGCACGTGGAGCATCGGGCACGGCACGGCAGCCACTGGAAGGGCACTTACTCCGCTGCCGAATTGAAGCCCTACCTGACGGCAGCAACTTCGTACGTCCGACCTCGGAAGGAGTCAGACAAATTCATTGCGGCAGCAATCACGGCCATTCGGGCAACCTTGGAGCAGGCGGGTCCGGTGGAGATTGCCACACGCCTTAAGGGCATGTCGGCAGCCAAGCGGGCCAAGATCAGTTTGGCGCGTCTGCGGGTCGCAAGCATTGGACCAGAGCGTATTGTCGCAATCGTCCTGGCTATCACCGCACTAATTGAGGAGGACCCCGGGTCGCACCGGACGAAGGAGTTTCGGACGGTTCAGATTTGCAAGGCCATTCACCGGCTAGCGAGCGGCACTCATAAGGCTTGGGAAATTGTCGACCATCAGGGCCGGACGCGACGAACCGAACTCCACGCCTTTCCTAGGTCCTCTGGGCCCGTGCTGAGAGCGATGGGTCGGATGCTAGAAGAACCGTGTGAATGGGTCGTTGAGAAGCACCTTGCGGGCGTGCTTGCGCTCAAGATCAAGCGATACGGCCGCCATCCGGCATTGCCTTAGGCGGATGGATTCCACCTCACTAATTTCGCGGCGTGACATCTTTCGCGAGATATCAGGTCGAGTGGTGACGGTACGCACATAATCAATGTTTATGCCGATCACTTTAAACACCGGCCTCCAGAAAAGCACTGCGACCGTCGATGATATCCCAGCCTAGGCCAATGTGGTTCGATCCTCAATTCCGAGCGAAGAGCCTTGACCTCCGTTCTGCAATAAAAGCGATCGGCGACCTTCTGCTCAACCATGAATTCGCGAGCGCTCGGCGAAAGCGGGCCCGGAAAGACGCCGACAAGGAAAAATTCTATCTCGCAGTTGAGGCCCTAGCCTGCAACCTTCTCCTTCTTAAAGCGACCGGCAGTGAATCCAAACTTGCCGTGCCCCGATCACACGATTTCCTATGGCAGGGGAACGCCCGCGCAAATCCGGTCTACGGTCAACACTTCTTGGACGCGATCGATCTGTTGGCGGCGCTGGGGCTGATCGAACAGGGCCGCCGGGGCTACAAAATCTCCGCTAGGTCGAAGGTGCCGTCGCTCATTGCCCCTGCGGATAGTCTTGCTGACCACCTTCCACTTGCACCGCCAGATTGGCGCAGCGTCCACCAGATTGACGACCCAGCATTGATCATCCTGAAAGAAGGTAAGGACGAAGACGGACGGGCCACTGCTATTCCCTACAGAGAGACTGCCCGGACGAACCAATTGGCGGGACAAATCCGACGCATAAATAAATTCCTGCGAGATGCAGACATCGAAATCAGCGGCTCAGAGAATGGCCTCTCGCTGGGGAAAGACGGCCAAATTGTTGCGCCTTACCGGCGTTCAGTCCGGCGCATATTCAATAATGCCAACTGGCAACATGGCGGCCGTCTCGCTGGTGGTTTCTGGATGTCGATGGAACGTGTTGAACGCAAGGAGCGGCTCCGCATTGATGGCCAGCCCACTGCTAGCGCTGATTACCGACAGCTTTTCCCACGCCTGGCTTATGTTCGTGCCGGCGCAGATCAGCCCGGGGGCGACATTTACGATGTGGCGGGTGACGGGACCGAGCGGGATGGCTGGAAGAAGCTGATGAACGCGATGCTGTTCTCGAATGGCCCGCTAAAGAATTGGCCCGAGGACACGCATCAGCATTTCCCAGACGGCACAAAGCTCCGGGATGCGATCGAAATACTCGCCGCAAAGCACGCGTCCATTGCGCATCTATTTGGCACCGGACTCGGTTTCCATTTGATGCGCATCGAGAGCGACATGCTGATCGAGGTCATTACGCATCTTTTTTAGCATCGGGGTGGCCGCCTTGCCGCTCCATGACGCCGTGCTGGTGGCGGAAACTCAGGCTCCCATCGCGGCGGAAACTATGCAGGCCGTTTTTCAGAGATGGACCACCTCTCGCTGCGCGGTAGTTTTAACCGAACTTTTTCAGCAATAACAACAGCTTAGTCTCTTACGCCTCCGCTAATGGAGGGAGAAACTAGGGGGAACTAGAGGGGGAAAGAAACTTAAGAGGCGCAGCTCTCAGGCCCGCCTCTAAGATGATTGGGGAGTGCCTCTTAGGATGGTGATGACCACCAACCAACTCCCTAGAGGAAGACCTAGATGGTCCCTCAAAGCCACTCGGTACCTCTCACCTGCGCGAAGGACAGTCAGTGAGGGGATGTTACGCCATCCATCTCTCCTAGGCACCCCTCGAAGGGATAGCCCAAGGTACGGGCGCGGGGACGTCAGGGATGAACGCCACCATCCCGGAGACGGCTGGGGTTGAGAGCCATAAGGTCAATGCGAAGCGACGCGATATGACACTGGGCCGAACTTCAGGATTCAGTCCCGCGTCTTCTTGGCACCGGTGCAGGGATCGATGGTCCGGAAATTGGGTGCAACGAAACGTCCGACTAAGAGCCCATCAGCGGATTTCGGATCAGGCTGTCAGAATCTCTATGCTGCCGCCGAGGACGGACTTGCCCGATGACGGTGTTACCTGGGCTGGTGGCATCAGACGTGGGGCATGGCCGAATGTCTGAAGCTCGCGTGATTTGCTCGCACAGTGCCCCGGCCTTTGAGTTTGGGACAGCTTCGTTGCCAGATCCCGCGCAATTGTCGCACCGTTGAACCTTCGCGAAGCTCCCGTGACCACAGACTAGGTGGACGTCGGAGGAGGTTCCGATGACGAAGCATCGAACGATTACTGGGTTCGTGGCTGTCGCTCTGCTCGCTGCCGCCGCAACCGCCGTCACTATGAGGCCGCACTCACCTTGGTCCGAGGGCATTGTCGCCTTCACTGGCGCGGGTGGACGCGGACAAGCTCCCGACCGCGGATCTGAACGACCGCTGGTCTGCGATGTCCGCATTACCTCCGACCACGGAGACGGCTGAGCAAAGGCGCAATGTCCGCTAGGAGGGAGGCCGCAATGTTGCAGCGCCGAACGTTCTTAAAACTAATGCCGCTGGCGTACGCATCTGGGTTGGCGGCTTTGGGTATGCCGCTTGCACCAAGAGAATCCAGGTCGGAGGTAGCAGTGGCAGCTGCAATCGCAGTTGCGTGCATTATCGCAGCACGCATCGCAGCTCACAACACCAGACCTGCAGACGTGATACTTCTCAAAGCTATAAACCAAAAGCTCGGTGTGATAATAGAGAACCAGCGCGAGCTGCTGCTCGGCACGGCCGAGATATTGAATCAGCTCGGGAAACTACCCGAGAAAATTGATGAAATGTTGCGCCGGCAGTCTGTACGTGACGTTCACAGAAAAATTTCCGCTTATGCAAAAGCTCTACGAGGCCGAATATCGTCAGCTGGAGAGCTTCGGTGGAAATGAGAAGCAGTGGCTGAATGAGGGGAGTCGACGGGATCGCCTGAAACACCTTCATTATGAACTCCGACTCGCTGTCGCGGAGTTGCGGCAATCAGATTACCCGATAGATCCAGCCTCGGCGCTTCTTGCTCCGATCGCACTAACTACCGAGATGAGCATCGCTGATCGCATCGGAGAGATCAAACTAGCCAAAGATACGATTCAGAATGATTACACGCCATGGCTCAATGGAATGTTGGCTGAGACGGCGGGCTCGATCGTTCATTACAGAAAGGAGGCCGCCTCACGAATGGCCGAAGTGACGCAGAAAATCAATAGTGGAAGCGTGGGAAAGGAGCTTCTGGCCAACAAACAAGCGTTGTTGACTTGCGTATCTACGGTCGATGGGACGCCGGAACGGAAGGAAACTATACTGGTGCGCGGCGCAGTAACAGGTGGGGGTGAGGCGCCGGACCTCTCGGTGATGGAGAAGATCATTCCTGCAGTACCACGAGCACGGGATCGCATCTGGATAAATCTGAACTTGAAATCCGAGCCGATCGAGGCGATCCAGGCAGTTGCGGGTGACATAGCAAAAGCTGTGTCAACCAGCGGTCCTGCCCCCAAGGTCGGAGAAAGCGAAGTGCTATGGCTCACGATGTTGGGTGGAGAAAGTACAAAGCAACGAGCAACCGTCCCAATCGCAACGGCTTTTTCGCCTGATGTTCCTGCAGATGCGTCGTGCACCATCACACATGTGAATATCCCCGACAGTGGGCAACGAGAAGCGCATATGATCAATTCGGCGCAATGGAAGGTGGCGATGGTGACCCATGCCACGCTTTATGCCGATATTGTCAATCTGAATATTGCGAATTCGCGCATCGTCTTTGCAGACCAAGCTCTGAAGGTGGTGAAGTCTAGCCTCGAGATGCTGGATCGGATCAAAGGTACCTTCACATGAGGACCGCCATTTGGTTCAACGTCGTATTGTTTTCGCTATTGCCGCACGCAATAGGCTCTTCTAGGGCGCAGGACTCAACAAAGCTTGAGACTGCTCGAATCCAACCGCCGGAAAATTACGGCGCGATACAGAGAGCAACAATCCGCACGAGTCGAGCGGCCGCTGAGTTCGCGGGCGCGGTGTTGGCACCCCTAACGGACTTCCGGTTGGAGAGAGGTTGGAAAAAGCAGGTTACGGCGTTGATGCCCCAGGCTGAGAGACAGCTTGCGAGCACGGGAGCAGCAGGTGCGTTGATTGAGATCAAGTATACCCGTGCGAAGAATGCGGAACTCTACGCTTCGCAGCTTCCACCGAAAACCACCCTGCAGTTCGCACCTAACCAGCCTCGGATAGTTGGCGTTGGCGAGAGCCCGGCCAAGACTCTTGCCTTGACGCTTGGCGGCAAACAAATGACCGCCGACGCGGGCGAGGGTCGTGAGTTTGCTTGGAACCAATCTCGCTATATTTGGGTGCACCGATCCGGAAGAAACAGTTACGCGTTAGATTTCTATTCGCATGAAGAGTTGGGACGGCAAAGTCGTCTGCTTTTAGTCGAGCCAGCTCGTGAGGCGGCATTGCACGCGTACACTGAGAATTACGCGATTGATGCCGCACTTACGAGGCTGGAACTTGCTTCTGATTCATTCGCTGTTCGCCGTAGGGCGCAACAACTTCTCAGTCGCCGCGACGAGGTCGTTGCCGAAATTCAAAAGATCGACGCAGATCTCGCCCAAGAACTATCGAAAGCTAGAGCTGCCGGACGATCCGCTGCCATTGCGGGGATTGTGGCTGACGGACTGCAGGTTGCAGGTGCTGCTATGTCCGCCAAAAATTCAAGTCAACCAAGCGCCGATAGTCAGCAAAGGCGGAGCCCGCCCACACCCGGAGCGACCACGATAACGGTGACTCGTACGACCGAGTTGAAGGCTCAGCAAGGACGATGGCAGCAATTGACGCGGGACGTTGACGTATTTTTTCGGCAAAATGGTGTGACCCTTGAGCACTACCATTTTCGAGGTACTGTGCCGATGAAGTGATAGTGGCTAACGGCATCAGTTGTTCGGCGCACCGCGCCAATTCAAATGCGACGTTTCGCTGTTGCGGCTCTCGCTCGCTACACAAGCAATATCCGAGGTGGGTCACGAGCAGACATTCCGGGCGGACTCTGCCAATGTCTGCTTTTGGGTCTTTAGCGCATTTCAGCCGATACCTGTCGGGTGGTATGGCAATATGTGCGCCTGTTACTCGCTCAGCACTTTCTTAACGAAGGCGAGTTGCCCCTGACGCCCGATGAGGCGCTGCTGGCAAGCATCGCAACAAGCCACCTTCTGTTGCCGCACGCCGCAATCAGCAAACACGAATTCTAATAGCCAGGTCGAGAAGCTCCTGCGTGCAACTCGTTTTGGTCCGGTGAAATAGCCGACCAGGGAATCGCGGAAGCATCCGCTGCTCGTCGTCAAACCTGCCATTCGATCGATTTGAACGGTCTTGGCTCGACGCGGCCGTGGCCGCAGCAGTCGGCAATTGCGCGGACTCAACGGCCCTATCGGCCATAAACTGCAGGAGACCAATGTCGCGCTGTGAATTGTTGCGATCGTAGAGAAGCACTGCGACAGAGGCCTTGCCGTCTCGACCGGCTCGTCCGAATTCTTGCAAGTAATCCTCAATCGAGGACGGATGTTGCCAATGAATGACCATGCGAACATTTGGAACGTCTAGGCCCATGCCGAACGCGCTCGTGCAGATGATACGACCGACCTCCGGTCGACTATCCCCAACAAACCTCTTCAGGAGCTGCTCGCGACCCCAGGACTTGTCCAACTGGGAATGATAGAAGGGAGTTTCTAATCCATGCTCGCTAAGATATTTTTGTAGCGCCATCCCGATCTTGCGAGTTGGCACAAAGATCATCACCTTCCCTTTGGCCGGCATCTGAACACGGCAAAGCTGCCCTATCGCCCGGGGGCGTTCGTTGATCGATACACTCCATCGAAGAAGCGCGATGTTGGGCCGGTCGACCCCGCGGACGAACACTTGAGCGTCAGGAACTCCGAGCGAAGCTAAGATACGCTTCTGCATTTCTTGTCCAGCGGTTGCTGTGAACGCTAAAATGGGTGGCGAACCAAGGGCCTTGCGAACCTCTTTAAGACGACCATACTCCGGTCTAAAATCCCTTCCCCATTGGTCAACGCAGTGAGCCTCATCGACTACAAGAAATTCGGGACGAAGCGACCTGAGTTGCTGTTGCTCATTGGCGCTCTGAACAAAGAACCGCTCTGGGGCCACGTATAGCAACTTGAGATGATTGCTCGCCAACAGCCGGTACCGAAGGCGCTTCTCATCTGGGCCGACATCACTGTTTATGTAGCTGGATGGAATTTTACGCCTCAACAACGACGAGACCTGCTCGCCCATGAGCGCTTTCAGGGGGGAGACGACCACACTGACCCCTCGCCGCAGAACTGCCGGCAATTGAAAGCACAGTGTCTTGCCAAAGCCCGTCGGGCTGACGACCAGTAGCGACCGGCCTGTCAGAGCGGCTTGCACGACCGGCAGCTGACCGTCCCGGAAGCGACCCAGGCCAAATAGCCGGAGCGCTGCCCCAAAGTTTTGACTTTGCTCAGGCACAGCCCCCTCTCGATCAAGCCATAGGGCTAGTCTAACCGCCCATCGTTCGATTGCACGGCGAGCTAGTCCCGCGGCGAGTTTGGGATGATGTGCCGCATGACAGCCGTCGCACAAGGTAATCAGATTTGATGGCTCATCGCTGCCGCCGGCAGAACGTGGAAGAACGTGGTGAATATCAGCTTCACCTCGATTACACGGTTTCTCGCATTCGACGCACTTGAACTTGTCACGGCGAAGTATGCCCTCCCTTACTTTGCGCCAATCCCCTTCGACTGCGCCTGTCAAATTCATCTCGCTCTATCAATAAACCAGGATCACAAGCCGCCCGCCCGCGCCGGCATTAGAGTGTCGGAAACCTCGCCCGCGTCAAGTTGGACTATCAAACCCGTCAGAAGACCGTAAGCAAGTGCTTGGCTAGGGTAGCGGCACACGATCGACACAGCCGGGCCTGACTTCGAAACATAGGCGCTATCACATAAGTCAGCCAGCGGCCGACCGATTCACTCAACCAGAATGCCAGACCACTCCAAATGATTAGCTAGGGCGTCAGTAGACGGGCTGTGCTTGGGATCGCTCGGCAACAAGAGCGCCGAGGTAGCAAATTGGCCATAGGTCGTTTTGAGCAATTCGACGCAACCACAACAGTCATCGTCTTGGGATTGATCGATATCAAGCCGAGATCGAACAGCGAATGAACGTCTGCTCGTAACAATAGGCCATTTTGAATATGGTCGGTATGATCGCCACGATATGGTGCGATGTGAGCCGCCTCAAGCGCCTCAGCGGCATCGCAGCCGGTAATTGCGCACTTGGTCTTATAGGCGTCCAGCAGATTCTTTCTAAACTTGGCCTGCCCTCTACGGCGAACGACTTCGGCAATCTCCGTTTGACGCTGATCAGCCCGGCTCGAAGCGTCAAAGTTATCGATGATCGACGCTGATTCCACTCGGGCGCGATCATGGGCGGCATCATCCCGGTGGATTCTTCCCTCGTTCGAGAAGCCCTCAAGAATGAAATAGCCGTTCCGCCACTCAGATACGGTCGCAAGGCCGATAACCTGGTACTCCACGCCGGGCTTCGGCTTTGTCTGCAATAGCACACCAACGGGCACGCCGTCGTTCATGCATTTTACCAATCCGCGATTTGTCGCTTCCTTGTCGCGTTGCTTGGGATCTTGGTTTTCTTGAAAGTAGGGGTAGACCCAGCTGCCATCGGGACGTCTTTGCATCTCTTTGTCTGCGTAGGGGCTATCCAGCGTTTGGCGCACACTGAGGGCGTATTCCATATATTGCGGCTTGTAGATGCCCTTGGCCTGGGTGACGAGCCTTGCGCCCTTCTCTGCGTGAGCCTGGATGTCGGACCAAGCAACGGTCTGGCCGGTGTTGTCACGAAACCAGCGTAACGCGATCGCCTGCTCGCCGGTCGTCTTCGCGATGGCGTCATCGAGATTGGGCATTCGGAAACTCGCTTCTGTTTCAAAAGTATGCGCAGCAGCCTAACCGGCGAATCGCGTAAAGAAAACTCGACAAACGAATCCTTTGCCAGTGTCGACCTTTACATATTCAGCTGTATCTTTCGGAGACTTTCGCGGCAAATCGCTCGATCGTGCCCCTGGGCATTCTTACCCGGGCGGGAGCAGTGCTGTCTCTGCGGAGAGATCATCCTGAGGTATGCGATCGCCTGCCATGGTCAAAGGGCATACCAGCGTGTGCCATTGCACCCAAGGCGCTGGCGGATGCGAGGTCCGCACCATCTCAATGAACGAACATCGTTAGACCGCTCCCGCGGGCCCAAGAGCGTCACTAACGGACCCGCCGCTGTCCACCTGAATCAGGTTCGCCTTCGAGAGCAGCCTTTGGGACGGTGCTCAAAATGACTGGCCTGACACCGGACGAACTCCAGGGTCTAGCCCCGCGTCTTCTTTTGGGGCACCAGCAACCGGTCAGGAGTTGTCTTCAAGGCACGAGCCAAGCGGGCCAGAACAACAATCGTGCAATTGCGCATGCCGCGCTCGACCTGGCTGATGTAGGTGCGATCTAACCCCGCCTCTAAGGCTAAATCCTCTTGCGACAGCTCGAGACTCTTGCGGGCCTTCCGAACGGCCGCCGCCACCACGTCAATGATGCCTGTCTCGTCTTCCATGCGAGGAAGAGGGCCGAGGTGTTGACTTTTGGTCTACGGACTATGAGTCTCATTTTCTGTTCTGATGTATTGGTTTTTTGCGAGGGAATCATGAGACTACGCTTGATTTTGATCTCCACGGCTACCGCGGTCGCCATCTTTCCCAACAGCGCCGCAATGGCCGCTTCTTGGGGGCGAAGTGCTGTGCGACGCCGCAACTAGGAGCCCATTGTGCACCCTCTTCAAATCTGCCGGCCCCACTCCAGAGAGCGAACGCATCAAGCAGATCAGAGAGTTTTATCTGGCAAAGCTGGACAAGTGGACACTGAATCCTGAGCAAGCCACGATGCAAGAGCAAGTTGTCACCAGCTGCGGGATGTTGACGATTTTTAGCGCACCGCCCGACACCGCAAAGAAGTTCGTAAAGGGAGATGAGCGGGAGGAGTTCGACGCGCGTGTTGACGCTTGCTCCAAGCTGACAGCACACCGCGCTTGGCCGCAGCCTGACTTTGCCAAACCCCAGACAGTCGATCTCGTATGCAATCGGTGGACTACGCTGCTTCGCGACCTTTGTGTCAAAGCCAAGCTGAACACCTGACGTCGATTCTATCCCGAGTTTCCCTACGCTAAGCGTTAGGGGCAAGCGTTAGGGGCGGCGTTGGGGTACATCGGGCACCCCGCCAAGAACTATTTAATGATTTCAAGAGGTTGGCGTGGTGTTGTAAGCCTGGCTGGGGAACTAGGATCTGAACCTAGACAAACAGAGTCAGAGTCCGTTGTGCTACCGTTACACCATTCCCCACCGAAGTGGCTGATTTTACAGCACTTTTTTCGGAAGTTTTCCAAGATCGCCAAGGAGTTTTCCAAATCAAGCGTCTGGCAGCGGTGATATAGCCGTCCAAACGTTCGCGGTCTAGTCCTCCTTCGAGATCAGCCGAAGCCGCTTTTGCCCTTGGGCCGCGACCTGCATCTGGTCCCTGAAGCGCATGTAGTGCTCGACGTTCTGCCTGGACATGCCGATGTCGTTGGCGATCTGGTCGACCTCGTAGCCTTGCTCGGCGCGCACTAGGATGCCGGTGCCGCGCAGGCCGTGGATGGTCGGATGGTCAGCGTCGTCGGGCTCGATGTCCCAATCGTATTTCTTAACCTGGGCGACGACCCATTCTTTCCAGCGGCGACATATCTCCCGGCCTTCCGGGGTGTCGGCAAGCCAGCGACCCCAACGCGCGCGCAGGCCGTCAGCGGTGTATTGGGCGCCCTTCGGCGAATAAAGGTAAAGGTCTTCGCGGAAGCGATCGATCGGTTTCAGCCAGCGTGAATTCGTGAAGGTCACCGGCGTCTCGGCCCACCGGTCGATCTCGAGCGCGTCGGCGGCCGCGAGGAGAATGTGAAAGGACCTGCGGCGCTTTCTGGTCTTGAGCGGGCGACACCAGAGGCCGTTGCGGTCGCGGTGCTCGGGCCCCATCCTGATGAGATCGCTTCCGCGCTGGCAGGTCATCACGCCGAGCCGCATCATGCGGACCAGATCCGGCCAAGCTTGCGTTCGGACATAGTCGATCACCCATGACGGCCACGGCACATGCCCGCGGTCTGGGATGTCGAAGTCTCTCACCTTGTCGAACGGATTGAATTTGGCGAGGTCCAGCGGAATCGCCCAATCCCAGATAGTGCGGCCGACCGAGAGCATCTGGTTTGCCATCACCGCGGTTTCTTTCATCGCGTCGCGTGCGGTCTGGACCGTGATCGGCGCCAGGTCGCGAACCGCCACCATGCCCCAAGTATCGTGCGCCTCGAAGCGGCGCATGTGCACTCCGTAATTAGATTGTGCGCCTTCGGAGAGCCGTTTGAATTCGTCGCTTGCGCGGTATCGGGTGATGAGATCGCCGATCGAGCCGGCCGGATAACTGGTAGGAGTCGAGTTCCGGCGCCGCTCGACTTCGGCGAAAAACCGTGCCGGGTGCTTGATCGCATCGGGCAATTTGATCCGCTCGCCCTCGCGGTCGGTGTTTCTTCCGGGATTCCAATAATAGTAGGTGTAGGCCTTTCCGCTTTTTTTGCGGATGGTTTTGGTCTCTACCCCTTCAGGCAGCGTCACGCCGGTTTCCCTTTTTCTGGCCAAATCTCAACGCTCCACGCATGGCCGCATCGGTGGTGTCCGATGCCGTCCGGCCGGAGAGTTTACGGTCTACGTCTTCCCAGCGCCAGCGGGGAGTGCCCGAAGGGAACGTGTCGCACGGTCGGGGCAGGCGGCCTTCCTTCACCCATTGATCCCAAGCGTCTGTCGAAATTAGCAATTCGGCGGCTCCGGTTTCCCGGTCGACATAGGCAGGCGTCCGATCGCCCCGCAGCAAGTTGTCCGACTTGCGCACTGTCATTCGAGCTTGTCCCCAGCATCCGCGCTCAGGTTACCTGCGACCAGACGAGGTACACGCACTTGTGCTTTCGCCATCGAGAAAATGTGGGACGTGTTAATCATTCCGAACATCATGCTCAGGCGGGGCCGAAAGTGGAACGGCGGCTATAACCTCATCGTACGATTGGGTGTCACGGCGAACAAAAAGGAGAGAAGCTGCCCGCGGTTTTTGATTGTCGAATTTTTTCGCATTAGGGGCGATCCACGCAACCCGCTCTGACCATGAAGAACCGCGACCGAGTCGCCACGTGCGATGACATTCGCGGAGGCGGCGGCAAGTCTGCGCGCATAATCGGATAACCGTACCGCGAGTTCGAATCTCTCTCGCTCCGCCACCTTGACCGAAGCCGCATATTCTCCGCGTGAGTTTTTGGGCAAGTGGGCCCAATAGTGGCAGCGATTTCTCATTTGAACTCCGGACCTTCTCGGCAAGGCGCGCTCATTATTCTCCGAAAGGCCCATTTATCTCTGAAGCTCTGGACCTACGGATCTGGTACGGTTTTCGAAACTCTAACGTTTCGAAGGACCTATGAATTTCGGATGAAAAGAGGTTCTGCGCTACTCTCGGACAAGAAGAGCGTATGATTTCGATTTCGCCAATTGAGGTTCGAATCGTCCCGCCCCAGCCACCCCTTCATGCGTTCGGCCAGGTTCCTCAGGAGACACGAGAATGGGCCGGAAATCCGGGCTTTCTGCGGATTTGATCTCGTCTCACCCTGTAGGTCGAACTTGAAGCGGAAATCGTCGGAAGTCTCCGCTCTTGTCCGCGAATATTCCCGTTTTGCGGTGACTAGCTAAATATGTCTTGTCCAGCCTGGGCACCGTCCGACGGCGCTGGCGGCGGTTGTCTCAGCGCGTCACTGGCATCCTTCTTGGCTTGGTCGAACGGCCGGCCGAGAAGAATTGGCCGCTCGGCTTTGATCGCCTTGCCCGCGGCCAGAAATTCAAACCGTCCCAGATTTGGAATCGAGCGCACATGCTGCGAACTGTAAACGCTTTCCAGGAACGTGAGGCTGGTCTGGTCGATCAGGCTGTGCGTCAGGAAGGTATTGCACTGGGAAAGGATTGTCTTGCTCACCAGAGCCGTGCGTTGGCTGACGACGAGTAAGCCCACGCCGTACTTGCGGCCCTGCAACGCGATTTGACCGATGCGGCTCACGACCCACTGGGTATCGCCATCGAAGCCTGAGCTGAAGGTCTCGGGGATGATTGTATGAGCTTCTTCCAGGACGATCAGCACCTTCCGCGCCTGGCGATGTTTCCGCGCCCAGGCCATGATTGTCGATAGATACTGTTCAGTGATCCGTAGCGTCGCTTTGGTGTTGGAGATTTCGGTCAGTTCAAGGATCGCGAGCTTTTCTCCGCCTTCCAGGAAGGTCTTTATTTGCGTTTCGACTCCGTCCTTGATGGTCGCCAGCAACCCCTCAAGGCGGCCTTTTCCGCGCCTGCACCGTATGTTCCGGTCTCCACCGCGAACAGTTTTTTGGTCTAGGTCGTCAATCTGTGCCGCGGTTGGCGCCGGGAAGATCGGGGACAGATCTTTCAGGCGCGCTTTGTACTCGCCCGTGAAGTCAACGCAGAAAACCCTGAAGTCATTCTTGACCGCCTCGCGCACGATATCGAGCGCCAACTCCGTTTTTCCGGTGCCGGTCACGCCAAGCACAGCGGTATGGAATTGTACTAGGTCGTCGATGTTTGCGGCGACCCTGATGTTCGTCGACGGCACCGAGCCGATCACGAACTCGCCCGGCTTCAGAACAGCGGGCGGAAAAACTCGAGCCTTGGCCCAAAACACCGGCGTGTTCATTGTCGATAACCAGCCGTATTTCGTGAATCCGTTCTCGGGCGAATAGCAGCCCAATTGTACCGCGTTGACAATGTGGGTACCGCGGGGATTTTGGTCGAAACTTTCCTCTGCGGTTTGCGCGTCGAGGATTTGATAAAAAACGTCGGTGCCGTTCAGGCGCACGAACACCACTTGCCCTTCGCCCAACTGCAAAGCCGCCGACACCTCGAACCGCAATATTCCAATGTTTGAATTTTCAACCGTGAAGCTGATAACGATGTTTTGCATGATTGGGTTTTCCTTGGTTCGCAGGAAAATCGCCACTCAACCAATAGTATACATCAACAATAAAATGCAGTATGCAACAGAAAGGGCGGCCTGAGATTTTTCGAAGCACGGGGCGACAGTCCCTCAATGCGCATAGTGCTGGTGCGTTTGTTTGGCTCTGAGCACATTTCTTCTCGTTTTTTCCGTGGCTGTGCGCAGGAGTCGTGAACGATGGCGGAAGTAAAGGTACCTTTTCGGCTTGGATGGCGTTGCCATATCGAAAATTGATTGGAAGTTAGCGCTCGCAAGGGTTAGCCAAGATCTTCGATCAGACTTCATTTACGCTCCGCATATCAGCTTCATTTACGCCAAAGCCGGGGTGGAGCTTATAGATGAAGTGAAGAGCGCCTTAGCTAGCGGCAAATATAGCCCGGGCGTACCAGTAACGATCGAGGTTCCGAAGTCTTTTCGAATTCGGGTTGCAGTTAAGCCGGAGCGGCTGGGTCCGAGCTTTTCACGACCCGGCAGCATATTGCTCCCGCACGATCGACTTCTCTATCAAGCACTCGCGGACCAAGCGACCCAGATCGTGGCCGCAAAGACGGATCATACACGATCTTTCAGCCACCGACTTGGGGCCTCCGACAGTGTCTCCATGTTCCTGCCGACGCGTACCTGTTGGAGCGCCTTGCAGAGCGCATTGTCTCAGCACTCAAAAGGCGATCGAGTCAAATATATCCTCAAAATCGACGTAGCCAACTACTTTGGTTCGATGAACCTTCACACGTTGATAAATGTGTTGAACGACTCAGGTTATGCCAGTGAATTATCTGGCCGGCTTGAAGCGGTGCTTACAAGTTACACAAGCCTCCGCAGCTCGCGCGGCATTCTCCAAGGAATGTTTCCGTCCGACTTATTTGGAAACTTCTACATGGAGCCGCTAGATCGATTCCTGAATGAGTATGGCGTCAAGGCGGCCCGGTACGTTGATGACATCTATGTATTCCTGGATAGCGTCGAGACCGCTCAAAAATTGCTAGGCCAACTCATTCCGAAGCTTCGCTATTACGATCTCGTCCTTAACGAGGCGAAGTGCATGATCATTCCCAAGGGGCAGCTCCAGGCCGAAGAACCGGACCTCCAATCTCTGTTTGATGACGCGGTTGAAGAGATTAGAGGGCAAATCGAGGACGAGGAGTTCGATGCGGACTACGGCTTTCAGTCAGAGTGGGAGGATGAGGAGGAAGATGAAGATGACGACGATGAAGAGGAGGAAGATCTAGATCTTAAGGCAACAAAGCTCCTTTTTAACTCAATCGGCAAATACGTCGGACAAGAAGAGAATATTGAGCGATTTTGCTTGCCGCTGTTCTCAAAGGCAGAATCTAATTACGCATTAGCTCACGTATTGGAGTCGTTTAAGAAACGCCCCTCGATGGCTCAGATCTATGCGTCTTATGTCGCAAAATTTCTAGACGAAAAAGATGTCCTCGATCTGTTGCTTGAGCTCGTTGTCGATGCAGAGCTATCCGATTGGCAAAAAATGTGGATATTGGCCGCACTTTTGCAGGCCGTCGAGCATGCAGACGCTTCAGTAAAGGTGGCGATGGACCTTCTGCAAGATGCCAACCGGCACGAGTCCTTGAGAGCTGTCGCCGCGATTTTTGTTGGGCGGTTCGGCGATCATTCCCGACGGCTGACGCTGTCGAGCGTTTATCCGACCGTGTCTCCGTACATTCAAAGCGCGATCTATTTTTCATCAAGAAAATGGCGTAAAGCAGAGAGGCTTACAGCGAAGAATAATTGGGGAAGCCACGGCCAGCTCAATCAACTGCTTACCCAGGCGTTAGAAAAAGAAATAGAGTTCATACCGATGCTCGCTCAATCAGCGCCCTATGGAGCGGGATTGATAATCCGGCTCGCGGTGCGCGGGCGGCTCGCGAACGCGCAAAGACGCTAACTGCTCATTATAACATCTGGGTGGTTCCGATTATGATCACGTCGCTGGGCTATGTCCATTTTGGCACTTTTCGGACGTCCGCCGCTTCCCGATCCGCGTCTGCTTTCGGGGGAAATAGCGGACGTCCGGCGCGCGAGGCATTCCATAAACATTCGATGGACGAATGCCAGATGTCGGGAACAATGGGCCATTTAGATGCCACGCATCCGATGATCGGCCCAGTTCTTGAGATCGCCGACCGTTAGTACCTCGAGGAATGGATTAGCCCTGACAAGTTTTTGGCGGGTGATTCGACCGGTCGCGTCAGCGGCGGCCATAACGGAGGCGGCGTTGGCATGTTCTGCACTGGACAGCAGGGCCAGGGCGCCAGCTGGTCCGGCGAAATAGGCTAAATAAAGAGAGCCGGGCGTGAGGGAGAGGCCGCGCTTCTGCAATGTCTTCGCATACTGCTCAACCAGGCGCGTAATGATCTCGCGAGTAAGTTCTATATCCCGTCGTAGTTCTAAAAGGTCCTTATCGCTGCGACCTTTGATCAGGTCGCGGCGATGCTTTCGCATCGCTTCAAGCCATGTGTCATCAAGAAATTGACCAGCCCCTGTGGCGCTGGAAAGCTTGTTCCTCTTATTCGCATCTCCCGTCGATTTGACTTTGATGATGCGCTCCACCAGAGCCTTGACGTCAATTTCCTCGATTGTTTTCCGGTTTGAGTGAGTACTGCGAAATACGTAGCAACCTACGATAATAGCGATCGCCGCCGTTAATGCGATCGCCACGATTGCCACGCGAAGCGAATCTCGCGATCTGTCGGTCGCCGCCCGCTCGTCTGGGCGAGGGGGCCTAATTTCGGCCAGGCTCGCTGTTTGCTTTGGGGCGTGAGCCACGTGTGTCGGCTTGACGCCGGCTAACTCGACGTCGGACAAAAATCGTTGGGCTAGGTCTGGCATCGGGAGGACAAGTTCAATGCTTGGAGGAGATTATCGAACGCATTTGGATGACACGGCTTGTGCTCGACCATTGCCTTTGGTCGTTCCGTTTTTGGGGCTTTGTTGGAGTTTGTGTGCCTAAACCTAGGTTTGCTAGGAGCTGTGTACTTCGGCTCAGGTCTCAGCTTCCTGACAACGTCCTTTTTGTCGTTTGTACCGCGCCCAACAGTGCTCGAGACTTTTTCTGGAGCTATAGCAGTCACATCCGGTGGCGGTGTTGGTTCGACAGGTGAAATCGGCTGAACCTGTGCTGCATACAGCAATTGGTGGATTTCGCGCCGATCAGCCGTCTCTAAGGTGTCGCCTGATACGCTCAGGTCGACCGCCAGTTGTTCGAACGGATCTGGCACACTTGTCTTCGTGCGTGGTGGTGTCCCCAGCTCCATGATAGTTAGTGCGCTGAGGCCAACTACGATGAGACCCACCCTCATCATGATCTACTCTTCTAGAGCGAAGACGCTTGACCGAGCCGAGCGAAATAATGTGCCCAACATCGCAGAACGATTTCTAGGATCCAATGAGGCGGGTTAGCGGCAGAACTGACCTATTCGCAGCAGCGACGAGGTAAGTCTAATATCAGGGTTAATATACCGAGCACGCACCCACCCCGACGTCTCGCTCAGGCTCGAGATCTAGTGCTAGCACGTTCATCGTCATAGGGTTGATCTGAGAGCATTGATCGCAGCACCCCTAGCGTCGCCGCCATGCTGAACGCTATTGCGCGAGGCCGCCTCAAAGAAAACGGCCCCAGCGCAATGCTGGGGCCGTCCTATTACGTGCCTGAACCCCGGCCAGTTTGGCCCGACCTGTAGTCGCCAGCCGAGGTTCAGGTGTGCGGAGGCAAGAGCCCAAGTGTCGCGTTCTTATGGCAGCGCAAAAAGACTGGCCTACCGTAACCGCGCATTTTCCAGCCTAGCCCGCGCTAACAAGGCAAAGTAACGCCGCGAGTTGGCTGGCGACATGCCCAAGGTGGTGATTGCAACCATTGCGGTGAACGAACGCCGCCTAGCCTCGACGGCAGGACTGGTCCGGGCTCAAGTGTACCGAAACCCGTGTGCACGGTCCCGTCTCGGGTGGGGCTGGGGGTTGGGACGGGAACCGTGCCTGGCCGCTCGGGGTTGGCGGCCCGATCTGATAATGCGGTGCTGTAAGCTGTCGTTCCTGACGCGACGCAAAACGCGCGCGAGGCCCGGATGAGGGTATCCGGGCCTCTGGCAAAAACCTCAACAGAACCCCTCCGTGCCGCTCGGTCGATGCTCGAATGAACGGCTAGAGCATAGATCGGCGGGCGCGTATTGATCTGCGGCAAGCCACGGCCCGCGTTGATGTATGCGGACATCGCGCGCCGCGCGGCGGGGATCTTAGCGCCGCGCTCGCCGATATCCGTGGTTCTCACAAAATTGGCAGGCTTGTCGGCGGCTAGACAGACGAACCGGACGACATTGATTAGTCTGTTGCCTGATCAATGGAGGTCGCCATGGGACGATTTCATTTTCATGTCCGCGCAGGTGACGAACTAACATCCGATGACGAAGGAATGGATTGACCGGATCTTTCTGCGGCTAAGCGCGAGGCTATGCTAACTGCCCGTGAACTTTTGGTCGAAGCAATCAAGAGCCGTAAGCAAACGGTTCCGAAGGCTTTCATTATCGCAGATGATGAAGGTCGAACGCTCGACATCGTATCGCTCGCAGCGGTTCTGCCCGCGCCGTTTAACAGGTAAGGGCGTTCAGCGCCCTTTCGGCATATCTTGCTCATAGTATGCGGGCGATTCGCGCTCGGCCTTCGGCAATTTGATGTCGTACTGCGCGGCGTCGCGGAGCGTGACCAGCGGCTTCCGGCCCGGCACCATGATTGGATCGAAGAACCGCTGATCCCAATACACACGCGCTCACCCGCTGGAACTAGATGGAGGTGGTCATGAGCCGGAGCACGGATCCGCGAATTAGAGCGCCAGAGCTTAGCGAGGATGAGAACGAGTGAATTGGCGGGCCGCTCCGGGCCGCGGCAGTGGTCGCGCTCATCCGCAAAATTCAGGAGCAACCTATGTCCGAAAGAAGAGAACTGTATCGCAGTCCGAATGGAGATGCATGGTTCCTTGGGCGCGAACCGACCAGCGGAAATGCGTTCATCATTCATCAGCCAAATGCGCCTTCTGGTGGCCGACTGTCGCACATTGAGCTAGGTGAGTTCTTGCGGAGCGACGTGAGAGGACCTGAGCACCAAGCGCTATTGCGTTTGATCGGTACACTCGTCGAGGTGCCGCCATATGCCTAGAGGTCCGGGCTGATTCCTCGGCATCGGCGTAGGGCCAGTCGGCTTTGAATTTCATGCGGCAAGCCTATCTTCCTTCTCGGTGGGCTTCACTGAAATGCCGGTCCTGTCGGAAGGGCCGGTACGCGCCGCCGGTGCACATAATCAAGCTGACGGTTACGCGTGAGGTCACGCTTTACAAGTGAGTGCACCCGGATGAGGAGCGGTGAGGAAAAGCCCCGTTGGTTCAGTTACGCCTTTTGCCAAACGCGGTCTGCTGGGACATCGATTGGTTTCGAATGGCGGGCGACACCTTTCGATTCTCCAGATAATCGGCAATTATCTGGTCGGCAGCTGCAAACCCTTCCTCTTGGTCTTTGTGCAACCTCGGCTCTTTTTCGACCAGAATCATCGGGAGGGGAGCCAGTAACGCCAAGACGATAACACCTAGGGCACCTCCCAACAGAAGAATCCACCCCCATTCGAGGCCCACCGAGTTCGCCATCAGTTTTGCTAAAGCACCAAAACGATTACCTGCAGTGGACTTCACAAGCTCGCTTTGGGCCTCGCTTAACGCGGAGGCGAAGCGCGCTAGTGTGACGACCATCATTATAAGAGCCCCGCCAGCAAAAATTGCTGACGTTCGTCGATAGCCTGTGACGACAAGTCCGATGATTGCGGCAGAGCATCCAAGCACAACGACCCCGTCACCCCGGCCGCCCATCATGTAACTGAGCGAGCCTACGATTGGTAAACTTACAAGAGGGCAGAACGCGCCCAGCGCCATCACTGAGGCCGCGACTAAGATTCCGATGTCGAAGGGCTCAAGTTTTACAATCATGCTGCGGCCTCTAAATTCGCCACAACGTAGAAGCGAAACCTTAGATCTGAGTTATCGGAGCTGGTTATTTGAAGGCTAAAATCTGCATGCAACTTAACGGATGATTTTATCAAACGAGCTGCAGGGGCGGTGGACCGCCTCAAGCGCGCCAGATTACGCCGCGTGCGACACAGTGGCGAGCTTCCAAACCAGATCATCAAGATGATCCGGCACGATTGATCGAGCTAACCGAGGCGAGGGAGATCACGCCCTACAAGTGGGTGCACCCGGACGAGGCGCTAGCGCGGTGGACTGAGGGGAATAGGCCCACGCCGCAATGGCGGACCCCTGTGTTGCCAGCCTAGGAGCAAGCTCGGGATTTGTCATCCAACGATAATGGGTCTGCGGAAGTAGAGGTCCGCATTGTGTTTCTTGCGGATATGATCGATCAGTTTGGCTGTATCAGACATCACATCCATCGCGAAAGCTTTCCAATATACGTAGCAAATGCGCTCATCAAACGTGTTATTCTCAATACCAACGGCTATCAGCTCGAAAATGTTAAGATAGCTTCTTACGCTTTCGTAGTGAGCTACGGCTGAACTAGGCATACTTCGGCTACTGCCGAATACCCAAGTCGGAGCGCTGTCGCTCCCACGCCGCCGGCAGAGGCTTGAGCAGATCCTCCAGCTGAAGCGTGCTGGGTTGGCGACCGGTCAGGATCGCCTCAATGAGGTTGGGCGCGATCAACGTCAGGCGCAGGTTACGGCTGAGGTAGGAATCGTTGACCTTTTCTGCCTTCGCGAGTTCGGCTGAGGAGGCATACTCGCCGCTTTCGAGCTTTTGGCGCCATCGGTGAGCGCGGACCACGGACTTGACCAGTGCGGTGTCGACCCGCGCCGCGGGCGACCATGAGGCCGCCCCCGGAGGTGATAGGATCTGCTTGCGACCGCCACGCTGGAGGAATGTGACTGGAATACTGACGGTTGCGATCTTCCCATCCTTGCTGATGCTGGTGGTAGCCCGAGCGGCGGTCGTCATGCGGCATCTCGCTGGGCAACGGACTCGCCAGTCAACTCGCGGACGAGGGAAGTGACCCCAGCGATCCGAAGCTTGATGTCAACGCGGTCGGTCCTGACATCAACGCGTTCGACGAGCAGCCCGACAATGCGAGCCTGCTCGGCCGGGAAAACTTCGTTCCAGAGCGGGTCGAAGGTTTGCAGCGCGCAGCGGACGTCGGACTCGGTTACGCCTTTCATGGATTTGCGAGCGCTGCGCCAAGTCTGGACGATGATTTCCGGCGACAGCAGCAGCACGCGGATCTGATCAATCACGAGCCTTTCGATCTCGGCCGCCGGTACGCGAGCGACGGGACAGTCTCCTGAACCTTGCTTCAGGGCGGTCTGGCTCAGGTAATAGCGATAGAGCCTGCCATTCTTCCGTGTGTGCGTTGGCTACATGGCCGCGCCGGTGGGGTCGAAAATGATCCCTTTCAACAGGGCAGGCGTTTGTGCCCGTGTGGCAGCCGCTCGCTTGCGGGGGCTTGCCTGAAAGCGGGCCTGGACCTTATCCCAAATCTTGCGATCGATGATCCCGACATGCTCGCCGGGGTAGGAGACGCCCTTGTGAACGGCCTCGCCCACATACACGGGATTGTTGAGCATCTTGTAGAGAATGCCCTTATCGATCAGCTTGCCGTACTTGTTCCGGACGTTTTCCGCAATGAGTTCCCGTGCCAGGGTGGTGGCCGAGCCGACTTTGAGAAAGCGTTGGAAGATCGACCGCACGAGCTTGGCATTGGCGTCATTGACAACCAGCTTGCGATCCCGAACCTCGTAACCCAAGGGGGCCCAACCGCCCATCCAGATGCCCTTCTTGCGGGAGGCAGCAACCTTGTCCCGGATGCGCTCGCCGATCACCTCGCGCTCAAACTGGGCAAAGGACAACAGGACGTTTAGCGTCAGCCGTCCCATGGAGGTCGTAGTATTGAAGGATTGGGTGACCGAAACAAAAGTGACTTTGTGCTGGTCGAACACCTCCACCAGCCGGGAGAAATCCATCAGCGAGCGGGAGAGCCGGTCGATCTTGTAGACGACCACCACATCGACCTTGCCGGCCTCGATGTCGGCGCGCAGCCGCTTCAGTGCCGGCCGCTCAAGGGTGCCGCCGGAGAAGCCACCGTCGTCATACCGATCGGCGACAAGGAGCCACCCTTCGGCCCGCTGGCTTGCGACGTAGGCTTCACAAGCCTCGCGCTGGGCGTCCAAGGAATTGAACTCCATCTCAAGGCCTTCCTCGCTCGATTTGCGGGTGTAGACCGCGCAGCGGAGCTTGGGCTTTATCGGCGCCGGGGCGGGTTGCTTCCTAGTCATTCCGCGCCCCGATGGTTTTTCAGGCCGAAGAACACCCAGCCATTCCAGCGGACGCCAGTGATCTCACGCGCGATGGCAGACAGGACTTGTACGGGCGGCCCTGAAACTCAAAATCGCCGGCTCGTATGGTGACGGTATGCTGCACACCCTGCCATTCCCGGACCAACCGCGTCCCCGCGATTGGTAGTCGATCCGAGCGATTCTTGGAGCGCCCGCCCGGCTTGCCGTCGTACAGCTTCGCCAGCACGCGCAGCCGCTCCACCGTCTCCTTCTTCAACCCGCCGTAAGCGAGCTCTTGGATGCGGTAGGCAAGGCGGCTTTCAAGGAAGCGGCGGTTGTAGGGGGCGGCTCGCTGTCAAACAGTGCACGCCACTTGATTTTCAATGCTGGCGCTGGAAGGCCCTTTAGGGCGGCCAGTTGGGCCAGTACGGGGTCATTCATCGGGCAACCTCGGGAGAATAGGGTACCGCATGACCGCTCTGGCTGCCGTCGTAGTGAAGCGAACTTTCTCCGTTCTGGCCGGATATTCCACTGGACATCCGGGCCTGAAGACGCATGAGGCCGGCCGCCAGAATTTCGCCGAGTTCGGCAAATCTCTCGCTGCAGTCTGAATCGCCTTCAATGGGAATCATCATTTCCCAATGATGACTTCGGAGTAGCGAGAAAAACAGAACAAACAATTTGTGCGCGAACGTGCGCGGCTACAAAACAGTCAGTGCGTACTGATGCGAAAAGGTTCAGCGCCGCTTCCGTCTCCCGTGTTGCTTCCATTCGCTGGGCGCGAGCTCTACCCGCAATGCCCGCAACGTTGCTCTGTGTGCTTTGTCCCCAAACTCTTGGCGGGCCGCCTCTAAATCTTCGTCTCGACTGGGCTCGTTCCCGCTTTTTAGGTTTGACGAGACCCAGCCCGAATACCACCGTCGCAACTCCGCCGGGGAATGTTGTTTTGGGATGGTTACCGCACTGGTGTCCCGCTCGCCTTCGAACACAAGGATGCCTGATATCTCAACGCCAGTACCCTTAGCGGTGGATTCCAGGAAGTCTGGCTCTAACAGGCGCCAGCGGTCCGCGACGATCTTTGCAGCAGGTGCGTCTAGAGGGGTATCGCCGGCATAACCAGTTGCGAAGAGTGCCCCACTCGTTAGCTTTCGAACGATTTCGGCTTCTAGCTCGATTTTTGCGTGCCTAAGCTGCATTGAGCCGGCGTTGTACTCACGCTGCTCTTCCCGGGTCATTTCATCGAAGGGGTAGAAAGGCGGATTATCGAAGCCTCCGACTGTAGGCGATGTCTGCGGCGACTTGGTTTCCGTAGAATAGCATCGCTTCCCACAAGGGAAGTCCGGCCTTAGGATTGACCCTGCGCCAGAACGGCCGCGAGTCCTTCTCGTCCCCGAAGTGTTCATCTCCACTCTCATCATCAGCAGTCTTGCTAGCCTTCAACGGACCCAAGAGTTCGCGCTTCATTTCCCAGCCGTTCTCAGTTTTACGCATGAGAACAGAGCAAAAAGTCTGGATTGTCGAGATCGGCGGCGCGCCGACTTCTAAGCCGTTCGAAAATCTAAGATTTTCCAATCAGGCCAGAATAAACTGGCCGCCAGTTTTGCCAGTTTAGCGAATCGATCAAATCTTCCTCAAATTGACGATCTGTTTCGCAGTCCCGCGACTGGAGCCGTCATGACCAGACATTTGAATCAGCTAGAATTGGCGCGTCGTTGGTGCATCAGCCCGCGCACCTTGGAGCGTTGGCGTTGGACCGGCGACGGCCCCCGTTACATCAAACTGAAGGGCAGGGTCGCGTATCGCGAGGCCGACGTCGAAGCCTTTGAGGCTGAACGTCTGATGGAGAGCACACAGCAGCCGGCCCGGGCTGAAGCGGTGCTTTCGTGAGCGAACGAGGCGTGTTCGCAGTCGACCGCGGCGTGTTCGACCATCCCAAATTCTCGAACGATAAACCGCTGACCAAATTGGAAGCTTGGCTATGGCTGCTGTCCGTGGCGGCCTGGAAGCCGATTAGATGGCGGATCTCCGGTCGCACCATTGAACTGCAGCGCGGCCAGCTCGCTGCATCCACTCGGTTTATGGCGGATCGCTGGCGCTGGAAAGAGCCTCGAGTAAGGCGATTTCTCAACCTGCTGAAAACCGACCCGGACAACGACGCGAGATCGACACACAAACCGACGCGGGCATAACCGTCATAACTATCCGCAAATACGATCGATATCAGCGCGTCAGCCTCCCGATCAACGCACTCGCCGACGCAATGACCGACGCGGCTGCCGGCGCGGAAGCGACGCACGATCGACGCAAAGAAGAAGACATTAAAGACATTAAAGGTTCAGAAGCTAAAGCTTCTGGCGCTACAGCGCCCGCCTACACCGATGCCAGGCACCAGCTTTGGGCAGAGGGCGTTCCTATCCTGGTCAGCCTCGGCGAAAAGGAAGTGCGCTCGCGCCAGATGGTCGGCTTGTGGCTAAAGCAGACTTCAGATGACGCTGCCCGCGTGCTGGGCGCCATTCAGCGTGCTCGCGACCACTGCGTCCACGGACCGGTGGCATGGATTACGCGGGCGCTCAACAGCAGCAATGGCAACGGCAATGGCAAACGAAATCACAACGGTCGAACCGATTCCGTTCCGGACACGCGACGGATCGCGAAGCCAGTTTTGTTACCGCCTTGGGCAAAGGTGCGCTTGGACACCTTGAAAACCGCGCACCAGCCGGATCGGTCCGGGCGCTACCGGACAATTCTGGTACTCCCTGCACCTCTGATGCTTATCCCGGCCCAACGAGCCGCCATTGAACAATACACGATAGCTGTCGCGGCACTCTTGAAACAAACACCCGAGCGCGATGACTGCTGGGGCCAGCGAACGCTCGTAGGCGTCTCAAAACTTCTCATGACACTGGCCGGGCGCGAAGGCGGTCAGTTAGCTGGCGAAGCTAAGGGCGAGGCCTACATGGCGGCGTTGGATGACGTGCCATATTGGGCAACCGAAGAGGCCGCCCGGCTGTGGTATCGCGGCGAGTGTGGTGAGCGGCATAACTACACTTGGCCCCCAGCGCCGGCAGTGTTGCGAGCCATTGCCCGTCGGTCAGAATGTGCGCTCCGGTGGAAGTCAACGGAGTTGCAACAATTGCTGACGGCTGAAGAGGAGCGGGTGTTCGGTGCCGAGCACTGTGCTGGGATGCGCGCCCGATTGAGCGCGTTGGCGGCCGAACTCGCCAATACACAGAAGGCCAGAAGGTGAGGGGAACATTGAGAGCGTTCAGGTAGCGTGGTTCGCTTGGTCTCGCACTGATCGGTGTGATTGGTCGTTAGCCATCAAAGATCAACCGAGCAGCGTGTTGATGCGTAGTGGTGCGCAGACAAGTGTCATTGTGCAATTGTTGAATTGTGCGACAGTTGCTCGTGTTGGCCTGAGAGCGAGAGCGGGCGAGGCCCCGGGGGGCGGTCTGAAGTCTACAGCATTTCGATCACGGACCGGTGCGGCCCATTCATGCGCAAATCCGCGAAATTGGCATGGGGGTATCTATCAGTTGCGTTAGTGATTTGCCGATGACGTCGGCGTAACTCGGACACGGATGCACCGCGATGCCGTCGAAACGGTCGACTAACTCAAATGGTGATCGCAACCCTGCGCAGACATTCGTAACCAACGATCGGATCCTGCGCGTTGAGTATCGTCCGCTGGAAGGTCTCATTCCTTACGCTAGAAACGCGCGCACCCATTCGGAGGCCCAGGTCGCTCAGATCGCCGCATCCATCAAAGAGTTCGGCTGGACCAACCCGGTACTGGTGGATGGCGATAACGGGGTGATTGCCGGCCATGGGAGGCTCCTGGCATCGCGCAAGCTAGGGATGGTGGAGGTTCCAGTCATCGAACTCGCCGGCCTATCTGACGCGGCTAAGCGCGCCTACATCCTGGCGGACAATAAGCTTGCCCTAAACGCTGGATGGGACGAGGCGATGCTCGGTCTCGAAGTCGGCGAGCTATCAGCGCTTGGCGTGGATTTGACGCTGGCCGGGTTCTCCGACCGGGAATTGCAGGCTTTGGCCGCCAATCAAAACACGGGTTTGACAGACCCAGATGAAACACCAGAAGTGCCTGCAGAGCCGGTTACAAAGCTCGGCGACGTTTGGGTCTTGGGACGGCATCGTTTAATTTGCGGCGACTGCACGAATCCGGCGTTCGTCACTGAAGTCCTCGACGGCGTTACCCCACACCTCATGGTGACGGATCCGCCTTATGGCGTGAGCTATCGCCCCGAGTGGCGGAATGAGGTTGTGCGCCAAGACGGCAGCAAAGTGGCGGCCAGGGCAACTGGTGAGGTGCTCAACGATGATCGGGCTGACTGGCGACAAGCTTGGGCGTTATTTCCCGGCGACGTCGCCTACGTCTGGCACGGTGCACTGCACGCCGGCACGGTCGCCCAAAGTCTCGAAACATCGGGCTTCGCCATTCGCGCACAAATCATCTGGGATAAGACACGGCTGGTCATTGGCCGCGGCGATTATCATTGGCAGCACGAGCCCGCTTGGTATGCCGTTAGGAAAGGCAAGACTGGCCATTGGCCCGGGGATCGCAAGCAAACGACGGTCTGGGGCATTTCGCATTTGAAGTCTGAAACCGGCCACGGAACGCAAAAGCCGGTCGAATGCATGAAGCGGCCGATCGAGAACAATTCGTCGCCCGGGCAGGCGGTGTACGAGCCGTTCAGTGGATCGGGGACCACCATCATTGCCGCGGAAATCTCGGGCAGGGCGTGTTATGCAATAGAGTTGGCGCCGACCTACGTCGACGTTGCAGTACAACGCTGGCAAGCCTTACGGGCGAACGGGCTCGACACGCGTCGACCGGGCTCGATTTCCCGAGGCTGAGCCCGCCTGAGCAGCAAGTTCAGTCGGACGTGACAAGCTGACGATGCGCGGCCGCAAGCCTACGCCGACACATCTGAAATTGCTGCATGGAAATCCCGGCAAACGTCGTTTGAACCCAAACGAACCTTCACCTGGCAAGAAGCCTCCGACATGTCCCTCTCACCTCTGTCCGCCGGCAAAGGCCGAATGGAGACGGCTGGCTGCTCAGCTAACGATCCTGCGGATCCTGACCGATCTCGATCGCGCGGCGCTTGCTGGCTACTGCCAAGCTTACGGCCGCTGGGTTGAAGCCGAAAGGAAGCTCCACGAGACGCCGATGCTGATCAAGCTGCCGTCAGGCTATGTCCAGCAGAACCCGTGGCTGACAATCGCCAACAAGCAGCTGGAACTGATGCATAAATATCTTACCGAGTTCGGTCTCTCGCCAGTTGCTAGGTCTCGCGTCTCACTCTCGCCCTGCCGTCCGGAAAAAGCAAATTCGATGGCCTGCTGGGACCCGTTTCTCAGCCGGATGAACATGTCGGCGATTAATCTGCTTACCAGACCCGCGCGGACAAGCTTAGCGGTTCGTCGAGCAATTCCATAGCATATGATGTGCGCGCTCGATGTCCGTTGCTGAAGTGAAAACAGACGTTCTAACGCCTAACGCCCAAGTCCGCTTTTGACCCCAAAAGAGACATCCAAATTCCACTCCTAGACTGTTACAAGTGCTATAGTGTTGCCTCAAAAGTCGGGCCGGGATGGGGTTCGCTGAGGCAGAAAAACAAGGTGGGAATTGCGCCCAAACCTATGGAGATCGAAGCGGCGCTTCGCGAAAGCGAGCAACGATTGCGATGGCTGGCGTCCATAGTCGAGTCCAGCGACGACGCGATTGTAAGCAAAAATCTCGATGGCGTCATTACAAGCTGGAATAACGGTGCTGAGCGAGTCTTCGGCTACTCCGCCAGCGAGGCAATTGGTCAGCCCATTACGCTTGTGATACCTCAGGATCGGCAAAGCGAAGAACGGGAGATTTTAACGCGCATCAGACGAGGTGAGCGCGTCGACCATTTTGAGACTGTACGGCAACACAAGCACGGCAGCTTAATTGTCGTTTCGCTGACCGTTTCTCCTGTCAAGGATGCCGACGACAAAATTGTCGGCGCATCAAAGATTGCGAGAGATATTACCGAGCAGAAGAGAAGTCAGGAGCTGATCGTGACCTTGGCGCGCGAGGCCGAGCACCGCAGCAAGAACTTGCTTGCGAACGCGTTGGCAACGGTCAATCTTTCTCAGTCAAGCTCGCCAGAAGGTCTCAAACAGGTAATTGCTGGGCGCATCCAGGCACTTGCAAATGTTTGCTCGCTTTTCGCGGCAACGCGTTGGATAGGTGCCGAGCTATCGGCGATTGCGAGACAGGAACTAGCTCCCTATTCCGAGATGAACGGGGAGCGAACTTTCATGGATGGCCCGCAAACCATGTTGGAGCCAGACGCCGCTCAAGCAATTGCGATAACGTTGCACGAGTTAGCGACCAACGCCGCGAAGTACGGTGCTTTGTCCACGCCCAACGGCCAAGTCCGCCTGGAATGGTCACACGCGGCTGACGGTCGATTGCGACTACGCTGGATTGAGACAGGGTCCAGTCGCACAGAAACCTGCGCGAAAGGGACTCGGTAGCCGTATCATCGAACAAATGATCGTCCAGCAAAAGGGGAAAGCTCTTTGACTGGCGCAATGACGGGCTTGTTTGCGAAATTACACTTCCGGTGTAAGGATGTTTGCTGTTGGCATTAGCGTCAGTCATTGCGGTGCACCGGCAAGTCCGGAGTTGGCACTTTTCGGACCTGATGGTTCGAGCTGGGTTCATTGAGCAAAGCGGACTTCGCCGGTACGGGTCATCAATATGCCAAGGAATCCAAAGTAAAGTTGGTCGATCGACAACCTATTGCGAGAACGCCCATGCAGACGCCACCGCTTGATCCCGATGTCGCCGATATTGCGCCCTGCGATCCCGTGTTGAGTCTTACGACGAGGAGCACCTCATCACGTATCTGCGCCTGCTCGACGCAGATGCGGAAGGTGCGGACTGGCGCGAAGTCGCACGAGCGGTGCTGCATCTTGATCTGGAACATGAATCTGATCGGGTCCGGAGGGTGTTCGAGAGCCATCTATCGCGAGCCAAATGGATGACGGAGCACGGTTACCGACGCCTGCTACGTGGTGGCGCGTCGGCTTAAAGCGACGCTGCCTCGTCACGAAGTAGTCGGCCATTGGTCCAAGGACAGCCTTAGCGTGATACTGCGATATATCCCTGAACGGCCCGAAGCATCTGAGACTACGGCTCGTTTCAGTGGTGACCGCGTTCCTGCTCGGGCGGGTCGAGATACCAAAGTGCGATAACCACTGCTTGGGACCATTTGTCACCTCCGCTGTTCGCGATGACGCAGGTCGTCCTCTGACTGTCACGCGCTGGATAAGGTCGCCCTTGGCGGCGAGCCAATCGTTCACCTCTTTTCCAAGTCCAGAAAAGTTCTCGGATGCGTTCGTCGAAAACGGTCTGAGTGCGTCGGCATAGCATTCTCCAGCGAGGTTGGTCAGGTTTACGCGCTCCGTTTACGACCGGTTCCCAGAAGGACTGCTGGGTAGGCTGTTGTTCATGCGGCCCGATGTTCGCGGACATCAAAGTTGCAATGGATGTTCTTCTCTTGAAAGAACACGACTTCGGGCCGATACTGGATCGAGGTCCTTGGCTATCACAGCAATCCGAGGAGGCGATCATGGCAATCCAGATCGTGATGAACCGCACCGGCGACAGCCGTCATCCCTTCAACCCCCGCGACGCAAAAGAATTGGCGAAGGCGGAGCAGCGGTTCAACGAGCTGACGAAGGTCGGCTTCACCGCGGCGGTCCGGGCCGGTCCAGGTCAGGTCTGCCAGATCCGATCGTTCGACCCGAACGCGGAAGAGACCGTCTTCTTCCCCCGGCTGGTCGGCGGGTAGTCGGCCTTCCTACCATGTTCGGCTTTCGCCATTGCCGCCGGGTGGCCGCTCCCGCAAGAGAGCGACGCGAGCCCTCTTCATCAGGCACGGTGCCGAAGGCACGCCGGAGGGCCGGTCGCTGCGGCTATTGCGAAAATGGCTGTCGCCGAACCAGTTGGAGCAGTTCGGCAGAAGCGGCTATTTTGAGGTCGTCGGAAGCGACAGCGGAAAGCGGTACAGGATCCACGCCGGGGCCTCGGTGAACGTGGGCGAAATCGACGAAAGAGGCTGCCTGCAAGAGGGGTTGTGTTTCATGCCGATCGGCGCTCTGCCAATCGGAGATGTAATGCTCGCCCAGAAGATCGCGCTAGAAACATGCGAATGCGAGGTGCGCGCCGTGGCCAGGAGGTTCACTGCGAACGGTTTCCAATTCAGACAAGCCCGACCTCTCGGCTGACCGCGCGGACCGAGTCGTTGCTGCGCGAATCCCTCTTATGCGGACTTGGGCGAGGGTTTGGCGGCGGGTCTTTCCACTCCCGGCTGGGACGATGCAAAGCGAGCGCGTGTTGGCGGCGCTCGCTATGGCTTGAAAAGGCTGCGCCATATTACGGGATTATGACAAAACTTACCGGATTATGACACAGCCCCCAAGCAGAAATACGGGAAGACACCACCGACATCGGCTGCCAATACCGAGGCCGCCTCAGGCAAATGCGCGACGCCATTTGCAGCTGTAACCAACCGATATCGGTCCAGACCGTGCTGATCTCAAACCGAAGGAATCAAAGCTTCTGATGAACGAGTCTGCCTTGATGAAGTGCCGTGCCAGTTGGTAATCGACTGTTGGCTGCACTGCCGCCAGCGGACCTTGGTTTGCTCGCCCCCCACCTCCGCCAAATATCGCTCAAACAAGACGCGGTGCTGGTGCGATCGGGAGACTGGAATGAACAGGTCTATTTTCCCCGCAGCGGGACGATCTCGTTCATGCTCGACATGCCGAACGGACAAACAGTAGCAACCTCGGTCATCGGGCATGAGGGAGCGGTCGGCATGCTATCGGTGCTGGGGCCCTCCCGTTCTCCCACTACAGCGATCGTGCGAGTGGCTGGGATCGCATCACAGATCTCCGCATCCCGATTTCATGCAGCCTTCGGGCAGAGTAGCGCCATTAAACATGCGGTCCAGACCCACACGAGGGCAGTGTTGATGCAGCTTCAGCATGTGAGCGCCTGCAATGCATTGCACCCTGTTGAGGCCCGCATCGCCCGATGGTTGCTCCACATCCATGATCAATTGATGGCAACTTCATACCACTGACGCAGGAGGCGCTTTCAGAGCTGCTTGGAGTACGACGAACGACAGTGACGCTGGTTGTGCGCAAACTGGTGGCGTTGGGTGCTCTCAGATCTCCCCGGCGGGGCTTCGTCGAGATTGACAGACGGCGGCTCGATGAAGTGGCATGCGAGTGCTACAAGGTTATGCGCTGCCAATACCTCCAGATTTTTCCGGTGGATACAACGAAACCTCGCATTCGGGCTGCGCCGGCAGGCACAACTCCGGGTGACCGAGATCCCTTTTTTTGGCCGAATGAGAGCATTCCTCGGCTGCCTCGGGATGCTTCGCACCAGAGTCTTCTTCACTGACGAACCAAATCAAGATTGGTTTGGGGAGCCTCCTCGGCCTCGGTATGCAGCCCCTTAACTGCCGTTGGCCTACACTTGGCCAGCGACCGCTGTTTCGCACACTGGCGTGAGACTTCGCGCGATCACCGTATCCAGCGGGTAGACAACAGGAGAAATAGCGCGCGGTTACCCCGCTACGTGGCCGCTGGTCGGGTGCTTTCAAACCCGCCCATAATCGTGGCCCCGTAGCGGTCACAGAGCCGCCATTCCCACTTGGTCGAGCTTCGCTTGGTAATCAACACTTCCAACACGGCCGCGTCCCGCCATCCCCAGTTGCGTACCATCAAGATACCAACGGACCTTAAGGTGTCGGTTCGCTTTTAGACTCTCAGATGTAGTTTGATGAAAGTGAGTGTTTGAAACACTGTTTGAAACGCAGCGTCTAGCGATGTCTTAGTTTGGCAGGTTTGTCACCTAGACCGAGTCCCTGGTGATCGCGGCGGAGTTCGTCGAATACGAAAGCGGCAAGGGAGCCGACGCCCTCGACAGGCGGCCTCAGTTGGCCGCCGCGTTGGCCGCTGCCAAAGCTTCAAAATGCTGCGTAGTCGTTTCTAAGCTGGACCGGCTTTCCCGCGACGTGGCGTTTGTGGCCGGTCTCATGACCCAGCGCGTGCCGTTCATTGTAGCCGATCTGGGGAAGGATGCCGATCCTTTCATGCTGCATCTGTACGCTGCCCTGGCAGAGCAGGAGCGGCGGCTGATTTCAGATCGAACCAGGGCTGCTTTGGCGGCGAAGAAGGCTAGCGGGATCCAGCTTGGTAATCGGCGCAATCTAACTTTGGTCGGCGCTGTCGGGAGGTCTATCCAAATCAAGGCCGCTGATGAATTCGCAAAGAGCGTGTTGCCGGTAATTCAAGCGGTTCGAGCTGCGGGAGCCCAGACTTTGGCTTCGATTGCAGCCGGCCTTAACGAGCGAGGCATCAGATCCTCCAGGGGTGGCAAATGGCACGTTTCCTCGGTTGCGAACGTGCTCGGGCGCGCTGCCTTTTTATAGGCGGGAAATAGGAGCCAACCGTTGCCCATTAGCTATGGCCGACTCAAGCGTGACGTTCGAATCGTTTTCGTCCTTGAACCCGGCCAAAATCGACCAGCCTCCGCCTGCGCAATCTTTCGTGTCCTGGCCGACGAGAGTTTCGAATGCTTTGTTCGCGTAGCAGATGCGCTGATCGCCGCGAAAGAATTTCGAGACCACGATGGCAATGGGGATGTAATCGAGGAACTGTTTGAATTCTTCCGTCTCAATGGCCTTCGAGAGTTCCGCCGAGTCGAACAGATCGTTGATCTGCTGGGCGGTCTCGGATAGCTCCGGATCAGGTTGCTCGGATGACATCGTGGCCTTTTTCGTCAACTCCATGGCGGTGCTGGGCGCGACAGTCTTTATGGCCAGCACTAAATCGTAAGCACCCGACGACACTGGGGCAAATCACGCACGCCAGCAGCGATAGCGTGCCGGTCGAAACGCCCGCGCCGGTCAGACGAGACACGAGCGGACATGACGTCTTCCTCCTGTCGTCAGTACGATAGCATGCCTCCCGACAAAGCCCGCAAGATTATCCCGTGGGCTTCGTCGACATCTGGCTCCTTTCTTCGACTTCGGTTTTTTTCGTCAGTTTCCATTTGGCTTCCGCGGGTTGCCCGGCCTGCCGGGCTGCTTCTCGGCAATTCCCATGCCGCCGAAATGCCAAGTGAGATGCTATATCGCCGGCAACACCCGCCGGAGGCTTCTCCGGACCCGTTGCCCGTGCCATGTCTCCGTCCGGGACCTGCTCGCCGGCGCTGACCAAGCTGAGGACGCCGCCGCTGAACCTAAAGGCCGCCATCGTCCGTCCGGATTATGGGATGCCGTCGCGCAACGCCTCCTGAAGCGCCAGGCCGGCGTCGGAGTACTGTCGGGCAGGGACCCCCCTGCAGGGCGATGTTACGCGATGCCATCGTTACGCTGCGGCAACATGCACGCGATGTGGCATCGCACCCCCGCCTTGTTGAAATCGAGGATCGCCGTGCCGCCAAACTGTCGCGCCAACCCTCTTTCGATGAGGTCCGAGCCAAAGCCTCGCCGCGTGGGCTTGACGACGGGGGGCCCACCGGTTTCCGCCCAGTCGATCGTCAGGGAGTCGGGTGCGGAGCTTCGCCACTCGATGCTGACGCACCCGTGAGGGGTGGAGAGCGCGCCGTATTTCGCGGCGTTGGTGGTGAGTTCATGGAAGGCCATGGCGAGCGTCACCGCTACCTCAGGGCCCAGTCGGATCTCGGGGCCCCTCAAGCGGAAGCGCTCTCCCGCAGCGTCCTCATAGGGCGCCACCATCTCGAGAAGCAGGTCACGCAACAGCACGCCAGTCCCGATTTCCCGCGTCAGCAGTTCATGGGCGCGATTGAGCGCCATCAGCCGACCTTCGAAGGCCTGCGTAAAGCCATCGAGATCGGTTGCCCTGCGCCGGGTCTGCATCGCGACGGATTGGACCGTCGCCAGCATGTTCTTCACGCGGTGGTTCAGCTCGTCGAGCAGCAGTTTCTGGCGGGCCTGCGCGCGTTTGAGTTCGGTGATGTCCTGCACGATGCGGATGCCGTAAAGCGGCTGGCTGTGATCATCCCGCACGATCGAGGCGGAGACGGCCACCCAGATCGTCGTCCCATCTTTTCTGAGAAAACGTTTCTCAATTTGGTACGTGTCGGTCTGGAGGGCGGCGAAATTGTCCAGGTCCGAGCCGACATCATCGGGATGGGTAATCGAGCCAAAGCTGCAGTTCAGCAACTCGTCGGCCGAGTAACCCGTGATTTCGCAGAACCGGGCGTTAGCCCTGAGAAACCGGCCCTCGAGATCGACTTCGGCGATCCCCGCGAAGGCGCGCTCATGCATAGCACGCAGGCGCTGCTCGCTTTCGCGCAGCGCGGTTTCGGCTTTCTTCAGGTCGGTGACGTCGAGGGTGAAGCAGCGGGTGTTGATGAACTGGCCGTCGTGGAAATGCACATTGGAGCTGATCAGCACGTGCTTGATCGAGCCATCCTTCGCCTTGAGCCTCGCTGCATACTTGTCGAGCTTTTCGCCCCGCGTCAGGCGGGCCAGGATGTCGTCGATTACGGAGTTGTCGGCGTGGAATTCCGCGATATGGCGGCCGACATATTCCTCCCGGGTGTACCCGAGAAGATCGAGTTCCGCCTGATTGACGCGGAGGATCGAACCGTCCGAGGCGACCCAGTGTAAACCGACCGCTCCGTTCTCAAAGAAATCCTCGAGGTCACGCTGGCTGCGTTCGAGAGCATCCTTGAGGCGTGCTGGTTTGTTCGCTGGGTTGGGTCTTACCTCCATGTGACCTCGCGTCCCTCCAGGACCCGATCTGAAATTCCTCCGACGTTGGTCCGGGACCCGAGGCCAACGGGCACAATGCAAAGACGTTCCAGCGCTCTCGCTTTCGGCCCACTTCAGGCTGCGCCCTGATTACTGCAGCCGCCTGGGCCCTCATTCCACACACCAACGTCCGTCAGGCGATCGCGGAGCCGCGGCTGGGTTTAGAGACCCGCCGACTTCCGCTGGCTGTCAGCAGTGGCCCTGGAACGGCCCATCGCCCGATAGCGATGGTTGACGCTTCAAAGATTTGGCTCAGTTCCCCTGGTCCCTGCGACCCGCTGTGCCGAGGTCGCCAACGCCCTTGCATGCTGGATTCCGTTAGAGGCTGATGCAGTGCACCTGAGCGAACCGGCGCCATCCAAGCGCAAGGAAACTTTCCATGAGACCGGCGGCTCGGGTGCGGCTGCGCCGGCACCCAGTTCGACAGGCGACAAGCCGACGACGGACGAGTTCGGCAGGGTGCCCACCAACCTGCTCACATGAAGGCGATGACGAGCCCCATTCCGACGAGCGTGTATAGGGCGGTCACCGTCACGCCGAGACGGACGTCCGCCATGACGCCATCGGGACTTTGGTGAGGCGGGCAGACATACATTTCTCCACGCAACTGTTCTGCCCATTAGAGTAGCTCAAGCGAAATGCTTTGATGCTTACCGAAAAGATAGATGCGTTCGGAGAGGCTCAGACAATCATCATACGTGGCGGCGATCCGACTCATGTCATCGACCACTACCGCAAGATCGTCGCGGCAAATATCACGGGCCTTCCCAGTTAGATTCCGAAACAGGGTTCCTGTGTTGGCTCGAGGGAACCCTGGTTCACTGTTGTACAGCTGGTGGTCAGGCGCTTGCCGACTAGACTGAGATAGATATTGCCCTCCTAATCGTAGCTGAAGTCGCATCGGGAGAAGATCCCGTGGTCGGCTGGATTTGTCGTACACCGGCACTCACGGTCAAAAGTCTCGTCTACCGCTGCAATCACCACGCAGTCCGACCTTCCCATTATATGCAGACGCGTTGGCGTTGGTGCTGACCTGGTAGCCGACATTGGCGAACAGCGATGTCGCCTTTGTAACTTCGGCATTCAGTCTACCCAAGTGCCGCCAATGTTCGACTGGAACGGGACGGGACCATCCGCGGATGAGAACAAGGTTTGCGGAGTCTTGGACTATCTCTATCTTGATGAACTTCTTTGGCATCAACACAGAACGAAATCGGTAGACACTAGTTCCGTCTCTAGGACGACCCCATATGAAGGCGTAAAGGCAATCGGCATGAGGATTGATGTTCTAATCGTCGGCGGGGGACCTGCCGGGCTAAGCGCTGCGATGATTCTCGGTAGATGCCGCCGCGAAGTTTTGCTTTGCGATGACGAAAGGCAGCGTAACCGGAGTTCGCGTGCCATCCACGGCCTGCTCGGGCGGGAGGGACGGTCTCCATCAACCTTACTGGACGAGGCAAGGAACGAGCTCTCCCGCTACAAGTCTGTTTCAATCCGCCGGACGCGGGTGACCGATATCAGACCGACCGGGGATGAATTTAAGTTTGTCTGTGCCGACGGTGCGGTCGGTATCGCTTCCAAGATTCTGCTCGCTACAGGTCTCATTGACGAGCTACCCGCGGTGGCGGGGATAGAGGCTCTATATGGCGTTTCTGTTCATCACTGTCTGTACTGCGACGGCTTCGAATACGCCGGGAAACCTGTGGTCGCATTCGGCAAGGGGAATAAGGGCGTGGATCTTGCGGTCATGATGAAGCACTGGATAACGGATGTAGTGGCCTGCAGCGACGGAACTGAGATCAGTGCGGATGCAGCGCAAAAGCTGAGAGAACACCATATTCCGCTGCGGCCCGAGCCCATCGAGTTCCTTGAAGGGACAGATGGGATACTCACGAAGATCAAGTTTAGGAACGGTCCGGATCTATATCGGGCAGGCCTGTTTTTCTCGACGGGTTGCCATCAGGCCTCCGATCTCTCAGAGCGTCTCGGCTGCAAACGCGATAAAAAGGAGGCGTCGTCACGGACCCCGTTACAGAGGAGACGACCGTGCCGGGCGTACATGTAGCTGGCGACGTATCGCGCGACGTCCTTCTAGTCGCAATCGCCATCGCGGAAGGTGCCAAAGCGGCGGTCGCTATTAACAAAGCCTTCTTGCGGCGCGACGGGTTTTGCGAGTGACGGCATCTGAGTACAGGTCAAACCTTACTTCCTTGTCGGCCTTCGGAAGCCAGCGCCATACGCCAAGCGCGTTGATCTGGAGGAGTACGGCATTTTGGATGACAAGGGAGGTTTTGCTCTGCGCACCGTAACGGCCAAGATGCCAAAACTGGTGCCCCCCAATATGCCAATAAGAATTACACCTACGTCGCTGCCAAGCGACCCGGTTCCCCTTTGCTCTCGGCCTCCAGGGGTTCGATCGCTCCAGCCGTCGTGCGTCAGTCCTGCGCGAGCAGCCTGTCAAGCCACTCGGCGAGCGCGGCGCGGCTAGGCCGGACCAGTCCCTGCCGCTGTTGCTAGCGATCGTAGCGGCGTTTCAATCGCTGGCCGAGTTGCTCGGCGCTGTCGCCTGGCTCAAGCAGCACGGCATCCTGCGCGGAGGCTTTATGGTGCAGTAGAGCCGCAATGATCGCGTTCCCTGACCGAGTGTCAAAGACGGCCCCGGTGAGGGTTCACGCGCCGGACCCGTCCTCTGTCTTGCGTCCTCTCCCGGACGCGATATCATTCCATCGGGAGGAAGCGGGAGGAGATTGACGCAGATCAATGCGTGAGTGGTGCAGACCAGTTAGGCTGCCTCATAAGCGGATAGGCGTTGCCGTTAACATTCCCTTAACCGATTGGGTGGACCATCGGCCCCGTCCTTTGTCTGGACACTGTGCTGCAAGCTAGGGAGCCGTCACCGTATCCCTGACCCCGGTGACGGCTTCTTGCCGTCCCGACATCGCCGCTCTTGCGTGCAACAAAGCCGGGTTCGATGTCCGACAGCCGAACATGATCGGGCCAGCGGTCGGCGTTCAGCGTCGTCGAATGGCTGCATCGGTGATCGCGCCCAGACCTATAATTCCGCCTGGAACGCCGCCAGGCCCGATCGAAGGCGTCGAGCGACAAGGGCCGTGAGGCGCGCTGCGGCGTGCAGTAGACCAATCCAAATTTGGACCGCCTCAACACACACTATGCGCTTATCGCCGTGAATGCGGTGGGCTTGCCGAGCCGCTATCTTTCAGAGGTAGAGCGGAGCCGAAAGAACTGCACTTCCTGATCGAACTGCCGGCTGTGAAGTCTGGCAAAATCCGAGATGCCATCGACCCCCAGCAATACTGCTTCTCCGTCGACCACAAGCCGGCCGCTTTGATCGTAGCGCCGCTTCGGTGATAGCCGGGAAACGATTGCTCCAGTCATAACCATTCCGGGTCCAGAGCCGCACGCGCTTGCCGTCTCGCTGAAGTATCAGGCGGTAGCCGTCATGCTTGATCTCGTGCAGCCAATCGGGATGCGATGGGACCCGCTCACCGCCGGTCGGGATGCAGGGCAGGAACGCAGTTTTCCGCATGGCCCGCTAGCTAGCCGGACGGGGCTTAAAATGCGAATGTCAGAACATTAAATCTTCCACAATGTTCACTTTTGGACCGTCGTTTCTGATGAGAGGGGATTTGATATGCTGGCCGGGGCCGCCGCCCTCGGCCAAAAAATCCAAAGGATTAGGCCCCAGTTCCCGCACGGAGCTGGGGTCCTCTCGTTTTGGCGACGTCACACTAGCCGCAGCGTCAACCGCCTGCGGTCGCTCGCTTCATAGTGCTGACGAAGTCCTGAAGGCATTCCGGAAGCTCGGTAAGCTGCAAAACGCTGCGCCAGCGCAACTCGTGGGCAATATCTTCGGAGACGTCACGCGACCAGCCTTCGGCTGCGTTGAAGGCGATTACGCGCACGGGCTTGCGGTATTGACCCTCGAGCAAGTCGTTGATGACAGCTTCTAGGTCGGTCGACTCAATGCCAGTCTCCCGCAAAACCTCTCCGAGATATCCTAAGTCGTCGATAACCAAGTAAACGGTCTGATCCTTGCCGCCGGGCACGATTGAGGGGGCGAATTGATTGACGCATGATTCGCAACTCTATGAACCTCGCCGTTCAAGTGTCTCGCTCATGCTCTCGTTCCAATCGGAGGGGTCATCTCGTTCCTAAGTCGAAGCTCGAATAGCCAGCCTTTGCTGGATGCCGCTTTAGAAGTCAGCGCGACGTTCATCACTGGCGCAGATGTCCAGGGCCTTGGTCGCGCTGAGAGGCACGCCGGGGCCGCCAGCCTTTTCGGGCTTCGCTGCCGGCCGCTGCTCGCTGACCGAAAAGCAGTAAGATCACGCTTGAGGTAGTGCTACGTTCCTACAGCGCCATTTTTCCATCTAAAATTAGAGGAGAGATTTTTTCGATCCCAATCTAAACGCGCTTTTGGCACGATGGTCCTCCCTCCTAAATCCTGCTGGCCTCATCACGCGACGGGATGATCCGCAAAGGCCGCTCGAGACAAACATTCAGGCTATCAATTGCTTGCGCTATGCCGCCACCGTCGGCATAGGTCACCATGTGTCCGGCATCATTTATGAGGTGCAGGTCCGAGCGGCTGAGCACCCTGTGTAGACGTCTGGCCTGTTCGGCTTCGATCAGCTGGTCCCCTGTTCCGTGGAAGATATGGACCGGACACCGAATGCTCGAATAGCGAGACTGCAGTCGCGCTGCTTCCGGAATGAGAAACGCACTTTCCTCCGCGGCCGCCCTCAGTTGCTTCGGCCGAAACGTCAGGGAGGCTGGAAAGCGATCCTTGAAATTGCCCGGAACGGAGCGAGGGGCAAAAAGCTTACGAAGCAATGCAGGCAGGATGGCCCAGGAAATAACCGGGGCGACAGTGTAGCGCATCAAATCACCCAACACCGGCACCGCTGGACCTGACATCATCCAGAAGTCCCACCGCCGTGTCGGAAAGTAATAACCGGAGGCAAGCACAAGACCACGGACGGCGTAGTTATCTTGCAATCCGAAGGCGACGGCGACTAGCGCCCCCCACGAGTGACCCAGCACGACAGGATCGCGCACACCAAGTTGATTAAGGGCCTTCACGAACAGCGCCGCCTGGGATGTTGCCGTCCAGATGCGCGCGCGGGGCCGTTGACTGTATCCGAAGCCTGGCCGATCAAAGCACAGAACCCGATTGTGGCGAGCGAGGCGGTCGACAAGCCCACTGATGATGAGATCCTGGATCAACGAGCCGTTGCCATGGAACAGCACCACGCTCGGCGCGACCGGATCACCACGCTCGAGGTAATGAAGCTGCACGCCTTCACACTCGATGAAGCTGCCTATGGGCGGATTCTTCCGTTCAGCCACGAACGAGAGCACGATGTTGCCGATCACTAGAACAAGAAGAACGCCCACAACGATGAAGACGATTTCAGCAGAGTGCATTTGCTAAGCCTCGCGAGGTGAATAGCCAGCGGCATGGCCCAGCCAAGTGCCACTCTGCGACATAACCGGGACATGTTGCCTACGTTCCTAAGTGCCATCGAGGATCGCGTAAACGATAGCCGGCCTTGGAACGGTCTCACCCAAATCGCGTTGCTCGGAAAGGAGAGCTGGGACACGTCATTATGCAATAAAGGGAGAACAAGGATGGCAAACCCACCCCAAGAGGACAAGCCTACGCACGGCATGGAAGACGGAGCCCGCCGCGCCGCCGAGAGAACTGCTGAGCAGACCAGCCGCATCGGACAAGCTGCAGCCGATCAGACCGCGCGTGTCGGGCAAGCTGCGGCTGAAGCCGGGGAGGAAGTGGCCCGAGCGAGTGCTAATCTGCTCAAGCAGAACGCCGAGGCGTTACAGAACGCATGTCGCTTCGGCCTGGACATGGCGACTTCGGTCATGGGCCAGTCTTCCGAGCAATTTGGTCGCACGCTCGGTTTGTCAGGAGACGGGGTGCAGCAGGCAACTGAACGGTCGGCCCGCAACGCGCAGACCATACTTTACACCGGCACCGCTGCTGCCAAAGCGATGGGTGGAATGTCTCGAGAGTATTTCCAGATGGTGCAGCATCATGTCGAGAAGAACATGAGCCACATGAATGAGTTATGGGCCTGCCGAACTCCTCAAGACTTTGCAGCCCTACAAAGTGACATGGTGCGTGAGACTGTAGAAGCTGCTCTGGAGTGCAGTCGCAGGATCGCCGACATGTCCCTCAAAATGGCTGAAGACACCGGAAAGCAGATCAAGCAAAACATGGAGGAGATCCGGCGCGTCGCCTAACTTGGCGTCCCTTCCGATTGAACAAGAGCGGCTATAGCCGCTCTTGTCTTTGGGTATATCGCAGGCAAATAAAAACGATAGTAGCGGGGGCATTTTTGCCTTTTTGGGCACCAGAGTCCGAATGGTTTCACTTGCCAATTTCCCGCCCCGCGTGGTCGCTGCAACTTATTGCGCCCCCTAGGTAGAACACCGATTGGCGGCTGATTCTGTCATCTGACGTGCGGATGAGCACGATGCTGCTACCTAAAATCATCATCGACATCAGGAACGTCCCATAATCCCGCGTTTGGAACGCTACATCGCAAGGCCTGTTGTCTTTTCAGAAATGACCGTCGTGGTCGACCTAGCCATTCCCTTTGGAGCGTCAGATGAGTAAACGTAAACCCGCCATAGCGTCAAAGCGCGCCCGCAGACCGAAAATAGCCGCGCGAGCCCAACGAAACAAGCAGGCTGTTGTTAGAAGCCCGAAAGACAACCCTCTGCGCTCTGTGGCCGCAGGCGCGACTGACTCGCCTCTTAAGCCACATGACGATTTAAAGCGAAGCGCTCCCGATCGGGTGACTGCCTTACAAGATGGCTGCAGTCAGATGATGAGGGATAATAATCCAAAGAAAGGGTTTGATTTTTCTTTAGCGCCGGCAAACATGCAGGCTTATCAGGCGACGCTTCTGGAAATGGCACAAGCCAACATGCAATTTGCTTTTGAATTCAGCCAGAGGCTTGCGACGATCAGGTCACCATGCGAATTTTTCGCCGTTATTGCAGAATTTGCAAGCAGGCGGATCGACATGTTCAGGAAGTATTCGGAAGAAATGGCCGGATATCCGTTCACAGGGAATCGACGCGTCCCGAGAGCTCACAGCTCTGCCGGGACGATGACTTCAAGCCGAACCGCTGCTTGCTTTCGGCTCGGCGAGCGCGGGCTCACGGCGAGGGAGCGGGCGTCAGCGTCGGCCGTTGGCACTTTTCGGAAGTGCCGTAATGTCCGACTTGAGTCCGGAATGCACCAAAAGCGGACATTTCTCGACCACTCTGAATTTAGCGCCGCCTACTGCATCCACCCCCGCGCCGCCTCGATCTCGATCCGCGACGCGGCGCCGCGGCCGTCTTCCGCGACCACCGTCAGGACAATCGGCAGGAAGAAAGCCGAGCTGGACAGCCCTGCGACGGCTTAGTTTGCCTGCATCGCAGGGATGGATCGATGCAGGCGACCACCGGATTGAACAAGGCGGGCACTGATCGTCTGTTCAAAAAGTAACACAGCCTCGGTTAAGCCGGCCAAGGGAGTTATTTGTGGCGTTTCGCTGTTATGCCCCAAGACTAGCCTGTGTATCAAAGTTGCGTGACGTGGTCGCACCATGACCGAAACCTCGAACCCCCAGCTTGCCCACGAACCCGACTTCGTTCGCTGTGAGATTTGTTGGGGGCCGCTGCCCCGAGAAACTAAAAGGACGGCCCGACGTTTTCGATGACGAGAACGAATTGCCTGGATGAGGACCAAGCCTTTCGGCCACAAATGTTGACCCGGTTCATAACAGGCAGAAAGCTGACGGATGTACAGAGTTTCCAATTTCAAACCACGCCGAGCCGACAGACGGATGTTCGCCTCTTTGATGATGCTGGCAGCCGAGGCAAATGGCGTTGTAGCTCTGCGGATGATGAAACTGATGCAGGGTGGCAAAAGCGCCCGGTGCGAAGCTGAACTAATGGTGCGTGAAAAGATAAATGCTGCTCTTGAAGCTACAGCGAGTCTAATGTCTGGCACTTCGGGCGATAGAATAGTCCATCGATACCGAAAACGCGTGGCTGCGAATGCGAAGAGGTTGAGCAGGTGCAATTCGGGTCAAAGCCAAAAGAGAAAACGACGCAGAAGGTCATTTTGATCGCCGGCACTTCGGGGGTGCATCCGCCATTCGGTGGTAAGGAAGGCCCTTCAGATCGGCTCGCTACGATCGCGACCGCGACATAGATGCCGCACTCGCGGCGTCTCCATTAGCGGCGGCGCGCGAACCGACACCTCGACTCCGCGGTGAAGCAGTTTTTCAAGAGATAGAGCGCACAAAGCGTTTTGAGTTCATCTCGCTGCGCTCCGCCGGTCCCCCTCGGGCAGTTGGAGCGGGCCGCTCGCGGTTCACGACACATACGCGTGTCTCTTCCATCGAAACGTCCAGTCCAGCAAAATATTCCATGGTTGCTCTCCTCTTTTAACGACCGAACCGATCCTACCGGTCTTCGAAGGAGAGCTGCCGTCCATTACCCGATGTTGAAAAAGTCTTTTTGGGGTGACGACCAAAATTTTTCAGGACGGCTGATGCCTTTCGCACGCGGCCATATGAGGGACCACATCGTCTCACACAAAAACGACCGCGGAGCTTCGTATTGGCGCTACGCAGTATTGCAGTGGTGGAGTCGGCTAAAAATCGGCTTTTGCGAGATTTTCGGCGTCGTTCAATTTTCGACTTTTGCAACGCTATCCCCTCGGAAGCGGACACCGTCACGGCAGGTCGGCATGTCTCAAAAGTGCCAACAACGGACTTCACCTTGCGGCGTAGCGCAGGCGCTCTTTCGGCTCTCGGCATCTGCCTCGACCCCGGCTGCGGTTTGGTAGCGATCCTCGGCGGTCTTGGCGAGGAGCTTCATGACGATCGCAGCGAGCGTCCCCGGCACGCCCGCGACCCGCTCGTCGAGCGGCGGCGGTTGCCGGGCGATGTGGCAGTGCACCCACTCCAGTGATCGGTGTCAGGATGAAGGCCGTTCACAAGGAGTTCGACGTGGTCGGCGACCGTCAAGAGGGTGTCGTTCTTCACTGGGACACTCCCTCGACCTTCTGCAACTTGCTTTTCATTGTTCGCTTGGCCGTCGTTCTGGTTGTGGCCTTTTGAAGCGACGCTTCGCCGTCTGTGGACGAAGGCGGGGCAAGAGGCGCTGCGACGGCATGGCTTGAGGGCCGTTCGAGGTATTCGCCCAAGGACAGGCGATAGACGCGTTCGAATTCGGCGTAGCGGCCCCACAAGTCGCGGGCGACGCCATCGGCACCGGCCTCGGCAAGGGCATCGATGAAGCTTTCCAGCGTAAAGGCCCGGAACGGGACGCGGTTGGTCTTGGTCGTCGGCATCGATCAGTTCATTCTCGTAAACGCGAAAGGCGGCCATCACCCGGCGATTGAGGCGAGGGCCAATGGCGATGAACATGGCCCGTGGGGTGCCTTGGTCGACGGTCAGCTGGGCCAGCATATGTTCACGCCAAAGCTGTTCGAGCGCCAGTGAGCGGAGCATCGGGCTGTTCGGGTCTTCGCGAGATCGAGAAGTTACCAAGATACCTAATCTAGGTGCGTCTAGCAGCTATCTGCGCTGGGTTATGCAGCGCGGACGATATCCCATCTCACGGCGCGCCATCCCCCGTGAATGACCCCAAAGGCAAAGCATTTGGTGGTAGTATGGAGATAAGGAACTGGGGAAACCGACCCCAATGGCTATAGATCAGACCAAACGCAAGCTCGCCGCTATTCTCGCCGCCGATATTGCCGGCTATAGCCGGCTGATGGGTGCGGACGAGGAGGGCACGCTTGCTCGCCTCAATCTCCTTCGCCGCGAGCTGATCGATCCAAAGAACAAGCAACATCGCGGCCGCATCGGTGAAAACGACCGGTGATGGAATTCTAATTGAGTTTCCAAGCGTGGTGGATGCAGTTCGCTGCGCGATCGAGGTTCAGCAGGGCATGGTCGAACGCAATGCCGACGTGCCGCAGGAAAAACGAATTGAGTTTCGCGTCGGGGTTAACCTTGGCGACGTGATGATCGAACGCCGAGACCTCTACGGCGATGGCGTGAACATCGCGGCGCGGCTTGAGGCGCTGGCCGAACCCGGCGGCATATGTATCTCGCGTACAGTCCTCAGTCACGCGCGCGATAAGGTGTCTTTCGACGTCGAGGACGCGGGCGAACAAACGCTGAAGAATATCGCCCGGCCTGTCCACGTTTACCGTATCATCATCGATCCCAGCCAGCGGCCCGCGACGCGCAAAACTGAGATCCCGGCGCTCGCCTTGCCCGACAAACCGTCCGTCGCCGTGCTGCCATTCACCAATATGAGCGGCGACCCCGAGCAAGAGTTCGTCTCCGACGGGATCGCCGAGGATGTGATTACGGCACTAGCGCACTATCCCTCGCTGTTCGTCATCGCCCGGAACTCGTCCTTCACCTACAAGGGCCGAGCGGTCGACGTGAAACAGGTCGGACGCGAGCTCGGCGTGCGCTATGTGCTCGAAGGTAGCGTCCGCAAGGCCGGCAATCGGATCCGCGTCACTGCGCAACTGATAGAGGCGGGAACCAGCAACCATGTGTGGGCCGAGCGCTACGACCGCGATCTCGCCGATATTTTCGCGATGCAGGACGAGCTCACCGAAGCGCTGACGACCGCCCTGGCCCCCGCCATTGCAGACGCCGAGCTGCGACGCGCCATGCGCAAGCCACCGGAGAGCCTCGATGCCTGGGCGGCCTATCAGCGCGGTCTGTGGCATCTGAGCAAAGCTACCCCAGACGACGATGCGACGGCAGAGGGTTTTTTAAGCAGGCAATCGATCTTGACCCGACCTTCGCCGGGGGCTACAGCGCGCTCGCCTTGTATCAGCTGCAAGCGGCCGCGATTTACCAAAAGCTGGATCTGCCAAACGCGCAACGCTCGGCCGAAGCCCTGGCGCGTCGGGCAGTCGCGCTCGATGGCGCCGATGCAGAATCCCGTTCATGCCTCGGCTGGGCCTTGCAAGCGCGCGGCGACGCCGACGGTGCGTTGGCGGAGATTGAGAGAGCTCTCTCAATGAGTCCAAATCTGGCCATCGCGCATGGCCACCGAGGCGCGACGCTGATCTTCGCAGGACGGCCAAGGGAAGGGCTCGCGGCTCTCGAAACCTGTATCAGGCTCGACCCCCGCGATCCGTATCTGGCAGTACGTTTGTTGCACGTTGCCTGTGGTCTGTATTTCTGCGGCGAATACGAGGCTTCGATCGAAGCCGCGAAACGGCTGATCCGGTCGTATCCCGATTTTCCGATGATCTACCGCTGGCCCGCGGCGGCGCTGGGCCAACTTGGGCGCATAACGGAAGCGAAGGGAGCATTGGAGAAGGCCGTCTCGCGCGCACCGGGAGCATTTGACATGTATGTCCGCAAGAGAGCTCCGTGGTTTCGGCCGGAGGACCACGCTCATCTCGTCGAGGGTTTGCGCAAGGCGGGCTGGAATGGTTGAGGCCGCATTGAAGTCCGTCGCCTTACCCGATCCGAACGGCCTGTGATTTACAGGCGAATGTCCGACATGGGTGTGCGCCGTGCAAAGGCGGCGCTTTCCAGTGGGTGCAAGCCCCACCCGGCAACCGCTCCAGGCTGGGCGCCCTGGGGTGGCGGAGACGTTCGTAGTACCGCGGAAGCCGGGTAAAGCCGCGCTGCCTCTTAGGCCCTCTTTTTTATAGGCGGGAAGTACTAGCGGATCGCAATCCTAACGTGACTCGGCCTCCCGCCGCTCCCGGTCACGGATCTTCTCGATGGCCTCCGGTTCTCTTTCGTCGATCGAAGCGAGCGCTGTTCGCGCCTCGCGAGTCGCTTTCAGAAGCTCGTCAAGTTTCGCATGGATCGCGAGCGTGTCTCGCCGATCCGCTCGTTGAATGAACAAGGTCATGGTCCAGACAATTAGTGTCGCGATCGCATGCCAGTCGAATGTGCTCGGCTCGAACAAAAACCAGAACATTCCGTAAAGGATGACAACAAAAAATGCAGCGGGATGGCTGGTGAGATTGCCGACGGCCGTTGTCCATTGAGCTGGTGACACGCGAGGTTTCTCCTCCATGAGAAGGCGTAGGTCAGAGCATCACATCAAGAATCCCAAAGCAGCTAGGTTCCGCGATACAAGTCCAGGCTGCTCAGCATTCAGCCGCCTCTTGGGTCACCGCAACTCATCCACCCAGCGAGCGGCGGACTGGGTGCCATATCGCAATTTCGGATCACAGGTAGAGTACAATAATATCCGCTAGCTTTGAGCGAGCTGGCGGCTTGGGTGCCTAGGTCGTTTTCTGCACACATCGCGACGGAAAGCGGATAATGCGTGCAGCGGCATTCCTCCCCACTCTGTTGTTGGCGTTTCCGTTCAATCAGGCTCTTGCTTGGTGGGATATCCGCTGTCGAGGGCAGAGCGGACGTCGTCGTTCCATAACAACTGATCTGCGCTTTCAATACCCATTGGCCTCCAGCGATTGCTGGACTTCGATTGTATGACGGCCCACATGCCAGACATATGCAACGGAGCCCGGAAACAACACCCAAGCCTCCCGCCAGTCGGCACGATCATCGTTGCCACCTTGCCGAGTTTGAGCTGGCAGCTCTTCAAGAGCAGACCAACAAGCTACCGCCCGGCCCAGAGAAGGACGCGTTGCTCACGAAGATCAGGCAATTAGAGGTGGCGAGCCATATCAACGACTGGCTAGCTTCGCCGGGCTTGAGACCGCCGACCTAACCGGTCAGGAAAATTGTAGAGTTCCAGAAACATAACTCCGTCGCCTGACTTTGAGTCTTACGAAGGGTCGTCAGATGAACGAAGCGCCCGAAGACCTTCAGCACCGGCTGCACCAGCTACGGCTCCTCGTCGCAACGGAGACAACCGACCCGTTGGCTGAGCGGCTTGTGCGAGACATGATCGTCGAACTTGAGTGCCAGCTGACCGCTGACTTCTCGCAGCCCAGACCTGCTGCCGCCGATTAGCGACTCCGTTTCCAAGGAGCAGCGCGATCAGATGCCCCGTTACTATTTCCATATCCGAAACGCTGATGACATGGCGCGGGACGAGGAAGGAACTGATCTCCCCGACCTTGATAGTGCACATAAGGCGGCTTTGGTGTGCGCCCGCGAACTGTGGGCAATCGCGGTCAAAGAAGGCGCAGATCGTATGCCGGAAAGCATTTTGATAACGGATGCCTCCGGGCGGGAGGTGGCGACGGTGGACATCAGGGGAGATCTTGCCGAGCCACCCGGCGTGACTAAGGAGAACCGTGGTTAAGCCGATGCGCTGCTTGCCGTCACTCGGGAAGCGGCCATGGGTAACGAACCCAAATGGGACCGGCAAGAATTACAAAGGGTCTCGCTGTAGCGCGCCGCTTGGCCGCTCAACCGAATGATCCTCTCACCCAAGGACGACTTGATCAGGTAGTCCGCGAACTGGAACAGCAGCTCGGCCAGAACAAGCAAACTGACCCCGAGCCCAAATAGAGGCCGCCGCATGTGCCCATTCAAGCCGGGGCACCTTTTCCCGCCCGACGCCAGCGAACAACGCAGCGGCCCCGCTGCGGCCTTCAAATGGTTGGGTGCATGCATCGAGTATGCGACTAGCTGATCGCATGGCTCGCGCGCGAGGTTTGATCATCTCGTAATTGTGCATCTGGCGCGTCTTACCCGAGGGCGGGATGACTTGACCGAACGCGATCTGCTGTAAAGCTCTTTCGGCCTCCTGCATGCAGGTCCTCCCCCCAGTTGGTGCGAGAGGCCTATAGGCCGAAATTATTTAGTCCACGTCCAGCGCTCAGTTGATCGATAGCGACAGGACTTTGGCATCGGGCGCGTCAACGCCCTCGATCTGCAGCGCGTATCTGCTTAAGCTCTTATCCTCCATTCAAGATCTTGCGCCTAAAAGAAACGGTCCTAGCGCGGGCTGCACACTTGCACCGTATTCCACCGTGGTCAGTGGCCGAAGAACAACCACAGGAAGATAATGATGGAATAGGTACACCCAGAAGCCAGAGCAGGATCCCTTGGCCCATATTCGCCTCCATGAACAAACGGCCCCAGCGCGGGGGAGAGCTGAGGCCGTTGTTGGTGATTGTGCCGATCGGCAGAAACGGCACACCGGATAACGCGCAAGCCTCCAAACCAGTTCCCCGTTCACGGTGGCCTGTCTGCGACTGGCAAAGAAACGGCCCCAGCGCCGGGCGAACTGGGGCCAAAGTCTACAGGGAGGAGTACCGCCCAGTGTCGCGACCAGGATCAGAGCTTCCATAGCGGACTGCCATTCCGCTGCCATGTGGACGGCCTCCGGCAGCTTGGTGATGTATTCGCCGGCATATTCAAGAGTGACGAGCTCGCGGCCACGGGGCAGGGGAATCGGATCGTCGAAGGCGCGCTTCCATCCGCTTGCCGTCCTGCCGGCCAATGTCGTTTCCCCTTTGCTCTCGACCAAGCGCTGGGGCTGTCCAGCCGTTCCGGGCATCTATTGGTACGGCATTGCGGCCCCCTTCAAGCGCCGCTGTAATGCCGCTCCATGAGCACCAAATCGCGCCAGATGATCTACGGCTCCAGGATAGAGGGCGCCAAGATCCGCGCGGAGAACGCCCGCGAACGTGCCAAGCAGGCGGCGCCCGCCGGGTAACGCCTGTGGAGGGAAGGGACCTCAGTTCAAGACAGACGCATTACGTGGTGAAGGACCTGGAGATTGGGAAACCTATCAACTCCAATAAATGGTTCAGAAGCTGCAGATGGCGTTGCACGGGAAAGCGTGACGTCTTGTCCGAGAGCCGGATGCGGGGTGCGATAGAAGCCGATCGGGCTGAAGCGGAAGCATGGTCGATCCGGGATGGAGGGCTATGGCGGGCCGGCGGAGCCGTCGCCGACGATCGCGCAATGTCTCAATGGCGGGCTCGGCTGGCTCGAGGTGGAGTGCAACCTCTGTAAAACCCGCGCAAGCCTGCCGCTCGCCGACATCCGCCGGCCGCGGGACACGCAGATCTGGAAGCTCGAGGCAGCACTGAAATGTCGATCATGCAAGAAAGGCCGCTACGCGCCGCCGGTGCACATGATCAGCCACCCCTTGGCAATGGCAAGATCTAGCCCACGCCATATTCGGCAGGGCTGCCGCCTTCACGCAGAAACGGCAGATTGACAGTTCGATTAAGACCCGACTGTCCATGTAGGGCGCAGCGGCTCTGGTGAGTTCGACCGCCGCCGTTGTCTACCGGCCGTAGATTTTCGTCACCCTTCCCGGAGATGCGGGACTTGGCGCAGAATCGGATTCGGTCACAATGCCACCCAAGAAGGCGGCCAACCCGGCCGCCTAGTTGGTTCGTGCTCGTTAATGTATGCGCTTGTGGCCGCGGTGCTTGTAATGCCTGTGGCTCATGCCGTGACGGTACATCCGCGCGTTGCTGTTGCTCCAGTTCCTGCTCCGGTAGCTGCCCGTATAGGGATTGCCCGGTCCATAGTTCTGGCAGTTGGCGTTCGGATAGAACTGGGCGCAGTAGCCGGGATTGGTGATAACCCGCTGCGCAGAGGCGGGATTGGCGAAGGCGGCAGCTGCAATGAGCGCTGCGCCGATCAGGGCAAACTTCATAAGTGCGGTCTCCCTAAGCCGGGGATACGAAACCCCGGGAGTGCGCCTTACGTTCCGCCAATGGCGGTTTTGTAATGTTGCCAGCAGCATATGGACGCGGCCCGAAGCTCATGGCTGCGGCGGCGCTTGTCCTGCTGGAGGCGCATTGTCGTCATCGCTCTTGCCGATCTCGCGCTCGGCCTGCAGCCAGAAATCCATCTCCGATCCTTCCGGCTTGCCGCTCTGCTCCCCAAAGCTCATAGGCGCGCTGGCGCACGCGTTCGGCGGTGGTGTCCATGATGTTGCTCCGTTTTGGTTTTGGCGCCGTGTGTTCCACAAGCGGCGAGTTCTGGATTTCGCGGATGGCGCGCGCGAGCTCCCGGTCCGTCATCGGACCTGAGTTCCGCTCAGGCCTCGGCTTCAACAGATTATTGGTGCGGCGACCTCGGCCCGCCTGTAGACCGCGCCCCAGCGTGTGCCAGATGCGCAGTAACATCCGAGGGCGCGGCCCGCCGGCCCTCGGGTGCGCTCCTGCAAGATGGTGATGCTTCACCGGGTGAAGTCCGGCTCAGGCCGCCTCGCTGTTGACTTCGCTTTCGGCCAGCTTGGTCAAGGCGACGTCGGTTTTCTTTTCTTCCGCCAGGGTCTGGTCGAGCAGCTTGACGGCGTCGCGATAGCCGAGCTTCGCGGCCCAGGTTTTCAAGGTGCCGTAGCGGGAGATTTCGTAATGTTCGACGGCCTGCGCGGCCGCCAGCAAGCCGGCGTCGAGCGCCACCTCGCCCTTGTACTCCTCCATGATCTCCTTGCCCTCGTCGAGAATGCCCTCGATGGCGTCGCACTTCTTGCCGCGGGCCGGCTTGTCGAGCAGCTCGAACACCTGCTCCAGACGTGCGATCTGCTGCTCGGTCTCGTCGTGGTGCTTTTCGAATGCCGCCCGCAATTGATCGGAATGGGCGGCCTTGGCCATTTTGGGCAGCGACTTGTAGATTTGCTTTTCGGCGTAATAGATGTCTTTCAGGATATCGAGAAACAGATCGTCCAGTGTTTTGGATGTCGACATACGTACCACTCCAGTGAAACCCGCCCGCTGATCGTGGGTTTAGAGGGTATGCCGTATGGTCATCGTATCATTTGATACGGTTCCGGCATTTAAGGGAAGGAACCGTTTTGGCGGAGGTGCATCAGATATTGATCAAGAAGCTCAAGGAGCATTCGCGCCTGAGCAGAGAGGATATCGACGAGATAGGCTCGTTCAGCCATAGCATCAGGGAGCTCGGAGCGAATGAAGACTTGATCCGGCAGGGCGACGATCCGATCGTCTCCGCGCTGGTGGTGTCGGGAATGGTGGCGCGCTATCACCTGCTGCCGAATGGCCGGCGGCAGTACATCTCTTTCCATATAGCCGGCGACATGCCGGACTCGCAGGCGCTGTTCATCGACCAGATGGATCACGCGGTCTGCGCGATCGGCCCTGCCATCATTGCATCGATACCGCACAAGGACATCATAGCGGGGTTCAATCGCCGCCCGCCGGTCGGGTTTGCCATCTGGCGGGAGACGCTGATCGATGCCGCGATCTTCCGGGAAGCCATCACCAACAACAGCGCCAGGACCATGCCGGCGCGAATGGCGCATTTGTTCTGCGAACTGTTCTATCGCGCCCGCGCTTTCAGGCTGGTGGACGATAACACCTGTCCAGCGCCCATCACGCTGATTCAACTGGGAGAAACGCTCGGCATGTCTGTGGCCACCGTCAACCGCACCCTGCAGGAGCTGCGTGCTTCGCGCGCGGTCGATTTTCGAAACGGTGAAGTGGTGGTCCGGAATTGGCGTCGGCTGGCGGAAATCGGGCAGTTCAATCCGCGCTACCTGCATCTCAAGAAGCCTCCACTTTGAGCAGTGCGCCGCACATCGGTCCGGAACTGTCTGAAGCCTTTCCCGTTCTATTTCTTTGCGGGCAAAATCCATGAGCATGTCATCGACGGCGAGCACGACGCTTTTGCAGAAAGCGCTCCTGCTGGGACGCTCGAATATCAGGGAAGGCAAGCCGTTTCCGCTGGGCGCAACCTGGGACGGCCTGGGCGTCAACTTCGCGCTGTTTTCCGCCCATGCCACCAAGGTCGAGCTCTGCCTGTTCGACGACACCGGCGAGAATGAGCTCGAGCGCATCGAACTGCCGGAGTACACCGACGAAGTGTGGCACGGCTATCTGCCCTCGGCGCGGCCCGGCATCGTGTACGGCTATCGCGTCCATGGCCCTTTTGAACCGGACGCAGGACATCGCTTCAATCCGAACAAGCTGCTGATCGATCCTTATGCCAGGCAGCTGGTCGGACAATTGCGCTGGGGACCGGAATTGTTCGGCTATCGCCTCGATCACGCCGACAAGGACAAGTCGTTCGACGACCGCGACAGCGCGCCCTTGATGCTGAAGTGCAGGGTGATCGATCCCGCGTTCACATGGGGAACTTCCCGCAAGCCGGAAACGTCCTGGGAGCGCACGATCTTCTACGAGATGCACGTCAAGGGATTCACCAAGCTCCATCCGCTGGTCGCGGAAGCCGAGCGCGGCACCTTTGCAGGCCTTGCCAATCCAAACATCTCGGCCTATCTGCGCTCGCTCGGCGTCAACTGCGCCGAATTGCTGCCGATCCAGGCCTTCGTCGACGACAGCTATCTCGTCGACAAGGGCCTGCGCAATTACTGGGGCTATAACTCGATCGCCTTCTTTGCGCCGGAGCCGCGCTACCAGCATTCTTCCTCCGCCAATGAATTCAAGGCGATGGTGAACCAGTTTCACGCCCATGGCATCGAGATAATCCTCGATGTCGTCTACAACCACACCGCAGAGGGCAATGAACTTGGCCCGACCCTGTCGTTCAAGGGAATCGACAACGCCAGCTACTACCGCCTGATGCCGGACCAGAAGCGCTACTACATCAACGACACCGGTACCGGCAACACGGTGAACCTGTCGCACCAGCGCGTGCTGCAGATGGTGGCGGACTCGCTGCGTTACTGGGCCACCGAAATGCGCGTCGATGGATTCCGTTTTGATCTCGCCACCATCCTGGCGCGGGAGCCTTACGGCTTCGACGAAGGCGGCAGCTTTCTCGATGCCTGCCGGCAGGACCCGGTCCTGGCCGGCGTGAAGCTGATCGCCGAGCCCTGGGATATCGGACCCGGCGGCTATCAGGTCGGGCAGTTTCCGCCGGGCTGGGCGGAATGGAACGACAAATTCCGCGACACCGTGCGCGCCTTCTGGAAAGGCGATGCCGGCGTGATCGCTGATTTCGCCAAGCGCATCACCGGTTCAGGCGACCTCTTCAACAAACGCGGACGCAAGCCGTGGTCCAGCGTTAATTTCGTCACCGCCCATGACGGCTTCAATCTCAACGATCTCGTTTCGTATAACGACAAGCATAACGAGGCCAACGGCGAGGATAACCGGGACGGGCATTCGAACAACCATTCCTGGAATCACGGTGTCGAAGGGCCGACCGACGATCCGGAGATCAACGCACTGCGCGAGCGGCAGAAGCGCAATTTCATAGCCACCATGATGCTCTCGCACGGCACGCCGATGCTGCCGGCGGGCGACGAATTCGGCCATTCGCAGAACGGCAGCAACAACGCCTATGCCCAGGACAACGAGACCACCTGGCTCAATTGGCTGGGCATTTCATCACGGGGCCGATCCTTGCGCGAATTTACCCGCAAGCTGATCGCGATGCGAAAGGCGTTTCCGATCCTGTACCGAAGCCGGTTCGTGGTCGGCGCGCTCAACGAGGAGCTTGACGTCAAGGACGCCACCTGGCTGTCGCCATGCGGCGAGGAGATGACGATCGAACAATGGCATGATGGCAACGCGCGCTGTTTCGGCTTGCTTCTCGACGGCCGGGCGCAGGAGAGCGGCATCCGGCGCCGGGGCTCGGATGCGACGCTGCTGCTGGTCTATAACGCTCACTTCGATGTCGTGGACTTCACGCTGCCGAATGTGCCTGACGGCAAGGACTGGCTGGCGTTGATCGACACGAACCAGCCGGATGGTCAGCTCGCTTCATTTCCGTTCGGAGATACCTATTCCGTTACCGGCCGCTCGATGGTCGCTTTTGGCCTGTCGGCCAAAGACAGCACCACCCTTCGGTTACGACAGGGAATGGGATCCATCCTTGAGGTGATGGAAACGCCTCTATCCGACTAGTCGGCTGGCAGGTGGTGTTATGGTAAGGAGTCGGAAGAAGCTCGTTGGAGAAGGTTAGATCCCAGTTCCTCTCCCTCCGCCAGCTAGATTTGGGTCGCCGTACTTCTTGGGCGCGAAGGGCGCAGAATCCCGCGGGTTCTGCCGATGTTTTTTCGGGAGAACTTAGGGGACGGCTTTAGTTGCTCTCGATAGGAGCTGGAGAATGCATTTTTCTCCGCAACCTTCGTACCAGCACCGGGAGTCCAATTCCCAATTTTGCCGGGAGCCAGAGCGGGTTTGGCCGATTCATTTCGAATCCATCTCTCTTAGCCGAGAAGAGTGGCAGTCCTAAAGCCTCTCAATCGGGCATTTGCGAGTTCGATACCTGCCACTCCAGCCACCCATTCGTGCGTTCGGCCAGGTGCTCCCAGAACCGCGAGAATGGACCGGAAAGCCCGGCTTTTCGCGCAGCCACCTCAGTCTCCGGGCTGTCACTTTGCTCACCCAAAGGCGGAAATGGCCGAAAGTCTCCGGCCTTGTCCGCGAATATTCCCGTTTTGCGGAGACTATCGGCGGAGACGGGTTTGATCACGACTGCCGCCTGAGGGCAGCACTTCGCACAAATCTTCCGTGCGATAACTTGCGCCAGGTAAGACACTTTCTTTAGGTTCGCGGTTTCCTAAACCGTAGGTCGCATGTTCGAGTCATGCCGGGATCGCCAGCAAAATCAAGCATTTAGCTAGAGAAAATCTGAAGGTTTCGAGGGTTTGGGCTAGGCGTCGGGGTATACGGTGGGGTATACGCCGTAGGCTCGAAGTCCCTCACGCGCAAGGGCTTGCGCTCGATCAACTCCCAGATTGCTGTTTGTTAGATTTGTTCCTAGGGGCAGAAGGCGGAACAATTCGTGGAGGTCCGCGCGCCCACACGGCGAGAAGATGGTTGAGGTCAGGATCAGGTTCTAGATGGACGGCATCGCCAGTTAGGAGGACCACGTGGTCCGGGGGCATCGCAGGCGAACGCGCAGTTGGTCGCTGTCCGCCGAGCGCTGAGGAAGTCGGTCGCAAAGGGCCGGGTCCGGGTTCCCACCGCTATCGGCACCGAAAAGTGTTCGAGCTGTGCAGATGAGCGAGATCGGGACCATCCTCGCCGCGACCCACCCCATGAGCGACGAACACATCGATGAGCAAATCGAGGCGCTCCAAGCGGCCATCGAAGTCCTGCTCAGCTTGAAGCGGACGCTCGCGCTAGCGGCGACGCCAGGCAGGTCACTGCAAACCAAAGGAGCTGTCGTCGACCATGGCCGACGACGAGGAACGCAAACAGGCACTCGAATGTCAGGGTCGGAACCACGCAGAGATCGATCGCCGCGATGGCGTCTGCATGGTTGCGCAGGAATGTCCGCCAAGTCTGTGATGGCGGCCCTCGGTGCCGGATCATGTATTTAGAGACCGTCGACTCGGGGTGGCCGAAGGCGAGTCCTGCATTGCGGGATGCGCGTAAGGTGCTGATTGCCGAGTAGCGACCAGCCGGTAGTATATTCGGAATCGCATCCGTGAATCGGCACCGAGACGTCGCAATATCGCCTGCCCTGAACGCGACATCAAACTGATCTGTCTTGGTCTGGTGGAGGCTTGTGGGTTTGTCAGGGTCCAGAAATATTCGCGAAGCCTGCGGAAGATCTATGCCTGCCTCCGCGGTGGTACCAATCGCCATGTCACCCGCCCGACTTCCTCGTTCGCGTACATGCGCAGATCTCGAACTCGTGCTTCTGCACCTCCTTCGGCAGTCGCACCAGAAGCCGCATTGGTATCCGCGCTTTGGCCGGAAACAGTACGTCGGCGAACATAGTTCGCCCCCAGGGATTGAGCGGGACGTGAACAGCGTGGCGGTTTTTCACGCCTCGAACGGGCACCGGGCGCGCCTGCAGCAGGTCCGCGAACTGGCGAGGCATTTCCAGAAGTGCGATCGCGCCCTTGGGCAGGCGACCCATCACCTCGAATCGCATTCGCCGCGCCTTGTCCGGGGCGCCCGCCGCCATGAACGGCAGCGGCACGTAATTCGGCGGATCGGCCGCAGGAGGCGGCACATTGTTGACTACGTTGAAGTTCCGCCATGTCACATTGTTGTTCGCGCGGATAAACAGTCGAAATTTGTCCCAGTCCAGGAAGTCGGTCGGCACCGGCGCCGGATCCTGCGCGTAGCCGATCAGTGCCACGAAGCAATAATGTCCAGTCGCCGGGATCCCCGCCGATGGCCACACGATCGCATCCGACACCGTCAACAGATCGCCTGTGGGCACGCTGACGATCGTGGTCGAGTCGACCAGCGACCAGAGGTCCGGTGTGACAAGCGTGGAGGGCGATGACCAGTACACCGTCGCCGTGACATTCGATGCATTCGATCCGCCCCGGTTGCGCAAGCGCACATAGATGAAATTGTCCTGTCCCGCCTCCGCCTCGAAACCCAGCGTCGCGCTGTTCTCGGTTCCGCTGCCTTCCCCGAATGACCCCTGCGGGTCTGCGACCGCCGTTTGTCGCAGGATCACGTCAGGACTCGCCGAAATCGCTCCCACATGCGGATCGCCGTCGTCGCCGACGAAATCCCGCAAGTAGACGTCAGGCGCCACGTTGAGGATGTTTCCGTCGATGATCGCCCGCAGGTTCGGCATCACTCCAATACGATCCACTGCCGGGTTCTGCGACGGCGTTCCGTTGGCCGGGAGGCTTAGGATCGTGCGAAGCTGCCACGGCCCGATCCGATGCGTGAGGATCGATTGCGCCAATCCCTGCACCGTCAACGCAGCCCCCGTCACGATCGGGGATGCGCTCGAGGTGCCGCTGAACGAGGTCGTATAGAGGTTGGTTGCCGTATTGGTCGCATCCGACGAAAGCGTGTCGACGTCCTCGCCCCAGCCGTAGCAGTCGATGCGGCTGCCGAAGCATGAGAAATTGAGTCGGGCATGCGGCGCTGCAGCGCTTGCCGCTCCGACGATGATGGCACCCGAATCCTGGAAATCCGCACTGGCGCGGTTGAAGATCTGCTGGCCGGCCGGATTGACGACGGTGTCCAAATCCATGGCGCCGTTGCCGCCGGCCTGGACGACCACGATCCCGAGCGCAGTCGCCAGCCGGATCACGTCGAAGACCGCCGGCTCGATCTCAACCGGGACGTTGACGTAACCCCACAGGTTCGTTTGCGCCTCCAGCAGCAAGACATCGCCGAAGCTCATGACGGCAATCGCGTCCAGAATTGGCTGTGACGTGCTATAGCCGCCACCCGAGAGCCATTGGCTGACACATCGAACAGAGGCAACTGCCGGCGCGATTCCCACGCAGCCGACGGTGTTATCGCGCGCGGCTATCTCCCCCAATACACCGGTGCCGTGGAAGAAATACGAATTGTTGATCCCGGATATCAGTGTGATGCCGAGCGCAGCCAGATCTTCGTGGTTAAACGTCCAGCCCCATTCCAGATCGACCAGGGCTTGACCGGTCCCGTCGCCTCCCAATCCCCACGCGTATTCCGCGTCGATCCCGTCCGGTGCCGGATCGAGGTAGCCTTGATTCGAGCTGCGAGGATCGTCCGCCGGGTTCACGACTGGCGGCTCTACCGGAGGAGGTTCGACGTACACGGTTGCCACCGATGCCCAGCCCGACACCGCCTTTACCACAGCTTCGGGATTCACGTCGACGGGGATGTTCACCACGAAATAAGTCAGAAAATTCGGCGGCCGATAGGTTGGATCCGTCGCCGTTGCGCGATTGACCAGGGCATGAACCTCCTCCGGCCTTCTCGACGTGAACAGGGGCATGAGCGTGATCCCCTTGAACTCCGCCGCCAACCGTTCCCATGGCCCAATGCCCAGCGATTCGATCCGGCTCTGCGCCGTCCGATCGTATGGTAATTGGACGTGGTCACGAAACTTGACGATAACCCGCGTGCGATACTCTGCTGTGGATCGTCGCCCGCGCGGCTTTTCCCTGCGCGCCCTCTTGGCCATGTATTCCTCCGCGATTCATGAAGTTACGGGTCGAAAGCGTCCGCGGCCGCGCGCATTGCGTGAGTTGGCGCAACTGAATATGTGCTGGCAGCGTCGGGGACGCTCGTCGAAAATCGCGGTCCGCCTTCGCCAAAACACATCACGCGAAGTCTAACCACTTACGAGTGAAGTGGATCACATGGCCGCCGCCATCAAGTAAGAAGCCCCATCCACGATCACATCAGAAGCATGATTACCTCCATTCGTTCGGGCAACTCGTGACCGGGCCCGAGGACGAGGCCGCGGCCGAGCAGCCACCGGAGCCAGAGACCCGGCCGGATCTGAGCGCGTAACTGAGACGGCCCGCCGGTTCACGCCGGGAAGTCGAAGCCGTCACCACTTCTCAACCCGGTAGCGGCTTTTTCGCGAAGATGCTTCTTAGCGGAGGCCCGCAGAGGTCTACACGCGCGGAATTGCCGGTGTCACCCGAGAATCTCAAAGGAGATATGCCAGACGGTGTTCGGATAGCTACCGGTGCACACCAAATGGGTCGTGTCGGATGCGTAGTTGGCGCAGCGTTTTAGACACTGCTTAGCCAGCGCAGCTTGACGGTCGGGGCAGCTCAGCCCAGTTCTTTTGTCTTCGGCCCTGCCGGCATCGTCCTCGAAAAAGCAATCCCGCAACTGCGCACTTCGGGTCAACGCATTCACGCATTGATTGGTCGCCTCGTCGACCTGTGCTTTGGTTGGATTCGTCAATGGGCAATGCGGGGAGATCTGACGTGGGGCCACGTAAGTATGCGCTGTGCGCAGCGGGCGGGCGAGCACCGCGCTTTTTCGGGGCTCGCGCGTCGGGCCAGGGGACCCGGCGGACGGCCTTCGAGATTCCTCGGCACAGGCGATGGGAATGCATCTGGTCCACGGCGGACCCGTGGTCACGCACCGATTGGCCTCTGGCGTGCAGCCGGCGGGGCAACAGGTTTGCGCAAACGCGAATGGCTCATGTCCCGAGTATCGGCGGTGAAATGGCGACCCCAGCGCCTTAGCCCCGTGCTGGGGCCGTTTCCCATTCAGATACGGACGGGCCGACGGATTTAATTTATCCGACTCTCAGATTTTCGGCGGACTCTTTCCCGCGGTTGGCCACGACTTCGTAGCTCACCTTCGCGCCTTCATTCAGATTGCTCAGATCTGCTTTTTCGACGGCCGAGATGTGCACGAAGACATCCTTGCCACCACTGTCGGGTTGAATAAATCCATATCCCTTCGTCGGGTTAAACCACTTCACTGTACCTATCGCCACTGACAATCTCCTCTGAGCCAATGGTGACAGCCTAAGTCGATAGCGCAGTGTCCTGCAAGAAAAAAACGCGCCGGTTTATGACGGCTGGCCAGTGTTCTTGTCAGCGTCGACTGCTAAGCCGCAGCGCTCGAGCCGCAGCCGGTAGCGCATGAGCAGCAGATCAGGAAGACGAGCTGAACCGCCTGGTCGAGCTGGCGCTGAAAGCGAAGAAATAGGATGCTCTCCGCAATCCCTATCCGCATTAGTTGATGGTAGCTGGAGCCTGGCCGCTTTCGGGCGCCCAGGGGTTGGGCTAGGCTACGTCCCGGTTTTGTAAACCCTGAAGGTCAAGAAATGACGACGAAGGACAAACTGGAAGAAATTGCAGCGGCGATGAGAGCCCGCTGGCAAGCTTCCGCCGTAGCCGAACCTTCGCAATTCAATCCAATGGCCGGAGAGGATGCAAGCGCCGAAGGTGGGTCGATAAACGCAGGATCTGCAGTGGCTACGCCTGTCTCGGAGGCTGAACGCGAAAACCAAGCGACGATAATCTCGCCGCTGGCCGGTTTAGATTTAGACACAGCTATTCGCCTCCGCTGGGCGCTGCGCGATATCAAAGCCGAGCGAACGAAATTAACGCCCGTCAGTCCAAGTGATTTGAAGACTTTGATTGAAATGGGCCTGGTCGAACTGCGCGACGACGCGCCTATGCTCACCAACGACGGTCATCAAGCACTTGATCAGTGAATCCCCTTGTTGAGAACTCGGGCTGAAGGCGAAGGGGGAAGAACGCACCGTTTCGCATAAAATTCTTCCGACAATGCCCAGCGGTCGATAGCACAGCGGCCGATGGAAGCCGGGCGTTGAAATTTACCTTCTTGCCGGCGAGTTCTACAGACGAGCATTGAGGGGTTTCTCTGGTCGCCCAGCGCGCCGATAGTTCACGCTGCTGTGCTGCGCGGGTTCTCCGTTGTTTCTGTTTTTTCTACCTCCGTGTTGCGAGACAACCATCCGGGAAAACGAAGTAGCCGATCACTATTTTCCTTTGGCAGCTCGATCGGAGCCCCATTGGCTGAACACGTGAGATCTAGTGCAGGGTGGCCGATTCGCACCGCATCCGCGTGTTGATCCATCTCCCGCAATAAGGGATCGACTACGCTATCGACTTCGGCCGCAACCGATAACAGAAAACTGTTAAGCTCTCGAGCTTCGGGCACGATTGCCGCAGCCGTCTCGATGGCCTCGCAGAGCTTGCCGATGACAGGTGCAAACTCGCTGGTGGCTTGTTTGATTCGCTTTTTTATCGCTTCGATCTCACCTAAAACGCGATCACGTTGCCGCCGGGATTTAAATTTTCAGGGACGCTGACGCGTGTTGCACGTGGCGACGGCGGCGCTGATGACGACCTACTGTTGTCCCGGCCGCAATGGCATTGGCGCGCGCGCTTGCGCTCTGGCTTGCGTCGGCGGAAGCGCCGACATGGGTCCACGCGTAGGGGTGGCAATCGGCGGCGGAGTCGCTGACGTCCTGCGCCGCAGGTTCTGCGCGGAGGTGTTGGCGATCGCGCGGGCCATTTGCTCCTGGCTCGCCTTGAGTTGCTCGGCGGTCCTGGCATTCTCGCGGACCATTTCTTCCTGGCTGGTCTTGAGCTGCTCGATCCCGTGCTGCACGTTTGCGAGGTCACCCGCTATCGTTTGGAGCAACTGTGTTAGCTCGGGAGGAATCGGGGCGGCTGCCGCGTCTTGCGGTGCGGGCTGAGCCGGAGGTGGCAATTGCGAAAGTGCACCGTCCGCCGCAGCCACCTGAACGGCAGGCGGACTCTGCTGGTCGGCGAGCTTCGGTGTTTCCGCCGGCAACGGCGAAGCCGCAGCCAGTTGTGGTGCCCACCGGGACGTCATCAGCTTGGCCGTCTCTAAAGAGGACTGCGAAGCAAAAGCAGCGATACAAATGCCCGCTGTCAACAGCAGGCCGATGAAGCCGCGTGGCGCCGGCCTGCCACGCGATGGCCGACGAAACCCGTTCGCGGACTTCTTCCGCGCGGCATCGTGCTCCAGCTTGGAAATCTGTTCATTGACACGCGCGAGCTGTTCATCCGCGCGGGCGATCTGTTCATACGCATGCGCGAGCCGTTCATCGGCGCGCGCTACCAGCTCTATCTCTGGCGTGGACAGTCCCGGACTAGCATCGTGTGGATCGTCGGTTTGCTTGGTGTTCGCCAAGGAATCCATGGGCGCCTCCTCCCAGTTTTGCCGTCAACTGAACAGGCGATCGTCGGGTTGTTGACACTCCGTACTGCGGCTTTGACCAAAGCAAGGCTGGAGGATGGAAAGTATAGGGCCGATTTTGGGAACTAGCCCTTCGGCCGTCCCGATTCTTCTGACTGTCTGGAACTGGACATAAGCAAGCGTATTTTGCTGGGCGGTGGCGATGGGTGACCCGAAGCACCGGGGCGTCCTGTGGCGCGGGAACTTCAACCCAGCGGCATGCCTCCACGTGTCTTTCAGTGCCTCAACTGTGAGCGGCCCGACCCGATGAAGTCGCCCGCGATTGCAAGCACCTTGAAGGCACTACAGCCGCCGAAATAGGGTCGCTAGGTTCTCAACACACTCGCGGGGTCCTCACCAGTCAGTTAGTCACCGCAGCGCGCGGTGGGCTTCCCTCGATGATCTCGATCTCGGCGTCGTGCTGGTGTTCGGCGACCTGACCAAGATCGCGCATGTCGAACCGTTGGCCCGGACATTTCATGTGATGGTCGGCCTCGCTGGTGGCGATGCCATTAGCGTCGGTGCCTATATATTTTCCGCTTGGAATGTCGGCCATGACTCGTCCAGAACATCGTATTCGAATGCCATGCCCTCGGGATCATTCTTCGCAAACCACGCATCGGCAGCCTCGGGGCTCGCAAAGACTTTGAGGTGATCCGGGTCGCCGACTGACTTGCTGGCATCGACGTAAATCCAGACCTTCTGCATCACAGGTCCTCCCGCAATCCCTTGAAGAACGGATGCCTCACCTTGCCCTCGGCCGACTTCGCCCGGTATTCGATCTCGGCCATCAGCTCTGGGCTCGGCCCACATGCCCTTGTGGGCGATAGGTTTGATATAGGGCTCTGTTTCAATCGAGTTCAGATTTTTTTGTTAGGCAGTAGGGTAGAGCGTTCTGCAAAGCCCCACGGAGCGCTGGGGCTTTGTGGAAACCGGATTAGAGCCTTCTCCTCATTGTTCGAAGCCTTTGATCGCAGAATCTTGGCGGCGACAAATGCAGCCTGCGTTCGACTGCGAGCACCTAGCGCGCGCAGGAGCGCCGCAATGTGAATTTTAGCTGTGCCTGCAGCAATGTTGAGCTCGAGAGCGATTTCCTTGGTGGACATGCCTCGGGCCAACAGGGGAAGGACTTGCCGCTGCCTACCGGTCAAACGGAGGCTTTCAAGCTCCAAGCTGACGGTCGAGACAGCTTCGGCATCGTCCTGTTCGGCGAGCCACCGCGGTACGGATATCCGTCCTGAAAGCAGATCGGTGATCGCCCGCAGCCATTCGGCGTCCGTCTGAGTTTTGTGCAAGTACCCGTGAAAACCCGCGGCCAAGCAACTCAGCACATCGCTTCGAGCATTGGATGTGGACATAACTGCCAGGCGCATGCGAGGGTACGGGCGCGTGCTTCTTGCAAACGAAGCTGATCAAGGCTGTTGAAGTCAATGAGCAGTAGATCGAAGAAGTCGCCGAGTTCGCCTCGAAGTTCAACGCCTTCCACAACGCGGGCGAGATCTGCATCCTCGATCAATGCCCGGATGCCTTTCCTGTAAACTCCGTGCTCGTCTATCAATAAGATGGAGGGCATAATCACCATTACTGGAATCACACTAAATTTCACTGGAATCAGCTTTGCATAAATATTTCCGAACCAGAATTGTTCCAACGATTTCGTAACGGGCGTGTCCAACAATCCAAACGGCCAAAGCGCGAGTCCGGCTACCGTCGGTCGGAGTAACGATCCGGTCACCGATCTCAAAAACCTACCGGCCCGCGCTTCTTCACGCGCGGTCCCAGGATCCATTTTGAGCCGGGATAATTGTTCGTTCGACCGGGCAACTTCGGCGCAGCGGGGCGCATGCGCCTACGGTATCCATGTAGTTCGATGACAATTTCTGAGGGCAATGCGCTAATCACGGTGCCTATGACAACTGCGCTATCGACCAAAACGATAGGCAAGTAGCTACCATTTGGTGGATACGACGAAGTGTCGTCCCCGACCAGCCAGATCGGCGTGCCGGTCTCGAGTGTCCAGGAATAGGTATATGCTGCCCAACCCAAGGTGCCGCCTCCGAGGAATGGCATGCGGCGATAAACGGGACGCTACAGCTCGAATTTGATGTTCGATAATAATGGCCGGCGACAAATCGCCGCTTGCGGTTGATTTTTCGCAGCAGCGAGCTGCTCTTCGAGCGAATGCGGCTTTGAACGCTGACGCTGCATGACGCTACCGGGATTACCTGAGGGCAAGCAACGCCGCCTCAAAAATTGAAGTGGCTAATGCCTCGATCCGTTGGCGTTGGGCGGGTTGGATCTGCCGACAGGGCTCCGAAGGCCGCTGGCAAGCTCAACAAACTTCCGCGTTCTGTTCACTATTGGGCAGACGTTGCCGCCGCCCTTTACCGCTTCTATCGGTACGCCAGTGGTACCCTATCTGGCCTTTAGGAAGCTAAATACTTTGGATGGCCTCGGCGCACGGCCTTGCGCTGCCATTTTTATTCGACTAGCGCGCATGTCCATCTGACTGAGAAACGGCCCCAGCTTCCGCATGAAGAGAGCTGGGGCCGTCTTCTTCCGGTAGGGGACAATGGGGCTGAACCGGAAGCCCATATTAGATTCATTTCGAGGACACCGGTTCCATTGCTCTTGCCGTTTTTCCCGAAACTCGATGCATGCGTCGGGCACCAGACAGACTGATAATGGGAGCGACATTTTAAATGGCCTCATAAAGGAGGCAGTGCCATGGGAAGTCGGGGACGCATCAAACACGAGAAGACATTTGAGGAGCGACTGGCGGAAGAGGCTCAGCGCTTCAAAGAGGCGGCCGACAAGCTCCCGCCCGGCAGGGCTCGCGAACTGCTTTTGCGACGGGCTCGGCAGGCCGAAACGGCATCACGCATCAACAATTGGCTTAGATCCCCCGGACTACAGCCGCCCAAGGAACTAGAAAATTTGGTTTCCGATCAGAAGGAGTAAGGCCGCACCGTTTGCGCTTCGACCGAGCCTACTCAATGGCCTTGATCAGGTCGGGATGAAAACGTCGTGTTTCTTTTGGAGCGCGAAGTTATGCCAATCCGCTTCGGCGGGAACATGTGATGACCAATCCGACCTGCACAATCTGTCACGGCATCGGGTGGGTCTGTGAAAACCACCCTGAGCAGGCGTGGGATAAAAAAATCGGCTGCGACTGCGGTGCCGGTATGCCCTGCAAATGCAATTCCAGTGAAGAGCCGGACATCAGTCAAGTGATTGAAGAGAGTCCGCCGTCGCGCCGAAAGGGCCGGCGCTCCAAAACCGTCAACTAGAGCAATCCCAGTTGCAGCGGCTCTTCTTGCAGCTCCTCTCTTGCCTGTTGCCTTGACTGCCTTGCCTGCCTCAGCTTTCTCCCGCAAACGTGCAGCATTGCTCTTGGGTTTGTTCGCCGGTTTTTTGCGGTTAGGTTTTTTCATTGTACCGCCCTTTCCCACAGCGTTCGATACACAAAACAAAGAGCCCTCTGGCCATTCGGACATGGCGAAGTAAACCGCCACTTCCGCCAATTGACCATAGGTTGAAATTTTTGAACCCAGCCGGCCGCGCCGGTGTTCAAAAATTGCTGGCACACAACAAATTCCGCACCTCGTGATCATAAAACATTTGACGGGCTGAATTTTCTCTGCGTTTAGATCATGACATTTGTCGCGGGTGAAATTGCCTGCACTCTTGAGGACCGTAATGCGCACCGCACGCACACACGTCGCAGAGACTGCTGCCCGCGTCCGGCCGCTTATTCGGCTGGCCGCTTGGTCGTGCATGTCCGTGATGGCACCGGGTCCGAATTTTCAGCTCCAGGCGGAGCTGACCCGCAAAGCAGAGTGTAACTCTCGGCGCAGGGCTGCTCCCTCCGCCGAAACGGCAGGAGGGCAAGATGAACGCCCGCAACGACGTCAAGAGACCATCCGATCAGAGCTTGGACGCGAGGCTTGTTCTGGCAGCGGCTCGACTGCGATTTGCCGCGCGGGTTGATTTTCTCGTGGCTCGCTGGCTCGAGCGCTGCGCCACGAACGCCGAGGCCGCACAACGGTTGTTCAAGACAGATCGGAAGCCCACACGTGAGTTCGGGATGGGCGTGAGCCTTGTCGTTTCGTCTCCACGTTGGGATGAGTCCCCATGACAGGGGCAGGTCTCAAACGTGCTCACAAGCCGACCTGAGGCCGACATGCGTACCTTCATCGACCTGCACAACAGAAACCCGAAGCTCTTCAATCGGACCAAGTCCGCAGACCAGATTTTGGCTTCTGTCAAACGCTTCTGTCACAGAGCTCAGCAAACTTTATGTGGCGACCTTTAGATTCACGTGACTAGGGCACGTACTCATAGATCGAGCTTGATCGATGTCCGCTATGCCCACCGACGGAAGTTGTCGCGCGGCCTTTGGGTTAACCGGCTATAAGCGTCCCGAAAGCTGGCTGGTCGGGCGCTATTTCCCTAGCCAGGAACCATTTCATATTTGTGCCGTTTCCTTCCTCACTTCGTGACAAGGAGAGCCTTGAGCAGGAGGTTCAGATGACCACTCGCACAGCGACTGCAGTCGCATTCACCCTTATTCTCGCATCGCCGGCGTTTGCTGATTGCAACCAAGAACTGAAAATACTGGAACAGAAAGTCGTTTCGGCGGAGACGGGCGCGAGCCCGAGCGAAACCGGAATGGCGGCGACCAAACACCAAGAGGAACTTCTAGCGGGCAAACAAAAGAGCGGTGCGCCGGAAACCACCGGAACAACGGCGCGTGCTTTGGAGCCTGCTTCACCTCATCAGGAACAAGTCACCGGCAAACGTAGCGTCCAGGGTGGGGAGCATGCCATCCAAATGATCGTCGAAGCCCGCAAGATGTCCGAGGCTGGCGACGAACAGGGGTGCATGAAGAAGGCAGCAGAACTGAAAGACATGCTGGGAGCTAAGTAAGCGTCAATCGCACCAAATTTGACCCTCAGCCAACGCGAAGGTGACGAACGTCCCAGGTTCGTGCATCACAAGCCAGCCGCGCTCGATCGCGAACTTCTTGCCGGCCGAGGATCCGGCGCGCGGCCCTGTGTGCATCGGCGTAGGGACGATTGGCGGCATGTTTCATCGGCCCGACTTGAACCTGATCGAACAGTTCTTTGCCAAGTTCAAACACTGGCTTCGCAAGGCCGAGAAGAGGACCATCGAGGCCGTCTACGATGCGGTCGGTCCTATCCTGCAGACTGTTACAGCAGACGAGTGCACAAACTACTTCGTCAACGCCGGATATCACCAAACCTAATCCCATCACGCTCTAGCTCATATCGGGTACGAAGCCCGCCGGCATCGCGGGAACGTCGGCGGGATCGGCCGGATTTCGATTACAGTCCGGGCAGGGTGCACCGGCTTCGCCGCAATTGCATGCCCTTTCACCACGGAAGGGCCGATCGAGGTGATTTTCGCAAACCCAGCGACTGTTATCGCACCGAGGACAGTACCGCATCACCGTATCCCAACTGACTAATCGGCGGTCTCCTTAACCCGACGACACTTCAATTGCGGTGCAGTAGTTCCGTTCCAACCAAGATGTCGGCCGCCTCGGTGAAAAGGCAGTCAAGGGGTGGGCAGCAGTCGAAGGCGGGTCGAGCGCCACCTCGGACGGTGATCAGCGAGCAGGCCGCATACTGGCGATCTAAACGTCCCGACGCCACAGAGGTGCCTAACTAAGATCGGCGATGCCCTATATTGATCTAGCGTTGGCTTGGATCAAAAATCTCGCTGCCCAGAACAGCAAGAGCGGCTGACAGCAGCCGCTCTTTTTCAAAATTGAACCTGTACGCCCGGGTTAGGCGGTGCGCCGGACCTCTTCCATACTTTGTTTGATCTGCTTTCCAGTTTCGTCGGCCATTTTGAGCGACATGTCGGCTATTCGACGGCTGCTCTCCAGAGCGGTTTCCATGGTCTCCCGCACCAGGTCACCTTGTACGGCTGCAAAGTCCTGAGGAGTTCGGCAGGTCCACAACTCGTTCATGTGGTCCATGTTCTTCTCGACTTGATGCCGAACCATCTGGAAGTACTCTCGAGACATTCCACCCATCACTCTGGCAGCAGCGGTACCACTGTAAAGCAGCGTTTGCGCGTTGCGGGCCGACCGTTCCGTTGCCTGTTCCGTTGCCTGCACCCCTTCTCCTGACACGCCGAGCGTGCGACCAAATTGCTCGGTGGACCGTCCCATCACCGAGGTCGCCGCTTCCAGGCCGAAGCGCCATGCGTTCTGTAACGTCTCGGCGTTTTGCTTGAGCAGGTTGGCACTTGCCCGAGCCATTTCCTCCCCGGCTTCAGCCGCAGCTTGCCCGACACGCGCCGTCTGATCAGCTGCAGCTTGTCCGATACGGCTGGTCTGCTCAGCAGCCCTCTCGCCGGCGCGGCGGGCTGCGTCGTCCATACCTTGCGTAGACTTGTCCTCCTGGCGTGGGTTTGCCATCTTGTTCTCCGATGAGTGCAGGTTGATGACTTGCTTCGGTCCCTTGCCGAGCAACGCGATCTGGGTGAGACCGTTCCAAAGCTTGCCAGTCTTTTCCGCGCTCTCATTGTCGCTTAGGAACGATAGCAAGATGTGGAGGTTGAAGCGCTCATTGGCTCTTTCCTCTGCCGCAATTCGGCTGGCTACGAGCGTGGCGAGGCTCCGCGAATGTCCACTGGTGAAACCGTTTTCGTCGCTGTTGTGGTCTTCCTCCTTCTGCTGGTCATAGGGAACATCGTGTTCTCGTTCATGGCTGAACGGAAGAACCCACCCATCGGCGACTTCATCGAGTGTGAGGGTGCGTCTCCACTTCCTCGAGCGTGGTGATCGCGCAGCTCCGTGCGTGGTGCTGTTCCATGGCAACGGCTCGATGATTCAGGATTTCATCATCAGCGGACTTGTGGACCGGCTTGCACGCCGCAACCGGGTTGTATGCTTTGATCGGCCAGGCTTCGGATACAGTCAACGGCCCCGTGCACGCATCTGGACTGCAACATCCCAGGCGGCGCTGTTCGTGAAGGCGTTTGAGCAACTCGGTTTGCGCGATCCTGTCGTGCTCGGCCACTCATGGGGTGCGCTGGTCGCTGTGGCGATCGGATTGCAAAATAACTATCCGATCCGTGGCCTTGTGCTTGCTTCCGGTTACTACTTTCCGACATGGCGGTTGGACTTTTGGATGGTGTCAGGTCCAGCAATACCGGTCTTGGGTGATATGGTTCGCTACACGGTAGCGCCAATTATCTCCTGGGCCATTCTGCCGGCATTGTTGCGCAAGCTTTTTGCGCCCCGCTCTGTTCCGGGAACTTCAAGGATGGCTTTCCTGTCTCCCTGATGGTCAGGCCAAAACAGTTGAGGGCGGCCGCGGAGGAAAGTGCGTTTCTCATTCCGGAAGCGGCGCGGCTGCAGTCTCGCTATCCAAGCATTCGGTGCCCGATCCATATTTTCCACGGAACAGGGGACCAGCTTATCGAACCCGAACAGGCCGGACGTCTACATGAAGTACTCAGCCGGTCCGACCTGCACCTCGTGAATGATGCCGGGCACATGGTGACTTATGCCGACGGTGGCACCATTGCGCAGGCGATCGATAGCCTGAATGGTTGCCTCGAGCAGCCGTTGCGGATCATCTCGTCGCGCAATGAGGACGGCAGCACGTAGGGCGAGCTGAGAGCGAGATCGTCCGCGTCTGCAAAATATTCAGGCTGATCTACTCAGAAGGTGCCGGCCGGCCGGCGAGGCGCTTCGCTTTCGCCAAGCATATTGCAGGAAGGGCAGGGCGCTGCCGGGCTGCCGCAGCCGCATGCAGGGCGGTCCCGATGGCTTTCACAGACCCAACCAGAATCCCCGCAGCGGTAACATTTCATCAAACGACGCTTCACGTATGATCATGCAATATCGGCCCGACGGTGGGCTGAGGAGTCTACCGTCGGGCCTCACCGCGCTGGCGATGCATGCCGGACCAACGCGACTTCCCACACGATGTCGGTGCAGTCATTGCGTGCCGAGCGATGAACGCGCCTTAGCCATCCAAAAGTACAGCGCGATTAACTTTTGTTGTAGCAGAGACGGCCGCCCAATGCCGAAGGACTCGGAACAAAAGTGGAGAGGTCCGATTGGTCTCGAACCGAAATGGGTGGCAGCATGAAGTCGCGTCTTATTACCCTTGTTGTCAGTATGGTTCCGGTGATTGGCGCTGCGGATACCATTCAGTGGCGGAGATACGTGATCCCGAACACGGGAGCTAATGTCGATATCCCCGTGTCCATCTTCACCGAGGACGCAGGCTCACCGGAGGATGGAATAGGGTGGCGCCTTTTTACACAAGACCGCCGAGCAGATCTTACGCTGCAGTCAGTTCCAAACCCCGGCAACGACTCGCCTGCTAAATTTCTGCAGAAGAGGCGACCGCCTGCTGGCATTCAATACAAGCGAGTGACGCCACGTTTCTTCGCTGTGTCCAGCATTCGAAACGGCCGAACCTGGTACAATCGCTGCAACCGCGCCCACGGATACATGCATTGCGTGTTGATCAATTACCCGGCGGCGGAGGATCGACAGTGGGACGCGGTCGTCACCCGGATCAGCCTATCCTTGGCTCAGTAACTGTCGTTCACAATAAGCGCCCGAGCCGAACCCGGAAACCAAGAAAAAAGACGTGGTCTGGTTCGCGCTCCACGATGATCGCCCGTTGTTCGCCTTCGCAGGCGTGTGGACGACCTACAAAGGGGACCGCGGCAACAAGTCCAAAGCCTATACCGGGCCCGCACGAGGTCTACGGCTTCCTTACCACCGCGCCGAATTCGGTTGTGGAGGGATCCATCCGAAGGCTATGCCGGTGATCCTGACGACAGATGAAGAGCGAGATGTCTGGATGCGCGTGCCATGAGACGAGGCGAAGCTCTGCAGCGACCGTTGCCGGATGATGCTTTGAAGATCATGGCGCGCGGGGTGGACAAGGAAGATCAGGCGGCGGCCTGAAGCATTTATGCTCTAATGCTCTCGCGTCTCAGCCGGTTTACGTTTTCCGGTAGTGGCCAACGAGAGTACACTAACCTCACCACCGTCTTGCACTTAGGACATTCGTCAGACCGAGTTTCGCTTGATATCATTGGTGCCGACGAAACGTGATGGATCATCGTCACACCAGGCGCATGGGCAGCGGAAGCTGAATGTCGTGGTATCGGCCCTCATAACGGTCGGTGAAATCCTGAAGAAAGAAGGGGATATCGCGCATCTGCAGATCGCAGCGCCGCCGAAGCTCAGGGGCGACGTGTACCGATACGTCCTCGGACCAGCGTTCGGCGGTATTGAAAGCGACGACGCGGATCGGGTGGCGGTATTGGCCGGTGAGAAGGTCCTGGATAACGGTCTCCAGGTCGTTCGTCTCGTAGTCGACCTCGGCCAGGCGCGGCCGGACTCGCCAAAATCATCCGCCACCAAGTAGGCCGTTCGATCGTCATCGTCCGGCACAATCGACGGCGTCTTACCCATCATATCGAAACGCTACAGAACGCGGATTCAAGCCGAAGCTGACTGATTCGTTGGCCAAGAAAAAGGCCCCGGATCGCTCCGGAGCCTCGGCACTTTCTAGAACAGGTACATCCGTTGTTCCTTGCCGCTCGATCAGAGTCGGGTGTTCCATGGCAGTCAACAAACCGGTTGGCGATAACACGCGCAAGGGCGCGCTGAAGAAGCGGTCGCAAACCAAAACTAACGCTCTGCGAGGCCAGTGCCTGGGGCTGGCGAATAGAAAGTCCCGGGGGTCATGGCGGTAAATGTGAAGAAGCGGGCCGGGCGGAAAACGGCCGCCAAGAAATTCTAATGGGCGCATCGAGAACACGGCCCGCGCGCGAGAGTAACGGGCGAAGCTGGAGTTTTGCCATGGTAGTAACGTTTAATCGTACGAGCACGAAAGCTCCTCTGGAAGAGCGCCTGCTACAGTTGCCGAGCGTGCCCGCTCCGCCGCGCTTCTAATCACGCTGGGGCGCGAACGGGATGAGTTGCTAAAAAGCCCGCCAGGCCGAGTCGCCGGCTACCAGCAATTTCGCGATCGACCTACCAAGCCTAGGCGAATAAGTCCGCGCCGCGTTGTGTGAGCTTTACAAAGGTGCCGCTCTCGTGAAGTTCCAGCCAGTCTAGCGAAATCGCGCGATCGAGGCCCGCCCGATATTCCGCCGGCGTCTCTTTGTCGCCGAAACAGGAACGGGGCGTTTTTGGCAAATTCGCCAACCGTTATCCCGGCGGCGAACTCAACAAGACGTTCAGCTAGTCGCAAAAAAGCAGCGGGCCGGTAGGCCCGCTGCAAGTCGTTTCGGACGATCGACCGCTACTGTTTGCTGCGATCGACTTCCGTACCTGTGGGGTTCGGAGACGGCGGCGTCGGACGGTTGGTCGTCGCCGCGCCCGTGGTCGTGCTGGGCTCGGTGTTGGTCTTGCCCGAAGGCCCCGCAGGGTTGACCGGCTGGGTCTGCTGCGCGGTCTCGCTGGGCGGCGTGGTGCCCGCCTGGTCCACGCTGTTGTTATTCAGGCCGTAGAACACGACACCCAGCACAACTGCGATGGCGATGGCGTAGATTGCGACCTTGGTGCCGCTGGCGGGACCTTCGGCGAGCTGGGGATCGGCTTGTAGCTCATTATCGCGACGCCGCATTTCCTCTTCGCCCCCACGATGGGGATCGTTTGGATTGGGTTGGTATGCCATGAATTCGTTCCCAGGTAGCGCCCCAGCTAAGCGAATAGGACAATGGCCGGCGCTCGCGGATGTTCCGCGCCAATGTTGCGATCCGGCTACATATCGTCGTCAATCTCGATTTGAGTGGCTGCATTCGTACCCGAATAGTAATCAGGACGCGACGGTTCGTGCATTTCGCCGAACGTGATTTTTTTGTTGCCGGGTCATTTCAAGCAGCGTTCGTCGTTGACCCTGTTCATCGCCGGGTGCGCGGTCACTCAATGCGGCGAACGTCGGCTGATGGTTGTCAGCGGCGCGCGGGGTCCTTTGAGGAGCCTTTGGTGTCGCTCTTAATTGCACTGGAAGATCCAGCCCCAGCCGGTCCATCAGTCGCCCCACCCGCGGTAGCGGCCGAGGCGTCGCCCGAACCGGAGCCTTGCGAACTGTCGCGCGCGCCGCTGGGGCTTGTCGTGTCGCTCTTGACGGCGCTGGAGGAGCCAGCCCCGGCCGGTCCGCCGGTCGCGCCGCCAGCAGCTGCGGCGTCGCCTGAACTGCTACCTTGTGCAAGTACGAGTGTGGAACTGAGCATCAGCAATGAGGACAAAGCGATTGTCGTGAGCTTCATGAGTTGTCCTTTCATAAAGGTAAGACAACCAACGCATTTATTGGAGCGTTCTTTGGGTAATTCCGTGCATGTCGGGACCGCACCTTATGGCAGGTGTTAGACGCTTGTAAGAACTAACACCGGTCTGCCCAGCCGGAGGTGGCGTCTAACGCCGGCATTCCGACGGGCTCCGAGGGGTATTTCACGGACTCCACTGTGAGATCGTCGGCTGAGTGGCTGTCCGCATGGATGAACTAGGAACCTTCGCGAGCCGGCGCGTTGGTATGCGTATATGTGACGCTACAATGGGGAGGACTTTCCATGCGAACCACGATCGTTGCGATGCTTGTCGCAAGCGGAACCATGATCACCCTGCCGGCGCTGGCGCAGCAGCAGCCGGCACCGAACCCACAAATGCAGGAGGAGGCGGACAAGGGCGCCAAGACCCGTCAGTCCGGTGAGTCGGGGTATGTCGGCGAACAGGAAAAGCCCGGTGCTTCCGCCCGCCCCCTGGAAAGACTGACTCTGCTCCGCCGACAACGGGCTCAGCCACCGGCACCTCGACCGGGGCGACAGGCAGCGGTGAAAAGCCGCGCTGAGCCTTCTGGAGGTGTAGCACGACTGAGCTTAACCTCTCCTTACGCGGGGTCCATGACCTTTGCCGTCAAGCGCCGAGGTTACACGCGACTGAGATCCAGGCTCGTAGCGGAGCTGGAGAAGACAAATGCGGTGTCCGAGGCAAACGCGACGCTCGCTTCTTTTGACGACGCTCGCCACCGGAGCGTTTCTGGCGGGGGAAGGTTCGCTGCGGCACAAGAAGATCAGCCCGGCAGCAGCGACCGGCCGAAGAAAGGCGATCTTCTTGTTGTCTCCGAAGGCGAACGCGTCGGCGCCGTCATCGCGCCCGACGACGTGAAGCTCGGCGAACCGCCGCTGCACGCCTGGCCAAAGGACCCCAAGACTTCGGTCGTCCGCAACGGCTCGCGGTTGAACGAGATCCTGGTCATAAGGCTTGATCCCGGCGAAATGGATGACGAGACCCGCTCACGCTCTGCTGAGGGCATCGCAGCCTATTCGGCGATCTGTACTCACACCGGATGTTCCGTCACCGGCTGGCTGAAGTCCGAGACGGGCGACAAAGACGTTCTCAAGTGCTTTTGTCACAATTCCGAATTCAATCCGCGGGAAGGCGCGCAAGTCGTGTTCGGGCCCGCGCCCCGGCGCCTGCCGCCACTCCCGCTGGCAATAGCCGACGGCTCGCTCACCGTAGCTGCAACATTCGTTGGAAAGGTAGGTGCTCAACGACCAGGCTGATGGGGCGCGGTCGCATCGGATTCCCGTGCTCCAAATGAGCGCACCACCAAGGGTGGGCAGAGAAAGAGCTAGGGAGATGACGTCCATGAGCAGAAAGCAATGGCTATTATCGGGTTGTGTTGCGTGCACAACCCTTATCTCAACCGCTGCTGTCGCCGGTCCGATCGAAAATTACAGCCCGGTGACGCAAGCCCGTCTAGAAAATCCCGAACCCGGCAACTGGATGCTGTATCGGCGGACCTATGACGGGCAGGGCTACAGTCCGCTCGAGCAGATCAACACCTCCAACGTCAAGAATCTCACCCCCGTGTGGACCTTTTCCACCGGCGTGATCGAGGGCCACGAGGCGCCGCCGATCGTCAACAACGGTGCGATGTTCGTCACCACACCGATGGGCCAGGTGATCGCGCTAGATGCCAAGACCGGCGAAGAATATTGGCGCTACAAGCGGCAGCTGCCGGAAGATTTGTTCCAGCTGCATCCGACCAACCGCGGCGTCGGCCTGTGGCAGGACAAGCTCTATCTCGCCACGACCGATGATCACGTGGTTGCGCTCGACGCGAAGACGGGCAAGGTGGTCTGGGACACCAAAGTCCAGGACTACAAGAAGGGTCAGTATCTCACGCTGATGCCCCTGATCATCGACGGTAAGGTCATCGTCGGCGGCTCCGGCGGCGAGTTCGGCGTCCGTGGCTACGTGGTGGCCTATGACGCCAACAGCGGCAAGGAATTGTGGCGCACCTTCACCATCCCAGCGCCAGGTGAGCCCGGCAGTGAGACCTGGGCGGGCGACGACTGGAAGACCGGCGGCGGGTCGGCCTGGATGACCGGCAACTACGACAAGGACACCAAGACCATTTATTGGGGTATTGGTAATGCGGCGCCGTGGCCCGGGGACGCTCACCCTGGTGACAATCTCTACACGACCTCCGTGCTCGGCCTCGATCCCGAGACTGGCAAGATCAAGGCACATTTCCAGTACCATCAGAACGACTCCTGGGATTGGGACGAGGTGGAGGCGCCGATACTGGTCGACCTGCAAAGGGATGGGCGGACCATCAAGAGCCTGATCCATCCGGGACGGAACGCGATCTTCTGGATCCTGGAGCGCAAGCCGGACAAGATCAGCTACGTAGCCGGCTGGCCCTATGTTTACACCGATGTCTGGAAAGGCATTGAGCCCGAGACCGGCAAGCCGATTGTCGACCCCGCGCACAAGCCGGTGGTCGGCAAGCGGGTCGAGTTCTGCCCGTCACTGTGGGGTGGCAAGGACTGGCCGTCGGCGGCCTACAGCCAGAAGACGAAGTATGTCTATGTGCCGGCCAACGAGAACACCTGCGGCGGCTTCTCTGGCGAGAAGGCGCCTCTGGTTCCAGGCCAGCTCTGGCTTGGCACCAAGCCTGAGGACATCGGTCTGACGCTCCGTCCCGGCGCCAAACACATCGGCGAACTACAGGCTTGGGATCCCGCAACCGGCAAGAAAGTCTGGTCGCACAACTTCCCGAAGTCGCAATTGTTCGGTTCGGTACTGGCGACCGCGGGCGATCTCGTCTTTGTCGGGGGGACCAATGATCGCTACTTCCGCGCCTTCGACGCCAAGAACGGCGAACTACTGTGGGAGCAGAAGACGAACTCCGGCATCATGGGCATGCCGGTTTCCTATGAGGTCGACGGCACGCAATACATTGCGATCCAGTCCGGCTGGGGCGTCGACGCGCAACGCATCCAGGATGTGCTGGCCACCCAGAACATCGGGCTGGAAAACAACGTGCCGCAGGGCGGCGTGGTCTGGGTGTTCGCCGTCAAGAAATAGCCGCGGGTGAAGCCTCGACGCGAGACGCGGCGGACTGAAAGGTCCGCCGCTTCTGTTTCTATTTGCCCTTGGTGTCGACCTTCGCTTTCTCGTCTTCATTCATCTTCTTCACCGTCGGATCGCGGCTGGCTTCCCCCGTGGTTTGGGTCGTCGTGGCCGGCGGCGCGTTACTGGGCATGGAGCTTTGCTCGGCAGGATTCTTGGCCGGCCGTGTGGCGGTGGCAGGCGGCGGGTTTGCCTGCGCGCTCGCCGCCTGTGCGTTCAAAAGAAGGGCGCCCGCCAAGGCCGATACCGCGAGCGCCGTTGGGTTGGGTTTCATTGATCCGTCTCCTGTTCAGATCAATGAAACGATCTGGACGATCACCCGTTCCGCCTCACGTCTCCAGCTGTTTGCCGATCGGCAACGCCCGGATGCGCTTGCCGGTCGCGGCGAAGATCGCGTTGATCAAGGCCGGAGCGAACGGAGGCACACCCGGCTCGCCGACGCCGCTGGGAGGCGTTTCAGGGCCGGGAGGTACGATGTAGACGTTCGTTACGCCCGGGGACTCGTCGATCCGGATTACCGGGAAATCGTCGAAATTACCCTGTTGCACTTTGCCGTCCTTGAAGGTGATCGCGCCATGTTTGACGAGGCTGAGGCCCATGATCGCGGCGCCCTCGATCTGCGACTGGATCCGCTCCGGATTGACGTCGGTTCGGCAATCAATGGCGGTATCAACCCGCGGCACGGTGAGCTTGCCCTTTGTCGTCAATGGCTACCTCGACAATGGTCGCGATGTAGCTGACGAAGCTGCGGTGCGCGGCAATGCCAAGCCCGTGTTGCTTGAGGATCGACCGCCCCAAACCCCCTTGTCGGCGACCAGTTCGACAACCGCCGATCAGCTCCAGCAGCATGTCCTTCGGGTCGCGGTTGGTCGCTTGCGCCATTTCGGCGACCATGGACTGCACCGCACAGGCACGCGGGACGTTCGAGACCGAACGGAACCAGCCGATGCGGGTATGCGCGGCGGCTTTCGGATTCTCGCACTGCACGTTGGCGATCTCGAAGGGCATGTCGACCAGCCCCATGCCGAGCTCGAACGGCGCCTGGTGCACCGTTTGGGCGGCAAAGGTCGAGGCGATGCTGGGCGCGACGCTGCGATGCCGCCAAGCGGTCACCTTGCCGCTCTTGTCCAGGCCCGCCTCGATGCGCTCGACCGAGACGGTATGGAGGAAGCCGTTACGGATGTCGTCTTCCCGCGTCCACTGCACCTTGACCGGCGCGCCGAGCTCCTTTGAAAGCAGAGCCGCCTCGAGCGCGAAATCGCATTTGGATTTGCGCGCAAAGCCGCCGCCGAGCAGGGTCACCTTGGCGGTCACCTTCTCCTCGGGAATGTCCAGCGTCTTGGCGGCGTCTTCGCGGGCTCGCACGGGCGCCCACACCTCCCACCTTGTCGCCCTACGTCGGCGACCGCGGCCGGCGGCTCCATGGCGACATGGGCAAGATGCGGCAGGTAGTACTCGCCTGTTATCACCTTGTCGGCGCCCTTCAACGCGGCCTCTACGTCGCCTTCCTTGCGTACGACCAAGCCGGGCTTGCGCGCGGATTCCTCGAGCTGGGCCCGATAGGCGACTGAGTCATATTTGGCGTTAGCGCCGTCATCCCACGTGATCTCCAGTGCGTCGCGGGCCTTGATCGCCGCGCCGGTATTGCGGGCAATCACCGCGACCCGGCCGAGCGGTTGGAATTTCGAGGGCCACGGCCAGCCCTTCACTTCCAACACCTTCTCGACGCCGGAAACCTTCATCGCTTCCGAGCCGTCGAACGACACCACCTTTGCCGCCGGTCACCGGCGGGCGGGCGATGACAGCATATTTCATGCCGGGCAGCCGCACGTCGGCACCGTAACGGGCCGCGCCCGTCGGGTGTCGTGGAGGTCGACGATCCCGATCTCGCCTTTGCCGAGATAGCGGAAGTCCTTGGGGTCCTTCAGCTTGAGGCCCTCGACGCTCGGCACCGACTGCTTTGCGGCGTCGGCGGCCAATTCACCAAAGCCGAGCTTGCGACTGCTCGCGCTGTGGACGACTTCGTGATTGACGGCCTTCACCTCGCTCGCCGGCACGCCCCAGCGTTTTGCCGCGGCTTGCTCGAGCATCGTGCGGGCCGAGGCGCCGATCTGGCGCATCGGGATCAGGTAGTGCCGCGCGCTGCGAGAGCCATCGGTATCCTGGTTGCCGAACTTGACCTCGTCGCCATGCGCCTGCTGGACGCGGACGCGCTTCCAGTCGGCCTCCAGTTCTTCAGCGACGATCGGGGGCAGGCTAGTGCGCACACCGGTTCCCATCTCGGCGCGGTGTGCGACGATGGTGACAATGCCATCCGGTGCGATCGCGACGAACACGCGCGGGTCCACCACGGTACCATGCGGTGCATCTTGTCCGCACCGGTTTGGTACGCGGCAAAGCTGGGGCGTGACATCACCGGGGCGGCCAAAACGAAGCCGCTGGCCAGCCCGAGGCCCTTCAGGACGCTGCGGCGTGAAACGTTGTCGACTTTGACATATCGCTCAAAGCCACGGAGCTTTTTGGGATTGGTAAGGATGTTCATGATCACACCCCGTCGCTGCGAGATGGACGGCGTTTTCGATGCGCTGGTAGCAGCCGCACCGGCAGATATTCCCGGACAGGGATTTGCGGATCTGGTCGTGCGACGGTTTTGGATTATCCATCAACAGCGCCGCTGCCTGCATGATCTGGCCGGTCTGGCAAATTTGGGTTCCTCAGGAACAACCGCCCGCGATCAACGTATCGTCCTAAATGGTCAAGCATCGCACTGAATGGTCGAGCACTGCACGAATTGCTGGTTTAGGTGGGACGGATCAAATGGCTGCCGTGAACGAACGTGGTTCGCCCGGCTGTTAAGATGAGGAGGAAAGAACTATGAGGATGATCTATTTCGCTTCGGTTTGTGGTGCCGCCCTTTTGGCAGTCACCAGCTTCGCAAACGCACAAGGAACGGGCGTTAGTGCAAACCCTGATCAGGGCGTCACGCCCAAGCAATGCTGGGATGTAAGCCGTAACATCATTCGCGAAAAGAACCCGACTGACGCTGGTGCATCATCGTCGGAAAAGACACCTAAAACTACTGTTGGCTCAACCATGTCCGGCGCCACCGGTTCTGGCGCTTCTGACCCAACCAGCTCCACTGGAAATGCGTCGGCACGTCCGGCGGGAATGCCAGATTGCTGACAAACACTATACAAACACGACAGGGATAGCCGCGAACCTGCGAGGAGCACTTAGGCTGGAATTTCCCGCAAGCGTCCTAGCCATCGCCGACGAGGTGATCGAATAACTTCGGCCGCTTCTGGCACTCGTGCTTTAATCCCCGCTTACGCAGTGCCAAATCAAAGCATCTGGCATTATTCCCAAATGGAAAACGACCGCGACGAGGGCCGCACTGAGAATGATGGTGGCAGCCAGCGTTATTGGCAACAACTGAGCAGCTCGCCTTGATCTTAATCATGGGCCAGTCAACCTGATCCTCACCCGGCTGCCGGTTACTTCGGGCATCAACGAGCAGCACACCGAGGATCAACGGTAAATGAACTACTCTGGCCGCGCTGCTTGCTAACACACACCAGATGGCGCCAATTGTTCCTGTTGGCATGGGGCTAGGACGTAAAAAAATCGGCCGATTCTCCGAACCCTGAGGTGTTCTTTCGACTTAATCCACGTTGTTTGAGCACCCTGGTACGTAAGCCAATGCCGCCCAGTCAACATATTCGACTGGAGCGGTGTTGTGCTGACGGCTCTTAGCGAAGCAGCCACCTTGTTCATTCTTTTGGGGCTAGACCTGATCCATCGCCCGGCCCCGCACAGTGCTTAACTCATGTCGGCCGCGAAGCCTTTCGGCATCGCGGGAACGTCGTCGGGATCGGCTGAGTCAACTCTGTTACAGTTCGGACAAGGTGCACCGGCTCCGCCGCACTGCATGCCCTGTCACCAAGGAATGGTCGATCAACGTGGCTTTCGCAAACCCGCGACTATTATCGCACCGAGGACAGTCACTCATTCTACATCCCCTCCAAATCGAGTTGGCCGCGAAGACCTCCTTCAACGCCCTGTCTCCTTGTCGCGCTCCGCCCGCGCCGCCGCCTTGGCCTGCTCCAGCGCCTGTTCGCGCGTCAAGGTCTCCGGCCGTAGCCGCCGGTTGGCGAGATCGTCGAAGTAAAAGAACCGAGACGCTCTACCCGGCAGGCGGACCTCGAAAGAACCGCAGCCCGGCCCGCTTCGTGTTTCCTGACGCGGATACGGCCCGGCATTAGAACTGATCCATCACCCCGCAAGGGACCCCGGCCAGGCTTGGGGACAATGAACCGGGGTCCCTCTAGACGACGCCGGGTTCACCAATGCCGCCGCCAAACCTACGCGAGACGATTAGGATCGTTCCTAGATTTTGGCGTGGCCTGTCGCCTACCCGACAGACGAACGGTGAAAGGGATTTTAAATTACCGCCGGGACCGTCGATGCCGCACGTCGAACAATGGACCGCCTCGATCTCTATTTCCAGCTGTTGCTTATCTGATTGGCTCTGCTGATCGGGGGCCTCACCTACGTGCTGCTCGTGTAAGGCCGCGCGGTTTAACCCGAGAGGTTGTGCCATGCAGCGTCAGCGATCCATTCCCACATTCGAAGATCAGATTGCAGCCGACAAGGTGCGACTAGAAGCACAGGTTGCCCATCTTCCAGCTGGTCGGAAGAAATACGAACTGCTCAAAAAAGATCAGACAACTTGAGGCGGCATCTCACATAAGCGACTGGCTTTCGTCGCCGGGTCTTCAACCGTCCAAGGATTGAGAACAGATCAAAACTGATCCATCACCCGGCTGAACGCCGGATGCTGCCGGTTCTTGACCTTGACCCAGCGGTCGAAGCGGCCGGCACGATAGGCCCTGTCGCGGTGCTTCGAGACCAGGCCTTCGATGCCCATCAGGCAGGCGTGCCGGAACAGGTCCGGACCGACCTCGCCCTGCTCGAACGGCGCAGATGGATGCCGTCGACGCGGCGCGCCAGGAGCCGGGCTAAATTCGTCTTGCGCATCGACAGCGGCAGCTTGCCCAGACCATCGCCGTCGCTGACCAGCATGTCGAAGGCGTAGAACTCGACCTCGGCATCGTGCCGGCGCGAATGCAGGCTATTGAAGTCCGATCGCCCGTCAACGCCTAACAGCACGGCCTCGCCGTCGATTACAAAGGAAGTGTTGCGATTGCTCGCAGCGCGGCTTCAACGATAAGGGGGTAGCGCGCGCGCCAATCGTGCCCGTTGCGCGTGAATAATCGAACGCGCTTGCCTTCACGTTGAATGATCAGGCGGTAACCGTCGTGTTTGATCTCATGGATCCACTCGGGGCGGTCGGGTACCTTGGTGCCGGGCGTAGGAATGCAGGGTTCAAATGGAGTAGTGGATGCTCGCTGAAAGGCGAGACGCGGCACACGGTCCGAGAATGGGACCGGCCGTGCTCCATGGCTGTCCGGCCATCGCTTCCCTGACGTCGACCAGGCCGATGCAGGCGCATTGGTATTGGGCGATTTCCTCCGCGCGGAGGTGCGTTGACGGGAGATCGCTGGACCGCACAGAAACTCGGGTGCCTCGATCAGATCGTGGTCGACCGGCGCTGCACGCATCTTGATGGCCGGATCGCCTACTACATCGCGCACCGGATGGACCGAGCTACCGGCGAAGCCCGCATTCGCCAGTCCGACATCGCTGAGGCGGTTCAGGCGACCCGTCGAGCCGTTCAGATATCGACGGAACGACTTCGATCGTTGGGGCATCCGGGTCAATGTGGCTACGAGGGTGACATCGTGAGGCTGATCTCCGCCCCTTCGGCAGCCGAGGTCAACGATTCGCGAGCCATCAATTCGATCGTTGGCCAGTTCTGATGGAAGAAGCCCCTTGCATCGTGGAAATTGTGCGCCTGCACTCGAACGCTGCAGGCCTTTCTGCCGGCGCCGTTCGCTATCTGAAAGTGGAAATTGAACCCGACCGCTTCTTCTGGGATCGGGTGATCATCGCTGCGCATTTGGTGTCCCCCGCTTTGCGTGGCGCATCTAGGTTTGTGATTTTGATTTTCGCGCGGCGCGATTATGGCGCGCTTGGTGCCTTAAAGCGGCGGCCCTCCCCGGGAGTTAGGGTCAGGGACGGCGCCCACGCGAATGGCTAAGTCCGAAACCCAACGACAGCGAGACAGGCTACGGCGCATTGCCGCGCATCTGAAGATCGTGCGGGTCGAGGTGCCGATGGGTCCGCTGGCGGATCTGCTGGTCGACGCGTGCTTACTGCCGCAGTGGTCCTCCGAGGACCTCGTGCTGTTGGTGAAGCGTTCTCTCGCGTCGTGCAGCTCAGCTTTTCCCCAGAGGCGTCACAGCGTGACGCGGTTTCAGAAATAAGTTTGCTAGACCGACCGCCAAGGTGATTTGCAATTCGAAGGAATTCCAGATGGAAATCATCAACCGGGCCGTCGATGCCCCGGTACGCGGCAAGGCGTAGAACTTTGCGAATTTCGTCGCCGCACTGGCGCTGATGGATCAGTGCGAGAGAAGCCGCTGGACTGGCCCCAGCGGGTTTTTTCTTGCGGGGCACTTCGCTATCGATTTAGGCTGTCACCATTGGCTCAATGGGAGATTGTCAGTGGCGGTGGCGATAGGTACAGTGAAGTGGTTCAACGCGACAAAGGGCTATGGATTTATTCAGCCCGACACTGGCGGCAAGGATGTCTTCGTGCACATCTCGGCCGTCGAAAAAGCGGGACTGAGCAGCCTCAATGAGGGTGCCAAGGTGAGCTACGAAGTCTTGGCCAACCGCGGGAAAGAATCCGCCGAAAACCTCAGGGTGGGTTGATCGTCGCGGTCATTGGCCCGCCGGTTCACGCTGGCGGGCCAACGGGTCCCAAGTTAAGCTTGGTAGTGTCCTAATTCTCAATCGCGGGGAAACGGCCATGATGGCACTTGAGGTTTTCGCGATTTATGTAATCCCGTTCTTGATCATTGGCCTGGCAATTCGGTTATTCATGAAGCGATACGCCGTCGATCTGCCTGAAGTCGAAAAGCAGGTTGGCCCCAAAACCAAGGCGCAGATTTCTCTTGGGAGCTTGGCGCACCGAAGATTAATGCAGCCTCATGTGTGGATGGCCCCCGATTTGCAAGAGTTTTTTCGCGTGATGAACAGTGGTCGCTTGCAGTGATGTGTCCGGCCTTTCAGTGCGATCTTACATGACCGCTGGCCTTGATGGGTTCCGCGAGTCGAGGCCTTATCAGTTGGTCGGGATCGGAATCCCGCTGAGGCGGTCAGGTTTCTCTCGATCCGTCGGGTGACCGACTTGCCATCACGTGTTTTCACTCTCGCAAGCTTACGGCACGCCGCGGCTCAGCAGGTCATGCTGTCGCTACTGCGTGTCGGTAGGTGTCCTGTCTGCTCATGAGGGCCCAAGCCACGCGCGCCGTCTTATTCGCCAAGGCGACAGCGGCGACAAGCCGTGGCTTTCTGCTGAGCAGGGAGGTTAACCAGGGATCGGTCTTGGCTTGCTTCGAGCAAAGCAGCACCGTGTGCGCACTGTTGACGAGCAGGCGACGGAGATAACTGTCCCCTCGCTTGCTAATTCCACCGAGGCGCGCCTTGCCCCCGGTGGAGTTTTGTCTCGGCACTAGCCCAAGCCAGGCGGCAAACTCTCTGCCGCTACGGAATGTGTTGGGATCTGCAACCGTTGCTGCGATCGCCGTGGCGATGATCGGCCCGATACCCGGAATGGTAGCCAGTCGTTGGCTGACTGGGTTGCTCTTGTGCCACGCGAGAACCTGCTTCTCGAGACCAACGATCCGTACCTGAATATCTTCGATGTGGTTGATCATTACCTGCAACACCTGACGGGCAATATCCGGTACACGCCCATCATTCTCGTCGGTGACAATCGCAATCAGTTTCGCCACCTTGTGCAGACCCTGCGCCTCGATAAGACCGAACTCGGCCAGGTGCCCACGCAGAGCATTCACCAGCATGGTGCGCTGGCGGACCAGCAAATCCCGAGCCCGATGCATCATGAGTGCCGATTGTTGCTCCGCCGTCTTTATCGGGACAAAGCGCATCGATGGACGCCTAACCGCCTCGCAGATCGCCTCGGCATCGGCGACGTCGTGCTTGTTACGCTTCACATAGGCTTTCACATAGTTGGGCGGCATCAGGCGCGCTTCATGGCCAAGCGCAATCAACTCACGAGCCCAATAGTGCGCCGTCGCGCAGGCTTCGAGGCCGATGAGGCACGGCGGAATCTCGGCAAAGAACGCGAGGACCTGGCTGCGTCGCAGCCGCTTGCGCATCACTACGCTGCCCATCTCGTCGACCGCATGAACCTGGAAGACACTCTTTGCCAGATCAAGACCAATTGTTGTAATATCGCCCATGGATGGCTCCCTTTGCTGGTGATCTCTAACGACCACCATCCTGGCACATCGATGCCGTCAGGGGGCCATCCACCCCATCAGTTGGCGGTAGAACCCCGGGCGCAACCGGCGGGGGGCCTCGCCAGCATCTAGATGAGAAACGGCCTCAGCCGGGGGATGTGCTGAGCCGTCATTCCAATGCGCCGGCGCGGCCCGGCACGAGGGTCAACGTGCTCAACTGAAGCGGTTCCGTTCTCGCCTTGGCGGGCCCTACGGCAACACCAGCAGCAGCCAGACGATTGCCACCACCAGTAGCACCAGCATGGCGTGAGCGGTCCTGCGGCCAATGCGGTTCACTTTAGTAGACCCGGTGATGCCGCCGATAACCCGCTTGCGCGCCCGCGAAATATGGATTGATGGCGCACTGCGCCGAGCGGCCCGATGCCGACGCATTGCACTGAGGCAGCGACGTGTAGCGGCATTCGTAATAGTTCGTCCGGTCGTACAAGCGCAGGCAAACCGGATAACCCGGATCGTACGTCTGGGCGGCCGCCGGCTCTATTGAGAGCATCCCGATCGCCAAAATCGCCAAGGACAGAATGCGCATTACAGCCTCCTTCGGCATTCACTCCAGAACCTCATACTCAAAGGCTACGCCTTCGGGATCGTTTTCCTCAAACCAGCTTTCCGCGGCGCCCGTGGTGGCGAAAGTACCAGCTCACCATCGCCAAGCTGCCGCTTGCCAAGGATCTTGAGGACTTCCAGTTCGAAGACACGCCCATCAACCGGACGCTGGTCAATGACCTCGCCGGCGGCGGCTTCATCGCCCAGCAACGTAACGTCGTGCTGGTCGGCGGCACCGGCACCGGCAAGACCCATCTGGCCATCGCAATCGCCAGAAGCTGCATCCGAGCCGGTGCCCGTGGACGCTTCTACAACGTGGTCGACCTCGTCAACCGCCTCGAGATCGAGACCCGCAACGGACGGCAGGGGTCGGCTCGCCGAGCATTTGACCCGGATGGACTTCATCGTTCTGGACGAACTCGGATATCTGCCCTTTGCCCAGTCCGGCGGCCAACTTCTGTTCCATCTCGTCAGCCGACTCTACGAGCGCGCCTCCGTTATCATCACCACCAATCTCGCCTTCGGAGAATGGCCCAGCGTGTTCGGCGACGCCAAGATGATCACCGCGCTGGTCGACCGGTTGACCCATCACCGTGACATCGTCGAGACCGGCAATGACAGCTGGCGATTCAAAAGCCGCGACGACGATCACGCAACCCGCGCTCGTCTCGTCTCCGCAATCCCGGCCAGCTCCGACGAGCCGAGCGCTACCGCCAAACCGCGCCGCTCAAAGGGGTCAAAATTGGAAGCCGATGAGGGCGCATTGCCTCATCATGAATGTTACTGGACAAGTTCCCGCCAATGACTGGGGCGACGTCACCGAATCGGGTCGGTGTCGTCGATGGCGGGAAGGATCAGCATGGGCGCGCGGCGCGAGGTGGTGTCGGCGGTAATGGAGCGTTACCGGTCGGCCAAGCGGGCGGAGAAGGGAGGCATCCTCGACGCGCTGTGCGCGACGACGGGCTGGCATCGCAAGCATGCGGTGCGCGCACTCCGGCAACACGAGATCGGCGATATCGGGGCACTGCGAGCGCGCAGGCGCAGATACGGCGCGACGATCAAGGATGCGCTGACGGCGCTGTGGGAGGCGTCGGATCGGGTATGTGGCAAGCGGCTCAAGGTGATGATCCCGACCTTGCTGCCGGCCCTCGAGCAACATGGCCGATTGAAGCTTGGCCAGGCGGATCGTGATGGTGTTCTCGCCATCAGCGCCGCAACCATCGACCGCCTGCTCGGCGATGTGAAGATCGCGGCGAGCGGCGGCAAGCGCCGGCGTGCCGGCTTTTATTCGGCAATCCGGCGCGAGGTTCCGATCCGCACGTTCAATGACTGGAATAGCCCGCCGCCCGGCTTCTGCGAAGTCGACATGGTAGCCCATGGCGGCACGTCTGTGGCAGGCTCGTTCATCCAGACGCTGACGATGGTCGACGTCGCCACGGGCTGGACCGAGTGCCTGCCGTTGGTGACGCGCGATGGCTCGCTGGTTGTCGAGGCGATGAAACACGCACAGAGCCTGTTCCCCTGGCTTTTGCGCGGCGTGGACTTCGACAACGACAGCGCGTTCATGAACGATGTCGTCGTGCCATGGTGCCGCCAACAGAAGCTCGAGGTGACACGCTCGCGTGCCTATAAGAAGAACGATCAGGCGTTCGTTGAGCAGAAGAACGGCGCCGTCGTGCGCCGCCTGATGGGCTATGGCCGCTTCGACGGCCTCGAAACGGCGCGCGTGATGGGTCGCCTTTATGCGGCGGCACGGCTCTACGTCAACTTCTTTCAGCCGTCGTTCAAGCTGAAGGAGAAGCGCCGCGAAGGGGCGAAAGTGATCAAGCGCTATCATGCTCCGTTGACGCCCTATCAGCGCGCGCTGGCTCATCCCAAGGTGGCTGCGGCCGTGAAGAAACGGCTACGCGATCAGTATCGTTTGCTCGATCCTATCGCGCTCTTGGCCGAGATCCGCGCAACACAGGAGGAACTCGGCAATCGTGTCGATCGTCGTGCCGGACAGGCGCGCGGCCTGCAACGCGCCTGCACAAGCACCGCGCCGGCGTCCGCTGCCACTTTTTGCGAAGACGCTCGGCAAGACGGTGAAAGTCGGCGATCCGCGTGCCACGCACCGGCGACCTCATCGGCCTTATAAGACGCGGATCTGCATGCCATCCAAGCTCGACCCGCACATTGCCACCATCCAGGACTGGCTTGCTGCGCAGCCGCAATTGACTGCACTCGCCATTGTTGGCCGGCTGAGGGAGAAAAACCCCGAGGAGTTCGGGACGAGACAGCATTCGATCGTGCAGCGTCTGCTGAGGGCGCTTCGGAGGAAGGCTGCCGAGCAGCTGGTTGCTCAGGAGCCGCTCGGCGACTCCAGGACCGTTGCTTCATTGCCCGGGTCTGTGGACGGCTCAGGCTATGTAGGGCCCGACCCGCCCACAGTCCCTCCTACCGAGCCAGCCTGGACAACCACCAAGCATAACCGACCAGTCGATATCGGATCGTCAACAGCGACGGCACTATCAGGGTAACATTCGCAGATGAGGCAATACGGAGGGTCAAATTTGAACGCCGATTGACACTTTATCAGTCACGTCGCGCTGCGGGCTATGACGCGCGGGAATCCGAACATCACCGAGGTGCTCTGGCGCGACACGCTGATCGATGCCGCGATGTTCCGGGAATGGATTGTCAATGTCGGGCAACGGCCTGCCGCGAGCCGGCTTGCACACATCGTCGTTGAATTGCGCAGACGTCTCGCCATCACGGGCTACACCGAATCAGGCACGTTCGAGATGCCTCTCACGCAGGAGCAGATTGGCGAGACGCTGGGCATAACGCCAGTGCACGCCAACCGAATCATCAAACAACTGCGCGACGAGAACATCCTCGATATCAACAGGGGCCGGGTGAGGGTGCTCAACGAAACTAGGCTTGCGGAACTGGCGCAGTTCGACGACCGCTATCTTCACCAAAGTCCGTCCCTATGAGGGGGAACGCCACGAACCTTTTTCGAGGGAAGTCGTGTAGCCGAAATAGCGGCGCTTCTCCATGCGCACTCCCGTCCATTTGGGGTGATCCGAGCACGTTTGAGCGTTCGCGTCCGTTATGGCGGACCAAACCAGATGCCTTACAAATCAGGACTGATCGACTAGCGTGATTTGAAGCCCCGCATCTTCGAGCGCCGCTAGAATGCGCTTCGCAATTATTTTTGCTTCCTCTGGATCTAGCTTGTGATCCGGATGATCCCTGAAGCTATCGAATACGGCTGTTGCAATAATCGCGCTCGTTTGATGCTCGTCAGCCATGAACGGCCTCCGGTCGAGATTGCTAGGGTCGACGCAAACGTTGGCCGAATGACCAGTTCAGCAGCCGTTCACAACGCTTCCCGTATCCGTCCGCGTGTTTTTCAACCCTAGAAGGGACCAACGTCTAGTTCCCAAGACGGTTTCGATCCCATCGGAATTGTCGTTGATTGGCTTGATGCTTGTCGGGAAGGGCGGCTCGCGGCGCTTATTGACCTATACGACGGCGGAGCGATCGTGGACTGTTGCCAAGGCGGAACCTTCCTCGGACGGTTCGCGTAGAAAGTTATTGGCGTCCGAAGCTGGCCCACCCGGCCATCGGGGCTTTTGAAGTCGACGCATTGTTTCCCGAGATGGACGGCGTGTGTCTCGACTATCGAGCGTACGATGCGACCCCTGTGCGTACGCACTTCACATTCACTAAGAGGGAAAAAAAAAAAATCCGTCACACCGTTTGCGCCCCAATGAAACAGGCCGCCTGAGCCGATCGCGCAGAGCGTCAATCGGCTCGCGCCTTATAAGGCCGATACGACAAGCCGTATCGCAAGATAGACGCCAACCGCCGTCACGAATGTGACGCCAATCGCGACGGCGGTGTTTCGGACGACATGTCCCCAGTTCATCAGTCTTCTCGGATAGCCTGCGCAAGAAAGAGACCCTATGGTGCTCGAAGCCACGAGGAGCCGGGGCCGAGACGGCAACGAATTCAAACCGGCCACTTTGGGGCGATTGCCGCCGAGCCGTCGGGCGCTCACGCCGGAAACGGGTTAGAGGTCAGCGCGTACCTATGCGTTGGTGTCGCAGCAAGAAACCGGAAAAATTACTGCGTCCATCATTCTCCGTTATGTCCGGTTACCAACCCGGCGCAAGCTCTTGATTCAACGCGTACGCAGCCATTTGTTCCTCATTCTCCCGATGTGGTCTAGCTTGAAGCCGCAGCATGACGAAAGTGTCAGCAACTTGGAACATTCATCACGCTGACCCGTTCTCGGAAAGCTGATTCACGTTTTCCGGAGGGTTACGATGAAGAATCTCATTGCTATCGCGCTTCTGAGCACTGCGATCGTCAGTGGCGCCGCCTATGCCCAGCAAGCTCAGCCTGCCGATCGCGCTGCACCGGCCGCGACCGCTCCTGCCGCAAGTTCCGACAAGATGATGCTCAAGGGCAAATGGCGCGCGTCCAAGCTGATGGGCCTCGACGTCTACAACGAGGCCAATGAAAAGCTCGGCGAGGTCAATGAGCTGATCCTGGACAAGGACGGCAAGGTCCACGCTGTGGTTATTGGGGTTGGCGGCTTCCTGGGTATGGGTGAGCACGACATCGCCGTTACCATGGACAAGCTTAAGTTCATCGAGGAACCGGTCCGCACCAGCTCAACCGCGCCCGCGGCCACGACGCGCGAAACGACGACGGGGACTGCCACGGCGCCAGCGAACACCACTACGACAACCACGACCCCGGGCAGCGCCAACGCCAATGACTGGATTCCGATCACGCCGTGATGAGTGGTACCAAGGAGCAGCTTAAGGCGATGCCGCAATTCAAATACTCGGACTACAACTAAGGAAGCGGTGCATTAAAATGAAAGGCCCCACTCGGTGGGGCCTTTTTCCTTTGAGTTTCCTGCACACCTGCTGGAGGGCTACTCATAAAATATTGGAACGTTGGGTGTATGAAGGGATTGGATTTTCGTGTCAGTGCAGATACATCCCCAGTCAGAAACATTGATGACCTCCGTCGAGACGAACGAACTACTCCGTTGCGTAACGCCGCTTCGGTGATGAGCGGAAACCGACCGCTCCAGTCGTGGCCGTTGCGGGTGAACAGGCGAACGCGCTGCCGTCCCTTTGGACGATCAGTCGATAGCCATCATGTTTAATCTCGTGGATTCAGTCCGGCCCCGTTGGCGACATCCTCGGAAACATCCCTCGACCAGCCTTTAGCGGTATTGAATCCGACCACCCGGACTGGGTTGGAATATTGTGCGTCCAGTAAATCGCGGATGACTGTCTCGAAGTCGGTACGACCCGGGTCGGTTTCGCGCCAGGCCAGCCCGAGCCGGCCGCCGAAATCATCCTGATCATCGTCGCGCGGGACGATCGATGGCGATGCACGCATACCCGGAACTCCACGCAATAAAAACCAAGGGACCATTCAAATTCGCGCTGCCAGCCGTTACTCGCCGTCGATTTCCTTTTGTTGGCATCCTGCCATGTCCATTTGAAACTGCCTCCAGCCTTCCGCATTTTGTTGTCGCAGACCTCATTATCGAGCAGCTGCTGAGGCGCCGCAGGGTCGGCGCTGTAAATATGCTCGCTGCAAGGAGTAATGATCCTGATCCCACGTTCCGGGGGACGATTGTTGGGCGTTGGCCGGTGCCGCCATGGCGACGATCGTAGCTGCGATCAAAGTGGATCTGAGTAACAAAGCGGGACCTCATCGATAAAATCCGGACGGGTGCGCGACTCTCGCGAGGTAGGAGCCTCAAAAGTGTCGCGCAAGCAACCTGGCTCGCATTTTGAATTCCGCAGGATCTGAGAAACGTCGGAAACGAATGCGTAGGAAGCGCGGCGGCCAGCCCGACAATCAGAACGCCGTTACGCATGGTGGTTACAGCGCACATGTCCGTGCGGCCCGCCAGGCTGCATTGAAAAAGCAACAGGCTGCCTGGAAAGCGGAGCAGCGGCTTTCGGACGAGTGGATCAAGACTGTCCCGGAGACCGACTACGACGCCATCGTCGAGGGCCTGCGCGCCCTCCGACGCAGGAAAGTGGGAAATGATGGGGAATAATCGCGACGCGGCGTATTACTGCCTTTAGTGGCCGATGCAACTTCGCCGCGCTCTTGTGCCGCCGGATATCGACGCCGGATAGTCGATCCGCCCATGCGTTATTCCGGGCGGGCCAAACAGAAAAAACCCCTTGAGGCCGAGACCAGGAACCGGTCGCTTGGCAGCAACATGGGCTAATCCTTTCAGATAGGGGGGTACCAGTTTTGGCATCTTGGCCGTTACGGTGCGCAAAACCAAAGTTCGGCCGTCCAAATTGGACGCACAGCGTGCAACCAACTCAGGGAGACTTCACATGAGCGAAGCAATGTTTCCTTCCGACACCATCGTGTTCAAGATTTCGACCGGCGAAAACAGCGCCGGAAACGGTGGAACTGGCTACAACGAGGGCCATATCATTAGCAACCCGAGTATCGAGTTCGAGCCGTCCAACAAGGCGGACGGTGCCGACGTCCACGTCAAAAACGGCGATGACGTTTCCCAGAAGGCATATTGGGACGCCGGCGGCGCGAACGCTAAGGCAGAGGGCGGCACTGCCAAATCGAAAGGCATGGAATCTAACGGCGGTCATAAAAAATCCGACGCCAAGGCGGAGAAGGATGCCAAGGCAGAGGGCGGAACTGCCAAATCGAATGGCGACCAGGAATCCGAAAGCGGCCATAACAAATCCGACGTGGAAGCCAACACGAAGGCCTCTCAGGAAAACTGGCTCCATGCGGACCAGAGTCAGAACGTGTGGGCCGGCATTGGCGGCGAAGGCGGAGACGACAACTATGCGGAAGGCGGGGATGTTCACATCAAGGCCAGTATCGAGACCGCCTACCTGAACGACGTGCTCAACGAGTCCAAATACTTCGATGTCGACGATTTCGTGCATGTCTGAGTGACGCTTCCGAGGCCCTGATCAACTTGGCCCGTTTCCTTTGCCAGGCGGGCTTTTTTTTGGCTGGTTTATTTCGACGACCAGCAAGGCCCGACGCGCTCAAGCTGCCACGCATGGCGAGGTGCGACGGCATGGCCAGCTTCAATCGCCGGGCACAACTATCGACCATTGGGCAAACATGATGGGTACAAACGAAACCCCCCGTCGTGGCCGCAGACCTGGCAGGTGAATTTCGGCTCAAGATCGGAGAGCCTGACGTGATCGGGCGAGCCCTCAGAGCTGATCCGCCTCCATGCAGCTGCCCACGAATAGGGAGCTGTTCCGGGGTGTGGAACGAGCGGGCGCGTGACCGGGTTTCAAACGGTCAGGCTTTCCGCTCTTCATCCTGCTCTTCTTCGCGCGCCCTGAGGTCTCGCGCGATCGAATCAACCGGCGTTTCGCCGGCGAGTTCTCCGTCTTGTGCCTCGTCTCCGACGGAACACCGAAGGTGTTCGGCGATCCGCTGCAGGATACTGAGCGACAGCGTCGCCTCGCGTTCGGCAAGAAGATTGATCTGCAGATCAAGATGATTGCGGCGCTCGAAGGCCCGGTCGGCGATGTTTTGACGGATCAGAACACAGGAAGTCAGCAGGACGGCTTCGAGCGCGAGGAGCACGGCCAGCAGCGGGAAAGGATATTCATCGAACCTCCACGCCGGCGCCTGTGTGTTAATCCAAACCCATAACGCCACGCCGATAGATTGGATGATGAAGAAATACGGTATACCCACGAAACGTCCGACCGCATGGAAGACGCGATGATGAAGCAGAAGTCTTTCCTCATCCTCCTTTTCGATACGGAGTATTGATTCGATGTTTCGGGCGGCGGTCCCGGAGGCATTGTCCGATTTTGAGGGAGCCGGCACCTCAGTCTACAACCCGTTCAGCTGCGCGCCGGGCCTTCCTGCCGGTGGCTTTCACCGTCTCTTCTCCGGCTTTTTCGGCTTTGGCGCGTGCCTCGCATTTCGTGCGCAAGTCTTCAAGCTCTTCATCCGTGAGATGTTCGATGCCGACGAGTGAATTTCGCGCGGAGCCGACGCGGATGAGTTCGTCGAGTTTGACCTGGATGGCGGCGCTGTCCCGGTTTTGGGAGTTCTGTATAAGAAAGACCATAAGGAAGGTAACAATCGTAGTGCCCGTGTTGATGACGAGTTGCCAAGTATCGGAAAAGCCAAAGAGGGGACCGCTGACGGCCCACACGATTACAACCGCGGCCGCCAGCGTAAAGGTGGATGCGCGTCCGGCGGCTCTGGGAAGTGCGGTTCGCGAGCTCGCCGAAAAACTTCGTTGCGCCGTGGCCCCTCTCACTTGCTGCTTTACCAGAGCGCATAATTCCCTCTCACTGCAAGGCAACGGCGGGAAACTCCCGGAGTTCCATGCGCCGTGCGGTCTGGATTGCAGCTCTAATTTCAAGCTCTCCCGCCCCATTCAGCGCCGGCGCAATGGTCCGCGGCGTCGCGAGAGCAGGGGGTACACGTACCAGGCGGCCAGGAAGACGATGGCTGCCGCCCCGGCCAACGTGAAAGAAACCCAGCCACTTTTGGTGATCTTGTACCCGACCACCGCGTTGTCGCCGGAAATCCCCGAGAGCCCGCGGCAACCCGCGGCGACCACAAGCCGTGAGCCGATTTCAAAGAACTGTGGATCGTCCTCGCCGTGGAATGCAAGGCGATGCAGGGCAGCAGGCGTCATCAGAGCAGCACCGAGAGCGCGACAGCGGCAAGAGCTGCCGCGTTAACCCATTTGATCGCTTGTGATCGCTTGCGGTAGGGTTTCGAAGGCCTTCGTCAGTGTAGCCACGAATTGGAAGCCAAGGAGCGCCTGGCCGCCTGGCATGATGCCGCGCGCCTCGGTCAACAGCTGCTCGATTTTCGTTTCCCGATTGCGGAAGACCAGACGCATCAATCACTGAAATGGTCGAACCTTCGAGATCACCGAAGTGCCCGTGAATGTGGGCATCGGAGAGTGCTGCAGGGTCAGGGGCCGCTAATGTGGATAAAACGTCCCGCGCATATTCAGAGAAACGATGCATCGTTAATTCCCATTTAGTAAGGTATGGCGAAAACCTTTTGGACGGAGCAGTCCTAATCATCAATCCTTAAAGTTCCGGCATCACCATCTCACAAATCGTCGAGAGCGGGCGACGAGGTTTGATTTGCCATTCAAAGCCTGGGGCCCGCGGCCGCGCAGCGGAGGAAGGCATTATTGTGGGAGAGTAGCCTCGCGCATTAGGAGCGCGGCCCAAGGTATCCTTGCGAAAATGTGTAGGCTCTGACAGACCTGGCGGAACGCCGCCTGGCCGGAAATGTAAATTGCGACTGTATGGCTAATCGTTCTAGCGTGCGATGAGGCTTCACCGAGCTGAAGGCGTGAGATTTCCATCGGCAAAGAGAAGGGGAGGTCAAGCTCCCCTTGCTGCCGAACTGGAAGCGCGAAAGCGTCAGGTTGCTTGCCCGCGGCCAGCAGGTGATCGCATCAAATCGGCTCCTTGCATTGCGGCTCAGGGTCATTTTGGGAAGTCGAGGCCCGCATCGGCGAGGTCTGCTTTGCCCCCACAAACGGACTTCGTCAGTCCGCCCTGTCTGGTCCGAAAAGGGCCAGAAGGCGACTTCACCGAAAGAGCCGGTTTCCTGCGCCAGATCAGGCCGATTTGTCAGCTGCTTTCGAATAGTTCACGGGCGATGAGCGGATTTGCGCCGGCCTAGTCAGGTCTGGCGCTGCGGCCGATAGTGCGACCGACGTCGGCAACCGCCCCGTAGAGGCGCTGCCGCGAGAGCCATTGAAGGTCGTCCATGCGTTGCACGATTCCTACCACAACCGGCACGTGGTGGCGTCGCGCAAGCTGCTCAAGTGAGAAAACGGACCACCAGGCGCGAAAAGCGACTCGCGTCCAAGCGCGCGCGTCCCAGCCGAGCAGGAGGACGTCCGGCGCATTCCTGCGCACCGCACGATTCAGGTTCCACGGGTATTTAGCGATGATGCCCAGGCGCACCGGTCGCGCACCCTCCCACGGAAAGGATCTTGCGACGGCGGCAAGGGTAAATACGACTGAGCGACGGGCTACTTTGCTGGCAACCAGCCTCTCGATGACTCTAGAGGCCAGTCCCGTCTCCTTCACTTCCACAAACAGGTCAAGGTCAGTTGCTGAAAGAAGCGACAGTGCCGCATCGAGGGTAAGCGCATTCTCGGCATGAGGCGGCGGGTCGTGTGACACCACCAATGTGTCGGAATCCGCTGCAAGGCAGACGTCGAATTCGACGCCAGATATTCTGCCGTCACGGGCGGCACGTGCGAACGCGGCGAGCTACTTTTTTGACTGATGTCGGAGAGCGCGAGCAAAAAAGTCGCGCGCTATCGTGTCTAAGACCGCGGAGATTTGTTCGCCTGGCTCCGGGGCGGCCCTTTCGAGTCCTTCGGCCTCGCGAATGTAGTCTAAGGACAATTCGCGCAAGCGCTGGAGTTCGGAATCATCCGGCAAGGGAGCGATTTGAGCCAGCCGGTGTAGTGCGCGCACGCGCGCGTTCGCTTCTGGAGCTATCCATGATGGGCCTCCAAGATTGTTATTGTGAGCTTCTGATCTCGAAGACCGCGGTTGCGGTCTGTTCTCCCCAGCCCGAACCATAACATTCGGCACACAGTGGGAGGGCCGTTGAGCCCGGCTCGATTAAACTAAACGCGCTTCCTTGTGTCTGGTTCCCGACACTATGGCTTCGCGCTACGAGCCGCCTGAACGGCGACTATTCCGATCAGCCGCGCGGTCAGGGCGCCCGGCTTCACAATTCGTTTTTCGTCATCGGGTTCGGCTCTGGCGCGTATTCAGCGAAGCTGTTCGCAGGGACCAAGCATCGATTCTCCGGCTTGAGCGATAGCGCGCTTGGGTTTCATGGTCTGGCAACTTTGCTCTTGGTTACACGCAACCATTCTTGTTGCAGATGTCAATTTCGCCCTTGTCGTTGACGCTCCACTCACATCGCGCGCCGCTCGCGGTCCTCTCACTGCTCCTGATGATTTGATCCATAACGGGTATCGTAGGCAGGTGCACTTTCACTGACATGGCAGCGGCCATGGCGCTCCTTGCCGGCGGCCTGTGGCTCTTGGACGGTGAAGTCTGCCGGAGGATTGACGAACCTCGGGTCGATCGCGCTCGAGGTCCCTCCCGCTCCCGTAGTACCAGTCGGACGCTGGGTCAGTCTGAAGACGTTCTCCGTCTCATCCCAGGCGGCCTCTGTTTGCATCGAAATGGCAGCCCCAGTTACGGTGTGCCAGATGTTTTTAGTCCAGAGTATGTTACTCAATGCGGCGCTACTGCTGAGGTCCCAAATAAAACCAGAGTGACCCCTCGTATTGTAGAACGTGTTGTTCTCAAAGCGAACGGTGCTGCTGCCGATGCCCTGGTTCTTGATCCTTCCGGCATAGTTGACGTTGTAGATGATATTGCCGCGATAAATCGTGTTGTGACCCATGAAGTGGTCGATGCCGACGTTAGAGTCGCGGACTATGTTATATTCCCACACGTTTCCGCTATCTAGGCGATTGTACAGCGCTCCATCGCCAATGATATTGACCGCCTCGTTGCAGCGCATCAGAGAATTGCGCGCCTTATTATGCCATGCAGTTCCGTTCACGGTATGACAGAAATTCTTCTCAACCAAACCGGGATGGAATAGCTGAACACAGAAGTTGTAGATGCCGTTGGGACCCGTAGGACCGTTCGTTATCCGGTTGTTGCGTATTTCTATGCCGATCGTATTGATGTCCTGGCTGTCGTTTGCTAGACCAACGGCAATGGCACCGGGAAATTGCGCGCCGCCATAGTCGTTAAACTTATTACCATCCAAGATAACGCGGTTGGTTGCATTCAAGGCTGATTTGAAAACCCAGATGCCATTTCCATATTGCGTCTTGCCAAATCCCTGGATGCAGGAATTCAGAACCTTGACGCCCTGGTTGCGGACGGACATGGCAGTCCCGGTAGCGGTCACCGATATGCCGTCAACCGTCACGTTGTTCGCATTGATCTGAACCTCCGGACGAACGAAGGCGGCACAAGCATTCACAGCCTTGATCGTGATGCCAGGGCGCGTGATCGTCACTGAAGAGTAGTGGCCGTCGCCGAGATTGAACTGCGTGCAGTTGGCCTTCTGAATGGCCGCCCCTAAATTCGTCGGGGCAGTAGAGGTCCCTCCTGCCACGTTGCAACCGGGCTGCGGTTGCGGTTGAGTGACTGCCGCTACCGCATCGTCAGTAGCCGACCCTCCGGCACCATTGCACGTTACCGAATACGTCGTGTTGACTGATGGCGTAACCGAAACATTGCCCGAAACCGTGCCATTCGTATTGAAGTTGGTGCCAGCGCAAGTCGTCGTGCACATTCCGACTGCCGTTCGCCCATCGGTGGCGAAGGCCGAACTGGTAAAGCCAAAGACGGCAACAGCCACAGCAAGGACTAGTTTCCGCATTTTTACTCTCCCTTCATGGCCTCAGCCTGGACGGGCGGCCTTCCAAACCAGCGAAATTGAGCAGCACCAGGATCACGATCAGCACGCCGATCATGATGTCGCTTATCGAAAGCCCGTGCGACGACCAGCCTTTATCTAGGTTATCGAACAGGACCCATACGCTGTCCTTGAACTCTAGGTAGTCTGACAATGCATCTCGAATCTCACGAATGTTGTGTTTGTGAACTAGCTCTGTGACTTGGACTGACGTTAGCCGTTGCTCCGCGGCGTTGCCGAAGCGGGCCTTAAAATCTGAAGTTAGCTGCTGGGAAAGGCCTAGGAGGCGCTCAGAAAAATCGCCCTCACCCGCGTCACCGCTTTCATAAACCTTGAGCAGTCGGCGATAGGGTTCGTATAGGCGATTGTCGCGAAGATGCTTCTCTCGATCGTTTTCAAGGAGTTTGTAGCATATCTCAAGATAGAATACGTACTCGAAGAGCGCGGTGATCAAGTGAGTTCTCCCGCGGTGTTCCTATTCAGCAGACGGATGCGTTCAAGAAGGCGGCCGAGCTAAGCCGACTGAGTGGGAAGATCAGTACATGCGTCTCATGATCGGGTTCGATGCAATTGCAGCACGCTGCAATTGGCTCAGTACCTCCCTCTCGTCGCAAAAACAGGTTGCTTGGCACCGGAATATTGAATACGCGGTATCGCGCCTCACTTGAGGCGGCGCCTCCTTTGGGGCCGTGAAGCAAAACGCACAGGCAGTTCGAAGAAGACGAGCCGTTAGCCCCAACCAACGGCTCTAGTTTCCCTGGCGTCGGAAGGAGTGCCAAGGCCCCGTGTACCGCCGTTACCTTGTTTGCGGCCATACGGTTGTTCGATACGAAGAACGAACTGATTCGCTGTAGCGCCACAACCACACTGTTTGACGTTTACAGCTGGCGGGCTCAATAGACCGATCAGGCAGCATGAAGTTCAACGAGGCGATTGTTACTGGTCGGCGCGAAGCGGAATAGCAGGCCATTGCAGCCGGCGCGGCTCACACCTCAAACTTAAGAAGCGACCGAACATCCAGCGCTTTCTGATGCAGCTGCTCGAACGTGCACTGCCGAGCGCGCTTGTCGGGTCGCCAGCGCATAATGCTCGTCCCGTGCCGAAACCGGCCGCCAGTAAAATGGTCGTATGACACCTCGATCACAAGCGTTGGCTTTAGCGGTACCCATTCTGATGACCGCCTGTTGGACCAACGGCTCGGTCCGCCAGGCGTGTTACCGCTAAAGCTCTTATCGGTAGCCAGGGGGAATCAGCTGTTCCGTCAGCCGGAGCTTCTCGGCTGCCTTAAAGGCTGACGTGAAGCCGACATGGTGGAGAAGGCCAGCGTCATCGTATAGTCCAAGCAGAAGCGAGCCGATCACCTTGCGCCGGGACTGCTTGTTTTGCGCGTACCGAAAGCCGCCGATCACGCAATCCGCACTGCGATATCGCTTGATCTTCTGCATGCCATCTCTGTTGCCTGCCTGATAGGGCAGATCGGCTCGTTTCGCGATGACACCATCGAAGCCGCCACCGGCCGCCATAAGCCAGCGCCGGGCGGTTGCTAGCTTGTATGTCGATACAGAGAGCGCAAATCGATCATTCTTGTTGAGGGCTGTGAAGAAGGCTTCAAGATGTTGCCGCCGCGCTGTAAGGGGAGTATCGGCGTAGAATGTTTTGCCTGTCGCAAGAAGATCAAAGATTACAAAAATGGCAGGAGTTTCGCGAGCGAGCCTGGCAATTCGGCTGGCCGCCGGATGTATCCGCTGTAACAGAGCCTCGAACGAAAGTGTCTTGCCTGAGGGTATGACAATTTCGCCATCGGTCATAAAATTAGCCGGCTTCACCGCGAGCGCGGCTTGAACAAGTTCAGGAAAGTAACGCGTAAGATCCTCGCCGCTCTTCGAGCGCAGTGTGAGGGTAGAATCGTCACGGGTCATCAAACATCGAAAACCATCCCATTTCGGTTCGTATATCCATTGGTCCCCTTCGGGTAGGACATCAACGGAGCGAGCTTCCATCGGCTCAATCGATGTTGGGAATTGGCGACCAAAGCGCGGCACACGACCTCTCGACATGGAACCGCAACCCTCGCTCAGGCATTTTGTTCCTGGAAGGCGAAGACATGTCGAATTTGCGTACCAAACTTGAGACTTACCGGGCCAAGCGCGACTTCTCAAAAACTGGCGAGCTCAAAGGCCGGTTGAGCGCTGCAGAAACTGAAACACGACGTTTTGTTATCCAAAAGCACGCGGCGTCGAGACTGCACTACGATCTGCGGCTTGAAGTCGATGGCGTCTTTAAATCCTGGGCGGTCACAAAGGGACCGTCGGTCAACCCCGCAGATAAGCGTCTTGCGGTCGAGGTTGAAGATCACCCGATCGATTACGGCGATTTCGAAGGCACCATTCCCAAGGGACAATATGGCGGTGGCACCGTCATGCTATGGGATCGCGGTACGTGGGACACGCCGACCGAAGATCCTGAGAAAAGCCTTAGGAAGGGCGAACTCAAATTTGCGCTTCACGGCAAAAAGCTCAATGGCGGTTGGGTTATTGTACGGATAGCCCGCAATCGGAATGGCGATAAGCGAACGAATTGGCTGCTGATCAAGCACCGAGACGACTTTGCAAGCGACGCGGTTGTAACAAAGGAAGACCGCTCTGTCGCGTCCGGTCGCGCGATGGAGGACATCGAGGCTGGCCGGGGCAGGGGGCCAAGGCCGTTTATCACCAAGGGTGCGCGCCGCGCCTCGCCGAAAGCATCTTGGCAGTCAGGAAAAGCCATGGCAAAAAAATCGTCATCCAAACGGGCGGCAAGTCCCGCGAAACAGCGAACAGCGAAAAAGGTCCGAAGGCGGCGCACTCGCTCGACTGTTAAGCGATCGTCGAAAAAGCGAAAAGCTGCAGAAGAAGCCCCTGCGTTTATTATGCCTCAACTCTGTCGTCTGGTCGATCGCCCGCCAAGCGGCGAAGAATGGGTTCACGAGGTTAAGTTCGATGGTTACCGCATTCAACTGCGCGCCGATGCCGGCGCAGGTAGTCTCAGAACGCGCAAAGGCCTTGACTGGACGGAAAAGTTTCCGGAGATAGTTAAGGCCGCGACATCGCTCCCTTCGTGCATCATCGACGGGGAGGTTGTCGCTCTCGATCATTCAGGTTCGCCCGATTTCGCGGGACTTCAGGCGGCACTTTCAGACGCAAAGACAAAGGCCCTCATCTTCTTCGCTTTCGATTTGCTCTTTATCGAGGGCGAGGATCTACGCGGACAGACGCTCATAAAGCGCAAAGAGCGGCTTGAAAAAGAGCTTCGTGCAGCGTTTCGCAAGCGCGAGGCCGAAATCCGCTATGTCGAGCATTTTACGAGCGGTGGAGACGCCGTGCTCAAATCCGCCTGCCGTATGTCACTTGAGGGCATTATCTCAAAGCAAGGCAATGCGCCTTATCGATCCGGCCGAACCGATAGCTGGACGAAGGCCAAATGTCGCGCAGGCCACGAAGTGGTACTTGGCGGGTGGAACGAAAATAATGGCAAGCTCCGGTCGCTGATGGCCGGCGTCCACCGGGGCGACCATCTGGTCTATGTTGGCAACATTGGAACGGGCTTCGGCCAGGAAAAGCTAAAGTTGCTTTTGCCAAAGCTAAAGATGGTCTCCTCAGGTACCAGCCCCTTCAGTGGCAAGAATGCGCCGAAAGCAAAGCCTCACATTCATTGGCTAAAGCCCGAGCTGGTTGCTGAAATCGAGTTTGCGGGTTGGACCGGCGACGGCAATGTTCGCCAAGCGGCCTTCAAAGGCTTACGGCAAGATAAGTCCGCCGACGAGGTGGAGGCGGAACGACCGACCAAAAACGTCTCCCTCGCAAAACCCGCAAGTAAACCACGCCGCCGTCCGACCATTGCTCGAACCGAGGGTTCAGTCGTGATGGGTGTTCCTATAAGCAAACCCGACAAGCCTTTATGGCCTGCAGCCCGAAAGGACGAGCTGATCACCAAGCTGGATTTAGCCCAGTATTTTTGAGTCGGTCGGCGACTGGATGATGACTCATCTGCGCGGGCGGCCATGCTCCATCATCCGGTTTCCCGACGGCATCAGTGGGGAGCGCTTCTTTCAGCGGCACGCCATGAGGGGTGCCTCCAATCTTTTCAAATTGACCATCGTCTCGGGCGACCGCCAGCCGTATCTGCAGTTTGATCGCATTGAGGCTCTCGCTGCGGTCGCGCAGATTGGAGGGCTGGAACTTCATCCTTGGAATAATCAGCCTTTCGAGCCCACGGTGCCGGGGCGCTTGGTCTTTGACTTGGATCCCGCGCCGGATGTGGACTTCATCAGGGTCGTTGCCGCTGCAAATGAAATGCGGGAACGCCTTACCAAATTAGGATTAGTGACCTTCTGCAAAACAACCGGCGGAAAAGGCCTTCATGTCGTGGCGCCGCTTGGCAAACCGCGAAAAGGGCAGCGGCTTGATTGGCCAACAGCTAAATCTTTCGCGCGTCAGTTCTGCGAGCACATGGCGGCGGATACGCCGGATGCATATTTGATCAACATGTCTAAAGCTAAGCGGAGCGGAAAGATTTTTCTGGATTATTTGCGCAACGACCGAATGTCTACGGCAGTTGCGCCGTTATCACCGCGCGCTCGAAAGGGGGCACCCGTTTCGATGCCACTTAACTGGTCTCAAGTGCGATCGGGTCTAGATCCGCAGAAATTCAACTTGCAGAGTGTGCCACCTTTGCTCAAGAAGTCATCGGCTTGGTCGCAATATTGCGAAAGCGAAAGCTCATTGACTGAGGCCATTACGAAATTGCATTCGTTTGCAGGCCGTCTGAAATCGGCAGCCTGAGGTAAACGCTGGTCGCGCATACCAGACGCCGAGCGCTCACCCTCTCAAGGTTGGGCCCGGCGCCATTATGATTGGATTCTAATGCAATTGGGTCGACAGTCTTCCGGTGGGGGGACGCTGGGGGACGTAAGGCGGCCTTAAGGGTCGCGCCGTTGGCGATCTAAGAATGGCTGGGAGGTCGTCGCTGTCGAAAGGGCGAGCCGCAGTTTGCCAGACTCATCAGGGAAGTTCAACAGAGCTGCAGGCTATTGGCGCGAACTCGAATCGGCCGACGAGCTTGAGGATAAGAAGCATGAGATCATTGGCGGGAAAGGACCGAAAGCCGCGTTGCAGGCGATCAAGGGTGCGGCAAAGTCCTTCGCAAAGGACGGAAGTAGTCGGGCGCGCTTCACCCGGCGCCAAGGTCACGCCGCGCGCGCCCGCCGCTTGCGGATGACGCTTTCGCGTTCGCGCTGGCCGTTTGCCCCGCTTCTTTCGCAAGTCGGCCGCGCAACATCGCGAGCACCGCGGCCTCTTCCGGCTTCAGGCTTCCTACGGCGCTTCGAAGCTCGCTCTCGGCCTGCGACTTGATCTCAAGAATAAGGTTGCCGTCCATGTAGGAGTTCAGGACCTCCGGATGAACGTAACACTTGCGACAAATGATGGGAGTATTGCCGAGCCGCGCTGACACCTTTTCGATTGCGCTGCGAAGATTGCGCTTCGCCTGCGCCGCGCTGTCGAAGCTCTTAAGCTCGGAGAGCGCCATCGCCGCCAGGACCGTTCCGGCCCACGTGCGGAAATCCTTCGCCGTAATGTCCTTGCCCGTGATTTCCTTGAGATAGTCATTTACGTCCGCCGATGTGACGTCCTGGCAAACACCCTGCTCATCGACATACTGGATCAGCTCCTGTCCGGGCAGGTCCTGACAAGCCCGGATGATCTTGGCTATCCGACGGTCCCGGACGCGCAGCGACCACTGCTTGCCGCTCTTGCCTGTGAAGCGGAAACGCACCTCGTTTCCGTCGACCGCGACGTGGCGGTTCTTCAGCGTAGTAAGCCCATAGCTGTTGTTCTGCTTGGCGTAGTCGTCATTGCCCACGCGGATCAGCGTGGTCTCAAGGAGATGCACGACTGTCGCAAGAACCTTTTCTCGGGGCAAGCCGCGCAGGCCCATATGCTCGCGCACTTTCTCCCGGATGGAGGGCAGCTCGTCAGCAAATTCGACCACATGCTCGTATTTGGTGCTTTCCCGCACGTCGCGGAAGCGCGCGTGATAACGGTATTGCTTGCGTCCCTTAGCGTCACGGCCTGTTGCCTGGACATGGCCATCGGCGAACGGGCAAATCCACACATCGGTCCAGGCCGGAGGAATCGCAAGCGCCTTGATCCGCTTCAGCGCATCACGCTCGGTCAACCTCGACCCGTCAGCCCGCGTGTACGTGAAGCCTGAGCCCGCCTTCTTGCGGCGAATACCGGGGCGGTCGTCCGATACATATCGAAGGCCCGTGGATTCGGCCGCGTCCTTTGGGTCAACGACCGCCTGCGCGCTATCGGACGACTCGATCAGCAAACTATTGCCCTTTGCGTGTTTTCTTCAAATGAACCTTTCTGTGCGAAGTGTGTTCCAAAAGGTGCGCGAAGTGTGTTCCAAAAAGGTTCAGGGCAGCCCGTATACCGTCATGGTCCGGCTTTCTCTCGTCGCTCAGATGCCGCCGCGCGCTATCTCGACCTGACGCACGTCCAACCAGAACGCCGGCCGCCAGCGCCGTTCTTGGGCTACAGCTTTGTGAAGATGCGGCGCGGTAGCTTGGCAGGAAAACTTCAGCCCGCTCTGCGCGCCCGGGTGGGGCGTCGTGCCGACGGTTTTGCACTGCCGCGCTTCGGCGCGGGCTTTGCCGGACGCTCGGCGGCGATGCTGCGCCGAAGCGCGTCCATGAGATTAACGACGTTCTCCTGCGACGGCTTGACCGCCGGGACGAGCGCCGGGCGCTTTACCTGCTTCTTGCGCAGGATGCGCACCAACGCGCTGCGGTAATGATCTTCCAGCATGGATGGATTGAAATCCGCCGACTTCGTCTTGATGATGTGCTGCGCGAGCTTCATCATCTCGGCGGGAAGCTTCATCTTCGGAATCTCGCTGAAAAAATCCTCTGCGCCGCGCACTTCGTGCGAAAAACGCAGGGTCACGCCACGAAGCCCCGCGCCCATCGGCTCAACCAGAAACGGCCGCTCCCGCGACGACAGCACGACACGGGCAAAGCCGATGACGCCCTCGCGGCTCATTGCGTCGCGGATAACCGCGAAGGCTTCTTGCCCGATCTCCTCGCGCGGTACAATGTAGTACGGCTTCTCGAAATATCGTGCGTCGATATGGTCCGCCTGAAGAAAGCGCTCGATCTCGATCGTACGCGTGTTTTGCGGGCGTGGGATCGGAGCGATCTCCTCTTCGTCATCGTCAGCGGCGGCTTGTACCGCGTCCTGCTCGTGCAGCCCGGCAGGTACCGTCGGCGGACTTTCGCGAGGAGGCGGCTCGGCAAGTTCCACTGCGCCGGGTGGCGGGCGCTCGCTGCGCGCCCGCTCAAGGTCGCGATCCTCGACCAGCAGAAACTCGTTCTCGCCGATCTCGTAGCCCCGCGCCTTGTTTGATGAATCCACCGCTTCGCCGGTAATAGAGTCGACGAGTTTTTTTTTTTTTTTTTTTTTTTTTTTTTTTTTTTTTTTTTTTTGCCTGAGACGATGACCAGTACGCCGATTGACCTGCCGGAACGATACTCGCTCGGCCGCCGAGGTGGCAGGATAAAGCGCGATCGGACACGAAACGAAGGACAGCTTCAGATAGCCCTTCCAATAGGCGCGAAACGCAGGCACGGAAAACTCCAACGCGACAAAAGGCACACAAGTAAGTCCAGAGACCAACGGGCGGAAGGCAGGGGAGTTTCAGGGCGTTCGCGCTGTGTTCCGCGACTCTTGCAACTAAATGGGCGGTGCGGGCATAGGCGTGTTAGCCCAACGCGACCTGCGAGCAACCCCAGATTATCGGGCCGGCAATCTGCAAAAGTTCAACTTCGGACACGCGACGGAACTGCTTGTAATATTGTAGCCCCACCATCAAATAGGCCGCAGGCATTTGAGCACTAAGGCCGGGCCAGGCAAATTGATCGTCGATTAACATTCACTTGTAGCCCCGGGTGACCTGGGGATTCCAGAAGGCCGATTGATAGTCACTCGCAAAGACTACATTCGGCATGGTTTTCTCTTTTGGCTTCGACCTGAATTGAGCCTGCTCAACCGCTTCGCATTGGCCGCAACACGTTTCGGTATCGCTGGACTATTCCATCGCCCGAAGCGCCGATCATTAAACTTGCCGTAACTTCAAAAGCAGCATCTATCTTTTCACGGACCATTAGTTCAGCTTCGCGCCGGGCACCGTTGCCGCCCCGCATCAGTTTCATCATCCGCAGCGCGACGACGTCATTGCCTCGGCTGCTAGCAGCATCCAAGACCCGAACATCCGCCGATCGGTCCGGCGCGGCTTGAAAAGGGGAACTCTGTACATCTCACAGCAACTTTCTGTCTTGCTATGAATTGGGTCAAGCTTTGGGCTGAGGCCGAGAGGCTAGCTCCTCATCCGGGCAATTCGTTCTCGTTATCGAAAACGTCGGGCCGTCCTTTTAGTTCTCGGGGATGAGGCAGCGGTCCGCGATGCTCGAATTGCGACCGAGCATCGTTGCGATCAATCCCCAACAATCTCGCGGAGGACAAGACCGGGTTCACAGGCAGGCTTTCGGTTCAAGGCTTGCTGTCGTGAACCGCGCAAGAGACAGACGACCGTCCGCCGTTTCAACGTTATCGCGCCGCAGCAAAGGAATAGCGACTGGGGCTCCCTCTCACGCCGGGGCTTCCCACTCGAAAAGTTGCGGGACGGCAAAAGCAACTAAAAACTCTATCATTTGTTATTTTGTCTTGGCCAACTAGCAAAATAGAATGACCAGAGGTAGGTGCCTTCTCGCGTCGGCGTATTGAGGAGAACGACCGTGGACGCTACTCGAAAGAGAGATCACCGCCGCTCAGCGCTGGCGGATATTAACCGAGTTAATGGACGAGTTTGAAAGGGTGCATGGCCGATCCTTGCGCACCTTCGAAGAATTTCGAGCATGGTTGGCGACAGCAAGTGGGCGGCGAGCAATGCGCAGGAGAATCGGGGACTAGCTGGCTTGCTGTCATCGTTCTCATTCGGCTGATTAGGACACCGCACGCGACGCGCGTCTTAACGGCAGTGCTTTCAGCATGTATGTTCGAGCAAGCGTAGGCTCTGGATTTGTTGGTCAGAGAGCGTCCTCAGCCGCTGTAGCTTTGGTTTGATTTAGTCGGCGGCTTGAGGGTGGAAGGGCTGGCCTTGGACGTTTGTGACATTCAATGACGGGATTGGAGGTCATTTGCCAAGCCGACCGACCATCAACCTGACCCAGCCGCACCCTGGCCGGCGGGCGTCGCACTAAAGAATGGCGCTAGCTCTGAGCCGCTCGCTCGATGAGCTGATGCAGCGAGATCCGGCAGTTCGCGGTTTTCATGGGCGCAGCGCTGGCGCAGCATTCGCGCTATCTCTTCTGAAAGGTCGCGAACCCAACCTTCCGAGACGTTAAAGGCAACGACGCGGACCGGGTTGCTGTACTGTCCTTCGAGCAAATCTTGGATGACAGCCTCAAGATCGGTGTCTTCAACATTTGTCTCGCGCCAGGCACAACCCATACGGCCGAAGTCGTCGAGGACCAGATACAATCCCGGTCGAGGCCGGGGACGATCGATGGTGACGTACGCACAACCCAACTCCTCCAACCGAAAGTGAATCAAAAGACGGGGCTAGAATTGGTTCCTACCGACCGTAGGAACTTTGGACGCTCTCGGAGCGATCCACCGAGCCGAAATCATTCTTAAGTCGTCTCGCCCCGTGTTTACGTCGCCAGAGCAACAACGAAACTGGCCATGCAAGCCTCAACAGTCATCAGTCCCGCCCGCCGGCGGGCTCTGATCCCTTTTTGACAGTCTTTGGCGTCGCCTCTTGGCATGAAAGGCACCTGAGCAGTCCGCGTACCGGGACGATGGCGACGGTGAGTTCGACCGATTGCGCGCGTCTGAAAGGGCGACCGCGATTGCAACATTGAACCGCCAGCGTCACCTTACGCCATCACGCGGAGGGCCTACCCCTACCGCGGAGAGAACAATGGGCCCGGCAAGGATGATCGTTGGAGAACTTGACACCCAGACCCGGAATTAGAAAGCAAAATCGGCACCTTTGAGACATGCCCGTCTATTCTGAGAATGTCCGTTCACTGGGGTAGATCAGAAGTCGCCGTGGTCCGGCCAAACCGACGCGAATGATGTGGTGGACGACGCCCGCTCCCGGCATCGAATGTGCCAAAGAGTGATCGTTCAACAACGAATCACCGGAGGGGGTCGTCCATATGCAGGTTAGCACCATCGGCGTTGATCTCGCCAAGAACGTATTCCAAGTGCACGGCGTGGATAGTGCGGGCAAGGTCGTCATCACCCGCCAATTGCGGCGCAAGCAGGTCATCGACTTCTTTAGTAAGATTCCTGCTTGCCTGGTCGGCATGGAAGCCTGCGGAACCGCTCATCATTGGGCACGTGAAGTCTCCAAGCTCGGTCACACCGTCCATCTGATGCCGCCGAGCTACGTGAAGGGCTATGTCAAACGGTCGAAACACGATGCTGCCGACGCAGCCGCCATCTGTGAGGCCGTGACACGCCCATCAATGCGGTTCGTGCCGATCAAGTCGGCCGATCAGCAAGCCTTGCTGATGTTGCATCGAACGCGGGATCTTTTAATCCGTCAGCGCACGCAGCTGATCAATGCGCTGCGAGCCCACCTTGCCGAGTTCGGTCTCGTTGCGGAAACGGGGCGCGAAGGTCTCGCGCAGCTTGCCGCGATCATCACGGACGAGAGTAACCGCGAAGCGCTATCCGCGATGAAACAGGCGCTGCAGGCCATTGTCGATCAACTCGCTGCTCTGGAATTGCAGATCGGGACTCTGGATCGCGCCATTCACGCCCATCCTCGTGCCAATGACATGAGCTGCCGCCTCGAGACCGTGCCCGGGATTGGCGTGATCGGGGCCACGGCCATTGCTTCCACTGTCACAGACCCGAGTGCCTTCAAATCCGGTCGAGATTTTGCAGCATGGATCGGACTTGTGCCGCGGCAGCATTCGACGGGGGCAGGGAGCGGCTCGGCGGCATCTCCAAGCAGGGAGATCGCTATCTCCGACGGTTGCTCGTCATCGGTGCAACAGCCGTTGTTCGACACGCCCGACAGCAGCCGCAAAAGCATCCCTGGATCATGAGGCTGCTGGCCAAGAAGCCGGCCAAGCTCGTCGCCGTTGCGGTTGCCAACAAGATGGCGCGTATCGCTTGGGCGATCATGGCCAAGGGAGGATACTACCGAGCGCCGGAGCTTGCTGCAGCCGCCTAAAGAGGCTTGGCAATGGGAGCGTGAGGCGGCGGCGGAGCAAGACAACCGAATTGCGAGGGTGATGATGGCGTGATGCGAAACGGTCGAGCCGTCGATTGGGACAACCCGCTTCTGGGTCATGGGCGGCAAGCCCGCGCGAATGATTGGGACCCGATCCGCGGATTACATCAGGGCCAGGGTCATGGTGCCGCGCAAACAGGCCGGACACATGACTTGCACCCGACCGCGCGCCGAACGTCAGATTCTTCTTGCAATGCGGGCGTCGTCCACATGACCCGAACCGGATATCGCCTTCAGTCCAGCAGTGCGCGGATCGGCCTCCCTGCGAGGTCGATCCGAAGAGGTGCAACAGGAGGCGTATTGCAGTCAGGTGGACTTGAGTTCTCCGTTCATTCCGTTCGGGTAGAACCCGCCCTTGCTGACGCCGGCTTTCTCGGTCAGATAGACAATGCGCAGAACCTCTTGTGGCGTACGCGTGAACGCAATCGCGTCGGCGGTTGAAGGCACGAAGTTGGCTTTGCCGTCGACCCTGATCCCCTGATCTTCCTTTTCCGGGGTTCCGTCAATTTCATCCCGCGCATCGGATATTGCGCTGGCGGCATCCCACGCCTTCTCGCCCATCATGTAGAGCTGGGAGCGGGCCATTCCCATGTGATAGGCCTCCACAGCAAGGATCCCGGCCGCCGCCTCCACGAACTCCTTCTTCTTGAGCAGCGGGGCCGCGCCTGCATAGGCGGTCACGCCGACGTCCTCGAACAGCATGCCACCGAGCAGGACCGACATGTCGTCGGCAAACGGGTCGAAATCGGCAGGCAATCCCGCAGCCTGAGCTGCAGCCTTGAAACCGGCGTCGAAGTCGATCGCCGGTCGCGATATGGCGCTCCTGCCAAGCGTCTTGCGGTAGAAGCGAACGTGGGCCAGTTCGTTCTCCGCCGTCTCTTCAATGAATTCGCGGATCGCTTTCTCTTTGAATTGGGCCTCATGGCCGCCAACGACCCTGCCGGCATCCATACCGGCATCGGTATCGCTGATGCCCTTGCCGGTCGTTGCGCGCAGATAGAACTCGGCTTCCATGTATTCGAGATTCAGCGCGAAGGTGAAAATGTCCTCGTCGTCGATCGCTGCTCCTTTCTTGCCGATCCCGACGCCGGTCGTCTCGCGCTTCTGCTGGGCAAAGGCAGGCGGAATGAGCAGTCCCGCTAGTCCTGCGACCGATAGGCCGGCGATCGATTGCCGGCGGGAAATGCGCAATGCATCCATGGCGTAACCTCCTCTGTTCTGGATTGAGGGGTCGCGCCACTCACTGTTCAGCGCTATTGAGGGCGCTCAAATGGGCGCGACCTCGGCACCAGCTTGGTGCTTGAAGCCTACAACGTGAGGCCGCGGGTACCGTTCCAGGCGGACCCGAAACCAAGCAGCACTACCTCGTGAGGCCGCCGAAGCCATGCTTGGCCTGTGCAAGCCAAGGCCGGCGGAGCGCGCATGGGCCCTCCATGGATCGAGAGCTGGCGAGAGTGACTTCGTCTGGACTCGCAGTCCGCCGCGCTATTCCGCCGCTTCAAGCTTGGCCGGCCTCTGGATGCCGGCGAGGGGCGAAACGGCTGGTCCATTGAGGGCGGTCCCATCGGGCGCGAATTGCGAGCCGTGGCAGGGGCAGTCCCAGCATTGCTCCAGGGAATTCCAGTGCACCACGCAGCCGAGATGGGTGCAACTTGCGGAATGCAAATGCAACGTGCCCTCGCGGTCCCGGCAAGCCGCTATCTTCTTTAACCCGCTGCGGACGAGGCGTCCTTCTCCCTGCCGAAGCCGTTCGACGGATGCGATTTCGCTGGCTGTCAGGTACTCAGCGAAATTCTTCAGGGAGTGATGTTCTCGCTGATGAACTCGCTGATGTTCTTTTGGATTTTTCGAGACGGCGAGTATATCTGTTCCCACGGGTTCGATCCCGTCGTGATCAGGTCCGTAATCAAAATGCCGGCGACCAGCCCGTTCGTGATGCCTTGTCCGGAATCGCCACTGACGAGGAAGACATGTTCCTCATCGGGGCTATGACCGATGAAACCCAAGAAATCTACCGGTTCCAGCACTTGCCCGGACCAGCGATGGGTCACCGCGCGCACGTTTGGCAGCCGATCGCGCACCCAGCGCTCGAGAGCGGCAAAGCGCTGCTCGCCATCGTCCGCTCCGCCGGACTTGTGGTCTTCTCCGCCGATAATCGCGATGTCCTCGTCGTCGGAGAACGGCTGCAGACGGACGTAGTGGTAGGGGTCGAGCGTGTCCCAATAGAGCGCATCCGCGAGCGTACCAGCCGGAATCTTCGCCGCAATCGCGTAGGTTCGGTAAGGTGCCTGCTTGGTATGGATCGCCACGCGCACGTTAACAGGCGAATTTGTCGCGACCACCACGTCGCTCGCGCGGACGTCGTACCCGGACGTGGTCTTCACGACAATGTCGCCCTGCTTTTGCTCGATGCTTTCGACACAGGTGTCAGCGTAGAGCCTTGCACCGCGACGCTGCAGCGCACTTGCCAGTCCGGCGAGATATTTGGTGGGATGGAAACGCGCCTGTCGCGGAAAGCGCAACGACCGCACAACACCTTCAGCGTGGAGCGGCGTCGGTATCCTGCAGTCCTCGACAGGAATCCCGAGCTTGGTGCAGCAATCAAATTCCTCGTCCAAGTGAGATGCGGGCGTGTCCGGCGCCAGCACCCAATAGCCGTCCAATCGGCGAAAATCGCAATCGATGTTTTCGGTGGACTGAATAGCCTCGGCGCGATCAATCGCGGCTGTGACGCTTTGGTAACAAAGCCGGGCGCAGTCCTCGCCGCGCACGCTGATCAGTTCCTTGTAGCCGTCGTCGAGCGCCGAAGCCAGATGAGCCGTCGTGCGCGCGGTCATGCCGCTGCCGATTTTGCCGCGGTCCAGCACCACGACAGAACGCCCGCGGTTGGCAAGCTCATAGGCCACGGATAGCCCGGCAATTCCGGAGCCGACCACGACGACGTCGGCCCGTTCTGGACCCGACAGCGCTGGGGCGTCGGCGACGGGGATATCCATCCAGAGCGATCGGGTGTGCTCGTCCTGTACGTTCATGGCGCTGTCCTCAAAAGGAGAAAACGATGCTGCCGGACGGGGTTCCCCTAGGGTAGAGAATACGCGACCGGGTGGGCCCGGACGTCCGCAGATCAGGCGATCGACAATCCAGCGCAGGGGAGAGTAGCCGGAGGTCGGCGCGCCTGATCGTTCACGAGGTCGAGTCCGAAGTGCCAGCAGACGATACGCAGAACCTCTTGCGGCGTACGCCGGACGCAATCGCGTCGCGGGGCATTGACCAACTCGTCATATTCCTGCTCCGTCTAATGGGCTGGCGTCAAATAGTCGAGCGCGACCAGGCGGCCGTCGAGGACCCGCTCAGGCGGAAGTCGCGCGGCGTGTACGGGCGGATTAGGGCCGTGGTCGCGGGACTGCTGAAAGGCAGATCGCCGAGCGTGAACCCAGGGTTCGGCTTCGGATCAGGCTGACCACTTATCTTCTTCGCGGCGGGCTTCGTCGTCGTTAAGGCGATCTGCCACGTCTTCAGCAACAGCCGGATCGTCGGTGTTCGCGATAGGCGTGCCGTCTTGCTTTTTGATTTTCTTGCCGTCAGCGTTCACCGGAAAATCGCTGGGCTTTAAAGGCTTCTTGGCAATTGACATCGCGTCCTCCTCTTTACTCGTCGAGCAGACTGCCAATCATTCGGCGAAGCGCCTGATGCTCCGGTCCAGCATTGCCTTTGCGAAGAAATTCTCCAAGCTCCATCGGTGTAAGTTTGCCGCCGGACGGCTCGTGGCGCTATGAAGAACAAACACACTATCGTCTTCGCGACAGAGAAACCATCGGTCACCGTTTGCGCTGTGTAAATCTCCCGTTGCTTGCTTGTCATGTCTGGCACCATGTTAGAAAGCTCAAAAGCGCACGGCGCGCTACCTCAGATGAGATGGTCGCTCGCCCCGGTCGATAATATCGAGACCATGCTCGATCGAAGGCCAGGGCGAGTAGGACCTTTAATTCACGATCGTCCAACCTAGTTAGTCCGACGACTCGTGACCGGCCGGATGTCCAACCTGGACGGTGGCTGGCCGCGCCGTATAGGGGCGCACTCTGAGCGAGATCTTCAGCTTGGAGGCCTCCGCCATAGTGGCCGTGAAGCCTAGCTCGGCGGCAATTTCCTTGGCGGGACGCTTCCCCGCCATACTCTTGAGGTTGGCGATATCGTCTTCACTCCACCGTCGTCTAAAATCGGACATCCGAAGCTCCTCCCTTTAAATTCCAGCTAAATCGGGAAATTTAGGAAAAGTTCCTTAAGGACCGCTAGGGGTCCGCCGTGCTTGGACGATGAGCCAGTTCTCGACCAAGGGTACTTACTCGCCGACCTAATAAATCCGATGCCTTGGGCTCAAACGGGTCGCCGTCCTCGCCTGGCCTGTAATTCCAATCCGAAAAGCGTCGTTCTCGAGCAGGTCGGCGGGCCGACCGGATCGAGCGGCGTGGCCGCCTGCGCGATCAGCAAAAGTCCCTTGGGGGAGCACCAGCGCACGGGACACAGCATTTCGCGTCGCTCCGGCGTGGTCCTGCGGTAGAGGTTGGCCTCATAAAGGCTGCACCGTCGGCCTCGATCGCCGCGCACGTATATAAATGCCCAACGGGCCGACGATGATGACGGGGCGCCGCGTTGTTCCGTGGATCGATAATGTTTTGATCATTTGGACTGACGCAAGCCGTCATAGCCGGCAAGCCAGGCGTCGCGGATCTCGGGCTGCATCGACCGGGCAGTGCCGGGACTCGCGGGCCTGGCGCGCGCCTGGGCGGCCTGGCCGCGGATCCGCCAGCGATTGAGCTTGTCGGTCAGGCGCTTCGCCGCCGCCTTGCCTTTTTCGTGGCAACTTTGGTGGCTGTTTTCTTGCCTACGGTCCTACGTCGAGCCCTTGACTGAATCGTTTTGGATGACCTCTTCGAAGACTTCTTGGCGGTTTTCTTGCCTGTCTTTTTTGACGCCTTCGTAGCTTTGGCTATTGTCTTCGCCGCTTTCTTGACCGGCATTGGAAGTCGCTTAGCAACCGCCTTTTTTGCTTTTTTGCTCCCGCTTTAACAGCCGTCTCAGCAAGGGTGCCGGCGGCCTGAGCCGCTAAATCAGTCATTTGATCAATGATGGGCTTCTCCCTCTCCGGAGGAGAGTTGTCGCTTCCATTCTCCGTATCCATGGCCGGCTCCTGCGGTCTACCATCGTCGCTTCGATCACCTCCGCCTCCGACATCCGCAACATTTTCCCTTTCGTCGGATTCCCCTCTGCGCGACCGATCTAGACAATCAAACCCGAATAGCCCGGTTTGTTCCTGGAAAGCATCCGTGCGAACATTGGCAGGCTTTCCACGCAAGCCGAGTCCGGAATCAGTTCAGCTGCGCCGCGTTAGGAACGATCTCAATCAGCCGGCGTAGGGCGGCGACGACGCGCTGCCCTGCCATCGCCAAGGAGGGGAGGACAGACTATGCCGATTTCGATTTCTACGATTGTCGTGGGCACTCATCTTGTCGTCGCAGTGGCCGACCAGGTACCTGCATTCGACATCGCCCGAAGCTGCAAACTGGATACGGCCGCGACGACCGGCCCTTCAGTTGATTAGTCCCTCAAGAACTGCGTGAACGATGAAAACGAGGCCCGGCAGCAATTGGTGAGCCAGTGGTCCAAATTCTCGGCCTCCAGCAAGGCGCAATGCATTCCGCTGGAGGGTATCGGCGGTGACCCCAGCTATGTGAGCCTTTTGACCTGCCTGCAAATGTATTTATGGGACCGATGACGGCGATGTTCGGAATAGGTTGGAACGGATCGCGCTTGTTGCACGAACATTTACTGACTACTTAAGGGCGTACCGCACAGCGCCCGGTGGCGATAGAGCGCGGCTGGCTGGTGCTGCACGAGAGCGGAACTTTCGTCAGGTTCACGCAACGCGGCGCCTTACGGCCGCGCTCCGTGCACGGCGTCCAAATGCGTGATCATGTTTGCCCGCACGGCTTCTGCGGTCTCGCTCGTGACGACAAAGCCGACCTTGCACATCACGCAGCGGGCGATGATGGCTCCGTGCTCGTCGCGGTGGAACGTGAAGCCGTCAACGTCGGCGGCGGGGATCGGATTGCAGATTGTTTCGTCGGTCATGCTCAATCTCTCCCTGTGATCCGGATTGATATCTCCACGAATTGGCATTTTCATGGAAGTCGCCTCTCTACTCGGCATGCGGAACACTGCCTTCGCCCCCTACATTCCGACCCGTGGGACCAAAGTTCTGGTTGGAATGGATCCGTGAGATCAAGCGCGACGGCTACCACCTGATCGTCCGGCGCGACGGCAAGCGCGTGCGGTTGTTCACCCGCAACGGTCACGATTGGTCGCGGTTTCCGCCGATCGTTGAGGCCGCGCTGCGCAACCGCAACAGCTCATTCGTCCTCGATGGCGAAGCCGTGCTGCTCGGCGTCGACGGTCGCTCCGATTTCAACGGCCTGCATTCGCGCCGGCACGATCACGAGGTCGAATTTTACGCCTTCGACATGCTGGTGAGCGACGGCGAGGATCTGCGCAAGCTGCCGCTCAGCCTACGGAAGACCAACCTGGCGCGGCTACTGGCGCGGCGGGTTGACGGCATCCATTTGGCGCCGTTCGAACGGGGCGAGATTGGTCCGGATCTATTCCGCCACGCCTGTCTGATGGGGCTGGAGGGCTAGTCTCGAAGCACCGCGAGAGCCCGTACCGCGGCGGCCGGAGTGATCGTTGGGTTAAGGTGAAGAACCGGCAGCATCCAGCGTTCAGCCGGGTGCTGGACGCGTTCGGTTGAGCCGCGTGGCGCTGGCCGACCGCGAGGGGACTCACTGCGGCCAATCATTGTAGAGCGTAATCCCCATCATGATCATCGAGCCGGCCGCGACCACCACTGAGCAGATCACCGGCCATTCTTCGAGGACAGCGACAATGGCTGCCCGCTTGCCAAGGTTTCTCTTCATATGCGCGAAGCGCCAGCCTGCCACACCCATTCGGAAGCTCCGTTTGGCCCCAGCAGCGGGTTGACTTCTAACAATGTGAAGCACTCGCCGGCAATTAGCCAATTCGGGTGTAGCCCCTGGATCAAGGTCAAGAACCGGCAGCATCAGCGTTCAGCCGGGTGATGGATCAGTTCGGTTGAGGGCCGTGGCACAGCGCTGGCCGCTGCTGTGAATTTTACACCCAGTGGGAGTAATTCCGAATTCCCGCTCAAGAACCTCACCGGGCGCCGGTGCCGCCATCACGTTGTGCTAGGATCCGAGCCGCTGCCGTTGGTGACCATTCGGCAGCCCAGCGCGCCGGAAATCTTTCTGGAGGTATGGAAGATCCCGGCGCGCACCATTTTTCCGGCTCATCGGATTCGCCCCACCACACCCACGGTTCGCCATGGGCCGGTTTCCGTCGCGGCCCTGCCGTCGCCTTCGCGTCGTGCCGGTTCAGCGCCCGCATCATTCCGATCCGCGCCATCATTTTCAGCCCGTCACGCTCGGCGACCAGTAAAAGCGTTTCCATCGCGACTTGCCAATCGGCCGCATCGCGCTCCGCTTTTGGCGGCGCGTTGATGTATTCGGCGGCGTCGCGCAGCGTCAACAGCTTGCGTCCATCCGGCAGGACAATCGGGTCAACGAACGTTGCGGACCACGGCACCTAACCGGTACCAATGCGGGCTACCGAAAACTTCGGCCTCACTTCCGCGCCGCGTTTGCCGCATGCGGTGCAGACGAAGTCAGGCTCCCGACAGCCTGATATGATCGGGCCACCAGTCGGCGCTGATCTCAACGTGATGATTGCATCGATGATCGCGGCAGTAGACCAGCACCTCGCGGACGCCGGATGCGCGCGTTTCCTTGAAGGTGATCTTGGTCGGGTAGGGGGCCATGGTCGTCTGCCCTAGAAAGAGTCTCAGGCTGTGCAACAATGAGCGCAGCTTGTGTGGAGTATCTTGCCGGAGGGGCTGAAACAAAAGTCCATTCGGAGCGGTTTGCCTTCGTGGTCTTGGTACTGCACCCGAACCCCATCGGGTGTTAGGGTCATGTCGTTGAGGCTGAACGCGAGTACTGCCTTACTTTCCAGCTTCGGAGCTCAGTAAGCGGCGATCCATTTGCGCCCTCTCAAACTTACGCGCTCGCAGTCGCATTTCAAAGTCGCCCGCTCGTCGTACAAGTAGAGCAATGCATCGAGTTCTCCCCACCGGCAGGCATCAAGCCAGTCTGCGACGACGGCGAGAGGATCGAACGTGTCCGGTGAAGTCGACATAGGGTCCCCATCACAAAGCAATCGCAGGCTCCGGCTCTTAGCGCAGATGGCATAGCAAGCCAGTTCAGACGGGGCTTGTGATGGTGCGCCAATTTTTTGTTCAACGAACTGAAGCCGAGACGCTCGCGAACGCGACAAGATCACGCGGCGTCATTCGGCCTTTCAGGACAGATTTGAATTTAGCACTTTGCGGCGAAGAGGCGAGGAAAAACCGCCAATCGGGCTAAAATGCGGGCTAGGCGTCGGGATAACAATCGATTTTCAGGGAACGTCTGGTCACCACCGGGGGATAGGTGAGATTCGATGACTAGAGCTCGATCTGCTCGGGATGTGTAGAGCATCATCTACCTCAATCCCGAGATAACGGACGGTGCTCTCCAGTTTTGTATGGCCGAGTAGCAGCTGAACAGCACGAAGGTTGTCAGTCTTGCGATAGATTTGAGTGACCTTCGTCCGCCCCGCATCGAATGGGTACCATAAAAGATCGATTCCAAACCGATGGTATCAACCCAGCGATGCACCAGCCGGGCATATTGTCGGGTGGATAGGTGAGGGCGCGAATGAAGTCGGCTCGGGAAAAGATATCGAGAACCCGTTGTCCGGAGCATTCGTAGCCAAACCTCAATGGAGGCCCTCGTCTGCTCCGTAATCTCGAATTGCACTGGTCGGCCCGTCTTCTTTTGAACGACTATCGCTCGATCCCGGATCCTCGCACCTGAACATACTTCGTCGACACGAAAGTTTGACTAAATCGCAGGCGCGAAGCTTGCTATCTATCGCCAAATTAAAGAGTGCAAGGTCGCGCCACATGCGTGCGATCTCGAGCCGAACGCGAATGGACCAAACGTGTTTGGGTTGGAGGGCGTTTCTGGCCGACGAGCAATCCCTTATTCCAAGGTCGTGAATGGTCCAGGCCGACAGGACGCACAAGCATGGCGGATCCTCCGCCAACCCGCCCGCCGCGTCGCTCATTGGCGAGCGAAATATGATAGCGATAAAATACGTCCTGATCTCAATCTAACGACCATTCTTGCCGGTTCGCTCCTGGGCGCAAAGCGGACATTGGGCAAGTCAGGAAGCGGAACAACGCTTTCATAAAAATTCGAACGAGGTTAACTAGGGGTCCGATCCATCCGGGAGGAACCAATGTCGAGAATTGTCAGGCAACTAGGTCTTTTCTTCGCAACCGCGCTTTTCGTCGGAGCGCTGGTTGCGACTGCGCAGGCGAAGGACAAGATCAAGGTCGGTTTCATCGGACCGTTGACCGGCGGCGTTTCAGTCAATGGGATCGGCGGTCGAAACTCCGCCGAACTAGCCGTTAAGCTGCGCAATGCCGATGCGAAAGCGAAATACGAATACGAGCTCGTTGTGCTCGATGACGAATGCAAGCCGAACGTGGCCGTGCAGGTCGCCACCAAGATGGCGGCGGACAAGGAAATCATCGCCGGGGCGACGCATTATTGCTCCGCCACTGCGATCGCTACCGTCGATATTTATCACAAATTCGGCTTCCCCGTCATCGTGTGGGGCGCAGTGCTGCCGGACATCACCTACCGGAACAAGTATGCGGAGGTGCATCGCGTCAACGGTACCATGATTGACCAGAACGACGCCAATGCCGAACTCATCTCTAAACTCGGTTTCAAGACCGTCGCGGTAATCCACGACACTACCGACTACGGCAAAGGTCACAATTCGTATTTCAGCAAATCTCTCGCCAAGCTGGGTGGCAAGATAGTCGGCACCTTCGGCGTCACCGCCGACCAGCAGGACTTCACCGCCGAACTTACACAAATCAAGGCACTCAATCCGGAAGTGATCTATTTCGGCGGGCTTACACCGATCGGCGTGCGCGTCCGCTCGCAGATGGATAAGCTCGGTATCAAGGCTGTGTTCGATGGCACCTCGGGTATCGTGTCGGATGCTTTCATCCAAGGGCTCGGACCACTCGCCGAAGGCGCACTTGCGTTCCGTGAAGGCGCTTCGACCGAGAAGCTGCCGGGCGGGAAATTCTTCCTGGAGAAGTATGCCGCACAGAAGTACGACAATCCGCCGGAAGCTTACGGCGCTTTCTCTTACGCCGCTATGGACCTGATCCTCGACTCAATCGAGAAGGTCGGACCGGATCGCAAGAAGGTCATCGCGGAACTGGCCAACGTAAAAGACCGCGACTCCATCATCGGCAAGATCACGTTCGACGATCACGGCCAGAATACCGTGGCCGTGATCACCAAATACGTGGTGCAGGACGCCAAGTTCGTGGAGTGGGACGACAGCGAATACGCCACGGGCAAGCGCAAGCTTCCCGGACAGAAGTAGCCAACAGCGGGACGGGCGGCACCAGCTCCCGTCCCTTTTCCGCCTTCGCGGTGCGCAGGATCAGAAAAATGGACGTGGGGCTCCTCTCGCAATACATCATGAACGGTCTCATGCTCGGCATGATGTATACGCTCGTCGCGGTCGGCTTCACGCTGTTCTTCGGTGTGCTCGATATCATCAAGTTCTCGCATGGCGATGTCCTGACGGTCGGCGCCTTCACGGGGTTGGCGACCTATATCGGGCTGCGCTCGGCCGAGGTCAGTTCCGTCCCGCTGTTGCTGCTTGCGGTACTGGTCGTCGCGATCCTCGCCATGGCGGCACTCGGCATGCTCATCGCCCGCTATCTGGTGCTGCCGCTGCGCTCGGCGCCGGCGCTTAACACGCTGCTGATTACGTTGATGCTCGGCACGGTGCTGCGCGAAATGGTTCGGCTCTTCTACCCGCAAGGCGCCAACCCGAAGCCGTTCCCCGCCTTGCTTCCAACTGATTCAATCAATCTCGGCCAGTTCAACCTGCGGCTCGACAACGCCATCATGCTGGCGACCGGCGTCGCTATCATCGTCGGGCTGCAGCTCTTACTCAACCGCACCAAGCTCGGTCTCGCCATCCGCGCGGTGGCGCAGGATGAAGAGACCGCGCGAACGATGGGTATCAACTTCACCGCCATCGTGTTGATCACATTCGCGATCGGGTCGGCTCTGGCCGCCATCGGTGGGGTGATGAACGGCCTCTATTACAACGAGATTAATTTCGGCATGGGGCTGCTGCTCGGCGTGATCGGTTTTTCCGCCGCGATCATCGGCGGCCTCGGAAGCATCTACGGCGCCATCCTGGGCGGCTTCCTGTTCGCGGCGTTGCAGACCATCGGCGCCGTCGCACTGCCGTTCGCCAGCGCCTACAAGGACGTGTTTGCCTTCACCGTCGTGATCGCACTAATGGCTTGGCGCCCGACCGGGCTGATTCAGGAAAAAATCAGTGAGCGCGTCTGATCGTATGCCGGACGTCAAGCAGGAACCGCAGGCTCCCTTGTTGCCAGGCGTTGTCGCTGTGGCGCTCTCGACCGCCTATCTGATCGCGTTGCTGGCTGTCGAAAAGCAGCCGCTCGTCATTGGCCTCCTGGCATTCGGCATCGTCGCCGTGCTCGCCACCCATTACATGGATTGGCTCGATCCGGTAAGCCGAAGTTTTGCCGAGCGCGAGGGTATGCTCGGCGCATACGCGATCCTCGCAGCCTGCGTGGTGGCGGCGTTCTTCCACGACAACCATTTCGTGCTGCTGTTGTTCGTCACCGTGTTGCTCTATGCAGTGGCGACGCTCGGGCTGAACATCGAATTTGGCTATGCCGGCGTGCTTAACTTCGCGGGTGCGTCGTTCTTCGGTATCGGCGCTTATACCTCAGCGGTGCTCAATACCTACACTGCGGTGCCTCACCTCCTGGTACTCCTGATCGGCGGGACGCTTGCCGCTTTGATTGGTTCGCTGCTGCTGCTCCCGGTGTTGCGCACGCGCGGCCATTATGCCGCGCTGGTCACTATCGCATTTGCGCTGCTGCTCAAGACATTCCTGGAAGTCAACGACGTGCTCGGCGGGCCACAAGGCATGCAGGTCAAGGGCATGAGCATCCTCGGCTGGTCATTCAACGACAATTTCGAGATCGGTAAAATCGAGATGTCGTTCTACCTCAACTATTTTGTGATCAGCATGCTGCTGCTGTGCGGCACCTTCGTCCTAGTGCGGCGGCTGGAACGGTCATGGATCGGGCTCAACCTCGATGCGATACGGCTCGATGAGACCGCAGCGAGTTGCTTCGGACTTGATATCGTGCGCTGGAAGATCACCGCCTTCGTGCTCGGTAATTTTGTTATCGGCCTCGCCGGCGCGCTCTTCGGGATGGTCGGTGGCTTCGTTGCTCCAAACAACTACACCTTCGCCGATCTGCTGATCATGGTGTCAATCCTGCTGCTCGGCGGCATAGGCAACCCATGGGGCGTGGTGGTAGCCACCTTCATCGTCGTGGTGTTGCCTGAGAAATTGCAGACCATCCAGGAATACCGATTCCTCCTCTATGCCTTGATCGTGATTGTGGTGCTGCTATTCCGTCCTGAGGGGCTGCTGCCGCGGCCGGTGCGGTGTTATTTTCCCGGGGGGCGGGCATGACCTATTTGCTGGAGGCTCGCGGACTGACCCGAAGATTTGGCGGCGTCGTGGCGCTGAACAACCTTGATCTTGCCGTCGTGCCTAACGAAATCATCGGCCTGATAGGACCCAATGGGTCGGGCAAAACAACATTTTTCAACGTAGTCACCGGAGTCCACGGCGCGCACGGCGGCTCCGTCACCTTCGACGGCGCGGACATTACGCGCGCCTCGTCGCGCGCCGTCTATCACGCCGGCGTTTCCCGGACCTTTTCAGCGCTCGCGGTTATCGCTGCCGTTGTCGATCTTCGACAACATCATGATCGGCAACCACAAGCGGCTCAATCAGGGGCTCTGGTTCAATCTAGTCCGCCGCGGCGAATTCAAGCGCGAGTTCGAGGCCAATTTTGCTGCAGCCCGCACGCTCATCGAAGTGTTCGAGCCGCAGCTTGCCGAGCGGATGCTCGAACCGACCGCGGGGCTGCCGATGATTGACCGGCGCCGCATCGAGATCTGCCGCGCGCTGATCAGTCAGCCAAAGCTGCTCTTGTTGGACGAACCGTCGGCCGGAATGACGCATGACGAGACCAAGGAATTAATGGACGATATACTGCAGGTCCGCGATCTCAATCGGAACCTCACCATCGTTATCGTTGAGCACGAAATGGGGTTGATCGAGCGTGTCACCGACCGTTGCGTGGTGATCAATTTCGGCCGCAAGATCGCGGAAGGGCCCTACCGTCAGGTCGCCGTCGACCGACAGGTGCAGGAAGCCTATCTGGGGGTGGAGTAGATGACCGGCCGATTGGAAATCGAGGGCGTCTACACCGCCTATGACAAGGCGGATGTGCTCGAAGGCATCTCACTCAAGGTAGAGGCTGGGCGCATCACCTGCCTGCTAGGTTCCAACGGCTCCGGCAAGACTACGCTGATCCGCTCGATCCTGGGGCTGACGCCGCCGCGCGCGGGCCATATCGCATTTGACGGTCAGGACATCACCGCGCTGCCGACTCACAAAGTTATTGCTGCGGGCGTGGCCTGCATCCCGGAAGGCCGCAAGGTCTTTCCTAAGCTTACGGTCGAGGAGAATCTGCGGCTCGGCGCCTACCAGGAACCCTCGGATGCCATTACCGAGAAGCGCATGGCGGAAATCTTTCGCTTGTTCCCGCGGCTTGCCGAACGCCGGATGCAACTCGCCGGCACCATGTCGGGCGGCGAGCAGGCGATGGTCTCGATCGGTCGGGGCCTGATGCGGGCGCCGAAGTTGCTGCTGATCGACGAGCCTTCGCTTGGCTTGTCGCCGATTTTCGTCAAGGAGAACTTCAACATCATCCGCAAGATCAACGAGCGTGGCATTTCCATTTTTCTTGTGGAGCAGAACGTGCATCAAACGCTTGCCATCTCCGACTACGGATATGTCTTATCCAAGGGGAGGGTAGTGATGGAAGGCAAGCCAAGTGAGCTCGGAAAGACCAAGGAAGTTCACCAAGCTTATTTTGGCTGAGTCACCAACCCTCTATGTAACGCGGAATGTGCCAAACCAACGACTACATATGGAAAACTGTTTGGCGTCAGTGTCTCATGGGCAACGGCAACATGATCGGCAACTGGAAAGCTCCGACTTTCGCGATGGCCAAAGTGCATAGCAGCGGGGGCATTATCCCCGGATTTAATTACGATATGGTGATATAGTCGCTCGCTGAGAGTGCTCCTTGCTGCTCAGCCGCGCTGATGAAGTGATCGAATAAGTGGCTCGCGGATGTCTCCGGCTTTGGCCGATTGTGTTGAATCAGGATGTATTTTCCCCGCTACACCGGGACGCCCGGCCGGCCAACAGCGATACCGAACAATTTTTGCCCGACGAAGAGAAAGTTGAGACCATTCTCGTCGTCGAGGATGACGCAGACCTGCGTGCATACGTTTCGGATGTTCTGCGGGACCTCAATTATCGCATCGTTTCGGCCGCCAGCGCGCAAGCCGCACTCACCCTCATCTTGCAGGAAGAGCCGAAAGTGGACCTGCTGCTAACGGATGTTGTGATGCCGGGGATCAATGGGCGCGAGCTCGGGAGGCGGGCGCAGCAGATTCGACCCCGTCTCAGGATCCTGTACATGACGGGATACTCGCGGAACGCGGTGGTTCATCAGGGCAGACTCGATGGGGGGTCGAGTTGCGAGAGAAGCCTGTTTCTCAGGCCAAACTCGCTTTGCGTGTGCGAGAAATATTGGACCGGCCGGGCCCAAGGTGACCAACAGCCGACGAGCAAAGCACCGGCAATCTCAGCACCTCAGTGCTTGAGCAGGCCAAACCGAAAACCCGTCTGGCCTGAACGAGCACGTGGCCGAGATGCCCGGATTGACGCGGATGTCCCAAATTCGCAAAACTCAGGCTACGGACGTGGCGAAGTGGATTTAGGCCGGATTGCGCGGATGGGCAGGACGGTAGTCAGCGATTTCTTGGCGGGGGTGGCGAGATGGGCGCCCTGACGCGAGGATACGACTGGATAAAGACGTCGCTCGGCCCTCCTGAAACATGGCCGCAAAGCCTGCGGGTTACGGTTCGATTGGTTCTCACGTCGCGCCATCCGATGTTTATTTGGTGGGGATCGGACCTCATCCAATTCTACAACGATGCCTACGAGACGATGGGCCCAGAAAGGCATCCGAGCGCGCTGGGAGCGCGGGGACGCGAGTGCTGGGAAGAGATATGGGACATCATTGGTCCTCAGATCGAGTACGTCATGGCAGGTAATGGAGCGACCTGGAATGAGGACCAACTGGTACCCGTAACGCGCCACGGCCGTCGCGAGGATGTCTGGTGGACATACAGCTTTGGTCCGATCGATTACGAAGGCAGAATGGGCGGAGTGCTCGTCGTCTGCAGAGATGTCACCTCCGAGCACTGGCAAGGGAGGCGCTGAACCTGATCAATGAGGAGCTGAAGCACCGAGTCAAGAATACTCTCGCAGTATTGGGTGCCGTGGCCACTCAGACATTTCGCGACGCGTCGAGCAAAGCCGATCTCGAAAAGTATCAAGGACGACTTGCTGCATTCGGACGAGCGCACGACCTACTTACCGCGGCAAATTGGGCTGCAGCGCCCCTACAGGCTGTGATGAGCACTGCTCTGATCCCCTATAGAACAGGCGAAAGCCGCTTTTGCGATTTCGGGTCCTCCATTTGTTGTCAAATCTCGACAGGCTCTCGCTCTGTCGTTGGCAATCCACGAGCTCGCGACCAACGCTTTGAAATACGGCGCTCTGAGTGTGGCGAGCGGCCACGTGTCGATTTCATGAACATCCGAAGATCAGGAGGGAGAGCCAAAATTAATTTTCGTCTGGCGCGAATTTGGAGGCCCGCCTGCTTCGGAGCCCGCGGGTGTCGGCTTTGGTTCGCGCCTCATTTCTCGAGTCCTACAAGACGATTTTAAAGGCTCCGTTGAAGTGTCATATGGATCAACCGGACTCATTTGCCGCCTGACGGCCCCACTACAAAATCTGGCAACTTCCTCCGAATAGGGTCGCAAGCGCGCTCAGCCTCGCGGCAGTACTGCCGAAACAAAGACTTCCAAGAAGTCTGCCAAGAAGCTGCTCAAGGCGGGGTCCGGACAGAAGGAGATGCTGATGCCGTCGGGAAAAAGCCCACGGCCTGAAGTCAGTCTAGGATTGCACGATTACTCGCCGAGCGAGTCGTCTCTGGGCAGTCATCCAAGCCACGCGGAGTTTCGGATCTGCGCCAGGCCGAACACACGTTTGGTCGCAATCCGGAGAGTACTTTGCATCCGGCGAGGCCAGTAAGCGGCAACCCCAGCCTTCCCCGGCTGGGACGGAGTAGTGGTTATAACGCTTTCAGCTTGTTACCTTTAAAGCAAGTAACGCGCGACCTATATCTTCGAAGCCGTCGAGTATTGAACGTACTTTCTTTGCCAACTCCTCGATGGAGGGGCTTTGACAAAAGGGTGTGTGCCAGGATCGAGAACGCCTAATCGATGCGCAATCGGGCCTGAAGCGCATTCAGGACGTTACAGCTCTTTGGGGGAAGGTTCGGACTAGCGCCGCGAAGATTTCTTCTTGGCCTTCTTTTTCCCAGGCATCATCTTTTTCACGGCTTTTCGTGTCGACCGCGCCGCGGACGTAGTAGCCTTCCTTACCGTTCGTACCGCACGGGAAACCGCAGACTTTTTTCTTCGTCTTCTTAGCCATCATTACCTCCTCGATCTGGATTTTTTGGCTTTGCCGGCTTTCTTCTTCGACGCTTTCTTCGGCATCGACTTCTTTGCTCTCTTCACGGCCTTCGTCGCGGCCTTTTTACCTGTCTGTTTTTGCGCTTTGGTCGCTTTGCTAACCGACTTTCACGGCTTTCTTCACCGGTTCGGGCGAATTCTTGACAGCCGCTTTACGCACGCGCTTGGCAACGGACTTAACGGCAGTTTCGGCCAACGCGCCTGCTGCCGCAGCGACTAAGTCTGTGATCTGTTCGCCTACCGGCTTCTTAGGTTCTTTCTGCTCTTCCTTCTGCTCTTTATCCTCCATGGAACCCTCCATTCCGGTGTCTGGCTAGCGTTTGGCACGCGCTGATTTCCGTTTGGCCGGGGCTCTGGAAGCGGGCTTGCGATCACCCTGATCGCCCTGTCCGGAGGCGACCTTCGTCTTGGCCTTCTTGCGACGATCTTGTGATAGGGACCGGCCTACATCATCACTCTCTTTGATGCGGTTTTCGTCGCGGCGGATGTAGCGCTTGTTTCCACGCGGCGCTATGAGTTCGCGTTTGCTTGCTCTCGCTTTCATTGTCACCCTTTGCTTTGCGTTGTATCTAACACGCTAGGGAGACACAGAGTTCCAGTTGAGGGTGCGGTGGGTGGGTTCTAGCGTTACCCTTCCCGGGTGACGCCGAGCCTTCGCCTGGTCATACGGTGACGATCCCTCACGCAGACAAAGAGGGCTGCTCCGAATATCGTCTGCATAACGGCTTCACACCCGAGCGGACTATTTTACGCGCTTCATCCTGGCACAAAAGCCTGGTCGGGCATGGGAAATGTGGCGGAGCGCTGGGCACCGATGACCATCGACGAGCTGGGGGCGGACATGGTGAGCCGTGTCCCGGAGCTGGCCCGGTTCGTCCCTCCGGTTCGCTTGTTTGACAAGCACGTCTATTCGCCCTGGACCGGCAGCGATCTGCACCAGGAACTCCGCGGCGCCGGGATTGATACCGTCATTATCACCGGCGGTGAAACAAACGTGTCGTCGAATTTCGACACGCCAGCTGGTGGAGCGAGGAAGTTTACGGTGCCCTTCGTGAGGCGGGCATAATTTTCTGCTCTTGCAGTGGACCAAGGCTTCCAGATGAGTTTATTCGTACGGGGGAGGAGGTTTACATACGCCTGCACGGTCCTAAGCGCTGGTATCGGCATTACTATTTTAAAGGACGAACTGACGAAATGGATGAACAGGATTAAGGCAACCGGCGCGACGAGAGCGTGGATCTACTTCAATAACGACTACGACGCCAACGCGCCACAGAATGGGCCTTACGGCGAATGCTAAACGGTTGCTCTGGAACTGCACCTGGCTTGAGATGCATGCGCGAGGCAACCCACGATTTCAGGATGGCAAAGCAACTCGGTACCGACGTCCATCAGGAGGTCCTTGCGATCGGGAGTGCGTGCCCTGGATTGAGGGGAAGGACGCCTGACCGAGTCCCCGGGGGCTGGAACAGAACTGCTTGCGCTAGCGCTTGAAGAATCCATGCCGCGCGGCGTGGCATCGTGTGTGAGGCCTGGGGCTTGTTGGGCTACGGTGTCATCGCAAGGCCGCAGCTCTTCCGCAAGGATCGCGGCCTTTCAGCGAGCCTACTTAGTTTCATCGAACTGCATCCTATTTAGGAACAAAGCACAGAGCGTGCCGTTCGAGATGCATCACCCCAACCCTTGAGGCCCTCCATGTATCACCACGTTAAGAAACTGATGTTCACCGTTCGCGTCGATGAACCCGATCCTCGCTTTGGCAACATGCTCCTCGAACAGTTTGGCGGCGCCAATGGCGAACTTGCGGCTGCGATGCAGTACTCGATACAGGGGCTGAATTGCGAGGATCCCGACCGCAAGGACCTGCTGATGGACATCGGCACCGAGGAACTGAGTCATCTTGAAATCGTCGGCACGCTGGCGCGCATGCACCTCAAGCCTGTGAAGTTTGATCGTCAGGCGGCTGAAGCCGATCCGCTGATCGCAATTGCCGGTGGCGGCGGGGTAAATCTGTTCAACTCGCAAGGCAACGCCTGGACGGCCGATTATCTGAAGATAACAGGCGAACTCGACGTCGACCTGCGCAGCAACATCGCGGCCGAGGCGCGTGCCAAGATCGTCTACGAGCGGCTGATTAATTTCTGCGACGATGCCGGCACCAAGGACGCCCTGCAGTTCCTGATGACCCGGGAAATCACCCATATGAAGGCGTTTTCGCTGGCGCTTGAAAGCATGAGTAAGCCGGCCTTCAGCATCGGCCGCATCGCCCCGACGCCCGGACTGGTAGAGCAGTACTTTAATGACTCCACCGGCACTGGTGAACATGGCGAAATCGACACTCGCGGGCCTTGGAACGAGGGTAACGGCTGGGTATTCATGGAATCTCCGGCCCTTCAGGCCGAACCGGGCGCCGCTAGTGCAATCGTCACGGAAAGTTCCCCGCCGTCGGACGAGGCCGGGCTGAACGATCTTTTGATCGATGAACTGCGTGACATTCTCCATGCGGAAAAACAGCTGACCAAGGCGCTGCCGAAAATGGCCCAAGCTGCGCGTTTCGACCAGCTGCGGGAGCTGTTCGAGCAGCATCTCGTCGAAACCGAAAACCAAGTCGAGCGCATCAATGAGTGCTTCGAACTACTTGGCAAGACAGCCCGCGCGAAACCTTGCAAAGGCATGATGGGGCTGGTCGAGGAAGGTCAGGAGGTCATGACCGAGGGAGAGGAAAAGGAAGATGCCGCGGCCGACCTCGCGCTTATCGGCGCCGCGCAACGCGTTGAACATTATGAGATGTCGGCCTACACAACGGCGAAAAACCTCGCTCAACAATTGCGCCACAGTGCGGTCGTCGCCCTGTTGTCGAAGTCGCTGGCCGAAGAAGAGAATTCGGATCAACTTCTAAATCAGGTTGCGCGATCACTCATGTCGGTGGCTAAGATGCCGGCTGCGATCGAACAAGCCGAGTAGGTATTCTCTTCTTCGGGCCGTGGTTTGGCTTGCGCCTCTGGCAAATATTGTAAGGCCAACTTTCGTCATTACGGTTCGTGCTCAGCGCGGTCGCCTCCGTCTCTAAGTCGCCGCGGTCTTGGAAAGCTGAGCAATATCAACTGCACCTGTCGCCTCAATGGGCAGAAAATTGACCCAGCATGGTCGCCGCGGCTTCATCGATGAGGCTACGCCCAGCCACGCAGAGGACGGGATGCTCGCCTTGCCAATCAGGGGTAGATCTTCTTTGCGGAGAACTGGCAGATTCTCATAAGGCGCATCTTCAGCCACGGTCTCTACCGCAGACGTCGCTTCCACGTCGGTGGTTGGAATAATCTTTGGAGATAGACGGTCATCCTATTCCGAAATATTACTGGCAAATTCGCTCACAGCATCTCTGATTTTGATCAGACGCTCAAGATCCAGCGCGCCGCGTTCGAAATCGGCTTGGGCTAACTGCAATCCTTTTAGGGCGACTTCGTCATAGTAGGAGCTAGAAGATCGCTCTTTCAAAAACTCTTCGGCCTTTTCAAGACGCCTCGGTCGGGTCGCCAGCGAGCATCCGCTGATAAAAGATCTCGGGCGGAGAGAGCGCGGGTCGGTCTCCGAACATGACATCAAGGAAACTCCAGACGTTCGACATGCCGCCCAAGTACAACCAGGCACACCGTCAGGGGCGTCGCCAGGACAAGGCCAATCGGACCCCACAGCGCCGTCCAAAACGTTGCAGATGCCACGACAGCGACGGGTGAGAGCTCCGTGCTGTGTCCATAAACCATCGGTTCGATCACATGGCCAACGATCGGCTCGACCACGAGAAACAGCGCGACCGTCCAAAGCAACATGGTCCAACTTGGATCGACGGCAACCGCGAGAGTGAGAGGGAACGCGGCGGCGATAACTGCTCCAATGTAAGGTACGAAGCGCAATACCGCTGCCAGGATGCCCCACAGGATCGCGCTTGGGACGCCGATTAGCCAGAGGCCAGTTCCGATAACGATGCCGAAGCTTCCGTTCAGAAGGAGCTGAATTAGGAAAAGCCGGCTGAGGCGACTCGCTGCGTCATCCAGGGCGGCCGTCGTGCGTTGAAGATCATGCGAACCGGCCAACCTGATCAAACGATTACGAAGACCCTCTCGCTGAAGCAAAATGAAGATTACAAAGTTGACAATGATGCCCGTTGTTGCGAGGGGATGAAGCAGCGGGGAAATAAGGCTTTGCAAACTCTCTAACGCGCCTGGATCAGGTTGGCGGACTTCCACAGGAACGGGTTTGGGCGCCGCCGCTTTCGGGGTTGCGCCCGTTCCCAGCGCGCTCGCCGCTTCCTTGGGCCTGTCGAGTTCTTTGCTCAGGTCCTTCAACATGCCGGACGCGCGTTCAAGCGTGCCCCGGCCGGCGGTGTTCTCACGAAATGATTGGATCTTCTCGCTTATCGTGAATTGATATCGCGGCAAATCCCCGGCCAGTTGCGCCAGTTGGGTGGCGAGTAGACTGCCCATCGCAAATAGGAATGCGAAGGCGATTATGACCACGCTAACGACGGCCAACCCACGCGGGACACGCACGCGTTGGAGCACTCCAACCAGAGGCGCCAGTACAAAGCTAAGCACAACAGCCAAGGCTATCGGGATAATGATCTCGCGACCAAAATAGAGCAGCATTATTATGATTACAGCGAGGATCGCTGTTGCCACCGCACTCAGAAGGGCAATCAGTTCTTCCGGGGGTGCGCGCTTTGAATGGCTGTCTGATCACAGTCTCCTCCTATGTCAGAAAATCAGACGTGGCCTGACCCGTGCCTTTGCGTGCGGCTCCGACGGCATATCCTTAACTTGCCGTATTGCCGCCATTACTGAGCCCGTCGCCGTTTGATGCACCATGTGGCCGGTGCCTGGAACGCGGTGAAACTTACTTTGGGTACTGTTTCCATGAAGTCGGTGCGACCGTGTATCGGTGTCAATTAGCCGGTCTTCCTCGCCCGCGATGATACTGACGGGCATCTTCAGGCTCGAGTACTGATCTTGGAAGTCTAAGGTGCCCGGAATCATGAGAGCGGATTCCGCGGCCGATGCTCGAATCTGGGACGGGCGTACCGCCATTTCTTTTGGAAATCGGCAAATCTTTGATACGCGCGGATTGGGGACCGAAGATCTTAGCCATCAAAAGTGGCCAAATAGCCCGGCTCACAATCGGTGCGATACTGTACCTCAAGACATCGCCTACTAAGGGCACCGCGGGGCGGATAAGGCAATCACGGCAGGACGCGACGTCGGATAGTAATATCCCGAGGCAAGAACCAGGCCGTGGACTAGCTTCGGATGCTTGAGGGCCAGTGCGATTGCGACAGAAGCGCCCCAGGAATGCCCTAAAACTAGTGCATGTGGCACGCCCAGCCGTTGGAGCGCGCTTCTAATCAATTCAGCCTGTGCTGTCGGGGTCCAGACAACATTACGCGGCCGATCACTTTGGCCGAAGCAAGGACGATCAAAAACAATGACGCGATAATTCTTGGCGGCTTGATCAATCAGACCGCTGCATTCGAAATCCTGGATCAGGCTGCCGTTGCCGTGCAGCATTACCAGCGGCGCGCCCGAGCCACGTTCGACATAGTGCAACCGGACGCCGTTTACCTCCAAGAACTGTGGGGGGATTGTCGCTCTCAGCATTCTTGGCTAAGCGGCGGTTCACCAAGGCCAACAGGGCCAAGGCTCCTATGGTTGCGGCTGCACCTACTGCATAAGGATGCGCCTGGGCGATCGTACGGCTCTTATGCGCAAGGGATCTTAGCGAGCGTGTCTGGAAGGGTGCTGCGGTCATCGTTCACTCAAAAGGGCTTGCACGAAATCCAGGAAAATCCGAGAAGTGTTGCAGCGCCGAAAGAACAATCGCCTTCAGGATCGTTCCAAAACCGGCGAAAACACTGACGACAACTTAGCCCCTAATTGCCCGCAACGACCAAAGGTCGAAAAGCCGCCCTGGATCTAGGTAAAAGACGGCCCGCCGGAGCGGGCCGTCTCAATGTTCCTTAGCGAAGTGCGCCGCCGTATAGCTGGCGCTCCTTGCGAACCTCCTCCGCGCCGTAGGGTTTGCTGGCAGGATCGAACGATTTCCACCCAGCCTTTTGCCAGGCGGCGGTCCGGTCTCGCAGGTTGATGGCAGACTCGTTCAATAGCGAGTCGAGGCGGGACCGGTCCGTATCGGCCACTCGTGCCGACACCAGCGTGCCTCCACGACGAACGCCCTCGGCGTAGGAGCGAGCATCTTCTGCCGAAACGCCAGCCTCCGTGAGCGCACCGCAGTTGCGGATCCTTAGGTCCCCCGCCTGGTCACCGTCGAAGATGACCGCCCAAAACTGAGAGCTGCTCCGTCACGTTGACGAGCACGCGGGCTCCCATGGCCGCCACTGGGAAGGTCGACCGAGGTGATGGCAGGCCATCCCATCGACGCGTTCGTGAAGACGTCCGTGTATTTCGATGAAGAGTTCGCTGTCGGCGGCGAGTTGGCCCAACTTGAGCGAAACCAGTTTTGCTCCCCACTGCTTCTCAAACTTCGCTTCGTACAACCGGGTCGTGGGCAAGGCTTCGATGCCGCTGACAACGAATAGGTTCTGCAGGGCGCCTCGCGAAAGCCCGCCGCCATGGATCTGGAACACGTTGGCGTGGAAAGTAAGCTGTTCGGCCCCCACCAGCTTCTGCAGGTCGACGTCTACTGCCAGGTTTAACCGTCCCTCATAGACGGCGATCCGCTTGATGCCTCCCAAAGCGTTGCCCAAAGTCTCCCCGATATACGTAGCGGCAAACTTGATCCCGTATTTCTGCAGCGGATTCGGCAGCAGTCCGAAAGTCTTTTCCTGACCGTGCTTTCGCCCGTGTCGGGATCCGCCGGCTTGTCGTCGTCGGTCTTCTTATCGTTTTGGGCGACTGCGGCGCCGCACCAAGCGGCCACGACAACCAGGGCCAAAACCCAGACCGCATTCCCGCCACCGCGAAAACAGAGTATCAGCCGCATTTTGCAACTTTGGAGTGAGATCGCAATTGTAGGGCCAAGTGGCGCCGTTCGTCCACACGAACGACGCAGCAATGAGTCCCTGAGTTCCAATTGAGCGCTCTGAGATGATCGAAGCGATCGCGGACAGGCTGCGCACCCAGTTCGACTTGAAGGGCTGACGACCAAGGCAAGGCGAAGCCTCAAGGGGCCCCGCTTCGTGCGCGAAGGAGTCAGTCGACTTCCTGAACGACAGTCCGGCTACCCGGTTCGACCAGCATGACGCGGTCACCCGAATACACGTAGCGATACTTGGTGAGAGACGGACCCCAGTCAGCGGGCACCGATTCCAGTTCGACGTCGGCCGGCACGCGACCGCCGACCACGATCGTCTCCTTCGTGGTCACGGGCCGGATCTTGTGTGCGGTGACGTAGCTTTTGATCTTGGTGCGGTACTGCGGCTCGATCTGGACGGCTGCTCCGGCCGTGCCGGTCGTGGTCGTAACCGTCGTCTGAGCGAAGGCTGCAGTCGCCAGCAGCGAGGCCGCCGCCGAAATCAGCACCAATTACTTCATTTGTCCCTCCTTGTCCGCACCATGCGGTTGACTCCAATGCCTGCGGCACCGGCTGGTTCCTCAATCCGGGAAGGATCGGCAACGCGTTAGGAACACTCGGCACGTCTTCCTGGTTCTCGCATGGTCGCCAACGAGCAAAGGTCCGGACCAGCTGTCATGCGGATTGCCCAGATCGCGCCGTTGGCCGAGAGCGTTCCTCCCAAGCTTTACGGCGGGACAGAGAGGGTGGTCGCCTGGCTGGTCGACGAGCTCGTCAGCCTGGGCCACGAGGTGACCTTGTTCGCCAGCGGAGACTCCCGCACGCGCGGGAAGCTGCATCCGGTGTGGCCCCGCGCGCTCCGCCTCGGCAGGCCCGCCGCCGATCCCGCAGCCGCATGCACCGCTCTGCTCGAGGCGATCGCGCAACGGGTCGAAGATTTCGACGTCGTACACTCGCACATCGATTGGCTGCATCTGCCGCTGCTCAGCCGCCTCGGCGTGCCCTTCCTCACCACGATGCACGGACGGCTCGATCTGCCTGGGTTGTCGGATGTGGTCCGCCAGTTTTCAGGCGCCCCTTTCGTCTCGATATCCGACAATCAACGCCTGCCCCTGGCCAGGGCGAATTGGCGCGGTACGGTCCATCACGGTCTTCCCGCCGACCTCTTCCGCCCGTCGTACGAACAAGGGTCCTATCTCGCCTTCCTGGGGCGCCTCACCGCCGAGAAAAGGACCGGAAAGCGCCATCCGCATCGCGCGCGCCGCCGGGATGCAGCTTCGCATCGCGGCCAAGCTGCCTCGCGGCGAAAGGCGCTATTTCAAGGAGCGGCTCAAACCGCAAATCGACGGCACGCAGATCAGGCTCATCGGCGAAGTGAATGACGAGGCGAAGCAGCCGTTTTTGGCGGGAGCCGCTGCGCTGCTCTTTCCCATCGATTGGCCCGAACCGTTCGGCCTGGTCATGATCGAAGCGATGGCATGCGGCACGCCCGTCATTGCGTTTCGCTCCGGCTCGGTCCCTGAGGTGATCGACCAAGGCGTCACCGGCTTTGTGGTCGATGATGAAGAGCAGGCTGTTCAAGCCGTGAAGCGGCTGGGGGAGCTCGATCGCAGGCGCGTGCGCGAGCGGTTCGAGAAACGCTTCACGGCAGGACGGATGGCCGCAGACTACGTCTCGCATTACCAATCGATGGTGAACGGAGGCTCCGCCGAATACCGCAGACAAGGGTTACCTGCGGGTGAAGAGAGCGCAGCTCCTGCCACCTGACGCGTCTGCGGTCTTGGGCGTGGCCCGGCTCGGGCTGGGGATGTCGCACCGGGGCTCTCACCTTGAGGGCCCATTTGTGGGCGAGCCCGTTCAATTCCGCCATTGCCTGTTAGGAATCCATAATTGCGAAGCAACCCGGCCCGCCGGGCTTTTCGTTTGGGAGCAATTTCACCCTCATTGGTAGATTGGCGAGCTTCGATTGTGAGAGGCACCTGAATCGACCAGCAGCAGATTGAAAAGACCTCATTGAATGCGCCTTGAAGGTTAGCGCGCGCCGTAACGCGGGCCAGTTCTGCATCCTCAATCAATACCCGGATGCCTCTCCTGTAAACGCCGTGTTCGTCTACCAACACGATCGCAGGTATACTCAATCCATGTCACTGAAACCCGCTTTGCATAATTCCCGCACAGGGATTGTTCCAACAGGTCATTTGGAGACGCGGCAAGATGCTCGGGTGGTGAAGTTCGACGATCTTCAAGGAAGGGCGCTCATTGCCGGAGGGAACCTCCTGGAGCCTCGCGCCGTTGCCATGCATAAAAATCCGATCACATTCCGAAAGTCACCTTGTCGAGCTTGACGACGGCTCCAGGTGGCAAATCTTTCCCGGCGACCTTGACGTGACGCTGAACTGGCGGCCTGACACGGAACTGAAACTCGTCCGCATTGAAGACCCGGTAAGCTCCCACGCATTGATCGCGGACGATAGCAGTAGCGTGCGGGTATTGTCGGTCGGGCACAAATGGCCGCTTAACGAGGTGCGTCAAGTTTTGAAAGACAGTTAAGCGAGGGCGGGTTTTACGATCGCGCGCTCGCTAGAACACGCGGCCACCCGTTAAACGCGCAAAGCATTCCGCATGGTGACCTTCGGACCGTTCCGGTCCGTCCCGTGCATCACCTTCTTCAATCCCGACGGCGTGCGGAACCTCCGCATCTTTCCGGAGTTTCGATTCCTTGAATTGGAAAGTCATTGTGCATGTGGCGAGGTATAGTTCGACGTGATTGGGAGAAGCCACATTGCGTCGTTCCTGGCAGGCGGCGGCACCACGGCAAAGCTGACAGCGAGCCATGACTGGTCGGAATCGCTTGGCCCGATCGAATCCTGGCCTGCGAGCCTGAAAACCACCGTCGGCATACTGCTCCATTCTCCCGTACCGATCGTCCTGCTCTGGGGTGAGGACGGCATCATGATCTACAACGATGCCTATTCGGTCTTTGCGGGAGGCCGACATCCGCAGTTGCTTGGAAGCAAGGTTCGCGAGCGGTGGCCCGAGGTCGCGGACTTCAACGACAACGTCATGAAGGTCGGCATGGCCGCCGATACCCTCTTGTACCGCGATCAGGAATTTCCGTTAGGTCGATGATTCGAAGGTAAACTTCAGCGCCAGGACAATGACGGCGGCAACCATGCTGGAAATCGTCGCCAATACCAGATCCGGCCGCGCGCTACGGGCCGTCACACGTCCGATGATATCCGCAATTCGCCGCATACTCTTTTCACCAGCTGTCCGGCCCGAGGCGCCATAAATATGAAAGACCCAAGCACGTCAGTTCTTCAGGATCGCTTTCGCCCGATTGCCATCTGCCATGTAGATAGCGCTCCAATGTGCTGCGTCGATGGTCAGCTGCATCAACATCAGCATGAGCATCCAGATATATGGTCCACGCCCTGTCCACTGCGACGCGGGGTGGAAATTCGTCATCCACTTTTCGATCTCACAAGAAATACCAATACCGGAGGTGAACGTCAGCCTCGCAGAAAAGTTGCCACGTTTTCCCGGCTACTACTTTTTTGATGATGTCAAGCATTCTCCTGAGGTCGCGCCTAAGTGCGGCAGTTACGAGGTCCGTTTCCCGGATGGCCGGGCATTCAAATTTTTCTATTTAACGCTTTACCGCGGCCCGAACTATTTCCTCGCGACCAGGCCCTCGAACAAGCCAAGGCGTTGCCCGGGCTGCGCGGGATGTTATCGAGACATCATGAAATTCGTCACTGACCGACCGTACTCCGATCCCGGGAAAACCAGCCCGCAAGATCCTGGACATCACCAATAGCGTCGAGATCGCGCAGGACAGCCGGATTTACATCGAGTTGATCAAGGGGCCGTTCCTGTTCTGCGAGAAAGGCACGCCGGGAATACAGGGCCGGTCTGGATTCATGGCGATTGAGCCTGGATGGCAGATGCTGCACGAGAGCGGAACCTACGTCAAATTCACCCAACCTGGCGCCGATCTGTTCGCCTAACGCTGGCTAATGCTAGCCGCCCTCAATTTGTATTTGCGAGTCCCGGCCAGTTGAATCCGGCCGCTCCAGGATCGGCACCCCCCAGCTCGACTTGCGGGTTGCTGATTACATATTCGACCCAAAGCTCCCGCATCATCCGCTGCACATCCTCAGACCTGAAGCTATTTTCATTACGATGTTTGCTGCCGAGTTGACCCAGGCGCGTGATCCCCGAATATGGGTCGCCGGGATATGGCGTAAAGGCCGCATCGGTCGGCTTATGAACGATACCCTGCGGAGTAATATTGAACTGGTCGCGCCTGACTAGAATGTTCGCCATGACCTCCTCATGAGGGCACCCTGTAGTCTGTGGGCTGCGTTTAAATCGGGAAAAGTCGGAAAAGTGCCTACCAGGACAGACCGCCGGCATTTGGCTGTGAGCATCTACTCCAACCCCATGCGAGAGCAGCCCAACTTGGAAGAGGTTTCGGACGGCAAGACTGCTCACGTTTTTAAGCACTAACATTTGTTAAACATTCAGCTGGCGGTTCGATGACCGACGTTAGCGTGGACTTTCAGCGCAACGTGAACCCCGTCAAGTGAGGGCGTACGCCTAGCGCTGCGTCCGGACCCGACCAACCTCGGAACGAGCTTTGCCGCCGCGCCTCATGCGTGGGAAACCTGCATATTCCTCGGCGGCCATTCGAGGTGACGCCTTCGGCCTGCGTCCGAGGAACCATTCAACACAGGGTGAGTTCGTCTTGAAAGAAATCTAAGAGGGTAACGTCATGACACGATCGGTGGAGGAATTGAGGCTTGAGTCTGAGCGGAGCCGCGCGGAGCTGGCCGCCACGGTCGATCGGTTGAGGGCGCGGATATCCGACACTGCCGAAGACATCCGCTACAAGGTTTCACCGCAACACATCAAATCGGAAGTATCCGGTTACATCAGCCACAAGACCCAGAGCTGGGTCGAGGCGCTAAAGCAGCAGGCCATGGAAAATCCGATGCAGGCGATCGCGGCGGGAACCGCGGTCGCGATCCCAGTGCTGCGCCTGGCGCGCGGTTCTTCGCTGCCGCTCCTGATGATTGGCGCCGGGCTTGCCCTGAGCTCGAAGGCAGTGCGCGCCCGCGCCGCGGAGGCGGCGGCTCCCGCGATGGACAAGGCGAGGGAAATACTGGATGACGCGGCGGAGCGCGCGCAGGCGCTCCGGGGCGAGGTGAAAGACGGGCTCGCCTCGGCTCAAAGTCAGGCCGCGAGCATGGCCAATGTTGCGCAAGATACGGCTGCCGGCGTCGCCGACGACCTCCGGAACCGGGCGGCGCAGGCCACCAGCAGGCTCAGCCATAAGCTCAGTAGCGGCATGGATGCCGCCAAGGACACGGCAGCCGCGGCCAAGGACGCTGCGGCGATAGCACCTGCCAAGACCCGTCAGGTCATCGGCGAAAATGTCGCGCTGGTTGGCGGCCTCGGGGTCGCGATTGGCGCGATCATCGCCGCGGCCGTCCCCCAGACCAAGGCCGAAGCCAAGGTAATGGGCCAGGCAAGCGATAGCGTGAAGAAAGCGGCGGGGGAGGCGGCGCAATCCGGATATGACGCAGCTAAGGATGTGACGATGTCGGCGGCCGACGCGGCGACGAAAAGCGTCGCCGAGGCCGATCTCGGCGGGCACGCGAGCCGCATGGCGGAAAACATGGCCGACAAGCTCAAAGACGCTGCCGACGAAGTCGTAACGGCGGCCTTCAATCCTTCCCGAAACCCGAACACCTGAAAAGAGAGCGACATGAGCGATTTGGACCTGACCAAGAAGACGAATTTTAGCCAGAACCAGAATACCGGCTCCTCTCAGAATCTGAAGGATCAGGTGGCGGATGCCGGCGCTGAGATGAAGCAGGGCGCCGGCGACGCCTTGCGAGCGTCGGCCGATATTGCACGCGACAAGTTCAAAGACGCGGCCGACGCCGCCAAGGAAGTAACCTCCGAGACGGCGGACCAACTCAAGGACCAGGCGCGCGAGAAGCAGCGATCGGGCGCCGATTTCATCGAGCGATTTGCCGGCAACATCCGCGCCGCGGCCCGCGCCTTCGAGAACGACGCACCTTTTGCTGCCCGCGGCATCAATTCCGCCGCCGAATATGTCGAGGATGCCGCCGAGAAAATCCGCAACGGGAGCTTCCGAGACCTCGTCGACAATGCGACCGATTTCGCGAAGCGCCAGCCCGTCGCATTCCTTGGGATCTCGGTGCTCGCTGGCTTTGCGGCAGTGCGCTTTCTCAAGGCATCCGGGGGCGGCGCCTCATCTTCCTCGCGCAGCGATACGCACCAGGCGTCATCTTCGCAGCGCCCCGATGCATGGAGCGGGGCTTCATCTGCAGCGGAGAGACAAGGCTCCGCGCGGCCCGGCAATAGCTGGGAGCAAACGTCACCTTCGCAACGCGGCGGCGTGTCATGAGCATTCAGAACGATATCAGAACAAGCCAGAACGATCTTCGGACTATATCCACCTTGCTCGGCGATGCGCTGTCGCAGTTCGCCAAGCTCTTTCACAATGAGATCGATCTCGCCAAGGCCGAATTCGGCGAGAAGGTTCAGAAGGTCGGTGGCGCGCTGGGCTTTATTGTGGGCGGCGCGGTCTTGGTGATCCCCGCGCTTGTGATGGCGCTGTTCGCGTTGTCGGCGGCGTTGATCGCCGCGGGATGGTCGCAGCCGATCTCCTATCTGACCTCAGCGATCGTGGCCGCGGTCATCGCGGGCGTGCTTTTTGATCGGCATCAACCGGCTCGACGCACGTAATCTGGCGCCGCATGAAACCATGCGGCAGCTCGAAAAGGACAAGGACACTGTGAAGGGAATGGTGCGATGAGCAGAACGCAAACGGGCTTTTTCAACAGTCTGGCATCGGCGGTGCAGGAGAATCCTCTGGCCGCAGCGCTTATAGGAGGCGGCGCGCTTTGGCTATGGATCGGCAATGACAGGCTGAAGGGGCGGCGGCCGCGGCTTCCCCGGTGGTCGATATCGGTGCGCGCAATCTGCGGTTGGCCACGTCCGGGCTGCAACGGACGGCGGCCCCGCCGACTGCGCCCGAAATGGACCACGAAGGTTCCCTCCACGTCGGCGAGACCTTGCGAGACGCGGGTAACGCGCGGCTTCCGATGCCATGTCAGGAGCGGCCGACAAGATCAGAGATCGGTTTGACGAAGGTGTCGCCTATGCGCGGGAGAACTTCAGCAAGCTCAGTTCCGGAAAAGAGTCTCTCGCGAAAGCGCAATCGTCGTTTGCCGACATGCTTGAACGGCAACCGCTCGTGCTCGGGGCGATCGGGTTGGCAATCGGCGCAGCAGTTGCGGGTGGGTTCCGAACGTCCGATCTGGAGAACGAATGGATCGGCGACCTCAGCGACGATGTGAAAGCCGATCTGAACACGCGGGCCGGAGCGGTATCGCAGAGTCTGCGCGAAGCTTCAGACACGTTAAAGGCCGAACTCGGCGACACGGGGGCCGAAGCGATTGATCGGGTGAAGCAGGCCGGCATGGACGCCGCAGATGCAGCGCGAGAAAAGGTGAGGTCGCCTTAGTTGAAACCCAGCCGGATCGTAGAGGCTTTCGATGTGGTGGACAGTGACGAAAGAAGTGGCGACCAACTGGTCGGGCCACAAGGATGCCGGCCAGGGCGCGGCGCTCGCATACTATTCCGTATTTTCCCTCGGCCCTATCATCGTGATCGCCATCGCGATCGCAGGCCTTTTCTTCGGCCACGAGGCGGTCACCTCGCAGGTCACGTCCTCTTTGAAGGAGATGGTCGGAGAGACCGGCGCGAAGGCTATCGAAGCGATGTTGGCGGGAGCCAACCACCCTGCTGAAGGCGCACTGGCCACCATTCTTGGGATCGGCGCCCTGCTGTTTGCCGCCATCGGCGTCGTCGTGCAGCTGAAGGATGCGCTCAACGTGGTTTGGGGAGGTGGAGGAGTCCAAGGAGTCCGGCCTTTGGCACTTCGCCCGCAATTACGTGCTGTCGTTCGCCGCCGTCCTGGCCCTCGGCTTCCTTCTACTGGTCTCGCTCCTGGTAACGACGGCACTGGCCGCGGTTGGCAAATTTGCCGCTCCATACATGCCCGAGGGCATTCTGCACGTCGTGAGCATGCTGGTGTCGTTCGCCGTCGTGGCGATCTCTTCGCGATGATGTTCAGAAGTGGCTGCCGGACGTCTCCGTTGCTTGGCGGGACGTCTGGCTGGGGTGCCTTCCTCACGGCCCTGTTCTTCGAGGTGGGAAAGGCAGCGATCGGCTTCTACATCGGAAAGCAAGGCCTGGAATCGACTTACGGTGCGGCCGCCTCCATCGTCGTCTTGCTGATCTGGGTCTACTGGACGTCGCAGATCGTCCTGATGGGCGCGGAGGTAACCCACGCCTATGCCAAGCACCAGGGTTCGATAAGGCAGCAGCGGGTCGCGCGATGGACGCGAAAACGTGCGGTCCCTGTCGCAGTCGGACGGGCCTTCAGAAAGGCGCAGCGAAACGGGCGTTCTAGGGAGGCGTTGAGTTCGGAAGTTAATTGCGATCATGCGAATTGGAGACAGACCAAACAATGCCATTTGGCGCCACCGGAGCAGAACCGTGCCGGTTACCGTGCGGCCCACGGGCGCAGATATCGCGATAGCACGTGCCATCATTCGCAATACGAAGCCTGCTCCGGAAGCGGTCGCCCGCGCTCTGACTTGGGGGGGCCGATGAGAAGGTCCTTTGGTTCTGGCCGCGGCCGGTTGGCTGGCCTCACGCGGCCGAAGCGACGCGCTGCGGCGCGCCGGTAACCACGCCCTGCTCGTCACTACTGCAGCGTCGTTGCTACCGCATGCTCTGAAGGCCGGCTTCGATCAGACGCGGCCGGATCGCCGAACCGTCCTCGGGCACCTGCACACGGGATTCCATTTTCCGGCAGGCGTGACGATGCCTTTCCGTCTGGCCACGCGCTGCATATGGGAGCACTGGCATCCGCCGCGCCGGCACATTGCCTGCGGCTCCCGGGCGGGCAATCCGAGCACTCGCGGTCGGCTTCTCGCTGACGCGGGTAGTGATCCTGGCGCACTGGGCGACCGACGTGGTCGCCGGATTCGCGCTGGGAGCGATTCTTGAGAGGCTCCTGCGACTGTGGACCGGCTATCCGCTTGAAGGCTCAAAGGAGAGTGACCATGCCGATTCTTGAAGACTTGAAAGAGTATGCGGAACGCGCCACCGGCCTCCGGCGAACAGGGAAACGAAAGGCTCCGGACCTTGCACAGGCGCGAAAACCCCACGCCGTCCGCTTCAAGGACGACGGTCTCGTCCCCAATCATCCGCGATGGTCATCTATCGAGGGAGTGTCGATCTTGATGAGGGCCACGACCCGGCAGCCGTAATCGAGGACCTGTTCGAAGCGAACGGATGGGAAGACACCTGGCGCGACGGCATCTACGACTACATGCACTATCACTCCAGGATACACGAGGTGCTCGGCATCGCGCGCGGCAAGGGGCGCGTCCGCTTCGGCGGCAAGAAAGGGCGTATCTTCACGCTGAAGGCCGGCGACGCGGCCATCCTGCCCGCCGGCACGGGCCATCAGTGCTTGTCGGCGGACGACGACTTCCTCGTCGTCGGCGCCTACCTGCCGCCCGGCACGTACCACGAGTGCACGAGCGTTGAAGATCGTCCGCGCGCCCTCAAGGCCATCCCCAAGGTGCCGAGGCCGCGCAAGGATCCGGTCTATGGAACCGGCGGGCCGCTATCGAAACTCTGGAAGAAGGCGAAATGACCGGAGTACGTCCGTCCGTTTCCTCGTCGGCGGCGCCGTGGTGACGGCCTTCGCGATGCTTGGTGACGTCCTGCGTCCCAAGAGTTTCGCCGGCGCTTTTCGCAGCGGCGCCCTCCATCGCGCTTGCTACGCTCGGCATCGCCTTGTACCCGGCACGGTGCTGACTACACAGCCCTGCAGAGCAGTGCGATGACGGCGGGCGCGATCGCGCTTGCGGTCTACAGCGTCCTTGTCTGCCACCTCCTTGTTCGCGCACGGCTGCGAGCCGCGCCGGCTACGTTGCTCTCGCTAGTCGTCTGGCTTATCGTTGCCTTTGGCCTGCTTACTGTCGCTAGAGGCCAGACATGACGCTGATCCGTTTTCGCCGTCATCGCTGCGGGAAGGCCGCTGGTACGAATACCTGATCCGGTTCGCGCTCGGCGGCGCCGCGACGGTCTTTACCGGCCTCATCAGCAGTCGTATGGACCCTTCGTCGGCGGTCCTTTTCTCGCCCTTCCTGCCATCTTCTGCGCGAGCGCAACGCTGATTGAGAAACATGAAATCCGCCGCAAGCGAGAAGCGGGGATCGCCGGCAAACGCCGCGGGCAAGAGGCTGCCGCGCTCGACGCCGCCGGCGCGGCGCTCGGCGCCCTCGGACTACTCGCCTTTGCGATTGTCTTTTCGTTGATCGTGGAAGGCAGCGTCTCCGCCGCTTTCGTCGGCGCGTCGCTTGCCTGGCTGATCGTCTCTGTGGCGGCATGGTTTGCGCGCCGCAAGATGCGGTCTGCGGTGAGGGCGCGCGCAAAAAAAACAGCGGCTCGGCGATTTTCGCGAAGCCGCTGCGGTTAAGCGGATGAGCGGCATCAAGCCGCGGTCGAAGCCTTCACGTTGACGCCCTTGCGCAGCGCCACGGTGTTGAGCTTGGTATTCGCGGCTTTTCCTCGTTCAGGTTGGCCGTGAGGAAACGACGATCTCGTCGTGACCGAGTTCCTCGGCCCGCGCGATCAGCGTCCTGTAACGGCAATCTATTGGGACGGGCGGCGATGGACGTGTGGGGTGACATGCCGCGCGACATTCAGGAAGCGCTGTTCGAAACGGAGATGAGGGGCACGACGCTGAGCGAGAAGAACTCGCGCGCCTCCTGCATGACCGTCACCCTCGGCCCCTGCACCCGGCGAAGCCGCACTGAGCGCGCGGAGGAACTCTGTTCTGCGCCGCGAGTTTATGCAAGCCGCTCGATCACCCGCGGCTTGCAGGTTCAGAATGGCCGACGAAACGATCACGACTACCGGCATCGCGGCTCACGGCGCCTCCCGCCTCCCATCGGTGGAGGTCGACAGCTTCAACATCGAACTGAAGGACGAGGAAGGATTTCTCGGAGACCGCGCCAGCAAGGGTGCTTTCCGGGACATTCTCGACCGGTGGCGGAAGCCGCTGCGCAAATCCGGCGAAGATCCGTTCGGGAAGGAGCCATCCGAAAACATCAGTAAGAAGGTGCTCGACGCCGTCCTGATCGGCGACGACACCGAGGCCTCGGCGGTCGTTCACAGCGCCATCGAAGAGTTCGCACAGGAACTCGCCCACGTCACGCGTCGCTTCCTCAAGACCAAGGCTTGGGAGAAGACCGAGCGCATCGTGGTGGGCGGCGGTTTTCGCGATAGCCGGCTCGGCGAACTCGCCATCGCGCGCACCGAAATCATCCTGAAGGACGAAAACTTCAAGATCGAGATGTTGCCGATCCGCCATCACCCCGACGACGCAGGCCTAATCGGCGCGCTGCACCTCGCCCCTTCCTGGATCTTCGAAGGTCACGACACCATTTTGGCCGTCGACATCGGAGGCACCAACATCCGCTGTGGCGTCGTCGAAACGTGTCGCAAGAAGTCGCCGGATCTGTCCAAGGCGAGCGTGTGGAAATCCGAGCTGTCACGGCGGAGGTCCGCGGGTTCGAGTCCCGTCTCTCGCGCCATCATTTCAATGGCTTAGCAAGATGCCGCCCGGCCAAAAGTATTTCTCGGGGCGTCGCAGAAATACTTTCTGCCCCTTTTTGTTCTAACAGCTTTGCCCCGACCGCCCGCGCAGCATCGAAGCGCCGGACGCTCGCCACGTTCACCGGATTGTATGTCTTGCGGAGCCGTTCGTTGCGGCTGACCGTGTTCGCCATCTTGTTCGACTGATCCTCGACGGAAGCCCCGCCGCTGTCGCCATCAACCGCCCCGGACCGCCGCATGTCCTGCAACTGCCGCTCCTCCTGTGGCCCGAAGGCCAGCTTGCGCACCTTGCGGAAGTCTTGGTTCAGCGAACTCTTGGTGTAGGGCCGGGAAGGGACGTGCCGGCCGCCGCCGTGGTCACCGCCCCATTGGCCGGTCTCGCCGTCGCGGCTCACCGGGCGGCCGCCACGGGTCCAGAACAGCGGAGTCGCATCGAGGAGGTCGGCACCGAAGCGCCGGATGTACGTCGCCAGAATGGCGTGAGCCCATGGTGTCAGCGTCGCAGCTGCGGCCTTTCCGGTTTTTGCTCGATCCAGCGCGAAGAAGATGCCGACTGGTCCCTGCGAGCGTGCGCCAGCGTAAGGCTGCGGTTATCGATGGGTGATAGCTGGCTGTCCCAAGCGACCGCCATCCAGGCTGCGAGGCCGTAGAGCTCGTTTCGCCAAGCGAACTGGACCAGCTTCAGCACTTCCCGGCGAGACCAAATCTGATCGCGCGGCTCTGGCGGCGTATTGGCGAAGGACTTCGACGGGGCGCTACAGAGCTCGCAATACTTTATGCCGGCCATTTTCTTCCACAGAGCGCGCCAGACCTTGATGACCATGTGGCGCTCGGTGATGGACACGGCTCGCTCGACCTCGGGGACAAGCCCCTTGGTCTCTCCGGTCACCGCGTCGATACGAAGAAAGTGCTCGGGCTCGATGGTGCGGGGATCACAATCGGCGAACAGCGGCTCAAGCCGCTTCCATGCGCGGGGCCAGCTATCCCGCTTTTCTTGCTCAAGGGTCCAGATCACGCCCTTCGCCGCTCTGGCGGCCTTGCGCAGCGCCATGGCGCGCTTGTAGCCGTCCCCAACACTGCGGGCGGGTAAACGGTCAGCATCTCAGCGGGTCTCTGTGGGGCCGGCAAGCCCAATCGCGCGGCGTCCCATGCCGCATTCATGTTGACCGCCTTCATTTTGTCTTCAGTGCTCGCCGCCGGATAGCCGCGAGCGTCGAACTCGGGCCCGCCTTGGCTCAGGTTGAGTGTCCTGAAACTATAGGCTCGCATTGCCTTGGTCGGCTGCCATCGCCAACGGCCCTTCGAGTAGACCAGATATCGGATGCGGTCGGTGCCCATGGCGGATGTCACTATACGTCAGCCCAACTTCTCGCGAGCATCGCGCAGCTTTGTGACAGGCGTCAACTGCGGCGCTGTGGGAAAGAGCCGCTTGAACCGAGCTTGACGCTAGACCGTGATGGCATCGAGCGCGTAATTGCCGGTGGTTGGATCGGCCGGAGGGAAGCCGCGATCGAGTAAGGATGGCAGGCAAGCCTCGAAGGCCGCTAGCGTCAAGCGCATCTGGTTGGCGGCCTCTGCGGGTGTGATGTCGCCGACTTCGATTATCCTTGCACGCCTCATGCCGCGCCTTTCGATCTCAATGATGGTGCAGTTGACCAATTACGCGATTGGCTGCGATTGACCTGCGAAATGCCGAACCTGAAGCGAAGGCGACGAGTCTGAACGCCAGTATTGCGATCAGACGCGCAGCCGGCACTTGGGGGCCGACAACCGTATTTCTAACCGTGTGAAAAGGCCGATCACCTGTTCGGCGAGGGGCAGGGCTGCATCGAAGCAGAGTGCCGTAACGTTGCCATCTTCCAGAAACGGCTCACCGTTTACAAGCTGCTCATGCACAGGTTGGTCAAAAAATTCTATTCGATTGAGATCATAAGCCCGACAGGGGGACACGTAGCTTTCAGGAAGAGGCGGCTCGTTCATCTGAGGAGAATTGGTGACGCACTGTGACAAACGTTGTCGCCACCTAGTGACGCCGAGATCCTCATGCTTCACGGCCAAGTTGATTGGTAAGACGAGTAAAGAAGATGGCCTGATCGCGCTGTTTAGGCATCCCGTTAAGCACGGGCAATAAAACGGTGGATGGCGCGCCTGATCCAACCAAGAACAGAGGGCACCAAAGCTAGTTCGTGCTATCCAAGGACGTTGCGCGGTCCCGATTGGACCCTTTCCTTGTTGGCTGAACTAGGAACTGCTGTAGGCTGGTTCAGGCAGCCCCTTTGAACTTCAAAAATCGCAAGCGATTTCAAAAACCTCAAACAGCAGGGTGCACAACCATGACCATTTCCCATCACAATAATAGCAGCGCCTGGCGGGTGCACGATTTGCGCACCTTGATCGAGAACGTCCGATGAGAGTCGACACGGGTGCGATTGGCAACCGGGTGGCGCCATGAGCATGTTTCAGGAGCCCATCGCTTCGGATCCCTCCGACCTTGTTGTTTCCGAGCAGTCGCGGATCTTCGTTTCCACCGACGGTGATGGCGACGTAGTCATCCATCAGTATTGTCGGGATAGAGGGGACTCGCTCATCTATGTGTGCCCCCAGAACGCCCTCGCTCTCAGCAGGGCCATTCTCAAAGCGGCAGGTGTCAGCTCCGACGCGACAACGGGCGAATTGACCGCAAAACGCACTGCTGCAAACGAACGCCAGCGTCGCCATCGCGAAAAGCTGCGTGACTGTCACGGCCAAAAGAACGTGACAGTCACCAAGATGAATGAAGTCGACGGATACCACGAGGAAAATGGGTTCGGCGACCAGTAGCTAATTGATCGACCGCGTTCTGGTCGGTTGTCAGTTGCGATGGCGGGTCCGCTCGGTGGCTCCCGCCGCTATTGCCTCTGACGACCGGCCCCACGCGAGAGTCGCGACGGGTCGAGATCCGGCCATGATCCCGCCGCCGGCGAAATCGCTCACTTGGAGCGGTTTGCCGTTGATGAATGACCGCAAGGCGCCGCACTCAACGCGGCAGCGCGCCCGCGCTACACCGGCCAGCCCGGAACGGAAACAAAGCCGGCTACCGTGGCCCATAGGACCGGCACCCATGCGGTACTGCGCACAACGCAGGACGGTCGAGAGACGTCGTGACTCGCCAACAGGATGACGACCTGGATCGCGCGCGATGTGGAAACGCCGAAAAAAGTTTCCGGAGGCGTCGAAGGGACAATTCGACGAGCCAGCGATGGCAAAGGGATCCAAGTACTCGGCGTATCTGGTTGATGCGCTCCGGTTCGTCACCGGCCTTGGTTTTCTAAAGACCGGAGGGAGGAAAGGGCGAAGCTATGGTTGCAAGCGTCCCCTTCGGCTCCTCCGGATGCGTAGGGGTGGACATTCCACTGGGCCGTGCTTCGCCTTGCGTGGGACGGTCACAGGCGCATCCCTGCCTTCCGCATCACGGTTAAGCAAGAGATCGAAAATCAGCGCGGAGAATGTGGGACCGGCGGCGCCGAGGCAGGTACCGGCCTCCAGGGCTGGACGCTATCTGAAAGGGGTAGGCTTTCCTCCCGGGCCGCGCTCGACGGGCGCGGGAGTCCGCACCTTCCATCTTCCTCCTTCCTCTGCGGGGGTTTTTCCGTACTGGTACCCGACTGGTTTGGAACTGGAAGGCTTCATCGCGCCGTTGTTCGGTACTGGTACCGAACTGATTCGGTACTGGTGGGGAAAGGGGTTTGGGAGCGGAGGCGCCCACCTCGGCATTCGGTGTGGTTAGCAGGCTTTTGCCGCGCGTTCGCTCTAGCGGCGGCGTAGCAATGCTAGACTTTTGCTTGGCGTTTGCTTTAGCGATGGCGCCTGCTTTGCCAGCCGCAATCTCGTATGCCTCGTCGCCGACCAGCGCGAGAATTGCCTGACCGATGCCTGTAGCGTGCTTGGGGGATGCTCCGGGCATACTTGCAGCATTGCTTGTGGCATCCTTCGGCTCATGTTGGGACACGGGGCACTAGCCGGAGGTCAGCCCGGATATGACGAACGCTGCGCCCAGGCGGTTTCGCCTCGTGGCGTCGCCACCGGGGTCGACCCCGGTGGCGACACCATTCATGCGACTGGTTTCACTGCCGTCAGCCGGTCGGCCACCCAGCGGAGGCCAGCTCGGAATGTCTCCTCCGGCGAGTTGATTGAAGTCCTCTCTCGCGGAACAGGTCGAACTTTACCGCGTTTCGAGTCCCTGGGGAGTTGCGTCATGAGTCAATGCGCCAAGGCCGGCCGCTGCCGAACTCGCAGCGAGTCTCTTGGGAGACGGGTCGTCAGTGGTAGCGCGACCGATCGCGCTGCCACTCGCAAAACGGTCGCGACCCGTTAAGGCGACACGACGACGGCGCCTGCACGCCCTCCGCCGTTATGTCCGAGCGATACAGAAAAAGGGAGGGGCCGCTCTCTAGTCATGACACAGTAACGTTCGCGAACAGGTTCGGGGTGTTCGGCTGAACGTTTGCGAATTTGCACCACCAGGTCCCCAGCCGCGCTTGCGCACATCGTCAAGGACAAGACTGACGCCGCTTACCGGCGCGGAGACCTCCTCGAAAGGCGGCGTGAGCTGATGGCGACGGGGGCGGTGTTTGTTGCCGCGCGCGTGCGTTGAAGTGATCACTCTCAAACGGCCAGGTTAGCCTCAAACACTGCGGGACGCTGTGTCGTGAGTATTGTCCAGATACGACCGTTGCCGAATTATGTGGACGGCGTCGTCGATCCAGCCTGCTAGGTGATGCGGCGACGCGAGTTCGTGGTATCCAAACTCGTTGCGCGGACCCGATTGGTCCCGTTCCGTGTTTCTCTCGAAACATGGAAGTGCTGTACGGGCTGACTCAGGCGGCCCTATTGACTTCAAAATCGTGCTCGATTTCAAAACCTCAAAACAGCAGGGCGCACAGTCATGTCTAATCAACACCAAAACACCCATTTGCAGTGGCCGAACGGCGGGTTTGTTCGGCTGAATTCAATCTTGTCGCCGAAGGGGCCGCTGCCGATCTCGCGTTCGTCCTGGTGGGCGGGCGTCGCCTCGACGCTATCCGAAACCGGTAAAGCTCGGTCCGCGTATCACCGCCTGGCGCTGCGCGATTTGCTCAAATTGATGGGTGAAGCGTGATGACCTCACCGAGGCGCATGTGAAGCGGCTTACCTCCAAAATGAGCCTTACGGTCAAATGCTGCTGGCTGCGTTCGACAAGGGCGCCTTCGGTCTATCTAGAGTGTTCGAGAACGTCGTCGTCCGCAAGAAGGCTGTAATCAGGCGATCCAGGATACGAGGAGGCGATGCCGCAAGGGCCGCCGTGGCGACGACTGAGCGGCTGCCGGTACCGTTGCAGGCCACTGACCTGGTGGGACCGTTTCAACCCCTGCCTGAGCTCGCCCAGCGCAGGAAGCCCCCGCGGGTGCGGAAGCCGTCAGTACGGCACGATGTGATTCATGCGCCGACGACCGATCTCGACGCCCACCGAGCCACGCTGCGGACCACGTTTGGGACATTCTCGGAGGAGTTTGCCGACACCATGATGGGCAAGCTGATCTCCGGTCTGCGGCCGAACGCCTACGACCTTCTTGAGGAGGCAACACTCAACGCAGCCCTCGCGACGGTCGCCTCCCTCCAGCCGGCGTCCGAGATTGAAGCTCTGATGTCGGTGCAAGCCGTTATTGCGGGCTTCTCAGCGCTCCGCATGTTGGAGCTTAGCCAGCGTCACCTGAGCGAGGAAAACATCGCGGTCTACGGCGGCTATGCGAACAAGCTCATCAAACTGCAAAATGACCTACTTCAAATCCTCGATCGACGTCGACGAGGAGGCAGCCAATCGATCGAGGTTAAGCATGTGCACTTCCACCCCGGCGCCCAGGGGGTGGTCGGAATTGTAAATCACGACGAACGCCAGAGGCGGGGAGGAGGCCAAAATTGACGGACAACCCCATGCGTCCCGCTGAGACGGGACAAGTGTCACAGGCTGCCCGCTGCGGAGCCAAGACCGGTCGGGCGCGCCATGTAAGTCGGCGCCGGTCACCGGGCGGCGAAGGTGCAGAATGCACGGCGGCGCAGACGGCAGTGGCGCCCCCAAAGGGGAAAGGAACGGCAACTACAAGCACGGCCGCTACACCAAGGAGGTGGCTGCCACCCGCCGGTGGCTACGAGGCCACCCATATGCTCTGCGAGCTGAAAAAGCCCACCTGATGACAATCGAAACTACAGAGAGCTCAACACAAGGAAAGGAATTTCAACATGGCACGAAAAGACTGGCCGACAGATCTGGCCGAGATCCAGCAATCAATTGAGGAAGCAATCCAGGACCTTGTTCGGAAGGGCTTGTTAATCGACTCCGGTCGGAAGAAATGGTCTCAACGGACTGGCCGCTATGAAATCGTTTGGGAGTCTAAGCTTTTCGGCAAGACGTTCCACTGAAAGGCGCTCACAAAAGTCAATAGGAGATCGAACCAATGTCGGATGCAACTATAAGCTAAGCTGAAGAAATGCAACTTCTGCATATTCTGCAATTATTGGTTTTAATGACGCTGGCGAACGGCGCACCGATCGTTGCGAAGAAGATTTTTGGCCCGCGTTTTTCCTTTCCGCTGGATGCCGGCACCATATTCTTTGATGGACGGCCGTTGTTTGGGCCGTCGAAAACCATCCGCGGTATTTTGATTTCAGTCCTCAGCACGACAGCAAGCGCCCCGCTTATCGGTCTGGATCTGACGATCGGCGCAATCGTAGCGGGCGCGGTATGACGGGCGATTTGTTTTCCAGTTTCGTGAAGCGCCGCCTAAACTTTCCGCCGAGCAGCCGGGCCCTCGGGCTCGATCAGGTTCCCGAATCCCTATTTCCGATGCTGGCATGTCGCGACGCACTTTCATTGACGATCCCAGACATCGCGCTTGGCGTGGGGGTCTTTTTTATCGGCGAGCTTGTTCTGTCCCGCCTTCTATACAAGGTCCACGTGCGCGATGAGCCATATTAGCTTGCGTCAGCCGCGCCGAAGGCAATGCAGGGTGATTTCCGGTGAACACTTGAGGCGCACAGGAACGACGCTCGAACCAGCACCCACGGAAGTGTAGCCAGACATGTTGTGATACTGCCAAGCTCCCGCCCCCATCCGTCGAGGCAATACTGAATCAAGTATGATCGGAATAGATCCTGGCAGACAGATCTGCCCACCGTGCGTATGTCCACTCAGCAACAGATTAAAATCCGCATGAGCCGCCTGGCGATAGATTTTTGGTGTGTGCGACAATAGGATAGAGAACTCGCCATCCGGTATCTGCAACGCAGCCTTTTCGATACTGTCGACCCTAAAGTGGTGCGCGTCATCGATTCCGGCTAGATAGATCTGCTGAGCACCGCGCACGATCACCGCGCACTCGTTGAGTAGCATCCGTATTCCCATCGCTTCCAGCCCCGGAACCATTTGGACGGTATCGTGGTCGCCAAGCACCCCATAAACGGGCTCGCTTAGATGAGCTCGCACTCGTGCGACGCCCTCCAAGGTTGCCGCGAACGGTCCAAAAAGTCTTCCCTCGATAGTCGCCGGTTAGAACACATAGATCGTAACTCATGCCGTCGACGAGTTCGATCAGGCGCCGCATGGCACCCTCACTCATGTCCACATGCATATCGCTAAGGTGAAGTATAGTGAAGCCGTCAAAAAGCGGTGGTAACTCCTTGAACATAACGTCGTTGCGCTTGACGAGAATGCGTTCTGTATTCCGGCGCGCGCGCCAATAAAGACCCGTCAACTTCAGGCTATTTCGAATAACAGATTGGACCGGAGACCAATTCCCTATGTGAAAGGAGAGAAGGCTTTGGCCGAAGATTTGTGCCTCTTGGTCCGTCTCGATACCCAATCGCTGTCTCGCGTAGAGCGGTCCGAGACGCTCCTCCAGTTTGCGCAAGATATCTTGGTCCATGGAATAACTTCCTCCGAAATCGGCTCGACCTTCCATGGGAGCGCCAGGCCCTGCCAGACTCTTCAGAGTATTCCTTTCGGCCGACCGCCTGCGAGCACGAAGTCATGGAAGATTTTCCGGCCTTTACCCTGATGCCTATTGGGTCGGCAAAGATTTTGCTCACGGGCCTTGGCGGTGCGCTGACGGCTTGCTTCCATTGCCGGAAGCGGGCCGTCTATCATAGGCCGATCATTTTGGAGACGGTATAGCCCTGACGTGACGCGCCGCGCAGCCATTCATTTAATTTCGACCATCGCTTGCGCCCAGAGACATTCCGAACGGCAATGGCGACAGCCTGCTTCTGACCGACAAGCACAACCAACTTCTTGCCGCGGGTGATCCCGGTATAGAGTAGATTTCGTTGCAGCATGGCGTAATGCTGCGTCATGACCGGAATCACAACCGCAGGATACTCTGAGCCCTGGCTTTTGTGGATGGTCGCGGCGTAAGCAGGGACCAGCATGTCGAGTTCGCCGAATGCATAACTGACAGCGCGTCCGTCGAAGCTGGCTACAAGCTCCCCGCCCTCGAGATCGACCTCATCGACGTATCCGATGTCGCCGTTGTAGACCTCCTTGTCGTAGTCGTTTTGAATTTGCATCACCTTGTCGCCTGGCGCGAAAATCCACCCGAAGCGCCCTACTTTCTGCTCGCCGGCTGGGTTCAATGCGGCTTGCAGCTCTATATTGAGGGAGCGAGCACCCACCCCGCCTCTATTCATGGGGCAGAGAACCTGAATGTCGCGGATTGGATCGAAGCCGAAGCGCTTGGGGATCCGAATTTTCACCAACTCGACGATGCGCTGCACGGCGATTTCGGGATCTTCCGCTTGGACGAAATAGAAGTCGGTATCGATCCCGGGCGGGCTAAGATCGGGAATAAGACCCTGATTGATGCGGTGGGCAGTGATGATAATGCGGCTTTGCGCGGCCTGCCGGAACACCTCGGTCAATCGCACCACTGGTATGGCACCAGAAGAGATCACATCCGCGAGCACCTGCCCCGGTCCCACGGAGGGGAAGCTGGTCGATATCGCCAACAATCAACAGAGCAGCGGTGCCGGGCACCGCCCTTATGAGCGCCTGCATCAGCATGACGTCGACCATGGAGGCTTCGTCGATAACAAGCAGGTCGCATTCGAGTGGATTGTCGTCGCCGCGCTTGAACCCTCCCGTCTTGGGGTCGACTTCAAGCAGCCGGTGAATGGTTTTGGCTTCAAAGCCGGTCGCCTCGGTCATGCGCTTGGCGGCGCGGCCGGTTGGCGCGCATTGCAGGAGCCGCACGCTTTTTGCCGCGAGAATGCGCAAGATACCTTTGACAATGGTGGTTTTGCCGACCCCCGGCCCGCCGGTCATCACCAGCGTTTTGGACGTGAGCGCGAGTCGGATCGCGGCCACCTGGCTTTCGGCGAGAACAAGCCCGATCCGATCCTCGACCCATGTCAGGGCCTTGTCTGGATCGATCCACGCCCAAGGGAGCTTACCGTTGGCAAGTTGAACCAGGCGCTCAGCGATGATGCGCTCGGCCCGATGCAGTCCTGTTAGAAACACACAGCGTGTTTCGCCGACACTATCGGCAATGACGGTGCCCTCCGATGTTTCGAGATCAAGCGCCGCCCGAACGAGGTCTATTGGAACCTCGAGCAGCTTCTCGGCCAGCGGCATCAATGCGTCGATCGGCAGTCCACAGTGCCCCTCGTCCATTGCCTCGGTGAGTGCGAACGAGATGCCGGCCCGGACCCGGATCATGGCAGTCTTCTCGATCCCGAGCTTCATCGCGATTGCGTCGGCAGTCTTGAAGCCGATGCCGCGGATGTCCCGTGCCAGTCGATATGGGTTCTCGGACATGACCTGCACAGCATCGGCGCCATAGGTCTTGAAGATCCGCACCGCTCGCGCTGTGCCGACGCCGTTACTGTGCAGGAAGACCATAATTTCGCGAATGATCTTCTGCTCCGCCCAGGCGGCAGTAATGCGGCTGGCCCGGACAGCGCCGATGCCAGTGACCTCACGCAGGCGCTCGGGCTCCGCCTCGATCGTATCGAACACCTTTTCACCGAAGGCCCGCACCAGCTTTTTGGCGTAGACTGGGCCAATGCCGCGTATCATGCCCGAGCCGAGGTATTTCTCGATGCCGTCGAGCGACGTCGGCTCCGAGATCTTCAGAAACTTCGCCTTAAATTGCTGGCCGTGGGTGCGATCGTTGATCCACTCGCCCGACGCCGTAATCCACTCACCGGCGGAGATGGCTGCAGCGTGCCCGATCACCGTAACCAATTCCCGGTGCCCACGTGCCTTGATCCGCAGGACACAAAAGCCGGAATCATCGTTGTGAAAAGTCACGCGCTCGACCGGGCCCGCCAAAACTTCTTGGGTCGTTGGTTGAGGCTGAGATTTCATCTGAATAGTCCCGTCGTCCCGCGTGCCGGTAGTTGCCCGGGCAGCTTCGATGGGGCCGCGGCCGTTCCGGGCATCTATTGGTAGCGGCATTGCTCGAGCTCGCAAGGGCCATCGTAATAGCCCGATGGGTGGACCTATGAGACACCGGATCTTTGGCGATCGGGTGAGGGGCGTCCGGATCTGGTGCATGATAAAACGAGTTTTATTTGCGGCGCTGGTCTTTTGCCGCTCCGGTGTGCCTGGTCGCAGCGCAGGATGCCAAGGTTTCCGTCGTCATGATGGTAATAGGAGGCATGAGTTGCGCTCACTGGCGGTCTACGCAAGAGCATCTATTAGAGGGAACCGTCTGGATCTACGGTTTCTAGACGGGACTCAATTACGTTGCGGCAGCAAGTGATCAAACACAGGCGAAAATCGACGTGGTGGCGATAGTGTCTTTGCGCTTCCGATCGCTCCGGCGAGGGAAACGATTGTTATGGCGGTGTTCATCTCCGTGGGCGGCGGTGGCGCTGAAACCGCACATCATTTCCCATTCGATCAGGCCAAGACCTATCGCAGGTTGCGCGAGCCCGAAAGCCGCCCGCGAGGGCTTGGCAAATCAGGTGCGCTGCGCTGGAAATGCGCCCGGCTCGATCGACAATTCATCGGAATGACTGACGTCGTCCAACTCGATCAAATAGGCCATCTTGGTATGACCTGACGAGTTGTGAGCTTCGGCCGCTTGCCGATATAGGACAATTTCAGCCCGCCGGGCGAGCCGTATCCTTAGGTGTGAGTCGGGACCGCAGAGCGGGACGCCATTGAGTTTTTGCAGGCCCAGCTCAACGCGCAGCCAATCCTCATGGCAGAGCTCGTTCGCTTCGCGATACTTCTTGGCTTCAAAAGCCAACGTGGGTTTGCCGTCGACCTCAAGCTTCCAAATCGAAGGCTGGAGGTGCGCGGTCATCTAAACGCCCTGCACTCGGAAAATTGAGCCGGACCAGCCGGAATTTCTGCCGGCCCCCAGCAGTCTGTGGACTATGAGAAACCAAACCGGAAATCGGCGGGCTTCAGCCGCGAGCACGACCAGGCGGCGCGCAAAAGCAGGTGCGCCTTGAAGGGCGATCGCTATCGCCGCAACGCTCGTGAACATGTCGGACTCCTCCGAGGAGCCAATCAATCACAGGCGCGAGAGTTCCACTGTGGCGGGCTGAAATGCTGGTCGTGTAGAACGCCGCGATACTCGCCGCGGGTGCACATGATCCGGCTCACCGAAGAGCGGCAGACCGTGCCCTACCGTTTGGGTGCATCCGGACGACGAGCGATGAACCCTGGTAAGGTTGACTGGTTCGGTTAAATCGCGATCGCCGTTGTGTCGGTCGGAAACCCTCTTCAAGGTCTCGGCTTTTCGAGAGGCGTTTATCCATTGGCAAAGACCAAGATTTCGAGCACGGACCTGATCTGGATTTTTCGGGAGAAGCTATCGTCGTTTGATGACTGTCCGCCATCGATCCCGATTGCGATCGTACCAAGCGATCAGGGCTGGACGGTCGTCACGACCCAGCGTGACCGAAAAGGACACCCTAATTGCGTCAAGCGTATCGAGCAGCTTCAGAAACAGCTTCGTGAAGTCTACGTCTTGGCGAAGGATTGAACCCTCGCCTTGATGGTTCGCAAGGAACGGGAGGAACAACAGCGGCAGCGACGGCGCAGTCTGACGCCGGTATGGCGGAATGCGAAGTCCAATTTTCAAAGGGCGGCAAGCGAGCAGCATCAAAGACGGCTAGCCTGCCTATACAGGGCAAGGTCATACGCTACAGCCGCTACCGACCGGCTCGCCACGCGGTCAGGCCGCGGGATCCAACGCGGCACATTGGTGCGGAACGCTTCGTATTCCGCCCCGAATGACTTTTTTGAGCGTCGGCTCTTCGTAGCCCACGACAAACAGGTGGCAGACGAGGCAGAAGAGCGCGCCGTAGGCGAACAGCCGCCAATCGCCGAACAGGACCGCCTGGCCGAAAATGACGGCGGCGACCGCCACGTACATTGGATTGCGCACATAGCGATAGAGGCCGGTAACGACGAGGTGTTGGGTCGGGGGGATCGGCGCCGGCGTGCCAAGCCCCTGCAGCGCGAAACGCACGAATGAATCCACAAGCCCGACTACGCCGGCAAGAATCAGCGCGGCGCCGACGAAGCGCGTGAGCTCGACGCCGAGAAACGACAACCGGAACTCCCAGCGCGAAATCCACCACGGGACCACCCCGGCCAGAACGCAGGGCACGCACACGAAGAAGATGGCGGTGCCGATGACGGCGGCGGTTCTACGCATCGACACGATCCGTTCCTTGCTCTTCTAGGCGCTCCGCACCCGAAACGCGATGTCGGAGCTATGTCCGTTCTTCCCCTGATAGCGACCGAAGAGCGGACATCGCGGGATGTCTCAAACGTGCCAAATCCGGACTCATGCGGCGCAACAAATTGGCCCGAGCCTATGTCGCCGGAAAGCACAACGGACCGGCCGGAATAATCGATCCTAAAGCCGCACGCAGGCTTCACCGGCGTGTGGTCCACTTCGAAAGCGGTGATCTTCACGCCGCTGTTCTCATATACGATACCCTCGGTAATGTCCTCGGCGAGGATGACCACGCCGTTTGGTGGTGCCCGGTCGTCGTCTAATCGAATCCGGATATCGTACTCGAATGCCTGCGCAAGAAACGACATCATGCGCTGGGTCCCTGTTGGCCCTCGCACCTGCAGTGGTCGATCCCGGCCTGGCCGCCCCACAAGCCAACCGGTCAGCCACAGATCCGGAAAGCCGACTACGTGGTCCGAGTGCAGGTGAGTGAGAAAGACGGCGTCTATTCCCTGCCGAGATTTTGGCATGATTCGGCCATCGTCGGTTCGCTTCGTCCTGAAACTCACACAGCAGTCGAGTCAGGGACAAAGGCCCGGTGCTCCAGCCCGGGCCTTTGTGCTGGCGGTCGCCGCGACGCTGGCGGGCTCCGGAGCAAATGGGGCGGGGATGGCAAAACGACTGCGCGGGCCCCTCTGGGGCCGCATGTCGCCGCAGGCGGCGGCCGAGCACCTCTGGGCGCGGAAGGGCTCCGGCGCCTTCGGCTTCGCCCGCGAGCGCGAGGCGTCGGCCTTAACCGACGACATCGCGCGCTTCTGGTCGAAGGTGAGGGAGGCGCTCGACCGACTGGACGCCAATACGACGACAGACGGCTGGTCGATCTAGTCGAGGCCGCGCGGTGCTTCACCCATCGGGCCTAATGAATCTTTGCCGCACTCGCTGCGCACCTCCGGATCCATCGCATTTAGATCTTCGAGCAGGTGGCGCTCGAATGGATCACCGACATGCTGAGGCACGCCTGCGGCTTCGCCCTGGGGAATCTCCCCAGGGCCACCTACTTGGGAGCGCTCAAATTCCGCGATTGCCGTGCTCTCCTCGTTGGGCTTCTCCGACAATCCGCGCGGGAAGATGAGTCCGCTGCAAACGATGGCGAGGCCAATGACAATCAGCGCGATACCTAGAGCATCCATTTTTCGACCGCCAAAACGGCTACTAATGAAATGCGAATAGGTTCAAACGAATGGGTCCGGCCAGTCGGTTCGAAATCCGACCGAGAGACGCTTTTGCGCTCGCACTGTGGGAATTGGGACACTATCGGCGGCGCCGCGGCGTGCCCCCGATGCAACGCGAGCGACCAGGAAAAGGCGCCGACATCAGGCCGGATCGGCGAGTCGCAATTCCCGGCCCTGGTGACTATGTGAGGGTATGGAGAAGCCGAGAATTAGAGCGCTCCGGCAAGCTCGGCTGTACGGATACCTTATCGACCGAACTGACAGGCTCTACTACCCCGGCGGCAGTCATCCTGTTTGTAGCGTGCAGACTGCGCAGGAGATGGTCAGAGCTGGGTGGCTGGTACGCCGCCCAGATGGCAGATACGAGATTACACCCGCTGGACTGCGCGTGCTGGAACTAGAGCACCCAGCGGCCTGATAAGCCCAGATAGCTGCGAGACGGAGTCTGCTTAGCCCTGACGACCTTCAGTCGCCGGTGCATATTATATGTGCGAAATGGAGCGCGGTATGGCGGTTTACGGATAGCGCGAGGGTGAGCACCGACGGTCAATCTCTTTCCGCCCAATTAGCCGAACTCAAAGCTGCGAAATGCGCCAAGATATTTCAGGAAAAAATCAGTGGCGCTCGGTCCGACCGTAAGCAGCTGACGCGCCTGATGGCGGTTCTCGAAAAAGGGGACGTGTTGGTCGTCACCCGGCTCGATCGATCGGCGAGGTCCACACGCGATCTACTTAATCTGCTAGGGACGATCGCCGAAAAAAGGGGCTGGGTTCAAATCGCTGAGAGATGCCTGGGCTGACACCACGACGGCCCATGGTCGCTTGATGCTGACCGTATTGGGCGGACTTGCCGAGTTCGAGCGGGAGCTTATTCGAACTAGAACTGGGGAAGGGCGTGAGCGCGCGAAGGCGAGGGGGTCATCTTGGGCCGCAAACCGAAGCTCACCATCCACCAGAGAAGAGAGGCAATCGGTCGCCGAGAGGCGGGAGAGGTGCTAACGGACATTGCACGCTCATACAATGTGAGCCACAGCACCATTAGCCGACTGCGCTAGGGTTCGAAGTTCGCTGCTGGGCGAAATCAACTCGAGAACAATGGCGTTGCACGATCTCAGCGAGATTTCGTCTGGAAGCCCCCGTGCATGAGCCCGCGCCGCTTTGCGGCAGTTTCACAAACGTGCCTCTGATGAGCTCCAGCCAACCGCGGGACATCGCCAGCTCCCGGCCGGCGTATTCCGCCGGCGTGCCCTTGTCGCCAAAGAGGAAGGGGCCGTTGATTTCTCGATTTAGATCCTGCCATCCTGCATTGGTTCGAACGCTTGTGCGTGCTCCATGATACGGCGCGCAGCCTTCTCGGGATCGGTGCAGGGACGGTTAGTGGCGTATTTCATCAGCAGATAGGATCTTCGAACCTGCGCTGTCAGCCCTTCTCGGCCATCAAGCGAAGAGATCCGCGCCGGCTTGGGTCACCTTCACGAACGCGCCGCTCTCGTGCAGATCGAGCTTAGCGCGGCTGGCTCGAGCGCGGGTCATCACGTCGCAGGGAGCAGGTAGGTCACGGCATTAGCGCACTGACCATGGCCATGCCAATGACGGTTGCGGTTTTTGGCTTGCGGCAGCGCCGGGGTTGGCGCCGGCTTTTGCGTCTGCGCGACATTGGCCGACTGCCGCGGACGCGGCAGTGGTATTTCGGGCATCACCTTTGGCTCTTCGGGGCTTACCTTTGGCTCTGAGGCGTTGGCGATAACGCCGGCGAGTTGTTCCTGGCTTGCGTTGAGCCGCTCGGTGACCGTCTCGCTTTCGCGCGCCATCTGCATCTGGGTCGCCTTGATCTGTTCGATGATATTGTTGTTGCGTGCCATTTCTTCCTGGCTCGCCTTGAGTTGGCTCGCGACATTTTCATTGTCGCGGACCAATTGCTCTTGCCTCACCTTGAGCTGTTCGACCGCTTGCCTCAAGGCGGCGAGATCGCGCGTCATCGGTTGGAGCTGCTGCGCCAAATCGGAAGACAGGGCGACGGCAGTCGGCGCAGCGTCTTTCGGCGCGGCGGCTTCCGGCGCGGCCTGTGTCAGAGGTGCTGGGTCCGAGGGAGCCATCATCGCCGTATGAGCGGAGGACGACCACCACCAAGCAGCAACACCAATGGATGCTGCCAACAAAGAACCGACGAAAGCCACGTAGCGCCAATCCGCCAATTGTTGAATCGTTGCCAGCGGGACGCGAGATCTCTTGATGCTGGCCGGCGGGTCTGAAGGATTGACTCCCAGTTCGCGCGCCAGGTTCGAAAGCGCGTCATCATCAAGCTCGCGAGCTGCCCTTCCATGAGCTTGTCGTCCAGCGTGGAATCCATTTGGTGCTCCGTATCAAACGCAATGTCACCCGCCTGAGAGCGATCCAAGCATCTGCGCTACGGCGAGCTATGGGACGGCAGATGGTTTTTGCAGCCTACGCAGCTTCCCAAGCATGAGCATGCAGCCTGCACGTCACATCGCCTTTTTTCAAAGGCTCGTTCAGAACTGTCCCGGCGTTTTTAACGCAGCCGACAAGGCGGAAATATGTTCACGGCCGGAGCACCACGGAAGGAACCCTGACCCTTCAAATGCGGGCGGCACCAAACCATCAGGGTGGGGCCTCGCCATCTGCGGCACGTCCTCGATGACCTCTCGCGTCATCATACAGGCTTTTCTCTCAAGTGGACCGATATGTCCGGAACGAGTTTTGCCTGGGACGCAAACAATGAGGAAATTGCTGGTCTGCAAAACAATGTCTCAGAACCAAGCACAGCGTGGAGATCACAATACCGGCGTTCCTTATTGGTGCCAGTCTTCTCCGTGACCGCTTTGAGCTCTATGACTCGAAGCGCACCAAGCGGGCGCAAACCAAGGCCGCCAACTGATGGGGTGGATGGCCCCTGACGGCATCGATGTGCCAGGATGGTGGTCGTTAGAGATCACCAGCAAAGGGAGCGATCCATGGGCGATATTACAACAATTGGTCTTGATCTGGCAAAGAGTGTCTTCCAGGTTCATGCGGTCGACGAGATGGGCGGCGTAGTAATGCGCAAGCGGCTGCGACGCAGCCAGGTCCTCGCGTTCTTTGCCGAGATTCCGCCGTGCCTCATCGGCCTCGAAGCCTGCGCGACGGCGCACTATTGGGCTCGTGAGTTGATTGCGCTTGGCCATGAAGCGCGCCTGATGCCGCCCAACTATGTGAAAGCCTATGTGAAGCGTAACAAGCACGACGTCGCCGATGCCGAGGCGATCTGCGAGGCGGTTAGGCGTCCATCGATGCGCTTTGTCCCGATAAAGACGGCGGAGCAACAATCGGCACTCATGATGCATCGGGCTCGGGATTTGCTGGTCCGCCAGCGCACCATGCTGGTGAATGCTCTGCGTGGGCACCTGGCCGAGTTCGGTCTTATCGAGGCGCAGGGTCTGCACAAGGTGGCGAAACTGATTGCGATTGTCACCGACGAGAATGATGGGCGTGTACCGGATATTGCCCGTCAGGTGTTGCAGGTAATGATCAACCACATCGAAGATATTCAGGTACGGATCGTTGGTCTCGAGAAGCAGGTTCTCGCGTGGCACAAGAGCAACCCAGTCAGCCAACGACTGGCTACCATTCCGGGTATCGGGCCGATCATCGCCACGGCGATCGCAGCAACGGTTGCAGATCCCAACACATTCCGTAGCGGCAGAGAGTTTGCCGCCTGGCTTGGGCTAGTTCTTGAGGGACTGATCAACTGAAGGGCCGGCCGTCGCGGCCGTATCCAGTTTGCAGCTCCGGGCAATGTCGAACGCAGGTACCCGATCGGCCACTGCGACAACAAGATGAGTCCTCACGACGATCGTAGAAATCGAAATCGGCAAAGTCTGTCCTTCTCTTGTTTTGCGACGCTCATGGGCGGCCCCACTCAAAGAAAAACCTCGGTAAGCCGAACCGCGAGAGTACCTGGCCGTTGAATCAGGTCGGCTGCGGACGCATCAGCAGCCAAGCGGTCGGCAGGGTCGGGGTCGCTGAAGGCCGCCCCCTCGGTGGCCCCACTCTCTCGGCCTGATCAACAGATCCATAAATTCGTCCCTTCAACAGAAACCGCGCCGGCACGCGGCCGTTGAATGTGGTCGGCCGCGAGTGCACCTGAACCCCAGCGGCCGGCAGGGGCCGCCGGCAGCCTAGAGACTCCTCCCGGCGGGTCCCACATCCGAAAGCAACTGCACGAGCATACGCTAGTTGAATCTGGTCGGCCGCGCCGTTGGGGACGAGCAGCGGTTGGCAGGGGGTCGTCGGCTAGTCCCCGGCGGCCCCACTACAGTCGCAAGGCTGCGCGGGCTGGATAGAGCAACGGATCTGATCGCCCGCCGGGCGGCCGACGGCTGGCGCGCTGCGGGCGAGATGAGCCTCGCGTTGCTGGGCTTATCCCCAGAGACAATGGTCCGAGCGGCAGACCAGCGCAGTCGCGCGATTGGGATGCAGCCAAGGGGCGTCCCGGCGCTAAGCCGCACTGCTGGAACTTTTCCTAAAAATTTGGATTTAAGGAATTTTTGAAGGGAGTAACGCGTATGAGCAATCCTCATTCCCGGTCTTGGACTGAAGAAGATAATACAAAGCTCAAGAGCCTCGCCGGCAAGATGCCAACTGCCCGGATAGCCGCGGAGCTTGGGCGAAGTCCTGGCGCGACGGTGTGCAAGCTTCAAAGCTTAAAGTCTCATTGAGCACGCGCCGACATACCGGGCGACTACCTCAATCCGGTGTTGATGCTGCACAGACGAGCCGCGCTTAGAAAGGAAAGGCCGCCGGTTCACGCTGGCGGGCCTCGGCTTTTGTTAACCGCAGCTCTGTATCTTCGCGGCAATCGCGGATTGCTCCCAAGGCCCCGCGGGAATTAGTAACCGCGTAGGAAGTCCGCCAACTCAACCTGGCGGGCTTCTTTGGTATGGAAAGCCTTGGCTGGTTCGTTGTTTTAGCGGCGTCTGCTATTATTTTTCCATTGCTTCTAGAAAGCGCGCGCGCCAACGCGCTTCGAAAGCGTCGGGATCGTCCGGAATCGACGCCTGTGCATCCAGGAGATTGTAATAATTCGCCGGAAGGACGTTCGGTTCTCGGCCGGGATCTGCTCGTGCCGTTCGAGCCGGCGGCCAGTGCAACAATGATTTCGACAGCAACGGCTTGCCTTCGTACCAACATTTTCGGCCATCGATAAGCCGGTAGGACCAATACGATCGCGCGTGTGGCGGCCGCTCGGCGCTGCATTGTTTCGTCTGCGCAGGCATTACCGAAAGGAAGAACGCAGCTGGAGAAACACCAGCAATGGAAGCCACGAGAACAAACAACTGAAATCTTTTCATGGAACACCTACATAAATAGGGGCACAAAAAAAGCTCTAATTACAGTAGCTTAGTTCGCTCAACGGGTCGTAATTGGGGCGATTTTCCACAGTCTATGCACAGGGTTATCCCCAGAGAACATAGTAACATCGCCTCGTCTCAAAAATGGATGCCGCCGGGATCGAAATGCTGTGCCCGACGGCATCCTTGTCTCGAATTGAGGCACTGAAATCCCTCAACCGAATAATTAGCAACGTCCGTGCCAATAGCCGTTAAGCAAATCGATCGGCGCCCGATTGCGTGAACGTTACGAAGGTTCCGGACTCGTGCAGCTCCAGCCAGCCTCGCTTGATGGCTAAGGTCGAGACCGGCGCTGTATTCTGCCGGCGTGCCCTGGTCGCCGAATGGGAAGGGGCCGTTGATCTTCTCGATATAGATCCGGCCATTTTGGAAGCCTGGGCGTACTCCATAAGGCGCTGTGCAGCTTTGTCGGGATCAGCGAACGGACGATTGGCTGCGAATTTCATTGATTAGCCTGTCCCCATGTGTGCGTACTCGAATAGGATACCAGCCCCGCCGCGCTGTTGGCTCCGCCATACGGAAAACCCGCAAAATTGCCTGTCAGAAAACTCTTGGTTTGCCGGGACCGTTGTTGATCGAAAGGAATATATAGTCTGGTGCACATCTGTAGCTTCACAGGGGAAATCTCCAATGAAGCGCGTCGCAATCTATCTGCGGGTCAGCACATCAAAGCAAGACGTTGAAAATCAGTTGCGCGAATTGACGACGGTGGCGAACAGGTCGGGCTGGGAGGTTGTCAGTTTCTACGAGGACGCGGGCATCAGCGGAGCCAAGGGCCGTGACAAGCGCCTTGGGTTCGATCGTCTGCTCAAGGACGCCACCAGCCGCAAGGTCAACATGGTCGCCGCCTGGTCAGTCGATCGGCTTGGACGCAGCCTACAGGATCTGGTCGGCTTTCTCACCGAATTGCGAGCGTTGAATTGCGATCTATACCTCCATCAGCAAGCACTCGACACCAGCACGCCATCTGGTAGGGCGATGTTTCAGATGTTGGGAGTGTTCGCCGAATTTGAGCGCGGCATGATCCGAGTGAGGGTGAACGCCGGGCTTGCCAGGGCTAAGGCGAAGGGCACGAAGTTGGGACGTCGTCCGGTCAAGCCTGCGATTGAGAGCCGCATACTCGAGCTTAAGGCTAAGGGCATGGGCATCTTGAACATCGGTCGCACGGTCGGCGTCGGCACCAGCGTGGTGCAACGAGTGGTAGCGGCCGCGTCGGGGTAGCCGCTTCAGCCGGTCTGCGCGAATTTGATCGTTGAGACGGGCCACTTTCCATCGTGGCCCCTGATCGAAATTCGTAAGCCGTGCAACTCATCAAGCCACACGTTCTCTACTGTCCCGGCCTTTCCATCAGTGAGAACTACGGCCTTGCCGACAAGCTCAGACCGGGCCTCATCGAGCGCGCCAAGGATTGTTAATGCATGGAGTTTCGCCGTAGGCATGGTTGCCTCCGAAATCAGGCCATGCGAGGGCTGCGGATCTCGTCGTCGACGCTTCCGGACGCGGCGCCCTCACTCTCGCTCCGACACGGGACGGGTCATCAAGAGTTCGAATGGCTTTCTTGTATGCGCTGCCGCAATCGATCGGCCGACCACTCCAGAGGAGATCACAATTGGCATCGATGTCGGCTATGCCACATGCGTCTTTGCCATCCCGGACGACGCGCCTCGACCGATTGGAAAGGCGTCACCTTCGGCCAAGCGCCCCAGAACAGCCGTGTCGGCCTGATGTTGCCCGTCGGCTCCCGTATTACCCAGCTTGGAGTGGGAGATTATCAAGCGCGCGGAGGTAGCACATTGAAAAACCCTGCTCCTGAGAGCGGGTTCCCCTACTAGGCGTAAAGGGTGAGAGCTGCCGCAATCCGTGGGTTGGGTTCCGCCGGATGTCGTTGCGGGTCAAGGGCTTCAAACCGAGGCCTGCCTTTATCGAGTTCGACACGACCCTGATCGCCACAGTTGGATCGCCGCTAAAGTCGTCGATGCTACGAGATATCGAGCGGGGCTCAACCACCGAGGGGGAATACATCTTGGACGACATGGTAGCCCGAGCCCACGCCCTGAGCATCCCGGCGCCAGTCCTCAATCTAGCGCGCACACATGTCGCTGCTTATGAAATAGGCCGCTCGCGCACCATCGCGAAGTCATGACGGTGAACGAACGGCGGAGCCGATGTCCGAGTTGGGTCTTGTGTCACGAGCACCGTCTGTACGACGGTGCGCAACTGTACGAGAGATGAAGGAGGGCCCTTCGAGGTCGGCAATCAGGTGTTAACCTCAAGCCACCGCAAGCTGCTGTCGTCAAAAGCGATGGCGGTGAACGTTGCGGAAACGCCGGGACAAGATTCCGGCAGGCAAGGTTGAGAGAGGCGAGCGCAAGCAAACCGTCGATGAAGTGTCGAAAGCGGATTAGGCGATGTCAAAACCGGGGGGTGACCCTTCCTCCGGGATCAGCTTGGGGGATGTCCTGAGACTGCCCGAGCGGCATCCGGCATGTAGGCGGCGCGAAGCTCAACCAGGCTCTTGTACGGAAGTGTGACCAGTGAAGGCTGGTGTGTTCAGCAGGAGAAAGCCTGCCGGGGCAAAAGTCAGGCGCCCCGTAGTTTGGATAGCAGGGCGGCGGGAAACCAAAGTCCTGGAACCTATCGACAAGGTCTCCCTTGGGGAGACTACGAGTCACCGGGCCGTAACGACAGTGAACGCAATGTGGCCTCGAAAAAGAGTGGATCCGAAGGCCGAGCCCGCTTCCGTAGGGCGAAGGCAGCATGGGGTGCCGAAATCTGACCGATGCGGCACCTTCACTTCGGCGGGGTGGAAGCGACAGCACGGCGACAAGGACACACCGAGCAACTGGCGAAGCCCTCCTCGCCCCGGTGCGAAATCACCGGAGCAAGGTAGATCGTATAACCGGCTAAAACCGGGAAATCGGTCGAAGGCGAGAGGGTGGCGGATGGGTCCGTATGAGCGATGAAGTGGGGGTAACGCCCGCGGAGCAAAGGGGCCCTTTTGTCTGGAATGTCTCTTTCAATCGGGAAGGCAAGGACGAGATGATAAAGGCGTCCATCGATTTGCAGGACCTGAGGCGGAGACTATACGTCAAGGCGAAGGCTGAGACGTCCTGGCGGTTCTGGGGTTTGTACGTCCATGTTTGCAAGATGGAAACGCTACGCGAGGCGTATGCGGTGGCCAAAGAAAACGATGGCGCCCCCGGCGTAGACGGGGTCACCTTCGAGGCCATCGAGGCGCACGGCGTAGAGGTTTTCCTCGAGCAGATCAGGGACGAACTCGTGGGGCGCACCTATAAGCCGTTACCGGCTCGGCGGCAGGAAATCCCGAAGGACGGGGACAAGGTCCGCGTCCTCTCGATTCCTGCGATCCGGGACCGGGTGGTGCAAGGGGCGCTCAAGCTCATCTTGGAGCCGATCTTTGAGGCCGACTTCCAACCGGGCTCGTTTGGATACCGTCCCAAGAAGTCAGCTCATGAAGCGATCGACCGAGTGGCCAAGGCGATCCTTCAGCGGAAGACACGCGTCATAGATCTCGATCTGAAGAGCTACTTTGACAACGTTCGGCACGACCGGCTGTTGGCAAAAGTGGCGAAACGAATCGACGACGATGACGTGATGCATCTGCTGAAGATCATGCTGAAGGCCAACGGTCGATGTGGCGTCCCGCAAGGCGGAGTGGTCTCCCCACTGCTCAGTAATATCTACCTTAACGAGGTGGATCGGATGCTTGAGCGGGCGAGGGGAGGTAACACGCAAGGGCAAGTACACCTACATCGAGTACGCGCGTTTTGCGGACGATCTGGTGATCTTGATCGACGCCCACCCGCGACAGGACTGGCTGCTGCCGGCGGTTGAGAAACGCCTCCGGGAGGAACTGGCCGCTCTACAAGTCGAGATCAATGAAGAGAAGAGTCGAACCGTGGACCTCAGCCGCAGCGAAAGCTTCGGCTTCCTCGGCTTTGACTTCCGTCGTGTGCGCAGTCGTCATGGGCATTGGCGTCCGAGCTACACGCCAAAGCTCAAGAAGCGCACGGCGCTGCTGCGGACACTCGAGGATGTGTTCCGCCACCATCAATCGCAACCAGTCGGTCAGGTGATCAAGGTGATCAACCCGGTGCTACGCGGTTGGGTGAACTACTTCGCGGTAGGAAACTCCAGCGAGTGCTTTAGCTTCATTCAAGACTGGGCAGAGAAGAAGGTTCGGCGCCATATGATGCGAGCTCGGAAACGAAAGGGCTTCGGCTGGATGCGGTGGAGTAGGCAATGGCTGTACGAAACCTTGAAGCTGTTCAACGGCTACCGGGTTCGGCACGTTTGCTGAAAGTCGCGCCGGCAGGATAGGCCCGATAAACTTTGGGGTGAAACAGACAGGAGAGCGTAGAGCGGGAAATCCGCACACTGCGTTCGAGGTGGCGGGGGCTGGAAACGTGGCATGGTCGAGATGCTGTGACACTCGCAGACGAAAGAGCGAGGCAACAGGAGAACACAAACTTCGACCTAAACCGGCGCGCCAGTCTCCGACCCTACCGGGAGAACCTGTTCGGCGATGCCAAGCGAAAAGGCGCAAGCGGCTCCAACCGTGAGGCCGAAAGTACCGATGCGCCGGGCAGGGGCGGACTGCTTCGTAGTAGCGATGAAGCGGGTGTAATGCCCGTGGAGCGAAGGGAGCGGGCCATCGCCATTGGCTTGGGTCAACCGGCAACGGGATGAACGATGTTCAATGGAAGGCGGCAGCCTTCGCGCGGTGGCACGAGCCGGATGACGCGAGAGTGTCAAGTCCGGTTCTGTGAGGGGCTCGGGGTGAAATTCCCCCAAAACTTCCCCGGCGATGATTTCGGGGTCTCCAAGATCAAGGTCATACAGACTTGCTTGAACAAACTCCCGTACTTTATCGTTCGCCGCATTGGCGCTTTCGCGGTCCTCGAATATCATCACAGCGACACCGACGCCTTCGCCCCCATCCAGTACATAATAGGATCTGAATCCGTGCGATTCCCTTAGGATCTGACCGATGCCGCTTTTGGCGCGGCGGGCGGCATCCGCAACTGAACGAACCTTGGTGTACTTTCGAATGAACATGTGCATGAGGCCACCCATACGTCTCAGTGCCAGCCCCAAGGCATCAAACCATATCGGGCCGTTGCTGGACTAGGGCCGACTTCCGAGATCGGTCAATCGCGTCATTTTGGTCGTCGGCCGACTACTTCCGGTCTTCCCCTGATATTGTTGCAAAAGTCGAAAATCGAGCGACCCGGAAAATCTCGCGAAAGTTGATCTTTGGACTTCTCGCCGCAGTGTCGCTTTTCAACGCCACCACCGAGGTCCTTGGTCGATTTTGGATGAAGCGACATGGTCCCTCACGTCGCCGCTCGCAAAACGCATCAGCGGCTCTAAAAAATTTCGTTCGTCCCCCCAAAAAGACTTTTGCAACAACATCCCTCTGGAAACGGACAAGCTTTTTGCGGACACGGTGCGATTTCTTGGTGATCCCCTTTCAAGCGGAAATTGAAGAGAGACCAATGACCAAACCCGGCTTGTTCCTCAGCCTAGACACCGGGATTGACAGGCGCGGTTGCCATGGCAGTATCGGCACCATCAAGGTCGACGGGCGGATGTACCCCTTCGGCCCGGTAGGGCCTCGGAGCGCGATCTCCGGGGCCTTACTTTTTCGCAGGAACGATTGCCGGCTTTGTGCTTAAATTCCCGGTGTTGCGTTGGCTGGGAGTTGAGCATGCCAAGAACGGGCTGGACACCGTCGCTCGCGCCAAAAGGCGACGATCCCACCGTGTATCTCGTCGTCGATGACTTCGGTCGCAATGGGCGCATCTTTCGAGAAGCCACCGATCTCGATACGGTCGTTGCCGATCTTCTCGACGGCCAATATAAAAACCCGTTGCGCGTCGTCGCGCTCAACACCGCCCAGGGCTGGTCACAGGACGTATCGTCCGAGATCGCCCAAGAGCTGCGCCGCCGTTGCGAGCTTCAAATGCGCGACGTGCTGTCGAGCATTCAAGATTTTGTGGAGCGGGCCGCGACCGTCAGCTCACGTTGCGGCTGGCGTAAGCCGGTGTCATGAGGCCGGGAGGACCTATGAGCTGGGGCGAGGCCTTGCTCTGGGGCGCTGTTATCGTCGCAATAGTTCTCGGAGTGCTCGCCGCAGTTTACTATTTGATCCAGTATTTCATTTTCACCTAATAGGATGCGTTGAATGCGAGATCGGGAAATTCCCCGCGGGAAAATCATCGGCACTCGCGTGCCGGTGGAGGAGCCGTCCACAGCATCAACAACGGACATGCCCTTAACGCCCGGGGCTCTAACGCGATCACACCACTGAGGGGTCATAGACGGCAACTTCGAACTCGCCAACAAGGTAACATCGGCAAGCTGGCCCCCGCGTCGCCTAGGGTTGTGCCTTCAAGGAACGAGGCGAAAGGAGGATGTGAAAGATCTTGAAGCCTGCGATTTCAGAAAGCCCTTCCGCCGCGTCCGCAGATACCAAGGCTAGAACTGCGGCCGGCACCTCTCCATTGACCAGCCGATTGATCGCGGTCGCTTGACCTTCACCGTTATACGCTCCGCGAGTGCCAGAGCGGCCGCCACCTGTGCCTCGAGGTCGGCCGCTCTCGATGTCCGAGTTAGGTCCAAACTGAGAAGTGGCGATACATTCGCTGAGAGTCCGTTCGACCCCGCAGGGGACGTGTTGGTCGTCACCCGGCTCGATCGATTGGCGAGGTCCACACGCGATCTACTTAATCTGCTAGGGACGATCGCCGAAAAAGGGGCTGGGTTCAAATCGCTGAGAGATGCCTGGGCTGACACCGCGACGGCCCATGGTCGCTTGATGCTGACCGTATTGGGCGGACTTGCCGAGTTCGAGCGGGAGCTTATTCGCTACGAGGCGCTGCCCTGGCCACGTGCTCGCCGCAGGTGGTGCGCGCAATAGCACCGACCCGGCACGGTGGCACCGCCGCAAAACAGCGTCGCGACCTGGTGCACGTCGCCGAGCGGCCAGTGACAGCGCCCGTCGTCGAGCTCGATCAGCGCGCAGGGCCGCATGTCCGGCAGCGGCACGGTGTCATCGAGCGGCGGTGCCCGCTTTTGCGGCATGATCGATGTTACCGTTGTTTTGGCGCGACCATGCCGCGTCTGCACCGGTTTCAGCTCGAAATGTTTTTCTACGCCGCCTGGCAACAAATCATCGTGGCGCAGCCGCATTGCCTTTCCGCATATCGACGAGCGCGAGCGGTTCAACCATCTCGATATTTGGGCGGCCGATGCTTTCGGCCAAAGGCCGATGAGCAGGAAGGTTTCCTCGGTGGTCCAGGGGATCATACGGAACCTCGCAAGCTCGCCCTGCAAATTGGGCGCGTATTTGCCAAAAGCATCGTCGCGCCCCGACGAGATACCCGCCGCTGGTTCGAGGGCGCGGCGGCGATTTGCACCAACGCGGGTTTCTCGCCGGAGACGCGCACATCATGAAAATTGAAACGTCGTTCGGAAAGCCGGCAGTCTGGATGTGCCAATTTTGGTAGTAGTGGGTGACGATAGGCGGCGAACGGGTTCTTATCGAAACCCGGCTTTAATCCAGCGTGCTGCCGAGCGTACTGTCAAAAACAACATGCTCAAGAGGGCATCCGCTCTCGGACCTGTTAGGAGATGGCGTGATGGCGCAGGAGCCTCTCGCGGTTGCGAACGTCTCCATGCTGCGCCGCGTCTCGCAGAAGACGATCTCAACCCGCCGCCGGTGGCTCGACATCGGCCGTGACCAGGCCAAGGCAAAGGCCAATGCCGGCGAGGCCCCAGAATGGCTGTCGCTTACGCAATCGCGGCGAGGAACAATATTCCGCAGCCCGCGTCGACCTTGGCTTTCCGGTTTAAGCCCCGTCATCGGAAGCACTAGAATGGCGACCTCGACACCCCGCCGCGCGCACCAAGATGTACCTATGCGCTCAAGGGCCGAGATAAGGTTGAACCGTTACTTGCGTTTTGCCTTTTTTACTATCTTCTTTCGGGCGACCGACAGGCGACGTTTCGAACGCGAGTTGCTGGACGCACGCGCCGCTGCCGAAGCTGCGCGCCAGCAGAGCGAACAGCTCAGATTGCTGACGGCATCGATGAGGAACAGCATTTTGGGGCGACGGAGAAGGCGAGACTTTCCGGGCTAGCCAAGAGTATTCATGCCCTTTGGATGAGCGCCACGCCGATTCCGCGGACTCTAGCGGGCGGTCTTGCTGGGTTCAGGGACCTCAGCGTGATTGCCTCTCCGCCCATTCATCGACTCCCGGTCGTCACAAAGGTCGCTCCGCTTTCGGATGCTGCTATTGCCTCGGCATTGCTGCGCGAGCAAAGGCGCCACGGGCAAAGCTTCTTGATCTGTCCGCGAATTCAGGATCTCGATCCGATGCTGGCGCGCGTTCAATCGGTGGCCCCGGATCTCCGCATCGTCTGTCTGCATGGCAAGTTGCCCGCCGACGACATAGACGACCGAATGATGTGCTTCGTCGAAGGCGCGGCGGACGTGCTGCTGGCGACCAACATCGTGGAGAGCGGTCTAGATATCCCACGTGCAAACACGATGGTGGTCTGTTGGCCCGAAAAGTTCGGTCTGGCGCAACTTCATCAGCTCAGAGGAAGGGTGGGCCGCAGCGGGATACGCGCGGTTGCGCATTTGCTGACCGATTCGGACTCGGAGCGATCTGAGAAGCGATTGGCCGTTCTGGAGAAGTTCAACAGACCGGCCGCGGGTTTCGCGATCAGCGCGCGGGATCTGGACCTCAGGGGAGCGGGGGACCTGCTTTCCGAACGGCAGTCGGGCCATGTGCAGGTGTTCGACCCGTGCTCTACAGCCACCTTCTGAAATTGGCCTCGGAGAAAGCCGACGACAGAACGGCCCACCTGTGGGTGCCTGACCTGAATCTGCCGGTAGGCGACATGTTGCCCGCGGGCTACGTGCAATCGGAGGCGGTTCGGCTGGAAATCTACGGCCGCGTCGCCAGATGCCGAAGCGAAGACGAGCTAAACGATCTCGAGGAGGAGACTTCCCGTCGCTTCGGCAGATTGCCTCCGGCGGCCCGCGATTTCTTTGCCGCAGCAAGGCTCAGGATCGACTGCAGGCGAAGAGGAATCATAAGACTTGATGTCGGCCCGGATGCCGTAGCCGCGACATTCCTGTCGGGACGACTTCGGAAGTCTAGGGCGCGGTCCCTGCAACGCGATGGCGATCGGGTTGTTTACATCAGCAACGGACGCGAGGGACCGCTTAGGAAGGTCGAAGAGGTCCTCGACCTTCTGGACGAGTAATCGCGCCGTTACGAACTCGTCGCTGGGGCGCTTTCGGCCTCGCCCGATAAAGCGATCCGATCGGCGGCGGCTATCGGCCTTGGGTCCGATCGATCCTATCCTGACTTTCGGACCATGGCGCAGGCCGAGGCCGCGCGAACCGACGGTATCGAAGCGGTTGCGATCGTCACTCCAAACCATATGGACGCACCTGTCGCCGACGCCTTCCTGGATGCGGGTGTTCATATCATCTGCGACAAACCGTTGACGACAACCCTTGAGGAGGCGCGCCGCTTGCGCGACAAGGCGCGCACGAGCGGACTGATATTTGCCGTCACGTATAACTATTCCGGTTATCCGCTTGTCCGCCATGCACGCTCTATGGTTCAGGGCGGCGGACTCGGCGCGATCCGGATCGTGCAGGTCGAATACCCGCAGGATTGGTTGGCCGATCCGCTTGAGGCCACCGGCCAGAAGCAGGCCGACTGGCGTACCGATCCGGCGCGCTCGGGTGCCGGCGGCTGCGTTGGCGACATCGGTACCCATGCATACCAGCTGGCGCACTTTGTCACCGGAATGATGCCTGAGCAGATCCTGGCCGAGACGACCATCTTCGTGCCGGGCCGCCGTGTCGATGACAACGTGCAAATTCTGCTGCGTTACGGGAACGGGGCGCGGGGCGCATTGTGGACGAGCCAGGTTGCAGCCGGAAACGATAACGGGTTGCGGTTACGGATCTTCGGTGAGAAGGGCGGTCTGGACTGGCGACAGGAAGAACCGAACCTTCTTGTCTGGTCGCCGCTCGGTGAAGCACCACGGTCGATCCGCCGCGGCACAACGTCCATGAACGCCGCCGGTCAGCGCGTCAATCGTACTCCGCCTGGCCATCCTGAGGGATACCTGGAAGCGTTCGCGACGATCTATACCGAAGTGGCCACAGCTATTGTGGCCAGTCGTACCGCTTCCCTTGCCGATCCGGAGCTGACCTTTCCAACGATTGAGGATGGCTTTGCCGGTGTTGCGATGGTGGCTACCGTCCTGCGCTCGAGCGCAACCGGAGGGGGTCTGGATGCCGGTTGAATTGTGAACGCGCCGACCACGCCACCGTCGCCGTTACGTGGGGTGCGGAGGTCACTTGTGATGGGAGGTCCGCGTCATTCTTGACGGTGATGGGGCTACTCGTTGGGGGGCGGAACGGATGATCGCCTGGAGTTGTCGTAGAGCGACGCTCTGCAACGTGCCTCGCGATCACCTTCGATGCCAGTCAAATCGCACGACGGCTTGGTGCGGAATTGAGCTCACCAAGACCAGCGTCGATCCGACGATGTGGACGGTGCGTTAGCCTTCCTGGCAGCGCGGCGCTAAAGCGCAGGGTGAATGTGAAAAGTGACCCTCCACCGCAAAGTAGGTCAATAGCTTAGCTCGCCGATCGGCGCCGGGACCTTGCGGATCTTTCTCGATCAATCAACCGGTCTTGCAGTTCGGTCCTGGCAAAAAACCATGGCTTTTCGGCCGGAAGCCGCAGTGTAAGCTCGGGCACGATGGCATCGTCGTAAAACAAACTCGGAGGTCCCGTCGGTTCGCTTCCGTTTGGCCCCGAACATGAACTGGCGGTAGCGCGATGTCCGTTCGGTGATGCCCATCACAAGCACTGAACAATCAAGACCTGAATGCGGCGCTTGGTCCAATTGGGTCCGAAAGGGCCACTGCTGGTTCCGCAGCGCGGCTCTCGATATGACCCATCAAATCGTTGGCCATCTGCTCGAGTTGTTGGCGATCTCGATCCACAAACTCGCGGGGCTGCGTGTCAACGATGCAAAGGGAGCCTACGACGTGTCCAGCTGAGGTTCGCAAGGGGACGCCTGCGTAGAAGCGAATGCCTTTCTCCAACACGCGTGGATCGTCGGCAAAGCGTGGGTCCTCGGTCACGTCTTCGGAAACCAGCACTTCGTTTGCCGCGATCACATATGCGCCGAGCGGCTCCTCATGAGGAGCCTGATTGATGGCCTGATTTTCCTGCGACAGGTCTATTGCGTCTGGCTGAGTCGGGTGAATATCGTCAGCCAGAGATACGAGAGTGCGATCGGGACATTGAACGCCTGCGCGATCTTCTTGGAGGCCTCATCGAACTGCTGTCCTTTCGCGGCGGCCAAACCGAGGCTGTGCAGCGCTGCAACCTGCTCTTGCCTAACGTCAGGAAGGACCGGACGCGTACCGCTGCCAGATGCTGGGCGGCACATCCATTCATCAACTTGCTTGATACAGCCCTGAAGCGAGGCGAATACCGCATCGGCCGCCATCTGCTTGTTGAGCTCTTCCGTCTGTTGCGTACCGTGCGCCAGATTCCAGGAGCAGACGATGAGCTTCACGTGGGGGCTCGGCGACGCAGACGACGGAGGATGTACCGGGCATAGACCTGCGGCTGGGGATGCAGATAGGACAGGCACACCACGTCGACGCCTTCGAGACCAAGCTGCCCCAGCGCTCCCTGGCTGACTGCGATCGGCGGCAGGACCTTGGCGCTGATGCTCCGCTCCTCCAGCACCTGCGCCAACATCTCCGCCGCCGCGTGATCTAGCTCAGTGCGGCCGGCGACGCAGAGAACGCACGGTGGCCGCTCAGCTGTGCGATTTTCGCTCCGCTCGGCCGCTGAGGAGGTCTTTTCCCGGATATGGTCCTCGACCTCCCGCACAACAAAGACCGCGGTGTCGGCAACGAGCCGCCGGTAATTGATATCCGTCGTGCTGCGCTGGCGATCGTTTTCCGCAAGGCGCAGTGCCGGAATGGCCACGTTATCATAGAGCTCGTGCGAGGAGTATTTGTCGACATAGTCCTCAGCAATCTCCACCGCCTCTTCCAGGTTGCCGGCTAGCAGGCGTTGATAAAGCTGCTCTTCCGGCGCAAGCACCGGATCGCTGCCAAGAAGCACGCCTAGGAACTCAAGTTGCGGGACGTAGCGCCCGATGACGACGGCGCAGACGGTTAGGGGCGTCGCTAGGAATAGGCCGACGGGGCCCCACAACATGGTCCAGAAGATTGCCGCAATGATCATGGCCAGAGAGGACAGGCCTGTGCTGGCGCCGTAAAGCCATGGCTCGACGACATTGTTGCTGATCAGTTCAGCCACGAGGAACACCCCGACCACCCAGAATAGCATGGTCCAGCCAGGATCGACGGCGACTGCAAGGGCAATAGGAAACAGGGCCGCCAGAAAGGGACCGAGATACGGAATGAATCGGAGGACGGCGGCTAGCAGCCCCCACAGCGGGGCATTGGGCACGCCAATGAAGTAAAGGGCAATGCCAATCGGAATGCCGTAGGTCAGATTCACGACGAGCTGCATCAGGAGATAACGACTGACCCGGGCGGTGGCGTCGTTGATGGCTTGCGTACTTTTCTGAAGGTCTCCAGCCCCTGCAAGTTTGATGAAGCGATCGCGCAGGTCCTCCCGCTCTAGCAGCACGAAGATCACGAAGATGACGACCAGCCCGGCAGTGGCAAGCGGCGCTAACAGCGGACCGACTACGGATCGGATAATCTCAAGGGTTTTGGCCGTGGCGCCTCTAGGCGCACGGTGACCGGCTCCGGAGACTTAGAGCCGGCACCGACGCGGGGCTGTGCTTCTTCAGGCTTCCTCTCGTCGCCCGAGATATCCTTGCCGAGATCCTCTATCGTTCTGGTGATATTATCGAGGACGCCGCCACCGGGTGCGGACTCCTGCAAGGACCGGATTTTCAGAGTGATAGTAGACTGGTAGCTCGGAAGATTGTTGGCGAGTTGGACGAGCTGGCGCCCGACCACGAAGGTGACGCCTGTAATCAGGATAAAGGCAAGCGTAACGGCAATCAACACCGCGGCAATGCGGGGCAACCTCCAGCGCCCTAGAAAGTTTACCAACGGTGTGACAACGAAGCTTAAGAGGATGGCGAGCGCGAAGGGAACAAAGATATCTCGGCCGAAATAGAGTCCTCCGATTGCAAGGACAATACCGCCGGCCGTCAGGATCGGTGAGCCTGTGGGCTGCGTGGCTGGCGAAGATCGAGGCGAGACTGGAGCAAAGTTCGCCATAGCCGACGGCCTTTCCGTTAATGACCAACGTCAACGCACGATCGGCATGTCTGATCCACCAAGAGCATAAAGCGATTGATGCTCGAAACGTTCAATCAGTCCAGCACCGTCCGACGGGTTCGGAGCGGGCCCGGTGATGACCGATACGGGTCCAAAACGCGACCTGGCGGGGAGGGCGGCTCTTAGCGCAAACCGGACGCTCGCCGAGCCTAGCAGCCCGCCTCGAGCTGAGAAGTTGGCGCATCGGCTGGAGAAGAGCCAAAACCAGGGCTCCGGCTGTAGTAAGGGCAGCGAAGTCAATGGAGAAGACAGGGTGGCAATCGCATGATCCGTTGATGGAATCGGCAAACTAACCGTCAAGCAGCGTGCGCCCGCCGCTTGCCGGACGACTCTTTGGGATCGGCGCTTTCCGGCTGCTCCGCCTGGTTGGCGAGCCGGCCGCGCAGTAACGCGAGCACGGCGGCTTCCTCCGGCTTCATGTTTTCGACAGCGCTCCGAAGCTCGCTTTCGGCTTGTGACTTCATTTCGAGGACCAGGTTTTCATCCATGTAGGAGTTCAGCACCTCCGGATGGATGTAGCATCTCCTTCAGATCGTCGGCGTGTTGCCGAGCCGTGCGGAGACTTTTTCGATCGCTTTGCGAAGATTGCGCTTGGCCTGAGCGGCGCTATCGAAGCTCTCAAGTTCGCTCAGGGCCATGGCCGCCAGCACGTCGCCGCCCAGGTTCGGAAAACCTTTGCGGTAAGGTGGCCGGTCCGGTGAGGCCGCCTCAGCTGGCATTTCGTCGTACACCTTCTTGCTCACGGTGTGGGTCCGAAAGCCCAGCCAGGGGCGGTCATCGTCAGTGGCTAACCCGGTCGCGGTTTTCATCGGCGTAAGCGTTCTTCGTTGCTTGGTCTGTGATGTGCTTCTCGGCGCGGGTCCGACTCCTGTTACGCATGATACCGTAAGCTATCACCAGACCGAGAACGGCAGCGCCGACGAACCACAATGCGACCGGAAAATGGGAGCCGGTTTCCACCGGCAATCCCTGCGCAGCGAGAACGTCTGGAAACAAGGCCAGGACGAGTAGCGTCAGAATGATCACGGCCGTTTTCGAGGTTCCGGCAAATGATCGCTCATGTAGGGCTGGGTCTTCCGGATCAGCGGCGTCAGCCGCTTGCGCAGCGCGCGGCGGACGTCTTGTCAAAGGCATGGTCGACCTTACCCGCGTAGATCAGGTCTTTGCCTTTGCGGCGGCCAAGATAGATGCCATCCCAGTCTTTGCCGTCGAGCGCGAAGCCAGCAATGGGTGCAGGTCTTCTTGACCCAGTTATCGCCCCTGCCGGAAGTGTAGAAGCTGTCACGCACCTTCGAAACCACGCCTTCGAAGGCCGACCTTGCAGGCGTGCGCAAATATGTGTTTACCGTCGACCTCGAAACTTTCGCTGAACGGAATCGCGGTATTCTCGATTAGCTTTTTAAGGTGCGCCTTGCGCTCCGTTAGCGGTAGCCTCCGCAGGTCGTAGCCGTTGTGGTAGAGCAGGTCGAACGCGATCATGACGAGCTTGGTCGATTTCCCCTCAGTTCGTTTTGCAGAACGGAAAAGTCCGTCGTGCTGGAACCACTATTTCGCCGTCAATGACGCCGAACCGGCGTTGATCAGATAGGCATCGCCGGCAATCTTCTTGAAACGCCTGGTCCAGTCGTTGCCGCATCGGGTAAAAATCTTGATGTCATCATTGGCGATGTGCAGCTGGATCCGGTAGCCGTCGAATTTGATTTCGTGAATCCAGCGTTCGCCGCCCGGCACTTCTCGATCGGGAAAGCGAGCGCGGGTTCGATGAATCCGGGGTAGGGCGCTTTGACGCCGATAGCCGCCAGTCGCTTACGCTGAAAACGCCACGAACAAACTCCAAAGCACTAAGTTGCCAAATTGGTACCACTCGGATCGTTCCTCCTAGGGGGAGATGCCATTACCAATCTTTTCCGATGAGGAAACTCGACTCCAACGGCCGTGCCGGAAAATCGGTTGGGCTTTTTTCATCCCGAGGAGGGGGCCGTTGTCCGGTTCCTAGTTTGGCTGTGCCGCGGCGGCCTGGTAATTGAGGACGAGCAGCGCGGTGAACAAGCCGGTCGGCGACAACGGGCCCCCAAGGGCGCGGTCAAAAAACGCACGCGGCGCAAGGCGAACTGATGGCAAGACAGTCTGGACGAAGCGGAGTAAAAAATCGGGCCAGTTCGTCGACCAAAAAATGCCCGCCAAAAAGTTCAGGGCGTGCAGCGCGAGAAGAAACAGCTTAAAGGATGCAGGGACCGCTCGACTATGGGAGTTCAGATGAATACACAAGGCCAGCAGCTCGGCATCGATATGGCCAACAATTTTATGCTGATGACACTGTTCAGCATCTTGGCGGATATGGGAGGATCCGGATGGATTTCGGTCCGATGTGAGAAAGGCATTGCTTGATTTGACCGACGACTACAAGCTTCCTTGGAATTTCGCCAGAGGCGGCGCGAGAAGCCCGCGATACCGCAAAACAGGTCATCAACGGTGTTCTAGCAAATGCCAAACCGATCAAGACGCAATAGTTCAGGCCGCGGCTTTATCTTCCTTGTCAGCGCCGCGCGCCACGATTTTCAAAGCGTCGGGCAACGACCGCTGCAATGCCTTGGCTTCGTCCCAGCGCCGCATCCAGACGTCGCGCTCTTCGTCGATGATTAGGATCACCGGCATGGCGCAGGGCGGGCACAAGCACAGCCTTTGGCATCGTACATCCAACGATGATCTGTACCTACATCATGAGATCTAAGGGCCGCGCCGCCAATCGGGTATTGGCCGAAACAGGCCGCTCCTTAATGCCAGCGGAAAAAGGCGCCTCCAATAATCACGACGATGACGACGGCTAAGGCCATCAAAGCCATGGCATGTCTCTGCGCTCGCGAGGCGTCATTCGTGATCTCCGGTCCGGATCTTTTTAGAGGTGCCCGGAACAAACCGCAATGTGGGGGCTTGGCTTCATGCCGGGACGCACCCGGCATCTCATCTACTCCAAACTACACGGCCTCAGGGCGCACCCGCGCTGGGGCCGTTTCTTGGGCCACTCGCCAAAGGTACTGGCCGAAAGCATAAGGTCGGGACAGGTTGGTCCCGGACCGTCTCCAGTCACATCCGCAAGCAGCTCGAGACGGTCGTCAGCCCTAAATCCAAACTCCCCGAGCCGATCAAGAAATCCAAGGCCACCTGGGTAGAGCCGAAGTTCTTTCCCGACGTTGAATACCGAGACATCACGCCAGACGGCTTGCTTCGGGCCAGCCTCTTGAAGGGACTGACGAAGGGCGAAAAGTAACTGGTGTGGCCAACGGACTGTCAGCCCAGCTGGCTGCCTCGGTCTCGATCGGGTCCACCTTGTCACACCAAACGCACCTAAGTTCTGTTCTCCCGTCCGCGCTTGGGACCGGGACCAATCTCTTCCCGCAATGCAAACAGCGCGTAACCTTGTCCATCGCGTGTCCTCCTTCTGGTCCTTCCTTTCTGTTCCTCGTTTCGCCATCAAGGTTGGAACGGAACCTTTGTTCCTGTATTGAGGGCTCGCGTTTGATGGCTCAAAGGGAGAGGAGCGATGCAGGCGGCTATCGACCGGGTACTTCGGACCTCCGGCATGATGGTAAATCTCACGGCCGAAGAGGAGCAAGCCATGCGGCGAAGACTCGAGAAACATCTGGCGGGAATGCAAGCGGACGATAACGCGCTTGCCATTGAGGGCCTTCGCTATTTGCGCGGACGAGGCCGTGTTGCGCGGCGAAGAATGGTGAGGGAAGCAACATGACGGGTAGTCTGACCAAGAGGGATCAGCCTGACCGCAGCAAAATCAATATGAACCAGGATCACTATTGGACCAAGCACCTGAACAACGAAGGAAGAATTGCAGAGGGCTGTCGATAAGGTCGGGAATTCAGCCGCCGCTGTCCGCAAGGAATTGGCGGTGTGACTGAAGGCGTGCGGTATGCTCGCGATCTTCGGAGCGAGGCCCGCACGCTTTTCAATCGCGGACCGCTTCGAGCAACTGCGCGGCGGTGAAGGGCTTTTGTAAAAACGTGGTGTTGACCGGTATAGGCTTCACGGTCTTGCCGGACATAATGACGATGTTCAAATGCGGAAGTCGGCGGCGGGCATATTGAGCAAGTTCGGCCCCGGACATTGCACCCGCTAGGTTGTGGTCGGTGATGAGTGCCTGCAATTCTGGACCAGTTGACGCGACAATCAATTCCGCGGCTTCGGCGGTGGTACATTCTATCACTTCAAACCCTTCATCCTTCAGAAGGTCGGCGAACGTCTCACGCTGGAACGGATCGTCCTCGACCAACAGGGTCACGAAGTTCGACATGCGCACCTCTAAATTACAGGTAATTCGGAATGTCGGACTTAGTTCATGTGAACCCGAAATGTCCCCTATGATCACCAAACCCGCACTAGCGACGATGGCTCTTATAGTGTTGCCAGCGTGCGCATCCGACCCGCGACCAGCGGTTAGCGGGGCGGTCGCGGACAGCGTGCCAACGTGGCTAGGGAGAATGCCAAAGGGCGCGCCGCCTCGACGGGGAACTCCGGAATGCGACATCTGGCAAAAGAAGCGCGCCGAAGAGGCCGCAACAATCAAGTCAAAATAGAACCGGCGGACCCGCCGCCTGCCTGATCCTGATCCAAGATCCAACGAAGCGGAGGGATTAATGCAAAAGGCGCCAATTGATTGGGAGATTGTGTTCTGGCTTCTATGCGGAGTGGGTGTATTGTTGGCCATGTGGCAATACGGCAGGATGCTCAGCAGCTACACAGATTGAAGATCCCCGCCCGCCGGAGCTGCTGCTTAGCTTTGCTGTAGACAATGAGCCGGTAGGGCCGCCCGACGCCCACATTTCCCCGAGAGTGATTATCTGTTCGCTGCATCCGGTGCGAGATGAACCAAGTCTGGCCAGAAACGTCTTATTTATTTAGACGGAGATGGTCTATGGATCAGAGTGAAGATCCCCGGGAACTAGAACGCAAGATCGAACAAGCGAGTCGGATCGCTTCGGCTCTCACTGACCAAACGACCATCGAGCGGCTGCGGGGGTGGGTGGAGGAGCTGAGGCAGGGCGTGAGGCAACGTTTGGCCGCGCGGCGGGCCAAGGAAGAGATCAAGGCTCGCGCTCGGGAACTCTGGGAGCAAAACGGTTGCCCCGCAGGCCGTGACTTGGAGTTCTGGCTTCAAGCCGAGTCTGAAATCAAGGCGCGCGAACGGCAAGTGCGAAGCTATCCTGCTAACCGATGTGAGCCGTGATCGTCCGGATCAGTCTATCCAGTTGCCAAAGCTCGACGTCGTGCCCGTCAACAAGTTGCCTAGCTAACTCAATAGCTTCGTCCTGATCATTTGCACCGTAGATCAACGCGTTTCTGAACGTGGCCGTCCGGCCCCATGATGTAGGCGCGGTACTCTTGCATCTGCTGGCCCCAACCCAGTGACTAAGGAGCCATAAAATGCTGTGCCCGTCTGTCCGGTTCCAAATCGAACCAGCCCCGCACCGGGACCGTTCTTGAAGCTTGCGCGGGTCCGAGGGTCGAATCCGCGCTCCTGGTAATGCCCAAGCACCAAGGGGAGAAGCATGCGTTTATTCCAAAGCCTCGCGTGCGAGCCAGTCAGCGGCTTTGCGCGCCTCAGCGGCCTGCTCAGCGGCGGCCGAATGGCAGCGCCGTAGATATTGTCGCTCGCGACATAAGTGAGCGCAAACGGAGCGAGGCGCAGATCGTCAACCTCGCGCGCGAGGCCGAGCATCGAACAAAGAACATCTTGGCCACCGTGCTAGCGACGGTTCGTCTTTCTCATTCCGATACGTCTGATGATCTCAAGCAATTGATCGAGGGCCGCATTAGTGCGCTCGCAAATGTCCAAGCGCTGTTCGTGGAATCCCGCTGGGCGGGAGCCGAACTGCACAGCCTGGTCACGCAGGAGCTTTTGCCTTACAGCGGAGAGAGAGCGCGCGTGCGAATTGACGGACCAACTGCAATGCTGGAGCCGAGTACGGCTCAGGCGATTGCAATCTCCTTGCATGAGCTCGCGACCAACGCGGTAAAATACGGATCGCTATCGACAGCGGGTGGTCACGTTGAAATCGCATGGTCCCTAACGGCAGACGGACGGCTCAGTGTGCGCTGGATCGAGTTGGGTGGACCGACCGTCACGCCGCCCACGCACCGCCGTTTCGGCACGCACGTCATGGAAAACATAATTGGCGAGCTCAGGGGTGAGGTGCGTTTTGATTGGCGCGACCAAGGGCTCACGTGCGAAATCGTCTTGCCGCTTGCATAGGCCGGGCAACCCGAAGGTAGTGCGGATAACTTCCATTGGGGCGCTTCCAACTCAAGCCAAGCCCGCAATGTCGTCCAAAGGCATCGCGCAATTGGTTGAACGCCGACGTCCCTGATGGCACCTTTGAGAGCTCGCGACCGACCCTGACGATGTCCGTTTCCAGGGGGGAAGAACGGAAGCAATCGACCGACGACCAAATGGCGCGATTGACCCGCAACGGGTAGGTGGGGAATCCCGGTCAAGAGCAATAGGCCGCCGCGCTCGTGGCCTTCTAGGCGAAGCCGCAATCGGAAGCCTGCCAAGGAACTGTTTTGGCAATTGCCGATTGAATGAGGGTCCCCCAAGGCTTACGAGGAGGGCTACTGCCATGCACCTTCACACATACCGGGACGAAAGCCGCTCCTGGCATCTCGACCTGATCGGTGGACGCGGCCGTCCCTGGTCAATCGATCTGGTCGTAGTAATAGCTTCGGGCATCATGTTGATCGGCCTCGCCTGCGCCTTCGCGGCATTGCTGATCCGATAGCCTACGGCACCGCCGCGCCCCCGGGCATCGTGCCTCGCGCGGCGGCCGGGCGCGGAAAAATTTATGGCGGCCGCGTATGTGGCAGGGCGCCTTCGATCACGAAAACAGAAAGACCCCGATCAGCAAACCGGCTGCGAATGCCCACAGGCCTAATGTGCAAGCTGAGATAACGCGGACGAGGTTCCGGAGGTCGTCCTGCGGGATCTCATGGGATCGATGCGTCATTGCAGCCGCCCCTGAGTGGCCGCTGGCTATTACAATAAGCACCACCGGCAGCAATCCGAGCACAGTCACACTGACACGGAAAAGCACGTCGTTCACCACAGGCTGATCTTAGCCCGACCATGCGTGAACGCATGTGCAGTTTGTGCCAATGGCGATGGAATTCGGATCACAAACGCCTGACTTAGATCAATGACCGAATCGGAGGCCATGGAAGCTTCAGTCGTGAAAATAGATGACCGGGAGCACCTGCTCATCATCGCAGCAACGCTCGCGATGAGTGGCACCGCGCTCTGCATTATCTTTTTCGCGCTGTGAGCTAGGTTGGCCTTAGCATAGGGAAACTGTGGCTGTTGCCCGTTCACCATCCGGGGGATCAGAGAGCCTAGACTTGGGCCGTCTCGAAGCCGACCTTTTGTGGCGGCTTTTCTTTATCGATCAGCCAGTCCCCATGGGTGCGTGTTCGAAGAGCGGCCTAATATCGGCGCCGCGGTGGCCGCAAACCTGACAGGTGAACTTCGGCTCCAGGTCGGAGATCCGTACCCCATCACCCCAGCGGCCGGCGTCGATTAAGACGGAATGCGCACACCTGTAATCGCCGCAGTAGACGATGAGCCGGGTAGGGCCGGACTCGCGCATTTCCTCGATAGTGATTTTCTTACACCGCGTTGTCAGCGTTCAGTCCGCATGTATTCGCTGTGCTCAGAGACTGATCGCAAGTCAGGATCGGCATTCAAGGATTGGGATGTTTGGATCGGTACCGGCCTCTTTTGAGGGCGCTCCATTACGAGGATCCAGGCAATGATGCCAAAAGCGAACACGGCCGCTGCTATAAAGGATCCCGCGCCATGGCGTCTTCCTTATGGCGGTTCAATGCGTCTGAGCGCCTGACGTTGGCTCTGCCGGGCCGGCTCAGCTCTCATGTTGGAAGGTCTAGATTGAGAATCAAGAACGGCACCAGCCGAGGGGGCAGGCAGGCTAGGGCCGCCATTGCGCCGGGGATCGCCGGCGCGGAATTTAAACGCGATCGTTTGGCTGGCAGTTCCGCTTAAGCGAGGATCACGAACAGAGCAGGTCCGACCAGGGTGACCAGCCACACAAGCGATACTATGAAAAACCTATCGCGTGCCATGGAGCCGAATGAGATCCGGCCTCAACGTCAGCCATTGATATAGATCATGCTAAGGGCATTGCCGTTTGATTGCCCACAAAAGCCCCCGGTTCGCGCTGGCGGGCCGTGTTTTTGCGGGGCGGGCGTGTCACTCAAATTTAATCCGTGCCGGCGCTATGGCGTCGTGCTTCGACGATCGAGAGGTCGGCCTTGGCGATCAGATAGACGGCCGGTCCGATTGTAGACCGCGCGCGTGTCGCGCGCGGCAACCAGTTTGACGGCGAGTTATTGGCCGAAATTTTGGTGGCACGTACGTAAACGAGCGCCTTCGCTTTGGTGTCTTTTCAAAAGTGTCGGCCCCGGAGGACCGCACCGATTGGAGGGTCGATTGCGAGGCGCGGCGTACTGAAACGGCGTCGCGCCCGTGTTCGGTTCTGGCACTTGGCTTGATAAGCACCTATAGGCGGGAAATGCACCTCGCCTTTCACCCATCTCGGCAAGTTATTGAAGTTTCTAACATCTTCTCCGCCCTCCGAGCGCACCACAAATCATGCAGTTGGGTTTCACCACCAGGAAGACGCGTGTCCGCAATGACACGGCGCGCGAATCGTTGAGCGCGGGTACTGGTTGATGCCCTGCTGTTGCATCGTTCGCGTAAATTAAGGGAGCCGGCGGGCGATTCCGCCCCGCCGGCCGCAGTTCGACGCTTCCAAAGACCGCCGGAGCATATGATGCTGTTTCTGGGCTACGCCTATCGATTCCTCTCCAACTTCGTGTTCCTGGCGCTGGTCTATTTCGCACTGAATTTCCTGGAAAAGTACCAGCACCGTGCGGTCGTGGCGGCCCTCGTGCTGGTCTATGCCGGCATGCATGCGGCGTCAGCGCTGCGCTCGTTCCACTTCTTCCAGCGCATCGAGCGGCTGGAGGGTGAGGCGCGGCGGCAGGTGGCGGCGCTTGGCGAAGGGCCGAACTCGACCTCCACACGCAAGCAGATTGTCACCGACGTTAGCGCGCTCCGCCATGCCGGCGAGGTGAAGGCCTATATCGACCTGCTGTTCCTCGCTATCGTCATCCTGCTCTGCATCGCCAAGATCGTGACGAACTGAGACGAAGCGAGTTCTGGTCGCGTCAGGTAAACGCGTCAAAACAAATAGTTAGTCTAGAACCGGGAAACCCCGCCGGCGTGCTGGGCCTGCTGCGCCGCGGATGGCGAGTGGCTGGACCGCGGCCACGCGGCCGTGCCGGCGCGACTTGCCGGCCAGTTTGGCGGACACCTCCGTTGCCCGCATCGCGAGGCGCGTCGATTCCGGAATCTTGAATATGCCCGCGGCGGGAACCGGCAGCATGGCAAGCGCAAGGTCCGCCGGCAACGCCATCCGCGACGGCCACAAGCGAGCCGTGCGCGCGCGGCGCTGGGTACCTGTACTGAGGTCGATATTGCGCCAATCGAGACCGGAGAAGGCCGGGGCAGGGAGCGCGGCGGTGCTGGCAAAAGTAAATCTCGGAACTTTCGGCCAGCGCGAGATTGCCACTATTTCCGGGGCCGGATGCAACTGCCATTGCCGCGGCTCGGTCGGCGTCGCCGGCCGCTCTGAAGTCGCCGGCACCACGTGAACGATGCGATAGCCGCGCGCTTTCAGTTCGCGCAGGATCCTTGGCAGTGCGGTGACCGTGCGCGGCTGAATGTCGTGCAGCAGCAGGATGCCTTTTCCTTTGGCCTCCAGCCGCTTGATCGCGAGCTCATAGACGCGGGCGGCGGACACGTCGCGCCAGTCGTCGGCGGGAAAATCGGCGCTCCAGATCTGAAGCCCCTTGGAAGCGGCAAATTGCTCGATCCCGTCGTTGCGGCGCAGGCCGGGCATGCGAAGGAAAGGGGCAGGCGCGGTGCCGTCGGCCAACGCCGCGGTCACCGACGCGATGCCCTGTTCGATCTCCTGCCTGGAGCGGTCGAGCGGCAGGTGATCCATGCCGCCCGGATGGTTCTGGGTGTGGGTGGCCACCGTGTGGCCGGCGTCGCGGACCTTGCGCACGCCTTCGGGATTGGCGTTGGCCTGACTTCCGACCAGGAAGAAGGTCGCCTTGACGCAATGCGCAGCGAGAATGTCTAGAATCTGGTTGCTGTATTGCGGCAGCGGGCCGTCATCGAAGGTCAGCACCACCTCATGGTCTTCGAGCGGCAGGGTCTTGCCATATTGCATGGTGCCGATCACGGGGTAATGGCGCGGATCGACCACGATCGTGCGCGACGTGCCGATGGCGTCGGGGTGAGCGGGGCAATTGGCGGCAGTGGCCGTCTGTGCGGCGACGCAGGCCAAAACGCTCACGCACAAAGCGGCCCATGGCCGCGGCCCCCCAAATACGCTCATAGAACCCCGGCTTCATTCCAATGCGTGAGCAACTTGCACGCGGCGCCGTGAATGGCGACTTAATCGACTGAATTCCACGCCGATTCTGGCTTTAATGTGCCTTGTCGGACACGATTTTGGCACCTGCCGGAACGACATGGACCACGCGGTAGTGGTTGTCACGGAGATAGCGCAGGAAGGCGGGCAGCATGGCTACGGTTTGCGCCTTGGGGTCGTGCAGCAGGATGATGCCCTTGCGGGCGATTTGCAGCCTCTCGGTGAGTAATTTCAGCTGCTGCGCCGGCGTCATCGGCTCCCAGTCGCTGGCCCAGAGGTCGGCGCCAAACACCGCGATGCCGCGCTGTTGCAGGTTCTCCAGCGTTGCAGGCGTCATTTCGAAGAACGGAAAGCGAAAGAACGGCGTGCTTGGGGTTGTCGTGGCCTTTCTGTGAAGCGCCATTTCGACCGCGGCGATGCCCATGTCGATCTCGCCAATCGCCGCTTCCGGCTTCATGTATTTTAGATTGTGGTGGGTCCAGCTGTGATGCCCGATGGTATGACCCTGGGCCGCTATACTTCGCACCAGTTCGGGGTGTTCGGAAGCCGGCTTTCCGATCATGAAGAAGGTGGCATGCACGCATTCGTGCGCCAGCGCCGCCAGCACTTTCGGCGTCGTGGCCGGCCATGGTCCGTCATCGAAAGTGAGCATCACCTCATGGTCTTCCAGCGGCAGTGTTTGCGGAAAATTGTTCAGGCCCACGCGCGGTGAGGTAGCGGCATCGACAGTGACGACGCGTGAGATGCCGAGCGCGCCCTTGCGGGGGCATTCGGTCGCCGGGGCTGCCGTCATAAAGACGATCGATGCCGTGACAGCTGCGGATAGCGCCGCAATGAAATTTCCGGTCATTCGCAGCTGGACATATTTGGCATTGCGCTTTGTGTTGCCGATTGGGTAATGCGTGCTGCGATAGCTCAGACGAGTTCTCTCATTCTGTCAAACCGGCGAGGCGCGGCATGGCCGAGAAAATCGACGTTGCCCAAGCCGCCGATGCGCGACGTGCGCAAGGCCCCTCTGAAGGCTCCGTGCTCGACCATCTCCTGATGCGGGATGAAGAAGGACAACTCCGGCACGAATTTGTCGAGGAAATGGCGCGCGCCATCCACGCCGCCGACCGGCCGCTGTTGTGCGAGGTGGTGGCGGAACTTCACGAGGCCGATCTCGGTGATTTGATCGCCGCCCTCGAACCGGACGACCGCGTCACCCTGGTCGAACTGACCGGCACCGATTTCGACTTCTCGGCGCTGAACGAGGTCGACGACGCCGTCCGCGAGGAAATCCTCGAGGAGCTCGAGCCGGAGACCGTCGCCGAGGGCGTTCGCGAGCTGGAATCCGACGACGCCGTCCAACTGCTCCAGGGCCTCGACGAGGAGGACAAGGAAGAGATTCTCGAAAAACTGCCGCCCTCGGAGCGCATCGCGCTGGAGCGCAGCCTGCTTTACCCGGAGAACTCCGCAGGCCGGCGCATGCAGTCGGAGTTCATCGCGGTGCCGCCGGACTGGACCGTCGGGCAGGCCATCGACTACATGCGCGACACCCCTGATCTGCCCGACCGCTTTTACGAGATCTACGCGGTCGATTCCGATAAACACTGGCAGGGCGCGGTTTCGCTCGACACACTGCTGCGGGCGCGTCGGCCGGTGCCGCTTTCCGAGCTGATCGAAGAAGACCGCCGCCGGGTATCGGTGCTCGACGACCAGGAAGAGGTCGCGCGGATGTTCGGCAAGTACAATCTGGTCGCAGCCCCCGTCGTCGACACCACCAACCGGCTCGTCGGCGTCATCACCATCGACGACGTCGTCGACGTCATCGAGGAAGAGGCCGACGAGGATCTGAAGGCGCTCGGCGGCGTCACCAGCGACGAAGAACTGTCCGACAATGTCTGGACCATCGCGCGCGCCCGCTTCAACTGGCTGCTGGTCAATCTGGCGACCGCGTTTCTCGCGTCCTCCGTGCTCGGCCTGTTCGAGGGTCAGCTCGAGAAGATGGTGGCGCTTGCTGTGCTGGCGCCGATCGTGGCGAGCCAGGGCGGCAACGCCGCGACCCAGACCATGACGGTGGCGGTGCGGGCGCTGGCCACCCGCGAACTCGGCTCCAACAATGCGTTTCGCGTTGTCATGCGCGAGGCGATGGTCGGCCTCGTCAACGGTCTCGCCTTTGCCGTGATCACAGGCGTCGCCGCGGTGGCGTGGTTCAAGATTCCCGGCCTCGGCGTCGTGATCGGGCTTGCCATCATATGCAACCTGGTTGCGGGGGCGCTCGGCGGAATCCTGATCCCGATGGTGCTGGACCGGGTGCGGGCCGATCCGGCGGTGGCCTCGGGGACCTTCGTCACGACCATCACCGACGTGGTCGGTTTCTTCTCGTTTCTCGGTATCGCAACGCTGTGGTTCGGGCTGAAGTAGCCATAGCATTTTCGGACCTGATCCGTGGCCGGGTCCGGTTCGCGTGAAGAAAACGCGTCGACCCAGGGCCTTCTTATCGTTAATCGGGTCTTAACGCGGATCGTCGATGATGTTGGTCCCATGAGGTCAACATGCGGCGCTTGCGGCTGAAAGCGGACGGACGGATTGTCGAACTGCGCGACGGGCAGGAGTTTCCGCTTGCGCCCACCATGGCGCCCGGGGCCACGGCAAGCGAAACCGGGGCATTGCCGGCCGTGCGCGATCTCCGCCGCCGGGCACAGCTGACGCAGCTCGAATTCGCGGCAAGGCTTGGCGTGCCCGTCGAGACGATCCGGAACTGGGAGCAGGGCAAGCGCGCCCCGCGCGGCCCGGCACGGGCGTTGCTCGCCGTGATCGCCCATTCGCCGGAGACCGTGTTCGCCGCACTGGCTACGGAACCGTCGGCCGTCTAGCTCTCTCACGCGTTTCATACGAGCCGATGCCAACCCTCGGATCAACTCCGGGCCCACATCAAACGCCATCTGTTGGCACCGCTGTTCCGGCAGCCCATAATGGGCTCGATCTCCGGATAACCCCTGATGAACTTCGTCGAGGCCCATGGTGCAAGGATTCCGGCAATCGGGCTGGGCACCTGGGAATTGCGCGGACGAAGCTGCGCACGCCTCGTCGAGCAGGCGCTGCGGCTCGGCTATCGCCACATCGACACCGCGCAGATCTACGAGAATGAACGCGAAGTGGGCGAGGGCCTGCGCGCTTCAGGCGTGAAGCGTGACGACGTCTTCTTGACCACCAAGGTCTGGACCACGAACTTCGCGCCAAAGGATCTCGAACGCTCGGCCAAGGAGAGCCTGGCGCGGCTGCGCCTGACCGAGGTCGACTTGCTGCTGTTGCACTGGCCGAGTCCGCAAGTGCCGCTGGCGGAAACATTGGGCGCGCTGGCGCGGGTCAGGCAGCAGGGGCTGGCCCGTCACATCGGCGTGTCTAATTTCACCGTGGCCATGATCGAGGAGGCGGTGACGGCATGCCCGGAACCACTGGTATGCGACCAGGTCGAGTACCATCCTTATCTTGACCAGGCCAAGGTCAGGGAAGCCTGTGCCCGCCACGGCATGGCGCTGGTGGCCTATAGTCCGATCGCCAAGGGCCGGATCAAGAACGACCGCGCGCTGCGGCGGATCGGCGACCGCTATCGCAAGACGGCGGCGCAAGTCTGCCTGCGCTGGCTGGTGCAGCAAGGCGTGGCGGCTATCCCGCGGACGTCAAGACTTGAGCGGCTCTCCGAAAACATCGAAATCTTCGACTTCGAACTGTCGGAAGAGGACATGCACCAGATCTCCGGGATGGGAAGCGCCGGTGGCCGGCTGACCGATTTCGGCTTCGCGCCGAAACGGGATTGAGGGATTATCGCGCCGGACGCTATTCTGGCGATCCAGGGCAGGTTTCAACCTGTGTTGAATCCTGCGGATCATGTCCTGGGGAGACATCTTCTAGGGAGACATCTTCTAGGGAGACATCTTCTAGGGAGACATCTTCTAGGGAGACATCGAAAATTGTTCTGATGCGATGGACATGCGGCGGATCATACCCACGGACGTCACGGCATCGGCGATTGCTCATCTGTCGCTGCTGACGCTGGTGTTGCTGTTTTCCGAGGTGCATCCGTTCGGCGCGGTGACCGCTGAGCAGATCCCGGTCGAAATCGTGACCCCGCAAGAGCTTCCCGAAAAGCAGGAGCCTGCCGAACAGACGGTTGCCGAGACCAAGCCGGAACCGGCGCCGACACCAACGCCCGACCTCTCTGCTCGACAAACCTGCTGCGCTCGACAAGCCTGCTGCAGCGAGTGCACCCCCGCCGTCGGCGCAACTGCCCACCGCCGCGCCGCCGCAGAAGCAGGTTGCCATGGCCTCGCCGCCTGCCGCTCAGCTGCAAGCGGCGGCGCAGCCTGGTCCACCAACGGCGGTGCCTGCCTTCACGCGGTCCGAGCCCGATCTGTCGGTCAAATATCAGGTGATGCTGGGCTTGCCGCCGGATCTCTCGCCAACCCTTGCGTCCGCTCCAGCGCAGGCCCGCGACCAGGCCGACGACAATTTTGACGCGCCGGCGACCCAGGCGGCCGATGTCGCCAAAAGCCTGGTTACGGAATTTCGGCGGCACCTCAAGACCTGCTCGAAATTGCCGGCGTCGCTGACGAGCGCTGACGACGTCAAGGTCAAGTTGCGCGTGCTGATGACCCCGCAAGGCAGGCTCGCCGCCGAGCCGATCCTGATCGAGGCCAGCGCGTCCATCAAGGGGCCGTTACTGATGCAGAGCGCGATCAGTGCGCTTTCGGCATGCCAGCCCTATGCGATGCTGCCGATGGACCGCTACGGCGAGTGGAAGGTTCTCGATGTCAGCTTTACGCCGCAGGATTTCAACGCGTCCTCGAGATGAGCAGGCATATTGCAGATGCGGCAGAAATTGACCAAGCGGCCAAGGTCGACCAGCAGAGTCTTCTCGCTAGATGCATTCCATGGTCGTTTGTCAAGCGTGGTCGGCACGCCTAAGCTTAATCATGGCGAGTACCAGCGCAGCCGGAGATCGGCGCAGACGTTCGCGCCGATCTTACACCTATTTTCCGACTGCGCTAACCTCGCATAGCGCACACACATTGATAGCGGGACATGCCCGCGCAATGCTGTGCCGCTTGGCACGGCTCTGTTCGTTAGAAGAGAGCGAGACGAGGCCTCATCCGTGCACCACGAGCGGGAGTCTGCTCGCGACCGCTAGAGGGGCGCTGCATTGTATTCGTTGAGCAATCGGTGGCGCCGGAGGCGCAACGCAAGAACCATACGGAAGGGCCGCACATTCAGGATGTCAATGCGCACGACGCGAGCCGCATCGCGTAAGACGGCAGCTACCGGTATCCCAGGCTGCGCGTCGGCGTAGATAGCACACTTCGGGGACAATCGCTTGCGGGAGGCCTGACGTGAATTGTTGCAAGGCACTACGGATACCCTGCTGCTTGCTCGTTCTGGGCTATGCCTTGAGTGCTCATGCGCAGCAATCCTCGAAACAGGATAAGCCGCCTCCCTACAAGCTATTCCGTTTCGACGAAGATTACAGATACCTTCAGGATCCGGCGAAACGATCGGATATTTGGGACCCGATCAAGTATATCCCCTTGGGATCTGATCTGACCTGGTATCTCAGCCTTGGTGGCGAACTCCGCGAGCGCTTCGAATTCTATTCTCACCCGAACATGGGATTGCAGGGGCAAGGACCCAATGGCTACCTCTTGCATCGAATCCTATTACACGCCGACTTGCACGCGGGGGATAATTTTCGAGCTTTCGTTCAAGTAGGCAATCATCTTGCTCCTTGGAAGGACAGCCCGGCGCCCCCTTACCAAGATCGCCTGGATTTGCAGCAGGCTTTCGTCGATCTTCGATTGCCGCTCCTGTCCGGTGGAGACAGCGATCGGATTCTCCGGCTAGGGCGTCAGGAGATGGCATTTGGTTCGCAGAGGCTCGTAGCGATCCGGGATGCGCCGAATGTACGGCGCAATTTTGATGGGGTGCGTCTGAGCAGCAACATCGAAGGCGTTAGCGTCGACGCCTTCGTGACGCGTCCGGTACAACAAAAAGAGGGCATCTTCGACGATCTCCCGGATCCGAGGCAGGCTTTCTGGGGGGTTCTATGCCACCATGCCGGCGAGCTTCATGCCGGGCGGAAAGCTCGACGCTTACTATCTTGGTTTCGAGAACAAACTAGCCCGCTACGCTGCGGGGCTAGGCGAGGAGAGACGACACACGATCGGGTCGCGCTTCTTCGGTGCTGCCGGAGGCTGGGACTGGGATTGGGAGGCACTCGGGCAATTCGGGACCTTTGCAGAAAAAAATATCCTGGCGTGGGGCTTCTCAACCGACACGGGCTACACGTTTGACCCTGCCGGTTGGAAGGTGCGCCTCGGCCTGAAAGCCGATGTCGGGAGCGGTGACCACAATTTGCGTGACGCAACGCTGGGCACCTTGAACCCGCTTTTCCCGAAGCTGGCATATTTCAACCAGGCTGCACTCCTTGGGCCGTCGAACGTCATGGACCTGCAGCCAACGCTGTCGTTTTCGCCGGCGCAGAATCTAAAGCTAACGTTTGGTTACGACTTCCTCTGGCGCGCGACGACGGCCGACGCCGTTTACACCGGAGCCGGCGTGCCCGTGGCTGGAACGGCGGGTCAGCCAGGCAGATTCACGGGTCGTCAGTTTTCCATAGATCTCGCTTGGCAGTTAGATCGTCATATCGAGATCGGTCTCGGCTATGTGCACTTCGATCCTTCCAGGGTTCTCAAATCGGTAGGCGGCCGCGATGTGGACTTCACCTACCTGTCCGCCGTGTACAGGTTTTGATTGATTGTCGGAGGTCGAGATGAACAGGATTTCGGTCGGGCATGGCGACTCCGAAGCGTCGCCATGCCCGATGCTGAATTCATGCGGCTCGCTGTGAGTCGAGTTGCTCATGCTCCTTCTCGACCTGCTGTGCCTTCATGTAGCTTTCGATGAGTAATTGGTAGGGCGGGAAGATCTTCGTGTAGATCTCGGCCCACTCCTTGGCATCATCCCGATGCCAGGTTTTTTGTAGTTCCGATGCGACGGCAGCGGTGTCCATCGGCACGACGCCGGCCTGCACGACGCGGAGCAACGTGATCTCCTGCGCCATCTTCGAGTAGGTGCCGGACGCATCGACCACGGCGAACACCTTGTAACCGTCGTGGACCGCCGCGATCGACGGGAACGCCATGCAGACGCTGGTAATGGTGCCGGCGATGATCAGCGTATTGCGGCCGGTGGCCTTGACCGCCGCAACGAAGTCCGGGTTGTCCCACGCATTGATCTCGCCCCTGCGTGCGACGTATTTGGCGTGGGGTGCGTTCTCATGGATCTCGGGGATCAACGGCCCGTTCGGTCCCTGAGGTACCGAGGCGGTGGTGATCACCGGCATCTTGCTCAGGGATGCCATTTTGGCGAGCGCTGCAGCTCGGGAGCGCAATTCCGGCATCGGCATGTCGCCGACAGTCTGAAAGAGACCGCTCTGATGGTCGATAAGCAGCATTGCCGCATCGTTTGGATCAATAACCGGTCTCTGGCCATTGAAGTTTGCAGGCGTCGCAATTGTAGTCATTTGGCTCTCCTGTCGACATATGCTCGGCTTGCTAAGAGGGATTTGGAGTCCCCGGATGGTGCGAGCGTTCTCATCCGGTTTCTGCACGACAAAGCGGCCAGCCCTCCGAAGAGGACCGGCCTGTCTGTCAGACTTTCTCGATTCTTCCGAAGCGGCCGCGCTCGAAGTCGAGCATGGCCTGCTTGATTTCGCCCTCTGTGTTCATGACGAACGGACCATGCATCACAACCGGCTCCTTGATCGGTTCGCCGCTCAGGATAAGCACCGATGCATCGCCGTTCGCGTCCAGCGAGAACTCTCCGCCGATCCTGTCGAGCAGCACGAACTCTGCTTCGCGCACGATCGCATCGCGGTTCACCTGTACTGTACCCTTCAGTACGACGACCGCGACGGTGCGCCCCTCAGGCACGCTCAGCGAAGCGGTGCCGCCGCTACGCAATTGCACATCCCACAGATCGATCGGGGTGAAGGTCCTCGCCGGCCCGCGACTGCCGTTATAGTCGCCCGCGATCACGCGCAGCGTGCCGGCCTGATCCGGCAGTGGCACCGCCGGGATGTCACGGTCGAGCAGCGTCTGGTAACCAGGTGCGGCGTTCTTGTCCTTCCTCGGCAGGTTGACCCAGAGCTGCACCATCTCGAGCGTGCCGCCCTTCTTCGTAAACGACTGCGAGTGAAATTCCTCGTGGAGAATGCCTGACGCGGCCGTCATCCATTGCACGTCACCAGGGCCGATGACGCCGCCATTGCCGGTGGAATCGCGATGCTCGACTTCGCCACGATAGACAATGGTCACGGTTTCGAAGCCGCGATGCGGATGTACGCCCACGCCGCGCGGTGCGGCTGCCGGCACGAACTCGGCCGGTCCTGCGTAGTCGAGCAGCAGGAACGGACTGACGTGATCGCCGTGGCTGGCATGCGAGAACAGCGACCGCACCGGAAAGCCGTCCCCGACCCAGTGCGGCCTCGGAGCGCTGTAAACCCCAGTAACCTTTCTCATTGGACTTCTCCTTATCGAGGCGCCAGCAGGAGCCTCGTTGTGGAGAAGAATACGAGCGCGACAAAACTAGAGTAGACAGCTCTTTTGCACTAGTGTGTCCTATTCATAGGACAATACGAAATGCAGGACCTCAACGATCTCCGGTTCTTTGTCGAGGTGGTGGACCAGAACGGCTTCGCCGCCGCGGCCCGCAAGCTCGGCATGCCGCGCTCGCGGCTGAGCCGGCGCATCGGTCTACTCGAAGAACGGCTCGGAGTACGTCTGGTCCAACGCTCGACGCGGCGTTTTGCAATTTCCGAGATCGGCCAGGAGTACTATCGCCACTGCGCGGCGATGCTGGTGGAAGCCGATGCGGCGCAGGATGTCATCGATCGTATGCGCGCCGAACCTCGGGGCACCGTGCGGGTGGCTTGCCCTTCCTCGGTGATTTATTTTCAGATCGGCGAGATGATCGCGCGCTTCATGGCCGAGTGCCCGAAGGTGGAAGTGCTGCTGGAAAGCACCAACCGGCGCATCGACGTCATCCGCGAAGGATTCGATCTCGCGATCCGGGTGCGCTTTCCGCCGCTGGAGGACAGCGAGCTCGTGATCCGCAAGCTGGCCGACAGCCCGCAGCTCCTAGTCGCGACCCCGTCGCTGTGCAAGCACCTGACGCGACCGCTGGTGCCGGCCGATCTCGCAACACTACCGAGTCTTGCCTGGGAGCCCGCGAAGCACGAGCACGACTGGCAGCTCAGTGGACTGGATGGCGCGACAGCCACTGTTCGGCATCGGCCGCGCTTCGTCACGGAGGATATGGTCGCGCTGCGGCTCGCCGCACTGCGCGGAGTCGGTGTCTGTCAGCTTCCAACATTCATCGTCGAGGAGGACGTGAAAGCCGGGAGTTTGATCAACGTTCTTCCTGATTGGACGCCGAGATCCGGGATCATCCATGCCGTATTCCCATCTCGGCGCGGTTTGCTGCCCTCCGTCCGCGCGCTTCTGGATTTTTTGGCAAGGGAGTACGCGTCGCTTTCAGTGCATTGAAGTTGCCGCACGTATCGCTGGTGAATGCTGGCGTTGCTATTCAGACGTCCATCCGATCGGCGCGCGGACCCCGCAAGAAAATTCATCGGCCCCTGTCGCAGGCAGCCCCCGCCGTCCGTCCTTGGGATGGGAACCGCCCGAGTCGGCGGCCCGAGCCTGTCCATGGTCGAAAGGAACATCACGATGAAGGTCACACAGCATCTCTGGTTCGAGAAGGACATGGAGGCAGCTATCGGCTTCTACACCTCGCTCGTCCACGGCTCGTCGGTCCACTGGGTCTCGCCTCTGCCTGTCGATACCCCGAGTGGCCCGGCGGGCAGCGTCAAGATCGCAGCCTTCACCCTGGGTGACCAGCGCTACATGGCGATCGAAGCGGGTCCCCTCGACCCGTTCAACCACAGCTTCTCGATCATGGTCGAATGCGACACCCAGGCCGAGATTGATCGCCTGTGGGATGCGTTGAAGGAGGGCGGCCAGATCGAGCAATGCGGCTGGGTGCGAGACCGGTGGGGCCTCTGCTGGCAGATTGCGCCCAAGCGGCTCGGCGAGCTGATGAACGATCCCGACGCAGACAAGGTCAAGCGCGTCACCGAAGCCATGCTGAAGATGGTGAAGCTCGACATTGCCGGACTGGAGGCCGCTGCGAGGGGCTGAGGCCGCCTCGCTGGGGGCTGGCTCGGTACGAACCGCGGACGCAACGTCAAGCCAATTGGAACTCCCGCCGACGCAACGCGATGATACGAAACGATATTGCCGGCTGGACGTTGAAGGACAGTCAAAGGGACGTCGAGCCCCCGACGGCAGGCAATCTCGCGGCCCCCTTCACTGGCGGGAGACGAGCATGACACTCATTTGGCTTGGTGTGCTTCTTGTTTTCGGCGGGATGCTGCAGATGGCGTTTCAACCAATCTGGCGTGGCCGACTAAGCGGTAGAAGGCGACTTCGCGCCGGGCAACCCAGCGACACCCTGGAACCTTCAAGACCGGCTGGCGGCTTTGAGTTCAAATCGAACTGGCCTGGTCTTGTGCTGGTCGCGCTCGGCGCTGCCTTCTTGCTGGCCGGGGCGGCCATCTGAATTTGAAACTTACTTCTCAAATGCACTCTGGCGTTGCGCGGAGTTGCGGCGGAGGCTTCAGTTTTCCACGACGTCTTTCTCCGGTCCTTCTTGCGCTAGCTCCCCATCGCCCGCCAGGCGTTCGAGGCGAACTGCCGCCGCCAGGTGACGATGACGACGAGCGCCGTCGTCAACAGCAATACCCATGGGCTGACGAACCAGCCGAGGTAGCCGAGCGCGAAGAAGAACGCGCGCTGGCCGCGGTTGAAGTGCCGGCCGGCCGCTTCGAACAACCGCGTCGTGCGCATCACATGGGCTTCCGCTTCCGCTGTGTCGCGCTGTGACGACGGCGGCATCGCGCCGAGCAGGATCGCGACATAGTTGAACAGGCGGTAGGACCAGGCGAACTTGAAGAAGGCGTAGATGAAGATCAGGACCAGGCCGACGCATTTGATTTCCCACAACGCGGGCGAGGGGGTGAGATCGACCGGCAGCTCACGAAGCACGGCCAGTGCATCGCTAGTCGCCCTGAGCAGCGCCAGTGCGCCGCCGATCGCAATTAGACTCGTAGAGGCAAAGAAGGCGGTGCCGTTCTGCAGCGACGCCATGATCTGCATGTCGACCATGCGCGCCTCGCGGTCGAGCATGTTTCGCACCCATACCTCGCGGTAGCCGTTCATGCGCGCCGAGAGGCTGTCGCGGCCATAGGCGGTGTGCTCGAGCGTAATGCCGTAGATCAGCCACTCCACGATGAAGAAAGCGACGGCCGCGATATCGACCCAGTATGCGGACATGCTGCTTTCCTCGTGATCGCCCGGTCATGGTGGTGTACAGGTTGAACGCCCGTAGCGCACTATGGCAAGATCACGATCCCAACAGGATTTCCCCGCAAATGTTGAAACTGGTCATCGGCAACAAGAACTATTCATCATGGTCGATGCGGCCGTGGCTGGCGCTGCGCGCCAACGACATCGCTTTCGACGAGGTGTTCATCCCGCTCTACACCGACGACAAGGCCGACAAGGACCGGCTCTTGAGCTTTTCGCATTCCGGCAAGGTGCCGGCGCTGATTGATGGCGCCGTCACGGTGTGGGATTCGCTTTCGATCATCGAGTATCTCGCCGAGAAATTCCCGCAGGCAGGGCTGTGGCCGGAAGACCGCGCGCGCCGCGCGCATGCACGTTCGATTTCAGCCGAGATGCATTCGGGCTTCATGCCGCTGCGCAATGAATGCGGCATGAACCTGCATCGTCCGGTCGGCGCGATCGAGCTGTCGGATGATGCGCGCTCCAATGTCGCGCGCATTCAGGAAATCTGGGCCGATTGCAACAGGCGTTACGGAAAAGAGGGGCCGTTCCTGTTCGGCGCCTTCAGCGGCGCCGATGCGATGTTCGCGCCGGTGGTGCATCGTTTTCGCACCTATGCGATCGAGGTGACCGGCGATGCCCGGCATTATTTCGATGCGATGATGACGTTGCCGGCGTTCCAGGAATGGACCCGTGCCGGCGTTGCCGAGACGCTCGTCATCGAACGGTTCGAGACGGTCTGAAGCCGGGCAGACCCAGGTTGGCGCTTATGAGGTCGGTCGGGGGTACTCGGCTCCGGGCGGCTGGGAGTCTGGTCCGTCGGGTACCAGACAGGAGACCGGCTTGGAGAGTCGGCGATGCGGATTCCGGGAACTCCAAATTCCCCTTTATCGCCCTGAAAAACATGCAGAATCTGCGTGTTTGCCATGCCTCAATGTGCTGGCTTTTGGGGGGGACGGGCGTGCTAAGTTGCCACAGGGTTCTCAAGTCGGCCGAAAGCTAGCGGGACCGTGAGCGCGGCCGGCGTTCTTGCGTGATGGAGAGGGCGTTGAAGCATAAGTACTCCGTTGGAGAGACTGTCTATTTTACTGCCAGCAATGTTGCCCGTCCGGCCGCCAGCGGCACCTATGAGGTGATCCGGCTGCTTCCGACCGATGGCGACGACTGTCAGTATCGCATCAAAAACTCGACCGAAGCTTTCGAACGGGTCGCCAAGGAAAGCCAGCTCGCGATTTCCTGATTCAATTGTGCGCAAGCAGCCGCTTGACGAGGTTCCAATTCGACCGCCGTCAAAAGGCCCCGTTCGCAGAACCATTCTGCCGAAAAGCGAATGCGGTAAAGACGCATTCGCCTTTCGATCGCGTTTTGTTGCTGCGTTGAGGGACACCGCGCATGAACTCGGCCTGGGCTTCGTCGCTGGATCACGTCTGGCGCTCGCCGAACCTTCCGATGTGGCTGACGCTGGCCGCGGCGGGGTTTTTCGGGATCATCGTTCTGGTCATGCTGTTGCGCGCGGATAAATCCTTGGCCAACGGCGCGCTGGCGGTCATCACATTGCTTTCCATCGGCGTCGCGGGGGCGGCGACCGTTCACGGCTTCAGCACGGGGAATCGGACCGCGCCGGCGGAGACCCGCTTCGTTCAGCCGACAAGTGCGGCATTGCCGCAGCTTTCCTGTGTCGACGACCTCGCGGGCGACGCTGTCCTGACCGCCTGCGAGAAGGCGCTGTTCGGCTCCGCCGAGTCGGCCGCGGCGGCCGTGGCCTATGCGGCCTCCCAGATCACGCTGCTGATCTCCCTGGGCGATGTCGCCACCGCGAACAAGGGTGCCGGCTCCGACCTGCTGGCCCTGCGCCGCGCCGTCGAGCGCGATCGTTACGGACTGATGGCTTATGTGCTGATGGCGCGCGACCATTGCACGCCGTCAGCATGCCCGGTGTTCCGCTCGTTGACCAACAAAAACCAGATTGCGGCCAACATGGACGAGCGCATCTACGAGAACCTCATCACGCGCTATGCGCCATCCTGGAACGCGCCGCCGCAAACTGGCGCCGCGGCGGGGCTGCTCGCAGGCCTGCCGCCGTCCGTTCCCACGGGCAAACCCACCAACGCCGAATTTCCGAGTTCTGCCTCCACCCCGCCGGTCAACATCATGACGCCTGAGCCGCCGCTCGGTGCCGCCGCGCCGAAGCCACCGCGTCCGGCCCCGGCGCCGGCCACGGCGGCGACATCGCCGGCGCAGGCCGCAGCCAAGAAGCCGCCCCGCCGCCGAAACGCGCGCCTGCCGCGGCGCCGGTCCAGCTTTCGCCGACGGCCGCGGCGCCCACAGCTGATAGCAACGAATGATCTTTTCAAAGCGCACGCAGGCCGCTACATCGGCGAGATCATGCCGCTTCATCTCCATCAAGCTTGCCGTCGGCTGCGAGTCGGTCAAGGAACTCAAGGGCTGGGTTGCCGAACGCATGGCAACCGCCAGGAAAAGGGCCTGCCGCTCCGTCACGTCCACGTCACGCGGATGACGCCAAAGCGCGACGGCGAATTGTTGGCTGGCGGCTCGCTCTACTGGGTGATCAAAGGTGAAATCGCCGCACGCGAAAAGATCATCGCGATCGAGCCGTTTCGCGACAAGGACGGCATCGGCCGCTGTCGCTTGGTGATGCAGCCCAAGGTCTTCGCCGTCTCGCCGCGGCCGATGCGGCCGTTCCAGGGCTGGCGCTACCTGACCGAGGACGCCGCGCCGCCCGACCTCACCAGGTCCTCAGCCGCCAGCGTGGCGGCAATGCCGGAACCGATGCGCCGCGAATTGCGCGATCTGGGATTGCTCTGATCCGACCGCGCCGGATCCGGCTCTAAACCCCGATGTTGTCGATCAGGCGCGTACTTCCAAGCTTCGCGGCGACCAGGATCCGGACCGGTCCATCCTTTACCGAGCTAATCGGCGCCAGCGTCTCAGCGTGCCGGGCCTCGAAATAGTCCAGCGCGAATCCGGCGCGCGCGATCAGCTCACGGCCTGCGGCCATCACGGTCTCGAATTCGTCGCCGGCCTTGAGCCGTTTGGCGCTTCCTTCATGGCGCGGTACAGCGTCGGCGCGGTCTGCCGTTCCTCCGCCGAGAGGTAGACGTTGCGCGAGGACATCGCGAGCCCGTCGCGCTCCCGCACGGTGCGCGAGCCGATCACCTTGACGCCGAGGTCGAGATCGGCTGCCATTTGCGTCACCACCCGCAATTGCTGAAAGTCCTTCTCGCCGAAGATCGCGACATCAGGCCGGCATTGGGTGAACAGCTTGCCGACCACGGTGGCGACGCCGCCGAAGAAATGCGGCCGGAAACGATCCTCTAGGCCGGCGGTGGCCGGACCTTCGGGCACGATCCGGGTGGCGAAACCATCCGGGTACATCGCCTTGACATCGGGATTCCATATGAGTTCGACCTTCTCGGCGGAGAGTTTGGCGACGTCGGCCTTCCAGGTGCGCGGGTACGAGCCGAAATCCTCCGTCGGCGAGAACTGCGTGGGGTTGACGAAGATCGAGACGATGACTTTCTGTGCGCGACGCCTGGCGAGCCGCACCAGCGACACGTGTCCGTCATGGAGCGCTCCCATGGTCGGCACCAGCGCGACGGTGGCCTTTCGGGCGCGCAAGGCCTCGATGGCGCGACGCAAGGCGGGAACGGTACGGACGACCATGGGACTTCGCGACATCTGGGCTCGATCTCTTGCAGTTTCTGATGGGGTGGGGGCGCGGGCCCCGGGATCGCTCGGCGGGCGCCGACCTTATAAGGCGAGAGCGCTGCCGCCAAGGTAACTCAGCAGCGGCAAGCATGCGGGAGCTCATGCGAGCCCAAGCGAGCGCGGACCGTCGAAGGATTCATCATTAAAGACACGCAGCGCGCGAATTGAATGCGTCGTCGCGCATTTCGCTTGACCGCAGCCGCGCGTGATTTGAAGATAATAGCGGGGGTTGAGTCATGTTGGTTCAAGCGAGTCAGGGACAATCCGGTTCAGCACACGTTGTGGTGCTGGGTAACGAGAAGGGCGGGTCGGGAAAATCCACCACCGCCTTGCATATTGCCGTTGCCCTGATGAAAGCCGGACAGCGCGTCGCCACCATCGATCTCGATTGCCGCCAGCAAAGTTTCACCCGCTATATCGGCAATCGGAACGCGTGGGCGCGCCGCACCGGTCTCGATCTCGAAATTCCGGTGCACTACTGCATCAAGCTCGGCGAGACGATGCAGATCGCCGACAACGAAAACTCCGAATTCCAGCAATTCATGGAAGCGGTGAGCGCGGTCGAGCGTGCCTACGACTTCATCGTCATCGATACGCCGGGTTCCGACCTTATCTGATGCGCCTGGCGCATTCGATGGCCGATACGCTGGTAACCCCGATCAATGACAGCTTCCTCGATTTTGACGTGCTTGGTACCGTCGATCCCGCCACCTATTCCGTGACCGGCGAAAGCCATTATGCGGAGATGGTGCGCGACGTCAGGCGAAAGCGCCGCCAGCTCGACGGTGCCACCACCGACTGGATCGTGGTGCGAAACCGCCTGTCGATGATCGGTTCGCGCAACAAGCAGCTCGTCGCCGACGGTCTGAAGGATCTTTCGCTGCGGCTCGGCTTCCGTTCGATCGACGGGTTTGCCGAGCGGGTGGTTTACCGTGAATTCTTCCCGCGCGGGCTGACCGCCCTCGATGACATTGACGAGGCGACGCTGGGCACACGGCCCAGCATGGGCCATGTGACGGCACGCGAGGAAGTGACGAGCCTCCTGCGCCAGCTAAAGCTGCCGCTTGATGAGCGCGGCCGCCGCCGTGCCGCCAACCGCGCCGAATGGTTCACCCAGATCGACAAGCCGCTCGAAGTCCACGACATCATCAGCGCCTAGGACGATCAGCGCCTGGGACGCCGTTCACAGGGCGCGCCGCTGGACTCGCCGGGAAGCCGCACGGGGCGGGAGCCGCGGGCTCCAGGGTTCCCGGCACCGAAAATCGCCTTCTTCCGCCCGAAATCCCGTGTTTTTACCAGGATTTCCAGCCGTGCGTCGGAATGCCCATGGAACAAGCGGTCTAGAATCCCGTTTTCATTAGACTTTTATCGAACGATCGAACCGAAGCTTGGCGGACCGCGTCGTAAGGGAAAGCGGCTGCATTTCCGGAGGAACCGAGCAACTGCATAATGGATAGGTGCGGCGCACAACGATCAGGCGGTCAATACACAACATTTGGCCTTTATGTCACGGCACCGTGACATATATCATGAAGAAGGGACCGAAGAGTCCCCAAACAAGGGATGGCCCTGAAGCGGGGCGCGAGGACGAATATGAAACGTGGGATCGTCGTTCTGCTTTCACTCTCGGTGCTGGTCGCTGTCGCGTATTTTACCGCGAGCAAGTGGGCGATCCGTCACGAGACAATCGCGTTTCATGATCCCGCACGCGACAATCGCCTGGTCGCCGTCAATGTCGCCGTACGCTTCGACAAGGAAATGCAGGCCGATGCCGGCTTGATCAAGCTTCCGGTTGCGATCCTCAACCACGGCAATACCGTCAAGCACACCGAGTATTCCTTCCTCGCAAACATCTTCGCTGCGCGCGGCTATCTTGCGATTAGCCCGCAGCACGACCTGCCGACCGATCCGCCGATGGTGACCAAGGTCGGGGAACTCTATGTCGGCCGGCTGCCGCAGATCCAGCGCGGCGTTGCCAACATCCATTTCGCCATCGGAGAAATGAAAAAGGGTCCAGCCGAACGCCGACTACGACAAGGTGACCATGGTCGGCCACTCGATGGGCGGCGACATCTCGATGTACTTCGCCAAGCAATATCCCGACGAGATCAAGAAGGTCGTGACGCTCGACAATCTGCGCGTACCGTTCCTGACCGAAGGCAAGTTCAAGATCCTGTCGTTCCGCTCGAAGGATACCCAGTTCAAGCCCGATCCCGGCGTTGTGCCTGATGACGAGCAGTGCGAGCAGGCCGGGATCACGGTCGTGAACACTGGCTTCCAGCACAATGACATGCGGGACACCGGACCTGACGCTGCCAAATCGTCGATCCAATCCATGCTCGACAAGTTCCTTGACGAGTCCGACAAGAGCGCGCTGAAGCCGGTGCCGACCCAGGTGCCGGACATCCTGACGAGCAGCCCGGGACCGGTGCCGCTGGCGAGCAACAATCCGAATCCGGCGCCGAAGAACAAGCCGGTGACGAACTAGCGGCGAGCGTCGCGCTATCCCGGCTTGATCACATTCGAGCGCATTGATCCCTTCTGGCCGCCGTCCCACATAGAGCCTGCAGCACACACTGCGAGCGCTCATGGCTGGCGACCGAGACAAACCGAAATCGGCAGGCGACGTCACCTCGGCGCAAAACCCGAGGCGCGCAAGTCTGGTCCTTTGCCGGAGGCGAGGACGTCCGCTGCCGAGGACATCGCTGCCTTTGTCGCCAAGGCGCGGGCGATGTCGCCGCACCGTCCAGGCGCCAGGGGAAGGCTGGTGTTTGCGCTCGACGCCACCATGAGCCGGCAGCCGACCTGGGACATGGCCTGCGCGCTGCAGGCCGATATGTTCCGTGAGGCGGGGGCACTGGGCAGCCTCGATATTCGGCTCGTCTACTATCGCGGCCTGAACGAATGCCGGGCCACGGGCTGGATTTCCGACTCCGGCCAGCTTGCAAAGCTGATGAGCAAGATCGAGTGCCGGGGCGGCAATACCCAGATCGGCAAGGTGCTGTCGGAGGCGCGCCGCGAGGCGGTGGCATCCGCCGTACGCGCCGTGGTGTTCGTCGGCGACGCCATGGAGGAGCCGGTCGACGACCTCTGCGCCAAGGCAGGCGAGCTCGGCCTGCTCAAGGTGCCCGTTTTCATGTTCCAGGAAGGCCACGACGCCACCGCCGAACAGGCGTTTCGCGAGATTGCGCGGCTCACCGGCGGCGCATGGTGCAGGTTCGATCCCGGCGCCGCGGCGCAATTGCGCGAACTCCTGCGCGCCGCCGCAGCCTATGCCGCCGGCGGGCGCGAGGCGCTGCTGGCCCTGTCGAAAACCGCGAGCGGCGCGGCCTTGCTGATCGGCCAGATGAAGTGATCGCGGCCCCGGTTTCCAACGGGCGGACCGCGATGCTTTTCGGCGCGGATGCGACTATATTAAGGCCATGCCAACCCTGATTGCCGGCGTCGTCGCCGTTGTCCTTCTCTATCTCCTGCTGCAGATGTTTCGTGCAGCCAATCCCGTCGTGCTCGCGCGCGTGGTCAAGATCGTGGGTGGAGTCATCGCGCTGGCGGTCGCAGCGTTCACTGGCCTGCGGGGCGAGCTTGCGGTCGCGATTCCGCTCGGCATCTTCGGCGCCGGGCTGCTTGGCTGGTCGCCGTTCGGGCCGGGTAGCTTCAGCAATTTCGGGGGAATCTTCGGCGGCGGCACGCCGCGCTCGGCGGGACAGGCCTCGCGCGTGCGCTCGCAGTTTCTCGACATGAGCCTCGATCATGACAGCGGCGAGCTGTCGGGCCAGATCGTGGAGGGGCCGAATGCCGGGCGTTCGCTCGACGAGTTCGATCTGCCGCAATTGATCGCGATGACGGCAGGCTTCGATGCCGAGAGCGTAGCCTTACTTGAAAGCTATCTGGACCGCCGGTTTCCCGCCTGGCGTCAGAACGCGCAGAGCGACGCGGCAGGGGGCAACGACGTGCGGCGCCGAACGGTAAAATGACGAACGAGGAGGCCTATCAGATCCTTGGCCTGCAGCCGGGGGCGGGGCGCGACGACATCAGCCGGGCGCACCGCGCCCTCCCCCCCCCCCCCCCCCCCCCCCCCCCCCCCCCCCCCCCCCCCCCCCCCCCCCCCCCCCCCCCCCCCCCCCCCCCCCCCCCCCCCCCCCCCCCGATGAAGAAACTGCATCCCGACCAAGGGGGTCGACGTACCTCGCCGCCCGTGTAAACGAGGCCAAGGATACTCTGCTTCGCACGCATCTCAGCTAACTCCGGCTCACTCTACCGACGCTACAAACCGAGAGCTGCTTCTGTTCTCTGACTGATGGCCCCATATCGCCCACCGTTAGCCGGCACGGTCGATCGTTCTTTCCGGAAAACTTAACCGCAAATTCTTGACGAGAAGTTTTCGAAGGACCGATTGGCGGTCATCACACAATTGGGATTCCGACTGTGTGGTTAAAACAACAAAGCTGGCGCTTGCGCGCCGGCCTGCTATTTCGAACCGGTCGACCGATCAGTTGCGAACGGTAATGCAGGAAATCTCGGCGCGCTTGAGCGTACGGCAGACCGCTTCGGCCTGATCGCGCTCGAGGCCGGCGAAACGGGCGCGGAACAGCATGCGGTTGTCCTTGGCGACGACCGGCTCGGTGAAGGGATCGGCCTTGCTGAGCAGGCTGCTGGCCTTGGTGCGGGCGAGATCGATCCGCTGCTTGGCTTCGCTTTCGCTTTCCAGCGCGCCGACCTGGATGATCCATCCGGTGCGGGCTACGGCAGGTGCAGCGGGCTTGACTGCGCCGTTCTGGGGCGCGGCCTGCGGGTGCTGGGTGCGTGGGGCCGGGTCGGCATAGGCCAGCGCGTGTGACGCACCTGCTTGCGAGGGGCTTGCGCCAGGCTCGAGGCAGACAACACGCCGAGCACGCCCTGTCCGGTGCCGTGATTGGCCGGCTGCGGCGGCATCGCGACCTTGGCGGGTTCGGTCCTGTTGGTCTCTGCTGCCTTCGCCACCACGGCGCTGGACGTCTCGGCCACTTCAGCGCGGGCGGGGATGGTGTGGGTGACGGGGGGCGTCGGCTGCGACGAACCAGCCGAAGCCAATTTCATCGGCCCGGCCTTCACCTGGACCGTCTTGACCTTGACCGGCTTCATCGGTTCGGCAGAGCCCGGGATCGCTGCGATCGACTGGGTCTGTAGGACTCCGCTGGTCAGCGGTGCGGGTTCGGGCTTGGCCTGCGGCTCGAACCGGGTCGTATCGGGTTTGCTGGGCGACGGCGGCAGGGCTGCGGCGGCAGCCGCCATCAGCGACGGCTTGGCTGGAGCGATCGAGCGGGTCGCGGGCAGGGCGGCGAGCGCCGGTTCGGCGGCTGCGATGGCGCCGTTGACCTGGACCGTCTCCGCCGGCCGCGACGCGGTCTCGGCTTCGGCCACATCGACGGAGCCGTCGGCGGGGTTACGTTCGGTGATCGCGGCGACGGTACGCTTGGTCGCCCCCTTTTCGAGGTTTTCGGCAAGCAGGTTGCGCATGATGGCGTCGCGCGAGCCGCCGCTGCGGCCGCCCAATACCACGCCGACAAGGTGACGGTTGCCGCGGCGCATCGAGCTGACGAGGTTGAAGCCGGAAGCGCGGGTGTAGCCGGTCTTGATGCCATCGACGCCTTCGACATTGCCGAGCAGGCGATTGTGGTTACGGATCGACTGGCCGCGATAGGCAAACACGGAGGTCGAGAAGTAGCGGTAATAGCGCGGGAAGCGGTCCTGGATCGCGCGGCCCAGCGTGGCCTGATCGCGCGCCGTGGTGAGCTGTTCGTCGTTGGGCAGGCCGGACGCGTTGCGATAGGTGGTCTTGCTCATGCCGAGCGCGCGCGCCTTGCCCGTCATCAATTTGGCGAAATCGGCCTCGTTGCCGGCAATGGCCTCCGCGATCACCACCGAGGCGTCGTTGGCGGAGCGTGTCACCAGGCCCTTGATGGCGTCCTCGACCTTGATGGTCTGGCCCGGCCGCAGGCCGAGCTTGGTCGGCGCCTGTTCAGAAGCGAACTCCGACACTTCCATCTCGGTATCCAGCTTCATCTTGCCGGATTCGAGGCGCTCGAACAGCAGATAGAGCGTCATGATCTTGGTGAGCGAAGCCGGGCGCCGGACGCCGTCCGGATTGTTCGAGGAGAGCACCGCGCCGGAATTGCCGTCGACGATGATCGAGGAGAACTGGGGGCTGTAGCTTTCGCGGACGACGTGGTGGCGACGATGCTTGTAGCGGCGCGCTTCGGCGCTCTCGCTGCTGATCAGTATAGCCGTGGTGAAGGTAATGAGCCCGAGGGCACACACTCGCAACGCGCGCGAGGAAGCCAAGGTTGTACGAAGCATTTACTTCCCCGTCCCAATTTCTATCTTGATCACCGGCTCGTGAGGCGAAATTGTGCCCAACGACCACGGACGCATCCCTCTCGACGCACAGGTCCGGCCGTTTGGCGCGGTCCAGTCGGCCGATCAGGTCGCTTTTGTAGCTAAGGTGCTGTTCGCAAACAGCTTTCGGGCTACCTGTCGGAAGGCGAACAAGTCCGGAATCAGGTTAGGCGGAGCGAGTTTCCAAAAGATTAAGCAACCGTTGCGTAATACCTTGGGTTTTCAGCTAAAGCGATATATTTGTGCGTCGCACAAGAATTCCTTGACTTCATTGTGCAGTGCACATACACAGGGAGTGTCAGGGGGGTCGGGACCTCCCGGCAATCGATTTGCATTTTTAGTCTGGGAAAGGACTCCATGATGGTGAAGGTTGAAGACATTCAGAACTACGGCAAAGAGCATCTTGAATCGGTCGCCGCTTCCGCGAGCAACCTGCAGAGCGGCGTTCAGGCGATCGCAACCGCCTACGGCGACTACGCCAAGAAGTCGTTCGAAGACACCAAGTCGTTTGTCGAGAAGCTCTCCGGCGTGAAGTCGCTGGACAAGGCGCTCGAAGCGCAGACCGAATTTGCCCGCTCTTCCTATGAGACCTTCGTCGCGGAGTCGCAGAAGATCGCCGGCCTCTATACCGATCTCGCCAAGCAGACGTTCAAGCCCTACGAAGGCTTGGTCACCAAGTTCACCCTGCTGCGCACTAATTCGCGATTTCGTGCTTTCCAAACTAAAAAGCCCGGCCGTTGCGGCCGGGCTTTTTCTTGTGCCTGTGAACGGGCGGTTATTTCGCGACGCGCAGCTTGGAGAGCGACGTCGCGATCGCGGCGAATGCCGCCGCGATCTGGCTCGAGGAGGTCACGGTCGAGAACTTGTCCGAGCCGCTGGCGCAATACTTCAGAATGGCGGACGTCGGGTCGCCGTTGGTGTTGACGTGCATCGTATAGATGGTGATGTCCTGCGCCTTGATGTTGTCGCACTGGACCTTCTGACGGGCGTCGATCGCGCCATTAAATTGGGTTTGGCCATCTCCGTGTGACGGCCAGCGATCCTGTGTGTTCAGACCGTCGGACATCACGATCAACACCTTCTTGTAGGTATAGTTGGGATCTTCCGCCGGTGCATTGAGCGGCACGCCCTGGGTGAGGGATTGCCATCCCCAGGCGATCCCGATCGTCTGGTTAGTGCCGCCGTTCGGAACAAGCGAGTCGACTTTGGTCTTCAGTGCAGCAAAGTCATAGGTGAGCGGCATCAGTTGCGCCGGGCAGGCGTTGTATTGCTCGGCGTAAAACTTGGTGGAAGGGGTGGAAGAGTCAGAAGTCGGCGTGGTGTTCTTGGTATCGTAGTCCGGGTCGCGATCCGTGACGCAACCGTTCCACCGGGTGTGATCCGGGGTCCAGACATGGCCGTTACTCTTGCAGGTTGACCTTTTTGTGTAGCTGGAATTGCTGCACGAACCCCAGTTCGGGTTGGCGTTTTCCCAGTCGGTCCACTTGATCCAGCTCTCGTTGTAGTTGCTGGCGCCGACATTGACGTCCTTGGCGAATGGAATGAGCGAAACGTAGACATCGCCCGGGTTCTTGGCGAGGGCGGCGATCTGGTCGATCAGGGCTTTTGCCGCGGGCTTCATCGCGGTCATCTTGCCATCATTGTCCATCGATCCCGTCACGTCGAGTGCCAGCGCGACCCGCATCCGCACGTTGCCCCATGCTGCGGTGGAGCTGGTGCCAAAATCGATCTTGGGGAAGCCGGCTACCCTGATGAAGTCGGTAGTCACGCTACCGGAACCGTTGACGAGGATCGTCGCCGGTTTCCCGCCACTGGGTAGCGTGTAGGTGGCGTTCACAGCCACCGACTTGGCCTCGGTGTTGGTATAGAGCGCCTTGAAGTAGGCGTCCGCCTTCTCCGTGATCTGCGAGGCGGTGATTTTGCCGTCGGTCAGGTCCTTGCCCAGCATCAGCGCCGTGGAGTCGAGCGCCGCCTGCATGGAAGAACGGGCGCTGTTGGCGCGGGTATAGTCGATCGCCGCCCCGACGAAGCTGATGACTGGCACCGCCGCGATCGCAAAGATCACCGCGATATTGCCGTCTTTGGCCCCGGCGAACCGGCTAGCGGCAGCGCGAACGCGACTGAAAATGGCTGTATCGAGCATGGTTCACCCGCAATGTGGTTTCTAGGAGCATTTCCGCCCGGGCGGCTAAACAGCAGGTAAACCGGTTCCGCCAAAAACGGGTCAAAGCCCGTGCATCGCCGGCCGGGCGCCCAAAAGCGCCCGCTATCCTCAACGGCCGCTAAACAGGCCGCCCTCGTCCTTTGTCAAATCGGACAGAAACGATTAACCTTGGGTTGGATAGCCGAGCCGGGAATCGGGTCGGTCGCGGGTCGCGCCAGGGCAGCTTCTCAGCGCTTGCGGCGGTCCGGCGGCGGACCCATATTCCAAGTGCCGATCCGGCTAACGGGTCGGACCGGGCGCGGCGATCTGGAAAGCGTTGCTGGGCACTTTGCGGTGGCTGCCACAAGCCTGTCGCGAAGGAGGCCAACATGCGCTGCCCGGTTTCCCTTGATTTCGAACGCCTGAGCCATGTTGCAGTCAACTTTCAAAGCTTGTCCGTCCGCGCCGGCCACGTCAGCCGCTTCTGCTCCCCGAATGAGCAATGACGAGAACCGCAATGCCGGGACCGGTGGGCCGTCGACGTCGGTCATCACCAAGGTCAAGCCGAAGACCAAGCGTCCGAACCTCTATCGTGTCCTGATTTTGAACGACGACTACACGCCGATGGAGTTCGTCGTTCACGTGTTGGAGAAGTTCTTCCAGAAGGACGCCGAAGCGGCCACCAAGATCATGCTGCACGTCCATCACCACGGGATCGGCGAGTGCGGCGTGTTCACGTATGAAATTGCCGAGACCAAAGTGACGCAGGTCATGGATTTTGCGCGCAAGCACCAGCATCCCCTGCAATGCGTGATGGAAAAGAAGTAGCCGCGCATGGCTGTCGGCCCGACCGAAAAGGAACGGGTCTTGCATTGATTGGTTCTAACTGAAAGCGAGCGTTTTCCCGGTAGTTTCGGGGATGGTTGCGTGGCGCGAAGGTGCCTGAATTTAGAAGAAAACCACGTTTGCGGAACCGGTCTTTCGCCACGATCGCATGTAACTATATGACAGGGGACGACGAAGGTTGTTGCTGCCTGACCGGGTAATGGCGATCATGATACCCGGGGGCCATAGAGGACGCGAATGCCAACTTTTTCCCAAAGCCTTGAACAATCCCTGCATCGTGCGCTGGCGATTGCGAACGAGCGTCATCATCAATACGCAACGCTCGAACATCTTCTGCTGTCGCTGATCGATGACTCGGATGCGGCCGCGGTGATGCGTGCCTGCAGCGTCGATCTCGACAAGCTGCGCACCAGCCTCGTCAATTATCTCGAGACCGAATTCGAAAATCTGGTGACGGACGGAGCCGACGACGCCAAGCCGACCGCAGGCTTCCAGCGCGTGATCCAGCGCGCGGTGATTCACGTCCAGTCCTCCGGTCGCGAAGAAGTGACCGGCGCCAACGTGCTGATCGCGATTTTCGCGGAGCGCGAAAGCCATGCCGCCTATTTCCTGCAGGAGCAGGACATGACGCGGTACGACGCGGTCAATTATATCAGCCACGGCATCGCTAAGCGGCCGGGTGTCTCCGAAGCGCGTCCGGTGCGCGGCGTCGACGAGGAGACCGAGACCAAGGGCAACGAGGACGCCAAGAAGAAGGGCGAGGCGCTCGAAACCTATTGCGTCAACCTCAACAAGAAGGCGCGTGACGGCAAGATCGATCCGGTGATCGGCCGCAATGCCGAGATCAACCGCGCGATCCAGGTGCTGTGCCGCCGGCAGAAGAACAACCCGCTGTTCGTGGGCGAGGCCGGCGTCGGCAAGACCGCGATCGCGGAAGGGCTTGCCAAGCGCATCGTCGACTCGGAAGTGCCGGAAGTGCTGGCTGCGGCCACCGTGTTTTCGCTCGACATGGGCACGCTGCTCGCGGGCACGCGCTACCGCGGCGATTTCGAGGAGCGGCTCAAACAGGTTTTGAAGGAACTGGAGGCCCATCCGAACGCGATCCTGTTCATCGATGAAATCCACACCGTGATTGGCGCCGGCGCCACCTCCGGCGGCGCGATGGATGCGTCCAACCTGCTCAAGCCTGCGCTCGCCGCGGGCAACATCCGCTGCATGGGCTCGACCACCTACAAGGAATATCGCCAGCATTTCGAGAAGGACCGCGCGCTGGTGCGCCGGTTCCAGAAGATCGACATCAACGAGCCGACGGTCGAGGATGCGATTGCGATCCTGAAGGGCCTGAAGCCCTATTTCGAGGATTACCATCGGCTGAAATACACCAATGAGGCGATCGAGGCCGCGGTGCAGCTCTCCTCGCGCTACATCCACGACCGCAAGCTACCCGACAAGGCGATCGATGTGATCGACGAATCGGGTGCCGCACAGATGCTGGTCTCCGAGCACAGGCGCAAGAAGACCATCGGCATCAAGGAAATCGAGACCACGATCGCGACCATGGCGCGGATCCCGCCCAAGAGCGTGTCGAAGGACGATGCCGAGGTGCTGAAGCATCTCGAACAGACCTTGAAGCGCGTGGTGTTCGGCCAGGACAAGGCGATCGAGTCGCTTTCCGCAGCGATCAAGCTGGCGCGGGCAGGCCTGCGCGAGCCGGAGAAGCCGATCGGCAGCTACCTGTTCTCGGGCCCCACCGGCGTCGGCAAGACCGAAGTGGCCAAGCAGCTCGCGGCCTCGCTTGGCGTCGAGCTGTTGCGCTTCGACATGTCCGAATACATGGAGCGGCACACGGTGTCGCGCCTGATTGGCGCGCCTCCCGGCTACGTCGGCTTCGATCAGGGCGGCTTGTTGACCGACGGCGTGGATCAGCATCCGCATTGCGTGGTGTTGCTCGACGAAATCGAGAAGGCGCATCCGGATCTGTACAACGTGCTGTTGCAGATCATGGATCACGGCAGGCTGACTGACCATAACGGCAAGCAGATCAACTTCCGCAACGTGATCCTGATCATGACCACGAACGCAGGCGCGGCCGATCTTGCACGGCAGGCCTTCGGCTTCACGCGCAACAAGCGGGAAGGCGACGACCACGAGGCGATCAATCGCCAGTTCGCTCCGGAATTCCGCAATCGGCTGGATGCGATCGTTTCGTTCGCTGCACCTCAATGCCGACGTGATCGGCATGGTAGTCGAGAAGTTCGTGGTTGCAGCTCGAGGCGCAGCTCGCCGACCGCGACGTCACCATCGAACTGTCCGAGCCCGCCAAGGCCTGGCTGATCGAGCATGGTTATGACGAGCAGATGGGCGCCCGCCCGATGGCGCGGGTGATCCAGGAGCACATCAAGAAGCCGCTGGCGGATGAAGTGCTGTTCGGTCACCTCAAGGGCGGCGGCCATGTCCGCGTCGTGCTGGTTCCGGACGAGGCGAGCACCGAGGGCAAGAACAAGATCGGCTTCGAGTTCGTCGAAGGCCCGGTAACGCCGAAGCCGGAAAAGCTGCCCGGCGCCCGCAAGCGCACGACGCCGCGCAAGCCGAAATCAGGCGGACCCAACGGCGGCGGCGGCTCCAAGGGACCGGCCTCAAAGGGCCCGTTGGTCAAGGTCTGATCCGTGGTTTGATCGAGATACGAAAAGGCCGGCTCGACAGCCGGCCTTTTTCTTTGGCGTGACAGCCGCGCCGAGGCCTCTAGCGCTGGCTGAGCAGTTCGTTGATGCGGCGCTGGAGCTGGCGCTTCTTGATCTCGCTCTTGCGTAACCGTTCCTCAAGGTCGGAGACGGGTTCGGCAGGGGTTTCTGGCCCGAAGGCGACGCCGACAAAATTGTCGCGCCACCAGATCACCTTGGCGAGGAAGGAGCGGCCCTTGCGCGCGATGCGCAGCGAGAGCTGCTCCTCCGGAAGCTGCACGACGTTGCTGAATTCGATGGTGGCGCCCTTGTCGGAGATGTTGCGGACAATGCATTCGCGGGTTGCGCCATGCTCGCCAATCTCTGCGACGCCGCCATACATCACCTTGTCGCGCGTGCTCTCGCGTCGGTCCCGCATTGAAATCTCCCAACAAAGAGGCAGACTTTTACGCGGCTTTGTTCCCTGCGAAAGGCCGGGATGAGCAAAATGCGCTGTTAACGTAAACTAACGGCGGCTCCGGCGGGGGCGAATTTCGGGGCATTGCCTCGTAAAAAGAGCGACATGTTGCGGCGCGGAGGGCGGATCCGCGGACAGGGCATGATCGTTTGACTAACGCTTCCGCCGCAATGCACACTCTCGGGCCGTAAGCTGCCATGCAAAAGGTTCGATATCTTCGCGCCCTATGGTGCACCGTGTTGCTTTTGTCCTCATTTGCGCATGCCATCGCTGAGGATGCGGGTGAGGCCACCCGGTCGAGCGTCCAAAAGCCGGCCGATGTGGCGCGCGAAAGCGACACGCGCGAGGCGATGTGCCTGATGATTGAATCCGCGGCCAAGGCTTCGGACCTCCCGCTGGAATTCTTCGCGCGGGGTGATCTGGCAGGAGAGCCGCTTTCAGTCCGATGCCATAGGGGCCGGTAACGCGTAGCGGCCAGCGCGCGCAGGGCATCGCGCAGTTCATGCCGGGCACGGCGAACGAGCGCGGCCTGCTCGATCCCTTCAATCCGGTGCAGGCACTGCCGAAATCGGCGGAGTTTTTGAACGAGCTGCGCAACCAGTTCGGCAATCTGGGATTGGCGGCCGCCGCCTACAACGCCGGCCCGCGCCGGGTGCAGGAGTGGCTGGCCGGCACCGGCCCGATGCCGCAGGAGACGCGCAGCTACGTGATCGCCATCACCGGCTCGACGGTCGAAGAATGGGCGACGGCGCAGAAGGGCGGCAGGACGCCGGAGCGGATACCGACGTCGAGCTGTCGCGCGTTGATGGCGCTGCTGAAGCAGGCGCCCAGTCCCTTCATCACCGAACTCGAACAACGCATCACGCTCAGTGCCGCCAAATTGTGGGGCGTGCAGCTCGCAGCCGGATTCAGCCGCGACAAGGCACTTGCGATGTATGCCCGCGCGATGAAACGGCTCAGCGCCGTGATCGGCGATCGGGATCCGAGCCTGCTCAGTTCGGTCATGCGCAGCCGCGGCACGCGCGCCTTTTACCAGGTGCGGATCGGCGCCGACACTCGGCCCGCGGCCGACGACCTCTGCAACCGGATCCGCAAGGCGGGCGGCGCGTGCTTCGTGCTGAAAAACAGGGGCGTGCCGGGGTAGAGGGAGTGCTTCGTCATTCCGGGATGGTCCGAAGGACCAGACCCGGAATCTCGAGATTCCGGGTTCGATGCTTCGCATCGCCCCGGAATGACAATGTTTTATTTGTCAACGCACTGCATAGCGGCCCTAAGCCGCCGGTTACTTGACGCCGGCCGCTTTGGTCAGCCCTATGCCCGCGACGAGTCAAACCCGCATCCGGTCACCATTGGCGCTACCTCCGCTCTCTTCCCCCAGTTGGAAAAGCCCCTTGCGCGCCTTCGCATGGGGCATGAGCTCGATTGCATCCACTGTGCTCACGCTGGTGCTGTTTGCGACCTATCTCGGCATCGGCGCGCTGGCCCATGACAGCCATTTCAGCCTCGGCTGGGTGCTCGGCAGCACATTGCTGGTCTGGGCGGGACCGGCGCAGATCATCCTGATTTCGACGCTGGGATCAGGGCGACCGCGGTGCAGGCGGCGATTGCGGTGACGGTGAGCGCGATCCGGCTGTTTCCCATGGTGGTGTCGGTGCTGCCGCTGATGAAAACCCCCGACACCAAGCGGCGTCATCTGGTGCTGGCGACGCATTTCATTGCCGTCACCCTGTGGGTCGAATGCTACCGGCTGCTGCCGCGGGTCCCGCGCGAGCGGCGTATTGCGTTCACGCATGGGCTTGGCTGCGGTCTTGTCACCGTTTGCATGGTCGCGACCACGCTCGGTTATGGTCTGGCCGCCAATCTGCCGCAGCTGTTCGCGGCCGCGATCCTGCTGCTGACGCCACTTGCGTTCCTGCTCTCGACCGCGCGCAACTGCCGGCAGATATCGGACGTGCTGGCGCTGGTGCTCGGGCTCGCGCTGTTTCCGCTGGTGTCGATGCTGCATACCGGCGTCGATATCCTGATCAGCGGCATCGCGGCCGGCACCATTGCTTACGGTGTGCACTGGTGGCGGGAGAGGGAGCGCGCATGAGCGAATTCTTCGGCAGTCCCCATGCGCTATTGATCCTCGTGCTCGCAGGTTTCCTGCCCAATGAAATCTGGCGCATGGCTGGGCTTTGGTTCGGCAGCGGCGTCGACGAGGGTTCCGGAAGTTCTGGTGTGGGTGAGGGCGGTGGCGACCGCGATCCTCGCCGGCGTCATCGCGCAGATTTTGGTGCAGCCGCCGGGCGCGCTCGCCAGCGTTCCGGATTGGCTGCGTTATGGCGCGGTCGCCGCGGGCTTTGCGATGTTCATGCTGACGCAGCGATCGATCTTTGCCGGCGTCGTCTGCGGCGAGATTGTCATGCTGGTGGGCAAGTGGTGGCTCGGTTGATTGCAGGGCTGATAATCCGGTACTGTCCGCTTGAGGAAACCCAAGGAAAAACCAAATGAACTGGTTGAAACTATCGGCGCTGGCCTGCAGTCTCGTTTGCGCCGCGCCGCACGTCCACGCGGCGGAATATCCGGTGCGTCCGATCAAGCTGATCGTGCCCTATGCCGCGGGCGGCCCGACCGACGTGCTCGGCCGCATGGTCGGCGAATATCTCAGCCGCGACCTGAAGCAGGCGGTGGTGGTCGAGAACAAGGGCGGCGCGCAGGGTGCGATTGGCGCCGAGGCTGCGGCGCGTTCCGAGCCAGATGGCTACACGCTGTTCTTCACCGCAGCGTCGATTTTCGTGCTCAATCCGCTGCTCTACAAAAAGCTGCCTTACGACCCCGCCAGGGATTTCCGCATGCTGGCGTTGATTACGGACCTGCCCGTGGTCATGGAGGTGCATCCTCCGTGCCCGCCAAGACGGTGGCGGAGTTCGTGGCCTATGCCAAGCAAAATCCGGGAAAACTCAATTTCGGATCGGCCGGCACCGGCGGCACCATTCACCTGGCCGGCGAGATGTTCAAGCAGATGGCCGGCATCGACATGGTTCACGTCGCCTACAAGGGCGCGGGTCCGGCGCTGACCGACCTTCTGTCGGGCAATATCCAGGTGATGTTCGATACGCTCGGCACCGCGCTGCCGCCGGTCAAGGGCGGATTGCTGCGGCCACTGGCGGTCAGTTCGGCGCAACGCATCGCCGATCTGCCTGACGTCCCGACCGTGGCCGAGAGCGGCTATCCCGATTACGTCGTCAGCGTCTGGTTTGGCGTTTCCGCGCCCTCGAAGCTGCCCGACGATATCGCCCAAAAACTCACGGCCAGTCTGCACAAGGCCCTGGGCGATGATGCGTTCCGCGCCTCGCTCGAGAAGGTCGGCTATCTGCCGCTGCGTCCAAAGAGCCAGGCCGAGATCGACCAATTCGTCGCTACCGACCGCGCGCGGGTGGGCGGGCGTGATAAAAGCACTCAACGTCTCACTGGATTAGCGTTTTCGAGCGAAGTGAGCACCGGGTTCGCGTGAAGAAAACGCGTCAAAACGTAAGAGTATTAGGACATGGTTCGGGAAAGTGAAATCCGCGACGGCGAACTCACCGTCGACATGCCGCCGGCCCGCGATGCCAGCCTCGTCTTCATCGGTCGCATCCGCACGCCCTGGAAATCGCGTCTGGAAACCCCGCGACAGGGCCGTCAGGACGGCCCGGTCTGCCGGCTCGAGATCTTCGAGCCCTGGGTGCCCGCGATCAAGGGTGTGGATTTCTATGAAAATCTCGAAGTGATCTACTGGCTGCATCAATCGCGCCGCGACCTGGTGCTGCAAAGTCCGAAGAACAACAACAAAACGCGCGGCACGTTCTCGCTGCGCTCGCCGGTGCGGCCCAACCCGATCGGCACCTCGATCGTGAAACTGGTCGGCATCGAAGGCAACACGATCCAGGTGCGCGGCCTCGACTGCCTCGACGAAACGCCGCTACTCGACGTTAAGCCCGACCGCTGCGAGTTCACGCCACTGGCGCCGCCGCAGGCCGGCGATTTCGAGACGGAGTGATTTCTCCCCGTCATTGCCTGCGACAAACGCGAAGCGTTTGCGCAAGGGAGCGGAGCGACGAAGCAATCCATTCTTCGGTGCGGCACGATGGATTGCTTCGCTTCGCTCGCAATGACGTCATGGGGGCCGAAAGCTACCCCAGCGCCGCGGCCAGCTTGGTCGCGTTGTCCTCAAGCGCCTTGGGGTCTTCCTTGCGGCTCGCGGGCGGCAACAGCGCGACGCCGTCGTAACGCGGCATCACATGCATGTGCAGGTGGAACACGACCTGGCCGCCGGCGGGCTCATTGAATTGCTGCACGGTGATGCCGTCGGCCTTGAAGACTTTCATGGCAGCGGCCGCGATCTTGTGAGCAGCGCGCGCGACATGGGCGTAATCGTCGGGCGTGATATCGAGGATGTTGCGGGCAGGGGCCTTCGGGATCACCAGCGTATGGCCCGGCGAACGCGGCATGATGTCGAGGAACGCCAGCACGTGGTCGTCCTCATAAACCTTGTGGCAGGGAAACTCGCCGCGCAGGATTTTTGCGAAGGGGTTGTTGGTGTCATAGGCGGGCATGGCTTCTTCCCTCAGGGTTTGGTTTCAATCTCGCGTCGCTATAGCGTTTTCGAGCGAAGTGGATACCGGTTCGCGTAAAGAAAACGCGTCAAAACAAATAACCAAGAGCCCGGTTCTGATTCAATCAGAACCGGGCTCTTGCTGGACCGGTCAAGCCTCGTCGGCCTTGCGGAACGGGCCGGCCTCGCTCAGCTCGCGCCCGACCTCCGCCACATACGCCCGCTCGCGCTTCAGGTAATCCGCGATCGCCCGGCGCAGATCGGGGTCGGCGATGTAGTGCGCGGAGTAGGTGGTTTGCGGCAGGTAGCCGCGCGCCAGCTTGTGCTCGCCCTGCGCGCCGGCTTCCACCGTCTTGAGGCCGCGTTCGATCGCGAATTCGATCGCCTGATAGTAGCAGACCTCGAAATGCAGGAACGGATGATGCTCGATCGCGCCCCAGTTGCGGCCAAACAGCGTATCCGAGCCGATGAAATTGATGGCGCCTGCGATCCAGCGGCCGTTTCGTTTCGCCATCACCAGCAGCACATCGCGGCTCATGCTCTCGCCGATCAGCGAGAAGAATTTTCGGGTGAGATAAGGCCGGCCCCATTTGCGCGAGCCCGTCTCCATGTAAAACGCGAAGAACGCGTCCCAGGCATCCTCGGTGATATCGACGCCGGTCAGACGATGGATCGTGATCCCGGCGGTTGTCGCCTCGCGCCGTTCGCGCTTGATCGCCTTGCGGTGGCGCGAATTCAGCGAGGTCAGGAAATCCTCAAAGCTCGTGTAGCCGGCATTGCGCCAGTGAAACTGCTGGTCGTTACGCAGCAGGAAGCCGTGCCCTCCTAAAAACTTCGCCTCGGCCTCGCGGGCGAAGGTCACATGCACGGAGGATGCGTTGGTCGCGTTGCACAGCGCCATCAGTCCGCTCGCCAATGAGGTCCTGATCCGGTCGCGGTCGACACCGTCGCGGATCAACAGCCGCGGTCCGGTGGCGGGCGTAAAGGGCACTGAAGCCTGCAGTTTCGGATAATAGCGTCCGCCCGCGCGCTCATAGGCATCGGCCCAGCCGCGATCGAAGACATATTCCCCTTGCGAGTGCGACTTCAGATAACAGGGCACGATGCCGACGATGTCGCCGCCGAGCCGTGCCAGCAGATGCCGGGGACCCCAGCCGGTGCGGGCGCAAGCCGAGCCGGAGGCTTCGGCTGCGGCGAAAAATGCGTGAGAAACGAAGGGGTTATAAGCCGGACTTGAGTTGGTGCAGGTATCGGTTCGAGCCCCGTTTGAAGCCAGCGTGTCGAGGTTTTCGAGGCTGTTCGGGTCCGGCTTGGGATTGGCGCAAGCGTCCCATTCCGCAGCCTTGATATCGCTGACGGAGGGCACGGCTTCGAGGGTGATTTCGGATGACGCCATCAAGAAATTCGGACCGGTCCCATCGTGCGATCAGCCATCGCGCATGGTGGCCAACGCCTCCAAAGATCGTGCCTCAGGCGGGCGAGTTCAAGGTGGCGCGGCGCGTATCAGGTTCCCGGCAGGAACTCCTCGAAGATCATCTGGTCGGCGTAGCGCGCGGCGCGAGCGCGCTGCTCGGGCGTGCGTACGGTCCAGCTCAGGAGCGGCAGGCCGAAGATGTTGCGGGCAATCCAGGGCGCTGCCGCCGGCAGCTCATCCACCCAATAGGCGACGAAATGGGGCCGGGTACGGAAGGCGTGGCGAAGGTGCGTCATGCCCCGGCGCTGTTCCGGCGAGGCTTCCGGCCACTCTTCCTCGGTATATTCGCGCTCGGCAACGATGCCGCGGGCGCGCCCAGGGATGAATTCGCGTAGCGCCAGCACCTGGTCTGGATCAAAGGACATGCCGACCGCAGGACCCGAATAGGAGGCCAAGACCTCCGCCATCCGTTTCACCAGCCTGCGGTCGCCATCGAAATGACTTTTGACCTCGATCACCAGCGGCACACGGCCGGCGACGAGCGCGCAGAGATCGCCGAGCGTCATCATCCGCTCCGGCGTGTTCTTGAACTGAATGGTCTTGAGTTCGGCCGCGGTCTTGCCGAGCAACGCGCCGGCCCCTTCGGTGAGGCGACCAAGCGCATTGTCGTGATGCACCATGGCCTCGCCATCTGACGAAAGCTGGATATCGCATTCGACGGCGAAGTTGCCGTCGACGGCGGCCTGCGCCGCCGCCGGCATGTTCTCGACGATGCCGCGCGCGATATCATGCAGGCCGCGATGGGCGACCGGGCGCGCCGTCAGCCAGTCGGGAGCGCGCACGGGAGCGGCTCCGCTCAGGATACCTCGAAGATCGCGTCGACCTCGACGGCCGCATCCGAAGGCAGGGAGGCGACACCGACGGTGGTGCGGGCATGCCGGCCCTTGTCGCCGAAGGCTGTGACCATCAGGTCGGATGCGCCATTGAGCACCTTGGGTCCGTCGAGGAAGTCGGGCGTCGAATTGATGAAACCACCGAGCCGCACCACGCGGACCACCTTGTCGAGATCACCGAGGGCTGCCTTGACCTGCGCCAACAGATTGACGGCGCAGCCCTGTGCCGCGGCGTAGCCCTGTTCGATGGTGACGCCGGCGCCTAGCTTGCCCTTGGCGATCAGCTTGCCTTCGGCATTGGCGCACACCTGGCCCGAGACGAACAGCAGGTTTCCCGTGCGCACGAAGCCGACGTAATTCGCCATGGGGGTGCGGGGCTCATTCAGGGCAATGCCTTGCGCCGCCAGCTTCTGTTCGACCGTACCTGCCATGTTTCCGTCCCTGATTGATTTGACTGTTCCTGACCAAGCATCAGGTGCACATTGTTTCGCGCATCGCGCCTTCTGTTGCAAGCGGTGGCGGACTGCTGGCGCGTTGTCACGGCCGACGGCGGATCCTGGCGGGCAATGCCGAAAAACACGGCGCTTGGGCGTCCAATTCTTGCGATTTCGTGACGTCGCCCTAGTTGCGACGCAATAGCGCCGTCACTAATGTAAGCGAATCTCCATCAAGGAAAAACGGCATATGGCTAGCTCGTTTCCGATTCCGGTCCGTGCTTTGGTGTTCTCGGTTGCCGCCACCCTTGATCCGGCTTCGCAGGCGGACCGGCGCTGGCAGGCGCGAGCGGGCCGTTTCTTGCCCACCAGGCGCTCTATGAACTGAAGCTCGTCAAGGCGCGCGGGTCCAATGCGATCAGTGGCGCCCGCGGGCGCATTCTCTACAATTTCTCAGGCAGCGCCTGCGAGGGCTACACATCCGAATTCCGCCAGGTGTCGGAACTCGACAGCGGCGAGGGCAAGCTGACGTTGAGCGATTTGCGCTCGCATTCCTGGGAAGACGCTGACGGCAAGAGCTATCGCTTCAAGATCGATACGCGGATGAACGATGCCGATTCCGCGCCGATCGACGGCATCGCGGAGCGTGCCGGCGACCACATCACGGTCAAGCTGAAACAGCCGGTGGCGAAGACCTTCAATCTCGACGGCAAGGTCGTGTTCCCGACCGAGCAGATCCGGCACATCATCGACGCCGCACGCGAGGGCAAATCGGTGCTGGAGCTGATGGTCTATGACGGCTCCGACAATGGCGAGAAGGTCTACAATACGCTGTCCGTCATCGGGCAGCCGATCCCGGGCAACCGCAGCATCGCTTCGCCCGATCCCTCGACCGCCAACGACCAGATGAAGGCGCTGACGCGCTGGCCGGTCACGGTGAGCTATTACGATCGCGACGCCAAGGCCAAGGACGGCGAGCAGACGCCGGTCTATGCGATGTCGTTCGAACTGTTCGAGAACGGCGTCTCGCGCGCGCTGGTGCTCGACTACAACGATTTCGTGATATCGGGCGCGATGGGCAAATTCGACGTCCGGGATTCCAAGCCCTGCAAGTGAGGGGGCGAAAGCCCGTCCTCCCGGGGCGCGCATCAGCGCGAACCCGGGATCTTGAGTTTGCGGGTCTGATCTTTCCGGACCATCCCTCAGCGCATATTGCGGTAAGGACGCGCTGAGCATCCCGCGAGGACCAGTCTGGTCGAGAGCGCCGGACCCGGGTACGCTTGGGCCCAGTCATGCACGGGAGGCACAAACATGAGCAAACTTGAACATCTTCGGCCAAGCGGCCTTCACCACAATCCGGCTTACTCCCACGTCGTCGTCGCTTCGGGTGCGCGCACGATCTATATCGCGGGACAGGTGTCCGTCGACGAGGAGGGACGGGTGGTCGGCGAGGGTGATCTGACCGCGCAGACGACACAAGTGATGCACAACATTGGCCTGGCGTTGAAAGCCGCCGGTGCGAGTTATGCGAATATCGTGAAGATCACGACCTTCGTCGTCGGCTACAAGCCGGAGCTCCGTCCCATCATCGGCAAGGCGCGCTCGGCATTCTTTGAAGGCATGGAGCCGCCGGCGAGTACGCTCGTCGGTGTAACGGCGCTTGCGGCCCCGGAATGGCTGATCGAGATCGAGGCAGTGGCCGTCGCCGATTGACGTCTCTGCGTGTAGCTGCAGGAGGGGATGAGGTGAGAAATTTCCACCGCAATCACTCCTGCGGCGTTCGCTTGATGTCATCCGCGCGTGAAGTCGCCGGGCTTCAACCCGAGCGCTTTGACAGCTGGCTCCGGAAGCGGCCCCCAGGCTTCGACCCTTTCATTCGGGGCCACCATTGCGGTGATGATTGCCTCGGCCTTTGCCGGATCCTGTTCAGCGACATAGTAGACCGAGCGAACGGGTGAACCGCCCCCTAGCGGTTCAGTTGATACGAGGACAACCTGACCATCTGCCATGCCTTGATATACCACTGACGCGGTGCCGCTTCCACGGTGGTAAAGGCCGATCCCCGCGAGCCCGCGGTGCGGCAACGGCCGTCTGCGATCGGGCGCACCCATCTTGTATTGCTCCGGCCCAGCACCAATTACAAACAGTGGAAGGCAGAATCGCTCCAGGAGCGAGGACGTGGCCAGTAAAAAAATGGCGGACGGTGGGCCCGGTGGTCGCCCGCTTTGAGGTGCGCCACCGCAATTACCTCGCGCCAGACGGCTCGATAAACAGGCCGCTCCCCGCGTTCGCCTCCGATGTAAACCTGCTCGTGTCGCTCTATCGAGCGATGGTGCTGCTTCGCATCTTTGACCGAAAGGCCGTTGCACTGCAGCGGACCGGCCGGCTTGGGACCTATGCCGTTTCGCTGGGCCAGGAGGCGGTGTCCGTTGGCATAGCCAGTGCGATGCGGGGCGAAGACGTCCTGCTGCCCTCCTATCGGGACAATGGCGCGCTGATCTGGCGCGGTGTCAAGCTGGAGGAGATTCGCTGTTCTGGGGCGGCGATGAGCGGGGCAATCACTTCTCCGGACCGGTCGAGGATTTCCCGTTTTGCGTTCCCGTGGGATCGCAGGCGCCGCATGCCGCTGGTGTTGCCTACGCCTTCAAGCTGCGCAAGGAGCCGCGTGTCGCCGTATGCATGTTCGGCGATGGCGCCACCTCGAAGGGTGACGTCTACGAAGCGATGAATTTTGCCGGCGTGCACAAATTGCCGGTCGTGTTCGTCGCCACCAACAATCAATGGGCCATATCCGTACCGTTACGGCTGCAGACCGGTTCCGAAACCCTGGCGCAGAAGGCCATCGCCGCCGGGTTCATCGGCGAGCAGGTGGATGGGAGCGACGCGGTGGCGGTGCGCGCCGCGGCTGAAGACGCCATTGCCGCAGCCCGCGACGGCCAAGGGCCACGCTTCATCGAGGCGCTCACCTATCGGCTCGGCGATCACACGACCTCTGACGACGCATCACGCTATCGTCCGAGGAAGAAGTCCAGGCGCGCTGGAAAGAAGAGCCGATTGCGCGATTGAGAGCCTTTCTTGCCGGCCAGAAAATGTGGAGCAAAGCGGACGAGGAGCAGCTCGCCGTCGAGTGCCACGAGCGGGTCGAGGCCGCGGTCGAACGCTATCTGGCGGCCCAGCCACGCGGGCCCGAAACCATGTTCGATCATCTCTATGCCGATCTACCCGAAGTCTATGCCGCGCAGCGCCACGAACTCGCGGGAGAGGGCGATGGCTGAGATGACCTTGGTCGAAGCCATCAATCTGGCGCTCGCCCGCGCGATGGAGGATGATCCTGATGTGGTCGTGCTTGGCGAGGATGTCGGCCTCAATGGCGGTGTTTTCCGCGCGACCATCGGGTTGCAAAAGCGGTTCGGCCCGGAGCGTGTCCTCGATACGCCGCTTGCCGAGCTTCTGATCAGCGGGCTCTGCGTCGGAATGGCGGCGCAGGGGTTGAAGCCCGTCGGCGAGATCCAGTTTATGGGATTTCTGTATCCCTGCATCGATCAACTGGTGAACCACGCCTCCCGAATCCGTAACCGCACCCAGGGACGGCTCACCTGTCCAATGGTTCTACGCACGCCGCATGGCGCCGGCATTCGCGCGCCCGAGCACCATTCCGAAAGCACCGAGGCGATGCTCGCCCATATCCCCGGCTTGCGCGTTGTCGTTCCTTCGTCGCCGGAACGCGCATACGGACTGCTCCTCGCCGCGATCCGCGATCCCGATCCGGTGGTGTTCCTGGAGCCGACCCGCATCTACCGCGCGGCGAAAGGCGAGGTGGAAGACAACGGTGAAGCCTTGCCGCTGGATGTCGCCTTTGTCCTGCGGGAGGGCCGCGACGTCACGCTGATCAGCTGGGGCGCGATGCTGAAGGAAACCATGGCGGCCGCCGACGCGCTGGCTGTGGAGGGCATCGCCGCCGAGGTCATCGATCTCGCCACGCTCAGGCCCTACGACGAAGTCACGGTGCTTGGTTCGGTCGCGAAAACCGGGCGCTGCGTTATCGTTCACGAGGCGACACGTACCGGCGGATCTGGAGCCGAGATCGCTGCACTGATCGCCGAACGCGGCCTGACCTCTCTGCTCGCGCCTGTGGCCCGCGTCACCGGCTACGACACGGTCATTCCGATGGCGCGGCTTGAGCAGAAGTTCATGCCGTCGGCTGGTCGCATCGCGGCGGCGGCCCGCCAAGCGTGCCAGTTCAGTTGACTTCCAGCGGACTTATCCCATGCGCCAGTTCGTATTGCCGGATCTGGGAGAGGGCCTCGAAGAGGCGGAGATCGTGAGCTGGTATGTCAATGAAGGCGATCACGTCGTCACCGATCAGCCGCTGGTTTCCGTCGAGACTGACAAGGCCGTCGTCGAGGTGCCATCACCCTCGAGCGGACGTGTCCTGCATCTGTTTGGCGCCAAGGGAGATGTGGTGAAGGTCGGCGCGCCGCTCGTCGAGTTTGCCGAGGGCCCCGAGCAAGACACCGGCACAATTGTCGGCGAACTCGGCGCCAGCGAGCAGCCGCCGGCGGAAGCGACACCTTCCGGGCCAGCGGCTGGACAGAAAGCCCAGGTGTTTCCAGCGGTGCGCGCGCTCGCACGCAAGCTCGACGTCGATCTTGAGTTCGTCGAAGCCACGGGACCCGGCGGCTTCATCACGCGTGCGGATGTGGAACGAGCTGCCAGGAGTTTGTCCCATACCGGACCCGCCGAACCCCTGCGCGGTTTGCGGCGCGCGATGGCCCAACGCATGACAGCAGCTCATGCCGAGATCGTCCCTGCCAGCGTCACCGACGACGCCGATATCGACGATTGGCGGAAGGGCGAGGACGCGACCATCCGCCTGGTGCGCGCGATCGCTGCCGCCTGCAAGGCGGAGCTTCGCTCAATGCCTGGTACAATGCCGCCGCGGGCGAACGGCGTCTGATCGATCGCGTCGATCTTGGCATCGCCGTTGATACCGGGGGCGGGTTGATCGTTCCAGTCTTGCGCAATGTCGCAGAGCGGGACGCATCGGATTTGCGAACCGGGCTCGACCGGATGCGAGCCGACGCGGTTGCGCGCTCAATACCTCCGGGCGAACTGCGCGGCGCGACGATTACGCTGTCGAACTTCGGCATGATCGGAGGCCGGTTCGCCAACCTGATCGTCGTACCGCCGCAAGTGGCGATCATAGGCGCCGGCCGGATTGCCCAAAGGGTGGTCGCGCATTTGGGCAAGCCAGCGGTGAGGCGCGTGCTGCCGTTGTCGCTCACTTTTGATCATCGCGTCGTGACGGGCGGCGAAGCCGCTCGCTTCCTGGTGGCACTCAAGTCGGATCTCGAGCGGGTTTCGTAAGACGGCCGCGTGCAGGGCGTCCACCCGACACTCGTCCCCGGGTATATTGAGATTCGATGAGGACACCCCCATATCATGCCGATAAGGAGTCCTTGCTGTGCAGACCGTACAGGCGACCCTTGTTGCGGCCGCTGCAGCTGTCGCTCTGGTTATCTCTCCCCCTTGCCGCCGCAGCGGAGGAGAGCAACAGCAAGCTTGCGCTGACGATCTCGGTAGACGGAGCGATCGGACCGGCGACGGCCGGTTACGTGAAGGACGCTCTAACCAAGGCAGGCGAACGAGGCGCCGAGGTTGTCGTTCTGCGAATGAATACACCGGGCGGTCTTGCAACCAGCATGCGCGAGATCGTCGCGGACGTGCTGGCGTCGCCCGTTCCCGTCGTCGGTTATGTCGCGCCTTCCGGAGCCCATGCGGCCAGCGCTGGGACCTACATCCTCTACGCCACGCATATCGCGGCAATGGCGCCCGGTACCAATCTCGGTGCCGCGACACCGGTACAGATTGGCGGTCCGCTGCCGGGTCTACCGGACGCTACCCCTGACAAGAAGGATAAGGACAAGAAAGACGGCGACAGTCAGCCGAAGGCGAAGGATGCCATGACAGCGAAGGCGACGAACGATGCCGTCGCCTTGATCCGCAGCCTTGCCGAACTGCGCGGCCGCAATGCCGATTGGGCGGAGAAAGCGGTGCGCGAGGCGTCCAGTCTTTCCGCCAACGCCGCACTGCAGGCCAATGTCATCGATCTCGTCGCACGCGACCCGCCCGATCTGCTCAGGCAGATCGATGGTCGGCGGTGGAGGTTAGTGGCGATAAGCGGCATCTAGCGACCAGGAACGCCACGCTCGAAGCCATCGATCCCGTATGGATTTTTGCGATTCTTGAGCGTGATCACCAATCCCAACGTTGCCTTCATTCTCTTGCTGATCGGCATCTACGGCCTGATTTTCGAGTTCATCTCGCCCGGTGCGGTGGCGCCGGGGGTAGTGGGCACGATCTGTCTGCTGCTCGGGCTCTATGCCCTCAACATGCTGCCCATCAACTATGCCGGTCTCGGGCTGATCCTGTTGGGCATCACGCTTCTGGTCATCGAAGCCTTCAACCCGACCGTGGTCATCGGCCTCGGCGGAATCATCTCATTCGTGCTCGGAGCGGTGATGCTCTTCAAGATCGAAGGGCCCGGATACCGGCTGTCATGGTGGACCATCGGCATCGCGGCGGCGATGTTCATCGGCCTTGTCCTCATCGTACTCAGTTCGCTTTGGCGCGCCCGCAAGGGTCCGGCACGGGTGGGCGCGCAGGCCATGCGTGGCCAGCCTGCCGAAATCCTCGACTGGTCCGGGAACGAAGGTCACGTCTTCGCGCAAGGTGAACGCTGGCAAGCGCGCGGCGCTGAAGCCTTCAAGCCGGGAGATGTGGTCGAGGTGGCCAACATAATGGATTTGACGCTGGTGGTACGGCGTCCGCCGGCGCTGACCGGCGAGGGAGGTGCGTCATGATGCTTGAATATCTGACCTATGCAGCGCTCGCGGTACTCGTCATCCTATTTCTCTCCTCGGCCATTCGCATCCTGCGAGAGTATGAGCGCGGCATCGTGTTTACGCTCGGCCGCTTCACCGGCGTGAAGGGCCCGGGATTCATCATCCTGATTCCGGTCGTGCAGCAGATGGTGAAGGTCGATCTCAGGGTGATGGTACAGGTCGTGCCGCCCCAAGATGTGATTTCGCGCGACAACGTCTCAGTCAAGGTCAACGCCGTGCTCTACTTCCGTATCGTCGATCCCGAGCGCGCGATCATCAAGGTCGGCGATTACATGGCCGCGACCAGCCAGCTGGCGCAGACCACGCTGCGTTCGGTGCTCGGCAAGCACGACCTCGATGAGATGCTCGCCGAACGGGACCGGCTTAATGCCGACGTCCAGGAGATCCTCGACCAGCAGACTGACGTCTGGGGCATCAAGGTCACCGCGGTCGAGATCAAGGATGTCGATCTCAACGAAACCATGGTGCGCGCCATCGCCAAGCAAGCCGAGGCGGAGCGGTTGCGGCGCGCCAAGGTGATCAATGCGATGGGTGAGCAGCAAGCCGCCGAGAAGCTTGTCGAGGCCGGCCGAATACTCTCGCAGCAGCCGCAGGCGATGCAGTTACGTTATTTCACGGCACTGCATGATATCGCGGGCGAGCGATCCTCGACTGTGGTCTTTCCGCTGCCGATGGATTTGCTCGGCCATCTGACCGAGCGGCGGAGCGAAGCGACGTGACTTGGATCGTTGCCGGCAACACGCCAATCGGGTGATACCGCCCGAAGGGACAAGAGCGCTGATCTATCGATGCCGCCGAACAATCGGCTAGAAAGTGCAAATTAAATCCGACAACCAGGGAGGGCCACGATGGTAACTTATGTCGTGCTTGCCAACTTCACCGACCAAGGTGTCCGCAGCGCCAAGGACTCACCGAAGCGGGCAGAGGCTTTCAAGAGAATGGCCGAGACCTTTGGAGTTACCGTGAAGGAGCTGTTCTGGACGCAGGGACGGTATGATATCGTGACGATCCTCGATGCGCCGGATGAATTTTCCGCCATGACGCTCAGCTTGAGTCTTGGCGCGCTGGGCAATGTTCGCACCGAGTCCTTGCGGGCCTTCTCGGCGTCGGACATGACGACGATTGTCGGGAAGATGCTCTGACAGCCGCGGCGCGGCTTGACCATCCCTCAAGCCAAAGCCGGCCTGGCCGTCATGCCATCAGGGTAGGTTTGGGCGGGTGTGCAGTTCGTGGATGATGTTGGTGAAGGAAAACTGCCAGGTTGTGTCGCATGGCATCGTCATCCGGCACCGCAGTTTCAAACAGCGTTTCCTGTACGTCCCGCGGCAAGTCCGCCCAAAGCTTGAAGGCGGCCCCGCCCAGCAATTTCACGAACTCGCTGTCTCGATCGTTCATCTTTGGACCTTTCAACCATTCGCCGCTTTTCACGTTGCGTAACGAACGCGAAAGCCACCAAACCTGTTGCATGCTCGAAGGCGCCTGCGCGGGTGACGAAAGCGAAGCTCTCGTCACGATCTGCGTCAAGAACGACTTGGCGTCTTCTGCTCGACTTCCTGAGCGTTCCCCGAAAGTGGTGCCTCGCGGTCATACTCCTCGGGATCGAACTGTTCCTTGAAGATCCCTCGGAGCAAACGCCAGAGTTCACGATGGCCCGCGGTTTGACCGCCTTGTGTCAGATATTCCGCGATATCCATTACGTCTGTTCGATAGTCCGCCGCTCCGCGGATATGCGAATCCAGGTAGGTCCATTCATGTTCGACGTACAACCGCTTGGTGTCAGTGTCGAAGACCAGGTTCCAGAAATCCAGTTCCGTGATTTCCGGGCCTTTGACCTGCCGATGCAACTCCCGCTTTAAAAGCCATCTTCCGCTCCTTTTGCATAGCGTCGTGGAAGGCATCCGGACTTATCAGCCTCGTACAAATTGATAGAAATCTAATCACGCCTTGCGGGTTCCAGACCGGACGGTCGAGTATTTTCTTGCGGGATGGAGATCACCCGGGCTCCGGCTTTTCCGGCCCCTTATAGGCGATGCCTCTGATGACAGCGGCATTGCCGAATTTCTTCCGCAGATCATCCATCGCGCGCTCGGCATGGGCCGAACGGCGGTCGAGCATGTCGGTGTCGTCGGCCTGCGATCCCTCGCGCAGCGCTCACGCCAGTGCCCATCAGGCGAAAAGCCGTGCCGTCGATCTCCTTCGCCAGCATTTCGCGCGACACCGCAAAAATCTTTGTGGCGAGCTGGGTCGGCGCCTGAATCGATTGCGAGCGGGTGCGCTGCCTGAAATCGGCGGTCTTCAGCTTCAGCGTGATGGTGAGGCCTGCAAGATTGCCGTTCTTCAGCCGCGACGACACTTTCTCCGACAGCCGCCACAACAGCCGTTCCAGCGTGGCGAAATCCCTGATGTCGCTGTCGAACGTGGTTTCACTGGATATCGTCTTGGCGTCGCGGTCGGGCACGACGCTGCGGTCGTCGATGCCGCGCGCCAGCCGCCATAGCCGTCGACCCTCACCGGCGAACTGCTTCATCAGCTCGATCTCGTCGGCGCGCTGCAGGTCGGCGATGGTGCGAAAACCGCGCTGCAGCAGTTTTTCCTGGGTCGCCGGGCCGACGCCGTAGATGAATCCGACCGGCTTGTCCGCCAGCATCTCGCGGGCTTCGTCCTGGTCGAGGGCGGCAAAGCCGCGCGGCTTGTCGAGATCGGAGGCGATCTTGGCCAGGAACTTGTTGCAGGACAGGCCGACCGACACCGTGATCCCGATGTCGCGCTCGACGTCGCGGGCAAAGCGCGCCAGCACCTTTGCGGGGATCATGCCGTGGACGCGCTGGGTACCGGAAAGATCGAGAAACGCCTCGTCGATCGAGAGCGGTTCGACCAGCGGCGTCAGCGTCTGCATGGCATGGCGCACCTCGCGGCCAACGCGGACGTATTTGGCGATGTCGGGCGGGATCACCACCGCGGAGGGGCAGAGCGCCAGCGCCTTGAACATCGGCATCGCCGAGCGGACGCCATAGGTTCGCGAAATGTAGCAGGCGGCCGACACCACGCCGCGCTTGCCGCCGCCGATGATGACCGGCTTGTCGGCAATATCAGGATTGTCGCGCTTCTCGACGGTTGCGTAGAACGCGTCGCAATCGATATGCGCCAGCGTCAGCGAGGACAGCGCATGGTGGCGTACGAGGCGAGGCGAGCCGCATTCGCCGCAGCGCCTGGCCTTGATATCGAGGTCGCCGAGGCAATCCCGGCAGAAAGCGCGCGGACCAAAGGTTGGCGCCTGCGCGCTCACGGCACGTCACGCTCCCACTTGGGGTCGCCCAGCACCTCGCGGGCGGCGGCAATGTTGGTCGGATGCAGTTGCGAAGCGCTCGCAAACGCCTTCACGGTTGCGTCGTCCCGCATCACGAAATCCAGCACCGAGGCCAGAAATTGCGGGTCGGCCGCGGCCGTGCGCAGCGTTTCCGGGCCGATGCCGCTTTCGGCCAGAACAGGCCCAGCCTTTCAGGGTCGCCGGCAATAAAACTCAGCGCCTGAACCGCAACGATTTCAGCCACTTCGCGGGGTTGTGAACAGGCTTTTTCAACGGCGGGTTTGCCTTTCCATTAACTTATGGGCTCTAATTTGGAACACCATGCCCGAGTCTGCGGAATGTGTTCAAGCAAGTGGAAACCACTCCGCAAAAGTTGGCGCATGGGTTTAACGGGTTAGAGCGAATCCGACACTAGTTTGAATTCACTTTTCGACGACGGGCGGCGGCAGTGCAAGGCGCACTGAAAGGCCGGACCTGTTTCCGTAAAATGAGGGAGGGACGGGATGGCAAAAACCGTCCTGATTGTGGAAGACAACGAGCTCAACATGAAGCTCTTTCGCGACCTCCTGGAAGCGCATGGCTATCAGACCTCGGGCACCAGCAATGGTTTCGAGGCGCTCGATCTCGTTCGCAAACTGCGTCCCGACCTGATCCTGATGGATATCCAGCTTCCGCAAGTGTCCGGTCTCGAAGTTACGCGCTGGATCAAGGACGATCCGGAGCTGCGCGCCATTCCGGTGGTCGCGGTCACGGCCTTTGCGATGAAGGGCGACGAGGAACGCATCCGCGAAGGCGGCTGCGAGGCGTATTTGTCCAAACCAATTTCGGTCGGCAAATTTATTGAAACGGTACGGCGTTTTATTGGGTAGGGGTGAGTTTCGATGTCTGCGCGTATTCTCGTCGTCGATGACGTTCCCGCCAACGTCAAGCTGTTGGAAGCCCGTCTGTCGGCCGAATATTTCGACGTGCTGACCGCCTCCAACGGCGCCGAGGCGCTCGAAGTCTGCTCGCGCTCCGAATGCGATATCATCCTGCTCGATGTCATGATGCCCGACATGGACGGTTTCGAGGTCTGCCGCCGGCTGAAGTCCAACCCGGCCACGCATTTCGTTCCGGTGGTGATCATCACCGCGTTGGACAGCCCGGCCGACCGCGTCCGTGGGCTGGAGGCCGGCGCCGACGATTTCCTCACCAAGCCGGTGTCCGACGTCGTGCTGATCGCGCGCGTTCGTTCGCTGACGCGACTGAAGATGATGACCGATGAGCTGCGCATGCGCGCCATCACCTCCCTCGAAATCGGCATGGAGGCGCCCGAGCGCAGCGCCGTCGCCGACAGGGGTATGGGCGGGCGGATCCTGCTGGTCGACGACCGGCCCTCGTCCTACGAGCGGCTGGCGCCGATCCTTTCCGCCGAGCACACCGTCGACGTGGAAACCAACCCGGCAGAAGCGCTGTTTCACGCCGCCGACGGCAACTACGACCTGCTGATCGTCTCGCTCAGCCTGGAAAATTACGACGGCTTGCGGCTGTGCAGCCAGGCGCGCTCGCTGGAGCGCACCCGCCAGATGCCGATCCTCGCCATCTCCGACGCCGATAACAATGCGCGGCTGCTGCGCGGGCTTGAAATCGGCGTCAACGACTACCTGCTGCGTCCGGTCGACAAGAACGAACTGCTGGCGCGCGCGCGCACCCAGATACGCAAACGGCGCTACACCGATCATCTGCGCGACAATGTGCAGAACTCGATCGAAATGGCGATCACCGACGCGCTGACCGGCCTGCATAACCGCCGCTACATGGAAAGCCATCTGGCGACGCTCGCCGAGCAGGCCTCGAGCCGCGGCAAGCCGCTGGCGCTGATGATCCTCGACATCGATTTCTTCAAGGCCATCAACGACACCTACGGCCACGACGCCGGCGACGACGTGCTGCGCGAATTCGCTGTGCGCATCCGCAAATCGATCCGTGGCATCGATCTTGCCTGCCGCTACGGCGGCGAGGAGTTGCTGATCGTGATGCCGGAAACTGACCTTCATGTCGCCGGCATGGTGGCGGAGCGCCTACGCCGCTCGATCGCCGGAGAAAGTTTTGCGGTCAGCAAGGGCACCCAGCGCATCGAGGTCACGATCTCGATCGGGCTCTCAACGCTGGACCGCAAGGGCGAGGCGGTCGCCGACGTGCTCAAGCGCGCCGACACCGCGCTCTATCGCGCCAAGCACGCTGGGCGGAATAGGGTGGTCTCCGCGGCGGCGTAGCTGCGCTTCGCGCAGTTGCACCGTTTTGCTCAGTCGTCATACCCCGCGAAAGCGGGTATCCAGTACGCCGCGGCTTCTCGGTTCGACAATCAGCGTCTCTGGAATACTGGATCACCCGCTTTCGCGGGTGACGACAGTCATCAGGCGGACGCGCGCATCTCTCTGCGCCCCTGCTTCACCGCTTCATACGCCAGCCGCTTGAACTCGAACGAGAACGGGTGAACGAAGGCCATCTGGCGCTGCGCCATCATCACGCCGGCCACATTCCGCTTCGGCGAGATCCACCATTGCGTGCCGGCCACGCCACCCCAATAGAATTCGTCGGCCGCATCGGGATGATCGAGCGGCGAAGGGTTCTGGATGATGCTGCCGGCAAGCCCATGGACCTTGCCGGGCTGTTCGCCCATCATGGCAAAGCGTATCCACTGGCCGTCGGGCAATTGGTTGGTCATCATCAACGCAATCGTTTCCGGTTTGAGCAGGGTCGGTCCGCCCGGCAGCAGGCTTCGGATCAGCGCCACCATGTCGTGCAGCGTCGAGACCAGGCCGCCACCGCCATTCAGCCGCGCCATCGGGCGCAGGTAGGCGCCGGGGAAGGGCGCGTTGTCCGTCCGGGTGAGGCCTGGCTTCATTGGCTCCATCAAGTCCGCGCCGGCGTAGTAGGCGACGAGCCGGCCTTGATCCTTCGCCGGAACGACAAAGCCGGTATCGACCATGCCGAGCGGATCGAGGATGCGCGCCTGAATGAACTGATCGAACGGCTGACCGCTGATGACCTCGACCAGCCGCGCCATCACATCGATGGCGAGCGAATATTCCCATGACGTGCCGGGATGATAGATGAGGGCAGGTCGGCTAGCACTTCTACCATGTCAGCCAGGGTCGTCCTGGGATCGTGCACCCCGCGCTCGTTGAGGGCCTTGAAGATGACCGTGCCGGGATCGAAAAAGCCGTAGCTCAGCCCTGAACTGTGGCTCAACAACTGACGGATGGTGATCGAGCTTTTGGCAGGCTCGGTGTCGTGGAGCGAGGTCGCACCGGGGCGCAGGACTTTTCTATTTCCGAGCTGCGGAATGAATTTTTCGATCGGATCATCGAGCCCAAGTTTGCCTTCCTCGAGCAGCAGCAGCGCCGCGCAGGAGGTGATCAGCTTGGTATTGGAAAAGACCCGGAAGATATGATCGGTGCGGAGTGGCGTTTGCGCTTCCTTGTCGGCCCACCCGACGCAGCTCACATCCACCAGATCGCGGCCGATCAGTACCGCCGAGGAAATGCCGGACAGCAGGTTGCCGTCGATATAGCGCTGCATGGCCGCGCGTGCCGGTTTGAAGTCGTAACCGTTGGCGGTCACTTTCAGGTCTTCCATTGTCGCCCCCTTTTGCCGCAGTCAGGCTTTTCACGGTTTTTCTCTGGCGTCGTCCCTGCGAACGCAGGGACCCATAACCACCGATGCCGTTTGTTGCAGAAGGTACCTACCACATCGCCTCAATGAAAGGCCACGGCGTATGGGTCCCTGCGTTCGCAGGGACGACGATGGATGGGTTTTCAGGACCGGTGTTTCTTCGGCGCGCGTGTATCTGCGCCGCGGCCCACCTTCACCCCGGCATTCCTGAGCAGCACCGTCGCCGCTTCCTTCGCCGCCCGTGCCATCGAGGGGTCGTTGCGGACCAGATCCTGTGCGATCGAGCCATCGACCAGCAACGCAAGCTGCGTCGCCAGCGCTTCCGCATCAGTGACGCTGAGCTGCACCAGCAGGTCGCGAAACCAGAGGCGGCGGCTTTCCTTGAACTTGACCGCGATCTTTCGAACCGACTGGTCTTCGCTGCCGAGCTCGGCGACCGCGTTGACGAAGGGGCAGCCGCGAAAATCCTTCGCTGAAAAGCGCCGCTCCAGCGAATCGAAGGTGCCGAGAATCTGCTCGACCGGCGACTTGTCGGAAGCGCGCGGCGCCACGAACCGGCGCGCCAGATAGGCCGAGATCAGCGCGTCCTTGGACGGAAAATGATTGTAGAGCGTGCGCTTGCTGATGCCGATTTCGGCCGCGATGGTGTCGACGCCGACCGCGCGAATCCCCTGCAGATAGAACAGCCTGTCTGCGGTTTCGAGAATCCGGTCCTTCATGGCCGGTTTGGCGGGCAGGGTAGCCATGCGTTGGCGGGAGGTCCTTTGGCTTGACAGCTCCAGTGCCGTTATAGACTAGTTACACAGATCTGTGTACCCAAATCAGGCCGGGAACGCAGGACGCGGCTTTCGAATCGCGGCCGAAAGGGAGAATAAAAACCATGCCCCTGCTGCAAGTCCTGCGTCCGACCCTTCCGATCCTGATCGGCGCGTCCATCATGCTCACGCTCAGCATGGGCCTGCGGCAGTCGCTCGGCATTTTCATGCAGCCGCTGACGCAGGACATCAAGATATCGATTTCCGACTTCACGCTCGCGATCGCCGTGCAAAACCTCGCCTGGGGATTTCTCCAGCCGCTCGCCGGCGCGCTGACCGTGCGCTACGGCTTTCGCACCATCATGGTGATCGGCGCCTTTCTCTATATCGCCGGCCTGTCGCTGATGGCGGGCTCGCACGGCTTTCTCAGCATCATGGTCGGCGGCGGCTTTTTGATCGGCATGTCGCTGGCCTGCACCGCGGCCGCAATCGCCATGTCGGTTGCGGCGCGTGCGGTGCCGGCGACCGTGCGCTCTACCGTGCTCGGCCTGGTGTCGGGCGCGGGATCGCTCGGGGCGTTGTTGTCGGCGCCGCTCGGCCAGATGCTGAGCGACGGCTATGGCTGGCGCGTGGGCCTGATAGGCTTTGTTGTGCTGGCACTCGCGATGATTCCCGCAGCCTGGTATGCGGGCAGGGTCGACAAGATTCCGCTGCCCAAGCCGTCATCTGACGAGATCGACAACGGCTCGGCCGGTGTCGCGGCGAAGATCGCATTCTCCAATGCGTCCTTCGTGGTGATGACGGCCGCCTATTTCGTTTGCGGCATGCAACTCGTCTTTCTCACCACGCATTTGCCGTCCTATCTGGCGATCTGCGGGATGGATCCGATGCTGAGCGCGCAGACGCTCGGGATGATCGGCGGCTTCAACGTGCTCGGCAGCATCTTCTTCGGCTGTGCCGGCCAGCGCTGGAACAAGCTCGCGCTATTGGGCGGCATCTATATTTTCCGCTCGATCGCGCTCGCCTGGTACTTCACGCTGCCGCCGACGGCGGCGACCACGCTGTTGTTCGGCGCCATCATGGGCTTCCTGTGGATGGGCGTCGGGCCGCTGGTCGCGGGTGCGGTCGCGGAAATGTTCGGCCTGAAATGGCAGGCGATGATCCAGGGGCTCGCCTTCATGAGCCATCAGCTTGGCAGCTTCCTCGGCGCCTTCGGGGGCGGGGTGCTGTATGACGCGCTCGGCTCCTACACCATGGCGTGGCGGATCGGCGTCGCGCTGGGGCTGGCAGGCGGGATCATCCAGGTCGCGTTCGCGCTGATCCGGCCGAGCGGGCCGCCGCAGATGCAGACGGCGTAGAGCGTCGACTCCATCGTCCAGCCGTCATCACCCGCGAAGTGTGATCCAGTACGCCGCGGCCTCTCGGTCAACCACCTACTGTCTCTGGAATACTGGATCGCCCGGTCAACGCCGGGCGACGACATTTATGCGTGGAGTGGCCATGCCAGGCGCAAATAAAACGCAAACAAAAACGGGGCCGCAAGGCCCTGTTCGATCCATCGGCAATAAGCCGAACCTTACTTGATCTTCGATTCCTTGAACTCGACGTGCTTGCGCGCGACCGGGTCATACTTCTTCTTGACCAGCTTGTCGGTCATGGTGCGCGAATTCTTCTTGGCGACGTAATAGAAGCCGGTATCCGCCGTGGAGACGAGCTTGACCTTGATGGTGACCGCTTTGGCCATGTTCAGAACCTCAAATGGGGTATCAGGCGCCGGCCAAAACCGGCCTGCATTTACCGCGCAACCTAGCTTCGATCCGCTCAAAGTCAAGGTTTTCGGGGCCAAAACCCTCCTTGAATGGGGTAGAATCCATGCGCTTGCGCGTATTCTGATCGCAAAACCGGTTCCCACTTTTGCAGAATACGCACGTTAACCCTCAAAGAACCGGTTTTTCGGCCTCGGCAGCCCCAAATTCTCCCGCAGCGTCCCGCCCTCATACTCTTTCCGGAAGATGCCGCGCTTTTGCAGTTCCGGAATCACCTTGTCGACGAAATCGTCCAATCCTGCGGGGAGGAACGGGAACATGATGTTGAAGCCGTCGCTGCCGCGGCTCATCAGCCATTCCTCCATCTGGTCGGCGATCGTTGTGGGTGTGCCGACAAAGGAGAGCCCGCCATAACCGCCGACGCGCTGCGCGAGCTGGCGCACCGTGAGCTTGTCGCGCGCGGCGGCGTCGACCAGCCGCTGGCGGCCGCTCTTGCTCGCATTGGTTTCGGGGATTGGCGGTAATTGCCCGTCGGGATCGAAGCCGGACGCATCGGTGCCAAGCTGGACCGACAGCGAAGCTATGGCGCTGTCGTAGTGCACCATGCTGTCGAGTTTTGCGCGTTTCTCCTTTGCCTCGTCGACACTGTCGCCCACGACAACAAACGCGCCGGGCAGGATCTTCAGGTGCTCCGGGTTGCGGCCGATCTTCTCCATGCGGCCCTTGATGTCGGCATAGAGTTTTTGCCCGTCGGCGAGACTGCCGCCGCCGGTGAATACGGCCTCGGCGGTTTCCGCAGCGAGCTGCTTGCCGTCCTCGGAGGCGCCGGCCTGCACGATCAGGGGCCAGCCCTGGACGGGGCGGGCGATGTTGAGCGGCCCGCGCACCGACAGATATTTTCCCTTGTGATCGAGCACGTGCATCCTGGCCGGGTCGAAATAGATCCCTTGCTCGACATCGCGCACGAAGGCGTCGTCGGCGAAGGAATCCCACAAGCCGGTGACCACGTCATAGAATTCGCGCGCCCGCTTGTAGCGCTCGGCGTGTTCCATATGGTCGTCGAGCCCGAAATTCAGCGCGGCGTCCGGATTGGAGGTGGTGACGATATTCCAGCCGGCCCGGCCGCCGCTGATGTGATCGAGCGAGGCGAAACGCCGGGCGACATGATAGGGCTCGTCGAAGGTGGTCGATCCCGTGGCGATCAGGCCGATATGCTCGGTAGCGCCGGCCAGCGCCGACAACAGCGTGAACGGCTCGAACGAGGTCACGGTATGGCTGCGCTTGAGCGCATTGACCGGCATGTTCAGCACGGCCAGATGGTCGGCCATGAAGAAGGCGTCGAACTTGCCGGCCTCGAGTTTCTGGATCAGCTGCTTGATCCGCGCAAAATTGAAATTGGCATCGGGCCAGGCGCCAGGATAGCGCCACGCGCCGGTGTGGATGGAGACCGGCCGCATGAACGCGCCGAGCTTGAGTTGCCGCTGTGTCATCGCCCCAATTCCGTGGTCGTTATTGTTGGGGAAGAGATAGGGAGGCCGTCAAGGCAACGCCATCGGGATAGCCCGAGAAGAATTTTGCGAAATGAACGACATTCAGAGGGAATTTCCGCGTCATTGCGAGCGTAGCGAAGCAATCCATCTTCCCCGTATAGAGGCATGGATTGCTTCGCTACGCTCGCAATGACGGGGAGAGAGTGAGCCCTTACGCCCCCAACACGTCCTTTTGCATCTTGCCGCCGTAGAAATGGAAGAACGGCACCGGCGCATCGTGGTGGAGAGGACCGGTGGCGAGGCGGCGGTCGAGTTCGGCGAGCACGTTCTTGGTCATGGCATGCGCGTCGGCCAGTGGTTGGGAGCCGATTTCCACCCACACCAGTTCGACCAGTTCGGCATCCGCATGGATCACGCCTTCGACCCGGTGGGCGATCGCAGAAGCGTCTGCGGTGAAGAAGCGCGTGTCGAAGCGGCGGACACGGCCGGGCGGGGTGATCGCGCGCGCGATCAGGAACAGGCCGGACGGATCGGGCAGCAAGCCTGCTTCCGCAAACGGCTTCCAGGCGCCGTCGAGCGTCACTGTCTTGTCGACCTTGCGGCCGAGGCACAGGCCGGTTTCCTCGCAGGCCTCGCGGATCGCGGCGACCGCGAGCGCACGCGCCCGGGAAGGTGCGATCTTCGGGCTGCCCTTGAGCAGATTGGCTTCGAGCTCTCCGGAAATCGGAGCAGCAACGGGAACGCGATTGTCTGACTTGTCGACGCGGCCGCCGGGAAAAACATATTTGCCCGGCATGAACACCACCTTGTCGTGGCGCTTGCCGACGAGGACCTTCGGCTTCTCGCCGGAGCGATCGATCAGGATCAGCGTCGCCGCATCCTTGGGCCGGAAATAGGGATGGTGGTCGGCTTCTTTTTCTTCTTTTTCGGCAGTCGCAGCTTCGGTCATTCCATCCCCATTTTTGCTTTTGTGTCTCCCGGGTTAGCTAAAGCATGATCCGGAAAAAGTGGAAGCCGGTTTTCCGAAAAGATCATGCTCAAACAAGAAGATAGTCGACGAGCATGATTCAACGCAGTTGAAGCATGCTCTAGACGGGCGGGATGTCGCTAGGGGCATTCTCGTCGAAGCCGTGCATGCGCAAGGCCCATTGGAAGCCGACCACCGCGCCCTTGATCGGCTGCAACAGCAGCAGCGACAAAATGAATGTCAGCGGCAGGTAGATCGCCAGTTGCAGCCACACGGCGGGCGAGTAGTTGGTTTCGATCCACAACGCCGCCGGTACCACGATGTGGCCGACCACGACGATCACAAGATAGGCCGGCAAATCGTCGGCGCGATGCGGCGTGAAATCGAGCCCGCAAGTTGAGCAATTATTGGCGGTCTTCAGGAAGGCGCGAAACATCTTGCCTTCGCCGCAACGCGGACAGCGGCAGCGAAAGCCGCGCTTCATCGCGGTCCAGAGGTCGCGCTTCTCGCCCTGCACGGCATCCCGGGTCCAGACTGTCGTCGCGGTGCTCACGGTTTCCATGACTTGCCTTTCTTCGATTTGCCGGGCTTGGCTTTACCGGACTTGCCCTTGTGGGGCTTGCGAACTTTGTCACGCGGGCTGCGGCCCGGATGCGATTTCGACGGCCTTGTCGACGCTTTCGAACCGTCGCGTTTTCTGCCGCGCGGAATGACCTGGCCTTCCGACAACAGCTCGAAACGCAGCGCGCCCGCCACTGGTGCTGCTTCTACCAGACGCACGTCGACAACGTCACCCAGCCGGTGCATGGCACCGCTGCGTGAGCCGACGAGCGCGTGACGCGTCTCGTCGTAATTGTAGTACTCCGTGCCGAGCGTGCGGATCGGGATCAGCCCGTCGGCGCCGGTATCCGAAAGCTTCACAAACAGCCCGGCGCGGGTGACGCCGGAAATGCGGCCCTGAAACGTCGCGCCGATCCGGTCGGCGAGGAAATGCGCGATCAGCCGGTCCGCGGTCTCGCGTTCCGCCTTCATCGCGCGGCGCTCGGTCACGGAAATCTGCGCGGCGACTTCGCCGAGCGTCTCCAGCGTCTCGGTTTCCGGCAATGCGCCTTCGCCAAGACCGAGTGCGCGGATCAGCGCGCGATGCACGATCAGGTCCGCGTATCGCCTGATCGGCGACGTGAAATGCGCGTAGCGGCGAAGGTTGAGGCCGAAATGGCCGTAGTTTTCCGCCGAATATTCCGCCTGCGCCTGCGAGCGCAGCACCACCTCGTTGACAAGCGGCTCGTAGTCAGCGCCGCGGACCTGAACCAGCACGCGATTGAACAAAGAAGGGCGCAATGCACCTGTCTTTGCAAACGGCAGGTCGAGCGTCTTCAGGAATTCCTGGAGGTTGTGAACCTTCTCCAGCGTCGGTTCGTCGTGCACCCGATAGATAAGCGGCAATGCCCTCTTTTCAAGCATTTCCGCGGCGGCGACATTGGCGAGGATCATGAATTCCTCGATCAAGCGGTGCGCGTCGAGCCGTTCGGGCACGATGACGCGATCGACCGTGCCGTCGGGCTTGAGCAGGATCTTGCGCTCGGGCAGATCGAGATCGAGCGGATCGCGCTCGTCGCGCGCGAGCTTCACCAGCGCATAGGCCGCGTAGAGCGGCGTCAGGATCGATTCCAGCAGGGGTCCGGTGGTAGCGTCCGGCCGCCCATCGATCGCGGCCTGGGCCTGCGCGTAATGCAGCTTGGCGGCGGAGCGCATCAGCACGCGATGAAAGCTGTGCGAACGCTTGCGGCCGTCGCGGCCGATCACCAGCCGCACCGCGAGCGCGCCGCGCGGCTCCCCCGGCACCAGCGAACAGAGATCGTTGGAGATCCGTTCGGGCAGCATCGGCACCACGCGATCGGGGAAATACACCGAGTTGCCGCGCTTCAGAGCATCGCGATCCAGCGCCGAGCCTGGCCGCACATAGAAGGCAACATCGGCAATGGCGACATGGACGATGTAGCCGCCCTTGTTGTTCGGATCGGGATCGGGCGCCGCATGCACCGCATCGTCATGATCCTTGGCGTCAGGCGGATCGATGGTGACGAGCGGCAGGTCGCGCCAGTCCTCGCGGCCTTTCAGTGTCGCAGGCTGCGCGTCCTCGGCCTCGCGCACGGCGGAGGGCGAGAACGCCTGCGGGATTTCGTGGGCGTGGATCGCGATCAGGCTGATCGCTTTCTCGCTCGACAGCGAGCCGAGCCGCTCCTTCACCTTGCCGGAAGCGAGGCCATAACCGCGCGTGCGTACGAGATCGACGCTGACGAGGTCGCCATCCTCGGCGCCGCCGGTGTCCGATGGCGCGATGTTCAATTCGCGCCCGGCCTGCTTCTTGTCGACCGGAACGAGCAGGCCGCCGCCGCCAGGCAGTTGGCGGAAGATGCCGAGCAGGCGCGCGCGGGCGTGATCGATGATCTTGATGATGCGCCCGCGATAGGGGGCGCCTTCGCCATCATCAGCCTTTTCGATCCGCAACAGCGCTCGGTCGCCGACACCCGCCGCAGTGCCGGGTTGCAGACGGCGCGGGACGTGGATGCGGATTTTCGGCGCAGGGCCGCTTTCCTCGGTGTCCCATTCGGTGGGAGCCGCAAGCAACTCGCCGTCGGGGTCACGGCCGGTGATGTCGGCGATCACGGTCGGGGGCAGGTGGGCCGTCTCGTGGATTTTCCGGCCGCGCTTGGCGACGGCGCCTTCATCCGCGAGTTCGCGCAGGATTCGTTTCAGCTCGGCGCGGTCGGCATTCTTGAGGCCGAACTCGCGGGCGATTTCCGCGTGCCGACCTTGCCTGGATGGGCACGAATAAAGGCGACGATGGCGTCCCGGGCCGGAAAGCCATGGTCATGTTTTCTCTTCACTTATCCCCGGGCCTTGCCCGCGCTTTTTCTTCGCAGGCGCTTTGGATGCTGCTGTGGGCTTTGCCGCTGATGTCTTGGCGGCGGACGCGACCGGCGCGCGCGCCTTGCTGACGGCTTCCGATTTCGGTTTTGCCGCGGCTTTCTTCGCTGCCGCCTTCTTGGCAGATTTCGGCGCGTCAGGATCGGCGGCCTTGTCGGCAGCCTTGGCGACTGCCTTCTTCGCGGCCTTCTTTGGTGTGGCCTTCTTGGCGCCGCGCTTCGGCTTGCCGCCGCCCTTGGCAGCGCGCTCGTCGATCAGCGCAATCGCCTCGGCGAGCGTGATCGTCTCCGGCGTCTTGTCGCTCGGGATCGTGGCGTTGACGCCATTGGCCGTGACGTAAGCGCCATAGCGGCCGTTCTTGACCGCGACGCCGCCAAGACTCGGATGCTCGCCGAGCGGCTTGCCAGGATCGGCGCCGAAACGGCGGCCGCTCGGGCCTTTCGCGATCTTTTCCGCGATCAGCGTCACCGCGCGATTGAGGCCGATGTCGAACACTTCATCGCCGGCCTCGAGGCTGGCGTAGGTTTTCTCGTGGCGGACGAACGGCCCGAAGCGGCCAAGCCCTGCCGTGATCGGCTCGCCGGTCTCCGGGTGCCTGCCAATCTCGCGCGGCAGCGAGAGCAGCTGTAGCGCGACATCGAGCTCGATGTCTGAGGGCGACATGTTCTTCGGAATGCCCGCGCGTTTCGGCTTTTCTCCCTCGGCGTAATCCTTCGGCTCACCGAGCTGGATATAGGGACCGAACCGCCCCGCCTTAACCACGACGTCGAGACCGGTCTCCGGATCCGGGCCCAGGATGCGGTCGGCGCTCGCTTCATTATCGGCCGCGAGCGGACGGGTGTAGCGGCACTCCGGATAATTGGAACAGCCGACGAAGGCGCCGAACTTGCCGGCCTTGAGGTTAAGCCTGCCGGTGCCGCAGCTTGGACACTGCCTGATATCACCGCCATCCGCACGCGGCGGATAGATGTGCGGGCCCAGCATATCGTCGAGCGCGTCCAGCACTTCGGCGACGCGGAGATCCTTGATGTCGTTGACCGCGCCGATGAAGCCAACCCAAAAATCCTTCAGCACCTGCTGCCAGGAAATCTCGTTGTTGGAGATGCGGTCGAGCTGTTCTTCCAGCGCCGCGGTGAAGTCATATTCCACATAGCGGGCGAAGAAATTCTCCAGGAACGCGACCACGACGCGGCCCTTGTCTTCGCCATGCAGCCGCTTCTTCTCGAGCTTGACGTAGCCGCGGTCCTTCAAGACCTGCAGGATTGAGGCGTAGGTCGAGGGACGGCCGATGCCGAGCTCTTCCATCCGCTTGACCAGCGACGCTTCCGAGAAGCGCGGCGGCGGTTCGGTGAAGTGTTGCGTTACGGCGAGATCCTGCCGCTTCAGCGCTTCGCCCGCGCTCATGGCGGGCAGGCGGCGCGAATCTTCGTCGTCGCCGTCGTCGTCCTTGCCTTCCTGATAGAGCGCAAGGAAGCCGTCGAACTTGATGACCTGGCCGGAGGCGCGCAGTTCCAGCACGCGGGAGCCCGCTTTCGCGGCGATATCCACCGTGGTGCGTTCGAGTTCGGCCGATTCCATCTGGCTCGCGATGGTGCGGATCCAGATCAGCTCATAGAGCTTGGCCTGATCGGTATCGAGGCGCCGGCGCATCTCGGCAGGCCGTCGCGACAGATCGGTCGGGCGGATCGCTTCATGCGCTTCCTGCGCGTTCTTGGCTTTGGTCTGGTACTGGCGCGGCGTATCCGGCACGTAGCCGTTGCCGTAATCTTCGCCGATTACTTTGCGCGCCTGCGTGATCGCGGAGCCGTCGATCTGCACGCCGTCGGTTCGCATATAGGTGATGAGGCCGGTGGTCTCGCCGCCGATATCGATGCCCTCATAGAGCCGCTGCGCGATCCGCATCGTGTGCGCCGGCGCGAAGCCGAGCTTGCGGCTGGCTTCCTGCTGCAGCGTCGAGGTGGTGAAGGGCGCCTGCGGATTGCGGCGTGCGGGTTTTGCTTCGACGGTTGAAACCGTGAAGTTCGCCGCTTCAATGGCCTTCTTGAGCTCTTCGGCTTCCGCTCCGGAGCCGATGTCGAGACGCTGGATCTTCTTGCCGTCGGCGCCGACAAGGCGCGCTTCGAAGCTGTCGCCGCGCGGGGTCGTCAGCGTCGCCACCAGCGACCAGTACTCGCGGGCGACGAACTTCTCGATCTCGAGTTCGCGGTCGCAGACCAGCCGCAGCGCGACCGATTGCACGCGGCCTGCGGAGCGCGCGCCCGGCAGTTTGCGCCATAACACCGGCGAGAGCGTGAAGCCGACCAGATAGTCCAGCGCGCGGCGCGCCATGTAGGCGTCGACCAGCGCGCCGTCGATCTGGCGCGGCGCCTTCATCGCATCGGTCACGGCCTGCTTGGTGATGGCGTTGAACACCACACGCTCGATCTTCTGGTCCTTGAGCGCGCGCTTCTCTTTCATGACCTCCAGCACGTGCCAGGAGATCGCTTCGCCCTCGCGATCAGGGTCGGTTGCGAGGATCAGGCGGCTGGCGCCCTTCAGGGCCTTGGCGATGTCGTTGAGCCGGCCGGCCGCCTTGGGATCGACCTCCCAGATCATCTGAAAATTGGCGTCCGGATCGACTGATCCGTTCTTGGCCGGGAGGTCGCGGACATGGCCGAACGAGGCCAAAACCTCGTAGGAGGCGCCCAAATATTTGTTGATCGTCTTGGCTTTCGCCGGCGACTCCACGATGACGATATTCATGTCATTCCAATGGCTTATGGGAAAAGATAAAGGCGGGTTCCGCGAGACTCGCGGCCCACCGTTTCGACCCGAACATGGGTGGTGAGGCGGCCCCTGTCAAATCGGCAGATAGGAGCAGGGACCCCTGGGGCTCGACTTTATATCTAGGGGGTTGCGAAATACGTCCTAGAGTTGCGCCCGTAAAGAGGTCATTTCTGGCAATGCTTTCACGGCCGCGGCTTCAACGCCGTATCGCCCACGCCCAGCAGCCGCCCGTCCTGGGAGTAGAGTTCGAGCCGGCGAACCGGCTTGCCGCTTTCCTTGTCGACCAGGATGGTGGCGATTTCCTCCGGCCGCTCGTCGAATTCCTCGCTCCATTGCCGTAACGCGACCAGGATCGGGAAAACACCGCGGCCCTTCGGCGTCAGCAGGTATTCCTGATAGGCGCTGCCGTCGGCGGCGGGCGCGGTTTCTAGAATGCCCTGATCGATCGGTGCGCGCAGCCGCACGGTAAGAATGTTTTTGGCAAGCCCGAGCTTTTTCTGGAATTCGCCGAAGCGGCTGGTCCCGAATAGCGCCTCGCGAATGATCAGCATCGACCACCAGTCGCCAATTGCGTCCAGCGAGCGCGCGATCGGGCAGTCGTCGTGGGCAAAGCTCGTTCGCTTCACCATGGCGGGTCTCCTGTCGAATTCAGACCGATCACGGCCTTGTGTGGTTGCAATATTAAACCAGATGCCTTAGGCAGGCAATCTAGTTTAATAATGCAACCATTTGGGACAACCATGAGGCTCCCGAACAAGACGGCGTTGATTACGGGCGGCAACAGCGGCATCGGGCTCGCAACCGCAAAACTGTTCGTGGCCGAGGGCGCCAAGGTCGTCATCACCGGGCGCAATCAGGCGACGCTCGAGGCCGCCGCCAGGGAATTGGGCCCGAACGCACTCGCTGTCGTGGCCGACGCCACCGACATCGCCGCAACCGAAGCCGCGATCGCGAAGGGCGCCGAAAAGTTCGGCAAATACGACATCGTGTTCGCCAATGCCGGCATTGCCGGCGGCACGCCGCTCGGCGGTTCAACAGTCGAGGCTTTCGAGAAGGTCATCAGCACCAACCTCACCGGCGTATTCTTCACCGTGCAATCCGCGCTGCCGCATCTCAACGACAACGCCTCGATCATCCTCAACGGCTCGGTGATCTCCGTGCTCGGCATTCCCGGTTACTCGGCCTATGGCGCGGCGAAAGCGGGTGTGCGGGCGATGGCGCGGATCATGGCGTCGGAATTGTCGCCGCGCGGCATCCGCGTCAACGTGGTGGCGCCCGGCGCGATCCGTACTCCTATTTGGGGCGCGGCGATCGCAACGCCGGAAGCCGAAAAGGCCTTCGAACAGCGGATCGCGCTGTCGACGCCGCTCGGCCGCATCGGCGAACCCGATCACATTTCGAAGGCGGTGCTGTTCCTCGCCTCGGACGATTCCGCGCACGTGCAGGGCCAGGAGCTATTTGTCGACGGCGGCGCGACGGCATCGCCGAGCGGCGCGCCGATCTACCGGGGATAGGGCAGGTCCCGGCATTTATCGAAGCCGGTCAGCGGGTCTGACGACATCTGTCAGCGGGCGCTGGTCGGCTCGGGCGCCCTGCGGCGGATTGGCGCTGACGCGGAAAGCGCATTGAACGCGGGGTGTAGTTGCTAGACATTTCGAGCACAGGAGATTCTTGACCAATCAAGAACTGGAGAGCGTCATGCCGAAAACCGCTGGCATCTCTTCATCGGCGTCGCAAAATTCGGACACCGCTCAATTTGTTTCAGTCGCCCTGTTTTCCGGTGTCGGACTTTTGGTCTCGCTGGTTGTCGTCATCTGCCGCATACAGGGCATATTCTAATAGCCCGAGGTTTTCGCGATGCGCGAGAGCAGCTGCCGTCGCGTCTGGTGACGGCAGCTGCTCTCGCATCAAGCTAGGAAGGGTCTCCCCGATCCGACAATCTTTTAATTTTTATGGCGGGAATAGCGCCTGATCATCCTTCCGAAGGGTAGTGGCACCGAACTTTTCCCTCAAGTACCCTGCACGGTTTCAGGCCCGGACCGCCGTCATCCAGGATCTCTGCATCTTACATGGCTGCCTGAATCAGGAAATTAACTGATGACTTTTCGCCCATCGCGTGATCGCATCTCTGGATGTAGGGGCGAGCCCAAAGAAGCGCTCTTGTTTGGAAATATTCGAAACAAAGCCGCCCTTCCTGAAGAACAAGAACATCTGCATCAGGTCATACCCAAGCTCGGAAAACAGCCTGGCCGGGCGCGCAAGCAAGCGGAAAATCAACCACGGCACAACCCAGACCGTAAGACGTCTCTTCATGATTTCGGACATGATGTCGGCGATCTCTTGCTGGCTCTTGGGGCCATCGCGCCAGCCGATATCGATCGTTTGGTTGTTGATTTCGTTGCCGGGATAGGTCGCCGCTTTGGCAAGATCTGAGGAAAGATCATCGGTCAGAACATACGACCACTTCGTTGTTTTGTCGCCGACGGCATAGAACCGGCCAGCTTTCACACCATCCGCAATATAGTCCGAACTCTGATCGAGAAATGCGGGCGCACGTACAAATACGTATGGCACACCAGACGCCGTAATCAGATCCTCGGCCACTTTCTTGGCGTGGAAGTGTGGAACTTCTGACGCAGTCTCGCAGCTAACGATGCTGAGAAAAATAAATCGGCCAACACTGGCTCTTGCTGCGGCCTCTACAAGGTTCTTGTTGCCCTGAAAATCCGTCTCGATGCTTCCCCCCCCTTCATGTAACCATTGGCCGAGCTGACAACGACGTCCACGCCCTGCAAAGCACGATCCAATGACGCTGGATCCATCATATCACCGCGCACCCATTCCACGTCGGCGCTCTCGTCTGAGTGCGCCTTTCGTGACATCGCAACGACGGAAACGCTCGCATCAAGCGCCAAGTTGCGGAAATCTTGGCTCCCAGGAATCCTGTGGCTCCAACGAGGAGGACCTTTTTCTTTCCCGTCGCGTTTGAACTTGCGGTCTCGACAGGTGCCTTCTTATCCGAGGCAGTCGAAGGATGATCCAAGCTAATCTCCCATCATGATATCGGCGCGTAGCTCCCCAGCCCTTAGGCGGCGTTTAGCTCGCCCGCGGCTTTCAGCGCACAGGCCACGGCTTTTTTCGCGATGTTCCGGACCCACCTGGATGCCGTCAGCGGAAATGAATTCCGGGTTCTTGATGCCGATGAAGCCGAATACCCAGCGCAGATATGTCTCAAGATGCTCGCCGACCGCGGCCGGCGTGCCCGGACCATAGAAGCCGCCGCGCGAGATCGCGACGATGACGCGCTTGTTGCCGGCCAATCCCTCGACGCCCTGCGCTGAGTATTTGAACGTTTTGCCTGCCACCAATATGCGGTCGATCCAGGCCTTGAGCTGGCTTGGAATTGTAAAATTGTACATGGGCGCGCCGAGCACGACGATGTCCGCGGCCAGAAACTCTTCCAGCACTGTCTGGCCGGCGGCGATGTCAGCCTGCAGGGCAGCCTCTGGCGTCGCGCCCTGGCCGGCAGCGAGGTGTGATCCGGTAAGGTGCGCCAGTGGCGTAAGCGTGAGATCGCGATAGCTGACCTCGAGGCCGGGGGTGGATTGGCGCAGGCGGTCGACGATGGCGGCGGAAACCTGGCGGCTGACGGAGTGGGGGCCGAGAACGCTGGAGTCGAGATGCAGAAGCTTCATAAGGGTCACCCTTGGTATAAGTTTGTAACTGGCGCTATATGAGTGACTGTCCTAAAACCCCGCAAGAACGCACTTTTTTGTAACCCGAGCACACCCTTGAAACCCGAGCACACCCAGGTAACTGTCCCGCCGCCTTACGGTCACCTTGAGAGCGACTGTCGCGGCGCCGCCTCGATCCTGGCGCGGGTCGGCGACAAGTGGAGCGTGTTTGTCATCATGATGCTCAGCGATGGCCCGAAGCGCTTCAACGAGATCAAGCGCATGATCGGCGGCATCTCGCAGCGGATGCTAACGCTGACGCTGCGCGGACTCGAACGGATGGTCCTCGTGACACGAACGGTATTTCCGACCATTCCGCCGCGGGTCGATTACGAGGTTGACTGATCTCGGGCGTGGCTTGTCCACGCCGGTGCAGGCGCTCGGCAAGTGGGCGATCGAGCATCAGCCGGAGATCCAGCGTGCGCGGACAAAATTCGACGCGCGCAACAGCAAGTCCTGATCAGAGCAGCGACACCAACCCGCCGCCGTGACGCTCCAGCCGTCCGGCGAGTTCGAGTTCGAGCAGCACGGTGCGCACGGCGGCGGGCGAGGCGCCCGACATCCGGATCAGATCGTCGAGGCTGATTGGGCTAGGCCCCAGCAAATCCACGATACCCGCGCGTTCATTTGCGCCGGCGTCGAAATCGAGCGGCTCGCCATCGGGCTCGTTCGCGTGCAGCGCGATCGGCCGCTCCATGATCGGCGCCACCGCGTTGATGACATCGGTGGCTCCGGTGGTCAGCGTCGCGCCCTGCTTGATCAGATCGTTGGTGCCGGCGGCGCGCGGATCGAGCGGCGAGCCCGGCACCGCAAACACTTCGCGGCCTTGTTCGGCGGCCATTCGCGCCGTGATCAGCGATCCCGAGCGATGCGCGGCCTCGATTACGACGACGCCGAGCGACGCGCCGAGATCAGGCGATTGCGGCGCGGAAAGTCGCGGGCGCGCGGCACATGGCCGAGCGGCATTTCGGAAATTGCGCCGCCTTGTTCGAGCAGGGCGGCCAGCAGATCCTCATGCTCGGGTGGATAGATCCGGTCGTGGCCGCCGGCCAGCACCGCGACCGTGCCGCTTCCGATCGTGGCGCGATGCGCAGCCTGATCGATGCCGCGCGCCAGCCCCGAGATCACGACAAAGCCGGCCTCGCCGAGATCGCGCGCCAGTTGGCTTGCGAATTTCAAGCCGGCGCCGGACGCGTTGCGCGAGCCTACGATCGCAATCATCGGCCGCATCAACGCGTCAGGCGCGCCGCGTACGCCGAGCAAAGGAGGCGCATCGTCGAGCGCCGCCAGCCGCGTCGGATAGGCGGCTTCGCCGGGCGCCACGAGCGAGACGCCGATCTTCTTGGCCGCGCCGAGTTCAGCCCGCGCCTCCTCCTCGCTGCAGATCCGTCCCGAACGCGCCGCGCCTCCACGCCGCGCCAGATCGGGCAGCCGCTCCAGCGCCGTTCGTGCATCGCCAAAATGATCGAGCAACGAGCGAAAGGTTCGCGGGCCCACATTGTCGGAACGGATCAGCCGCAGCCGGTCGATCCGTTCGGCGTCGGAGAGGTGGAGCCCAGGGGGTGTCCGGTCATGCATGCGCAGGCAGCTTTGCCCAACCGGAGATTGCGATCAACTGGTTTCGGATCGGGCTACGATGGCCAAAATGCTTTACTTCGCCCCGATCCGGCCTTCGGTCCCGGCCTGCAAGCGCTTGATGTTTTCGCTGTGCTTGTAGAACAGCAGCAACGTCAGCACGACGAACAGGGACGCCAGCGCAGGGTGCCCGAACCACCACAGAAACGGGGGTGATGAATGCCGCGACCAGCGCCGAGAGCGACGAGTAGCGCGTGGTGACGGCGGTCGCGAGCCAGATCAGGCAAAACATCACGGCCGCTGGCCAGAACAGCCCGATCAGCACGCCGATATAGGTGGCGACGCCTTTGCCGCCGTTGAATTTGAGCCAGACCGGAAATAGATGGCCGAGAAAGGCGCCAAATGCGCCCAGCAACGCCGCATCGGAGCCGCCGTAGTAGCCCGTGATCACCACCGCGATCGTGCCCTTGAGCATGTCGCCGATCAGCGTCGCCGCGGCGAGGCCCTTGCGGCCGGTGCGCAGCACGTTGGTAGCGCCGATATTGCCGGAGCCGATCGAGCGCAAATCCGGTGTGCCGGCAAGCTTGGTCAGCACCATCCCGAACGGGATCGAGCCGAGCAGATAGCCGATCAGGAACGCGAGCACGAGGAATGCAGCCGTCGTCATCAGCGTTGCTCCCACCGCGGCGTGTCTTGCGCGCTAGACATGCTCATAGACCGTCCGTCCGCCCACGATAGTACGCACGACGCGGCCGGAAAAGCGGGCTTCGTCGAACGGCGTGTTCTTGCACTGCGATTTGAGGTCGGCCGGATCGAGCACCCAGGGCGTGTCGGGATCGATCACGACGACGTCGGCGGGGGTACCGGCGCGGAGCGAGCCGCCGGGGAGGCCCAGCAGTTCTGCAGGCCGGGTCGACATCGACCGGATCAGCGTCTTGAAATCCATCTCGCCATTGTGGATCAGGCGCAACGCCGCCGGCAGCATGGTCTGTAGTCCGACCGCACCGGCAGCCGCTTCCGCAAATGGCAGCCGCTTCACCTCGACGTCCTGCGGATTGTGATCGGACATCACGACGTCGATCAATCCGGAGGCGAGGGCGGCGACCAGCGCGAGGCGGTCCTCCTCGGTGCGCAGCGGCGGCGACAGCTTCAGGAAGGTCCGGTAGGGGCCGATGTCGTTTTCGTTCAGCGTGACGTGATTGATCGATACCGACGCGGTGACGTCGAGGCCGGCGTCGCGCGCGCGCTTGAGGATTTCCAGCGACTCGATCGACGACAGCGAGGCCGCGTGGTAGCGCCCGCCGGTCAGCGCCACGAGCCGCACATCGCGCTCCAGCATCACGGCTTCGGCGGCGTTCGGAATGCCGACCAGGCCCAGCCTGGCGGCGAATTCGCCCTCGTTCATCACACCTTCGCCGACCAGATTGGGGTCTTCTGTGTGGTGCACGATCAGCGCGTCGAAATCGCGCGCGTAGGTGAGAGCCCGGCGCATCACTTGCGCATTGGTGACGCTCTTGTCGCCGTCGGTAAAGGCGACGGCACCGGCGGCCTTCAACAGCCCGATCTCGGTCATCTCGTCGCCGCGCATGCCCTTTGTCAGCGCCGCCATCGGGTGGATGTTGACGATCGCGGTGTCGCGGGCGCGTCGCAGCACGAAATCGACCGTCGCCGAATTGTCGATGACCGGCGAGGTATCCGGCTGGCAGATGATGGTGGTGATGCCGCCGGCGACCGCCGCCTGGCTTGCCGAGGCAAAGGTTTCGCGGTGGCTGGCGCCGGGCTCGCCGACAAAGGCGCGCATATCGATCAGCCCGGGGGCGACGATCTTGCCCGCGCAATTGATGATGTCGGTGCCTTCGGGCACGCCGGCGGCGCCGATGCCGCGCCTGGAATCCCCGGATCATGCCATCGGCAATCAGGACGTCACCGGGGCCGTCCAAATCCCGGGAAGGATCAACGACGCGGGCATTGGCGAGCAGGATCGGGCGACGTTCTGTCAGCATGATTTATGCGTTCGGCAGGTTGCGGGCGAGCGCTTCGAGCACCGCCATCCGCACCGCCACTCCCATTTCCACCTGTTCACGGATCAGCGATTGCGCTCCATCAGCCACGATCGAATCGATCTCCACGCCGCGGTTCATCGGCCCCGGGTGCATCACCAGCGCATCCGGTTTGGCGTAAGCCAGTTTCTTCTGGTCGAGACCGAAATAGTGAAAGTACTCGCCCGACGACGGCACGAAGGAACCGTTCATGCGCTCGCGCTGCAGCCGCAGCATCATGACGATATCGGCGCCATTGAGGCCCTCGCGCATGTCGCGTGCGACCTCGACGCCCATGCGCTCGATGCCGCGGGGCAGCAGCGTGGAGGGGGCCACCACGCGGACGCGGGCGCCCATGGTGTTGAGCAGCAGGATATTGGAACGCGCCACGCGGGAATGCATCACGTCGCCGCAAATCGCGATCACCAGCCCTTCCAGCCGGCCCTTGTTGCGGCGAATGGTCAGCGCATCCAGTAGCGCCTGGGTCGGATGTTCATGGCTGCCGTCGCCGGCATTGATCACGGAACCGTCAACCTTGCGCGCCAGAAGTTCCACCGCGCCGGAGGCGTGGTGCCGCACCACTAGAATATCCGGGTGCATGGCGTTGAGTGTCACAGCGGTATCCATCAGCGTCTCGCCCTTGCGGATCGAGGGACGAGGATACCGACATGTTCATGACGTCGGCGCCGAGCCGCTTACCCGCCAGTTCGAACGAGGATTGGGTGCGGGTGGAGGCCTCGAAAAACAGGTTTACCTGGGTGCGACCGCGCAAGCTGGTGCGCTTTTTGTCCACCTGGCGGTTGAGCTCGACATATTCCTCGGAAAGGTCGAGCAGGCCGGTAATATCGGCAGCGGAAAGCCCCTCGATTCCCAGCAGATGCCGGTGTCCGAGGACGAAGGTCGATTTGAATGCAGGGGTCATTAAAACGAGAGCTATAGGCAGAGATGCCATGCGGGGCAAGCTACAAATCCCCTGACCGGACTTATCCACTAACGCTTCGGCGACAGGGTAAACGCCGCCTGACGGTGTTCCGCGGCGGTGGTTTCAGCTAGGGTGCCGGGATCGGCGCGTGATGCATGGGGCCATGGAAAACGTGCGGCATTTCATTCAATCCATCCGGGTCGGGTCGCGGACGCTGCTGATCTCAGTCGGATTGCTGGCGGGCGCAGGGCTCGCGGCCACGCCGGCAATGGCCGAGAAGCGCGTGGCGCTGCCCGCCGGCTTCATCTACCTGCGCGATGCCGATCCGACCATCATGCAGGACATCCGCTACGCCGGTTCGAATAATTTCGTCGGCCGTCCGCTCAGGGGTATGACGCCGCGGAATGCGTGGTGAAGCGCGAAGTCGGTGTGCTGCTGAAAAGCATTCAGGAAGAACTCGCTGCAGGGCCTGTCCCTGAAGATGTTCGATTGCTACCGCCCGGCGCGCGCGGTCGCCGACATGGTGGCCTGGTCGCGCGACGGCAAGGAGACGCCGGCGCAGAAGCGCTACAATCCGTCGTTCAGCAAGTCCGATCTGTTCCGGCTCGGCTACATCGCCACCCATTCCCGCCATTCCACCGGCGCCGCGCTCGACCTCACTTTGGTCGATCTGAAGGCCGACAATTCGGCCGTGTTCGATCCCCGCAGGGAATATGGCGACTGCACCGCCAACGCGAACCTTCGCGCGCCGGACGGCAGCGTCGACATGGGCACCGGCTACGACTGCGCCGACGTCAAGTCACACACCTCGGCGAAATCCATCACGGCGGCCCAGCGCCGGTGGCGGGAGAAGCTGGTTCTGGTGATGGCACGACGAGGATTTGTAAATTATTCGAAGGAGTGGTGGCATTTTTCGCTGCCGGGCGCGGGCGGGCGGGCCTATGATTTCCCGATTACACGCCGCCAGTGATTACGTGTTCCAGGATCAGCCATGAGCCAGGCAACATTTTCGACCCACGAGGTCCTCAACCAGTCGCCGCCGTTCGAAGATGTCGACCTGTATGCGTTGGATCGGCCGCTGGTTGAGGCAGTCATCGCCAATGGCGGCGCATCGGCGCAGGTTGAACTATCCGAGTTCGGCAAGCACTGGGGTTCGGCCGCGATGGCGGCGCGGGGCCGCATTGCCAATGAGAACACGCCCAAACTGCGCACCTTCGATGCACGCGGCAACCGCCGCGACGAAGTCGAGTTTCATCCCGCCTATCACGAGTTGATGGCGCACAGTGCGCATGCCGGCGTGCATAATTCGACCTGGAACGCGGCGGGCAAACCGGCCGGCGGCGCGTCCGAAGTGATACGCGCGGCAAGATTTTACATGGCCTCCCAGGTCGAGACCGGGCATCTCTGCCCGATCACGATGACACGGGCGTCGGTCGCAGCGCTGGCCGAGCAGCCGGATCTGCTGGCCAGGGTGATGCCGATACTGGGAACGCGCGCCTACGATCCGACTTTTGCGCCGTGGTGGACCAAGCGCGGCATGACGCTCGGCATGGGCATGACCGAGAAGCAGGGCGGCACCGACGTGCGCTCCAACATGACGCGGGCGGAACGTGACGGGGACGCCTACCGCATCACCGGGCACAAATGGTTCATGTCGGCGCCGATGTGCGACGCCTTTCTGGTGCTGGCGCAGGCCGAAGCGGGGTTGAGCTGTTTCTTCATGCCGCGCTTTACGCCTGACGGGTCGATCAACGCGATCCGGTTCCAGCGGCTGAAGGACAAGGTCGGCAACCGCTCCAACGCCTCCTCGGAGGTTGAGTTTCATGGCGCCCATGCCGAGCGCGTCGGCGCCGAGGGCAAGGGCATCCGGACCATCATCCAGATGGTGCAGTTGACGCGGCAGGATTGCGCGATCGCGTCCGCCGGGTTGATGCGATCGGGACTGGCGCACGCGCTGCATCACGCAAGGCATCGCAGCGTGTTCCAGAAACATCTCGCCGATCAGCCGCTGATGCAGGCGGTGCTGTCGGACATGGCGCTGCATGTCGAAGCCTCCGTTGCGCTCGTGATGCGGCTGTGCCGGTCGTTCGACCGCGCGCCGGACGACCCGAAAGAGGCCGCCTATATGCGGCTGCTGACGCCTGCGATCAAATACTGGATCTGCAAGAGCGCGCCGGGATTTCTCTATGAGGCGATGGAGTGCCTCGGCGGCAACGGCTACGTGGAGGAGGGGATTCTCGCGCGCCACTACCGGGAGTCGCCGGTCAACGCGATCTGGGAAGGTTCGGGCAATGTGATGTGCCTTGACGTGCTTCGTGCGCTGGCGCGCGAGGCTGACGCCGCGTTGGCGGTGCTGCGCGATCTCACCGAGGAAACGAAGGGATTGCCCGGCACCGCAGAAGCGGTCGCTTTCATCGGCAAGGCCTTCCGCCGGCCGGATTCGGAGCGCGTGGCGCGGCTTGCGGTCGAAAGACTGGCGCTGCTGGCCGCGACCGCCGCGCTCAATGCGGTGTCGCCGCGCCATGCCGAACTGTTCGCCTCCACGCGCCTTGCCGGGAATCACGCCAGCATGTACGGCGCAGTCGATCTCGACAGCCGCGATATCAGCGGCTTGTTGGAGCGGGCGCTGCCGTGAATACGGCTTCAGCCGTCATGGCCGGGCGTGACCCGGCCATCCACGCCTTACTTGCTGGCGGTTGCCAAAGACGTGGATGCCCGGGTCAAGCCCGGGCATGACGGAGGGAGAACGGCATACCAATGAAAGCCGCCTGATGGATTCCCTCAACCCCGCAAGTCCTGTTGCCGCGCCGCCAGCGATCCCCGGTCAGCGACCGCCGCGCGTCTGGAAATTCTGGGGAACCGCGCTGTGGGGCCTGTTCATCTTTGCCGGGATGTTCGTTGGCCAGGCCACGGTGATCGCCTACTTCGTGTTGCGGCACGGTGGTTCGTTCGACATCGCCGAGGCGATCCGTGTCGTCGGCGGCGGGCTGACGATCTCGCTCTCAGTAATCATGGGACTGCCGGCGGTGGTGATCGTGGCCTGGATCGCGATCCGCCCGACGCGCACGTCCTTTGCCGATTATCTTGCCCTGCGCTGGACTTCGTGGAGCAATTTCCTGATCGGCGTCGTTGCATTGGCCGTGCTTGTCGGATGCTGGGACCTGCTGTCGCGCGCGCTCGGGCGCGAGATAACGCCGGGCTTCATGGGTGATGTGCTGAAGTCGGCGCAGGCCGACGGCACGCTGTGGTTACTGGTAATCGCGTTCTGTGTCGCAGCGCCCGTATCCGAGGAGATCCTCGCGCGCGGCTTCCTCTACCGCGGCTGGTCGGAATCAAGGCTCGGCGTCACCGGCGCCATCTTCCTGTCGTCGCTGGCCTGGACCTCGCTGCACCTGCAGTATGACTGGTTCTTTTTCAGCGAGGTTTTCTCGATCGGCCTGCTGCTGGGCTATCTCCGCTACCGCACCAACTCGACCTGGCTGACCATCGTCCTGCACGGAATCAACAATCTGGCGGCGACGATTCAGATAATCTGGCTTGCGGGTAGGGGGTAGCATCCTTCCGTCATTGCGAGGAGCCACCGGGTCGCGCGACGCGCGCCCGGGTGGCTCGTAATGACGGTCTATGCGACCAGTGCGATCGCGATCGGCATCGTCACCGCCGCCAAAATCGTCTGCAGCGTAATGATCTGCGCCAGCAGGGGCGCGTCGCCGCCCATTTGCCGCGCCAGCACGTAAGCCGAGGATGAGGCGGGCACCGCAGCGCAGGCCGTGACGATAGCAAGGTTCGAGCCCGAAAGCCCGAACCACAGCGCCAGCGTCACGGCGATGACCGGCATCAAAACGAGCTTGAGAACCACGGCGACGGAGGCAGCGAGGCTCGGCCGGAACATGCCTTCAAGATGCAGGCCGGCGCCGGTCACCAATAGGCCGATGGCGAGCGAGGAACGCCCGAGCGCATCCGCAACCTCATGCCACAGTCTGGGAAGCGGGACATGGGCGACGTTGAGCGCGAGCCCGATCGCGCAGGCCCAGATCAGGGGATTGCACACCACGGTCATGACGATGGAGCCGACGGAGCGCTTCTCAGGCGCCGCGTAATAGGCGAGCATCGCGACGCTGAACACGTTGACGAGCGGGATGATGGCGACCATCGCGACCGAGGCCAGCGCCAGCCCGAGGTCGCCAAACAGATTGCCGGAGACGGCGAGCGCGACATAGGTCTGCCAGCGGGTTGCGCCCTGGAAGATCGAGGTGAAGGCGGGGCCATCGACCGCGAAGCGTCCGAGCAGGGCCGCAGCGCGAGGCACAACAGCGACATCGCGAGGACCGAGAGCAGCAGCGCGCCGCCGACGCCGGCAACCGGCACCTTGGACAGGTCGGCTTTCACCAGCGTCTGGATCAGCAGCATCGGAAACAGCACGTAATAGGTCAGCCGCTCCAACCCATGCCACTGCGTATCCGGTCGGATCAGGGTCCGCTTCAGGATGAAGCCGAGCACGATCAGCAAGAATACCGGCAGCAGCGCCGCCATGACGACCGCCATCTTCAGCGATCCCCGCGCAGTCTGGCGAGCCGGTCCAGCGCACCCTGCAGGATGAAGATGGCGGCGTGCTCGTCGATCACCTCGGCGCGTCGCGCGCGGCTGACGTCCATGCCGATCAGCTCGCGCTCGACGGCCGATGTCGAGAGCCGCTCGTCCCACAGCGCGATGGCAAGGCCGGTGAGGTTGGAAAAATTACGGGCAAAGGCGCGGGTCGATTGCGCGCGCGGCCCCTCGCTGCCGTCCATGTTGATGGGCAGGCCGAGCACGAAGCCGACGGCATTGCGTTCGCCCGATATCGCCAACAGCCGCGCCGCATCGGCCTTGAAGGCCGTGCGCTTGATGGTCTCGACGCCGGTGGCAAGCCTGCGATCGGGATCGGATGCGGCGACGCCGATAGTCTTGGTGCCGAGATCGAGGCCGATCAGGGCGCCACGCTCGGGCCAGTGCGTTACGGCATCGATCAGGGGCAGGATGGGGGCGGGCATCGCCCCGCTTAACACGCAGCGCGTTGCACAGGCAAAGGCGATGATGGCGTGGCGTCCATGCGAGAACGCCACGCCATCTGGTCGATTTGGCTTTACCGGATCGCGACCGGGTTGATCATGCTCTGCACGCCGCCCTTGAAACGCGGCTGGCCGAGGACGAACAGGAACTCATAGGCCTTATCCTTCGCGAGTTCGGCAGTGTCGAGGTTTTCGAGGATATAGGTGCCGTTCATCGGCAGCAGGATCTGGTGCACCTCGAACACGTTCTTGGTCTCAAACGGGACCGCTTCGACGCCCCAGGTATCGGCGCCAACAGCGACGACGCCCTTGCCGGTGAGATACTTGGCGCCTTCGACACCGAGCCCCGGTTCGCCGGCCCCGAAACGCTTGTCATCCTTGCCGATCAAGCTGAGCCAGCCGGTATGGAAGATCACGACGTCACCCTGGCGGATTTCGACGCCCTGCTTCTTCGCGACTTCCTCGATCTCCTTGACGTTGAAGGCGGTGCCTTCCTTGACGACGTCGGTGCCGTAATGAGCCGCCATGTCGAGCAAAACGCCGCGCGTCACCATCGGCGGGACCTTATCGATGCCGAGCTTCTTCAACCCGGTTGGATCGGCGAATTCAAGCAGCTTGTTACCGTTGTAATAAACGTGCTCGATGCCGAGATGACCGAGGCCGTCGAGCTGGCTGCCGACGCCGACCCAGCCTTCGATGATGTCGTCATTATAGGTGGCTTTGTTGGGACCAAGTCCGGGAATGCCGGCCTGACCGGGCTGTACGACGGTGATCTTGAAGGCCCGGGGCGGATAGGCCGGGGTTTTGGAATCGACGGGAATGCCGAGCGCGTAGGTCTTGCCGGTCTTGACCAAACCCGCTGCCTTCACAACGAGTTCAGGCTTCATGTAGTTGGCAGCGCCGATCTCGTCGTTCGGTCCTCATTTCGATTTCGTCCAGTCCTGAGCGCTTGCCGTTCCGACCGTACCCAACAAGGCAACAGAACAGCTCAATACGAATGCAAGGCGCATCGCAGTCCCTCCCAGATGTTGACGTTATGGTTTTTGTAACTAGCGCCTCATACTAATGTCGTAGCGCGCATCGATTCAATTGATTTGAAAACAGCGCAAATCGATTTGCTGCGGAAATATGGCGGAGACGTTTCGCAACGCGGAACGGAGCAGGCGATCTGGGCCGGCGTCGCGTTGCGGCGCTGGACGATCAGGCGGCGATAACCTCGCCATTGTTGTTCAGACAGGCCACAAAGCACTGCAGCGCACTGTATTGATGCGCGCTGCGGCGGGTAATGAAGAGCGTATCGACGCCGGATTGCGCGGGGGCAAGCGTGTGGATGCTCACGGTGTCGTTCCGCCCGACAACGGCGCGCGGCAGCAGCGTCACCCCCATGTCGGCGGCGACGCAGCCAATCATGCCGTCGAGCGTGCCGAGTTCGAACCGCGCAGAAGACGGCCAGCCGAACTCCGAAAACACCTGTTCGAGGCGCTGGCGGTAGGTGCAGCCGGTGCGAAACACCAGCGCGGTAGGTCCGGATTCCGGTGTGCCCGCGCGTAAAGCACCGAGGCTCGACCATCGACGCGCCGAAACCAGCACAAGCTCTTCCCGGAAGGCGACCGTCGCGTCGAGTTCGGCGTGGTCGATTGGACCGGCAACGAACGCGCCGTCCAACGTGCCGTTGAGAACACCAGCCACTAGTTCGGCTGTCGTCGAAGTCCGCAAGCTCAGCCGCACCGCCGGGAAGCGGCGATGGAATTCGGCGAGCAGGGACGGCAGGCGGACGGCGGCCGTCGTCTCCATCGATCCGATCGCGAGCGGTCCCTTCGGTTCGCCATCGTCACGCGCGGCCAGCAGCGCCTCGCGTGAAAGCGCCGCCATCCGCTGCGCATAGGGAAGCAGCCGGCGGCCGGCGCCGGTCAGCGTCATGCCGCGACTGTGCCGCTCGAACAAGGCGGTGCCGATCTCGGCTTCCAGCGCCTTCACCCGTTGCGTGACGTTGGACTGCACGGTGTTGAGTTCGTCGGCGGCGCGGGTGATCCCGCCCAGCCGTGCGACAGTCGAAAAGGTCAGGAGATCGCTCAATTCCACTGACATCTCCGTTTCATTATACAGATGGTAGAAATCTCTTCTATTCATTTTTAGAGAATGATAGTTCGGCGTAGTGTCTCTGTCCAGATTGCAGAGAATGGACATGCCGATCGCCACGCCGTTGACCGCTCGTTTGGGTATTCAGCATCCGGTGCTGCTGGCGCCGATGGATGTGATTGCGGGCGCGCGTCTTACCGCTGCGGTCAGTGCCGCCGGCGGGTTCGGCATTCTCGGTGGCGGCTATGGCGACAAGGCGTGGCTGGAGCAGGAGACAGCCAAGCTCGCCAATACAACTGATCCGTTCGGCGTCGGCTTCATCACCTGGAGCCTTGCCAAGCGGCCGGAGTTGCTGGAAATCGCACTCAATGCCTGTCCGCGCGCGATCATGCTTTCGTTCGGCGATCCCAAGCCGTTTGCGCCGCGCATCAAGTCATCAGGTGCGCTGTTGATCTGCCAGGTTCAGGACGAGGCCATGGCGCGGCAGGCGCTGGAGGCGGGTGCCGACATTCTGATCGCGCAGGGGACTGAGGCTGGCGGCCACGGTGCGTCGCGCACCACGATCGACATCGTGCCGGCAATCGTCGATCTCGCGGCCGGCCGGGTGCCGGTCGCCGCCGCCGGCGGCATCGGCGACGGACGCGGGCTCGCGGCGATGATGATGCTGGGCGCTTCGGGCGTGCTACTCGGCACGCGCTTCTATGCGAGAGCGTGGAGGCCGACGGCGCCGACGAAGCCAAGAAGCGCATCTGCGCGGCGTCGAGCGGCAGGAGCGTCCGCGGCATCATCTTCGATCTCTCACGCAACAATGTCTGGCCGGCGCCGTTTACCGGCCGCTGCCTGATCAACGATCATGCGCGCCGCTGGATCGGACGTGAGGTCGAACTGATGCAAAACGTCAGCGCGGTCGCGGCGGAATTATGCGGCGGCGAAAGCGGCCGGAAATTTTGACATCGCCGCCGTCATTGCCGGCGAAGCCGTCGGACTGATCCACGATATCCCGCCGGCTGCCGAGATCGTTGACAGGATCGTCACCGAGGCAGACCAGATATTGAACGGACGGCGCAATTCCGCGGCCAATATTACCTTCCCTTCTTCCCCTTGTGGGAGAAGGTGGCGCGGATGCAATCCGCGCCGGATAGGGATCTGTCTCCGCGGATAGGAACCCCTCACCCAGCTTCGCTTCGCGAATCCACCCTCTCCCACAAGGAGAGGGTTACAGCAACGAGCCAACGAATGAGCAGAACCATGTGGCCAGACCGCCGGATCATCGACCTCTTCAAGACCGAATTTCCGATCGTGCTGGCGCCGATGGCCGGCGTCGTGGACGCGGAACTCGTGATCGCGGCGGCGCAGGGCGGGGCGCTAGCTCGCTGCCATGCGCGATGATTTCGGCCGAGAATGCGCGTGAGCAGGTCAACATCATCCGCCAGCGCGTCTCGGCGCCGGTCAACATGAACTTCTTCTGTCACGAGCCGGTCGATGCCGATCCCGCGCGCGAGGCGGGATGGAAGGCCCGGCTGAGGTCTATTACGCGGAATTCGGGCTCGATCCGGCCGCGCCCGTCACCGCCGCCAATCGCGCGCCATTTGATGAGGCCATGTGCGCCGTCGTGGAGGAGGCTGAAGCCGGAAGTGGTCAGCTTCCATTTCGGCCTGCCGGATCAGGCGCTGGTCCGGCGCGTCAAGGCCGCCGGCTCGATCGTGATGTCGTCGGCGACCATTGTGAAGGAAGCGATCTGGCTGGAGGAGAACGGCGCCGACGTCATCATCGCGCAAGGCGCCGAAGAGGGCGGCCACCGCGGCATGTTCCTGACCGACAATATCGCCCAGCAGCCTGGCACGTTCGCGCTGGTGCCGCAGGTGGTCGACGCGGTGAAGGTGCCGGTGATTGCAGCCGGCGGTATCGCCGACGGGCGCGGCATCGCGGCGGCGTTTGCGCTCGGCGCATCCGGTGTGCAGATCGGCAGCGCCTATCTGCGCTGCCCAGAATCTCAGGTGATCGCACTGGCGCGCACGGCGCTGGCTCAGGCGCATGATGATTCCACCGTCATCACCAATGTCATGACCGGGCGGCCTGCGCGCGGTGTCGCCAACCGCGTCATGCGCGAGGTTGGCCCGATCTCGCCGGATGCGCCTGCGTTCCCGCACGCCGCTACGGCGCTGGGGCCGCTGGAAGACGGCTGCCGAAAAGCTAGGCAAGGTCGATTTCACCAGCCTGTGGGCCGGGCAGGCAGTGCGGATGGGTCGCGAAATGCCGGCGGCCGAGTTGACGCGTTCGCTCGCGGGGGGCTGCGCTGGCTCGGCTCGGTGCATTGGGCGGCTAATTGCTGTTCAGTGCGCCGGTTCGTCGCGCTTGACGTCCAGATGCTCGGCGGCCAGCGATCGATAATGCGCGGCCATCTCCTTGTAGTGCTGCCTGGAGACGGATCGGCCGCACTTTCGCGCGGCGCTCGAACATTTCCGCCTTTTCCTGGAGGACTTTGGCCTGGGACAGGCACTCACTCGCGTGGTCAGGTTAAGCTGGCGAGGTAAACGATCGCGGCGCCAAGTACGGCCCCGATTGACCAGAGGGCGGGATCCCACTTTCCGATCCGGCGCCGCCGTTTTGATGGTCGACATGACACGGCCTCCCGATTTTCTGGCCGCTATCACATTCCCCGTCTGTTTCAGGATGACTACGTAAGGGGCAAAAATGGTTTCGCCAGGGTTCTTTTTGCGCAGGAAATCTGTGCTTCGGACACGAATTCTTGTGCGTCGGTACGGGTCGACGCTGAGACTTCTCTGATCGCCAAAATCGCCGATATTTCGGCGCTTGAAAGGCTACAGCGCCCTGTTCCCGCGGTTGCGGCGCAAAAGCAGCCTCTGCTATACGGCGGATGCTAATTCCCCGTTCGAGGCCTATATTTATGTCCGTTGATGCCGCCACCGTCCGTCGCATCGCGCATCTGGCGCGGATTGCGGTCACAGGAGGCCGAGGTTCCCCATCTGCAGGGCGAGCTGAATGCGATGCTCGCTTTCGTGGAACAACTTTCGGAAGTGAACGTCGACGGCGTCGAACCGATGACTTCGGTAACGCCGATGGAAATGAAGAAGCGTCGATGTGGTCGATGACGGCGAGATCGCCGACGATGTGGTCAGGAATGCGCCGGAAACGCAAAACCGTTTCTTCCTGGTGCCGAAGGTCGTGGAATAAGGTCCATAGCGTTTTCGAGCGGGGTGGGTTTACCGGTTCGCGTTAAGAAAACGCGTCAAACAAAGAAGTTCTTGAGATCGGAAGTCCGATGTGTCTGCTCTGCGACGATGAAAAGGCCTATCAGGCTTACATGAATTACCTCGACGCGATGGAGCGGCAAGGCAAGGCCGCCGATCCGGACAAGGCGATGGGCGCTGTCCTCGACGCGCTCGAGGCCAGCGAAAGGACGCGGCCCAAGCCGAACGAGCCGGCCGACGACAAGACGCTTTCTCCGTTCTTCTGCAGCCCGATCAATAAATGACCGACCTCACATCGATGACGATCGCCGAAGCTAGGAATGGCCTCGCGAGCAAGTCTTTCACCTCGCTCGAACTGACGGATGCGCATCTTGCCGCGATCGAAGCGGCGCGTTCGCTCAACGCCTTCATCCTGGAGACGCCGGATCAGGCCCGCGCCATGGCGCGCGCGGTCGACGCCAGGATCGGCAAGGCGAGGGCGGACCACTTTGCGGGCATTCCGCTGGGGATCAAGGACCTGTTCGCAACGAAGGATGTGCGCACCACTGCGTGCTCAAAAATCCTCGGCAATTTTGTGCCGCCTTGCTGATCGACGGTGACCTCGCAGCTCTGGCGCGACGGCGCAGTGATGCTCGGCAAGCTCAACAACGACGAGTTCGCGATGGGCTCGTCGAATGAAACGTCGTGCTTCGGCCCGGTGGTCAACCCGTGGCGGCGCGAAGGTTCCAACACCACGCTGGTGCCGGGTGGCTCATCCGGTGGATCGGCTTCCGCCGTGGCGGCGCTGCTCTGCATGGGCGCGACGGCGACCGACACCGGCGGTTCGATCCGTCAGCCCGCCGCGTTCACCGCGACCGTCGGTGTCAAGCCGACCTATGGCCGCTGTTCGCGCTGGGGCATCGTGGCGTTCGCGTCGTCGCTGGACCAGGCAGGTCCCATTGCACGCACCACCCGCGATGCCGCTATCCTGATGCGCTCGATGGCCGGGCACGACCCCAAGGACACCACCTCGGTCGATCGCCCGGTGCCGGACTACGAGGCCGCGATCGGAAAATCCGTCAAGGGCATGAAGATCGGCATTCCCAGGAGTATCGCCTCGACGGCATGCCGGCGGAAATCGAGAAGCTCTGGACCGAAGGCGCGGCCTGGCTGAAGGCGGCCGGGGCCGAACTGATCGAGGTGTCGCTGCCGCACACCAACTACGCGCTGCCCGCCTATTACATCGTGGCGCCCGCCGAAGCCCCGTCCAATCGCGCGCTACGACGGCGTGCGTTACGGCCTGCGCGTGCCGGGTCGCTCAATTGGCGAATTGTACGAGAACACCCGCGCCGAAGGTTTGGCGACGAGGTGCGCCGGCGCGTCATGATCGGCACCTATGTGCTGTCGGCCGGCTATTACGACGCTTATTATTTGCGCGCGCAAAAAGTCCGCGCGCTGATCAAGAGGGACTTTGAGGATTGCTTCGCCAAGGGCGTCAACGCGATCCTGACGCCGGCGACGCCATCAGCGGCGTTCGGCATCGGCGAAAAAGGCGGGGCCGATCCAGTCGAGATGTATCTCAACGACATATTCACGGTGACGGTGAACATGGCGGGACTGCCGGGCATCGCGGTGCCCGCGGGCAAGGACGCGCAGGGACTGCCGCTCGGCCTGCAACTGATCGGACGTCCCTTCGACGAAGAGACGCTGTTCTCGCTCGGCGAAGTGGTCGAGCAGGCGGCCGGCCGGTTCACGCCGCCACGGTGGTGGTGATATGGCGATTTCCGCGCCAGCCTGTCGGACGCCGCCGGCACCTAGCCTGGAACCGCCGCTGGCTGCATTGTGGTGGGCTGCCAAAGGCGACTGGGATCGCGCGCACAAGCTCGTGCAGGATGAAGCGAGCGCTGATGCGGCCTGGGTGCATGCCTATCTGCACCGGGTCGAAGGCGATCTCGGGAACGCCGGTTACTGGTACCGTCAGGCCGGCCAGCCGGTAGCGAAGGATTCTCTGGAAGCCGAATGGAGCGGATCGTGTCCGCGCTGCTCGGGAGGAAAAGCATGAACGTGTCGGTCAAACCGGGAAAACTGATCAAGGGCCAGACCGGCGACTGGGAAGTCGTGATCGGGATGGAGGTGCACGCCCAGGTCACCTCGAAGTCGAAGCTGTTCTCCGGCGCCTCGACTGAGTTCGGCGGCGAGCCCAACACCCATGTCTCGCTGGTCGACGCCGCAATGCCGGGCATGCTGCCCGTCATCAACGAGGAATGCGTGCGGCAGGCGGTGCGCACGGGGCTTGGCCTGAACGCGCAGATCAATCTGCGCTCGGTGTTCGACCGCAAGAACTATTTCTATCCGGACTCGCCGCAGGGCTACCAAATCAGCCAGTACAAGTCGCCCGTGGTGGGCGAGGGCGATCGTGGTCGAACTCGACGGCGGCAGAACCGCCACCATCGGCATCGAGCGGCTGCATCTGGAGCAGGATGCCGCAAAGTTGCTGCACGACCAGTCGCCGACCATGTCCTTTGTCGATCTCAACCGCTCCGGCGTGGCGCTGATGGAGATTGTTTCAAAACCGGACATCCGCGATTCCGAGCAGGCGAAAGCCTACGTAACAAAAACCGCGCTCGATCCTGCGCTATCTCGGCACCTGCGACGGCGACATGGAGAAAGGATCCTTGCGCGCCGACGTCAACGTGTCCGTGCGCAAGCCGGGCGGGCCGCTCGGCACCCGCTGTGAAATCAAGAACATGAACTCGATCAACTTCATCGGCCAGGCGATCGAGTACGAGGCGCGGCGCCAAATCGAAATCATCGAGGATGGCGGCGTCATCGAGCAGGAAACGCGGCTGTTCGACCCCAACAAGGACGAGACCCGGTCGATGCGCTCCAAGGAAGAAGCGCACGACTATCGCTATTTCCCCGATCCCGACCTGTTGCCGCTCGAGTTCACGCAAGACTATGTCGATGAGCTCAGGTCCAGGCTGCCGGAATTGCCGGACCAGAAAAAGGTCCGCTTCATCGAAGGCTTCACTGTCGCCCTACGACGCCAGCGTGCTGGTGGCCGAGCGCGAGAGCGCGGATTTCTACGAGACCGTGCTGGCTGGTCTCGCCGACAAGGCGCGCGACGGCAAACCGCGGCGAACTGGGTGATCAACGAGCTGTTCGGGCGTCTCAACAAGGAGGGCCACGACATCACTCAATCTCCGGTGTCGGCGGCGCAGCTTGCCGCGATCGTCGATCTGATCGAGGGCACGATCTCCGGCAAGATCGCCAAGGACCTGTTCGAGATCGTCTGGACGGAGGGCGGCGATCCGCGCGCGCTGGCCGAAGCGCGCGGCATGAAGCAGGTCACCGACTTGGGGGCGATCGAAAAGGTGGTCGATAACATCGCCGCCAATCCGGACAAGGTTGCGCAGGTGAAAGCCAAACCGCAACTCGCCGGCTGGTTCGTCGGCCAGGTGATGAAGTCTTCGGGCGGCAAGGCCAACCCGCAAGCGGTCAACGATCTTCTGAAAGCGAAGCTCGGCATCTGAGCGTCCCGTAACGGGACGACTCTTCGTCGGGGACGCCGCGATCGGTGCACGCGAGCGTGCATCGATCGTTCTTCGCGATCCGAAATTTACCATCACGACCCAAAGCGCGCATCCGAATCGGCGGTTGCGATCTGTCCGGAAATTCGGTTTTGGCGAGCACGGATGAGACGCGAACGCTGCGACCGTGAAAATTTTTTTATTGCCAAAATTTGCGACTCAGACGCGCACACGGCCTTTTCACGATATCAGTGAGTCGCAACGACATCGATTGCGCATCGATCGTCAGTTGCGTGAATCTAAGAAAGCACTGCAGCACAGGCGCTTCCTTCGATATTGACAAACGCCGATGTCGGTCGTTGCGGCACTTTTGCATCGGCGAGCGTGTTGTCGTGCCGTCGATGTCATCGCTTCGCGTGCCCTCACATCGCCGCGTCAACACTTCCTTAAGCGGGACGCTGTTTTTTTGAATGTGTTGGTGTATTCGGGATGCAGTGCATTTCGATTCCGAGTGCACGCAGCGACTAAAGCCATCTCACTACATTAGGAGGGCAACATGGCCAAGAAAGCGAAGAAGGCGAAGAAAGCGAAGAGCGCAGTGAAGAAGACTGCGAAGAAGACCCGCAAGGTCGCCAAGAAGAAGAAGTAAGTTCGCTTCTTTAAGAATTGCCGGCGGCTTGATGCCGGCACGTCACACGAGCCCCAAGAGGATTTGTTTTCCGAAACAGATCCAGGTCTGAAGGCTCTGGTCGACGAAAGAGGGTGTCGGCGAGACATCAGGTCAAACGGCTGGATCGTCTTTCGAGGGAGCTCGCTCCTTCAAAACCGATCCGGCAGAAGAAACGAGTTTCTTCGTTCGGTGCGGGTCTCCCAAGATCCGCAATTTCACCGGGGCCAAAGCCCGGAGTGAAATCTGGTCCTGACGTATTCGCCGACGCCCTCGTTCCCCGAACGCTCAGTTTCCTGGAACGCTTACGCCCCGGAGTGCTTGCGTTCCCCTCGGTCGCGTTCCCCGGAGCGCTCGCGCTCCGTAGCCCGCGCATCTGGCGCCTGGCTTCGACTTTCCCGAATTCATTTTTGACTGCTCACGGTGCGTTGACCGATTTCGGGACACCACCCCGACCGTGTCCGCGCCCTCGTTGTGGTGCGGCGCCGGCTTCCCCTGCGGCGATCCGGTGACATGCAGTGCGCCGCGAACTCTCGATCGTGGGAACAGGCCGCGGCGTAGCGGAACACCTGCTTTCGCTGACAGGGACCATCGTCACGTTGCCGCAATGGTTATCGTTCCGCCAAACGGCAGGGTAAACCAAATTTCACCGTTTGCTACTTCTCCCTGTGCCGCAGGGACTTCTGCGATTTCGTATGCAACGGCGCAATGCGCGCGTTTACACCCCGTTCATCGCGAACCTTAAACTGCCCTTCAAATTTGATCGGCCATGATCATCCCAACAACAGACCGGAAACGGCACGCGCATGATCCGCCAAAGTGTAGGCGGTTTGGCGATCAGATCATGCGCTCGCTTGATACGAGGCGCGCGATCGGACGCAAAATCGGTTCGCACTTTTGCTGATCGTGCGCTGGGATGACAGGCGTAACAGTGGACAGGGGCCGCGCTCGGGGAGGGCGGCAACGATAAAAAGGAGATACGGATGTTTCAGGACACTTTGATCTGGATACGGCAACGCCGGTGGAAGCCACCGCGATCCCGGACGTGCTGTTCGAGCGCGGCCTGTACTGGGCGAGCGGTCGTTCCGGCGTGGTCAATCTCGTCGCCGCGCACAAATGGTTCAATCCGCAGCCCTGAAGGGACGCACGGACGCGATCTCGCTGCGCCGCGAGGTCGCCGAGATGATGTCGGACGCCGAGATCGCGACCGCACAGCGCGAAGCCCGCGCCTGGATGACGGCGCATTAGTTCAAGCTCGGGCAAGCGCGGGGCTGCCCGCCGCCATGAGGTGACGCAAGGGGTACATGCCTTGAAGGCGGGCACCCATTCTGTTACGCAAATTTCATGTCGAAGCGCGACGAATCCGAAAGCCTGCAACGGGCATTTTCGCTACATCGAAGCGGGCAGTTCGCCGAGGCCGCGAAACTCTACGGCAAGATCATCATAAGGCGAAATCCCGCGAGAGCCGAATGCGCTGCATTCGCTCGGAATTATCGAAGCCGCCAACGGCAACCTTGCCGAGGCAGCGCGATTGATGGCGCGCTCGTTGTCGGTTCAGCCGACAAACCTGCAATTTGCGCAAAACTACGCGACCGTCCTATGCCAGCTCGGACAGTATGAAGCGGCTTCGACCGTTTGCCTGAAGGGGTTGGAACTCGACGGCTCGAATGCATACCTCACCTATGTATTGTCTGGCGCGCTGTTGAAGCAGGACCGCTTTCAGGAGGCCCTTTCGAAGTTCGACAGGCTGCTTCAACTCGATCCGGACCACGTTGCTGGAATTACCGAGCGCAGCACCGTCCTGCTGGCGCTGAAGCAATTCGACGCCGCGCTTGCCGGCATTGAAAGAGCCATCGCGCTCGCCCCGCAATATGCCGAAGCGCATCTCAACCGGGCGGTTCTGTACGGCCAGTTGAAACGTCATGACGAAGCCATCGCTTCGTTCGAGCAGGCGTTGAGGCTCAATCCGGAGCTGGCGAGCGCGTGGGTCGGTCTCGGTAACGTCTTGTTCGCGCTCAAGCGCCATGACGAAGCCTTCACCGCCTACGACAGGGCGTTATCGTGCGCACCCGGTCTGGCGGAGGTGTGGTTGGGTCGAGGTAATGTCTTCTTCGACCTTGCGCGCCGGGATGAGGCGCTGGCGGCCTATGACAAGGCGCTCACGCTTGCGCCACGGCTGGCGGAGGCGTGGCTTGGTCGCGGCAATGTCCTGTTCGATCTCCGGCGCATCGACGACGCTCTTGTCGCCTATGATCGCGCGCTGTCGTTCAAACCTGAATCCGCAGAGGCATGGGCCGGCCGCGGGAACGTCTTCGGGGACCAGAAGCGCTACGGCGAGGCCTTTGCCGCCTACGACAAAGCCTTTGCGCTCAATCCCGATCTGATGGCCCTCGAAGGAGGCCGTATTCATACCAGAATGCAGATTTGCGATTGGGCTGGCGTGGACGCGGACTGCGATCATCTGATCCAGTCGGTCAGGGTCGGGAAGGAGAATACCAGCCCATTCAACTTTCTCGCGACTGCTTCCTCGGTCGAGGACCAGCTTACGTGCGCGCAGACGTGGGCGCGAAGACGATACCCTGCCGCGAACCGGACGCTATGGAGCGGGGAGCGGTACAGCCACGACAGGATCTGTATCGGCTACGTATCGGCCGATTTTCGGGAGCACCCGGTGACGTATCTGGCCGCCGGCATTTTCGAGAGGCACGACAGGTCGCAATTTGAAGTCGTGGGAATATCGATCGGACCTGATGACCGGTCGGAAATCCGCAAGCGCCTCGTGGGGACGTTCGACAGTTTCATCGACGCAGCCGCGCTGGGCGTCGATGAAATAGCGAGCCGGATACGAGGGCACGAGATCGACATCCTGGTCGATCTGAACGGCTTCACCCAACATGCGCGCCCCCAGATCTTCGCCCGTCGCCCGGCACCGGTTCAAGTGAACTATCTCGGCCATCCCGGCACGATGGGCGCGCCCTACATGGACTACATCATTGCCGATCCCGTCCTGATCCCGGAATCACACCAGCGCTGGTATGCGGAGAAGGTCGCTTACCTGCCGCATAGCTATATGCCCCATGACGACGCCAGCCGCGTGATGCCGGATCGGCACATAGAGCGGGGCGAAGCGGGCTTGCCCGAACATGGCTTTGTGTTTTGCTGCTTCAACAACGCCTACAAGCTCAACAATGGCCAGTTCAGTGCGCGGCTGAAGCTCTTGAAGGCGGTTGAAGGCAGCGTGTTGTGGCTGTCGGACACCAACGCGGCTGCCACAGACAATTTGCGGAAACGGGCGGTCGCCGAGGGCGTCGATCCCGGCCGATTGGTGTTCGCGGGGCGCCGTCCGTCAGCGGCCGATCATCTGGCGCGCCATCGTCTGGCGGATCTGTTCCTGGATACGTTGCCATACAATGCGCACACCACCGCCAGTGACGCGTTATGGGCTGGCTTAAGCCGGTGGACGCAGATCGGTGGAACCTTTGCGGGCAGGGTAGCTGCCAGCCTGTTGACCGCGATTGATCTGCCGGAATTGATCACCACTACGGCGGAGCAGTTTGAAAACATGGCCATCGAACTTGCGACCAGGCCGGAGCTGCTGGCTGCGCTCAAAGGCAAGCTGGCTCAAAACCGGTCAACGAAGCCGCTGTTCGATACTCGATCGTACGCGCGGCATTTGGAGAGTGCGTACGCGACGATGCATCGGCGTGCGTTGGAGGGGCTTGGTCCCGATCTTATCCGGGTTCCGAGATAGTAGCGAGCGAGGGCGCCGATTCCGATTATCGTTGAGTCACGTCCGCTGGGCTTGGCGCCAAGCGTGAGCGGCCCGAGACATAGGTGACATTTCGTACCGGACACATGGGTTACACGTTTCGCTTTTTGCAAGCGGGAGGTATGGATGCCGTGGAAAGCGAGTTCGGTGATGGAAGATCGCCCGCCTTTTTGGATACTTCAACCTGAGCAGAAAACCCTGCAACCCCTCGACAACCCGTTCGGCACGAGGTTGTCACCCATGTCTTAGGTACGATCTGTTACCGATGTCTCCGGGCCGGACACATGAGGCGGGTGGCGGAGCCGGAGGGATTCGAACCCTCGATAGGGCTTACAACCCTATAACGGTTTTAGCAAACCGCCGCCTTCAGCCACTCGGCCACAGCTCCGTTATGGCGGATATGCCCGACGCGGGGGCAAGCCGCAAGCGGCAGATTCAGGTTACGCCGAGGCCATTTTGGTGACGATGCCGGATCAAGCGCTCATTCCGCGCCCGTCCTGCGTCATGTCGTGCTCATTAGCACCGCTTCCTTCAAGCCGCTGCGGGTTTCCAAGCCTACATCAAGGCTCACATCAGGGCTCGCAGACCTGCCATCAAGGCTCGACAGCACGAAAATAAGGTCTCTTGCAATTTTTGGATCGGCGGCTCTCCAGATCGGTTTGGCGGAACCGAGCGCGGACGGCAAGGGGGGCGCAGGGCTCCACACTTAATAATAGCTGCGACTAATAATAGCTGCGACTCGCGTCCCCCCGAGCCTGCCGGTCGTCGTCTTTAGCTATGCGCGAAATTGGTCGATGCGGATTCGGTGATCCGGCCTTCCGATTCGACTCCATGAGGCACTCGGCGCGGGGAAAAACGGTTTGCTGCACTGCGCGAAGCGCTTATTTGGGCCCCAAATGGAACTATTCAAAAATGCCAATTTAAAACAGATACTTGCAAGAAAATTTCGATCACGATCGCGTGTTATTTGTGCAACACCCACCGGAAAAGGGGTGAGGCGGGGCCGTCCGAAGCGGTTCCTTTGTTGCGTGTGCAGGAGTCCTCGGTAATTGTGATCGGGCGACGGAGGGGGCATCCCGAGGTCGTCCCGTTTTAGGTGGTCGCTTAAGTCCCTCGCGTTCATGCGGGAGTGTCCGAAGGCGCGAAGCGACTAAGCGGGTTTCGGGACAAGGGAACCAGCCTTGGGTAATTCACCCAGCGGATCCGGAACCTTCCTACAGAGCAACTTTGGAGGTTTAACATGAAGATGGTTAAGAGCCTTATTCTCGGCTCAGCGGCGGGTCTTGTCGCCATGAGCGGAGCACAGGCTGCCGATCTTCCCGTCAAGGCCAAAGCGGTCGAGTACGTGAGGATCTGCTCCCTGTACGGTGCTGGTTTCTTCTATATCCCCGGCACGGACACCTGCATCAAGCTGGGTGGTTATCTGCGCGTCGATACGACGTTCCACAGCGGTGCCGGCGCCTACGGGCAGCCGAGGTATAGCGGTGATGCGGGCCAGGGCAATCGCTACGCCGATTACTTCGCCAGCCGCTCTCGTATGGCGCTGACGATCGATACCCGTACCGCCACCGAGTACGGCGTGGTCCGTACCTTCGGCCAGGGTGACTTCCAGTTCAACAATTTCGGCAGTTCGAACCCGACGGCCATCACAGCGTTCCCGGCCGGCGCTGCCAACGCGCTCAACGTCCCCGGCGGCGGTTATGTCGCGGTTGAAATGGTGTTCATCCAGTTCGCTGGTTTCACCTTCGGTAAGTCGGCTTCGGCCTACGCGACGCCCTGGCATGGTTATCCGGGCAACAACAACTCGTACCTGATGGGTGGTCATGACACCGTCACGGGTGTCAACAACATCCAGTACACCGCGCAGCTCGGTAACGGTGTATCGGCCACCATCGGTCTTGATGAACCGACCGTGTTCAATCGTACCAGTCTGCTTAATCTGGGCGTAGGCGCCACACCCGCGGGCTTTCCGGCGCCTAACACCCAAGCCACGGCCTTTGCGCAAACGCTTACGGCGGCACCCATGTTCCCGACATCGTTGGCAACATCCGCGTCGATCAGGCTTGGGGTCTGATCGGTTCCAGGCGCGCTGCATGAAATGAACGCTTCTACAACCACGCCTCGGCGGTTGGCGGCGTTCCGAATAGTTTCTCGGAAATCAGCGGCCACCCCGATAGCAAGTGGGGCGGTTCGGGGACGGCTGCGTTGCAGATCAAGAATCCGCCGACCGGCCCTGGCGACGACATCAAGATCGACGAGCTACGCCAAGGGTGACACCAAGAACGTGATCTCCACGAGCGGTGCCTCGCCGAGCTTCGCGATGTTCGGTGGAACCGATCGTCTGGCTTCGTATCAGAGCATTGCCTTTGGCCAAACCTCTGATGCGGTTTTCCTGCCCGGGTTTCTACCGGCGGTGCTACCGGCGACATCAAGCTGACGACGGCTTATGGTGTCCGCAGTGCGTTCAACCACAACTGGGACCCCTACTGGTCGTCCAGCCTCTGGGGCAGCTACGCCTCGGTCCGCTACGACGGCGACGCCCTCGACATCCTTTCCGCCAAGGGTCAGGTCTGCGCGAGCTTCAACTTCAACAAGGTCGTGTCTGCAGACTATTCCTGCAACCCGAACTTCAACATTGCCCAAGCTGGCGATCACCCGCTGGACCTCGTCAAGAACCTGACGTTCTCGGCTGAAGTCGGTGCCTTCTTCCTCGACCACAGGTTCACGGGTGCCGCCGTTCTGGCCAGTTGCGGCTCCCAAGCCGACCACCTTCTACGAGTTCAAGGATCAGGAGCACTGTGTTCCTGGAACGTTCGCGCTCAGCGTGTAACTTGTGATCCCGAAAGACTTGAAACATGAGTCCAAGAACCCCGGCAGGAAACTGCCGGGGGTTTTTTTGGCGGGACACCTCGTCCCGCCGGCTATGACCGAAACAGCCAGCCGACAGCATCATCGCGTTCCCGCGATGCAGTATCTCGGCGCAAAGCAACCCAAGAGATAGCGTCAGACCTGGAAGGTGAAGTCCCACGGCGCATTCTGGCGAGCCGTGTCGCCTCACGCTGCGTCCGAAGCGGTGGTCGGGCGAGGGGCGGGAAGTGCGGCCCGCCTATTCGATGCTGGCGCCGCGATGCAGATCGGCCTCGATCTGAAGTTTGGTCCCGCCGCCGAACCGCGCGGTAGGACCTGCATGTTCTCCATGATCCGCTGCACGTAGTTCCGGGTCTCGGAGAACGGAATCGATCCAACCCAGTCGACCGCATCGACCTTGGGATCGCGCGGGTCGCCGTAGCGCTCGATCCATTTTTTGACGCTGCCGCGGCCGGCATTGTAACCGGCGAAGGTCAGGATGTAGGAGCCGCGGTAGTCCTCGAGCAATCCGCCGAGCTCGCGGCGCCAAGCATGGCGTTATAGACCGAATAGGTCTTCATCCGGTTGAGGTCGAAGCTGACGCCGGCCCGCTTGCAGACGTAGCGCCCGGCGTCGGGCGTCACCTGCATCAGCCCATAGGCCTGGGCCGGCGAGACCACCGCCGGATTGAAGGCGCTCTCCTGCCGCGATCGAGTAGATGACGCTTGGCTCGACCTCGGGTCCGATCTGCTTGAACGACGGGATGCCGATGACGGGATAGGCGTAATGGTCGAACGGCAGGCCGCGATTGAGCGCGGCCTTGCCGAGCAGCAGCATGCCGCGGGCGTCGCGGTAGCGCGAGGTGAGTTCGCCGAGGCCCACCAGGGCATCGGGATCGCCGTTCTCGCCCATGTCGCCGAAAATCGGAAGCGCCAGCTCGCGCCTCGTCGAGTTCGTAGAGCAATTGCACGGCGCGGACGATTTCCAGCCGTTCGATCCCGGCGACCGCGGCCGCTCGGCACGCCGTTCAGATCGAGCTGCGGCAGGCCGAGCTTGGCGCGCGCGAGCTGGCCGTAATAGCTGGTCGATTGCTCGGCGGCGCGGCCATAGGCGGCGCGGGCCTCCTGCGCGCGCCCCGCCGCTTCGCCGCGCGGCCTTGCCAATAGCCGGCACGCGCGAGCGCGGTTGGATTGGCGCTGCCGACGCCGATGCGCGCGAAATGCTGCGCGCAGCGACTGCCGGATCTTTCAGGAAGCGCAGCGCAATCCAGCCCGCGGTGAATTCCTGCTCGGTCTTGTAGATGTCGCGCGAGGAAGCGCTGCGTCCCGCGCAATCAGGGTAAGCGGTGCGATGTTCGCCGACGTCGAGCATCTTGCGCGCCAGGAGGCGCCGCTCGATCCACCATTCGTTGAGATTGTGCAGACGGTTCGGGTCCTTCGGCACGCCCAGCATGAGCTTCGCGGCCTCCTGGAACTTATCTGCGCGGCGGAGTAGCTGGATCTTCGCGAAAATGTAGCCGGGGTCGCCATGCAATTCGTGCGGTACCGCGTCGAGCAGGGCTTTCGCGTTGGAGGATTTCTGGCGGCCGCGATGCGCGCCTTGGCCAGCGCGACATGGCCCGAACCGAGCCGCTTGGCGGCGCGCATGCCGCCGGCCTCCTGCTCGGTGCTGTAGAGCAGCGCGTCCATCCGCGCCCTGTGGTCGCCGCCCGTCAGCAACGCGCCGAACTGATCGATCGCCGCGCTCTCGGTGTCCTCGGACATGCCATCGGCGCCAGGCCTCGCGGACCAGCCGTTCGGCATTGGCGCGATCGCCGCGCGCAATCATGACCCGCGCCAGCGCGAATTTGCCCTTGGCTGATATCGGCGACTGGTTTTCGAACCAGGACCAGACCGTGGCGTCGTCGCGACGGTCATCCCACAGCGCGGCCTCGATGCGCCGGCGCAGGAACGTCTGCGACGGCCAGCTCGGATTGGCGGAGAACGCGCGGTAGCGTCGACCGAGGCGCCATTGTTGTCGCTGCGCAGGATCAGCCATTCCGCGAGCTTGCGCGACCGGATCGGCGATTGCGGCCTGCGCCTGGGTGGCGTCGGAGGCCTTTGCTTGCGCACGAGCTCGATGATGTTCTCCAGCACGTCCTTGTCGGCCTGCGAGGTCGAGGACGTCGCGGCGACGGCCGCAGGCGCGACCTGCTTGCGCGGAGGGGGCAAGGCATGCTGGCGCGTCGCGGGCGCCAGCACCGGCGGTGCTGGGGCCGGTGCCGCTGGCGTCGGCGCAGGGGCCGCGGTATTTGCATTTGCCGAGGTATGGGCAGTTGTCTTGGGAGCGACGTTGCGGGCGATCGGCCGCGGCTTCGGCAATGGAACTTTCGGCTTGGCCCAGGCTTCAACAGGAAGGCCGACAGCCCGATCGCCAGCGCCAGACCTGTGGCCAGTGTGGTCGATCGCACTGCGGCTGCGCGGGCGGAATGGATCACGATTTTCCTCTGCGGCGGCGAATCATTCAATCGCTCGGGCCTTAGATCTATTTGATTGAATATGTGGACAAAATGCTAAAACGTCGTGGCCGGTCCTGTTTGCGCCATCACCACGGCAAAATCGCGGCTAAAGGCTTTTCGAGCTCGGCAGGCACCGGCTCACGCCAGGAAACGGCGTCGAAACAATGCTCTAGGGCCAAACGGCACGGCCCTTTTCGCCTGATCGCCAGACCCGATATGTATTGAAATCCAGTTTCGGTAGCGCCGTATCTTAAGCGTTTGGAGGAAGTCCATGGCAGCCAAGACAAGTTCCGGGGATCGTTCACCGCCTTGGTCACGCCATTCAAAAACGGCTCGCTCGACGAGGCCGCCTTCCGTGCGCTCGTGAACTGGCAGATTGCCGAAGGTACGAATGGCCTGGTGCCGGTCAGCACGACCGGTGAAAGCCCGACCGTCAGCCATGACGAGCACAAGCGCGTCGTCGAATGGTGCATCGAAGAGGCCAAGGGCAGGGGGTGCCTGTTATCGGGGCGCTGGCTCCAACTCGACCAAGGAAGCGGTCGAACTCGCCGAGCATGCAGAGAAGGCAGGCGCGGACGCTGTGCTGGTGGTGACGCCGTACTACAACAAGCCGACCCAGGAAGGCATGTACCAGCACTTCAAGGCGATCAACGACGCGATCGGGATTCCGATCATCATCTACAACATTCCCGGCCGCTCGGTGATCGACATGTCGGTCGAGACCATGGCGCGGTTGTTCGAACTGAAGAACATCTCCGGCGTAAAGGACGCTACCGCCAGCATGGTTCGGGTATCGCAGCAGCGCGCCGCGATGGGAGAGGACTTCAACCAGCTCTCGGGTGAAGACGCCACCATCCTCGGCTACATGGCGCATGGCGGTCATGGCTGCATCTCGGTCACGTCGAACGTCGCGCCGCGGCTGTGCTCCGAATTCCACGCGGCATGGCAGAAGGGCGATCACGCCACGGCGCTCAAGCTGCATGACAAGCTGATGCCGCTCCACACCAACCTGTTCATCGAGTCCAATCCGGCGCCGGTGAAATACGCGCTCTCGCTCTCGGCAAGATCGACGAGAAGCTCCGCCTGCCGATGGTCCCGGTATCCGAGCCGACGCGGGTCGCGGTACGCAGCGCCATGGTGCATGCCGGCTTGATCAACTAGGGCGGCGACTACCTTCGTCTGTTGAACGAAGAGGAATCTAACGTGCTAAAGGAATTCCGCGAATTTGCGATGAAGGGCAACGTCGTCGACCTCGCCGTCGGCGTCATCATCGGTGCGGCCTTCGGCGCCATCGTCACCTCGCTGGTCGGCGATGTCATCATGCCGATCATCGGCGCGATCACCGGCGGTCTCGATTTCTCCAATTATTTCACGGGCTTGTCGAAATCGGTGACGGCGACCAATCTGGCCGACGCCAAAAAGCAGGGCGCCGTATTGGCTTGGGGCAATTTCCTGACGCTGACGCTGAATTTCGTGATCATCGCTTTCGTGCTGTTCGTGGTCATTCGCGCCATGAACAAGCTGAAGCGCAAGGACGAGGCCGCGCCCGCGCCGCCGAAGCCGACCCGCCAGGAAGAACTGCTGACCGAGATCCGCGATCTCCTCAAGAAGAGCTAACGTGGCCGAGAAAAACGAGCGCCCGATCAAGGTTGTCGCCGAAAACCGCAAGGCCCGGTTCAACTACGCGATCGAGGACACGATCGAAACCGGCATTGCGCTGACCGGCACCGAAGTGAAGTCGATCCGCAACGGCAAGACCACGATTGCGGAGTCCTACGCGGATTCAAAGGACGGCGAGATCTGGCTGATCAACGCCAATATTCCGGAGTATCTGCAGGCCAACCGCTTCAACCATGAGCCCAAGCGGCCGCGCAAGCTGCTGCTGCACCGAAAGCAGATCAACAAGCTGATGGGCGCAGTCGATCGCGAAGGCATGACGCTGATCCCGCTAAAACTCTATTTCAACGAACGCGGCCGGGCCAAGCTGCTGCTGGCGATCGCGAAGGGCAAGAAGCTGCATGACAAGCGCGAGAGCGAAAAGAAACGCGACTGGAGCCGGGAAAAGGCCGCCTGATGCGGCGCGGGGATAGGTCGGTCTCCTCATCCTGAGGAGCCGCGCAGCGGCGTCTTGAAGGATGAGGCCACCCCTGGGCTTTCATAGTTCGAGACGGCGCTATGCGCCTCCTCACCATGAGGTCTGGAAGTGCAATATGCCGAGGCAACGATGAACCAGAAAAACCTGCTCGAAGTCGACTGGAGCAAGATCCCGGCGCCGACGGACGATGGCGCGGCGGCGCATCTCGTCGGCATGATGATCCCGCCGATCAGCCTGCTTGCCACCGACGACAACTCGGTGACGCTGTCGGCGCTTGCCGGCCGCACGGTCGTGTTCGCCTATCCCAGGACCGGCGAGCCCGGCAAGATCAGTCTGGTTGACGATTGGGACATGATCCCGGCGCGCGCGGCTGCACGCCGCAAACCTGCTCGTTCCGCGATCTGTTTGCGGAGCTGAAGGCCGCCGGCGCCAGGCATGTGTTCGGCCTGTCGACGCAGGACAATGTCTACCAGACCGAGATGGCGTCACGGCTGCATTTGCCGTTCCCGGTGCTCTCGGATGAAAAGCTGGCGCTGACGCGTGCCCTGAACCTGCCGACCATGCAGGTGGCCGGATTGACGCTGATCAAGCGGCTGGCGCTGATCGTCGATGACGGGCGCATTCGCCACGTGTTCTACCCGGTGTTTCCACCCGACAGGAATGCTGGCGATGTGCTGGCGTGGCTGAAGGCAAATCCAGCGTAAACGTCAGCGCGAGCGAAGATTTGTAGCAACCGCTAGGAGCCGCGCAGCGGCGTCTCGAAGGATGAATGGCACCAGCGGGCCTCGTGGTTCGAGACGGCGCTATGCGCCTCCTCACCATGAGGGATAATGGTTGCTACTTATCCAAATCCGCGCGCACCTTCGCAAACACGTTGCGAAACATGTCCGGCGTCAGCACCCGCGTGTTGGTGTTGTAGCGCGAGCAGTGATAGCTGTCGTAAAGCCTGACGGCGCCTTCGCCATGCACGGCGCCATGCGCAAAAGGGCGCGGCGCCATTGCGCAGGCCGAGCGCTTTTTCAATGTCGATTCATGGGCGATTCGCCCGAGCGCCACGATCGCGCGAAGCCTCGGCATAGTTGCAATCGTCGCGGCCAGAAATTGCCGGCAGGTGTTGATCTCGGCGGGCAACGGTTTGTTCTGCGGCGGCACACAGCGCACCGCGTTGCTGATCCGGCAATCGACCAGCTTCAGTCCGTCGTCGGGACGTGCCTGATAGACGCCTTTCGCAAAGCCAAATTCGATCAAGGTCGCATACAACAGGTCGCCGGCGTAGTCGCCGGTGAACGGGCGTCCGGTCCGGTTGGCGCCCTGCAGGCCGGGCGCGAGCCCGACAATCAACAGTTGCGATTTGGCATCGCCGAATGAAGCAACCGGCGAGTTGTGCCAACCCGGCTCGCGCGCACGCGCCTGCGCGCGAAATTCGGCGAGCCTCGGGCAGAGCGGACAGTTGCGGTCAGGTTCGGCAGCAGCAGGGGCGGGAAGGTTAGCCATGTCTCCAAAGCGTTTTCGAGCGAAAGCCTGCCGCGGACTTGATCCGGGAGCCTGCCCCGGACTTGATCCGGGGTGGATATCGATTCGCGCCAGGAAAGCGCGTCAAAACAAAAAGCCCCGGTTCTGCTTGAGTCAGAACCGAGGCTCTAGCAGCGGGGCCGATTATTCTCAATCGTCGAAATCTTCGTCGGCGGCGGTCCGCGGCGCCATGGTGGTCGCGCGCTGCAGGAATTGCGGGGCGTGATGACGCGGTTCGCGCGGAGCGGGGCGCTCGGAGGGATCGCGGCCGAGCTTGGACTGCAGTTCGACGAGGTCGGTGAAGACATCGGCCTGGCGCCGCAACTCATCGGCGATCATCGGCGGCTGGCTCGAAATCGTCGAGACCACAGTGACGCGGACGCCGCGGCGCTGCACCGCTTCCACCAGCGAGCGGAAATCACCGTCGCCGAGAACAGCACGATCTGATCGACATGCTCGGCGAGTTCCATGGCATCGACGGCGAGTTCGATGTCCATGTTGCCCTTCACCTTGCGGCGACCGCTGGCATCGATGAATTCCTTGGTCGCCTTGGTCACGACCGTGTAGCCGTTGTAGTCGAGCCAGTCGATCAAGGGACGGATCGAGGAGTATTCCTGATCCTCGATGATGGCCGTGTAGTAGAACGCGCGCACCAGCGTCCCTCGGCTCTGGAATTCCTTGAGAAGGCGCTTGTAATCGATGTCGAAGCCGAGCGTCTTGGCGGTTGCGTAGAGGTTGGCGCCATCGATGAAGAGCGCAATCTTGTTGGAAACGGGTGACATCAAAGGTTTCTCGCGTTGTTTGTTAGCGGCTTTTAGCGCAGCGGCCATCGACCGCGCGCACTTTCCAGCCCTGCTGCCTAAAGTTCGGTGAATCGTGCCCCACGACAGTCACCACTGCAATTATGGTGCGGCGAGGGCGAAATACCTATACTTTTGACACTGCAATTAAGAGATTTACCCGTCCTGTACGGCAACCCCGCCGCGTCTGGACGCTCCGGCCTTCTGGCCCCGAAGCTGGCGTAGCAGAGCCCAATGGTAAGGCAAATCACAAATTTAGTCTTGCGAAACACGCTCCGCCACTATAACTAGCGCCCATAACCGACATATTTGGCCCCATTTAACGGAGCGACAGTCTATGGCGCGCGTCACCGTGGAAGATTGCATTGACAAGGTCGACAACCGGTTCGACCTGGTCCTGCTGGCGGCGCATCGCGCCCGTATGATCTCATCCGGATCGCAACTCACAGTTGATCGGGATAACGACAAGAATCCGGTCGTTTCGCTGCGGGAAATCGCTGATTCGACCATTTCCCCGGAAGATTTGCGGGAGGAACTGGTCCATTCCCTGCAGAAATTCGTCGAGGTCGACGAGCCAGAGCCCGATACCGTGCCTTTGATCGGCTCGGCAGGGGCCAGCGTCGATGCCGACGACACCGAGGTCGCGGTCGAACGCATGACTGAGGAAGAGCTCCTGAAGGGCCTCGAGGGCCTGGCGCCGCCGGAAGAGCAGCCCGAAGAGGACGAATAGTCCGGATTGTCGGACGCGTCCCGAACTCCCCGATCTGTCAAAGGCCCGGACATATTTGTCCGGGCCTTTGCTTTTGTTGACAATTTTGCAGCTACGATGCGTGCTTGGCCGGCACGGCCGAAATCGGCTGACTGGCGAGGCTGCCTGGCCGCCGGGTTGGGCGGTGGACGGCCAAAGCCATGCGAAATTGAACCGTTTCGCGGCCCGAACGGGGTGCAGCTTCGTTCGAAATCGCATTAGATACACATGAGAGCGGGCCAATGCGGTCCGTGGAACAAGGCAGTGATTTGATGGCGTATTGGCGCCGCAGCCCCGGCAAATGCAGGCCGCGACCGGCCAGGTCGCGGTCGCGCCGACGTCGCCTGCGGCGGAGAAGCCCAAATCGCCGCGCTCGCGCATGATGCGGCAATACGATCTGGTCGAGCGCGTCAGGTCGTACAACCCCGATACCGACGAAGACCTGCTGAACCGCGCCTATGTCTACGCCATGAAGGCGCACGGCACGCAGACCCGCGCCTCCGGCGATCCCTATTTCTCGCATCCGCTTGAGGTCGCGGCGATCCTCACCAACCTCAAGCTCGATGACGCCACCATCGTTGCCGCACTGCTGCACGACACCATCGAGGATACCGAGGCGACGCGCGCCGAGATCGACCATGTGTTCGGCCACGAGATCGGCGCGCTGGTTGAGGGCCTGACCAAACTGAAACGGCTGGAGCTGGTCTCGCGCGAGGCCAAGCAGGCCGAGAACCTGCGCAAGCTGCTGCTCGCGATCGCCGACGATGTTCGCGTGCTGCTGATCAAGCTCGCCGATCGCCTGCACAACATGCGCACGCTGGAATTCGTGCCGCACGCCTCGCGCCGCCGTATCGCCGAGGAGACGCTGGACATCTATGCGCCGCTCGCCGGGCGCATGGGTATGCAGGAGATGCGGGAGGAGCTCGAAGATCTCTCCTTCCATACGCTCGATCCGGAAGCCTATGCGGTGGTGATGCAGCGGCTGGATGCGCTCGCCGACCGCAACCGCAATCTGATCGGCGAGATCGAAAGCCAGCTCTCCAAGAACCTGCAGAAGAACGGCATCACCGCGCGTCTACGGCCGCCGCAAGCAGCCGTTTTCGATCTGGACCAAGATGGAGCGCAAATCGGTCGGCTTCGAGCAGCTTTCCGATATCCATGGATTCCGTGTGGTATTGCAGGATATCGAAGCCTGCTACCGCGCACTCGGCGTGGTGCACACCACATGGCCGGTGGTGCCCGGCCGCTTCAAGGACTACATCTCGACGCCGAAGCAGAACGATTACCGTTCGATCCACACCACCGTGATCGGTCCCGGCAACCAGCGCGTCGAGCTGCAGATCCGCACCGAGGAAATGAACCAGATCGCGGAATTCGGCATCGCCGCGCACGCGTTCTACAAGGACGGCATGGGTTCGCCGACCGAGCGGCTCAAGCACGAATCCAACGCTTTCGCCTGGCTGCGCCACACCGTCGGCATCCTGTCCGAAAGCGCCAATCCGGAAGAGTTTCTGGAGCACACCAAGCTGGAGCTGTTCCACGACCAGGTGTTCTGCTTCACGCCGAAGGGCAAGCTGATCGCGCTGCCGCGTCAGGCCAATGTGATCGACTTCGCCTACGCCGTCCACACCGACGTCGGCAACTCCGCGGTCGGGTGCAAGATCAACGGCAAATTCGCGCCCTTGTCGTCCGAACTGCAGAACGGCGATGAGGTCGAGGTCCTGACTTCGGTGGCGCAGTCGGCGCCGCCTTCGGCCTGGGAATCGCTCGCGGTGACCGGCAAGGCGCGGGCGGCGATCCGCCGCGCGACGCGCACGGCGGTGCGCGATCAGTATGCAGGCCTTGGCCGCCGCATCGTCGACCGCCTGTTTGCCCGTGCCAAGATCGAATATGCCGACGACAAGCTGAAGGGGGCCTTGCCCCGGCTGGCGCGCACCTCGATCGAAGACGTGATGGCCTCCGTCGGGCGCGGCGAACTCAAGGCCTCCGATGTCGCCCGCGCCATGTATCCCGATTACAAGGAAGAGCGGATGGTGCGCTACGGGGCCAAGAAGAGCCTCGCGGTCAAGCTGAAGCTGAAATCGCCGCCGCATCCGGCGCGCAGCGCCTCCGTCATCCCGGTGCGCGGCATCAATTCTGATTTGCCGGTGAAGTTTGCACCGAACGGCGGCGCGGTGCCGGGCGACCGCATTGTCGGCATCGTGACGCCGGGCGAGGGGATCACGATCTACCCGATCCAGTCGCCGGCACTGAAGGACTTTGAGGAAGAGCCGGAGCGCTGGCTCGACGTCCGCTGGGATATCGACGAGACCATGCCGCAGCGTTTCCCGGCGCGGATCCTGGTCCACAACGTCAACGAGCCCGGCAGCCTCGCCCAGGTCGCCACCGTGATCGCCGAGCACGACGGCAATATCGACAATATCAGCATGTCGCGCCGTTCGCCTGACTTTACCGAACTGACGATCGATCTCGAGGTCTATGACCTGAAACATCTCAGCGCTATCATCGCCCAGTTGCGCGCCAAGGCCGTGGTCGCACGGGTCGAGCGTGTCAATGGATAACTGATCTGTCGTTGCCGGGCTTGACCCGGCTTTTCAAAGAAGATGGATGCGCGGGTCGAGCCCGCGCATGACAATTAGATTTCTCGGTTCGAGAGTCGGAACATGCCGAAACCTCCCCCGCTGCGCCTCGGCGTCAATGTCGATCACGTCGCGACCCTTCGCAATGCGCGGGGTGGCGAGCGGCCGGATCCGGTGCGCGCTGCGCTCGTGGCGATCGAGGCCGGCGCCGACGGCATCACCGCGCATTTGCGGGAGGACCGCCGTCATATCCGCGACGACGACATGGCTCGCCTCAAGGCCGAGATTTCGAAGCCGCTGAACTTCGAGATGGCGGCGACCGAGGACATGCTGCGGATTTCGCTTGCCACCAAGCCCCACGCGGTGTGCCTGGTGCCCGAGCGCCGCGAGGAGCTTACGACCGAGGGCGGGCTCGACGTGGTCGGCCAGCACAATGCGCTGGCGCCGTTCATTGCGCGGCTCAACGATGCCGGGATCCGGGTGTCGCTGTTCATCTCCGCTGATCCGCAGCAGATCGAGATGGCGGCAAAATTGCGCGCGCCTGTGATCGAGATCCACACCGGCGGCTGGTGCGACGCCGTGGTCGATGGCCACACCGCAAAGGCCGAGGCGGAATGGCAGCGAATCGTCAACGGCGCCGCTCTGGGGCGCGCCGCGGGGCTGGAGGTCCATGCCGGCCACGGTCTCGACTACCAGACGGCGGAGACGATTTCGGCGCTGCCCGAGATCGCCGAACTCAACATCGGCTATTTCATGATGGGAGAGGCGCTGTTCGTCGGCCTCGGAGAGACGGTGCGGCAGATGCGCGCCGCGATGGAGCGCGGCCGCCGGCGCGTAGCGGGCCGGCCATGATCATCGGGATCGGCTCCGACCTGATCGACATCACCCGGGTCGCCAAGGTGATCGAGCGCCACGGCGACCGCTTCCTCGACCGCATCTTCACCGACGCCGAGCGCGCCAGGGCGGCGCGGCGCGCCAACAGCGAAAAAAATGGTGGTGGCGACCTATGCCAAGCGGTTCGCCGCCAAGGAGGCCTGTTCCAAGGCGCTGGGCACCGGCATCCGGCGCGGCGTCTGGTGGCGGGACATGGGGGTGGTGAACCTGCCGGGGGCCGTCCGACCATGACGCTCACCGGCGGCGCGCTGGCCCGGCTCGAGGCGCTGACGCCCGAAGGCTTCGAGGCGCGGATCGATCTGTCCATTACCGACGACTGGCCGCTGGCGCAGGCCTTCGTCATAATTTCGGCGGTCGTTCCCGGCAAATCATCAGGCGCGCGGGCGTTTGCGTCGGGATTCCAGGACAAAACTAAAAATCGTTGATTTATCAATGGATTGGAAAGTTTTGGCGAGGCGCTTGATTGCGCGCCCACGAACAACCGTCTAAAACGCCGCAGCGACAATATCGAGCCAGGGTCGATTCAGGTTAGCGCCGGAATTGGCTCTCAACAGCAATATCGAGACCATTTTCCTGACGCGAACGGATTGACGATCCGCGTGAGGAAAACGTTCTGCCACCGTGCGGGCGAAGCTTGCGGGAATTGGGAAAGCGATGAGCGTGACATCCAATACAAAAACTGAAAGCGGCTTGGGTGAAACCATCCGCGTCGTGATCCATGCTCTGCTGATCGCGCTCGTGATCCGAACCTTCCTGTTCCAGCCCTTCAACATCCCCTCGGGATCGATGAAGGCGACCCTCCTGGTCGGCGACTATCTGTTCGTCTCGAAATATTCGTACGGCTACAGCCACTATTCGATTCCTTGTCGCCGCCTTTGTTCTCCGGCCGCATCTTCGGCTCGGAGCCGAGCCGGGGCGACATCGTCGTGTTCCGCCTGCCCAAGGACGACTCCACCGACTACATCAAGCGCGTGATCGGCCTGCCGGGCGACCGCATCCAGATGAGGGAGGGCCTGCTCTACATCAACGACGCGCCCGTCAAGCGCGAGCGCCTCTCCGATTTCATCGGCGAAGACCCCTGCGGCTCCGACGCCACCGCGCGCGTCAAGCGCTGGAAGGAAACGCTGCCGAACGGGGTCAGCTATGAATCGCTCGATTGCGTCGACAATGGTTTCTACGACAACACCAATGTCTACACCGTGCCGGCCGGCCACTTCTTCATGATGGGCGACAACCGGGACAATTCGACCGACAGCCGCGTTTTGTCTGCGGTGGGTTATGTGCCGTTCCAGAATATCGTCGGCCGGGCGCAGATGATCTTCTTCTCCATTGCCGAGGGCGAACATGCCTGGATGTTCTGGCGCTGGCCGACGGCCGTGCGCTGGAATCGCCTATTCACAATCGTGCGATGAACGACGAAACAGCGATCATCCGAGAACCATCGACCACCGGCGAGCCGGGCCAGCAGGCGGATGCCGGCCGCGAGGCTGCGCCGAAGAAGAAGCGCGGCAAGGCCGGCGCCAAGGCTGCGGCTGCGGCGATCGAGGGGCGCATCGGCTACAAATTTTCCGATCCGGCGCTGCTGACGACCGCGTTTACGCATGTCTCCGCGCTGAAGCCCGCGACCCGCCATCGCGCGGACAGCTATCAGCGCCTGGAATTCCTCGGCGACCATGTGCTCGGGCTGATCATCTCCGACATGCTGTACCGCGCCTATCCGAAGGCCGACGAGGGCGAATTGTCCAAACGCCTCGCCGATCTCGTGCGCAAGGAAAGCTGCGCCGACGTCGCGAAGTCGCTCGGATTGCTCGATGACATCAAACTCGGCGCGGTCGGCGCAGGGGCGGGCGCGCGGCTGCGAAAGTCCGTGCTCGGCGACATCTGCGAGGCCGTCATCGGCGCGATCTATCTCGACGGCGGCTATGCGGCGGCTTCGCAATTCGTCGAGCGCAACTGGCTGGAGCGGATGCGAAAGCCACGCCGGCCGCTGCGCGATCCCAAGACGGTGCTGCAGGAATGGGCCCAGAGCAAGGGATTGCCGACGCCGGTGTATCGCGAGATCGAACGCACCGGCCCGCATCACGACCCGCAGTTCCGGGTCGCCGTCGATCTGCCGGGACTGGCGCCTGCCGAAGGCGTCGGCGGCTCCAAGCGCGCCGCCGAGAAGGTAGCCGCCTCCGTGATGATCGAACGCGAAGGCGTCGGCAGCAATGACAGTTGAACCGTCAACCGGTGCCGCGCCCGAAACCCGCTGCGGCTTCGTCGCGCTGATCGGCGCCCCCAATGTCGGCAAGTCCACGCTGGTCAATGCGCTGGTCGGCTCCAAGGTCACGATCGTCTCGCGCAAGGTGCAGACGACGCGGGCGCTGATCCGCGGCATCGTGATCGAGGACAACGCCCAGATCATCCTGGTCGACACGCCCGGCATCTTCTTGCCGAAGCGAAGGCTCGACCGCGCCATGGTCTCCACCGCCTGGAGCGGGGCCCATGACGCCGATCTCGTCTGCGTGCTGCTCGATGCCAAGGCCGGCATCGATGAGGAGGCCGACGCGATCCTGAACAAGCTCGCGACGGTTGCGCACCCGAAGATCCTGGTGCTGAACAAGATCGACTTGATCCCGCGCGAGAAACTGCTGGCGCTGGCGCAGGCCGCCAATGACCGCATGAAGTTCGATCACACCTTCATGATCTCCGCGCTGTCGGGCGATGGCGTCGACGATTTGCGCAAGACGCTTGCGAAGATGGTGCCGCCGGGGCCGTTTCACTATCCCGAAGACCAGATGTCGGACGCGCCGCTGCGGCATCTGGCGGCGGAAATCACGCGGGAAAAGATCTATCGCCAGCTGCATCAGGAGCTGCCGTATCAATCGACCGTCGAGACCGACAGCTGGACCGAGCGCAAGGACAAGTCCGTTCGTATCGAGCAGACGATCTTTGTCGAGCGCGAGAGCCAACGCAAGATCGTGCTCGGCAAGGGCGGCGCCACCATCAAGTCGATCGGCGCGGATTCGCGCAAGGAGATCGCGGAGATCGTCGGCGCGCCCGTGCACCTGTTCCTGTTCGTCAAGGTGCGCGAGAACTGGGGCGACGACCCGGATCGTTACAGGGAAATGGGCCTGGAATTCCCCAAGGAATGATCGAGGGATATTATGATTGTCATTGCGAGCGAAGCGAAGCAATCCATCTAGCGCGGAAGCGATGGATTGCTTCGTCGCTTTGCTCCTCGCAATGACGGGGCTAGAACACGATCCAGCAATAAGAAGAACAGGCCCGATGAACGTACCCCGGAACGTAGTGTGGTTTGAGGCTCTGCTATATATGTCGCTGACGCTGGATGCGGTGTCGGTGGCGTTCCAGGATCGCACGCCGAAGGCCGACATGACGGAGCAGATGATCAACGTGGCGACCGTGATGGCGGCCGGCCTGATCCTGCTGCTGGTCTATTTCGTCTGGCTCGCGGCCCAGCGCCGCAAGAACTGGCCGCGCTGGGTGCTGGCCGCCGCTCTGGTGCTGTCGGTGATTTCGCTGGTGCAGGTCATCGGCCAGAACGGCGTGCAGTTCGACAGCGGCATCGAGGTCATCTCCTGCGCGCTGACGGCCGTGGGACTCTACCTTTCGTTCACCGGCGACGCGGTGGGCTGGTTCAACGCGTGAAGAGCGCTCGTGTCCCGGACGCGGTGCAGCGCGAAGCGGTGCACCGCAGAGCCGGGACCCATGCGGATGGACCCCGGATCAGCAGCGCACCGCTAAAGCGCTGGGCAGCATCTGGGGAACGCACGCTGCGAGAGCTGCGAATTGTTCTGAATTCCTGTAAGCTCCCGCCTATGGAATGGACCGACGAAGGCATCGTGCTCGGGGTGCGGCGGCATGGCGAATCCTCCGCCATCGTCGAGCTGCTGACGCGCAGCCACGGCCGTCATCTTGGCCTGGTGCGCGGCGGTTCTTCGTCGCGGATGCGGCCGCTGCTGCAACCCGGCAACAGCGTCACCGCGGTATGGCGGGCGCGGCTCGACGAGCATCTCGGCTATTACCAGGTCGAAGGCACGCGGCTGCGCGCGGCGACGCTGTTGGCGTCGTCGCATGCGGTCTATGGCGTCACCCATCTGGCCTCGTTGGCGCGGCTGTTGCCGGAGCGCGATCCGCACGAGGACATCTACGAGATGCTCGACCGCACGCTGGACGATTTCGACGACGCCGGCGGCGCCGCCGCCCACCTCATCAGATTCGAGCTCGCGATGCTCGCCGAACTCGGCTTCGGCCTCGATCTGGAAAACTGCGCCGCCACCGGCGAGACCGCTGACCTGATCTACGTCTCGCCGAAATCCGGCGGCGCGGTGTCGCGGGCTGCCGGCGAACCCTACCGGGACCGGCTGCTGCGGCTGCCGGCGTTCCTGCGCGAAGGCGAGGGCGGCCAAAACGGCTGGTCGGATCAGGACCTGCAGGACGGCTTTCGCCTCACCGGGCTATTCCTGCTCCGCCACGTGCTGGAACCGCGCGGGCAGGGCCATTCTGACGCAAGGGACGGCTTTATCAACGCGGTGACGAGGAATCGGGCGCGAATCAGTTCGTCCGCCTAACTTGGCTCCTGCCGCGATCCGCGTCTTGCCCGATTCACCGCAAAAGTTTAACGCGTCCCCATGGGAAAACGACAGCTGCCGCCGGAAGAGCCGGCGGAAATCCACGAGGTCATGCTGCGCGATGCGCTGGAAGAGCGCTATCTCGCCTACGCGCTCGACCATCATGCATCGCGCTCTGCCGGACGCCCGCGACGGGCTGAAGCCGGTGCACCGGCGCATCCTCTACGGCATGCGCCTGTTGCGCCTCGACCCCGGCACGCCGTTCAAGAAGTCCGCAAAAATCGTCGGCGACGTGATGGGCTCGTTCCATCCGCACGGCGACCAGGCGATCTACGACGCCATGGTGCGCCTCGCGCAGGACTTCGCCTCGCGCTACCCGCTGGTCGACGGCCAGGGCAATTTCGGCAATATCGACGGCGATAATCCGGCTGCCTACCGCTACACCGAAGCGCGCATGACTGACGTCGCGCGGCTGCTGCTGGAAGGCATCGACGAGAACGGCGTCGAGTTCCGCCCGAACTATGACGGCCAGAGCAAGGAGCCGGTAGTTCTGCCCGGCGGCTTCCCGAATCTGCTCGCCAACGGCGCGCAGGGCATCGCGGTCGGCATGGCCACCTCGATCCCGCCGCACAACGCGGCCGAACTCTGCGACGCCGCCCTGCACCTGATCGACAAGCCCGACGCCAAGTCGAAGTCGCTGCTGAAATGGGTCAAGGGTCCGGATTTTCCGACCGGCGGCATTATTGTCGACTCAAAGGAAAGCATCGCCGAAGCCTACATGACCGGGCGCGGCCTGTTCCGCACCCGCGCCAAATGGATCCAGGAAGAGGGCTCCCGCGGCACCTGGGTCGTCGTCATCACCGAGATCCCGTGGCTGGTGCAGAAGTCCCGGCTGGTCGAGAAGATCGCCGAGCTGCTCAACGAAAAGAAGCTGCCGCTGGTCGGCGACGTCCGCGACGAGTCGGCCGAGGACGTTCGCCTCGTGATCGAGCCGAAGTCCCGCGCGGTCGATCCCGCGCTGATGATGGAATCGCTGTTCCGGCTCACCGAGCTCGAGAGCAAGATCTCGCTGAACCTCAACGTGCTGATCAAGGGCAAGATCCCCAAGGTGGTGGGACTTGCCGAGTGCCTGCGCGAATGGCTCGACCATTTGCGCGACGTGCTGGTGCGCCGCTCCAATTACCGCAAGACGCAAATCGAGAACCGGCTCGAAGTGCTCGGCGGATACCTGATCGCCTATCTGAATATCGACAAGGTGATCAAGATCATCCGCACCGAGGATGAGCCGAAGCCGGCGCTGATCAAGGCGTTCAAGCTGACGGAAGTCCAGGCCGATGCCATCCTCAACATGCGCCTGCGTTCCTTGCGCAAGCTCGAGGAATTCGAAATTCGCACCGAGGACAAGAACCTTCGCGGCGAGTTGAAGGGCATCAAGTCGCTGCTCGGTTCCGAGACCGAGCAATGGTCCAAGGTCGGCGAGCAGGTCCGCAAGGTCCGCGACCTATTTGGACCGAAGACGCCGCTCGGCAAGCGCCGCACGCAATTCGCCGATGCGCCCGAGCACGATCTCGCCGCGATCGAGGAAGCCTTCGTCGAGCGCGAGCCCGTCACGGTCGTGATATCCGAAAAGGGCTGGGTGCGAACGCTGAAGGGCCACGTCGCCGATCTGTCGTCGCTCACCTTCAAGACCGACGACAAGCTCGACCACGCCTTCTTCGCCGAGACCACGTCAAAACTGCTGGTATTTGCCACCAACGGAAAGTTCTATTCGCTCGACGTCGCAAAACTGCCGGGCGGCCGCGGCCATGGCGAGCCGATCCGCATGTTCATCGACATGGAGCAGGATGCTGCGATCGTGTCGCTGTTCGTCAACAAGGGCGAACGCAAATTCCTGATCGCGAGCAGCGAAGGGCAGGGCTTCGTCGTCAAGGAAGAGGATTGCGTCAGCAACACCCGCAAGGGCAAGCAGGTGCTCAACGTCACCATGCCGAACGAGGCTTGCGCGATCGCCACGGTGGCGGGCGACACCATCGCCGTGATCGGCACCAACCACAAGATGGTGCTGTTTCCGCTCGACCAGGTGCCGGAGATGGCGCGCGGCCGCGGCGTGCGGCTGCAGAAATATTCCAGCGCCAAATTGTCCGACGTTGCGGTGTTCGAGTCCAAGGCGGGGCTGACGTGGAAGGATTCCGCCGGCCGCGAGCAGAGTATGAGCAGCAAGGAATTGGCCGACTGGCGCGGCAACCGCGCCGACGCCGGCCGCCTCGCGCACGGCCTGCCGAAGTCGAACAAGTTCCTGCGGGGTGTGGAGTAGGGTGAGGTGGATCGGTCGTCCCTGCCTAGTGCGCAATTGCGCACGGGAGCAGGGACCCATAACCACAGCCGTTCGTGGTTAGCATTCGCTGAAGCTCCAGCTCGCTTCAACAATTGAGGGCGATGGCTATGGGTCCCGAAGGCCGGGACGACGGAGGAGATCGCCGTGCCATCGTGATCTTCTCACTGTGATAGTATTCGAATTTTGGCGCGCTATATACCGTGACCATGGCGCACGATCACCATCATCACGATCATTCTCACGCGCACGGTCATGACCATGGCCACGCCGGCCACAGCCACGCGCCGGATAATTTCGGCTGGGCGTTCGCCATCGGCGCCACGCTCAACACCGCCTTCGTCATTGCCGAGCTGATCTTCGGCTACGCCGCCAATTCGCTCGCGCTGATCTCCGACGCCGTTCACAATCTCTCCGACGTGGTCGCGCTTCTCTTGGCGTGGGGCGCGGCGTGGCTGGCGCAGAGGCGGCCGACGCAGCGGCATACCTACGGCTATCGCCGCGCCTCTATCCTCGCGGCCCTGTTCAATGCGGGCCTGTTGCTGGTCGCGGTCGGCGGCATCGTCGTCGAGGCGGTCAATCGCCTGGCGGAGCCTGCGCCGGTCGCGGGGCTAACCGTCATTCTGGTCGCAGCGCTCGGTGTCGTCATCAACGGCGGGACCGCGCTATTATTCATGCGCGGCCGCCACGGCGACCTCAATATTCGCGGCGCCTACCTGCACATGGTGGCGGACGCGGGCGTCTCGCTCGGCGTGGTGGTTGCCGCTGGCGTCATCATGCTGACGGGCTGGCTGTGGCTCGATCCCGCGATCAGCCTCGTAATTGCCGCCGTGGTGTTCTGGAGCGGCTGGGGTCTCGCACGCGACAGCGTCAACCTCGCGCTCGACGGCGTGCCGCGCGGCATCGATCTGTCAGAGGTGAAGGATTATCTCGGCGGGCTGGACGGCGTTTCGGAGGTGCATGACTTGCACGTCTGGGCCATGAGCACCAACGAGACCGCGCTGACCGCACATCTGGTGCGGCCCGGCGGTAGCGACGACGCTTTCCTGCATCAGGTCTGCGCGGAGCTGTCGCAGCGTTTCAAGATTCACCATGCGACGCTGCAAGTCGAAATCAGCAGTGACGCCTGCAAGCTCGCGCCAGCGGAGCTGGTGTAGACGAAATCGTAGGGTGGGTTAGCGCAGCGTAACCCGCCACCTTTCTTCAAGCGTCGGTGGGTTACGCTGCGCTAACCCACCCTACACATCGTCTTCAAACCATCCCCGCCAGCCGCAACGCCACGCCCGCCGCACACGACCCCGCCAGCACCCAGAGCATGCCGATGTTGAGGCGGAAGATCGCGGTCGCCGCGGCAGCCGCCAGCACGAAGGCCGCGATGTCGAGGCTCGACCAGACCGGCATGTCGAACGACAGGCCGAGCCAGCGAACCGGCGTGGTCAGCCGGAACAGCGTATGCAGCGCGAACCAGATCGACAAATTGAGGATCACGCCGACCACGGCGGCGGTGATCGCGGTCAGCGCGCCCGCGAGCCCCTTGTTGCCGCGCAGCGTCTCGACATAGGGCGCGCCGAGGAAGATCCAGAGGAAGCAGGGGATGAAGGTGACCCAGGTTGCCAGCAATCCGCCGAGGGTAGCGGCCAGCATCGGCGAGAGCGTGCCGGGATCGCGATAGGCGGCCATGAAGCCGACGAACTGCAGCACCATGATCAGCGGACCTGGCGTGGTCTCGGCCATGCCGAGGCCGTCGAGCATCTCGCGCGGCTGCAGCCAGTGATAATGCTCGACTGCCTGCTGCGCGACATAGGCCAGCACCGCGTAGGCGCCGCCGAACGTCACCATCGCCATTTTTGAGAAGAACAGCGCGATCTGGCTGAACACGTTGGCTTGTCCGAGCCCGATCAGAAGTGCCGCCACCGGAACCACCCACAGCAGCAGCCACACCGAACTTACCTTCAACGCGCGCACCACGCTCGGGCGGACGTGGTCGGGCAATTCCTCGCCGAGCAGGCTGTCGACCGCCGCAATCTCCTTGTTGCCGCCGCCATGTTCGACGGCGGCGAATTCCGGCCGCCCGCTGCGCGCGCCGAAATAGCCGATCCCGCCAGCCGCGATAATGATGATCGGGAAAGGCACGTCGAAAAAGAAGATCGCGACAAAGGCGATGGCGGCGAGCGCGATCATCAGCCGGTTGCGCAGCGCGCGCTTGCCGACGCGGACCACGGCGTGGACGACAATCGCGAGCACCGCGGCCTTCAATCCGAAGAACACCGCCTCGACGAATCCGACCATTGCCGTAGGCCGCGTAGATGTAGCTCAGGCCCATGATGGCGATGATGCCGGGCAGGATGAACAGGCCGCCGGCCATGATGCCGCCGGCGGTCCGGTGCAGCAGCCAGCCGATATAGGTCGCAAGCTGTTGCGCTTCCGGCCCCGGCAGCAGCATGCAGTAGTTCAGCGCGTGCAGGAACCGGCTCTCCGAGATCCAGTTCTTTTCCTCGACCAGGATGCGGTGCATGACCGCGATCTGCCCGGCCGGGCCGCCGAAGCTCAATACGGCGACCCGCAGCCAGACCCGGAAGGCTTCACCAAAACTGATGCCGTGACCGAGGTCCCGGCTTGCGTCGGCCTCGGTCGTCTTGTCCATCGTGGCATCCATTACGGTTTCGCCTTGTTGGTGGGCCAGTTATGCGTTTCGCCCGAGGCATCGCGGCACCAGCGGTAGAACGCGTCGTAGAGCGTCATGCCGGCCTCCAACTGCTCGAGATCGTCGTCGAACATCCGCGACAGGCCAAGCGAGGCGGCGAGCAGCCCGGGCGCTTCCGGCGACAGATCGAGCCGCCCGGTGTCGGCGCCGCGCACCATTGTTGCGAGCCGCAACAGGGGCGGCGTCGCCAGGCCGAACTCCTCGATCATGACATCGAAGGTACAAAGTTCGCCGCGGTGGCTCCAGAACACGTTCTCGACATCGAACGGCGCGGCGTTGAAGCGCTCACCGACCGCAAGCACTTCCGACGGCGTGACGAAGAGAAATACCGCGTTCGGATCGACGAACCGGCGGATCAGCCAGGGGCAGGCGATGCGATCGATCTTCGGCCGCGCGCGGGTGACCCAGACGGTGCGGCCCTGCGCGTCGCGTGCCGGGAGTTTTGCGGCCGGCACCAGCGGCAGCTTGGCGGCCTTCCAGCCTTCGAAACCGCCTTCCAGGGCTTCGGCCGAGACATGGAGATGCCGCAGCCAGGCGGCGGTGCCTTGGGCGAGTTTCTGGCCGCGCAGGCAGACGACGATGGCCGAGCGGCCGGAGAATTCCTCGCCCCAATCGGCCGCTTCTTCATGGTTACGCCTGACCGCGCCGGGGATCAGCCGCTGGTCGGCGGCGAAATCCTCGTCGGTACGGACGTCGATCAGGGCAGGCGTGGTCGCCGTGCCGATCAACCGGGAAAGCTTGTCTGGAGATATCGTGGTGTAGGATGACATGGCTGCGCCCTCGTAAAAAACGGGACGCGATACTTGGGCATGTCGCCTCGTGGGGAGATCGCAACATCCCCATGGGTCGAATTAACGCCTTGCGGCAGCGGCTGTCAACGGGTTCTCACGGCGGGATCGTAGGATGGGTGGAGCGAAGCGATACCCATCATTGTTGAATTGCGGGATTGATTGATGGTATCGCTTCGCTCCACCCATCCTACACCTTACGCAAGGGCGCTTGCGAAACCTGATGTTCGGACTTAGCTTGCCCTTATCGGGGACGAAGCAGGCTCCCCGTCAGACGGCCCGCCGTCAAGCTCTGCGCACACTCGACCTGTCGAGGATGGCGCATGGACTCTAGCGTGACCGATAACGCGACTGAACCAAAACCCTCCACCGGAAACGCGCTGATCTCGCTGCTCTATGTCGCGCGAGGCCTGCGCGGCTTTGGCGACGGCTTCGCCATCATCATCCTGCCGGCCTATATGACGGCGCTGGGCTACGACGCCATAGCTGTCGGCATCGTTGCGACAGCATCGCTGCTGGGAACGGCGCTGCTGACGCTGATCGTCGGCTGGATCGCGCCGCGTCACGATCTGCGCGCGCTGCTGATCTTTGGCGCGGGTCTGATGGCCGCGACCGGCCTTGCATTTCCGAGCGTAGAGCACTTCGTCCTGATCGCGCTCGTCGCGTTCATCGGCACCGTCAACCCCTCTGGCGGCGATCTCGGCGTGCTGGTTCCGCTCGAGCATGCGGTGCTGGCGAAGAGCACGACCGACGACCGCCGCACGCTGGTGTTTGCGCGCTACAGCCTGATCGGGGCGCTCTGCACCGCCGCCGGCTCGCTTGCGGCAACCTTGCCTGATCTGCTGGTTTCGCACGGCAGCACTATGCTCGGCGCGTTCCGCCTGATGTTTTATGCGTACGCGGCGCTCGGGATACTCAGCGCGGCGCTTTATCGCTACGTCCCGCACGCGCGCGGTGAGGAGAAGTCGCCGCAGACGGCGCTCGGGCCGTCGCGCGGCACTGTCTACAAGCTCGCGGCGCTGTTCAGCATCGACGCCTTCGCCGGAGGTTTCGTTGCCCAATCCTTGCTGGTGCTCTGGCTGTTCGAGCGTTTCGACCTTTCGCTGTCGGCCGCCGGATTGTTTTTCTTCTGGTCGAGCACGTTGAGCGCCTTTTCCTACCCAGTCGCCGCCTGGATCGCGAAGCGGATCGGCCTCGTCAACACCATGGTATTCACGCATATCCCCTCCAGCATCTTCCTGATCCTGGCGGCGTTTTCGCCAAATCTTTATCTGGCGCTGGGGCTGCTGCTGCTGCGCTCGGCCTTGTCGCAAATGGACGTGCCGACCCGCACCTCCTACGTCATGGCCGTCGTGACACCGGCAGAACGCCCCGCGGCTGCCAGCGTCACCGCCGTGCCGCGCAGCCTCGCATCCGCCATCAGCCCGGCGATATCAGGTGCGCTGCTGATGACGGCGTTTTCCGGCCTGCCGCTGGTGGTCTGTGGCACGCTCAAGATCGGCTACGACCTCGCCTTGTTATATTCGTTCCGCCACATCAAGCCGCCGGAGGAGCAGGGCCGCTAAAGCGTTTTTTAAGCGAAGCATGCCCTGGGACCTTACCGTGGGTGGAGACCGGTTCGCGTCAAGAAAACGCGGCGCGCGAGACCATCAAGCCGTTCGTCCTCCCCGGGCAAGGGGCTCCATTAGTCGTCGTTCATCGCGACCATGCGACCACTGCGCCAGTTTGACCTCAGGAGAGTCGGCGGTATTGCCTTCTTCGGCGGTATTGCCTTCTTCAAAGTGGAAGGCGATTTTCTGGCTTGCCTGGACCTGGTATTTGGCGGCCTGCGCGAGCCAGTACCATTGCTTGTCAGGTTCGCTCGCCGCGCGCTCACGGCACCCAGCTTCCAGTTCACGTAAACGGGTCACTTCTTTCATCGCAAGATCCAGAGCTTGGAAGCTCAAACCTACCGGTGGCCGGACCCACCGGCAAACTGGTTTCCGGTTGTTTTATCCTCATGACAAAAAGCCCTTAGCGGCGAGCTATGGAGGTACAGGGCAATTTATTGAAATTGTGGAATGGATTGATCCGAAATTGAGTGTGCAATCAGGTACGGATTCAACCCGTCGCCAGGTTGATCATAAATGCCCACCTACAGCATCAGCACAACACCCGACGCCAGAAGAAGCCCCAGCACGATTTTGCGGAACGCGGCCTCGTCGAGCCGGCCAAACAGTTTCACGCCAAGCCAAGTGCCGGCGAACAAGGCCGGCAATCCGATCAGGAACAGCTTGATCGTGTCCGGCGTGATCGCGCCTTTTGCGCCGATCCAGAATGCGCTCATGGCGAAGATCGCGACGGCCACCGGCTGAAACACCGTGCGCTGCACATCCTTGGGCCAGCCGCGCAGGCCGCACCAGATCGTCACCAGGATTCCGGCAAGCCCAGTGATGCCGCCGAGCGCGCCGTTGAGGAATCCGATGCCGGCGTCGGCAGCAGCGCCGCCGGCCTCAACCTTGGGAATCGCAGGCCGCAGCAGCGCATAGAGGCTATAGAGCACCAGGACGGCGCCGACGCCCATGCGCACATCGGCCGGGTTCGCCCAGGTCAGGATGCCGACGCCAACGGGAACGCCGACCGCGGCCCCGAGCACGAACGGCCAGAGTTTCCTCCAGTCCAGCGCGCCGCGCAGCTTCCAGACCGAATAGCCCTGCACGATCAGCCCGAATGCGATGATCAGCGTGGCGGTCTGCAGGGGGTTAAGGATGTAGAGCCAGATCGCGGAGACGACCAGGCCGAAAGCGAAGCCGGAGAGGCCGGCAACCAGCGCGCCGGCAAAGGTCGCGAAAAGAAACAGCGTCAGTTCGAGTGTGATTCCATCCATGTGCTCGCTCCAACCAAAGCGAGCAGCGCTTGAATGGGATCGCCATTTCACGGGGAGGCTGCGATTTCCCCGCGCGAAGGCTACGCCCACGTTGCCCACTGACGCAAGAAGCAACGCTGCGTCTATTGGCGATGATCGCGCTGCTGACACTTGCCGCCACCTTCCTGGAAGATTCGCGTGACTAGCAATTTTGACTCGCGCGAGCGATTGACCACGGCCATATGCGGAGCAGGCGCTGCAATTGGTGGCGCGACAGGTGCGAGGAGACCGGCGTTGGGCGAATGGGTTGGGGTCGCGATCGCGTTGGTATCTAGTTGCCTCGGCGGGACCGCGGCGGCGATCACGCGCTATCTCGCCGGCAATACCGATCCGATCACGCTTGCGATCCTGCGATGGGCGATCGGCTTTTGCTGCGTGCTGCCGGCGGCGCTGTTTTTGAAAGCGCGATGGCCGCAACAGCGGGACTGGCCTGCCGTCGCCGCGCTGGGCTTTTGCTTCTTCGGCGTGTTCTTTGTCCTCTACAACATCGCAATGTCCTACACGACAGCGGCGCGGGCCAGCCTTGCACTGGCGACGCTCCCGCTGCACACCATGATGATTGGCGCCTTGCTCGGCATCGAGCCGCTGACGAAGCGGAAGTCGATCGGTGTCGGCATCGCGGTGCTTGGTGTCTTCGCGGCACTGGCATCGGGACTTTCGACCGCCCCGCCGGACGCCTGGCGCGGCGAGTTGATCATGACGGCGGCCGTATTGTGCATGGCGTTCTACAACGTCTGGTCCCGCCCTTCATCCAGCGGTCGAGCGCGCTTGGCTTTCTTACTGTCGGCATGGGAACGGGCGCCGCGGCGCTGATCCTGGTTGGCTCGTTCACGGGAAGCGTCGCGGCGCTGAGCCAGTTCAGCACGCCGCAATGGATCGCCGGCATCTATCTCGGCGTTGCCGGCGGCGCGCTGGCGTTCATCCTGTGGGTGCTGGCGCTGGAGCGGGCGACGCCGACCCGCGTGGCCAATACCATGACCGTCAATCCGCTCGCAGCGGGGCTGCTCGCCACCCAGTTGGTCGGGGAGCCGATCACACCCAATCTTGTGCTCGGGCTTGTCGCGGTATTCGCAGGGATTTGGATCGCAACGTCGGAGGCCAGGAAGCCTTGAATACACGACCCTTACGCAGGCGGATTGATACGGGTGATCATTCAGACATCGTCCTCGTTCGTCACGCTTCGAGGCGGCGGTGCGTGCAGCAGGCACAGCGCCAACAGCGCCGCAAGACTTAGCGCCGACGACACGATGAGGATGCGGCTGCCCATGACGTCGATCAGCAGGCTGAACGCCAACGGCGCGCCGGCTTGCGCAATCCGCGCCGGGGCCCCGATGATCCCGAGGCGGTAGGCATAGTTCTGCGGCCGAAGATCGCGAGCGGCATTGTGCCGCGCGCGATGGTCAAAATACCGTTGCCGGTACCGTGAAAGACGGCAAACACGCTGGCCGCGCCGCCGCCCGCCAGGCCGAGGATGGCGGCGCCGATCGGATGCGTCAGGCAGGCCAGCCGGCCCGAGATCAGGGGGTGATAGCGGCTGAGGAAACTCGCCTCGAACACACGCGCCGCCACCTGCGCGGGCCCGATCAGCGCGCCAGCCGCGACCGCCTGCAGCGTTGTCGCGCCCGCGGCTTCCAGAATGCGCGGCAGATGCGCGGCCATCGCGCCGGTGACGGTCCATGCTGCGGCGAAGGCAAACGCCAGCAGGATCATGGTGCGGTCGAGCGGAATGTGCGGCTTGACGGCGGCGGCAATGGCGGCCTTTGCGCCGGCGACCGGCGGCAGCATCAGCCAGTTGATCGGCAGCCCGATCAGGATGTGCGCCGCCGCCCACGCAAAGCAGGTGTTGCGCCAGCCGATCGTCTCCAGGCCCCACGCGGTCAGCGGCCATCCGACGGTCGAGGCGAAGCCCGCGAGCAGGGTGATGCCGGTAATCGAGCGGCGTGCCTTGTCGCCGTAGATGCGGCCGAGCGCGCCGAAGGCGGCGTCGTAAAGGCCCGCAGCCATGCCGATGCCGAGCAGGAGCCAGGCCACGAGCAGAACCGGTATCGAATAGGTGAGGCCGAGCAGGGCAAGCCCAGCGGCCAGCGTCAGGTTGGAAATCGACAACACCGACCGGCCGCCGACCAGATCGATCTGCCGGCCGATCCGCGGTCCGAGCATCGCCGAGATCACCAGCGACGCGGAGAACGCGGCAAAGATCCAGTTCGGGGAAACGCCGAGGTCGCGCGCGATCGGATCGGCAAGGATCGCCGGCAGGTAATAGCTCGACGCCCAGGCCAGCGTCTGCGTGGTGCCGAGCGCGACAATGATGGAAAACTGGCTCCGGTTCATTGCTGCGGCGTCTCTCTTCTTGACCAAATCAGCGCGAGCGGACCGAGCAGGATCCCCGCCGCCAGCACCGAGAATGCCGCCATCCAGCCCGATGAGCTCTGCGGACCGCCCGCCGTGTCCAGCGCGACACCGACCACCCACGCGCCAAGCGCGGACAGGCTGAAGCCGATGGTCGAATGCATTGCCATGGTGGCTCCGCGGTAACTGGGGTCCGCGGCCATCGACATGCCCGAAGTCAACGCGCCGGAATCGGCGGGAACGGTGATGGCATAAACCAGCATCAGCGGCAGCAGCAGCCACGGCGACTTGTCGGCGAATACGCCAATCAGAAGCGCCGCTGCGGCGGAGCAGATCATCACCGCCGTGATGGCGCGGTGGCGGCCGAATCTCAGCGCGAATTCATTGCCGAGAATGCTCGCGGGCATGGCGAGCAGCGAGAACAGCACACTGACCACGATAGGCGTCGGGATCGACGCGTCTGAGTTTCTCAGCGAGACGAAGGTCCAGAATGCGACAATCCAGGTCCTGATGCCGTAGAGCTCGAAGCAATGCGCGCCATAACCGAGCACGAACCCCATGGCTTTGCGGTTCTGAAAAACCGGTGCGAAATCCAGCAATCGCCCCGGCGCCGGCTTCGGCTCGACCGGCTGCAGCAGGAAGCACATGGTGAGCATCACCAGCGGCCCGGCGGCGGTGACAAAAAAGGCGCTGCGCCAGCCCCAGGCTTCGGCCACGAGTTGCGAAACCAGAAACGACAGGCCGACGCCGAACGAGAAGCTCGACGTATAGAGCGTGATGGCGCGCGATGAATCGCCTGGCGCAAGACGATCCGTCAGCGCCTTCAGGCCTGGCATATAGGCGCCCGCAAAGCCTACGCCGGCAATCGCGTTGAAGAGGGCGCCCGACCAAAGGCCGGTGGCGAACATGCCGAACAGCAACGTGCCGAGCGCACTGAGGGCAGAACCTGCGATCAATATTTTGCGCGCATCGATGCGATCGGTCAGCGTCGCCAGCACAGGCACCGTCAGCATGTAGCCGGCGGCGCCGGAGCCCGCCAGCAGGCCGGCCTGTGCGCCGCTCAGATGCCATTCCGGAATCAGGAAGGCGGCAAGAACGGAAGGCACGACGACGTGTGGAAGCAAGCTGCCAAGCTGCCCCACGCACATCGCAACGATAACCGAGCGGCCTTCCAGCGAGATTCCGTTCACTCCCTTGATGGGGACGCGCATCCGCACCCGGTCTTGCCGTCCTGCTTTGCTTGTGCATCCGCCACGCAACAGGCGTCAACATCCGATAATGCGGGGCCGCCGCAGCAATTGCTGGCATCTGGTGCGAGCGACCGGCTGCAGACGCCGGTCTCGGGCAGCACCAGTTCGACCCGCTCCGCGGCCTCGCGGTCGCCCGCGATGTCGGCGGCGATCGAACGCACCTGTTCGTATCCCGTGAGCATCAGGAAGGTCGGCGCACGGCCGTAGGATTTCATGCCGGCGAAATAGAACCCTGGCTCGTCCTGCGCCAATTCCCGCGCGCCATGCGGCCGCACGGTGCCGCAGCTATGCTCATTGGGATCGATCAGCGGCGCCAGCGCGACCGGGCACTCGATGGCCGGGTCGAGCTGGATGCGCAGTTCGCGCACGAAATCCAGTTCGGGACGAAAGCCCGTCGCCACGATGAGTTCGTCGACCACGACCTGGCGACCGCAACAGGCTGAGCCCGCGCCGACGATGAGGCGAGGGCCGTCGGCAGTGAGCTGCGAAACCCGGAATTCGCTCTCCAGCTTGATCCGTCCCGCGGCTACCAATGCGGCAAAGGCCGCGCCGAGCTCACCGCGGGCGACAAGCTTGTCGTTGGCGCCCCCGCCAAAAAGCCTTGGCGGGATCGTTGCCCCGCAACAGCCATATCGGCTGGGTCTGCGACGCCTGTTCCGCGAGATCAGCCAGATCGGTCAGCGTGCCGATCGCGGAATGTCCTGATCCCAGCACCGCAACCGTCTTGCCGGCATAGCGCGCGCGGTCTTTGCCCAACACGTCGGGCATGCCGTAGGCGATCCGGTCTGCGGCCTCTGTCTCGCCGATGGCGAACAGGCCGTTCGCGCCCGCTGGGTTCGGCGAATGCCAGGTGCCGGAGGCGTCGATCACGGCGTTCGCGTTGACGACCTCAGGACCTTTGCCGTTCTGATATCGGATTTCGAACGGCGCCGTTTCGCGGCCCCTGGTCTTGAGCTTGTCGAAGCCCGCACGGCCGATGCCGGTGACGCGGCTCGACGTGCGGATGTGGGGTTTGAGCGCGGAGGTGGCCGCGAGCGGTTCGAGATAGCGTTCTACCATCTCCGCACCGGTCGGGTACTGATCGGGTTCGGGAGAATTCCAGCCTGTCGCGGCAAGCAGGCGCACCGCGGCCTTGTCGATATTGTATTGCCACGGCGAGAACAGTTGAACGTGGCCCCATTGCCGCATGGCGTGGCCGACGTTTTCACCGGCTTCCAGCACGATCGGCTGCAGGCCGCGCTCCAGAACATGGGCGGCAGCGGCGAGGCCGACCGGCCCGGCTCCGATGATCGCAACCGTCTTCGCTTTGCTCATCGCGTTCTCCCATCAAACTAGAAATATCGAAATTAAGGTCGCAGACGATGACGCTGGGCTATCCTATGCGGCGGTCTTGGCTTCCTTGGGTTCGGCGCTTTCGGTGCAGCATTCGGCGACCAGAAAAGCCACCAGCTCCCGCATCACTTCGTAGTTGGCGTGGCAGATCAGCGTCGTGGCATCGCGCACCTGGGTCACGAGGCCGACCACCACCAGCGCCTTGATGTGGTGGGAGAGGGTGGAGGGCGCGATTTTCAGCTTCTCCTGCAGTCGTCCCACCGCGAGTCCAGCGCCACCGGCCCGGATCAGCGCGCGGTAGATTTTGAGCCGGGTCGGATTACCCAGCGCTTCGAGATGGGCGGCGGCGTCGTCGAGTTTCATGGGGGCATCGTCTCATTCGAATCCGGACTCGTCAACCATATTTCCAGAAGTATCGAAATAGAAGCGACGACTTCCTTGCTTCGGGTTGACAGGGAACACGATATATCGATAAGTCTGGATATATGGAATCAGAACAAGCCATCCTGGCGCTGGCCGCGCTTGCCCAATCGACCCGGCTCGACGTGTTTCGCCTGCTGGCGAAGCATGAGCCGGAGGGGCTCGCTGCCGGTGACATCGCCAAGGCGCTCGCGGTGCCGCAAAACACCATGTCGTCGCATCTGGGGATCCTGTCCCGCGCGGGGCTCGTGACGGCGCAACGCTTCAGCCGCTCGATCGTCTACCGCGCCGATCTCAAGGCGTTTCAGTCCGTCGTGCTCTTCATGCTGAGGGACTGTTGCGATGGGCGCCCCGAAATCTGTGGGCCATTGATTGAAGACCTCACGCCTTGTCGTCCCCCGAAGCCAAGGAGGAAGGCCGATGCCTGAACGCATCTACAATGTTCTCTTCCTGTGCACCGGAAACACCGCCCGTTCGATCCTGGCGGAATCGATTTTGCGCAAGGACGGTCGCCGCAACTTCCGCGCCTATTCTGCCGGCAGTCAACCGAAGGGGATCATCAATCCGTTCGCGATCAAGGTTCTCAACCGCCTCGATTATCCCACGAACGAATTGCGCTCGAAGAGCTGGGACGAGTTCGCGGGCAGCGATTCACCCGTGATGGATTTCGTCTTCACCGTTTGTGACAACGCAGCCGGCGAATCCTGTCCGCTATGGCCGGGGCAGCCGATGACGGCACATTGGGGCATCGACGACCCGGCGGTCGTCGAGGGCACCGACATCGAGAAGGAAGCAGCCTTCGTCGAGGCATTCCGCTATCTCAAGAATCGCATTGCCGCCTTCACGAGCCTGCCGCTGGAAAGCATCGACGCCCTGTCGTTGGGTACGCGGCTGCGCGATATCGGCCGCGCCGCAGGCTCGACGTCAAGTCAGGATAGGGCGAGCTGATGCAAGAGTTCGATTTATCGCGGCGGCTCGCGGCCGAAGCGCTCGGCACGGCACTGCTGGTCGCGACCGTCGTCGGCTCCGGCATCATGGCCGAAACCCTGACCAAGGATGTCGCGCTCGCGCTGCTCGGCAACACGCTGCCCACCGGCGCGATCCTGGTGGTTCTCATCACCATTCTCGGACCCGTTTCGGGGGCGCATTTCAATCCGGCCGTATCGCTGGTCCTTGCGCTGAAGCGCGAGCTGACGCCGCGTGACACGTCGCTTTACGTCGCCGCGCAAGTCGCCGGCGGCATTGCCGGAACCATGATGGCGCATGCGATGTTCGCGCTGCCGCTGATCGACGCCTCGCTGAAAATGCGAACCGGCGGCGCGCAATGGTTCGCCGAGGGCGTCGCCGCATTCGGCCTGATCGTGACCATCCTCGCCGGTATCAGGTTCAACCGCGCCGCGGTGCCGTGGCTGGTCGGCCTCTACATCACCGCGGCCTATTGGTTCACGGCGTCGACCTCGTTTGCCAATCCCGCCGTAGCTATCGCGCGATCGATGACCAATACTTTTTCGGGAATTCGTCCCGCGGATCTTCCGGGCTTCATTGCAGCTGAAACCGGCGGCGCCGTTGTCGCGTTGATCTTCATGGGCTGGCTGCTCCGCGGAAGCGCCGAGGCGCGCGCAATGTTGAAGGAGGCGCAACCATGAGCGTCACGATCTATCACAATCCCGCCTGCGGCACCTCGCGCAATACGCTGGCGATGATCCGCCAGAGCGGCGAGGAGCCGGAAGTGATCGAGTACCTGAAGACGCCGCCGAGCCGCGCCCGGCTGGTCGAGCTGATCGCCGCGCTCGGCATCTCGCCACGCGAGCTGTTGCGCGAAAAAGGCACGCCCTACGCTGAACTTGGCCTTGCCGATCCCAAATGGAGCGACGACGAACTGATCGACTTCATGCTGGCTCACCCGATCCTGATCAACCGGCCGATCGTGGTGACGCCAAAAGGCGTCCGGCTGTGCCGGCCGTCCGAACTCGTTTTCGACCTGCTCGATCATCCCGTCGAAACCTTCGTCAAGGAAGATGGCGAGGCCGTCGCACCTGCGAAACGTTGAAGGCGCGAGCCTTCCGTCCGTCACGATTGCGCGGCATAATGCGCGTATGGAAATCACGCCCCGCCTGCGCCTGATGAACTGGCTGGTCAGCCAGGGCCTCACGGGCCTGTCTGAAAACGATCTGATCCGCGGCTTCTGCGAACGCTGCTGCGCAGAGGGCCTCAACCTGTCGCGCGGAATAGTCTTCATCGACACGCTGCACCCGATATTCGAAGGGCGCGGCTTTCGCTGGAACGACACCCAGACCAACGAGAGCGACGCGTTCGAATACGGCTCGACCAATGAGGGCGAAGCCGCGCAGGCCTGGCAGAGTTCGGTTTTCTATCACATGCTCGAACGCGGCGAGGAGGAGATGCCCATCGACCTCGCCGATGGCGCTTCACACCGGTACGGATTCGCCCGCGATCTGGCCGAGAAAGGTCACAAGCATGTCGTGGCCTATGTGCACCGGTTCGGCGAGGCCGGCACCATGGGGCAGATGGACTGCGTCTATTCCTACTGGGTGACGCGACGCGATGAAGGCTTTGGCGCACAGGGGCTGGCGGCGTTGCGCGACCTGGTGCCGGTCTTGGGACTTGCGATCAAGACCGCGGCGCAGGCCGATATCGCAAAAACGCTGGGGCGGGTCTATCTCGGGCGCGACACCGCCGAACAGGTGCTGCGTGGGCGGATCGCGCGCGGAGTCACTGAGCGCATCAACACCGTGCTGTGGTTTTCCGACTTGCGCGGCTCGACCGCGATCAGCGAAAGCATCGATCCCGGCGAGATCATCCCGTTCCTCAATGACTACGCCCAGGCCTCGATCGACGCCATCCACGATGCCGGCGGCGAGGTGCTGAAGCTGATCGGCGACGGCGTGCTGGCAATGTTCACCAACGAAAACATGGCGGCGGCAAGACGCGCCGCGCTCTTCGCCGAACATCGTTTTCGGCGCAACATGCGCGCGCTCAATGCCCGCCGTACTGCCGAAAACAGGCCGGTCACGACGGCCCATGTCGGCCTGCATGTCGGCGAGGTGTTTTACGGCAATATCGGCAGCGACGATCGGCTCGACTTCACCGTGGTGGGACCTGCCGTGAATGAAGTCAGCCGCATCGCCTCGATGTGCCGCTCGGTCGACCGCGAGTTGCTGATGTCGTCCGCGTTCCGCTCAGGGCTCGACGCGGCGGGGCGGAACTATCTGGTGTCCACCGGCCGCTTCGCGCTGCGCGGCATCAGCCGCGCGCAGGATCTCTACACACTCGATCCGGATATCGCGGCCGATGAGGTCGTCGGCGGAAAATACGAGCGGTATCTGGCGGGCTAATTAGGCTGCGGACTCATAAAACCTGAGCCAGAGTCGGATAGCACCAAGCTTTGCAAAGGCGAGGTAAGCTGAAGCGTACCTTGTCGTATCGTGTTGCGATGTGCCTGAACTGCTTGAGCTTGTTGATACAGCGTTCGACGAGATTGCGTTTCTTGTACTTGCGCTTTGAGAAGGGGATTTCTTCACGCCTGTTTGATTTTGGCGGAATGACGGGCGTGCAGTTCTGATCTTCGATCATCTCCCTGATCCAGTCGGCGTCATAGCCTCTGTCGGCGAGAAGGCTCGTTCCCTTGGGCAAATCTTGCAGGAGCAGTTCGGCCATCGGGGCATCATGGGCCTGACCGGGGAGAGTTCGATCTGCAGCGGCAGACCGTGTTCGTTGACCCGCAAATGCATCTTGGTGGTCAGTCCTCCTCTCGAACGACCGATACAACAAATTCCATCCTGTTTTTTGGGCGGCAGCTTGCTGGTGAACCCGCACACTTGTGCTGTCGATCATTTGCAGCTTCTGGCCTTTGGCCCAAGGCGAACCTGACCTTAGCTGATAGAAAATACCGTTCAGCACGCGCCGGTCATCGACCCTCGGAACGCCCCGCGCCTTGTTCGGCAAAAGCGGCTTGATCACATTCCACTCAAACTCAGTCAGGTCATGACGTCCGTGGGCCATCGTAAACTCCTTTCGGAGTTTGAATCAGTTTTCAGCCGATTTGCCTATCGCTTATGAACATGCGACCTAGAGTAGCTGTTCTGCTGCCCGCAACAGCCACAGCTGAACCGCGTGACTGCGGTATCGGAAGATTGTATGCTTGTCGCATGGGACTACTGATCTTCAGCACCAACGTCACCTTAGACGGCTGTGTCGACCACCAAGAAGGAATCGCCGACAACGAGACACACGCCTTCTTCACTCGCCTCATGGACGAGAGCGGGGCGATGCTGTGGGGCCGCGTCACCTACGAGATGATGGAGAGCTATTGGCCAGCGGTCGCCCGCGGCGAAGCGGAGGTACCGCCGCCGATGCGCGAGTGGGCGGTTAAGCTGGATGCCAAGCCGAAGTACGTGGTGTCGTCAACGCGAAACGACTTCCCGTGGAACAATAGCCACCACATCGCCGGTGATCTGCGAACAGGCGTGCAGAATCTCAAGGGTGCGACCCCGGCGGGCGTGCTCCTCGGTAGCGGCAAGCTCGCGGCTGAGCTGGATCGGCTGGATTTGATCGACGAGTACAAGTTCCTCGTTCACCCCAGGATCGTCGGCCACGGCCCCACTCTGTACGAGAGCGGCTTGCCGAGCGCGCGACAGCTCGAATTGGTTTCGGCGAAGCCGCTCCGCAACGGCGTTGTTGCTATGCACTACCGACGCTCTTTGACGAAAGTCGCAAGGCAGGAATAGCTCATAACCGGATTTTCACAACCGTGGGCGAGGTTTTTCTGCGGCAACAAAATTAATGAGTATGCGACCTTAGCCTTGCTTCGCCCGCATTGCGTATAGCCCGACGGCGACAAGCGAAAACACCGTCAGCACCACGCCGAGCGCAAACAGGGCTTCCTGCGAGATCGTGGCCGCGAGCCAGACACCGATGGCGGCTGTCATCATCTGCCAGAAGCCGACCAGCGCGGACGCCGCGCCCGCTTTGTCGCCGAACGGAGAGAGCGCCTGTGCGGTCCCCAACGGGTTGACGATGCCCATGCCGAGCAGGAACACGCTCATCGCGCCAAGAAACGGCAGGAAGGAGGGGCTGTACAGCGAGACCAGCAGCATCGCGATGCTGCCGGTGGCGGCCGCGATCAATCCGCCCCGGATCGAGCGATCGAGCCCGTAGCGCGGCGCCAGTTTTGTCGCGAGCATGCCGGAGGCGAATACGATCAAAACGGTGCCCGCGAAGAACAGGCCCAACTCGATTGGCGTGAAATCCATCGCCTCGATCAGCACGCGCGGCGCGGCCGAGAACATCGAGAACAGTCCGCCCATGATCAGGCTGACGGTCGCGGCAGGCACCACGAAGCGGCGATCGGCGATCAGGCCGATGTAGTTTCTGGCAATGGCAAGCGGATCGAGCGGTGTTCGCGTCGTGTGATGGGTCTCGCCGAACACCGTGCCATAGGCGAGCGCGCCGAGGCCGGCGAACGCTGCGACGAGCACGAACTCGGAGCGCCAGCCGAAAGCGTGATCGAGCGCGCCGCCGAGCAGCGGCGAGAAACCGGGCGCCGCCGCCATCGCGATCATGATCAGCGCCATCGCGCGCGCCAGCGCCGCGCCGGAAAACATGTCGCGGGCGATCGCGCGGGACAGTACCGAAGTGGCGCAGGCACCAATCGCCTGGATCACGCGGCCGACCAGCAGGCTCGGTAGGTCAGTCGCAAGAGCACACCAGATGCTGCCAACGAAGAAAACCGCAAAACCGATCAGGACCGGCCAACGGCGGCCGTAACGGTCCGAGATCGGCCCGACCACGAGCTGGCCGACAGCGAATACGGCGAGGAAGACGGTGATGGCCGAAGTGACTGCGGCGCTCGATACCTTCAGCGCCACCGCCATCTGCGGCAGCGACGGCAGCAGGATGTTGGTGGCGAGCGTGCCGGTAGCCGCAAGCCCTGCCAGCACCGCGATCTGCAGGACGGTAGAGGAAGCCTCGGGGCGGGGGCGGGCGTCGATCGCTGCGGTCTGGTCGGCCATGGAGGGTTCCTGTCCTGATATGAAATGATACATATCATATAAAGCGGGCGGCGAAAGTGCCAACGCACAGGTTTTCGCAACATTTTGGGATTGCCAGCCGGTTCTCGGCGGTTCTGGTTCTGCTCCGTTTGCCACCAGGGGCGGTCAGGTCTAGAATGAAGCCACTATGATGATGCGCACTCTCCATATCGCTTCGGTCTCCTTCCTCAGCCGCTGACGGCACCGCCGTCAGGCGGGTGGAAGACGAATCTGCTGATGGCCATGCGGCCGGAAGCATTCCCTGAACCGAATGAGCCCAGCCGATCCTGCCTCGAGCGGGCGATGGTTGCTGGCAATCGATATGAGGATTTTCATGCCTACCCATGAACGCGAACTCGCGTGTGCCCTTGGCGACGCGCAGATACGGCAATTCATTCAGGACGGATTTGTCCGGCTCGACCGGGCTTTTCCGCAAGCATTAGCCGACGAAGGCCGTGCCATCCTGTGGCGCGATCTGCCGTGTGATCCCCGCGATCCGGCGACATGGACGCGTCCGGTGATCCGACTTGGTTACTACGGTGACGAGCCGTTCAAGCGCGCAGTCAATGCCGCCGTGCTTCACACCGCTTTCGACCAACTCGTTGGAAAGGGACGCTGGCATCCGCGCGCCGATCTCGGGACCTTTCCCGTGCGGTTTCCGAGTGCGGACGATCCCGGTGATGCCGGATGGCACATCGACCTCAGCTTTCCCGCCGAATCCAGTGATCCGAACGAGAAGCAGGACTTCTCATCGTGGCGGGCAAACGTTACCTCGCGCGGCCGTGCGCTATTGATGCTGTTCCTGTTCTCTGACGTCGGAGAACGCGATGCGCCCACGCGGATCAAGGTCGGATCGCATCGGGACGTCGCGCGTCTTCTCGAACCGGCGGGCGAGGCGGGTGCGTCTCACTGGACGCCGGATGAATTGGCAACCGCATTGAAGCGGCCGGAGGCGCTCGCCACCGGTGAAGCCGGCACCGTCTATCTCTGCCACCCCTTCCTGCTGCATGCCGCCCAGATGCATCATGGCGCGGTGCCGCGTTTCATGGCGCAACCGCCGCTCCATCCGGCCGAGCCATTCAGGCTCGACCGCGAGGACGGAAGCTATTCGCCGGTGGAAATTGCCATTCGGCTGGCGTTGCAGGAGGGCCGCGCCTGACGATGCCGCCGCCCGGATCGGAACTCCCGGTTCGGGCGGCGGTGCTCAACACGCTCGCACTGCGTTGGGCTCGTCGCCCACCATGTCCGGCTGCCGCGCCAGCGAGACGGTGGGCGACAGCAGGATCACCAGCGCCTGCGCACCGAAGATCACCGCTGCCAGATAGAGGCAGGCTTCGGCGCTATAAAGCCCGCCGACGGTGGCGCCGAGCGCGGAGCCGAGCGGACGGGCGCCGTAGCTCATGATGTTGATGGCGGAGACGCGCCCGAGCAGCGACGGCGGCGTCACCGATTGCCGTAACGTCGTGGTCGAGATCACCCAGAGGATCGGACCGACGCCGAGTAGGAAGAAGCTCAAGCCCGCAAGCCATGGCGTCGGCACGATCGTGGTCAGCGCCATCACGGCCGCGGCGACGAAGCCGGTGACCGGGCCGAGCCCGATCACGGTGCCGAAGGCAAGTCGCTGCATCACCCGCGTTGCCGCGAGCGCGCCGACCACCATGCCGACGCCATATATCCCGAGTGTCATTCCGACGCCGGCGGCGGACAGGCCGAGATGGCGCACGGCGTAGGGCACGAACACCGCGAGCAGAAGGAACGAGGCCGTGTTGAAGATGAACTGCGTGATGAACACCGGCCGCAGCAGCGGGTGATGCAGCACGAACACGGCGCCCTCCTTGATGTCCAGCAAGGGATGACGGCGTGGCGCGGCGCGCGCGCCGGCTCGTAAATGCCTGCGAGCAGCACGACCGCGACCACGGAGAGCGCGGCGGCAAATCCGAACGCGGGCGCAGCGCCGACCCATCCGACCAGCACGCCGCCGAGCGCGGGGCCGCTCGCAAACGCAACAGTGCGCGCCAGTTCAATCCTGGCGTTCGCCGCGGGCAGTTGTTGCGAGGTAACCAGCGACGGCACCAGCGCCGGCGCGGCGACGCTGTAGGCCACAGTTCCGCACACCGCGATGAACCCGAGCAGCGCGAGCAGCGGCAGCGTCATCAGCCCGAGCCAGATCAGCAGCAGCGTCGCGGCGAGGGCTAAGGCGCGCAGCGCTTCCGAACCCGCCATCAGGTGACGGCGCGAGATGCGATCGGCGAGCAGGCCGGCAGGGATTGCAAACAGGATAAAGGGCAGCGTCAGCGCGGTCTGCAGCAGGCCGGTCTGGCCTTCGCCCACGCCGAGCAGCAGCACCGCGACGATGGGGGGCCGCGGCCAGCGCAATCTGCTCGGCCGATTGGGCGGCGAGGTTGGACCAGGCCAGCCGGTTGAAGGTGGCGGGCAGGCGAGGCGTCGCATCGGGTGACATGGCAGAATTTCCCCGACAGATTCGATTCTCGCTCATTGTCCGGCCTAAGGACGATCGGACCCACCCGTTTCCCGACAAGCTTCTCTACAAGCAAAAACCAAATCGCCGCGTGCGGAGCACCGCAAGGCGTTGCGGAGCGGCGGGCGAATTGACAATTTGGGCATTTGATGCGCAGTGGCAAATGGCGCGACTTCCTTGCGAGCTGCCTGTTGATTCGGCGAGCACGTCCGTGAAGTGGGTGGGATCGTTCATTGGAATCAACAGGAGTAGATTGAAAATGCGGGGTTTCCCCTCACGGGCAGCGGCAGCTGTCGCACTAGCCGTTGCTTTGCTCGCCGCATTGAGTGTGGCCAAATTCGACAAGGCCGCGTTGGCATTGACCTCCGCGAGGCCGCCACCGTCGTTGACCTTATCGAGAAGCTGAAGACCGAGTTTGGCGATTTCGCATACGACGATGACGAAGCCGACGAATGGTTCGAGAAGGATGCTGAGAGTCAAAAGTTGATCACCAAGGCGGGATTCAATCAGAAGAGCTGGAAAACCGCAGTAGACGAAACGATGAAGGGGTCCTTTGCGACGATCCCCGAGGCGGAGATCGAGACGGTTCTCGATGGAGCGCGCCAGCGCGCCGAGAGCGCGAAGGATCTAAAGGCCGAGCAGAAAAAGGCCTTGCTTGAGCTGATCGAGGAGCAAACTAAAGAGATCCTGGCGCTGCGGGAAGGCGGGAAACCTTTCGTGGCTGTCGTTGCCCCATTTGCGCCGCGGATTCGCAAGTTTACGATGGACAATCTCACCGAACGCTGAGCGCCGATACCAAATTTAAACATGCGCGGTGGCCGGGCCTGTCCCGGCCATTCACGTCGTTGCGCGATGCGCGGACACGACAGCGCAAAGATCGCGGCAGGTGGCGCGGTTACAGCGTGCCGCGGAACGCCGCCGTCGAGCAGCAGATCCTGCCCATTCGCATCAGATGTCGAACAGGAAATCGTGCTTTGTGAGTTCATGAGGCCGCACGCCGGTCAGTTCGATCCGGTCGTCACCGACCTGGACCACCGTGTTGCCATGGTCGCCCCAGATTTTCACATCGCGAAACTCCAGATGGCCTGCATTCTCAAACACCAGCGTGTCGATGCCAGGATCGAAGTCCGTGATCCTGGCCTTGGTGGATCCGAAATCAAACACGAAGCGATCCGCGCCGTCATTTCCCGTCATCGTCTGCTTGCCGGTTCCGGCGAACAGATAATCGCCCTGCGGACCGCCGATCAGCGTGTCGTTGCCATTGGAGCCGATGACGATCTGGCGGGCTTCGGGATCTTCGGACTCCACGCCGCCGGCAAGGCCGGTGTGCCGCACATAGGTGACGAAGACATCGTCCTGGATATGCTTGGTGTCGGTATTGCGCAGGATGATATCTGCCAGCGTCGTGCCTTTGATCTCGGACAACGTCCTGAATCGAACCCCTGATTCTCAAACCAGAACCGGTCGCCATCGCGCAACGCCTCGAACTGCATTGTAATGATGGCCTGGAAGGTTTCGCCGACAAGCGCGCCAGCGACATGATTTTCCGATAAGCCGCCGGTCCACAGGCCGACGTTGTTGACGTTGCCGTAAGCTGCTTGCAGTCCGGCCAGCGTCTCCGGATCGCTCGTGATCTGGCTGAAGTCCGTGTAAGGGTCGAGGCCGAGCGCTTCACGGGTCTGGTTGAGCGTGCCGAGGCCAAGGTCGCGCGCGCGCTGGATATTGATCGCGGCGAGATCCAGAGACACCGGTGGATCGAAAAGAAAATTACGCAGGTCGTCGACGATGCGCGCATCGAGCGCCTGTGACGGATCGGCGGCCAGGTGGCGTAATTGTCCGTCGGCGCCGCCATCGTCAATGAAGTTTGCCGCCGGCTGGAAAATACATCCTTCAGGTCTTCCTCCGAGCCGGCGATGACGTCGCCGTTTTCCGCAAGGCCTTCGGTTTCGCCCGACACGATCGAATGTCCGAAGCGGAATGCCGCGGCGACGAATTCCAGCGTCAGGTGGGGATCGACACTGGGGTCATAGCCGTCGTAGGGCGTGAGCGCGTTCGTGCCAACGAGGTTTGGCAGGAACTCCGAATAGGTGATGTTGGCGATTTCCGCCGTCACGATGGCGCGGGCGTGATTGTAGAGTTGGTCGCCGCTCCATTTCGGATGCTCAAGGTGCAGTTTGTCGACCCAGTAGTTGTGTTCGCGCACAAATAGCGTGTGCAAGGCGGTGAGCGCCGGATTTTCTGCGGCGCGGACGTCGCCGGCCACAACCATGCCGTCGACGATCGGCAGGTTGCTGCCCGCCGATGTTACCATGTGACCGTCTGCGGTGCGCAGGCTGGCGGCGGTCGCGGCGCTCGACCCATAAACCATCGAGGGCGTCTAGCCAGGCGGTATTGGAATTGACCGCCATGGCTGGGTTGGAGGTGCCCGCACCGGTCGTGGGATCGGTCACTGCGCGGGTGATCGGAATGATAGTGCCGGCGGAAGCACGGGATCATCAGCGGGGACCACGACGCTGATATCCCTGACGCCATCCGTCCGGGTCAGCGTCATGTCATGATCGATGAATTGGCCCCAGGCGTACATGAACGCGGAAACACCCTCCGGGTTTGCCACGTCCGGATCGCCGGCGCCGACCACAAGATTGCTGATGGTGCGCGGATTGTTGCCGCCGAGCGGGACGGAGATTCCGTCGGCAAAATGCGCCTCGCCGATACGTCCGAATTCAGTGCCGGCAGCGTTGAGGGTGGAATCGGATTGATTGTTCTGGGAGCCATCGAAGCTGCGGTATTCGATTTTTACCGGCTGCGGACCCGGTTGGCATGGCGAACCGTGAGGGCCATGCGAGCCATGAGGCTCATGAGAGCCATGCGGTCGGTGCGGCAAAAGAAAATGGCCGGGAAGATCGCTGGCGTGAAAGTCGTCATGGTCGCGGTCTTGGTTTGCCCAAATTCGCTTGAATTGGCGCATTGGACGCCTCTCTTAGTTGCAATTGCGAATGAGTTGCAATTCATGTCACTAATAAGAGGCATTTGCAATATGGGAGTGCGGCGGCGGCCAAGCGCTGTCGGCCCGCCGCGCCAACGGTATCATTTTCGTGACCTCCAGATGCAGTTGCAAATGAGTTGCAATAAAATTGAATATCGGCCATCCTGTTGGAATGGATGCACGAACGTCTGATCTGAGCCCGGTGTCTCTGCCTGGGACCGCTACGAGTGCCGCCGGCTGGCGCGCTGACGTTCAGCGGAGCCTGCCTGAGGTCAATTCGACCATCTCGGTCCCCTTCGGCGGGCATTGGTCTCGCCGGCTGCTGGCCTTTCTCGGCCCGGGTTATCTCGTCTCGGTCGGTTACATGGACCCGGGCAACTGGGCGACCGACCTCGCGGGCGGTTCGAAGTTCGGCTACACGCTGCTGGCGGTTATCCTGCTGTCGAACCTGATGGCGATCCTGCTGCAGGCGCTTGCCGCGCGCCTTGGCATCGTCACCGACCGCGATCTCGCGCAGGCCTGCCGCGCCAGCTTTTCGCGCCCGGTGAATTTCCTGCTCTGGATAGCCTGCGAAGCCGCGATCATCGCCTGCGATCTGGCCGAGGTGATCGGCACCGCGATCGCGCTCAATCTGCTGTTCGGCATTCCCCTGATCTGGGGCGCATTGATCACTGCGCTCGACGCCTTCTTGCTGCTGATGTTGATGAACAAGGGCTTCCGCTTTCTCGAAGCCTTCGTGATCTCGCTCCTGATCGTGATCGCGGTTTGCTTTGCGGTCCAGATCACGGCTGCGGCGCCGCCGGTTGCGGCGGTGCTGAAGGGCTTTGTGCCGTCGCCCGAGATCGTCACCAACCCCGAGATGCTCTACATCGCGATCGGCATCATCGGCGCGACCGTGATGCCGCATAACCTCTATCTGCACTCCTCGATCGTGCAGACCCGCGCCTATCAACGCACCAACGAAGGACGCCGCGAGGCGATCAAATGGGCGACGACGGACTCGACCATCGCGCTGATGCTGGCGCTGTTCATCAACGCCGCCATCCTGATCGTCGCGGCCGCCACGTTCCATTCGAGCGGCCGCACCGAGGTCGCCGAGATCGGTCAGGCGTATGAGCTGCTGTCGCCGCTATTGGGTCTTGGCATCGCCTCGACCTTGTTTGCGGTCGCGCTGCTCGCCTCCGGCCTGAACTCGACGGTGACGGCGACGCTGGCCGGCCAGATCGTGATGGAAGGCTTTTTGCACCTGCGCTTGCCGAGTTGGGCGCGGCGGCTGCTGACGCGTGGTATCGCCATCGTTCCGGTCGTGATCGTCACCGCGCTCTATGGCGAGCGCGGAACCGGCCAGCTTTTGGTCTTCAGCCAGGTCATCCTGTCGATGCAATTGCCGTTCGCGGTGATCCCGCTGGTGAAGTTCGTTTCCGACCGCCGCAAGATGGGCGATTTTACCATCTCCCGTGGCGTGGCCGCCGTGGCGTGGATCGTCGCCGGGGTGATCGTCGCGCTGAACGTGAGGCTGCTGCTCGAGACGTTCTTCGGGTGAAGCCGCAGTTCGTAGCTGAAAGTTCGTAGCCCGGATGGAGCGAAGCGCAATCCGGGAATCTTGAATGGCGGCCCCGGATTTCGCTGCGCTCCATCCGGGCTACGAGAGCGCCGTCAATCCTGCGGCTCGGACGGCACTTCGCCTGTCGCGTCCACCCGTAGCCATCCGCTCGGCGCCAGCCGCTGCTGCGGCAGGAAGCGGCCTTTGTAGTCCATCTTCTTGGAGCCTTCGATCCAGTAGCCGAGATAGACGTAAGGCAAGCCCAGCCTGCGCGCGCGGGTGATGTGATCGAGGATCATGAAGGTGCCGAGCGAGCGGCCCTGCTGTGACGGCTCGAAGAACGAATACACCATCGACAGCCCGTCGCTGAGCACGTCCGTCAGCGCCACCGCGATCAGCTCCTCGCCGCGTCCGGTAATGCCGGTATCGACGCCCCGCTTGCGGTATTCGATGATGCGGGTTTCGACATGGCTGTCTTCCACCATCATCGCGTAATCGAGCACGGTCATGTCGGCCATCCCGCCGTGGCGGTGACGCTTGTCGAGATAGGCGCGGAACACCGAATACTGCTCCGACGTCGGCACCGCGCTGCGCTGTTCGCCGACGATATCGGCATTGCGCGCCAAAACCTTCTTGAAATTGCGCGAGGGCCGGAACTCGTTGGCGATGACGCGCACGGAAACGCAGGCGCGGCACTGGTCGCAGGCCGGGCGGTAGGCGATCGACTGGCTGCGCCGGAAGCCGCCATGGGTGAGGAGGTCGTTGAGGTCGCCGGCCTTGTCGCCGACCAGATGCGTGAACACCTTGCGCTCGTGCCGGCCCGGCAGATAGGGGCAGGGCGAGGGCGCCGTCAGGTAGAACTGCGGGGTGTCGCGCGAGTGTTGGGTCACGTCAGTTCGTCAGGCCTCCGAAGCGTCTGAACTTTAACATCGCGCTCCGGAGGCTAACGGTCAATTGGTTTAGGTACCGTCACCAGCTCCGCGCCGCCGGCGTCACCGGTGTACGCACCGAACTGTTAATAACCACGGTTCCGAGGATGATGTCGTGCAGCAACCGGCGGCGGCCGTCGAGCAGGCCGACCAGCAGCACCAGCGGCGTGAGGAACGAGATCGAAACCCAGAACAGCACGGCATGCGTCGCCCCGAGCACGAAATAGCCGGGCGTGCCGTACCAGGTGCGCAACTCCAGATCCATTGCGCGCATGCCCATGGTAGCCGAATGGGGGCCGCCGATCGAGGCGCCGTAATAGACGATGGCCCACACCACCGTTGCCGGCCACGCCAGCCAGAACAGCACCCAGCCGAGCCCGAGCGTGACGATCCCGAATACGAAGATAAAGATGTAGCCGAGGATGACGGGGACTGACAGCACGACGAGGTCGATCAGGAACGCAAAGACCCGCCGCGTCAGCACGCTGCGAAACAGTTCCGGCTGCGTGTCGGGATCGAACGCATGCGGTCGCACCCCGCCATCGTTCCGCCACCCGTTGCCGCCGGTATTGCCAGAGTCGCTATAAGACATGGTCCGTCCTCCAGGCCGTACATTCCCGAGGCAAACATGGGAACCAGCCGCGCGCTCGCCAAGGGCGGCGACCATTAACACCGTGCAATATTCCGATGGTTTTGGGGAACGCCGCTTTCACCCCGTCATTGCGAGCCAACGGGTCGCGCGAATGCGCGCCCGATGACAGGCTCCGCGAAGCATCCGTCGTGGCGCAAGCGGAAAGCTGGATTGCTTCGCGGAGCCTGTCATCCGGCGGCGCTTCGCGCCGACCGGGTGGCTCGCAATGACGTGGAGGGGGCGGGGCCTACCCGCCCGCCTTCAATCTCTCCGCGGCCTTCGGTGCGAAATACGTCAATATCCCATCCGCGCCGGCGCGCTTGAAGGCGAGCAGGCTTTCCATCATCGCGCGGTCGCCGTCGATCCAGCCATTGCCGGCGGCTGCCGCGATCATCGCGTATTCGCCGGATACCTGATAGACGAAGGTCGGCATCGAGAAATTGTCCTTCACGCGGCGCACGATATCGAGATAGGGCATGCCGGGCTTGACCATTACCATGTCGGCGCCCTCGGCGATGTCGAGTTCGACTTCGCGCAGGGCCTCGTCGGAATTGGCGCTGTCCATCTGGTAGGTGCGCTTGTCGCCGGTCAGCGTCTTCGCCGAGCCAATGGCGTCCCGGAACGGGCCGTAAAAGGCGCTGGCGTATTTCGCCGCATAGGACATGATCTGGACGTCGAGGAAGCCGGCCTCGTCCAGCGCCTCGCGGATCGCGCCGACGCGGCCGTCCATCATGTCCGATGGCGCGATGACGTCGCAGCCGGCCTCGGCCTGCACCAGCGCCTGCCGCACCAGCACTGCCACCGTCTCGTCGTTGAGGATTTTGCCGTCCTCGATCAGCCCGTCATGGCCGTGGCTGGTAAAGGGATCCAGCGCCACATCGCAGAGCACGCCGATCTCAGGGAATTCCTGCTTGATCGCGCGCACCGACTGGCAAACCAGATTGTCCGGGTTCAGCGCCTCGGAGCCCTGTTCGTCGCGCAGGGACGGCTCGGTATAGGGAAACAGCGCGATGCAGGGGATGTTTAGCTTCATCGCGCGCTCGGCATCGCGCACCGCCTGATCGACGGTGAGACGGTCGACGCCGGGCATCGAGGCGATCGGCGTGCGCGTGTTGTTGCCGTCGACCACGAACATCGGCCAGATCAGGTCATCGGTCGTCAGCACGTTTTCCGCACCAGCCGCCGCGCCCATTCGGCCTTGCGGTTGCGCCGGGGGCGGATCGTCAGGTTGAGCGGATGTGAGGCGAGGGCGGTCTGCCGCCGCGGCGCGTCGCGCATTTCGATCGGACGCCCGAGTTTGATCGCCATGTGATGGGTACTCCTGAGGCGGCGGGGTAGATTGGATTTGTTCCAGTTCTAGCACCTTGGAGGTGCCCCGTCACCGAGCGTTGATCCATCTCATCAGCAATTGATTTTACCGCCCAAGCGGGCCAAGAGTTCGTCCATGACGACATTCCAGCACGCGTTGAGCCCTGATTCCGAGGTCAGCTCCCATGTCTGACACTTCGGCGCGCGACCAGGCGCGCGACAACGCCAGGGACAATGCCAGGGACAATGCGATGTCGGTGGCGGCGATCTCGTCGGAACGGATCGAGCCCGACGACAACGCGTGGACGCGGCGGCTGGTGCTGTTCCTGCGCATCATGGCGGTCGTATCGATCATGAAGGGCCTTTACCACTGGGCGCAGGTGACGGGTTTCATCGGCGGCGAGGAAGAGGCGTTCGAGAACCAGTCGATGGCCTGGCAGACCGCGACCGTCTATTTTGCCGTGATCGAACTCGTTGCCGCTGTTGGCCTGTGGCTCGCGACCCCCTGGGGCGCCGTGGTGTGGTTGACGACCGTGGTGTCGATGGCGGTGATCGAGCTGATGTTTCCGGGCATCTATGGCGGCAGCCTCACGGTCGTGGGATTGGAAGCCGTAATGCTCGCGGCGTATCTGGCGCTCGCCTGGATGGCCGCGCGGGAACGGCCGCCGTAGGGCGTCTTTGAACGCGTTCCGATCCTGCGGTGCCATGGTTCGATCGGCGATGCGTAGCATCGTCCGAGGACGCGGGCGTTGCCGCACTCCTCACCAGGAGGACCATGGTCGACGAGGACCATAGTAGACCTCATCCTGAGGAGCACGAAGCGCGTCTCGAAGGATGAAAGCCACCGCCGATTCAACGTGTCAGTTTCCTGCCGTAATCCACCCGCGTGCAGAAACCGCGGCGCGAACCCGTACAATTTTCAAATATTTTTCCGGTAACGCTTCAGTCACCGTAAAGGGTTCTGCCACACCCGTTACGCGGGCGTTTCGATTTCAGACGCACCTGTTTCCGAATGTGACAGGCCAGCCAGACGAAGCGTGAACAAGGGCTCTCCACCGTCAATGAAAGGTTGCGAAAACCCCTTTATCCATGGGCTTAATCGACGATTCACTGTCTTAAATTCATGATCTCTTTATTCTCTTATTTAAGCGGATCTTCAAACCGGCCCCTTAAGTTGAAGCTATCAGGCGGGACAAAAGTTTCGTCGAAATAAGTCGATAAAAACGACTACAGGGGAAGTGTCATGATCAAAGCCGTTGCAACGGCGGTGGAAACCGCTGAACGCTCTGCCGGTCAAGCTCCGGTGCAGCCGCTCTACCTCGAAGCATTGACTCTGGTGGAGCGGCTGCATCGCCGTCTCCTCGACGTCATCAAGGACGAGTTCGATCGCCGCGGCCGCGCCGACATCAATTCGGTGCAGGCGCTCTTGCTCTATAATATCGGCGACAAGGAGCTGACCGCGGGCGAGCTGCGCACGCGCGGTTACTACCTCGGCTCCAACGTCTCCTATAACCTGAAGAAGCTCGTCGAGCTTGGCTTCCTCGATCATCAGCGCTCGCGCGTTGATCGCCGCTCGGTCCGCATCCGTCTGACCGCGCAGGGCCAGGAGATCCGCAAGATCGTCGACGCGCTCTATCAGAAGCACGTCAAGACGGTGGAGCAGGTTGGCGGCATCTCGAACGAGGAGTTCGCGACGCTGAACAAGTCGCTGCACCGGCTCGAGCGGTTCTGGACCGACCAGATCCTGTATCGGCTCTGAGAGTTTTCCGCCGAACGGCCAAGCCGGCCGCTTAGAAGACCGGCAGCCAAAGCGCGGACAATGTACTGGCAAGGCAGTAAGCCCTGCTCAAGACGCATCGGCTCCGGTTTTTCCGGGTCCGGTGCGTTTTGTTTTTGGGGAACCGGGAACGGAACCATTTTCGCGCCTGCGCATTATCGGCCTGCCACTGAACAGGTGAGGCATGCTGGTCGAACGCGGAATGCAGATCATGAATTTCGAGGCGGTGGGCGATGCCTATTGCATCGCCTCGAACTACCTCCGCAAGGCCGGCGCCATCCCTGACACAACGGCCACCAACGAGCAGCTGCTCGAAATCATCCTCAAGATGTTCCAGCAGGGTGAATTCAACAGGATCAGGCTTGCCAACAAGGCGATCACCAAGTTCGAAGCGCAAATACTCCACGTCTGAGCATTCGAAAGAAGTCTGAGCATTCGAAGTCTGAGATTTCGAGCTCAAATATCCGCCTGACCGCACCACCCCTATCAGGAGAATTGAATGGAAGCCGCGATCGACCGCATCATGCAGACCTATGACCTGCTGGTGAACCGCAGTGCCGCTGCAAGTGATGAGGCGCGCGCCAAGGTGACGGAGTACGTCGCTACGCTCGTCGAAGCAGGCGAGAAGGACACGCACCGACTGACCGTGTGCGGGCTGACGTATCTGCGCCAGCTGGACGGCAGCAACGATCCGGTGAAGGCAGGGTATACCGGGCTGTGAGAAACGGCGCAGTCCCCGGTTGATCGCGACTGCACAAAAGATGGTGGTGCCATTCGGAATGGCAACGCCGGTTTCAGCGGCAGCTCGGCCATCACCTTATTTCGCTTCCGTCCTCGCGTCCTTAGTTCGATACCGATTCCAGTTGGCGATGATGGCCCCCCTCCGTCATTCCGGGGCGCGCCTCTTGCTTGGCGCGAGCTATGATGTGCAATTGCACATCTGAGAATCCATCGGGCCGTACACTCTGCAGCGAAATGGATTCCGGGCTCGATGCTTCGCATCGCACCGGAATGACGACGGTGTATCTTGCACGCGCCCTCTGCAAGAAAACTGCCTGACGGGCAAATCACCCAAAGCCTGTCCAGCCTTTCGCGCAAAAATATTCCGCTTAACCCGTCGGGCAAATCAATGCTCTTTCTTTGCGTGTCTCACCCAATCGAGGGGCGATCGCGATCGTCACGAACGTGCGGTGGGATGCGGTGGACGCGAGAGCTGCGACTGACGAGCGTGGCTCAAGCGTACGGCGAAGTCGTGTGGTCCTGACGCCGCGGTGCTGGCGTCAAGCTCTTGAGAAGCCAGCTTCTCAGGGACGACGGTGGCAAAAAGAGCCGTTCACCGGGGAGAGTGCGAAGTAAGCCGTAAAGCCACTGCGCAGGGAAGGCCGGATGCATCCGCTGAACCTGTATGCTCGTGTGCGCACGTCCTTGTGCACATTGCACGCGAGACCGCGGGTGCAGCGCGCACCCGGTCTTCCCTGCGCCCCCTCTGATTTTCGAGGGACAAAGTTTCGAGCAAACCTCGGGCGCGTCGCGCCGCGGGATCGCGAAGTCGTATTTGAACCCTGTAGGATGGGTAGAGCGAAGCGAAACCCATCATCTCATGTCCAGCGCGACCGGCATTGATGGGTATCGCTTCGCTCCACCCATCCTACGAGCGGCAGTTCTGGATTGCTTCGCTGCGCTCGCAATGACAGGCTGAGCGCCACAGGCCCGCAACAAAAACCCAAGGAAAAGGCGCATGCTCACGCTTCATCATCTCAACGACTCGCGCTCGCAGCGAGTTTTGTGGCTGCTGGAAGAGCTCGGTCTGCCCTATGAGATTAAGCGCTACCAGCGCGACGCCACCACACGGCTGGCGCCGCCGGAGCTCAAGCAGATCCATCCGCTCGGCAAGTCGCCTGTCATCACCGACGGCGACACCACGATCGCGGAATCCGCTGCGATCGTCGATTACATCATCCGCCGCTACGGCAAGGGGGCGATGATGCCGGCTCCCGGCAGCGCCGATTATGAGGCCTATAACGAGTGGCTGCATTATGCCGAAGGCTCGGCGATGTTGCCGCTCATGTTGAACCTCTACGTATCAAGGCTGAAGGAAGCCGGCGCGCCGCTGCATCCGCGCATCGACAGCGAACTGGCCAACCATCTGGGCTACGTCGATGGCGCGCTCAAGGGCCGCGAGTTCTTTGTCGGCCAATCGCTGACCGGCGCCGATATCCAGATGAGTTTTGTGGGCGAGATGGCGAAGGTCTTCGAAAAACTCGCCCCGTATCCGAACCTCGCGGCCTGGCTTTCGCGCATGCACGCCCGGCCGGCGTTCCAGCGCTCGGTGGCGAAGGGCGGGCCGTACCGGTTTGCGGCCTAGCAGACGGTTTCGTGTCCCGGGCGCGGCGCAGCATGAAGCGTAGCGGAATGGTGCGCCGCAGACCGGATCCACCCTTTTCGCGCCCTGGATGGTCCCGGTTCTGCGAAGCAGCGCTATCGCGCTGCATCGCGCCCGGGACACGGGAGCCGCCGCCCCCCTTCATCCCCACCATATCTTGCATAAATATCAGCTGGATACCGCAAGTGCTTGGCCAATTCCGGGCGATGTGGTATCTCGCAGACGCTTCTTTCGACCGCCACACATGACCGACCGCTTTGGCCTTAAGGGCTTGCGGCGGTGGAGATATTTCGCCCCATGACCTCCTCGTCCTCCAGCGCCAAAACCGCCTCCGCGCCCGAGTCGTTCTTCACGGCTACCCTTGCCGAGGCTGATCCGGAAATCGCCGCCGCGATCAAGGGCGAACTTGGCCGTCAGCGCCATGAAGTCGAGCTGATCGCGTCGGAAAACATCGTCAGCCGCGCCGTGCTGGAAGCGCAGGGCTCGGTGATGACGAACAAGTACGCCGAGGGCTATCCGGGCAATCGCTATTACGGCGGCTGCGAATGGGTCGACGTCGCGGAGACGCTGGCGATCGAGCGCGCCAAGAAGCTGTTCGGCGCGCAGTTTGCGAACGTGCAGCCGAACTCCGGCAGCCAGATGAATCAGGCGACGTTTCTGGCGCTGCTGCAGCCCGGCGACACCTTCATGGGCCTTGACCTCGCCGCCGGCGGCCATCTCACCCATGGTTCGCCCGTCAACATGTCCGGCAAGTGGTTCAAGGCCGCGCACTACACCGTGCGCCGCGAAGACCAGATCATCGACATGGATGAGGTCGCGAAGCTGGCCGAGCAGGTGCGCCCGAAACTCATCATCGCCGGTGGATCGGCCTATTCGCGCGCCTGGGACTTCAAGCGCTTCCGCGAGATCGCAGACCAGGTCGGCGCCTACCTGCTGGTCGACATGGCGCATTTCGCCGGCCTCGTCGCGGGCGGCGTCCATGCCTCGCCGGTGCCGCATGCGCACGTCACCACGACGACCACGCATAAATCGCTGCGCGGCCCGCGCGGCGGCCTGATCCTGTGCAACGACGAGGCGATCGCCAAGAAGCTGAATTCGGCGATCTTCCCGGGCCTGCAGGGCGGTCCGCTGATGCATGTGATCGCCGCCAAGGCGGTCGCCTTCGCCGAGGCGCTGCGCCCGGATTTCAAGATCTATGCGAAGAACGTCGTCGAGAACGCCAAGGCGCTGGCGGAAACGCTGCGCGGCCATGGCTTCGATATCGTCTCGGGCGGCACCGACAACCATTTGATGCTGGTCGACCTCCGGCCCAAGGGTCTGAAGGGCAACGTCTCCGAAAAGGCCCTGGTGCGCGCCGCGATCACCTGCAACAAGAACGGCATTCCCTATGATCCGGAAAAGCCGTTCGTGACGTCAGAGCCTGCGTCTCGGCACGCCGGCTGCGACCACGCGCGGCTTCGGCGTTGCCGAATTCCAGCAGGTCGGCGGCATGATCGCCGAAGTGCTCAACGCACTGGCGCAGTCGGCTGACGGCAAGGCGCCGCTGGTCGAGGCCGCCATCAAGGAGCGCGTGAAGGCACTCACCGACCGCTTCCCGATTTATCAGTAAAGGTCCGGCTAAGAGCAAAGGTCTTTTGGGATGCGCTGCCCCAGCTGCAACAGTCTCGATACGCAGGTGAAGGACTCGCGTCCGACCGAGGATTCGGCCGTGATCCGGCGGCGGCGGGTGTGCATCGCCTGCAATTTCCGTTTCACCACCTTCGAGCGGGTGCAGTTGCGCGAACTCACTGTGATCAAGCGCAACGGCCGCCGGGTGCCGTTCGACCGCGACAAGCTGGTGCGCTCGCTCCAGATCAGTCTGCGCAAGCGGCCGGTCGATCCTGAGCGGGTCGAAAAGATGGTCTCGGCGATCGTCCGCGAGCTCGAGAGCGGCGGCGAGGCCGAGGTTTCCTCGGAAGCGATCGGCGAGATCGTGATGGAGCATCTGCGCCAGCTTGACGACGTCGCCTATGTGCGCTTCGCCTCCGTCTATCGCAATTTCCGCGAGGCCAAGGACTTTGAGGCCGTGCTCGGCGAACTCTCCGCCGAAGACGACGCGCGGGTCGCCATGTTGCGCAAATGATCTTCCGTATTCTGGAAGACCAGTACGCGCTGAAGTCGAAAGAAGCCAAAGCGGCGGAGCAGCGATTTATGCAGCTTGCGCTCGCGCTCGGCCGGCGCGGCCAGGGCTGCACTTGGCCAAACCCGGCTGTCGGCGCGGTCGTCGTGAAGGACGGCGTCATCGTCGGCCGCGGCTGGACCCAACCCGGCGGACGGCCGCATGCCGAGCCGGAGGCGCTGAAGCGGGCTGGCGAGGCGGCGCGCGGCGCCACGCTCTATGTGACGCTGGAGCCCTGTTCGCATTTCGGCAAGTCGCCGCCCTGCGTCGATGCCGTGATCGCGTCAGGCATTGCCCGCGTGGTGTCGGCGATTGAGGATCCCAATCCCGAAGTAGCGGGGCAGGGGCACGCAAAGCTTCGCGCCGCGGGGATTACGGTCGATGTCGGTCTGGGCGCGGCGGAAGCCGCGCGATCACGCCGGCCACTTCCGCCGCATCCGCGACAAGCGCCCGCATGTCATCCTCAAGCTGGCGGTGTCCACCGACGACAGGATCGCCGCCGCCGGCCACAAGCCGGTTGCGATCACGGGCGAAGCGGCGAAGACGCGGGTGCATCTATTGCGCGCGCAATGCGACGCCATCCTGGTCGGCATCGGCACCGTGCTGGCGGATGATCCGCTGTTGACCTGCGGCCTGCCGGGCATGGAAGCGCGGTCGCCGGTGCGGGTGGTGCTGGATCGCGCACTTCGCATCCCCGGCACCAGCAGGCTTGTTCACTCTGCGCGCGAGACGCCGCTATGGGTGATGACTTCGGACCTCGCCGAAGCGCCGGCGGCCATGAAGCTCGGCGCGGCCGGCGCGCAGGTAATGCGCGTCGCCACGACGGCCGGCCCGCCTGGTCTGGACTTGCCGGCTGTGCTGCACGCGCTGTCGGACAAGGGCGTTACGAGGCTGATGGTGGAGGGCGGGTCGCGGGTGGCGTCGTCCTTTGTCGCTGCGGGCCTTGTCGACGAAGTCTGGCTGCTGCGCGGGCCTGAGGCCGTCGGGCCTGACGGCATTCCCGCGCTGGACGCATTGCCGCTCTCGGCTCTCACCGGGTCGCCCGCATTCAGGACACGTGCTAGCGAAAGCCTCGGCAAGGACACTCTCACTGTTTACGAGCGCGTTTAATGTTTACCGGAATTGTCTCCGACATCGGCGAGATCGTCGCCCTGACGCCAACGGCGCAGGGGCAGTTGCACCGCATTCGCATCGCTTGCCGTTACGACCAGACGACCATTGCCGACGGCGCGTCGATCGCCTGCAACGGCGTCTGTCTGACCGTGGTCGCTTCCGGCGTGGAAGGCGGAAAGACCTGGTTCGACGTCGATGCCGCCGCCGAGACGCTCGGCATGACGACGGCGAAGCACTGGATCAAGGGAACCAAACTCAATCTCGAGCGCGCGCTGAAGATCGGCGACGAACTCGGCGGCCACATCGTGGCCGGCCACGCAGACGGCATCGCCACCATCGTCAAGCGCGACGATCTGCCCGACATGGCGCGGTTCGAACTGCGCACCACCCGCGAACTCGCGCGCTTCATCGCCGCCAAGGGCTCGATTACGCTGGACGGCGTGTCGCTGACGGTGAATACGGTAAAAGATGTCGTATTTTCGGTGCTGATCATTCCGCATACGCTCAGCGTTACCACGCTCGGCGGTTGGCGCGCGGGCAGCGAGGTCAATATCGAGGTCGATCTGATGGCCCGCTATGCGGCGCGGCTGTCGGAAATGAAGTGACGGCAACAACAAATCTGTCATACGCGGGCTTGACCCGCGTATCCATCCTCTTAACAAGATGGGCTTCTGGCAGATGGATTGCCGGGTCAAGCCCGGCAATGACAGTGAAAGCAGCTTAATGGCAGACGCACGGCGCGCACCGCTGAAGGATCAGACCGACATATCAGGCGCGCGCGCGCTGATCGTCGAGGCGCGGTTCTATGACGATATTCAGGATGCGATGATGGAAGGCGCGGTCGCCGAGCTCAAGGCCGCAGGCGTCAGCCATGACGTCATCACGGTTCCCGGCGCGCTGGAGATTCCGGCCGCGATCGCGATCGCGCTCGATGCCGCTCAACAGAACGGAACCCCCTATGACGCGGCGATAGCGCTCGGCTGCGTGGTGCGCGGCGACACCATCCACTTCGAAATCGTCTCGATCGAATCCTCGCGGGCGCTGATGGACCTCGCGGTCGCCAGAGGTTTCCCACTCGGCAACGGCATCATAACAGTCAATACCGAGGCGCAGGCCTGGGCGAGGGCGCGCGCCGGCGAACTCAACAAGGGCGGCGACGCCGCGCGCGCGGCGCTGGCGATGCTGCGGATCAAACGCCGGCTTACAAAGGCTTGATGATGGCGGACAACAAGAAGCCAGCAAAGGGTCCCGACAAGAAAGCCAACCGGCGCGGCGCGGCGCGGCTCGCGGCGGTGCAGGCGCTGTACCAGATGGACATCGCCGGCGCCGGGATCAACGACATCTTTGCCGAGTTCGAAAGCCACTGGCTCGGCAACGAGGTCGAGGGCGACAAATATCTGCCGGCGGAGGCTGCCTTCTTCAAGGATGTTGTGGCCGGCGTGGTGCGCGATCAAGCCAAGCTTGATCCCTTGATCGATGATGCGCTGTCGAGGGGCTGGCCCTTGAAGCGGATCGACGCAATTTTGCGCGCGGTGCTGCGGGCCGGATCCTACGAGCTGGAACACCGCAAGGACGTGCCGGGCCGCGTGGTCGTGTCCGAATATGTCGACGTCGCGCACGCCTTCGTCGAAAAGGACGAGACCGGCATGGTGAACGCCGTGCTCGACCAGATCGCACGCCAGTTCCGCGCCGACGAGTTCGCACGTGGCTAGCGGAAAACCCGCGTCCGGCGAGGAGTCGCTGATTGCGCGCTACTTCCGGCCGCTTGCGACCGAGCCGGGTGCCTTCGGTCTCGACGACGACGCCGCGGCGTTGAAGCCAAATGGCGGCGACATCGTGGTGACGACCGACGCCATCGTCGAGGGCGTTCATTTCCTGTCCGACGATCCCCCCGACACGGTCGCGCGCAAGGCATTGCGGGTGAACCTTTCGGATCTCGCGGCCAAGGGCGCCACGCCGGCGGGTTTCGTGCTGACGCTGGCGCTGCGCAGCGCCGACGAGGCCTGGCTGAAACCGTTCGCGGCGGCGCTCGGCGAGGATGCCACGCAGTTCAATTGTCCGCTGTTGGGTGGCGATACCGTGTCGACGCCGGGTCCGCAGATGGTCTCGATCACCGCGTTCGGCCGCGTTCCATCAGGCAGGATGGTTCATCGCATTGGCGCAAAACCCGGCGAACGCGTGATGGTGACCGGCACCGTCGGCGACGCCGCGCTGGGGCTTGCCATTCTCGGGGGCGGGAAGGTCCACGCCGCAGCGACCAATGCCGCCGCGCGCGATGCGCTGGTCGGGCGCTATCGCGTCCCTCAGCCGCGCGTGGTGATGGCCGAGATCGTGCGCGACCATGCCAGCGCAGCGATGGATGTGTCCGATGGTCTTGCCGGCGATTTGACAAAGCTCTGTAGCGTGTCCGGGGTATCCGCGGTGATCGATCTGGCCTCGATCCCGCTGTCGGACGCGGCGAGGGATCTGGTGTCTCGCAGCATCGTCGGACTGGAGACATTGATCACCGGCGGCGATGATTACGAGATCCTGTGCACGATAGCGGAGGATCGCATCGAAGCGTTCGCGCAAGACGCAAAGCGTGCCGGCGTCGCCGTGAGTTCCATCGGAACGGTGGTCGCGGGAAGCGCCGTTCCGAAGTTCATCGACGGTGAGGGCAGGGAAATCATGCTGGAACGGCTCTCTTACAGCCATTTTTGAAGGCGGCTGCTTTAACTCAGCGGCCTTTATTTCCTGCCAGCCATTGCATTTTCAGTGGAAAACCTATAGGTGTATCGGCATTCGATTGCCGTCGTGCCTTTTTGAACGCGCCCCTCGGGGCTTCTTCCAGAGACATCGTCGTGAGATTGGATTTGAATCCGCGCGATCGCCGCGCGGAATGAAAGCCTATGTGCTTTGGAGAAGAGAAAATGGCTACGGGAACAGTGAAGTGGTTCAACGGTCAAAAGGGTTTCGGTTTCATTGAGCCGAGCGATGGCAGCAAGGATGTGTTCGTGCACATCTCCGCCGTCGAGCGCGCCGGCCTCGGCGGGTTGGCCGAAGGTCAGAAGGTTCAGTTCGAACTCAAGACCGACAAGATGCGGGGCAAGGTGAGCGCGGAAAACCTGTCGCTCGTCTAAGGCCTCGAAACGGTCGTTTCACGGATGTACTGGAATGGCTAGTGAGCCCGCTCGATCCCGATGGGATTGGGCGGGCTCTTACTTTCGGGCCAAGGCAAGCGCCTTGGCACGCCCGGGCGGCAATTTGCCCGGCGCTTTGACCTGTGATTCCTTTCAAAATTCGACGGTTTCTGGCCTCCACGGCGTTGCGCCGGGGTAACGATTTTGGCATGGTCCCGCCGATTTGAGGCCGCCCTTTGGGCAGGGCAGGCCTCCTTTTTATGCGTCCGCCGCGACCGCGGTGATGGCGCGGGGTGGAACAAAAATCTGAGGCAAATTCAATGACAGCATTATGGATGATTGTGCTCTGCGGAGCGCTTTCGATCGTTTACGCCATCTGGGCGACGTCTTCCGTTCTGAAATCGGACGCCGGCAACCCGCGCATGCAGGAGATCGCTGCCGCGGTGGCCGAAGGCGCGCAGGCCTATCTCAAGCGCCAGTATATGACGATCGCCATGGTCGGCGTCGTGATCTTCGCGCTCCTGGTCTACTTCCTCGGCATGCTCGTTGCGATCGGCTTCCTGGTCGGTGCGGTGCTGTCGGGCGCTGCCGGCTTCATCGGCATGAACGTATCGGTTCGCGCCAACGTGCGCACCGCGCAGGCCGCGACCACCTCGCTGGCCGGCGGTCTCGAGCTCGCCTTCAAGGCGGGCGCGATCACCGGTCTTCTCGTCGCCGGTCTCGCGCTGCTCGGCGTCACCATCTACTTCGCCTATCTCACCCAGGTTATGGGGCTGAAGGCCAACGACCGCGTCGTCGTCGATGCGCTGGTGGCGCTCGGTTTCGGTGCTTCGCTGATCTCGATCTTCGCCCGTCTCGGCGGCGGCATTTTCACCAAGGGGGCTGACGTCGGCGGCGATCTCGTCGGCAAGGTCGAAGCCGGCATTCCCGAGGATGATCCGCGCAACCCGGCGACCATCGCCGACAACGTCGGCGACAATGTCGGCGACTGCGCCGGCATGGCGGCTGACTTGTTCGAGACCTATGCGGTGACCGCGGTCGCCACGATGGTGCTCGCCGCGATCTTCTTCGCGACCTCGCCGCTGCTGGTGCCGATGATGACCTTGCCGCTCGCCATTGGCGGCGTCTGCATCATCACCTCGATCGCCGGCACCTTCTTCGTCAAGCTCGGCGCCAGCCAGTCCATCATGGGCGCGCTGTACAAGGGATTGATCGCCACCGGCGTGTTGTCTCTGGTCGGTGTCGCCGGCGTGATTTACTGGCTGATCGGTTTCGGTCCGCTGGCGGGCGTGAAATACACCGGCATGGCGCTGTTCCAATGCGGCATCGTCGGCCTCGTCGTCACCGGCCTGATCATCTGGATCACCGAATACTACACCGGCACCGACTTCCGCCCGGTGAAGTCAATCGCCGCTTCGTCGGTCACGGGCCATGGCACCAACGTGATCCAGGGCCTGGCGATCTCGATGGAATCGACCGCGATGCCCGCGATGGTCATCATCGCCGGCATCCTCATCACCTACAGCCTTGCCGGCCTGTTCGGCATCGCGATTGCGACCACGACGATGCTGGCGCTTGCCGGCATGATCGTGGCCCTCGACGCCTTCGGTCCGGTCACGGACAACGCCGGCGGCATTGCCGAAATGGCGGGCCTGCCGAAGGAAGTGCGCAAGTCGACCGACGCGCTCGACGCGGTCGGCAACACCACCAAGGCGGTCACCAAGGGCTATGCGATCGGCTCCGCCGGTCTCGGCGCGCTGGTGCTGTTTGCGGCCTACAATGAAGACCTCAAGTTCTTCATCGCCAACTCTGCGAAGCATCCGTACTTCCAGGGCGTGTTGCCCGACTTCTCGCTCAACAATCCCTACGTCGTGGTCGGCCTATTGTTCGGCGGCCTGCTGCCGTATCTGTTCGGCGCGATGGGCATGACAGCGGTCGGCCGCGCAGCCGGCGCGATCGTCGAGGAAGTGCGGCGTCAGTTCCGTGAGAAGCCCGGCATCATGCAGGGCACCGACAAGCCGGACTACGGCAAGGCCGTCGACCTGCTGACCAAGGCGGCGATCAAGGAAATGATCATTCCGTCGCTGTTGCCGGTGCTGTCGCCGATCTTCGTCTACTTCGTGATCTACGCAATCGCAGGCGGCGGTGCGGCCGGCAAGTCGGCCGCGTTCTCGGCCGTCGGCGCGATGCTGCTCGGCGTGATCGTGACCGGTCTGTTCGTCGCGATCTCGATGACCTCGGGCGGCGGCGCCTGGGACAACGCCAAGAAGTACATCGAGGACGGCCATTACGGCGGCAAGGGCTCCGACGCCCATAAGGCGGCCGTGACCGGTGACACCGTCGGCGATCCCTACAAGGATACGGCGGGTCCCGCCGTCAACCCGATGATCAAGATCACCAACATCGTGGCGCTCTTGCTGCTGGCGATCCTGGCGCACTGAGCGGCGTAAAGTCGATCGAAAGAAAACCCCGCGGTGCGAGCCGCGGGGTTTTTGTTTGGAAGTTTATAGGTCTCACCCCGTCATTGCGAGGAGCGCATGCGATGAAGCAATCCACACCTGGTTTGTGGCGCGATGGATTGCTTCGCGGAGCCTGTCATCCGGCGGCGCTTCGCGCCGACCGGGTGGCTCGCAATGACGGAAGGGATCAATTCACGTCCATCTGCAAGCCTTCGCGCTTGATGATCTCGCCGAACTTCGCCGTTTCCGCCTGCACGAAGTCGGAGAATTGCTGCGGCGTGCCCCAGTCGCCGGTGGCGCCCATGCTGGCGATGGTCTTCTTGAAGTCGTCACGCGCCAGCAACGCCTTGATCTCCTTGTTGAGCGCCTCGACCACGGGAGCGGGCGCCGCCTTCGGCAGGAATACGCCGAACCATGAGGAGACGTCGAACTTCGAAAGTTCCGGCGCGCTTTCCCGCATGGTCGGAACGTTCGGCGCCAACGCGCTGCGCTCGGGCGTGGTGACTGCGAGCGCGGTGAGCTTGCCTTCCTGCGTCTGCGGCAGCGTCGGGTAGAGGTTGTCGAACAGGATCTGGATATCGCCCGCCAGCGCCGCCTGCAGCGCGGGACCGGCGCCGCGGAACGGCACATGCACCATCTTCAAGCCGGTGAGTTGCAGGAACCAGGCGCCGGTGAGGTGAGGGCTCTGCCCGACGCCGGAGGAGCCGTAGGTCAGCTTGTCCGGATTGGCCTTGATGTAGGCGATCAGTTCCCCGATCGTCTTGATGCCCGTGGAGGGATGTGCTGACACGATGTTCGGAATCCGATCATGTTGCTGACCGGCTGCAACTGATCGGCCTTGTAGGTCATGTTGCGGAAGATGCTGTAAGCGATCGCGTTCGGACCGGGATTGCCCACCAGGATGACGTGGCCGTCCGCCTTGCCTCGCACGGCCTCGGCGGTGCCGATGGTGCCGCCGCCGCCGGAGCGGTTTTCCACCACCGCGGACTGGCCCCAGGCGGTCTGCAGATGCGCCGCCAGCAATCGTCCCATCACGTCGGTGCTGCCGCCCGCGGCTGCCGGCACGATCAGGCGGACCGTCTCCGTCGGCCGCCAGTCGGCGCCGAGACTCGCGCGCGGCAAAATGGCCGCTGCCGAAACGGCTGCGGCGCCGGTCAACACGCGGCGTCGAGTAAAGGTTCTGCTAGTCACAAGTTCACTCCCTGTTTGGTAATTGCTTGGAGCGACCGTAGGCAGCGCGCGCCCGCGGGGCAAGCGGGCGACTTGGCGCAGGATTTCCGTCTCGCGGAACAAAGTTAAGAAGCTATGGCGTTTTCGAGCTACGGACGCAGGTTCGCGTGAAGAGACGCGTGAAAACAAACGTCTGGAGCCGGTTCTGATTCGATCAGAACCGATCCGTCGCTAGTTGAAGCTGAGCAGCTTGAACAACGGCGTCAGGTAGCTGAGCTCCTGGCCGGAAGTGGGCGTGGTGCGGCTGATGAAGTCGAAGATCTTGCCGTCCTGCAGCCCGTAATTGGCGAGCCGCTGCACCTGGCGGTTCCTGTCGAAATAGACCGCGATCACCCGCTGGTCGACGACCTGCTGGTTCATGAACGCGACTTTGCGCTCGGAGCGCTGTGAAATGTAATAGAACACCTCGCCGTTCAGGGTCGCGACCGTGGAGGGTGTTCCCATCACGATCAGCACCTGATCCTGGCTGGCGCCGATCGGTATCTGCTCGAGCGCGTTGGGCGGCAGGATATAGCCCTTCTGGAACTGCTCGCCGGTGCAGCCGCCCAGGGCCGCGCAAACCAATGCGACGGCCGCAGCCGCCCTGAAGCCGCGCCAGCGCGCGATCAGGCGGCGCTGCGAGGGCACGCATGCGCTTGGGTGGCTCGTTTTGGTCATCTCAGGAATTCGCCCGTCCTCTTGCATCGCGCGGAGCGTTGACGTACCGGGCAGCACGCTGAATTGCAACAGGTGCGAGCCCGGGTGAGGGCTCGCTTGCGGAACCCACAATGCTTTGGCCGTTCAATCACTTCAGGAAACCCCGGATGCCCCTGCGCGGCACCATCGAGGCCATCTATGGCATGATCGTGACGCAGGCGCGAGAACCCTTGTTTTACCGGGCCTTTGGCGTACCGGACACGGTTAATGGCCGTTTTGACCTGCTTCTGCTGCATTTGTGGCTGGTATTGCGGCGGTTGAAGTCGGCCGAGGGCGGCGCGGCCCTGTCTCAGGCGCTGTTCGACCATTTTTGCAACGATATGGACGATAATCTGCGCGAGATGGGCATCGGCGACCTCACCGTGCCGAAGCGGATGCAGGCCTTTGGCGAGGCCTTCTATGGCCGGACGGCGGCCTATGACCTCGCACTCACCGATGGCCACGAGGCGCTGGCGCAGGCGCTTTGCAAGAACATCCTGAATGGCGACAATATCGAGAAGGCCCGCCTGCTTGCGGCCTATGCCGAGGCCGCGATGGCCGATTTGGATGGCATGGATGAGGCGACGCTGGTGAGCGGGTTGGGCAAGTTTCCTGTGCCGGATGATATGGGCGCGCAGCAATGAGCAAGAGCGGCACGACAGAGAAGCCGGACCCCTGGCGCGTCCCCGTTGCGGTCGCGCAGATCCCGGAGACGGGCCTGCATCGCGACATCGAGGCCGATCAGGCGATCCGCCATGCGATCGCGGACGTGGGTGGTCTGCGTGAAGTACTCGCGGCGCAGGCCTCTTTCGACGTGACACCAAAGACCGGCGGGCGCTTCCACGTCTCGGGGCAGGTGCGAGCGCGCGTCGGGCAGACCTGCGTGGTGACGCTGGATCCGATGGAAAGCGACATCGATGAGGCGATCGACCTGATCTTTGCGCCGCCGGAGCAGATCCCGCAAATGGCCGCGCTGGTCGATGAGGCCGAGCACAGCGACGGCGAAACGCCGGATCCGCCGGAGCCGATCGAAAACGGAATCATCGATCTCGGCAGGGTCGCCACCGATGCGCTGTATCTCGCTGTGGATCCATATCCGCGCAAGCCTGACGCCGTGTTCGAGCCTGTGGTTGAAGCCGTTGATCCCGAGGATCACCCGTTTGCCGCGCTGAAGGCGCTGAAGGTCAAACCGAAAAAGCCCAGCCCAAAGAAGCCCAAGAGCAAGTAATCGGCAGTTAAAGTGGATGGCGAGGCCGGATTGGGGTTGAGGTAGTTGGGACGCCTCGCCAAGAATCCTTGGTAAGATATTGAATTCTATAAAAATATTGTATATTCTTTCTTCCACGGCGGATCGCCTGGCTTTGCCAAAAGACCGTGGTCAAGAGGTTGTGTCGGGACGGGGACACGCTATTGTCGCGGCCCGGCGGAGGCGCGACTTTGCGTTTTGCCGAGACCGCTTTTGCGGTGCCTTTCCAGTGCGCGGCCGGGCTCGACGAGGGCCGCAAGAGATCAGGTTTCCGGGACGTTCATGCCGAAAAAGGTTCGAATCGCGCTTGACGCCATGGGTGGCGATGTCGGCGCCTCGGTCGTCATTCCCGGCGCCGCGATTTCTTTGAAACGGCATCCGGACAGCGAATTTCTGCTCTATGGCGACAGCAAGCTGATCGACGAGCAGCTCGCCAAATATCCAGCGCTGAAGGCTGCCTCGCACGTCTTCCACACCGACGTGACCGTCGCCATGCACGACAAGCCGAGCCAGGCGCTGCGCCGCGGCCGCAAGAGTTCGTCGATGTGGCTTGCGATCGACGCCGTGAAAAGGGGCGATGCCCATGTCGCGGTTTCCGCGGGCAATACCGGCGCGCTGATGGCCATGGCGCGCTTCCACCTGCACACCATGGCCGGAATCGATCGCCCGGCCATTGCGGGCGTGTGGCCGACCGCGCGGGGCGATTCTGTCGTGCTCGATCTCGGGGCCAGTATCGGCGGCGATGCGCATCACCTGGTGTCGCTCGCGGTGATGGGCAGCGCGATGGCGAGCGTGCTGTTCGACCTGAAGCGTCCGACCGTCGGTCTGCTCAATATCGGGGTCGAGGAGGTCAAGGGCGGCGAGGAAATTCGCAAGGCTGCGGAACAATTGCGCGCGATGAACCTGCCGGAGCTCGACTATATCGGCTTCGTCGAGGGCGACGGGATAGGCGCGGGCGCGGCTGACGTGATCGTATCGGAAGGCTTCAGCGGCAACATTGCGTTGAAGGCCGCCGAGGGGACCGCGCGCCAGATGGCGGATTTTCTCCGCAACGCCATGGCGGGCAGCTGGCGGTCCCGGATCGGCTATCTGTTCGCCCGGAGCGCGTTCAAGGCGCTGCGGGACAAGCTCGACCCGAACAAATCCAATGGTGGTGTGTTGCTCGGCCTGAAGGGCGTGGTTGTAAAAAGCCATGGCGGAACCAGCGCCGAAGGCTTTGCCTATGCGGTGGATGTTGGCTATGAGATGGTCCGCTGCGATCTCCTCACCAAGATCAATCATATGCTCAATCGCGACGGCAGTGCGCTGACTCAAGCGCAGACCGCGCAGGAGGCTGTCTCGTGACTGCGATACGTTCGGTCGTGCTCGGCTGCGGCTCATATTTGCCGGAGCGGATCCTGACCAATGCCGAATTGGCGACCCGCATTGACACGTCCGACGAGTGGATCGTGCAGCGCACCGGCATCCGCGAGCGCCATGTCGCCGCCGAGGGCGAGTTCACCTCGCATCTGGCGATCAAGGCTGCGCGCGCGGCGCTGCATCATGCGAGGCTCGACGCCCAAGCGATCGACCTGATCGTGCTGGCGACCTCGACGCCGGACAACACCTTCCCGGCCACTGCGGTCGCGGTGCAGGAAGGCCTCGGCATCAACCACGGCGCCGCCTTCGACCTGCAGGCAGTCTGCTCCGGCTTCGTCTTTGCGCTCGCGACCGCCGACAATTTCCTGCGCACGGGCACCTACAAGCGCGCGCTGGTGATCGGCGCCGAGACCTTTTCGCGGATTCTGGACTGGAACGACCGCGGCACCTGCGTGCTGTTCGGCGATGGCGCCGGCGCGGTCGTGCTGGAGGCGCAGACGGAACCGGGCAAAGTGAGCGATCGCGGCGTGCTGACGACGCATTTGCGCTCCGACGGCCGACACAAGTCGAAGCTCTATGTCGACGGCGGTCCGTCCTCAACCCGGACTGTCGGCCTTTTACGGATGGAAGGCCGCGAGGTGTTCAAGCACGCGGTCGGCATGATCACTGACGTGATCGTCGATGCCTTCAACGCCACCGGCCTGACGGCCGACGACATCGACTGGTTCATTCCGCACCAGGCCAATAAACGAATCATCGATGCTTCGGCGAACAAGCTTCATATTGCACCGCAGAAGGTGGTGCTGACCGTCGACCTGCACGGCAATACGTCGGCGGCTTCGATCCCGTTGGCCTTGGCGGTCGCCGTCAAGGACGGACGCGTGAAGAAGGGCGATCTTTTGCTGCTGGAGGCCATGGGCGGCGGCTTTACCTGGGGTTCCGCGCTCGTGCGCTGGTAGCACGGTGCAAAGCTACCGATTAAAATTGTAGTGTTGTTCCATGCGTATGCATGATGGTCGCTGTTGACCATTGCGTGCTAACCTCATAATTTCAGGGAATAAATTGTTCGCCGAGAGTGCGGGGCAGGCGATGACCGGGACCGGAAAAACAGTCACACGTGTCGATTTGTGCGAGGCGGTCTACCAGAAGGTGGGCCTGTCGCGAACGGAATCATCCGCGTTTGTTGAGCTCGTTTTGAAAGAAATCACCGATTGCCTGGAGAAGGGCGAGACGGTGAAACTATCGTCGTTCGGCTCGTTCATGGTGCGCAAGAAGGGTCAGCGGATCGGACGTAACCCGAAGACCGGTACTGAAGTGCCGATCTCGCCGCGTCGTGTGATGGTGTTCAAGCCTTCTGCTATTCTGAAGCAGCGGATCAACGGCCATGCACCCGGCAATGGCGAAAGCAAGCCTGACTAGTAGCAAGCCTAGTAGACTGAGTAGCAAGGCCGCGTATATCGTCTTCACACCTACAAGGTGAATCGAGAGGAGCGAGCATTTGGACAAGGCGCCGGATGCGTTCCGTACCATCAGCGAAGTCGCTGAAGAGCTCGACATTCCCCAGCACGTGCTGCGGTTCTGGGAGACGCGGTTCGCCCAGATCAAGCCGATGAAGCGAAGCGGCGGGCGGCGGTACTACCGCCCCGACGACGTCGATTTGCTCAAGGGCATCCGCCGCTTGCTCTACGGCGAGGGCTACACCATCCGCGGCGTGCAGCGGATCCTGAAGGAGCACGGCATCAAATCGGTGCAGGGTCTTGCCGACCAAGCCTCGGCCGTCAGCTTCGGCGCGGTCGAGGAGGCGATCGGTCTCAGCCTGCAGGAGCCCGAAGAGGGCGAGACGCCGACCGTCGATGTCGATGACGAAGATTACGAGACCGAAGATAAGGAGATCGACTACCGCTTTGTCGATACCGACGAGGACGGCATCGTGTTGCCGTCGGCCAGGGCCAAGCCCGGCCCCGCGGGCAATCCCGACCGCGAACGCCTTGAGCGGGTGCTGCAGGAGCTGGTCGCCTGCCGGCAATTGCTGGACAGCGCGATGAAGGACAGCTGAGAGGCGGGGAACTGGCCTCATATGAGGCCGCTCTCGCGCCTTGCGCCGAACCCTGATCGCAGCTAATGGAACGGCATCGGAGCGTGGCGCAGCCCGGTTAGCGCACTAGTCTGGGAGACTAGGGGTCGGAGGTTCAAATCCTCTCGCTCCGACCAAAATATCCAAGCAAAATCAATAACTTAAATTTGACTAAAGATGGATTTGTGCAGAAACACAACCTTAGAGAGAAGTACTTGAGTGCCCCAAGGTGGCCCCATCTAGCAATCTAATCTGCATCTTGGATTTTTCATAAACATTGCAATGAGTTGGTGCTGCGTTCGAGCGTCCGACCCTAGTCTCCCAGACTAGTGCGCGAATTGCCGTGGATGCGCAGATCAATGCGCTTTTAATCTCCATCTTTGAATTCCGTCGCGCGCCTCCGCGCGGAGAGAGGGCTCCAAAACCGCTTAATGGCGGGCGTTGCACCACATCGAGTTAGAGGTTTTTGACCAGCACCGGACAATCTTGACCGGACGATCTTGATCGGGGGCCGCGGCTATCCGTTAAGCTCAAGCTGAACTAAGCGTTGCGCTCACCTTGCAGTTGCGAGATGCTGACCAAAAATGGGGGAATGCGATGGCTATCTCGGCGAAGGTTTCGGCACGCATCACAACACAGCTAAAAAAATATCAGAGCGTTCTTTCAAATCTGCAGAAACGCGATGTCAGCGAGGCGGACACGGTCACCGTCATCAATGACATGCTGTCGGATATCTGCGGCTATGACAAATATCTTCACGTCACCAGCCAATACGCGATCCGAGGAACGTACGTTGATCTGGCTGTAAAGGTCGATGAGGAAATTCGGTTCCTGATCGAAGTGAAGGCTATCGGTATTGAGCTTAAAGACGCTCATGTGAAGCAGGCTATCGATTATGCGGCAAACGAGGGAATTGAGTGGGTTGTCCTTACAAACGGCGCCAATTGGCGGATTTATAAAGTCCACTTCGGCCAGCCGATAGAGAAAATCCTAGTCTGTGAACTCGACGCAATAGGGACGAGCGCGCGAAGCCCGGAGGCCTTAGAATGCTTCGGCAATCTGAGCCGCGAAGCATTCTCGAAAGGAACCATGGCCGAACTCCTGCTCCATAAGCAGGTGACAAACAAATTCACCGTCGCTGCTGTACTTCAAACCGACTTCATCTTGGAGGTCCTGCGCCGAGAAATTCGACGGATGAGTTCTGGAGTAAAAGTCGAAGTCGACTATCTCCGTTCTCTGTTGCGGGATGAGGTGCTCAAGCGGGATTTGGTAGACGGCGACGAAGCCAAGGCCGCCTCCCAGAACATCAGACGACTTCAACGGGCGGCCACCCCCAAGAAGGCTCCTGGCAAGGCCACTGATGGATCTCCCATACTTGCACCAGTTGAGGATGCCTCCTCGTCTCTCCCAAGAGCGGTGGTATCGCCCTAGCCCGAGAAAAGAGTATGCGCGATGGTTTCCCCGGCGAGTGGTCCGGAGAGGTCCCCTGTTGTGGGCGCTTGAGCGCATTGGCTGGCTTGAGACACTGGTCACCACCGCACAAGAGTCCGATTCCATTTAGAGGTTGGATTTCACGCCTAAGCTGTGGCTTAGAGCAGGGAGGGGACCCCGATGCGAAGCTATCCAAGCTGGATTGCTGGGCTCAAGTATCCGGCGCCAGACGGTACGGACAGAGGCGCCTTCTGCGCCGGTCTGGCTGAAGGCTCACTCTTGGATATGGTCCCCGAGCCCACAAACAAATTTGATAGCAATGCCGTTGCGCTCCATCGTAACGGCAAACACCTCGGGTATATTCCACAGCGCCATGTTTGGGTCAGCGAAGCTATCGGCGAAGGCAAGATTCTTCAGTGCGCGGTAATTGAAGTGGAAGTCGCGGGTGGTGGGATTTTCTCTAAGCGTCGTGCTGAGCATGTCGAGACGCGAATTTCCGTGGTCGCCGACGTGCATCCGGAAATCATCGCGGCACGCGCAGCGGCGAGACAGGAAGCCAGAGAGCAAAAGCAAGCAGAGCAGAAGGCACGTGCTGCCGCCCGACAGTTTCTGCGAGATCGAAAGCTTCTGGAAGACCGCGCCCGCAAATGTTGTGCAGATGGGTTGCGTGTATTGGCTTACCTCGCGGCAGTCGATGGTCGACGGAGCCCAGACGAGCACAATATCGAAATCTCAGTAATTGAAAGCCGCTTAATCGCGTCTGGGTTTGAGCGTGACAGCGAGATCCTTGCGATGCTGGCTGACCAAGCTGCAGCGCTTTCTGTGACGAAAAATGCGCTTGCCCGGTCGGTGAAGGTGCTCGGAGGTGAGGAGAGCTACTTCCGTTTAGTGTACGATGCCGCAATGATTATTGCTCACTTCGATAGATCAGTCGATGACGCGGAGGCGGACGTCATCCAACGACTTGAGGAAGTCCGTGTGCGAAGGGTTGGTTCTAAGGGCAGGTCGCTATTCACGCCCGCAGATGACTCGGAACCGCCGAGGAGCAGGGCTCGTAAAACATTGTCTTTGAGAACCCGGGTTGAAGGATCGCCACCAAATCGGTGTTTGAATTCAAGCAACTGTTGAGTGCCGCAGCGGAAATGGCTCAATCACCGTCACCGTCACCGTCACGCCTGCGTCATCTATCAAGAAATGGCCTCCAGGAGAGCGCCTCACTGTTGGCCCTGGCAAAATGTCCGTCCTCTAAAAGCTTGCCGACGCATTTGAAATATTCACAAAGGAATGACGCATCCGGCAATTGGTACACGTGGTCATTCGGTACCCACAAACCAAATTTCCTGGCGGAGATGAGTACAGTCAGGATTGCAGGTTCGAGATCACGCACATTGTCCGGCCATACTGACGACGCGGTCCGAACTTTGATGCTATCTGAAAGACTGCGGAATTTAGAGCCGAGGCTTCGGAGCTCGGAAGCTTTTTTTGCGTCCGCCTTCCGGCTTAGCCATTCCAATGAAACACCAATTACGATTCCAGTCAAAAAGACCAACGCAAGTTTAAACCAAGGCTGTTGGCCCAATGCGAGGAGGTTGTTAAAAGCGGTGGTGGCGATCGCGTTGCGAAAAACCGCCGTGCCCATAGCGTCAGGATCGGAGAAGACGTTTTCCTCCAACCATTTTTCAAGGGCAGGCGTGATCAGGGGGATGAGCAGAAGACCCCAAATCCCAAACAGAAACCATTTAAGCCATCTGGACATAGACCCTTACTGGTTGGTCCGCCGATACAGCATAGCGTGTTCGGCTGGGGACCGGCAATTCATTGCGACCGAAAGCACTAAGTCATCACGTGCGCCGACGCGCGCCGCGCAGGTCGTCCGGCCGGGCTCCGGCGTCCCCAGGCTTCCGTCTTTGGTAAGTCCGCCTTAACCGCATCCGCGCATCGATCCGCGATCAACCTTTTGGACACACCCAGGGTGCTATAGATATCTCCGAGCACAACCTGAGCAGTGTGTCATGAATTTCTTGATGCGTGCGGCCCTTGTCGTCGGCGCCATCTTCGTGGGCGTGAATTTGATCAATTATTTTGTCCTGGGCCACACCGGCGATTACCTGCCAGCCGGCGAACGAATGGGCGAATGGAAAGCGGCCAGGATACGCGAGGCCTGTTATCCCGCGCTCGAGCATCCGGAGCGGGACGGGCAGCTGCCAAGGCTTTCGACTGATCGACATCGCGTCGATTGGCGCGATCTCAACCGGGCAGTCGAAATGACGGCGGCGCTGAACTGCTACCTGGTCACGCATCCGAACGCGATATGCGAGAGGAACAATCGCGCCTACATCGTCGATTACATCAATCGCTATTTTGCGAAGTTCGATGAAATGATTGACGTCGCCAGGCGATATGGCGAAGCCGAAATATCTACCGTCAAGAATCTTTGGGACAGTCCGCGCAACCGCGCGATCAACGCCGCCTTGATGCAGGACACCAGCAGCGGGCGATTGATCAAGGCCGATTTCGGCTGGACTACGCCCAAGGCAATGAAATCCATGCTCAATCAATACAAGGGCGCGGCCGACAACTGCCCCGGGGCATAGCAGCAGGACCTTGAAAATCGATGGGTGGAGTTTTCAGCCTCATTCGCGCGCCTGCCATCGCTTTCATCGGCGGCTTCCTCGTGGTCGGCGGCTGGATCTGGGCGCCGCAAATTTCGAGTCTGATGCCAGGCTTTTCTTCCGGTATTTCTTCGGCCGGGTCCGGTGGTTCGTGGTTCGCCGACGCCAATCGCCTCGGCCGGCCGGAGGTCGCGCCGGTCGTGCGGAGCTGCATTTTCCGCGTATTGGACCTCGATCGTCGGGACGTGCAGATGGAGCCAAGTGCTGGGTATTTCATCCTTAAGGCCGGCAGCATGCAGGCGAGCGTTTCCACCTTGGTTGGCAAGCCCGATGCGAGGTCCGAAAACCACACAGTTGTCTTGGCTTCCACATGGGGAGAGTTGGCGACCTGCATTTACGCGCAGGACGACCGCGAACTCTGCGATCCCGATAACCGCGCAGCGATGGTCGAGGCCACCACGAAGTTCTTTGCTTTCGCAAAGCAGACGGAAGCGTCCAAGCCGCCGATCTCAGCCGGCGCCGCACGCGTCATCGAAAATATCAGTGATAGATTGTTGAACGCACTCAAGAACCATCGACGCTACGGCACGCTTGTGGCTGCTGATTTCAGCAGCTTCGCGCCGCCCGAGATAATGCGGATCATGCGTGAGGAGACGCAAACCCGCGATATCTGCAAGCGTTGACGCGCCAGCGTCAGCTGCATTGGGCTCGAAGCGCGTCCGCTTAGCGGAGGCGCGCAATGCGTTTCCGCCGGGCTGCCTTGTCAATGATGCAACTGGATAGCCGTTCCGACATCCAATAGGCTCGCCTTAACAGGCTGATATCGTCGGCCAAGCGGGGATGCACCCGCTATCAGTGGATGGAAACGCGAGGGCAGGCCCATGAAAATACGCCCCACCGGCGTGATACCCCCGATGACCACGCCGTTCCGGAAAGATGGCGAGATCGATTTCAAGCTCGTCGCGCCGCAGGTGGACTGGCTGATCGGCGCCGGCAGCCATGGCATGGCGGCGGGCGGCTCGACCGGCGAGGGGCATACGCTCGATCACGAGGAGTATCGCGACCTGATGGCGGCGACTGCCGAAGCCGCGAAGGGCCGCGCGCCTGTGATCGCCGGCATCATCGTCGATTCCACCCGTGACGCGATCCGGCGCGGCAAGCTTGTGCGCGACATGGACGTCGCCGCGCTCCAGGTGACGCCGGTGCATTATCTGTTCAAGCCGGACGAGCAGGCGATGGTCGATCATTTCCGCCGCATGGCGGATGAAACCGGCATGCCGATCATCATCTACAACGTCGTGCCGTGGTCGTATCTGTCGCCAACGCTGCTGACGCGCATCATGAACGAGGTACCGCTGGTCGTCGGCGTCAAGCAGAGCGCTGGCGACCTGAAGCTGTTCGCCGATCTCATGATGATGGCGCCGGACAAGCTGATCTACAGCGCGGTCGATGCGCTGATGTATCCATCCTACGCACTCGGCGCGCACGGTTCAATCGCAGCGATCCTGAGCGCCGCGCCGCATGCTTCCGTCGAGCTTTGGAATGCGGTCAAGGCCGGCGACCACGCCCGCGCACTGGACCTGCACCAGAAGCTGCTGACGCTGTGGAACGCGATCGTCTCGGACAATCTGCCGGCGTGCACGCGCTATGCGCAGTCGCTGCAGGGATTGCCGCCGACGTTCTCCCGCGCGCCGATGCCCGAAGCCTCGCCGGCGCAGCAGGTTGCGATCAGGAAAGCGCTCGATGGGCTGGGCGCATTGGGCGGCCAGCGCGTCGAGGCCGCGGAATAATTCCGCCGCGTGAAACGTCTCAAGAACAAGCGAGCAGGGCCGCCTGACCGGCGGCTTTACCGGTAGTCGCGACCTGTTACTGTCTCGTACGGGCTCCAATCTCGTGAGGCCCCAATTCAAAAACTGAAAACCGAGGTAACGATCTCAATGAAGGATTTTGCCGGAAAGTTTGCCGTAATTACCGGAGGCGGCACAGGCATGGGGCGCGAGCTCGCGCGCCAGCTCGTCGCCGAGGGCTGCAATGTCGCGATGTGCGACGTTTCGGCCGAGGCGATGGCCGAGACCAGGCGGCTCTGCGAGGCCGAAAAGCTGCCGCAGGGGCTGCGCGTTACCACGCACATCGCCGATGTCTCGATCGAAGATCAGCTCAAGCGTTTTCGCGATGAGCTGATCGAGCAGCAGGCGACCGACAAGATCCATTTGCTGTTCAACAATGCCGGCATCGGAGGCGGCGGCAGCCTGTTCACCAACACGCGCGAGCAGTGGGAGCGCACCTTCAACATCTGCTGGGGCGGCGTCTATCTCGGCGTCCGCACCTTCCTGCCGCTGATGATGAAGGCAGACGAGGCTCACATCATCAATACCTCGAGCGTCAACGGCTTTTGGGCTACCGTCGGCCTGGGCGTGCCGCACACCGCCTACAGCGCCGCCAAATTCGCGGTGAAGGGCTTTACCGAGGCCTTGATGACTGATCTCCAGCTCAACGCGCCGCATATCAAATGCTCGGTCGTAATGCCCGGGCATATCGGCACGTCGATCGTCTCCAATTCGCGCAAGATCCAGAGCGGGACGGAATCCGACCAGTTGAGCCCGAATGAGATCCTGGCGGCGCGGCAACGCCTGAACGGCATGGGTATCGACACCAAGCCGATGTCGGACGAGGATATCCAGAAGATCGCGCTCGATCGTGCGCGGACGTTCCGCGACGAGGCGCCGACGACGGCTTCGGCCGCCGCGAAAATCATCCTCGACGGCGTCAAGGCCGAGCGCTGGCGCATCCTGGTCGGCGACGACGCCCACAAGCTCGACGAACGTGTGCGGAAGACGCCGGAGAAGGCCTATACGCCGGAGTTCTTCCGAAGCTTTGCGGAAGAGGTCGGTTGGCGGCTCGGCTGAAAGCTATCCGCGCGCGACGCGCTGGCGCGAGCCTGGACGGTAGGCGAGGCGGGTATGCCCTGCGCAATAGGGCATGCCGTCGAGCGGCGTGTCCCCGCAAAAGCAAAAATCCTCGGCGCCGGGCGTACTGATCGGCCAGCGGCATCGCTCCTTGCTGAGTTCGAACAGCGAGCAGCGGCGCTCACTGGCGATCGGCTCCTCGACCGGCGGCTGTCCGTTCTCGTAGACGTCCTGCAGCATCCGATACTGCAAGCGGGGGATGGATTTCCGGGAACGCTCTCTTGCGGTCTTGTCCGGGCGCGGTTTGGCCCTTGCGGGTCCGCGCGTCAATTCGAGGCGCGCCAGCTTGCCGATCACGGCATTGCGGCTGACGCCGATGGCTGCGGCAATCTCGCGGCAGGAAAGGCCGGCATCGAAATGGCCCTTCAGGAGTTCGACGCGTTCGGTAGTCCAGGTCGGTATATTCGCAAACATGTTGGCGGCCCCACATTCTATGGACCGCCGCGTCTCGAAAATCCCCGTCAGGACGCCTTGCCGTTGTCGCGGATCGCAAGCAGGCCGTCCTTGATGGCCAGCCGAATGCCTTCCTCGATCAGGGTCCTTGCAACGCCGGGAACGCTTGTGCCGTGGGTGCCCTGTCTCACCAGTCTTTCGAGATAGTTGATGGTCGAGAGCGCCAACGTAACGGGAACGCGGTCGGTTTCGGCTTTTTCTGTAGCCATGGGGAAACGCTAACTTTTAAACTGTGTACTGAAAAGTATCTATTTCGACTCTATTTAGTTTTGCACAAACGAGTCAATCATCTTGTGGATAGCTCCGTATCAGCTTGAAAAGCCTTCTGAAAATCGTTTGGCGGGACTGTGGATGCGACGACGCCGTCATGGTGCCCGGCTTTCCTGGCTGGCTGGAGCGGCACACGAGGCCGCGGCGAAACGATCCAGCGCGGCGTCGATTTCCTGATTGCGCCGCGGTGCAGGGAATGCCGATGATGTCCGGGGAAGACAGCATTGGGCGCGATGACGGTAACCAACGGTCTCTATTCAATCGAAATCGAAATGACGGATGGCGGGCACGGCCGCGCCACCGGAATCATCGTGCTGCGCGATGGCAAGATCGCGGGCGGCGACTCGTATTTCTTTTATACGGGCTCCTACACCGCCAATCACGGCAGGTGGCGCGGCGAACTGATTACCAACGAGCATACGAAATCGGTTGGCGCGCTGCCGCTGTTCGGCGGCCGCGAAGTCACCTGCGGCTTCACCGGCTCATATTCGGCGGACACTGCGGAAGTTGACGGAACGGCATTGGTTGGAAAAACCAGCGTCGTGTTTCGTGCGAGGCTCGCGCTGCGCTCGGCGTGGTGAGCCGCGTTACCCGTGCACGACCGTCTTTGCGATCATGCAGTGGATGCCCTTGGAGCCGTTGACGGTCTGCGTCACGCGTAAATCGGCGGCGAGGCTGCAGAGCGTGTAGGCGTCCTCGCGCGACAAATTGCGCTTTTCGCCGAGCAGCACGATCATGTCGCGCAGCGCGCGTACCACGCATTGATCGAGATCGGGGTCCATCGCCATCGTCATGTAATGCGTCGGCGTCTCCGCGCGCGGATAGTCAAGCCGCAGATCCTTGCGCAGCGTCAAACGAAAGCGACCCTGCAGCGCGGTTTCGATCGCGGTAACGCAGACCTCGCCGTCGCCCTGAACACCGTGGCCGTCGCCGCAGGAGAACAGCGCGCCCGGCACGAACACCGGCAAATATAGTTTGGCGCCGGCGCCCAATTCCTTGTTGTCGAGATTGCCGCCCATCGCGCGCGGGATCAGCGAGGTGATGCGACCCCACGCCGGCGGTGGCGCCACGCCCATCACGCCGAAGAACGGCGCCAGCGGCAGATCGAGCCCCCACGGCATCCGGCCGACCATCCGCTCGCGGTCGAGCGGGATGTTGAGCAGCCGCGACTCGTGGAAATCGTCGGGCAGGGTGCCGGCCAGCGGACGGATCAGGTTGTAGCCCCAATCCTGCCGGAGCTGGACGTCGAGGATATCGACTTCCAGCAGGTCGCCGGGCTCGGCGCCCGTGATTGCGATCGGGCCGGTGAGGATGTGGCCCGGCACCATCCGCTCATTCCGGGCGTGAATATCGGCAAGCTCCGGGGGGACATGAAACTTGCTCCGGTCCGGCAGCACCTCGGGACCGCCGGTCACAGTGTCGATCGTCACTTCATCGCCACTGGCGATGGTCATGACGGGCTTCAACCTGGCTTCAAAGAAGCCCCAGTGACAGGTTTCGGGGCTGGAATGCAGGTGATGATGGGACATGAGGAGGCTTTCTTGCCGGCGATATTGTAGTCTATCTGTCATTGCCGGGCATAGTAGTCTGCCTTGCGCAGACTACGTATACTTGCCTGCGCACCCGACAATCCATCACTTTTCGAACAAAGCTGTTGTGAAGATGGATGGATGCGCGGGTCAAGCCCGCGTATGACGAGTTCGGTCAATTCCGAGGCTTCCCTTGTTTTTTATCCTCTCCAAAACGATCGGCTTCCTGCTGTTGCCGACGAATCTCCTGATCGGCCTTGGCTTCGTCGGCGCTGTTCTGATGTTCACGCGCTTTGCATCGCTCGGCCGCAAGCTCCTGATCGCCGCGGTGTTGCTGCTTGTAATTTGCGGGCTGTCGCCGCTCGGCAAAGCCTTGCTCTATCCGCTTGAATCGCGCTTTCCGGCATGGGACGCCACGCGCGGCGCGCCGGACGGCATCATCGTGCTCGGTGCGTCGATCGAGGCCGATCTCTCCGCAGCGCATAGTACGCCGGTGGTTCGGGGCGCGCCGGACCGGATCATCACAGCCGCGGCGCTGGCAAAGCGGTATCCCAACGCGCGCGTGGTTTTTTCCGGCGGCAGTGCGAACCTCATCTCGAATGATGCCAGGGAAGCCGATTTCGCCGGCGCCATCTTCGAGAGCCTCGGCGTCGACAAGTCGCGGCTGATCATGGAACGGCGATCGCGCAACACCCTGGAGAACGCCGAGTTCTCGAAGGTGCTGGTCGCGCCAAAAGAAGGCGAACGCTGGTTGCTGGTGACGTCAGCCTTTCATATGCCGCGATCGGTCGGCTTGTTTCGAAAGGCGGGATTTGCGGTCGAGCCCTATCCCGTCGATTGGCGGGTCGGCGGACGCCACGATCTGATGTCGTTCTCGAACGTGGCCGTCGAAGGGTTGGGACGGACCGACATCGCGGTGCGCGAATGGATGGGCCTCATTGCGTACCGGGCCACCGGCAAGATCGATGAGTTGCTGCCGGGCCCCGCGCCGAAGTAGAAGCGGATCACCGGCCGGGCTACAATCAAGGCTACGGGCGCTGGTTCAGCGCGCCGATGGGGAGTTTACGCCATGCAACAGCAGACGCCGCCGGAAGCATTCGATTTGGCCCGCATGGTGGCCGACCTTAACAGCCTGCTTCGACTGAAAACGACCGTGATCGGCATTAAGATGTTTGCCCGTGTCGAAGAGATGACCGCGATCCCGAAGATCCGGCGTCCCTCGGCGGTGCATACCACCGATCAGATTGTCAGCATGGCCTCGCGGCTCGGCTGGACCGTCGGCATCACGGCCGAGGATCTGGTCGGCGCGCAGTGCCGTGCGGTGATTGGCCTCGCGCCGCAGGACGAGAAGTGGCTTGCCGGAGAAAACTATGTCGGCGTCTGGCACGGAACGGCTGAGGACGCGCGCAAGCGTCAGGAAGCGCTCGACGTCGTGCCTCACGGTCAGTACCAGGCGATGGCGGTGAGCCCGCTCACCAGCGGCCGGCTCAACCCGCCGGATATTTGTCTGGTCTACGCCACGCCCGGCCAGATGATCATCCTGATCAACGGCCTGCAATATACCGGCTACAAGAAGTTCGAATGGGGTGTGGTCGGCGAGACCGCATGCGCCGATTCCTGGGGAAGGGCGCTCAAGACCGGCGAGCCGAGCCTGTCGCTGCCATGTTTTGCCGAGCGGCGTTATGGCGGCGTGCCGGATGAGGAGATGCTGATGGCGCTGCAGCCGGCGCATCTCGCCAAGGCCATTGTCGGCATGAAGCAGCTTGCGAAGAACGGCCTGCGCTATCCGATCGCGCCCTATGGCATTCAGGCCGACGTGCGCGCCGGGATGGGCGTTTCGTATGCGAAGAAATAGCCTTGCGAAATGAGATCAAAACCGTCATTGCGAGCGTGAGCGAAGCAATCCATGCCGCAGCCATAGGAGAGATGGATTGCTTCGCCGCGTTGCTCCTCGCAATGACGAGTCTTAGGGAAAATCGAAAATGTCTTCGTCGAAATTCGACATCGTCGTCTATGGCGCCACTGGTTTCACCGGTCAACTGGTCGCCGAATATCTCGCCGCACATTACAAGGGCGACGCCAATCTGAAATGGGCGATGGCCGGGCGCAGCAAGGACAAGCTCGCCGCGGTCCGCGACGCGATCGGCGCGCCGGCGGATACGCCGCTGATCGTCGCCGACGCCAGCGATCCCGCCTCGCTGAAGGCGATGGTCGGGCAGGCCAAGTCTGTCATCAGCACGGTAGGCCCGTATCAGCTCTATGGCTCCGATCTCGTCGCGGCCTGCGCCGCCTCGGGTACGGATTATTTTGATCTCTGCGGCGAGCCGGTCTGGATGCGCCGGATGATCGAAGCGCATGGAGCGACCGCCAAGTCCACCGGCGCGCGGATTATTTTTTCCTGCGGCTTCGACTCGCTGCCGTTCGAGCTCGGGGTGTTCTGCGCGCAGGAAGAAGCCAAAAAGCTGTTCGGCGCGCCAGCCAACCGCGTCAAGGGCCGCGTCCGCGATATGCGCGGTACGTTTTCCGGCGGTACCGCCGCCAGCATGAGAGCAACGTTCGCTGCTGCGGCAAATGATCCGAGCATGGTTGCGCTGTTGCGAAGCCCGTTCGCGCTGACGCCGGGTTTTGACGGCCCGAAGCAGCCGCCGGGCAACCGGCCGGTGTTCGACCAGGAACTCGACTCCTGGACGACCCCGTTTGTGATGGCAACCATCAACACCCGCAACGTTCACCGCTCAAATCTTCTGATGGGCTTTCCCTACGGCAAGGATTTTGTCTACGACGAGATGATGCTGACCGGTCCCGGCGAGAACGGGGAGGCCAAAGCCAAGGCCATCGCCACCGCCAACACCGCAGAAAAGATGGGCTCCGGTGGTCCGAAGCCGGGCGAGGGCCCTTCGAAGAAGGAGCGGGAGAACGGCATGTACGATCTGCTGTTTGTTGCGATCGCCCCCGACGGCCGTCAGGCCCGCGCCGTGGTCAAGGGCGACCGCGATCCCGGCTACGGCTCGACCTCGAAGATGATCTCGGAATGCGCGGTCTGCCTGCTGCGCGATACGCCGGACGTTCCCGCGGGAATCTGGACGCCGGGGGCGGCGATGCAGCACAAATTGATCAAGCGTCTGGTCGATCACGCCGGCCTGACGTTCACGGTGGAGAAGTAGACTTCCGGATTGTAGGGCGGGCAAAGCCGCCGGGTCGCGCGAATGCGCGCCCGAACACATGCAGCGGGGCTAGGAAACCTTCACGGGCGCTGCGGGATCGCGGTTTGCCTTCCAGCGCTCGGCGGCGACGAACATGCCCCACATCACGCCCAGCATCATCCAGAAGTGCCGCCAATGGTCGGTATCGATGACAAAACTCGCCGACCGTGCCGAGGAAGGCCAGGAAGATCGCCAGATACGTCCGCTGCCAGGGCACGCGAACGAAGACATAGCGAAATCCCGTCAGGACCGTGACAAAGATCAGCGCCGGATAGCAGACGCCGGACAGCCAGCCGCCCGATATGAACGCGTTCAGGTAGGAATTGTGGGTGTCTTCGGGAAAGTACCGGTTGAACTGCAGCGGGCCGAGGCCGAACGGCAGCCCGAGCGCCATCTCGGCGCCGAGGATATGCCGGCCGAAGCGACCGAAACGGCCCTCGTCATAGCTCTGGTCGAAACTGGCGCGCTGCTTGAACAGGTCTGCGATCGAATCGAACGACAGCAACACCGCGACCAGCGTCGCCGCCAGCAGCACGGTAACGAGCGCCATCACGATAATGCGCGCGCGCTGCGACTGCGAGCGGCTGGTCAGCACCATCAGCGCCAGCATGAAGCCGGAGGTGACGATCAGCATGCCCCACGCGGCGCGTGAGAATGCCAGCAGGATCGCCAGCGACATGATGCCGAACGCGATCGCGTTGCGCAGCGATTTGCCGAACTTGTCCGAGACGACGCTTTGCAGCGCGAACAGCGCCGGCAGGATCAGGAACGCGCCGAATACGTTCGGATCCTTGAAGGTGCCGCGAGCGCGGTCATACAGCGTCAGCAGGTCACGCCCGCCGGGGATGAGATTGAAATAGCCTGATATCCCCGCGAGCGCCGCAATCACAGCGCCAACGACGAGGCCGCGCCGGAGCATGTCGAGCCGCGCCGCGGTGTCCTCGGAGATCACCATCGCAAGGAAGATGACCGTGATCGCCATGTACCAGGAGGTCGCGATCCAGTTCGGTACACCGGGCCGATCGAACACCGCAACCGAGCTGATGGTGTAGCCGACGTTGACAAGGAACAGCAGCAAAAGCAGTGGCACGAACACTAGCCGCAGCCGCAATCCCGTTGCGAAAAAGATCACTGAGGCGGCAAGCGTCGCGAGCTCATAGGGCGAAGGTTCGATGAAGACGATGGCGACGGACGCACCGACCAGCCACACCATCGCGCGCTGCAAAGCGAGCACGCCGGGTGCGGCCGTTATCGTCGGTAGGGAGCCCCGGCTGTCGCCGCATACGCCATTACACACTCACCGCAACTCAACAAGACAACTGGATCGTCATTGCGAGCGAAGCGAAGCAATCCATGGTGTGACGTGGAGATAGATGGATTGCTTCGTCGCTTTCGCTCCTCGCAATGACGTCCGGTATTTCCTCAACTCAATAAGCGTTCTCGCTCTTGGTCATCAGCGCCACCGGCGTCTTGAGCAGAATGTAGACGTCGAACAGCACCGACCAGTTCTCGATGTAATAGAGGTCGAATTCGACGCGCTTCTGGATCTTCTCGTCGGTGTCGACCTCGCCGCGCCAGCCGTTGATCTGCGCCCAGCCGGTGATGCCGGGCTTGACGCGGTGGCGCGCGAAGTAGCCGTCGACGGCCTCGTCGAACAGCCGGCTCTGCAATTTGCCCTGCACCGCGTGCGGGCGGGGACCGACCAGCGAAAGATTGCTCTTGAACACGACGTTGAAGAGCTGCGGCAGCTCATCGAGGCTGGTCTTGCGAATGAAGCGGCCGACGCGGGTGACGCGGGGATCGCCCTTGGTCACGACCTTGGTGGCCAGGGGATCGGCATGCTCGTGGTACATCGAGCGGAACTTGAAGACGTCGATACGCTCATTGTTGAAGCCGAACCGCTTCTGCCGGAACAGCACCGGGCCGGGGCTGTCGAGCTTGACCGCGAGGGCGACCAGACCCATCACCGGCAGTGCCAGCACCAGGATCAGGAAGCCGACGACGTGGTCGAACAGCCACTTCATCACCAGATCCCAGTCGGTGATCGGCGCCTCGAACACGTCGAGCGTCGGTACCTCGCCGAGATAGGAATAGGAGCGGGGACGGAAGCGCAGCTTGTTGGTGTGGGCCGAGAGCCGGATGTCCACCGGCAGCACCCACAGCTTCTTCAGCATCTCGAGTATGCGCGTCTCCGCCGAGATCGGCAGCGCGAACAGCACGAGGTCGACGCGGGTGCGGCGGGCGAATTCGACGATATCCTCAACCTTGCCGAGCTTTGGACTGCCGGCGCAGGTGTCCATGGCGCGGTCGTCGTTGCGGTCGTCAAACACGCCGAGCACGTGGATGTCGGAATCATCCTGGACTTTGAGCGCCTGGAGCAACTGCTCGCCGTTCTCGTCCGCGCCCACAACGATGGTACGTCGATCGAGCCGGCCCTGGCGTGCCCAACTGCGCACGAGCGTGCGCAGGATCTCGCGCGTGGTCACCAGCACCGCCAGACCGACGAAAAAGTATGCCGTGAGCCAGAGCCGCGATATCTCGCCACCGCGCTTGACGGTGAAGGATGCGCCGATGAACAGCAGGAACACGAAGGCCCAGGAGGAAATCATCCGGGTCATCTGCCGAAGCTGTCCGCGGAATACCTGGACTTCGTAGATGTCGGCGGCCTGGAAGCAGATCACGGCCGTAACGCTGATGCCGAAGATCGCCGTGACATATTGCCAGGAAAAGCCGGAGAGGGGGACGACATATCCGAAATACAGCGCGATGCCGATCAGGCTCAGCACGACGAAATCAATGACGCGAACCGCACCCGTGATCACGATCGGCGAATAGGCGCGGCCAACCTTTTGGTTGGTGACGGCAAGCGCCGCCGGAGACAGCCTGCGACGCCGCTCGATCGGCGGGCGATCGGCGGTGGCGCTGATCGCGGCCGTTGCCGCGGCATCGAGCATCGAGCGAGCGTTAATCGGTTCCACTTGTCCACGTCCGTTCTTAGGCAAGCACATCGGAATGTGCCTGCCGGTGCGGAATTCCCCACACCACGGACTTAAAGGACAAATCGGAAGAAACAGTTACGTTGGTAAAGAACGGTTAACGATTGGCAAACGCATCGCGGTAGCCGGTCAATACGCCCTCGACCATCGCCTTCTGCGAGAAATGAAGGAAGATGCGTTCGCGCAGCGACCTGGCGCGTTCCTGCGCCGCGGCCGGATCTTCGAGCGAGGTCTCGATGGCATCCGCCATGGCGGCGGCGATGTTGGGGGCGAACAGGGCGTCGGTATGGGCGCCGAAAATCTCGGGGATGCCGCCGACATTTGCGGCTATCATCGGAATGCCGGCTGCCGCCGCCTCGATCACCACATAGGGCATCGAATCTCCGCGGGAGGGAACCACCAGAAGCGAGCCCTTGGAGAAGCCGTAGCGCGCCTTGACGTGGCCGATGAACCGCACGGCGTCACCGAGGCCGAGCCGCTGGACCTGGGCCTTGAGGTTTTCGCTTTCCTCACCGTCACCGGCGAGCGTCAGCGTCACCGGCCGTCCGTCGACGCGCAGCCGCGCCACCGCGTCGATCAAGAGGTCGGCGCCCTTGATGTGGCGGAACTCGCCGACATAGAGCAGGTCGGTGGCATCCTCAGCCTTCACGATCGGATCGAATTCATTGGCGGTGACGCCATTGAACACGCAGCGCACCAGTCCGTTCGGCGCGCCGATGGTGCGCTGATAGGTGTCGCGCGCAAACGCGCTTTCGAACAGGAACAGATCGGTATCGTTCATCAGCGCGCGTTCGACGCGGGCAAAGATGTTGCCCTTCAGCGTCGATAGCGGGTAGTGCAGCGAACCGCCATGCGGGGTGTAGACCCTGATCCTGCCTACTGCGGCGGTCTTCAGCCGAATGAAGGCGCCGGCCTTGGCGCCGTGGCCGTGCAGGACATCCGGCTTCAACTGCCGTATCAGGCGCTGGAATCGCGCCCATACCAGAAAATCTGTCGGCAGGGGGTCGCGGCGAATAGCCAGGCGATGAACGCCGAGCTTGAGGCGCGGCGCGATCTCCGCCAGCGCCTGCTCGGCGCGCTCGCCGCCGGTGAGGCTGTCGGCGATGATGCCGACGTGGTGGCCGCGGTCGGCCTGGCCGTTGGCGAGATCGAGGATATGACGGAAGATGCCGCCGACCGGCGCGCGCGTCGCGTGCAGGATCCGAAGCGGTGGGCTGTCAGCGACAGGCATGATCAGAACCAGCGCTCGCCGACGAGCACGGTGTCGCCTGGGCTGAGGGATGTGGCAGGCGGCACGACGAAGCGCGCCGTTCCCGATTCATCGGTATGGGTCAGCGTCACGCGGTCACGCCGGGCACGTGGCGAAAATCCTCCGGCAATGGCGACTGCACTCTCAACGGTCATGTTGGGAACATACGGATATTGGCCCGGCGCCGCCACTTCGCCGAGGATAAAGAACGGACGATAGGCCTCGATCTCCACGGCCACCGAAGGATCGCGGATGAAGCCGCCGCGTAGTTTGGCTGATATCTCGGCGGCCAGCCCTGCCGTCGTGCGGCTACGCGCCCGCACCGGGCCGATCAGCGGCATCGTGATCGACCCACCAGCATCGATCGCATAGGTATTGGTGAGGCCTTCCTGGCCGTAGACCACGACGCGCAGTCTGTCGCCGGCGTCCAGATGGTAGGCCGCGTCGTAGCGGCCGGGCGCACGTCCGGCATAGGCCACCGCCAGGGGGGCAGCGGGGGCGGAGGGCGCGCCGTAGGCCATGGCGTCGAGGCCACTCTGGGATGCGACGGCGACCGGCGCGGTCCTGCCCATGCACCCCGCGAGCGCGAGCGCAGCAACCAGACATGAGAAAAGGGCGAGCAAGCCTCGCATTATGGGAATCCTGAAAAAGTATCCGCCCGATTAAGGGCTTTCATGGTTAACAAAGCATGACCGCGCGCTTTCGGGGGCATCACTCCGGTCCCGCAAACGGGGCGAATTAACCCAGCGGCAACCTTAATGGAGTGTAATCGGCCCGGTTCGAGTGGAGCAGTTGCGTCCGCGGGAGTGTGCGATGCGTTTGGCGTTCTGGCGTGCAGGCAAGGACAACGCGGTGGCACAACGGGCGGTGGCACGGCCCGCGCCTTCCGTCGCGACGCCATCGGCATCGGAGACAGGCGATCTCGACCTGCATGCGCTCGGCCAGGCGCTGATGCGCAAGCGCCGCTGGATCGTGATTCCAACCCTGTTGGCCCTCGCGCTGTCGCTCGTTGCGGTCAACATGGTCACCCCCCGGTTCAAGTCGGAGGCGCGCATCCTGATCGACGGCCGGGAAAGCGTGTTCCTGCGGCCGAACGGCGAACGCAACGAGGAGCGCAACCCGCTCGATGCGGAAGCCGTGACGAGCCAGGTGCAGCTATTGCAGTCGCGTGATCTGGCCCGCGAGATCATCAAGAAGGACAAGCTTGCCGAGCGCCCGGAGTTCGATCCGGTGCTGCAGGGATTTTCGCCGCTCAGGTCGCTCCTGGCATTGATCGGCATCGGACGCGACCCGTTTTCGCTGACGCCGGAAGAGCGCGTGCTGGAAGCCTATTATGACCGCTTCACGGCCTATGCGGTCGACAAGTCCCGTGTCATCGTCGTCGAATTCCAGTCGCGCGATCCCGATCTCGCCGCGCGTGTCGCCAACTCGATCGCCGAAGGCTATCTCGTGCTGCTGCAGGACGCGCGGCAGCAGCAGGCGAAATCCGCGAGCCAGTGGCTGTCAGGTGAAATCGAGAACCTGCGCAAGAAGGTCGCCGAAGCCGAATCGCGCGTCGAGGATTTCCGCTCCAAGTCGAGCCTGTTCGTCGGCACCAACAACACCACGCTGTCCAACCAGCAGATGGGCGAGATCAACACGCAGTTGAACAACGCCCGCGCGCTGAAGTCGGATGCGGAATCGAAGGCGCGGCTGATCAAGGAGATACTCCAGAGCGGCAAGCCGATCGAGGCTTCCGAGGTGCTCAATTCCGAACTGGTCCGCCGATTGTCCGAACAGAGGGTGACGCTGCGCGCCCAGCTTGCCGAGCAGTCCTCGACGCTGCTCGACGGCCACCCCCGCATCAAGGAATTGAAGGCGCAGCTTGCCGATCTCGACCGCCAGTTGCGCGAAGAGGCGGGGAAGGTATCCCGTTCGCTGGACAATGACGCGCGCATCGCCGGCGGCAGGGTCGAAGGCCTGATAGCGAGCCTCGATCAGTTGAAGAAGCAGGCATCCTCGACCAACGGCCAGGACGTACAGCTCCGCGCATTTGAGCGCGAGGCCAAGGCGCAGCGCGATCTCTTGGAATCCTATCTCGCCAAGTATCGCGAAGCGAACACCCGCGAGAACATCGAGGCGGCGCCGGCCGATGGCCGTGTCATCTCGCGCGCCAGCGTTTCCAATACCCCGGCCTATCCGAAGAAGCTGCCGATCGTATTGATCGCGACGCTGGCAACTCTGCTGCTCACGTCAGGCGCTATCGCGACCGGCGAACTGCTGCGCATGACCGCGCCGCGGGCCTCAATAGCCTTTGCTTCGCCGCCGGAAGTTGCCGTGGTATCTCCGCCGGAACCGGCCCGCGCGCCGGCGATCGCGCCCGAACTTCCTGCTGCCCCCGTCATCGAAGCTGTTCCCGAGCCTGTTTTGAGTGAACCCCGTGCGGACGTTCCCCGCACGGAGATCGCATCAAATATCGTGGAAATCGAGCAATTGGCCGACAGTCTCGTCGACGCCGGCGCGGCGGCGCGCAAGGTGACCGTGCTCGGCACGGCGTCGAGCGAGAGCATTACGTTGACCGCGCTGACGCTGGCGCGGCTGATGGCGCGGCAGGCGAAAATCGTGGTGATCGATCTCGTGGCGTCCTCGTCGACAATCACGGCGCTGTCAGTCGACCCGGCTGCCCCCGGGCTTGCCGAACTGATGCAGGGCGAAGCGTCGTTTGCGCAGATCATCACCAGGGACCGGCTGTCGCGTGTCCATCTCGTCAGCGCCGGACGGCCGGGCTTCGACCGCGTGCAGTTGCAATCGCCGCGGCTGACACTTGCGATCGATGCGTTGCTGCGGGTCTACGACCATGTGCTGCTGGATGCCGGCACGGCTTCCGATCTGCCGGCGGAGCTCCTGACGTCACAGGCGCGTGCGGTGGTGGTGCCCGACGCGTCGATGGCGCCGGATGCGCGCACGCTGATGTGTGATCAGCTCAGGGCGGTCGGCTTCTCCGAGGTGGCGATGCTGAGCAAGCCGTGTCAGGCTTCCGACGCGGTCGAACCGGGCCCGCGGGTGGTGGCGGCGTGAAGATGCGGGCCGCGGCAATCATTAGACCCTCATGGTGGAGACCTTTGCACGGATAGCGAATTTGGCGTGCGAAAGGGCAATTTGCGAACGTCGATAGTGCTGGGCCGGCCGGCGGCTACGGGAAATTGCAGCGTAGCACGCATTGGGGGGCGCCGCGGGCTTATGCCGCCATCAGGGTTCGGCTGCGTTTGAGGTTGAAGGCCATGCAGGCGAGCAGATAGGCCGCGAGGTTACGCGCGGCATTGAAGTAGCGCATGCGCGTGAAGCCGTAGGTGCGCTTGAGGGTGCCGAACACAGCTTCCACCGGACTGCGCAGCGGTACGATGGCGTGGTTGCGTTCGATCTCATCGGGCGAGAGTGGCTTGGTCCTCTGGCCGCGCCGCATGATCCCGTCCCCGAACCCCCGTGCCTGCAGGTGCTCCCGCAATCCCTTGCTGTGATAACCGCGATCGGCATAGACCGTCCCGGCGTCGGAAGGGATCAACGCGGGGGGCGACACTCACATCCTGGATGTTGGCAGAGGTGAGCAGGCCGTTGCGGATCAAGCCCGATCCTCGGTCCACCGCCACGTGCATCTTGTAGCCGAAGGTGAAGCGGCGACGCTCATTGTCGGCGCCGAACCGGGCGTCCGGATCCGTCTCACTCGTCGGCCCCTCTTCCTTGCGGGGGCGACGCGCGGCACTCGTGACCATCGAGGCGTCGATCAGCGTGCCTTGCTTGACCAAAAGGCCCCGTGCGTCCAGTTGGCGCTGCAGTTCGGCGAACAGGCTCTCGATCAGTCCATCCTTCGTCAGACGCTCCCGAAACCGCCAGATCGTGCTGTGATCCGGCGTCTCGTCCTCAAGCGAGAGCCCGGCAAAACGCTGGAAACTGAGCCGGTCGAACAACGCGTCCTCCATCGCCGGGTCAGAAAGCCCGTACCAGCGCTGCAGCAGCATGACCTTGAACATCATCAGCGGCGGGAACGATGGCTCTCCCTTGGCCGCCACTGGGATCACCGCCAACAACCGTTCGAATGCCGACCAGTCCAGCAGACCATTGATCTCGTCCAGCACCTCTCGTCGGCTGCCACGCCGGCTTACCGCCGCGTCCAGTAGTCCAAGCTGACCGATCCGCCGCTGACCCATCTCAACCTCCGCGACTCATTCGGTCAAAAGGGAATCACGTTCCCTCTATCCGTGCAAAGGTCTCCATGGTGAGGAGGCGCGTAAGCGCCGTCTCGAACCACGAGGCCCTGCTGGTGCCATTCATCCTTCGAGACGGCGCTTTCGCGCCTCCTCAGGATGAGGCCTGATACCGATCTAGCTAAACGCGCTGCGTAGCTTTTGCGCCATTTCGAACAGCGCCGGATTGTGCTTTACCAGCCGCTTGGTGCGGTTGAGGCCGGACATCACGCTTGCGGCGAGCTTGCCGCGCTGGCTGAGCGCAATGAAGCTGTCGAAGATCGGCTCGTCGTCCTTGCAGAACAGCCGCTTGTAATCGTCCGAGCCAATTCCGAGGTCGAGGGCGCGATAATCCTGGGCGGCGTAGTGATCGATGATGTCGCGCATCAGAATCAGACCGGGGCTGTATTTCGCATTCGGCGACATTGTGTAGGTGTTGAACATCATCGAAAAGCGGTGCCCGTCGGCGACGCCGGCGAAGATCGCGATCACTTCCTCATCGCATTCCAGCGCGTGAATATCGATGGCGTGCTTGCCGTCGGCGAGCGGCGTAGTGCAGGCGCTGCGGACAAAATCCTCGATGCCGGGATCGGCAAACACATTGGGCAGTTTCTGTTCGGCCATCCGCTGCGGCTTGATGCGGAAGAACCAATCCAGCAGCCGGGTGATGTCGGCCTCCGTTGAAGCGACATGAGAACGATAGCCGGGCAGAGACTGCAGCTTGCGTTCCTTGCCCTTGAGGCGGCGCCGGAACGAGTTGCTGACCAGTGCCGCGGGCGTAGCGCCAGGCTCCATTGTCAGCACTGGGCAATCGTTGGTCGAGGGTTGATGCGGCAACAGCGCGAGCGGATTCGGCAAACCGCGCCAGCGAGCGGGTTGCTGGTGCAACGCGAGGACGTCGGCTTCGGAGCGCTGCGATATCGCTTCTATCAGGCTGTCGAGATCGGCTGATGTTGCGCTTGCGGCGAAATCATGGTCCCACAGGGCCATGTTGAAGGTCGAATGCTTGCCGCCCATGAAACTGGCACAGCGCGCGCCGTAGGCGTGCCTGAGCGCGAGCGGCAACAGCAGCAGCGGACGGCGGTCCGCATCGAAGGCGATCACGATGAAGGGAGCAAGGCCTTCGCGCGCGCCGACGTAATGCTGCCATGGTTTGAGGAAATCAAATCGCTGATACGGTGTGCACGATGCCCGCGCGCCTTCCAGGCTGCGCCAGATGGGCTCGGCGGCAGCGAGATCGCGAACGATCTCGACGCTGGCGATGCGGCTCATCTTCGACCACGCATTTGCATCCGCCGTCAGGTCTTCAATCGCGGCAGCCATGGTCATCGCAGAGCCCGTGTTATATGAAATGCTTACAATTTTCGGCTTTGGCCGACCTTCGCAGGGAAATGTCAACAAAGAGTAATAGCAATCCGGCCGCGGTGGGCAGCGCGACCGTAGGTGGGGGCGGTACGTTGGCGTCGGATATCGGAATCTTGCAGCGCGCGCGGATGGAGCTCGCTTATTTCAGCGGCTACTTCAGGCTGAAGCAGCGGCAGACCGGCGGCGCCGGTGTCATCCTGCGCTTCGAGCGCGTGCGTCCGCGCTGCTTTGAGCGGTTCCAGCCGAACCAGCCGCGCGAAATCACGCCGCAATTTCTCGACCGGGCGATCCGCGCGCTGAAGCGCTGGAAGTTCGATCTCATCTCGATGGACGAGGTGTGCCGGAGGGCGGTCACGCTGCCCACGCCCAATCGATTTGCCAGCCTGACCTTCGACGGCGGCTGCAAGGACGTCATCGCATCGGCCTATCCCGTGCTATCGAAGCACAACGTGCCCTTCACGATCTACCTGCCGACGGCATTTCCGGATGGGCTCGGCGAAGCCTGGTGGCTCGCACTGGAGGACATGATCGCGCGCGAAGATCGCATCAGCCTGGTGATTGACCGCAAGGAACGACGTTTTTCCGTCCGAAGCACGTCGGAGAAATACCAAACGTACGAATTTCTGGTGAGCTGGATGCGCACGCTGCCGCCGCCGGATCTTGCGTTTGCCATCAACGATCTCTGCAAGCGCTATTCGGTCGACCTTGCGGCGCTGTCACGCGGCCTGTCGATGGACTGGGATGACCTGGCGAAGCTCGCCGCCGATCCGCTGGTGACGATCGGCAGCGCGACGGTGAACTATCCGGTGCTGTCGAGCGTGCGCGAGACCGATGCGCAGCGCGAGATGACGATGGGCAAGGCGGTTGCGGAGGCCGCCTTTCGTCGCGAGGTCAGGCATTTCGCCTATCCCTTCGGCGACCGGCAGTCCTGGCGCCGCGAGCACGTCGTCATGGCGCAGGAGGCAGGTTTCGCGAGCGCGGTGTCGGCGATCCCCGGCATCGTCGAAACCAAAGGCAACACCAACCTGCACGCGCTGCCGCGTGTCGCCTGGGACGGACGGCAGCGCTCGCTGCGCATGATGCGCGTGATCCTGTCCGGCATCATGTTTGCGCCGGTCAGGCCCTCTAGGGATAGTCGGCTTTAAGCCGAGCGGTCCGGTCGCGACATCCAGCTGATGATCGGCATCGCCGGCAGCACCCATCCCAAGCCTGCCACGACATAGAAGATCGACTGCAGCAGGCCTGAATTGGCCAGCCACGGCGTCTGGGCGATCGTCATTCCCATCAGCGACCACACCACGACCAGCACCAGCAGGGCGATGGTTCCGAAGAATTTGCGAGTGCGTATCGTCATGGCGGATATGTGAGGCTCGTGGCGGGTTGCGCGCGGGAAGGGGCGGACTATAAGGGGCGCGGCAATTCAATCAAGCGCCCTCAAAGGAGGCTTCCAGACGGGTCTATGACCGGTAGTTCCGCACAGCAGGTCTCGCATGCCGGCGCCGTCAAATGGTGGCTGATCTCGGTCGCCGCCCTGATCGCGGTCATGGTGCTGGTCGGCGGCGCCACGCGGCTGACGGAATCCGGATTGTCGATCGTGGAGTGGAAGCCCGTTACCGGCACGCTGCCGCCGCTCAACGAGACGCAGTGGGCTCAGGCCTTCGAGGGCTACAAGGCCATCCCGCAATATCGCGAACTCAATGCCGGCATGAGCCTGTCCGAGTTCAAGACGATTTTCTGGTGGGAATGGAGCCACCGGCTGCTCGGGCGCGTCATCGGCGCGGTTTATCTGCTGCCGTTCCTGTTCTTCCTGTGGCGCGGCGCCTTGAGCCCCGAGCTGAAGCGGCGCCTGTGGCTGATCTTCGCGCTCGGCGCGTTGCAGGGCGCGGTCGGCTGGTGGATGGTCGCCTCAGGCCTCTCGCAGCGGACTGAGGTGTCGCAGTATCGGCTGGCGACGCATCTGGTGCTGGCGTTCGTGATCTTCGCCGCAATCATCTGGACGCTACGGCGGTTGACCACGCGCCCGCATGCAGCTGCGCCGCTGCGACTGAAGATAACCGGCGTCGTGTTGCTGGGATTGACCTTTCTGCAGCTCTATTTCGGGGCGCTGGTCGCGGGCCTGCGCGCAGGCCGGGTGTACAATACCTGGCCGGAGATCGATGGCGCCTTGATTCCGTCGGCAGCGCGGTTGTGGTTCGAGGAGCCGTGGTGGCGCAATCTGTTCGACAACACACTCACGGTTCAGTTCGAGCACCGCATGACCGCCTATGCGCTGTTGGCGCTGGCGATCCTGCATGCGATCGACACGGTGCGCTCGCGGGCAGGTGCTACCGTGATCGGCGGCGCATGGTGGCTGGTGGCGGCGATCACCCTGCAGGCTGTGCTCGGTATCCTCACACTCCTGCATCAGGTGCCGATCGATCTCGCGCTGGCACATCAGGCCACAGCCATCGTGGTGCTGACGCTCGCGGTCTTGCAGACCGAACGCCTGGTCGCGCGCCGCGTCGGGCTGGACCGGCAGAAGCTGGCCGTGCCGGTAGGGCAACCCGGCTGAAAATTGAGCAATTCTAATCTGGCGCGATTGCTGGAAGTGCCCGGTTTACAGGGCTTTCTTCGCCTTGACGCGTTTGTGCAGCACCGGGCCGCTTTACTTGAATCGATGGGCAGATAAAACGGGCAAAAAATAGGTTCCGTCTCATGTCCTCAGCATTCATTCAGGCCGCCGTCATCCTGCTCCGCGAGGGGCTCGAAGCCATGTTGGTGATCGCGGCGCTTGCGGGCTATCTCACCAAGGCCGGCGCCGCTCATCGCATTCAGGCGCTGTATGGCGGCGCGCTCGCTGCAGTCGCCGCCAGCTTCGTTGCGGCCTGGTTGTTTGCTGTGCTGAACTCGGGCGACCACAGCGACGTCCTGGAAGGCGTTATCATTTTGGTTGCCGCCGCCTTGATGCTCTACGTCAGCGGCTGGCTGATGGTGAAGCAGGATCCGCGCGGCTGGCAGGATTACCTCGCGCACAAGGCCGACCAGGCGCTGTCGCAGGACACGGTATGGGCGGTCGGCGCGCTGGCATTCCTCGCGGTGTTTCGCGAAGGCGCGGAAACCGTGCTGTTCATCAACGCGCTCGCGAAGACCGAAGGCGGCTGGAGCGCGGGCTTGTTCGCCGGCCTTGCCGCGGCGACGGTAGGGCTCGCCGTGCTGTTCTATTTCATCAACCTGATTGCCCGAAAGCTTCCGCTGCGGCCGCTGTTCGTCGTCACCTCCGCATTTCTGTTTGCGATGGCGATCAAATTCATCGGCGAAGCGGTGCAGGAGTTCCAGGAGCAGGCGATCATCACAGTTACCGAGCCGAAGGGCCTGTCGTGGCTTGGCTCGCTCGGGCTGAACCCGACGCTGGAGGCCGTATCGATCCAGCTATTGGTGATTCTGTTTGCGCTCGCGACCTATTCGGTGATCCAGCGCAACAACCGCCTGATGCGTGAGGACAGGGGGGCGGCTCGTGCTGCTGAGTAATCCTTACCGCGCTGCGCGAGTTCTGCTCGTCAATTCCCAGCCGAACTGAATGCCAGATAATCCAGCCCGATGTCGAGCGCGGCTGAGCTGTGGGTCAGCCAGCCGGCCGAAATCAGGTCGACGCCGGTCGCAGCGATCGCCCTCGCGGTCTCGGCGGTGATGCGGCCGGAGGCCTCCGTGATCGCCCGGCCGCCCGTCATGGCGACCGCCTGCTGCAGCTCTTCGATCGTCATGTTATCGAGCAGGACGGCGTCCACGCCGATCGCGAGAACCTGTTCGAGCTGCGAAAGGGTATCGACCTCGACCTCGATCTTGACGAGGTGACCGGCATGGGCTTTCGCGCGCTCGATTGCGGTGTTGATATCGCCAGCAAGCGCGATATGGTTGTCCTTGATCAGAATGGCGTCGTCGAGGCCGAAGCGGTGGTTGCTGCCGCCGCCGGCGCGGACCGCGTACTTTTCCAACGCCCGTAATCCAGGCGTCGTCTTGCGGGTGCAGACGATGCGCGCCTTGGTGCCTTGCGCTGACGATACCAGCGAGGCCGTCGCGGTCGCGACGCCGCTCAGATGGCAGAGAAAAGTTCAGCGCCGTCCGTTCGCCGGTCAACAGACCGCGCGCCGGCCCCTCGATGGTCGCGATCACATCGCCCGGCGCCGCCACGCTGCCATCGGACCGCTCCGCGTCCAGCCGGATGGCGGGAGCTACAAGTTGAAACGCACAGCGCGCGATGTCGAGACCGGCCACAATGCCGGGCTGGCGCGCGCGTAGCACCAGCGACGCATTCTTGTCGGCTGGCACAATCGCGTCGGCGGTGATGTCACCGGCGCGTCCGAGGTCTTCGAGCAGAGCGGTCCGAACCACCGGCTCGTACATCACAGGCAGAAGTGGTGTAAGCGTCATCGTTCGGCGCTCCCAACAGACAGGGATTCGGTTTCAATGATGTCGCTGATGGCATCGAGCGCATCCGCAAGGGAGATGGTTGACAGCACGGCCGACGCGAGGGCGTCGGGGTAATCGCTGCGGTAATGTCCACCGCGGCTTTCCTCGCGCCGGTAGGCGGCAACCGCGATCATCAATCCCACCAGCGCCGGGTCCGATGCCGCACTGCTGCCGTTGGCGATCGGATAGAGGCCGCGAACCGCGCGTTCGATTCCGTGCCGGTCGCGGAACACGCCGAGGCCTTGCGACAATATCGGCCGCACCGCGGAAGGGTCGGAGGCGGGCAGAAGCGCATTGGCCGCGCGCGTTTTCAGCGGGCCGCGGCTCGCGCCCTGGACGCTCTCCGCAACCCATTGCGCACAGACGATTGCCTCCATCAGCGAATTGCTGGCGAGCCGGTTGGCGCCATGCAGGCCGGTGCGGCTGACTTCGCCGCAGGCCCACAGGCCGTTCACGGTGCTGCGGCCCTCGATATCCACTGATATCCCGCCCATGTGGTAATGCACCGCCGGCCGGACTGGAATCGGATCGGTTGCGGGATCGATCCCGGCCATTTTGCAGAACGCTGAAATGACGGGATAGCGGTTGGCAAAGTCCTGTCCCGGATGTTTCCGCGCATCGAGAAAGACGCGATGCCCTTCTGCGCGGCGACGCCAGACCGCGCGCGCAACGATGTCGCGGGGCGCAAGCTCGGCGCCCGGCTGGTCTGCCATGAAGCGTTGTCCCGTATCGTCGATCAGGATTGCGCCGTCGCCACGTACGGCCTCTGTGACGAGCGGCATCGGGCGTGAAGGCCCGTCGAAAGCGGTCGGGTGAAACTGGATGAACTCGAGATCGGAGAGAACCGCGCCCGCGCGCGCCGCGAGCGCAAGCCCCTGGCCGAAGCAGCCGGCCGGGTTGGTGCTGTCGAGAAACAGGCCGCCGATTCCACCTGTCGCGATCACGACGCGACCGGTATCGATCACGAGCGGGCCATGATCGTTCACCGCGAGCACGCCCTTGATAGCATTGTCCTCGACGATCAGGCTCCGCGCCTCGACACCCTCGAGCAACGTGACCGATGGGCAGCGGCGTACCGCCACGATCAGGGCGCGCATGATCTCGCGGCCGGTGCCATCGCCAGTTGCGTGCACAATCCGGTTGCGGCCGTGCGCGGCCTCCAGCCCGAGCCGCCAGCTGCCATCCGGCCGGCGATCGAAGGCGACGCCAAGTCTGGCGAGATGCTCGACCGCCGCGGGTGCCGCACGGACGATGCGGCTTGCAACGGCATCATCGCAAGGCCTGCGCCTGCGGCGAGCGTATCGGCCAGGTGCAGGGCAGGGCTATCATCCCCGCCCATCGCCGCGGCAAGTCCGCCCTGCGCCCACAGGCTCGACGCCTCAGCACCGAGCGGAGCTTTCGACAGCAGCAGCACCGGTTCCGGCGCCATCTGCAGCGCGGTCATCAACCGGCCGCGCCGCCGCCGATGATGACGGGATGGTTGTTGAGCGCAGAAATCTCCGTGCTCATAGCGCTAGCATTCTCTCGACCGAACGCCGTGCCTGTGCTGCGATCGCGGGATCGATCGTCACCTCGTGCCGGCCGGTTTCCAGCGCGTGGCGAATGTTTTTCAGCGTGATCCGCTTCATGTGCGGGCACAGATTGCAGGGCCGGATGAACTCCACGTCGGGGTGGAGCACCGAAACGTTGTCGCTCATCGAGCACTCCGTCAGCAGCACCACCCGAGGCGGGCGCCTCTTGCCGACGAAATCGGACATCGCGGCCGTCGAACCCGAGAAATCGGCTTCCGCCACCACCTCGGGCGGGCATTCCGGATGGGCGAGAACGGTGACGCCGGGATGGTTCTCGCGCAATTGCTGGATATCCGCGGGCGTGAACAGCTCGTGCACCTCGCAATGGCCCTTCCACGCGATGATCTTCACGGCGGTTTGGCCCGCAATGTTCTGCGCCAGATATTCATCCGGCAGCATGATGACGCGCTCGACGCCCAGCGACTCCACGACCTTGAGCGCGTTGCCCGAAGTGCAGCAGATGTCGGATTCCGCCTTCACCGCCGTGGAGGTGTTGACGTAGGCGACAACGGGCACGCCGGGATAGCGCTGCCGCATCAGCCGCACGTCCTGCGCAGTGATGGAATCCGCGAGCGAACAGCCGGCCGCAAGGTCCGGGATCAGCACGGTCTTTTCCGGGTTCAAAAGCTTCGCGGTCTCGGCCATGAAGTGCACGCCGGCGAGCACGATGATGTCGGCATCGACCTTGGTGGCTTCCCGCGCGAGCAGGAGGCTGTCACCGACGATGTCGGCGACGCCGTGGAAGATTTCCGGGGTCTGGTAATTATGCGCCAGGATGACGGCGTTGCGGGTTCGCTTCAGCTCGAGGATGGCGTCGACGTCCTCGGCGAATGTGGCCCATTCGGGCGGCGGGATGACCCGCTTGACCCGATCATAAAGCTTTGCGGAACGGGCGAGCGCTGCTGAGCTGAGGTCGGCCATTTATACTCTCCATGAGCATATCATGGCTTATACTTATCCTGAGCATAATCGAAGTCAAGTGCGCGAAAGCGGAAGCTTGGTTCCGAACCGCCCGTTCGGCCAGCACCCCGTGGCGGAACCGAAACAGTTTTGCCGGCCGCCCGACGGTGTCGGCGGCGATTGCGCCAGTTTCCTCAACGAGTTGCTGCTGCTCGATCAGGCGGCGGAAGTTCTGCTTGTGCACCAGCCGGCCTGCAAGCGCCTCAACGCTGCGTTGCAATTGCAGCAGGGTGAATTCCGCCGGCATCAGTTCGAACACCACGGGGCGGTATTTGATCTTGGCGCGCAGCCTTGCGATTCCGGTGGCGAGAATGCGGCGATGATCTCCGGTCATCGGCCGTCCCGGAATGACCGATGCCGCGCTGCCAGCATCGCGCACGGCTTCCGGGATCAGGGAAGCCTCGTAAAGCAACTCGTAGCGCTGCAGAATCAGCTCCTCGTTCCATTCGCGGTCGTCGAGGCCGAACGTAATGGCGGCGCGGTGCCAGCGTTCCCGCTGTTGGCTGGCCGTGGAGGCTGATTTCGCCCATGCCCGCAGCCGGGACGCCAGTGTTTTCGCGAGCAGAGCGGGGACGCCAGCCCGGTGATCTTCCCAGGGGAAGTAATCGTACCAGCCCGACCAGTGGGCGTCGGATCCCTGGCCAACCTGATCCTCGCGGGTCAGGCCCAGATAGCTGATCGAGATGCGGTGCAGCGCGTTGGCGTCACCGGAGCGGCCCCGATCGGCAAAGGTGTAGAGTTGCTCGACATAGCCGAGTGGATGGCCGGTCTGCGCCTCGACCCAAGCGCGCAAGCCCGTTTGCAGCGAGCGGTGACCGAATTGAAACGGCCCGCTCGGCAGCGCGCTGGCGTTCGCGATCGTCATGATCTTGGGCTCGCCCTCGGTCACAGCCACGAGGACGGCGACGAGATCAGCCGTAATCGCGTCGATCGATGCCTCAGTTTTTCGCGGTGCTCTTGCCACGTCGGCGTCCCGTTGCTGCCTAGCAGTAGCCGTAGACGCCGCAGGCGTAGGGCAAGCGATCCCAATAGGGGACATAGGGCCCGCCGTAATAGGGACCCTGATAGTCATAGGAAAACGGACGGCCGTAATAGCCAGGAATGGTGGAGGAGCCCGGCAGCAGCGGCGCGCCCACGACCGGCGGAATGTAGGGCACGGTACCGCTCGACGGTGTGAACAGCACCTCGGGCTCTTCGACGACGACCACCCCGCGACCGTATACCGGCGGTGCCACCGTGGTGCGGTACTTGTAGTGAGCGCGGGGCAGGCCGGGCGGCAACTGGTGCGCGGCGCGATAGGCAGCGCGTTTGGTGGTGACCGGGCCATCCGCGGCGGCAGCGGTATCGACCGCGAAAAGTGCGATCAGGAAAGGCATCGTCCAGCGCAGCATCGGGAGCCTCCGAATCGTCCGAGGTTCTTCAATGCCACCTTATGCCGGAACGATCGTTAACGAGAGGCTTGTGATTCGGGGGGTGAGGGTCTTGGGAGCATCCGTCATTCCGGGATGGTCCGAAGGACCAGACCCGGAATCTCGAGATTCCGGGTTCGATGCTGCGCATCGCCCCGGAATGACGATGACTATGCGCTCAGCGCCTGCTCCAGATCCGCAATCAGGTCTTCCTTGTCCTCGATGCCGATCGACAGCCGCACGACGTCGGGCGCGGCGCCCGACCTCACCTTGGCGGCGTCGTCGAGCTGGCTGTGGGTGGTCGAAGCCGGGTGGATCACCAGCGAACGGGTGTCGCCGACATTGGCGAGGTGCGAGAACAGTTTCAGGTTGGACACCAGGCTGACGCCGGCGTCGTAGCCGCCCTTCAGGCTGAAGGTGAACACCGCGCCGGCGCCCTTCGGGGCATATTTGCGTGCGAGCTTGTTGTACTTGTCGCTCGCAAGGCCGGCGTAGTTCACCGATGCCACCGCGGAATGGGTGGAAAGAAAATCCGCGACCGCCTTCGCATTCTCGCAATGCTTCTGCATGCGCAGCGGCAGCGTCTCGATGCCGGTCAGGATCATGAAGGCATTGAACGGCGACAGCGCCGGGCCGAGGTCGCGCAGGCCGAGCACGCGGCAGGCAATCGCGAAGGCGAAATTGCCAAACGTCTCCTGGATCCTGATGCCGTGATATTCCGGGCGCGGCTCGTTGAGCATCGGATATTTGTTGTCCTTCGACCAGTCGAAGGTGCCGGCATCGACGATGATGCCGCCGAGCGAGTTGCCGTGACCGCCCAAAAATTTCGTCAGCGAATGCACGACGATGTCGGCGCCGTGATCGATCGGGCGGATCAACTAGGGCGTCGCCAGCGTATTGTCGACGATCAGGGGCACGCCGGCCTTGCGGGCGACTTCCGCGATCGCCTCGATATCGGTGATGCTGCCGGCGGGATTGGCGATCGACTCGATGAAGATCGCCTTGGTGTGCGGTGTCACCGCGCGCTCGAAACTGCCGATATCATCGGGTCGGCCCACGCCACGTTCCAGCCAAAGCTCTTGAACGCATGCGTGAACTGGTTGATCGAGCCACCATAGAGCTTTCTCGCGGCAATGAATTCGTCGCCGGGCATCAGCAATTGCTGCAGCACGACGACCTGCGCCGCGTGTCCCGACGCAACCGCCAGCGCTGCGGTGCCGCCTTCCAGTGCTGCAACGCGCTCCTCGAGCACGGCGGTGGTCGGATTGCCGATGCGGGTATAGATGTTGCCGAACGCCTGCAGCCCGAACAGCGAGGCGGCGTGGTCGGCATCGTTGAATACGAAAGACGTGGTTTGATAGATCGGCGTCACCCGTGCGCCGGTGGTGGATCAGGCTGCGCGCCCGCGTGTACGGCAAGGGTCGAAAATCCCGGCAGACGGTCGGTCATTTATGAGTCCTGTTGCTGGCTTGCTCGAAAAATGCGCGGCATGCTGATCGGAGCCGCGTCCGCCGTCAAGGCGAGGGGGGCAATATCGTGGATTAGGAACGGGCCTGCTTCAAGGAGGCCTTTCGAAGGCGGCGCTTCGCGACCGTGTCGCGTTTTCGAAACAATTGTTTCGCATCCGGATCACGTCAGCTCACTCTTGTTCTTTGCGGCGCGGTCGGATGCCGCAGTCTCGCCGCCGCCGACGCTCATCCGGTTCAGCGACAGCCGCATGCCCTGCGTCGGGATTGGCGCGCGCTTCGAGCTCAGCGTGCGCGAATTGACCCCCATCCACGAAATCTCCGACGACAGCCGTCCATACTCGATCTTTGGGCAGCGATTCATCACCACCTTGAGGCCGGCGGCTTCGGCCTTCTCGGCCGCCGCGTCGTCGCGCGCGCCGAGCTGCATCCAGATCACTTTCGGCAGCGGCGACAGCTTCAGCGCTTCTTCGACCACCGGCATGATGTGGCTGGAATTGCGGAAGATGTCGATCATATCGACGGGACGGCCGATATCCGACAGCGAGGCGACGAAAGGTTTTCCGAGCAGGTCTTTGCCGACGTGACCGGGATTGACCGGGATCATGTCATAGCCGCGCTGCGCCAGATATTTGAAGGCGAAGTAGCTCGGCCGCACATTGACCGGCGACGCGCCGACCATCGCGATCGATTTCACGCCGTTGAGGATGCCGCGGATATAATTGTCGTCGTGGGTGTCGTGGTTCATTTTCCAGCCCGTTTGTCATTCCGGGTTCCCGCGTCGCGAGCCCCGGAATGACGACGCAGAAATTGCGTCGTCACTTATCCTGCCATTTCGGCTCACGCTTTTCGATAAAGGCGCCGATGCCTTCCTCGGCGTCGCGCGCCATCATGTTTTCGGTCATCACCTCTCCGGCGTAGCGGTAGGCGTCGGCAAGGTTCATTTCGGCCTGGCGATAGAACGCCTCCTTGCCGAGCTTGACAGTGTAGGCGGATTTGAGCGCGACCTTTTGCGCCAGCGCGATCGCCGCCTCGCGTTCGGTGCCAGCGGCAACCACCTGGTTGACGAGGCCGACAGCTTTGGCCGTCCCCGCCGAAATCGGCTCGCCTGTAAGCAGCATCTCCATCGCCTGCTTGCGCGGGACATTGCGCGACAGCGCCACCATTGGCGTCGAGCAGAACAGGCCGATATCGACGCCGGGCGTGGCGAAACCGGCGGCCTCTGATGCGACTGCGAGATCGCAGCTCGCCACCAGCTGGCAACCGGCGGCGGTGGCGATGCCTTGCACCGCGGCGACCACGGGCTTCGGCAGATGCACGACAGCCTGCATCATTGCGCTGCAGGCGTTCATGACCTGCGCAGTAGGCGCGGCCGCGATCGGCATCGGTGCGGCGCGCGGTCAGTTCCTTCATGTCATGGCCTGCGGAAAACGCCGGGCCGTTGGCCGCGATCACCACCGCGCGGATGCTCTTGTCGTCGTGGATTTCCTTCAGTGCGCCGTGAAGCTCGGCGATCAGGCCTTCCGACAGGCTGTTGCGCGCCGCCGGCCGGTTGAGCGTGAGCACGGCGATGGAGCCGACATTCTCGCGCAGGAGGATCGGCGGTTGCGGTGCTGTCGCGCGGGCGGTCTGGGCAGACATCTCGAAAGTTTCCACTGGAGCTTTGATGACAACCTAATGTAACAGGCTCTCCTACGCGAGGGCAGGGGCGGCATGGCGGCAGCGAAATGAGCGTGGCTGAACTGGAGAAGTTCCTCCGCGAGGAATTTCCCCAGGGCGTTCAGCGATGGCGATATCACCATCGAAAGCGCCGATGGCGAGACTTGCCTGCTGCGCCGGCGCTTCGACGACCGCATGCTGCGTCCCGGCGGCACGGTATCGGGGCCGACGCTGATGGCGATGGCCGATTTTGCGATGTATGTGGTGTTGCTCTCGGCGATCGGCCCGGTTGGCCTCGCCGTGACGACCAGTCTCAACATCAATTTCCTGCGCAAGGGCCTGCCCGGCCAGGACGTGCTGGCGGCGGCGAAGCTCTTGAAGCTCGGCAAGCGGCTCGCGGTCGGCGAGGTCAACCTGCTGTCGGGATCATCACCCGATCCGATCGCCCATGTGACGGCGACCTATTCCATTCCAAATAAATAGTCTTTTGCACGGTATTATTACACCATATTCACAAGTAATTGTTTTTGCTTACGTAATTTGTGCGATTTGGCGTTGACGGAAAGTGCGCCGTTCTCTAGAAATCCGCCAGTTCGGCGCATCTGGCGCCGATTTCCATTTTCACGGATTTCCTCACATGAAAAACGTTTTCGGCAAAGCCCGCCGAGGTGACGAAGAAGTGGGTGCTGATCGACGCCAAGGGTTTGGTGGTCGGCCGGCTCGCCACCCTGGTCGCGATGCGCCTGCGCGGCAAACACCTCCCGACCTACACGCCCCACGTCGATTGCGGCGACAACGTCGTCATCATCAACGCGGCGCACGTCGTCCTGACCGGTCGCAAGCGCGACAACAAAGTCTACTACAAGCACACCGGTTTCATCGGTGGCATCAAGGAACGCACTGCGAAGTCGATCCTCGAAGGTCGCTTCCCCGAGCGCGTGCTTGAGAAGGCCATCGAGCGCATGGTCCCGCGCGGCCCGCTCGGCCGTGTGCAGATGGGTAATCTGCGCGTTTATCCCGGCCCCGAACATCCGCATGAAGCCCAGCAGCCCGAGAAGGTTGATATCGCTTCGATGAACCGCAAGAACATGAGGGCCGCATAAGATGTCCGACACCATGCAGTCTCGACCAGTTGGCGTCGCTGAAGACGGCCGCTTCCGAAGCGCCGAAATACGTCAAGAAGGTCGACAAATACGGCCGCGCCTATGCCACCGGCAAGCGCAAGGACGCGGTCGCCCGCGTCTGGATCAAGCCGGGCGCCGGCAAGATCGTGGTCAACACCCGCGAAGTCGAGATCTATTTCGCCCGCCCGGTTCTGCGCATGCTGATCCAGCAGCCGCTGGTCGCAGCCGCACGTGCCGGCCAGTACGACGTCATCTGCACGGTTGCCGGCGGCGGTCTGTCGGGCCAGGCGGGTGCCGTGCGTCACGGCATCTCGAAGGCTTTGACGAACTTCGAGCCGGATCTGCGCGGCGTCCTGAAGAAGGGTGGCTTCCTGACCCGCGACTCCCGCACCGTGGAGCGCAAGAAGTACGGCCGGGCGAAAGCGCGCAAGTCGTTCCAGTTCTCGAAGCGCTAATTGCTTCGCTAAAATTTGCAGCGATTGCTGCATTCATCGAACGAAAAAAGGGCGCCGGTCGGCGCCCTTTTTGGTTTCCATTTAGTGATGAGTTACCACAGTTTTTCGTGAAAACTTGGCTACCTGTGCAAACGGATTTGGAACTCGGGGCTCCTAGTGTCCGCGATGCGATGGCGCGAAATTGCATTTTTTAATGTGCGCCGAACAATCTGCATCACACGCGTCCGGGTGAACCCATGTCGTTCGATACCTCCACGCTATATCTGTTTGCCACGATGGTCGCAGGCATGCTCGGGGCCATGCTCGTGTTCTTCGGCAAGCAGGAGAACATCCCGGCCTTGAAATGGTGGGGCACGGCCTATCTGCTCGGCGCCACCTCGGTGGCGATCTGGACCATCGGCGGTTCGACTCTCGGCGACACGCTGTTGCTGGCGCTGAATGCGGTGGGCTTCGTGGCCTGCGGCATGGTCTGGAACGCGTCGCGCGTCTTCCACGGCCGCAAGCCCAATCTGCCGGGGCTGGTGTTCGGCGCGATCGTCTGGATCGGCGTCGCCGTGGCCTTGCCGTCATTGAATACCGCCATGCGTCTGGCCCTTGGTGCGGCGATCGTAGCCGTCTATGCGGCGCTGACGGCTGCCGAATGTGGAACGAGCGGCGGCGGACCATGCAGAAGCGCTGGCCGACGATTGCGGTGCCGGTCATGCATGGCTGCGTGCTGATGCTGCCGATCCTGCTCGGCGACCTCCTGCGCCCGCATGATGAGACCTTCGCCAGCAGCATCTGGGTGACGGCTTTCTCGATCGAGCTGATTCTTTACGCGATCGGCACCGTGTTCGTGATCTTCATGCTGGTATCGGATCGCGCCGTGACCGTGCACAAGACCGCGGCCTCGGTCGATCCCCTGAGTGGAATGTTGAATCGCCGCGGTTTTTCGGAAGCCTGCACGCGGGTGATCGAACGCGAAGCCGTCGGTGGGCGGCCCGTGACGGTGATGATTTTCGACATCGACCATTTCAAGGGCATCAACGACCGCTTCGGCCATCCCGCCGGCGATGAAATCCTCAAGCTGTTCTCGACAGTGGTGATCAGCAATCTACGCATCAGCGACCTGTCGGGCCGGATCGGTGGCGAGGAGTTCGCCGCGCTGCTGCCGTGCGCGCCGGAAGAGGGCGTGATAGTGGCCGAGCGCGTGCGCGAAGCTTTCGAGGCGTCCGGCATCGTGTGCGAGGAAGGTCCGGTCGACACCACCGTCAGCATCGGCGTGGCCGGCGGGCCGGCGGGCACCGAACTCGACGTGCTGCTGGCGGCGGCCGATACCGCACTCTATCAAGCCAAGCGTTCCGGCCGTAACCGCGTCGAGGCCGCGGAAGAACTGCCGTTGTCGCTGGAGAACTGGCGGCGCAAGACCGCCGGGCTTTCGGCGCAGACGCGCACGGCGCCGGCGACGACCTAGAGAGTTCGAAACATCATGCTCGAACAGGACGATACCGCCAGAGACTAACTCGACGCTTTTGAGTCGCCAGCGACGAGAAAGTTGCGCGGTAACCTACCGTTTACCATTCCGTCCATATCATCTGTGCCATGGACTCAATGCGCAGACGTAACCCCCAGGCCGCCCTGACGTCGCTCGAAGCGGCTGCAGCCTCCACCCGCGGCGGTTTTGCCTGCATGTTCTCTTCCTCAGAAGAATTCGAGATGGCGCTCATCACGGAACGGCGTGCGCAGGGGCATTACGATCAGCGCAGGATGCGCTGGCCTGCCATCATGTTCATAGGCTGCGCGATGATGGTCGCCGGCACGGTGCTGTTGTACGGCTAACCGCGCGGCCTCGGGCGATGCGCGCCGCGCCCATCTCTCTCAAGCAATTCGCCAGGCTGTCCGTTGGTCGTCAGTCAACCTGATACGCGCTGAGTGCGATCCTCAATTCGCCAGCGGGTCGGGGCGTATCTGAATGTGCACGGCGCGGGGTTTTGAGCCCTTGCCGCCTTCCATCAGCCAGGGTGTGCGATCGCCGCTTGAACTCCACAGCCCGCGGCCTTTCCAGCCTGCGCCCGGATCGTCAATGCGCCCGTCCAGGCCCTTGGCAAAGAAACCGAGCGGATAGGGAATGCGCAGCATCACCATCTGCCCATCCTTGAAGGCGACGAAGCCATCATTGAGGTTGGCGGTGGAGATCGGGATGTTTTCGCCCAGCCCGACCGTGTTGTGGTGATCGACCCAGGTATAATAGCTCGCCTCGGCGCTGGAGTTCTCAAAACCTTCGAAGCCGGGGCCCGGATATTTGAAATAGGAGAAGCCTTCCGGGCAGTGATTGCCTGTGGCTTCCGGCCCGTTCAGCGGCACCTTGCACTTGCTGCGATCGAAGCGGATCAGGCTCCCGTTCGAGCCTGAGCCCCAGAGCACGCCGTTCTTGTCGATGTCTCCGCCGCGAACACCGATACCTTCCTTCGGAATGGCATAGAATTCGGACAGTTTGGTGTTGGGATCAAAGCGTATGAAGCCGGGTTGGCCGACGAACACGTTGACGGTGTACCAGACCGAGCCGTCGGTCGGATGCGGCATCACGGCGTAGGGGCCTGAACCGGCGATCCGCATGTCCTTGCCTGGTTGCGCCGGTGCGCCGGGCTCGCTGTATTCGTCGACCTTGCCGTTGCCGTTGGTATCGAGAACGAATGGCGCCCAGCCTTGCGCTTTGACGGCGTCGCCGGTCTCGTCCCATAGCCTCGTGTTGACCCAGCCGGCGACCGGGCCGGTTCCCGACAGCCAGAGCGTATCGTCGGCATCGTAGCCGAACTGCGGATGATGGGTGCCGAAGCAGGTATCGATGAAGCTGTACTTCTGCGTCTTGGGATCGAACACCGAAACCTGCCGCCCCGAGCGCTCGAGCGGGAAGGCCTTGGCCGACGGATGGTCAGATCCTTTCCGGCAGTAAGCAGGATTTTCGATGCCGCGCACGGCCGCTGCGAGCCACAGGCGACCCTTCTTGTCGAACATGCTGTTGTGATTGTTGGCGCGCTGGCTCCAGATCTTCTCATCGCCCCAATACGCTGAGGGACTGACCGGATTGAGCACGGCTGTGCCATGGAGCGGTGGGCCGAACGACTCTGGCGCATTGGGGTCAGCGACCGGCATTTTGGAGAATGTCACCTTGTGCGTCTTCGGGTCGAGGATCGGCATGTCGTCGGATGAGTACTCATTCGCTCCGAACAGCGGTCCGTAGGCATTGACTGTCGGATAGCGCCGGTCTGACGAAATCAGATCGTGGACGAAGTGCTTCTCGGTCGCCCATTCCCACGAGGAGATGACGACATTGCGCTCGATGCCGGTCGGCCGCGGCGGTTTGGATTTCGGCAGTTCGCCCTTGGCGACCCGCTCGGTCCAGTCGCCGAAATACCTGAACGGCACGCCGCCGAGCTGACCCGCGAGCCGGTTCACCATCAATTCGCCAGTCTGGCCCGAGGAGACCCGGCGCATCCAGGCTTCCTCGTGCGATTTGAATTCGCCGAACCCGCCCGGGATCGTGCGCGTGGATTCCTGGCCAAGCTGATGGCAGCCGATGCAGTCGACGTTATTCATCCGCTGGCGCCATATATCCTGCGTGACCTCCTTCGGAATCTCCGTGCTGCCGCCGAAATCCTTCGCCGGCGGAATCTTCATCATCGTGTACCAGTAGATCGCCGAGTAATAATGGGCCGCCGCCGCCTCGTTTGGCGCCGGAACCGCCGTGAGGTTGAGCTGCTGGCCGGGCTTGGCCCGCAGCCTGGGCGAATCCACCAGCCCGTAGCCGCGGACCCAGATGGCGTAGTTCACGTTCGGCGGCAGGTCAGGGATCACGTAGCGGCCCTGATCGTCGGTGACGACGATCTTGGCGAATTTGGTCGGCAACTCGGTGGTCTCCGCGATCACCCAGACGCCAGCCTCGGGCCCGTTTGGTCCGAGCACCACGCCGCCGATATCGTCATTGTCGATTGCGACCGCCGGGACCTGCTGCGCATGCGATGGTCCCGCCGTGAAGCTGAGTACGCCCGCCGCCGCAGCCAAGGTGAAAGAGAACAGGATCCGTCCGAGATTCATGGTTTCTCTCCCCGCAACCATGAGCTTGTCGCTTTGGCGCAAACCTACACCAAACCAGGGTTGAGGCGAGAGCATGCCGCTCGCACGATTTCGTCATGCTGCCAAACGGCCAAGCGTGCGTCGCAGCAAGGCCTATGCGCTGATCTGCCTTTTGCTTTTCGTGGCGGCCGGGTTAGACACGCTTGTTCTCATCAGAAGGCGCAACGCAGATGATCACCGAAATCGCACAAATCGACGTCAAGCCGGGCTCCGAGAAGGATTTTGAAGCCGCCGTTGCCAAGGCGCGTCCGCTGTTCCTTCGCGCCAAGGGTGGCAAGGGATTTGAACTGCACAAATCGATCGAGAAGCCGCAGCGTTACCGGTTGATGGCGCAGTGGGAAACGTTGGAGAACCACACGGTGGATTTCCGCGGCTCGGAAGATTTTACGGCATGGCGCGCCCTGGTCGGGCAGTATTTTGCCGCGCCTCCCGAGGTCGAGCATACCGAGACGGTGCTGACCACCGCCGATTGACCCTTTACGTCGCCGTCGCGGCTGGAACGATCTCCGCCTTGAAATGATCGATCATGACCTTGGCGATCGCCATCAGGGGCAGCGCCAGCGCCAATCCCCAGATGCCGAAGACGACGCCCAGCAGGATCTGGAAAGCAAACAACGTGGCAGGCGGAATATTGAGCGCCTGGCGCTGAATGATCGGCGTCAGCACGTAACTCTCCAGCGCGTGTACGCCGAGGAACAGGATGAAGGCGGAAAGGCCCGCGACCCAACCGGAGGCGAGGCTCGCCAGCACCACGATCAGGCCGCCGAGGATGGCGCCCACCGTCGGGATGAAGGCGAGTAGTCCAGCCTGGATGCCCAGGATGAACGAACTCTGGATGCCGATGACGGAAAGACCGATCCAGGTCACGAGAAACACCGCGACCATGGTGATGATCTGGGCGATCAGCCAGCGCTCCAGCGTCTCGCCGATCCGGTCGACGATCACGACCGTGCGCCGTCGATGTTTGGCCGGCGCCATGAACAACAGGCCATCGCGGTAGACGCTTGGCTGGGTCGCGAATGCGATACCCAGAAACAGCACAATGAAGAAGTTTCCGACCGCGCTTGCTGTCCCCAGGATCAGTTTCAGGCTCTGGCTGAAGATCGCGCCGCCGCTGGCCGCAATCGTGCCGGCGCTGGGAAGGGTGTGGGTCGGTGCCGCGCTGGGCGTGGCCGGCGAGGAGGAATCCGCAGGCGCCGACAGTGTACCGAAATCGAACAGGCTGGTGTCGACGCCGTTGCTTTCGAGGAACGCCTTGACGCTCACCAGTTGCGACTTGATCGTGTTGCTGAGTGCGGCGGTCTGTTGCGCAATCGTGGTCCCTCCAAGGAAAACCACCCCCGACAGCATGCCTGCCACCACCAAGCAGACCACAGTAAGCCGCAGCGAATGCGGAAGCCGGATGACACGCCCGAGCAGGTTGCTCATGGCATGGAGCGCCACGCCGAGCAGCATGCCGGCAAAAATCAGAAACAGCGTCGCGGCGAAATACCAGGTGAACAGCAACAGCGCGACAAACAGGACGACGCCCGTACCGCCGACTGATATCGCCCACGCCAGATCGTTGCGGGCCTGAAGGCGATTGTCAGCCGGACCTGTCACGTTGATTCCTTCTCGCAGAATATCGTTCCTGCAGTCTTTCGCCAAAACGCGACCGGGATCAAGCCGGCCAACGCGCCGGTTTGACGCTGGTGTGTCCACTGTGCCAAGCGGTGCATGAATCCGGTGTGACGGGCGCGGGAGGGCTTTGATGGTTTTCAAATGGTTCGGCCCGATTGCGCTGCTGGCGGCGCTGGTCATCGGCGACCAGATCAGAATCAACCGTCCCGCCCATAAATATCGCCTGGCGGTCGAGGTCGAGACGCCGGAGGGAAACAAATCGGCATCGGGCGTGGTCGCGGTCCATCCCGATCGCAGCTACAGCCGCCGCGGCCAGACCCGCACCGTCGGCGACGCCGTTTTCGTCGATCTGGGCGCGGGCAAGAATCTCGTCGCGCTGCTGGCCCATGTCGACAACAACCTCGTACTGGATGACGTGAACTGTGTGGCGCTCCGCGCCTACATGGAGGCCGCCGGCAAGCGGGTGTCGTTCAACGAGATGAGCCGGCTGACCGGCATCGTGCCGGTGAAGGGCGCGCTGATGCCGGTGCTCGTCGCCTTCACCGATCCGCCAATCCCGGCACCGCGCGGGCAGTGGCGCCTGACGATGCCGAAGCGGTGCTCGGAAAGGGCTATCGTTTGAAGGGGCTCACCGCCGAGGTAGTGCCGAACGGATATTGGCCGCTCGATTTCGGCGGCGCGCTGGGCGAGCCCGTCACGCGCGGAATCCAGGCGAGATTGCCGTGGCTGAACGGTCCCGGCGATGCGGCCGCCACTGCGCTGCGGGCGGCCGGCTTGCCCGGGGTCGATGGGATCGACGCCAAAAAGGCGTTCACGCGAAAATAGCAGGGCAGGCCAGCGCGGGCTCACCGGATATTGATCCGCTGCCGCCTCGCAGGCATGATCATCTGGAATCGTGGCCCAACCCAGAAGATCCCTTTTGCACAGGACGATGACAGCGGAATTTTTGCGATGAGACGGCCCGTGGTCGGTGTGATCGGGAACGCCTATCGCGTCGAAAATCGTTTCCAGACGCAGATGGTCGGAGAGCGCAATTTGCGTGCGGTCGCCGACGTCGCCGGTGCGCTGCCGCTGATGTTTGCGGGATCGCCCGAGATTACCGACATCGGCGCACTGCTCGACGTCGTAGACGGGGTGGTGCTGACGGGCGCCCGCGCCAATGTCCATCCGACGCGCTTCAAGACCGAACCGCATGAGCGGCACGAGCCCTACGATATCCACCGCGACGACGTCGCGCTGGCGCTGACGGAGGCCTGCGTCGCCCGCGGCGTGCCGATCTTCGGCATCTGCCGCGGCCTGCAGGAGATGAACGTCGCCTTCGGCGGCTCGCTGCATCCCGAGATCCGCGAGATTCCCGGTCGCATGAACCATCGCATGCCGCGGCTGGAGAACGGCGAAATTCATCCCGACCCGACGGTCGTGTTCGCCGACCGCCACGACGTCCACCTGACACCGGGCGGCACGTTTGCAAGCCTGCTCGGCTGCGAAACCATCCGCGTGAATTCGCTGCACGGGCAGGGCATCCTCGAACCCGGCCAGCGCGTCGTGATCGAAGGTATCGCCGAAGACGGCACCATCGAAGCTATCCGGATCGCCGATGCCCCCAGCTTCGCGCTCGGCGTCCAGTGGCATGCGGAGTACGACCCGCAGCGCAATCCGATCAATCGAAAGCTGTTTGAAGCGTTCGGCCAAGCGCTGAAAGCGCACAAGCGGGCGGCGTAGGCTGGCGCCGGATTGAATCGTCATTGCGAGCGAAGCGATCCATTCAGGCCGCTTGCGGAAGAATGAATTGCTTCCGCCTTCGCTGGTTGAGCTTCGGCGGACAAGTCGTCGCTTGCCCTTTGCGCAAACGCTTCGCGTTTGTCGCAGGCAATGACGGTGGAAATAGTATCCTGAGAAGCAGACTTGATCCTGAGAAGCAGACTTGCCCGGTCCTGACGGTTACGTAGGCTTAGGGCCCGCGATTGCGGAATTGCGCAATCGCGGGCTCTAACAGGACCAGATTTCGACGCGCCTTTCGCGTGTCGAGCCCGACGATTGCACGCCCCCGTGCGGTGAATGCGAGGCCTTCCGGCTTGCCTTGCAGATCGCCGAGCCGCCATTCGTCAAGGAAATCTGCGGTGCCGCCCCCCGCCTGAAGATTGTCTAGCCGGGCAATGGTGGAGGACTTGTCACTCAGCAGATAGAGGCAGCCATCCGGGCCTACTTCGAGGTCACTGAAGTCGGCGCAGGTTTTGGCCAGGGCCTTGTTGGGAAGCCACATTGCGAGCGCAACAAGCTGGTGATGGCCTTTCTTAACTGCCCACCGCCCGCCATCCGCCAGTGCGCCGCCGCGGACAAAGCCCCGTGACCGCGAGTGTGGCGGACCAAATTCGATGAAAGCCGACGGCTTTTTCTCCTTGGCGACGAGCAAATGTCCGCCCGGCAAGAGCACAACTCCTTCCTCGCGATCCCTTCGATCAGACCACGCTCGTGCAATCTTACCGTCCCCTTCCACCGCAAGATCAAGAGATGCAACGACCTTTAACGTCTTGGGGTCACTGAATTCGACACGCGGGGGCGTTTCTTGAAGCAGCAGAATGCGCCCGAGGCCGTCAGCGCAAACGGCCTCGATCTGGGGATCATGCTCGGGAAGCATTGAACCTGCGAGCTTCGCAATGCTGCTCGTATGCCAGTCGATTGGGCGCCCATCGTCTCGCGACAAAGAGAACCAAGCGACTTTCGCCACCCGGTCGCCGACCGCGACCAGAAACATCCGACCGTTTCGGCCGCGCCGCAAGCAAATGCCAGAGACCTCGCGAAGCGGTACGTCGACCACGCGGCACACTCGCAGTCGGTTCTTGTTCGCCTTACCGTTTCTCACCACGAGTGTTTTGCTCAATGTATTTTGAAAATGAGCACATGGGATCCAGCTTCACTTTGGCATTTCAGCAATGGCGGGCGCCGCTGGACCGAAGTTCGCCATCCGCGTTGGGTTTAAGACCGAATACTCAACGCAAGAATCATGCGAGGCAGGTTTGCTCTAAACGGCGCCGTGCGAACCATGGGCGCTGGAGAGCGTTGCTTTCTGCTAGCGCCAACCGAAGCTCTGCAGGAGCCAAGGTGTCTGGGTCTGGGCATTTTTTGCGGTGTCTGGGCATTTTGCACAGGCTGGTGTGCTCGGGCGTCTGGGACGAGCGGGACCGGCGCCCGTGCATTTTGCTCTTCCCGGACCTTTGCTCGGGGATTTCGCTGGGGCCGGATCACCTCTGCCCGCGCATTTTGCACGGACCGGACCCGTCGGTGCTTTTTCATGGACCGGACCTGTGCTGGAGCATCTTGCGCAACCTGTGCCGGGGCATCTTGCGCGGGCCGCATGGGCCGGACCTGTGCTGGAGCATCTTGCGCAGCCTGTGCCGGGGCATCTTGCGCGGGCCGTACGGGCCGGACCTGTGCCGGAGCGTCTTGCACAACCTCTACCGGAGCATCTTGCACGGGCTGTACGGGCTCGATCTGTGCCCGTGCATCTTCCACGGCGGCCCAAGCCTGGAATTGCTTGAACAAGGCTTCAGGCGGCGGCTGGCCGATCTCGGTTTGACTTTGATCGGCAGGTTGAGAAGCCGCAGTAATTTCGTCGCGCGTAGGCGCGTCCCTTGTAGTCGGCTGCAAATCCTGAGTGCCGGCGATTGATTGAATTGTTGACGTCGACGGATCGCTGCTAGGCTGAAGCGCTGGTTTGTCGACCCACGAAGCCGTGACGTTCGCAACGAGCGCGACTGGATTTCCCACCAATAGAATCGCGATACTGATTGCTGTCGCCGTTACAACCAAAATACACGTCTTGAGGATCGCGACGAGGATAACCGCTCTGTCCCAAACCTTGCTGTCCCAAGCCTCCCCGATATCCGGCTGCCCGTCTTTTTCGGCATGCTCGGAGAGAAAGATAGGAAACGATCGTCCCGCGGGAAACCGTCTTTTTTCGCCATTTGGGTGATGCCGCCTCTTATTGTTCTGGTTTACCAGTACTCTGCCGGCGAGGTCTAAAAGCGACAATCCCCGCCACGATTTAGGAGAAAGTTTGATTTCACTGGGATTCGGGAACCGCAAGATCACGCGGAACCCGGATTGCCGCCCAAAACAAAAAAGGCGCCCCGTCAGGAGCGCCTTTCATTTGTCGGGCGGTGACGACGGCGGGAACCCCGCCAGAAACATCACAGCGAATAGTACATGTCGAATTCGACCGGGTGCGGGGTCATCTCGAAGCGCTCGACCTCGGTCATCTTCAGCTCGATATAGCTGTCGATGAAGTCGTCGTCGAACACGCCGCCGTTCTTGAGGAACGCACGGTCCTTGTCGAGGTTTTCCAGTGCCTCGCGCAAGCTGCCGCACACCGTCGGGATCTGCTTCAGCTCTTCCTTCGGCAGATCGTAGAGGTCCTTGTCCATCGCCGGACCCGGATCGATCTTGTTCTTGATGCCATCGAGCCCAGCCATCAGCATCGCGGCGAAGCCGAGATAGGGATTGGCCATCGGGTCGGGGAAGCGGACTTCGACGCGCTTGGCCTTCGGGTTCGCCGTATAGGGGATACGGCAGGAGGCCGAGCGGTTCCGCGCGGAGTAGGCGAGCAGCACGGGGGCTTCATAACCCGGGACTAGGCGCTTGTAGGAATTGGTCGACGGGTTGGTGAAGGCGTTGATCGCCTTGGCGTGCTTGATGATGCCGCCGATGTAGTGGAGGCAGGTTTCCGAGAGGTCGGCATATTTGTTGCCGGCGAACACCGGCTTGCCGTCCTTCCAGATCGACTGGTGGCAGTGCATGCCCGAACCGTTGTCGCCGTATACCGGTTTCGGCATGAAGGTGGCGGTCTTGCCGTAGATATGGGCGACCTGATGGATGCAGTATTTGTAGACCTGCATCTGGTCGGCCATGTGCGTCATGGTGTCGAACTTCATGCCGAGTTCGTGCTGGGCGGAAGCCACTTCGTGGTGATGCTTCTCGACCTTGACGCCCATCTTGGCCATGGCGCCGAGCATTTCGGAGCGCATGTCCTGCACCGAGTCCCGCGGCGGGACCGGGAAGTAGCCGCCCTTGGTGCGGATGCGGTGACCGAGGTTGCCGCCTTCATATTCGGTGTCCGAATTGATCGGCAGTTCCGACGAATCCAGCTTGAAGCCGGTGTTGTAGGGGGTGGTCTGGTAGCGGACGTCGTCGAATACGAAGAACTCGGCTTCCGGTCCGAAGAATACGGTGTCGCCGACGCCCATCGACTTGACCATCGCCTCGGCCTTCTTGGCCATGCCGCGCGGGTCGCGGTTGTAGGGCTCGCCGGTGGTCGGCTCCAGCACGTCGCAGACAATGACCATGGTGGTCTCGGCGAAGAACGGATCGATCGTCGCGGTAACGGGATCGGGCATCAGGCACATGTCAGATTTGTTGATCGCCTTCCAGCCGGCGATCGACGAGCCGTCGAACATCAGGCCTTCGGCAAAGGCTTCCTCGTCGATCAGGCTGATGTCGAAAGTCACGTGCTGCCACTTGCCGCGCGGATCGGTGAAGCGCAGGTCGACGTATTTTACGTCGTTGTCCTTGATCGATTTCAGGACGTCTTTGGCGGTCTTCATGAATACCCCTTTGCCTTAACGGGACGGTTTCCAGGACACGACTTTTCGCAGACGATCCGGTGAGATATCGCGAACGAAATCAGGCCGCCAAGGCAGCCTTTTCTTGTTTTTTAGTCGCAAAATTCGGATAGCACCCGGCTTAGATAGCGTCCAGCCCGGATCTTCCGGTTCTGATCCGGATCGCTTCCTCGATGTTGGAGACGAAGATTTTGCCGTCGCCGATGCGCCCGGTCTGGGCGGCGCGCCGGATCGCGTCGATGGCTTTCTCGACCAACTCGTCCGAAATCCGATCTCGATCTTCACCTTGGGCAGGAAGTCGACGATGTATTCCGCACCGCGATAAAGTTCGGCGTGTCCCTTCTGCCGGCCGAAACCCTTGGCTTCGGTCACGGTGATGCCCTGCAGTCCGACTTCCTGAAGCGCTTCCTTAACCTCGTCGAGCTTGAATGGCTTGATGATGGCTTCGATCTTCTTCACTGAGCGCCTCCCGGGCATTTCCAAATTGCAGAGCGTAGAGTGTTCGTGTCGCGCGAGGCGCCGTCTGGTTTGATCCTTGCATCCGGCAAGCACCGGAATGCCCATAGTTGCCGCGAACTGCGACGATCTTGAGCCGGCTTCCTAACCGGCTTCCTCAAAAGCAGGGTCTATGCGGTTAATGCGCCTGATTTCGGAACGTTATCAGACTTTTAACGGGCAAATGGAAGAGGGCGAAGCGAACACGGTATGATACCGCAGCCTAGCAAATAGGCAAACAGGTCAATTCGTATGCAGTCGACGGCAAGCGGACCGCACGCACGACGCAATGTGCCTCCGGAAAAGGCGGTTAGAGTGAGGATTCGGCATGGAAGTTTTGACCACGGCTGAAATGGAACGTGCCGACCGGTTGACGATCGCGGCTGGCATGCCCGGCTTCGCGCTGATGATGAGTGCAGGACAGGCGGTGGCCGAAGCCGCGATGGATCTGGTCGAGAAGGGGCCGATCGTGGTGGTCGCCGGCCGCGGCAACAATGGCGGCGACGGCTTTGTGGCGGCCGCCGAACTCGCGGCGCGCGGCCGCGAGGTGTCGGTCATCCTGTTGTGCGAGCGCGACAGTCTGCAGGGCGACGCGGCCCTCGCGGCGCGCGGCTGGAAGTATCCCGTGCTGCCGTTCAACCCGCAGGCGATCGGCAAGCCGGCGCTGATCATCGACGCGCTGTTCGGCGCCGGGCTCAATCGTCCCGTCAAGGGCGATCCACTCGAGATGATCGAGGCGATCAACGCCACCGCGCGCCCGTGCTTGCCGTCGACCTGCCGAGCGGCATCAACGGCACGTCGGGCGACGTGATGGGCGCGGCGATCAACGCTGCGGAAACCGTGACCTTCTTCCGCCGCAAACCGGCGCATTTGTTGATGCCGGGGCGGAGGCATTGCGGCCGCCGCGTGCGCGTCGCCGATATCGGCATCGATCCGGGCGTGCTCGACGAAATCCGCCCGCGGACATCGGAGAATGGTCCGGATAGCTGGCAGAAATCCTTCCCCCGTGCCTGACATCGGCGGCTACAAATATGCCCGCGGCCATGCCGTCGTGCTCTCCGGCGAGCTGTCATCGACCGGCGCAGCGCGGCTGGCGGCGCGGGGCGCGTTGCGGGCGGGGGCGGGACTGGTCACGGTGGCGTCGCCGCGCGATGCGCTGGCCGTCAACGCGGCTGCGCTAACGGCCGTCATGGTTCGCGCCGTCGACACGGTGGTCGAATTCGCCGACACACTGAACGACAAGCGGCTCAATTCTGTCGTGCTCGGACCGGGTGCCGGCGTTGGCGGACGGACGCGCGATCTCGTTCACACCGCGCTGTCGACGAGACGCGGTCTTGTACTCGACGCCGACGCGCTGACGAGTTTTGCCGAAGCGCCGGACCGGCTGTTTGAATCGATCAAGGCCAGCGGCGATCCGCAGGTCGTTCTGACGCCGCATGAGGGTGAGTTTCCGCGCCTGTTCAGCGATATCAGCAACAAGCATCCCAGCCGCTCGAAACTGGAGCGGGTGCGCGACGCCGCCGAACGCTCCGGCGCGGTCGTGCTGTTGAAGGGGCCGGATACCGTGGTGGCGTCGCCGGATCGCCGCGCCAGCATCGCTTCCAACGCGCCGCCCTGGCTCGCGACGGCCGGCGCCGGCGACGTGCTGGCCGGAATCATCGCAGGATTGCTGGCGCAAGGCGTACCAGCCTATGAAGCCGCCTGCATCGGGGTGTGGATGCACGGCGAGGCCGCGCGCGAGGCTGGCCCCGGTCTGATCGCGGAAGATTTGACGGAGGTGCTGCCCGCGGTGTTCCGGCGGCTCTATGACGAGTTCGGGATCGAGTATTAGTTGTGTAGAATGGGTGGAGCGAAGCGATACCCATCAACTCCTACAGCCACGAAGCGATGGGTATCGCTTGGCTCCACCCATCCTGGGCTACGTCACCAGATACTTCCCAACCGCCGCCTCGTCCCATTCCAGTCCGAGGCCAGGCCCTCGGGCGGTCACTGTGCCGTCCATGATCTCGGCGGGATGGGCGAGGATGACGCGGGCAAAATCGAGGAATTCGAGCCAGTGCGCGGTCGGCGTGACTGCCAGCATGTGGGCGCTGGCTTCGGCGAACAGGTGGCTCGACATCGGAATGTTGGCGGCTTCCGCCTGGCTCGCGACGTGCAGCCAGCCAGTGACGCCACCGCACTTCATCAAATCGGGCATGATGAAATCGCTGGCTCCGGCCGCGATCGCTTCCGCAAACCCGCGCGGAAACCACCAGTTTTCGCCGGCCTGAATCGGCGTCGGCGAGGTCTCGCGGACCCTGGCGTGCCCCGACAGGTTTTCCTGCGGCACAGGCTCCTCGATCCAGTGCAAATCGTAGCGGGCGAGGCGGGCGATGCGGCGCGTGGCTTCGGCGGGATCCAGCGACTGGTTGAAGTCGATCATCAGCGCAATGTCGGGTCCGAGCAGGGCGCGCACGCCTTTGACCATCCGTTCGTCGTTGGCGGCATCGCCGTCGCCGCACTTGATCTTGATGCCGCGAAAGCCATGTTCCAGCGATCGGCGCAGCGCCTTTTCGTCGGCGGTGGGATCGACCACGCCATAGCTGTCGTAGGCCCTGATCGGCCGCGGCGAGCCGCCGAGCAACTCGGCCAATGGCCGACCCGCGACGTGGCCGAGCGCGTCCCAATAGGCCATGTCGAGGCCGGACACCGCCATACCTACAAGGCCCTGCCAGCCGAGCAGCCGGAATTTGGCGTCCATCGCCGCCATCAGGTCGTAGGGTGCGACCGGCCGGCCTGTGAGCTCGCGCCCGATCTCCTCGATCAGATGCACCAGCGGCCTCAACGTCAGCCGGGCGTAGGCAAAGATGTAGGATCGGCCGGTAATCCCGTGATCGGTCTCGACGTCGATCAGCACCATCGGCGCGGCATCGATTGTCGTGAAGGCGGTCTTCACGGGCCGGGCGATCGGCACCACGAGGCCTCGGGCCTTGATGCTGCGAATGGCGGGGACGGATTTACTCATGCGGGCCTCCTCACTCGACAGCGTACCACCGGACCAGCCGGGGGGCCGCCCAGTCGGTAGCGACCTGTTCGATCAGCCAGCGGCCGGCGTGTTCGGCCAAAAAGGCGATGCGCTGGGTCTGGCCGGGTTCGATCACCAGCGTATCCAGCCAGAACGGCTTCCAGCCATCGTCGAGCCGGTCCAGCAGCCGAAAATGATGGCCGTGGAGGTGGAATACCGTGGTGATGGCGGCGCGGTTGGTGAGGGCCAGCACCACGCTACGTCCAGCCTTGGCGCGGAAGGCGGGCGGGGCGGCCGCAGTGAAGCTGACCGGTGTCACCCAGGCGCCCGGGGGCCGCCGAGCGCCAGATCGATCCGGGCGCGCCCCTCAGCTCGATCCGCTCGGGCAAGCCATTGGAGGGCAGCGGTGGGGCCGGTGGAAGCGGCACGTTGCGCATAGGTGGTTCGTTGGAGACGATGATCTTGCCGATCGGGCGGGCCTCCTTGCCGTCATGCAGGAGGATAGGGTTGGAGCTGCCCGCAGGCGCTGTCACATCGACGAAGACATCGACCCGACCGCCCGGAGCCACCACCACCGCGCCGTTGCGAGCCTGGAACGGCTCGGCGGGCTGGCCGTCGATGGCCATGACGCGGACCTCGAACCCTTCCAGTTTGACTGCAATCACCGAGCGTTGGCAGCCATTGATGATGCGGAGCCTGACACGCTCGTGGATTCGAGGCTGAGATATCGAGCGAAGTCCGGCCGTTAATTGTATGGACTGGCGCAGTGTCCTTGGGGTCGATCGCCGGCGCAATTGCGGTTCCGTCCGGCCGCACCCGCCAGTCCTCGATGAGCAGCACGTCGTCACGGTCGGTCGCGACCGCTTCGGTTTCCTGACGATCAGTGGCCGTGCCTGCGGTGGTTGAGCCTGGCCATCCCCAAGCAGGCCGAGGCCGCAGACAAAGGTTCCGGCATGTCGCAGCGGCAGTTGGTGGGCTTCCGTGCGGCCAGGCGCCAGCGGCGTGCGGGCTGTCAGCGGTTCGGCCGCAGCAGCGCCATCGATCCCCTGCCAGTTGAGGACAGCGGGCACAGGCAGCTCATTGCCAAAGGTGATCTCGGGGCTGTCGCCGCGCCTGAAGCGGAGTTCGGGCCCTTGCAGGGACCAGATTGGCGTGGACGGGCCGCCCGCGCGCAGCGCGAGGGTGGCGGGCCTGGCATTCAGCACCAGCGTAGGGCGTCCCTGGGCAAGGCTAGCATCAGGCCATTGCGGGACGAGAACGGAGGCGCCCAAACCGGTCATCAATGCGCGTCGATCCAAGAGTGTTTTGGGGCTTGCCATCGGACCGATGCGGACCATTTTCTGATGTATCTGTCCAGCTGTGACGCCTTGCCCCGGGACTGTCAAAAACGGCCATTTTTTTGCTGCGGAGGTGTAGGCTCATGTTATAAGCCCGCCGCCCGCGGCATCGCGGCCGGAGTTGGATGCTATCACGCGGGCGTGGCGGAACTGGTAGACGCGCTGGATTTAGGTTCCAGTGACGAAAGTTGTGGGGGTTCGAGTCCCTCCGCCCGCACCAAGCGCTTTCAGCGTTTGCCTGACGAATTCTGGAGGACCTAGTATCCCGATCGGGATGTTGGGTTCGCCGAACCACTGGCGCAGGCCGCAAGGCCATGTGTCGACGAGATTTTACACTGCTGGGCCGTTAGGCCCGGCGCAAGCGGAAGAAGATTGACGCCATGCAGGTCACCGAAACCCTCGCCGAGGGATTGAAGCACGAGTTCAAGATCAGCGTTCCCGCATCGGATCTCGATGCCAAGGCGGACGCCAAGCTGGTCGACCTCAAGGACAAGGTGAAGCTCAACGGCTTCCGTCCCGGCAAGGTGCCGGTGAGCCACCTGAAGAAGGTGTACGGTCGCTCGGTCATGGCCGAGACCATCGACCAGACCATTCGCGACACCAACACGCAGATTTTCACCGATCGCGGTTTCCGCCTCGCGACCGAACCGAAGATCACCATGCCGACCGAGCAGAAAGAGGTCGAGGAGCTGCTCGCCGGCAAGACCGATCTGACCTATACGGTTGCGATCGAGGTCGTGCCGACGATCCAGCTCGCCGATTTCAAGACCTTCACCGTCGAGAAGCCGGTGGTTGAAGTCAGCGATGCCGACGTCGATGAAGCCATCAAGCGCATCGCCGACCAGAATCGTCCCTATGCTGCGAAGGCCGACGGCGCCAAGGCCGAAACCGGCGATCGCGTCACCATCAGCTTCAAGGGCAGAATCAATGGCGAGCTGTTCGACGGCGGCACCGGCGAGGGCATCCAGGTCGTGATCGGCACCGGACAGTTCATTCCGGGCTTCGAGGAGCAACTGGTCGGCATTGCGACCGGTGAGACCCGCACGCTGAAAGTGTCGTTCCCCAAGAATTACGCCAGCGAAAAGCTCGCCGGCCAACCGGCGGAGTTCGAGACCACCGCGACGCTGATCGAAGCGCCCGGTGATACCGAGATCAACGACGAATTCGCCAAGACGCTCGGTCTAGAATCGCTCGACAAGCTGAAGGAAGCCGCGCGCGAGCGTCTGGTCGCCGAATTCGCCGGTGCGACGCGCCAGCGCGTCAAGCGTGCCCTGCTCGATCGTCTCGACGACAGCCACAAATTCGAGGCGCCGCCGTCGCTGATCGAGGAAGAGTTCAATCTGATGTGGAACTCGATCAAGGCCGAGATGGAATCTTCCGCCAAGACCTTTGCCGACGAGAACACCACCGAAGAGGCCGCGAAGGAAGAGTATCATAAGATCGCCGACCGCCGCGTCGGCTTGGCCTCGTGTTGTCGGAGATCGGCGAGAAGAACAAGATCACCGTCACCGAGGATGAGGTCGGCCGCGCCGTGATCGAGCGCGCGCGCCAGATGCCTGGCCGCGAGAAGGAAGTCTGGGACTACTATCGCAACAATGCCAATGCGCTGGCGCAGCTTCGTGCGCCGATTTATGAAGACAAGGTGGTCGATTTCATCCTCGAACTCGCTACCGTGACCGAAAAGAAGGTCTCGCGCGAGGACCTGTTCAAGGACGAAGACGAGAAGAGCGCAGCCTGATCGACTTGATCAGGCTGACATTAATGATGAACGGCGAAACCGGCATGGCGACGGCATCCGTCGCTATGAGATCGCCTGCAGATCAGCTTGAACTTCTCTAATTCAGCTCGCAATGGCCCGGTCTTGTCGCCGGGAAATTGGCTCATATCTATGAGCGGCTCGCATATGTGAGTCTGTGTTGTGTGAGTCTGTGTTGAAGTCCTGCATCACGGGACGTTCGTCCGCGCGCGGCAATTTATTGGCCCCAGATTGGCCAGTCTTGCAAGGATGTTCGCCTCCGCCTAAATCTCTGCTAACCCTTGGGGTGACTAATGCGCGATCCCGTCGAAACCTACATGAACCTCGTGCCGATGGTGGTCGAGCAGACCAACCGCGGTGAACGCGCCTACGACATTTTCTCGCGGCTGCTGAAGGAGCGCATCATCTTCGTGACCGGTCCCGTCGAGGACGGCATGTCGACGCTGACGGTCGCGCAGCTCCTGTTTCTCGAAGCCGAGAATCCGAAAAAGGAAATCTCGATGTACATCAACTCCCCTGGCGGCGTGGTGACATCGGGGCTTGCGATCTACGACACCATGCAGTTCATCCGTCCGCCGGTGTCGACGCTGTGCACGGGGCAGGCGGCTTCGATGGGCTCGCTTCTGCTCGCAGCCGGCGAAAAGGACATGCGCTTCTCGCTGCCGAATTCCCGCATCATGGTGCACCAGCCTTCCGGCGGCTTCCAGGGCCAGGCTACCGACATCATGCTGCACGCGCAGGAGATCCTGAATCTCAAGAAGCGCCTCAACGAGATCTACGTGAAACACACCGGACAGACCTACAAGGCGATCGAGGACGCGCTGGAACGCGACAAGTTCTTGACCGCCGAGATGGCCCGGGATTTCGGGATCGTCGACAAGGTGATCGACAAGCGCCCCGAAGAAGCGGCGATGACGAAAGCCTCGTAAGGTCACGGGTTTCGACGTCAGCGTTGACCTTAACGGTTGGTTGAATCGGCAAATCCGGCCGTCAGCGGCGCGCCTATGCCCCCGCATAGGCAGAAAGTTCCGCTTTCGTGCCGGCTTTGCTGCGTGGCAATCGCGCAACGCTTCGACGATTTCGACCACTTCACCCCGTGCGAAAGCCGAAAATCACGGTATTGTCACGGTGTCCGATCAGCGCCCGGTTAGCGAATTCTTGATAGTCGGGTGCCAGCATGGTTGGCTGTGAGCGCTGGGTTAAGATCGCGGGGGATTCGAGCAAGCCGTGATTCGCACGGCATGTACGGCATGTAATGAGTTAGGGTCTTTTCTGGTACGGAATTTGCTCTATCTACTTTCAAATCCGGTGTAGTGCCGGAATGGGTCGATCGAATAACGGATCGAACGGCGGACGGAGACGAGAATGAGTAAGGTTGGCACAGCGACTCCAAGAACACGCTGTATTGCTCGTTCTGCGGCAAGAGCCAGCACGAAGTCCGCAAACTGATCGCGGGTCCAACCGTATTCATCTGCGACGAATGCGTTGAACTCTGCATGGACATCATCCGCGAGGAGAACAAGTCTTCGCTGGTGAAGTCGCGTGACGGCATCCCGACGCCGAAGGAAATCTGCAAGGTGCTGGACGATTACGTGATCGGTCAGAGCCATGTCAAGAAGGTGCTCTCGGTCGCCGTCCACAATCACTACAAGCGGCTCAATCACCAAACCAAGCACAACGACGTCGAACTCGCGAAGTCGAACATCTTGCTGATCGGTCCGACCGGTTCGGGCAAGACGCTGCTGGCGCAGACGCTGGCGCGAATTCTCGACGTGCCGTTCACGATGGCGGATGCGACGACGCTGACCGAAGCCGGTTACGTCGGCGAGGACGTCGAGAACATCATCCTGAAGCTGTTGCAGTCGGCCGACTACAATGTCGAGCGCGCGCAGCGCAGCATCGTCTATATCGATGAAATCGACAAGATCAGCCGCAAGTCCGACAATCCCTCGATCACCCGCGACGTGTCGGGCGAGGGCGTGCAGCAGGCGCTGCTGAAGATCATGGAAGGCACGGTTGCCTCCGTGCCTCCGCAGGGCGGCCGCAAGCATCCGCAGCAGGAGTTCCTGCAGGTCGACACTACGAACATCCTCTTCATCTGCGGCGGCGCGTTCTCCGGCCTCGAGAAGATCATCTCCGCGCGCGGACGTTCGACCTCGATCGGCTTCGCAGCCCAGGTTCTGGCGCCCGAAGATCGCCGCACCGGCGAAATCTTCCGTCATGTCGAGCCGGAAGACTTGCTGAAGTATGGCCTGATCCCCGAGTTCGTCGGCCGCCTGCCTGTGGTCGCGACGCTGGAGGATCTCGACGAGACTTCGCTGAAGAAGATCCTGACCGACCCGAAGAACGCGCTGGTCAAGCAATACCAGCGCCTGTTCGAAATGGAGAACATCGAGCTCACCTTCGCCGACGAGGCGCTGGCGCGGTCGCCCGCAAGGCGATCGAGCGCAAGACCGGCGCGCGCGGACTGCGTTCGATTCTCGAGAGCATCCTGCTCGAGACCATGTTCGATCTTCCAGGCCTGGAAGGCGTCGAAGAGGTCGTGATCTCGCGCGAAGTGGTCGAGGAACCGCCCGTCCGCTCTATATCTACGCGGACCGTTCGGACCGAGCCGTCGAGAGCAGCGCCAGCGCCTGATCGCGCTCCCGCCCGGCTCGATTTGACTACCCCAAATGCGCGGCTGCCGGACGTTCCGGCGGCCGGTGTGGCGCAGGCGTTTCGGCGCGTTTAGCTCCGATTGGCGGGCATTTTTCCGTGACTTGACACCCCCATACCCGATAGCCACCTAATGCTCTCGGTGACGAAGATCATGTCGAGATTCGTCGCAAAACGATCCGGTGGAAGAGGCGGCCAAGCCAGCCAAACGACCGGAACCTCCCGGCACCTATGGCGGTTGCGCAAGCGAGCGGACTGCGTGCAAGGGGGCACAACAGAAGGAATAGGCCATGACGACTCCAAAAACCCGGCCAACCATCGTTCTCGGCGAAAGCCACTCTTATCCGGTGCTGCCGCTCCGCGACATTGTCGTTTTTCCGCACATGATCGTGCCGCTGTTCGTCGGCCGCGAGAAATCGATCCGCGCGCTTGAAGAGGTGATGAAGAACGACGCGCTGATCCTGCTGGCGACGCAGAAGAACGCGTCCGACGATGATCCAAGCCCGGATTCGATCTACGAAGTCGGTACGCTTGCCAGCGTGCTGCAGCTCCTGAAGCTCCCCGACGGCACCGTGAAGGTGCTGGTCGAAGGCCTTGAGCGTGCGCGCGTGCAGAAATATTCCGACCGCAGCGAATACTATGAGGCGACCGCCGTGGCGCTCGCCGACACCGACGCCAACTCGGTTGAAGCCGAAGCCCTGGCACGCTCGGTCGTGTCCGACTTCGAAAGCTATGTGAAGCTGAACAAGAAGATCTCCGCCGAAGTCGTCGGCGTGGTTCAGGCGATCACTGATTTTGCCAAGCTCAGCGATCAGGTCGCCCAGCATCTCGCCGTCAAGATCGCCGATCGCCAGGCCATTCTGGAGACGTTGTCCGTCACGCAGCGCCTGGAGAAGGTGCTGGGCCTGATGGAGAGCGAGATCTCGGTGCTGCAGGTCGAGAAGCGCATCCGCTCGCGCGTCAAGCGCCAGATGGAGAAGACCCAGCGCGAATATTACCTGAACGAGCAGATGAAGGCGATCCAGAAGGAGCTCGGCGACGACGAAGGTCGCGACGAGCTGGCCGATCTGGAAGAGAAGATTGCCAAGACCAAGCTTTCCAAGGAAGCGCGGGAGAAGGCGCAGCACGAGTTGAAGAAGCTGCGCCAGATGTCGCCGATGTCTGCGGAAGCAACGGTCGTGCGCAACTATCTCGACTGGCTGCTGTCGATCCCGTGGAACAAGAAGTCCAAGGTCAAGAAGGACCTCGAGGCGGCGCAGGCCGTGCTGGACTCCGACCACTACGGGCTCGAGAAGGTCAAGGACCGCATCGTCGAGTATCTCGCGGTGCAGTCGCGCGCCAACAAGCTGACCGGACCGATCCTGTGCCTGGTCGGGCCTCCCGGTGTCGGCAAGACCTCGCTCGGCAAGTCGATCGCGAAGGCGACGGGACGCGAATTCGTGCGCGTCTCGCTCGGCGGCGTGCGCGACGAGGCCGAGATCCGCGGTCACCGCCGCACTTATATCGGCTCGATGCCCGGCAAGATCATCCAGTCGATGCGCAAGGCGAAGACCTCGAATCCGCTGTTCCTGCTGGACGAGATCGACAAGATGGGCGCCGATTTCCGCGGCGATCCGTCGTCGGCGCTGCTTGAGGTGCTCGACCCCGAGCAGAACTCGACCTTCAACGACCACTATCTGGAGGTCGACTACGATCTGTCGAACGTCATGTTCATCACGACCGCGAATACGCTCAATATTCCCGGCCCGCTGATGGACCGCATGGAGATCATCCGGATCGCCGGCTACACCGAGAACGAGAAGGTCGAGATCGCGCGCAAGCATCTGATCCCGAACGCCATCGCCAAGCATGGCCTCGATTCCAAGGAGTGGTCGATCGACGATGACGCCTTGTTGCTCATGATCCGCCGCTACACCCGCGAAGCGGGCGTGCGTAACCTGGAGCGTGAGCTGTCGACACTCGCCCGCAAGGCGGTAAAGGAGTTGATGATCTCCAAGAAGAAGTCGGTCAAGGTCACCGAGAAGAACTCTCCGAGGAATTCCTCGGCGTGCCGAAATACCGGTACGGCGAGATCGAGAGCGAGCCTCAGGTCGGCATTGTCACCGGCCTCGCATGGACCGACGTTGGCGGCGAGCTCTTGACCATCGAAGGCGTCATGATGCCCGGCAAGGGCAAGATGACGGTCACGGGCAATCTGCGCGACGTGATGAAGGAGTCGATCTCGGCGGCGGCATCTTATGTCCGCTCGCGGGCGATCAACTACGGCGTCGAGCCGCCGCTGTTCGACCGCCGCGACATCCACGTTCACGTTCCCGAGGGAGCGACCCCGAAGGACGGACCGTCGGCGGGTGTGGCGATGGCAACCGCGATCATCTCGGTCATGACCGGCATTCCGGTCCGGCACGATGTCGCCATGACCGGCGAGATCACGCTGCGCGGCGGGGTTCTGCCGATCGGCGGCCTGAAGGAGAAGCTCTTGGCCGCCGCGCGCGGCGGCATCAAGACGGTGCTGATCCCCGAGGACAACGCCAAGGATCTCACGGAGATTTCCGATGCGATCAAGGGCGGCATGGAGATCTTCCCTGTTGCCCGGCTCGATGACGTCGTCGCCAAGGCGCTGGTCCGCGCACCGGTGCCGATCGTCTGGGAAGAGGACACCAAGGTGCCGGTCAAGCCGGATGCCTCGGACGAAGCGGCCGGTGGCCTGACGGCCCACTGATCCAGATCCGAGTCGAATGCCAAACGGCGCCTTCGGGCGCCGTTTTTGTGCGGCCGTTTTTATTGTGCAGCCTTGGCGTGAACCTCAGCCTGGCGATCGGAGTTGGGGGATCATGGAAATCGACGGGCAATGCCATTGCGGGCAGGTGACCTATCGGGCCGACATCGATCCCGAAAAAGTGTCGATCTGTCACTGCACCGACTGCCAGAACCTCACCGGGTCGCCCTACCGTGTGACGGTCATCTGTTCCGCCGAGCAGATCCGGATGACGGGCGCCGCTCCAAAAGTTTACGCGAAAATCGGCGACAACGGCCGAACGCGCTTTCAGCATTTTTGCGACAAGTGCGGTTCCCCGCTTTTCACCAGCGGCGAGGGCGGGCCCGACGATTGGGGCATCCGCTGGGGCAGCATCCGCCAGCGCGATCAACTGACGCCGAGGCGGCAAGTCTGGCGCCGTTCCGCCGCGCCGTGGATCGACGATATCAGGGAGTTGCCGGCCAGGCCGGGCGATTAGTGCGGCCGAGCCGCCGCGGTATCCAACCCTTGCACCAAAGGGGCCGCAGGGCTAAACAGATGGCTTACGGGCGGCTAGCTCAGCTGGTTAGAGCATCTCGTTTACACCGAGAGGGTCGGGAGTTCCAGATCTCTCGCCGCCTACCAGCCTTCGCGCGGTGCGCTACGGCTGGGCAAGCCCGCCGGGGCGTACCGCGCGAAAGGCTGTCTCGCCGAAGTTGCGCAGCAACGAAGGCGGACCATTGCGCGGAAACTGCGCTCACTGAATCTTTTGAAACCTCAAAAAGAGTAGCGCAAATGGACGCCCCCACAGGCCACGAGCAAAACGCCGACCAGGTCGCCTACTGGAACGGTCCCGCCGGCCAACGCTGGGCGGAGCGGCAGGCGGCGCAGGACATCATCCTGGGGCCGGTCGCCGACCTTGTGATCGATCGCGCGAAGCTGATGCCGGGCGAGCGCGTCATCGATGTCGGCTGCGGCAGCGGCGCCACCACGATTGCGTTCGCGAAAGAGGTCGCGCCTTCAGGCCATGTGCTCGGGATCGATGTATCCGGCCCGATGCTGGAGCGGGCGCGGCAGAGCGCGCCGAAGGATTTGCCGATCGATTTCGTTCTCGCCGACGCTACCGTCCATCCGTTTGCGCCGGCCAGTTTCGATGTACTTGCCTCGCGGTTCGGCGTGATGTTTTTCGCCGACCCCGCGCTGTCGTTTGCCAACATGAGAAAGGCGCTGCGGCCCTCCGGACGGCTGGCGTTCGCTTGCTGGCGTGAGCCGCGCGAAAATCCGTTCTTCATGACGCCGCTGCAGGCGGCCTACAAACACGTGCCGAAACTGCCGCAGCAAGGGCCGGAAGATCCCGGGCCATTTGCGTTTGCCTCGGAGGCGCGCGTCCACCGCATCCTGGGCGAGGCCGGTTTTGCGGGAATCCAGATGGAGCCGTGTCCGCTGCTGCTCGACAGCGCGATTGGCCGCGGCCTCGATGCCGCGGTGCAGGGCGCGCTCGAAATCGGTCCGGTGAGCCGCGCGCTGGAGGGCCAGCCGGCAGAACTCCGCGTCGCTGCCGCGAATTCGATCCGCGAAGCGCTCGAACCGTTCGCCAAGGGCGACGCAGTGCTGCTCCCCGCGTCGGTCTGGATCGTGACGGCGCGGGCTTCGTCGTAACTTCCACCTCCGTCATTGCGAGAAGCGAAGCTACGACGCAATCCATGCTTTCCTTGTGCGGCGAGATGGATTGCTTCGCTTCGCTCGCAATGACGAATGGACAGTACTACGCCCGCTCCTCCCAGATCATCGCCAGATGGACGATGGTCTCCGCGGCCTTTTCCATATCCTGGCGGCTGACCCATTCCAGCCGCGAATGGAAGGCGTGTTCGCCGGCAAAGATGTTGGGGCAGGGCAGCCCCATGAACGACAGCCGCGAGCCGTCGGTGCCGCCGCGGATCGAGCCTCGCACCGGCGTTAGCCCCGCACGGCGGATCGCCTCGATGGCGTAGTCGACTATCTCGGGGTGGCGGTCGATTACCTGCTTCATGTTGCGGTATTGCGGCTTGACCTCCATCCGGTAGGTCGAGCGCGGATAATCCTTCATCACGTCCTTGACGATGGATTCGAGCAGGGCTTCCTTTTCCCGAAGCCCCTCATCGGTGAAATCGCGCACGATGAAACCGATGGTGGCCTTCTCCAGCGCGCCTGAAATGCCGATCGGATGCAAGAAACCTTCCTTGCCTTCGGTGGTCTCCGGCGAACAGGTGTCTTTCGGCAGTCGCTCGACGATGGCGGCTGCGATCTTGATCGCGTGCTCCATCTTGCCTTTGGCAAAGCCTGGGTGGGTCGAGACGCCCTCGATGGTGATGGTGGCGCCGTCGGCGGAAAAGGTTTCGTCCTCGATATACCCCGCGCTTTCGCCGTCCATCGTGTAGGCGAAATCGGCACCGAGCTTTCCAGATCAACCTTGTCGACGCCGCGGCCGATTTCTTCGTCCGGGGTGAACAGGATCTTGATGGTGCCGTGCTTCACTTGCGGATTGTCGATCAGGAATTGCGCCGCATCCATGATCTCGGCGAGGCCGGCCTTGTTGTCGGCCCCCAGCAGCGTGGTGCCATCCGTCGTGATGATGTCGTTGCCGATCTGGTCGGCGAGCGCGGGATGTTCGGCGGCGCGGATCACCTGCGAGGGATCAGCCGACAGCGCGATGTCGCCGCCGCGGTAGCTCTTCACGACCTGCGGCCTGACGTTGGCGCCGGTACAGTCAGGCGAAGTGTCCATATGCGAGCAGAAGCAGATCACCGGGACTTGCCGGTCGGTATTTGCCGGGATCGTGGCATAGACGTAGCCGCGTTCGTCGAGATGGGCGTCGGCAATGCCCATTGCCTGCAATTCGGTGGCGAGCAGGCGGCCCAGATTCTTCTGCTTCGCCGTCGAGGGGCAGGTCGGTGACGTCGGGTCCGACTGGGTGTCGATCACGACATAGCGCAGGAAGCGCTCGGTAACGTTGTGGGTAAAGGCGAGGGGCGAAGCCAGCATGACGATCCGCAAAGGTGAGCAACGAGAGGGGCTCTATAACAGAAAAGCGCCATTCCGGGTCCCCGCCGGAATGACGCTTCTGGTCGGATCTGGAGGCGCGTCGGGTCAGACGGCTTCCTTGAGTTCCTTGGCCGCGCGGAAAGCGACCTTCTTGCTGGCCTTGATCTGGATCGCTTCGCCGGTCGCAGGGTTGCGGCCCATGCGGGCGGCGCGCTTGCGAACCTGTAGGATACCGAGGCCGACGATGCGGATACGCTCGCCCTTCTTCAGGTGCTTGGTGATCTTGCCGACCATGTCGGTCAGGATCGCCTCGGCAGCCTTCTTCGACAATTCATGGTCATCGGCGAGCGCCGCTGCCAGATGCTTGAGTGTGACGGTGGCTGGAGTCGCTGCTTTCTTCGCCATATCTGGCCCTCCTCGTTGGTTGAATGGCTTGAGCGCGTCTGTGGATACCGGTCCGATCAGGGAAAACGCGTCGCGTGGTGACTTGGAGCCCCCGGGGTTCCTATACAACCGGAACGGGGAGGGCTTCAAGAAACCCAAGCGTATCAGGGCTTAAACGATTCGGGTGGCGGCTGCCTACGTTGTTTTGCTTGAAAACAGGCCGTTATTTGCATCAGTATCGCAAAAAGGCCCATTTGGCGCGGGTTTTCGCAACGTCCTTGACTATGAGGAAGCGGGCCTTTATGCCCTCGGTTCTGCGCGGATCAGCATCTGATTACGGCATCCGCGGGAGTAGCTCAGTTGGTTAGAGCGCCGCCCTGTCACGGCGGAGGCCGCGGGTTCGAGTCCCGTCTCTCGCGCCATTTTTCAATGGCTTGAAGCCAGTCGCAAACAAAAGGCCGCCCCGAGGGCGGCCATTTTTATTCAATGAGATCAATTTCGCTTAGCGGACCGTCGAGGTGTTCGCGCTGGTAACAACCACCGCCTTGCCCGCCTTCACGACCTGGGCAGTCTGGCTGTAATCCGAACCGGTCCGAGCCGAAATGCCAAAAGCCGCAACCGCAATGCCCGCCACGAGGGCGACAACCACGATCTTCAGGTGGGTGCTGCGATCCGCCGAGTGAATTGAGTGGTTCATGTGAGCCTCCCGGACGCCTTTGACGTCCTCTGTTGCCTAGAGACCTACGCCCCGTCTGTTTCAGGATCGTTTCGCGGTTTCCTCAAAATGGTTTCATTCGGCCGGTTTTTGACCTGTTTTCGCCAAAGCTTGCGTGATGGAGAACGCAGAACCGGAATTGCCACCGGCTGCACGGAATGCGCCAGGGCAAAAACTGAAATAAAAACAATAAGAAAGCTCGGGGGCGGACCCGTTGAATCAAGGCAGCTCGCCGGATATCGGCGCAGATCGGACGCGCTGCCCATAACAACGCCCCGACCGTGGTGGTGCGACCGCAGCAACCGGCCACGAATACCCGGTGCGACGTAGACGCAGGAGACGCTCTTCAGCGCCGATGAGCGCGCCGACGGCAGCAAGCCGACACCCTGTCTGGAAGCCCGCAGCCATCAACGCCATGCAGGAACAACTCCGCAAAGAGAATCTTGACGGCGCTGCTCGACCGATCGATCACCTCGCCGGCGCGAACGGCTGGGATGCTCGCGGCCAGAAATATCCAAGCTGAAATCCGGGCACCATCCGGCCGGTCTTGCGTTGGTTGCGAAGGTGGGAACGCGCATTTTCCGGGGCTGTCGATGCCCTACAGGGTTCAAGACGGCTTGTCTTGCGCCCCCTGTTGCGCTGCGCTAAGGCTCAAGAACAATTCCAATCAGCAGATCTGCGGCCTTCGAAAACCGCAGGAAAAGGCACCGCCGATGAACGGCATCCTGCAAAATTACCTTCCACTTGTCGTGTTTATCGGGGTGGCAAGCCTGATCGGTCTGGCGCTGTTGATTGCTCCGTTCCTGGTCGCGTTCCAGCAGCCGGATCCGGAAAAGCTTTCCGCCTATGAATGCGGATTCAACGCATTTGACGACGCCCGCATGAAGTTCGACGTCCGCTTCTACCTGGTCGCGATCCTCTTCATCATCTTCGACCTGGAAGTGGCGTTCCTGTTCCCGTGGGCGGTGGCGTTCGGCAAGCTCGGCGCCACCGGCTTCTGGTCCATGATGGTGTTCCTCGCCGTCCTCACGGTCGGCTTTGCTTATGAGTGGAAGAAAGGCGCGCTCGAATGGGATTGAGCCCGACAGCAACATCAGGCTCTTCGCCGGCGATTGCGCAGGCGCCGAAGGGTATTCTCGATCCCGCCACCGGCAGGCCGGTCGGCGCCAATGATCCGTTCTTCCTCGAGGTCAACCACGAGCTCTCCGACAAGGGCTTTTTCGTTGCCGCGGCCGACGATCTGATCACCTGGGCGCGCACGGGATCGCTGATGTGGATGACGTTCGGTCTCGCCTGCTGCGCGGTCGAGATGATGCAGGTGTCGATGCCGCGCTACGACGTCGAGCGCTTCGGCTTCGCGCCGCGCGCCTCGCCGCGGCAGTCCGACGTCATGATCGTGGCGGGCACGCTGACCAACAAGATGGCGCCGGCGCTGCGCAAGGTCTACGACCAGATGCCCGAGCCGCGCTACGTGATCTCGATGGGGTCGTGCGCCAATGGCGGCGGCTACTATCACTATTCCTACTCCGTCGTGCGCGGCTGCGACCGAATCGTGCCGGTCGACATCTACGTGCCCGGATGCCCGCCGACGGCGGAGGCGCTGCTCTACGGCATTCTGCTGCTGCAGAAGAAGATCCGGCGCATCGGGACCATCGAACGCTAAGGTTTCAGGTAATGGACGACGGCAAGCTCAACGCCCTTGGGCAGACGATTGTTAGCGCGCTTCCGGGTGCGGCCAGCGCTCATTCGGTCGCGTTCGGCCAACTCACTGTCACCGTCGAGCCGAGCCGGATCGTCGATGTCGTGAAATTCCTGCGTGACGATCCCTCGCTGCGCTTCGTCAACATCATCGACGTCACGGCGGTGGACTATCCCGGCCGCGAGAAGCGCTTCGACGTGGTCTATCATCTGTTGTCGCCGACGCTGAACGAGCGCGTCCGCCTGCGCGCGGAAGCCGACGAGACCACCCAGGTGCCGTCGATCATCGACGTGTTTCCCGGCGCCGACTGGTTCGAACGCGAGACCTACGACCTCTACGGCGTGATCTTCATCGGCCATCCCGACATGCGCCGGCTGCTGACCGATTACGGCTTCGACGGCCATCCGCTGCGCAAGGATTTCCCGCTCACCGGCTTCGTCGAGGTGCGTTACGACGACCAGGAGAAGCGGGTGCTCTACGAGCCGGTCCGCCTCAACCAGGAATTCCGCAAATTCGATTTCCTCTCGCCATGGGAAGGCGCGGACTACCCGCTGCCGGGCGACGAGAAGGCTGAGCCGAAGGCCTGACCATGAACGAACAGAACCTGCGTAATTTTACCATCAACTTCGGGCCGCAGCATCCGGCGGCCCACGGCGTGCTGCGGCTCGTCCTCGAACTGGATGGCGAGGTCGTCGCCCGCGTCGATCCGCATATCGGGCTGTTGCATCGCGGCACCGAGAAGCTGATCGAGCAGAAGACCTATCTGCAGGCGATCCCGTATTTCGACCGGCTCGACTACGTCGCGCCGATGAACCAGGAGCACGCGTTTTGTCTCGCGGCGGAAAAGCTCCTCGGCATCACGGTGCCGCGCCGTGGCCAGTTGATCCGCGTGCTCTATTGCGAGATCGGCCGTATCCTGTCGCATCTGCTCAACGTCACCACGCAGGCGATGGACGTCGGCGCGCTGACCCCGCCGCTGTGGGGTTTTGAAGAGCGCGAAAAGCTGATGGTGTTCTACGAGCGCGCCTCGGGCTCGCGCATGCACGCGGCCTATTTCCGCATCGGCGGCGTGCATCAGGATCTGCCGCCGAAATTGATCGACGACATCGAGGCCTGGTGCGATCCATTCCTGCAGGTGGTCGCCGATCTCGAAACGCTGTTGACCGGCAACCGCATCTTCAAGCAACGCAACGTCGATATCGGCGTGGTGACATTGCAGCAGGCCTGGGAGTGGGGCTTCTCCGGCGTGATGGTGCGCGGCTCGGGCGCCGCCTGGGACCTGCGCAAGTCGCAGCCGTATGAGTGTTACGCCGAGATGGATTTCGACATTCCGATCGGCAAGAATGGCGATTGCTACGACCGCTACTGCATCCGCATGGAAGAGATGCGCCAGTCCGTGCGCATCATGAAGCAGTGTATCGCCAAGCTGCGCGCGCCCGACGGCCAGGGCCCGGTCGTCGTCGAGGACAACAAGATCGCGCCGCCGCGGCGCGGCGAGATGAAGCGTTCGATGGAAGCGCTGATCCACCACTTCAAGCTCTACACCGAAGGCGTTCGCGTGCCGGCCGGCGAGGTCTATGCCGCGGTTGAGGCGCCGAAGGGCGAGTTCGGCGTCTACCTGGTCGCCGACGGCGCCAACAAACCCTACAAGTGCAAGATCCGCGCGCCGGGCTTTGCGCATCTTCAGGCGATGGACTTCATCTGCCGCGGCCATCTGCTCGCCGACGTCTCGGCCATTCTCGGCTCGCTCGACATCGTGTTCGGAGAGGTCGATCGGTGATGGCGCAAGCGCCCATCCAGTTTGACCGGGCTTCGGGCGCGCTCGTGGGCGCGAACGCGTGGGAGCGTTTGGCCGCGATTGCACTGATGCTGGGTTCGAAGGCGAGCGCACATTTTTCGCATCGCGGTTACAATCTCTGCGCCAATCTCCTGCGCACGACGCTGCCCGAGCGCGGCATCCAGATCAAACTCAACCCCGACGCCATCTTCGAGTTTCCCTATGGCGACGGGTACTGGAGCAAGTTGCTCAATCGCACTTACAGTTACGAAGACGAACTGGAGCTGTTGTTTCGGGGGGCCGCCGACGTCGACTACACGCTGCTCGATTGCGGCGCCAATTACGGCTACTGGTCGGTGCTGGTGTCGAGCAAGCCGTTCGGTTCGCACAAGGCGATCGCGATCGAGCCGTCGTCGCAGAATTTTCCGAAGCTCGCCAACAACGCCAGAATCAACGGCAATCGTTTCGAAGCCATGAAATGCGCGATTGGCGCCACGCGCGGCACCGCGCGTCTGTCCGGCACTAAGCATGAGGCCTTCAGCATCGCCGGCGACCAGTCGGGCGAAGAGGTGCCTGTCATCGCGCTCGACAATCTGCTGGATGACGGCAAGATCGCCCCTCATGGCAAATACCTGATCAAGCTCGATGTCGAAGGCGTCGAGATCGAGGCCATGAAGGGCGGCGCGCGGCTGATGCAGGGCGACAGCGTGTTGCTGTGCGAGGAGCACGGCAACGATCCCCAGCATACCGTGTCGCGTTACATCCTCGAACAGACCCCGCTGAAGCTGATCGTCTACGATCCGCGCAGCAACCGCCTTGAAACCGTGACCGACCTTTCGATTCTGGATCGGATCAAGGTTTCAACCCATGTCGGCTACAACGTGTTCGGCACCGCAAGCGCATTCTGGCTCGCCCGGATTGACGCGCTCAATGCGAAAGCCGCGCGTCGCGTGCAATGAGAGACTGAACGATGTCCGTCCGCCGCCTCGCACCGAAGGAATTGCAACCCGCGAGCTTCACGTTCTCGGAAGAGAACCTCGCTTGGGCCAAGGCGCAGATCGCCAAATATCCGCCGGGACGTCAGGCGTCCGCTGTCATCGCGATCCTGTGGCGTGTCCAGGAACAGCACGAGGGCTGGGTTTCGGAAGCCGCGATCCGCGCCGTCGCCGATCTCTTGGAAATGCCCTACATCCGCGTGCTGGAGGTGGCGACCTTCTACACGATGTTCCAGCTCCAGCCGGTCGGCAAGAAGGCCCATGTGCAGGTCTGCGGAACCACGCCCTGCCGCCTGCGCGGCGCCGGCGACCTGATCGAGGTGTGCCAGAGCCGCATCCATCACGATCCCTTCCATCTGTCGAAGGACGGCAATTTCAGCTGGGAAGAGGTCGAGTGCCTGGGCGCCTGCGTGAACGCGCCGATGGTCCTGATCTGGAAGGACACCTACGAAGACCTGACCAAGGAAAGTTTTGGCAAGGTGCTGGACGGCTTTGCGTCCGGCAATCCGCCGAAGCCGGGTCCGCAGATCGACCGTCAGTTCTCGGCGCCGGTGGGCGGCCCGACGACGCTGAAGGAAACCACATGAGGCCGGGAGAGGGCAGCGTGATGAAGAACTGGCGCTATATCGGCACGCATGCCGTGGTGGCCGCAGCGTTCATTTTCCTGCTGCAGCGTTACGCGCTGAGCGCGACGCTCGAATCCAGCCTGTTGTGGGCGCTGACCTTCGGCGGATGCGCCGCGGGCCTCGCCTACGCGCAGTCCAATCGGTGATCTGAGGAAGCTTCAAGTCATGCTCGACGACAAGGATCGCATCTTCAAGAACCTCTACGGCCTCCACGATTGGGGACTGGAGGGCGCGCGTCGCCGCGGCGCGTGGGACGGCACCAAGGCGATCATCGACAAGGGCCGCGACTGGATCATCAACGAGATGAAGGCCTCCGGCCTACGCGGGCGCGGCGGGGCGGGCTTTCCGACCGGCCTGAAATGGTCGTTCATGCCGAAGGAATCGACCGACGGCCGGCCGAGCTATCTCGTGGTCAATGCCGACGAGTCCGAGCCCGGCACCTGCAAGGACCGCGAGATCATGCGGCACGATCCGCATCTTCTGGTCGAGGGTTGCCTGCTGGCGAGCTTCGCGATGAACGCGCATGCCTGCTATATCTATGTGCGCGGCGAATTCATCCGCGAGCGCGAGCATCTGCAGGCGGCGATCGATCAGGCCTATGACGCCAAGCTGGTCGGCAAGGACAACATCAACGGCTGGCCGTTCGACATTTACGTCGCGCACGGCGCCGGCGCCTATATCTGCGGCGAAGAGACGGCGCTGCTCGAGAGCCTCGAAGGCAAGAAAGGCCAGCCGCGGCTGAAACCGCCATTCCCCGCCAACGTCGGCCTCTTTGGCTGCCCGACCACCGTCAACAACGTCGAATCGATCGCAGTCGCGCCGGACATTTTGCGGCGCGGCGCGGCATGGTTTGCCGCGATCGGCCGACCGAACAATGTCGGCACCAAGCTGTTTTGCATCTCCGGTCACGTCGAGCGGCCCTGCAACGTCGAAGAGGCGATGGGGATTCCGTTCCGCGAACTGATCGAGCGCCACTGCGGCGGCATTCGCGGCGGCTGGGATAATCTGAAAGCCGTGATCCCCGGCGGTTCGTCGGTGCGCATGGTGCCGGCCGAGCAGATCATCGACACGCCGATGGATTTCGACAGTCTCGGCAAGCTGCGCTCCGGCCTCGGCACCGCCGCCGTGATCGTGATGGACAAGTCGACCGATCTGATCCGGGCGATCGCGCGCATTTCCTATTTCTACAAGCACGAGAGCTGCGGCCAGTGCACGCCATGCCGCGAAGGCACGGGATGGATGTGGCGCGTGCTAACACGCATGGCCGAGGGCCGCGCCCACAAGCGCGAGATCGACATGCTGCTCGAGGTGACGAAGCAGGTCGAGGGTCACACCATCTGCGCGCTCGGCGACGCCGCGGCGTGGCCGATCCAGGGCCTGATCGCGCATTTCCGTCACGAGATCGAAGCGCGTATCGACCAGTATTCGCACAAGGCCGATATCGACGACATCGGCGTGCGGGATCCCGTGAACATGGTCGCGGCGGAGTAGGGCTGATGGAATTTCGAATGAGCGACATTCCGATCTCGGATCCCAGGGTTGGCGAAAGCGTCGCTCGCTGTTTGATCGAGTGTGATCGCGCGATCAACGTAACCTTGACCGACTGCAAAGGGCTGATGTCCGAGCAGGATTGGCAGGGCTTGCGACGTGGATTCGGTCATGTTGTCGGTGGCGAGATGTTGGAGATGTGGAGCGCTTTGGTGAAGCACCACCCGAAGTTCAACGCCCAGGCATTTGGAAATTGATGTCGATGTCGCAACCGAGCTCCTGGTGGCAGAGATACGGGACGCTGGCGCAGATGGCGCAGGCGGCCGTGGCGCTGCTCGGCTTTGTTGCGATCCTGTTCCAGATTAACGAGATCCGCACCAACGCCCGCGCCTCCAGCGCGCGGCAGGCGTTTCTGGGCTATACGGATCTGGCGTTCCAGAACCCGAAATTCTCGCAGCCCGACTACGACGCGATCAAGGCCGGCAGCCGCGAAGAGGGGGTTCAATACGAGAGCTTCGTCTCATATTTCCTCTACGCCTGCGAGGAGACGATCTCAGCCTTCGCTGACAAGCGCGAATGGCAGGCGTCCTGTGACTACGACCTGAAGCCGCATCTGCCGTTCCTGTGCGAGAAGAATGCGACGCAGCCGGCCTTTCTCGCGACCTACGGTGCCGAGACCCAGCAATGGGTGAAGGCGTCGCTGAAGACCGCCAGCGTTACACCGCCAGACTGCAAGCTGGGAAAGACCTGAGACAGCAATGACCAAACTCATCATCGACGGCAAAGAGATCGATGTGCCTGCGGAGTACACGCTGCTGCAGGCGTGCGAGGCCGCGGGCGCCGAAATTCCGCGCTTCTGCTACCACGAGCGGCTGTCGATCGCGGGCAATTGCCGGATGTGCCTCGTCGAGGTGAAGGGTGGCCCCAAGCCGGTTGCAAGCTGCGCCTGGGGCGTGCGCGACTGCCGGCCCGGTCCCAAGGGCGAGCCGCCGGAAATCTCGACGCGTTCGCCGATGGTCAAGAAGGCGCGCGAAGGCGTGATGGAATTCCTGCTGATCAACCACCCGCTGGATTGCCCGATCTGCGACCAGGGCGGCGAGTGCGATCTGCAGGACCAGGCGATGGGCTACGGCGTCGACACCTCGCGCTACGCCGAGAACAAGCGCGCCGTTGAAGACAAGTATCTCGGCGCGCTGGTCAAGACCTCGATGAACCGCTGCATCCAGTGCACGCGCTGCGTTCGGTTCTGCGCCGAAGTCGCCGGCGTCCCGGAAATGGGCGCCACCGGCCGTGGCGAAGACATGGAGATCACCACCTATCTGGAGCAGGCGCTGACGTCGGAGTTGCAGGGCAATCTCGTTGATATCTGCCCGGTCGGCGCGCTGACCTCGAAACCCTACGCGTTCGCCGCGCGCCCGTGGGAGCTCGGCAAGACGCAGTCCGTTGATGTCATGGACGGCGTCGGTTCGGCCATCCGCATCGATACCCGCGGCCGCGAGGTGATGCGGATCCTGCCGCGCATCAACGAGGCCGTGAACGAGGAATGGATTTCCGACAAGACCCGCCACATCGTCGACGGCTTGCGCACGCAGCGGCTCGACCGTCCCTACATCAGGGAGAACGGCCAGCTCCGCGCAGCCTCATGGCAGGAAGCTTTTGCCGCGATCGCCGCCAAGGCCAGCCGCATCGACGGCAAGAGATCGGCGCGATCGCCGGCGATCTCGCGGCGGTCGAGGAGATGTTCGCGCTGAAGGAACTGCTGGCCAAGTGCGGCTCATCCAATCTGGCGGTACAGGGTGGCGACGCCTTCAACGCCGGCGCCGGCCGCGCGACCTATATCTTCAATCCCACCATTGCCGGCATCGAGCAGGCCGACGCGTTGCTGATCATTGGCTCCAACCCGCGCAAGGAAGCCGCGGTCCTCAACGCGCGCATTCGCAAACGCTGGCGCACGGGCCAGCTGAGGGTCGGCTTGATCGGCGCCAAGGCCGACCTGACCTATGACTACGACTATCTCGGTGCCGGCACGGATTCGCTCAGCGAACTCGCCACCGGCAAGCATTCCTTCGCCGAGGTGCTGAAGAGCGCCAAGAACCCGATCGTGCTGGTCGGCGCCGGCGCGCTGGCGCGGCATGACGGCAAGGCGGTGCTGGCGCTTGCGGCCAAGGTCGCTGCCGGCGTCGGTGCGCTCAAGGACGACTGGAACGGCTTTGCCGTGTTGCATGATACCGCCTCGCGCGCGGGCGCGCTTGATATCGGCTTTGCGCCAGGCGCGGATGGCCTCAACCTCGTGCAGATGACGACCTTCGGCACGCTCGACGTGTTGTTCCTGCTCGGCGCCGACGAGGTGAAGGTGCCCGATGGTACCTTCGTGGTGTATATTGGCACCCATGGCGACCGCGGCGCGCATCGCGCCGACGTGATCTTGCCGGGTGCGGCCTATACCGAAAAGTCCGGCATTTACGTCAATACCGAGGGCAGAGTGCAGATCGCCAGCCGCGCGGCGTTTCCGCCCGGCGAGGCGCGCGAAGACTGGGCAATCGTCCGCGCGCTGTCGGATGTGCTGGGCAAGAAGCTGCCCTATGATTCCCTCGGGGCGTTGCGCCAGGCCCTCTCGAAGGCGGTGCCGCATCTGATGCGGATCGACCAGATCGAGCCCGGCAAGGCCGCGGACGTCAAGGCGCTGGTGGGTAAGAAGGGCGGCAAGGTCGACAAGACCCCGTTCAAGAGTCCGGTCGAGGATTTCTATTTGGCCAACCCGATCGCGCGGGCCTCGGCAGTGATGGCGGAATGTTCCCGGCTGGCGTCCGGGGAAATGCTGACCGCAGCGGAGTGAGCGTGACCTGATGGCTGATTTTTTCGCAAGCTCGTTCTGGACCGGCTTCCTCTGGCCGCTGATCGTGATGGTCGCGCAGAGCGTTCTGCTGCTTGTCGTGCTCCTGATCGCAATCGCCTACATCCTGCTCGCCGACCGCAAGATCTGGGCGGCGGTGCAGATCCGCCGCGGTCCCAACGTGGTCGGCCCCTGGGGGCTGCTGCAGTCCTTCGCGGACCTCCTGAAGTTCGTATTGAAGGAGCCGATCATCCCGTCCGGCTCCAACAAGGGCGTCTTCCTGCTGGCGCCGCTGGTGTCCTGCGTGCTGGCGCTCGCCGCCTGGGCTGTGATTCCGATGGATCTCGGCTGGGTGATCGCCGACATCAATGTCGGCGTGCTCTACATCTTCGCGATCTCGTCGCTGTCGATCTACGGCATCATCATGGCCGGCTGGTCGTCGAACTCGAAATATCCGTTCCTGGCCGCGCTTCGCTCGGCGGCGCAGATGGTTTCCTACGAAGTTTCGATCGGCTTCGTCATCATCACGGTGCTCTTGTGCGCCGGTTCGCTCAACCTCACGGCCGTGGTGGAAGCGCAGAATACCCGAGGGCTAGCCAGCGTGATCGGTCTGCCGCAGCTCACCATCCTGAACTGGTATGTGTGGCCGCTGTTCCCGATGTTCGTGGTGTTCTACGTCTCGGCGCTGGCCGAGACCAACCGCCCGCCGTTCGATCTGGTGGAAGCGGAATCCGAACTGGTCGCAGGCTTCATGGTCGAATACGGCTCGACGCCGTATTTGCTGTTCATGCTCGGCGAGTATGTCGCGATCACCACGATGTGCGCGATGGCGACGATCATGTTCCTCGGCGGCTGGCTGCCGCCGGTAGCGCTGCCGCCGTTCACCTGGATACCGGGCGTGGTCTGGTTTGCGCTGAAGGTGTTCTTCATATTCTTCATGTTCGCGATGGCGAAGGCGATCGTGCCGCGCTACCGCTACGATCAACTGATGCGGCTCGGCTGGAAGGTGTTTTTGCCGCTGTCGCTGGCGATGGTGGTGATTGTGGCCGGTGTGCTGCAACTCACCGGCATCGCGCCGAAGTGAGGTCGCCATGAGCGTCAATGTCAACTCAACCGCCCGCGCGCTTCTGCTGAGCGAATTCGTATCGGCGTTCTTTCTCGCCATGCGCTATTTCTTCAAGCCGAAGCCGACGCTGAACTATCCCTTCGAGAAGGGGCCGATCTCCCCGCGCTTCCGCGGCGAGCACGCGCTGCGCCGCTATCCGAACGGCGAGGAGCGCTGCATCGCCTGCAAACTGTGCGAGGCGATCTGCCCGGCGCAGGCGATCACGATCGAGGCCGGCCCGCGCCGCAACGACGGCACCCGCCGCACCGTGCGCTACGACATCGATATGGTGAAATGCATCTATTGCGGCTTGTGCCAGGAAGCCTGTCCGGTCGATGCCATCGTCGAGGGACCGAATTTCGAATTCGCGACCGAGACCCGCGAGGAACTTTATTATGACAAGGCGAAACTGCTCGCCAATGGCGACCGCTGGGAGCGCGAGATTGCGAAATCAATCGAACTCGACGCGCCGTACCGGTGAGGTGAGGGCATGATCGTTTCCCATATCTCCACGTCATTCCGGGATGGTCCGAAGGACCAGACCTCAGGTGCGCACTGCGCACCGGGCAACCTCGAGATCCGGGTTCGCGCTTCGCGCGCCCCGGAATGACGGGGAGCCATCGATGATCCTTCCCGCGCTGTTCTTCTATCTGTTTGCCGGCGTCTGTGTGGCGTCGGCGGTCATGGTGATTGTGTCGCGCAATCCCGTGCACTCCGTGCTGTTCCTGATCCTGGCGTTCGTCAACGCCTCCGGCCTGTTCCTGTTGATGGGCGCCGAGTTCCTGGCGATGATCCTTGTCGTCGTTTATGTCGGCGCGGTCGCGGTGCTGTTCCTGTTCGTGATCATGATGCTCGACGTCGATTTCGTCGAGCTGCGCGAGGGCTTTCTGGAGTATCTGCCGATCGGTCTCGTCATCGGCGCGATCTTCCTCGTCGAACTGCTGCTGGTCGCCGGAAGCTGGGTCATCAATCCCGGCACCGTCAAGCAGATCACGGCCGCGATCCCGGCCAATATCAACAACACCGAGGCGCTCGGCCTGGTGCTATATACGAAGTACATCCATTACTTCCAGATCGCAGGCATGGTGCTGCTGGTCGCGATGATCGGCGCCATCGTGCTGACGCTGCGCCACAAGGTGAGCGTCAAGCGGCAGGACATCAACGTGCAGAACGCGCGGACGCCGGAGCTCGCGATGGCGGTGCGCAAGGTGGCGTCCGGGCAGGGGCTGCAGGACGCGGACGCGGCGGAGTGGGTGAAATGACGATCGGTCTGGGGCATTATCTCGCGGTCGGCGCCATCCTGTTTACGCTTGGCATTCTCGGCATCTTCCTGAACCGCAAGAATATCATCGTCATCCTGATGTCGATCGAGCTGATCCTGCTCGCCGTCAACATCAACCTGGTGGCGTTCTCGACCTTCCTCGGCGACATCGTCGGCCAAGTGTTTGCGCTCTTGGTGCTGACGGTTGCCGCGGCCGAGGCGGCGATCGGTCTAGCCGTGCTGGTGGTCTATTTCCGCAACCGCGGTTCGATCGCGGTTGAAGACGTTAATCTGATGAAGGGCTAAAGCAGCTATGGTTCAGGCAATCGTCTTTCTGCCGCTGCTGGGCGCCATTCTGGCCGGCCTGATCGCGATCTTCGGGGCGCATGCGCGTAACCCGAGCGGCGATACGGTCGAACACCATCACGACGACGGGCATGGGGTTCACGCGCACGCCGCCGATGCGCACGATGACCATGGTCATGACGATCACGGCCATGACGACCATCACGTCTCCGAGCCGCCGGCTCAGGGCTCGCGCGCGGCCGAGCTGATCACGACGGGGCTTCTATTCGTTTCGGCGGCGCTGTCCTGGGTGGTGCTGGTCGATGTCGGCTTCATGCACCATGACGCCCGGATCGCCCTGTTCCCCTGGATCAATTCGGGTGATCTGCAGGTGTCGTGGGCGCTCCGCGTCGATACGCTGACCGCCGTGATGCTGGTGGTGGTCAACACCATATCTTCGCTCGTGCACCTCTATTCTATCGGCTACATGGACGAGGATCCGTATCGGCCGCGGTTCTTCGCCTATCTGTCGCTGTTCACCTTCGCGATGCTGATGCTGGTGACCGCTGACAATCTGGTCCAGATGTTCTTCGGCTGGGAAGGCGTCGGTCTCGCCAGCTATCTCCTGATCGGCTTCTGGTACCAGAAGCCATCGGCGAACGCGGCGGCGATCAAGGCGTTCGTGGTCAACCGTGTCGGCGATTTCGGTTTCGCGCTCGGCATCTTCGCCATCTATATGCTGCTCAACTCGACCGATTTCGAGACCATCTTCGCCGGCGCACCGGGGCTGTCGGGCAAGACCATCGATTTCTTCGGCTGGCATGCCGATGCGCTGACGCTGACCTGCCTGCTGCTGTTCATGGGCGCGATGGGCAAATCGGCCCAGTTCCTGCTCCATACCTGGTTGCCGGACGCGATGGAAGGTCCGACGCCAGTCTCGGCGCTGATCCACGCCGCGACCATGGTCACCGCCGGCGTGTTCATGGTGGCGCGGCTGTCGCCGCTGTTTGAACTGGCGCCGAACGCGCAGGCCGTCGTGATGTTCTTCGGCGCCACCACCGCGTTCTTTGCGGCAACCATCGGCCTCGTGCAGAACGACATCAAGCGGATCGTCGCCTACTCGACCTGTTCGCAGCTCGGCTACATGTTCGTGGCGATGGGGGCAGGGGCCTATTCGGTCGGCATGTTCCATCTGTTCACGCACGCCTTCTTCAAGGCGCTGCTGTTCCTAGGCTCCGGCTCGGTGATCTACGCGATGCATCACGAGCAGGACATCCGCAACATGGGCGGACTGAAGGACAAGATTCCCTTCACCTACATCGTGATGGTGATCGGCACCCTGGCGCTGACCGGCTTTCCGCTGACGGCCGGCTACTTCTCCAAGGACGCGATCATCGAATCCGCCTACGTCTCGCACAACCCGTTCGGGTACTACGGCTTCGCGATGACGGTGATCGCGGCGGCACTGACCTCGTTCTATTCGTGGCGCCTGATCTTCAAGACTTTCCATGGCGAGCCGCACGATCAAGAACACTATGAAGCCGCGCACGAAAGCCCGATGTGGATGCTGGTCCCGATCGGCATCCTCGCCGCAGGCTCGATCCTGGCGGGTTTCCCGTTCAAGGAGCTGTTTGCCGGCCACGGCGTGGCGGAATTCTTCCGCGACTCGGTGAAGATGCACCCGAATATCATCGAGGAAATGCACCACATTCCGCAGACCATCGCCTATCTGCCGACCGTCATGATGGTGATTGGCGCTTACATCGCTTACGTCTTCTATATTCGCAGGCCGTATTTGCCGGTCGAACTCGCGCGTCAGCACCAGATGCTCTACCAGTTCCTGCTCAACAAATGGTACTTCGACGAGCTCTATGAGGTCATCTTCGTCCGCCCGGCCAAGCGGATCGGCTACTTCCTTTGGAAAAAGGGCGACGGCTACGTTATCGACGGGTTTGGTCCGGACGGCATATCGGCGCGGGTGCTCGACGTCACCCGCAATGTCGTGAAGATCCAGACCGGATACCTCTATCATTACGCCTTTGCGATGCTGATCGGCGTCGCCGGGCTGATCACCTGGTTCATGTTCGGCTTGGGAGGCCAGTGATGACAACCTGGCCCATCCTTTCGGTCGTCACCTTCCTGCCGCTGTTCGGCGCGCTGGTGATCTACCTCAACCGTGGCGACGATGAAGCAGCGCAACGCAATTCGTGCTGGATCGCGCTATGGACCACGCTCGTTACCTTCGCGGTGTCGCTGATCCTGGTCGGGCGTTTCGACGCGGCAAATCCGGACTTCCAGTTCGTCGAGAAGGCGAACTGGCTTGCCAGCGGCATCACCTATCACATGGGCGTCGACGGCATTTCGCTGCCGTTCGTGATCCTGACCACCGCCTTGATGCCGCTCTGCATCATCGCGAGCTGGAAATCGATCACGGTGCGCGTGCGTGAATACATGATGGCTTTCCTGCTTTTGGAAACGCTGATGGTCGGCACCTTCTCGGCGCTCGACCTCGTGCTGTTCTATCTGTTCTTCGAAGGTGGCCTGATCCCGATGTTCCTGATCATCGGCGTCTGGGGCGGGGCGCGCCGCGTCTACGCGTCCTTCAAGTTCTTCCTCTACACGCTGCTCGGCTCGGTGCTGATGCTGCTCGCGATCATGGCGCTGTACTGGAATGCCGGCACCACCGATATTCCGACCCTGATGCATACCGCCGTGCCGCGGTCCTTGCAGACTTGGGCGTGGCTGGCGTTCTTTGCTTCGTTTGCGGTGAAGATGCCAATGTGGCCGGTGCACACCTGGTTGCCGGACGCCCACGTCGAGGCGCCGACCGCAGGCTCGGTGATTCTGGCCGCGATCCTGCTGAAGATGGGCGGCTACGGCTTCCTGCGTTTCTCGCTGCCGATGTTCCCGCTGGCGTCGCATGATTTCGCGTGGCTGATTTTCTCGCTCTCGGCAATTGCGATCGTCTACACCTCGCTGGTGGCCTTGATGCAGGAAGACATCAAGAAGCTGATCGCCTATTCGTCGGTGGCCCACATGGGGTTCGTCACCATGGGCATCTTCGCCGGCACCACGCAGGGCGTGGCCGGCGGCGTGTTTCAGATGGTGTCGCATGGCATCGTCTCAGGCGCGCTGTTCCTGTGTGTGGGCATCGTCTACGACCGCATGCATACCCGCGAGATCGCGGCCTATGGTGGCCTTGTGAACCGGATGCCGCTCTACGCGCTGGTGTTCATGGTCTTCACCATGGCCAATGTCGGTCTGCCCGGCACCTCCGGCTTCGTCGGCGAGTTCATGACGCTGCTCGGCACCTTCAAGGTCTCGATCCCGACCGCGACGTTTGCCACCCTGGGCGTGATTCTGTCGGCAGCCTATGCGCTGTGGCTGTACCGAAAGGTCGTGTTCGGCCCGCTGACAAAGCCGTCGCTGGCCAGCATCAAGGACCTGACGTTCCGCGAGAGCCTGATGCTGTTCCCGCTGGCGTTCCTCACCATCCTGTTCGGTATCTATCCGAAACCGGTGCTCGACATGTCGGCGGCCTCGGTTCAGCAACTCGTCAACAATTACAATGCCGCCGTGACTGCCGTGAAGGCAGCCGCGCTGGTCCAGTAACGCAGCGTTTTCAAGCGAGGTGGAAGCCGGTTCGCATGAAGAAAACGCGTCAAGGATATAGAGCGCCATGAGCTTCTCGAGTGCAGGTTATCAGTTGCTGCCGGTGCTGCCGGAGCTGGTGCTGGCCGTTGGCGCCATGGCGCTGCTGATGCTCGGCGCCTATCGCGGCGAAGAGACGACGACCAAACTCGTCACGAGCCTTGCGGTATTGCTGCTGGTCGTCACCGGCGCGCTGGAGCTGATGCTGCCGGCCGGCAAACTCACGACCTTCGGCGGCAGCTTCATCGTCGATGACTTTGCCCGCTTCCTGAAGATCCTCGCCTTGATCGGTTCGGCGGCGACGCTGATCCTGTCGACGGAGTTCCTGTCCGATCCGTCGCGGCGCATTTTCGAATATGCCATCCTGGTGCTGCTCTCCACGCTCGGCATGATGGTGCTGATCTCGGCCGGCGACTTGATCATGCTCTATCTCGGGCTCGAGCTGATGTCGCTCGCGCTCTACGTGGTCGCCGCCAGCAACCGTGACAACGCCAAATCCACCGAGGCCGGGCTGAAGTATTTCGTCCTCGGCGCGCTGTCCTCGGGCATGCTGCTCTACGGCGCCTCGCTGATCTATGGTTTCACCGGCACGGTCGACTTTGCCGGCATTGCCGCCGCGGCCACGACCGGCAGCGTCGGCATCGTGTTTGGTCTCGTGTTCCTGTTGGCCGGGCTCTGCTTCAAGGTCTCGGCGGTGCCGTTCCACATGTGGACGCCCGACGTCTATGAGGGCGCGCCGACGCCGGTTACGGCCTTCTTTGCCTCCGCGCCGAAGGTCGCAGCGCTTGCGGTGTTCACCCGCGTGGCGCTCACGGCATTCCCCGGCATCGTCCCGCAATGGCAGCAGATCATCGTGTTCGTCGCGATCGCCTCGATGGCGCTGGGATCGTTCGCTGCGATCGGGCAGAGGAACATCAAGCGCCTGATGGCCTATTCGTCGATCGGCCATATGGGCTTTGCGCTGGTCGGGCTCGCGTCCGGCACTGTGGAGGGCGCCCAGGGCGTGCTGGTCTATATCGCTATCTATGTCGCGATGACGCTCGGCTCCTTTGCCGTGATCCTGTCCATGAAGCGCGACGGCCAGCCGATGGAGCAGATCAGCGATTTCGCAGGGCTGTCGCGGACCAATCCGCTGCTGGCCTTCTTCTTTGCGATGCTGCTGTTTTCGCTGGCCGGCATTCCGCCGCTCGCGGGCTTCTTTGCCAAATGGTACGTATTCGTAGCCGCGATCAAGGCCGGCCTGTTCACGCTCGCCGTCATCGGCGTACTCACCAGCGTGGTGGGTGCGTTCTACTATCTCACCATCATCAAGGTGATGTATTTTGATGAGCCTGCCGGCAAGATCGAGCCGATGCGCATGGAACTGCGCACGGTGCTGGCGGTGGCCGGCATCTTCAACATCTTCTTCTTCGTCTATCCGGGGCCGCTGGTCAGCGTCGCCACGGCAGCGGCGAAGTCGCTATTTTAGAGTGCATGATCCCGAAAATTGGCCCCGGTTTTCGGAGAAGATCATGCACAGAAAATGGAAATGACCTTCTCGCTCAGTCCCAAAGCCATAACGGCGGGCTACGGTCTCGCCGCCTTCGACCGGATCGGTTCGACCAACGCCGAAGCCATGTCGCGCGCCCGCGATGGCGAGCGCGGCCCGATGTGGTTCGTCACGACCGAACAAACGGCGGGGCGGGGCCGCCGGCAGCGAGCCTGGATCGCGCCGCGCGGCAACCTCGCCAGCAGCATTCTCGAAGTGATGGATGTGTCGCCGGGGGTCGCGGCGACGCTGGGCTTTGCCGCAGGACTGTCGCTTGAAGGCGCACTGCAGAAGCTAAGCATCGAAGCCAATTTGCGCCGCGCTGGCGCGGAGCCGCTGAAATACGCCATGAAATGGCCGAATGACGTGATGGCAGACCGGCAGAAGCTCGCCGGGATCCTGCTGGAAGCCGAGGCCGTGGCCGGCAATCGCCTGGCCGTGGTGGTCGGCATCGGCACCAACGTCGTCGCAGCCCCCGAAGGCACGCCGACGCCGGCGACCTCGCTGGCCGCGCTCGGCGTCAACGTTGGCGCGGAGGAAGTGTTTACGGCGCTGTCGGAGACCTGGGTCGAATTCCGCGGCATCTGGGACAATGGCCGCGGCTTTGCCGAAATCCGAAAGGCATGGCTGGAGCGCACGTTCGGCCTTGGCGAGCCGGTCGCGATCCAGACCGGAACCGCAACCGTCAAAGGCTCGTTCGATACCATCGATGAAACCGGCTGCCTGATCGTCCGCACGGCCGAGGGCAAGCGTATTCCGATCGCCGCGGGCGAGGTCTATTTCGGCGCAGCAGCGTCAGTGGGAGCGGCCTGATGGTGCGGCCGGATGAACTGACCTTTGCGCCGCTCGGCGGCGTCGGCGAAATCGGCATGAACCTGTCGATCTACGGGCTCGGCAACCGCCACCAGCGATCCTGGCTCGTGGTTGATCTCGGCGTTTCCTTTGGCGACGAGGAGCATCTGCCGGGCATCGACCTGATCATGCCCGACATCCGTTTTCTGGAGAAAGAGCGCAAGAACCTGATGGGCCTCGTGCTGACGCATGCCCATGAAGACCATTTCGGCGCGATCATAGATTTGTGGCCGAAGCTGCAATGCCCGGTCTACGCCACCAAATTCAGCGCTGCGCTGTTCGAGGCCAAATGCGCCGCCGAGCGCAATCCGCCGAAAATCCCGGTGACCGTGGTGCCGTCGGGCGGCCGCGTCCATCTCGGCCCGTTCAGCGTCGAGTTCATCCCGGTCGCGCATTCGATTCCGGAATCGCATGCGCTGGCGATCCATACCCCCGCTGGCACCGTGCTGCACACCGGCGACTGGAAGATCGATCCGACGCCAATCATCGGCTTGCCGACCGACGAGCGGCGCCTGCGTGAGCTCGGCGATGCCGGCGTGCTGGCGCTGGTCGGCGATTCCACCAATGCGGTGCGGGAAGGGCGCTCGCCCTCGGAGACCGAGGTCGCGGCCACCATCACCAAGCTGGTGATGGCCGCCAAAGGCCGGGTTGCCGTCACCACCTTTGCTTCCAATGTCGCCCGCCTGAAAGCGGTGGCGGACGCGGCAAAAGCCGCCGATCGCGAGGTGGTCGTAGTCGGCCGTGCGATGGAGCGCGTGGTGCAGGTCGCCCGCGAGACCGGCTATCTCGAGGGCGTGCAGAATTTCCGCGGCGCCGACCTCTATGGCCATTTCCCGCCGGACAAGGTGCTGGCGCTGTGCACGGGAAGCCAGGGCGAGCCGCGGGCGGCGCTGGCGCGGATCGCCAGTGACGACCATCCGCAGGTGACACTGAACAAGGGCGACTGCGTGATCTTTTCCTCGCGCACCATTCCCGGCAACGAGAAGGCGGTCGGCGGCATCATCAATGGCCTGGTCAGCCAGGGCATCGAGGTCATCACCGACCGCACCGATCTCGTCCACGTCTCCGGCCATCCGCGCCGCGACGAGCTGCGCGACATGATCTCATGGGTGCGCCCGCAGATCCTGATCCCCGTTCATGGCGAGGCGCTGCACCTCTCCGAGCACGCCAAGCTGGCGCGCACCGCCGGCGTGCCGAAGGTGCTGATCTGCCGCAACGGCGACCTGGTCAAGCTCGGGCCCGGCGACCCCGCCATCATTGACGAGTTGCCCTCGGGGCGGATCTACAAGGATGGCAATATCCTGGAGGATTCCAAGTCCCGAGCCGTGGTCGAACGGCGGCGGATGGGGTTTGCCGGCTGTGCGTTTGTCGCCATCGCCGTCACCGACAAGGGCGAGCTGGCCGACGATCCCGAGGTTGATCTCGTCGGCATCCCCGAGAAGAATACGGCCGGCGAGCTGATCGACGAGATCGTATTCGACGTGGTGGTTTCTACGTTCGAGGGCCTGCCGCGGGTACGGCGGCGCGACGCGGATGCGACCGCGGAATCGGTGCGCCGTGCGGTTCGTGCGGTCATCAGCGAGAACTGGGGCAAGAAGCCGATTTGCCTCGTTCATGTTCTGACGGTTTGAGGTACAAAGCGTTTTCGGGCGGACACTGGTCCTCGCCGGGAAACGCATCGAGACAGGGAGTGGAGTGCCATGCTGGGCCGGCTCAATCACGTTGCGATCGCGGTCAAGGATGCGGAAAAGGCCGCCAGGATTTATGGCGGCGCATTCGGCGCTGAAATCTCCGGCGCGGTGCCGCTGCCGGAGCATGGCGTCATCACCGTGTTCGTCACGCTGCCCAATACCAAGATCGAGTTCATCCAGCCGCTCGGCGACGCCTCGCCGATCGCCAAGTTCGTCGAGCGCAACGCCGACGGCGGCATCCATCACATCTGCTACGACGTGCCCGACATCATCGCGGCGCGCGACAGGCTGATCAAGGAGGGCGCACGCGTGCTCGGCGACGGCGTGCCCAAGATCGGCGCCCACGGCAAGCCGGTGCTGTTTTTCCACCCCAAGGATTTTTCCGGCGCGCTCGTCGAAATCGAACAGGCCTGAGCCCTTATGGCTTACAGCATCTCCACCGCGATCGCGATTTACTTCGTCCTGTGGTGGGTCGTGCTGTTCACGACGTTGCCGTTCGGCGTTCGCAGCCAGCACGAGGACGGCGAGGGCGCTCCCGGCACCGACCCCGGTGCACCGGTGCTGGCGCGGATGGGCTGGAAGCTGATGTGGACCACGCTCGTTTCGGGCGTGATCTTCGGCATCGGAATGTGGGCCTATCATCAGGGCTATTTCAACATCGAGCGGCTGTCGAAGCTGATGGGGATGCCGTTCTGACAGTCTCGCGGGGGGAAGAATGAACCTTCAACGTATTCTATTGGCGCTCGTCGTCCTGCTCGCCGCCGGCCTTGCAGGATTGTTCTACATGAACTGGAAGACGCTGGGGCAGCTGCGAACGGTGAAAGCCTTCGTCGAAGGCCAGGTGCTCGCCGACGCGGTGGCCGCTTGCGAGAGGGCGCAAAGCACCACCCCGTTCAAGTGGACGGGCGGCAAGCAGACCGCGGTCATCGGTCTGAATTCGGTCAAGCTGAACAAGGATACCATCATCCCGAGCTACACGCTGGTCGCCGACAGCATCTATTGCGACTATGATCCGATCAAGAAGAAGGCCGACATCGGATCGAACTTCCTGGAACGGGAATAGGTTCGGTCGATACGCGGCTCGCGAGCTCAAATGGCGTCGGAAGAAGCCGCAGGGATCATCGATCTGTACCAGCGCAAGGCGCAAGACTGGGTCGAGAGTCGCGGACGCGCCAGCCTGTTTGAAAAGCCCTGGCTCGACCGGTTCCGGGCGCTGCTGCCGCCTGTTGGCCCGATCCTCGATATCGGGTGCGGATCGGCAGCGCCGATGGCCCTGTATCTGATCGAGCTTGGTTATCCCGTCGTTGGCGTGGATTCATCCCCGGCCATGATCGAGGTCTGCCGAAGGCATTTTCCGAAAGCAGGAATGGATCGTCGCCGATATGCGCCATCTTTCCTTGCCGCGGAAGTTTTCCGGCATCCTTGCATGGGACAGTTTCTTTCACCTCTGCCACGACGACCAACGCCAGATGTTTCCGGTGTTTCGCCAGCACGCGGCGCCGAATGCGGCGCTGATGTTCACAAGCGGCCCCGCGCATGGGGAGGCGATCGGGAGTTTTGGAGGCGAGCCGCTGTATCATGCGAGCCTTGACCCTGCCGAATATCGTTCATTGCTGGATCAGAACGGCCTTCGCGTGGTGTCGCATGTCGTTGAGGACCCCGAATGCGGCGGCCATACCATCTGGCTCGCGCAATTCATTTAGTGCTTGCTTCGCGTCAGGCTGTTTCCCGACTATGATCCGGTCAAGAAAAGGCCGATATCGGATCGAATTTCCTGGAGCGGGAGTGAGCGACGCCTCCCACACCGGCACGGGGGCAGATTGCGATGAGCTCACAGCATCGACCATTGGCTACTTCCCGGCAGGATGGATATCGAATTCTGCCGGAAGGCGATCTGCGGGACTACCTCGCCCAGCTTCCCGCCATCGCCGTGCAACTGGGGGACTCCCGGCTTCCTGGTCGATCGGCGAAGTCGGCGACGGCAACCTCAACCTCGTGTTCATCGTCAAGGGGGCGAAGGGCGGAGTAGCCGTCAAGCAGGCGCTGCCTTACGTGCGGCTCGTCGGCGAGAGCTGGCCGCTACCGCTGTCGCGCTCGCATTATGAATACCTGGCGTTGGTGCATCAGGCTCGGCTCGTACCCGGTCTGGTGCCGGCGGTGCTTCACCATAACAAGGCGCTTGCCCTCGTCGTCATGGAGCTGATTGAGCCGCACATCATCATGCGCAAGGGGCTCGTGGCCGGGACCCTCTATCCGCACTTCGTCGACGACATCACGAATTTTCTGGCGCGGACGCTGTATCTCTCCTCCGACCTCGCGGTATCAGCCGCGCAGAAGAAGGAGGGCATCGCCGCGTTCGCGGGCAACCACGCGCTGTGCAAGATCACCGAAGACCTGATCTTCACCGATCCGTACCGCGAGGCGGAACAGAACCGCTGGACGTCGCCGTGGCTCGATGCGACGGCGGCCGCCTTCCGCGAAGACCTCGACCTGCATGCGGCGGTCTCGCGGCTCAAGCTCAAATTCCTTGGCTCCCCGGAAGCCCTGATCCACGGCGATCTCCACACCGGCTCGATCATGGTGACAGAAGGCGCGACGGTCGTGATCGATCCCGAGTTCGCCTTCTACGGACCGATGGGATTCGATGTCGGCGCGGTCATCGGCAATCTCCTGATGGCCTATCTGGCTTCCGCCGGCCATGAGCGTTCGCCCGGCGACCGGCGCGCTTTCGAGGCGTGGGTGCTGGAGACAATCGAAAACATCTGGACCGGGTTCGCTGGAAAATTCCTCGAGCTTTGGCGCACGCAAGCCCATGGCGATGCCTTTCCGGCGACGCTGTTCCCCGGCGAGGCCGGCGCAGCGCGGCTGGAGGCCGAGCGGGCGGCCTATATGGCGCGGCTGTTCCGCGACACCGTGGGATTTTCGGCCGCAAAAATCATCCGCCGCATTCTCGGGCTGGCGCACAATGCCGATTTCGAACTGATCGAGGATCCGAAGCGGCGGGCCATTTGCGAGGCGCGGAGCCTGCGGCTCGCGCGCGCCATGATGGTGGATACGCCGTCATTCCGCACGATCGGCGCCGTGACGATGGCGGCGCGAGTGGTTCGCGACTGGCAGCCGGATTTTGCCGGATAGGGCGCGCGGCCGGGTCTATTCGACCGCCCGCTCCCGCAATCTCTGCGCATAGACGTTGATGACGAGCGCCGCGAGCAGGATGAGGCCGCGGATCAGGATCTTCAGGAAGCTGTCGATATTAACGTGATCGAGCCCGTTGTTGAGGACGCCGAGCACGAACAGGCCGACAATGGTATTGCCGATGCCGCCGCGGCCGCCAAAAAGACTGGTGCCGCCGACCACGACCGCGGCGATCGAGTCGAGCAGATAGGTGTCGAACTCGTTCTGCTGCGCGCTGCCGAAATGCGCCACGCCGAGCATGCCGCCGATCCCGGAGCAGACCGCCGAGATGACCATGACGCTGCCGAGGATCAGCTTGACGTTGAGCCCGGAATATTCCGCCGCCTCGCGGTTTCCCCCGACCATGTAAACGTAGCGGCCGAAGCGGGTATAGGTCAGCACCAGATGGCCGGCGAGCAGCATCGCCGCGGCGACGATCACGATCCAGGGTATCCCGCCGACCGACGACGATCCGAGCGTCGTGACGAGGGGCGGCACCTTGTAGGCGATCTGCCCGCGCACCAATAGCGCCGAGATGCCGGCCGCGATCTGCATCATCGCGAGCGTCATGATGAAGGAGGGGATGCCGATCAGCGTCAGGCCGAATGCGTTGACGAGGCCGAGCGAGGCGCAGAGCGCCAGCGCCAGCACGATCGCGACCCACCCGGGCATCGGGACGTTGGCGATGTTGACGTAGGATTCCTGCGCCGTGAAATAGGCGACCGCGATGCCGGTGACGTTGGCGATGCTGGCGACCGACAGGTCGATCTCGGCGCACAGAATCACGAAGGTGAGGCCGACGGCAATGATGCCGGTAACCGAAATCTGGGTCAGGATGTTGCCGAGATTGTCGAGGGTCGCAAACGACGGGCTCGCAACCGCGAAGAAGCCGAACAGGCAGATCAGCGTCAGGAAGGGGGCTATATTGCGCATCTGGGAGCGCAGCATGGCGCCGATCCGGCGCGGCCGTTTGCGACTCTCGGCCGCGACTGTCACGCTTTCACCGCTTGCCATATCGTTCTCCTCAAGCCCGTCTCCTCACGCCGCTTCCAGCAGGCGGTCCTTGCTGATCTGCTCGTTGGAAAATTCCCGCACCACCGCGCCGCGCTTGAGCACGATGACGCGATCGGCGAGCGAGAGCACCGTCTCCGGTTCGGTCGAAAGCACGATGATGGCCAATCCCCGCGCGCGCAGGTCGCGGATGATGTGGATGACATCGTTCTTGGCGCCGACATCCATGCCACGGGTCGGCTCGCACAGCACCAGGAGGCGCGGCGGGTAGCTCAGCCACTTCGCCAGCGCCACCTTCTGCTGATTGCCGCCCGAGAGCATGCCGAGATCGAGCTCGACTGCGGCCGGCCGGATCTGCAATTGCTCGACCTGCCGCGTGGCGATCGAGCGCTCGCGCGACGGCTTGAGCAACAGCTGCGAGATGCGATCGAGGATGCTGATCGAGATGTTCTTGTAGACCGGCTCCTGCAGGAACAGCATGTCGCGACGGCTTTCGGGCACGAAGGCGACGCCGGCGCGCCTGGCATCGGCGGTGCTGCGGAAGACTTTTTGGTGGCCGGAGACGGCGAGCGTGCCGTGGTCGGGCTTGAGCTTGCCGAACAGGATCCGCGCCAGCTCGAGCTGGCCGCAGCCCATGAATCCGTAGATGCCGAGGACTTCGCCGGAGCGGGCCTCGAACGAAACGTCGCGCAGGCTGCGCGCGAGCGACAGCCCAGTCGCGTTCAATACCACCGGACGATCGACGGGCGGCGGCAGCATGATGTCGTGCGTGTAGGTCTCTTCGAGCGCTTCCCGGCCCTTGCCGATCATCGCCTCGATCAGGGCGGACTTGCTGGTCTCCGCCGCCAGTGTCTCGGCGACCTTTTTGCCGTTGCGGAACACCGTCACGACATCGGATACGCGCAAAATGTCTTCGATGAAATGAGAAATGAAGACGATGCTGGTGCCGTCGTCGCGCAACTGTCTCAAGGTCGCGAACAGGCGCTCGACCTCGGGCGGCGAAAGCGCCGAGGTCGGCTCGTCGAGGATGATGATGCGGGCGCCCGAGAACAGCACGCGGGCGATCTCGATCAGCTGCTGCAGGCCGATCGGTAGGTCGCCGAGCCGCGAGAGCGGATCAACGTCGATGCCGAACCGTTTCAGTTGTTCTCCCGCTTCGCGGGCCATCCGCCGCCACTGCACGAAGCCGAACCGATTGGTCGGCTGCGCGCCGAGAAACACGTTCTCGGCCACCGACAGATCGGGCGCAACGCTCAGTTCCTGATGCACCATGGCGATGCCGGCTGCGCGCGCGTCGCGCACCGATCGAAAGCGGGTCTGTTGGCCGTCCAGCACAAAGCGGCCAGAGAAGTCCGCATGCACGCCGGCGATGATCTTCATCAGCGTGCTTTTCCCCGCGCCGTTTTCGCCGACCAGACCATGAATCTCGCCGGCGGAAAGCGCAAAGTCGACCCCGCGAAGCGCCTCGACACCGCCGAAGGCTTTCGTGATATCGCGCAGTTCGAGGATGGGCTGATGTCCCAACGGCATGTTGGCTCAGATCAGGAAATGATTCTCCATCCACTGCATGCCGGCGGCGTTGGCCTTGGTCACGACCGGACCATCGGTCACGACGCTCTTCGGGATACCCTGTCCGCTCTTTTCGCCTGATGTGACGGCGGCGACGCCGGCGACGATGGCGCCACCATGGATGCGGCAGGATGGGTTGCGGACGGTTGCAAACATGCGGCCCTCGCTCACCGCCTGGATCGCGGGCGGCATGGCGTCAACGCCACCGATCAGGATGTTGGTTCGGTTGCGCGCCTTCATGATGTTGTAGGCGGCCAGCGCCATATCGTCATTGTGGAAGAAGGCCGCGTCGATCTGCGGATATTTGGTGAGATAGGTCTCCCACAGCCGCGCCGTCTTCGAGACGTCCCAATCGGCGGGCTGAGTATCGAGCACCTCGACGTTCGGAAACTGCTTGACCACGGTATTGAAACCCTTGGCGCGGCCCTGGGCGCCGGTGTGGCCGAGCGCGCCCTGCGTCATGATCACCTTGCCCTTGCCGCCGATGGCATTGATAAGGGCCTGCGTCACCGACGCGCCCATGAACTCATTGTCGGGCGCAAGGAAGGAGTGGACGTTAATCTGGTCGAGCGGGGCGATCAGCGTGTCCATGTCGATGACCGGCGTGCCGGCATCGATCATCTTCTGCACCGGCTGGGTCAGCGTGCCGATGCCGAACGCCTGGATGGCGACGAAGTCCCATTTCTGCGACGCCATATTGTCGATCGCGGCGCGCTGCTTGACCGCGTCGAGCTGTCCGTCGAACCAGGTGACCTCGACGTTGAACAGCTTGCCCCACCATTCCGCCGCCTGCTTGCCCTGGGCGCACCACGTCGCCTGCAATCCTGCATTGGAGAACGCCGCTTTCAGCGGTTTCTCCGAACGTGCGGCCGCTGCCAGCGCCGGATTAATACCCAGCCCGCCGAGCAGGGCACTCGCCGCACCGGCGGTCGCCGCTGTCTGAAGAAGATGTCGCCTTGTCGTAGAGGATTTCTCGGTCCCAGACATCGCTCGCTCCCTCTCTATCGTTGTTTTTTACCGACGGCGTCGATTGCACGCGCCGCGGATCGTGCGAAGTCTCTCACAATCGCGGCGTTCGCGCCACCAGCCGCCGGCGGAACGCTTGTCGTACCGTCTGAAAAATCTTTATGGCCGCGTTTGCCGCGCCACGCGTCTGCGCAGCCTCCCGCATCAAAGCCTTGCGCGGTACCGCTTCTGCAGGCGGTCGGCAGGCTAGTTCTGCGCTGCAACAAGACCATTGATCTCGCCGATCAAACGCCGCCATGCCGTGTCGATATCGGGTGTCCAATCCGCACCCAGAATCTCGCGCAAGGCCTCGGCGATCACGCCGAAGAACGCCACGAACAATTCGCGCGGCGTGCCGTAGGCGTCGTGCGAGGAAACCTCGCATTCGATCAGGCGAAAATGTCCGGTGCGTTCACCGGCGAAATCCAGGATCGCGTCGATCGTCATCGCCAGCATTGAACCCTTGACGAGCTCGCTGCCCTCGGTGCGGAACATCGTGCGCGCCTCCGGGTGCGCGTCGAACAGGCGGCGATAGACCAGCGGCGTCAGATCCTCGCAACGCTCGGCGGCGATTTCAAAACTTCGCTCGATCGGATTGGGTGAGGCAGTCATGTCGCTTCGCTAGAGTGTTTTCCAGTTCGGTGGCTTCATCCTTCGAGACGCGGCCGAGCGGCCACTCCTCAGGATGATGTCTGAGACCCTCATGGTGAGGAGCGCGGCAACGCCGCGCGTCTCGAACCACGAGGCCATGGGTCAAGCCAGAACAATTCCTTCCTGGCGGAAAACGCTCTAGAAGACACTCTGCAAAAAGCGCCACAAAAAAAGAGCAGGGCGCTAGCCCTGCTCAAAAATTGTGTCGACCCTTAATTTCCCCGAAAAGTTAGATTTGATCTTGTTGAACGAGGCGACGCTGCTTGTGCGCGTCAGGGCTCCTCCCGAGACTTGGACCACCAAGCTTGAACCTCTCGGCCAGCCTGAGCCCGAATTCGTAGACCATCTTTTTCGTCTTGTCACCAATTTCAGCAACGTTTGTTCAAAATTCCAGCACTCTGCGAAATGATTGGCAATTTACCACTGTCGGTTGTGGATTTAGGCCCAATACCCCCGAGGCTTGGTATTTAAGTAGGGTGCCCTCCCAAAGCTGCAAAACGCATCGCTTTGGCCAGCGTTGTTCCCTAAAGTTGTAACAAGTTCCGGGAACCTGATCTCGACTTCAGACTCTAGAGGTGATTAAGGTCTGAAGCGGATGGGTAAGCGATGCGCCGGCGGCTGAAGAATTTTCTTCCCATAGTCCTGATTGCCCTGGTGGTGCAGATTTTCGCACCCATAGGTGCATGCTGGGCGGCCAGCATTGCGGCCTCCGATCCGCTCGCCGCCGCCGTTATCTGTCACGGCAATGGCGCTCCCGGCGCCGGGCAGACCGATCAGGCTAACCATCGCGCTCATGATGGATGCTGTTCGGCTTGCAGCGTGCTGCAGACCGGCGCGCCGGTCGATGGGCCGCAGACTGCCCCGTCAATACCCGTCGATCGCGACCATGCACGCGTGGTCTGGACCGAATTCACGCTCGACCGGTTCGCCTCCCGCGCCGGCTCGCACGCGCAGGCGCGCGCCACCCTCCATTTCCTGACGACCCGAACACCCCAATGATCGGTGCGGCGACAGCCGTGCCGGTTGGTGCATTCATTCAAGCCGGCCAAAGAGCTGGCGTCAGGAACATACGATGTATCCGCATCGTGCCTTGGGCAGCGCGAGCCTGCTTTTGCTTGGCAGTGCGTTTTCGCTTACGCCCTCAAACACGAAAGCCCAGACCGCGCTGCCGGCGGTGACCGTCGACGCGCCGCGGGCAACAACCGCCAGACCTGCCGCCCGAAAGCCGGCCGTTCGCTCGTCCGCCAGGACGCAGGCGAAGCCACCTTCGGCCAGTACCGCGCCGGCGGTGTCGCAAACGGCGGGCGTCTCCCCGAGCGCGGCGTTTGCGAACCTTTATCCAGGCGCCAACCGGCCAGACAGGGACGACCATCGATCGAAGCCTGTTCGATAACCGGCCGTCGTTTTCGGCGGGCGACGTGCTGCGCGACAGCCCGGGCATATCGGTGAAGCAGGGCAACGGGCCGCGCGATGTCGGCATCTCGATCCGCGGCTCCAACGCCCGGAACGGCTTTGGCATCCGCAATCTCGTGATCTTCGAGGACGGCTTCCCGGTCACGCAGCCGGACGGGCTTTCCCGCAGCGACCTGATCGATCCGCGTGCCTATGGCGCGATCGATGTCATCAGGGGCCCGTCGTCGGCGCTCTATGGCAATTATGCGACCGGCGGCGCGCTCAATTTCCGGACCCGCCCGGGCGGCAGCATCGACGGTGTCGAATACGGCGTCGATGGCGGCAGCTTCGGCTATCTCAACAACTATCTGGCCGCCGGCAAAGGTCGGCAATTTCGAGGGCTCACTGTTTGCCAGCGATGCGCGCGGCGATGGGTTTATCCAGAATAGCTGGTTCAATACTCAGACGGTGAACTTCCTGGGCACCTTGCAGGCCACTCCCGACGATCGCTTCACCGTCAAGTTCATCAATAACGAGTTGAGTACGCGGCTTCCGATCCGGTTATCGCTCAATCAGTTCCATCAAAATCCCTTCCAGTCCGGGTGCGAGGCGGCTGGAGTCGCGGGCTGCGGATCGGTGTTGCTCTTCAACAACGGCTTCGACGGTCCGAGGAGTCCGGTCACCGCTGTGCAGGCGGGCCTGGGCCGCAATGATCGCCGGACCATCGTCGGCGGCCGCTGGGAGCATGATTTCGACAACACCACGACCTGGCGCAATCAGTTCGTGTTCGATGACCGAAACATCAACCAGCCGACCGGCGCCACCAGCGCGATCGGCGATTTTCCGTCGTACAATTACATGACCGACATCACCAAGCGCGGCGAAATTCTCGGCCTGGAATCTACTACCTATTTCGGTGGTTTCTACAACACGCTCACAGCGTCGAGCGACTCGAGATTCGTGATGCCCGGCGGCAACGCGACGCTGGGCAGGCTGTCCAGCAATACCTGGAGCGACACCACCAATTACGGCGTCCGGGCGCGCCAGGAACTGAAGTTGACGCCGCAACTGACCGCCATCGCGGGGATCGGATGGGAAACCACGCATCTGAAGGGGATCAATTCCGCCTACAATTATGGAACGTCGCCGGTCCCGACGCCGACGATCATCCCAACGGTCGCCGATCGGCAGTTCCAGAACACGGCGCCTGAGTTGGCGTTGCTGTATAGGCTGAACAGCGAGTGGCTGTTCCGCGCGCGCGTCGCCACGGGATATGGCACGCCGCAGGTCGGAAACCTCTTCGTCCTCTCGAACGGTCAGAACGGCAACAATACGCAGCTGAGAACGCAGAAGAACATCGGCTACGACCTCGGCTTTGACTGGACGCCAAACAACACGCTCAAATTCAGTGCGACCGGTTTCTACGAGTTCTTCAAGGACGAATTGGTGACCCAGGCGACCCAGATTGGAGCACCAAACGCAAGCTTTACGTTCAACGCCCCGAGATCGGAACATCGCGGGGTGGAGATAGCCGCTGACTGGAGGTTCTATCCGGGCTGGCGATTTACGGCGGCATACACCTATCTTGACGAGGTCTATACCGAATACACCGAGAATATCGTCAACGGCGCTCTCTTCAGCTTCAATCGTGCCGGCAACAAGATCCCCGGCATCTCGCCGAACGAACTCACGGCGCGCATGGGCTACGATCAGATGTGGGGGGCCGCTTGCGGGCCTCGGGGCGTTTGTCGAGGTGCAGTGGAAGGACTCGTTCTACATGGACAACGCCAACCTGCTGAAGGCGCCCGGGTACGAACTGGTCAATCTCAACGTTCACTACAAGGCGGATCTCGTGTCCGACTACTTCAAGTCGTTGAGCATGTACGTCGAGGTCAGGAACGTATTTGACCGGACCTATGTTGCTTCCGCGAACAACATCGGAAACTCGGTGACGGCCGCCGGCGTTCAAAATCCTGCGAGCGTGCTGGCGAATACGACGGGTTCGATCTACGCCGGTTCGCCGCGCGCATTCATGGCTGGAATGAAGGTGGCGTTCAAATGATCGAACAGCTCTTTGAAAGGAGTAAGGTCATGCTGCGAACCGGCTTGCTCGCGACGCTTGTCTTCTCGGTTTGGCAAACCGCAGCCCATGCGCAAATGAGCCATCATCAGCATGCGTCGGAAGCGGCGTGCGAGGACGTCGTCTTACGATGCGCCTCGAAGGTCACGCCCGCCTTCGGCCCTGATGGAGCGCTGTGGCTCGTCTGGGTGGCCGGCGGTCAGATATTGGTCGCGAGTTCGAAGGACGCCGGCCACAGCTTTTCGGCGCCGGTTCAGGTGACGAAGGAAAAGCTCAAGCTCGATTGGGGGCCGGACGCGCGTCCCAAGATTGTCGTCGACAAAAATGGCGGCATCGCACTGGCGTTTTCGATCTTCAGGGACAAGGCGTTCAACGGCCAAGTGCTCACCACGCGATCGACCGACGGCGGCCGGAGCTTTACGGAGTTGCGGCCGATCACGTCGAGCAACGAGAGCCAGCGTTTCGAGGCGCTCGGCCTCGATGCGGACGGCTCGGTGTTTGCGGCCTGGATCGACAAGCGCAACCGGGCGCCGGCGCAGCAGAGCGGCAAGAAATATGAGGGGGCAGGGCTGTTCTTCGCGTCGTCGAATGATGGTGGCGCTACCTATTCCGAAGCGCGGCTGGCAAGCGACAACACCTGCGAGTGCTGCCGGCTTGGTCTGGCGTTCGCCGGCCCCGGCCATCCGGTAGTCGTGTTCAGGAATATCTTTGAGGGCGGCGTCCGCGATCACGCGATCATGGCGTTTGCCGATCCGGCAACGCCGGGCGAGGTTCGCCGCGTCAGCAACGACGACTGGAAGATTTCCGCGTGCCCGCATCATGGGCCGAGCCTTACGATCTCGACTGCAGGCACCTATCATGTGACCTGGTACACCAACGGCAAGGCGCGCAAGGGACTGTTTTATGCTCGCTCGGCAAACGAGGGCCGTACGTTTTCTGATCCGCTTCCGCTCGGCCGCGCCGATCGCAATCCCACCCGACCGTACGTGTTTGCCGGCCCGCGCGGCACGATCATGGTATGGAAAGAGTTCGACGGCGAGAAGACCGTGGTCAACGCGATGATCTCGCATGATGAGGGCAAGAACTGGACAAGGCCCGTCACGATCGCCACCACGACGGATACGTCCGATCATCCGCTATTGGTCAGCGACGGACGGAAGACGTATCTCTCGTGGATGACCAAGGCCGACGGATATCGCCTTATGCCTGTTGGAGACGAGTCATGAGATGTTGCCTGCTCGCTGCGATACTCCTCCTTCTCTGTCCGGCGGCCGCGCCGGGCGCCGAGACGCCGCCCGAGCTCATGCTCAAGCCGTTCGTGCGGGGAAGCTGGCAGGAAGTGCTGCGCTCGCACGCCGGGCGCCCGACGATGGTGCATTTCTGGGGCGTCACCTGCGGCCCGTGCAAGGTCGAACTGCCGCTGCTCGGACAGTTCATGAAAGATCACGCCGAGGTCGATGTGGTGATGATCAGCGCCGATCTTGTTCCCGATTTGCCCGGTCCAACGCGCGCGATGCTGGAGAAGGCGGGGTTGCGCCCGGCGGAGAACTGGATATTCAGCGACGGCTTCGTCGAACGCCTCAGATTCGAGATCGACCCAACGTGGCAGGGTGATATCCCGCGCACCATCCTGATCGCGCGTGACGGAACCATCACCACGATCGAAGGTTCGGCAGAAATAGCCGAGCTCGAAAAATGGTCGGTCCAGCAAAAGGCCGCAAGCAAATGAGGACAATCTCGTCAATGTGAATGTTAACGGTTGCGATCTAGGGTTAAGGCGGTCGCGGGATCGTTTCTCCTGTGCGCAGGCTTTGACTTCACCACCGAAAGATATCCGATGAATCCTTTTCCGAAATTCTTCGCCTTGATCGCTCTGTTTGCGCTGTTTGGTACGCCCGCGCACGCCCAGGAGGTCAAGGCCGGCGATCTCGTTATTGCGCAGGCCTGGAGCCGCGCGACGCCCACGGGCGCCAGGGTTGCAGGCGGCTATCTCACGATCGAGAACACGGGCTCTGCGCCAGACCGGCTGATCGGTGGTTCGGGCGAGAGCGCCGGAAAGGTCGAAATTCACGAGATGGCGATGAACAACGGCGTCATGACCATGCGTCCGCTCGACAAGGGACTTGCGATCGAACCCGGCAAGACCGTCAAGCTCGCGCCGGGCGGTTATCATCTGATGCTGATGGATCTCAAGAAGCCCTTCAAGCAGGGCGACAAGGTGCCGGTCACGCTCGAATTCGAGAAAGCGGGCAAGGTAACGCTGTCGCTCGACGTGCAGGGCGTCGGCGCGCAGGCGCCCGCAAGCGGCGATCGCTCAGGTCACATGGATATGAAGCACGATCATTCCGGCATGAAGAAGTAGAGGGCGGTCGATGCCGAACGCCGCGTTTTCTGCCCGGCGGCCTCTCCTTACTCCGCGTGCACGGACACAAGTCCTTACTCCGCGTGCACGGACACAAGAGCGCGGCATAAGCCGTTAAAACCATTCGCGCAGGGAGGCCGGATGTTTCGGCTGTTACCTGTATGCTCGTGTGCGCATTCCGCGAGAATGCGATGTCGCATCTGAAACCTGTAGGATGGGTAGAGCAAAGCGAAACCCATCATCGCATGGACCGGCGCTACCGGTGTTGATGGGCATCGCTTCGTTCCACCCATCCCACGAAAGTCCAGCAAAATGGCCGGAAATCCGCATTTCTTGCGGCTTTTCACGTTCCCCGGCCTTGTATTTTCGCACCCGATCCGGTTTCACTGCTCCTCTTCCAGTGCCCCACTGATTCCTTGAGTAGACCCATGCGATTGTCGCGGTTTTTTCTGCCCATCCTGAAAGAGAATCCGAAAGAGGCGGAAATCGTCTCACACCGTCTGATGCTGCGCGCGGGCATGATGCGGCAGGAAGCGGCCGGCATTTACGCCTGGCTGCCGCTCGGATTTCGGGTTTTGAAGAAGATCGAGCAGATCGTCCGCGAGGAACAGGACCGCGCAGGCGCGCTGGAACTTTTGATGCCGACGTTGCAGCTTGCCGACCTCTGGCGCGAGAGCGGCCGCTACGATGCCTACGGTCCGGAGATGCTGCGGATCAGCGACCGCCACAAACGCGAATTGCTGTACGGGCCGACCAACGAGGAAATGGTCACCGAGATCTTCCGCGCCTATGTCAAATCCTACAAGAGCCTGCCGCTCAATCTCTATCACATCCAGTGGAAGTTCCGCGACGAGCAGCGTCCGCGCTTCGGCGTGATGCGCGGCCGCGAATTCCTGATGAAGGATGCTTACTCCTTCGACATCGACGAGGCGGCTGCGCGCCGTTCCTATAACCGGATGTTCGTGGCGTACTTGCGCACCTTCGCGCGGATGGGATTGAAGGCGATCCCGATGCGTGCCGAGACCGGCCCGATCGGCGGCGATCTCAGCCACGAATTCATCGTGCTCGCGGAAACCGGCGAGTCCGGCGTCTATTGCGACAGCGACGTGCTCAATCTGCCGATCCCCGGCGACGACGTCGATTATGACAGCGATCTTACGCCCATCATCAAGCAATGGACCTCGGTCTACGCTGCGACCGAAGACGTCCACGACGCCGCGCGCTTCGAGCGCGAGGTGCCCGCTGAAAAGAAGCTGAATACGCGGGGCATCGAGGTCGGCCAGATCTTCTATTTCGGCACCAAATACTCCGATGCGATGAAGGCGCTGGTCGCCGGCCCCGACGGCGTCGACGTGCCGATCCATGGCGGCTCCTACGGCGTCGGCGTGTCGCGCCTGGTCGGCGCCATCATCGAGGCCTGTCATGACGACGCCGGCATCAAATGGCCCGAGGCCGTGGCGCCGTTCACGGCCGTGATTTTGAACCTGAAGCAGGGCTCGGAAGACACCGACGCGGCCTGCGAAAAACTTTATCGCGAGTTTCAGGCCAAGGGCGTCGATGTGCTGTATGACGACACTGACCAGCGCGCCGGTGCGAAATTCGCCGCCGCCGATCTGATCGGTATCCCCTGGCAGATTCTGGTTGGCCCCAAAGGTCTCGCCGAGGGCAAGTTCGAGATCAAGCGGCGCAGCGACGGTTCGCGCGAAAATCTCAGTCCGGCGGAAGTGGTGACACGAGTAACGGGATAAGATCATCCAAAGGGCAGCTGATATGCTGGCCAATCCGGCCACATTTGGCCCGAATCATGGGATCGAGATATGGATGAGACCATGAACGAGACAGTCCGAACCCCGCCTTTTGCGCCCTTCGAATGGCTGTTGTCCGGGCGTTACTTGCGAGCGCGGCGCAAGGAAGGGTTCATTTCCGTCATCGCCGGTTTTTTCGTTCCTAGGCATCATGCTCGGCGTCGCCACTCTGATCATCGTGATGGCCGTGATGAACGGTTTTCGCAAGGAACTCCTGGACAAGATCCTCGGGCTCAACGGGCATGTGCTAATTCAGCCGCTGGAATCGCCGTTGACCGACTGGAAAGACGTCGCCGAGCGCGTCAGCCAGGTGCAGGGCATCCGGCTGGCGGCGCCGGTGGTGGACGGTCAGGCGCTGGCGTCCTCGGCCTTCAACGCCGCCGGCGTGCTGGTGCGCGGCATGCGCTCCGCCGATCTGAACAACCTCACTTCGATCGCCAAGAACATCAAGCAAGGCACGCTGGAAGGTTTTGACGAGGGGCAGGGCGTTGCCATCGGCCGCCGGCTCGCCGATCAATTGTCGCTGCATGCCGGCGACACCATTACGCTGGTCGCGCCCAAGGGAGCGGTGACCCCGATGGGGACCACGCCGCGCATCAAGCCCTACAAGGTGGCGGCCGTGTTCGAGATCGGTATGTCGGAATATGACGCAAGCTTCGTGTTCATGCCGCTGCCGGAGGCACAGGCCTATTTCAATCGCAAGGATGACGTGACCGCGATCGAGGTGTTCACGACCAATCCCGATAGAATTGATGCCTTCCGCAAGACCGTGACAGAAGCGGCCGGGCGGCCGGTCTTTCTGGTCGACTGGCGGCAGCGCAACTCGACCTTCTTCAATGCGCTTCAGGTCGAGCGCAACGTGATGTTCTTGATCCTGACCATGATCGTGCTGGTCGCGGCGCTCAATATCGTCTCCGGCCTGATCATGCTGGTAAAGGACAAGGGCCAGGACATCGCGATCCTGCGCACCATGGGCGCCTCGCAGGGCTCGATCATGCGGATATTCCTGATCACGGGGGCTGCAATCGGCGTGGTCGGCACGCTGACCGGCTTCTTTGTCGGCATGCTGATCTGCCTCAATATCGAATCGATCCGGCAATTCCTGTCGTGGTTGACCAATACCGAACTGTTCTCGCCGGAACTCTATTTCCTCTCGCGGCTGCCGGCGGAGGTCGACTTCGGCGAAACCGCAGCGGTGGTAATCATGGCGCTGACATTGTCATTCCTTGCGACCCTCTATCCGTCCTGGCGCGCCGCGCGGCTCGATCCCGTCGATGCGCTCCGGTACGAGTGAGGATGCGATGGCCGAGACGGCGGAAGATGTACCGGTTATCTATCTCCACGAGATAAAACGCCAGTACACGCAGGGTGAAGCGACACTGACCATTCTCAACGGCGCCAAGCTCGCGCTGTGGGCCGGGCAGTCGGTGGCGCTGGTGGCGCCGTCGGGTTCGGGCAAATCGACGCTGCTGCATATCGCGGGCCTGCTCGAAAGCCCCGATGACGGCGAGGTCTATGTCGCGGGCACCCCGACCTCGCAACTATCTGACATCGAGCGTACACAGATCCGGCGCTCCGACATCGGCTTCGTCTATCAGTCGCACCGGCTGCTGCCGGAATTCACCGCGCTGGAAAACGTCATGCTGCCGCAGATGATCCGCGGCCTCAAACGGTCTGAGACCATCAAGCGCTCGACGGAAATCCTGTCCTATCTCGGCCTCGGCGACCGCGTCACGCACCGGCCGGCCGAACTGTCCGGCGGCGAACAGCAGCGCGTCGCCATCGCGCGTGCGGTGGCCAACGCGCCGCGGGCGCTGCTTGCGGACGAGCCGACCGGAAACCTCGATCCGCATACCGCCGATCACGTGTTCAAGGCGCTGATGCAGCTGGTCAAGGCGACTCGGGTTGCGATGCTGATCGCCACCCACAACATGGAGCTTGCCGGCCGGATGGACCGCCGCGTGTCGCTGGTCGATGGGCAGGTCGTCGAAATGGATTAACGGCGGCGCTCAGTAAGCGCTGCGCCCGCGCACCGGCCGATCCTGATACGCATTCGCCAAATAGGGATTGACGACGCATTGCGCCGAGCGGCCCGAGGCCGACAGGTTGCACTGGGGAATCGACGTATAGTTGCACTCATAATAGGAGACCGGGCCGTAGACATGCAGACAGACCGGATATCCCCCGCCGTAGGTCTGCGCCTGCGCTGGAGCTACCGCGGAAAGCGTTCCGAATGCGAGAATTGCCAAAGCCAGAATGCGCATCAGAAATCTCCCTCAGGCTGCGATCGGCGTGCATTCGCAATTAGCCAACCACACAATCAACTCGGTTTGGCGTCAAATCACGTTCGCGCGTTGCAAATCTTCGCGTTGCAAATCTTCGCGCGTTGAATGGCTCAGCAACGATTGTTGCAGAAGCTCAGTATCTGCCGTAGCCGGGGGCAGGCGGCAGCGTGCGGCCGGGCAGCGGACGATACCCGGTGGGAGGAGGTTCGCTCTCGCCGACATAAAAGGGATTGGCGATGCAGGTCAGAAACCGTCCCGAGGCGGTCGCATGGCACTGCTCATAGCTCGTGAACGTGCAGTTGCTCAGCCCGGGCTGCTCTTGGCCCTGAATGCAGAACGGATATCGGGTGCCGACCGCTTCGGCAGGCACGGCAGCCAAGGCCGCCAAACCACTCGCGGTCACCGCCGCCAGAATCGCTCTACGCATTTCAGATCTCCTCAAGGTCGTCGATGCCTCGTTATTCCATTCCATCAACTCAATCCGCACCTGAGCCATCGCGTCAACCGATTCTCGACCGCCGATGCGGTACAAAAGCAAATGTTTTGACGGCAGGCGCGCGGTACAAAGTTTCGTAAAGCGCCAGTAACGCAATATTTACTTCCGCTTGTATCGCGTTCGTTTCGCTCGCGCTGTTGCAGAGGGTTACAGCAATTGAGGCGAACAATGCTATGAGCGTGTCACGGCCTTGGGGGCTGTACAAATTGGAACGGGAATAAAAAGAATGAAGAAGGTTTTGCTTGTTACGGCCAGCCTGATCGCGCTCGGCGCTGCTGCGCCGGCAATGGCTGCCGATCTCGCTGCGCGTCCTTATACCAAGGCGCCTCCGATGATCGCCGCTGTCTATGACTGGAGCGGTTTCTACATCGGCGCCAACGGCGGTTGGGGTTCGAGCCACAACAGCTGGGACTTCCTGCCGGGTGGTCTTGGCGAAGGCTCCCATGACGCTGATGGCGGCACGATCGGTGGTCAGATCGGCTATCGCTGGCAGGCTGGGACCTGGGTATTCGGCGTTGAAGCACAGGGCAACTGGGCCGACTTCTCGGGCAGCAACGTGAGCGTGCTGTTCCCCGGCTTCGTCAACCGCTCGAAGGTCGATGCGTTCGGCCTGTTCACCGGCCAGGTCGGTTACGCCGCCAACAACGTCCTGTTCTACGTCAAGGGCGGCGCGGCTGTGACCTCGAACGAGTACCGCATCAGCACCCTCGCGGGTCTGCCCACCGGCGTGACCGGCGATGACACCCGCTGGGGTGGTACGGTCGGCGTCGGCCTCGAATATGGCTTCGCCCCGAACTGGTCGCTTGGCGTCGAGTACAACCACCTGTTCATGCAGGACCGTACCTACGCCTTCACCACGCCGGCTGGCGTGTTCGTCGGCAACGATCGCATCAGCCAGGACGTCGATCTCGTCACCGCCCGTCTGAACTACAAGTTCGGCGGCCCGGGCGTCGCGCGCTACTGATTTCGCGCAACCTACGACCAACTATCGAAGCCCCGGGCATCGCCCGGGGCTTTTTTGTGCGTGGATTAACCATCGGCAATTGCCGCCAAAATCTCTCCTGCCAGACCCCTTGACTCCCAGAACAAAAAAGGAACAATGTTCCTCATATGTTCTTATATCGCGGGAGTCGGACGATGTTGAGGATGTTCGTGGAAGAAGCTGCGGCGCTCGCGTCAATTACGCTGTTTGTCGGGATGATCGCGGTCTGGGCGCAGTTGATTCCCCAACTCTGATGCCGGTGGAAGGCCGGACAAATCCGGCGGGCTGGGGAAAAGCCGGATGGCGGGCGGGCGCCGAGCGTTCGGCGTGGACTCGGCGCGGTCCAGGCATCACCATTGCGGTGGCGAGTCGGCGCGCATCAGCGGCCGACGATCGCTCCCACCCCGATGCAAAAGGCCTGTTAAGCGACCATGTCCAGTGCCGGATTCGTTCATCTCCACGTTCATTCGGCCTATTCGCTGCTGAAGGGCTCAATCAAGATCGCCAAGCTTGGCGAACTGGCGAAGGCCGACCGCCAGCCGGCGCTGGCACTGACCGATACCGACAACATGTTCGGAGCGCTGGAATTCTCCGACAAGATGGCGGGCTACGGCATCCAGCCGATCGTCGGCTGCGAACTCGCCATCGATTTCGGCGATCAGGATCCGAATGCGCGCAACGCATTTGCCGCGACGCCGTCGCGAATCGTGCTGCTGGCGGCGCGCAAGCGCGGCTATCGCAGCCTGATGCGGCTGAACTCGCGGGCATTCCTGGAGACGCCGGTCCATCAATCCCCGCACATCAAGCTCGAATGGCTCGAAGGCGATGCCGAGGATTTGATCGCCCTGACGGGTGGTCCCGATGGTCCGATCTCGCTGGCGCTCCATGCCGATCATGCTGCACTCGCCGCGAACCGTTGCGACCGGCTGGCGAGCCTGTTCGGCGACCGTCTCTATGTCGAATTGCAGCGCCACGGCATCGACAAGGAGCGCCGCGTCGAGGCCGGCCTGATCGACCTTGCCTATGCCAAGGGGCTGCCGCTGGTCGCCACCAACGAGCCTTACTTTGCATCGAATGACGATTATGAAGCCCACGACGCGCTGCTGTGCATCGCCGGCGGAAAGTTGATCGCCGAGACCGACCGCGAGCAGCTCACGCCCGATCACCGCTTCAAGACCCGCGCGGAGATGGCGGTGCTGTTTGCCGATATTCCGGAGGCGCTGGCCTCCACCGTCGAGATCGCCGAGCGCTGCTCGTTCCGGCCGATGACGCGCAAGCCGATCCTGCCGCGCTTCACGGTCGGCGCCGGTTCGGGATCCGATGCGGTAGCCGAGGAGGCTGCGGAGTTGAAGCGTCAGGCCGAGGAGGGGCTCGCGGGGCGTCTCAAGGTGCATGGCCTATCGCCGGGCACGACGGAAGAGGATTACCAGAAGCGACTCGCATTCGAGATCGACGTCATCAACCGCATGAACTATGCGGGCTACTTCCTGATCGTTTCCGACTTCATCAAATGGGCCAAGGCTCACGACATTCCGGTCGGGCCGGGACGCGGCTCCGGCGCGGGATCGCTGGTCGCCTATGCGCTGACCATCACCGACCTCGACCCGATCCGATTTGGCCTGCTGTTCGAGCGCTTCCTCAATCCCGAACGCGTCTCGATGCCGGACTTCGATATCGACTTCTGCCAGGACCGGCGCGGCGAGGTGATCGACTACGTGCAGCAGCGCTACGGCCGCGATCAGGTCGCCCAGATCATCACCTTCGGTACGCTGCAGGCGAGGGGTGTGCTGCGTGACGTCGGCCGCGTGCTGCAGATGCCCTATGGCCAGGTCGACAAACTGACAAAACTGGTGCCGCAGAATCCCGCGGCGCCCGTCACGCTGGCCGCGGCAATTGCGAGCGAGCCGAAGCTGCAGGCGTTCCGTGACGAGGACGCGGTGGTCGCGCGCGCCTTCGACATCGCCCAGCGCCTCGAAGGCCTGACCCGGCACGCCTCCACCCATGCGGCCGGCATCGTGATCGGCGATCGGCCGTTGAGCGAACTGGTGCCGCTCTATCGCGATCCCAAATCCGACATGCCGGTGACCCAGTTCAACATGAAATGGGTCGAACCGGCGGGGCTGGTGAAGTTCGACTTCCTCGGCCTGAAGACGCTCACCGTGCTCGATGTCGCGGTCAAGCTGCTCAAGCAGCGCAACGTTCACGTCGATCTCGCGACGCTGCCGCTCGATGATGCGCCGAGTTACCAGATGCTCGCCAAGGGCGATGTGGTCGGCGTGTTCCAGGTGGAAAGCCAGGGCATGCGGCGGGCGCTGGTCGACATGCGGCCCGACCGCTTCGAGGACATCATCGCGCTGGTGGCGCTTTATCGCCCCGGTCCGATGGCGAACATTCCGACCTATTGCGCGCGCAAGCATGGCGACGAGGAGCCGGAATATCTGCATCCGCTGCTCGAGCCGATCCTGAAGGAAACCTTCGGCGTCATCATCTACCAGGAACAGGTGATGCAGATCGCGCAGGTGATGGCGGGCTATTCGCTCGGCGACGCCGACCTGTTGCGTCGCGCGATGGGCAAGAAGATTCGCGCGGAGATGGAGAAGCAGCGCGCGATTTTCGTTGCCGGTGCGGTCAAGAACGGCGTGCCGAAGGGACAGGCGGATACGATTTTCGAACTGCTCGCGAAATTCGCCGACTACGGCTTCAACAAGAGCCACGCCGCGGCCTATGCGCTGGTGTCCTATCAAACCGCCTACATGAAGGCGCATTACCCGGTGGAGTTCCTGGCGGCGTCGATGACGCTCGAACTCAACAACACCGACAAGCTCAGCGAATTTCGCGCCGAGGCGCAGCGGCTCGGCATCAAGGTCGACGCGCCCAACATCAATCGCTCGGGCGCCACCTTCGAGGTCGGCGACGGTACGATCTACTACGCGCTTGCCGCGCTCAAGGGCGTCGGTCCGCAGGCGGTCGAACTCATAGTCGAGACGCGGCGGGAAGGGAGCTTCACGTCGCTGGCCGACTTCGCCGCACAGGTCAATCCGCGCGCCATCAACAAGCGGGTGATCGAAAGCCTGGCGGCGGCCGGCGCCTTCGACACGCTCGATACGAATCGCGCGCGCGTCTTTGCCGGCGCAGAAGCGATTTTGGCCGCCTGCCAGCGCAGCCATGAGGCGGCAACGCTCGGGCAGAATGACATGTTCGGCAACGCTTCCGATGCGCCAACCATCATGCTGCCCCAGATCGAGCCATGGCTGCCGGCCGAGAAGCTCCGCCGCGAATACGACGCGGTCGGCTTCTTCCTGTCCGGCCATCCGCTGGATGATTACACGACCGTGTTGAAGCGGCTTCGAGTGCAGTCCTGGGCGGAATTCTCGCGCGCCGTCAAAACCGGCGCGACCGCGGGCAAGGTTGCAGCCACCGTGGTCTCGCGCATGGAACGGCGCACCAAGACCGGCAACAAGATGGGCATCATGGGGCTATCGGATCCGACCGGCCATTTCGAGGCCGTACTGTTTTCCGAAGGCCTCGCGCAATATCGCGACGTGCTGGAGCCGGGCGCTGCGGTGTTGCTGCAACTTGGCGCCGAGTTGCAGGGCGAGGACGTGCGGGCGAGGGTGCTGCATGCCGAGCCGTTGGATGACGCCGCGGCAAAAACCCAAAAGGGGCTGCGGATTTTCGTTCGTGACACCAAGCCGCTGGATTCCATCGCGCGACGGCTCAATATGCCGGAAGCCGCCGCAATCGGCGGCCCGGCAAAAAGCCCGCAGCTAAAGCCTGCGCCCGCGTCGTCGGGCGGCGCCGATGGCGACGTGTCGCTCGTCATCATGCTCGATCTCCAAACCGAGGTGGAGATGAAACTCCCCGGCCGTTTCAAGGTCTCGCCGCAGATCGCCGGCGCGATCAAGGCGGTGTCGGGGGTAGTGGACGTGCAGACGCTGTAGTCGACGCCAACATAGTGCCCTCGTGATTGGGCGGTCGCCAACATTGTGCGCGGGGATTTTCGCATCTGCGAGCTGAAGAACCAAAGCTTAACCATCCGGCTTCCGCGAAGTTTCGGCGCGCAACCACAACCGCTATGACGGATCAGGCGTCAGCGACGCCGCAAGCCGCAAAAGGCAAGGAAAGTGCAATGTGCGAAAAATGCTCCTCAAACTTGCTTCATCCGCTGGCGCCCTCGCGGCGTTCCGTTGTTCTCTTCGCGGCCTCGGCACTTGGGTTGATGCTCGCCGACGCAACTAACGCCAAGGGTACGAAGGCTCCTCCCAAGCCGCAGAACGTGTTGTCGCCGGATGCCGCCCTGAAGCGATTGATGGAAGGAAACGCGCGCTACGTTGACGGCACATCGCGGCGCCACGACTTCAAGCATGAGAGGGAGGCATTGGTTGGCGGGCAGAACCCCTATGCGGCCGTCCTGAGTTGCGCGGATTCTCGTATCGCGCCCGAATATGCCTTCGACAGCGCGCGCGGCGATCTCTTCGTCTGCCGCGTGGCCGGCAATTTCGCCAATGACGAAACGGTTGCAAGCATGGAATATGCCGTCGCCGTGCTCGCCACGCCGCTGATCCTCGTGCTTGGTCATGACAGTTGCGGAGCAGTCGACGCGACGATCAAATCTCTGAAGGACGACAAGCCGTTGCCCGGGCACATACCATCGCTGGTCGCCGCGATCGCACCCTCGGTGAAGGCGGCAGCGCAGCAGAGCGGAAATGCGCTCGACAACGCCATCCGGCAGAACGTGATCGACAATGTCGCCAAGCTGAAATCGGCCGCACCGATCCTCAACGCAGCCGTCGAGCAGAACAAGCTAAAGGTGGTCGGCGGCATCTATCGGCTCGCGACCGGCAAGGTCGAGCCAGTGAGCTGACCTGCAGCGTTGGATGGGTGCGGCGCGGGATTGGCCGGCGCGCTGGTTGCGTCTGGCGCCACGGCCGGCAGCGCGCGTGCTTCAAGGCGCGCACAACGACGTCATCGTCAATTTCAAGAAGTTGTCATTGCTTTTGCGATGCCGTCCTGCCCGATCCGTCGTATAGTCGGGCAAAGGGGGAAACTGTTCTGCATCACGTGAATACCACCTGATATCGCAGCAACGGAGGTCCGCCATGAAAGTCAAAGACGCAATGCACAAGGGCGTCGACTGGGTCAGCCCTGATACGCCCATCACCGAAATCGCAAAGCTGATGCGAGCGCATGATATCGGCTGCATTCCGATCGGGGAGGACGACCGACTGGTCGGGATGGTGACCGATCGCGACATCGTCTGCAAAGGGCTTGCTGGCAACGGTTTCGATGCTAGCCGCGCCACGGCGAGCGACGTGATGACCGAAGGCATCCACTGCTGCCGGGAGGATGATGACCTTGCCAAGGCAGTGCATCACATGGAGACGCTGCAGGTCCGCAGGCTGCCGGTGATCAACAAGAGCAGGCGGATGGTCGGCATGATCAGCCTGGGCGACATCAGCCATTCTACGTCAGGTGATCTGCTGGCCGGGTGCGTGAAGAGCGTTTCGGCGCATCACTGAAGTACGGCGAGGCATCGCGATCGGGCCACCTTGAAGCAACCGATCGCGGCTGTTCAACCGCGAACACGCGCGATTGCCTTGCTTGAAGTCGCTCGACCGCGCCGGTGCAGACGGCTTGAATCGAGCGGCCTCAATCGTGCGTGGTGAAGTGGCCGTGCCAGGCCTTCGCGGTCAATCGTGCGAACTGGTCGCGGTCCAGACGGATGAGCGTGGCGTGATCGCCGCCCTCCATGTAGATCTCGCGTTGCCCATCGATGCTGTCGTCGACGATGACATCGAGCCCATAGCACTCGCCAACCGGCGGTACGGCCCCACGTTCGCAGTCGTCAAACAGCTTCGCCACCTCCTCTTCGCTCGCCAGATCAACCTTGTGGCCGAGCTGCATTTTCAAGGCCGACAAATGGAGATGATGGGAGGCCGGAAGGATCGCCAGCATGTAGCCGTCGTCACGGCGAAGCACGACGGCTTTGGCGAGCGCGTCGCCGGGCACATGGCAAGCCTCGGCCGTGCGCGTCGACGACATGGTGGGGGCATGAGGGATGATGTCGTAGGTGACGGTCTGATCCAGGTACTTCTGCAGGGTCGGGGAAACGGTCATGGAAGTTCCTCCATTGCAATGGGCAATCTGCACACCACCGGGAGGAATTCGCGTCGTCGCCTCACGATGCGGGCGATTGCGATCGACCCAACGATACGCCCGGGGGCAAGCAGCGACAATGCGAATTTCGGTACCGGAACCGGGCGGAGCGGCGAGACATCAGGCTCGGTTTCATTTGCGCCATGCCTTGCTGGCAGCGCATTCTTGTTCAAGAAACGTTCAGCTAAATGCGCGTTCCATGCGACGCTCGGGCGGCGATAGGGTGCGATCCATGCGGTTGGCAAGAAGTTTGTCGGTCCTTTCGGTGTGCCTGGTCGCGATGTCCGGATTGGCGGCGTTTTTGAGCGCCGCCGCCGCTCAGCAGCCGGAAAAGCGCGTTGCGCTGGTGGTCGGCAACGCCGCCTATGCGAAATCGCCGCTTGCGACGGCGGCCAACGACGCCGGTCTGATCGCGCAGACCCTGCAGGCTGCGGGCTTCGACGTGATCGGTGCCCGCGATCTCGATGGCGATACGCTGCGCAAGAGTTTCCGCGACTTCATCCAGAAAGCCGAAAGCTCGGGACCGGACACGGTCGCAATGGTGTATCTGGCGGGCTACGGGCTGCAATTGGCGGGCGAGAACTATTTCGTGCCGGTCGATTCCGCCATCAGCCGCGACACCGATGTTCCGATCGAGGCGTTGCGGACCGGCGACTACGTCCGGCAACTCGCCTCGCTCCCGCTGAAGGCCGGCATCGTCGTACTGGACGTGGCGCGGCAGCAGCCATTTGTCGGCGGACAGATCGCAAGCGGTCTCGCGCTGGTCGAGGCGGATCCGCACATGCTGATCGCGTTCAACGCGGCTCCCGGAACGGTGGCGCCGGCCGAGCAGGGGCCGTACGGCAGCTACGCCCAGTCGCAGGCCGAGATGATCCGGACCGGCGGATTGCCGCTACCGGAGGTCTTCAATCGCGTGCGGCTTCGCGTCAACGAAGCGAGCAAAGGCGCACAGGTGCCTTGGGACAGCCAGAAGGTCGATGCGCCCTTCGTGTTTTTCGAGCGCGCACCGGATGCGCCGGCGCCGGCGCCGCCGGATCAGGTCGCCGCCATCCGCAGCAAGCCGATCCGCGATCTCGGCGTGCAGGAAGCCTATACCGCGGCGCTGGAACGCGACACGCTGCAAGGCTATGAGGATTTCCTCGTCGCTTACCCCAGCGATCCCATGGCAAAGCGGGTGAGGGCGATCGTGGCGGCGCGGCGCGAAGCGATCACCTGGCGTCGCACCTACCGCACCGATACCCCGAACGCCTATTGGTCGTATCTGCAACGCTACCCGCACGGACCTCATGCCGCAGACGCGCGCCGACGTCTTGCCATTCTCACCGCGCCGCTTGAGCCGCCGCCGACCTTCGAGGTCATCGACTACGACGTGCCGCCGCCAGCGCCGGACGAGTTCGTCTATATCGATCGTCCTGTGCTGGTGTTCAGCGATCCCGAGTTCGACTTCGTTCCACCGCCTCCACCGCCGGTGTTCTTCCTGCCGCCGCCGCCGGATGATTTCGTCGTGTTGCCGCCACCGCCGCCGCCGATCGCGCTGTTCATCCTGCCGCAGCCGATCTTTGTGCCGATACCGGTCTATGTGCGGGCGCCGGTGTACGTGGCGCCGCCGCCGAACAACATCATCTTTGCCAACATCCACAACAGGGCCGTCATCAACGACGTCATCAACAGGCCGCCTCAGCCAGTTTCCCCCGGTGCCGGGCCTGGCGCCAGGGCCGGACCTTCCGTGTCACCGGCCGTGACGGTTGCACCGGGGCGGGGCGGCGCCACGCCGACGCTGCCGCCTGCCGTCGCGCAGAGGGCCGCGCTGATCCAGCAGGGCAAATTGCCGGTGCCGCCGAGCGCTGCAATCAATCCTGCGGTGAAATCTGGTTTGCCAGGCGCTCCGGCCGGTCAGACCGGAACGCCAAACGCGACGCAGCCGGCGAATGCACCGACCGCGCTGCGTCCGAACCAGCCCTTGCCGAAAACCAATGCGCTGCCGATTCCAGGCGCCAGGGGTGCACCGCCCGCGCCTCCGGGCGCCGCGGTATCCCGGCCGGGCGCAGTCAATCCAAATGCGAAGCTTGTGCCGGGTACGACGCCTCCGGCATCCGCGGCTCCGACCGCTCCCGGCGCGGCTACCGGCTCCAGGCCCGCCGTCGGGGCGACTACACCCGCGGCTCCGGCTGGAGCGCCGAAACCGGGCGTTTCCGGCCGGCCTACACCAGCCGTGCAGGCGGCGCCGACCGCCGCGCCGGATGCTCGCAGAAAACCAAACGTCGTTGCGCCGCCGCCCAGCGCCGCCGCGCCGTTGAAGCCTGCTGCTGCCGTCGCTCCAAAACCTCAGTTGCAGCCCGAACTTCGGCGCGCGCCGCCGCCTCCTGCCGTGCACGTGGCAAGGCCGCCGCCGGCTGCCCGCGTTGCTCCACCGCCTCCACCACCGAGGGTGGCGGCTCCACCGCCACCACCGCCACGGGTCGCCGCCCCGCCGCCGAGGATGGCTGCGCCGGCACCCCCACCGAGGATGGCTGCGCCGGCACCCCCACCGAGGATGGCTGCGCCGGCACCCCCACCGAGGATGGCTGCGCCGGCACCCCCGCCAAGGATGGCTGCGCCACCCCGCCAGCCCCGCGCGTCGTGGCGCCACCGCCGCCGGCACCCCGGATGGCCGCGCCACCGCCGCGTCCGGCAGCGCCGCCTCCAGCGGCGGCAGCCAGGGGATGTCCGCCAAATGTTCCGAGATGCTGATGGTTTCGGCCGGCCAGACCCCGGATCTGGCCGGCGGGGCCCTAAATCGCAGGACAGGAAGGTCGGAAAATCGGCCGTATTTCCTTGCTTCTGGCTGGAATCCGGCTATATACCGCGCCATCTCACACGGAAACATGGCTCAAAAGGCCGTCCGGTGGCAGCCGGGCCGCAAGGCTCGTTTGCTCACACGTTTCCGGAGGAACCAACCGGAGAACTATCACTATGGCGCTACCCGATTTTTCTATGCGTCAGCTGCTTGAAGCTGGCGTGCACTTTGGCCACCAATCGCACCGCTGGAATCCGAAAATGGCGGATTACATTTTCGGTGCCCGCAACAACATCCACATCATCGATCTCGCCCAGACCGTGCCGATGCTGCATCGCGCGCTGCAGGCGGTATCGGATACCGTCGCCAAGGGCGGCCGCATCCTGTTCGTCGGCACCAAGCGCCAGGCCCAGGACGGCGTTGCCGAGGCGGCCAAGCGGTCGGCGCAGTATTTCGTCAATTCGCGCTGGCTCGGCGGCACGCTGACCAACTGGAAGACGATCTCGGGCTCGATCAAGCGCCTGCGTCATCTCGACGAAGTGCTCTCGTCCGGCGAGGCCAGCTCCTACACCAAGAAGGAGCGGCTGACACTGCAGCGCGAGCGCGACAAGCTCGATCGCTCGCTCGGCGGCATCAAGGACATGGGCGGGCTTCCCGACATGATCTTCGTGATCGACACCAACAAGGAAGACATCGCGATCCAGGAAGCGCAGCGGCTCAACATTCCCGTCGCCGCGATCGTCGACACCAATTCCGACCCCAAGGGCATCTCCTTTGTGGTGCCGGGCAATGACGACGCCGGCCGCGCCATTTCGCTGTATTGCGACCTGATTGCCCGCGCCGCCATCGACGGCATATCGCGTGCTCAGGGCGATCACGGTATCGACATCGGCGCCTCGGTCCAGCCGGCCCGCGAGGAGATCCCGGCGGCGCCGCAGCCGACTGGCTTCCAGGGTCTGGCCGGGCCGCGCGGCACCGCCGACAACCTCAAGAAGCTCACCGGCGTATCGGGTGCGATTGAGAAGAAGTTCAACGATCTCGGTATCTTCCACTACTGGCAGCTCGCTGAACTTGATCACGACACCGCGCACAAGATCGGTGAAGAGGTCGGACTTCCGAGCCGCGCCGATGGCTGGGTTGCCCAGGCCAAGGCGCTGACCGCAGAAGCGGAATAAATAATTGTAATGCCGCGTGGCCGGCCTTTCGGCCACCGGTTCTTTCCTCTGAGTACGGCATTCCCTGTAGCTGATGGCGGCATGGCGTAAAGCGCGCGCCGTGCTCGCGGCTAGCAGGCAAGAAGGATATCCGACGATGGCAACGATCTCTGCGGCGATGGTCAAGGAACTGCGCGAGTCGACCGGCGCAGGCATGATGGACTGCAAGGCAGCCCTCACCGAAACCTCTGGCGACATGCAGGCCGCCCAGGATTGGCTGCGCAAGAAGGGCCTGTCGAAGGCTGCGAAGAAGGCCGGCCGTGTCGCGGCGGAAGGCCTGATCGGCGCGGTGACATCGGGCGCCAAGGGCGTCGTAGTCGAGGTCAACTCGGAGACCGATTTCGTTGCGCGCAACGAGCAGTTCCAGGGCCTCGTCAAGATGATCGCCCAGGTCGCGCTCCATAGCGGCGCCGACGTCGAGAAGATCAAGGCGGCCAAGGTCGGCGACGTCACGGTCGAGACCGCGATTTCGGACGCGATCGCGACTATCGGCGAGAACATGTCGCTGCGCCGTGCGGCTTCGCTGGAAGTCGAAAAGGGCGTGGTGTCGAGCTATGTCCATGGTGCTGTCATCGACGGCGCCGGCAAGATGGGCGTGCTGGTGGCGCTCGAATCGTCGGGCAAGGCCGATGAACTCGCGCATCTCGGCCGTCAGCTTGCCATGCACGTGGCTGCGACCAATCCGCAGGCGCTGGATCCGAGCGGGCTCGACCCGGAAACCGTCAAGCGGGAAAAGGACGTACTGGCCGACAAGTACCGCCAGCAGGGCAAGCCGGATAACGTGATCGAGAAGATCGTCGAGTCCGGCCTGAAGACCTACTACAAGGAAGTCTGCCTGCTGGAGCAGGCGTTTATCCATGACGAAAAGGGCAAGTCGGTCGCGCAGGCCGTCAAGGAAGCCGAAGGCAAGATCGGTGCGCCTGTGAAGATTGCCGGATTTGTGCGCTATGCTCTCGGCGAGGAATCGAAAAGCAGGAATCCGATTTCGCAGCCGAGGTCGCAGCGGCCAGCGGCAAGAAATAACCGCTGCGGTAACAGCCTTCCGACGCGTTGGCGCCGGAAGCCCACCTGCGCGGGACAAGGAAGCGATAAGCAATGGCTGACCCGGTCTATCGTCGCGTCGTGATCAAGCTCTCGGGCGAGTATCTCGCAGGTAGCCAATCCTTCGGTATCGACCAGCCCACCATTGACCGCATCGCCAACGACCTGATCGCGGCCCAAAAGCTCGGCATCGAGGTGGCCGTCGTGATCGGCGGCGGCAACATCGTTCGCGGTGTGGAAGTGTCGTCGCGTGGCGTTTCGCGCCCGACCGGCGACACCATGGGCATGCTCGCCACCATGATGAACTGCCTTGCGCTGGAGGCTGCCATCGAGCGCAAGGGAACGCCGGCGCGGACCCTGTCGGCGTTCGTGATGCCCGAGATTTCCGAGCTGTTCACCCGCGGTGCAGCGCACAAATACCTGGCTGAGGGACGAATCGTCCTGCTCGGCGGCGGAACCGGCAATCCGTTTTTCACGACCGATACCACAGCGGTGCTGCGGGCGGCCGAAATCGGGGCGCAGGCGGTGCTGAAGGCGACAAATGTCGACGGCGTCTACAGCGCCGACCCCAAAAAGACCCGCAGGCCAAGCGTTTCGACCGTTTGACGCATTCGCAGGCAATTGCCGGTGGCTACAGGGTGATGGATGCAACCGCATTCGCGCTTGCCCGCGAGACAGCGCTGCCTATCATCGTATTCTCGATCGCCGAGCCGGGTTCGATCGGCGCGATCCTGCGCGGGACCGGTCACGGCACGGTCGTCGCCGGCTGACATGCCGGCGCTGCTTCGAACCGCCGGTCCAAAGGTTTCTAAGGAGGGGAGAGCGTTATGCCCACGCCTGGTTTTGACATCAACGAATTGAAGCGCCGCATGCAGGGCGCAACTCAGTCGCTCAAGCATGAACTGGGCGGATTGCGCACCGGTCGCGCAGCGGCGTCCATGTTGGAGCCGGTGCAGGTCGAAGCCTATGGCTCGCATATGCCGCTCAACCAGCTTGCCACCGTCAGCGTCCCCGAGCCGCGGCTGCTGTCGGTTCAGGTATGGGACAAGTCCATGGTCAAGGCCGTGGAGAAGGCGATCGTCGATTCCAACCTCGGCCTCTCGCCCGCGACCGAAGGGCAGGTGCTGCGCCTGCGGATTCCCGAGCTCAACGAGGAGCGCCGCAAAGAACTGGTGAAGGTCGCGCATAAGTACGCCGAAGCCGCCAAGGTCGCGGTTCGTCACGTCCGTCGCGACGGGCTGGATATCGTCAAGAAGCTCGAGAAGAATCACGAGATTTCCGAAGACGATCAGGAACGCCTTGCCCATGATGTGCAGAAGGCGACTGACGGCACGATTGCCGAAATCGATCAGTTGCTTGCCGCGAAGGAAAAGGAAATCCTTACGGTTTGACGGCTTGCGATCGAGTCGCCGAGACGCCACTTCGGATTGGCCCTGGAATTTTGATGATGTCGAACGCCGCTGCCCCTGCCACGAAAGGACCGGATCGAACCGGCCCGTTGCATGTGGCGATCATCATGGACGGAAACGGGCGCTGGGCGGCAGCGCGCGGCTTGCCGCGTGCCGAAGGCCATCGCCGTGGCGTCGATGCGCTGCGCCGTGTGGTTCGGGCAGCCCATGAACTCGGCGTCCTCTATCTGACGATCTTTTCGTTCAGCTCGGAGAACTGGTCACGGCCGGCGAGCGAAATCGGCGATCTCTTCGGATTGCTCCGTCGCTTCATTCGTAACGACCTGGCGACGCTGCATCGCGACGGCGTGCGCGTGCGCGTGATCGGCGAACGGGAAGGGCTGGAGTCGGATATCTGCGCGCTCCTCAACGAAGCCGAGGAACTGACCAAGGCCAACACCAAGCTCAACCTCGTTGTCGCTTTCAATTACGGCTCACGCCAGGAAATCGCAGGCGCCGCGCAGCGGCTGGCGCGCGAAGTAGCCGAGGGAAGGCGCGATCCGGCATCGATCGACGCCGATGCGCTCGGCCAGTATCTCGATGCGCCCGACATTCCCGATCCCGACCTGATCATCCGCACCAGCGGCGAGCAGCGGCTGTCGAACTTCCTGATGTGGCAGGCGGCCTACAGTGAACTCGTATTCGTGCCGATCCATTGGCCGGATTTCGACAAGGCGGCGCTGGAAAGCGCGATTGCCGAATATGCCAGACGGGAACGCCGTTTCGGCGGTCTGGCCGCGAAAACCGGATCGTGACCGAGGACAGGGCCGCACCGGCCGCGAACGAGCCCGATCCACGCAATCGCGAATCCGATTCGCGCGATCGCGAATCCGGTTCGCGCAACCTCTTGACGCGCATCGTCGCAGCCGCGGTGCTGGTGCCGCTTGCGATTGCGATCGCCTATGCCGGCGGCTGGCTGTGGACCACGCTGGTGACGCTGGCGGCCATTGGCCTGTTCGTGGAGTGGCTGACGGTCGTGGGTCTCGCCGGCGCGATTCGCGTCAGCCTGTCGGGCGGGATTGCGCTTGCTCTCGCCGGGCTTTGCTTCGCCATCGGCCGGGTCGATGCGGCGCTGATTGTGCTCGCCGTCGGCTTCGTTGCGGTCGTAGCGATTGCACCAGAGCGGCGGAGCTGGGCGGCGGCGGGATTTCTCTACGCTGCGGCGGCGGAAATTGCGTCGGTGCTCGTGCGCCTGGATCCCGTCGAGGGTTTCGTCGCCCTGATGTTCGTGCTGCTGATCGTGTGGGTGACCGATAGCGGCGGCTATTTCGCCGGCCGCGGCATCGGCGGGCCGAAACTCTGGCCGCGGGTCAGCCCGAAAAAGACCTGGGCGGGCGCCGCCGGCGGTTTTGCCGCCAGCCTGGCGGTGGCAATCGGGTTTGCCGCATTCGGTCTGGGCAAAACCGGGCCGCTATTGTCGCTGAGCGCAGCTCTCTCGGTCGTTTCGCAGCTTGGCGACCTCTTTGAGTCCGCCGTGAAGCGGCGTTTTGGCGTAAAGGACTCAAGTCACATCATTCCCGGCCATGGCGGGCTAATGGATCGTCTGGATGGATTTGTCGTAGCCGTCGCCGTGGCGGCACTTTTCGGTTTTCTGCGGGGTGGCGCCGATGGCGTCGGCCGCGGTCTTATGGTTTGGTGAAACGATGAGCGCAGTTCCATTGCGTAACAACAAGGCCCCGTTAGCGGACGCGCGCACCGTGACGGTGCTGGGCGCCACCGGTTCGATCGGCGACAGCACCATGGATCTGCTGCGGGGCGCACGCGACCGCTATCAGGTCGAGGCGCTGACCGCGAATTCCAATGTCGAGGGGCTGGCCCGGCTCGCGAAAGAATTCGGCGCACGATTTGCGGCGATTGCCGATCCGGCGCGTCTCGGCGAATTGAAGGCCGCGCTCGCCGGAACAAGCACCGAATGCGGTGCTGGCGAAAGCGCGATCATCGAGGCCGCCGCGCGTCCCGCCGATTGGGTGATGGCGGCGGTAAGCGGCGCGGCCGGGCTGAAGCCGGCGTTGGCCGCTGTCGATCGCGGGGCTGCGGTCGCATTGGCCAACAAGGAATGTTTGGTCTGCGCCGGCGATTTCTTCATGCAGCGCGCCGCCAAGGCAGGGGCCTGCATCCTGCCGGCGGATTCCGAGCACAATGCGCTGTTTCAGGCGCTTTCCTCCGGCAACCGCGAGGAACTGGTGCGCGTGATCATCACCGCATCCGGCGGTCCGTTCCGCACCTGGGCCGCCACCGATATCGAGCAGGCGACGCTGGCGCAGGCGTTGAAACATCCGAACTGGAGCATGGGCCAGAAGATCACCATCGATTCGGCATCGATGATGAACAAGGGGCTCGAAGTCATCGAAGCCTCCTATCTGTTTGCGCTGACGCCCGACGAGATCGACGTTCTCGTGCATCCGCAGTCGATCATCCACGGCATGGTGGAGTTCTCCGATCGCTCGGTGGTGGCCCAGCTTGGCGCTCCCGACATGCGCATCCCGATTGCGCATTGCCTCGGATGGCCCGATCAATCGTCGGGCCGTCGGCCAGGCTGGACCTGGCCAAGATCGGTCAGCTAACTTTCGAAGCGCCTGACTTCGAGCGGTTCCCGGGGCTGCGGCTCGCTTACGAATCGTTAAGAACCGGACGTGGCGCGACTACGGTATATAATGCTGCCAACGAGGTGGCGGTGGCCGCCTTCATCGCTGGCCAGATCAAATTCGGGGCGATCGCGCGTCTCGTCGAGGCGACCATCAACGATTGGATTCGCGCCGGGAACCTCGCGCCTTTGAGCTCGGCCGACGACGCGATTGCCGTTGACCATAACGCACGAAATAGAGCTGCCTCCCTATTGCCTCAAATTGCCTTAAAGGCATCCTAGAGGGTTGGGGACGGAGCCGTTGGCTTTGTCGAGGGAAACCTGATGTCTGAGTTTTTTCTACATAGTTTCAATACGTTGGGCCATGGGCTCATCGGCTACATCATTCCCTTTTTGTTCGTCCTGACCATCGTCGTTTTCTTCCATGAACTCGGCCACTTCCTGGTCGCCCGATGGGCAGGCGTGAAGGTGCTGACGTTCTCGCTCGGGTTCGGGCCGGAACTGGCGGGCTTCAATGACCGCCACGGTACGCGCTGGAAGATCTCCGCCATCCCGCTCGGCGGCTATGTGAAGTTCTTCGGCGACGAGTCGGAGGCGTCTACGCCTGCTTCGTCCGAGACGCTCGCCAGCATGACCGCGGAGGAGCGGGCAGGCAGCTTCCATCACAAGAAAGTCGGCCCGCGCGCGGCGATCGTCGCCGCCGGTCCGATTGCGAATTTCATTCTGGCCATTGTGATCTTCACCTGCCTGTTCACCTTCTTCGGCAAGCCGAGCACGACGGCGCGGGTCGACAAGATCGAAGCCAACAGCGCCGCTGCAAAGGCGGGCTTTCAGTCCGGCGACGTCGTCACTGATATTGACGGCAAGAAGATCGGCAGCTTCTCCGACATGCAGCGCATCGTCGGCGTTCGTGCCGGCGATCAACTGACTTTCACCATCAAGCGCGGCGATTCCACGCTGCAATTGAAGGGAACGCCGGAACTTCGCGAAGTGAAGGATTCCTTCGGAAACGTCCATCGGCTCGGCGTATTGGGCATTACGCGCGCGACGGCGCCGGGCGATGTCGTGACCGAGCGGGTCGACCCCGCAACTGCGCTCTGGCTCGGGGTCAAGGAAACCTGGTTCGTGGTCGACCGCACGCTGGCCTATATCGGCGGCGTGTTCACCGGCCGCGAAGCTGCCGACCAGGTCGGCGGCCCCCTGAGAATCGCGCAGATATCGGGGCAGGTCGCGACCATCGGCCTGGTCGCCCTGGTGCATCTGGCCGCGGTGCTGTCGATCTCGATCGGTCTCTTGAACCTGTTCCCCGTCCCGCTGCTCGATGGCGGTCACCTTTTGTTCTATGCAGTGGAAGCAGTGCGGGGACGTCCGCTTTCGGAACGGGCCCAGGAAATGGGGTTCCGAATCGGGCTGGGTTTGGTGCTGATGTTGATGGTGTTTGCGACCTATAACGACATCCTGCATCTGGCGGCATCGTGAAGCGGCTTTTTTGTGACGTTGCCGATAGGCAACGTCTTGGAATGAAAATGGAATCGCACGGCGATGTCTGGTTTGCCGCCCCGGTTTAATTCGCTACAAGCAGTGCAACAGAGGGAATCTGCTGGTTCGTAGGGGTACGGACCAGCATTTGAATGAGGGCGCGTTGCGCATGATGTTTGGAATGCGAGTCCGGGGGGACTGTTGGCCGCCCTGATCATAGGCGCCGTGCCGATGGCTGCTACGGTTGCGGGCGTGCTTGTGTCTGCGCCGGCTGCGGCCCAGACCGCCGCATCGATCGCCGTGGAGGGGAACCGGCGCGTCGAAGTCGAGACCATTCGCTCCTACTTTAAGCCGGGTCCCGGCGGCCGCCTCGGCCAGGCCCAGATTGACGACGGCCTGAAGGCTTTGATCGAGACCGGCCTGTTCCAGGACGTGAGAATCAACCAGGCCGGCGGCCGGCTGGTCGTGGTCGTGGTCGAAAATCCCGTGATCGGCCGCATCGCCTTCGAGGGCAATAAGAAGGTCAAGGACGAGCAGCTTTCGGCTGAGATTCAGTCCAAGCCGCGTGGGACGCTGTCGCGTCCCATGGTTCAGTCCGACGCGCAGCGTATCGCGGAAATCTACCGCCGCTCAGGCCGCTATGACATTCGCGTCACCCCTGAGATCATCGAGCAGCCGAACAACCGCGTCGATCTGATCTTCACGATCACCGAAGGCAGCAAGACCGGCGTCAAGTCGATCGAATTCGTCGGCAACGTGGCCTATTCCTCCTATCGCCTCAAGGACGTCATCAAGACCCGCGAATCCAACCTGCTGAGCTTCCTCGGAGGTGCTGACGTCTACGATCCTGACCGGGTCGAGGCCGACCGCGACCTGATCGCCGCTTCTACCTCAAGAACGGCTTTGCCGACGTGCAGGTGGTCGCCGCGCTGACCGAGTACGATCCCGAGAGAAAGGGCTTCCTCGTCACTTTCAAGATCGAGGAAGGCCAGCAGTATCGCGTCGCATCCGTCGACTTCCAGACCTCCATCGGCACGCTCGACGCCAGGTCGATGCGCAGCTTCTCGCGTGTCAACGTCGGCTCGCTCTACAATGCCGAGGCGCTCGAGAAGTCCGTCGAGGAAATGCAGATCGAGGCCTCGCGGCGCGGCTATGCCTTCGCGATCGTGCGTCCGCGCGGCGATCGCAATTTCGAGCAGCACACCGTCTCGATCGTCTTCTCCATCGACGAAGGCCCGCGCACCTATATCGAGCGCATCAACGTCCGCGGCAACACCCGCACCCGGGACTATGTGATTCGTCGTGAGTTCGATCTTTCCGAAGGCGATGCCTACAACCGCGCGCTGGTTGATCGCGCCGAGCGCCGGCTGAAGAACCTCGACTTCTTCAAGAGCGTGAAGATCCTGACCGAGCCCGGTTCCTCGAGCGATCGCGTGATCCTGATCGTCGATCTGGAAGAGAAGTCGACCGGCGACTTCTCGGTCTCGGGCGGCTATTCGACCACGGACGGTGCGCTGGCCGAAGTCAGCATCTCCGAACGCAACTTCCTCGGCCGCGGCCTGTATGCGAAGGCGGCGGTAACCTATGGCCAGTACGCGCGCGGCTATTCGCTCTCGTTCGTCGAACCCTACCTGCTGGATTACCGCGTCGCGCTCGGCCTCGACCTGTTCCAGCGCGAGCAACTGGCCAACAGCTATATTTCCTACGGCACCAAGACGCTGGGCTTCAGCCCGCGCCTCGGCTTCAGCTTGCGCGAAGATCTCGCCCTGCAGCTGCGCTATTCGATCTATCAGCAGGAAATCTCGCTGCCGAGCACGCTGGCGAACTGTAACAACAATTCCTCGAACTCGCTGCTCGCGTTCAATCCGTCGCCGGCATTTGCAGATCTGGCCGGCGTCGGCGCCGGTGGATCGATAACAGAAGGGGGCCAGACCGCCACCGATACCTCCGGCATCGGCCTGTGGTGCTACAGCGACGGCGAAGCTTCGCTGCCGGTTCGCAAGGAGCTGCAGAGCGGCAAGACGCTGACCTCGTCGGTCGGTTACTCGCTGAACTACAACACGCTGGACAACAACAAGAACCCCACCGACGGCTTGCTGATCGACTGGAAGCAGGACTTTGCCGGCGTCGGCGGCGACGTGAAGTACATCAAGTCCGCGGTCGATCTGAAGTACTACACTCCGCTGGTCGCCGATATCGTTGGCCTGATCCATCTCCAGGGCGGCATGCTCAACCAATTCGGCGGCAGCGAATTGCGAATGCTCGACCACTTCCAGATGGGCCCGAACCTCGTTCGTGGTTTTGCGCCGAACGGCATCGGCCCGCGCGATTTGAATCCGTTTGGTACACGTGACGCACTTGGCGGCACCAAATATTGGGGCGCTTCGTTCGAATTGCAGATGCCGTTCTGGTTCTTGCCGAAGGAAGTTGGGCTCAAGGGGTCGGTCTATGCCGACGCTGGCGGACTGTTTGACTACAAGGGGCCGACGTCCTGGGCGCAGACGGGCGAAATCAATGTGCCTGGCTGCGTGCCGCCGACGCAGGCGACGGCGACGACTGTGGCCAACGCCGGAACTTGTTTGGGATTGCAGTCCGACAACGGCAATGTGGTCCGCACCTCGGTCGGTGTCGGCTTGATCTGGGCCTCGCCGTTCGGTCCGCTGCGCTTCGACTATGCGGTTCCGCTTACCAAGGGTCAGTTCGACCGCGTGCAAGAATTCAAGTTTGGCGGCGGCACATCGTTCTAGGGCGTATTCAGGCGAAACGATCATCGGTTCGCATCTGGAAACGTATCAGGACAAAGAGAGCGGTCGGTTCTGGTCATTCAGGGCCGACCCTCTGGTGTGAACGCAGGCTGGACTGCGACGGGTGGAATGGCGCAGCCGATATTCTTCAAGCAACCTTCTTCGTCGACGCTGGCCGAGATTGCCGCGCTGACGGGGGCGGTATTGGTCGATCCCGCGCGGAGCGGCCACATGATCAGGGGCCTCGCTTCGCTCGACGAAGCCGGCCCCATGCATTTGGCGTTTTTCGACAATCTCAAATACGCCGATCAGCTCAAGGCGACCAAGGCCGGCGCCTGTCTGGTCAGCCCGCGGTTCGAAGCGCAGGTCCCCGCCGATGTCGCGGTGCTGCGGGCCACCCAGCCGTTCCGCGCGTTCGTCAAGCTGGCGCGCGAGTGGCATGCCGATGCGCTCCGTCCGCAATCCTGGTTCGACAATGACGGCATCGCGCCTTCCGCGATCATCGACCCGTCGGCCCACCTGGAAGACGGCGTGATCGTCGACCCGCTCGCCGTGATCGGCCCGCGGGTCGAGATTGGCGCCGGGACGGTGATCGGCGCGGGCGCCGTGATCGGCGCCGATGTCAAAATCGGCCGGGACTGCAATGTCGGCGCGCGCACCGCGATCCAGTTCGCACTGATCGGCAACAACGTTCTGATCCATCCCGGCTGCAGCATCGGCCAGGACGGCTACGGCTTCATTTTCTTCGGCCCCGAGGGCCATCTGAAGGTACCGCAGACCGGCCGCGTCCTGATCCAGAACGATGTCGAGATCGGCGCCGCCACCACCATCGACCGCGGCAGCCTCCGCGATACCGTGATCGGCGAGGGCACCAAAATCGACAATCAGGTCCAGATCGGCCACAATGTGACTATCGGCAGGCACTGCCTGCTTGCAGCCCAGATCGGGCTCGCGGGCAGCCTGACGATCGGTGACAACGTCGCGCTGGGCGCCAAGGTGGGCATCAACAACCATCTGAAGATCGGCGACGGCGCCCAGGTTACGGCGATGAGCGGGGTCAAGGACGACATCCCGCCCAACGGCCGCTGGGGCGGTTTCTTTGCAAAGCCGACCAAGCAGTGGTTCAAGGAGATTATAGCTGTGGAGCGGCTGGCGCAGGGCGGCACGGCCGGTCCGAAAGGTGAGGGGCGAGAGTAATGGAGGAGTCACCAGTCAGGTTTGAGCTCGTGGACATCAACGAGATCCTCAAGACGCTCCCGCACCGCTATCCGATGCTGCTGATCGATCGCGTGATGAAGATTCGGGCCGACTACAGCGGCATCGGTATCAAGAACGTCACGTTCAACGAGCCGCCGTTTCTCGGCCACTTTCCCGACCGCCCGGTCTATCCCGGCGTGATGATGATCGAAGCCATGGCGCAAACCGCCGGCGTCATTGGTATTAAATCGGTCGAGGGCACGGAGAAGCCGCGCGCGGTTTATTTCCTCACCATCGACAAGTGCAAGTTCCGCAAGCCGGTGATGCCCGGCGATACCATCGAGTACCACATGCGCTCGATCGGCCGCCGCAAGGCCATGTGGTGGTTTCACGGCGATGCCAAGGTGAATGGTACGATCGTGGCGGAAGCCGACGTCGGCGCGATGCTGACGGACTGATTATTTCTCACACCGCTGAAGCCTATTCTTTGATCAGCCGCCTTTGATCGAACCCGTCAAGGTTGTTGACGGGGCTTGCTGCATGCGCTCTTTTTAGGCTCCCGCTTTTTTACTCAGGCTTTTCGTTTTTTAACGGAGGAATCCGTGAACAGGCTTGCGTCCATCATTGCTTGCTTAGCCGCTATTTTCCTGATGTCGCCGCAGAGCTACGCGGCAGAGCTGGACGGTCTCGTATCGTCCCTCAAAGGCGGCGGATACGTGATCGTGTTTCGACACGTCGCCACCGACGATACTCAGAAGGACATTTATCCCTTCAAATTCGACGACATGACTGCGCAGCGGCAACTGAGTGAAAAAGGCCGTAACCAGGCGCGCGAGCTTGGCGAAGCGTTGAAGAAGCTCGGTGTGCCGATCGGCGAGGTCTATACGAGCCAGCTCAATCGCGCCGTTGAAACCGGCAAGCTGCTCGGCGGCAAGGACGTATCCCCGGTGGACGCATTGACCGACAGCGGCGCGGGCAGTGCGTCGTCGATGGCTAACCCCGACGGCAAGAACGCAAAGGCCGGACGCGCCGTGCGCGATCTGGTGAATGCGCCTCCCAAAGCCGGCCTCAACAATCTTGCGATCACGCACAAGACCAACGTCGCCGACGCCTTCGGCAAGGAGTTTGCCGATATCCGCGAAGGCGAGGCGCTCGTGTACAAGACCGCCGCCTCTGGCCCGGCTGTCCTGGTCACACGCGTGCCGCCGAAGGATTGGATCGTGCAGGCTGGCAGTTAGCCTGATCGCCGCAATCCACTCGTCCGTGTGATATGACATCACATGCGAGGTGCCGAGCGTCGTCGGTGGACAGTCCTGCTCGGAATTTCGCCGTACGGCCATGTCGGGCAATGGACTGAGCGGTAGCGCGCATTATTTTTCCGCGCACATAACACCCTAAATCCTTCCACCATGAAGGAACTTCGGCCGACCGGCAGGCTTATAGATTCCTTGGACGATCTTCGTCGAGATGGCCGCATGAATTTCTTCAGGATCGCCGTTGTGCTGCTGGCGGCCATTGTTCTCGCCGGACACGCGGTTGCCCGTGATGACGGTCGCTACGCTAACTCTCCGCTAAAGCCTTGGTTCGACAGTCTCAAAAGCGGGAAGGGCCCTTGCTGCTCCGACGCCGACGGCTCGGCCGTCGCCGACGTCGATTGGGAATCGAAGGATGGCCACTACCGCGTACGGCTTGAGGGCAAATGGATCGACGTTCCCGACGATGCCGTGATCACCGAGCCAAATCGCGCCGGCCGGACGATGGTCTGGCCCATCAAGGACTCCTTCGGGATTTCGATCCGCTGCTTCCTGCCCGGCAGCATGACGTGACAAGGACGTTTGATTGCCGCGGCGTTCGTCCCGATGGGGGCGGGATTTGGCGCCGGATGCACCGCAACAGGACGTAACGATACGTCACTGGACACCATCCGGATGCCGCGCTAACCACCGGAAAACGCGCCATATTCGCGTGTTAACGGATGGGCTGGGCTGGTTTATGGGTACGATCGATCCAACCGCGCGGGTTGAAGATGGCGCTGTGGTCGGCGAGGGGACCACGATCGGTCCCTATTGCATCATCGGTCGCGACGTCGTCATCGGCGCGAACTGCAAGCTCATCGCGCATGTACACATCACGGCGCAGACCACGATTGGCGACGGCTGCATCATCTATCCCTTCGTCTCGCTCGGCACACCGCCGCAATCGCTAAGCTACAAAGGCGAATTGACCCGGCTCGAGATCGGCGCGGGCTGCACCATCCGGGAGCAGTCGACCATGAATGCGGGGTCGGTTGCCGGCGGCGGCGTGACGCGGGTCGGCGAACGCGGCTACTTCATGAATTGCAGCCATATCGGGCACGATTGCCAGGTCGGCAATGACGTGATCTTCGCAACCTCGGCGACGCTCGGCGGCCATTGCGAGATCGGCGATTTTGTCTTCATCGGCGGGCTGTCGGCCGTGCATCAGTTCACGCGGATCGGACCGCAGGTGATGGTCGGCGGCGTCTGCGGCGTGCGCGGCGACGTCATTCCATTCGGCCTCGTCAACGGTCAGTATGCGGCTCTCGAAGGCCTCAACATCATCGGCATGAAGCGCCGCAAGTTCACCAAGGATCGGCTCGCCAGAGTGCGTTCGTTCTACCAGAAGCTGTTTCACGGCCCCGGCATCTTCGCCGAGCGGCTGGACGCGGTGCAGCCAATGGCCGTAGAGGATCCCGCGATCGCGGAAATCCTCGCCTTCATCGGCGACGGCAAGCATCGCGCGTTGTGCCTTCCGGCCGACGACGGCAACAAGCATTGATGACGGGATCGCCGCAGCCATGACGTCAGCGGCTTCAGAGATTGCTTCGCCGGTCGGCGTCATCGCCGGCGGCGGCGCCATGCCTTTCGCGGTGGCGGATTCGCTTGCCGCGCGCGGCATCGCCCCGGTTCTGTTTGCACTCCGCGGCGCCTGCGATCCGGATCGGGTTGGGCGCTTCCGCCATCACTGGATCTCGGTCGGGCAACTCGGCCGCGCGACAAAACTCTTCCGCAGCGAAGGCTGCCGCGACCTGATCTTCATCGGCACGCTGCTGCGGCCGGCGCTGTCGGAGATCAGGCTGGACTGGGGGACGATCCGCGTCATCGGCCACGTCATGGCAGCGTTTCGCGGCGGCGACGATCATCTGTTGTCGGGCATCGGCCGCATCCTCGAACAGGATGGTTTCAGGATGGTCGGCATCCGGGATGTCGCGCCCGACATTCTGGTGCCGCAGGGAAGCATTGCCCGAGCCACGCCGGATCCGGCTGCCGCCGCCGATATCGCCAAGGGGCGCGAGGTGCTCGACGCGCTCGGTCCGTTCGACATCGGCCAAGCCGTTGTCGTCATTGATGGGCACGTCGTTGCGGTCGAGGACATCGAGGGCACGGACGGGTTGCTGGCGCGCGTGGCGCGGCTGCGCGAGGCGGGCCGCATTCGCGCCAAAGCCGGCCGCGGCGTGCTGGTGAAGGCGCCGAAAAGCGGCCAGGATTTGCGCTTCGACCTTCCGACGGTGGGCCCGAAGACCATCGAAGGCGTGGCCAAGGCGGGACTTGCCGGCATTGCCGTCATCGCGGGCAGCACCATTGCCGCGGACTCGCAAGCCATGATCGAGGCCGCCGACAAAGCCAGGCTGTTCATCCAGGGGCTATCCGCGTGAACCCGGCGCGTGTGATCGCCGAGATGGAACGGAGGATATTTCTGATTGCGACGGAGGAATCCGGCGATCGCCTCGGCGCCAATTTGATGAAGGTGCTGCGTCAGCGCCTTGGCGACGCGGTGCGGTTCGAAGGCGTCGGCGGCCGGGCGATGGCGCGCGAAGGCCTGGTGTCGCTGTTTCCGATCGAAGAGCTCTCGATCATCGGGCTCGCGGCTGTCGTCAAGGAACTGCCGAAGATCCTGGGGCTGATCAAGGAGACGGCCATCGTGGTGACGGAAACGTCACCGGATATCCTGGTCATCATCGACAGCCCCGACTTTACCCACCGCGTCGCCAGGCGCGTTCGCGCAAAAGATCCGGGGATTCCGATCGTCAACTATGTGTCACCGTCGGTCTGGGCATGGCGGCCCGGGCGGGCGCGCGCGATGCTGTCTTATGTCGACCATGTGCTGGCGCTGCTGCCGTTCGAGCCCGAGGCCTATCGCAGGCTTCGCGGTCCACCATGCACCTATGTCGGCCATCCCCTGATCGAGCAGTTGTCGTCGCTCCGGCCGAGCGCCGATGAGGTCAGGCGACGGGCGGAGTCGCCGCCGGTGCTGCTGGTGCTGCCCGGAAGCCGCCGCAGCGAGATCCGCCACCACATGGCGGTGTTTGGTCAGGCGCTGGGGCGGCTGCAGGAGCAGGGTGTCGCGTTTGAACTGATGCTGCCCACCATGCCGCATCTGCAGGAGGCGGTCCTGGACGCGCTGAAGGGCTGGCCGGTGCAGCCCCAGGTCGTGATCGGCGAGCAGGAGAAGCGGGCGGCGTTCCGGATCGCTCACGCTGCGCTGGCCAAATCCGGCACCGTGACGCTCGAACTCGCGCTATCCGGCGTGCCGATGGTGACGGCCTACCGGACCGGTTCGATGGAAGCCTGGATATTGCGGCGGGCCATCAAGGTGAACTCGGTGATATTGGCCAATCTCGTGATCGGCGAAAACGTCGTCCCCGAATTCCTGCAGGAGGACTGCACGCCGGAAAAGCTTTCGCAGGCGCTGCGCGAGGTGCTCGGCGATAGCGCGCTGCGGCAGAAGCAGGTTGAAGCCTTCGGCAAGATTGACCAGATCATGTCGACCGGCAACCAGCCGCCAAGCACCCGCGCCGCCGACATCGTGCTGGCGACGATGTGGAAAGCGCGGCGGGGGTAGGCGGGTGGGCACAAAGCGCAACGTATAAAGTGTCAGACCTCATCCTGAGGAGCCGCGTAGCGGCGTCTCGAAGGATGAACGGCACCGGCGGGGCCTCGTGGTTCGAGACGGCGCGGAGCCTGTCATCGGGCCGCGCTACGCGCGGACCCGTTGGCGCCTCCTCACCATGAGGGTCAATAGTTGCCGCGATCCAAAACAAAAAGCCGGACGCGACGATCGCATCCGGCTTTCTGGACTTTTCTATCGGCGTCAGCGCTTACTTCCGCTTGTCCATCGGCACATATTCGCGCCGGGCGACGCCGGTGTAGAGCTGACGCGGACGGCCGATCTTTTGCTGCGGGTCCTCGATCATCTCGCTCCACTGGCTGATCCAGCCGACGGTGCGGGCGACCGCGAACAGCACGGTGAACATCGAGGTCGGGAAGCCCATCGCCTTCAGCGTGATGCCCGAATAGAAGTCGACGTTCGGATAGAGCTTGCGGTCGATGAAGTACTGATCGCTGAGCGCGATCTTTTCCAATTCCAGCGCGACCTTCAGCATCGGATCGTCGCCATGGCCGGTCTCGGCCAGCACGGCGTGACACATCTTCTGCATGATCTTGGCGCGCGGGTCGTAGTTCTTGTAGACGCGGTGGCCGAAGCCCATCAGGCGGACTTCGCTGTTCTTGTCCTTCACCTTGGCGATGAATTCCAGGATCTTGTCGACCGAACCGATCTCGGCGAGCATCGCGAGGGCTGCTTCGTTGGCCCCGCCATGGGCCGGGCCCCACAGGCAGGCGATGCCGGCGGCGATGCAGGCGAACGGGTTGGCGCCGGAGGAGCCGGCGATACGCACCGTCGAGGTCGAGGCGTTCTGCTCGTGGTCGGCGTGCAGGATGAAGATCTTGTCGAGCGCGTCAGCCAGCACCGGATTGATGTTGTATTCCTCGCAGGGCACCGCAAAGCACATATGCAGGAAGTTCTCGGCAAACGAGAGCGAGTTCTTCGGATACATGAAGGGCTGACCGACGGTGTATTTGTAGGCCATCGCGGCCAGCGTCGGGACCTTCGCGATCATACGCATGGAAGCGATCATGCGCTGCCGCGGATCGTTGATGTCGGTGCTATCGTGATAGAACGCGGCCAGCGCGCCGACGGCGGCGACCATGATCGCCATCGGATGGGCGTCGCGGCGGAAGCCCTGGAAGAACCGGGCCATCTGCTCGTGAACCATGGTGTGATGGATCACGCGGCTGTCGAAATCCTGCTTCTGGGCAGGCGTCGGAAGTTCCCCGTAAAGCAGCAGGTAGCAGGTTTCGAGGAAATCGCCCTTTTCGGCGAGCTGTTCGATCGGGTAGCCGCGGTATTCCAGAACGCCCGCGTCGCCATCGATATAAGTGATCTTCGACTGGCAGCTGCCGGTGGAGGTGAAACCGGGGTCGTAGGTGAACATCCCGGCCTGGGCGTAGAGTTTAGCGATGTCGATGACATCGGGCCCCACCGTGCCGCTGAGGATCGGGAAATCGTAGGTCTTGTTACCTACCGTGAGCGTTGCAGTCTTGTTGCTGGATTTTGCGTCCATCGTGAAGTCCCCGATGAAATCGTTGCGAAACCGCGCCTGACCCTGGTGCCATTCTCGAGGCAAAAGCAGGGAAGGCCGGATATCTAGGAGGCGGCGCCAAATGGGTAGCTTATTGCCCTGTGCACTGCAAGATGGCCGAAAACAGCACAAGGTAGGGGCTCTATAGCGCTTTCGCGCGAAAGTCTGCCCCGGACTTGATCCGGGATGGATCCCGGTTCGCGTGAAGAAAACGCGTCAAAATATAAAGCTAGCGCCGGGGCTTTAGCCGCCGGCCTGATCGCCCAACCGCGCCAGGCATTCCGCCCGCCCCAGCACTGCCAAAACATCGAAAATGCCCGGCGAGGTCGTGCGTCCGGTCAGCGCCACCCTAAGCGGCTGGGCGACGGCGCCGAGCTTGAGGTTATTTTGCTCTGCGAAACTTCGCATCGCGGCCTCGGTGGTCTGCGCGGTCCAATCTGTGACCGGCTCCAGCGCAGTGCGGAGCTTGCCGATCAGCGCGCGGGTTTCCGGCGTCAGCAAGGCAGCCGCCTTCGGCTCGATTTCGAGCGGGCGGTCGGCAAAGATGAAGTAGGAGCCCGATATCAGTTCGATCAGCGTCTTGGCGCGCTCCTTCAGGCTCGGCATCGCCCGCAACAACTGAGAGCGTGTGGTGTCGTTGAGCTTCGCCTTGAGGTCGGCGCCGTCAGGGACATAATTCAGTACGCTCTCGAACATCTCAACCAGCGCCTGGTCGTCGGCGTGGCGGATATAGTGCCCGTTGAGATTTTCCAGCTTGGCGAAATCGAACCGCGCCGCCGACCGGCCGATCGCGGGCAAATCGAACGCATCGATCATTTCCTGCGTCGAGAAAATCTCCTGGTCGCCATGGCTCCAGCCGAGCCGGACCAGGTAATTGCGCAGCGCCGCCGGCAGATATCCCATGGCGCGGTAGGCATCGACGCCGAGCGCGCCGTGGCGCTTCGAAAGCTTCGAACCATCAGGCCCGTGGATCAGGGGAATGTGAGACATATTCGGGATGTCCCACGCAAGCGCGTCGTAGATCTGCTTCTGGCGCGCGGCGTTGATCAGATGGTCGTCGCCGCGGATGACGTGCGTGACGCCCATGTCGTGGTCGTCGACCACGACAGCCAGCATGTAGGTCGGGTTGCCGTCACCACGCAGCAGCACGAGATCGTCGAGGTTCTCGTTCTGCCAGACCACGCGGCCCTGAACCTGGTCCTCGATCACGGTCTCGCCGGCCTGCGGCGCCTTGAGGCGGATGGTCGGCTTCATGCCGGCCGGCGCCTCGGAAGCGTCGCGCTCCCGCCACAGCCCGTCATAGAGGCGGGTGCGGCCCTCGGCGCGCGCCTTCTCGCGCATCGCGGTCAGTTCCTCCGCGGTGGCGTAGCAGCGATAGGCCTTGCCGCTGGCGAGCAATTGCTCGGCCACCTCGCGATGGCGGGCAGCGCGGTTGAATTGGTAGATGACGTCGCCGTCCCAATCGAGCTCGAGCCACTTCAATCCGTCGAGAATGGCGGCAATGGCCGGCTCGGTCGAGCGCTCGCGGTCGGTGTCCTCGATCCGCAGCAGCATCTTGCCGCCGCGCTTTTTGGCGTAGAGCCAGTTGAACAGCGCGGTACGGGCTCCCCCGATGTGGAGGAAGCCTGTGGGCGAGGGGGCGAAGCGTGTGACGACAGGAATCAGTCATTTACCAGACAAGGCGGAGGGTGAATGGCGGTGGTGTATAGCAGGATCGGTACATAACTAAAGTCTCCCCATGGGCAAAGTACACTTGGCTCATGGGGGCGAATTTGGCACAAGGTTCGCTAATTCCTAACAGGAACTCGGAATGACCACAGAACCGGTAGCGGCAGAGGCGGGGCGCGATTTCATCCGCGATATCGTCCAGGCTGATCTCTCGTCCAAGAAGCACAGCCGGATCGTGACCCGATTTCCGCCTGAGCCGAATGGCTATCTGCACATCGGCCATGCCAAGTCGATTGCACTCAATTTCGGCATCGCGCAGGAGTTTGGCGGGCGCTGCCATCTGCGCTTCGATGACACCAATCCGACCAAGGAAGAGCAGGAATATATCGATTCCATTCAGGCCGACGTGCACTGGCTCGGCTATGATTGGGGAACCGATCTCTATTATGCCTCTGATTATTTCGATCGCCTGTACGATTGGGCCGAAGGCCTGATCAAGGCCGGCGATGCCTATGTTGACGACCAGTCGCAGGAGGAAATCCGCATCAATCGTGGCACGCTGACGGAACCCGGCAAGAACTCACCGTTCCGCGACCGTCCGGTGAACGAGAACCTCGATCTGTTTCGCCGCATGAAGGCGGGCGAATTTCCGAATGGCACGCGCGTGCTGCGCGCGAAGATCGACATGGCTGCCGGCAACATCAACCTGCGCGACCCCGTTCTCTACCGCATCCTGCATGCCGAGCACCCGCGCACCGGCAACAAATGGCCGATCTATCCGAGCTACGACTACGCCCATGGCCAGTCGGACGCCATCGAAGGTATCACGCATTCGATCTGCACGCTGGAATTCGAGGATCATCGGCCGCTGTATGAATGGCTGCTCGACAAGCTGCCGGTGCCGTCGAAACCGCGCCAGTATGAATTCGCTCGCCTCAACCTGACCTACACGCTGCTGTCGAAGCGGGTGCTGACGCAGCTCGTACGCGACGGCCACGTTTCGGGATGGGACGATCCGCGCATGCCGACAATTGCCGGGTTGAAACGGCGCGGCGTGCCGCCGGCGGCGGTGCGCGAATTCGTCAAGCGCATTGGCGTGGCAAAAGCCAACAGCGTGGTCGATGTCGGCATGCTGGAATTCTGCATTCGCGAACTCCTCAACAGATCAGCGCAGCGGCGCATGGCGGTATTGCGGCCGCTGAAAGTCGTGATCGAGAATTATCCGGAAGGCCAAGTCGAGGAGCTCGAGGCCGTCAACCATCCGGACGATCCCTCGGCGGGCACGCGCAAGATCGCGTTCGGCCGTGAGCTTTACATCGAGCGCGACGATTTCATGGAGAACCCGCCGAAAAAATTCTTCCGCCTGTCGCCGGGCAACGAGGTACGGCTGCGCTACGCCTATTTCATCAAATGCACCGGCGTCATCAAGGACGCGTCTGGCGAAGTGATCGAACTGCGCTGTACCTACGATCCCGCCACGAAAGGCGGCAATGCGCCCGACGGACGCAAGGTCAAGGCCACCATGCACTGGCTATCGGCGGCGCAGTCGGTGCCGGCCGAAATCCGCGTCTACAATCAGCTATTCGCCAATCCCAGCCCGAGCGCCGCGAATTTCGCTGCCGATCTCAATCCGGAATCGCTCGAGATATTGCCGGACGCGCGGATCGAGCCTTCGGTCGCAGCCGACAACTCGGGCGAGGTGATGCAGTTCGAGCGGCAGGGCTATTTCGTGCGCGACAAGGATCTTGCGCCGGGCAAGCCGGTGTTCAACCGCACCATCGGCTTGCGCGACACGTTTGCGAAGGAAGTCGGCGGGAAGGGCTGACGGCCACCGATGGGAACATCCGAGCGCAGCGGGACCGACGACATCGTGTCCGGCATCATGGGAAAATGGGCGGCCGCGTTCAGCAAGCTGGACGCCGAAGCGCTTGCCTCGCTCTACTCGAGGAACGCTTTCTTCTTCGGCTCGAATCCGAATCTGTATCGTGGCAACGACGGCGTTGCGGCCTATTTCGCTGCGTTGCCGCGATGGAGTTCTCCGACGGTCAAATTCACCGATGTCAGGACCGCGCATGCCGCTGCCGATCTGATCAACGTCGCCGGAACGGCGTCCTTTGTCGTAGAAGAGAACGCCGAACCCCTGACGGTGAAAATCACCTGGGTGATCGTTCGCGAAGCCGGCGAATGGAAGATCGTCAGCCACCATGTCTCGTCGAAGGCGCCGCTGATCGAGCAGTAGGCCGGTTGCGCGTCAGCTGACGCGGTTGCTGCGAGAGCCTGATCCGGACCCGAAGGGCCGCGCTAGCGCACAGCAGGAACCGGTCGAGGAGATCATACTCAAACAAGAGCGCTGGAGCGGGATGACAATTCGAAAGAAGAGTCATCCCGTTCTGGCTAGATGTCGTAATACAAATGGAACTCGTATGGATGAGGGCGCAGCCGGATCGGATCGACCTCTTTCTTCCGCTTGTAGTCGAGCCAGGTCTCGATCACGTCGCCGGTGAACACATCGCCGCGGAGCAGGAAGGCGTGATCGCGCTCGAGCGCGTCAAGCGCCTGATCCAGCGATCCGGGTGTCGACCTCACGTCCTTCGCCTCGGCGGGCGGCAGGTCATAAAGGTTCTTGTCGATCGGGCTGCCCGGATCGATGCGGCTGATGATGCCGTCGAGACCGGCCATCAGCATCGCGGCAAAGGCCAGATAGGGATTGCAGGAGGGATCCGGCGAGCGAAACTCAACCCGCTTTGCCCGCGGGTCCGGCGAATACATCGGAATCCGGCAGCATGCTGAGCGGTTGCGCTGGGAATAGACCAGATTGATCGGAGCCTCATAGCCTGGCACCAGACGCCGATAGGAGTTCGTGGTGGGAGCGCAAAGCCCGCACAACGCCCAGGCGTGGGTCAACAGACCGCCGATGTAGTAGCGGCCGAGTTGGCTCAACTCGGCATAGTCGCCCTTGTCGTAGAACAGATTGGTCTCGCCCTTCCACAGGGACTGGTGAACGTGCATCCCCGAGGCGTTGTCCTCGAACAGCGGCTTCGGCATGAAGGTTGCGGTCATGCGGTGCTCGCGGGCCGTGTTCTTCACCACGTATTTGTAGATCATCAGATTGTCCGCCATGCGGGTGAGCGTAGTGAAGCGCATATCGATCTCGTTCTGACCGCCGGTAGCGACTTCATGGTGATGGGCTTCGATCTGGATGCCCAGCCCTTCCAGCGTCAGCACCATTTCGGTGCGGAGAGCCTGCATACTGTCGGTCGGGGGAACGGGAAAATATCCCTCCTTCGGGCGCGGCTTGTGGCCTAGATTCGGTGCTTCCTCCTTGCCGGTATTCCAACTGCCTTCGCTGGAATCGATTTCGTGGAAGGCGTAATTTATGCCCTGTCCGTAGCGCACGTCGTCGAACACGAAGAATTCTGCCTCCGGGCCGAAGTAACTCGTATCGGCGAGGCCGGTGCCCCTCAGGTTGGTTTCGGCCTTCTGGGCGATGTAACGGGCGTCACGGCTATAGGGTTGACCGGTTACAGGGTCCCTGATGTTGCAGATCAGGACCAGGGTCGATGCAGGGGAATACGGGTCGAGGAAGGCCGTGGCCGGGTCCGGCACGACCAGCATGTCGCTTTCCTGGATCTCCTGGAAGCCGCGGATGGATGAGCCGTCGAATCCAATGCCCTCGCCGAGAGCGTCGATACTCGCTGCACTCGGCGGCACGGAAAAATGCTGCCACACCCCAGGCAAGTCGGTGAAGCGCAGATCGATCATCTGCACCTTCTCATCCTTGATCGCCTTCACGAGATCTTCGGCTGTCGCACACTTCGGAAACATGGCTTCACTCCTGTAATGGAGAGCCGCATCTTGGAGGTCGTGCTGCCATTCAGCCGCGGCGAAGCGGCTTGCGACGGGTCCTGGCCCACGTTCTGCGTTGCCGCGCCGACAACCTCAGCTTTGGTGGGGCCCGCGCATGATCTTCATCGCGTCTTCGATATGCCGCCAGGTTCTGGCCAGTTCGACCTCACCTTTTGCCTCGAGTTCGATGGCGTTCTGGGCGGCTTCCGCAATGGCCCTGGCGCCATGTGCTTCCAGTAACTGCCGCGCGTAGTCGTGGATTTCGATTTCTCGCATGGCGTCATTCTCCTCTCGTTCTGAGCGCAACCGTGAATTCCGGTCGAGCTGAGAGCCGCAGACGTTGACACCTGGTCATGCACACACACAGTGTGCATCCTGCTGCGGCGCACTTGCAAGAGCGCTTTCCTGGCAGTCGGGATTGGATGGTGGTTCCGGCGGCAAGGGCAGCGGCAACATTGGACGGATGCGCTTTGAGTGCCGCACCCGCATATCCAACGGCCGCGGCGCTCCACGAACTCGCTAGCAGCCCCGGCAGATGCCCCGCATGGATTTGGCGAGCTGGGCATCTTCCTGTGTCATGGGCTCGTACGGCTTTTGCTGTGCCGCCTGCCGCTCTGCCTCGACCTTTTGCCGGGCCGCTCGCGCGATCTCCTGGCGCTGATAGCAGGCCTCGCGTTCGGCTCGCACCTCGATGAAACGGCATTGCTCAGCTGCGCCGGCAGCGGAGGCTGCTATCGCGAATGCAAATGAAAGATAGGCCACGAGCTTCATGCTGTAACTATAGCGCCAGCCGAGCCGGGTTTCCTCAAGTTTCTGCATCCGTTCCGCTAGCGGCCAGAATACACCGTCCGGTAGTCTTATGACCTCCACGAGATTGTAAGGTGTAACCAGCGTGGCGGAGCAGGGCGACACGTCGGGCCGAAAACGGGGTTATGCCGGGACTTGGCCGCCGCGGGCGGCAGCGCCGGTCGGCGGCTTCGCGCCTTCGCGTCCCGCTTTCTGGCCGCCGCTCATCGAGATCTTGCGACAATGGGCACGCGCGGAAGCCGGGGCCGGGCGGTTGCTGCCCTGGGTGCCTGTCGCGTTCGGCACCGGCATCGCGCTTTACTTCGCTGCCAATCATGAGCCGGTCCTGTCGGTGGCCGCGGTTGTCGCAATCGGGCTGTGCGCGGTTGCCGTTCTGTTGCGGCGGCAAAAATTCTTTCCCATCGCCGTCATGATCGCGGCCGTCGCCGCGGGTTTCGCCGTCGCGACCTGGAAGACGGCGCGAATTGCACATGGCGTGCTGGCGCGGCCGATGTTTTCGGTGTCGCTGACGGGCTTCGTCGAGACCCGCGATATTCGCGAGCGCACCGATCGCTTTGTCCTGCGGGTGGCGACTATGGAGAGCGCGCGGAACGACAAAACTCGAGCGCGTGCGGCTGTCGGTGAAGAAGGGCACGGCGCCCGCGGTCGGCAGCTTCGTCGAGCTGAAGGCGCGGCTGTTGCCGCCGCTCACCCCGCTGCGGCCGGGCAGCTACGATTTCGGCCGCGACATGTTCTTTGCCGGCATCGGCGCCTCCGGCTTCGTGATGGGCGCGATCAAGACGGCGGAGCCCACGGCCGGCGGCGGGCTTCGTCTTCGTTACTCGGCCTTCATGCAGGGCTTGCGCGATACGATCGACGCGCGGATCAGGACCACGCTGGAGGGCGATCGGCGCGCCATCGCCACCGCGCTGTTGACCGGGCGGCGCGACGCGATCTCGCAGCCCGTGAATGATGCGATGTTCATCTCCGGCCTCGGCCACGTGCTCTCGATCTCAGGCTACCACATGGCTGTTGTTGCCGGCGTGGTGTTCTTCGCAGTGCGGGCGCTGCTGGCGCTGTTTCCGGCGCTCACGGTTGGCTACGCCATCAAGAAATGGTCGGCCGCGGCAGCCCTCGTCGCGGCGGCGTTCTATCTGCTGCTGTCGGGCGCCGAGGTGGCGACGCAACGGTCGTTCTTCATGACCGCCGTGGTGCTGATCGCGGTCATGGTCGACCGCCGCGCCATTACGTTTCGCACGCTCGCGGTCGCGGCCATGATCGTGCTGATGGTCGCGCCGGAATCGCTGGTGCATCCGAGTTTTCAGATGTCGTTTGCGGCCACGCTCGGCCTCGTGGCGCTGGTGCAGATCGGCATGCCCGGCCTGTTCGCAACGCCCGATCATACGGCAACCGCGCGCGTGGCGCTGTGGGGCGGCCGCGAGATCACGATGCTGCTGCTGGCTTCGCTGGTGGCAGGGCTCGCGACCACGCCTTACGCTGCCTTTCACTTTCACCGGGTCACGCCCTATGGCGTGCTCGCCAATCTGGCGGCGATGCCGGTCGTATCGGCGCTGGTGATGCCCGCCGGCTTGCTCGGACTCGTCGCGATGCCGTTCGGATTCGATGGCGTGTTCTGGGCCATGATGGGCGTCGGCATCGACTGGATGATCTGGGTAACGCAATGGGTCGCGGCATTGCCGGGCGCGGTCGGGCGAGTGCCTGCGTTCGGCGTTGGCCCGCTGATCGCGGCGAGCGCCGGTATTACCCTGCTCGGCCTGTTGCGCACGCCGCTGCGCTGGTCGGGTGCGGTCCTGGTGCTGCTTGCGGCGGTGTGGGCGGCGCGGGTACCGCAGCCGGATATTCTGATTTCGGCCGATGGACGCAATGTCGGCGTCCGCGGCCAGGATGGACGGCTGCATCTGATGCACGCGGCCAAGGGGTCCAAAGAGGGGACCAGGGATGCCTTCCTGCTCAAGGAGTGGCTCGCGGCGGATGCCGACCCGCGAACGGCCACTGACGCCTCGCTCACCGCGGGCGTCTCCTGCGACGACCATGGCTGCGTGATGCAATCCGCCGGCGGCGCGTTCATTGCACAGGCGCTCAAGCCGGAGGCGCTGGCGGATGATTGCGAGCGCGCGGCGCTGATCGTGACCATCAGGCCGGCGCCGGCGGGGTGCGCAGCTTCCGTGATCGATGCCGAACGGCTGCGGAGGCAGGGCGCGATGGCGCTGCGGCGAGGCCGTGACGGATTTGTCGTCGATGCCGTCAAACCCAGGGGGATCGACCGACCGTGGTCGCCGGCCGCCGCAGACGAGGGCGGCGCAGACGCCACGGTTCTCGCGCGCCCCGCGACGGCGCGAGCCATTGACGCGACGCCGTCGGAGGCGGACCTGCTGGCGGAAGAGTAGGGCGACATAGCGTTTTCGAGCGAAATGGGTACCGGTTCGCGTAAAGAAAACGCGTCAAACAAAGGACTAGTGCTCGTCGATCGCGGAACTGACGGGTAGTTCGAACGCGCCGAGGTGGAATTCCTCAGGCGCGTCGGGTTCTGACGGCAAATTAACTAGCGTGAACGCGGTGTCGGGGAATTGCCGCCAGATCGCCAAATCATCCGCGGTGACGGTGAGCCAGCCGTACCTGAACATGTACCGTCCGGGCTCGGTGACGCGTCCGGCTCTTTGCCATGTCACTTTGTTGACCACCGACTGCCCCTCGGTGCGCTTTGCAGGGATCTCCCGTGATCCGCCGGCCCTAACCGGCGGATCACGTGCGCGTTGTTAGTTAGCCGGTCACGATCGAGTCAGCCGCAGGCGCCTCTGCCGCCTTCGGTGCGCGTTCGCTGCCGGCTTGGGTTACTGGCAATTGCAGCACGGTCACGCGCTGGCCTTCGCAAAGCTGCGTCACCAGGACGTGGCTTCCGTCCGGAAATTCGACCGCGTCATGATGACGATCGTGCATTTCGGGTTCGATCTGATTGAACTTGCCGACCCGCCATTGGGTGGTTCGTGTCCAGATCCACCGGTTATCGTATTTGATGTCCTCGGCGAACGCCAGTTCGGTGCCGGGAAGCATGCAGACTGCCACGGCCGGGTCCTTTTCGGACGCAAAGCCGCGGGTCGATGTCCCACGGAATGTCGTGGTGATCAGCGTCTCTCCGACCTCGGCGGGACGCGTTGCCACAGCATGGAGGCTATAGTCACACATCGGATGGCTCCTCGTTTGAGATAGCTGACCCGTGTCTTCAGGAGGCACAGGCCTCTATCAGAGTGGACTTGGCGCCGAGTCTTTTCTTCGTTCTGGGCATTAGTGCGGCCGGCCCACGGCGCCTGTCATCACAAGCGCGCTAACAGTCGATGGTTCCCGACAGGAACAAAAAAACCCCGGCCGCGGGCCAGGGCTTGGTTGTCGTGTCGTCAGGAGACCCGATCAATACTTCCGGTACAGCCCGATCAGCTTGCCCTGAATCCGGACCCGGTTCGGCGGCAGGATGCGGACTTCATAGGAGGCATTTGCGGGCTCGAGCGCGATCGAGGCGCCGCGGCGGCGGAAGCGCTTCAGCGTCGCCTCCTCCTCGTCGATCAGCGCCACAACGATATCGCCGGTGTCGGCGGTTTCATTGCGCTGGATCAGCGCCATGTCGCCGTCGAGAATGCCGGCATCCACCATGGAATCGCCGCGCACTTCGAGCGCGTAATGTTCGCCGGAGCCGAGCATGTCCGGCGGCACGCTGATGGTGTGGCTGCGGGTCTGCAGCGCCTCGATCGGCGTACCCGCCGCGATTCGGCCCATCACGGGGACCGCGACCGGGCGGTTGCCGTCGTCCTCGGCGGCAGGGGCGCTGACCGAGCGCCTGCCAAGCGTGCCTTCGATGACGCTCGGCGTGAAGCCGCGACGGCCGTTGCCGCCTCCGGCGCCCGCAAGCTCCGGCAGCTTAATGACCTCGATGGCGCGGGCGCGGTTGGGCAGGCGGCGAAGTGAAGCCGCGCTCTTCCAGCGCAGTGATGAGGCGGTGGATACCCGACTTCGAGCGCAGGTCGAGCGCGTCCTTCATTTCGTCGAAGGAGGGGCGGCACGCCGGCCTCTTTCAGCCGTTCATTGATGAAACGCAGAAGTTCGTACTGTTTGCGCGTGAGCATCGCGAGCATTCCCCGGTTGGCATCGTTTGGTTTCGAGTCTTCAGGTCCAGCATCGCGGGAGTCCGAAACTCCCATTTGCGGACACAAGCCCTCGAAACAAATCATGAACGGACACTATATGTTCGATATGTGTTCCGCAACCACTTAATTTCAGGTGAACGCGGCGCGGTTTGGTCGGAACGCGCCCTTCACGGCGTCATTCCGGCAGCCGCAGGATCTCGCAAGGGGAACCGCTCGCCGCCGCCGGCGCAAACGGCGGACGGATCACTAGTGCCCGTGCCGCAGCGAGATTCCCCAACAGTGAGCTGTCCTGCTGGCTCACGGGCACGGCAATCAGGGTGCCGTCCGCGCGCGCTTCGAGGCGCGCGCGAAGATAGTCTTCGCGCTGGTCGTTGGCGGCGAGATCGCGGCCGAGCAGGGCCGTCTCCCGCGTATGATGGACGCGCGTTTGGCCCGAAAGCGCGCGAATCAATGGCACCAGAAACAGGAATCCGCAGACATAGGAGGAGACGGGATTGCCGGGCAGGCCGATCACCCGCATCGCGCCGAGCCGTCCATGCATCATCGGCTTGCCCGGCCGCATCGCGATCCGCCAGAACGTCATGGTGACGCCCTCGGCCTCCAGCGACCGCTTGACGAGGTCGTGGTCGCCGACCGAGGCGCCGCCCATGGTGATCAGGATGTCCGCGTTGGCCTCGCGCGCGCGGCGGATCCCCTCTGTGGTGGCTGCGACCGTGTCGGCGGCAATGCCGAGATCGAGAACCTCGGCGCCTTCTGCCCGCGCCAGCGCCCGCAGCCCATAGCCATTTGAATAGATGATCTGGCCGGGGCCGGGGGCCGAGCCCGGCATGACCAGTTCGTCGCCGGTGGCCAGCACTGCGAGCTTCGGGCGGCGACGTATCGGAATCTCCGGGTAGTTCATGCCTGCGGCCAGCGACAGATCGCGGTCGGTCAGGCGGCTTCCGCGGGCAAGCAATACATCGCCCTCGCGGAAATCGACGCCGGCGGCGCGGATATGCCGCCCTCGCACGGCCGTTTCGGTGATGGTGATGTGATCGCCATCGATTGTCGTGTCTTCCTGGATGATGACGGCGTCGGCGCCATCGGGATCACGCCGCCAGTGAAAATCCGCACCGCTTCGCCGGCGCCTACCTTCCGCTCGAACGGGCGGCCTGCGGCGACCTCGCCGATCACCGTCAGCCGCGCGGTGAGATCGGCGGCGTCAGCCGCGCGCACGGCATAGCCGTCCATCGCCGACACGTCCTGCGGCGGCTGCGTGCGCCGCGCGGCGAGATCGCGCGCCAGCACGCGATGCCAGGCGGCGTCGAGCGCCATCATTTCTTCGGGCAAAGGGTCTGCACCGGCAAGGATTGCCGCAAGCGCGTCGGCGACAGGCATTAACGCCACGGCGGAACTCCCAGTTCGACGTCATTGCGAGGAGCAGAGCGACGAAGCAATCCACGCCTCCTTCGCGGCCATGGATTGCTTCCGCCTTCGCTCGGTGAGCTACGGCGGACAAGTCGGTGCGCTCGCAACGACGGTCTCATCCTAAATACCCAGCGCGGCAAGCGCCGTTGCGACGTCATCGGGCGATGTCACATGCACCGCCGTCAGGCCCCGCGCCCGCGCGCCCGCGATATTCTCGGCGGAATCGTCGAAGAACACGATGCGCGAAGCCGGGAGGCCGATCGCCTTCACGACATGATCATAGGCCGCCGCTTCGGGTTTTCGAAGCCCGATCGTCGATGACAGGTAGATTTCGCGGAAATGACCGAGGACATCGGCGTAAGCGCGCGAAAAATGTTCGACATGCGCGCCGTTGGTATTGGAGAAGGCATAGAGCGGCAACCGCGTTCCGGCGCGCGAAAGCATCGCAGCGATCCCGGGCATCTCGCCGGTGAAGATCGCATTCCACCCCTCGAGGAACTGGAGGTCGGTGATGCCGATCCCGAGCGAATTGCGCAGACTGTCGAAAAATGCGGCGTCGCTGATCTCGCCCCGCTCGTGACGCCGCCAGGCCTCGTCGGGCGAAAACTTGCTGACGAGATGGCTTGGCTCGCAGCCGGCATGGTCCGCCCAGCTGGCCACCACCTTGTTGAAATCGATATCGAGCACGACGCGGCCGAGATCGAACAGCAAGGCGTCGGCGGAGTTGGGAACGAGTGGCGAATTCATGTCAGTGGTTTACAAAACTGCGCAGGCCCAGGCAACGGGCGGGGGATTGAAGCTCCTGCCCAATCCAGCGCTTAAGCCGGTGCGCGAGCTATGCTAAGCCTTGGGCCAAATATTTTCGGCCAATATCTTGGGCCAAGTATGGGGAGTAGTCGCATGAAAATCCTGGGTAGAATTTTGGCTGCAGTGGTAGTGGTCGCGTCGCTGGCCGGGGGTGCATGGGCGCAAAGCCGCCCGCCCGCGGCCGGTGAAACCGACAAGGTCAAGACACCTACGGAAATTGCGGCCGAGAAGGACGCCGAGAGGGCCTATCAGCGGTCGCTGGGCAACATACCGGCACAGAAGAGCCAGGACCCCTGGGAATCGCTCGCGACAGCGCGCCAGCGAATGCGGCGAAGGCCTCGCCGGCGAAGCCGAAGGCCAAGAATGAAGCCAAGGGTGAGACCAAATCCGCCGATACGAAGTCCGACAACACCGCAAAGTAGAAGACACCTCCCGGTGTCACACCGGGACAATGATGTCCGCAGACGAGGAAACCGGAAATGACGGAAAGCCTCTTGTTTTCCCCGATGACGATCCGCGGGATCGAGCTGCGCAATCGCATCGTGGTGCCGCCGATGCATCAGTATTCGGCAGTGAAGGGCTTTCCGACCGACTGGCATCTGATGAACGCCGGCAAGTTCGCTGCCGGCGGCGCGGGCCTCGTCGTCGTGGAATCGACCAAGGTCGAGCGGCGCGGCTGCGGCACCGTCGGCGATCTCGGTATCTGGGATGATGCCTTTGTCGAGCCGCTCGGCCGCCTCGTCAAATTCATCAAGCAGCAGAACGCGGCCGCCGGCATTCAGCTCGGCCATTCCGGACGCAAGGCGCGCGCGACCAGGCCATGGGAGGGCGACCGCCCGCTGCAGCGGACGCCTGATATCGAGGACTGGGAGGCGTGGACGCCGGTAGCGCCGAGCGCGATCGCCCATAGCGAGAAATGGCCGGTGCCGCGGGCGCTGGAGACGCGCGAGGTAAAGGATCTGATACAGGCCTGGGGCCAGGCGGCGCGGCGCGCGCATGAGGCTGGCTTCGACGTGCTGGAGCTGCACGGCGCGCACGGCTATCTCGTGCACGAGTTTCTCTCCGAACGCTCCAACCAGCGCACCGACGAATACGGCGGCTCCGAAGCCAATCGCATGCGGTTCATCACCGAGATCACCGAAGCGGTGCGCACGCATTGGCCCGACCACAAGCCGTTGTTCGTCCGCCTGTCGGTCGAAGACAACGCCGGATGGGGACCGGAGCAGAGCGCGCGACTGGCCAAAATCCTGAAAGCGCGGGGCGTCGACGTCATCGACTGCTCATCCGGCGGCATCACCGAAATGGCGCCGATCCTGGGCAAGGAAATCAAGTACAGCTGTCAGGTGCCGCTGTCGGAATATGTGAAGCGCCACGCCGACATCATGACGATGGCGGTCGGGCTCATCATCCATGGCGACCAGGCCGAACAGATCCTGCGCGACAAACAGGCCGACCTGATCGCCGTCGGCCGGGAGATCCTCAATAACCCCAACTGGCCGATGGACGCCGCGCTGAAGCTCGGCGTGGAGGGCCCGTTCCGCAACGTTCCTCCGCAGTTCGGCTATTGGCTGGGCACCCGCGCCAAGCGCGGCTTCGGAACCAGGCCCTCAACCTGGCAAAACGGGCTGCATGAGGCCGAATAGAGGCTTTTCGAGCGAAGCATGCCCTCGGACTTGATCGGGGGGTGAATACCGGTTCGCATCAAGAAAACGCGTCAAAACGTGAGTCTGGAGCCCGGTTCGGATTCAATCAGAACCGGTAAGGCTCCAGACCTCCTGAACGCCTAATGGCCCGGTAGATCCGCGCCTTGATCCGACCAAAAAGCCATTGTGTGTTGGCCACGCCGGAGGAGGGCGCCGATTCACGGGAATCGCGGCGTCCCTAGTAAAATAAGGATCGCTCAACGATGCGCAGGAACTTTGCCTTTCTCCTCGGCACCGCAACGGGCGCCTGTCTGGCCGTTCTCGTCATGGGACCGCAGGGAGCGCATCTAGTTGCGGCGGCAAAGGCCGCGGCCCGTCCGGATACCTACGCGCAGCTCAATTTGTTCGGCAACGTGTTCGAGCGGATCAAGACCAGCTACGTCGAGAAGCCCGACGATACCAAGCTGATGGAAGGCGCCATCAACGGCATGATCTCCTCGCTCGATCCTCATTCGCGCTACATGAATGAGAAGGGCTGGAGCGACATGCAGGAGACTACCCATGGCGAGTTCGGTGGGCTCGGCATCGAGATCACGATGGAAGACGGTCTCGTCAAGGTGGTCACGCCGATCGACGATACGCCCGCGGCAAGGCCGGCATCCTGTCGGGCGACGTGATCTCGCACATCGACGATGACGCCGTTCAGGGCCTGAGCCTCGAACAGGCGGTGAGCCGGATGAAGGGGCGGCCCAACAGCAAGATACGATTGAAGATCAGCCGCAAGGGTTCGGTCGCGCCGATCGATATCGCCATCGTGCGTGAAATCATACGGGTGCGGCCGGTTCGCTTCCACATCGACGGCGGGGATATCGGCTATATCAGGATCACCCGCTTCAACGAGCAGACCACGGACGGGTTGAAGAAAGCGATATCAAGCATTTCGAAGGAGATCCCGCAGGACAAGCTCGCGGGCTATGTCATCGACCTCCGCAACAATCCGGGCGGACTGCTCGACCAGGCGGTTTCGGTATCGAGCGCCTTCATGACGCGGGGCGAGGTGGTCTCGACACGCGGCCGGACGGCGGAAGAAACCCAGCGCTTCAGCGCACGTGGCGGCGATATGACGAAGGGCAAGCCGCTTGTGGTGCTGATCAACGGCGGATCGGCATCGGCCTCCGAGATCGTGGCTGGCGCCTTGCGCGACCACAAGCGCGCCACCCTGATAGGGACGCGCACGTTCGGCAAAGGCTCGGTACAGACGATCATCCCGCTTGGGTCGGGCAACGGCGCGATGGCGCTGACGACGGCGCGCTACTTCACGCCGTCGGGGCGCTCGATCCAGGCCCAGGGCATCGCGCCCGACCTCGAAGTGCTGCAGGACGTGCCGGACGAGTTGAAGACCCGGTCCGAAATGAAGGGCGAAGTCTCGATGCGCGGCCACCTTGCGGCCGACGGCGCCGAGCAGGCCGGCTCGCAAGCTTACGTCCCGCCGGCCGAGAAGGACGACAAGGCGCTCAATGCGGCCTTCAACCTGCTGCGCGGGGTTACCGTGAACGCCAATGCGCCGGCGGTTGCGAAGCGGGCGGTGGCGAACTGACGTGCAGCGCGGTGTCGATGCAAAGCTCGCCAGGTTCGTTTCCTGTCCGGCTCCTCTTGTTCAGCTCTCATGCAAAGCCTGGGCGATGTCCGCGATCAGATCCGACGGGTGCTCGATGCCGATCGACAGCCGGATCGTGGGAAGTCGAGAACGCCCTATTTTTTTTGCGGATGTCAGCGGGAACGCCGGAATGGGTCATGCTGGCGGGCAGGCTGGCAAGCGACCTCGGTGCCACCCAGGCTCACCGCCAGCTTGAAGATCTGAAGCGCGTTCAAGAATTTGAATGCGGCAGCCTGGCCGCCGACAATGTCGAACGAAAACGTGGAGCCCGCGCCGGTGCATTGCCTTGCGAACAGACGGCCGGCGGGGGAGGCCTCGTCGTGGTGAGCAAGGTAGTGGACATCAGCTACTTTGTCGTGCTCGCGCAGATAATCGGCCACGAGCCGCGCGTTTCTGTCAGCCCTTTCCATGCGGATGCTCAGTGTTTCGAGCGACCGGCTGATCATCCAGCAGGAATGGGGGTCCAGTTGGGTCCCGATGGCGCCTCGCAGCGCTTTGACGTCTTTCATGAGCGCTTTTGAGCCGAGTGCGGCGCCTGCGATCAGGTCGGAATGACCGCCGATATATTTGGTCAGCGAATATACCGAAAGATCCGCGCCGTGCTCGATCGGCCGCTGAAACACCGGCCCGAGTAACGTGTTGTCGCATGCGACGATCGGCGTGTGCCCCTGGGCCTGGCCGATCATCTCGGCGACGCGGCGGACCATCGCGATATCGACCAGGCCGTTGGTGGGATTGGCCGGGGTTTCGATAAAGATCATCGAAACCCGGCCTTTGCGCATGGCGCCCTCTGCAGCCAGTCTGACCGCGGTTTCGTCGATGCCGTCGGCAAAGCCCACCGCTCCGATGGAGAGGCCCGCAAGCGTCTTCGCAAACAGGGTTTCTGTTCCGCCATAGAGCGGTTGAGAGTGCAGAATGACGTCGCCAGGGCGGACGAACGCCAAGATCGTGGTCGAAATTGCAGCCATGCCTGAAGAGAACAGCGCGCAATTCTCGGTGCGCTCGTAAACAGAGAGCCTGTCCTCGACGATCTCGCTATTTGGGTGGTTGAAGCGCGAATAAACCAGGCCCGCGCCCATCCCATCGGGAGGCTCGCGCCGACCCGAGACGAAATCGAAGAAGTCCTGCCCATCTTCGGCGGTCCTGAAGACGAAGGTCGATGTCAGGAAAACCGGTGGTTTGACGGCTCCTTCCGACAGTTGCGGATCGTAGCCGTAGTTCAGCATCAGCGTTTCGGGATGGAGCATGTGATTGCCGATGTGGGTCTTCGACGGAAACGGTTTCACCATGGCTTGTCTCGCTGTCTGGATTCGAAGGTCGTCCTGCGTTTGCGGTCTTCCAATGGCAAGGCGGTCAGGAGAAGTGGATGCAAGACCACCTTTTTTGAAACCCCATCCCCATTCAATCGTAACTCCGGCGTGATCTTTCAAGAAAGCCGGTTCGCACTCCATGTGCGTTCAAAACGGAGTAGTCATGTCGAGAAAATGGACTTTGCCGACCCTGATCTTGTTCCTCTGCTCGACTGGAGCCCTGCAAGCAAATCCGCTCGATTCACCCGGCGTCGTTTATATAGATGGGCTGCCGTGCAACAGAGCGTGTCAATCCTATATGGCCTGGTCTGCTCGGGCCTGGTCTGCTCGGCACCGCGAGGAAGGCGAGACGAACCTTGTGATGCCGGCTGAGGCGGAACGAGAAGCAGTCGAACACACGGCCCGCCCACCCGTGGCAAGGCAGCCCGTACCAGTTCCGCGCCCGGTGCCGCGCGCCGGCATGGCGGCGTCGAACGCCAAAGCATCGAACACCAAGGCATCGAACACCAAAAGACCGCCGCTCGCAAGCTCGCACATCAACCAACCAGGAAGGAAATTCCGGCGGCCACGGCGACAGTGGCTCAGGAAAAGGCCGTAGAAAAAGACGTCACAGGAGCTCAAGAGCCGGAGCGCAAATTGGAAGGCTCCGATAGGCCGGAGCCGGGTCGGGGAGCCGCCATCGCCGCGTCGCAGCCGACAGAGGGCCCCAACTCTGAGGCCGTCGCTAATGTCGCCGCCGAGGTCGCCGCGCCGCCACCGGCCAATTCGGCGCCAGCCAAATCGGACATTGCCGCGCCGCCTGCCAACCCCGAGATCGCTGCCGAGATCGCTGCGTCGCCTGCTGCGGCGGGTGGTGCTCCCGCTTTGGCGCCCCGGACAATTCAGGGCAGGTTGTAGAAGCGACGGGAATGGCCGATCGCGTGACGGCGATCACGCTGGGATCGGAGCCGGCCAACAAATCGGATAATCCCGGAACGGAACCCGGCGAGGCCGATGCCGACAAGACTGCATCCGTATCGCCAGGCAACCCGGACAATCTGGTGGCGCTTCTGCTGGCACGTCCGGAGATCAACACGTTGTCCGACCTGAACAACAAGAGCATTGCGATTGATGAGAAGCAATCCGCATCGAGCGGAAGCGTCAGCGCCGCGCTCATGGCGGCGGGAGCAGCCGAAGTCCAGTTCAGCGAAGGACAGGCTGGGGTGATCGACCGGCTGATCAGCGGCGAAGTCCCGGCCGCGGTTCTGACGTTGGCATCGCCTGAAGCGGCAGAGTGGTTTCCCGATATCGCCGGCTTCAGGATTTTTCGGGTTCCGTTCTCGCCGAGGGCGAGGATTCTAGCAAGTGTGGCTCCGGAATCACGGTGACAGCGCACTTAAGTCGCAGGCGATGTTACAAAGACGCGACGCGGCAATTGAGTAGACTGTCGCCGTAATTCATCGGGCTATCGTGAGAGAGCCGCGGAAACGCATCGTGGATATGATTGGTAAAGCTGGTTAGCGCAACGACGGTAAGGCAACGAATTGCATGTATGAGGTGTCAAATGTCTGCGCCCTGCAAGTTCGAGCTGAGCATCCTAAATCACGATGAGAAAGCGCTCATACAGACCTCCTCTCATCACCCCGAAGTTGGTGACACGGATCGCACGACACTTGAAAACCTAAAATCATCACTCAGGAAGCTTCGGGACAGGAGCGTACGCTCGCATTTCACCGGCGTCGTATCAGCAAAGGCACCGCCGAGCCGCGCGGCCAAAGCGTTTCGGGGGCTGCCGAGCATTCTCTCCACCGTAAGCAGGTTTTCGTGGCTGCCCTCAAGCGGGTTAACAAGGAGCTCACACGCCTCCAAAAATTTGAGGCGAGGAAGGAACTAGGAGAAGCGGCTCGGCGAGCGCTTTCTTCGTAGGCCACAACAATTTCCCCGCCCGACAAATGAGCCAACTTCCCATGAAGGCATGAAGGCGATTCCGAATCGCCGACGAAGTATCAAACTCCCGCGCTCAACAATTGGACGGGTGTCACAGGCGAACAAGCGAGCACAGGCCGAAAGAGATTCCCGCCGCTAACAATGGGTCTGGACGGAATTACGGTGACAGGAATCACGGTGGCAGTGCACCTGATCTGAGGCGAGAGCCACTTATAGCGGCCGTTTCAGTTCACCGCGATCCACCCTGATGCTTGGGAATTATTCGGATCCGCAGGAGCTTGAGATTCTTGGACAAGCCCGCACTTCGTACACCGTAAGGTCCAGTGTGCGAAGCCGGACCTTCCCGGTACAGCATGCAGCACCTCCATGTGGGTTTGGCACATCGGACAGCGGGGCCGCGCGGCTTGATGAGGGAAATGCTTGTTAGTCAGTTGCGGGTCGGGCATGAGGTACTCCCCTGTCTATGAGGCGGGAGCACAACACTCTCAGCCACCGACGCCTACGGACCCTGCCGAGCCGGTGATAAGTCAGGGTGCGCTTTACGGAAGGGCGACGCAAGTCAAATAAGTCCGCCGGGTTGACGGCTGAAGGGTTCCTTGAGGCCGGGCAGCTAAATGCGCGTAACGCCGTTCGGCCTCTAATGGCACCAGCGATAGGAACAGTCGGCGCAATGATGGGTTATGCGACCATGAAGCAGTTTTTCTTTGACCTGGTCGGAGAGCTTCCGGCCCATGACGTCCTGGGGCATCAATGCAGGTCGTCCAGGGAAGCGAAGGATCACGCTCAGTACATCGCCCACCGGATTGGTACGGAGCGTCCGTCCTTCGCAAGGCCCGGCAACTACATCTCGGTCCGAGATGAGAACGGCACCGAAATATTCGAGGCGCCCATTAAATCTTCCTCGCGTTACAGCGCATCGTTCACGGGCAGCCGCCGAACGAGTTGAGTGAAGGCATCGCGCCCATGCTCGTTCTTGGTCAGAATTCTCTGTCGTGTCAAAGAAACGGCCCCGGCGCGGGACTGGCGTGCGCCGGGACCGTTCCCTCCGTTGAATGTTGCGACGACGAGGGAGAGGCCATCAGGCTCGCCAAGCTACTTCGACCTAGCTGTCGTCGTGGATGCTGTGGATGCGCGGCGGACCTGCCAGAGATATCGCGCATGTCGCACCATTGCCCGCAACGCCGGGCATTTCATGTGGTGGTCGACCTCGGTCCTAGCGATGCCGTTGACGTCCTGATCCGGTTTCGTCGTCTACACCGCCTATGACCTCAAATTCAAACACGACGCCGTCGGGATCGTTCACCACGAACCACTCATCGGCGAGGTCGAGTTTAAACACCTTTGAGATGGTCACGGTCGCCGACCTGTTTCTGTATCCGACGTAAATCCAGACCGTTTTCATCGATCTCGCGCCAGCTTGCGACCCTTCCCAGTGAGGGTCCTTGCGATAGGGTTAAACTCCCGAACGTGGCCCCGGTTCAATGCTTCTGACGCCGCTTAGTAAGGCAATAGCTCAGAAGCTTTTGTCCCGGTCAGGCTATGGGAAATTCTTGCAATGACCTATGACTGTACCGGCGGCATGACGCTCGGTCGAAGGTGAGTACGACGACAGCATGATGGTTGCAGTGATGAAGGGCGACGGCCGCAATTGCAAATATGATTAGATAAAAGCTTCAAGGGAAACCTCCGGTTTCCTTCAACGAACGTTTGTTCAGACAGCTTGATGCAAGGTTCAATGGAACACGGCCGCTGATGAAATATGCGCGTTGCCGCGCTTTGTGCTTCGCATTGAGATAAAAGAGGAAATCGTTTTTGATGGAACCAGTCGTCGAAAAACACATCGCGGTTGGATGATGACCCTTATGGCCGGTAATCGCCATGAACGGCGCCTGGGAGCGCCGCTCGTCGTCGACCGCCGCTCCGCCGGCCGGCCACGAGATCCGGACATTCTTCAGAGGCTGGAATTACGGTGACAGAATTGCGGTGACGGTGCGCGAATTCCGTGAAGATGACGCCCCGAAAGGCGCGGCGCGTCGTACTGCCTGCTCTGCGCCCCATGTGAACGCGGCACGGCTCAGCCGGTCGTTTGGTAAACTCAAGATAGGCCTCGTTGACCGCGCGGCTGTAGTGCTGGTGATCGAACCGGACGAACACGCGGCGGGTGTATATCGCGCTGATGACGCCGTACCGTCCAGCCCCGGAGGCCGGTAGACTACGCGCCGCCCGAGGTCGGTTTGCTGCGGAATGATCATTGGACCGTCCCATTTTGGGAACTTGTACCGTCATTGAAGCACAACCTGAACACGATACAAGTAACAGTTGAGTGGGAACTCTAAAGGGTTGGGAATATTCCTGACGAGACCGTCCTGCGAGATCGACAAACAGTGACGAACGTACCCGAAGTCGCAGAAGGCGCACTGGCGACGCGCTGCCGAAGCGGGCGAGAACGGGAAGCGCTAGCAGGTAGCTTCTGCCAGGAATAGTCTATCCAGAGTTCAACATTGCGGAGTTACTTCGGCGCTCGCTTTGGCGCAGCCGTCACTGCACGTGCGCGCCCGTCACCTTTGCGCGCGTCGTGGATTTGTACCCTCGCTTCTTCCGACGCCGACCGTCTGACTGTTGCCCGGCATCAGATTGCCCTGGCTGACGTACGGCTGATAGCCGCCGGTGTAGGGATTGCCCGGGACCCCTGTTCTGGCAGTGGCGTTCGGATAGAAGAACGCGCAATAGCCCGGCTAGGATGATATGACCTGCTGCGCCATGGCAGGCGCCGTCATCACCGCCAACGCAGACGCTGCGCCAAGAAGCCTGTAGATCGACATCGGAATTCCTCCTTGAGAAGGTCCCGAAACAGACAACCCCACCGGCCCGCGGCTCGTTTCCTTGCCGCGCCGGTCACACGCGTGACCCCGCACGCCATCCGAGCGCTCAAGCCTCTGTGCGATAGTGCCCGGACTTGCCGCCGATCTTCTCGACGAGATGGCGCCTTCGATGCGAACGCCGCGTTCGACCGCCTTGATCATGTCGTAGATCGTAAGACAGGCGACCGACACCGCCGTCAGCGCTTCCATTTCGACGCCGGTCGGCCCGGTGACCTTGACGGTGGCGCGAACGTTGCAGCCGGGCAGCTTCTTGTCGGGCGTAATGTCGAGCGTGACCTTCGACAGCGCCAGCGGATGGCACAGCGGTATCAGCTCCGAGGTGCGCTTCGCCGCCATGATGCCGGCGATGCGGGCTGTGCCCAATACGTCGCCCTTCCTGGCGTTGCCGGAGATGATCAGCTCAAGCGTCGCCTTGCCCATGACGACGCGCCCTTCGGCAACGGCCGTGCGTTCGGTCGCTTCCTTGGCCGACACGTCGACCATCCGCGCTTCGCCCGACGCATCGATATGGGTGAGGGCGGAGCCGCCTTTGGAAGCCTTCCGCGCCATCTGCTAGCCAGTCCCGGTCGCGCGCGGCGTATTGGTCCGCGCCAGCAACGCGCGGGTCGCCGCGGTCACATCGGCCTGCCGCATCAGGCTTTCGCCGACCAGGAAGGTCGACATGCCGACGCGTTCGAGGCGGGTGAGATCGGCCGGTGTAAAGATGCCGCTTTCGCCGACCATCAGGCGGTCGCGCGGGATCAGCGGGGCCAGCGCCTCGCTGGTCGCCAGCGTGGTCTCGAAGGTCCGCAAGTTGCGGTTATTGACGCCAATCATCGGCGAGCGAAGCTTCAGCGCGCGATCGAGCTCGGTGCTGTCGTGGATTTCGATCAGCACGTCCATGCCAAGCGCGATGGCGGCGTCCTCGATGTCCTTCGCGGTCGCATCGTCGAGCGCGTCCATGATGATCAGGATGCAGTCGGCGCCATGGGCGCGGGCTTCCACCACCTGATAGGTATCGAACAGGAAGTCCTTGCGCAGCACCGGCAAGCTGGTCGCCGCGCGCGCCGCCACCATGAAGTCGAGATGGCCCTGGAAGGAGGGCGTGTCGGTCAGGACCGACAGGCACGCCGCGCCGCCAGCCTCGTAGGCTTTAGCCAGTACAGGCGGGTCGAAGTCGGCGCGGATCAGTCCCTTCGACGGCGAGGCCTTCTTCACTTCCGCGATCAGCGCATAGTCGCCGCGGGCGAGCTTGTCGCGGATCGCGCGAAGGAAACCGCGTGGCGGCGAGGCCGCCCTGGCGCGCGCTTCGACGTCGGAAAGCGGATGCGTCCGCTTCGCTGCGGCGATTTCCTCGCGCTTGTAGGTCTCGATCTTGCTCAGGATATCGGACATCTCTGGCGCTCCTGCGATCAGCCGCGTGAGACCGCGATCAGGTGCTTCAGCCGTGCCGCCGCAGCACCACTGTCGAGCGACTTGGTCCCGAGCGCCACGCCTTCCTTCAAATCCTTGGTGCGTCCGGCCACGATCAGCGCCGCCGCGGCGTTCAGAAGCGCGACGTCGCGATAGGCGCTCGGCTTGCCGTTGAGCACGCTTTGCAGCGCGATCGCGTTGGCGTCGGCGTCGCCGCCGTTGAGTGCCTCGCCGCCGACGCGGGAGAGGCCCGCATCTTCCGGCGTCACCTCGAAGGTGCTGATCTTGCCGTTGTCGAGGCTTGCGACAAAGCTCGGACCGGTAAGGGTGATTTCATCGAGCCCGTCGGAACCGTGCACCACCCAGACGGATTCGGAGCCGAGATTCTTCAGCACCTGCGCCAAGGGCTGCACCCAGTGCCGTGAGAACACGCCGACCATCTGGCGCTTGACGCCAGCCGGATTGGAGAGCGGCCCGAGCAGGTTGAAGATCGTGCGGGTGGCGAGTTCGACCCGGGTCGGGCCGACGTTCTTCATGGCGGGGTGGTGGAGGGCGCGAACATGAAGCCGATGCCGGCCTCCTGCACGCAGCGGCCGACCTGGTCGGGCGTGAGGTCGATCTTGACGCCGAGCGAGGCCAGTACGTCGGCCGCACCCGAGCGCGAGGACAGCGCGCGGTTGCCGTGCTTGGCGACCGGGATGCCGGCGCCCGCGACGATGAAGGCCGCGCAAGTCGAGACGTTGACCGAACCGGAGCCGTCGCCGCCGGTGCCGACCACATCGACGGCGTCCGCAGGCGCCTTGACCCGCAGCATCTTGCCGCGCATCGCCGCCACCGCGCCGGTGATTTCATCGACGGTTTCGCCGCGCACGCGCAACGCCATCAAGAGACCGCCCATCTGCGAGGGCGTGGCCTCGCCGGACATCATGGCGTCGAAGGCGGAGGCCGCCTCGTCACGCGACAGCGTCGCACCGGTGGCGACTTTTCCGATGATAGATTTGAGGTCGTCCATCGCGTGCCTTCAGGATTGGGGTGTCTTCTTGAAGCATCATCGGCGGGAAATTTCCAGGCTTGTCCCGCCAGATGATGCTCAGTTGTTAGCGCCCGTCACCTGCGCGAAGGCGGCCTGGTTGATGGTGGTTCCGATCTCGGATTCGATCTTGGTCACGTATTGCGCGACCTGCTCGTCAGTCAGCCCGCGTTGCAGCGTGTCTTTCAGCTTCTTCAGCTCCTCCGAGGCGGTCTCGACCGGCGGCACGACGACATCAGTGACGCGGAACACGATCCACTCGCTGCCACCAGAGCCGGGCGTTTGCCCGACGCCGTCCTTTGGGGTTCGGAAGGCCGCCGTGATGGCAGCCGAGGGCACGCCGGGCGGCGAGGCATCGCGGCGGAAACCGGTCGCGGTTTCGACCTTCGCCCCGGCCGAAGCGGCGACCTCGGCAAGCGCGCCGCCTTGCTCCAGCTTTTGCACCATCTCGGTCGCTTTCGCCCGCAGCTTGGTCGAGATCTGGTCCTCGCGCCATTTCGTCTCGACCTGGCCGCGGACTTCATCGAGCGTCCGTTCGCGCGAGGGCGTAATGCCGAGCACGTCGTACCAGACATAGCCGCCGGCAAATTGGATCGGTTCGTTGTCGACGCCGACGTCGCTGTTGAAGGCCTGTGAAACCACGTCGAGGCCGCGCGGAATGTTGGTCACGGGTTGGCCGTTGGGGAGGCGGCCAGAGCGATCGACGGCGTCGATCGTGACGAGTGAGGCCGAGCTTCTGCGAAGCCTCGACCACGTTGGCGCCGCCGCTGCGCTCGTCTTCCATCTTGTTCTGGATTTCGTTGACCTTGGCGCGCGCGCGCTCGGTCGCGATTTCCTTCTTCACCTGCGCTGCGACGCTTTCATACGTTGGCGTCACGCCCGGTTCGATCTTGCCAACCCTGACCAGCGCCACGCCGAACCGTCCTTGCACCGGCTGGCTGACTTCGCCCGACGGCAGCGAGAACGCCGCCTCGGCGATTGCGGGATCGATGATCGCAGATTTTGCCATCAGGCCGAGGTAGACATCGGACGGATTGAGATTGCGCTCCTTGGCGAGGTCGTCGAACGACGTTCCCGACGTGATGCGGCTACGCGCGGCCTGCGCTTCCCCTTCGTTGGGAAACGCGATCTGCGAGACTTCGCGCTTCTCCGGCGTACCGAGCTTGTCGCGGTTCTGTTCGAAGATTTTCTTCGCGTCCTCGTCAGAGACCTCGCTCCATTTGCCGATCTCTTCGGGGTTGATCACCACAAACGAAAGCTTGCGATATTCAGGCGCGCGGAACTGGGTCTTGTGGTCCTCGAAATAGGCAGCCAGCGCCTCGGGCGAGGGCGGATCGATCGTGCCAGCCTGCGCGGCGTCGAGCTTGACGTATTCGATCGAGCGCTGCTCGTTCTGGAAACGGGTCAGCGCATCGATCAGCACCTTAGGCGGCTCGATGCCGGCCGAAACGGTGCCGACGATCTGGCGCCGCAGCCCGACGCGCCGCTGCTCGGCGAGATAGCGCTGTTCGGTGTAGCCGAACTGCCGGATCGTGGCCTGGAAACGTGCGGGGTCGAAGGCGCCGCCCAATCCCTTGAAATGGGGGTCGCTGTAGATGAGCCGCATGGTCTCTTCCTGGGACTGGGCAAGCCCCATGCGCCGCGCTTCCTCGTCGAGTGCTGCTTCGGCGATGGTCTGCTGCAGTACCTGCCGATCAAGCCCGAAGGCGCGGGCCTGCTCCGACGTCAGCGGACGGCCGAAACTGCGGCCGAGCTGCTGCAGCTTGTCCGTGTAGATCTGACGGAACTGCTCCGTCGAAATCTCGGTGCCGCCAACTTTCGCCAGGGACGACTGGCCGAATCCCTTGAAGATGTCGGCGATGCCCCAAACTGCGAAACTGACGATCAAAACACCCATCACGACGGCCATGACAACCTTGCCGAGCCAGTTTGATGAGGCTTTCCGAATTCCTCGAAGCATAGGTCCAACTTGTTTTCAGGAGGGGAACCGGGTCGTGCCCAACGAAAATCTGATCCGGTTCGGATCGAATTCCGCAACAGGGCGTCACCGGGTTGATAACGCATCATAAAGTGGCAGCCGCCCCCTCGCAACCTCACCGGGGCGGGCCATTTGAAGCGGTTAACGGGCAGGAGATCGCCTGACCGGTATCTGGAACTGGTCGCGCGCCTCTGCTAGCGCATCTCCACGCCATCAAGTCTGACATTTGCAGGACAATTGCCATGACCGACGCCATCCGACCGCTGATCGCCGGGAACTGGAAGATGAACGGCCTGAAATCCGCCTTGGCCGAATTCGAAGCCATGATCGCCGGTGCGGGTGCATTGGCCGGCAAGGCCGACCTCCTGGTCTGCCCTCCCGCGACCCTGATCGCAGGATTCGCCGACAGGGCGCGCAGCTCGAAACTCGCCGTCGGCGCCCAGGACTGCCATCCAAAGACCTCGGGGGCCCATACCGGTGACCTTTTCGGCGGAAATGCTGGCGGACGCCGGCGCCAGCGCCATCATTGTCGGGCATTCCGAGCGGCGCGCCGACCATGGCGAAACCGACGCCCTGGTCCGGCAAAAGGCGGAGGCCGCCTGGCGGGCAGGGATGACGGCCATCGTCTGCATCGGCGAGACCCAGAAGCAGCGCGACGCCGGACAGACGCTGGATGTCTGCGGCGGCCAGCTTGCGGGATCGCTGCCGGACGGGGCGACGCCGGCCAATCTGGTGGTAGCCTATGAACCGGTCTGGGCCATCGGCACCGGATTGACCCCGACGGCTGGAGATGTCGAGCAGGTTCATCGGTTTATCCGCGGTGTTCTCACCGAGCGATTTAAAGCCGAGGGCGGCAAGATCCGCATTCTCTACGGCGGCTCGGTAAAACCCTCCAACGCTGCGGAGCTGATGGCGGTCGCCAATGTCAACGGGGCACTCGTTGGCGGCGCCAGCCTGAAGGCGGCTGATTTCTTGGCAATCGCGGCGGGATGCTAGCTCAAGCCGGCACGGTTTCCTGCAGGCGCTTCCAGTAGATCAGCGTGCCCGTGAGACCACCGTGCGGCTTGAGTGCGTAATCCGGAATCAAGCCGGTCAGCTTGAATCCCATCCGCTCGTATAGTCCGGCCGCGCCCTCGTCCTCGGCGGTATCCAGCACCAATAGCCATCGCCCGCGCTCGATCGCGATGCGTTCGGCCTCGCGCAACAGCAGCGTGGCAACTCCGCAATGGCGGTGACCGACCCGCGTCATCATCTTCACGATCTCGGCGCGATGCGGCTGGTTCTGCGCGAGATTGAGCACGAGCGTCACGGTGCCGATCAGGTCTTCGCCGTCAAAGGCGCCGAGCACGATCCGTTCGCCTCGATCGGCCGAGGCGAGCGAGTTGCGCCAGAATGCCGCTGCCGTCGCCTGTGACAGCGGATGCATGAAGCTGACCGACCCGCCATACGCGACGGTTTCCACCAGCATTTCACTCAGCGCAGCGCAGGCGAGGGGCGAGGACGTCAACGCTTCGATCCTGATCGGCGGCATCGAGCTAGCTCCGGGCAAGGGCAACGACGTAAGTGCAGGGCGCGTTGGTTTCGTTGGCAAAAGTCACTTCGGCCGGCGGACCGAATCCGAGGCAGTCACCGGTACCGAGTTCGTGGCGTTCGCCGCCTTCGATGATGACGAGCGCGCCCGACAGCACCCAGAGCGCCTGGCGGATGTGGCGTAGGATGAAGTCGGCAGCGTCACGCGCTGTTTTGCCGGCATTTCGACCCTGATGATCTCGATGGGATGATCGGGCCGGATGAACACCTGGCGGCGCAGATAGCCGGTTTCGGGATCGCGCCACACCGGCTGTTCGGCGGCGCGCGAAAGACGCCCTTGCTGGCCTTCGGCGCGCAGCATCAGGCCTGCAAGCGTAAGCTCGAAGGCGCTCGCGAGCCGCACCAGCACGACCGCTGTCGGGCTGACCTCAGCGCGCTCGATCTTGCTGATGGTGGCCTTGGAAACCCCGGATCGTTCGGCGAGATCGGCCAGCGACCAGCCGCGGCTGTCACGTTCAAGCCGCAAACGCTGAGCTAGCCGGGTGCTGAGATCGTCTATAATAGTATCCATTCGTCTATTATAAGAGAAATCGTCGCGGCCTCAAGCTGGAACGTGAAGGCGGGCCCAGACGCCGGACGGGTTGCCGCTGAGCCAGCGGCAATTATCTCCCGGGCAGCGGTTGGGGGTGACAATGCCCCTACCGATCGTGTAACACCGCGCAACTTCAGGAAAACCCGCAAGCCCAATGGTGCAGCCGAAGCCCGGCGCTCTCGGCTTGTGACGGAAGGTTTCAAGATGCAGACCGTCATTATCGTCGTTCATCTCATGATTGTCGCCGTGTTGATCGGCTCCGTGCTGCTGCAGAAATCCGAAGGCGGCGGTCTCGGCATGGGCGGCGGCGCCGGCTTCATGTCGAGCCGCGGCACGGCCAATCTGCTGACGCGGACGACCGCGATTCTGGCGGGACTTTTCTTCGTGACCAGCATGGCGCTGGCCTGATGGCCGGCGCCGACCGCCAGCCGAGCTCGATCCTCGGCACGGCGCCGGCGACGCAGTCCCAGCCCGGCGGCACGACCCCGGTCGCCCCGCCGACCTCTGGCGGCGTTCTGGACACCCTGGAAAAGGTGGATGAACAGCAGGGCCAGCAGGCGCCATCGGGGCCGCAAGCACCGCGTTCGCAATAAAGCAGGGTGGCTATGCAGGACGGCCCTCTACCGTCCTGCATCAGAACTTCCCATCAATGCTCTGATATCGTTCTAAATTTAACGTCACCCACAGCCCGGCAAAATGTTCGCCGATGCATGCGATTCGTTTTGGCGAATCGGGGCCGTGGCCTTAAAGGTTGAGTCCCATGGCGCGGTACATATTCATCACCGGCGGCGTGGTTTCTTCGCTCGGAAAGGGTTTGGCTTCGGCGGCACTCGGTGCCCTGCTGCAGGCCCGCGGGTACAAGGTCCGGCTCCGTAAACTCGACCCCTATCTCAACCTCGATCCTGGAACGATGTCGCCGTATCAGCACGGCGAAGTGTTCGTGACCGACGACGGCGCCGAGACCGATCTCGATCTCGGGCATTACGAGCGCTTCACCGGGCGTCCGGCCACCAAGGCTGACAACATCACCACCGGTCGCATCTATCAGGACATCATCACCAAGGAACGCCGCGGCGATTATCTCGGCGCTACCATTCAGGTCGTTCCGCACGTCACCAACGCGATCAAGGAATTCGTCCTCTCGGGCAATGACGAATATGATTTCGTGCTGGTGGAGATCGGCGGCACCGTCGGCGACATCGAAGGACTGCCGTTCTTCGAAGCGATTCGTCAGCTTAAGAACGAACTGCCGCGCGATCACGCGGTCTACATTCATTTGACGCTGCTGCCGTTCATCCCGAGCGCCGGCGAACTGAAGACAAAACCGACCCAGCACTCGGTAAAGGAGCTGCGCTCGATCGGTATCCAGCCGGATATCCTTTTGTGCCGCACCGACCGCGAGATTCCGAAGGAAGAGCGGCGCAAGCTCGGCCTGTTCTGCAACGTGCGCGAAAGCGCCGTGATCGAGGCGAGGGACGTCGACAATATTTACGCCGTGCCCGAGGCCTATCACGCCGCCGGCCTCGACGACGAGGTCCTGGCTGCGTTCGGCATCGCGCCGAAAATTCCGCCGGCGCTGCAGAGCTGGAACGTCATCAACGAGCGCGTCCGTAACCCGGAAGGTGCGGTGACCATTGCCATTGTCGGCAAGTACACCGGCATGAAGGACGCCTATAAATCGCTGATCGAGGCGCTGTCGCATGGTGGCATCGCCAACAAGGTGAAGGTCAATCTCGACTGGATCGAGAGCGAAGTCTTCGAGAACGAGGACCCGGCGCCGTTCCTCGAACACGTCAACGGCATTCTGGTGCCCGGCGGATTCGGCCAGCGCGGGGCCGAGGGCAAAATTCGCGCGGCGCAGTTCGCCCGCGTCCGCGACGTGCCGTATTTCGGCATCTGCTTCGGCATGCAGATGGCCGTGATCGAAGCCGCGCGCAATCTCGTCGGTATCGAGGAGGCGAACTCCACCGAGTTCGGCCCGACCAAGGAGCCACTGGTCGGCCTGATGACGGAATGGCTGCGTGGCAACGAACTCGAGAAACGCTCGAAATCCGGCGACCTCGGCGGCACCATGCGGCTTGGCGCGTACCCCGCGGCGCTCAAGCGCGGCAGTCGGGTGTCGGGAGTCTATGGCGGCGCGACCGAGATTTCGGAACGCCACCGCCATCGCTACGAGGTCAACACCGCCTACAAGGACCGGCTCGAACAGCACGGCCTGCGCTTCTCAGGACTTTCGCCCGACGGCGTACTGCCGGAGATCGTCGAATACGAGGACCATCCCTGGTTCATCGGCGTGCAATTCCACCCCGAGCTGAAGTCACGGCCGTTCGAGCCGCATCCCTTGTTTGCGTCGTTCATTCAAGCCGCGGTGGTGCAGAGCCGGTTGGTGTAGCGCGGCGCTTATTTCGCTCCTCATGGTGAGGAGCCGCGTTAGCGCCGTCTCGAACCACGAGGCCCGCGGCCCATCCTTCGAGACGCCGCTATCGCGGCTCCTCAGGATGAGGGCGTTGTCACCTTTGACGAACGCGTCAATTGTTGCGACAAACCGCTCCCGTGACCTGCAAGAACAATAAATCGAGGGAGTGAAGCCGATGATCATGGAAATGCGCGTTTATCGCTGTCTGCCCGGCGCCTGCCGGCGCTGATGAAGCGTTTTGATACGCTGACGCTGAAATTGTGGGAGAAGCACGGCATCAAGCAGGCCGGCTTTTTCACTACGCTGATTGGCACCTCCAATCAGGAACTGACCTATTTCGTCGCGTGGGATTTGCTTGCCGATCGCGAAAAGAAATGGACCGCATTCCAGTCCGATCCCGACTGGATCGCCGGCCGCGCCAAGAGCGAAGAGGACGGCCAGATCATCGACAACATCGTCAGCCAGTTGCTGGTGCCGACGGCCTTCTCCGCGGTAAAATAACTGTCTGCGCAACCCTGATATTCAGGGGCCGATTAGGGTTGATCCTGATGGTGCGGACCGGCATGGTCCGCACCAGATACGAAGGAAAATCCCTTGAACGCGAACCTCCAGGCAGCACCGGTCGTCACCGTCGGCGGCGTCAAATTCGGCAACGATCTGCCGATGTCGATCATTGCCGGACCCTGCCAGCTCGAGAGCCGCGCGCATGCGCTCGAAGTGGCCGGCGCGCTGAAAGAAATCGCAGGCCGTCTCGGAATCGGTCTCGTCTACAAGACCTCTTTCGACAAGGCCAACCGCACCTCGGGCTCGGCCGCGCGCGGCGTTGGGCTCCACAGGCGCTGCCGATCTTTGCCGAAATACGTTCCTCCCTCGGATTACCCGTGCTGACCGATGTGCATGAGGCCGCGCAATGCGCAGAAGCCGCGCAGGCGGTCGATGTGCTGCAGATCCCGGCCTTCCTGGTGCCGGCAGACGGATCTTTGCTCGCAGCCGCCGCGACCGGCAAGGCCGTCAACGTCAAGAAGGGCCAGTTCCTCGCGCCATGGGACATGGCGAACGTCGTCAGCAAGATCACCGGCGGCGGCAACCCGAACGTGCTGGTGACCGAGCGCGGCGCGTCGTTCGGCTACAATACATTGGTCTCCGACATGCGCGCGCTGCCGATCCTGGCGCGCACGACAGGCGCGCCCGTCATTTTCGATGCCACCCATTCGGTGCAGCAACCGGGCGGGAAGGGCGCATCATCCGGAGGCGAGCGCGAATTTGTGCCCGTGCTGGCCCGCGCGGCGGTCGCCGTCGGCGTTGCCGGCGTATTCATCGAAACCCATCCCGATCCCGATCATGCCCCGTCGGACGGACCCAACATGGTGCCGCTGCGCGAGTTCGAATCCTTGCTGAAGACCCTGATGGAGTTCGACGCGCTTTCCAAGCGCGGAACAGAGCAATGACGCGGGTCTCGCCGTGACCGCACCCAGCGGCCTGCCGCCGGCGCTCAATATCATTGCGCTCGCGACCTTTTCGGCAAGTCTCTCCGCCCGCGCGCTCGATCCGGTACTGCCGCACGTGGCCGAGGATTTTTCGGTCAGCATCGCGACCGCCGCCAGCTTCGCCGCCGTCTTCGCCTTCACCTTTGCCATCATCCAGCCCGTGCTGGGCGCCGTCGCCGACATGTTCGGGAAGGCGCGGCTGATGGTGGTCTGCCTGGCGCTGCTCGGCCTGGCCAACATCCTCGGCGCGGTGGCAACATCGTTTCCGCTGCTGTTTGCGTCCCGCATTCTCGCCGGCATCGGCTCGGGCGGCGTATTTCCGATCGCGCTGGGGCTGACCAGCGATCTCGTCGGGCCCGAGAAGCGGCAGATCGCGATCGGGCGGACGCTGGCCGGCGCCATGACCGGAAATTTGCTGGGCGCTTCGGTGTCCGGCCTGATCGGAGACTTTCTCGGCTGGCGCGGTGTGCTCGCTGTGCTGGGCCTGATTGTCGTGCTGGCCTCGATCGTGGTGGCCGTCGGATTTCGCGGCGCGGCGCTGAAGCGTCCGCCGCGGACCAGCCTGTCCGCCCTCAAGCAAGGCTATCGCACGACCTTCACCAACCCGAACGCGCGCATCTGCTACACGGCCGTCTTCGTCGAAGGTTGCTGCGTGCTCGGCCTGTTTCCCTTCATCGCCGCCTTCCTGTTCGAGCTTGGCGAAACCTCGCTTTCGATCGCCGGTATCGTGATCGCGGGCTTTGCCGTCGGCGGGCTGTTCTACACCCTGACGGTGTCACGGTTTCTGCCAAAACTCGGCGTCAACGGCATGATGATCGCGGGTGCAACCATGGTCGGTGTGCAACTCGTCGCGGTCGCGATGGGTCCCCAATGGAAGCTGCAAACGCTCAGCCTGATCTTCATGGGCTGGGGCTTCTACATGATCCACGGCTGCCTGCAGGTGTTTGCCAGCGAATTGTCGGCGGAAGCGCGCGCCACCGCGCTGTCGCTGCATTCGTTTTTCTTCTTCATCGGCCAGACCATCGGCCCGATCGCCTATGGCTTCGGCATCCAGCACGCCGGCAAGGTGCCGACCTTGCTGACGGCCGCCGCCGTGATGATTGCTCTGGGCTTCGTCTGCGCGAATCTTTACGCCAGACGCGGCCGGCGGATGCGGCGGCGAGGCCGGACGTGCAGCCCTAACCGCGCCCGCGATACGGCGCGACGCCCTGGTCGGGGATCCACATGCCCTTCGGCAATTGGCCGGTCTGCCAGAACACGTCGATCGGGATGCCGCCGCGCGGATACCAGTAGCCGCCGATGCGCAGCCATTTCGGTTTGATCTCGCCGGCGATCCGCTTGCCGATCATGACCGTGCAATCCTCGTGGAAGGCGCCGTGATTGCGAAAGCTCGCGACATAGAGTTTCAGCGATTTGGATTCCAGCAGCCACTGGCCCGGCACGTAGTCGATCACGAGGTGGGCGAAATCCGGCTGGCCCGTCACCGGGCAGAGCGAAGTGAATTCAGGCGCGGTGAAGCGGACCACGTAATTGGTATCGGCTTGCGGATTGGGCACGCGGTCGAGTTTCGCTTTTTCCGGGCTGTCCGGCCATTCTACGGCGCGGCCCAGCTGCAATGATTTTTTCGCCATCATGATCGTCCTTTGCGATGGCTGACATGGACGCAACGGGCGTCGATCGTCAACCGTTAGCGCGAGGACGGGTCTTCGAGAAACCGGACCAGCGCCTGCCGTTCGGCAGCGTCCTCGATCCCGCGCATCGACATCCACAGCCCTGGAAACATTCCAGCGGGATCGGCGAGAAAGATCTCCAGGCGCTTTGCGTCCCAGCGCAAGCCCCTCGTCGCGCGCCTTGCGCAGCGCCGGCGAATAGTCGAAGCCGGCTTCGCCGCCGATGGGGCGACCGATCACCCCGACAGATTAGGGCCGGGCAGGCCACGCTCCGCAGGGTTGAGGCTGTGGCAGGCGCGGCAGGGCATGAACGCCCGCGCGCCGTCATCCTCCGCACGGGCGGGAGCAGGGGGAATGACCAGCGGCAACAGCAGAACGGCAAAAAATCTCACGCCGGCGCCGTCTGAATCACGACGAGACGGTCGTTGCCGGATTCACCGCCCCAGGTTTCGCCGGGCCGGCCGTCGAGCTGCCGCACATTCGCCCCCGATTTGTCGCTGGGGAACGCGTTGAATTTCTCCGTCACGGGATCGAAGCGCACGATCGCATTCGCGGAGAAATCGGTGAGCCAGACCTTGTCCTTGTCGTCGACATAAACCGCATAGGCACGCGGGCTTGTGCCGGGCAGCTTCCACGCCTTCCAGGAGCCGTCGGCAGGATCGTGCACCGATACGTTGCCGCTGTTCCACTCGCTGATCCAGATCCGCCCTTTGGAATCCGACCACACCCGCCGCGCGCCCTGCTTGGGTGTGGGCGGTTCGACCACGGTCGCATTGCCGGTCGCGAGATCGATCTTGGCAATGTGATTGCCGGCAAGTGAGGCGTACCAGACGTCGCCCTTCGGCGTGATCGTCATGCCGTAAGCACCGCGGCCGCGCGGTGCCTTGAACACGGTCATTTCGCCCGATTTCGGGTCGAGCCGGCCGTAGATGCCGGACTGTCCGGTGAACCAGTAGATGCCGTTGTTGTCGAACACCGCCGTGTTCAGGTTGGCGTAGGCCTCTTTTTCGGGCAGGCGGAACAACGTCACTTTGTGGTCGCCAGGGTCGACGCGCGCAATCGCGTTCTGTCCGCCCTCGGTCACCCAGGGCGCGCCATCCGGGCCGATGATCACGCCATGGGGCGCGGCGCCCTTGCCGAGATCCACGAGCTTGTAGGAGCCGTCGCGCGGCTCGAGGCGTCCCAGCGCGCCGTTGCGCTGGCCGCAGAACCAGATCGTGCCATCGGGCGCAGGCGTCACGTCGCGCGAGCCCATGCCGGCCGCGACCGGATAGTATCTGACGCGGAAGGGACCTTCTTGCGCGTTGGCATGCCGCAGAAGCGCGGGCGCGGTGAGGATTCCGGCGGCGGTAGTTCCAAGAAACTGGCGGCGATTCATTGCGTTACCCCGGCCTATGAACGTGAAGGTTTGGACGCTGATATCGACCTTGGATCAGTCTATCCTGACCCAACCAAGCCGTCCGGAAATGGCCGCGCGTCAAGCGTTCACATTTGCTTGCGCGCCGTGTAAGACGCCCCCGAACCTGACCGAACCATCCAGGAAAGTGCAAGACATGACCGCCATCGTCGACATCATTGGCCGTGAAATTCTCGATAGCCGTGGCAATCCCACGGTGGAAGTTGACGTGGTGCTGGAAGACGGCTCGGTCGGCCGGGCGGCTGTTCCGTCGGGCGCCTCGACCGGCGCGCATGAGGCGGTCGAACTGCGGGACGGCGACAAGAAGCGCTATCTTGGCAAGGGCGTGCAGAAGGCGGTCGAGGCCGTCAACGGCGAAATCTTCGAGGCGCTGAGCGATCAGGCCGTCGAGGAGCAGGTCCAGATCGACCAGATCATGATCGATCTCGACGGCACGCCGAACAAGAGCCGGCTCGGGGCCAACGCCATCCTCGGCGTTTCGCTGGCATGCGCCAAGGCGGCGGCCGAATCCTTCGACATGCCGCTCTATCGCTATGTCGGCGGCACCTCGGCGCGGACGCTGCCGGTGCCGATGATGAACATCATCAATGGCGGCGCGCATGCCGACAACCCGATCGACTTCCAGGAATTCATGATCCTGCCGGTGGGCGCTGCGACTTTCGCCGAAGCGCTGCGTTGCGGCTCGGAAATCTTCCACACGCTGCGCGGCGAACTGAAGAAGGCCGGCCACAACACCAATGTCGGCGACGAGGGGGTTTCGCGCCGAACCTGCCGTCGGCGGATGCCGCGCTCGATTTCGTGGTGAGCGCGATCGGCAAGGCCGGCTACAAGGCCGGCGACGACGTGATGCTCGGGTTGGATTGCGCGGCGACCGAGTTCTTCAATGACGGCGCTTACGTCTATGGCGGCGAGAACAAGACCCGTTCGCGCTCGGAGCAGGCGAAATACCTCGCCGATCTCGTCTCGCGCTATCCGATCGTCTCGATCGAGGACGGCATGTCCGAGGACGACATGGATGGCTGGAAGGAATTGACCGACCTGATCGGCAGGAAGTGCCAGCTCGTCGGCGACGATTTGTTCGTCACCAATGTCACGCGGCTTGCGGACGGCATCAAGAACGGCCGCGCCAACTCGATCCTGATCAAGGTCAACCAGATAGGCACGCTGACGGAAACGCTCGCGTCGGTGGAGATGGCCCACAAGGCCGGCTACACCTCCGTGATGTCGCACCGTTCCGGCGAGACCGAGGACTCCACCATCGCCGATCTCGCGGTCGCCACCAATTGCGGCCAGATCAAAACCGGATCATTGGCTCGCTCCGACCGCACCGCCAAGTACAACCAGCTCCTGCGTATCGAACAGCAGCTCGGCGCACAGGCAAAATATGCGGGCAAGGCGGTGTTCAAGGCACTAGCGTGACGCACCAGCGCATCCAGATATAACAGACACAAAAGGGGAGGATTGCGATGAGTGACGGCAAGACCGGGCTGCAACTGCGTTCGCTGCTCAAGAAGAGCGGCGAGCTCGAACTGTCGCTGGTGGATGTCCCGACACCCGAACCGGCTGACGACGAAGTCGTGGTCCGTGTCGAGGCCACGCCGATCAACCCGTCCGATCTCGGGCTCCTGATCGGCCCGGCCGACATGTCGACCGCAAAGGAATCCGGCACCAAGGACGCTCCCGTGGTCACGGCGAAGATGCCGGAGGCCGCCATGCGGATGATGGGGGGACGGCTCGATCAATCGCTCCCCGTCGGCAACGAGGGCGCCGGCGTCGTGATCAGGACCGGATCTTCGACGCCGCCAAGGCGCTGATGGGCAAGAACGTCTCGATGATCGGCGGGGCGATGTACGCGCAGTATCGCACCATCAAGGTGAGGGATGTGATGGAGCTGCCCGCCGGCACAACGCCTGCCGACGGCGCGTCATGGTTCGTCAATCCGCTGACCGCGCTCGGCATGACCGAGACCATGCGGCGCGAAAATCACAAGGCGCTGGTGCACACCGCAGCCGCGTCAAACCTCGGGCAGATGCTCAACAAGATCTGCATCAAGGACGGCATCGGCCTCGTCAACATCGTGCGCAGCAAGGAGCAGGCCGACATCCTGCACAAGATCGGCGCCAAACACGTCGTCGATTCCACGACAGACACTTTCATGGACGATCTGACCAACGCGCTGGTGGAAACCGGCGCAACGATCGCGTTCGACGCCATAGGCGGCGGCAAGCTTGCAGGGCAGATCCTTACCTGCATGGAGATCGCAGCCAACAAGACCGCCAAGGAATACAGCCGCTACGGCTCGAACGTGTACAAGCAGGTCTACATCTACGGCAGCCTCGACAACCGTCCGACCGAATTGAGCCGGGCGTTCGGGTTGACATGGGGTGTCGGCGGCTGGCTCCTGACGCCCTTCCTGCAGAAGATCGGCCCGGCCGAGATCGGAAGACTGCGCCAGCGCGTCGCCTCCGAGCTCAAGACCACCTTCGCCAGCCACTACACGCAGGTGGTGTCGTTGCAGGAGACGCTGCAGCTTTCCAACATCGCGGTCTACAACAAGCGTTCGACCGGCGAGAAATTCCTCATTAATCCGAACAAGGGCTGAGAAACCCGGCCGGTAGATTTATTCCCCGCGAACCCGACAAGCCGCCTGAAAGAGGCGGCTTGTTCTGTTTTGGCGTCAGCCGCGATGCGGCGGGACAAGAATTTTCTTCCAAAGCCGGCGCAAAGACAATTCATGCACTTGCATCTTTCTGCCGATCTGGCGTAAGGGAGCGCAGGCGCTTTTGCTGCAAAGGGGAAATCCAATGGCCACCTACACCATCGTTACGATCATCGGCAGTCTTCGCAAAGAGAGCTTTTCGCTCAAGGTCGCCAATGCACTGGCCAAGCTGGCGCCGGCTACGCTGAAGCTCGACGTCACCACGCTGGGCGATATTTCCTTCTTCAACCAGGATCTGGAAGCAGCCCCGCCGGCCGATTGGCTGGCGTTCCGCGAAAACTGCAGAAGTCGAACGGTGTGCTGTTCATAACGCCGGAATACAACCGCTCGATCCCCGGCGTGTTGAAGAACGCTATCGACGTCGGCTCACGCCCCTACGGCAAGAGCTCGTTCCTCGGCAAGCCGATCGGCATTGTCAGCAACTCCCCGAGCGCTCGGCGGCGTCAGCGCGGCCAAGCATTTGCAGAACATCCTGCCCGGTATCACCGGCCCGATCCTCGGCCAACCGGAAATCTACCTGAACGGCATCGGCGACGCCTTCGACGACAAGGGCCAGCTCACCAAGGAAGCGGTGCAGAAGGTGCTGCAGCAATATATCGACGCGTTTGCAGCCTTCATTGAGAAGCAGAATCGCTAACCCCGTCATTGCGAGCAAAGCGAAGCCCCGCACCCGCCTTCTTTAGAATCCATTAACCCGGCCGTCGCATCTTGGGCTTCATGGTCTCTCGCACTCGCCTGAAATCGCTGCTTACCGGGCTCGCCCTCTACACGATGGCGGCGCTGATGGTCGGCTATTTCGGCGTCAACGCCTATACCGGCAAGTACGGGCTGAACGCGCGCCAGGAGCTCGATCAGGAGATCATCGCGCTGACCTCGGAACTGGCGCGGCTGAAGCGGGAGCGGGCGCAGGGCGAGCAACGTGTTTCGCTGCTCCGCTCGGACCGGGTCGACCCTGACATGCTGGACGAGCGTGCGCGCTTTCAGCTCGACTACGCCAATCCGCGGGATCTGATCCGGACCCTCAATACGCGTTGAGCCGCGGGACGAGACCAGCGGCGGCGTCTTGGACCGCGTGCGCAAATTTCAAAAACTACGAAATCGATTTCGAAAATGTCGCGCCGCATTGCACTGCGGCATAGCATTATTTTCTTCAGCGCACGCAATCCTTTCACGGCGGTTTGAGTTGGGTTAGAGAGGGCTGATCGTCTCTCTCATCCGGAATTGCCATGGCCGCACCCAAAAAAAGCGTCGCAAAGGAATCAGGGCAGGAGAAGGCAAGCGGATCCCCACCGGAATTCACCAAGGCGCAGGAACTGGCCGCGCTCCGGGACATGCTGCTGATCCGGCGTTTCGAGGAAAAGGCCGGCCAACTCTACGGCATGGGTGCGATCGGCGGCTTCTGCCATCTCTATATCGGCCAGGAAGCCGTGGTGGTCGGAATGCAGATGGCCCTGAAAAAGGGCGATCAGGTCATAACCGGATACCGCGACCACGGCCACATGCTGGCGTGCGGGATGGAAGCCAAGGGCGTGATGGCCGAACTCACCGGACGCCGCGGCGGCTATTCCAAGGGCAAGGGCGGCTCCATGCACATGTTCAGCATGGAAAAGAATTTCTTCGGCGGCCACGGCATCGTCGGCGCCCAGGTTTCGCTCGGCACAGGTCTCGCCTTCGCCAACCGTTACCGCGGCAATGATTTCGTCAGCGTCGCCTATTTCGGCGACGGCGCATCCAACCAGGGGCAGGTCTACGAAAGCTTCAACATGGCGGAGCTGTGGAAGCTCCCAGTGATCTACGTGATCGAGAACAACCGTTACGCCATGGGCACGTCCGTGACGCGCTCGTCGGCACAGACCGATTTTTCCAAGCGCGGCATCTCCTTCAACATTCCCGGCGAACAGGTCGACGGCATGGACGTCCGCGCCGTGAAGGCGGCCGGCGACGAGGCGGTCGCCTGGTGCCGCGCCGGCAAGGGGCCCTTCATCCTGGAAATGCAGACCTATCGCTACCGCGGCCACTCGATGTCCGATCCCGCCAAGTACCGGACCCGCGAAGAGGTCGACAAGATCCGCACCGATCAGGACCCGATCGAGCAGGTTCGCAACCGCCTGCTGGCCGCCAAGGTCAGCGAGCAGGAATTGAAGGCCATCGACGCCGAGGTGCGCGAGATCGTCAACGCATCGGCGGATTTCGCCCAACGCGATTCCGAGCCCGATCCCTCCGAGCTCTGGACCGACGTCTACCGCTAATTTTCAAACCACGCGCAGAACAAACTGAAGAGTGATTTCGGGAGCTGATATGCCCATTCAAGTGCTGATGCCTGCGCTATCGCCCACCATGGAAAAGGGCAACCTTGCGAAGTGGCTGAAAAAGGAAGGCGAGACGATCAAGTCAGGCGATGTCATCGCCGAGATCGAGACCGACAAGGCGACAATGGAAGTCGAGGCGACCGATGAGGGCACGCTCGGCAGGATACTGATCCCCGAAGGCACCGCCGACGTCGCCGTCAATACGCCGATCGCGACGATTTTGGCCGACGGCGAGAGCGCGGCAGATTTGGGCAAGGCCCCTGCCGCGGCGCCCAATGTTGCGAAGGAAGTCGAGGAATCCCGCGCGCCGGTCGGCGAGGACAAGCCGATGATCTCGGCGCCGCCGCCATCTGCGCCGGCCGCTGCCGTCGCCGAGCCCGATCCGGAAGTCCCCGCCGGCACCGAGATGATCACCCAGACCATCCGCGAAGCCTTGCGCGATGCGATGGCCGAAGAGATGCGGCGCGACCCTGATGTGTTCGTGATAGGCGAAGAAGTCGCGGAATATCAGGGCGCCTACAAGGTCACGCAGGGCCTGCTGCAGGAGTTTGGCGCACGGCGCGTGATCGATACCCCGATCACCGAGCACGGCTTTGCCGGCGTCGGCGTCGGCGCTGCGATGTCCGGGCTGAAGCCGATCGTCGAATTCATGACGTTCAACTTCGCCATGCAGGCGATGGATCAGATCATCAACTCCGCGGCCAAGACGCTATACATGTCGGGCGGCCAGATGGGCTGTTCGATCGTGTTCCGCGGGACCGAACGGCGCCGCCGCCCGCGTCGCCGCCCAGCACAGCCAGGACTATTCGGCCTGGTACTCGCAGATCCCGGCCTGAAGGTGATCGCGCCGTTCTCGGCTGCCGACTACAAGGGGCTGCTGAAGGCCGCGATCCGCGATCCCAACCCGGTCATCTTCCTCGAAAACGAAGTGTTGTACGGCCACACCGGCGAGGTGCCGAAGCTCGACGATTACGTGATCCCGATCGGCAAGGCGCGGATCGTGCGCTCGGGCAAAGACGTCACGCTGATCTCGTGGTCGAACGGCATGACCTATGCGCTGAAGGCCGCCGACGAACTGGCGAAGGAAGGTATCGAGGCCGAGGTGATCGATCTGCGCACGCTGCGTCCGATGGATAACGAGACCATCATCGCCTCGGTCAAGAAGACCGGCCGCGCGGTGACGATCGAAGAAGGCTGGCAGCAGTCTGGCGTCGGCGCCGAGATCGCCGCCCGTATCATGGAGCAGGCCTTCGACTATCTCGACGCGCCGGTGGCGCGGGTGTCCGGCAAGGACGTTCCCATGCCCTATGCCGCCAATCTCGAAAAGCTCGCATTGCCCACGGTGGCGGAGGTGGTCCAGGCCGCCAAAGCCGTTTCCTATCGGTAAATTCATGGCCGGTCCCAACGAACAGCCGCTGCCCCCCGATGTCATCGGCCGCGAGGATGCCACCGAAGTCCTGCGGGCGTTCGTGGTTGACGGCGGCCTCTCGATCGCCTTCCAGCGCGCCTTCGAGGAGCCGGAAATGTGGGGCCTGCTTCTGGTCGATATCGCGCGCCACGCGTCGCGCGCCTATGCGCGCGAGAGCGGCTACACCGAAGACGAAGCGCTGACGCGTATCGTCGAGATGTTCGAAGCCGAAATCAATCGGCCGACCGACGTGGGCTCCACCACGTCCCGGTCGCAACAGGGTCACTGACAATGCCGATCAACATTTTGATGCCCGCGCTGTCGCCCACGATGGAAAAGGGCAACCTTGCCAAGTGGCTCAAGAAAGAGGGTGACAAGGTCAAGTCCGGCGACGTGATCGCGGAGATCGAAACCGACAAGGCGACGATGGAAGTCGAGGCGGTCGACGAGGGCACGATCGCGAAAATCCTGGTGCCGGAAGGCACGCAGGATGTGCCGGTCAACGATATCATCGCGGTCCTGGCCGGCGACGGCGAGGACGTTAAATCGGCTGGAGCCGGCGCTGCACCGTCGCCGAAAGCCGCCGAAGCACCCGCGGCGAAACCGGCAGCCGCACCGGCGCCTGCGCCTGCGCCAAAGCCCGCAGCAACTGGACCGACGCAGGCTGCCGCGCCGCAGGCGGCGGCTTCCGCTTCGCAAGCCAACGGTCACGCCCGTGTATTCTCGTCGCCGCTCGCCCGTCGCCTCGCCAAGGATGCCGGCATCGAACTTTCGCGTATCAACGGCTCCGGCCCGCATGGCCGCATCGTTGCCCGCGACGTCGAGGGCGCCAAGTCCGGCAAGGGCCTGAAGGCGCCGGCTGCCGCGCCCGCGGGCGGCCCGAGCATCGCACCGTCGATGTCCGACAAGCAGATCCTCGCGCTGTTCGAGGAGGGGTCTTACGAAGTCGTGCCGCATGACGGCATGCGCCGCACGATTGCGCAGCGCCTTACGGCGTCGGTGCAGACCGTGCCGCACTTCTATCTGACGATGGACTGCGACATCGGCAAGCTCTTGGCGGCGCGCGAGGAGATCAACGCCGGAGCACCCAAGGACAAGGAAAAGAAGCCGCTCTACAAGCTCTCGGTGAATGACTTCGTCATCAAGGCAATGGCGATCGCGCTGCAGCGGATTCCCAATTGCAACGTGAGCTGGACCGAAGGCGGCATGCTCAAGCACAAGCATTCCGACATCGGCGTTGCCGTTGCGATGCCCGGCGGGCTGATCACGCCGATCATCCGCAAGGCCGAGACCAAGTCGCTTTCGACCATCTCGGCGGAGATGAAGGATTTCGCCGCGCGTGCGCGCTCGCGGAAACTCAAGCCGGAGGAATATCAGGGAGGCACGACGGCGGTGTCGAACCTCGGCATGTACGGCATCAAGGATTTCACCGCCGTGATCAACCCGCCGCACGCGACGATCCTGGCGGTCGGCACCAGCGAGGAGCGCGCGGTGGTGCGGGCCGGCAAGATCGAGGCCGCCCACATCATGAGCGTGACGCTGTCGTGCGACCACCGCGCGGTCGACGGCGCGCTCGGCGCCGAGCTGATCGGCGCGTTCAAGATGCTGATCGAAAACCCCGTGATGATGATGGTGTGACCGTCGCATGATGCATGCCGTCATTGCGAGCGCAGCGACTTGTCCGCCGTAGCTCAAAGAGCGAAGGTGGAAGCAATCCATTGCGCTACCGGCAGGATGGATTGCATCGTCGCAAGGCTCCTCGCAATGACGGGAACGAATGATCAATCCGGGCGCACGATGAGAACGAGCGAGTAACCCATGGCCGATACATCCTTCGACGTCATCATCATCGGCTCCGGCCCCGGTGGCTACGTCACCGCGATCCGCGCCGCCCAGCTCGGCTTCAAGACGGCCATCGTCGAGAAGTCCTATCTCGGCGGCATCTGCCTGAACTGGGGCTGCATCCCGACCAAGGCGTTGTTACGCTCGGCCGAGATCTATCATTACATGCAGCACGCCAAGGATTACGGGCTCTCCGCCGAGAAAGTCTCGTTCGATCCGAAAGCCGTCGTGGCGCGCTCGCGTGGCGTCTCAAAGCGCCTCAATGACGGCGTCGGCTTCCTGATGAAGAAGAACAAGGTCACGGTGATCTGGGGCGACGCGTCGATCGACGCGCCCGGCAAGGTCACCGTGAAGAAATCAGAGGTCGAGGCGCCGAAGGGCGCGCTGGGCGAGGGCGCCTACCAGGCCAAGCATATCATCCTCGCCACCGGCGCCCGGCCGCGCGTGCTGCCGGGACTGGAGCCCGACCAGAAACTGGTCTGGACCTATTTCGAGGCAATGGTGCCGGAGCGGATGCCGAAATCGCTGCTGGTGGTCGGGTCCGGCGCGATCGGCATCGAGTTCGCGTCGTTCTTCCACACCATGGGCGCCGACGTCACCGTGGTCGAGGTGTTGCCGCAGATCCTCCCGGTCGAGGACGCCGAGATCGCTGGTCTCGCGCGCAAGCAGTTTGAGAAGCAGGGGATCAAAATCCTCAGCAACACCAAGGTGACGAAGCTCGAGAAGAAGGCCGACAGCGTCGTCGCCACCATCGACGACGGCAAGAAGCCGCAAACGGTCGAGTTCGAGCGGGTGATCTCGGCGGTCGGCGTGGTCGGCAACATCGAAGGTCTCGGCCTGGAGAAGCTCGGCGTCAGGACCGACCGCGGTTGCGTCGTGATCGACGGCTACGGCAAGACCAACGTGCCCGGCATCTATGCCATCGGCGACGTCGCCGGGCCGCCGATGCTGGCGCACAAGGCCGAGCATGAAGGCGTGGTCTGCGTCGAAGCCATCAAGGGACTCCATCCGCATGCCATGGACAAGAACCTCATTCCCGGCTGCACCTATTGCCAGCCGCAGATCGCATCAGTGGGCTTGACGGAGGCCCGGGCGAAAGAGAACGGCCGCGAGATCCGCGTCGGCCGCTTCCCGTTCGTCGGCAACGGCAAGGCGATTGCGCTCGGCGAGGATCAGGGCCTGATCAAGGTGATCTTCGACAAGAAGACCGGGCAACTGCTGGGCGCGCACATGATCGGCGCCGAAGTCACCGAGCTGATCCAGGGCTACGTGGTCGCCATGAACCTGGAGACCACGGAAGAAGAGCTGATGCACACGGTGTTCCCGCACCCGACGCTATCAGAGATGATGAAGGAAGCCGTGCTGGATGCCTATGGGCGCGTGCTGAATATGTAGCCGCATTTCTGCTCGTCATGCGCGGGCTTGACCCGCGCATCCATCAACGAACAATATTTCCTTCTCTCTGGGATGGATTGCCGGGTCAAGCCCGGCAATGACGATCCCAGGGGAGGCGGGTCCAAAGAAGAAAGAAAAAACCGTGAAAGACAATGACAATCTGACCATCGAGCGCCCGACGTTCGTGACCCATCTCGAATGCGCGATGGAAGGCGATCATTATCCTGCCGACCAGGTCCACAACCTGTCCAAGGCCGGTAAGCCGCTCTTGGTGCGCTACGACCTGGCTGGCGTGAAGAAGGCGCTGACCAAGGATGCCTTGGCGCAGCGGCCAGCCGACATGTGGCGCTACCGCGAATTGCTCCCGGTCCGGAAGGTCGCCGACATCGTCAGCCTCGGCGAAGTCGACCCCGCTGATCCGGCTGCCGAAGCTTGGGAAGAAGCTCGGCGGCGGCGAGATCATCGTCAAGGATGAGGGACGGCTGCCGACCGGATCGTTCAAGGCCCGCGGCCTCGTGATGGCGGTGTCGATGGGCAAGGCGCTCGGCATCAGGCACATGGCGATGCCGACCAACGGCAATGCCGGCGCGGCGCTGGCGGCCTATGCGACCTCCTGCGGCATCAAGACCACGATCTTCTGCCCGGCCGACACGCCGGAAGTGAACGTCAGCGAAATCGAACTGCAGGGCGCCACCGTCTATCGCGTCAACGGGCTGATCGACGATTGCGGCAAGATCGTCGGCGAGGGCAAGGCCAAGGCCGGCTGGTTCGATACCTCGACGCTGAAGGAGCCGTACCGGATCGAAGGCAAGAAGACGATGGGGCTGGAGCTCGCCGAACAGCTCGGCTGGGAGGTGCCTGACGTCATCTTCTATCCGACCGGCGGCGGCACCGGCCTGATCGGCATGTGGAAGGCCTTTGCCGAACTCGAGGCCATCGGCTTCATCGGTTCGAAGCGCCCGCGGATGGTGGCGGTGCAGGCGTCGGGCTGCGCGCCGATGGTGCGGGCCTTCGAGAACGGCACCGAGCACGCGCCGCGCTGGGAGGATGCTCACACCATCGCGTCAGGCATCCGCGTGCCGCAGGCGGTCGGAGATTTTCTGATCCTGCGCGCCGTCCGCGACAGCAAGGGGTTCGCGATTGCGGTCCCGGATGAGAAGATTTCTGCTGCGCTCAACGAAGTGGCGCGCGAGGAAGGGTTGCTGTTGTGTCGGAAGGGGCGGCAACGTATGCTGCTTATCAACAGAGCCTTGCCGACGGGCGCGTGACGAAAAATGATCGCGTGATGCTGTTCAATTGCGCGACAGGGCTTAAATATCCGTTACCGCCGGTCACGCGCACGCTCGATCGACATCAGCCGATCGATTACGCTAAACTCTAGGCCGTCATTGCGAGCGAAGCGAAGCAATCCATAGAGCACCATGCGAAAGCATGGATTGCTTCGTCGCTTCGCTTCCTTGCGCAAACGCTGCGCGTTTGTCGCAGGCAATGACGACGGTGAGGCGTTTTTTGAGGGGAGCACAAGATGCGAAAGATCATTCTGGCCGTCTTTGCCGTGTTGGCCTTGGGCAGTGCTGCGGCGGCACAGGGCTTTCCATCGCGTCCCATCACCATCATCGTGCCGTTCTCGGCGGGCGGTCCATCGGATGCGATGGCGAGAATTCTTGCCGAACGCATGAAGGTGACGCTCGGCGAGCAGGTGCTGGTCGAGAACGTGACGGGGGCGGGCGGTTCGGTCGGCGTCGGCCGCGCGGTGCGTTCACCGCCTGACGGCTACGTCGTCAGCTTCGGCCATCTCGGTACCCACGTTGCCAATGGCGCAGTCTACAAGCTCGGCTACGACCTCGTCACCGATCTCGAACCGGTCGCGTTGCTGCCGAGTAACCCGATGATCATCGTCAGCAAGAACGCGGTCCCCGCGAAATCGCTGAAGGAATTTTTGGCCTGGCTTAAGGCGCAGCCCACCGCACCGACCGCAGGTACTGCGGGCGCCGGTTCAGGTAGCCATATCGCCGGGCTCTATTTCGAAAACGTCGCTGGCATCAAGCTGCAATATGTGCCGTATCGCGGCACGGGACCTGCGATGAACGATCTCGTTTCCGGCCAGATCGATATGATCGTTGACCAGACCTCGAACTCGATCGGGCAGGTGCGCGCGGGTAACATCCGCGCCTACGCCATCACCGATTCCAAGCGCGTGGAATCGGCGTCCGACATTCCGACCGTGGACGAGGCGGGGCTGCCCGGATTCCACATGACGCTGTGGTCCGGCCTTTGGGTGCCCAAGGGTACGCCGAACGACGTCGTCGCAAAGCTGAACACCGCAGCCGTCGATGCCCTGAATGATCCGGCCGTGCGCAAGCAGCTCGAAAACCTCGGCTTGCAGATGCCGCCCAAGGAAAAACTCACGCCGGAAGCACTCGGCGCCTGGCAGAAGGCCGAGATCGCGAAATGGTGGCCGATGATCAAGGCCGCCAACGTCAAGGTGGATTAGCCAGCTCCGGATGCGCGCGGACTAATCTTCAAGCACGAGGGCGGGGAACCTACGGGTAGCGCGGACGTTAACGTTCTTATACGTATACGGAGCGCACAATGGCTGACAATGACAACCGACCCAAGCGCACAATCGGACTCATTCTCGGCGGAATCATCGCGGTGGCTGCCGCGGCATTCATTCTCACCGGCGGGGAAATTGGCGGGGTTAAAGAAGTGAGCAGCGATGCTGACCTTGCGCCGGTCGCGCCCGGAAAGAAATAGCTGAAGATGGATTGGCGAGTGTGCTGATTTGTCCTGTCACCTCGGACTGCAGTGGCTGGGCCGTCATGTGCGACGAACCTTCAAGCACATTCCCTGAGATTGACGAGCTGCGAAACCTGCCTTGCGGCATCAAAGGCGCTGCCCTGCGGTGCTTGAGCAAGCGTAGCCCGGATGAGCGAAGCGACATCCGGGATCTTCGACGCTCCCCTGCTACTACATCGGTTCTGAACATGAACTGGTATTCTCCGCGAAAACGTGATCGCCGCGTTCTCGCGCCGAGAAAAGCAGGGCCGGCAGCCGGCCCTTGCAGGTAATTGTCGGCAAGCGATGTGAGCGCTGGTACCTTACGCGTAGGTGGCGATGTTCGCATCCATCGTCATTTCATTGTGGTGGCCGGTTCTCGAAGAATCTATTCAGATTGAAGCGTGCCATTATCAAACCTCTTACTCTGATGACCCCACGGGCTACAAACGCCACCAAGGATTTTGGGAAGCTTGGGTGATGCGCGCGGGCAAGGCGTGAGGGCGTGACTCTTCACCCGCGCTGAGGAAGAAGACAGCAAAACGGGTCCGCGGCTGGACGCGTGCGCGGCGGATTTGCGCGCGGCAAGGGCACTACTGTGACGCGTAAGTCGGTTTCGATCGGTGTTCACCGAATTTCCGCATTTCGGTGACGCGCAGTGGTCTGCAACAAATGCGTACGACGTTGTTCCGATTTGGATATGACTGACGACTGCGTCGCGCGGCGCGCGTTGCGGCCGCACGAGCGTGACGAAAACTGGAGCAAAACGTGCCGGCCGCACAAAAACGACGTGATGTCTTTCGAACACGATTGATGTCAGGCGCTGTAACTTGCTGGTGTTTGCCTGGTCGCCGCAGAGCGATCGAAAGCTTGATGGTGCAAATCCTGTCGCTCGCGGCCGAATCACGATCCTCAGAGCCATCAATGGCTCGCCGAATCGCGCGGCCTTCGCGTGCCGAGCGTCGGCGAGATCCTCCGAATGGTCATCTCAAGGTTGTGGAATCGTGAAGGCCAAGGAGGGCACAGGAGGCGGCCGACCGGAAAAGAGCGGCTCGATCCGGCTCGATAAGTGTCCTTAATGGTTGCCGTGGCGCCACGATTGTTGCGTGACCGCAACAGTGAGCGAGCATTTGCCCGTTCGTAAGCCCGGTTCTTGCTTGCGCCGCTTTTTGGCCACACCCCTCCATGAAATCATTCTAAACGTAGCTGATGGCCACAGTGCTCGCGAAGGCGAAGGGAACCGCTTCTTTCCCCGGGCCGTTGAGGAGATGGCTGGGAAACAGGTTCGGGTATGGACGCCAAGACCGACATCAAGAAGAGGTTGCCGAGCCGTCACGTGACGGAGGGGCCTGAGCGCGCTCCCCATCGGTCCTATCTCTACGCGATGGGCCTGACGACCCAACAGATCCACCAGCCCTTCGTCGGCGTGGCGTCGTGCTGGAACGAGGCCGCCCCTGCAATATCTCGCTGATGCGCCAGGCGCAGGCGGTCAAAAAGGGCGTTGCGGCCGCCGGCGGTACCCCGCGCGAATTCTGCACCATCACCGTCACGGATGGCATCGCCATGGGCCATGACGGCATGCGCTCGTCGCTGCCGTCCCGTGAATGCATCGCCGATTCTGTCGAGCTGACCGTCCGCGGCCATGCCTATGACGCGCTGGTCGGGCTTGCCGGCTGCGACAAGTCTCTGCCGGGCATGATGATGGCGATGGTCCGGCTCAACGTGCCTTCGATCTTCATCTATGGCGGCTCGATTCTCCCCGGCAATTTCCGTGGCCAGCAGGTTACGGTGCAGGACATGTTCGAGGCCGTCGGCAAGCATTCGGTCGGCGAAATGTCGGACGCCGATCTCGACGAAATCGAGCGGGTGGCTTGCCCGTCGGCCGGCGCGTGCGGCGCACAATTCACCGCCAACACCATGGCGACGGTATCCGAGGCGATCGGGCTGGCGCTGCCATATTCGGCCGGCGCGCCTGCGCCTTACGAGATCCGTGACGCGTTTTGCACCGCCGCCGGCGAGAAGGTCCTGGAGCTGATCGCGGCCAACATCCGGCCGCGCGACATCGTCACCCGCCGCTCGCTGGAAAACGCCGCGGCCGTTGTGGCTGCCTCCGGTGGCTCAACCAATGCTGCGCTGCACCTTCCGGCGATCGCGCATGAGTGCGGCATCAAGTTCGACCTGTTCGACGTGGCGGAAATCTTCAAAAAGACACCCTATGTCGCGGATTTGAAGCCGGGGGGCCGTTATGTTGCCAAAGACATGTTTGAAGTTGGTGGCATACCGCTTCTGATGAAGACGCTGCTCGACAATGGCTTCCTGCACGGGGACTGCATCACCGTCACAGGCCGGACGATCGCCGAAAACCTCAAGAGCGTGAAATGGAATCCGCACCAGGATGTCGTGCGGTCCGCCGACAAGCCGATCACCGTCACGGGCGGTGTGGTCGGCCTGAAGGGTAATCTCGCGCCGGAGGGTGCGATCGTGAAGGTCGCGGGCATGTCGAAGCTAAAATTTACCGGTCCTGCCCGCTGCTTCGATCGCGAGGAGGACGCCTTCGAGTCGGTCCAGAAGAAGACCTACAAAGAGGGCGAGGTCATCGTGATCCGCTATGAGGGACCGCGCGGCGGACCCGGAATGCGGGAAATGCTTTTCCACCACGGCGGCGCTGACCGGGCAGGGGATGGGCGGCAAGGTTGCCCTCATTACCGATGGCCGGTTCTCGGGCGCCACCCGCGGGTTCTGCATCGGCCATGTCGGGCCGGAGGCGGCGGTGGGCGGCCCGATCGCCCTGTTGCAAGATGGCGACATTATCGAGATCGACGCTGACGTCGGGACTCTTAACGTAAAATTGACCGACGCCGAACTCACCGAACGTAAAACCAAGTGGAAGGTTCGAGAGACTAACCACACGTCGGGTGCGCTGTGGAAATATGCCCAACAGGTTGGGCCGGCGGTGGCTGGGGCTGTGACCCATCCGGGCGGTGCGCACGAGAGACAGTGTTATGCGGACATCTAGGCGTATCATTCTTGCGTTGATGTTAGGGGCCGCGCCGGTGGCGGGTTCCGGATTCGCGTTTGACGGCGCGCCGGCCAAGCCGGATGCCGCGCTTCCGGGACGGACCCAGCCTGCCGCACAAGCCCTTAATGCCCAGGCCCTGAAGAAGGCGACCACGCCGGCGGCGGCAACGGCCGCCGCTGCTGCTGCTGTGCCGTCACTGAATTCGCTGCAATACGCCGCCGAGGGCGGCCATCCCGTCGCGCAGTTTAAACTGGGCCGGATGTATGCCAGCGGCGATGGCGTCATCCAGGACGACCTGCGCGCCTTCGAATATTTCAGCCGCATCGCCAATGCGCATGCCGAGGACAGCCCGTCGGCGCCGCAGGCAACCATCGTCGCCAATGCCTTCGTGGCGCTGGGGCGCTACTACCTCAGCGGCATTCCCAATTCCAAGATCAAGGCTGACGCCGACCGGGCGCAGGAGATGTTCTCCTATGCTGCGTCCTATTTCGGCAATGCCGACGCGCAATACGATCTGGCGCGGCTCTATCTGAAGACCCCGGACGCCTCGCGGGACGATTTCCGCTACGGTGCGCGCTGGCTCGGCCTTGCCGCCCAGAAGGGCCAGCATCAGGCGCAGGCGATGCTCGGCCAGATGCTGTTCAACGGCGACCGGATGCCGCCCCAACGCGCCCGCGGATTGATGTGGCTGACGCTGGCGCGCGACAGCGCCCGCGCCGGATGAAGCCTGGATCAGGGAAAGCTACAACCGGGCGATCGCCAAGGCGAACGACGATGATCGCGCCACGGCGCTGCAGATGCTTGAGCATTGGGTGCAGGGCAAGAAGGACTGAAGCGGGCAGCCCGGCCTTGAACGCCAAGCTCAGAGGCGGGTCCGCCAAGCGTTTAGACGCTAAGCGGACATTGGATAGCTAGAGCTGGTGCCGAATTGCCAGCTCGGGCTGCATCATCGTTGTAACCGCTGGACTGATAGAAGCGATGCGCCGTTTCGGTGTTGGTCAGCGTGCAGCTGCTGTTGCCACGCTCCAATGCTATCGCCTCACAGCCGGTTACGCCGTCGCCAGATCGAAATCCGCCCAGACGGGGACGTGATCCGACGGCTTCTCCCAGGCCCGCACATAGCTATCGACGCCGACATTGGTCAGGCGGTCGCTGGCCTGCGGGGACAGCAGGAGGTGGTCTATCCGCAATCCCCAGTTCTTCTGCCAGGCGCCCGCCTGATAGTCCCAGAACGTGTACTGGCCCGGCGCGTCGGTCACGGCGCGGAGCGCATCCGTCAGCCCGAGGCCAAGCAGGGACTGAAAGGCCTCCCCGGGTTTGGGGGCGGAACAGCGCGTCATTGGCCCAGGCCGCGGGGTTATAGACGTCCTGCGCCGCCGGGATGACGTTAAAGTCACCTGCGAGCACCAGCGGTTCTTCTGCCTTAAGCCGCTCTTTCGAGTACTCAAGAAGCCGTGACATCCATTTGAGTTTGTAGGGATATTTGTCGGTGTCCGGCGGGTTCCCGTTGGGCAAATAAAGACAGGCGACCCGCATCACGCCGCTTTTCAGGGTCACCACGCCTTCGAGGAAGCGGGCGTGGGCGTCCTCATCGTCGCCGGCAAGGCCCGATTTGGTCTCGTCGAACGGCAGTTTCGACAGCAGCGCGACGCCGTTGAAGGTCTTCTGGCCGTGGGTGACGACGTTGTAGCCGAGCGACTCGATCTCCAGCCGCGGGAACGCTTCGTCCACGCATTTGATTTCCTGCAGACAGACGACGTCGGGCGAGCAGTCCTTGAGCCAGGTCAGGAGAGGGTCGAGCCGCTGCCGTATCGAATTGACGTTCCACGTGGCAATGCGCATGAAATTTATCCGGATTGTAACTACACATTTCGTTGTTCAGTGGCATACCATGCGCCGTATGGCTGTGGTAACTGTTTAGAAACAAGGCGCAAAAATCGCCGTCAGGGGCACGATCGAACCGTCGCGTCCCTTGAAGGAGCGGCGAGCGTGAAAATTATGAAAAAACGTACGTTGATACTTCTGGCCGGCGCCGTCGGCATCGCAGCGGCGGCCGGGTTTATCACCCGCTCCTCGTGGATGGGCGGTAGCTCCAGCGCCCAGGGGCCGCAACGCCCGCGGCTGGTTTCCGTCGATCTGGCCAAGGCCGAGCGCAAATCTGTTCCCGTCGATGTCGATGCTAACGGAACGGTCACACCGATCTCCAGCGTGGCGCTGAAATCGCGGCTGGAAACCACCATCCTCGCCGTGCATTTCGAGGACGGTGCCAAGGTCAACGAAGGCGATCTGCTGTTCACCCTCGACAGTCGCCAGATCGACGCCCAGATCGAACAAGCCGAGGGCGTGCTGGCGAGGACCAGGCGCAGCTCGCGGGCGCCCAGCGCGATCTCCGCCGCTTCACCGATCTCGTCGCCAAGGGCGCGACCACGCAGGTCAATGTCGACAACGCTAAAACGCAGTCCGACATCCTGGCCGGCTCCATCAAGGCCAATCAGGCGGCGCTCGACAATCTGAAGGTCCAGAAAAGCTTCACCACGATCCGCGCACCGTTTTCGGGTCGGATCAGCGTGGCCAATGTGAAGGTCGGAAATTTCGTGCGCCCGGCGGACACCACGCCGCTCGCCGTCATCAACCAGATGGCGCCGGTCTATGTGACCTTCGCGGTTCCGCAGCGTGTACTGGTGGACTTGCGGGGTCGATGGCGAAGGGAAGCTCCAGCGTCACCGCGACCATCCCGGGCCATCAGCGTTCCGAGACCGGAAAGGTCGCTATGGTCGAAAATACCGTGGACGCGACCACCGGCATGGTTACCGTGCGCGGCATCATGAACAACGCGAACGAGACATTGTGGCCGGGGACCCTGGTCACAACCAAGCTCGTCATCCGCAGCGAAGATGCGATCGTGGTGCCGACGGTCGCCGTGCAGCGCAGCCAGAGCGGCAATTTCGTCTTCGTCGTCAAGGACGGCATAGCCAAGGTCAAGCCGGTCACGGTCGATCCGGACCTCGCAGGGCATGTCGGTGATTTCGGAAGGTCTGGCCGGCGACGAAAGCGTGGTGGTCGACGGACAATTGCTGCTATCGGACGGGACGCGGGTCGAGCCGCGGGCCAAAGGCGGGGGCGTAGCCGATGACGCTCTCCGAGCTCTGCATCCGCCGCCCGGTCATGACGACGCTGATCACGGCGTCGATCATCGCGTTCGGCGTATTCGGTTTCCGCCTGCTGCCGGTGTCGGCGCTGCCGCGGGTCGACTTCCCGACCATTGCCGTGACCGCGACGCTGCCCGGCGCGAGCGCAGAAACCATGGCGTCGTCGGTGGCCGGCGTCATCGAGCGCCAGCTCTCGACGATCGCCGGCATCTCGTCGATGTCGTCGAACTCCTCGCAAGGCACCAGCCAGATCACCATCCAGTTCGATCTCAACCGCAACATCGATGCCGCCGCGCTGGACGTGCAGACTGCGCTGACGATCGCGCAGCGCCGGTTGCCGCGTGAGATGATCATCCCGCCGAGTTTCCGCAAAGTGAATCCGGCCGATTTCCCGGTGCTGTTCGTGGTGCTTGGGCTCGTCGACGCTGCCGCTGTCGGCGGTCAACGAGTATGGCGAGATCACAATCGGCCAGACGCTGTCGCGGATACCCGGCGTCGCCCAGGTCAGCGTCTACGGCGCACAGAAATTCGCCATTCGCGTCCAGGCCGACCCGGAAGCCGCCGCGGCGCGCGGGCTGTCGCTCGAAGACATCCGCAATGCAGTTTCGGCCGCCAATTCCTCGACCCCGGTCGGCACGCTGAACGGACCGAAACAGGACGTGGCGCTGCAGGCCTCCGGCCAGATGGACAAGGCGATGGACTATCGCCAGATCGTGGTGGCCTGGCGCAACGGCTCTCCGGTCAAGCTCGACGAGGTCGCGCGGATCTACGACAGCGTCGAGAACGAGCGGATCGCAAGCTGGCTGAACTCTGACCGTTCCATCGTGCTCGGCATCCAGAAGCAGCCGGATGCCAACACGGTGGCGGTGGTCGATGGGATACTGGCCAAGTTGCCGGTGCTGCGGGCGCAGATCCCCCAGTCGGTGTCGATCAACGTGCTGATGGACCGCTCGGTTTCCATTCGTCAGGCGGTGGCCGACGTCGAGGAAACACTTTTGATCGCGATCGGGCTGGTCATCCTGGTGATCTTCCTGTTCCTGCGCTCGGCGTCCGCGACCTTCATTCCGGCGCTGGCGGTTCCGATTTCGCTGTTCGGCACCTGCGCCGTGATGTACGCGCTCGATTATTCCATCAACAACATGACGTTGCTGGCGCTGACGCTGTCGGTCGGCTTCGTGGTCGACGACGCCATCGTCATGCTGGAAAACATCGTTCGCCACATCGAACGCGGCATGCGGCCGTTTGAGGCCGCGCTGAAGGGCGCGCGCGAGATCGGCTTTACGATCATCTCGATCACCTTCTCGCTGATCGCCGTGTTCATTCCGGTGCTGTTGATGGGTGGCATCGTCGGCCGCGTGTTCCGCGAATTTGCGGTCACGGTGTCGGTCGCTATCCTGGTGTCCGGATTTGTGTCGCTGACGCTGACGCCAATGCTGTGCGCGCGGGTGCTGCGGGCGCATGACGCGACCAAGCGGCCGAATATCGTGCTCCGCGTCTTCGAGAGGATGTTCGATTCCTGGCTGCGCGCCTATGAATGGACCCTCGACTGGGTGCTGGCGCGCAAGGCGCTGATGCTCGGCGTCACGCTGGCGACGCTCGTGGGCACCGTCTACCTCTACATGATCGTGCCGAAGGGTTTCTTCCCGCAGGAGGACACTGGATTCCTGATCGGCGTGACGGAGGCGGCCACCGACACTTCCTTCGACGCGATGAAGGAGCGGCAGCAGGCGCTGGTCGACGTGCTGAAATCCGATCCGGCGATCGACTACATCAACTCCACCGTGGGCGCCGGCGGGCGTCAATCCCACCGCGAATTACGGACGCCTGTTCATCGCGCTGAAACCGAAAAAGAGCGCGACAGCCTCAACGTCATCATCGGGCGGCTACGCCTCCGGGCTCGCCAGATTCCGGGCATGCAGGCGTTCTTCCAGCCGATCCAGAACCTCAATATCGGCGGCCGGATTTCCAAGAGCCAGTATCAGTATGTGATGCAGAGCAGCGACACCGACTCGCTGTACCGGCTGGCGCCGGAAATGCGCGACAAGATCGAGAAGCTGCCGGGCCTGCTCGACGTCACCACTGATCTCTACATCAAGAACCCGCAGATGACGGTCGATATCGACCGCGAGAAGGCGGCCGTCTACGGCGTCACCGTCGATCAGGTTCGCAACCAGCTCTACAACGCCTACGGCTCGCGCCAGGTCGGCACCATTTATATGCCGTCGAACGACTACCAGATCATCCTGGAAGTGCAGCCGCAGTTCCGCATCGATCCGTCGGATCTGTCGAAGCTCTACATGAAGACCCAGAACAACCAGACCATCCCGCTCTCGGCGGTAGCGAAGCTGGTTCCGACGGTGGGTCCGCTGCAGATCAACCATCAGGCGCAGCAGCCGGCGGTGACGATCTCGTTCAACCTGGCGCCTGGCTATTCGCTGGGCCATGCGGTCGACCAGATCACGGCGCTCGAGCAGAGCTCGAACCTTCCGGCGACCATTGCCACCGGCTTCTCCGGCACCGCCCAGGTGTTCCAGGATTCGCTGCGCGGGCAGGGCGTTCTGATCCTCGCTGCCGTGTTCGCGGCTTTCGTGATCCTCGGCATTCTCTACGAAAGCTTCATCCACCCGATCACCATCATCTCGGGTCTGCCGTCAGCCGGTATCGGCGCGATCCTCACCCTGATGCTGTTCGGGATGGAGATGTCTGTGATCGCGATGATCGGCATCGTGATGCTGGTCGGCATCGTCAAGAAGAACGCCATCATGATGGTGGACTTTGCGCTGGAGCGTCGCCGCGTGGGCTTAAGCGCCGAGCACGCGATACGCGAAGCGGCGCTGCTTCGTTTCCGCCCCATCATGATGACGACGTTTGCCGCGATCTTCGGCACGTTGCCGATTGCGCTCGGCGCCGGCGCGGGCGCCGAACTGCGCCAGCCGCTCGGCGTCGCCGTGGTCGGCGGCCTCTGCCTGTCGCAACTGCTGACGCTCTACATCACGCCCGTCATCTACATCTATCTCGACCGCATCGACCGCCGCCTGCGGCGCAAGCTCGAGCCGCAACTGGCAGAGACCGGCGAGGACGAGCGGCCTCACGCCGTCGCGGCTGAATGATGATCTCCGGTCGCGCGATCGTGTCCGCCTGGCGATCTGTCGCCTTCACGGTCGCGCTCGCATGCGCAGTGGGTGCGATATATCCGGTCAAGGCCGACGAGCCGATCGAGATCTTCGACGCGCATATGCACTACAACTGGGAGCCGAAGCCGCTTTACAGCGTCGATGAAGTGCTGGCGCTGTTTAGGAAGCACCGCGTCACCGGCATCCTCGCCACCAGCCGTCCCAACACCGGCACGCATGCACTGATGGATGCGAAGCAGCAGCAGGGACTGCAGGTCGTCCCCTTCATCCGGCCATATCGGGTGCGCGCCGACATCCAGACCTGGTTCGGCGATCCCTTCATTTTCGAGCTGGTGCAGGACGAATTCAAACGCGGCTACTACCGCGGCATCGGCGAGTTTCACATCTCGGGCAAAGCGGCGGAAGGCGAATGGGTGAAGAAGACCGTCGATTTCGCGGTTCAGCACGACCTCTATCTGCACGCCCACGCCGATGACACCGCCGTCGAAATCCTGATGCGGCACGACCCGCGCGCCCGCATCATCTGGGCCCATACCGGCTTCGGCCTTTCGACCGACCGCGTCGCCGAGATGCTGTCGAAATATCCAAAACTGTGGGGCGAGTTGTCCTACCGCGGCGGCATCGTCGACGGCGGCGGGAAGCTGACGGCTGAATGGCGCGCGCTGTTCGAACGCTATCCCGACCGTTTCCTGATCGGCTCCGACACCTGGATCAACCAGCGCTGGGAGAGCTACGGCGAGATCATGGCGGGCTATCGCGCCTGGCTGGCGCAGTTGCCGCCGAAGATCGCCGCGCAGATTGCCCATGGCAACGCGCGGGCGCTGTTCGGTGGGGAGCGCTGAGACCAGGAACGTCTTCGCCATCGCCTGCGTATAAGCGGGCTTCGATGCATCCTTATTGCCGAGGACGATAGCCAATCCCACGACGATGATGTCGAGCGTGTTGGCGACGCAACCAGTAGCGATCCGTGCTTACTGGTGGCCCGCGCCGGTCGCGAATCATCCAATTCCGACATTCAGCCCCTAGCCGGCGTGCGCTTTCGCGTGAATAATCCGGATCGCCAACGCGAAGGCAAGCGCTATGGACCAGCTCAGCTTTCAGAACCCGCTTTTCAATGCCTATGCGGTCGCCGCCTCGATAATGATTCTCAAAGCCGTCATGATGTCATGGTTGACGGTTGTTCGGATGATGCAAGTAAAAGGCGGGTTTCGCTCGCCGGAGGACATCAAGAAGACGATCCTCAACCCCAATCCAAGCGCTGAACAACTGACACCCAATGAATACGTGGATCGCATCCGGCGAATTCAGCTGAACGATCTCGAAAATCTGCCGTTCTTCCTCGTCGCTGGATTTCTCTTCATCTTGACCGAGCCATCCCCAACGCTCGCCCAATGGCTGCTGTATGGCTACGTCGTTTCGCGGATGTTACATTTTGCAGCCTACTTCACCGCCAGAACTCACGATACACGCGCAACCCTCTGGACCGTGGGCTCTCTGATTCTAATCTTTATGAGTTGCTGGACGCTTTTATTCGCTTTGCGTCAGTGACGTCGAAGGCTCTCCAGCCGGGCGGCGTTTATGTCATCTTTGCGCCGATGTCTGGAAATGACTCTGAACCACCATGCGCCTGCGCGCGGCATGCCGCGTGTTACCACGACCAGCCCGGTTGCACCTGTTGATAGTACTGCCCGCCGCGCCGTCGCGCATTGGCAGGCAGTTGGGGGTTTGAATTGGGTTGGAAAAAGGGGAAGAAGTTGTCGGCGCCCCAGTCGTTACCGCCCGCAACGAGGACATCGGGCGTGCGCGGGCGCGTAATGAAGCCGCCCTGGGGCTGGTTGCTCAGCACCGCGACGAACTCGGTTCGATAGTTGGTCTCGCGGCTCAGCGGCTCGTCCGAGACGATGATCGAGGATCGCGGCAATGCGGTCGGCGCGATGCGATCGAGCACATCCTGCGGGATGGTGATGCGGTCGAGCGCGCTCTTCGCGTCGTCCCCGTTATCGATCGTGACCGCGGTCCAGCGCAGGCCCGCGTCGTTGCGCGCCACCGCCGTGAACACATGCGTGCCGATTCGCTTGCCGGGATCGCGGATCGTGACCGGAATCTCGATGGTCGCATCGAACACCTCGCCGCCCCCGTCCGGCGCCGGCTTATGCGTGTTGCGCCGCACGTGCAGCTTCTGCGTCGCGCGGCTGATGTAGACCGAGACCGGCTCGAGCGCGAGCTTCGCCTCGCTCGCTGCTTTGGCGGTGTCGGGCTTCCTCGTCTGGGCCGCCTTGGCGGCGTCCTTTGCGGCGGCGGCTGCTTCGAGCTTCGATTTCGAGTCGGCCCTGGCGGTGTCGAGCTGCGTCCCCAGGTCCGCGGCCCTGGCGGCCACCTTTTGCTTGACGTCCTCGGCCCTCGCCTTGGCCTCATCCGTCTTGGCGGCGGCGAGCACTTTGTCGGCGTAGGCGAGCTCGGCGTCGGCACGGGTCTTGAGCCCTTCCAGCTTGCGCAGCGACGCCGCGAGCGAAGCTGTCTCGCGCGCCGCAGTCGCGGCGGCCTTCTTCGTTTCGTCGGCCGTCTTGGCGGCCTCCGCGGCCTCGCGGGCGAGCGTCTCGGCACGCGCGGGAGCCGCCGCGACAGCCTTCGCGTTCGGCACCAATAGTGCCGGGTGGGAGAACTCGACCGGGGCTGCGTCGTTCGGCGAGATGATCACCCGCATCCCGATCCGCGTCTTGTCGAACAGCTTCTCGGCAAAGCCGTAAGGCATGCGCACGCAGCCGTGCGAGGCCGCATATCCGGGCAGCGGCCCGCCGTGCAGCGCGATGCCGTTCCACGTGATGCGCTGCATGTTCGGCATCTCGGCATCGTCATACATGTTCGAGCGGTGGTCCTTGTTCTTTTCGACGACGGCGAAGACGCCGGCTGGCGTCTCGCGTCCCGTGGTGCCGGTCGACACCGGCGCGCGCAGGATCCAGCCGTCGGCGTCGTAGAAAGTGACCTGTTGGGTCTTGATCGACACGATCGCCATGATCGGCTCGCCTGCATCGCGCGGCGCCGTCGCCTCGGTGGGTGCCGCGGGGCGCGCCTGTCTTGCCGCGGCGCCGGCGGTCAGCGCCGTCAGTGCGGCCAACGCCACGAGCGTAACAATGGCGAGGGGCTCCCAACGCCGCATCGCCACGGTAGGTCGCGCCGTCGCAAATCGAATTGCCATGCCATGCTCCGGTGGAAATGCCCGTCCGCGCCTGCGTCGATTCAAGTGTGATATACCACAGTCCGCACAGGGGGAAGCGCGGCTGAAATTCGCACGCCCTACTAGAGTTTCGGGAGGGAACGCCGAGCCGACCGACGGTATTGTAACAACTCCGGCGAGCTACGGCGGGATCATGGCGGGCTATCGCGCCTGGCTGGCCCAATTGCCGCCGAAGATCGCCGCGCGGATTGCCAATGGCAATGCGCGAGCGCTGTTCGGCGGAGAATGCTAAAGCATGATCCGGAAAGATGGAAACCGGTTTTCCCTCGCGACAAACGCGGAACGCGTTTGCGCGGAGATCATGCTCAAGCAAAGAGATGAGATCATGATGGCTTGTAATCGCATCATGATCCAGGCCGTGTACTCACAAGTCGCGACCGTTCAGCAATTGCTGACAGATGTGCTCTTAGCCCTCACGAGCGGGCGCAAAAGCCGACATGACGCGAGGTCCGCGTCGGGCCAACAGCTGACATGCGGATCCCTTGCCCACAATCGCCTTTCGAACGAGGCGTGCTGCCGCTCGCTATCTATGACGCCGTCGCACAGGCAGACGGGGGAGCCGCTACCACGGCCACGCTCCTACTGTGCCGGCTGCGCCAAGGGCTTGCCCTTCTCGACAACAAAGACGGCCATTACCTTGACGGGATTGCTCTCCCCGCCGCTCCTTCGTTGTGTATCGCGCTGTCGGGTAGTTGGAAAGACTCGCCGACCTTGTAAATCTTCTCCGGCTGGCCATCGACGAGATACCAGAATTCGCCCTCTGCCACGTATGCCAGCACCAAGCCTGGATGAGAATGTCGTCCCGACTTGAAGCCGGGAGCCAATTCGGTGATGCCAAATACAACTTCATAGTTCGATCCCGGCACTTCGACCTTCCCGAGTGGAGTCCGTTTAACCGGCGATGGCTGTAGTGGCGCTTGCTGCGCATGGACAAAGCCACCGAGTAACAACACGGCTGTCACCGAACTGACGAGCAGAGACTGCTTGAGCATGGGACTCTCCGTCTAAAAAAGGCCCCCGGCACTGGACGTCGCTGCCTTGTTGTGCTGCGACGATTGCAGTATCCTATATCAGGTAGATTGGATACAATCAATGTAATTTTGGATTTAATATTTTGACCCGAGTGTGGATACAAGAGAGCGTGGGGAGGATCCGAAACTTGAGTACCCAAGAGCCAGACGATACAGATTTGCTGTCAGTCGCAACCTTGTCGGGGTCCATGGCCACATCAGCAGAACAGCTCGTCGGCAGTCTTGCCGACCGTATTTCCGCAAAGATTTCCGCGGGAGAGTATCCGCCGGGAAGCCGCTTGCGTCAGGAAGCGCTCGCCGAGGAATTTTCGGTCAGCCGCACCCCAATCCGCGAAGCGTTGCGACAGCTTGAGGTGAAGGGTGTGATCCAACACCGTCCGAACCAGGGGCGCAATCGTGCTCGCGCCGAATGCGCGGGACATCCGAGATGCCTATCAGGTTCGGGCCGAACTCGAAGGGCTCGCCATATCGTTGGCGGTCGAATGGATTACGGACGAACAGATTGAGCGCATGCGCGGCGCTCAGAAAAGATTTGCCGAAATCGTGGACAAGCTGATCGCGGCCCGGAAGTCAAACGCGAAAACTCATCTTAAAAACGTTCCCAACTGGGTCAGATCGAACGATGAATTCCATGGTGTCGTCATCGAGGCCAGCGGAAACAGACGGCTGAAACAGGTGATCCAGGATTTACATCTTGGCTTCACCAGAAACATCATGCTCTCGGCCCTGACGATGGACGGACGGCGCATGCGCGAAAATGTGTCTCAGCATGAGGCGATCCTGAGCGCGATCAGCCGACATGATGCGATCGAGGCGCGCAAGGTGATGACACACCATATTCTGCGCTCGGGGGAACTGGCCGTGTGGTGGCTCGAAGGCCAAGGCAGATTGGGCGCTTTCGGGCGATAGTCGTTCGTCGTAGATCGCTCAATCCGCGAACTGGTTGGCGGCGCGGATGATCGGCGCCCAGCGATCGACCTCGCTGATCAATTGCGCCTTCAAGGCTTCAGGCGTCGCTTGATCCTGCGGGACAGGTTCGGTGTTGATGTCGTTGAACCGCTTGACGAGATCCGGGTCCCGCAACGCCCCCTGAAGCGTTTTGGACAGTTTCTGAATGATGTCGTCGGGCGTTCCCTTCGGCGCATAGATGCCGTGCCAGGCGCCGACTTCAAATCCCTTCAATCCGGCTTCGTCCGCGGTCGGAAGGTCGGGCATGGACCCAAGGCGTGACTTCGTAGTGATGGCGTAGACCTTGATCAGCTTGGACGCGATCGGGCCTGTGGTGTTCGTCGTCTGGTCGCAGGAGAGATCGATCTGCTTGGCGATCAAGTCGTTCATGACGGGTGCATTGCCCTTGTAGGGCACCGTGAGGATCTGCTTGTCCATGGCGGTCATGAACAGCATGCCGCAGAGATGGGAAGCGGCGCCCAGGCCGGCATTGCCGAACGTCATCTTGTCGCCATTCGCCTTGATGTACGTGACAAGCTCGGCCAGCGTGTTCGGCGGCAGATCGGGCCGCCCGATGATCGTCATCGGCGCGTTGGTCACGAGACCGATGGGCGCGAATGCCGTCTTGGTGTCGTAGGGCAGCTTGCGGTACAGCGTAGCGGCGGTGGAGATGCCGATGTGGTGGATCAAAAGCGTGTAGCCATCCGGCTCGGCGCGCGAGGCCCGCGTGGCCGCGATCGTGCCGCCGGCGCCCGTCGCGTTCTCGATCACGATCGGCTGGCCCAGCAGTTTCGACATCGATTGCGCCGTGACCCGCGCAACCGTATCGGTCGCTCCGCCGGCGGCGAACGGGACCAGCAAGGTGACGGGCCTGTTCGGATAGTTCTGCGCCAAAGCCGCGGAACTGATCATGGCAAATGCCGCGGCAACAATAGCTGTCTTCTTGGTTTGCATTTGCACCTCCCTGAGAACTCTTTTATTTGGCCTTCAATCGCCGGCTTTGTGCAGTACGATCGATCCGCCCTGTCCGTGGCGAGCGGTTACACGTTGGAGCTATGGATAGCCTCGACAACCGCATCGGTTACATCCTTCGTCGTTGCGCTGCCGCCGACATCGGGCGTCGTGATCCCGGCGCCGGTGACGTTCTCGACGGCGCGCATCAGCCGGGCCGATGCCTCGGCTTCGCCGAGATGATCCAGCATCTGCGATGCGGTCCAGAAACTGGCGACCGGGTTGGCAATGCCCTTGCCGGTGATCGAACGCCGAGCCATGGATCGGCTCGAACATGGACGGGAAGCGGCGCTCGGGATCGATATTCGCGGTCGGAGCCACGCCGAGACTGCCGGCCAGCGCGCCCGCGAGGTCGGAGAGGATATCGGCATGAAGATTGGTTGCGACGATGGTGTCGAGGCTCTGCGGCTTGAGCGTCATCCTGACCGTCATCGCGTCGACCAGCATCTTGTCCCAGGTGACGTCAGGAAACTCCTTCGAAACTTCATCGGCAATCTCGTCCCACATCACCATGCCGTGCCGCTGCGCATTCGATTTCGTGACCACGGTAAGCAGCTTGCGTGGCCGAGACTGCGCCAACTTGAACGCGTAGCGCATGATGCGCTGGACGCCGACGCGGGTGAAGATCGCGACTTCGGTGCCGACTTCCTCAGGCAACCCGCGATGGACGCGGCCGCCACAGCCGGCATATTCGCCTTCGGAGTTTTCACGGACGATCACCCAGTCGAGATCGCCGGGACCGGCGTGACGCAGGGGTGAGGTGATGCCGGGCAGGATTCTGGTCGGTCGAACGTTCGCGTATTGGTCAAAGCCCTGGCAGATCGGCAGGCGCAGGCCCCAGAGCGTGATGTGATCGGGAACATCAGGCGCGCCGACGGCGCCAAAGTAGATCGCGTCGAATTTTTTCAGCGTGGCAAGGCCGTCGGCCGGCATCATCACGCCATGCTTGCGATAATAGGCGGAACCCCAATCGAAGGTTTCGACGTTGAATCTGACGTCGCCTAGGCGCTTCTGCAGGCCCTCAAGCGCGGTGACACCGGCGGCGATGACTTCCGGACCGATACCGTCGGCGGGGATAGCCGCGATGGAATATTCACGCATCGAATTCTCCGTGAGAGCCGGCTGCCGGAAATCGTTGGGCGCGCGCGCGGCGGTCCTGCTCTGATTCCTGTACCACCAACGATTTCAGGGCAGCTTGCGACCACGGCCGGCGGGACGCAATTGCCTCGCGTTTATACAAAAAATTGATATAATCCGGCCAAGGGAGGGCCAATGGATCTTCATCAATTGCGATGCTTCGTGGCGGCGGCCGAAGAATTGCACTTCGGCAGGGCGGCGCAGCGGCTGGACATGCTGCCGTCGGCGCTTGGACGCTTCATCAGGCTGCTCGAAGAGGACCTTGGCACGCGGCTGATGACGCGCACGACGCGAAACGTGACGCTGACGGACGACGGCACGGTTCTGCTCAAGGAAGCAACCGCCTTGCTGGCTCAGGCCGATGCGCTCGCCGCCCGATTCCGCACACGCGGCAGAAAGCAGTCTGCAATCATTCGCGTGGGCGCGATCGACAGCGCCGCCGCGGGACTTCTGCCAAAACTCCTTCATGACTTCCGCCAGCGCCGGCCCGACGTCACGGTTCAACTGGTCGAGGACAAAACGGTCCGCTTGCTCCCCCGTCTGTTGTCCGGCGGGGTTGATCTGGCCTTCGTGCGCCCGCCGGAACGGCCCGACAAACGGCTTGAGTTTCTCTTCCTCTTTCACGAGACCGCCGTTGTCGCCATTCCGGATCATCATCGGCTGGCATCGAAAAAGCGCGTGACGGTCGCCGATCTCGAGAATGAGCCATTGATCGTCCCTGAATGCCGTTCGCGGCCGCACAGTCATGACCTCACCATGAAACTGTTCGCGGAGGCCGGCCTTGAGGCCCACGTCGCCCAGATCGCCGATGAAAAGCAAACCATCGTCAATCTGGTATCCGCAGGCCTGGGCGTTGCCATTGTTCCCCGGTGGACCTCGCGAATGGCAACGCGCGGCGTTCGTTTCATCCGGCTTGCAGCGTCCGACATGAACAAGCTGCCGCTTGCGGCCGCCTGTACCCGCGGGACCCGCGACCCCGTCAGGGACGACGTACTGGAGATGCTGAAAGCTGATCTGCCGCGCTACGCGCGGGAGGCGTAGGAACCGATAAGCCGCGGCGTACTGGATACCCGCCTTCGCGGGTACGACGGCCTGCGCGAGGCGACGACAATGCGTGCCTCGGCCGTCGCTCTATCAGACCGAAAAGCTCGTCCCGCAGCCGCAGGACGCCGTGGCGTTCGGGTTCACCACCCGGAACGACGCGCCGATCAGATCGTCGACGAAATCGACCTCCGAACCGGCCAGGAACGGCACCGAGGCCGGATCGACCAGCACCACCGCGCCCTCGCGCGCGATCACGAGATCGTCCTCGGCCCTGGCATGGTCGACGTCGAATTTATACTGGAAGCCGGAGCAGCCGCCGCCTTCGACGGAGATGCGCAGCATGGCGCCGTCGCCTTCGGTCTTGAGGATTTCGCCGATGCGGCGCGCCGCGCGCTCGCTGACGGTGATGGCAGTGGTCATGACATGCTCTCCGGGCGTCATACCCAATTCATTTGGTATGCCGTCTCAGGCATAGTTAAGTGCGTAATGTCGCGGAATCAAATGGATAAGGACTAAAAAAGTGTCGGTCGGAATGGCTGCCCCTCGCGCGCTTTATGCCTGCGACCCCGATTCCAGCCGCGGCCGGCTGTTTGCCGAGCCGCCGAGCAAGACCCGCAGCCCCTTCCGGCGGGATTGCGACCGGGTGATCCATTCCACCGCGTTCCGGCGCCTGAAGCACAAGACGCAAGTGTTTGTGTTCCACGAGGGTGACCATTACCGCACGCGGCTGACCCATTCGCTGGAAGTGGCGCAGATCGCCCGGGCGCTGGCGCGGCAGCTCGGGCTCGACGAGGATCTAACGGAAACCCTGGCGCTGGCCCATGACCTCGGCCATCCCCCGTTCGGCCATGCCGGCGAGCGGGCGCTCGACAAATGCCTCAAGGGGCATGGCGGCTTCGATCACAACGCACAGGCGCTGCGGGTCGTGACCTCGCTGGAGCATCGTTATCCCGAGTTCGATGGGCTGAACCTGACCTGGGAATCGCTGGAAGGCATCGTCAAGCACAACGGTCCGCTGGCCGAACGGGGCGGGGCCCCCGGCGGGCCTCACAGCGAAGGCGAGATTCCCGTTGGCATTTCCGATTTCAACCAGAAGTTTGACCTGGAGCTATGGAGCTACGCCTCGCTGGAAGCGCAGGTCGCAGCCTTTGCCGACGATATCGCCTACGACGCCCACGATATCGATGACGGCCTGCGGGCCGGCCTGTTCAGCGTCGACGATCTCAAGGTGATGCCGCTCGCCGAGGAGATCATCAACGAGATCGACGAGCATTATCCCGCACTCGACGATGCGAGGCGCGGCGCGGAGCTGGTGCGCGAACTGATTTCGTACATGATCGGGGCCGTCATGGCGGAAACGACCAGGCGGCTTTCAGCCGCGAAACCGCAATCGGCCCATGACGTTCGCCACCACCATGAGCCGCTGGTCGCGTTTCCGACTGACGTCGCGCAGGAGGAGGCCGAGATCAAGGCGTTCCTGAAACTTCGGATGTACCGTCACACGCGGGTCATGCGGGTGATGGGCGAGGCGGAAGGGATCCTGTTCGACCTGTTCGGGCGCTACCAGGCCTCGCCTAAGGACCTGCCGGCCGAATGGGTCGAGGAGACCGAGCGCGTGAGCGAAGGCGAGCGGGCGCGCCGGATCGGCAATTTCATCGCCGGGATGACCGACCGTTTCGCCCTGATGGAGCATCAAAGGCTTTTTGACTCGACCCCGGATTTGCGTTAGGCGGCGCCATGTCCGACAAGTCAGCTTCACAACACCTGTTTGCCGATGTGCTCGCGCGCGTGCACGCGATTTGCGCTGATCTCGCGGCCGAGGGCCAATGGCCCGCCGGCATCGATTTCTCCCGTGTCGTGATCGAGCCGCCGCGCGATGCCACCCATGGCGACATGGCGACCAACGCTGCGATGGTGCTCGCCAAGGAAGCCAAGTCAAAGCCGCGCGATCTCGCCGACAAGATCGCGGAAAAGATTGCGTGCCGACGATCTGGTCGCCGCCGTCGACGTCGCCGGGCCCGGCTTCATCAATCTCACCCTGAAGCCCGAGGTCTGGGTGGACGAACTGCGCACGGTGCTGCGCGAAAGCATGTCCTACGGCAAAAGCGCGGTCGGGCGCGGCGCCAAGGTCAACGTCGAATACGTCTCGGCCAATCCGACCGGCCCAATGCATGTCGGCCATTGCCGCGGCGCGGTGTTCGGCGACGCGCTGTGCGGCCTGCTGCAGTTCGCAGGCTATGATGTCACGCGCGAATATTACATCAACGACGCCGGTGCGCAGGTCGACGTGCTCGCACGCTCGGCATTCCTGCGCTACCGCGAGGCACTCGGCGAAAACATCGGCGAGATTCCGGAAGGGCTCTATCCCGGCGAATATCTCGTGCCGGTTGGGCAGGCGCTTGCGGCGGAGCATGGCGACAAGCTCAAGGCGATGCCGGAAGGCGCGTGGCTGCCGATCGTCCGCGCCAAAGCCATCGCCATGATGATGGACATGATCAAGGGCGATCTCGCCGCCCTCAATATCAAGCACGAGGTGTTCTTCTCCGAGCGGTCGCTGGTCGAGACGGGGAACAACAAGGTCACCGGGACCATCGATTTCCTGCGCTCAAGGGTGACATCTACGAGGGCCGCCTGCCGCCGCCGAAAGGCAAGCCGGTCGAGGATTACGAGGATCGGATCCAGACGCTGTTCCGCGCCACCGCCTATGGTGACGACGTCGATCGTCCGCTGATCAAGTCGGACGGCGCCTATACTTATTTTGCCTCCGACATCGCCTATCACAAGAATAAGATCGATCGCGGCTTCCTCAATATGATCGACGTGTTCGGCGCCGATCACGGCGGCTACATCAAGCGGATGCAGGCGGCGGTGAAGGGCGTCAGCGGCGGCAAGGCTGCGCTCGACGTCAAGGTGGTACAGCTCGTTCGCCTGCTGCGTGCCGGCGAGCAGGTGCGGATGTCGAAACGCTCGGGCGATTTCGTTACGCTGCGCGAAGTGGTCGACGAAGTCGGCTCGGACGCGGTGCGGTTCATGATGTTGTTCCGCAAGAACGACGCCGTGCTCGATTTCGACCTCGCCAAGGTGATTGAGCAGTCCAAGGACAACGCGGTGTTCTACGTCCAGTATGGTCACGCCCGCGGCCATTCGATTTTCAAGAACGCCCGCGAGGTGATTCCGGACCTGCCCGAGGACGATGCGGCGCGGGCGGCCTATTTGGGGGACGCCCCGGTGGCCCTGCTGACCGATCCGGCCGAACTGGACCTTTTGAAGCGGCTGGCGCTCTATCCCCGGATGGTCGAGGCGGCGGCGGTAGCACATGAGCCCCACCGAATCGCTTTTTATCTATATGATTTGGCCAGTGAATTTCACGCGTTATGGACGAAAGGGCGGGATTTGCCCTATTTACGCTTCATTATAACTAATGATGCAGAAATCACGAGGGCGCGCTTGGCTATGGTCCAGGGCGTCGTCTCGGTTCTGGCATCGGGCTTAGCCGTTCTCGGCGTCCACGCTCCAACCGAGATGCGGTAGGCAGGGCGAAGGCCCTTCACGAATGGGGGTTCGTGGGGGAATCTGGCAGGAGCCAATTCGCTCGTCATGGTTTGTTAGACATGGCGGGTTGGCGCTGTCCCGAAGGGGATGCATCATCACGATGGCTGATCGATATCAGGAACGACCTTTTCCCGCCGCCGACCACGATCGCGGCGATCCTCACGGCGCAGGCAGTGGCGAGAGCGATCCGTTGGCGGAACTGGCAAGGCTGATTGGACAGACAGACCCGTTCGGGGCGGCCGCCAAGCCAGCCCCGCATCCGCTGCAGTCGCGCGCGAATATCCGTCCGCAATACAACCCGCCCGAGCAATATAATCTGCCCGGGGAAGAGGACAGCGCGCCGCCGAGCCCGCCGCCATGGATGCAGCGCGCCCGGCAGGAGGCCGCGCCGCCGCCACCGCCGCAGGATTACGACGAGGAGCCGGAATATCAGCCGGCGCCGGTGCATCCGTTGCTTCGCTACGCGGCCCAGCAACCGCAGGCGTCCGCGCAGGACTATTACGAAGCGCCGCAATATGCCGACACCGATCCGAAGCCGGACCCGTCGCGCTACGACGATGCGCTGTATGGCCGGATCGAATCCGGCGAACAGGACTATCAGCGCGATCCGGCCTATCCGGACGATCCTTACGCCTACCAGAACGCCTACGACGAAGAACCTGCGCCGAAGAAGCGCTCAAGAGGGTTGGTGACGGTTGTCGCCGTGCTGGCGCTGGCCGTGGTGGGGACGGGCGCTGCGTTTGCCTATCGCACCTTCGTCGGTTCGCCCCGCAGCGGCGAGCCGCCGATCATCAAGGCCGACAACAGCCCCACCAAGGTAGTGCCGGCGCCGTCCGATGGGGCCGCGTCCAAGACCCCCGACCGCATGGTGCCTGGCGACGGCGGCGAGAAGCTGGTGTCGCGCGAAGAAACGCCGGTTGACGTCAATTCCAGGTCCGGTGCTCCGCGCGTGGTATTTCCGCCGCTGAACCAGAACGGCAGCCCGCCGTCGGTTGCGAGCGTCTCTCCCACCGGCCCGGCGCCGGCGAGTGCTGCGAACGGCACGATGCCGAACAACGAGCCACGCAGGATCAAGACGCTCGCAGTGAAGGGCGATGCCGCCGAGAACGGTGGGATTCCCGCAGGCGCGACAGCTCCGCCTCCCAAGCCGGTGACGCGATCCGCTGCTGCCCCGGCTGCAGCTCCCGCTGCCCCAGTTGCGGCTCCTGCCGCCCCGGCTGCGCCGCCAGCTGCGCGCAATCCGGCCTCGGCCAATGCCAGCGCCAATACGCCGATGTCATTGACGCCGCAGAGCGGGCCGATCCGGCGGCGGCCCCCGCGCGGGTTGCGGCCGTCAATCCCGCGCAGGCCGCTCCCGCGGCCAACGGCGGCGGCTATCTGGTTCAGGTTTCCTCGCAGAAGAACGAGGCCGACGCGCAGGCCTCCTATAAGTCGCTGCAGAGCAAGTTCCCGAACGTGCTGGGTTCCCGGTCGCCGGTGATCAAGCGCGCCGACCTCGGCGACAAGGGCGTCTATTATCGCGCCATGGTCGGTCCGTTCGGCTCCTCGGACGAGGCGTCACAGTTCTGCGGCAACCTGAAAACCGCCGGCGGGCAGTGCGTCGTCCAAAGGAATTAACGGCGGTTTCCTTGACCCCGGCGCTGCGAGGGGCCTAATCCGCCCCATGAGCAGCCGCGCATTTATCACGGGCGTATCGGGACTGGAACTGAGCGCCGCGGAGCGCGAATTCATCCGTGGCGAGCGGCCATGGGGCTTTATCCTGTTCAAACGCAATATCGAGACGTCGGATCAAGTATCTGCGCTTGTTAAGGAATTGCGTGATTGCCTCGGTGAGGCGGCCCCGGTGCTGATCGACCAGGAAGGCGGGCGGGTGGCGCGGCTCGGCCCGCCGCATTGGCCGGTCTATCCGCCCGGCGCCGTGTTCGGCGCGCTCTATGACTTTGACCCGGCGCTGGGCTTGCGGGCTGCGCGTTTGAGTTCACGCCTGATCGCGGCCGACCTGATCGACCTCGGAATTACTGTCGATTGCCTGCCGCTGGCGGACGTGCCGGTCTCGGGGGCCGATGCCGTGATCGGCAACCGGGCCTATGGATCCGAGCCGGCCAAGGTCGCGGCGATCGCCCGGGCTGTCACCGAGGGGCTGGAACAGGGCGGCGTTCTGCCCGTTCTGAAGCATATTCCCGGTCACGGCAGGGCGACCGCCGACAGCCATTTCAAGTTGCCGACGGTCGATACCCCGCGGAATGAGCTGGAACGGACCGATTTCGCCGCCTTTCAACCGCTGGCGGACCTGCCAATGGCGATGACCGCACATGTTGTGTTTAGCGCGCTGGACCCCGCCCAACCGGCGACGACTTCTGCGACAATCATCCGGCAAGTGATTCGCGGCTCGATCGGGTTCCAAGGTTTGTTGATGAGTGATGACGTGTCCATGAATGCGTTGGCGGGATCGATCGCCGAACGGACCCGCGCCATCGTCAACGCCGGCTGCGACATGGTTCTGCATTGCAACGGCAAGCTCGACCAGATGCGCGATGTGGCGCGTGAGACGCCGGAACTGACTGATGAGGCTTTGCAGCGCGCCAAACGGGCGCTGGCCTTGCGCAAGCAGCCGGAGCCGCTCGACCGACAGGCGGCGCGGGCTGAACTGGATGAGTTGACGGATCGGGTAAGAACGGCATGACCGCGGAAATTTTATCGTTTGAAACCGGGCGGCCCGCCGAGATCACCGATGGCGAGCCTGCTCTCGTCGTCGACGTCGAGGGTTATGAGGGTCCGCTCGACCTGCTCCTGACGCTGGCGCGGCAACAGAAGGTCGATCTCGCCAAGATTTCGATCCTGGCGCTGGCCGATCAGTATCTGACGTTCATCGAGGCCGCGCGAAAAATCCGCCTCGAACTGGCGGCTGATTACCTCGTGATGGCCGCGTGGCTCGCGTTCCTGAAATCGCGGCTGCTGCTGCCTGAACCGGCGACACCGGACGGGCCGAGCGCCGAGGAAATGGCGACCGCGCTCGCCAACCGGCTGCGCCGGCTCGAGGCCATTCGCGAAGCGGCCAACAGGCTGATGAACCGGCCGCAGTTGCAGCGCGATATTTTCCCGCGTGGCAATCCGGAGTCGATCGCCGAAATCCGTCATCCCAAATTCACGGCAACGCTGTTCGATCTGCTCACCGCCTATTCGGCGCAGCGGCAGCAGCGGGTGCTGGCGACCGTGCATCTGACCAAGCGCACGGTGTGGTCGCTGGCTGAGGCGCGTGCGTCGCTGGAACGGCTCGTCGGCATGTCCGAGGACTGGAGCTGCCTTGACGATTACCTGCTCAATTACGTCGTCGATCCCTCGCAAAAAGCGACGGTGTTTGCGTCGAGCTTTGCCGCAGCGCTCGAACTGGTGCGGGAAGGCGAAATGGAACTGAACCAGAAAGAGGCGTTCGCGCCGCTGTATTTTCGGAAGCGTCCGCCGCAAGCGTCCGGAGCGATGTCCGCGCCGGATCTGACGGTCGAGTAAGTGGAAGGAGACCTAGCCATGGCAAGTCTGGCGGAAAAACGCATGGAAGATGCCGAGGATCATCCCGCCGACCCGGCCATCGAGGTTGCGGCGCGGCCTGAGGAATTGCGGCTCCTCGAAGCGCTGCTGTTTGCCTCCGCCGAGCCGATCGATCAGGCGGCGTTGGCCAAGCGGATGCCCGACGGCGTCGACGTCAAGGCGGCGCTCGCGCAGTTGCAGGCGGAATACGCCCCGCGCGGCGTCAATCTGGTTCGCGTCGCCAACAAATGGACCTTCCGCACGGCCGGCGATCTGTCGTGGCTGATGACGCGGGAAAGCACGGAGACGCGGCGCCTGTCGCGCGCCGCCATCGAGGTGCTCGCGATCATTGCCTATCACCAGCCCGTGACGCGCGCCGAGATCGAGGAAATCCGCGGCGTGATCACGTCAAAGGGAACGCTGGATGTGCTGCTGGAAACCGGCTGGATCCGTCCGCGCGGCCGCCGCAAGACGCCGGGCCGTCCGTTGACCTTCGGCACGACGGAAGCATTCCTGTCGCAGTTCAGCCTCGAGGCGCTGGGCGATCTTCCGGGCCTTGAGGAACTGAAAGGCACGGGCCTACTGGATTCGCGGCTGCCGTCCGGCTTCAGCGTTCCGACGCCGTCGGACGATGTGGCGCTGCGCGAGGATGAGGATCCGCTGGATGCCGGCGATAGCCTGGAACTGTTGCTGGCGCCGGCCGCCGAGCCGGAAGAGGGCGGTGGAAGCTAGTTCCGAAAGCCTCACCGCCCATTCGCGCGAGCGGGGTTAACAATAGCAATAATGCGTAGCCGCGACAGCGATTTGCCGCGGCTGGGGTCCTTGTTTTTGGCACCTCGCGGGCCTACCTTCCGCCAAAGCCTGGCCGGTTTCCGGCCGTCTCTTTTTGGAGGGTTGCAGGATGGGTTCGCTTAGCATTTGGCACTGGATCGTCGTGATCGCAGTGGTCCTGCTGTTGTTCGGCCGTGGCAAGATTTCCGACCTGATGGGCGATGTCGCGAATGGCATCAAAGCCTTTAAGAAGGGCATGCAGGACGATGAGAAGGCGCCCGAAAAGCCTGCCGAGCCGGTGAAGACGATCGATCACAACGCGGCGCCGGCGCCGACGGCAGCCCGGTCGGATGTCGGCAGCAAGGCTGTCTGAACCAGACATCGGCTGAAACACGCCGATTGAGGAAGGCGCGGGCAATCCCAAATCTTGCTAGATTGAGGATTGGGGCGCGGACGTCTTGCGCGAGCGGAAGAATTCATGTTCGACATCGGGTGGAGTGAACTGGTCGTCATCGCGGTTGTCGCGCTGATCGCCATCGGCCCGAAAGAACTGCCGGGCGTGCTGCGCATGGTCGGACAATGGATGGGCAAGGCGCGCAAGATGGCCTCCGAATTCCAGGGCCAGTTCCAGGAAGCCATGCGCGAAGCCGAAATGGCCGACCTCAAGAAGAGTTTTGACGAGGTCAAGGATGTCGCGACGGGCTTTGCCTCCGGCAACGTCATGACCTCGCTGCAAAAGGACGTCGGCGACGCCCTGCAGATCGGCGACATCGACAAGCCAGTCACCGACAAGCCCGTCGATGCGCAGGTGGCGTCCGCAATCGGCGAGCCGGTCACGCCGACGACGCCGGCTGCGCCGACGCCGGAGACCTTCGCCGAAGCCGAGGCGCATACGGCTGCTTCCGGGCCGCTGGCGATCACGCGTGAAGTGCAGGCGGCGGCGCAGGACATTGCGCCCGCGGCCCCTGACATTCTCAAGGACGCCAAAGCGTCATGACCATCGAGGACATCGAGGCCAGCAAAGCGCCGCTGATGGATCACCTGATCGAGCTGCGCTCGCGGCTGATCAAGGCGCTGCTTGGATTCGGCATTGCTTTCATCTTCTGCTTCTTCTTTGCCAAGCAGATCTACAATGTACTGGTGTGGCCGTTCGTCTGGGTGGCCGGCGCCGAGAACTCGAAATTCATCTACACCGCGCTCCTGGAATATTTCCTGACGCAACTGAAGCTCGCGCTGTTCGGCGCCGGCTTCATTTCCTTCCCGATCGTGGCGACGCAGATCTACAAATTCGTGGCGCCCGGGCTCTACAAGCACGAGCGCGGCGCGTTCCTGCCGTACCTGGTCGCGACGCCGTTCTTCTTCGTGCTGGGGTCGATGCTGGTCTATTTCATCGTGCTGCCGATGCTGGTGCGGTTCTCGCTCGGCATGCAGCAGATGGGTGGCGACGAGACCGCGCAGATCCAGTTGTTGCCCAAGGTCGGCGAATATCTGTCGCTGATGATGTCGCTGATCTTCGCCTTCGGCGTCGCATTCCAGCTGCCTGTGATCCTGACGCTGCTGGGACGGATCGGCATCATCACCTCGACACAGCTGCGCGAGAAGCGGCGCTATTTCATCGTCATCGCCTTCGTCATCGCAGCCGTCCTGACACCGCCGGACGTCATCAGCCAGGCCTCGCTCGCGATACCGCTGATGGCGCTCTACGAGGGCTCGATCATCGCGGTCGGCATCGTGGAGAAGCGGGCCGCCGCAGCCAAGGCCGCGCCCGGCACGCCGCCCTCCGCGAGCCCGCCGCCGCCCGAGGCCAACCCGGCGGAGTAGGCACCCCTTGCGCCCGGTAATTGGCCGTCATTCCCCGCGAAAGCGGGGAATCCAGTACGCCGCGGCCTCGCGATTCCATCTCCGCCGTCTCTGGAATACTGGATCGCCCGCTTTCGCGGGTGACGACGGGTGTGGTACTTGGAGCGCGTAAACAGTCAACATTAGCGTTGATTGTTTGCAGAAACCGGCTTCGGGACCAAACCCTCATGCACGACATCAAATCGATCCGCGATAACCCTGCCATATTCGACGCCGGACTGAAGCGCCGTGGGCTGGCGCCGTTGTCGGCTTCGCTGCTCGCGATCGACGAGAAGCGCCGTGCGGCGATCCTGGCCTCGGAGCAGGCGCAGGCGCGGCGCAATTCAGCATCGAAGGAAATCGGTGACGCTAAGAAGGCCAAAGACGACGCGCGCGCCAATAGACTGATGGCTGAGGTCGCCGAGCTCAAGACTACGATGCCGGAGCTCGAGCTTGCGGCGAAAATCGCCGACGAAGAGTTGGCAAAAGAACTCTCAGCGATCCCGAACCTGCCACTCGACGACGTGCCCGAAGGCACAGACGAGCACGGCAACGTGCAGCGTCATGTCTACGGCAAGATCCGCAACTACGCTTTCGCGCCGAAACCGCACGACGATCTCGGCGGCGCGCTCGGCTATATGGATTTCGAGGCGGCGGCGAAGCTGAGCGGCGCGCGCTTTGTCGTGCTGAAAAAAGGCCTCGCGCGGCTGGAGCGCGCGATCGGGCAGTTCATGCTCGATCTCCACACCAACGAGCATGGCTACGCCGAAATCAATCCGCCGCTGCTGGTGCGGAACGACGTGATGTTCGGCACGGGACAGTTGCCGAAATTCGAGGATGACCAGTTCTGGGCCATCAAGGGCGAATTGCTCGCGGCTCCTGACGATCGCTTGAAGACCGAACGCCTGGGGCTCATCCCCACCGCCGAAGTCTCGCTGACCAATCTTGTCCGCGAATCCATCGTCGATGAAAAAGAATTGCCGATGCGGCTGACCGCGCTGACGCCCTGCTTCCGCGCGGAAGCAGGGGCTGCGGGGCGCGACACGCGCGGCATGATCCGGCAGCATCAGTTCACAAAAGTCGAACTTGTTTCGATCGCGACGCCCGAGACCAGCCGCGACGAGCACGAGCGGATGCTGTCTTGCGCAGAGGAAGTATTGCGGCGGCTCGACCTGCATTACCGCGTGATGACGCTGTGCTCCGGCGACATGGGCTTCTCCGCGCAGAAGACCTACGATATCGAGGTGTGGATGCCGGGGCAGGGCGAGGGCGGCGCTTACCGCGAGATTTCGAGCTGCTCGGTGTGCGGCGATTTCCAGGCGCGGCGCATGGATGCGCGCTCGCGTGGGCCCGACGGCAAGCCGCGTTTCGTTCACACGTTGAACGGCTCGGGCACGGCGGTCGGCCGCGCGCTGATTGCCGTGATGGAAAATTATCAACAGGAGAGCGGCGCGATCGCGGTGCCCAGCGTGCTGCAGCCTTATATGGGCGGGCTCAAGGTGATCGAGCGCGACAAATAGTGAAAGCAGAAATGGCGCTGCATCGCGACATTCATTGGATCGGCCGGCAATGGGCTGTCACCGGCCACGGGATGCAGTTGATCGACCAGAAGCTGCAGGGCTTCTTCGACATCGAGGCCATCAGGCTGTGGGACGAAAGTCTCATCGAAACCATGCGCGCCAAGGAATGGCTGAATGCAACCGATTTCGACAAAGGCCTCGCGGTCGCTCGGGCGCGATACCCGCAATCGCCGCATGCGGTGACGCCGCTGCCGGAAGCCATCGCGGTGCCGGCCATCAAGCCGATTGCGCCATTTCCACTGGTTGCGAAGCCGGAAGCGCCAAAGCGCGATGAACCACCGAAACGCGACAAGCCCGATCTCATCGAGCCGCCGCCCGACTTTCAGATGCGGTTCGACGGCAGCGCCAAATTCGTTCATCCTTGGCGCGTCTGGATGAAGCGGCAAACATAGGGGAAATGGGCACGTTTGCCTCGGCGGCGATAGCCGGTTAAGACGACGCCCAAAGGCGAAAGCCGGCCTGTACCTAAACAAAAGGCATTTTGACGGATGCGGATCCTCTGCACCAATGACGACGGCATTCATGCCCCGGGCTTGAAGACCGTTGAAGAGATCGCCCGCGCGCTGTCCGACGACGTCTGGATCGTGGCGCCGGAGCTCGATCAATCCGGCGTCTCGCATTCGCTGTCGCTGAACGATCCCTTGCGCCTGCGCGAAGTCGGCCCGCGGCATTTCGCGGTGCGGGGCACGCCGACCGATTGCGTGATCATGGGCTCGCGCCATATCCTCGGCGAGAAGGGGCCCGATCTCGTATTGTCGGGTGTCAACAAGGGCCGCAACGTCGCCGAGGACGTCGTCTATTCCGGCACCATCGCCGGCGCGCTCGAGGGCACCATTCTGGGAATCCCGTCATTTGCGCTGAGCCAGGAATTTTCCGTCGAGACCCGGCATGCGCCGCTGTGGGACACCGCGCTTAAGTTCGGACCGGATATCCTTCGCAAGGTGATCGACGCCGGCGTGCCGAAGAACACCGTGATCAACATCAACTTTCCCGCCTGCACGCCCGATCAGGTCAAGGGCGTCCGCGTGACGCGGCAAGGCAAGCGCAATTTAGGCTTTCTGAAAGTCGACAAGCGCCATGACGGCCGCGGCAATCCCTATTTCTGGATCGGCTTCGAACGCGCCGCGATGATGGACACGCCGGCCGAAGGCACCGATCTCGCAGCCCTCGCGGCACGCTACGTATCGGTGACGCCGCTGCGGCTGGATCGGACCGATGAAGCGTTTTCGGAAGAGCTGACGACGACGCTGAAGTAGGCTAGGCATAGCCGTGGGTATCCTGAGGTGCGAGCCACTTCGGCGAGCCTCGAAGGATGCGGTTCACTCACTCCTGGCCGCGCCCCGCGGCGCTGGGCTAACTGACTGATCTTTATCCAATCTGAGCCGATCAGCGCCTTTTTCTTCGCGCGGCCCCAGCCCTTGAGCTGGCGTTCGACGGCAATGCCGTCCGTTATTCGATCGAAGTGCTCCGACTAAACAAGAACGACTGGTCGTCGCGAATAGGTATAGCCCCGATGCGCTCCAGCGTTGTGTTGATCGATACGAGGACCGAGGTCGTCACCGGTGGCGCTCCCGACATAGTACGAGCCGTCGGAGCACTGAAGCATGTAAACAAATATCCCCATCGACGTCCTCCTTCGAGGCTCGCAAGCGCTCGCACCTCAGGATGAGGTCTATCCGGCAGTATCGCTAGAAGAAGCACCTAAACCGGCGCGCCCTTCAGCGTCGAGTCGATGACCTGCGCCAGCGTTTCCAGCTGGAACGGCTTCTGCAGCGCGGGGCGATCGCGATATTCCTGGGGCAGGCCGGAAGATCCATAACCGGTCGCGAAAATGAACGGGCGGTTGCGTGCCTTGATCAGCTCGGCCACCGGCGTGATGACCTTGCCGTTGACGTTGACGTCGAGAATCGCGAGATCGAATTCTGTCGATTGCACGAGCTTGACCGCTTCGCCGATTTCGCCGGCCTCGGCGGCAACGCTGTAGCCCAGTTCTTCCAGCATATCGGCGACCATCATGCGGATCATGACCTCGTCTTCGACGAGAAAAACTGAACAGCCCGCCGGCCGTGTCGCTACCATGATGGATTCCTTGCCCTGCCGAGCGTCGAGGTTGGCAAAAAACACCCCTTGGCGCAACGTCGAGATGAACTGGCGGACCGCCCGGCTCCAATGATTGCCGGTAAAGAATTTCTCCGCCCTAACGCCGGCTTGCCGCGGCGGTTCCCCGATCAGGAACCAGATTTCTGAGGAAATTCTTCCTTAAGCGGAAAGAGGCTATTACATCTCGGCGAAGCCGAAGCGCTGGTTTGGCGGCTGAGCCTGCCACGAGACCGTCATGTCCCAAGAACCGCCCGAAAAGATGATGTTTCAGCTCAACCTGCGGCGGCGGGGGATCAGCGACCAGGCTGTGCTGCGCACCATGGAAGCGGTGCCGCGCGAGGTTTTCGTCACTTCTGTCGATCGAGGTCACGCCTACCACGATAGCGCGCTTGGCATCGCCTGCGGGCAGACCATCAGCCAGCCCTTCGTGGTCGCCTACATGACCGAGCAGTTGCAGCTGCGCAAGGACCACAAGGTGCTCGAGATCGGTACCGGCTCCGGCTATCAGGCCGCGGTCCTGTCGCGGCTATGCGGGCATGTGCTGACCATCGAACGCTACAGGACGCTTGCGGACGCCGCCCGTGCCCGGCTCGAGAAGCTCGACTATCACAACGTCGAGGTGATGTTTGGTGACGGCTTCGACATCCCACCCGGCGCCGGCGATTTCGACCGCATCATCGTGACGGCTGCGATGGAGCAAATCCCGGACAAACTGCTGCAGCGGCTCGTGCCCGGCGGCATCCTGATCGCGCCGGTCGGCCCCCATCACGGCACCCAGACGCTGGTGCGCATGACCAGGACCGACAGCGGTTTCGATCGCAAGGAATTGGTCGATGTCCGCTTCGTGCCGGCCCTGCCGGGGATTGCCCGCGAACTGTAGAGATCCCGGATTGGCGGTTCCCGCCAAGGTCTTATTCCGAGGGTTAAGCGGTTATTTACTCGGGAGGTGTTTACTCAAAACAGTATTTTGTTGCGTACGAGTGAGTAACCATGTCCCGTGTCGCCGAGTTGCTTCGCTCGCGTCGGATGCCGCAGGTCGCGGTGCTGACGCTGATGTCGGTTGGCTTTGCCGGCTGCAGCGCCGATATGCAGACGCGCTTCTCCGACAGCTCCTTTTCCAATCCCTTTGCCTCGCAGCCCGAATCCACCGCTTCGGTTCGGACGCCCGCCGTCGAGCGCCGCGAGCTGCCGCAGTATGCGCGGCCGCAGACTCAAAATCCGCAATACCAGTCGCAGGACTTGCCGCCGCCCGCGGTTACCGCACCGCGCACTCTTATCCGGCCAGCTCCGGCGGTGTGTCGGGAGGAGGACGCGGGCTTTCGTCCTATGCGCCGTCCCGTCCGCCCATTGAAACCACCGCCACGGTTGCGCCGCGCTCGGTCGCGGCCGCCCGGCCGCCAGCTTCAGCCGGCACCACGATCATCGTCGGCACCAGCGACACGCTCGACATCCTGGCGAAGCGCCTACAACGTCCCGGCTGCGGCGATCCTGCAGGCCAACGGCTACAAGGGCCCGCGCACGCTGTCGCCCGGTCAGCAGCTGATCATTCCGCGCCAGACTGCTTCGGTTGCTACGCCAGCGCCGTCACTTGCGCCGCCGGCCAGCAAGCCCGCAGCCGCGGTGGCTGGACCCTCGAGCGTTCATATCGTCAATCGCGGCGACACGCTGATGAGCATCGCACGCCGCAACCAGGTGCCGGTGGCGGCGCTCGCCAAGGCCAACAATCTCGATCAGTCCGCCAAGCTCAGCCTCGGCATGAAGCTCACGGTGCCCGGTTCGAAATCTGCCGCCGTCATCCCGGCAGCCCAGCCCGTTGCCGCAGCGCCCGCGCAGCCGGTTGCTGCCGTGGCAGCCCCGCCACCAAGCTGGCTGCCGTCGGCGGCCCGGCCCAAAGCGCGCGGCTGGCTCAGGCGACCACGAATGTTGTGGAAGAAAAGCCCGTCGTCGAAGCGGTGTCGGTCAAGCCCAGCGAAGCCACCGGCGCGTTGCCGACCTTCCGCTGGCCGGTACGCGGCAAGGTGATCACGAGCTACGGCGCCAAGACCAACGGCAAGTCGAATGACGGCATCAACCTGGCGGTGCCGGAAGGCACGCCGGTCAAGGCGGCGGAAGACGGCGTCGTCGCCTATTCCGGCAATGAGCTGAAGGGTTACGGCAATCTGGTTCTGGTTCGGCACTCCAACGGTTACGTCACCGCATATGCCCATGCGAGTGAACTGCTGGTGAAGCGCGGCGACACGATCAAGCGCGGCCAGATCATTGCCAAATCGGGTCAGTCGGGTGAGGTGGGGTCGCCGCAGCTCCACTTCGAGATCCGCAAGGGATCTTCACCGGTTGACCCGCTTCAGTTCCTGAACGGGGCTTGATTGTCATTGCCGGGCTTGACCCGGCAATCCATCCCTGAAGAAAGCGCCTTTGCGAAGATCGATGGATACGCGGGTCAAGCCCGCGTATGACGAACGAGGTTGACGCGAGTTCAAAGATCTCGCGATCTACCCTGTCACTACTTCCCCGCCAGCCTCACGCCCAGCCTTCCCGCCAGTTCCTGCGTGAACTGCCAGGCGACACGCCCTGAACGGGAGCCGCGGGTGGTCGACCATTCCAGCGCCTCGCGCTCGAGTTCTTCGTCGGCGATCGTGATGCCGTAATGGCCGCAATAACCGCGCACCATCGCCAGATATTCATCCTGGCTGCAGCGATGGAAGCCGAGCCAGAGACCGAAACGGTCCGACAGCGACACCTTTTCTTCGACCGCCTCGCCCGGGTTTATCGCAGTCGAGCGCTCGTTCTCAATCATCTCGCGTGCCAGCAGATGCCGGCGGTTGGAGGTGGCATAGAGGATGACGTTGTCGGGGCGTCCCTCGATGCCGCCTTCCAGCACCGCCTTGAGCGATTTGTAGGAGGCGTCGTTACCGTCGAAGGAGAGGTCGTCGCAGAACACGATGAAGCGGAAATCGGAGGTGCGCAGCAGGTCCATCAGGCCGGGCAGGCTCTCGATGTCCTCGCGGTGAATCTCGATCAGCTTGAGCCGGTCGGCCGACTTGCGGTCGATGTTGATGTTGGCGTGCGTCGCCTTCACCAGCGATGACTTGCCCATGCCGCGGGCGCCCCAGAGCAGGGCGTTGTTGGCCGGCAGGCCGTCGGCAAAGCGCTCGGTGTTTTCGATCAGGATATCCCGCATCCGGTCGATGCCCTTGAGGAGCCCCAAATCGACACGGCTGACGCGCGGCACCGGTGCAAGACGCCCATCCGGGTGCCAGACGAAAGCGTCGGCGGAGCCGAACGCCTCGGGGTCGCGCCCGCCGCAGAGGCGGCGGAAAGGTGGGTGGCGATGGCTTCCAGCGCCGTTGCGATCCGCTCGGCGGTAGCGTCCTTGGGCATATTTGCCGGACGTTTTGTCGCGGTTTTTGCGCCCTTGAACGTGGCCGCCTTGGGGGTGGCGCGAGCCGCTGTTTTGTTGGCTTTTTTCGACATTTTTGCAGTTCCTGACCGCGCAGCCTTATCGGGCCTTGGATGGTCCCGCAAGCGGCCTAAATGAGGGGTTGGGCCACGTTGCAATTGGGCCCGCCGCCGCTATAGTCCGCGCGAATTTGCCCGAACCGGCGACGTGCCCAAGCCGCTATGCCCAGGCATGGCCGGTTCTTTCCCGTCTCACGAGGATTGTTCGAATGCTGATTACCCCTGCGTACGCCCAGGCTGCAGCCGGTGGCGATGCCAACAGCATGTTGATGTCGTTGCTGCCGTTCGCGCTGATCTTCGTGATCATGTATTTCCTGATTCTCCGCCCGCAGCAGAAGAAGGTGAAGGACCATCAGGAACTCGTCAAAAACATCCGCCGCGGCGACACGGTGGTGACCTCGGGCGGCCTCGTCGGCAAGGTGACCAAGGTGGTGGACGACGACCAGATCGAGTTCGAGATTTCGGACGGTGTCCGTGTGCGGCAGATGCGGCAGATGATTTCCGGCGTCCGCGCCAAGGGCGAGCCGGCCAAGGAAAAACCTGAAACCGCCAAGGACGAGTCGTCCGCGAGCTGATTTACGCGCCGCAATCGCGGCGCATTTTCCTGGGTCTGACAGGTCTACTCGATGTTGTATTTCACGCGGTGGAAGGCGCTGGCGATCATTATGACCGCGCTTGTGGTCTGCCTGTTCGCCGTTCCGAATTTCTTCCCCCAGGACAAGGTAAAGACCTGGCCGCTCTGGGCGCAGCGCCACATCGTGCTCGGCCTCGATCTGCAGGGCGGTTCCTACCTGCTGCTCGAAGTCGATTCCAACTACGTGAAAAAGGAAAAGCTCGATCAGGTGCGCGACGAAGTCCGCCGCGTGCTGCGTGATGCCAAGATCGGCTATACCGGCCTTGCCGTCCGTGGCGAGGCTGCCGAAGTCCGCGTCAAGGAGAGTGACCAGCAGGCGGCCCTCACCAAGCTGCGCGAGCTGTCGCAGCCGCTTGGCGGTCTGCTCGGCTCCTCAGGGCAGCGCAGCCTCGAAGTCTCGGATGCCGGCGGCGGCCTGATCCGTCTCACGGTGCCGCAAGCCGCTATCACCGAGCGTATCCGGCAGACGATCGAACAGTCGATCCAGATCGTCGAGCGACGTATCAACCAGTTGGGCACCGTCGAGCCCCTGATCCAGCGGCAAGGCACCGATCGCATCCTGGTCCAGGTGCCGGGTTTGCAGGATCCGACCGAGTTGAAGCGCATCCTTGGCCAGACCGCCAAGATGGAATTCCGCATGGTCGATCTGTCGGTGTCGCCGGATCAGGCCCAGTCGGGGCGGGTGCCGGCCGATTCAGAAGTCCTGATGAGCGAGCAAACGCCCAAGGTTCCCTACGTCATCAAGCGGCAGGTGCTGGTGTCGGGCGGCGACCTGACCGACGCGCAGCCAGGCTTCGACCAGCGTACCAACGAGCCGATCGTGAGCTTCAAGTTCAATAGTTCGGGCTCGCGCAAATTCGCGCAGGCGACATCGGAGAACGTCGGGCAACCCTTTGCCATTATCCTCGACAACAAGGTGATCTCTGCGCCTGTGATCCGCGAGCCGATCACCGGCGGGCAGGGCCAGATTTCCGGCAACTTCACGGTGCAGGCTGCCAACGAACTGGCGCTGCTGCTCCGCGCCGGTGCGCTGCCGGCGCCGCTGACCGTGATCGAGGAACGCACGGTCGGTCCCGGCCTCGGCCAGGACTCGATCGAGAAGGGCAAACTCGCAGCCTACGTCGGCTCGATCATGGTCATCGTGTTCATGCTGCTGACCTACCGCTTGTTCGGCGTGTTCGCCAACATTGCGGTCGCCATCAACGTCGCGATGATCTTCGGCATCCTGTCGCTGCTGAACGCCACGCTGACGCTGCCCGGCATCGCCGGCGTCGTGCTGACCGTCGGCATTGCGGTCGACTCCAACGTTTTGATCTATGAGCGCATCCGCGAGGAACTGCGTGGCGGGCGCACCGCGATTTCGGCGATCGACGCCGGTTTCAGGCGGGCGCTATCGACCATTCTGGACTCCAATATCACCACCTTCATCGCCGCCGCGGTGCTGTTCTATATCGGCACCGGTCCAGTCCGCGGCTTCGCCGTCACGCTCGGCATCGGTATCATCACCACGGTCTTCACAGCGTTTACGCTCACCAGCCTGATCGTCGCTGGCTGGGTGCGCTGGAAGCGACCGAAGACCGTGCCGATCTAGGGACCCCATTGTGACTCAATCTATTCTCATTGGGCTTGGCGTTCTGGTCGTCGTGCTGACCGTGGTCGCCGTGTTCGACCTGTTGCCGCCGTTGCGCATCGTCCCTGACGTCACGCATTTCGACTTCACGCGCTTTCGTCGCATCAGTTTCCCGATCTCGGCGGCGCTTTCGATCCTCGCGATCGTGCTGTTTTTCACCCACGGGCTGAATTTCGGCATCGACTTCAAGGGCGGCACGCTGCTTGAGGTGCAGTCCAAGTCCGGTTCCGCCGACATCGGCGCAATGCGCGCATCACTGAGCAATCTCGGGCTCGGCGACATCCAGTTGCAGCAGTTCGGCGGTCCGGCCGACGTGCTGATCCGGGTAGCCGAACAGCCCGGGGAGACGCCGCGCAGCAGGAAGCGGTGCAGAAGGTCCGCGGCGCGCTCGGCGACACCGTGGAATATCGCCGCGTCGAAGTGGTGGGGCCGCGCGTTTCCGGCGAATTGCTGGCTTACGGCATGCTCGGCATGATGCTCGCGATTTTCTCAATCCTGATCTATCTCTGGTTCCGGTTCGAATGGCAGTTCGCGCTCGGCGCCATGATCGCCAACGTCCACGATATCGTGCTGACGATCGGCTTCATGTCGATCTCCCAGGTCGATTTCGACCTCACGAGTATTGCCGCGTTATTGACGATTCTCGGTTACTCCCTGAACGATACGGTCGTGATCTACGATCGCATCCGGGAAATGCTGCGGCGTTACAAGAAAATGCCGATGCCGCAACTGCTGAACAATCCATCAATTCGACCCTGTCGCGCTCGATCATCACCCACGTCACGGTGACGCTGGCGTTGCTGGCGCTGTTGTTGTTCGGCGGTCACGCGATCCACAGCTTTACGGCCGTCATGGTGTTCGGCGCGCTGCTGGTCGGCACCTACACCTCGATCTTCATCGCCGCGCCGATCCTGATTTATCTCGGCGTCGGTGAGCACCCGCGACGCGCCGGACGTTCCAGCGAAGAAGTAGCCACTGGCCACATCCTCGGACGCTCCGCATCTTCCGAGGTCGGCGCCGATCGAAGCCTACGGCAAGGGTGGCTTCGCCTTCGCCGACATGTCGCATCGCGGCTCGCTGTTGTGCCTGCCCGACGGCATATGGGCCTGGCCGGTGACGAAACCGTCGAGATAGATGAATATTCGCTTGCGCGCGTATTCAAGGCCGCCAATTCCATCGACACGCTGATCGTCGGCACCGGCACCGAAGTCTGGGTGCCGCCGCGCGGCCTTCGCGAAGATCTGCGTGCGGTGCGCGTGGTGCTGGATCCGATGCAGACGGGGCCTGCGATCCGCACCTACAACATCATGCTGGGTGAACGTCGCCGCGTCGCGGCGGCGCTGATTGCGGTGCCATGAGCGAGGTGGAGACGTCGAAAGATTCCGCCGCGTTCTGCGCCGATCTGGTGCGGACGCATGATTTTGCCCGCTACGCCTCGACGCTGTTCGTGCCGGCGATCCAGCGCCGCGCGCTGCTATCCATTTACGCCTTCAATGTCGAAATATCGCGCGTGCGCGAGCAGGTGGTGAGCCAGCCGTTGCCGGGCGAAATCCGGATGCAATGGTGGACCGACATGCTGGAGGGCGCAGGTCATGGCGGGGTCGAGGGCAATCCGGTCGCGGCGGAACTCCTGCAGGTAATCCGTAATTTCCGCCTGCCGGTCGCGCCGCTGTCGCGCCTGATCGAGGAACACCAGTTCGACCTCTACAACGATCCGATGCCATCGATGGCGGCGCTGGAAGGATATGTCACCGACACATCGTCAGCCTTGCTGTCGCTCGGCGCACGGATCGCGGCGCCGCCGTGGAGGCGATCGACCATCTCGCCCGCCACGCTGGCCTCGCCCAGGGCATGGCACAGGTGATCGCGGCGCTGCCGCACGATGCCTCGCGGCGTCAACTGTTCGTCCCGCTGCAACTGCTGCAGCGGCACGGCAGCGGGATGGAGGAAGTATTTTCGGGCAAGCAGACGCCCGGCGGGCGCGCGGCGATCAATCAGTTGGTCGGGGAGGCGCGAAAACATCTCGATACGGCCTTCGAGTTGCTCGCGGATGTACCGCCGCAGGTGCGGCCGGTATTCCTGCCGCTCGCGCTGGTCCGCCGCGACCTGCAGCGAATGTCGCGTGCGGATGTCGACCCCTTCGTGCCGCACGTGCCGTCGCGGCTGCGGACCCTATGGACTCTGTGGCGTGCGTCAAGGTCGCGGGAGTTTGGCGGGTAGGGCGCGCCGGTCAACCATCGTCATTGCGAGCGCAAGCGAAGCAATCCATGCCACCGCACAAAAAGCATGGATTGCTTCGCTTCGCTCGCAATGACGCCGGAGATCTACTGCGAATTCAGCTCACTGCTCTCGAAATTGAACCGGTCGCGCAAATTCTTGCGGCTCTCCAGAATGTCCTTCAGAAACGCCCGGTCGGCTTCATTCGTGATCAGCGGCTCGATCAGGTCGAGCTGGTTCATGGCGACGAGCTGCAATATCTCCGTGCGCGGCTTGCCGGTGGCATCGCGGGGCAGGGCATGCACCACCTGGATATGCTCCGGCGGCCTGACGCCCTTGGCCGACGAGGCTCGCTGCGCAACTGCTTCTCCAGCGCGACCTCATCGGCCTCGACAAAGGCATAGAGCCCGACACCGGTACGGCGGTCGGCGAAAGCCACGATCGCGGTGTCGCGCACATCGGAGTTTTTCGGATCAGATCGATCAACACCGGTGCGTCATTGACCAGCCGCCTGCCGCCACCCTCGCGATCGGTGAAGTTGAACAGGCCGCGGGTGATGGCCTGGTAGACCTTCTTGCCGGTCATGAGCCAGATGCTGGCGACAAAGGATTTGCGCGCAAGAATCTTGCGCTCCATCGGCGTCAGCGCCGATGGCGCGTAGCTGCGCTTGTGTTTCAGGAGATGCCGCAGATCTTCGTAGGCCGCCGATGCGGAACAATCGGCTCCGCTTGTTGAAGCATGCGGCCAGTTGAAAATCGGTAACATAAGCCCGGCCGTCGCGACCCACGAGCCAGTTCTGCTCCTTGGCGAGATCGTTATGGCGAAATGCCGGCTCGATGCAGCTTGCGCAGGGCGAGCTTGGCGGAGCGGAAATAGGCGAGGTCGCCATGGGGCTTGGCCAGGTGCAGCGCGACGCCGTCGATGAAGCCGCGCACCAGCGCATGCCGACCGGCCCATAGCAGTTTTGGGCCGACGTCGAGGCCCCGCGCCAGCGTCAGCGCGTGGCGTTCGCGGACGAACAAATGGCGGGCGAGCGGATATGACCACACCGGCACCTGATCCAGCCGGCGCAGCACCGCGTCAACCTCGCCAGCATCGTCGCGAAAACGGCCGCGTTCGACGGTCGAGAACACATCGCGCTTCAACAGCACGCCCTCGGTCCATCGCGCCGACAGAATGGCAGCATCGTCTTTAGGCAAGCTCATGGTGTTACGCCGCCGCCGCTACGCGAAGATGATCGGCGATCCAGCGATCGAGATCGGCAAGGGCGCGAGCGCTGAGTGCCTGCTTCTTGGCGACCGTCTTCTCGTTGCCGCGCAGCCTTGTGCCATCAGCCTTTTTGGTCGGCGGGCTGGCAAGTGGCGGGAACAAGCCGAAATTGATGTTCATCGGCTGGAACGAGCGCGTCCCGGCCTCTGACGTCTCGATGTGACCGCCGGTGATATGGCCGAGCAGCGATCCCAGTGCCGTGGTCAGGGGCGGCGGTTCGAGCGACTGCGCCCGTGTATTCGCCGCGGCGTAGAGGCCGGCGATCAGGCCGATGCTGGCGGATTCAACATATCCTTCGCAGCCGGTCATCTGGCCGGCAAAGCGCAGCCGCGGCTGCGCGCGCAAGCGCAACTGTCCGTCCAGGAGCTTGGGCGAGTTCAGGAAGGTGTTGCGGTGCAAGCCGCCGAGCCGGGTGAATTCGGCGTTCTCGAGGCCAGGAATGGTGCGGAACACCCGCTGCTGCGCGCCGTAGTTCAGTTTGGTCTGGAAGCCGACGATGTTGTAGAGTGTGCCGAGCTTGTTGTCCTGGCGCAGCTGCACGAATCGCGTAGGCCTTGACGGCCGGGTTGTGCGGATTGGTCAGCCCGACCGGTTTCATCGGTCCGTGCCGCAGCGTCTCGTGGCCGCGCTCGGCCATCACTTCGACCGGCAGGCAGCCGTCGAAATAGGGCGTGTTGGTCTCCCAGTCCTTGAAATCCACCTTCTCGCCATCCAATAGCGCCGCGACGAAGGCGTCGTACTGCTCCTTTGTCATCGGGCAATTGATGTAGTCGGCGCCGGTGCCCCCAGGCCCGACCTTGTCGTAGCGCGACTGGAACCACGCCACCGACATATCGATGGAATCCTTGTGCACGATCGGCGCAATCGCATCGAAAAACGCCAGCGCGTTCTCGTCCGTCAGCTCGCGAATGGCGTCCGCCAGCGGCGCCGAGGTAAGGGGGCCGGTCGCGACGATGACGTTGTCCCATTCAGCCGGCGGCAGGCCGGCGATTTCGGTCCGGTCGATCTCGATCAGCGGATGGTCGTGCAGGGCCTTGGTGACGGCTGCGGAAAACCCGTCGCGGTCGACCGCCAGCGCACCGCCGGCGGGCACCTGGTTGGCGTCGGCGGCCCGCATGATGAGCGAGCCGAGCCGGCGCATCTCGGCGTGCAGCAGGCCTACGGCGTTGTTGGCCGCGTCGTCCGATCGGAACGAATTTGAGCAGACGAGTTCGGCAAGGCCTTCGGTTCGGTGCGCCTCGGTCATTCTGATCGGGCGCATCTCGTGGAGGACGACGCGAACGCCTGCATTGCCGATTTGCCAGGCGGCTTCCGAGCCGGCGAGGCCGCCGCCAATCACATGGACGGTGTCAGTCTTGGGAGTGTTGGAAATCATACGCGCGAGGGTTAGCGCGTTTTCGCGCCGAGCGCACCTACCATAGCGTTTTCGAGTGGAAGCCCTGTCCCGAACTTGATCCGGGATGGATGTCGGTTCGCGTGAAAAAAGCGCCAAACCAAAGGCCCGACACGACAACGCCCGCAGCGAGGCGGGCGTTATCCGTTCGTCAGGCGACTGAACGAGATCAGCCGTTGTAGGTCCCGGCTGCAACGCGCGGAATGTCCGGAACGATCGAGGCCGATATCGGCCAGTTCGCGATCGCTGAGCTGGGACAATTCGCTGACATTGCGCTGGTAGTCCCGGAACGCCTGGATCATGCGGATGAGCGAGAGTAGCATTGTAGTCTCCTTGTAGTTACGATTCAGCCCTTGGAGGAAAGCCTCATCGTTGAAATGAATATAGACTTAGATACCGCAGTGCAGAAGTTCCGATGCTGCGATGCAGCTAGACCTAAAACGCATGGCGTAGGTAAGATCCGTTTAACCTTTCGACATGGCTGCCCCAACGATAGGCCGAGGCGTTCCGGCGGCACCGGGATCAGTCAGGTAATCCCCGAAAATAGCGGAATTGCCGCAATCGCGCACTAACCGTTATAGTTTCGGCAATTGGGGATCATGGGCGCTGAAACCAGCCGATGGCCCGACGCGGCAGCTAAAACGTGCTCCAAAATCCCTCATTTTGGAATTTTCTTATGCGTGAATCACATGCGAGTTGGCGCATAATTGTGAACAAAAAATCACTTCTTGTGATAGGTCGGCTTGAGATCGGTCTTTGAATTGTTCTGCTCAAGGCGCGCGCGATAGCTGCGTGGCGAAAGAGCCGATGGTTTTCGCGTAAACCTCGCTCTTGTTCCACTCCTTGATCACGGCGAAATTGGCGCTACCGGGCTCCCAATCCTTGCCCTTTTGCCAGCCATGGCCGGCGAGGAAGTTCGCGGTCGAGGCCAGCACGTCCGGCGGGCTGCGCAGGAGATCGCGGCGTCCATTGCCGTCGAAATCGACCGCGAATTTGATGTAGGACGACGGCATGAACTGGGTCTGGCCGATTTCACCGGCCCAGGCGCCGCGCATTTCCTGAGGGGCGATGTCGCCGCGCTCGACGATGCGAAGCGCGTCCGTCAACTCAGCCTTGAACAGGTCGGTGCGGCGGCAATCATAGGCGAGCGTCGCCAGCGCGCGGATAGTCGGGAATTTTCCGATGTTGACGCCGAAATCGGTTTCCAGGCCCCAGATCGCCACCAGGACTTCGCCGGGTACGCTATAGGCTTGTTCGATGCGCCCGAGCACCGAGCCATATTGCTTGAGCATGTTGGCGCCGCGCGTCAGCCGCGGCGGGATCATGCGGCCGGAAAATTCTTCGAAGCTTTGCGTGAAGACCTTTTGCGACTGGTCGCGGGCCAGCACGCTCTTGTCGAGGGCGATGCCGGTCAGGCCCGTCTGAATGGCGGATGCCGAAATCCCCTTGGCGGCGGCTTCCTTCTTGAAGTCATCGAGCCAGGCTTCGAACGAGCCAGTGCCGCAGGGCGCTGCGAATGAGGGCGCTGCCAATGCCAGCAGCAACGTGCTCAAGGTCAACGACCAAATGGAAAAGCGAGGGGTCATCGTGTCGTTCGCTCCAGGTCGATCAGCCATCGACGTTAGTGTCGAAACCACACCGAATGTTCGAAGCAAGAGCGGCTAAAACAAGGCTTGGCATCACGGTCTCGAATGCATTGCCATCCGGACGGTCAATTCATCGTTAACCCGCCAACGGGCGTTGCCGGGCATGGCGAATGGCAAACCGCCGATCAGGCATCGACCGGCGGTTTGATCAACTCGAGTTCCGTGCAGCCTAGGCACTATCTCTGCGCCGCCACGGGAACAGATTGGCCGGGAAATCGGCAGCAGGTTTACGCTCGCGATGCGGGCGCGGCGGAAGCGGCTGCGGATTGAGTTCCGGTTCAATGGTCGCCCGATAGAGATGCCAGGTGGCGTGCCCGAGCAGCGGAATGACGACGGCGAGGCCGAGGAAGAACGGCAATGATCCCGCGACCAGCAGCACCGCGACGATCAAACCCCAGGCTGCCATCGATACGGGATTTCGCGCAACCGCGCGCAGCGAGGTCACCATCGCGTCGCCCGCGCCGGCGTGACGGTCGAGCATCAATGGGAACGACACCACGCTGATGCACAGCGCGACGAGGGCGAACAGGAAGCCGACACCGCAGCCAACCACGATCAGCCACCATCCCTGGGGCGTCGTCAGCACGCGCGTGGCGAAATCGGAAATACCAGCCGCGCCTTCATAGCCGAACGCGGCGATGTAGATCGCCTGCGCGGTGGCCACCCAGGTCACGAACAGCGCCAGCAGCAGCACGCCAAGCCCGAGCATCGCGCCGAACGATGGCGCGCGCAGCACCTCGAGCGCATCCCAGGCGGTTGCCTGCTCGCCGCGCTCGCGCCGGCGGCTCAGTTCATAGAGGCCAAGCGCTGCAAACGGGCCGAGTAGGGCAAAGCCGGCGGCCAGCGGAAACAACAGCGGCAGCACGGAGTGGCCGAGCACGGTGCGCGCCAGCACCAGTCCGAGCACGGGATAGATGATGCACAGGATGATGGCGTGGCTTGGCACGGCCTTGAAATCCTCCCAGCCGCGCCGCAGCGCCTGATGCAGGTCAGAGAGGCCGATAGTTCGGATCACTGGCGCGGCAGCGGTATCCGGTCCGCTCTGCGCCACCGATGTGACATTGCCGTGATACGTGGCCATGGTCGCTGTCTCCCTCGCGGTCGCGTCGTGCACCAAGCGAAAGACGCAAATGCGCCGTTTCATAAAACGATCACGATCAGACCAGACGCGAAGACAGGATGTTGGAACTGGCCACGTCGCGAACTGAGTCAACAACGTACCCCAAACAGCGACCAACGCACTCACGCTTAGGTGAATGTTTCATTGGCAACCCTCGCCTGGGTGGCTAAACTCTCGCGCGACTACGGCGTGGTGCTGCCGGTCAAAAAGTGCCGCTAGAGAAGAGACTCAACCCGTCTTCAAGTCACCCATCTTCAAGTCATCCATCTTCAAGTCACCCCATCTTCAATACATTGGGAGCGAGCGATGAGCATTTTCGGAAAAATCATGAGCGCGATCTTCGGCACCGAGGCGGACGCCGCGCCGGCCGGCGGCGGAGCGGCTGCGGACGCGGGATCGTCAGGCGGATCGGCCGCACCGGCGACCGCGACCGTCGACGTCGCGCCCATCCTGGACAAGGCGGTCGCCGCCAAGGGCGAGAAGCTGGCGTGGCGCACCTCGATCGTCGACCTGATGAAGGCGCTCGACATCGATTCCAGCTTTGCCGCGCGCAAGGATCTGGCGAAAGAGCTCGGCTATACCGGCGACAGCAACGATTCCGCCAGCATGAACATCTGGCTGCACAAGCAGGTCATGGCCAAGCTCGCGGCCAATGGCGGCAAGCTGCCGCCGGATATGAAGCACTGACGCTTCGCTAGCCTCAACAAGAAAGGCCCGCAGTAACGCGGGCCTTTTTCATTTCTGGTTCATTTCATTTCTGGCGGGTGTTTCAGCCCGTCAAATCGGCAAATTCCGGGTTCTTGCGCAGGTAATCGACGACAAATCCGCAGCCGGCTATGACCTTGCGTCGGTCGGCGCGGATCAGTTCGAGCGCGCCCTTGACCAGCTCGGAGGCGATGCCGCGGCCCCGCAGGGCGCGGGGTGTTTCGGTATGGGTAATGACGACCGCCGAGGGGGTCACGCGATAGTTGGCGAATGCCACCGCACCTTCGACGTCGAGTTCGAAGCGGTTTTGAGCCTTGTTGTCGCGGACGGCAGCCATGCGGATGTTTCCTGTGATTAGCCTATTCATTTAGGGGCGTGAACCGACCGATGCAAACATCAATGCGGGCGGGCCTTGCAGGCGATCGCGGGGTTCCTACGTGTTCCCTAAGACATACGCCCCGATGCGGCCGGCTCTGGTTCGATATCGGAATTGTTGTGATCGCGGGCCGCTGACGTATGCCTCTTTTTCCAAAGGGGAGGTTTACAATGTCGAACTTTCGTTTCTTCAGTACGCATCGAACGTGGGAGGACTGGCTGGGCATGCTGCTTGGCGTGCTGATCGTGGTGTCGCCGTGGTTTCCGTTCTCCAATCATGACGTGATGGACTCGAACGCAGCACCATGATCCTCAACACGTTCGTGATCGGCATGCTGATCTTCGGTCTCGCCCAGCTCGAATATGTCGCCCTGCAGCGCTGGGAGGAAGTGGGGGAAACCGTGCTTGGCCTCTGGCTGATCGCGTCGCCCTTCATCTTCGGCTATTCCGGCGACGAGATGCTCCGGATGTGGCACGTCGCGCTCGGCGGAATCGCCGTCCTGCTGGGTGCGCTTCAGCTCTGGCAGGATTGGCGCCTGACCGATCAGGAACTGGCCAACCATTCGCAGTAATTCCTCGCGGCTGACCTGCCGGTGTTCAATGGCCGGCAGGCGTCGCGCTAAACCCTGGTACTTGAGTGAGGCGGCGAGCATGCCGCGGACTGACCACGGCCGGCCGTCGGCAGTGGCCTTGATATCGGTGATCCTCCATCGGCCGGCCTCGCGGACGAAATCATGGCGCATGGTCTGGCCGGCCGCCGGCGGCGCCGCAAGCGCCCCGCGCGGCAGGGTGGCGGCAAACAGGCTGGCTGTTCCTGACAATATTGGCACTCTCGGGTAATCATTCGATTCCTCAAATCGTTCGTGCATGGTTTATGGACGGGAATGCGTAGCTGGATCATGGTGATGCCTGCGACGCTCGGCGGGAGAACATTATGGCCAACGAAAAAGGCCCCAACATCAAGAAGAAGCAGAAATGCAAGAATTGCGAGGGCAAGGGCTTGCTAAAGAAGGGCGACAGGGTGGTCAAATGCCAGCGCTGCAAGGGGACGGGTGTGCGGTGAACGCCGCTCGGCCGCGCGCTGCGGCGGGGAACATGCGGCCGCTGTGGGTGATCTACGAGGCTTTCTGATATCGTTGGAGTGAGGTGTTTGATGTCTGTTTGCGATGCGTAACGCTTGATTGGCGCGGCCGGCGCGGCCCTGTTCTGGCGGCCTCCCGATGACCGGCGCCGTGACCATTGCCACCCCGCGGCGGGCTGGCGCGGATGTCGCGCCGGGTGATGAATCTCGCGCATATGCTGACCCAGAATGCCCGCCGCCACGGCGATCGCGCCGGCTTCATCTGGGGCGACAGGTCCTGGACCTGGCGCGAGATCGATGGAGCCGTGTCGGCGCTGGCGGCGGCGCTGGCCGCGCGGGGCGTCGTCAAGGGTGACCGCATTCTCGTCCATTCCAAGAATTGCGACGCGATGTTCTGGTCGATGTTCGCGGCCTTCCGGCTAGGGCGCGGTCTGGGTGCCGACCAATTTCCGCCTGATGCCGGACGAGGTCGCCTATCTCGCCACAGCCTCCGGCGCGAAAGTGTTTTTGTGCCACGGCGACTTCCCCGATCACGCGGCGGCTGCGGCAAATCCCGCGCTCGAATTCATCTGGCGGATCGGCGAGGGCGCCTTTGGCGAAAAGGCCGTGAGCGAGGCGATCGCTGCTCATGCCGATGCCAAGGTCGAAAACGCGGCGGTGGACTACGACGATCCCTGCTGGTTCTTCTTCACCTCCGGCACCACGGGCCGTTCCAAGGCGGCGGTGCTCACCCACGGCCAGATGGCGTTCGTGGTCACCAACCATCTCGCCGACCTGATGCCGGGCACGACGGAAACGGATACTCCCTGGTGCGCCGTCGCATGGCGCCGGCGTGCATCAGCTCGTGCAGGCTGCGCGCGGCGTGCCAACCATCCTGCTGCCCTCGGAAAAATTCGACATCGCCGAGGCATTCCGGCTGATCGAGGCGCATCGCGTCAGCAACATCTTCACCGTGCCGACCATTTTGAAGATGATGGTCGAGCATCCGGCGGTCGACAACATGATCGTACTCCTCGCTGCGCTTCGTCATCTATGCCGGCGCGCCGATGTACCGCGAGGACCAGAAGGCCGCGCTGAACAAGCTCGGCAAGGTGCTGGTGCAGTATTTCGGCCTCGGCGAGGTCACCGGCAACATCACGGTCATGCCGGCCAGTTTGCACGACCACGAGGACGGCCCGCACGCCCGCATCGGCACCTGCGGCTTCGAGCGCACCGGGAATGGCAGGTCTCGATCCAGGGCGACGACGGGCGCGAGTTGAAGCCGTTCGAGACCGGAGAGAGATCTGCGTGATCGGTCCGGCCGTATTCGCCGGCTATTACGATAACCCCGAGGCCAATGCGAAGGCCTTCGCGACGGCTGGTTTCGCACCGGCGACCTTGGCCATATGGACGAGGAAGGATTCGTCTACATCACCGGCCGCGCCTCGGACATGTACATCTCCGGCGGATCCAACATCTACCCGCGAGGTCGAGGAGAAGATCCTCACCCATCCGGCGATCGGCGAGGTCGCGGTGCTCGGCGTGCCCGACCCGTTCTGGGGCGAAGTGGGGGTAGCCGTCTGCGTCGCGCGCGAGGGCGCCGGCGCGGTCAGTGAAGCGGAGCTCGCGGCGTTCCTCGCGCCGAAGGTGCCGCGCTACAAGATGCCAAAGCGCTTCTTCTTCGGAGGCGCTGCCGAAATCCGGCTATGGCAAGATACCGAAGCGGGCTGGTCCGCGACGAACTCGAAGCGCGGTTTGCTCGAACTTCATCGCCAAGTCGACGGGCACCCTGAGGGGATGCGCAGCATTGCCCAGCCTGGCGCGGTGGTGCCCGCGCGTATCCAATGGGTCGAGGCGCGGGGCCGCGCGTTTTCGTTCACCTTGCAAGCGGGCCTGCCGCTGCTTGAGGCCGCGCGCCGCGGCTTTGCAGAGGCTGGGTTTTCCGGCGGCGTGCTGAGCATGCGGGGAGGGGCGCTCGGGCCCTTCGCCTATGTGATGCCGGCGCTGTCGAAGACCGGCGCGAATGCCGCGTTCTATAGCGACACGTTTCGGCCCTCCGGCATCACGCGGCTGAAGCTTGCGACGATCACGCTCGGCGAGCGCGACGGCGCGCCGTTCTTCCATTGCCACGGCCTGTGGACCGAGACCGACGGCCATCTTCATGGCGGCCACATCCTCCCCGAAGAGGAGCATCGTCGCCGAACCCTTCCAGGTGGAAGCGTTCGGCATCGACGGCGCGATGTTCACAGCGGAGCCCGACCCCGAGACCAATTTCAAATTGTTCGGCCCGGTCGCCCGCGCGGCCACGGATGTCGAAGCGGACAGTCGTGCCTTCGCGCTGCGGCTGCGGCCGAACCAGGATTTCGCCGCGGCGCTCGAGACCTTCCTGCCGGCAGCACGGAATCCGGCGCGCGCGAATTCATGGCGGTGTCGGCTCCACCATCGGCGCGCATTTTACCGACGGCCGAACCGTGGTTCCGTTCGCAACCGAACTTGCAATCAAGGCTGGAATCATTGCGCTCCGGCGCGGATGGCACGCTGCATGCGGAGGTCGATGTCGCACTGGTCGATTATCTCGGAGGCATCGCCGAGGGCCAACTGATGCGCGGCGACAATCCGGTGCTGATGACCATGGAGCTGGTGCTGGAGGTGGGGGAGTCCATCCCTCCAGACGCCGCTTGCGCGGCTCCTCGATGAGGTCGTTCATCCTGGACCTCACCGCCGCTCGCGAATGTGGACGTTGATGTCGAGGTCGATGTCAACAACGCATGTCTGCGTCGTGCGATGCGAGCGGCCTTCGTGCCAGCGGCCCTTGCGCGCGCGGGCATCCCCGACGTTCGCCAGTTTCAGACAGCGCCATTGCGGCAGCCGGCCTGAGCTTTGGCCGGCGAACTGCCAGGCGAGCACGACCTCTTCGCCGCTTTTGTTGGTGCCGATGATGTGCGGGCATAGTTCTCTGATGCGGCCGTCATAGCTGCATACGACCTGCTGCTCGTCGAGGATGGCGTTGCGGAAGAGGGCGTAAAAGGTGGCGCTGGGCATGAACCGTACCCTCAAGAATGTTCTTGTTTCGTTCCGAAAGCTGTGCCACAGAGTTAAGCTGGGATTGAGCGCTGGACTGCGTCAGTTGTTGGATAAACGCGCATGGCGAGACGAAACAAGCCGATCAACCTGCCGGCGCCGTACCTCAAGCGCGTCTGGCTCGAGCCCGCGCATCACCGACCGCGAGGCCTATCCATTCTGCCTTCTCTTTGCTGCGCGATGATTTCGAACTGAGCTTCGATCGCGCGATCACGATCTATCGTCGGCGAGAACGGGACCGGCAAATCCACCTTGCTCGAAGGCATCGCAGTCCTCGCCGGCTATGACGAAGCCGGCGGCGGCAAGGGCTATATGCCGGTCGATCATTCCCTTGCCCTGGAAAAGATGGGCGGAACGCTATCGACCGCACTTCGCGCAAGCTGGCTGCCGAAGATCACCAACGGCTGGTTTTTCCGCCCCGAGACGCTTTTTTCAGTCGCCAGATATCTCGACGAGGCCGCGCGCGAACCGCTGAGTGGACCGCTGCCCGATTTCCTCTCCCATTCCCACGGCGAAGGCTTTTTGCGCTTCTTCGAGGAGCGCTGTCAGCGGCAGGGCATCTTCATCTTCGACGAACCGGAATCGGCGCTGTCGCCCTCGCGCCAGATGGAATTCCTGAAACTGATGCGGCGGATGGAATATCGGCCACTGCCAGATCATCATGGCCACGCATTCACCCGTGCTGATGGCGTATCCGAACGCGCGGTTGTTGCGGTTGACGAAGCAGGCTTGAGCCGGTGACGGTCAAGGAGACCGACCACTACAAGGTCATGCGGGAGTTTTGCGAGGATCCGGCGGGGTTTGTGGAAGCGGCGATGGAGGAGTGAGGCGCGAGATCGTCATTGCGAGAAGCGAAGCGACGAAGCAATCCATGCCTCAGCAAGCGGCGAAATGGATTGCTTCGCTTCGCTCGCAATGACGGCGGAGCGAATAGCGCAGGGCGGGGGCAGGGCGCAGACCCGCCTCCCCGAAAATGGCCGCTTCCGGCCGACGCCACGAACCAGCCTTCTTTGCCGCGAGAATGCGCTACAATATCGCAGCCCGTGCCCGTGCGGGCCAACAAGACAATGGGGAAACGACATGAGAGCGACGATCGCGAAAGCTGCGGCCGTGATGGCGGCACTGGCTGTAGTGGGGGCGGCCTGGGCGCACGGGCCGACCCGCCAGAAGGTACGGGAATCGATCGAGATCAGCGCGCCGCCGGCCAAGGTGTGGGCCGCGATCGGAAATTTCCAGGACATGAGCTGGCTGCCGCCGGTCAGCAGGACCGAGGGCGATAAAGGCAACGCGATCGAGGCTAAGCGGCGGTTGACGCTGGCGACCGGCGCGACCGTCGATGAGGAGCTCTACAAGTACGATGCCGAGAAGATGACCTATTCGTACCGGATCACTGCCGTGGATGTGAAGGTGCTGCCGGTCACCAACTATTCGTCCACCCTGACGGTCACGCCCAGCGCCGACGGCAAGGGGAGCAGCCTGGAGTGGGCCGGCGCGTTCTATCGCGGCTTTCCCAACAACGACCCGCCGCCGGAGCTGAGCGACGAGGCCGCCGTGAAGGCGGTGAGCGGGCTTTATCGCGCCGGCCTCGAGGCGCTGAAGAGGGTCGAAAGCGGAAGCTGATCGTCCGTCTCCTTGTTCTGGCGGCGCTCGTCGCCAGCATAGGCGCGGCTTTGACCGAGGGAGGTTGGGCTGAGGAAGCATTCGTCACCAATCAGCTCAGCAACAACCTGTCGGTCGTAGATCTCGCAACCGCGCGGCCGGTCGCGACCATCGCGATTGGCAAGCCCGCGGGCGTCGCCGTCACCGCCGGACGGACCGCTTGCCCATGTGACGAGCCCCGACACCAAGACGCTCACGGTGGTCGATGCCGCCGCACGCCGTGTGGTCGGGAAGATCGACGTCGGCGGTGGTCCGCTCGGTGTCGCGGTGGCGCCGGATGGCGCCGCGGTCTATGTAGCCGACTGGTACGCCGCGGCGGTGCGGGGTGATCGATCCGAAAGGGGCTGGCGTGGTGATCGCTGATATCGCAGTCGGCGCCTTCGCCGTCGGGGCTTGCGGTGACATCGGACGGGCGGCTCCTGCTGTCGGCCGGACCGCGATGCCGACAGCGTTTCCGTCATTGCTACCGCGACGCGCGAGCGGCGGGGCCGCGATCAAGGTCGGGGAGCGCCCGTTTGGCATTACCATAGATGCCGAGGGCCGGGGCGCGCCTACACCGCCAATGTCGGATCGAACGATGTATACAACGTCATCGACATCGCCGAGGCCCGCGAGATCGGGCGCGTGAAGACGGGGCTTGCGCCCCTATGCGGTCGCACTGGCCCAGGGGCGCGGCTTCGTCAGCGACCAATATGACGGCAACCGTCAGCGTGTTCGATCTCACCACCTTGGCGCCGGTCAAGCGCATCAATGTGGGCGATTACCCGGAAGGGATCGCGGCGACGGCGGACGGCAGGCTGATCATCGTGGCAAACTGGGAGAGCAACTCGATCAGCGTGATCGATGCGGTTGAGCTGAAGGTGACAGGAGAGTCAAGGTCGGCGACGGGCCGCGGGCGTTCGGGGCGTTTCTGCGGCGGTAGCCAGCCACGGAGGGCAGTCAGGGCGTTCCGCATTGCAAAGATCAAGCAAAGAGCCGTCGCAGCATTTGCGCTGCATCAGAACCCTGGGGACAGCCAACCGCAGCGCTGCCGCCCTACCACGGCGACCGGACGCCCGCGCATGCCGGGCTCGTTTGTGCTATAATGTCGGGAGAACGAAGAAAAACAGGGAGGATGCCATGCATACCCTGGTGCCCAGTGATCGCGTCGAGCACGCGAACGTCTACGGGCGAAACGGCGCAAGACTCGGTACGATCGGAAGCGCCTGATGCTCGACAAGGTGCGGGGAACGGTTGCCTTACGCCGTGATAAAGACTGGTGGCCTGTTCGCCAGCCATCACCATTATCCGGTGCGGTGGGACGCACTCAGGTTTGAACCGGCGCGTCAGGCCTTCGTAGTCGACCTGACGTTGGAGGACCTGCGCGCCGGCCCGTCCGAGTTGGATGAAGGCGACTTCGACTGGGGCGACCGCTCGCGCCCGCACCCGCATTATTGGACGGTGTAGGGCGACGGCAGGATTGGCCGAAGGTGTAACTCACCGCTGGCGGCTAGAGAGAAGCGGCGGATCGACGCTTCGATAATCCGCCCTATGCGCTATCCATCCTACGCTTGCTGCATAACTGACCAATTGTACGGCCATTTAGGCAGCGGGGAGCCCAGTGGATTAGAGGGCGAAGATCATGCTATACCAAACTCTTCCACGCGCGATACCACTTCACGCAATTCTACATTTTCATCAGTAACATCCATATGTGAATGGAGCACGATGCGTGACTCGTGAGAATGCGTGCATACGCCGATCACTTCATCCGTGGAGCCTCGATATTATAAACAAAGGCGATCCACTAAGCCCGTTAGTGATAGAAAAGTTCAGTTCAAAGCAATTTGGGTGTTCGCCCGGGTGCAAACGTCCGGCAGGAATGCAACGCTGAACGCCGTATCCCTTGTGGGCACGCTGCTGCAATTCAAATCTCTCTGCCGTCTTGTTTACGTTCGACGCAGGATATCCCATTGTTGCGACATCCCGCCAAACATCGACCGTTCGTTCGATGAGACGAAATGGCGTGTTGGAACGGTATTCAGTCGTGAATACAGCAATGTCAAACGGCTCGGGGGCAAACTCAAAATCCATGATTGTTGCGGTGAGGCTTGCTGCTCGATCATCAACGGCTTGCATGGGAAAAAGCTCCGCGAGCCACCTCGTTTTTGACTTCGGCGAATACTTTTTCGAGTACGTGTCGAGCCGTAAGAAAGATGCCATCGGAGCCAATGAGAGAAAGCATGTTCCATAGAGCTCCTCCACGGTGACTTCGCGATTTCCCGTGTATCGGCAAATCGGAGCCACAACAGACTGAGAAATGGCGCATCAGTCATTGTACGCTACCAAGGCTGATCCTCACTCCGCCGCCTCGCTCGCGCCGCTGCCCTTCCTCGGCTCGCCCGCCGCCTTCTTCAGCACCGGCGCCAGAAACCTTCCCCGTATAGCTCCGCGGCGCTTTCACGATGTCTTCCGGTGGACCCCAAGGCGACGATTTCGCCGCCGCCGTCGCCGCCTGGGGCCGAGGTCGATTGACCCAGTCGGCGGTCTTGATGACTTCGAGATTGTGCTCGATCACGACCACCGTATTTCCCTGCGAGACCAGCTCGTGCAGCACTTCCAATAGTTTCGCGACGTCGTGGAAGTGCAGTCCCGTGGTCGGCTCGTCCAGGATGTAGAGCGTGCGTCCTGTCGCGCGCTTCGACAGTTCCTTCGCCAGCTTGACGCGCTGGGCTTCGCCGCCGGACGGCGTCGTCGCCTGCTGGCCGACATGAATATAGTCCAGGCCGACGCGGTGGAGCGTTTTAAAAGTTTCGCGGACACGGGGCACTGCGCTTGAAGAATTCGGCTTCTTCCACCGTCATGTCGAGCACGTCGGCGATGCTCTGCCCTTGAACAGGACTTCGAGCGTCTGGCGGTTGTAGCGCTTGCCCTTGCAGGTATCGCCGTTGACGTAGGCGACTGGTCGATAAAGTGCATCTCGATCTTGATGACGCCGTCGCCCTGGCAGGCCTCGCAGCGGCCACCCTTCGACGTTGAACCGCCGACCCGACCCGGCTCGTAGCGCCGCGCCTTCGCTTCGGGCAGGCCTGCGAACCACTCGCGGATCGGCGTAAAGGCGCCGGTATAGGTCGCGGGGTTCGAGCGCGGCGTGCGGCCGATCGGCGACTGGTCGATGTCGATGATCTTGTCGATATGCTCCAGCCCCTCGATGCGGTCGTGTGGCGCTGCGCCTTCGGCATTGTTCAGCTTGCGGGCGATGGCCTTGGCGAGGGTATCGATCAGGGCGTCGACTTGCCGCCGCCGGATGCGCCGGGTGACGCAGGTGAACAGCCCGAGCGGGATTTCCGCCGAGACGTTCTTCAGATTGTTGCCGCGGGCGTTGACGACCTTGATAGTGCGGCGATGGTTCGGCGGTTTGCGCTCGGGGATCGCCACCGACAATTCGCCGGTGAGGTATTTTCCCGTCAGCGAGTTCGGGTTCTTCATGACCTCGGCGGGCGTGCCCTGCGCGACGATGTGGCCGCCATGCACGCCGGCGCCGGGGCCGATGAGCACGTAATCGGCGAGACGAATGGCGTCCTCGTCATGCTCGACCACGATCACGGTATTGCCGAGGTCGCGCAGCCGCTTCAGCGTCGTCTCCAATAGCCGCGCATTGTCGCTGGTGCAGGCCGATCGAGGGCTCGTCCAGCACGTAGAGCACGCCGGTCAGGCCCGAGCCGATCTGGGAGGCAAGGCGGATGCGCTGGCTTTCGCCGCCGGATAGCGTGCCCGAAGCGCGGGAGAGCGTGAGATAATTCAGGCCGACGTCGAGCAGGAACGACAGCCGCTCGCGGATCTCCTTCAGCACGCGCGCCGCGATCTCGTTCTGCGCGTTGAGCGCCTTCGGCACGCTCTCCGAACCATTCGCCGGCGCGCTTCACCGATAGTTCGGAGATTTCGCCGATATGCTTGCCGCCGATCTTGACGCACAAGGCCTCGGGCTTGAGGCGATGGCCGTGGCATCCCTCGCAGGGAATGTCGGAGAAATATTTGCCAGTTCCTCGCGCGCCCCATTCGCTCTCGGTCTGGCGGTAGCGGCGGTTGAGATTGGTGATGACGCCCTCGAACGGTTTCTTGGTGTCGTAGGAGCGGACGCCGTCCTCATAGGAGAACTTGATTTCGTCGTCGCCTGAGCCGTGCAGGAGGGCTGCCTGCGTCTTCTTCGGCAGGTCCTTCCACTTGGTGTCGAGCGTGAACTTGTAGAACTTGCCGAGCGCGGTCAGCGTCTGGATGTAATAGGCGAGGAGGACTTGGCCCAGGGCGCGATCGCGCCCTTCCGCAGCGTCAATTCCTTGTCGGGAATGACGAGGTCCTCGTCGATGTGCTGCTCGACGCCGAGGCCGCCGCAGGACGGGCAGGCGCCATAGGGGTTGTTGAAGGAAAACAGCCTGGGCTCGATCTCCAGGGATCGTGAAGCCGGAAACCGGGCAGGCGAATTTTCCGAGAACGAATCGTTCCGCCCGCTCTTATCGTGGATCTTTGCGGTCTTCTTGTCGGACTTCTTCTCGTCGGCCGCCGCCGGCGCGTCGGCGTATTCGATCACCGCCAGCCCCTCGGCGAGCTTCAGCGCGGTCTCAAAACTTTCGGCGAGGCGCTGGCCGATGTCCGGGCGGACCACGATGCGGTCGACCACCACGTCGATGTCGTGCGGGAATTTCTTGTCGAGGGTCGGCGCCTCGGCGAGCTCATGGAAGGTGCCGTCGATCTTGACGCGCTGAAAACCCTTCTTGAGCCATTCGGCGAGCTCCTTCCTGTACTCGCCCTTGCGGCCGCGCACGACCGGCGCCAGCAAATAGAGCCGCGTGCCCTCGGGCAGATCGAGCACGCGATCGACCATCTGCGAGACGATCTGGCTTTCGATCGGCAGGCCGGTCGCGGGCGAGTAGGGCACGCCGACGCGGGCCCACAACAGGCGCATGTAGTCATAGATCTCGGTGACGGTGCCGACGGTGGAGCGGGGGTTCTTCGACGTAGTCTTCTGCTCGATCGAGATCGCCGGCGAGAGGCCGTCGATCTGGTCCACGTCGGGCTTCTGCATCATCTCGAGGAACTGGCGCGCATAGGCCGAGAGCGACTCGACGTAGCGGCGCTGGCCCTCGGCGTAGATGGTGTCGAACGCGAGCGAGGATTTGCCGGAGCCGGAGAGGCCGGTGAACACCACGAGCTTGTCGCGCGGAATCTCGAGATCGACGTTCTTGAGATTGTGCTCGCGCGCGCCGCGGATCGTTATCGCGCGCGATGCGGAGCCGGCGGGTGGTTGGCGCTTCGCCCTGAGCACTTCATCCATATCGGCATTTCCAGACGCGCGATAACGCGCCTCGTTGGGCGCGCATCGCCGGGCAAGGCCGGGATCAGGCGCCGATTAAAAGAATGTTGGAACATAGGAAGAACGACGAGGGATTTCCAGTGCCACGCGCGGATCATCAACGGATTGTTTTGTGCCGTCGCGTTTTTCAGGCGAAGTGGACGAAGGTTCGCCTCAGGAAAACGCGTCAAACAAAAGATTTTTGGCAGCAGCAGTCAGCAGCTCCGCGCGAAGGAAATCCCCCCAAAACAAACGCCTCCGTTCCAGGAGTGGAACGGAGGCGCGGGCACCTTTCAGCAGGAAGGAAAAGCCTTAGAAGTGATAGTTCACGCCGACCTGAACGCTGTTCAGATTGATCGTGCCGATGGGGACGCCGCCTGGAACGGCGCCTCGAAGTAGGTCTGGCCTTCGAAGCTGCGATAGAGGTACTCGGCCTTGAACGACCATTTCGGTGCGAACATGACCTCGACACCGGCGCCGACGGTCCAGCCGGAGTGGAATGGGTGGCTGTCTGAGATGCTCACGCCGAGTACCGTTGCCGACAGGCGGTTGTCCAGACCACGCGTAGGCCGCCGGTGCCATAGAGGGAGAACCTGGTCGAAGGCGTAGCCGATGCGGCCGCGAACGGTACCATCGAGCGGATCGTGTAGTCGATCGACGCGAGGCCCGATGCCCACGTCCGCCCACGCGCCATCGGCTTCGAGGCCCAACACCAGGTTGCCGTTCTGCCAGTTGTAGCCCACGGTGCCGCCAGCGAAGCCGCCGCTGAGCGTACCGATGTCCGAGCTGTTTTCCTGGGCGTAGCCCCCATCGCGCCGACATAGCCGGTCCAGTTATTGATCGCAATCGCAGCGGCGGGAGCCTTGGTATAGGGCCGCGCAGCGAGATCCGCGGCGACCGCGGGGGCCATCCCAAGCGCGATCAAAGCGGTCGTTGTCAGCAGAATCTTCTTCACTTTCTCTTTTCCTTCGCGGCACTCAAAAACAATTTCCTCAGCCATCAATTTGAGGTTACGCATCATTTAGCTCAAAGGGAACCTGAAGGGCTGTCTCCGAAACGCCACATTCGCGGCGAAAACATGCGCGATACAACTTTTGCGTGTTACGGCCAGGCCGAGCCACAACCAAACAAAAAGGCCGGCGCGGGAAAATGGCCGGCCCTTTCAGTATTCGGTTGGTTGAAAGCGAAGCTCAGTACTTCGGGACGACGGGGCCACCCCAGCGATAGTCACGCGGGCGGTGACGAGATCGACGTCCTGACTGATGCGATCGTTGAAGAAGCCGCCAGCCGGCGTGACGAAGGTGTAGGTGCGGTCCTGCATGAACAGATGATTGTATTCGATGCCGGCCGACCAGTTCGGGGCGAAGCCGAATTCGAGGCCGGCGCCGACCGTGCCGCCCCAGCGGGTGTCGTCGTTGGTCGAGCCAGCGAGCGCGTTGCCGACGACCGTGAACGAGCGGTAATCGTTCGAGGTCACAGCCGCACCGCCCTTGACGTAGAACAGGACGTTGTTGGCGGCGTAGCCGACCTGACCGGTGAACAGGCCGAACGCATCGACGCGCGACTCGTTGCGGAACGCCGGGGCGAAGATGCTCACATTGCTGCCCTTGAAGTCGGCCCAGTTGCCCTGCGCTTCAACGCGTCGAACACCCAGGTGCCGGCCTGCCAGCGATAGCCGAGCTAGGCCACCGGCGGTGCCGCCGGACGCATCATGGCAACCCTCGGAAGCAACACCGCCGGCAACCGGCACGAAGTCCCAGCAGTTGCGGCTCGAACCCCAACCGCCGTTGGCGCCGATGTAGAAACCGCTCCAGTCGACAAGGCGGCGATCATCGGCGGCGCCTTGGTGTAGGGACGCGCAGCGAGATCGGCAGCCGCGGCGGGCGCAGCGAAGGCAACCAGAGCAACCGTGCCCAGCAGAAACTTCTTCATAGTTGGAACTCCAGCCCCTGTTCGCTTCCCGTTGGTCCCGAAGCGTTTTCATGTGTGACGCGAGCGCCGCGCCGTTAGGGTCATGCTATACCTGACTTGTGGAGAAAAGCCGTCTCCGAAATGCAACACACGCAAACCAAAGTACATTGAACCAAGTTAATGATTTGTTTGTCATATTTAGCCCGCGGCCGGAATCCTGTCCGACAGCGCGTTGGACCGGCGACCTGTGGGAACAAAGCTGAACATTGACGCCAGCGATGCTATATGTGGATAACCGCGGTGGATAACTGCATGTGGATAACCGCGGACTTGCCGAGGGATCGCTGAGTCGGCGGCCCCCGCGAGCGTATAGGGTCGTTTCGGATGTCCGGAAGCGGACGCGAAGACGGATCAGGCGACAGGTCAAGAATTGAAGACGGCCGGCAGGTAGCGGCCGGGCCAGTGATTTTGCCTGTTATTTTGAGTGGAGAGCGGCGATGGCGGGAAGCGTGAACAAGGTGATTCTGGTCGGCAATCTCGGCAAGGATCCGGAAATCCGGCGGACACAGGACGGGCGGCCGATTGCCAATCTGAGCATCGCGACGTCGGAGACCTGGCGCGACAAAGGCACCGGCGAGCGCAAGGAAAAAGACCGAGTGGCACCGCGTGGTGATCTTCAACGAGGACTCTGCAAGGTCGCCGAGCAGTATCTGAAGAAGGGCGCCAAGGTTTACATCGAGGGCGCGCTGCAAACGCGCAAATGGACCGACCAGAGCGGCGTCGAGAAGTATTCGACCGAAGTCGTGCTGCAGGGTTTCAACTCGACCTGACGATGCTCGATGGCCGCAGCGGCGGCGGTGGCGGCAGCTTCGGCTCCGATGATTCCGGCGGTGACTTCGGCTCCGGCGGACCGGTGAGCTCCGCGCCACGACGGCCGGTCGCGGCCGGCGCCCGCAACAGCGACATGGACGACGACATTCCATTCTGGAGGCCGCCCGTTCCAAGGCCGCGCTACCGCTTGAGGGAAATTCGCCCGGCGCCGAAAACGGCGGCGGGCGAGTGTACCGCTTCGGCTCGCCCACGTTCGCGGGAATGTCTTCCAACAGTTTGATTTCAAGTCGACTTTAATTGCGGTTCCACGTTTTGACCTTGATTGATGTTAATGATATTAACATGAGGAATTCGATCTAACGCTCTCCGCGGTAATCGAAGCCGCAATCGAGTTTTGGAATGCCCTCGATGAGCCTCGCGCCGCTGCTGGATGCCGCGCCCGTAATACCGGTTCATGCCTTTGCGGCGATGGCTGCTTTTGCGCTCGGCGTCGTGCAGTTCGTCGCCCCGAAGGGCACGCTGCCGCATCGGACGGTCGGCTGGATCTGGGTCGGCCTGATGGCTGTCGTCGCCGCCAGCTCGTTCTGGATCCACGAGATCCGCTTGCTCGGCCCCTGGAGCCCGATCCATCTGCTGTCGATCATGGTTCTGGTGCTGTTGCCGGTCGCCGTCGTTGCCGCGCGCGGGCACAATGTAGCCGTCACCGCAAGACGATGATCGGCATCTTCACGGGAGGGATTGTCATCGCCGGACTGCTCACCTTCCTGCCGGGACGGATCATGCACGCGGTGGTTTTCGGCCATTAGGCCGATGCAGGAAACACCGTTCCAGCGCCGATTTTCCGGGTCTGAAAATGCCCGTTCCCGTGAGCCCCATGCAAGGCGCGCACGATCCCGTAAGTCCATGAAAAAACGAGCGGAAAAACATCCGATCCGGAACGCTTCGGGGTGGTTATCGAACCCCCGATGCGCTATATGATTCTCAGCTGAGAACTGACCGGATTCCCTTTGTCTGATCCTAAAGATAACACACCCGGCGAGCCGCCGGAGCCTTCCGATATTCGTCCCGTTTCCATCCTCGACGAGATGAAACGCTCCTACCTCGATTACGCCATGAGCGTGATCGTGGCGCGGGCGCTGCCGGATGCACGCGACGGGCTCAAGCCCGTGCATCGCCGCATTCTGTACTCGATGTACGAGCAGGGGCACACGCCCGACAAGAAGTACGTCAAGTCCGCGCGCGTCGTCGGCGACGTGATCGGTAAATATCATCCGCACGGCGACCAGTCGATTTACGACGCGATGGTGCGGATGGCGCAGGATTTCTCCATGCGCGTGCCGCTGATCGATGGCCAGGGCAATTTCGGCTCGGTCGATGGCGATCCGCCCGCGGCCTATCGGTACACCGAAGCCCGGCTGACCCGATCGGCGCTGGAAGTGCTCGGCGACATCGACAAGGACACCGTCGATTTCACGCCAAACTACGACGGCTCCGAGAAGGAGCCATCGGTTCTGCCGGCGAAGTTCCCGAACCTGCTGGTCAACGGCGCTGGCGGCATCGCGGTCGGCATGGCGACCAACATCCCGCCGCACAATCTCGGCGAAGTCATTGATGCCTGCACGGCGCTGATCGACGATCCCGCGCTTGGCATCGACGATCTCATCAACATCATTCCGGGACCGGATTTTCCGACCGGCGGCATCATCCTCGGCCGCCAGGGCATCCGCTCGGCCTATCATCTCGGCCGCGGCTCGATCGTGATGCGCGGCAAGGTCGCGATCGACACCATCCGCAAGGATCGCGAAGCGATCATCGTCACCGAGATTCCTTATCAGGTTAACAAGGCTACCATGGTCGAGCGCATCGCTGAACTGGTGCGCGAAAAGAAGATCGAGGGTGTCGCCGATCTGCGCGACGAATCCGACCGCGACGGCTTCCGCGTCGTCATCGAGCTGAAAGCGCGAAGCGATGGCCGATGTCGTGCTGAACCAGCTCTATCGTTTCACGCCGCTGCAATCGAACTTCCCGGCCAACATGCTGGCGCTGGATTCGGGCCGGCCGCAGACGATGAACCTGAAGGACCTGCTGACGCTGTTCATCGCGTTCCGCGAGCAGGTCATTACCCGCCGGACCAAGTTCCAGCTCAACAAGGCCCGCGACCGCGCCCATATCCTGGTCGGCCTGGCGATTGCGGTCGCCAATATCGACGAGATCATTCGCGTGATCCGCACCTCGCCCGATCCGAACACCGCGCGCGACACCCTGATGTCGCGGGACTGGCCGGCACGGGACGTGGAAGCGATGATCACGCTGATCGACGATCCCCGGCACCGGATGGCGCCCGACGGCACCGCGCGGCTGTCGCTGGAGCAGGCCAGGGCCATTCTCGAACTGCGCCTGCAGCGGCTGACGGCGCTCGGTCGCGAGGAGATTTCGGAAGAGCTCGACAAGCTCGCCGTGGAGATTGCCGACTACCTCGATATCCTGCGCTCGCGTGCGCGGGTACAGGCGATCATCAAGTCCGAACTCGCCGAAGTGAAGGACAAATTCGCCACCCCGCGAAAAACCGTCATCGTCGAGCAGGAAGGCGAGGTCGAGGACGAGGACCTGATCCAGCGCGAGGACATGGTGGTCACGGTTTCGCACGCCGGCTACGTCAAGCGCGTGCCGCTCTCGACCTACCGGGCGCAGCGGCGCGGCGGCAAGGGCCGCGCCGGCATGCAGACCCGCGACGAGGATTTCGTCAGCCGGCTGTTCGTGGCCTCGACCCATACGCCGGTCTTGTTCTTCTCCTCGCGCGGCCAGGTCTACAAGGAGAAGGTCTGGCGGTTGCCGGTGGCGGCGCCGAACGCGCGGCAAGGCGCTGATCAACATCCTGCCGCTGGGCAGGGCGAGCGCATCACCACCATCATGCCGCTGCCGGAGGATGAATCCTCCTGGGGCAACTTCGACGTGATGTTCGCCACGACCGGCGGCACTGTCCGTCGCAACAAGCTGTCCGACTTCGTCGATGTCCGCCGCTCCGGCATCATCGCCATGAAGCTCGGGGAGGGCGAGGCGATCGTCGACGTGCAGATCTGCACCGAGCGCGACGACGTGCTGCTGACGGCCGCCGGTGGCCAGTGCATCCGCTTCCCCGTCACCGATGTGCGCGTCTTCACCGGCCGTACCTCGATGGGCGTGCGCGGCATTGCGCTTGCCGAGAACGACAAGCTGATCTCGCTGGCGATCCTGCGCCACGTCGAGACCACGTCGGACGAACGGTCGGCGTACTTGAAGATGCGCCGCGCGGTCGCCGGTGAAGCCGCGGCGGAGGAGCCTGCGGAAGTCGAGGGCGAGGAGCCGTCGGCGTCGATCCAGCTCTCTTCGGAGCGCTATGTCGAGATGTCGGCGCAGGAGCAGGTGGTGCTGACGGTGTCCGTCAACGGCTACGGCAAGCGTACCTCGTCTTACGAGTACCGCACCACCGGCCGCGGCGGCAAAGGCATCGTCGCGATGTCCGTCAACAACCGCAACGGCAAGCTGGTGGCGTCATTCCCTGTAGAGCACAGCGATCAGATCATGCTGGTGACCGACAAGGGCCAGCTCATCCGCTGCCCGGTCGAGGACATCCGCATCGCCGGCCGCTCGACCCAGGGCGTCATCGTGTTCGATACCGCCGAGGATGAGCACGTGGTGTCGGTCGAGCATATCGGCGACGACGGTGAGAACGGCGTGAACGGCAACGGTGCATGAGTGCGATAGGGATTCAACGGGATCGCATCGCGCCTTAGCCGTTCGATTGGTCGGATTGCTACGGTCGTTGTTCCAACCGCTGCGCCAGCATGTCCAAACGGTCGGCCCCGAAGAAAATCTCGCCGTGCGTCCCGCGATGCTTCGATCCCGGCCGAAGGATGACCAAAGCGTGGTCCGGTCCGAGCACGTAGTGGCCTTGAGGCGACAACGGTAACGCCGGCTCGCACGCAAATGGCGAGCAGGGGGCATCCCTGCTCGCCAATACTGTGGTTGTTTGGAGGTTGGTCTGAACGAAGATTTGCGCCCCTACGGGGTACGGTCGGCGGTAACCAGGCGGGCTTCGCGAACCATCGACTTGGAGCCGGCGGCGCGGAGGCAGGAAGCCTCGAAGTTCGGCCAGGACTGCTGCGAGCAGTCCTTGCCGACGGTACGGATATCGAGACGGTCGCCCTTGGCAAGCGCCTGCGGCACGCTGGCTTCGACCTGCGGGGCAAAACCGGGCAACACGGTGAGAGCGGCGGCAATGAACGCGGCAGCAGCAATGGCGGAAAAAAGCCTTGATCATGACGGTCCCCTGTCATGGGCCTTCGCGGCCCGTCGTTTCGTTGGTGGACTTGTAGCCAGCGCAAGTTTCCGGCCGTCTTCGCCGGCTTCGAAAATGGTTTCGTCCCAGCCAAGTTTTGTTTCGTCGGCCAGTGGCGGACGAAACATTGCCGGCTCGCCGAGGAGACGCTTAGGCCGGAAACTGGCTCACTGGCCGAATCGAAATGATGAGCCGGACCGGCGCGGAACCCGGCCCGGCTTGCCGGGCCGCCCCGGGCGGGGTAGGAGGGACCTATGCCCCGTGTCGCGCTTTATCCCGGCTCATTCGATCCCGTCACCACTGGCCATCTGGACGTGGTCCAGAGTGCCGTCAGCCTGTGCGACCGCCTGATCGTCGCCATTGGCGTCCACCCCGGCAAAAAGCCGCTGTTTTCGACCGAGGAGCGCCTCGACATGGTCCGGGCGGTATTCGGACCGGTCGCCGCGAAAGCCGGCTGCGATTTCGACTGCACCACCTATGACAATCTGACGGTCACGGCGGCCCAAAAGGCCGGCGCCACCATCATGATCCGGGGCCTGCGCGACGGCACCGACCTCGACTACGAGATGCAGATCTCGGGAATGAACGAGACCATGGCGCCCGAGGTGCACACGGTGTTCCTGCCGGCCTCGGTCGCGGTCCGCCCGATCACCGCCACACTGGTGCGCCAAATCGCGGCCATGGGCGGCGACGTATCCGCATTCGTGCCGCCATCGGTCGCCGCCAGCCTGAAGACCAACCTCGCCGGCTGACGCGTCAGTCCCGCGGCCAAGACGCTTTCCTGTTTTCACATGACCGGAGTTTTCATGATCCGAATTCTCGCACTCGTTGCCGCGCTCGTCTGCGCAGTGCCCGCAATCGCCCAGCCGCTGCCCGCCAATCTCGACAAGGCGAATGCGATCGTGATCGATAGCACCAAGGGCCGCATCGTGATCAGGCTGCGGGCCGACATCGCGCCCCAGCATGCCGAGCGCATCAAGCAGCTCGCACGCGAGGGCTATTACAACAACGTGCCGTTCCACCGGGTGATGGACGGCTTCATGGCGCAAACCGGCGACGGCCAGAATTTCAACGGCACCGGCGGCTCGAAATATCCGAACCTGAAACAGGAATTCTCCAAGGTGCCTTTCACACGCGGCATCGTCGGCATGGCGCGCCGCGGTGACAGCGTCGACAGCGCGAACTCGCAGTTCTTCATCATGTTCGCGGAAGGGTCGAGCCTGAACGGCCAGTACACCGTGATCGGCGAGGTCGTGTCCGGCATGGACGTGGTCGACAAGCTGAAGAAGGCGGCTCCGGGCTCGCAGGGTGGTGCGGTGACCGACCCCGACAAGATGGTGAAGGTGCAAGTCGCATCCGACGTCAAGTAAGGCCATGGCGACGCCGCGCAGCAAGCCATCTCGCTGGTTTGCCGCGGCGCTGCTGTGGCTCGTAGTCGCTGCGCCTGCATCGGGTCAACCGCAGCAGCTCGACACCATCAAGGACGTCTTTGCCAAACTGTATTCCTGCTGGAGGCCGCCGCCTTCCTCGCGCGCCAATCCGATGGACATCACGGTGATCGTCAGCTTCAACCGCCAGGGCGCTATTCTCGGCCAACCCAGGATTACCTATGAGTCCGAAAACGCCAGCGATACCGACCGGCTAGCGTATCGGATTGCCGTGATGGAGACATTGCAACGCTGCACGCCGTTGCCATTTACCGAGGGGCTGGGCGGTGCGGTCGCCGGCCGGCCTTTCGCGGTCCCCTTCAGAACCCGCAAACGTCCACCTCAACCAGAAGAGAAACGAGCATGGCTGATACAGAAAATACTTTGATCCTTGAAACCACCCAGGGTCCCGTCACCATCGAAATGCGTCCGGACCTGGCGCCGGGCCATGTCGCCCGGATCAAGGAACTGGTGCGCGACGGCTTTTACGACGGCATCGTGTTCCACCGCGTTATCGAGGGTTTCATGGCGCAGACGGGCTGCCCGCAAGGCACCGGCACCGGCGGCTCCGGCCAGAAGCTGAAGGCCGAATTCAACAAGGAACCGCATGTGCGCGGCACTACCTCGATGGCCCGCGCCGCGAGCCCGATTCCGGCGACAGCCAGTTCTTCATCTGCTTCGACGACGCCTCCTTCCTCAACGGCCAGTATACGGTCTGGGGCAAGGTCACGTCGGGCATGGAGAACGTCGACAAGATCAAGCGCGGCGAGCCGGTGCAGAATCCCGACAAGATCGTCAAGGCGCGCATGGCCGCCGACGCGGCTTGAGTTGACACCGTCATTCTGGGGCGATGCGAGAGCATCGAACCCGGAATCTCGAGATTCCGATTCGCGCTTCGCGTGCCCCGGAATGACGCCAAGTGAGACGCACCGGCGCCATGCGCACCGATCTGTTCGACTTCGAACTCCCTGCCACGAGCATCGCGCTGCGGCCCGCGAGCCTGCGCGATTCCGCGCGGATGCTGGTGGTGCAGCTGGACGGCGTGTTGCGCGACCGGACTGTCGGCGAGCTTCCGCAATGGCTGGAGGCCGGCGACCAGCTTGTCGTCAACGACACCAAGGTGATCTGCGCCCAGCTCAAGGGCCGGCGCATCGGCCGCGAGACCGAGCCGAAGATCGAGGCGACGCTTCGATCCCCAAGCGGCTGGACGGCTCGCGCGGGGAGGCGCTGGTCGAGCCCGCCAAGAAGCTCGCGCCCGGCGACGTGGTTCGCTTCGGCAACGAAGGCAAGGTCTGCCTGCTCGGCCACCTCGATGCGCAGGTCGAGGCTAAGGGCGAAGAAGGCGAGATCACGCTGTCGTTCTCGTTTCACGGACCGGCGCTCGACCAGGCCATCGCCGATCTCGGCGCGCCGCCGCTGCCGCCCTACATTGCTTCCAAGCGGACGCCCGACAACCGCGACGCTGCCGACTACCAGACCATGTTTGCGGCCAACGAGGGCGCCGTTGCGGCGCCAACCGCGGGACTGCATTTCACGCCACAGCTCGAGGCGGCGCCGCGCGGCCGCGGCGTCGGCCTTCACAGGTTGACGCTGCATGTCGGGGCAGGGACGTTTCTGCCGGTGAAGGTAGAGGAAACCGCCGAGCACAGGATGCATGCCGAGTGGGGCCGCATCTCGTCTGAAACCGCTGATGCCTTGAACGCAGCGCGCGCCCAAGGCGGCCGCATCGTCGCGGTCGGCACCACCTCGTTGCGGCTGCTGGAGAGCGCCACCACGGAAGACGGCACCATCCAGCCGTTCGATGCCGAGACCTCGATCTTCATCACGCCGGGCTATCGCTTCCGCGCGGTCGACATCCTCCTGACCAACTTCCATTTGCCGCGCTCGACGCTGTTCATGCTGGTGTCGGCCTTCTCGGGTCTCGATACCATGAAGCACGCCTATGCGCATGCGATCAGGAAGGGGTATCGGTTCTATTCGTACGGGGATGCGTGTCTGCTGTTTCGTGGACAGCATTGAGGGGAGACGGGCGCCTTCCGCATAGACGAGCGGCGAGATTTCGAAAGAAACCCGCCAACCGTGGCGGGTAAAGTTTCAGGGGAGGAAGCGCTCTGACAAGGAGCGCCGAAGCCATCACACCGCGATTCGGCCGTTACCGCCAAGATCGTATAACTACCGTCAACTCGATGCATCCTGGCTGCGGCTACTTCGCGGTGCGCTGTTGCGCTGCCGGCACGATCGGCGTGCCCGCGAGTTCACACGCCGCCGAGGTTTCAACGCATCCTGACGTCGGATAGTGTGCGCGCCATCAACAGGGGACTTGCATGAGCTTTTCCGGCATTTTTGCACGAGTAGTCGCGCTGATCGGCGCCGTCGCGCTTCTGTGGCGCCGTCTGCAGGGATCGGCGCATGAACCGGCCTGGGGTAACACGCCGGCGATTCCGGCGGCGAAGCCGCAAGGCGCCATCCCGACGCTCAAGATGCCGACGGCCCAGGGCTGGAGCGAGGGGCAAAAACCAACCGCAGCGCCCGGACTGAAGGTCAATGCATTTGCAGCCGGCCTGGACCACCCGCGCTGGATCAAAGTGTTGCCGAATGGCGACGTCCTCGTAGCCGAGTCGACGCAGATCGCAGGACCGATCCGGAACATGTTCCACTATGCGATGCAGGCGACGATGCGGCGTGCCGCAGCTCTTGGCGTCAGCGCCAACCGCATCACCCTCTTGCGTGATCGCGACGGTGACGGCGTTGCCGAAGGACGCGGAGTTTTCATGGAAGGATTGAGCCAGCCGTTCGGCATGGCGCTCGTAGGCGACACCTTCTATGTCGGCAACACCGACGGTGTGGTCGGCTTTCCTTACTCGGCGGGCGCAGACCACATCACCGCCGAGGGGCGAAAACTCGTCGCGTTCAAGCCTGGCGGGCATTGGACGCGGAGCCTGCTGCCGAGTGCGGATGGAACGAAGCTTATGCCGGCGTCGGCTCGCTCAGCAACATCGCCGAGAACGGCATGAAGGTGGAGGAAGGCCGTGCCGCGATCTATGAGCTCGATCTGACGCGCGGTACGAGCCGTATCTTAGCCAGCGGCTTGCGCAACGCAGTGGGCCTCGCATGGGAGCCAACCACCTCCGTGCTGTGGACTGTCGTCAACGAGCGCGATGGCCTGGGCGACGAGACGCCGCCGGACTATCTGACGTCAGTGCGCGACGGCGGCTTCTACGGCTGGCCCTACTGCTACTGGGGGCAGACGGTGGACGATCGGGTGCCACAGGATCCGGCCCTGGTCGCCAAAGCCATCACGCCGGATTACGCGCTCGGCGGGCACACCGCGTCGCTGGGCCTGTGCTGGATGCCGGCCGGCACGCTGCCGGGCTTTCCGGACGGCATGGCGATCGGCCAGCATGGCTCCTGGAATCGCAGCACGCTGAGCGGCTACGCCGTCGTCTTCGTGCCGTTCGAGAACGGGCGTCCATCCGGCGCGCCGCGGGATATTCTGACAGGGTTTCTCGCGCCGGATGAGAAAGTGTCTTACGGACGACCGGTCGGCGTACGCTCGGGCCCGACGGCCTCTTGGTGGCGGACGATGTGGGCAACGTTGTCTGGCGTGTGACGGGCGCGTAGGGTGCGCAAAGCGAAGCGTGCCCACCATCCATGTTACAGTGCGGACCGATGGTGGGCACGGCGCAAGTGCGCCTTTGCCCACCAGGGTCACTTCTGTCAGACCTCATCCTGAGGAGCCGCGCAGCGGCGTCTCGAAGGATGAATGGCACCAGCGGGGCCTCGAGGCTCCAGACGGCGCGGAGCGCCTTCGGGCGATAAGCCGCGCCACGCGCGGACCCGTTGGCGCCTCCTCACCATGAGGGTCTAATAGTTGCATAATCTCGCCACCTCACGCTATCGCGCGCTGCGGCAATAGCTCCGCGATTTGGACCGCATTCAACGCCGCACCCTTCAACAACTGGTCCGCCGAGACGAACATCGCGATCGAGTGGCCGCTCGCGTCGCTCAGGTCCTGCCTGATACGGCCGACCAGCACATCGTCCTGGCCCGACGCATCGATCGGCATCGGGAAGTAATTCCTCGCCCGGTCGTCCACGATTCGAACGCCCGGGGCGTTCGCCAGGATCGCGCGCACCTCGGCTTCCGTGATCGGCTTTTCGCATTCGAAGGTGATGGCCTCGCAATGGGCGCGCAGCACCGGCACGCGCACGCAGGTGACGCCGATGGCGATCCGCTCGTCTTCAAAGATCTTGCGGGTCTCCTTGATCACCTTGGTCTCTTCGTCGTTGTAGCCGGTCTCAGGATCGATCGCCGTGTTGTGGCTGAACACGTTGAAGGCGTAGGGAAGCGGGATCACCTTGGGCGTGAACGGCCGGCCGTCGAGATAGGCGCGGGTCGATTCAACCAGTTCTTCCATCGCCGCCGCACCGGCGCCGCTCGCCGCCTGATAGGTCGACAGGATCACGCGCTTGATGCGGTTGACGCGATGGATCGGCCACAGCGGCACCAGCGCCGTGATCGCCGAGCAGTTCGGATTGGCGATGATCCCCTTGTGGTCGCGGATGCGGTTGGGGTTGATCTCCGGGATCACCAGCGGCACGTTCGGGTCCATCCGAACGCCGAGGAATTGTCGACCACGACCGCGCCAGCCTTCACCGCTGCCGGCGCGAACTTGCGCGAAATGCCGCCGCCGGCCGAGAACAGCGCGATGTCGACGCCCTCGAAGGACTTCTCGGTGAGCTCCTCGATCGCGATCTTTTGGCCGCGGAATTCGATGGTCTTGCCGGCCGAGCGGGCGCTGGCCAGCGCCTTGAGCTTGCGGACCGGGAAGGCGCGCTTGTCCATGGTGGCGATGAATTCGGCACCGACCGCGCCGGTCACGCCGACGATGGCAACAACGGGTTCGTAGCTCACTGGTCTGTCCTCTGGTTGAGCATGAATGCTGCAGGCAATAAAAAAGCCCCGGTCCTTTTCAGGCGGGGCTTCGGTTCAGATAATGCGATCGTTCGACTACGCGCACGGCTCCCGAGCCCCCGGAGGGTGCTTTAGTTTTCGCGGTGCATTTGGTCGAAGTCGTCATGGCGCGGACTTATGCGGCAGAGTTCGACGGGCGTCAACGGATTTTGGACGAAAAATCGGTCCAGAGCCCGGTTCAGAACCGGCTCCGGTCTTTGTCTTGACGCGTTTTCTTCACACGAGCAGGTCTCCACTTCGCTCGAAAACGCTATGAACGAGGTTGAACAGGGGGGCCTTTGTCACGCCATAAGCTCATCCATGAGCCTTCCTAACCATTTCGAACTGCTCGGAACCAATGGCGCGGCCCGCACCGGCCGCCTGACCACGCCGCACGGCGTGGTGCGCACGCCGGCTTTCATGCCGTGCGCCACCGCCGGGGCGATGAAGGGTTTGCACTGGCGCGAGGTGCGCGACGCCGGGGCCGATATCGTGCTCGGCAATACCTATCATTTGATGCTGCGGCCAGGCGCCGAACGGATCGCTGATCTGGGCGGCTTGCAGACCTTCACCGGCTGGAACGGTCCGATGCTGACCGATTCCGGCGGCTTCCAGGTGATGTCGCTCTCGGATCTGCGCAAGGTGAGCGAGCGTGCCGTGACGTTTCGTTCGCATATCGACGGCGCCAAGGTCGAATTGTCGCCGGAACGTTCGATCGAGGTGCAGCGGCTCCTCGGCTCCGACATCGCGATGCAGATGGACGAGTGCGTACGGTTGCCGGCGGAGCGCGACGACATCGAGCGCGCGATGCGGCTTTCCTTGCGCTGGGCGGAGCGCAGCAAGCGTGCCCTTCGAGAGCGCGCCTGAAGGCTGCATGTTGTTCGGCATCGTGCAGGGCGGCGACGTTGCCGAAATGCGCCACATCAGCGCACGCGAATTGGCCAAGATCGGTTTCCACGGCTACGCGATCGGCGGACTGGCGGTTGGCGAGCCGCAGGCGGTGATGCTGGCGATGATCGAGGAAACCGCGCCGCTGCTGCCGGCGGATCGCCCGCGCTATCTGATGGGCGTCGGTACGCCCGAGGACTTGCTGGAGGCGGTCGCGCGCGGCATCGACATGTTCGATTGCGTGATGCCGACCCGCAACGGACGGCATGGCATGGCGTTCACCCGCTTCGGCCAGACCAATCTGCGCAATGCCCGCCACGCCGATGATCCGCGGCCGCTCGACGAGGAAAGCGACTGGCCGTCGGCGCGCAACATTTCACGCGCCTATTTGCATCATCTGGTCCGCTCGGGGGAAACGCTCGGAGCGATGCTGCTGTCGGAAATCAACGTCGCGTACTACCAGCGCCTGATGCAGGGGATGCGCGAGGCGATCGCCGGCGGCACGTTCGAGACATTCCGGGGGCAAACGCGCGCCCAATGGGCGCGCGGTGACATAGCTCCCAGATAAATCTCAGTTGCAGGCAAACCTCTTGACCGAGTGCTTGGTCACAAAGCCGTAACCGCAGGTGTCGCAGGTCCAGAGATAGCTGATTGCATGATCACTGAGGTAGGCGGAAGCTTCCGCGGCTACCATGGTATCCGCACAAACCGGGCAGGTCGGCAGATCACAGCCACGCGGATCGGGCCTCGACGCGACGGTCGACAGGAGCTCAGCAATTGCTCGCATCGGTGACCTCCTTTCGATCTGCACCTGAACTCAGCCCACGACGAAAGTATACACAGAATTGTTTGACGATGTCGCAACACAAATGCGTTGCTTGCCGATTTTGGCAGGTTCCGATTTTGCAATGCAGCGAATTCCTGACGCCGGCGTTTCCGGCTTGCGCATCGCGGCGGGCACCTCCTATAAGACAGCCTTGTTTCCCTGCAGATATATCGCGACAGGAGTGTTGAAATGGATGCGTCGTCAGCCACGAGTGCAGTGTGCCGTCCGGGCCGGGGGAGGGTTTTCGACTCCATCGTCGACGCGATTGGCGACACGCCGATCGTCCGTCTGCGCAAATTACCTCAATTGCATGGTGTTAGCGCAACCATCCTGGCCAAACTCGAATACTTCAATCCGGCTGCGAGCGTCAAAGACCGCATCGGCGCAGCGATGGTGATCGCGATGGAAAAGGCCGGCGTGATCAATGCGGACACCGTGCTGATCGAGCCGACCTCTGGCAATACCGGCATCGCACTGGCCTTCGTCGCGGCGTCGCGCGGTTACCGGTTGAAACTGGTGATGCCGGAATCGATGTCGATCGAGCGGCGCAAGATGCTGGCCTTCCTCGGCGCCGAGATCATCCTGACGCCGGCTGCCCAAGGCATGAGGGGTTCGATCGCGACCGCCGAAGAACTGGTGCGCACCACGCCCAACGCTGTGATGCCGCAGCAGTTCAAGAACCTCGCCAACCCCGAAATCCACCGCCGCACGACGGCGGAAGAGATCTGGAACGACACGGGTGGCAATATCGATTTCTTTGTTGCGGGTGTCGGCACCGGCGGCACCATCACCGGCGTCGGACAGGTACTCAAACCCCGCAAGCCCGGCTTGCGGATCGTCGCCGTCGAGCCCGAGGAGTCCGGTGCTGTCCGGCGGGCAGCATACGCCGCACAAGATCCAGGGCATTGGCGCCGGCTTCGTCCCGGACATTTTGGATCGTTCTGTCATCGATGAGATTGTCAGGGTCAACGGGCCGGCTGCGATCGAAATGTCGCGCGCGCTGGCGCGCATGGAGGGGATTCCAGGCGGCATCTCCTCGGGCGCCGCGATCGCGGCTGCACTCGAGATCGGAAAGCGTCCCGACAGCGCGGGCAAGACCATTGTCGCCATCGTGCCGTCATTCTCCGAGCGCTATTTGTCGACCGCCCTGTTTGAAGGAATCTAGCGAATGGCGGACCAGCCGAGGCGGCCGAGAACCCTGAACGATGCGCGTACCGAGGCCGAGGCGGCGTTCAAACGCACCACCGCCAAGGTAGCGGAAGCGCCGCCGAAAAAGACCGCGCTACCCGGCGTGAAGGAACTGATCTCGCTGCGTATCGATCAGGATGTGCTGGAATATTTCCAGGAAGGCGGCCCCGGCTGGCAGGACCGCATCAACGAGGCGCTGCGAAGGGCCGCAGGCAACTAGAACCTCGCAACCCCGATGCATTTTGACTTTGGCAGTTTCCGACAGGTCGCGCTGATCGGCCTTGGACTGGTGCTAGTCCTCTGTCCCGCCGATCGCGCGGCGGCAGATGCAGTGCCGTTCGATTGCGCCATCCTGCCGGGTGAGGAGATCGCCAGTATCCTGATGACGAATTCGCTGGCCAGCAACGCGTCCTGCATCGTGACGTGCAAGTTCTCGACCACCAAATACGACAACAATCCGCAGATCACCTGCGCCAAGGCGGTGCCGGCGGGCAAGGAAGTCGAGATGTGCCGGCTGACCTCGGGCGGCGACAAATACGTCAAGCTGCTTGAGGGCAACGCGGACTGCTTGACATTGTCCGGTCCGGACTGAAAAAGCCCGGGACGATCCCGGGCTTTTGAAGTCGACTTCGGTCGCTGGCAGGCTTAGCGCAGCATGCCGCCCACGACGCCACCGATGAAGCGGCCGGCTCCGGCCGGATCGGGGCCGGGGTTATTGTTATACTGCCGTTGCTGGGGTTGCGGTTGAGCCTGCGGTTGAGGTTGCGGTTGGCTGCTGGCGCGGCGCTTGGCAGGACGCTCCTCATCGGCCGAACTCGCCGCGGCGCGGCCGCCACGATCTCGGTCAACAGCGCCTTGTGCTGCAGCCTGTTGAGGTAGCCGCTCTTGGGATAACCGCGGGCCGCCTGCCAACGGTTGATCACGGAGCGCATCGATTGATCGAACTGGCCTGTGACCTTGGTATCGAAACCGAGCCCGTTGAGGCGGCGTTGAACGTCGCGGCGCTGGCCCTTGTCGAGGCCGATCTGGTCCTCGGTGGTCTGGTTCGCCTCCTCCTTAAAGGTCGCGGGATCGATGCCTGTGCTCAGGTTGCGGGTTGCGGTTGCATCCTTCGCACCACTCTCAAGCGACGCAATCCGCGACAATGCCAGCGACCTGAACTGACCATTGGGATAGCTGGTCAGATAGGCGTTGAGTTCTTCCGGCTTGTTGGAATCCTTGATCGAGCGCCAGAATTCCAGCTCCACGTCCGACCCCTTGAAGCGGTCGCCGCCGGCGCCGCAGCTGCCACGGCTCGGGCGCGGGCGCTCCATTCAGGTAGACCGCACCGATCAGGTTGGTGTGACCCCAGGGAAGCTGACCCTTGCTGGTCTCCTCGTTGACCTGGGCGCGGACCTTGGTCATCGCCTGCTGGATCTCGAGGCCGGGCTGGGTGAGGTTGGCAAGCAGCGCGCGCGTGAACGGGCTGTTGCCGCCTTCCTGGCCGTCGAGCGCGGTCTGTCCCGGGCCGGTCGCGAACGCGATCAGGGTGCCTTCGCCGGATTTCATTTCGGCAAGGCCGGTCTGCACGTTTACGCTGCGGGTCGCCGCGTTCGACTTGATCTTGGCCGCGAACGGGTTGTCGCGGCAGGCATCCAGGAACACCAGCTTGACCTTGGCGTCGCCCATGGTCTGCTCGAGGGTGAGGTCGATATTGATCGCCGCCCCCAACTTGACGTCCATTTCCGACTTGATGTCGGCGTCGATCGGCAACAGATAATTGGTGCCGCTGATGGCGATGCCGTGGCCGGCATAGAAGAACAATGCGACGTCGGCGCCCTGCGCCTTCTTGCCGAAGTCGAGCAGACGCTCGGTCATCTTGTCGCGCGTGAGATTTGAGCCTTCGACCACCTCGAATCCGACGTTGCGGAGCGCGCTGGCCATCGCCTTTGCGTCAACGGACGGATCTGGAGCGGGGCGACGTTCTTGTAGGTTCCGTTGCCGACCACGAAAGCGACGCGCTTCTCGGCATTGGCGGCGCTGGCCGTGAAGGCCATGCAAATCAGCGACAAAATGAGGGTTGGGTAGCGCATCAGGAAATTCCCCCTGCAGAATCGAAAGGGTTTTGGTTATAACGCTCGCTGCAGACTACACAAAAAATCCACACTTCGCGCCACAAAAACATCGAGAGTTGGCCAAAACCCGGACCCGATCCGTTACCGTCGAGGCGAGCGCCGTAGCGTGATCTAGATCACAGCCAGGCAAATATAATTCAGGTTCACGCGCGCGAGGGTGCCGGAGGGGCCGGTTTCAGGTTCAACAGATTGCCGGTGAGAATCATGGCGGCGCCGAGCACGGTGAAGATGTCCAGCCGCTCCGAGTAGATCAGCCAGCCGGCGGCAGCCGTCAACGGGACCCGCAGGAAGTCCATAGGAATCACCACGGTGGCGTCGGCATGCAGCATGGCGCGCGCCATGCAGTAGTGGGAGAATGTGCCGCAGAACGCGATCACGACGACCCAGCCCCAGATATGGTTTGGCGGCCACGTCCAGACGTAGAGCGCGGGCAAGAAGCCAGCCGCCGCTTGCACCACCAGCATCCAGAACAGGATCGAAAGTGTGTGTTCGGTGCGGGTCAGCGACTTGACCATCGCGACCGAAATGCCGAACCCGACCGCGGCGGCCAGCGCGATCAATTGTCCGGGATTGACCTCGCCGGTCGCCGGGCGAACGATGACGACGACGCCGACGATGCCCAGCACGATCGCGGCGATCTTCCAGACCGTCATTCGCTCGCCGAGAAACATCGCGGCCAGGATCGCGGTCCATATCGGCATGGTGAACTCGATCGCGACCACCTGGCCGATCGGGATCAGCGTCAACGCAAAGAACCAGCCGAGCTGCGCGCCGTAATGAATGAGGTTACGCGCGACGTGCTGCGGCAGCCGCGCGGTCTTCACGACGCTAAATCCCCTTTGGCGCGGATCAGCGGATACAGCATCAGGAAGCCGAGGATCGAGCGCACCTCCATGAGCTGGAACACGTTCATCTCGCGCACCGCCTCGCGGCCGGCGATGGCCACGATCAGCATCAAGGCGAGCCAGCCGGCCATCCACAGCGCGGCCAGGGATTTGGATGGTGTGCGGTCCATGTGCGGGAGCAAAAGCGAGAGATTGCGGGCAGGCCGGTATCGGCGAGGGCGCTGCGATTTGCAACGCGCAAATGTGCTGACGCTGCGATGCCGCCGATCTCAAATTCGCTGTGGGAGTGTTCGCCGGTTCGATGCTAAGGGATCATCCAACTTTATTGGTCATTCCGGACGTCGCGCAGCGGCGATCCGGAATCCGAGGTTCCCCGGTGCGCAATGCGCACCTGAGGTCTGGTCCTTCGGACCATCCCGGAACGACTGGAAAAATTGGAGGACTTGCCCATGCGTATCTTGCAACCGGCCGAATGGTCGAAACCCCGCGGCTTTTCGCACGGCGTCGAGGTCGACGGTCCCGGCAAATGGATCGTGCTTGCCGGCCAGACCGGCGGCGACGAGAAGGGCGACTATTCGCCCGATATGGCAGGCCAGGTCGGCACGGCGCTGAAGCGCATCATCAAGCTGTTGGCGGAGGCGGGCGCGGGACCTGAGCACATCGTGCGCCTGACCTGGTACCTGACCAGCCGCAGCGAATACGAAAGCCGCGGGCGCCGGTATCGGTGCGGCCTGAAGGAAACGCTGGGGCGCAATTTCCCGCCATCGACGCTGCTCTATATCGACGGGCTCGTCGACGTCAGGGCAAAGGTCGAAATCGAAGTCACCGCCTACGTGCCCAAGGGGTAATACAAGAGCTACAGGGCATGCGCGTTAAGGCGCGCGTCAGAACAGCATAAGGAAATTCTCGCCAATGACCAATCGATCGACTTCCGCAGACTTCGTGACAGCCTTCGCGACCGGCTGGCCCGAGCAGCAACCCGACATCATGGTGCTGTCCCTGACCACGCAAAGAGGCGTGCAGGATTTTGCGTTCAACAAGGAACAGGCCCTGTTGATCGCCAAAACCATCAAGGAGACCGCGGCGAAACTTGAGAAACCCAAGACGGGTTAGAGGGCGGCGACATCCCAGAACGGTAGTCGCCTGCGGCGTACCGGATCTGCGCGTTCGCGGAGAGTGACGCTTACTTCGACAGCAAAATATTGGCGGCCCTGAACTGGCTGTCGGCCTTCATGGCGATCGCCTGCTTGCTGCCGGTCGTCTTCAACCCGATGCTGGCGCTGAAGCCCGCTGCCTGGGCGATCACCTGAAAGCTGCCGCCGGCGCCGCGGCCCTGGATGCTGCCGCCGATATTGCGGCTGCTTTCGGTCCAGGTGCCGGTGACTTCGCCGCCCTGGGCGATGACTGCGGCCTGCAGATTGAACCTGTAGGCGTCGCTGGCGCAGGTGAGGACCATTTCCATGGTCGGCCCGCCGACCTTGTAGGTCGCGCGGCAGCGGATGCGCTCGCTGGAGCCGTCGTCGAGTGTCACAGTGCCGTTGCCGGACCAGGTTCCGGCCATGCCGGCGAAAGCGCTCGACTGGGCGTAGCTGGTCGACGCGGCGAAGCCGGCCATAAAAAAGCGACGGCTGCAAATGTCAGCCGCCGCGCTTGGGCGAATAGTTTCGAAGTCTGGCTTGGCTTACTGACGGGACGCTTCCCATCGACCGCTACATGCGACACCAGCTGAAGCGCCATTCCATTTCCCCGATCCGGAGTTGCCACTGAGTTGACCGTTCGCATATGCACCATTGATCGAGACACGCACAAGTCCCCCGCTGCCGACGCTGCCGGAAACCGGGCCGCCCGAAATCTTGCCGCCGGCGACGTTCACGGTTGAAGTGGTCTGCGCATCGCAGCTGCCGGTTTTTGTGACAACCGTAACCTGCCAAAGGCCGTCGTAGGGCGACTGGGCGGAGGCCGGAGCGGCCGCGAGGGTCGCGGCGGAGACAAGAAACGAAGCAAACAAAAGGTCGCTGATGCGATTGGCGCGCATGGATTCAAATCCTCGAAATGTGTGTGATGACGCGCCTTATCCGGTCACAATGTGTCCAAACTTGGGTGCACCGCAACACCGTGGAAAGTTCCCGAGATCTCAAACACATCAAGGTGAATCTGGTTCCGGCCGGGCAACCAAGAAAAATGCCGTTCGACGTCGATTCGAGCCGGAATTTGCGCCTGAGCGGTATCATGATAGGGCTCAATGCTTGGTGACTGCCATGCTCGGTGCCTTTGTTGCGAATTCCTCGTCCTGGGGCGTGGCCGGGAGGCTGCCATGCGCCTTGGCGTGATAGATGACGTCGGCCAGGAGCTTTTGGCCAAGCGGGGCCAGCGCACGCTCCCAAAGCTCGCGCGCGGTCTCACCTTTTTGACGAAGATCCATTCCTGCGCCGCGATCGCGCCGGCATCCATCCGGTCGGCGAGGTGGTAGACGGTGCCGCCTGTGATCGGATCGCCTTCCTTGATGGTCCATTCGACCGCGGCGATGCCGCGATGCCGGGGCAGCAGCGAGGGGTGATAGCCGATACCGCCGAGTTTGAGGCGGCCAGCGCCTCCCTGGTGACACGGGCATGGCTGTGCGCGGTCACGATCAGGTCGGTGTTGGGCGCGATCTCGGAGGCGACGACGCGCTTTGGGTCGGCCTGCACGACGACCTCGATCCCGGCGGCTTGCCCCGTGGCGGCAAGGCGGTCCTCGCCATCGTGGACGACGACGCGAACGATATCGACGCCGTGTTGGCGCAGCGTATTGAATGTCGTCACGCCGAAATGGCGGGAGCCGACCAGGGTGATCCGCATATGTTCCGTCCGTCGTAAGTCAGGTCGATATGCGGATAGCACACCATGGCGGCCTGTCTCGCCGTCGGACCTCGGGCTTTTGGGTTATCAACAGGACGAGCCGGCGCGGCAGATGCATTATTCGGTTCTGATTGAATCAGATCCGAAGCTCTAGATTCTTGTAATGACCTTGAACGCGGCGGGGGCAGGGACCTGGGCCGATGCGACCGTTGCGACGAGCGCGCCCAGCGCCGCCAGGCCTATGCCAGCTCTCGCCATCGCAGATTGTCCCTAACGCCGTGACTTTCGACCATTGGGCGGAGCGGCGGCGTTTGCCAGCGTGAGAGGGATCACATCGACAAAAACGACGCGGCGTTACGGTCGGGCGAAGATTGGCAGCCAAGGAGTTGCTTCCATGAAACGCTTTCTGATCTTTTTGCCGCCATAGCGCCGCCGCTTGGTTTCATCGTCGCGTTCTGGGTGATGTTGCAGATCTCCAACTGGCTTGCCGGTAGCCCGAGCACGTTCGATCTCGCGCAGGTCTTGATGTTGCCGATGATTTATCTGGTCGGGTTGATCCCGGCGCTTGTGGCCGCGTGGTTCGATCAGGCGCTGTCGAACCGCAACGTCTCGCACCGGGTCCTGCTGACGGCCCTGTTCGGCTACGCAATCAGTTACGTGCCGCTGATCGGCGCGCCCTGGATGGGCTTCGTCCACGGCCCGTATGTTGTGCTGTTCGGCCTCATCGGGGCCGTGCCATCAGCGGTGTGTTCGTGGCTGGCTACCGAGCGGCGGGCCGCGGTCAACGCCTGATTCTTGTGCTACGCCTGATCCTTGCCTGATCCTTGCTTGATCCTTGGCGCTACCAGGCCAGAATTCGCAGATCGGGCTGGGTATAGGTCGTGGCCGGCTGTCGGACCGGCTGGGGTTGTTGCTCTGCCATTCGTTGAAGATGCGCCCGCAGGTCGGCGCTGCACTGCTTCATCTGGTTGCGCAATTCGCGCCGGGCAAAGGCAGTAAGCGAGGGATCTCCGAGCTGCTGCCAGGCGGCGCGTAGCCATTGCTGCAGCGCATGGATATCGGAATCGAGGATCTCAGGCTGGTCCATTCCGCCGGAATCTCAAAACGTGATCGCGCCTTGATTAGGCCTGATTCTCTGGCGGACGCCTACTCCGCAAGAAGGCAGAAAAGAAGAAAGCGCACGCCTACAACCAAGGGGAACGCGCGTCCTACATGATTGTTGGATGCAGAGCCCACGGAGAGAAGCCGATGTCCCGCAATTCGACGCTTGTTCTCTTCGTGACGCTTGTCCTGTTAGCGCCTGCAACAGCGTTCGCGCAGCTCACGCCACCGGCCGGATCGGCCGGCGCGGGCAATTCGGCGATATCGGGCGTGCCGTTCGGCCCAGCCAATCCCAGAGCGCTCTCCGACCCCAGCGGCATCGGCAATGCATCGAGGATTCCGCCACTCACGCCCAACCGCCCGGCGCCGCCGACTTCCTACGGCGCGGTCGATACGCCATCGCCGCGCGCGCGTGTTGTCGCGCCAGCCTTTCCCGGTGCCTCGCAGCGGATCATCGGTCCACGCCAGGCGAAGCCGCGAAAGCCGCCGGTCAAGCGGCGTGGCCGCCCGGAGGTGAGTTCGTTCACGGGGATTTGCCGGGGTTGTTAGAGCTTCGGTTCTGATGAATCAGGCGGCCGGGTGAATGACAAGCGCCTCAGCATCCGCCAATCGGTTCTCTCTGAACAATCGAGATCGCACTCGGAATCCCGACACAGCCAGATCCTGGTTTTGGTGGCGCTCGCGTAGAACCAGGCGCCCAGCATTCCCGCGCCGTCCCGCGAAATCTTGTGAATGAACCGGTTACGCCGAGAATTCCATTGTCCACTTTCGCAACAGTCTTCACCCGTCCGGTTTTCGGGACGGTGACTTCCACCTGTGCATAGACGTCCGTCACGAACAATGCGCCGACCAAAGCCGAGATACGAATGAATACTTTCACGCGATGGTCCTCGTGATCGATGGTCCTCGTGATCAAAGGCTCACCTTGTACGCCGGGAGGTGTGCGTCAACTTGACCATTTGATGGCTTTGGAGTTGCATCCATTCCGGGATCCTCAATCGCACCCATGACCAAAACGATTACACTCAATGCGAGCCCCACCTGGCCCGGCGTAAAAAATGATTACGTGCTTCGATACGACGGGCATGCGATCGGCCGCATACGGCTGGATCAAGACGCTTGGGCATGGCAGATCACCATTCCGATGGCGATGCCGGCTTGGGCCAATGGGACTGCCGATAGCCTTGATGGATCAAAGAGGGCCTTTGCGACAGCATGGGGCAGACTCTTGAATGAAACCAGCCCGGCGCGTCTCGAACGCGCTTGGGAGCTGGAGCGTGCCGTGGGGGCGCGGCAACAGCGAATGGACGCGACCAAAAAGAATAGTGCGTAGCGTTTCAAGCTGCCGTGGCAAGCCGAGGAGGCGGCTTCGCGAACTATCGAGGCGCAGTAGCCTCACGGGGAAACAGATCAGGCACGTATATGTGAGATGCAAATGACGATTTTTATCGCAGTGGTGCTGGCTGGCAGCGATGGCGGATACAGCGCGGCGTTTCCGGATTTTCCGGAATGTTCGGTAGCTTCAACGACGCTCGACGACGTCATCAAGAAGGCGCGAGAAGCGTTGTTGATGCATATTGAAAATTTGCTCGAAGCCGGATGCATCATTGATGGCCCGACCGACATGGAAGCTATCCAGCGCGGACACAACGGATTGCTCGCCGCCATTGAAGTACCTGACGACCTTCAAACCCGGCAGGTGGATATCGCCATTCCGGCCTTGGCCATGACCAGGATCGAGAGCTTCGCAGATCGGCACGGGCTGTCGCTCGCCGCGTTGTTTGTCAGGGCGGTCGACCGTTGGGCTACAGAGGAGGCTGCGCCTCGCGAGAGCGCGGTTGGAATGTCGGATGGTCCTACGCTGTTCGATTTCGGTAGTCCGCCCGAGTTGAGGGTAGAGGCGTTGGCAGAGGAAATTGGCCGGCGCCAACACTCTCAAGCAAGCGACCCAAGCGACGAGGTCGATTCAGGAGGCCAGCCGGATGCAATCACGGCCGAGCTGGCGCGGCTGCTCGGTGATCCGTCAGAGGTCGGACCGGCCGGTTTGACTGACTATCCAGTGGCCGATGAAGCCGAAAGCAGTACTTCCGCGTTTCGCCGAAGCCCTGAAATCCCTTGATAAGCGTTACGCCGTTTGCCACTCTTCGTTATTGTGTTTTTGTATTGTGTTTCTTTGGCATTGTCTTTTCGAACGACTGAGGGGGTATTTATGCAGCGATCCTTGTTCGCAGTGGCAGCAGCCGCGCTCTCGGCGATTCTTCTTTCCACCAGCAGCGCCCAGTCGGGGCCGTATCCTTTCGGAGATGAACCGTACCGATTGAACTGGGGCTACGATCCCGAGATTGCGTCGGGCTGCTGGAAATGGAATTGGCAGCTACATCAGTGGAACGATCACTGCCCGCGGTACGTCCACCCCAAGGCATACATGTACCCGCGCTCATCGCGCGTGGTGTTGCGAACGAAGGGCTAAAGCGAGCTCAGGAGCGCTGGATCGTGCAGGCGATCTGGCTGTGCTTTCCGAAGTTCAGCAGCGCGTTCTCGCGAAAGCCATCCAGCCATACCCCGCGACCGGCGTACCGATAGCCTACGCCCATCGGGATCAGCCGAACGTGCGTGCCGCCGCGGTGGCCGGTATGCAGTGATGCGGTCACGACCTCGCCGACGACACTGACGGCAATCGGGCAAAGCGGATACTGCCGGCCGTTTTCGCAGGTGAAAACGATCTCCGAGCAATTGCCGATCGCGCCGGGACCCGACGTCATCAAACCAAGGTCCGCGGCGCCAGCCGGGAGCGTGGCGACGCCGACGGCGAACCCCAATGAAGCTGCGGTCAAAACAAATTTGAAAAATGCGGCGCGCATTGCTGCCCCCAAAATAAAAAAACTGGAGTTAACAGAGCAAAAGTCAGCCGCAACGTCAAACATATCTTCCGTAGTTCACCGACTTCTCGGCGGCGCGGACTCACTAGACGAAGAGCCTGGCAGCCAATTGGCGGTAACTGGAGACACCGATCCTTTGCTGGACGCTGTGCAACTGGACCCCGATCGCGCCTTCGGCGAAGCCGAGCGTGTTCGCGATTTCCTTGTCGGAGGATCCAGTCTCCAGCATCGCAACGAATCTGCCCGCTGACGCAAAGTCGATTGTATCTATCGAACCGAGCGCTCAAATTCCCCGCAGCTAGATCTTCTGTCCCCCGGCGCCAGCCACGTTCACGGTAATCTTCTGGATTTCCGTGCGCCCGTTCGCGAATTTGACCTCGATCGTCAAAGCGTCGTTGCCGAGGAAATCCGCTGGCGACTTATAGAATGCGACGTAGGCCGGTACTTCCAGCGCAAGGCAGGCCTTGTAGTTGGTGGCTTTCACCTTCGCACTTTTCACCACAACCTTGCCGGAGGCAGGCGGACTGATCAGCCGAATCGTTGGCAGCGGCCCCGACGTGCAGTCGGGTTGTACGTTGATATAGACGCCGATCCGGGTGTCCTTGTTTGGGACGGATTTGACCGTTCGCTCGACCGTCCGGGACTGCTCCTGGGCACCCGCGCTGGTTGCAGCACCAACCAATATTAGCGCGATAGCGGAAGATAATACCTTCATCGAAACTCCTTCGATCGCCGCTAAAGTTGACCGACCCGAGGCAAACCGCTCATTTCAAAGCCTTTTTCAAGGCGACTACTCTCGTTCAAATTTACCACAGGCAAGTAAAAAGCATAGGTTAACCAATTGATTTTGTTGACCGACGCCACGGTTAACAATAGCCTAATACGGCAAATGTTTGGAATATTCTTTGCAATCTTGAATTAATCGCAAAGCTTTTTGGCGGAGTTATTTATATGAACGCGCAGTTCCAGGTAGCGCAGCTTTCCGGCTCGTCCAGTTCCGCCAATGCAGTTCCCCCCGGATATTCAGACTGTCGAAACCGATGGGCGACCAGGCAGTGGTCGTCAATCTCGGATACGACCAAAAGGTCAAGCTCGATTTCTCGGCGATAGCGAACGAGAAGATCACGCTGGTCCGCGTCGGCGAGAAGCTGATCATCCTGTTCGAAAACAAATCGACTGTGACCGTCGAGCCGTTTTTCGATTCAAGACAAGATAGCCTTGACAATGTGGCTGTCGAAGTCGCGCCCGGACGCAACGTTTCCGTCAGTGAATTCGCCAGCCTGTTTCCGATCACCACGGATCAGTCGGTATTGCCGGCAGCCGGCGATGGCAATGGGAATGCGCAAGGCAGCGGTGCGAACTTCAGCAATAGCTCGGTTGATCCGCTAGCGACGGGCAATCCGCTCGACCTGCTTGGTCAGGAGGCGCTCGGCAATTTCGCGCTTACGGCGGAGCAATTCGCGGGCACGCCCTTCGTGGCAGCTTCGGCTGGTTTCACGCTGGCCAGTATCCTGCTGGTCCATGACGAGTCGCCCGACGTTCAAGTCCTGCTTGGCGCCAATGACCAGGCGAACGGCGCGCTGCCTGCCGTATTCTCACCCATCGGATTGATCGGCTGGGCCCAGAGCGCCGTGCCTGTCGTCGCCGCGACGACGGTTGATTTCGGGACGAACGTCGGGGGGCACCGTTGCATATGCGCTGACCACCGCGACGGGAGCGGCCTTTGATGGCGTAGCTTCCGGCCTGAAAGCGACCGTCACGGGCAATACAATTTTTCTTTATACAGAAGGTAATCTGGTTGTTGGTCGCGAAGGCGTCGGCGGAGTGGCCGATCCCGCTGGAGCGATTGCCTTCGAACTGTACCTCGATCCGCTGAGCCTGAAGCTGGAGGTAGCTCAATACAAAGCCATTCAGCACAGCATAGCGTCAGATCCGGATTCCAGCGATGGCGCCGATCTCGCAAGCGTGGTGTTTGTCCAGCAGACTGTTACCGACGGCCTCGGAAACGAGGCGGCGACGGCGGTATCGTCCAATTCGCTCGGAGTTTCGTTCCTCGACGACGGTCCGTCGATCACGCGCGGTGAGCGCGAGGGTGAGGGCCAGGGATATATCGAGCATCTCGCTCTCGATGAAACGATCGGCCAGGGAGAGAATCCGAGTTCTGACGAACAGAGCAGCTTTGGTCCGATTGGTCCTGATCGATACAGTGTCGGCGAGACTGAATCAGGTAGCGACCTTCCGAACCCGGATGATACCGGGATCACCACGATCACTGTGGCGACGAATCCGGCCAACGCTCAGGCGATCGGTCATTCATCTACCTCGGCCGTCGCGGGGGCGCTTCTCGGCCTGTTCCCGCCCGCAATCCCTGACTTTGGAACAGACGGACCGGGGCCGAACGGCGGCATCAGCAATGCCTTCACGTTCGTCCTTTCGAGCACAACAGTCGCCACGAACCTGACCGCCACCAAGCTGGTCGGAAGCCCTCTCGCAAACCTGAGCGCGGCAGAGGGCAAATCGAACTCGTTCAGGTCAATGACACCACGATCGAGGGGCGCATTGTCGGTACCGCGGCTAGCGGCGACGAATATGTCGCATCCCGCATCACCTTGGTGGATACCCCGGCGCCGCACATCACGGTCGACCAGTTTTTTGCCATCGATCACGGCGGCTCAGAAGATCCTCGCAATTCGACGAGCAGACTTTCCTGAATCTCATCGGAAACGGCGCGCTGGACCTGAAGCTCGTCACCACGGTCACCGATGGTGACGGCGATCACGTGAGTTCGCCGGTGCAGATCACTGTTATTGGCAACGAGACTACCTTTATCTCCTTCGACGACGACGGTCCGATCCTGGTCGGGACCAGTGCGACCGTCACCGGTTCGGTGGAAGAAGACGGGATGACTCTGCCTTCCGCTGCCAATGAGGGCACCAACACCACCCCGGACACGCAGGACGGCAACAAGCAGGGCGCTGATAGCAGCAGCGATGACCAGGTCGGCTCAGGCGTGAGCGGCTCGCTGAGCCCGCTCGTGAACTTCGGTTCCGATGGTCCCGCGGCGAATGGCGGCTTCAGCATCACGACGACCCAGCTCAACTTGTTGCCGACGCTCTATTCAGGCGGTGCGCCCGTCGTTTACTCGTCGAACGGTACCACGCTGACCGCGACCAACAGCGCCAACCAAGTCGTGTTCACGTTGACCGTGAACGCAGACGGCAGCTGGAATTTCGATCTCGACGGCCAGCTCGATCACGTCGATGACTCGAACGCCGAGAACTTCAATCTGCGGACCAACGCGTCCGGCACGACGTCCACCCCGAGCATCGACTTCTCGTCGATCATCGTTGCTACCGATGGGGACGGCGACTCGATCACCGGCCTTGCGTCCGGCAGCTTCCAGATTAGCGTTCAGGACGACATCCCGACCATCGTGCCGCCGGTCGGCGCCGGCCTGGGTCCGAACCTGATCGTCAACGGCAGCTTTGAAGACATCACGCCGAACGCGTCGTTGCCCGACGGCTCGTATGGCCTCTACAGCACGATTACCGGGTGGCAGGCCGGCGACAGCACCCCGTTCGAACTGCAGCGCGGCAACATTGGCGGTATTTCGCCCTTCGAGGGCAGCATCAAGGTCGAGCTTGACGGCGATACGGCCGACAATCCAGCCAACGGCAACGGAGTGCCCACCGCCAACACCCACGCCACCATCCAGCAGACGGTCGCAACCGCTGCCGGCCAGGCCTATCAGCTGACCTTCTACTACTCGCCGCGCGAGGACGATGGCGCGGGCGATAGCAGCGGCATGCAGGTGCTGTGGAATGGAACCGTCGTGTACACGCTCGACGGGGCGACGGAGGGGTGGCAGCAGATCGTGCTCACCGTCACCGGCACGGGCGGCAACGACACGCTGGCGTTCCAAGGCTTTGGCGCGGGCGAGCAGAACGAGCTCGGCGCCTACATCGATCAGGTCAGCCTGCAATCGATTGGCGCCACTATTGTCGACGAAGACGGACTGCCTCTTGGCAACCACGACTTTGCGCCGGGCGACGACCAGGGCCAGATCACGGACGACGGCTCGCTCTCGCTGGCCCTTAATGAAGCGACAGCAAGCGGTGTTCTCGGCATCGTCTGGGATCCGATGCGGTCGATTCGGGGCCAGCGGATACCAATGGCCGGACGCTCGGCGGTTTCGTTCAGGATACCCCCAACGCGGTCGGCGACCGCAGCGTCACTTTTGCCGGGGCGATTGCTCCGGTCGGCCTCACGTCGCACGGCACCCAGGTCACCTATTGGGTCTCGACCGATGGCACATTCCTCGTCGCTTACCGCGGCGCGGGCGTTGTGCCGCCTGCCGAGCCAGCTGCAGCCGACAGGGTCTTTGAGGTTTCGCTCTCCGATGATGGGACGGGCGCCTTCCGTTTTGTCTTGCTCGACGAGCTCGACCACGCACCCGGCCAGGTCGAGAACAACCTGTCGCTGACGTTCGGCTTCACCGCGACGGATTCAGACGGGGATTCGGCTTCGGGCTCGTTCGTGATCAACGTCGATGACGATATGCCGACGGCTGGCAGTGCGACGAACAGGTTCGTCGATGAGGACGATCTCACCGGTCCCGGCCATCCCGGCAACAGTGACGTCGCGGCGGGTGACGATCTCGCGGATCCGTCGGTTGTTGCGGTCAGCGGCAGCTTCGGCATCAATTTCGGCGCCGATGGTCCGGCGACGAACAACGCGATCTCCGGCGTGACCTTCACGCCGGCCGTGACGTCCGACGGACTCGCGGTCTCGATGCACCTCGATGCCGGCACCGGCATCTGGTACGGCCGCGCAGGCGGTGTCGGCGGAGACAACGTCTTCTCGCTGGCCTTCGATACCGGCACCGGTAACTACACCTTCACGCTGCTCGACAACCTCGATCACCCGGTTGCCGGCACCGAGGACAACATCGTCCTCAACTTCAGCTTCACCGCCACCGATTTTGGCGGCGATACGGCGACCGGCTCGTTCTCGATCAATGTCGACGACGACATGCCGGTGACGACTCCGGCCACCAATCTGCTCGTCAACGGCGACTTCGTCGGCGGCACCTTCAACGGCCAGGGTGATTTCCCAACGTCGTTCGCGTGGGGCGACAACGGCCACGGCGGCATCGACAACAACGGCATCGAGGGCTGGACGGTTACCGGCGGCCAGATCGAGCGCGTCGGCAACAACTATCTCGGCATGACGACGTCGAACGGAAACCCCATGATCGACATGGCGGCTTCCCCCGGCAACAACACGATCGCGCAGACGGTCAGCGGCCTGGCGGCCGGCAGCAACTACGTCATCCAGTTCGAAGCCGGCACGCCGGTAGTCGGCACCGCGCTGCTCGAGGTGGTCTGGAACGGCGTCGTCGTTGCGACCATCAATCCGCCGGTCGATTCGATGGCGGCCTTCAATCTTTCGGTGGTCGCGATCGCCGGGGACAACACGTTGACCTTCCGCGAAATCGGCAACAGCAGCGCTGTCCCCGTTCCGGAAGGCGGCACGCATGGCCATCACGGCACGTATCTCGCCAATATCGGCCTCGTTCAGATAGCGACGGTCGACGAGGATGGGCTGACCTCTCTTAACAGCTTCGGCAATTCCGTCGGCATCGGCGACAGCACGCAGATCGGTGATGCACCGACCGATTCGCCGACCGTGACCCAGGCGCTCGGCCTCCAGTGGGGCGCCGACGACAATGACGACGCTACAGATGCGCTCGGAATCCAGGACGCGCCAAGCGGAATCGGCGACCGCAGCCTGACGTTCACCAATGCCCTGGTCACGATCGGCGGCGTGGCTTCGCTCACCTCGAACGGCGACGCTGTCAGCTACGACCTCGTCGATAACGGCACGCGCCTTGTCGGCTATGTGAATTCGGGCGCCGCCGGCTATAGCGCCGGCGAACGGCTGGTGTTTGAAGTCACGCTCTCGGACGACGGCTCGGGCGCCTTTACGTTCACGCTGCGTGACAATCTCGACCACGCGCCCGGCGCGAACGAGAACGATATCTCGCTTTCGTTCAACTACACCGCTACCGATTCCGACGGCGATACCGCCACCGGCAGCTTCGTGGTCGGTGTCGATGACGACATGCCGACCGTTGCGTCGAACGCGATTGTGTACACCGACGACGAGACGGCGACGGCTCCGGATGTTGCACCGAACGTCGGCGGCGCGGGCGATTATACCGGCTCGCCGGCGGCCAACCTGACCGGCACGCTGGCGCACGCCTATGGTGCTGACGGTGCGGGCTCGACTTTGCTGCTCGATACCAATCCGACGCCCGGCTTCACCTATACGCTGAGCGCCGGCGGGACGGTCCTGACGATCAGCCAGCTGCAGGACGGCTCGCCGGTCGACGTGATGCGGGTGACGCTGACGGGCACGACGAGCGGCGACTATACGGTTGAGCAGCTCAACGCGATCGATCATTCGGCGCCGGGCGTGAGCGAAGAGAACCTTCTGCTCAACGTCAATTATCGCGTCACCGACGGTGACGGCGATACGGTCGACGGCGCGCTGACCATCAACGTCGATGATGACACGCCGACGGTTGTTGCCGATGACATTTGCGAAGAGGTGCCGGCCGAGCCGGGCGACGTCGCCAACTTCGTGCTGGTGCTCGACACGTCGGGCAGCATCGAATCGGCCAGCTCACGCTGATCCAGGATGCCGTTGAGAACATGCTCAACCAGCTTGGCGCGCCGGGCGCGCAGGACATTCGCGTCCACATTGTGCAGTTCGACAGCACCGCCACCTCGGTCGGAACCTACGACATCGTATCGGGCGGCACGCTCAACGCAGCGGCGCTCGCCGACGCCATCGCCGACGTCAATGCGCTGAACTCGGGCGGCAGCACGAACTATGAGGCCGGCCTGCAGCAGGCGCTGCCGTTCATCCAGGGCGTTCCCTCGCAGACGATCAACGTCACCTCGGCGGACTCGCACGATGCCAACAGCCTCGGCGGCAGCGGCAACACCGATACCGCCTACATCGTCGGCAATGGCTCGACCCAGATTGCGCTGGTATCGGGCTGGACCTCGCCCGGCACCGCCAACAGCGAGCTCAGGGACGTCAACAACAGCACTGGCGACGTCAGCGACGGCTGGGGTGTTCAGGGCGGCAGCAGCAGCGAGGACGTCAACACGGCCGAGATGCTGCGGTTTGACTTCGGCTCGTTCAACAATTTCGGCGTCTCCAACTACAGTTCGGGCGGCTTTGCCGGCGTCAATGTTCAGAGCGCCACGTTCACGCTCGATGATAACAATGACGGCGGCAGCACCAATTTCAGCTACACCATCCATTTTGTCGGCGGTGCGACACAGGCCGGCTCCAGCAACGTCAACGGCAATGCCAACATCACGCTGACGGGCACTGGCGGCAATGCCGGCTCGCTGATCGACTATATCGAGTTCACGGTCACCGGCGGCAATTCGTCTGGCGACATAGACCTGCAATCGGTGGTGACAGCTCCGGTCGCCCCCGGAACGCTGCCGAACGCGGACGTCAACTCGCTGATCTTCATCTCCGACGGCGAACCCAACGCCGCCAATGACAGCAACGGCAATCCGGTCGGCGTCAACGCGCAGGACGCGATCAATCAGATTCTCGGCATCGACGACTCCACCAACGAGGTGGGCCAGGTGGAAGGCAATGGTGGCGGCCTCGATCAGGCGTTCACCATCGAAGCGTTCCATGTCGGCTCGCCGACGACGACGCTCAACGTCACCTCGGCGGACTCGTATGATGCCAACAGCCTCGGCAGCGACATCGCGTACATCGTCGGCAATGGCTCGACCGAGATCGCGCTGGTATCGGGCTGGACCTCGCCCGGCACCGCCAACAGCCAGCTCGTGGACGTCAACGGCAACAATGACGGCATCGACGACGGCTGGGGCGTCCAGGGCGGCAGCAGCGACGACAACGTCAATACGACCGAGCTGCTGCGGTTTGACTTCGGCTCGTTCAACAATTTCGGGGTCGCCAACTATACCTCGGACGGCTTTGCCGGCATCGATGTTCTGAGCGCCACCTTCACGCTCGATGACAACAGCAGCGGCAACACCACTTCAGCTACACCATCCACTTTGTCGGCGGTGCTACACAGCTCGGCTCAAGCAGCGTCAACGGCAGCACCAACGTCACGCTGACGGGAACCGGCAGCAATGCCGGCGCGCTGATCGACTATATCGAGTTCACGGTCACCGGCGGCAGCTCAACGGTCGGCGACATCGATCTGCAGTCGGTGGTGACGCCGTCTGCCGCGCTGGCGCTGCTCGACCAGGTCGAAGGGGCGGGCGGCAATGCGCAGAGCATCACTGCGCCGGGCGATCTCTCCAGCAGCCTGAGCGCGCTGATTGCCTCGCTGGCCGGCACGCCGGGCAGCGGCGATTGCGGACCGATTGTCGTGCATGACGAGACCAGCGGCGTGCAGGGCGCCGGCGATCCGAATGCGCAGAGCGACGTTTCCGGCGGCACGGTTCCTGCTGCAACGCTGGCGCTGTTCAACGCCATCACGAACCGGGGTGTCGATGCCGACGCCACCGGTCTGGACAACGGCGCCATCGGCTTTGCCAGCAGCGGCGGCCTCTCGCCAATCACGGTGACGCCCAATTACGGCGCCGACGGCCCGGCCGCGGTCAATCCGATCGCCCATGCGCTGTCGATCTCGGGCGCGAACGGCACGGTCGATTCCGGTCTCATCACCACCGATGGCCATAAGATCTATCTGTTCCAGGAAAACGGGCTGATCGTCGGTCGCGTAGATGGCGATAACGACAACGATGCAACGGCCGCTGACCCTGCCGCCTTCGCGGTCTCGGTCAACCCGGCGACCGGCGAGCTCTATGTTGCGCAGTATCTATCGCTCGATCATCCGACGTCGGGCACCGGCGCGGCCGGCTCGCATGACGAGCAGGTTGTGATTGCCAACGACGCGATTCGCATCACGGTAACCATCACCGACCACGACGGTGATGCGGCTTCATCCCAGGCGATCAGCATCGGCAAATACATCGGGTTCCAGGACGACGGCCCGAGCGTCACGGTTGCGGCGACGTCTGAAGCGAACGTCACGCTGATCACGCAGGATGCACAGACCATCGGTGCGGCCAGCGATACCGCGGTCACGGCGGCGAACTTCTCCAGCGTGTTTGCTGCGACCCCGGTTTACGGCGCCGACGGCGCCGGCAGCACGGTTCTGAGCTACGGCCTGAGCCTGACGGTTGCCGGCGGCACCGACTCGAGCCTCGACAGCAACGGCGCACAGGTCAATCTGTTCAACGTGGGCGGGGTGATCTACGGCTCGACCACCAGCAATCCGGCGAATGCGGTTGCGAACGCCGTATTCTCGCTTTCGGTGAGCAGCTCCGGCGTTGTGACGCTAACGCAGTTTGCCGAGATCGATCACGGCTTGCCCGGCTCGGCGTCGAACTATGAGGCGCAGCTGGCGACGCTGGGCACCGGCCTGGTTCGCCTGACGGCAACCGCGCTGACGACGGATGGCGACGGCGACACGGCGACCAACAGCGCGTTCATCGACCTCGGCGGCAACGTCCAGTTTGCCGACCATGGCCCGAGCGTCACGGTTGCGGCGACGTCTGAAGCGAACGTTACGCTGATCACGCAGGATGCACAGACGATCGGTGCGGCCAGCGACACCGCGGTCACGACGGCGAACTTCTCCGGCGCATTTGCGATCGCCAGCCAGGCGTTTGGTGCGGACGGCGCCGGCACGGCCCCGGTTCTGAGCTATGCGCTGAGCCTGTTCGGTTCGAATGGTGTCGACTCCACGCTCAACAGCAACGGCGCCAACGTCTATCTGCACAATATCAACGGCGTGATCACCGGCTCGACGTCATCGACGCCGGGCGGGGTGAACGGCACCAACACGATCTTCACGATCGGCGTGAACAGCTCCGGCGTGGTGACGCTGACGCAGGTCGCGGAGATCGACCACGCCAACAATGGCGACACCTCGGCTCCCTATGACGACCAGTTCGCGGCACTCGCCACCAATCTGGTGCGCCTGACGGCGTCGGCGACGATCACCGACGGGGACGGCGACACCGCGACCGACAGCGAAGTCGTCGACCTCGGCGGCAACATCCGCTTTGCCGACGATGGCCCGTCGATCAATGTGACGGCAACAAACGAGGCTTCGATTCTGCTGACGACGCAGGATGCACAGACGATCGGTGCGGCCAGCGACACCGCGGTCACGACGGCGAACTTCTCCGGCGCATTTGCGATCGCCAGCCAGGCGTTTGGTGCGGACGGCGCCGGCACGGCCCCGGTTCTGAGCTATGCGCTGAGCCTGTTCGGTTCGAATGGTGTCGACTCCACGCTCAACAGCAACGGTGCCAATATCTATCTGCACAATATCAACGGCGTGATCACCGGCTCGACGTCATCGACGCTGGGCGGGGTGAACGGCACCAACACGATCTTCACGATCGGCGTGAACAGCTCCGGCGTGGTGACACTGACGCAGGTCGCGGAGATCGACCACGCCAACAATGGCGACACCGCGGCTCCCTATGACGACCAGTTCGCGGCACTCGCCACCAATCTGGTGCGCCTGACGGCGTCGGCGACGATCACCGACGGGGACGGCGACACCGCGACCGACAGCGAAGTCGTCGACCTCGGCGGCAACATCCGCTTTGCCGACGATGGCCCGTCGATCAATGTGACGGCAACAAACGAGGCTTCGATTCTGCTGACGACGCAGGATGCACAGACGATCGGTGCGGCCAGCGACACCGCGGTCACGACGGCGAACTTCTCCGGCGCATTTGCGATCGCCAGCCAGGCGTTTGGTGCGGACGGCGCCGGCACGGCGCCGGTTCTGAGCTATGCGCTGAGCCTGTTCGGTTCGAATGGTGTCGACTCCACGCTCAACAGCAACGGCGCCAACATCTATCTGCACAATATCAACGGCGTGATCACCGGCTCGACGTCATCGACGCTGGGCGGGGTGAACGGCACCAACACGATCTTCACGATCGGCGTGAACAGCTCCGGCGTCGTGACACTGACGCAGGTCGCGGAGATCGACCACGCCAACAATGGCGACACCTCGGCTCCCTATGACGACCAGTTCGCGGCGCTCGCCGGCAATCTGGTGCGCCTGACGGCGTCGGCGACGATCACCGACGGGGACGGCGACACCGCGACCGACAGCGAAGTCATCGACCTCGGCGGCAACATCCGCTTTGCCGACGACGGCCCGTCGATCAATGTGACGGCAACAAACGAGGCTTCGATTCTGCTGACGACGCAGGATGCGGAGACGGATGGGAATCCGACGCCGCAGGACACCGCAGTCTCGACGGCGAACTTCTCCGGCGCGTTTGCGATCGCCAGCCAGGCGTATGGTGCGGACGGCGCCGGCACGGCCCCGGTTCTGAGCTATGCGCTGAGCCTGTTCGGTTCGAATGGTGTCGACTCCACGCTCAACAGCAACGGCGCCAACGTCTATCTGCACAATATCAACGGCGTGATCACCGGCTCGACGTCATCGACGCCGGGCGGGGTGAACGGCACCAACACGATCTTCACGATCGGCGTGAACAGCTCCGGCGTGGTGACGCTGACGCAGGTCGCGGAGATCGACCACGCCAACAATGGCGACACCTCGGCTCCCTATGACGACCAGTTCGCGGCACTCGCCACCAATCTGGTGCGCCTGACGGCGTCGGCGACGATCACCGACGGGGACGGCGACACCGCGACCGACAGCGAAGTCATCGACCTCGGCGGCAACATCCGGTTCGCCGACGACGGTCCGAACGCTTCGGCGACCACGGCTGCAATCATTCTTGATGACGAGGCTCAGCCGTTCGGTATAAACGGCGGTCCGGACGATGACACCGGTGCCAACGGCACCAGCGAAGTCGCGGACAACGTCAAGGCCGTCAGCGGCGCGCTGAATGTCGATTTCGGTGCCGATGGCAGCGGGTCGATTTCAGTCGCAACCGGCCTGACGGTGACGAACGAGGCCGGCGGGACAACCAGTTCCCCTCCAGGTGATCTACGTCGATCTGACCACCCATCAGGCGACGATCGAAGCCGTGACTCAAACCTGGGTGCCCGATGGCAGCGGCGGCGGCACGCTTTACGGGTTGACGGGGCCCGGCGGTCATTACTCGACGACAGCCAACCCGGCCTTCACGCTGTTCGTGGACGCCAATGGTGGCTACACCTTCAACGCCTACGCGCCGCTCAACCATCCGTTCATCGATGCGGATCACAACGGACTTCCTGGCGGCACCGAATGGGAAGACGAGCTCACGCTCAACTTCACTTACACGGCGACCGACGGCGACGGCGACACCGACACGGCGACGCTGAGCATCACGCTGGACGACGACACGCCGGATGCAGCGAACGAGACGGCGACGGTGGAAGAGGGCGGCGGCTCTGCCGTCAATCTCCTGATCGTGCTCGACGTCTCAGGCAGCATGGGTTTCGATCCCGGCGTGCCTGGCTACGCTACGCGTCTTGCTCTTGCCAAGGACGCGCTGGAGAACCTGATCAACTCCGGCAACGTCAACGCCGTGCAGCTGGTGACCTTCGACAGCGACGGTCACACGCATGGCGGCTGGATGTCGGCGGCCACTGCGATCTCGACCATCAACGCTCTGGGCATCGGCAGCGGGACTGACTACGACGCCGCGCTGCGCGTGCTCGACGCCAGCTATACCTCGCCTCCTGCGGGCGGGTCGCAGACCATCATGTACTTTGTCTCGGACGGCGAGCCGACCGAGAGCGACACCGGCAACGATCCGACGCCGACGCTTGGCATCGACGGCACCGAAGAGCTGGCATTCCAGCAGTTCCTCACCGACAACGGGATTTCGCAGTCGATTGCCGTCGGTATCGGCAACGGCGTGAGCACCACGGCGCTGAACCCGCTGGCGGTCCCTGGCAACGCCATCGTCGTCAACGACGAGAACGATCTGATCGGCACGATCGCCAGCACGTTACCGGGCTCGGTAACCGGTAATGTCCTGGATAACGACGGCTTCGGTGCTGACGGACTGCGCGAGATCGCGTCGGTCAAGGTCGGTAATGACCTCTACACGTACGACGAGGCCGCCAACGACATTTACAGGAACGGTGTGCTGTTCCAGTCCGACACGAGCGTGCTCGAAGTCACGACGGCGCTCGGCAGCGGCGGCAAGCTCACCTTCTACTTCACTAACGTGATCGGCCACCCCGCGGGCGACTGGCAGTACCTCTCCCCGCAAAGCGGTGGACACGGCGCAGCAGGAGGTCTTCACCTATGTCATTGTCGACGGCGATGGCGACGGGCAGTCAGCCCAGCTCATCATCACGGTCGATCCGAGCGCGGTGCCGACGATCACCGGCGACAGCACGCAGGACGTATTTGAAGCAGGTCTGCCGCCACGCGGATCCGAGCCGGCAGGTTCCGCCGAAGCTGCGGATGGAAACCCGAACAACAACACCAACACGACGGAGGCGGTGTCCGGTACCTTCACCATCGCGTCTCCGGATGGACTGACGTCGATCACGATCACGCCGGATGGCACGGACCTGCCGGTGACCATCACCCTGGCCCAGCTGCTTGCCAGTTCGGGCTCGCCGGTCACCGTCGAGACCGTCGAAGGCAAACTCGTTGTCAATGGCTACAATTCCGGCACCGGCGTCGTCAGCTACACCTACACGCTCGATGACAACCAGAACCATTCGGGCGGCCCGATCACTGACACCTTCCAGATCAACGCCACAGATCCGAATCTCGACACGTCGGCTCCGTTCTCGCTGACGGTGACGATCAACGACGACGTTCCGACGGCCGTAGATGACATGCTGCAAAGCATTGCCGAGAACGCGATTGGTACAATCGGCGGCAATGTGACGACCAACGACCTTGTGGGGGCTGACGGAGCGCAGTTGACGCACGTCGATCTCGGGGCTGGCCTTGTCGCTATTACTTCGGGGACACCGCTCGGAAGCGGGGTTTTCCAGCACTCGAATACGTACGGTGTCTACACCTTCAAAGCGGACGGCACCTGGACCTTTGACCCGAATGCGAACCTCACCATTTCGGGACTGACGGGGCTCGAGGCGAGCTTTAATTACCGGCTGACGGACGGCGACACCGATCTGTCCAATACGGCGCTGCAGCCCATTAAGGTTCTCGACGGAGTCAGCTTCAGCATCGATGCGTCGCCGACCAGCATCAGCGAGGAGGCCGCCGGGGTGGCGACGTTCACGCTGAGCGTGACCGGCTTCCCGCTCAACGCGGGCAACACCGCGAGCGTTGACCTTGCGGCCTCCGGCACCGCCGACGGCACCGACTATACCCCGTCCTTGCTGGCCTCGCTGGCTGGTGTCCTGCCGGCGGGCGTGACCCTGGTCGGCTCGACGCTGACCTTCACCTCGGCCTATGAAGGCAGCCCGATCGTGTTCACGGTCACTGTCATCGACGACAGTCTGGTTGAGGGCTCCGAGACAATTATTGCGACGCTGACCAACCAGACCATCCTGGAAGGCACCGCGACGATCGGCGCGGCGTCCGACACGGTAACAATCACCGAAGTGGAAAACACGCCGCTCGTGATTGACGGCGCCGTTTCCGGCACCGTCGAGGAAGAGCACGGCTTGCCAGGAGGCATTGACGATGCGACCTCCGGCGTCGCGCCTGACGCGGATGCCGACATCGTCGGCACTTTGACGGCCACGACGAACGGGTCGAGCGGTTCGTTCCTGCCACTCGTGACCGGCGGAATAGACGGCACACTGAACTTTGCCTTCGCGTCACTTGCCGGCAATCCGGCGGTGCAAACCGTTTCCAATGGCGCCTTGCTGGCGGACGGCAAGCCCGTGCTCTTCGCCATGGATGGCGCAAACCTGATTGGCTTCGTCAACAGCGACGGCGGCACAGGGCCATACGACTCTGGAAGCGACACCAAGATCTTCACCATCACCCTGAACAGCGCAGGTGACTATACCTTCACGCTCAACGCGCCGATCGATCATCCGATCAATTCGCCATCTACCGAAGATACCATCGCCATCAACTTGAACGGTAGAGTTACGTTAACTGATCCGGGTGGCCCGGCTGCCGACACCAATGTGCCGCTGAACGCCTCGATCGTCGTCATCGACGATGTGCCGGAACTTGGCACGATCGGCTCGATCACCGTGGAAAACGGCCCTGGCACTCAAACGGCGGCTTTCCCGTTCCAGGCCGGCGCGGATGGCGTCGGCACCGTCGACTTCACGCCTCCCACAACCGCTCTCAGTTTCGGCGGCGTGGCGATCCAGTACACCGAGGTCAACAATGTGCTGATTGCGCATACTGGCAATCAGGGCGATCCGGTCTTCACCCTGACTCTGAATCTGTCTACCGGTACGTATTCGTTCCAGCAGTTCAAGCCGCTGGATGGCGAGATTACGACCACGGGCATTGACGGTTCCACCGCGCAAGGCACTGGTCCGCAAGAATTCGTGGTGCTCAACGCTGGCGGTACCGATCTTGCGGTTCTGTCGGGTTGGCAGGCATCGAGTGGCTTCACTGGAACCTTCACGCAGGATTCCGTCAAGGGATCGACAGCGGGTTGGGGCGTCGGCAACGGTCAGGTCTTCGACGGGAATGACTTCTTCCGCTTCGACTTCCAGGACGCCGACACCTTCGGTGGCGCGTTCACGCCACCCCCGGGCTTCAGCGGCCCGGTTGTCACCACAGCGACCTACGAGTTCACCAATTTCGGCGGCGGTACGCACACCATTCAGTACAAGGTCTACTACTCGACGGCACCAATTCCGGCACCCCGACCGACGTCACCTGGAGCGGTGGCACATTCAATATGCCGCCGATTGTTGCGCCGATCGGCAAGACGATCGACTACATCGAGATGTACGCGAACGGCGACGGCGGCGGCAAGGTCGACCTCGTCAGCGTCAAGGCGGCGAAGTCTGTGGTGGATCTGGACCTCGCGTTCGGCGTAACGGTGAGGGACGGCGATGGCGATGCCGTATCGGGCAACATCAACGTCGAGATCGTCGCTCCGGAAGATGCCACAGCGCCGTCGGTCGTTAGCGTGACGGTGAACGATACAGTGCTCACCGACTCGGATGTGGGCGCTGGCAAGTTCGTTGCGACCGTGACCTTCAGCGAGGCAATGAACGCCGGCGCGACACCGACGCTGGTCTTTGGTTCATCCGTCGCCGGCTCGCTGGCCTTCGCCAGCGGCGTCTGGAGCAACGGCAACACGGTCTACACCGCGACCTACGACGTAGCCGACGCCAACGTGAACCTGTCCAATATCACCATCGACGTGACCGGCGCGCAGGACGCGGCTGGCAACGCTCAGACGGACTACACGCCGGTGGCGGAGTTCGGTATCGCAACGGGCAACGCTGCGCCGAGTGATCTTGTGTTCACCGGAAACATTGGCCTTGCAGCTACGACGAACGGGATGGGCGGTGGTGCCGACGATACAGAGATCGCCGCCGCGTCTCTGTTCACAGTTTCGACCGTTGATCCTGACGATGCCTCCGGGTTCGAATACACCTTCAGCGGTTCCGCCACATTTGGAGTGACCGTCGACAACGGCGGTGCGGAAACCTTCACGATGAATGCGGGCACAGGCGTCGTAACGACAAGCTCGCTCGACTACGACAATGGTGTTCAGAACATCACGATAACCACGCCGCGATCGGCCGATCCGGATAATGCGACGAAAGTCGAGACCGTGACGCTGATCTTGGGAACGAACAACAATGGCGACTCGATCAGCGGATCGCTAACCACCAACGACCAGGTCATTTATGGTTTCGGTGGCAGCGATACGATCAGCGGCGGATCCGGAAAGGACTGGATTGCCGGCGGCACAGGCGCTGACACGATGACCGGTGGCGGGGGCGCCGATGTGTTCGCCATCGCCGCAGGCCATTCAACGCCAGTGGTAGTTACCTCAGGCGGGGGATCGGTCTTCGGCTTCGACATAATTACGGACTTCGATCCTGCGGTCGATAAAATCGAATTCAGCGTCACGCCAGTCGCCGCGACTGGTGGCAATGTGAACGGGACCGACTCCACGTTGGCAATCGGCGGAGACACAATCGAGTCGCATTCTGTTACCGATGGCGTCGCTACATTCTTTGGCACAGACGGTTTTGCCAATCCGTTGACGATCGGCACGAACGCGAACCTCGCCGCTGTTGTTCAGTATCTGATGGCAACCGACATCGGTGCTGCGGGAGCAACCCTCGCGTTCAGAGGGATGGGGAACACCTTCATCTATCAGCAGGGCGGCTCGAACGGCGGCAATGGAACCAATACGCTGGTTCAACTGTCCGGCGTGGATTCTACCGATCTTCCCAATCTCAATGCGCTGATCAACACCACCGTCGACCCCATCGTCCTCGACCTCGACCACAACGGCGTCGCGTTCAGCTCCCTTGAAGACGGTGTCTCCTTCGACATCAACGGCGACCGTGCCCAGGACCAGATCGCCTGGACCGCCAATGGCGGAGACGGCATCCTCGCTCTGGATGTCGACGGCTCCGGCAAGGTCGAAAACGGCAACGAACTGTTCACGCCGACGTTCAATGGCGGCAACTTCGCCGATGGCATCGCGGCACTTGCGAGCCTCGACGGCAACCATGACGGCGTGATCGACAGCCAGGATGCGGCGTTCGGCGACCTCGTGGTCTGGCAGGATGCCAACCACGATGGCGTCAGCGACAACGGCGAGCTGGCCAAGCTCGGCGATCTCGGCATCTCCAGCATCGACCTTGCGACGACGCCTGGTGCACCCATCGACGGACAGAACGTTCCCGCGGTCGGTTCGTTCACTTACGCCGATGGCACCACCGGTACCTTCGTCGAGGTCGATCTGGATGCCTCGCTCGGCACCCTGCCGGCAGACATCGTCGTCGAATTCGACGACGGCGGTGGCGATCTCGACCTCAGCGTGCTGGATACGGTTGCGGCAGGTGTCGCCCCGCCGCAACAGACGCAGGGTGGCGAGGCCTCCGCGCCCGTGGCCGATGCCGGCTCGACGGTGCCCGCCGCGATCACCATCATGCATGAACAGGCAGCCCTGGCCATGCAGCTGGCGGCCTCCTAAAGCGGGATGAGATTAGGATAACGACGGGCGCCGGACGCAGCACGAGTGCTGCGAGCCGGGGCCCGTTTCTACTTTGCATGGGGTTGATTTCGCGATTTTGCGTCCAGGCCTTTCGGTTTGGCACGCCTCAGCCGAGCCGCCGCCTACATCAGCAACGGCAAGCTGCCGAGACTCGAGGCCCCTTCCGCGACCGGCTCCGAACCGATCCATTCGAACGATGCCGGCGCGCTGGCGGCAGCCGGTGCCGCCGTACTTTGATTGTCCGGCAGCGCACGCCTGGCATAGGGCGCTGCGAACAGCTGAACCCCGTCGTGATTGATGGCGAACAAAGGCGTGAAGCTTGAGGCGTTCTGATCCTCGATCAGCAGGGATTGCCGGTTATCCAGGATCAGCCAGCGATCGTCGAGGCGGGCAGCCAGCACCGCATGATCCTGCCGGACGGCGCGGTCGCGCACCAGCACCAACTGCAGGTCTTCGCGCGGTACGCCGGCCTCCCGCAACACCACGTATTTGGCGATGGCGTAGTCTTCGCAGTCGCCCTTTGCGCTCGCAAAACTCGCCAGCGGTGCGCTCCATCGATCGGCTTCACCGTGCTGGGTGTGGTCGCCGACGTAGCGGATCGCCATGTTGACGGCGCGATTGGCCTCTTCGAGCTTCGCGCGCCCCGACTTCGAGTTGACCGCACTGATCAGGCGTAGGAACTGGGCGGCGTGAGACGGGCAGGTCTGCGCATCGGTTCGGCACCGGTTCAGAGTAAGTTGCTCTTTGGCCATATCGGCCTCGATGTTCCGCCATTTGCGCCAAAGCATTCCTTCCGGCGCGCGAAAGGTGAACAGGCCGAACGGCTCCTTGCCGACCGGCTTCGCCTCCGTCAGCGCAGGCGGGGCATCCGTTGCGACATTAGAGGGCGTGAGCGAGACAAGGCGGACCGCATCGGGACCGCGGCCGCGCTGACGGTCAAGTTTTGCCAGAACAGCGTTGATGCTAAAGAATGTTGCGGGGGCCGCGCCCGTCCTCGGTCCCGATCGGAACCAGGCATGGACTCCAAGGCAAGATCGAGGCTGGATTCATCCGCAGCCATCACTCCGGACGAGCCGGCGTAGGCGCTGAAGGTGCAAACGAGCGCAGTGATAAGCCCGGACAAGCCAAGCTTCCGCAACCTCTGACGCGGTGTCATCGAGACGTCCCCACTTTCGAGAACGTCAGCCGACGTCTTGTGCGTCGATCTGCATTCCCAACTGTTATCGGGACGCAGGTAACGGTATCGCGACTTAGGCCGGGTTAAATCGGCTTAGTAATCAGGGGAATAGAGAAAAGGCGGTCAACCGCAGGTTTGCCGGATCGCTCCAAATCGCTCCAAATCGGGCGACTGAAATTGACGATCTGTTAAGCAGGCGGGAACGCCTCAGCGCTCGCGCAGCGCCTCGTCGCGCAGGCTGCGAGCCGGTTTGAGCAGGTAGTCCAGCACGGATTTCTCGCCGGTGAGGATTTCGACCGTGGCGACCATGCCCGGAATGATCGGCAGTGAATTCTTGGCGGTCCCCAGATGGTTCTTTTCGGTCCGAACCATCACGCGGTAGAAAGTTTCCTGGCGTTCGGCCTTGTCCGCCTTTTCGTCGACGATGGTATCGGCGCTAATGCGCTCTACCTTGCCCTTCAGCGAGCCATAGACCGAGGAGTCATAGGCGGAAAGCTTGACCACCGCGTCCTGGTTGGGGCGGATGAAGGCGATGTCCTGGGGACGGATCCTGCCTTCAACCAGCAGCGAATCGTCAAGGGGGATGATGTCCATCACGTTGGCGCCGGGTTGTACCACTGCGCCGATCGTCGTGACGTTCAATTTGTTAACGATACCGTGCACGGGAGCTTTCAGGTCGGTTCGTCGTACGCGGTCCTGCGCGGATTTGATGTTTTCATCCAGGACGGCCAAATCCGCCTTCGACTTGGCGAGATCCTCATTGGCCAGCGATTGAAAGGAGGCGAGCGTGTTCGCTATTTTTGATTGAGCCTCCGCGAGTTGCCCGCGCATTTCCGTCGCCTGACGGTCAAGCCGCAACATCTCGATTTCGGGCACAACCTTTTGCTCGAACAGTCGGCGGGTGAGGGCGAGTTCCCGATCGAGCAATTTGAGGGTGCCGCTGAGCCTCGTGACCTGCTGGTTCAGCACGTCGACATCCTGCGCCACCTTTTGCGCGCGCAGTTTGAACACGCTGGTTTCGGTGGCGACCGACGCCGGCACTACCGTGTCAAGCTGGTCGGGGAAGGTGACCTCGCTTCGCCCTTGCGCCTCCGCCTCGAGCCTTGCGACACGGGCAGCCATCGCCGCGCGCCGTTCCCTTATCTCACCGAACTCCGAAGCAAATTTAGTGTCGTCGATGCGCATCAACGATTGACCCTGTTGGACGATCGCGCCCTCCTGGATGAGAATTTCTCCGACGATGCCGCCTTCGAGGGTCTGTACCACCTGGGTTTGTCGCGACGGCACGACACGTCCGTTGCCGCGTTTGACCTCATCCAACACCGCAAAATGCGCCCACGTGAGGAACGCCACGAGCATGGCGAGGAATGTCGTCAACAGCATGCGAGAGGTACGCGGCGTGCGCAGCGCGGCAGCGGCGCGGACGTCGTTTGCAAATGCGAAATCAGTTGGCGGCATTTGGCTTTTGAACTCGTGTTGCAGCTTCGGTAAAGCTTTCCGTCGAAGCCGCGACGGGTTTTCCGTGAAGAATGGCCATTACCTTGTCGCGAGGTCCATCAGCGACCAAACGGCCGTTGTCGAACAACAGAAGACGATCGACCATGCTTAGGAGGGAAAGGCGGTGAGTCGAGATGATGATCGTCATGCGCTCGTCGCGCAGCGCTTTCAGCCGTTCAAGAAATTCGCTTTCGCTGCGGATGTCGAAGTGCGCAGTCGGTTCGTCCAGAAACAGCACCCGAGGTTTCCTGATAAGGACACGGGCCAGTCCAATCGCCTGCTTTTGACCGCCCGAGAGGCTGCGGCCTCCCTCTGAAATCGGCATGTCATAGCCCATCGGATGGCCAGCGATGAAACTCTCCACGCCTGCGAGCCGCGAGGCTGCAAGGACTTCTTCGTCAGTCGCGTGGGGCTTTCCGAGCGCAATATTGTCGCGGAGCTTTCCGAAGAACAGATCGGTATCCTGCATCGCAAAGCCGATGCCGGTGCGCAGATCGGATGGGTCGTACTGGCGGGAGTCGACCCCGTCAACCAGAATGCGGCCTTCCTGAGCTTCATAGAAACCGAGCAGCAGGCGGCCGACCGTCGTTTTTCCCGAGCCGACGCGGCCGATGATGCCGATCCTTTCGCCGCCCTCGATCTTGAACGAAACCTTGTCCAGCGCTTTGCCGGGCGCGTTGGGGTAGGTGAAGCTGACGCTCTCGAAGCTGATGCGTCCATCATTGATTCTTCTGGTAACGTAGGCCCGCTCGGGTGAGCGTTCCCTCTCCAGCGACATGACGCGATCGATCGCCTTCAGCGACGATAACGTTTGAGTACCACGTGTGATGATCGAGGCGATGCCGGCGATGGGCCCCAGAACGCGGCCTGCCAGCATGTTGGCGGCGACAAGAGCGCCGACCGAGAGTTTTCCCTCAAGAATGAGAAATACCCCGATGATGATCATCAACAGGCTCGTTATCTGCTGAGCCGAACTGGCGCTGGTCAATGTCAGCGAAGACCAGAAGTGCACGTCCTCTCCCGATCGCGCCGTGGCAGCAACGGAGCGCTCCCAGGCGGTTTGCATCCGGGCTTCGGCGCCGGTGGCACGGACGGTTTCGAGACCGGAAAGGGATTCGACCAGCACGCCGTGGCGCGCGGCGGATTCAGCCTGCAGGCGTTTCATCGCCCGATCAAGCGGACGCTGCAGAATGAAGCCGATCGCAATCATGGTCGGCAGCATGACCAGCGGAATCCAGGCCAGCGGGCCCGCGATCGTAAACAGCACCGCAAGAAACAGCACCGCGAAGAGCAGATCAGTCGCCGACACGATACTGCCGGAGGTAAAGAACTCGCGTACCGAGGTCGAAGTCGCGCAACTGATTGGCGAGGATTCCGACCGATGCCGGTCGCTGCGCCATCTTGACCGCCATAACGTGCTCGAAAATGTTCGCCGCAAGCACGACGTCCATGGTCTTGCCGGTGACGTCGATCATGCGGCTCCGTACGGCGCGCAGCACGAAGTCGAACGCGACGGCGATTCCCATTCCGACCGACAATGCAATAAGCGACGGGATGGCGCCGTTGGGAATTACCCGGTCGTACACGCTCATCGTGAACAAGGGCATCGCCAGAGCAAGCATGTTGACCAACAGCGCGGCGAGGGCGATGTGCCCATAGCTGCGCCAGTGCACCTTGACGGTGGACCAAAACCAGTGATTGCGAGGAAGATCTCCTGCGGCAACCGCACGCGCATTGGCTTCGGCCGCAGCTCTCACCAGGAAGGTGTAGCCGGTGTAATCCGCGGTGACGGCTTTGATGCTCAGAACCTGCGGGACACCAGGTTGGATTGTCGGGTCCAGAACCTTGACGCTTTGATTGGCCGTATCGATCCCGAGAAGGATCAGCGCTGTACCGGTCTTCATGATCAGGACGGCAGGCAGAACGATCGCAGGGATATCGGCAACGTCCCGCTTGATGGCCTCCGTCTCAAGTCCGGCCCGCCTGGCGGCACGGTCATACAGGCCTACCGAGAGCCGCCCGTCGAGGATGGGAAGACCGCCAAGCAACGCCTCGCGACTTACGGCCCGGCCGTGATGGGCAGCCAGATAGGTCAACGAAGCGGCAAGGGGATCCAACCGTGGTGTGTTAACCTCGGCAGGGCCAACCGTGCCGTCCGGCTCATCTTTGGGCGGGCGGCCTTGAGCCTGCTTGGGGGTTCGGGAGAACAAAGCCAAATGCCTCTGATCATAAATAAGACCCGCCGAACCGCGGCGCGGCTAATAGCCGTCAGAATACAGCGGCTAATAGCCGTCAGAATACAATAGTCTGCCGTCCGAGATCATTCGCCGGAATCGGCTTTTCGATCAGACAGTTAATAGGGGGCGTCCTGCGCCGAGCGCCGCCACCCCAATTGTCCCCCAGATGAACTCTGGGCGTTTACTTCTTGTCGGAGGGGAAGGCAGACAGAAGCCAATGCGGCTTGCCGACATTCGCCGAAGCATACGACATCGATGACTGGGCCGTCGGGTCGACATGAGCGGCTACCTGACTTGGGCTACGGCCACTCTTCTGGGCGAACCATTCCGGCGCTCCGAGCATTCTCGCTGCGACTGCCCCCGCCGCGCGGCCAGCGGTCGCTAAAACCTTCCTGCGGCTCCGCAGCGGCATAGGCCAAGGGCGCCGCGGAGGCTCCGATGGCCGCATGCGAAACGCGCAGCGGCTCCGATCCGGTCTGCGGCAACGTCAAGCGAGGCGTCGGAAATTTGTAGACCGGAAGACCAAGCGGCATCAGATCGAGCGGCGCCGCATCCACCGGAGGCGGGGACTTGAGATATTCAAGCAGCGTTCCCATCGCTGCCAGCATCTGGTAGTCGGCGAAAACAATGACACCGCGCGAAGACGTCAGTGAGACGGCCGCGTTGAAATACTGGTTCTGCGCATTTAGCAGATCGATCAACGAGCGTTGACCGAGTTCGTATTCCTTGTCGTAGGCCGCGATGGCTTTACGGTCCGCCTGCAATTGACGCGTCAAGGCAGCGACACGCGTTGCAGTGACCGTACGCGCGGCCCACGCCTTGTCGATGGATTCCAGTGCGTCGCGCTGCAACCGCGCGTGACGCATAGTCGCCTCGGTATGGCGCTCGGCCATCTCGGACCTGCGCCACACATCCTGGCCGCCGCGGAAGATGTCCCAGGACATCACCACCTTGCCGCTATAATCGTCGTGGGTGACGCCCAGATAGGGGTATGTATTGTCAGCGTGAGTCGCGCGGCCCTCAAGCGACAGGTTGGGGACGAAAGCGCCATCGGTGACCCTGAAGGCGTGCTTGGCCGCGTCAACGTCGGCCTGCGCTGCCTTGATTGTCGGATTAAAGCGCGCGGCAATAGCCAGCGCCTCATCCCCGGTTGCGGGCAATCCCCCCAGCGGACCCGGGAAGCGCAGGTTATACGCCTCAAGTCCCACTACCCGGCGGTATTTGGCCCGACCATCATCGAGGCTCCTACGAAATTCCGCCAGGGTCGCCCGCGCATTTTCAACCCGCTCACGCGCCGTTTCCAGATCGCCTTCGCCGGACCGTCCACCCGCGAAGCGGGAGTTGACGTTTGAAAAGATCCGCTCATGGATCGCGACGTTTTGCTGTCCGAGTTCGACGAGCCGCATATACCGGACGACATCGACGTAAGCTTCCGCAGCATCCAGCGCGATGAGTTCTGTGCGTTCCTTGACCCGGAAGGCCGCGGCGTTGACTCTGGCCGATTGTCGCCAGATGTCATGAATAGAGGCAAACCCGTCAAACAGGACCTGTCGGACGACGACCGATCCCTGGCTTCCGTTCCGCCAGGAGCCGGCTCCTGGTGCGGGTATCGGCAGCGCCGAACCACTCACCACCGCGGCGCTCTGGTCGAATTTTTCAGGTCCGTACCGCGCCTCCAGCCGAACCTGCGGCAGCAGCGTGCTTTGAGTTTGGCGCAGCTCGGATTTGGTCGCACGGCGGTTTGCAGACGCCTCGCCGACACCCGATCTGTCAGCACGGCCTGCTTCAACGCATCGTTGATTGAAAAGGGTTCTGCTGCGACCGGCGCAGTTGTGGCCAAAAAAAGGCCGATTATCGCAAAATATGCCGATCTCATCTGCCCCGTCCCATGTAACTAAAGAACTTGCGTCAAATCTGACTTCAATTCGCTAATTCTGGGTGCACGCTAACAAACGGAACCGAATTTCCCTATGACATTTCGGTCACACCTTTGCCCAACCTTTGACGAATCCTTAACGCGTTGTGGTCCAAAAAGCGCGGTGATTGGTATTTAAATACCGTAATCTCGCGGATTTTTCTTGAAACGTGACCAGATCTCTTACCGCCGAACCATTCCCAGCCCGTCGGTTCCGCCCGTCAATGGTTCCTCGACTGAGTGCTGAGCTACTCATGCTTTGGCGCTTGCGGGAACCTGGACGGCGCAGGAATGCGAGAGCAAGCAAGCCGAGACGATTTTCCGTCTGTGCGACGAAGATGAAAGTGTGCAGCGGCTTTTCGTATCGAAATTCTGTCGCGCCGAGCGATCACGCAGAGCCTATCCCAGGTCATGGGATGGGCAGTGCCCGCGAGAACCCGTTATCTCTCCGGTCCCGACAGGTTCACCTCGCGCTCAGCCCGGAAGACATTGCTGTGGAGGTTGGCGATCCATTGGCGGCCACTGGAGGTGACATTGAGATAGCGGATCGCAAGCTGAATCTGCGGCGCGACGTTGGTCCAATAGAACTGCGGAAATTTGTAGACGATGTCGGCGGGCGTCGCGTAGCCCAGCGTCTTGTTCAGCCCAGTTTCATTAAATTCGTGGAATAGCGCGTTCGACTTCCTCATGTAATGGGATCGCCGAGCTGGCCGATCAGATCGGCCGCGCGCAGCAGCAACCCTTCCTCCTCGTTGAGGTCGTCGACATCTCTCTTCGGCGTGTCGAGGTAGGGAAAGCGGGTGTATTCGATGGCCCGGGCAATCCGGGCCGCGTCGACTTCCTCGACGGAATCGAGGCGTTCGATGACGAACAGCTTTGAGCGGTCGACATGGTAGGGAGCAGGTGCCGCGTCGGACGATCCGATTGGCAATTGGATCTTCCGTCCGCTGATGTCAGCGACGTAGGCGTCATCCTCGTCACCCTGGACGACGCCGCGGACGTAGCCGATGTCATGGGTAAGACAGGCCATAATGAAGTTCGCATAGTCGGCGGCCGTGGTGGTTCGCTGCAACGCCCGTCCGACCAGGATGTCGTGTCCGACCAGCGTCACGAGCATGGTGTGCTCGATATTGTGATAGAGCGCATCGCTGTTGCCGATGCATTCCAATGTCAGCCTCGCGGCGAACGGAAGCAGTTCCGTCAATCCGGACTGCGATGAGCCGAACCGGTCCTTGGTCTCGTGCGCTAGAAACGAACCCAGCGCATGCGCGGTCAATTGTGGAATTGTGATCATTTTGGCACCCACTCCAGTCTCGCTGCGGTTTGCGCCATGATCGACAAGGCCCGTGCGTGGCAAGCTTCGGCTTCCCGATCGGTCACTCGCTGAACCTATCCTATCACTACTCCTGAATGCCGGCTCCGGCAGTGTTTGGCTGAAAGGATCTGAGCTTCGTATGTCTCGAACTGATCGGGCTTGATGCGATCGGCGGGAGAATTCATCGCGCACCGCCGATCGCGCGAACGGACACCGAGCAGGGGTTTGCCAACCGGCGGGCAAATGTTGCCAACCGCCGACGATCGCACACCACCGGTCCGCCAAAAGCCCTGATTTGAAGGGGAATTAAATGGTGAGCGCGGAGGAGCTCGAACCCTCGATCCCATGATTAAAAGGAAAGTCTTTAAGGCATTTTCCGTAATGATTTCAACGAAGGCGGTTGATAATCTCTGGCCGTATCATGCTCGAACGAGCCCCAAAAACAGGGGGCCAACCTATCCGGGCTGCTTTCTTGCCGAGGACGAACACACGCTGGGTCTCGCAGCCGGTCTCCAAGAGCTGCATCGCCGAACAGGACGACAATCGACAGCATTCTCGCCTTGCCAAACTTCCTTCCGCTGTCGGGGGTGAGGCAGAGCCGTAGTTGCCAAGCGCTGCGTCGCCGCGTTACCTTGTGCCAATAGTTTGCGTTCCCAAGCGAGCGTATGGCGGACGATCAGGGAAGATCATCCCATTGAGGCCGCCAGCCTAGCAGATTGCGCATCCGTTCCGCCGACGCCACGATCTCCGCCGGATCGCCAGGCCGGCGCGCGGCAAGTTCGACGGGAAAGTCGTTTTCGGATCGTGCCGCATGGCCTCGATCACCTGCAAGACCGAATAGCCGCGGCCGTAGCCCAATTTAGCGTCAGGGATCTTCCACCACCGCGCAGGTATGAAAGCGCGTGATAATGGGTGTTTACGAGGTCGCTCACGTGGACATAGTCGCGAATGCAGGCCCGTCAGGCGTGGGGTAATCGGTGCCGAAAACCTGCATCTTCTCTCGCAAACCCACGGCGGTTTCCGCTGCAACCTTGATAAGATGCGTTGCCCCTCGCGCTGCCTGTCAGGTGCGCAGAGCAGGATCGGCGCCTGCTACGTTGAAATACCTCAAGACGACGTAGCGTAGGCCATGAGCGCGTGCAGCATCACGCAGCATTGTTTCCGCCATGAATTTGGATGAGCCGTAAGGTGATACAGGCGCAACCGGGGTCTTCCGTGACAGGATTTGCCGGCGGATTCCCGTACACCCGTCGACGAGAAGATGAAACGCCGTACTCCACTCCTGATTGCGATCTCAAGCAGGCTTCGGGAATTTGCGGTGTTGTTGCGATAATATCGAAGCGGTTCGGCAACCGACTCCGGCACAACGACAGAACCCGCAAAATGAATGATCTCCGAAATCCCATACTTCGCGATCAGCTGCGCAACTCGCCGCTGATCCCCGATGTCCTCAACGAAAACCGAAACTCCGGATGGTATTGGCCCATTCGAAGCCTGACGAAAAATCATCGATCACGATGGGCAGTTCGCGCGATCAGCGAGTTCGTGCACCATGTAGCTCCCAATGTACCCGGCACCTCCGGCGATAAGGATCGCCATTGCTATCGCCTTAGTTAGGAGACCTGATTTGAAACGCGGAACAAAGTTCCCTTCAGCCGGGTTATGGAAGCCCATGAACAACACTTGAGGTGCGCTGGGGGTTCGCGATTTAGCTGGATGTCGCCTGATGTGATGCAGGCGGTGGTGTCGGCCGATGGATGGCAGATCCGTCTGAGTCTCGATCCGCCGCGTGAAACTCCTCGTGCTGCCGCTCGATCGCGTTGGTGGTAGTAGCGATGTGGCGATCCCGCCGCGCGAATTCCCACCACATTTCCAGACGGCACCAGTGCGTTGTCATGCAACCGTTAAGGACAATGCATGGCGCTTGAACAGGTGGATGACGACGGCTCTGGGTTTGCGAGGCCGAAACTCGGCCTCGCATTTGCTGCTCGCCATGCCGAGACGTTGCTCGTGCTCCTTGTGCTGAGCGTGGCCTTGGTCATCGGGCTTGCGACCGCCGCGGACTATGGGGTGTCGACCGACGAATTCAACACCGACGATTACGGCCCCAAGGCGCTTGCCTGGTACACGAGCGCCTTTACGGACCGGTCTCAGTTCGAGACGGTCGAAGAGTATCTGTGGATGTATGGACCGTGGTTTCAGATGCTCGTCGCGGCCGTTCAGTCGCTTGAGCTCGCGAGCCCGATCACGGTTCGGCACGTCATGACCTTCCTGTTCGGCCTCGCTGGGCTCGCCGCCGTCGTGCCGATGGCACGGCTCACGGTCGGGTACTGGGCTGGGTTGACGGCGCTCATCCTGTGCCTGCTGACCGGCTTCCTGTACGGCAACCTGTTCTTCGCCCCGATCGACGTGCCGTTCCTGTTCGCCATGAGCTGGTCGACGCTCTTGATCGTCCTGATGGTGCGGCAGGAGGTGCCGAGCTGGCCTCTGACCCTTGCGACGGGCCTTGCCACTGGCCTCGCCATTGGGACGCGCACCGGCGGGGTGATCACGCACGCCTACCTCGTCGGTGGCATGAGCCTGTGCGCGCTCGAGGCGCTGCTGCGTCATGGCCGCGCGGGTTATGGCCCATTGCGCCAGATCGCCCTGCATACGCTGCTCGTCATCCTCGTCGCCTGGCTGACGGCGATTGCGCTCTGGCCGTGGTTGCAGACTGGACATCCGCTCGTGCGATTCCTCGAGGCCTATCGGCACTTTGCTACGCTCGACACCTCGTTCGAATTCCAGAACTGGGGCCGGCGCACGTTCACCGATAAACTGCCCGCCTGGTACATCCCCGGACAGCTCGCGGCGCGTTTGCCCGAGGGCTTTTTGGCGTTGCTGTTGCTCGGCATGGCGGTCTGGATCGGTGCTGCAGGGTCGTGGACGCGCGCCGCCCTCGGCGCCCTACGTCGGTCCGGCGTCGTGGGCCTGCGACCAGTCGCGACCGAGCTCGCAGGATCGCGCGCGGTGCTGGTCGTCAGTGTGGCGGCGTTCGGGCCGGTCGGGGTGCTCATCCTGCAGGGCTCGACGCTCTATGACGGTGTCCGCCACGTATTGTTCGTGATCCCAATGCTCGCCATCGTGGCCGCGCGCGGGCTGACGAGCCTCTTGCCCTTCTTGCGACGCCTCCCGATTGTGCCCGCGGCCCTCGGGGTCGCGCACACGGCCGCCATCGTGGTGACGCTCGTCATCCTGCATCCGCTCGAATATATCGCGATGAACAGTCTGGCAGGCGGCGTCGCCGGCGCTTACGGCCGATTCGATCTTGACTATTGGGGCATGGCGGCGCCCGAGGCGCTGCGCCGCCTCGAGGGTCGAATTGACGCCGAAGGCCGGTTCGCGGGCGATCCACCGCGCGTGCTGGTCTGCCTGGGCTGGCGCGAGCAACTGGCCGGCGTGATGTTCCGTCGCAACTGGATTGCCGAAACCGATCTGCAAAAGCCCGACTACCTGATCGCCACCGAGCGCTGGCCCTGTGCCAACGGCACGTCGGCCGTACTGGTTGATGAGGTCATACGATTTGGCCGCCCGTTCGCCCAGATCTATGCCAGTCGTCGCGGGCTCGGCGACTGACGCCAAATCCCGGCGCGACTTGGCAATGGCATCTACTTCTTCGCCTGCAATTCGATCGGGGGCGCCTCGGCCTTTCGGCCCAACATGACCGGGCGACGTTTTCGCGGCGGGTCCGCCTCACGCCGGCTCTTCTTGGCGCGATCGATCGCGACGGCGCGCGCCAGACGCGTGATCATATCGAGCTGGAGCCGCAACTTGAGATGCAAGTTAAGCATGATGAGCAGGCTGATCACGACCCAGGTGTAGAGGATGAGATCGGAGCCGCGGCCGATTCCCACGAAGGCCGCAAGGGCGGTGGCATGCTCCGGCACCCAGACGAAGTAGAGGCCGGCGAGCGCAGCGCCGCTCGCGAGCAGGCCGATGATCGGCACCGTCCGATGCGCCGACCAGGCGTAGACCAGGACCAACGCCAGAATGGCCGTCAGCAATAGCTGCGCGATCATCGGTAGAGCCTCCGCGCAAACAGATCGATCAGGATGGCCAGCGCATCGCTGATGCGTTGACCCTTGCCTAGCGAATAGGCGCTGTACTCGATGTTCACCGGCACCTCGACAAAGCGCAGGCGACTCTGCGCGATCTGGTGCAGGATCTCGGACGCGTGCGCCATTCGGTTCTGTCGCAAGGAGATCGCGCGGGCGCCGCGCGCGGTCATCGCCCGTAGGCCATTGTGGGTATCGGTGACAGGCAGTCCGGTGCTGGCGCGCGTGAACCAAATCGCGGCGCTGAGCAGGATGCGGCGCGACACCGGCAGATTTGCCGTCGCGCCAGTGAGAAAGCGGCTGCCGAGCGCGAAATCGATTCCGGGTTGCTCGATCGCGGCGAGCAGTGCCGCGATGGCCACGGGGGAATGCTGGCCGTCGGCGTCGAACGTGACGAGCGCATCCGCACGCCGCTCGAGGGCATAGTCGATGCCGGTCTGCAGCGCGGCGCCCTGTCCGAGGTTGACCGGATGCCGGACGACGACCGCGCCTGCGAGCAACGCAACGTCGCCGGTCCGGTCACTGGAGCCGTCATCGACCACCACGACCGCGTATCCGGCGTGGCGAATGCCGGACACGACGCTGCCGACCACCGGCGCTTCATTGTACGCCGCGACAACGACCCAGGGATTACGAATCCGGCCGGTCATGGCGGCGCCTTGCTCAAGACCACGCGCATGGCGTCAAACAGGTTTACCGGAATGGCGAACCGGTTGCCGGTCGGGCTGGCCGCGATCTTCCGGCCGAGCATGCGACCGACCTGGAAGGCGATCAGCGAGAACGGCACAGATTTCCAGGGGTAATCGGCACTCTCGACGCGACAGCCGACCGATTGGGCCAGAGACGCGATGCTGGCGCGATTGAAGAACCACAGGTGCTGTGGAGGCGTCATCAGGCGCCAGTGCGCGCCGGTCGACCGCGCGGCCAAGGAACCGAAGTCTCCGGTCGTCAGCACGATGATTCCGTCCGGCCGGAGATGGTCCGCGAGCAGCGCGAGGGCTTCCTGCGGGTCGGGCAGATGCTCGATGACGTCGAGGAGGACGATAACATCCAGGGCACCAAGCGACTTGAGAGTCGCTTCGCTCAGCAAGCCGCAGATGACGTTCAAGCCGAGATCGCCGGCATGGACAGCAGCCGGTTCCGCCGGCTCGATGCCGCTCACCTCAAATCCCGCACGGCGGGCTTCATCGAGAAAGAAGCCGTAGGCGCAACCGATCTCGAGCAGGCGGCCCTGTGGCTTGCGGTGCTGGATGAACTCGACCGTGCGGGCGAACTCGCGCCGTAGCACGGGTTCGGCGCCGCGATAGTCGGCGTAGCCGTCGGACTGACGGCCGGAAAAGTAGCCATCGTCATAATAAGCGAGGGGATCGAAGCTCGATGCCTCGGTGCGTCCCAGTCCGCAGCCCCGGCATTGAAAGATGTCGCAACCGTTCTTGATGTAAAGAAACCGATGTGGCGTCGCCCGACTGCACGCGGGACACTTAAGCGTAAGCGCAGTTCGGTCGTTTCGCATCAGCACATGCGTCCCCCAAGGGGCGTTTCAGTGCGAAAAACGCCTCCGATGCGGAACTGTTCCGTTTGGCGAACGGCCACGGGGTCGCAGGCTGCTTGGTCTAGGCTCGAATATTGACCCCCTTCGGCGTCCACCCGTGACCTAGTCAGAGTCTTATTTCGACAATGCCTCAGATGGTTAGGTACAAAGCGGAGGGGTTAACCTTGGACGCCGATTGGGGGGCAGAGCGCGCCGATTCACACTCGCTCACGACGACTTCGATCACCGCTGACCTCGTGTTCAACCACATCGCTGTCGAAACAGCCTGGATCACCAGAGGCATTGGTCTTCCTGCGCTTGCGGACGGGGAATCGACTCTTTTCGTTGAAGCCGGTCCTTCAGTTACTGCCAGCTTTTCCCGGTTCGGAATAAAATAGGACACGTCTCCTGACATATGGGACGGCAAATGGCTATCCGAAATGGCACCGCAGCTCGGCTCGCAAGTTAACGGGGCGGAGGCCGTGATGGAGATGAACTTCGTTGAGCTCTGTTTTATAGCCGCGACGATAGCCGGGTTCGTGGTTCTCGCCGCCGCCGTAACTTCGCTCTAAACGTGCACGACGCCGCGGAAGCGGAGCATATTCGCTCTGGCGACACATCAATAGGGGCAGACCTTGTGGCGGATGTGCGAATACGATGACGCATCGAAGCGAAAGCCCCGCCTGGGGGATGCGAGGCTTTCTGAGAGGGCTTTTGAGGTTGGGGGACCTCGAATATATGTCTTGCGGGCTCCAAAAAGGTTCAAGGAGTTTTTTGGCGCCGGGCTAGCTTGCCGCGACGAAGCGGGCGGATATCCGAATCTTACGGGCCAATGTGTCGCCTGCTTGAGCGCGTTTCATCACCCAACGGATATTGCGATCGCCCGGCCGGTTGCCGGGCTTTTCGTTTCCGAAGTGATACGGCCCAGGTCGAATTAGGACACCCTTCCTGACAGACCAGGCATGGCTTCCATGCGAGGCGACAACGTCGCATTGTTTGTTGCCACTTTCTCCCGGTACGATGATTTGCGGTCCGAGACGGGACGCTCAAGGAGGGGAGCGGTCCCGGCGCAGCCAGCCCCGCACCGGGGCCGTTCTTCTGAGTCGATCTAATCTCGAAGTACAGCACGGCGCTCTTCGGAGTGCTAAGCATGAACCAAGTCTGACCTGAACCGTCTTATTTAGACGGAGTTGGTCGATGGATCAGAATGAAGATCCCCGTGAACTAGAACGCCAGATTGAACAAGCGAGCCGGATCGCTTCGCGTATCACGGACCAGACAACCTTGGAGCGGCTAAAGGCGTTCGTCGAAGAGCTTAGACAGAAGCTGCGACAGCGTCTGGATGCGAGACGCAACAAGCAAGAGATCAGAGCACGCGCTCGGGAACTTTGGGAGCAAAACGGTTGCCCCGCAGATCGCGACCTGGAGTTCTGGCTTCAGGCCGAGTCTGAGATCAGCGAGCGCGAGCGGCAATGAGATCAGGCTGAGGGCCGCTAGCCCGTGCTTGAAGTCTCGATCCTGCGATCCAGCTGCCATAGCTCCACGTCGTGACCATCAACGAGTTGCCTGGCGAGCCTGATGGTGTCGGCGTCGTCGCAACGAAGGTCAACGCGATTCTGAGCGTGGCCGTCCGGGCCCATGATGTACGCACCTCCTGAAGGGAAAGTCGAGGCGGTCGCCGAGCACCGCCAAAATAATCGGATCGTCGCTGCTTGTCCGTGGATGGCTAAGGCGCGATGCTTCGATACAGGAGCGAGTGATCCATGGGTTTTAATTTCTAATCCACACTTTTGTACATTTCGGTGGCAAGAAATCTCCGGCTCCAGTAACATGTCGTGGGACCGGTAGTTGTGGGGGCGACCATCGTGATCGGCAGAGACTATTTCGAGCGTCACGCGGAGACGCTGCTTAAGCTCGCCAAGTCGGCTAGCGACGTGCAGATAGCTGCCTCGCTGACCCAGAGGGCCGCGGACCTCAAAGCTCTGGTTGAGGAGTTGGGCGCAGCGCCAGATCCATGTCGTCAAGTGCTGGATGCTGAAGAAGCACCATAAGCCCAGATTACGAGCGTGCACGTCAGACCAAACGTGATCTTCCCAATGAAGAAATCTCGTTGAAGCGAGACGTCCTGGATCGAAGCGGCCGACGCGCGAAAGCGAACAAATGTCCTGCGGGGACTGAGAACGACGGCAAGCCGACGATACAGCAAAACTCCGCACGCCAGCTAGGCAGTCAGGAGAGTTGACGCTGCTGCCATTGTGAAGTCCGGTCAGAATCGTCCAATTCACGCTCGGTAAGCGCCTGCGCCGCAATGACAACCTCGAGGCGATTTCGAGCATTCAGTTTCTGCATCAAAATTGTCATGTAGTTTTTGACGGTCTTCTCGCTGATCTTTAGCGCGATGGCGATTTCCTTATTGGTCTTTCCGCGCAACAGCAGTCGAACGATCTGATCTTCGCGGATACTGAATCTGACCGCTTCCGCTGCGACTCTTCGCAGCGAGGCATTACGCAATGCTGCGATGACCTGACTCGCAAAACTTTGCGTAATGTATGTCTCGCCGTGGCGAACTGCTTCGACCGCCTGGATCAGCTCTTGCGCGCTGCTGCCCTTCAGGACGTATCCATTTGCGCCGGCATCAAGAGCACGGATCGCGGAGTCCACGCCGGTCGCGGCCGTGAACGCTACAATCTTCGTGTTCGGCGAGACCTTGATCGACGTTGCAATGGCTTCGTAGACATCGCCTGCCATGCTCAGATCAACGATGATGACGTCTGGACGAAAGCGCGACGAAATATCGATGATGTCTCTTGCCGTCGAACCGGTCGATGATATTTCGAGGCCCTGCGCGCGTGAAAACAGCGTGATGATACCTTCAATCATCAAAGGATGGTCATCTACTAAACCAATGGAAACCATTATCGGCCTCCTACAATGAAAAAAACGCTACAAAAAAATTCCACCATCTACTCGGCGGCCAGTAAATATAGCTCGATCAAGCGATAAATGTAAACGTCGATGTTTATACACTATTAACTTGTCGCGGGTAGCGGGCGCTGGACCGACTTAATGCTCACCGTAATTCCACGGGCGAACTGAAAATACATCGCGTGTGCAGGCACACAGCACTGCACCTGATGTTAACGGAGGGTCGCACCTGAAGATTGCTGCACGGAAGAAATGCACTTTCAGTTAGGTGTGAAGGTGACCGGAAGCTTCGCTCGAATTTGAGTGCCAATGCCGCGCTGCGATATCAATTCAAAGGTGCCTTTGAGCGCTTCTACGCGGTTACGCAAACCGGCGATGCCAAGGCCCGTTCTGCTGCGTGGGCTCTCGCGACGGCCATCGACAACTCCCGGACCGCTATCGCTTACAACGATGACAATTGATGGTCCTTCAGCCCAAACCTCAACGCGTTGCCCGATCGCTTTTCCATGATGAAATGCGTTGTTCAGTCCTTCCTGCACGATCCTGTACAGGCAGATGGTTACTGGCCGTGCGAGGTCTGCGGGCAGATCGCCAATTTGGCGGCTGACCGTCGTCCCCGTCGCCTCCTCATGGTTTTGCACCGCAAGCCGGATGATTTCATTTGGCGTCAAGCCCTCCAGTTCGGGCAGTACCAGTCCGGTCGAGATATTGCGGAGCTCGTTTAGTATCCGTTTTGTCAGAGGCTCAATGGTTGGATCATTCGCGCTGCTATGTCCGGTCTCGGGCCGCTTCGTGGCCGTGGGGTCGGTCACTTTGAGCATCAGGAGGCTGACGAGTTGGATCGGTCCGTCGTGCAGATCCTGTCCGATCCGGGCAAGGAGATTTTCGTTGGAGTCCGCGGCCTCCAAACGGGCATCATCTGCCAGGCGGCGCAACCTGTCATTCTGTGCGGCAAGGTATTTTGCCTCGACCACATTTTGTATGAGGGTTGACTGGTATCCGTTGACCAGATTTGACGCACCACGGACCATCAGGAACAGTATCAGCATCATGGGAGCGGTGACTGCACCAACGATTCCGGCGGATGTCAGCCTGATCGAAGCCAGATCGGCCGCAAGCGTCCTGCCATCAGTGTATACCTCTCCGACGGCGATGACCTCCTGTGTCCCTGTGCGGAACAGCGGCGCGTAGATTTCGACTAGCGGAGTATGCAGGTGCTTCGCGGCAGCATTTTCGACGTCTTGCAGATAATCAAACTCACCGGTCGCCTTGCCTTCGACGGCTGCGGTGATGTGATGCGAAGGAAATCGCCCGCCGATGGCTTCCTTGTTGGTCGAGTACACCAGGGTGGCATCCGGCAGCCAGATCTTGACCAAGATCATGCGTTCGCCAGACTTTCCCGCAAGCAAATCATCCAGCTTCTTCATGCTCTCGGGGGACAGGCTGCGCGAGGTGGCGAGGTCTTGAGCCAACGGCCCGAGAAAGACTTCGGTGAAGCGAGCGCCTTCTTCAGTGGCCGTTCGCATCATGCTGGCCTCGATCCGTTGCGAGATTGCCAGCGCAAGCAATCCCATCGAGACAGCTATCGTCAGTGGCCGCCGCCAGAAGAAATCTGCGAGCAAGTCCGGACGAAGTAGTCATGGAGCCGATCTTGTCAGACCGCCAAATCATTGTTTTTGTGTCTTTGCGCAAAGCGAGGAACAGCGCCTGAAAATACGGTGCGGTTCAACAAAGGTTAATCGTTTCCGTCGCTCGTCAATCAACACAAAGAATAGCACATCCAGGGACGACGAAATAACGCCCTGCCGGACTGAAGCCCGTTAACGCTAACGGTGCCGGCGCCATCGACCAGCGAAACACCTCAGCCGGACGATCTCTCGGGACCTTGGTCCCGATTTCTGTCGGGACCTTTCTCCTCGTTGCGCCCGGGACCTTGAGCCTCGCGCTTTTCGGGACCTTGTCCCCTTACCGGCGCCCTTCGAACAATCTCAGATGGCATCGTAGAGCAGGTCTTGATGCAGCGTGAGCCACGGTGTTGGCATCACATGCGAGACGAAGCGCGATTCAACAACCCGGCCGCCGTGGCGGTCCGGTCCAACCACAGGTGAGGGCGTCATGGTTGCCTATATCAGAAGCGATTTGGATTTCATTCTTGCGCAGATCAAGATTGCCGAGGACCATGCGCTTTACGAGCAGTCGGGTGGTACCCAGGGCAAGGCCCTGTTCGGGCCGAACGGTTCGATACCGACCTACAACCTCGCTTGGGGCCTGAGAACTGTCGATGGCACCTACAACAATCTGCTGAACCCGCAACTGGGCGCTGCGGACAACGAGTTTCCGGAGCCGCTAGGCACGGAGTTTCGCACCATCATGGTCCCCGCCGGTCCAGGCGGCGCGCTTGTACCGGTATCTTATACGCCGGGCGTCGACAACGACGGCCCTGGCACAGCCGGCCCAAGCGATGTGTTCGACCCCTACGTACGCACCATCTCGAATCTGATCGTCGACCAGACCCTAGGCAACCCGTCGGCCATCCTCACGGGACTGCAGCGCGCCGGGATCGTGGCGCCTGAGAACCAGATGACTGTCACGGCGCTGATTACCGCCGCCTACGAGCCGCTCGCTGACGAATTCAAGGCGGTGCAAGACGCTGCGCGGGCGAATGCAGAAGCCCAAGCAGCTTTTTCAGCCAATCCGGCAAATCCGGACCTTGCAGCAGCGGCTGCCGCAGCCTCAGCCGCCCTTGCGGCCGCGCAGGCGGCCCTGGATGCTGGTGCCGGCGGCCCCGGCGGACTGTACGAGTTGCTCGCGACCAACGGCATCGAACTCGATGGTCCGAACGTCGTGATCACCAATACGGCTCCGGACGAGGGTCTGTCGGCCCCGTTCAACTCCTGGTTCACGCTGTTCGGCCAGTTCTTCGATCACGGGCTCGATCTCGTCGCCAAGGGCGGCAACGGCACCGTGTTCGTCCCGCTGATGCCGGACGATCCGCTCTACGTCCCAGGTGGTACCACCAATTTCATGGTGTTGACCCGCGCTACCTTGGCGGGGCCTGGCGCCGACGGAATCATGAATGATGATCCGCTCACAGCGATCAACGAAGCCGCCGACAACACCGACCGTCCCGTCAACACCACCACCTCATTCGTGGACCAGAACCAGACCTACACCTCGCACCCGTCGCATCAGGTCTTCTTGCGTGAATACGTACTTAACGGCGCGGAGATCCGGTCGCGACCGGCAAGCTGATCGAGGGCGGCAATAGCGGCATGGCGACCTGGGCCGATCTGAAGGCGCAGGCCGCAGATATCCTGGGAATCCAGCTGGTCGACGCCAACGTCGGCAACGTTCCGCTCCTGGCAACCGACCAGTATGGCAACGTCATCCCCGGAGCCAATGGATTCCCGCAGATCGTGACAACGACTGGGCTGGTGGAAGGCGATCCGGCCGCCAACGGTGGCCTTGGCGTTCTTGTACCTGCTAACGCAATCCTGACCGGTCACGCCTTCCTCGCCGATATCGCTCACAATGCGGTTCCCGAAGGCCTCGCTGACGGCGATATCGAGATTGGGCTCGGCAACGGGGACGGCAGCGCAACCGACAACAATTACGACAACGAGCTCCTCGACGCACACTACGTCGCTGGCGACGGCCGCGCGAACGAGAACATCGGCCTCACTGCCGTCCACCACGTGTTCCACTCCGAGCATAATCGGCTCGTCGAACACACGAAGTCCGTGGTGATTGCCGATGCCCAGGCCATGCTCGACGACGGGGCGTCACAGGCGGAAGCCGTGGCGTTCCTCAACGAGTGGCTGATCGACGACGTGGCGGAGGTCCCGGCCGGGCCAGCGGCTCTGATCTGGGATGGCGAACGGCTGTTCCAGGCTGCCAGTTCGGCACCGAGATGCAATATCAGCATCTGGTGTTCGAGGAATTCGCCCGCAAGATCCAGCCCAACATCAACGTCTTCCTCGTTCCTGATGGATACGACGTCACTCTCGATCCCTCGATCGTCGCCGAGTTCGCGCACGTGGTTTACCGCTTCGGCCACTCGATGCTGACCGAGACCATCGATCGCTTCGATCCGACGTTCACCGACGACCAGATCGGCCTGATCGAGGGCTTCCTCAACCCGCTTCAGTTCGAGAATAACGGCACCAACAGCACCGTCGACGCCGACATTTCCGCGGGCGCCATCATCCGCGGCATGACGCGCCAGGTTGGCAATCAGATCGACGAATTCGTGACCAGCGCGTTGCGCAACAACCTGCTGGGTCTGCCGCTCGATCTGGCCACCATCAACCTCGCCCGCGGCCGTGACACGGGCGTTCCGTCCCTGAACGCTGCCCGCGAGCAGTTCTACGCAGCAACCAACCAGGACGCGCTGCTCAAGCCGTACGAGAGCTGGGTTGATTTCGCCGGCCATCTCAAGAACGAGGCCTCGATCATCAATTTCATCGCTGCCTATGGCACCCATGAGTTGATCACGAGCCAGACGACGCTCGAGGGCAAGCGCGACGCTGCGCTGACCATCATCACTGGCGTTTCGGTTGGAGGCCTTGCGGTTCCGGCGGACGCCACCGACTTCCTTAACGCTACCGGTGCTTACGCCGGCGGCACGCTGGGCGGCCTGAACAACGTCGACCTTTGGATTGGCGGCCTGGCGGAAGCAATCATGCCGTTCGGCGGCATGCTGGGCTCGACCTTCAACTTCGTCTTCGAGATGCAGATGGAGAATCTGCAGAGCGGTGACCGCTTCTACTACCTGCAGCGCCTCGATGGACTGCATCTGTTCGGCGAAATGGAGAACAACTCATTCGCCGCCATGATCATGCGCAACACCAACGCGACCCATCTGCCGTCGGATGTGTTCTCGACACCCGGCCTCATTCTTGAGGTCGACCAGACCCGCCAGTTCAACGATCTCGATGGTGATGGCACGCTGGAGAGCATTGATCCCGTCGGCTCGGGCATCCTGACCAACCTCGTCATCCGCAACGACCCGTCCACCGGTGGCCCCGACACGAACTATCTGCGCTACACCGGCGGCGACCACGTCGTTCTTGGCGGCACCGATAACGCCGACACTCTGATCGCCGGCATCGGCGACGACACGCTGTTCGGCGATGGCGGCAACGACAAGCTCGAAGGTGGCTTCGGCAACGACATCATCAACGCTGGAGCCGGCGACGACATCATCAAGGACAGTGGCGGCGACGACAACATCAAGGCCGGCGCCGGTAACGACGTCGTCCATGCCGGCCCGGGCCTCGACCTTGTCATGGGCAACGATGGCCAGGACTTCATCTTCCTGGGCACCGACATGGGCTCAGAGGTGTTTGCCGGTACCGGTAACGACTTCATCTACGGAAACAAGAACGCCGAGCGTATCCGGCAACGAGGGTAACGACTGGATCGAAACCGGCACCTTCGACGGCGCCCCGGGCGACAATTTCGACGAAATATTCGCTCGTGACGGCATCGATGGACACGACGTGTTCCTCGGCGACGGCGGCTTCGACGAGTTCATCGGCGAGGGCGGCGACGACATCATGGTCGGCAGCGCCGGCCGCGGCAAGATGGTGGGCATGTCCGGCTTCGACTGGGCGACCTACAAGGACAACCTCCTCGGCGTGAACGCCGACCTGTCCATCCCGATCATCTTCGACGAGGCGCCGACCCTGCCGCAGAATGCAGCGCTCGATGAATACGAGTCGATGGAAGGACTCTCCGGCACGAGGTTCAACGACGTGCTCAAGGGCACCGAAGACGTGGCCGCGGATCGCGCACCACTGTCGGCCGGCGGCACGACGGGCTACCTCGGCAGCGTGCTGGATGCGGAAGGCATCGCTCTCATCGCAGGCTTGCAGGAAGTGCTTGGTGCGGGCGTCACGTCCTTCGATGGTGGCGACATCATCCTGGGCGACGACGGCAGCGACACCATCACCGGCAATGCCGGCGACGACATCATCGACGGCGACAAGTGGCTCGACGTGCAGATCGGCGTCTTCGCCGCCAACGATCCGGACCACACCGGCACGCCGAGTGAGCCGCACAGCAGCATGACCCCGCTCGCCGCGCGGATGTTCTCCGGTGAAATCAATCCCGGCCGTCTCTCGATCGTCCGTACGATCCGCGACAGCAACGACCAGACTGACAGCGACGGGATCGCCGATGTCGATCGGGCGGTGTTCTCCGGTGCACGGGCAGAGTACGACATCGACTTCAATCCCGATGGCACCATCACCGTGGCGCATACCGGCGGTCTCGCGACCGACGGCACGGACACCATCCGCAATGTCGAGATCCCGGATTTTACCGACCAGGACATCTCGTTGCAGGCGCCGACGCTGGATCTTAATGGCACCACCACAACGACCATAACCACTGCCCAGGCCTATCGGGATAACTTCGACACGGCTTCATAGCAACAGCAATGGCACCGTCAACTGGGCGGCGACGCCTTGGGTGGAGAGCAACGATTCGACAACCCGAAACGTGGTTACGGGCGGCCAGGTCCAACTCGACAACGGCACGAATGAGTTGAGGTTTGTCGGCGGCGCCACCTCGACGGCGCGTCGATCGCACGCACAGTCGACCTCAGCGGCATCACAACCGCGACCTTGTCGTTCGACTATGATCGCTTGAACGGCTTTGAGAATCTCGATGCTGGCGAGACGGTTCAGGGGCAGTACTCTTCCGACCGGATCGTTTGCACCTGGAAGTTTCACCATATTGCAAACGATCAGCGGCAATTCCGGGAACGGTTTCACAGGCGCCGGATCGAGTTCTTTCAATCTGACCCGACTGGAGCTGGCGCCAATTCGGCCATCCGATTTGTCTCATCGGCAATTAACGGCGTGAACGAACGAGTTACTATCGAGAACCTCAACATCGCCACGACCACGACCACGACCGTCCCTGGCACACCAGGCAACAACTACGAGACCACCTACACGGAAGATGGCGCTGCCGTGGCCATTGCCCTAGGCCCTGTGGTCACCGATGACGGCGGAACTATCGCCGTGGCCCGGGTCGTGCTCACCAACGCCAGTGCCGGCGATCAGCCGAGCGCCGCCGGCTTGCCCGGCGGGATCACCGCGTCGGTCGACAACCTGTACCCGGCCAGATCACTCTGACCCTGTCCGGCAACACCTCGCTAGCCGCTTACCAGACGGCGCTGCAGCAGGTTCGCTACTCGAACACGTCGCAGAACCCGTCGGCAGCCGATCGTGTCCTGGAGGTCACCGTCAATGACGGCCTGCTCAACAGTGCGGTTGCCACCACCACGGTCCATGTCGTTCCGACCAACGACGCGCCTGCCGCGAACACCGACACCGTGATAACCAACGTTGCTAACGGTGCGAACTTCTCTATCGCTCTGTCGGCGCTTCTCGCGAACGACACGGATCCTGAGGATCGCCGGTAACGATCACGGCGGTGAATACTCCGAACGGTCTCAACGCCCCCACTCTTGGAGCCACCGCAGTAACCGTGTCCGATACCGGCGTGGTGGCTGGAGGTAGCTTCAACTACATCGCGAGTGACGGGACGTTGAGTGATCCTACAACGACGGTGAACGTCAGCCGAGTCGAGTCGGGGGTACCATCAACGGCACCGCGGTCAGCGAAATCATCGTCGGCGACGGAAGTAGTGGAAACATTACCACTGGCGTTGGGAACATCAATGGTGGCGGCGGCAACGACCACATCGACGCCGGCGACGGCAACGATGTGATCAACGGCGGCGCCGGGGACGATGTCGTTCTAGGCGGTACCGGGAACGACACCATCACCTGGAACGCGACTGATGGCTTTGATGCCATTGACGGTGGTGCCGGCACCACCGACACCTTCGTTGTGAACGGCAACGCCGAGGCAGAAACCTTTCCGGATCTATGCGAGGGCGGCAGCCATCGCGGCGGGCGTTCCTGTCCAAGGCGCTCTCACCGAGATCGCCATCACCCGTTCGGTCGGCCTGACCACAACGGTCATCGCGGAGCTCGACAACATCGAGGAAATCCGGGTCAACACGTTGCAGGTGACGTCTCCAGGCGGCGTACCTCCGGGTGGAACGGAGGCAACGCCGGCGACACGATCGAGGTCATCGGCAACTTCAACGCACCCTTCACCAGCCCCAACTTCAACACCATCACCATCGACGGCAATGCCGGCGATGACACCATCGACATCTCGTCGCTCGACCTCGGCTCACCGCATCGTATTCCGCTAAACGGCGGCCACGATACGATCGTCGGTACCCTGTGGCCGCAAGATGTCATCGAACTGCTCGACGGCGAGACGGTCGATGACTACGTCCAGACCGCTGCAAACGGTGTGACCACCCTGACCAATGGGGATCACAGCATCTCGTACGTCGCAACTGGTGACGGCCCGCAGATCGGCAACAATGATGATGACGAAGACGACGACTGCGGCGGTGACGACGAGACCCCGGCCGGTGCTCCCGGACCGGAACGAGCGGGTCCGACACGCTGGTCGGCACCACGGGCGACGACAACATCGTCGCATTCGGTGGCGATGACGTCGCGATCGGCGATGCCGGTGCGGATGCCATTTCGCTCGGCGATGGCGCCGACTTCGCCAACGGCGGCGACGGGCGTGACGTTATCTTCGGCGGTGCAGGCGATGACCAGTTGATCGCAGGCGCCGGTGCCGACATCGTCTACGGCGATGCAGGAGCCGATCGCATCTTCGAGACGGCGGCAACGATCCGATCACGGCTGGCGCAGGAGACGGACACCGTCTTCGGTGGCGCCGGAGACGATCTGTTCGTCGCGGAGAACGGTGACGGTAACGACGTCTACTTTGGTCACGACAATGGCGGTGGCCCAGGCAGCGACACGCTCGACATGTCGGCGGTGAGTGCAAACGTCACCGTCAACCTCGGATCCGGCCCGTTGTTGAACGGCACCGCGTCCAGCTCCCAGACTGGTAACGACACGATCTGGGGAATCGAGAACGTCAATACCGGCCCCGGCAACGACACCATCACCGCGAGCAATGCGGTCAACGTGATGAACGGCGGCGGAGGCAACGACACCTTCAAGTTCACATCGGCTTCGGCAGCCGACGGCGATACCATCCTCGCTTTCGGGGCCGGAGACCACGTCGACCTGGACGGCGATCGATGCCAACTTGGGTACTGCTGGCGATCAGAGCTTCCACTGGTCTCCGGCGCCTTCACCGCGGCAGGCCAGCTCGCAGTGACGTACGAAACACGCGCCGATGGCGACTTCACCGTCGTCCAGGGCAACATCGACGGCAACGCCGATGCCGACTTCACGCTCGAGATCGCAGGTCATCAAAACCTGACCAACGCGAACCTCGGTCTCTGAGGCGCCATAACACGACGGGAGGCAGACGATCAGTCTGCCTCCCGTCCAACTTCGTTTTTAGCACGTCATCGTTTCCAACCGGGCGCATCACATGGCTAACCCAAAAGAGCTAACTCCAGCGAAACGCCGTAACCTTGCCGAGCTGACGCGCGGCTTCCGCGGCATCGTACTGTTCCTGTTTGTGATCTCCGGCATGATCAACGTGCTGGCGTTGACCGGATCATTGTACATGATGCAGATTTACGACCGGGCGCTGACCAGCGGCAGCATTCCCACGCTACTTGTTCTTTCGAGCCTGGTTATCGGTCTGTATCTCTTCCAGGGGGGCTTCGACGTCATCCGCTCACAGGTGCTGGTGCGTGTAGGCGCGCGGCTGGATCGCGAAGATCGCGCCGCTGGCGCATCGAGTGGCAATTGACATGCCGCGTTTCGGCTTCTCGACTTCCGAAGCGCTCGAACGTGGACGGGATGTCGATACGGTACGCGGCTTTCTTGGCAGCCAGGGGCCGGCGGCACTGTTCGACCTGCCGTGGATGCCGATCTACCTGGCATTTATCTATTTTCTGCATCCCGCACTGGGCGCGTTGACGTTCGCGGGCGCGTTCGTGCTTACGGTGCTGACTGTCGTTAGCGAAATCATGACGAAGCGCCTCAGCCTTCCACACGGAAGGCGGCGATGGCGCAATACCATTGCCGACAGCAACGCGCGAAGAGGTCCTCGCAAGGCCATGGGCTTTGCCGGGCGTGCCGTGAAGCGCTTAACGACGCCAACCGCGAACATCTGGAACTTCAAACCAAGGCGAACGACATCACTCGGCACTGCCGCAGTGTCGCGCGTGCTGCGTATGCTGTTGCAGCCGGCGGTGCTCGGTCTCGGAAGTCTATCTGACAATCAAGGGCGAACTCACCGCCGGGGCCATCATCGCATGCTCGGTGGCATCTGCGCGCGCCTTGGCGCCAGTGGATCTGGCGATCGGCAACTGGAAGTCCTTCGTCGCGGCGCGGATGGCCTACCAGCGCCTTCGCGACACGGTCGTGGCGCTTGCCGCAGCCGATGAGCCGATGAAGCCGCCTGTACCGCGCCAGCGTCTCAGCGTGGAGAAGATCACGGTCGCGGTGCCCGGTTCCGGGCAGATCATCCTGAGCGATGTCGCCTTCAGCCCGAGCCTGGCCAGGCGCTCGGCACCACCGGACCCAGCGCCGGCGGAAAGACGACGATGGTGCGCGCGCTTACCGGCATCTGGCCGAAGCTGCGCGGGCACGTCCGGCTGACGGCGCTGATCTTACGCAATGGCGCGAGGACGAGATCGGACAGCATATCGGCTATCTCCCGCAGGAAGTCAGCCTGATGGATGCGACGATCGAAGAGAACATCTGTCGCTTCGAGCCCCAGCCGGATTCCCTGAAGATTGTCGAAGCGGCCAAGGCGGCAGGCGCGCACGACATGATCCTGAGAATGCCGGAAGGATAGCCGAACCCAGCTCGGCCCGCAAGGTACCGCCTTGTGGCAGGTCAGCGCCAGCGCGTAGCGCTGGCACGTGCGCTTTACGGCAATCCTTTCGTCGTCGTCACGGACGAGCCGGAATTCCAACCTTGATGGCGAGGGAGAAAGAGGCCCTCACCCGGGCGATCGAGGGGATCACCGCGCGCGGCGGCATCGCGATCGTTATCGCGCATCGTCCCAGCGCGCTCGTCGCCGTGGATCTCGTCGCGATTGTACAGAACGGCCGCATGGTCGCATTCGGAAAGAAGCACGACATCATGACGCCGGCTGGCCTGCAGCAGCCGGCTGGACCGCAGCAGCCGGCGCCGCGAGCCGTGCCCGGCGAACTCCAGACGCAAGTAAGGAGGCCAGCATGATCACAGCCAAAGGTCTCAAGCCCACCTCCCAGTCGCAATCCCAACCGAGCCGCGCGGATTTTGTCGAGCCTGAGCAACAGAAGAGGAGATTCGTACCTCTTGCTTTCCCTGCTGTTTCTGACGGGATGCGCCGCTTATCTGAAAAGTTTTTTGCCGGTCAAGATGGAAGCCCGTGAAGCGCAACAGCCCAGCAAGCATGACGATGGAGATCAAGTCGACGCACGATCCGACGAAGAAATCGGTGCTGCGGCTGAAGAAGAGGTGGCTACGAACTCAGCGGAACGTAATACCAGATCGTCTGACAAGGTGAGCCCAATCCGATTGCATACGACAATGACGACAATCCAACGAGCGGCTCTCCCGCTATTGAACCCGCGCCTCCGTTGTCGCTTGGTGTCGCGACCGGCCCGATCGGCGATCCGATCCGGACCAGCAACGATAATCGCTCTTCCGTCCCATCAGGTTCGGGCGAGGGTGGTGGTGGTGGTGGTGGTGGTGGTGGTGGAGGCGGCGGCGGTGGCGGTGGCGGCCAAGACAGGCCAACAACTCCGCGGATCCCGGATCCACCCATCATCACGTCCCCGATCCCGTTCGCAACCGAGCGCCGCGGACCAGTGGACCCGTGCACTTGCAGGACCTGGTCGGTTGCCAGGTATTGATGATTTCCGTGCTGGCCTTGTTGGCCGGGGCCACCGATGCGGATGGCGACCGGCTGACAATATCAAACCTCTCGTCGACCTCCGGGACACTCACACCAACCGAAGACGGTGGTTGGATGTTCGTTCGCGACAACGGAATGCTCGGCGATGTGAATCTGACCTATACGATCACCGACGGTTCGGCATCCATTATCCAGACGGCCTATTTCAGCGTTGTCGAAGCGCCGCCGATCATTGGGACCGTTGCGGACGATAATCTTCTCGGCACGAATTGCGGCGAGACCATCGACGGACGCGCCGGCGACGACAACATCGACGCCCGTGGCGGCAACGACGTCATCATTGGAGGAGCGGGCAACGACCATATCATTGCGGATCCGGGAACGACGTAGTCTACGCAGGAGCAGGCAATGACGTCGTGTTCGCGGGCGCAGGCAACGATATCGTGCTCGGTGGAGCCGGCAACGACCATCTGTACGGCGAGGATGGCGATGACACGATGATGGGAGAGGAAGGCGATGACTTCATCTCCGGCGGCCCGGGCCGGGATGTTCTGATAGCCGGGCCCGGCGACGATACTCTCGAGGGTGGCGCTGACCCCGACACGCTCGATGGCGGTGAGGGCAACGATAATCTCTCCGGAGGTGCCGGGAACGACGTCATGACCGCGGCTGCCGGTAACGACAGCCTGTTGGGAGGCGACGGCAACGACGTGTTGTCGGACGGAGCCGACCGGGACACTGTCCATGGCGACGCTGGCGACGATTACGTCGTGGCTGCGGTCGACGCAGCCGATGATACCTACGACGGCGGCGCCGGGCGCGACACTCTGGATTATTCTGCGGCCACGAAGAGCGTCACGGCTGACCTCGTCGCTGGAACCGCCGAGGGTTGCGAGACCGGTCATGATGTGATCGGAGGATTTGAGGTGGTCATCGGCGGAAGCGGCGACGACCGTATTAGCGCAGGATCGACGTCAATTGCCATGAGCGGTGGCGCAGGGAATGACGCACTCGAAGGCGGTGCTGGAAACGACACCATCTCGGATGGCGCAGGATGTGACACGGTCTCCGCTGGCGGCGGCGATGATCATGTCGTGGCTGCAGCGGACGGAGCCAACGATTCCTATGACGGGGGCTCCGGACAAGACGTGCTGGATTACTCGACCGCAACCTTCAGCGTCACGGTCGACGTCGGACGAGGTAAGGCCGACGGCCTTGATGTGGGCCACGATCTGATTGCTGCCTTTGAGGAAGTTATCGCCGGATCCGGCGACGACCATCTCATCGCCGGATCAACCTCACTCTCGATGACGGGTGGCGACGGCAACGATACGTTCGAGTTTCACAGGTCTGAGGATCAGCAGGAAATGACGGTTCGCAAGATCACCGACTTCACGGTCGGCGACCGGATCGTGGCTGCGACCTACGAAATCAGTTACCTCCAGGAAGATGGCATCGAAGAGACGATCTCCGACATGTTCGACGACATCTACCTGTCGACCAATGGCGACAATCGGCCGGTGCGTTTCCGGTTCGAGGAAGTCGACAGCAACAAGTTGACGTTGGTGGATGTGCACGATCGGCCTGATACCGATGAGTTCTTCACAATTGAACTTTCCGGACATCATCACCTTCAGTTCACCATCGCCGTTGCCTAAGGCAATCGAGGAAATCAGGCCATGAAACATTACGACTCGAAATCGTTCACCCCGGGGGCATTGCCATCCCCGATCGCTCGCGGCACGGAGCGGGCCTTTCGGCTTTGGCCAAGGATACTGGGTGGTCTTGCGCTCGTGGTCCTGTTGGTGATCGGCTGCGGCGGATGGGCGGCGATAGCAAAGCTGGAAGGCGCTATAGTGGCCGCCGGTACGGTGAAGGTCGATCAAAACCTGAAAGAGGTCCAGCACAGGGACGGAGGCATCGTAAAAACGCTTGCAGTCCGCCAGGGCGATCTCGTTAAGGAAGGACAGGTGCTGGTGACATTGGACGACGTTCAGGTCAGGGCGGAACTTCTCATCGTGCGCCCGCAACTGGGCGAAGCCATGGGCCGCCAGGCGCGCCTGATCGCGGAACGCGACAACCTTCGCTCAATTGAATTTCCGGCCGACCTTTTTCGACTATCGAGCACCGCTGACGTTGTGATCCACGGCGAAAGCCGTTTGTTTGCGGGCAACAAGTTGGGCAGGGACAGCCAGAAGGAGCAGCTCGAGCTTAGCATCAACCAGACCCAGGAAGAGATCCGAGGAATGGAAGCGCGGCTCGCTGCCAAGGAGCAAGAGATCAAATTGGTGGGTGCCGAGCGCGACAAGCTGGATGCTCTCTTCGAGAAAAAGATCGTGGAGTACACCCGCGTCTACTCCGCGCACCGTGATTGGGCGCGGATACTCGGAGAGCGGGGCGAAATATCGGCCGGCATTGCCCGCGCCAAGGTCCGCGCTACCGAAATCAGGGTCCAGATCATTGCCATAGACCAGAACGCCAGCACCGAGGCGCAGCGCGACCTTCGGACCGTGGACGCCCGCATTTCCGAGTTGAGCGAACGCAAACTAGCTATCGAGGATCGGCTGTCCCGCACCGAAATACGGGCTCCCGTTTCGGGCTACGTCAACGAACTGTTTGTTCATACGGTGGGCGGCGTCATTACGCCTGCAGCGAAGATCGCGACAATCGTTCCCCAAAATGCAGACCTCAAGTTCGAGATCAAGATATCGCCTGCCGATATCGACCAGGTGAGGGAAGGGCAGTCCGCCCGAATTCGTCTCACCGCCTTTAACCGCACCACGACGCCCGAGATGAAGGGCAAGGTCACTATGGTTTCGCCTGCCTCGGCGCGCGATCCCACGAACGGCCAGGAGCACTACATTGCATACGTCAATCTGCTCCCGACTGAGGATGCGCTCGTTCAACTAAATGGAATGAAACTGGTACCCGGGATGCCGGCCGAGGTGTTTGTGTCGACACAGGAAAGAACAGTTGCCTCCTATCTGGCGAAACCCTTCACCGATCAGATGAATCGCGCCCTCCGCGAGCGCTGAGTGCGTTGATCAGCAACGAGGCTAGCTATGGCACGCTCAAAAGGAGAGTTAGCCTCGGCGATCATTGTCAATCCGTATTTCGTCCAGCTGAATGTGCCTGACCGGGGCTTCGGTAACGAACTGGATGCGATGGTCCAGTTCTGTCTGGAGCATGGCGAAGAATTTCGCATTGGGTGTTTCCGACAAATCGACCTGCGAGACTGCATTCTTCTCTGCTTCCGGGATCCAAAGAATGCGGCCGAGTTCGCAAAGCGCTTCAGCGGGGAGATCTTTGCGGTACCGTCGGATGATGATCTTTTCTTTCCATGAGCCGCGCGCAGGCGCCGAGCGCGACCGGCTCAAGAAGCAGCACTGGTCAGGAGCGATAGATTTTTGGCGGGATTGCCATCGCGCGCCATACCGACGACGTCGGCAGCGGCGTTTCATCTTGGCATGCGCGTACAATCATCTCTGCGTTAGCCAAGCAATGCTTGGCGATCATGATCTCTTCGTCGGCCGGGATGATGCGGACGTCGATTCGGCTTTCCCTGGCGCTTATCCGCGGTTTGGAAAGGTCATTTGCTTCGCTGTTGAGTTCGACACCCAGCCATCGCAGCCGAGCACATATGGCAGCCCGAACCGCGCTGGCGTGTTCACCTATTCCGCCAGTGAATACCAGGCAATCCAATCCACCGAGACTGTTGGCCAGCGCCGACGTCTGCTTGGCAACGCTGAATGCGAAGAGATCCAGCGCCTCGGCGGCCCGGGGATCGTCGCTAGCAAGCAGCGTCCGAACATCGTGGGATATGCCGGATACCCCTAAGCAGGCCGGATTCCCGGTAAAGCACACGCTCCACGTCGCCGACCGACATCTGCAGCCTCTGCTGCAAAAAGAGCAACACGCCTGGATCGATCGCACCGCAACGTGTTCCCATGACGACGCCATCCAGGGCAGTCAAGCCCATCGTGGTATCGACGCTCCGTCCGTTCCGCATCGCGCATAGGCTCGCCCCATTACCAAGATGCGCAACGACCGTACGACCTGCGGCGAGGGCAGGCGACAGGCCGGCTAGTCGACTCGCGACGTATTCGTAAGAGAGCCCATGGAAGCCATAGCGGCGAATACCGATCTCCTCGAAACGTTGGGAAATGGCAAAGCGGCTGACGGGGGGCGCTAGACCATGATGGTAGGCGGTGTCAAAGCATGCGATCTGAAGCAAGTCCGGCCGCAACGAAGTAATCTTGCGTATTGGAGTGAGGCACCGGGGCTGATGCAGCGGCGCAAGCGGCGTTAATCCTTCCAGTGCCTCGACGACTTCCTTGGAGATCCGAACCGGCGATGCGAACTGCCTGCCGCCATGGACTACGCGATGTCCGATGGCCACGATTGCCCTGCCTCTGGCTTCCACCCAATCGACGATGTCGCCGAATAATCCACCGTCAGCCGCATCGAACTGCGTGTGGTGTCTTTCGAGCAGGATGTTCCCGGCGGCATCCTTCACGGTGAGCCGCGGCTCATCTTGATCTTCGTCGAGCAGACCCTTGTAGAATAATCCGGGATTCTCGCGGTTCGAGATTTCGAACAGCGCGAACTTGATGCTCGAGGAGCCTGCATTGAACACGAGAATGGAATTCGACATTGTCGCATCCCTTGAGCAGCTGCTTGCGGTCAGTCGCCGGCCTCCGCGGCGGTCTTGTATGACCAGCTCCACTGCTGGATTTCAGGCATGTCTTCACCGTGCTCCCGAACGTACCGCGTATGCTCGATTAAACTGTCGCGAAGCTTCTGCCGAATATGCGCGGCCGTGCTTAGCCCGGGGACGTGGTCGATGACGTCGATCGCGAGGTGAAAGCGATCCAGGCGGTTGAGCACGGTCATGTCGAACGGGGTGGTCGTCGTGCCTTCTTCTTCGAAGCCGTGAACATGCATGTGATCGTGGTTCGATCGCTTGTAGGTCAGCCGATGGATCAGATAGGATAGCCATGGTAGGCGAAGATAACCGGCCGGTCGCGGGTAAACATGCCTTCGTAATCGCGATCATCCAGGCCATGCGGGTGCTGGCTTTTGGCTGCAGGGTCATCAGGTCGATCACGTTGACGACACGGATCTTGAGCCGGGGCAGAGCCTTTCGCAACAGATCGACAGCGGCTAGCGTCTCCAGAGTCGGGACGTCGCCAGCGCAGGCCATCACGACATCGGGTTCACCTTCCTCGCTCTCGTTGCCCGCCCATGTCCAAATGCCGATGCCGGCCGCGCAATGTGTGGCGGCTTGCTCGATGCTCAACCATTGCGGCGCCGGCTGCTTGCCAGCCACGATAACATTGATCCGATCGTAGGTCCGCAAACAGTGATCGACCACCCATAGAAGCGTATTTGCGTCCGGTGCGAGGTAGATCCGGACGATATCCGCCTTTTTTTGGCGACAAGATCGATGAAACCCGGATCCTGATGGCTAAAACCATTATGATCCTGCCGCCAGACATGTGATGTGAGGAGATAGTTGAGCGAGGCGACGGGCCGCCGCCAGGGCAGCGCCCGCGCCACCTTCAGCCATTTGGCGTGCTGATTGAACATCGAGTCGATGATGTGAATGAAAGCCTCGTAGCACGAAAACAGGCCGTGGCGCCCGGTGAGTAGATATCCCTCGAGCCAGCCCTGGCAGAGATGTTCGCTCAGGACTTCCATCACACGACCGTCGTGAGCGAGATGGACATCATATGGTTCGATGCTTTCCATCCATGTGCGATCCGTTGCTTCAAAGACGGCATCGAGGCGGTTCGATGCCGTTTCGTCCGGTCCCATGATACGGAAATTGCGCGATTCGCTGTTTAGCCGGACGACATCTCTCAAGAACTCGCCAGCATGGCGCGTCGCTTCCCCACGCGAACCACCTGGACATGGAACGTCAACGGCATAGTCGCGATAGTCAGGCAGCTTGAGTTCGCGTTTCAGCAGCCCACCATTGGCATGTGGATTGGCGCCCATCCGCCGGTCGCCGGTCGGTGCGAGCGCCTGCAATTCTGATTGCAGGCGACCATCGGCGTCGAAGAGAGCTTCCGGATGGTAGCTGCGCATCCATTGTTCCAGCAGTTCCAGATGGTTCGGATTGCCGCGCGGATTTGCAATCGGTACTTGGTGAGCACGCCAAAAGCCTTCGACCCTCAGCCCATCGACTTCCTTGGGACCTGTCCACCCCTTTGGGCTTCGCAGCACGATGACGGGCCACTGTGGGCGCCGATAAGCCGAACGGCGATCGCGCATAGTCCGCTGGATGTTTCTGATGCGGCCGAGGGCGGTCTCCAGCGTCTGGCTCATCAACCGATGCATCGCAGCCGGTTCATGACCTTCGACGAAGAACGGCTCGTAGCCGTAACCGAGGAAAAGATTCTTCACTTCCTCGTTGCTCATCCGGCCAAGCACAGTCGGATTGGCGATCTTGTAGCCATTGAGATGCAGGATCGGTAGCACCGCTCCATCCCGTGATGGATTCAAGAATTTGTTGGAGTGCCAGGCAGCGGCGAGTGGTCCGGTCTCGGCTTCGCCGTCGCCAACGACGCAAGCCACGATGAGGTCGGGATTGTCCAGTGCCGCGCCGTATGCGTGCGCCAGCGCATAGCCAAGTTCGCCACCCTCGTGGATCGAGCCGGGCGTCTCTGGTGCGGCGTGGCTGGGAATGCCGCCCGGAAAGGAAAACTGCCGGAACAGTTTTATGATCCCGTCGGCGTCACGGGTGATGTCCGGATAGATTTCGCTATAGCTGCCTTCCAGATAAGTATTTGCGACCATGCCGGGCCCGCCGTGTCCTGGGCCGCAAACGTAGATCGCATTGAGGTCGTGAGCGCAGATCAAGCGATTTAGATGGACATAGATGAAGTTCAGCCCCGGCGTGGTTCCCCAATGTCCGAGCAGGCGCGGCTTTATGTGTTCGGCCTGAAGCGGCTCACGAAGGAGGGGATTGCCCAGCAGGTAAATTTGTCCGACCGAAAGGTAATTCGCCGCCTGCCAATATCGATCGATCAGGTCCAGTTCTCGGTTGGTCAGCGATGATGATGTTTCTCTCATGCCAAACTCCCGCGGCAACCCCGCTAAAATTCAAGATGTCGCCCTGCGACGACAACATTGCGCGAGAATCGTTCCATTCAATACAAGGCGAACAGCCAACCCGCGACGCATGTACGTCGCGGGTTGGCCTTCGGATTCGTCACCGCCATGTGTCCATTGCCGCTGGCTGAAATTCGGCCGGACCTCGGCACCGCGGTGGCCGCAAACCTTGCAGGTGAATTTCCGCTCCAAGTCCGGCAAGCGCGACGTCGTCGCCCCAGCGGCTGGCGTCGACCACGATTGAGTGCGCGCACTTGTAGTCGCGCAATGGACGTTACCCGACGATTGCATTTCCTCGATCGTGGTCTGCTGCTGGCGTTCATCGAGCCACAGCAAGTGATTGCCCACACAATGCCCAGACGGCGGTTTCTGGGGAGTTGGGAAATCGGTCTAAATCGTTGTTTTCATTGGTGAGCGCGGAGGGACTCGAACCCTCGACCCCATGATTAAAAGTCACGTGCTCTACCACCTGAGCTACGCGCTCACTCGCCGCGCTGTGTAGGGGGCGGGCCCCTGCGGGTCAATAGCGGCCGGGCGACAAATGCGTGGCCCGGCCGACCCGAATTCTCTTTGTGCAGCTAACGGTTAGTCCGGGTTCTTCAAGCCGGCCTGGCTAACTATCCACCGCCTCAGTTCGCCTCCCGCCGAATCTCGGACGCGACCGGCTGGGATGGGTTGCCGACCGTCGGCAGGCTGACCGGACGGAGCCCGATCAGTTCCGCCGTCCGCACCGCGCTGTTGCGCCAAAACGCAAAGGAATTGGCGCGGGAGTTTTCCAAGAGCGCGATCGAGACTGCGGCCAGGAACGGTAGACTCTGCAGCACCAGCACGCCGGCGAAGATGTAGATCTCGCGCACCTCCTTGTAGCCGTTCGTGACGACCAGCACGGCGGCGCCGACCCAAAGCAGCACGCCGAGCACGGCTTCCCAGAACGCCTGGAACTCGATCGACATCACGGACAGGCCGCCCTTCGAGGTGCGGGCGAACGGCAGATGCTCGGTGATCAGACCCTGAGCTACCGCGCGCGAAACCGTCCATTGCACGCTCATTGCCGCGATCATGGCGCCGAGCATCTGTCCGGCTTTGACATGCACGCGCAGGCGGTACAGCGCCACGAAATGCACCAGCGAAACGATGAAGGAGGCGATGATCGGCAGCGTCAGGATCTTGTCGGGAATGGCGATGTCGGCAAACGCCACGATCGGCACCCAGATCAGGTTGAGGATCGCGACCAGCACGCCGAGGCTTTCGGCTCCCAGCCAGTTCAGCCAGCCGAGCGAGAATTCGCGCCGCTGGTCCGGCGTCACCGGCTCGCGCCGGGCAGGAAACGCCGCCAATGCTTCTTGACGATCTGGAAGCCGCCATAAGCCCAGCGATGCCGCTGCTTCTTGAAGGCCTCATAGGTGTCGGGCAAGAGGCCATGGCCGTAGCGGTGGTTGGTGTAGTGGGTCAGCCAGCCATGTTCGATGATCGCGAGTCCGAGATCGGTGTCCTCGCAGATGGTATCGCCGGCCCAGCCGCCGGCCATGTCCATCGCCGAGCGGCGGATCAGGCACATCGTGCCGTGCACGATGATGGAGTTGCATTCGTTGCGCTGGACCATGCCGATGTCGAAGAACCCGGCATATTCGCCGTTCATGATGTAGTGCATCAGCGAACGGTCACCGTCGCGATGCTCCTGCGGCGCCTGCACGAGGCCAACACGTGGATCGGCAAATACCGGCACGAGGTCCTTGAGCCAGTCGGGCTGCACCACATAGTCGGCGTCGATGATGCCGATGATCTCGGCGTCGGCCGCAGTTCGGTCCATGGCGATCCGCAAGGCGCCGGCCTTGAAGCCCTTGACCTTCTCGGCGTTGATGAACTTGAAGCGTTCACCGAGCATGCGGCAGTGGTCCTGGATCGGTTGCCAGAACTCCGGATCGGGCGTGTTGTTGATGATGACCACGCATTCGAAGTTCGGATAGTCGAGCCGGGACACTGCATCCAGCGTCTGCTTCAGCATCTCGACCGGTTCGAAATAGGCGGGAATGTGGATCGAGACTTTCGGGAAGGCGATGGCGTCGCCGATCGTGGCCGGCGCCATCGGCTCCGCGCTCTTGGCGATCAGCCGGCGCGGACCGCGGCCGAAGGCAATCGCCGCGATTTCGTCGATCCGCGCCATCGCGATCAGGATCAACGGCACCAACAGGATCAGGCCGAGCGTCAGCGCAAAGGCCGAGCCGAACACGAAATAGTGCCCGGCCCAATAGGCAAACACGGTGGAGACCCAGGCGCCGACGCCGTTCGCCGCAGCTGAAAGGACCAGCGCCTGCATCACGGTTGGTCGATCGATCCGGAGGATCGGCAGCGACATCAGGATTCCGACGAGCAGCGCGATCGCAGCCAGCTTCCAGTAGTTCTCGTTGACGATCGGGCCGGTCCACGCGAATTTCGGTTCGCGGGATGCATCGAGAATGCCCCAATAGGGTCCGACGCCGCCTTCGAAGAATTTCCAGGGCTGATCGATCGCTTCGACGATGTTGTATTCCATGCCGATCGCTTCGGCGCGGGTGACGAAGTTGCGCAGCACCGAGGCCTGTTCGAACTTCGGCCCGGTTCGGCGTTACGCAAATTGTAGCCGGCGCTCGGCCAGCCGAATTCAGCGATGACGATGCGCTTGCCGGGGAATTTCTCGCGAAGCAGCCCGTAGAGGTAGACCGCCTGATCGACCGCCTGCTTGTCGGTGAAATTTTCCCAATAGGGCAGGACGTGGGCTGCGATGAAATCGACCGAGGAAGCGAGTTCCGGATTGTCGCGCCAGATGTTCCAGATTTCGCCGGTCGTGACGGGAACGTTGACCGACTTCTTGACCCGCTTGATCAGGTCGATCAGGTCTTCGACCTTCTGTTCGCCGCGGTAGATGGTTTCGTTGCCGACGACGATGCCGTTGACGTTGCTGTTGCGCTTGGCGAGCGTGATCGCCGCGTCGATCTCGCGCTCGTTGCGGTCGGAATTCTTGTCGATCCAGGCGCCGATGGTGACCTTCAGGCCGAACTCGGCGGCGATCGGCGGAACCAGTTCGACGCCGCCGGTCGAGGAGTAGAGGCGAATCGCGCGCGTGATCGTCGATAGTTTCTTCAGGTCGGCGCGGATTTTTTCGATCTGCGGAATATTGTCGACGTCGGGATGGGCGCTGCCCTCGAACGGCGCATAGGAAACGCTTGGCAGGATGCCGCGGAAATCGGGGGCCGGCTGTTTTTCCTGGAACAGACCCCACAGCCCGGCATGAGCTGCGGTTACAAACAGCAGAACGGCTACGACGGCGCGCATCGGTGGCTAAACCATACGGGGCTGCAATTTAAGGAAGCGAACCTGTCCCCTAGGTTCGACCGACACTGCGGCATGATGAGGATAATCCTGCCGCGCGATTTCACAACTGGTATGACGCCATGGCGTTTTAAGGGCCGCGGCCGACAAACGTCGGAGAATTAGGATCGTTCCGCTGAACGTATCCTGAATGCCGGGCGTCTATTTCTATTTCGGCGCGGGCGTGGGGCTGGGAGCCGGCGAGGGGGACGCCGCGGGTGCAGGCGCGGCGCCGGCCGTGGCTGGTGGCGCAGGGCTTGCTGCAGCAGCGGCCTGGGGCTGGGCCCCGGATTGATCCAGCAGGCATGGATGCGGCTGGACAGGGTTTCCGCCACTTTGGGGTCGATCTGGGCACCAAAGCGGGTCAGGCAGCGGAAGGTGGCCTGGACGTGGCCGCCGGGGCAGCCGAACCGGTCATAAAGGTCGAGGTGCCGGAACGCCGTATCGAGGTCGTCCAGCCACATCAGGCGCACCACGCGGCGGCCGAGCCAGACGCATTCGGGGTTTCCGCCCGGGCCGTTGATCGCTTGCGAGGCCTCGACGAATTCGTCGGTCTTGCGCTGATTGTCCTTGCTGACGTCAGCTGCACTGGCAGCCGGCGGCTTGCCGGGCTGATCCTGGGGAGCCGGGGTACCGCTCTGGGCGAGCGCTCCGCCCGATCCGATCAGGAGGGTCAGACCCGCAGCGGCGAAGTGGCGCAAAACCGAAACTCTAGGATCAAGCACCCGTCGACGCATACATTCCCCGATTTGTTTCCGGCCGCCGGCAGCGGCTGGTGTGATGGCTGGCTTGTTGCCGTCCAAATAGGTCCCCAATGCGGCGGAGACGCTTGGCGATTCACATGACGGTTATTTCGGATTTTGTCCAGCAAAGTCACAACTTTATCGCAGCGTGGTAAAACTGCCGCAGGGGGAAGACGGGGAATAGGGCTATCGTGCATCTTGGCAGAACGCCGACGAACGGCTAATCGACGGTCCCCGCCCGGAGGATGGAACCGATTTCTCTTCGTACGCCGCTGGCGCTTCTCCTGTCATCGCTAGGTATGATCGCAGCTCTTTGGTGGTGGCTGGCCACACCAATCACGCTGGTGCGCGCCCCGATCGATCCCAATGCCAAGCTGCAATGCGTGTCCTATGCACCGTTCCGCGGCGCGCAGACGCCGCTGGTCCCGACCACCCATATCGGGGCTGAACAGATCGCGCAGGACCTGGCGCAGCTCGCCAAGATCACCGATTGCGTGCGCACCTATTCGATCGAGAACGGGCTCGACCAGGTTCCGGCGCTTGCCGCCAAGGTCGGCCTGAAGGTCATCCAGGGGATCTGGCTCTCCAGCAACCGGATCAAGAACCTCGCGCAGATGTCGATCGCGGTCGAGCTGACCAAGGAACACCCCGGCGTCATTACGGCGCTGGTGGTTGGCAACGAGGTGCTGCTGCGCGGCGAGATGACGACATCGGACCTTGCGGCTAACATCCGCTCGGTCAAGTCTCGGGTCACGGTGCCGGTCACCTATGCCGATGTCTGGGAATTCTGGCTGCGCAACCGCGAAATCTATGAGGCGGTCGACTTCGTCACGATTCACATCCTGCCATATTGGGAAGACATCCCGGTGCGGGCGAACACGCCGCCGGCCATGTCGACGATATCCGCAAGCGCATGGCGGTCTCATTTCCGGGCAAGGAGATCCTGATCGGCGAGACCGGCTGGCCGAGCGCGGGCCGGATGCGCGATGGCGCGCTGCCCTCGCGCACCAACCAGGCGCGCGTGGTCTCCGAAATCCTCGATGTTGCCAAGCGCGAGAAGTTTCGGGTCAATCTGATCGAAGCCTATGACCAGCCCTGGAAGCGCCAGCTTGAGGGCACCGTTGGCGGCTATTGGGGCCTGATCGACGACGCGCAGCGTGCGGTGAAGTATCCGCCGGGCGAGCCAATCAGCAATTATCCGTTCTGGAAATTGCAGATGGGATGCGGGATGACGCTGAGCGCCTTCGTTTTCCTGGCGGGCTGGCTGACGCTGCGACGCCGGCCGTGGAAGCCGCGACTGGCGTCGTGGATCGCGGTCGGGACGTCGGCGACGATCAGCGGCATGCTGCTCGGGGTCGCCGCGGACAAGATGTTCTACGAAAGTTACGGGATCGGCGGCTGGCTGCAATGGGGTGCGCTTCTGGCAGCGGCCATCGCCTCGCCGATGCTCTGCGCGAACGCGGCGATGTCGGGCCGGCCGCTGCCGACTTTCCTCGAACTGCTAGGCCCGCGCGATGGCCGAACGCGGTCGGTGCTGACGGCATTGCTGGGACTGGTGCTCGTTGTCACCACGTTGATCGCGGCGGAGACGGCGCTCGGCTTTGCGTTCGATCCGCGCTACCGCGATTTTCCGTTCGCTTCGCTGACCATGGCGGTGGTGCCGTTTGCGGCGTTGATGCTGCTCAACCGGCCGAAAGAGGGTGTGCGGCCGATCGCCGAAGCCTCCTTTGCCGGTTTGCTCGTGGTGGCCGCGCTCTACACCGGGTTCAACGAGGGCAACCAGAACTGGCAGTCGATGTGGACCTGCGCGATTTACCTGGCTCTTGCGCTCACGCTGTGGCGGGCGCGGGCCGAGCAAATCCCAAAATAAGCAGCCCAATCGCAATTCCCGACAACGCGATGTTGTAGAGCACGATCCCGAATCCGGCCGCGATCAGTCCAACGGTCAACAGCACGATCGACGGCCGCATGACGTGAAGCGTCGCAACGATGAGCGCGACGATGCCGAATACCGAGTTCTTGAAGAGATAGGTGGCGAGCGAGCGCGCCTTGCACAGCATGGTCTGCAGGCCGGCGTCGCAGGCCAACGCAACGGTCGAGAATTCGATGGCGAGGTAGCGCAGATACAGCGCGTAGCCGACGGTCACGAAACCGACCACCAATAGAAATTGCACCTGATAGGGCGTCAGCCGGAACGGGGTTTTTTTCATCTGACCTATATGATCGGGAAACTCGGCGGGGACAAGCGGCAGCGCAGGTCATGGACGCGAAAGAAGTAAAAAATCGCCCGCAACGCATTGAATCAAATACTTGTTGGGAATTCTTCCTGTTAAAAAATGACGATAGCGCCGTAGACGTTTCCGGCTTCTTCGGCGGCTCCTCGATGACAGCCGACTGCTTGGCGGCGGCGCGCCGCGGCGCGGGCCTTGTCGTCGCCGGCGGCGGGTCGTCCGCTTTGAGCGAGAGCCGCTGGCCGTCGAAGATCGCGGTCTCGCATGGCCGCTTGTTTTCGGTCAGGACGGCGCAGATTTTGGCGGCGGCGCCGGCATCGTTCAATGGACCCGCCACCAGTCGAAGCTGCATGCCGAGACCGTTGGTGCCTTCCTTCACGACGATGATCGGGCGCAGCGTCGTCAGCGGGGCGTTCGATCGCGATTTCAACAGTCCACGCCACAGCGCACGCAGGCCGCTTACCGAATTGGCGCTACCGAGATCGACACCGAACTCGGTTCGCTGCAGCGCGACCTTCGGCTCGGTGAATTCGTCTTCGGCATCGCTCGCCGATGATGCCGACGCCACCACGTCCGGGATCGGGCTCGCGACGATGGCGCTCAGGGCCTTGCTCGGCTCGATCAGTTTTCCGGCCGCGGGGTCGAGCGGGGCCATCATCGATTGCGCGGCTACCAGCGGCGTTGCGGGCGAAGCCTTCGCGATTTCCGACGTCGCGGTGTCGGCCTTTGCAGTGTCGGCCTTTGCGGTATCCGGCTTGGTGGGTTCGATCTTGGCAGTTTCGATCTTGGCGGTATCCGACTTTCCGATATCGGTCTTCGCTGCGTCCTTTGCGACGGACGAAACTGTCGCCAAGCCCGGTTCCGCGGCGCTGGCTGCGGGTTTCCCCGAGACGGGCGTGTCGGCCTGAGTGGTCGCGACCGGCGCAACCGCAGGCGCGGGTGGATTTTGGGCAGCTTGCGGCTCGGTGGTGGCAGGTGGTGAAGCCTGTGCGGAACCTTGCCGGGCGATCGCGCCGGTGACCGAGTCCAGGCCCTGTTCCAGGCTGGTGACGCGGGAATACAGCCGGTCCCGATCGCCGTTGAGCGTATCGATGGCGGAGGCGAGCCGCCGGGCCTCGTTCTGGGTTTCCCTGGCAACCGACTGGATTTGCTGCGCCTGCCGGGTCAGGATCGGCGGCGGCCATCTGATCGCGCTTAAATCCGAGCGACGACTGGTTGGCCATCACGGCAAGGATCACCGCGCCGGTCGCACCGACCCCCACGATCCGATCCGCCACAGCGCCCGTCGGTCCAGCTCGTCTTCCTCAGCCAACAAGCCGCTCAGCACGCCGCCGGTGTCGTCCGTGTCGAAACCGTCCGCGAGATGGTCTGGATTTTTGGCCAAACGCCCTTGGCCCTCCTTCAGGCCTGCCGAATCACAAGGCAAACATTAACAGGAAATGGGCCGCCAACTTGAATCTGGACGTTTGTGGGGCGGCGAATCGGTTTGATCTCCCCGGGAAAACAATTAAAGACGGCCGGAAAGCCGTTCGCCCAATACTTTCCGTCATGGCCGGGCTTCTTGTCCCGGCCATCCACGTCTTTCTTGCTCGATGGGAATAAAGACGTGGATGCCCGGCACAAGGCCGGGCATGACGAGCCAACCGAAAGTGCCCGATTTCATTGGCTGCTTTTGAGTCAGACCCTGAGGACCACAATGACCGCTCGATCCAGCCTGACTGTCGTGCTTGCGGCCGGTGAGGGCACCCGCATGCGCTCCGCGCTGCCGAAGGTTCTGCACCGTCGCCGGCCAGTCGCTGCTGGCGCATGTGCTGGCCGCGGCTCCGCACGGCGCGGACGCGGCACTCGCGGCGGTAATTGGACCCGACCACAAGGCTGTCGCGGACGAGGTCAAACGGGTGCGGCCGGATGCGGCAACCTTCATTCAGGCCGAGCGCCTCGGCACCGCGCATGCCGTGCTGGCGGCGCGGGAGGCGATTGCGCGCGGCGCCGATGACTTGCTGGTGGCGTTTGGCGACACGCCGCTGATCTCGGCTGCGACCTTTGCGCGGCTGCGCGCGCCGCTGGAAAGGGCGCCGCGCTCGCGGTGCTCGGCTTCCGCGCCGCGGATCCTGCCGGATACGGACGGCTGCTGCTCGAGGGTGATCGCCTGGTGGCGATCCGCGAACATGCCGACGCGAGCGCAGACGAGCGCAAGGTCACGCTGTGCAATGCCGGCGTGATGGCGTTCGACGGCCGCCGCGCGCTGGAAATTCTCGACCGGATCGGAAACACCAACAGCAAGGGTGAGTATTATCTGGTCGATGCCGTCGCCATCGTCGAAATGGGATTGGAGGCCGTCGTGATCGAAACCAGCGAGGACGAAGTACGTGGCATCAACACCAAGACGCAGCTTGCGGAGGCGGAAGCGGTGATGCAGGCGCGGCTGCGCAAGGCGGCACTCGATGCCGGCGTGACGCTGATCGCGCCGGAAACGGTTTATCTCGCCGCCGATACCAGGTTCGGCAACGACGTCACCATCGAGCCTTTCGTGGTGATCGGACCCGGCGTTACCATCGCCGACGGTGCGGTGATCCATTCGTTCTCGCACATCGTGCATTCCGCGATCGGCAAGAAGGCATTGGTCGGCCCGTTTGCGCGCTTGCGACCCGGCGTTTCACTCGGCGAAGGCGCCAAGATCGGCAATTTCGTTGAAGCCAAGGCATCGACGCTGGAAGCCGGCGTCAAGGTCAACCATCTCTCTTACATCGGCGACACCCATATCGGCGCCAATTCCAACATCGGCGCCGGCACCATCACCTGCAATTACGATGGCTTCGGCAAGCACAAGACCACGATCGGCACCGGCGCCTTCATCGGCACCAATTCGTCGCTGGTGGCGCCGGTGAAGATCGGCAACGGCGCCTATATCGGTTCGGGCTCGGTCATCACCAAGGACGTGCCGGACGATGCGATGGCGGTGGAGCGCAGCCCGCAGAGCAACCGCGAGGGCGGGGCGGCAAGGTATCGCGAGATGAAGATGCGCGGGAAGAAGCCGAAAGAGGGTTAAGCGCAGGGCTTGTTAAGCTTTCTGCTTAAGACTGTCTCGCCGAGGTCAAACGCCATGGGGCTGATGTCGGACAGCGAAGCGCTGGCTTTCCTCGCAATCGTCTCGCTGATGGTCGTGCTGGCCGTGGATGAGCGTTATCGACACCGAAGCGCTAGCGGACCGCATTTGAAAGCGTAAAGGTCGGCAGTCTGCGGTTCTTAATCCTTGATCGGCACGTTGGCGAACGACGCAACGAACAGTTCTAGCTGCCCGTATCGCGCGGCGGTTCATGATTTTCACGTTACCATTTCGGATTTTTGAATGCGGTTTGATAAGTCGTGCACAACCCAAACTTCTCTGGAGGGCCGGGACGAAGGAACCCACTTATTTGCTATCTCGACACCATGTGCTTCGCCGAAGGCAAAACTCTGGATATTTGGACTTCAATGCGGCGGCACGCTCTACCAGCTCGGGGTAGGCCTTTTCAAAGGTCGGCATAGGGATGCCGTTGGCAAGGCAAAGAAAACGAGCACGGGTATAGATGCCCTATGACATCCCCCGCCAACGAAGCGTTCTTTTCCATCGTCTGAGCAAGTGCACCGGCCTGTCCCATCACGAGGACAGCGGTCAAGATGAAAAGGCAAGACCTGTCGAACATTAAAGGCCAGACTTTCTTTCAGTAAGTTAGACGCGAAAGCTATCGCGGGGCGGGCGCGGTTTGTGGATTAACGCAAATCCTCACAGGATTTCGTGGCCGACGATCTAGGATCACCGATTGGGTGCCGTCGCTGGCAACCTAGAACAACTCCCTAAATTGCTTCTCCAAACCCTGCTCCATGTAAATCCGCTCGAACGTCTTCATAAACGTGCCACACAGAATTCCGATTCGATCTGCAGCAGCCTCAAGGTCTGGCATCTGAATCTTCCACATCGATAGCTGAAATTTTTCATCCCCCGTTCGCTCCATATCGGCGAAACTCAAATCCGAAATTGCCCGCCGGGTCGTGTTCGAGTGTTGCAAAACCGTGTACGAGAAAATTTCTAATATCATCCCATCGCGCAAGTTCATCACAGAGGCCGCCCACGTCTTCCGCGTAGCGGTCGAACGGGGCGCCGCGTTGGGTAATCTCCTTCGCAGCCTTGATGCGATTCTTGAGTAGGTAGACAAACCGAAAATCTACTTTGACCGAAATATCGGCCAAGAGGAATTCGCACTGCGCATAGTGCGTGATGATGCGACCACGCAAATAGTTGATACGCTCGATGGCTTGGATTTGCCAAGGTTCGAGCCCGGCGGGAAGCGCGCTAAAGGCCGTCATTGGGCTTTACCTTTTAAACTACTGATATTGCGCCCGCCCGCGTCATGATCGTCGTGTTGCCGCTGGTGGACTCGCGGCTGATGACCTTGCCGCGCATCGTAGTTCGTCGTCGAGCCTTGGCTGTCGGTCGCCGACCGGACGACGGCATTGCCGCGCGAGTCGTATAACGTGCGCTGTTGCGCCGACGCTGTGCCGGTCATGGTCGCCAGCGCCAGCAGCGTGAACAGGATCTTGCTCATGCGAGTCGCCATCCAGTGATTGGCCCCTGAACCGGATAGGCATCCGCTACAGTGTTGTACGAAAGGACCGAAAGTAGATTATCTTGAACGATTCGTTCTCGGAAATTACGATGACAGTGCACTTAGTCCGACCGAGGATTGCTCGCATAGCGCATTTGAGTGCACTGTCACCGTAATTCCGCTAGCCTTCCGGAAAGCCTCACCGAGAGAATGCGGAAATTAGCGGCGCGTTCTTGCTGAGTACGCCAAAAATGGATCAAGCGCTTCCGCGACGCCCGAGAAGGCGCCGCGGCGGCAAGTAGTGATCAAAGTCTTCGGGGAAGAGCGGTTTGACGGTCGCCGGAGTGGCGTCCTCTGTCGGTTCTTCTTCTTGGAGGCAAGTCCCAGCCCAGCCAAGTCACCGATGGTCAGATCGGCCAACTTTATCTCGCCCAGCAGTTTCTTTTTGAGATCGTCCGAAATTGAGAGGCCGTACTCTTCGAGCATATCGATCGTTATGACCGAACCAAACATCGTCTTGAAGAGCTTCACGACATCGGAGCGCGAGAAGTCAATTTGAACACGATAGTCACCTGTGAAGCGCAGGCTTTGACCCCACGCTACGCTCACTTCGCCGTACGACTTAAATAGTGCTGATTGGCCGAAATGGACCGACTTAGTCGGGTCCCGGCTCGCGGTCATTGCCGAGAGATCGTAGTCGGCCATCTTGGTGGTGCCCATATTCCGGCTCCAGCCACGCATCGAGATTTCCATGACTTCCACCGTTATGCTGTTTATCACGTCATAGATTGTTCCAGACTGGGACCTTTTCAAGCCCTAAGAACAGCATAATCGCTAAGAGGTTCCATTTTCCGTCATTAGCGCAGTGTGGTGGTAAAATGATACGGGATGCTCTTGTAGTCCGTCGATCGGCGGAGATAGACGCCGCAGTCCTTATCACCGCTGCGCCCTGTGCCACCGGCACGCAGGAGCGGAGAGCTGGCTTCGGCTTCTGCATGTCGCACACCTACATCATCGGCCGCTAATGGCCGCCGTGGCACTGGGGCGTATGACCCGGGGGTGTCAACCTGCTTAACAGGAGGCGTCAACCTCCATTACGGTGACAGTGCTGTCACCGTAATTCCTGGGCCTTATCCACATTAGTATGGTATCGGCGTTAGCGTTCAATCTGAGCGCGAGTTACATTTAGCCATGGCTCGCGTCCAAAACCCAACCCTGTTTTCAGCCTATTTCGGCGTATCGTCACGAGCTCTGGCAGCTGCAGGGCTGATCGACCCGTTCCTAGACGTTGATGTGCCGCTGTTCATAGATCCGGTGCTGCTGGAGAAGTCCGGCAACAAGACGATCAACACAACAGCCATTGACCGGTTTCGCAAGCACTTCGAGATACTGGTACGCATGCTCAACATCTCGAAGGCAGAGGATGATGCAGCTTGGAAGGCAGCACGGCGCCAACTTGACCTGAGTGAACCGCCTGAGAATGGGCTGGGATATGGTGGCAGTGGCCGATCGGGCAACTCCCGGCCTGAGGACATCCGGGAAGCCATCCTCCGAACAAGCAAGGAGATCATCACGCTGGGCGCGAGCGATCCAGAGATGATCTCGTTAATGGGATTTTTTGAAGAGGATGTCGGTCCCGACACCATCAGCGACATGACAACGACAGTCATCATCGAAGACTTGGCGGCGATCACCGAAGCTTTCTGTCAAGCGAATGGGGTGCCACTGTTTTCATTCGATATCTGTGCGGGCCATAAGTTGCCAAAGTTTGTTGACCCGAAAGGTCGCGCCGCACCGATTGTCCTTGTTCCTGCGGATATCGTCCGCGAACTGCCCATCGCTAATGACTGGTCGGATATTGAGCGCGCTGCGATGGAAAACGCGCGCATACGTGACCGCGTAAATCGATTTTTAAGGTGGCATTATCAGACCCACCGTAGCGGACCGGAAACATGCACTCCGTAGCGCCGCCATGGGATCGCCAGCCGACTTCGATTTCTTCTTGGCCGCTGTGAAGGAGAACGTCAGCAACTATGATCCAAACCTGGATGCACTTGGTTACTATCGACTCAAGGCGATCGTCGCGAACGGATTTCCGGGGCTCAAACAGGTATCGCCTTATGATCTAAAGCTCGGTCCCGGCGAGATCATGCGCGTCGTCAGAGACACGATCGACCAATTCAAGAGGCACGTAGAAGTCGGCAATGTCTGGGAGGAGCTTTGGATCGGCGGCAAGCCCAAGAAAGAGCGCGCTTCCCAACTCATCTACTACGCGATTGCTGATGCATTTTGTAAGGCGAACGATCTGGAGATCTCGCCCGAGGCCAATATGGGCGGGGGACCGATCGATTTCAAGTTTTCTAGCGGCTATAAAGCCCGCGTGTTGGTCGAGATGAAACGATCCGGCGGCACGGTCGTCCACGGTTACGAGAAGCAACTGGAATTCTATAAAGCAGCCTCGCAAACCGAATTTGGAGTGTTTGTAATCATCGACTACGGTGATCTGGGCAACAAGTTGAATGAGGTCAGGCGTATTCGAGACGAGCGCCTTAAGAACAGCGAGCGGGCCTCCGAAATCGTTGTGATCGACGCCACCCAAAAGGCTTCCGCCAGCAAAAGGAAATGAACGTCGTCGAGGACGGACCTAGGGATTACGGTGCCAGTGCATTTAATCCCCGCGAGTTAGCTGGTTTGCCCTGCGCGTTCAGCGCTATTTGTTGAACCAAATCAACCTGATGCTGCCCGTCCAGTCTCACCCGTAAAAATATTCCGCTTTCGCCACAGGCCAAATCATCGCTATCACTTCGCCCATCCACCCCGGCAAGAGGGGCGTATCGCGATCGTCACGAACGCGGGGTTGGATGCGGTGGACGCAGCGGCGTCGGGCGCGATCGTGGTCGCAGGGCGGGTTCTCCCGTGAGTGATCTACGTTTGCGCAGACGACCGGCGTTTCGGGGCCCTCGCCAGAACCTCAGTCGGCATCTTGCCGATCGGAGTGGCGGTTGAGGGCGCTGCGTACGGCGAAGTCGCGTGGTTCTGGCATCCGTGGCTGATGTCAAGCCAGCGGAGACGCGTCGGCCCGACCGGGCTTTTAGACAAATCTCAATCCGCTGGTGACGGTGACAAGAGGAATTCGTCGCCGGGAAGAGCGCGAAGTAAGCCGTAAAGCCATTGCGCAGGGAATGCCGGATTGCCTCCGCTGAACCTGTATGCTCGTGTGCTTTTTTGCTTGTGCATCTTGCACGCGAGACCGCGGGTGCAGCGCGCATCCGGCATTCCTGCTCCCTCTTTCCTTGGGGGAACCAAGGCCAAGCCTCGGCAGATCGTGCCGCGAGATCGCGGACGCATATTCCGTCGGCATGGCGGACGTGATGGCTAATCTTACCGCGTCATAACCATCAAACCTCATCCTGAGGAGCCCGCGCAGCGGGCGTCTCGAAGGATGTAGGCCACAGTCGGGCCTCATGGTTCTCCCGGCGATGCAGAGCATCGTCCGGAGACGCGCTTCGCGCTCCTCACCATGAGGAACTGGTGACATAGTAGGACTAATACCCGGTTGCTACCCGTTAAGCTTTCCGCTTAAGACTGTCTCAATCCGCAATAATTATTGAGTATCTGTCGGACTGCGATTTTCGTTAAGAGTGACGCGGGTTGCGACGATTTTCGTCGATTTGGGGATATTGAACCGCATGTGCGGCATTGTCGGCATTCTCGGACGCGCTCCGGTGGCGGAGCAGTTGGTGGATCTGCTCAAACGGCTTGAATATCGCGGCTATGATTCCGCGGGCATCGCCACGCTGGAGGGCGACCACCTCGCGCGCCGCCGCGCCGAGGGCAAGCTGAAGAACCTCGAAAAGCGGCTGCAGGCGGAACCGCTCGGCGGCCACACCGGGATCGGGCATACCCGCTGGGCCACCCACGGCAAGCCGACCGAGAACAACGCGCATCCGCACGCGACCGATCGCGTCGCCGTGGTCCACAACGGCATCATCGAAAATTTCCGCGAATTGCGCGAGGCGCTCGAGAAGAAGGGGACGGTCTTCAAGACCGAAACCGATACCGAGATCGTCCTGCATCTGGTCGATAGCCTGCTCAAGCAGGGCATCAAGCCGGTCGAGGCGGTGAGGGCGGCGCTGTCGGAGCTGCGCGGCGCCTTCGCGCTCGGATTCATCTTCACCGGCGAAGACGACCTGATGATCGGTGCCCGCAACGGTCCGCCGCTCGCGATCGGTCACGGCGACGGCGAAATGTATCTGGGTTCCGATGCGATCGCGCTTGGTCCCTTCACCGACACCATCAGCTATCTCGAGGATGGCGACTGGTGGTGCTGACGCGCAAGGGCGCTGTCATTTACGACAAGAGCAACGCGATCGTTCATCGCGATGCGGTCAAGCACAGTGCCTCGACGTCGCTGGTCGACAAGGCGAACTATCGCCACTTCATGGCCAAGGAAATCCACGAGCAGCCGGAAGTGGTCGGCCACACCCTTGCCAGGTATGTCGACATGGCGAGCGAGCGGGTGATACTGCCGGTGACGCTGCCGTTCGATTTCAAGGATATCCAGCGGATTTCGATCACGGCCTGCGGCACGGCGAGCTATGCCGGCTATGTCGCCAAATACTGGTTCGAGCGGCTCGCGCGGGTGCCGGTCGAACTCGATGTCGCCTCCGAATTCCGTTACCGCGAGGCGCCGCTGCGCAAGGGCGATCTGGCGGTCTTCATTTCGCAGTCCGGCGAGACCGCCGATACGCTTGCCGCGCTGCGCTACGCCAAGGCGCAGGGCGTGCATACGGTATCCGTGGTCAACGTGCCGACGTCGACGATCGCGCGCGAAAGCGAGACCGTGCTGCAGACGCTGGCCGGTCCCGAAATCGGCGTCGCCTCGACCAAGGCCTTCACCTGCCAGTTGATGGTGCTCGCCTCGCTCGCGGTCGCCGCCGGCAAGGCGCGGCGAATTGTCGGATGAGGACGAAGCAAAACTCGTCCATGGCCTCGTTGAAATACCGCGCCTGATGGCGGCGGCGCTGACGACTGAGCCGCACATCGAAAAACTGGCGCGCGAGATTTCGAAATCCAGGGACGTGCTCTATCTCGGCGCGGAACCAGCTATCCGCTGGCACTGGAAGGCGCGCTGAAGCTGAAGGAGATTTCCTCCATTCACGCCGAAGGCCATGCCGCCGGCGAACTCAAGCACGGGCCGATCGCGCTGATCGACGAGAACATGCCAGTCGTGGTGATCGCACCGTTCGACCGGGTGTTCGAGAAGACCGTCTCCAACATGCAGGAAGTCGCGCCGCCCGCGGCGGCAAGATCATTCTCATGACCGACGCCAAGGGGGCGGCGGAAGCGACCATCGAATCACTGGTGACCATCGTGCTGCCGGACATGGCCGCGACTTTTAGCCCGATGGTCTATGCCGTGCCGGTGCAGCTATTGGCCTACCATACGGCCGTGGTGATGGGGACCGACGTCGATCAGCCGAGAAATCTCGCGAAATCGGTAACGGTCGAATAGGCGTAAGCCTATCGGCTGTCACGATGGCCCTTCAAAACCTGCTAGGATGGCTTAGCTGGAACAAGGCCGGCTTGCCCTGACCTGGAACCCGAATGAACCGCGAAGAACTGCCCCCGACCGCGCCCCTGGATGAACCTCTGCCAGACGCACCCCATACCGGGCTAATGGCCCGTTTCCGGAACTATTTTTTGACCGGACTTGTTGTCGCAGGACCGGTCGCGATCACGTTCTACCTGACCTGGTGGTTCGTGAACTGGGTCGACAATCTGGTCCGGCCGTTCGTGCCCACCGCCTACCGGCCGGAAACCTATCTGCCGTTCGGGCTGCCCGGCTCGGGCCTCATCGTCGCGGTGGTCGCGCTGACGCTGCTCGGCTTCCTCGCCGCCAACCTGATCGGGCGGACGCTGGTCGATCTCGGCGAAAGGCTGCTCGGCCGCATGCCGGTGGTGCGCGCGATCTATCGCGGCCTGAAGCAGGTATTCGAGACGCTGTTCTCGGGGAAGGGGTCGAGCTTTCGCAAGGTCGGCCTGGTTGAATTTCCCTCGCCGGGGATGTGGTCGATCGTCCTGATATCGCAGTCGCCGAGCGTGGACATCGCGGCCAGATTGCCGGGCCAGGAGGAGCACATCTCGGTGTTCCTGCCTTGCGCCCCGAACCCCACCACCGGTTTCTTTTTCTACGTGCCCAAGAGCAAGATCATCGAAGTCGAGATGAGCACCGAGGACGCCGCGACCCTGATCATGTCCGCCGGCGTAGTGCAGCCCGGCTCCGACCCGCAGAAACGCAATGCGGCGCTGGCCGGCCTGGCGAATGCCGCACGCGTGGCGAATTCGGCCGCGCTGCAGTCGGCGCCAACACCTGTAAAGGTGAAGGTGGAGGAGGTTTGCCGTCATTCCGGGGCGCGCAAAGCGCGAACCCGGAATCTCGAGATTCCCCGATGCGCAATTGCGCATCTGAGGTCTGGTGCTACGCACCATCCCGGAATGACGGCGGAGAGCTTTCACCCCGCCCCAATCAGCGGCACGGCTTCATCCCTCTCGTAGAGATACAGCAGACACCGCAGCGCCTCGCCGCGTTCGCCTCCGAGTTTCGGATTATCCTTCATGATGCGGAGCGCCTCGTCGCGGGCCTGCGTGATGAGCTGGCCGTGGACGTCGGAGCGCGCGATACGATAGCCGGGCAGGCCGCTCTGGCGGATGCCGAGGACGTCGCCTTCGCCGCGCAGCTTTAGATCTTCCTCGGCGATCCTGAAGCCGTCGGTGGTTTCCCGGATCACCTTCAGCCGCGCCGCCGACATCTCGCCGAGCGGCTCCTTGTAGAGCAACAGGCAGGTCGAGGCTTCGGAGCCGCGGCCGATCCGGCCGCGGAGCTGGTGCAACTGCGCGAGCCCAAAGCGCTCGGCGTTCTCGATCACCATGATAGTCGCGGCGGGGACGTCGACGCCGACCTCGACCACCGTGGTCGCGACCAAAAGGCCGATCTCGTGCGCGGCGAACTGCGCCATCACGCGATCCTTTTCCGCCCCCTTCATCTGGCCGTGCACCAGCCCGACACGGTCGCCGAAGCGTTTTTGCAAGCGCTCGAAGCGCTCGGTGGCGTTGGTGAGATGCTCGATGCCTTCGGCTTCGGATTCCTCGACCAGCGGACAGATCCAGTAGACGAGCTTTCCTGCCTTCAGCGCCCGGCCGACCGCGTCGACGACTTCGTCGAGACGGCCGTTCGGAACCGCACGGGTATCGATCGGCTGCCGGCCCGCCGGCTTCTCACGCAATTCGGAGACATCCATGTCGCCAAAATATGTGAGCACCAGCGTGCGCGGGATCGGCGTCGCGCTCAGCACCAGTACATCGACGGCTTCGCCCTTGTTGGTCAGCGCAAGCCGTTCGCGGACGCCAAAGCGATGCTGTTCATCGACCACCGCCAGCGCCAGCGCCTTGAAGATCACGTCATCCTGGATCAGCGCGTGCGTACCGACCAGAAAATCGAACTCGCCGGCTTCCAGCCGCGCCAGGATTTCGCGCCGCTCCTTGCCCTTTTCGCGGCCGGTCAGGATAGCCACCCGCAGGCCCGCGCGTTCGGCCAGCGGCGTGATGGTCTTGATGTGCTGGCGCGCGAGGATTTCGGTCGGCGCCATCAGCGCGGCCTGCTTGCCAGTTTCCGTGACGGCAGCGGCGGCGAGCAGCGCCACGACGGTCTTGCCGGACCCGACATCGCCCTGCAGCAGGCGCAACATCCGCACCGGCTGGCGCAGATCCTCGGTGATGGCGGCAACCGCGTCGCGCTGGGAGGTCGTCAGCGCATAAGGCAGCGCGTCGATGATCCTGTGGCGCAGATGGCCGTCGCCGGCGTGGCGGTCGCCGGCCGGGCGTCGCAATTGCGCGCGCACCAGCGCCAGCGCCAGTTGACCGGCCAGCAACTCGTCGAAGGCCAGCCGTGACCAGAACGGGCCATCGGGCAGGATGTCCGTGAGTTCGACCGGGACATGCACGCGGTTCAGCGCTTCCCGGATCGGCGGAAAGTTGCAGCGGCGGAGCACTTCCGGGCTGATCCATTCGGGCAGGTCGGGCTGCTTCTGCAGCGCCTGCGCGATCGCGCGGCGCAGCGAACCCAGCGCGAGCCCTTCGGTGAGGGGATAGACCGGGTCGATGCCGGAGAGTTTTGCAAATCCCGCCTCGTCGACGACGCGGTCGGGATGCACGATCTGCGGCATGCCGTCGTACATCTGCAGCGTGCCGGAGACGTATCGCTTCTCGCCGACCGGCAGCAGCTTTTCGACATAGCCGGGCTTGGCGCGGAAGAATGTCAGCACCACGTCGCCGGTGTCGTCGCTGGCGTAGACCAGGTAGGGCGCGCGGGAATTGCGCGGCGGGGGCGGCCGGTGACGATCCACGGTGACCTCCAGCGTCACCATGGTTCCCTGCGCCGCGTCACGGATCTTCGGCCGCGCGCGGCGGTCGATCACGCTTGCCGGCAGATGCAGCAGCAAATCGACCAGGCGAGGCGTCTCATCGCGGCCGAGCAGATAGCGCAGCAGCTTGTCCTGCTTCGGCCCGACGCCGGGAAGGCTCGTGACCGGTGCAAACAAGGGATTGAGCAGGGTGGGGCGCATTGGGAGACTTTAAATCCGTTTCTCGCCGTCATGCCCGGCCTTGTGCCGGGCATCCACGTCTTTTTGTCCCGTGTTGACGTCAAGACGTGGATGGCCGGGACAAGCCCGGCCATGACGTGCATTTTGCGCAGACAGCGCGAACACAAAGGGCTGACATTGGCGAGCCCGACCGCTATATCAACCCCGCCCGGCACGTCCGGGCTTTTGGCGTTCGGATGGGATTGGCGAAAATGACGGGTACGACACGATCAAGCGGCGGCCTTGATGATCGCCGCAAGCGGCTCCTGTTCCGCTGCTGGCATCGCGGCACCCGTGAGATGGACCTCATCCTCGGGCGCTTTGCGGATGCCGAGATATCGGGCTTGCGCGATGACGAACTGAGCGAACTCGAGCGCCTGACCGAGGTGCCCGATCCCGATCTCTATGCTGCGCTGATCGGCGACAAGCCGCTCGATGCGGAATTTGCGGGCGCGCTGTTCGACCGCATCAAGGCGTTTCGCGCCGTGGATCACGAAGCATGAAGGCGCCGGTCAAATCGCCTGCCACGCTGCTTGCACCCGGCCGCGCGCTGACTTTCGCTAATGTCGCGGAAGGCGCGGAGGGCTTGTGACTGCCGATCTGGCGCGCGCGGTCGCGGCCAGGCCGAAGCCGCCGGCGGTGAGCCTCGCGGTGGTCTGCCGCGACGGGCCCCGCATGCAGCAATTGGCGCGGGCGCTGGAATTTTTCGCGCCGGATTTGCCGGTCATGCAGTTTCCGGCCTGGGATTGCCAGCCCTATGACCGCGTGTCGCCGCATGGCGGCATCCTGGCACAGCGCCTCACCACGCTGGCGCGGCTGTCGCGCCTTCAGGGCAGCGACAAGCCGCTGATCGTGCTGACGACCGTCAACGCCATCGTGCAGCGCGTGCCGGCCCGCGAGGTCGTGGCGGCGCAGGCGCTGTCGGTTGCGCCGGGTCATGTCGTGCCGATGGACTCGATCGTCGCCTGGCTCGAGCACAACGGCTACAACCGTTCGTCGACCGTGCGCGAACCCGGCGAATATGCCGTGCGCGGCGGTATCCTCGATCTGTTTCCGGCCGGGCTCGATCAGCCGGTGCGGTTCGACTTCTTCGGCCACTCCCTGGAATCGATCCGCACCTTCGATGCGGAAACCCAGCGCACGCTGCTCGATATGCGCGCGCTCGATCTGGTTCCGGTCTCGGAGTTCCAGCTCGTCACCGAAACCATCCGCCGCTTTCGCATGGGCTACGTCGCGACCTTTGGCGCGCCGGAGCGCGACGATTTGCTCTATGAAGCCGTCAGCGAAGGCCGCCGCCATCCCGGCATGGAGCATTGGCTGCCGCTGTTCCAGGAGCGGATGGACACGCTGTTCGATTATCTCGACGGCGCGCCGGTCGCGATCGAGCCGCAGGGCGAAGACGCCGCGCGCGAGCGCTTCAAGCAGATCGCGGATTATTACGAGGCGAGGCGCGAGGCACTGGACCATCCAGGCGGCGGCGCAATCTACAAACCATTGCCGCCGGATCGGCTCTATCTGACTGAATCGGAATGGGCGACGCGGCTCAGCGAAGCCGCATTGGCGCGGCTGACGCCGTTCGCAGTGCCCGACGACAGCGCCGACGTGTTCGACGCCGGCGCACGGCAGGGCCGCAACTTCACGCCCGAGCGCGCCGACACTACTGTCAACGTGTTCGAGGCGGTGGTGGCGCATGTTCTGGCGTTGCAGGCGCAGCGCAAGAAGGTGGTGATCGCGCTGTGGAGCGAGGGCTCGCGCGACCGCATGGGCAGCATGCTGCGGGATCACAAGCTCTCCAACCTCACCAGCGTCAACACCTGGCGCACGGTGCAGGCGACGCCGCGCAACGAGGCGATGCTGGCGGTCGTCGGCATGGAAAGCGGTTTCGAGACCGACGAATTCGCCGTCATCAGCGAGCAGGACATCCTCGGCGATCGCCTGGTGCGGCCCCGCAAAGCGAGCCGCAAGCTCGACAACTTCATCTCCGAAGTCACGAGCCTTTCCACCGGCGATCTCGTGGTTCACGTCGAGCACGGCATCGGTCGCTTTGTGGGCTTGCAGACGATCGAGGTAGGCGGGGCGCCCCATGACTGCCTCGAACTGCATTACGCCGCCGAAACCAAACTCTTCCTGCCGGTCGAAAACATCGAGCTGCTGTCACGCTATGGCTCCGACCACGCCAATGTCGAACTGGACAGGTTGGGCGGCGGCGGTTGGCAGGCGCGCAAGGCCAAGCTGAAGAACCGCATCCGCGAGATCGCGGGCGAACTGATCAAGATCGCGGCCGAGCGGCATCTGCATGAGGCGCCGAAAATGCCGGTGCAGCCGCATGTCTATGACGAGTTCTGCGCGCGCTTCCCGTATGAGGAAACCGAGGACCAGTTAGGGGCCATCACCGCCACCCTGAAGGACCTCCCGAAAGCGGCCGGCCGATGGACCGGCTGATCTGCGGCGACGTCGGCTTCGGCAAGACCGAGGTGGCGCTGCGCGCAGCGTTTGCGGTCGCGCTCGATGGCAAGCAGGTCGCCGTCGTGGTGCCGACCACGCTATTGGCGCGGCAGCACAGCAAGAATTTTGCCGAACGCTTCCGGGGCTTGCCGGTTAATGTCGCGCAGGCCTCCCGTCTGATCCCGGCCAAGCAACTGACGCAGGTCAAGAAGGGGCTGACCGAGGGCAATGTCGACATCGTGATCGGCACCCATGCGCTGCTTGGCAAGTCGATCAAGTTCAGGGATTTGGGCCTTCTGATCGTCGACGAGGAGCAGCATTTCGGTGTCAGTCACAAAGAACGGTTGAAGCAGTTGCGCGCACAAGTGCACGTGCTGACGCTGAGCGCCACGCCGATCCCGCGTACGCTGCAATTGGCGCTGACCGGGGTGCGCGATCTCTCGATCATCGCTTCGCCCCCGGTCGACCGGCTGGCGGTGCGTACCTTCGTGGCGCCGCACGATCCGCTGATGATCCGAGAGGCGTTATTGCGCGAACGCTACCGCGGCGGGCAGGCGTTCTACGTGGTGCCGCGGATCGAGGATCTCGCCGGCGTCAAGGACTTCCTCGACAAGAATGTGCCGGAGATGAAGGTCGCGGTCGCGCACGGCCAGATGCCGCCGACCGTCATCGAAGACATCATGTCGGCGTTCTACGACGGCAAGTACGACATCCTGCTTTCGACCACGATCATCGAGTCCGGCCTCGATATTCCGACCGCCAATACGCTGATCGTGCATCGCGCCGACATGTTCGGGCTGGCGCAGCTCTATCAGCTGCGCGGACGGGTGGGGCGCTCGAAGCTGCGGGCGTACGCCCTGTTCACGCTGCCTGCGCAGCAGAAGATCACCGCCCAGGCCGAGCGGCGACTGAAGGTGCTGCAGTCGCTGGAAAACGCTGGGCGCGGGCTTTCAGTTGGCGTCGCACGACCTCGACATCCGCGGCGCCGGCAATCTGCTGGGCGAGGAGCAATCCGGCCACATCAAGGAAGTCGGCTTCGAGCTCTATCAGTCGATGCTCGAGGAGGCGATCCTCAACCTCAAGGCCGGCGTGGCGGAGCCGGCCGCCGACCGCTGGTCACCGCAGATCACCATCGGCATGCCGGTGCTGATCCCCGAAGATTACGTCAACGACCTCGCTGTGCGGCTGTCGCTGTACCGGCGGCTGGCCGATCTCGATACGGATGAAGAGATCGACAATTTCGCCGCCGAGATGCGCGACCGCTTTGGCGTGCTGCCCGATGAAGTCCGTTATCTCTTCAAGGTCGCCGCGATCAAGGCCTATTGCCGGCGCGCCAATGTCGAGAAGGTCGATGCCGGGCCAAAGGGCGCAGTCATCACCTTCCGCGAGAACAAGTTCGCACAGCCGGACCGGCTGGTGTTCTTCATCCGCCAGCACGGCCAGGCCGCGAAGGTGCGGCCCGACATGAAGGTGGTGTTCCTGCAGGAATGGAAAACGCCGGAAGAGCGCCTGATGGGCACGACCGAGATACTGCGGCAGCTCGCCAACCTCGCCGAGAGCAAGAAGGCGGCGTAATTGGTGCGTCCCGGACGCGGTGCGGCGCGTAGCGCTGCCCGCAGAGCCGGGACCCATTCACACGCGCAGACGGATGGACCCCGGATCAGCAGCGCACCGCTACGCACTGCGCAGCGTCCGGGGAACGTCGCGATGCCGGGAAGGGGTAGTTAAGACGCGGCGCGTTGCGCCTCTGCCTCAAGTCGCGAGCGCAGCGACTTCGCGGAATCGTTCGGCAACAGCGTTGCAACCGTAACAGTCGGTTCCGATCGTGCCTCGCGTTTGCCGTGGCTGGTATGGCGCATCACGCTGGATAGCCGCCGCGCAATGGCGTGCGCCGTCTTCAGGTCGGACTCGGCGAAGACCACGACAACCGAGCCGTCCTCTTGAATGGCGCCGAAATCCATCTGCCGCATCAGGCGGCTGATGATCCGCGCGCCGTCGAATTGCGCGCGAGGATGTTCGGGATCGAAGGCAAAGCGTGCAACAGACAATCCGCCATCACGCTGCTGCGTTTGATAGACGGCGCTGGCAAAGTCGCGCTCAAAAGCTTCAAGAGTCAGGAGGCCGGTTCGAGCATCGATCAGGCCCTCGGCGTCGATCGCCTTCAGTGTCCGGCTCAGATGCGCTTCGAAGGCGTGCTGGCGGATCAGCGGCAGCGCCGTCGCGACCACTTGCGCGGGTTCGCCCGATATAATCTCGAGGTTCGGCAGATCGTATTCTGGCGCAAGATCGGAGCCCGTCACCACGACGGGGAGGTTGCGGAAGCGGGCATCCTCCGTCAGCACCGTGAGGAAGGCATCGACCACGCGCGCGCTGAAACCTTCGGCCACGACGATGCCATCGATATCACGGGTGTTGAGATGCTTCGCCGCTGCCTCGATCGAGAGCGCGCCGACGACGCCGGTGCGCTCTCCGAGTGAAACCGAAAGCGTGGGATAGGCGTTGCCGCGGCCGACCAGCAGCACGGTGGCATCGCGGGCAGGATCGATGTGCGACAGCACGATCGGCGCTGACGGCACCAGCCGACGCATGACGGTGGCATGCAACGTCCGGACACGAAGCGCGGCGCGCAGCCGCGCCGCCAGCCGGTGGGAGCCGCCTTGGATCTGCAGGACTTGGCTCTGCAGGACTTGGCTCTGCAGGACTTGGCTCTGAAAGAACGGGATGGCGTTTTCGGGAAGCGGAATCTGCGGATCGACGGCAATCAACGGCAGGTAGGGCTGGTGCGTCGCGATCGGCGTTGCCAGGGCCGCGAATCCGGCTTCATCGATATCGGACGTCGCAACCAGCACGGCGGTCGGCTGCACCTGTTCGACCGCGCGCGCGGCGTCCGTCCATGGGGTCTCGACGATTGGAAACAGACTGGCGAGATCAAGCGCGGACGCAAACGACGGCCGCCTTACGGTCGATACGACGAGGATCGGACCTTGTTGGGACATCTGGCAACTCGGATCAGGCGCACATCTAAGCCGCACGATCCTAATTTGCCGTACTTAATGCGGCGTCAACGGCGCGCAATTCCGCTGTGCTTAAGTGGTGGTGGTCCGATCGCGAAACGCTTCCACCATCAACGGGTTAAGCCCGAGTTCTGTCAGCGCGTCGCGGGCGCGGGCGTTGTCCAGAGCGCGGCCTGCGAGCCGGTGGCCGCTCAGCCGATCGGGCAACGCCGTCAGCAGCGCGCCCTGGCCGAGCCGCCGCGCCCATTCCTGCAGGTCCTGCGCCCGGAAGCGGTAGCCGCCGACGGCCATGATACCTGAGGGCGGCGCGGTGATATTGATCGCGCCGGTCACGCGGTCGAGCCGGGCCGCGTAATCCGTATCGACGTGTCGCGCGGCGGCGATGCGATCAGGGAATCACTCGGCGGCGGAGGCGGCGCATAGGCGGCGACCGGCACCATCGGTCCGCGCAGTCCCAATGTGCCCCGCGGCGTCAGCAGGATCTCACCTGATATCGACGATCCCGGCAATTCGCGCGGCGCGCCATGGGGGCCGGGCTTGATCTGGACCGCCGAGCCGTCCGCGGCGATCCGGCGCGCGCCGAACAATCCGGCCTCGCCGAACAGATATACATCCGTCAGCGTGGCCTGTTGCGCGGACCAGCACGCGCTGGAGCCTACCTGTTCCGGCGTGCGCCACAGGCCGATGACGTTGCGCAAGCTCGGCAGCCGTGTCGCGAGGTCGAGTTCGTCCAGCCGCAACGCCAGTTGCGCCGGTGCAATCAGCGTATCGCAGGCCAGCTCGTTGATCTGCTGTTCCAGCACCTCCTCGTCGAACGGATGGTGCAGCACGAGCGTCCCGCCTGACAGCAGCCAGACCGCCAGCGAGGAGGTGAGGCCGGCAAATGACATTGGCGAGAAAGCTGACAGCACGGTCGCGCCTTGCGGCACGTCGCTTTCGAGCGACATCGCAAGGCCGCCGGCAATCAGCCCGAGATGGGCGCGCGGGACGGGCCTGAAACCGTCCGATGTCACGTCGAAGGAAATCAACGCCGCCTTGCGGCCGTCCTGGATCACGGCGCGCGTGGTCGGGGATTCCGAAGATGGCGTTGTCGAGCGAAGCCATGCCCTCGGGCAGATCGTTGCCAAAGCCGCAGACGTGACGGATCGAGAACGCTTCGGCCGCGGCGTTCATGGCGAGATCCGAATAGACGACGCCATCGACCTTGCTCGACGTTACGATCGCCCGCGCCGCGGTACGGTTGAGCGCCATGGTCAATTCCGACTGTCGCCAGAGCAGCGGCAGCACCGCGACCACGAGGCCGGCGCGGAAAGCGGCAAGCACCGTGAGCGCGAATTCGATTGTGTTCGGCAGTTGAACCGCGATCACGGAATTCGACGGCAATCCGGATCTGATGAAGTGCGCGGCCAGCGACGAGATCATGCGGTCGGCCTGCGCATAGGTAAGCCGCTTCGGCGGTTGGCCCGTCACGCGCGTCTTGTTGGGAGGATCGACCAGCGCCAGCGCACCCGGCTGCCGTGCCAGGATGCGTTTGAACAACGTATCGAGCGTTGGCGAAGCGGTGGGCTGGGTCACGGGGTTATTTCAGCTCTGTCACTAGGGTGGGATTACTTGGGATCAATTACTTGGGTTGCGCGTCGGGCCTGTGCCACCACGTCTCCGGCAGATAACCCGTCAACGCCGTCGCTGCAGGCCGTTCTATCCGATTCCATCGCGCAATCCATTGCTCCTGCACGTTAAACACCGGGATAGCATAGAAACCCGACATCAGGACGCGATCCAGGCCCGTACCGCGGAAATGAAAGCCGGCGCCGCTGGCGCGCTTCCAGAAGCGCTGCGATCAGGCGTCGATCGCTGGCCCTTTGCCCCCATGTAATTTCGCGTGCCGGGAATGTCGGCGGCCTGGCTGCCCCAATAGAAGGATTGCTCGTTCCCGGGGGACAGCGACTGATCCCAGCGGTTCTGCAGCATGTCGAATTCGTAACCGAGCCGGCGCTGGTCGAACTGGACGGGATCGACCGCGCGCACGCTGGCCTCGATCCCGGCGCGCTTGAGGTCGCGCTGATAGGCCAGCGCGATCCGCTCCTGATCGCGTGTCGTCACCAGGATTTCGAAGGTGAGGGGCATCTTCGTGGAACGTTGCCGCAACACGGTTCCATCGAGATCGTAGCCGGCCTGAGACAGTAACGTCAGCGCACTGCGCAGCGTCGCGCGATCGCGACCCGATCCGTCGGTGACGGGCAGCCGGTAGGTGCCGTCGAGAATGTCGGGCCGGGTCTGCGTGGCGAACGGTTTCAGAAGCTCGCGTTCGCGCTCGTCGGCGGGACGGGCATAGGCCGACAACTCGGAGCCCGCGAAGAAGCCCGCCGAACGCGCATAGAGCCCGAAAAAGTAGTTGCGGTTGATCCACTCGAAATCGAACAGCAGCGTCAACGCCTGCCGCACCCGGATGTCCGAGAACACCGGACGCCGCGTGTTGAACACGAGGAACTCCGATGGCTGCGGCATTCCGGGCTTGATGGTCTCGCGGGTCAATTCGCCATTGCGTGCAGCCGGAAAATCATAACCGTCGTGCCAGCGCAGCGGTTCGTGCTCGACGCGGAAGTCATAGAGCCCGCGCTTGAAGGCCTCGAACTGGCCGTTGGCTTCGCGATAGAAGTCGAGCCTGATTTCGTCGAAGTTCCATAGCCCCCGGTTCACCGGCAGGTCGCGACCCCAATAGTCGGGATTGCGCGTCAGCGTGAGGCTCGCCCCGGGTTTGACGGCGGTGACGCGATAGGGGCCGGAACCGAGCGGTCCGGTCATCGTGGTTTCCTCGAACGTCGCGGGATCGACGGCGTGCCGCGGCAACACCGGCATCAGGCCGAGGATCAGCGGCAGCTCGCGGTCGTTGGAGCCACCAAAATCGAACCGCACGGTGAGCGGGTCGGTGGCCTCGGCCTTTGCAACCTTGGAATAATACTGGCGGTGATTGGGGCGGCCCCGGTCGCGCAGCAGCTCCCAGGAGAACAACACGTCATCGGCCGTGACCTGCCGGCAGTCGGCGAAGCGTGCGCGGGGGTCGAGATGGAACGTCACATAGCTCCGCGCGTCATCGGTCTCGACGGTCTTGGCGAGCAGGCCGTAAGCGTGAACGCCTCGTCATTGCCGCGCGCCATCAAGCTTTCGACCACGAAGCCTCTGATTTGCTGGACGGCGAGACCCCGGACAATAAGCGGATTAAGGCTGTCGAAGGTTCCGAGCAGCCCCCAGACCAGGCGTCCCCCTTCGGCGCATCCGGATTGGCGTAAGGCATAAGCGGGAAATCGGCCGGCAAAGCGGGCGTACCGTGCATCGCGATCGCGTGGGTTTCGGCGGCTTGGGCCTGGCGGACGATAGCTACAGCCCACGCACCTAGCGCGAGTACAATGCAGGCTAATGCACGCAGCAAGACACGCAGGCGGATACGCCCGGAGATGGTCATTGGCGGCCGCGAATTTGATCTGGAAATGCTCACCGCCAAGCTTTACCATAGGCATCGGCGTTCGCCCTGACTGACGTCGAAGATGCTTGTCGGCATTGATCTTTTCGTCGGTCGCTGTATTGAAGGCGGGCGATTGAACGCGGTCGGAACGCCTGTCACGTATCCGCCTCAATTGCCAAGGAGACAGCCGCGCAAACGGCTAGGTTTTGGTGCCTGTAGCGGTTTCGGGTGCTCCCGTTCAGAAAGGGTTTTCCGCAATGAATTTCCGTATCTTGGCCGCCTCGATCCGGCCGCATGGGCAGGCTTTTGCCCTGTTGGCGGCTACGGCATTGTCCGCGACGCTGATCGCCTCGGGGGGGGGGGGCGCGCAGGCCCAGCAGCCGGCCGCGCCAGCGCCTGGCGCGCCCAAGGCCACGCCGGCGCCGGCGGCGCCCAAGGCCCCCCGAAAGCTGCTCCCAAGGCCCCGCCGGCGCACCGGCCGCCCAGGCCCCGCCGCTGGCGCTCCCGCTGCAGCCGCCCAGCCACAGGACCAGCAGGTCCAGCTGATCTACGCCCCTGGACCAAGTTCTGCCTGAAGGGTCAGGAAGCCGGCGCCAAGCAGGTTTGTTTCACCGGCAAGGACGGCCGCATCGAGTCGGCCAGCCGGTCATCGCCGCCGTCATCATCGAGCCGGAAGGCGAGCCGAAGAAGATCCTGCGCGACGCTGCCGCTCGGCATGCAGCTCGTGCATGGAACCCGGATCATCATCGACAGCAATGCGCCGCAGCAGAGCCCCTACGTCATTTGCTTCCAGAACGGCTGCATGTCCGACTATGAAGCAACGCCTGAGCTGATCGGCAGCATGAAGAAGGGCCAGAACCTCGTTGTTCAGGCGATCACCCCAACGGTGCACCGCTGACGCTGCCGTTGCCGCTGGCCAATGAATTCGCCAAAGCCTATGACGGCCCGCCGACCGATCCGAAGGTGTTCGAGGAAACCAGAAGAAGCTGCAGGAAGAGCTGCAGAAGCGTGCCGAGGAAGCCCGCAAGAAGCTCGAGGCGAACCCACCGGCAGGCACTTCAGGCCAATCCGGCAGCGAAGTAACGCTGCCGCGGGACAGTAAAAAGGCGCCCCGACCGGGCGCCTTTTTCGTCTCGATGAAGGGTTAGTTGAGCGAGGGATTGCGCGGGCGATAGCCGCCGGATTTATCCTTCACGAAAATCTCCGCCACCTGCGAATGCCGGATTGGCCCGCCGAATCGTCTGGCAGCAGATTCTGTTCGGAGACATAGGCGACGTATTCGAATCCGAATTTTCCGCGAGCAAATGATAGAACGGCTGATCCTTGTGCGGTCGAACCTCTTCGGGGATCGACAACCACCATTCCTCGGTATTGTTGAATTCCGGATCGATGTCGAAAATCACGCCACGGAACGAGAATACCCGGTGGCGGACGATCTGCCCGATCTGAAATTTGGCGGTGCGCGCTTTAATCATGTCCCGTCGAATAGACCATGATTGCGGCCGATGCTAGGGGCAATAGGTCGAATTAACCTTTAGATGCGATGACCGCATCCGGCGCCATCGACCCGAAATCACTGACGAAAAAGACGTTCCCGAGATGGCCGATATCCTCAATCTGGCGCTACCCTATTTCGGCCTGATCTTCATCGGCTTTTGCCTGCGGCAAGACCAGGGGTCTGCCGGAATCCGGTCTCGCCTGGATGAATTTCTTCCTGCTGTATGTTTCTCCGCCGGCGCTGCTATTCCGCATCATGTCGGAGACGCCGTTTTCCGAACTGAACAACCCGCCGTTCCTGATCGCAACAACGCTTGCGACCGTGAGTGCCTTCGTGATTGCCGCGGTGACGAGCCGGTTCATCGGCGAGTTGTCGCTGCGCAAGTCCACCATAGAGGGCCTGGCCGGCGCGTACGGCAACATCGGCTACATGGGACCCGGATTGGCGCTGGCGGTGCTCGGCAGCAGGCGGCGGCGCCAACGGCCCTGATCTTCTGCTGCGACAGCATCTTCCTGTTTTCGATCGTGCCGCTGCTGATGGCGCTGACTGATCGCAAACATCCGTCCTTCCTGCACGCGATTGGCGTGGCGGTGCGGCAGATCGTGCTGAACCCGCTGATCATGTCGGCTGCGGCGGGGGCACTCGCCGCGGCACTCCATATTCAACTGCCGGCCGCAATCGACAGCACGCTGCTATTTCTGCAGAACGCCGCGGCGCCGACGGCACTGTTCGTGCTGGGCGTTACTGTGGCGCTGCGCCCGTTCGATCGCGTGCCCTGGGAAGTGCCCGGCGTCATCGCGGTCAAGCTCCTGATCCATCCGCTCATCGTGTTCGGACTGATGCTGCTGTTCGGGCCGTTCGCGCAGCCTTGGGCCGCGACCGCGGTCTTGATGGCAGCGCGCCGCCGGCGCTGAACGTGTTCGTGATGGCACGGCAGAACAACACCTGGATCGAACCGGCATCGGTGGCCGTCCTGATCGGAACCTTCGCGTCCGTGGTCACGCTGACCAGCGTGATGTGGTTCATCCAGAGCGGACGGTTGGTGTTTCCGTAGCGAGACCCGCGTTGGGTGCGTCTCAGCTCACGCGCTTCCAGGTCGGGGCGAGCCCCTCGCGCATGGCGAGCCGGCGCAGCGGGCCGAACGAGCCGAGCAAATGCATTCCGACCGCGCGCAGTGATTGCATGGGCAGAAAATCGCTGAGCAGCGAGCGATTGGCGACATCGATCGCGATCAACCGGCTTGCGACGTCGGAGCGGCGGGCGGATTGATAGCGTGCCAGCACCGTGGGCGAGCCGGGGTCTTCTCCGAGCGAGATCGCGTTGCCCGCGATATCGGCGATATCGGCCGCGTCGCGCAATCCCATGTTGAGGCCCTGCGCGCCGATCGGCGGCACCACATGGGCGGATCTGCCGACCAGCGCGACACGATGGCTGGCGAACTGATCGGGGCGCTCGATCGTCAGCGGAAACACGTTGCGACCAGTTTCGACGCGGACGCGGCCGAGAATGGAATGCGATTGCTTTTCCGCAGCCTCCGACAGTTCGTCGTCGCTCAGCGACATCAGCCGCTCGGCTTCCCTGGTCGCCGAAACCCACACCACGCTGCAGCGGGTGCCGGGCAGGGAACGAACACGCAGGGACCTTGGGGCGTATGAAACTCGGTAGAGACGTTGTTGTGCGGCCGAGAGTGGCCGATGTTGAAGGTCAACGCCGACTGGCGCAGGTCGCGGCGGCTGATTTCGATCCCGGCGGCATGCCGGGAAGGCGATTGCCGTCCATCTGCACCGATCACCAGCCGTGCGGTCAGTTGCTCACCTTTGTTTGTCACAATGGACACGATCGCATCCTGCGGATCGATCGTTGCGGCCTCATCGTCAAATCGGGTCAGGTTCGACAGTTCCGATGCACGTTCTTCGAGAGCGACCATCAGCGAGCGGTTGTCGATGTTGTAGCCGAATTGCTGGAGGCCGATTTCGTTCGAGGAAAACCCCACCTCGGGCGCGCGGATCAGCCGGCCGGTATCGTCGACGAGGCGCATGGTCGCCAAAGCGGCGGCCTTGTCCTGGCAGCGGCCACACGTCCAGCCGTTCGAGCAGGTCGGTGGAAGCCCCAGCAGGGCCGTGGTGCGGTTGTCGGCATAGGGCACGCGGCGGGCGAGCAGGGCGGTCCTTGCGCCGGTCCCGGCCAGCGCAACGGCCGCGGACAGCCGGGCCGCCGATTACGGCGGCGTCATAGGCTTGAGATGTATCATTCATTTTGGGACAATTGACCCTCGGGGGTAGCCTTTTCAAGCCATCAACCCGCCGAATTGTTTCCATCGGTTCGCGCGACGGAACGCCGCAAACGCGGATATGCAAATCAGGACGATTCCGATAGCACTGCCGGAGCAATGGACCAGACAAGTCAGCCAGTTTCCGCCCCGGCGACGAGCCGAGCCCGAACCGCAGCATTTGCCGTACACATCCTCACGGCAATGGCGCCGGCATCGCGTTGCTCGCGATGCTGGAAGCGGTGCGCGAACACTGGGCCAACATGTTCGGCTGGCTTGGCGTCGCGCTGATCATCGACGCGATCGACGGCTCGCTGGCGCGGAAGCTGAATGCCGCGGCTGCAGCCGAACTGGTCGGGCGAGGTGCTCGATCTCGTCGTCGATTTCGTGACCTACGTTTTCGTTCCAGCCTATGCGACCACGGCGAGCGGAATGCTGCTGCCGGTGGCCGCGCCGGTGCTCGGCATCGGCATCATGGTGTCGGTGCGCTCTATTTCGCCGATCGGCGCATGAAGGCGTCGGACAATCATTTCCGCGGCTTTCCGGCGCTATGGAACGTGGCAGCATTTTATTTGTTCTTGCTGCACTTGCCGCCCGCGCTTTCCAGCCTCGGTATCGCGGTCCTGATTGCACCGGACGTTCGCGCCGTTTCATGTGCTGCACCCGATCCGGGTGGTGCGTCTGCGCTGGCTGACCCTGTGGCTGATGGCCATCGGAGCAGTGCTTGCGATATATACGCTCATCCGCGATTTCGACGTGGGCGCCCCCGATCGTCGTCGGGCTGTGCGCTATCGCGGTCTACACAATAGGTAGTGACGCAGTGATCCGGCGAATAAAGTCGTTCAAGGCATGATGGAATTATTGACGAGCCCGGAAGCCTGGGCGGCATTGTTGACCTTGACGGCACTAGAAATCGTGCTCGGCATCGACAACGTCATTTTCATCTCGGTGATCGTCTCGCGCATCCTCCAGTGCAGGCGAAGCGCGCGCGCCAGATCGGCTTGCTGCTGGCGCTGGTGTTCCGCATTGTTCTGCTAAGCGTGCTGGTGTGGCTGATCGGTCTCACGGAGCCCGTCGTCACGGTGAGAAATGTCGAGCTGTCGTGGCGCGACATCATCCTGATCGGTGGCGGAGCGTTCCTGATCGCCAAGGCGACGCATGAAATTCATGGCGAGGTCGAGGCGCAGGACGGCGAGCCTGATGGCGAACCCAGGGCCAGCGCGTTTTTCTGGGTGATCGTTCAGATCATCGTCATCGACATGGTGTTCTCGCTGGACTCGATCATCACCGCAATCGGCATGGCACAGGATCTCGAAATCATGGTCGCGGCCGTCGTGATCGCCTGCATCGTCATGTACGTCTCGTCGGGCCCGGTGGCGCGATTTGTGGCAAATCATCCGACCACCAAGATGCTGGCGCTGGCATTCCTGGTGCTGATCGGCGTGGCGCTGGTCGCCGACGGCTTCCACTTCCATATCCCCCGCGGCTACATCTATTTTGCCATGTTGTTCGCGGCCGCCGTTGAACTGTTCAATGTGCTCGCCAGGCGCAATCGCAGGAAGGTCGCCCGCTAGCCGATTTTGGCTGGCGAGTTGACAATACGGCGGCGATGAGCTTTCGTTTCGCTTCGAGTTCGGCGCTTTCAGGAATACCGAGGGAGAGACTGTCATGATCAAGGCCGTGCGCGTACACAAAGTGGGGGGTCCGGAAGCCCTGGTGTACGAGAGCGTCGACGTGCCGGCCCCGGGGCCGGGCGAGGTTCGCATCCGTCAGCATGCGGTCGGCCTGAATTTCATCGATGTCTATTTCCGCACCGGCCTCTACAAGGCGCCGGGACTGCCGTTCATCGCCGGCAATGAAGCCGCGGGCGAGGTCGTGGCGGTCGGGACCGGCGTCACCAATTTCACCCCGGCGATCGTGTCGCCTATTATTTCACCCTCGGCGGCTACGCCAGCGAGCGAGTGATCCCGGCCGACAAGCTGGTCAAGCTGCCCGACCACATCACCTATGAGCAGGGCGCCGTCCTGATGCTCAAGGGGCTGACGGTCTGGTATCTCTTGCACAAGACCTTCAAGGTCGAGCCCGGCCACCGCGTGCTGATCCACGCGCCGCCGGCGGCATCGGACTGTTGGCCTGCCAATGGGCGAAGGCGCTCGGAGCGCACGTGATCGGCACCGTCGGCTCCAAGGCCAAGGCCGACCCTCGCGCTCGCCAATGGCTGCGACCACGCCATCCTCTACAATGAGGAAGACTTCGTGGCGCGGGTCAAGCAGATCAGCCGCAACGAACTCTGCGACGTCGTCTATGATGGCGTCGGCAAGACCACGTTCCCCGGCTCGCTGTCCTGCCTGCGGCCACGAGGCCTGTTCGTGAGCTTCGGTAACGCCTCCGGCCCGGTGCCGCCGTTCCCGCTCGCCGAGCTTAACAATCACGGCTCGCTGTTTGCGACGCGGCCGAAACTCAACGATTACGTCAGCACGCGCAAGGAACTGCTCGAGGGCGCCGACACCCTATTCGCCGCCGTGATCAACGGCAAGCTCCACGTGCCGATCAACCAGGCCTATGCGCTGAAGGATGCGGCCAAGGCGCACACGGAGCTCGAGAGCAGGGCGACCACGGGCGCCGCGATCTTGCGGCCGTAGATCTTCGTCATTCCGGGGCGATGCGCAGCATCGAACCCGGAATCTCGAGGTTCCCCGATGCGCAAATTGCGCATCTGAGGTTCACCGCTTCGCGTGCCCCGGAACGACGATAGAGATAGTTATGCCACCCTCCGCGCGGCGCCCGCTCTTGTCAGGATCGCATCGAGACAATCGATCATTTGCGATATCTCCTCGCGTGTGACGTTAAGCGCCGGCATGAAGCGCAACGCTTCTGGCTGCGGCGAGTTGATGAGCACACCTTCCGCAAACGCTTGCGCGACGATCGACGCACCGATCGGCAGCTTGAGATCAGCGCCAGCAGGAGACCCCGGCCGCGGACCTCGCCGAGACCGTGCCGCGCCGAAAGCCGTTGCAGCTCGCTCTCCAGGAACAGGCCCGCATCGACCGCGGACTTCAGGAATTGCGGCTGGCTGACATGTTCGAGCACCGCAAGGCCTGCCGCGCACATCAAGGGATTGCCATTAAAAGTGCCGCCCTGGTCGCCGTGTTCGAAGCAGGCCGCATGCTCGGTCGCGAGCAGGGCCGCCAGCGGCACGCCGCCGCCGATGCCCTTGCCGAGCGTCATGATGTCGGGTTCGATTCCGGCATGCTCGTAGTGGAACAGCTTTCCGGTCCGGCCCATGCCGGTCTGGATCTCGTCGACGATCAGGAGCAGGCCATGCTCTTGGTCAGCGCCCGCAGCTCTTGCAGGAATTGATCGGTCGCCGGCCACACGCCGGATTTGCCCTGGATCGGCTCCAGCATCACGGCAACCGTCTTGTCCGAGATCAGCCGCTTGACGGAATCGAGGTCGTTGAGCTGCGCCTTGGGAAAGCCGGTGACCTTGGGCTCGAACAGCGGCTCGAACGCCTTCTTGCCCGAGGCCGACATGGTCGCGAGCGTGCGGCCATGGAAGCCGCCGACAAAGCTGATGATTTCATATGCGCCGTTCTTGTGCCGCGCGCCGTATTTCCGCGCCAGCTTGATCGCGCCTTCGTTGGCTTCGGCTCCCGAGTTCGCAAAAAACACCTGGTCGAAACAACTGTTGGCGACCAGCGCCTTGGCGAGCTTGAGGCTGGGCTCGTTGAAGAAGGCGGGGCTCGGGGTCAGCAGCAGCTTTGCCTGCGCCGCGAGCGCGTCGGCCACGATGGCCGGCGAGTGGCCGAGGCAGTTGACCGCCCAGCCCTGCATGAAATCGAGATAGCGCTTGCCGCTGTCGTCCCACAGATACGCGCCGTCGCCCTTGACGAAGACGGTCGGCGGCCGCGCGGTGATGTCCATCAGCGCGTCGAACGGATGGGTGGCGTTGGTCATGTCGATCTCCGGGGTGGGTTAAGGTGAAAGGGCAGGCCGAAACGCAAGAAGGCCGCACGTTTGAGGGTGCGGCCTTCTCGAAAACGTTGCTGAACTAGTTAATCAGCGTTGTCGTCGGACACGGCGCGACCCATCGTCGACAGAGCGACGACGCAGGCAGGCGCGGCGGTTGGTCCGGTTCAATTTCATGGCGATGGCCCATACAGCCGAACAGCAGTGGATGTCAAGCGGCGTCGAGCGGTCTAGAATCCCGCGACGCTGCCGTGCAGGTCGTATTGGTCGGCGCGTTCGATCTTCGCGGTGACGATCTCGCCGACCTTCAGTGGGCGTCGGCTGGACAAATAGACCGCGCCGTCGATCTGCGGCGCGTCAGCCTTTGAACGACCCTTTGCGACCGTTGGGCCGACTTCGTCGATGATGATTTGCTGCCGCGTCCCGACCTTGCGCTTCAGGCGCCGCGCGGAAATCTTCTGCTGACGCGCCATCAGCGCGTTCCACCGCTCCTGCTTGATCTCGTCGGGCACGGCGTTGCCGATCGCGTTGGAAGCCGCGCCCGCGACCGGCTCATACTTGAAGCAGCCAAGACGATCGATCTCGGCTTCTTCCAGCCAGTCCAGCAAGTACGCAAAGTCGGAATCGGTCTCGCCGGGGAAGCCGACGATGAATGTCGAGCGCAGCGTGAGGTCAGGACACTCCTCGCGCCACTTCTTGATCCGTGCCAGCGTCTTTTCCTGCGCGGCGGGGCGCTTCATGGCTTTCAGCACTTCCGGGCTTGCATGCTGAAAGGGGATATCGAGATAGGGCAGAACCTTACCCTCGGTCATCAGGCCGATGACGTCGTCGACGTGCGGATAGGGATAGACATATTGCAGCCGTACCCACGCGCCGAGATCGCCCAGTTCCTTGGCGAGGTCGAAGAATTTGGCGCGGACCTGGCGGTCCTTCCATGGGCTGTCGGCATATTTGATATCGACGCCGTAGGCCGAGGTGTCCTGCGAAATGACCAGCAATTCCTTGACGCCGGCGGCGACGAGCTTTTCCGCCTCGCGCAGCACGTCATTGGCGGGACGTGACACCAGATCGCCGCGCAGTTTTGGAATGATGCAGAAGCTGCAGCGGTTGTTGCAGCCTTCGGAAATCTTCAGGTAAGCGTAGTGCCGCGGGGTCAGCTTGACGCCCTGAGGCGGCACCAGATCGAGATGCGGATTGTGCACCGGCGGCAGCGCGCGGTGCACAGCCTCCAGCACGCTCTCATATTGCTGCGGACCCGTGATCGACAGCACGCCGGGATAGGCCGCCTCGATCTGCTCGGGTTCGGCGCCCATGCAGCCGGTGACGATGACCTTGCCGTTCTCCGCCATCGCCTCGCCGATGGCGCCGAGCGATTCCTGCTTGGCGCTGTCGAGGAAGCCGCAGGTATTGACGATCACGATGTCGGCGCCGTCGTGCTTGCGCGCCAGCTCATAGCCTTCGGCCCGCAGCCGGGTGATGATGCGCTCGGAATCGACCAGCGCCTTGGGGCACCCAAGCGAAACAAAGCTGACTTTGGGCGCGGCGGCCTGTTGCATATCTCATCTGCCTGATTGATCCGCAGGAGCTAGTCCCAATTGCCCATAATTACAAGGCTTTGCGCGGGCTTCTTACGTGCTATGGATTCCCGCCGGGTTAAGAGTTGAGCGATGAGCGCTGAGTCGTCTCCGAAAATCGTCATTGTCGACGAAAGCCCGATCCGGGCCGCGATCCTGGAAGAGGGATTGCGGGAGGCCGGTTTTACCGGCGTCGTGCATATCAGCGAAATGCAGAGCCTGTTGGCGCGAATCTATGCACTCGATCCCGACGTCATCCTGATCGATCTGGAAAACCCCAGCCGCGACGTGCTGGAACAGATGTTCCAGGTCAGCCGCGCGGTGCGGCGGCCGATCGCCATGTTCGTCGACCAGAGCGATGCGGCCTCGATCCAGGCTTCCGTCGACGCCGGCGTTTCCGCCTACATCGTCGATGGCCTGAAGAAGGAGCGGATCAAGCCGATTCTCGATCTTTGCATCTCCCGCTTCAACGCCTTCTCGAAGCTCCAGGATGAGCTCGATCGCACCAAATCCGCGCTCGAGGAACGCAAGGTGATCGACCGCGCCAAGGGAATCCTGATGAAGGTGAAGGGCCTCACCGAAGACGAGGCCTATGTACTGATGCGCTCCACGGCGATGCGCGAGAAAAAGAAGATCGGCGAGATCGCGCAGTCGATCCTGACCGCATCGGAGCTGCTGAAATGACGACACCGCTGCATATCGGCTTCATTCCGCTGGTCGACGCCGCCGCGCTGATCGTCGCCGTCGACAAGGGGTTTGCGGCGGCCGAAGGGCTCGACGTCACGCTGGTGCGGGAAGTGTCGTGGTCCAATGTCCGCGACAAGCTCAATATCGGTCTGTTCGACGCGGCCCATTTGCTGGCGCCGGTGGCGATCGCCTCGAGCCTCGGGCTCGGACATGTCAAGGTGCCGATCGTGGCGCCGTTCAATCTGGGCCTCAACGGCAACGCGATCACGGTGTCGCCGGCGCTGCATGCCGCGATCATGGGTGAGATCGAGGGGGACGGCGTCGATCCCATGGCGACGGCGCTGGCGCTTGCGCGCGTCGTTGCCAGGCGACGCAAGAGCGGCGCAGAACCGCTGACCTTCGGCATGACGTTCCCGTTCTCCACCCATAATTACCAGCTTCGGTTCTGGATGGCGGCGGGCGGGGTCGACCCCGACGAGGACGTTCGCCTGGTGGTGCTGCCGCCGCCCTACATGGTGGAGAGCCTCGCCAATGGGCATGTCGATGCGTTCTGCGTCGGCGCGCCCTGGAACTCGGTCGCGGTTGATCTCGGCGTCGGCCACATCCTGCATTTCGTCTCGGACATCCTGGTGCGCGCGGCAGAAAAGGTTCTCGCGGTCAGGCAAAGTTGGTCGGAGAAAAATCCGGACGTGCTGGCGGCCCTGATCCGGGCGGCCTCCCACGCTGCCGAATTCATAGAACAGCCCGAAAACCGGGCCGACGCCGCGGACATCCTGGCGCGGCCCGAACGGATCGGCGTCGATGCAGAGGTGATCCAGCGCACCCTGGACGGCCGCCTGAAAATTTCACCCGACGGCGCACGGCGCGAGAGCGACCGCTATCTTCTGGTCGGGCGCGAGGGCGCAGCCCGGCCCGATCCTGCGCAAGCCGCCTGGCTTTACGCGCAGATGGTGCGCTGGGGCCAGACGGCGATGCGGCCGGACGCGCTGCGGACCGCCATGGGGGTGTTCAGGCCGGACCTCTATGACGCGGCCCTGGGACGTCAGGGCAAGGCGCCAGGCGCCTCTGACGCCATCGGCGCGTTTGCCGGCCCCGCTTTTGACCCCGGCGATATTGCCGGGCACCTCGGCGCCTTTGATATCGGTCGCTGGAAGCCCTGAGGCGCCATCCGCTGTCCGCTGTAGCAATGTTAGGCACTGGCGAAGAGCGGCTAAATTTTAGGCGGCCTGCCTTCAAAGCAGCAATGAAGCCGGCTTCAAAGTTTCAAGGCTGTTTTTATATCTACTTGAAATAATAAGATATTTTTTTCGATTCGGTGTGGCACGCAACTTGAATGTTGCACTGCAGCCAGCCGTCGCAGATGCCTGCTGGCCTATGTCCAAGATGGATTTCCGCAGCAACGAAGCTGGTCGGACCGCGCAATGGGAATCAAGCCGGCCTCCAGGCCAGGCCGGTTCCAAGGCGGTCACCCCCGATTTCGTTGACGCCACCAGCCGTGGCCGCAGGAGCTTCGTCGCGCACCATGAAAATCGAAACCCTCGCAGTCGACTTTACCGACGAGCAGAAGCGCTACCTCGAAGGCTTTACCACGGGCCTGCAGATCAGCCGGGTCGGGCGCGGCCTCGGTGGCGGCAATGCCGGCAAAGCCAGCGCCGAACCGACTGGCCCGGAAGCCGCGCACATCACGGCGCAGGACAAAGTCACAGCATCGGGCAAGAAACTCGCCGACCAGGAAAAGTTCAAGCGCGAAGAGCATCCGTTCGATGCGTACCCGCGGCTGAAGCAGCAGGCGCTCGACGACGCGCCGCCAAGCCCTGCGGACAATTTCCGCTGGCGCTATTACGGCCTGTTTTACGTTGCGCCGGCGCAGGATTCCTACATGTGCCGGCTGCGGATCCCGAACGGCATCATGAAGCATTGGCAGTTCGCCGGAATGGCAGATCTCGCCGAGCGCCTGTGCGGCCCGTTCTGTCACGTCACCACGCGTGCGAATTTGCAGGTGCGTGAAATTCCCTTCAAGAACTCAGTGGCGCTGATCGAGGGCATTCAGGATCTCGGGCTGTGCTCGCGCGGCTCCGGCGCCGACAACATCCGCAACGTCACCGGCACGCCGACGGCGGGGATCGATCCGCAGGAACTGCTCGACACCCGCGAATATGCCCGTGAGTGGCACTATCACATCCTCAACGATCGCTCGCTGACCGGACTGCCGCGCAAGTTCAACGTCGCCTTCGACGGCGCCGGCAAGATCGCGGTGCTGGAAGACACCAACGACATCGCGTTTTCCGCGGTCGAGGTGAAGGACGGTTTCGGCGTCGAGCCCGGCATCTGGTTTCGCCTGGGGCTTGGCGGCATCACCGGTCACAAGGATTTTGCCAAGGATACCGGCATCATCGTCCAGCCGGCGGATGCGACCAAAGTCGCCGACGCCATCGTTCGCGTCTTCATCGACACCGGCGACCGCACCAATCGCCTCAAGGCGCGGATGAAATACGTGATCGACGGCATCGGCATGGACAAATACCTCGCGCTCGTCGAAGAAAAGCTCGGCCATGCCTTCACCCGCGTGCCCCCAGAGGCCGTTGCGCCGCGTCCGGCCTTCGATCGCATGGCGCATATCGGTGTCCACAAGCAGAAGCAGGAAGGCCTCAACTGGATCGGGGTCACGCTGCCGGTCGGCAAGGTCACGTGCGAGCAGATGCGCGGGCTCGCCAGGATCGCGCAGGACCTCGGCGATGGTGATATCCGTTTGACGGTCTGGCAGAACCTGTTGATCCCGGGCGTGCGCGACGAGAACGTCGAGCTTGCGATCGCCGCGATCAAGATGATCGGGCTGGCCGTCGAGGCTTCGCAAATCCGCGCCGGGCTGATCGCCTGCACCGGCAATGCCGGCTGTAAATTCGCCGCGTCGAATACCAAGCTCCATGCGGCCACAATCGGCGACTGGTGCGAGCCGCGCGTCAACATCGACACGCCGCTGAACATCCATCTCACCGGCTGCCATCATTCCTGTGCGCAGCACTATATCAGCGATATCGGACTGATTGCGGCGAAGGTGCCGGTCGGCGAGGACGACGACACCGTCGAGGGATACCACCTGTTCGCCGGCGGCGGTTTTGGCCCGGACGCCGACATCGGCCAGGAGGTCTACCATAACCTCAAGGCCGAGGATGCGCCGCAGACCGTCGAGCGGCTGTTGAAAGCCTATCTCGCGCACCGCGCCTCACCCGAAGAAACGTTCCTGACATTTGCGCGCCGCCATGACGGCAAGACGCTGCGCAAGCTTGCCGACGCAGAGGTGTCCTCATGAACCAGATCACGCCTCCACCCCGGATCGAGATCATTCCTTCGAGTGCACCGTTCTCCGAGGCGCAGCGCTCCTGGCTGAACGGCTTCTTCGCCGGGCTGCTGTCGGATGCGCCGACGCCATTGTCGGCGGAGCAGGGCGCTGCCGTCATGCAAGGCACCGGCGGCGATGGCGATGACGGCGAAGCGCCGTGGCACGACCAGACCATGCCGATTGCCGACCGCATGAAGCTTGCGGAAGGCCGCCCGTTGCGGCGGCGTTTTATGGCGGCGATGGCGCAGCAGGATTGCGGGCAGTGCGGCTATGACTGCCATAACTATTCGGAAGCAATCGCCAACAAAAGCGAAGCTCGGCTCAACCTCTGCGTCCCCGGCGGCAAGGAAACTGCGCGGATGCTGAAATCGCTCTATGAGGAGATCGACAAGGCGCCCGCTGCGGCCTCATCAGCGCCCACGGCCGCGCCGGCTGCGCCTGCGGTAGTGGCGGAGCCCGACGCTCGCGCGACAACCCGATCGCCGCGACCTTCCTGTCCCGTCGCCTCCTGAACAAGCAGGGCTCGGAGAAGGAGACCTGGCATATCGAGTTCGATCTCTCCGGTTGCGGCCTCGACTATGTCGTCGGCGATTCCTTCGGCATTTTCGCGCGCAACGATGTCGGGCTGGTCGACCAGATCATCGCGCTGCTTGGCGCCTCCCACACCACGAAGGTGAACGGCAAGACGCTGCGCGAAGTCCTGATCGATGACGTTTCGCTGGCGCCGGCGCCGGACTCCCTATTCGAGCTGATCTCATTCATCACCGGCGGCGCCTATCGCGAGAAGGCCAGGGCGCTGGCGCAGGGCGAGGATCCCGATGGCGATGCCGCCACCCTCGATGTCATGGCGGTGCTGCAGAAATTCTCCGGTGTCCGTCCGCACCCCGAGGCTTTCGTCGAAGCGCTCGAACCGTTGCAGCCGCGGCTCTATTCGATCTCGTCGTCGCACAATGCAACGCCCGGAAAGCTGTCGCTGACCGTGGATTGCGTCCGCTACGTGATAGGCAAGCGCAAGCGCCTGGGCCTGGCGTCCACCTTCCTCGCCGAGCGCATCAATCCCGGCGATGAGCTGAAGGTATATGTGCAGAAGGCGCACGGCTTTGCGCTGCCGCAGGATCCCGGGACCCCGATCATCATGATCCGGACCCGGCACCGGCGTGGCGCCGTTCCGCGCCTTCCTGCTTGATCGCCGCGCCACCGGCGCACCCGGCAAGAACTGGCTGTTCTTCGGCCATCAGCGCAGCGACTGCGATTTCTTCTACGCTGACGAGCTCAATGCGCTGAAGACGTCGGGCCTGTTGACGCGACTGTCGCTGGCGTGGTCGCGTGACGGCGACAAGAAGTTCTACGTGCAGGACCGCATGCGCGAAGTCGGCCGAGAGTTGTGGACCTGGCTCGCCGAAGGCGCCAACATTTATGTCTGCGGCGACGCCAAGCGGATGGCCAAGGACGTCGAGCGCGCCCTGGTCGATATCGTCGCCCAATTCGGCGCCCGAACCACCGACGAGGCTGTCAGTTTTGTCGGAGAACTCAAGAAAAAGGGCCGGTTCCAGCAGGACGTGTACTGATCCGGGTTCCAGCTAGCTCAAATCGGCCCGAATAAAATTCTCGCTCCAATCGGGGTCGGAGAATTTTCCACTCGAAATGGAGTCTGCCGAAGCGTTCGTATCGCTATTTCGGCTGATATCTTGCGTCCGGGCGCGAACGATATTCCATATGCGGTCCATGCTGCGTTGGAGATCGACCATGCGAGAACTATCGGCGCAAGCCCGCCTGCACCTTTACGCACGCTCGGTGTCCCGCCGATCCGGCACCGGCTTTCACACCGCAGCGCTTTACAGCGCGCTGGCGCTCATTGCCGCCGTCGTGTTCGGCACGTTGTCGGTTCATCCGTTCTGAGGCGTGATGGAATGTAGGGTGGGCAAAGCGAAGCGTGCCCACCATGCTGCACGAAGTATTTGTCGATGTAGTTGGTGGGCACGGCGCAAGTGCGCCTTTGCCCACCCTAAGAGCCACGATTTCCTAACTCGCCGTCTTGAACGGCGCCACCGCGATCCCCGCATCCTTCAGCGCCTGACGCACCCTGCGCGCGATGTCGACCGCGCCCGGCGTATCGCCGTGAATGCATACGGTGTCGGTGCGCATCTTGATCACCTTGCCGGTCACCGAGACCACGGCGCCGTCCTGCACCATCCGCACCACGCGGTCGGCGATCTGTTTCGCGTCGTGCAGCACGGCCCCCGGCTTCTTGCGCGACACCAGCGAGCCATTGTCCTCATAGGCCCGGTCGGCAAACACCTCGTGCACCATCGGCAGGTTGGCGGCTTCGCCGGCCTGCACCAGCTTGGAATTGGCGAGCACCACGAAAATCAGATTGGGATCGACCGCCTTGATGGCGCTGGCGATGGCCTTCGCGGTCATGTCGTCCTCGCAGGCGACGTTGGAGAGCGCGCCGTGCGCCTTGACGTGCGTGACCTTGTGACCGGCCGCGGTCGCAATCGCCTGCAAGGCGCCGATCTGGTAGGCGACGAGGTTTTCGATCTCCGACGACTTCAACCCCGGGATCGGCCGCCGGCCAAAGCCGTGCAGGTCGCGATAACCGGGGTGGGCGCCGACGCTGACGCCACGGGCTTTCGCAAGCTCAACGGTATGCCGCATGATGTCGGCGTCACCGGCGTGAAACCCGCAGGCGACATTCACCGAGGTCGCCAGCTCGATCATCGCAGCGTCATTGCCCATTTCCCATGCGCCAAATCCTTCGCCGAGATCGCAATTGAGGTCGATGGTTGTCATGACGTTGCTCCGCTTCTCGTGAGTGGATTTCTTACCTGATCAGTCCGGCCCCAGTGCATCGGCCGGGAATTCAGCGTGCCAGGTCCCGGCATCGACCGCGCTGACGGCATGGCCGGCGACATTGGCATCGTGCAGCGCGTCGATGTTGAGATCAACGTTTTCGATGGCGCGCACGCGGTCGGGCAGAGTACGAAGCAATTCGGCAAATTTGCGCGCCTCGGCCTGCGCTTCCGTCATGCTGACGGCCTTGAAGCGGAAGGCGCGTCCCGCTTGGATCTGCGCGAACCGCCCGAAGTCGGCCGAAATCACGGTCGCGATCTTCGGATAGCCGCCGCTGGTGCCGCGATCGGGCATCAGCACGATCGGCTGACCGTTGCCGGGCACCTGCAGGCTGCCGTTGACGGTGCCGTCGGAGACGATGTTGTGGCCGTAGAGGTGTTTGAGGACCGGGCCTTCGAGCCGGTAACCCATGCGGTCGCTGGTCGGAGATATCTTCCATTCGCTGTCGAGAAACAGCTTTTTGGTCTCGTCGGCGAATTCGTCGTCCTGCGGACCCCAGAGCACGCGGATCGGTGCGTCGGTCGCGCCCGGCAATTCGATCCGTCGTTCCGCTGCGCCGTTCGCGGTGACAGTCTGCAATTCATCGCCGGCCTGCAGCGGACGCGGATAAGGGCTGCCGAGGCCCGCGCGCGCGTTGACGGCGAGGCTGCCGAACATCGGCTGGCCGGCAATGCCGCCTTCGATCGCAAGATAGCTGAATGAACCGCCCCGGGCAAAGCCGACTGTCAGCGTTTCGCCATCGGCGAGGGTCGCGGATGTATCTGATGCCACCACACGGCCTGCGATATCGGCATTGCGCGCGGCCCCTGTCAGCGCAACGCGAACCGCACCGCCACGCGCGGTGAAAGTTGCCCCGAACGGACCGACTTCGACGCCGGCCGCAAACGGCTCATTCCCGACCAGTGCATTCGCGGCCGCCAGCGCCAGGCGATCCATCGCGCCGCTTGGCACCAGGCCATAACGCTGCGCGCCCGGACGCCCGCCGTCCTGTACCGAGCTTGCCGGGCCGATCGATGCAATGACGAGCTTGCTCATGAGGTGATCGGCTCGGCAATGAGTTCGCCGGCTTCGGCGGCGCGATCCTGCTCCGCGAAGGTTTTGGCATCGACAGGCGTGAAGGTGACGTTGTCGCCCGGCTCCAGCAGGAAGGTCGGATCGCGATGCAGTTGATAGGTTCGGACCGCCGTTTGTCCCAACAGATGCCAGCCGCTCGGGCCGGCGAGGCATTGCACGCCGGTCTGCACGCCGCCGATCGAAACGGTGCCGGCCGGCGTGAGCAGACGCGGGTTCTGCCGCCGCGGCATGTGCAGCGAGTCTGCGAGACCGCTTAGGTAGGACCAGCCGGGCGTGAAACCGATCATGGCCACGCGATAGTCGCCGGCGACGTGTCGCGCCACGATCTCGTCGGGCGTGGTATTTAGGGCCTTTGCAACGTCCTCGAGGTCTATGCCGTGCTTGCCGCCATAGACGACGGGAATGCGCCAGCGCCGTGTCGCTACCGTCGGGGGGCCGGACGCTGGGCGAGCGCGAGGATCTTCTCGCCGAGCTTTTCGAAATCGACGAGCACGGGGTCGTAATGCACGAGCAGCGAGCGATAGGTCGGCACGGTCTCGGTGACGCCCATCACCGGCTCGGCGGCCATTGCGCGGTCGAGCGCCAGCACCCGCCGGTTGGCGGCATCGTCGATATTGCGGCTGAATTCCACCGTGATGGCGCTGTCGCCACTTGGCAAAAGGCGGGGCGGGGATAGCGTCGCGGCCATGGCCTCGTAACTGTCTCGCAGTTGTGTCGCAGCTCTTGGGCTGGCCTCAAGCTGTAGCGTGTTTTGCGTGGGAGTGGAATTCGCTTCGCACGAAATCAGCCTGCAAGTTCAATAAATTAATCTGCATTCCCATGATAAGATGTTGTGATCGCCGCTTTTCCAGCAAGACCTTGACGCGATGCCCGCGCCCCGCAAGATGCGCTACCTTTCATCCATTCCCTCCGGAGCCTGCATTCCAGATGTCCCTGTCCCCCGAAGCCCTCGCAACCCTGTCCGGCGTATCCACCGCCACCATCACTACTGTTCTGCTCAAGAAGGGCCTGCGAAACGTCTGGATGCGCGGCACCAAGCCGCTGCGGCCCGGACTGCCCCGGTTGGTCGGACCGGCGTTTACGCTGCGCTTCGTTCCCGCGCGCGAGGATCTGGCAACACCTGAGTCGTGGTCGTCGCCGATCTCGACCCGCACCGCGATTGAAGCCATGCCGAAAGGCTGCATCGCCGTGGTCGACGCCATGGGCGTCACCGATGCCGGCATCTTCGGCGACATCCTCTGCGCGCGCATGGTCAAGCGCGGGGTAGCGGCATTGATCACCGATGGCGTGGTGCGCGACGTCGAAGGCGTGCTCGGCACCAATCTTCCGGTCTGGTGCGACGGCTTCGCCGCGCCGCCCTCGGTGGCCGGGCTGACTTTCGTCGGCTGGGGCGAACCGATCGGCTGCGGCGGCGTCGCGGTGTTTCCAAACGACATCGTCGTCGCCGACCAGGACGGCGCGGTGCTGATCCCGCAGGCGCTGCTGGACCATGTCTTGGCCGAAGGGCCGGAGCAGGAGCGGATCGAGGCCTGGATCGTCAACGAGGTGAATAACGGCGCGGCATTGCCCGGCCTCTATCCCATGAACGCCGAGACCAAGGCGCGCTACACTGCCAGCAAGAAATAGCATCAGAAAAGGGAGCTAACCCCATGGAGATCCACCTCGCCGGATCGCGGCCGACACGAAAGGCGCCGCCCGAATATTTCACCGGCACAGTCATGCAGGACCCGATCATCGCAACGGAGTCGCCGGCACGCCTGTTTTCGACGCGGGTTTCGTTCGAGCCGGGAGCGCGAACCGCATGGCACACACATCCCCTCGGCCAGACGCTGTACGTGATCTCAGGCGTTGGCCGCGTGCAGGCCAAGGGCGGACCGATCCGTGAAATCCGACCGGGCGATGTCGTCTGGATTCCGCCGAACGAAAAGCATTGGCACGGTGCGTCACCGACCAACGGCATGACTCATATAGCCATGCAGGAAGGCGTCGATGGCAATTACGTCACCTGGATGGAGCATGTGACCGACGTGGAGTATTCCGCTGATGTCGGCTAGCTAAATCCGTTGCGCGGTCCAGGTGCCTGAGCACAAGGCAGCGCGCCATGTGCCGGATCCCGATGTGCCTGCGAGGACCCCGGAGCCGACCGCGCGCTTCAAGCCGCTCGCCAGCGTCACGCGAATGGTGCCGGCCTCGGCGACGCGGCCGGACGCCGTCACCGCCGTGCTGTTCGAGGCGACCTGACCGTTGTTGATTCCGATGGAGACCGACGTGCCGCTGCTGCATGCAGCGTTCGACGAAGTGATCTGAACGTTCCAGTCACCGTCAAACGTCGCGGCGGCGGACGGTGTCGGAGCGGCCAGCGCCGCAAGCAACGAAGCGGTGATGGCGGATTTGCAAAAGTATCGCATGGCCGTGCCCTTGTTGTCTGGACACGTTCACGGTTCCACAAAGGCCCCGGGGCGACCGTGATTGCCGTCACGCGCGGGCCGAGCCGGAAAATCTCGAACAAATGGCCCGGCTGTGACGCCGGGCCATCGTCGAATATGCGAGAGTTTGGCTGTCAGTTCACGCGAGTCCAGGTCTGACCACCGCAGAACACGCCGCCGAAGGCGCAGCCCTGGACGCGCAGGCTGTCGGTGCCTTTCAGCGCGATCGTGGAATCATAGGTGCTGCCGCTGCTCGGATCGAGAATCCGGCCGCTCCATTTGTCCTTGCCGGGCTTCATGTTGATCAGCACCTGTTCGCCGTTCTGGTTCGACTTCTTGTCGACGGAATAGCCGCACAGATTTGGGCCGCATTGTTCGATCCGCACCTTGCCTTCCTTCTCCTCCGTCAGCCAGACGCCGAGCGGCGAGTTCGATGGCGGCGCCGTTGAAGTTGCCGGAGCCGCGGCCTGTTTCTGGGGGCAGGAGGGGGCGCTGGCGCGGCAACCGGGGCAGGTACTGGTTGGACCGCCGGAGCCGCGCTCTGCTGCACCGGGGGCGCGGGTGCAGCGGCCGCAGGCGCAGCGGTATCCGCGGGGGCAACGGCCGCCGTCGCGGTCGATGGTTCGCCCCTCGAAGCCGTAGCTGGAGCGGTTGGCGCAGGAGCGACTGGGGCAGGCGCAGCCGTCGGAGCGGCGGCCTGTTCAGCCGGCGTCGGCGCGGCCGACGGTGCAGCCTCGGGTGTGGCCTGCGGTGCAGTCTTCGCCTGTTGCGGTGCCTTCTTGCCCGGACGATCGGGATCACCATCCTCGCTGCGCGAGCGTTTGGCCTTCTTGCCGGTATTGTCGTAGACGCCGGGTATCGAAACAGTGCCGCGGTCAGGATCGATGGTGATGGTGCGGCCACCATAGTCAAACGTGTACTGGGCCTGCGCGGCGGTGCTCGCCAACAAGAGCACGGCGATAGCGAGACACTTCTTCATTACGACCTCCTGAGCAGGGAATCCCGCCCTGAAGCTACGCAGCGGCAGCTTCGCCCAACGTGATCCAGATCACTTTCAAACTATAAGTCGTGTACTAGCGGCTTTGGTTCAAAGTCGATTGCGCCAGTCTAATTTGCGCCCCAGAAACGGTCAATTTCCCGCGAAAACCTGCGCATCGCCGCAGCGGATCAACCGAGCAAGAAGCCGCTGGCTTCGAAAAAAACCTTGGAGGCGCTACGCCTCGCTGCTGTCCTTGCGGACAAGATTGGCGGCAGCGTCGCGTCCGGTCATCTCGCTCTTCAATTGCTCGAAACGCCGGCGGGCGTCGCTTTCACGATCATGGACCATCTGGATCGCAGCGTCCCTGGACATCGGTCCGGCGACGATGGGGGGTGAATTCTCGCCGATAGTCTCGTCGACATAGTAGTCGCCATTGTCGAGGCGCACCGTCCATTTGAAGCGGATCGCAGCCATCGGTCCGGGACCGAGTTTGGAATAGCCATGAGCCTCGATGGGCGAATGGGCAACGGGGATGGGCGGAGGGGCCACGGGCCTTTCCTCGGCGGCAACCGGCTTTTCCGGCTCGCGGTGGGTCTCCGGTGCATCGAGAATGCTGGCGATAGCCGCCAGCGCATGATCAGTCGGGTCGCTTTGAGCCACGATTTGGCCTCCGGATCGAGTTTCCGTTTGCGGAATCGGTGTCCCGTTGCCGCCCGGTGTCTTTTCCTCACTGCCGAATAAGGCTGAGTTTTGTCAAACTCTGGCGTTTTGCGGCAAGCGCTATGCGCACACCGGAGGTAATTTGCTCTTCCAAGGCCGGATCTGCTCAACTTGGCCTGCCAGGCGGAACAGTGTGCCTTCATCGCCCAGTTTGGCGGAGAACATCATGCCGAGCGGCAGACCGGCCGCGTTCCATGCCAGCGGCATCGACATCGCGGGCTGGCCCGACATGTTGAACATGGCGGTCCCGGGCATGTAACGGCGCAGGATCGGCGCGATATGCGAAAGGTCGCTCGACATGGTGTTGAGCTCGCCGATGCGCAGCGGTGGAGAGCAGAGCGTCGGGCACAAGAAGACGTCGCAGGTTTCGAAGAAGGCTGCAAGACCGCGTGAAATCTGGAAGGCCGCAAGCTGGGCGGCGACATAGTCGGTCGCGGTCGTCTTTTGCGCGTTACGGGCGCTGGCCAGCGTCAATATTTCGAAATCGTCTTCCGTCGCTGCGCGGCCGAGCCTCTGCTCGATCAGCCGCACCGTCAGCGCAGTATTGCCGCCCACGATGGTCGCCATGACCGCGGCCGGATCGGCGGCAAGCACCGGCGCCCGTTCCTCGACGTGATGGCCGAGTCCTTCAAGAAGGCGCGCGATCTCACGCACGGCTGCCGCGATTTCCGGATCGATGGCGTCGCCATAGGGCGACTTGTCCGTGAAAGCGATACGGAGCTTGCCGGGGTCGCGGCCGACCTCCTGCGAAAACGGCCGCTCGGGCGCGGGCGCGGCGTAGGGGCTCGACGGTTCAGGCCCGTGAACCGCGTCCATCATCACAGCGCTGTCGCGTACACTGATGCTCACGACATGCCCGCAGGAGAAACCGCCCCAGCCTTCGCCACGATCGGGACCGAGCGGATTGCGCGCCCGGCTCGGCTTCACTCCGAATACGCCGGAAGCGGAGGCGGGAATCCGGATCGACCCACCGCCGTCGCTGGCATGCGCGACGGGCAGGATACGGGCGGCGACTGCCGCTGCCGCGCCGCCCGATGAACCGCCGGAGGAATGCGCAAGATTCCAGGGATTGCGGGTCGGTCCGAACAGGCGAGATTCTGTTGTCGGCATCAGGCCGAATTCGGGGCTGGAGCTCTTGCCGAAGATCGAAACGCCGGCATCGAGGAAACGCTGCGCCAGCGTGCCATTATGGTCTGCAACGAAATCCTTCAGGATTGTCGCGCCCGACGTCGTTCGGGTGCCCTCCAGGGGATCGAGATCCTTCAGGAGAAATGGCACGCCGGTGAATGGACCGTCGGGAAGGCCGCGTTCGATCTGGCGCTCGGCAAAGTCGTAATGCTTGACGACGACCGCGTTGATCTGCGGATCGACCTTTGCCGTGCGGGCGATGGCCTCGTCGAGCAATTCCCGCGGCGAGACCTGCTTTTTCCGCACCAGCTCGGCAAGACCGACCGCGTCGTAGTCGCCGTATTCCTTGAAAGCCATGCACCTACCTCGCTCGTCGGCCGATCAATCGATCGGCCGTGCTGGATCATTCACTCCCGACAGCTCAGCCGAGGACGTCCTGATTGATCACGTTCTGGCGCAAGGGGTCGCCGTCCAGCACGCTCAGAATATTGCGGGCGGTCTGCTCGCTCATGCGATCCACGGCTTCCCGCGTCACGCCGGCGACATGCGGCGCCATGATGACATTTGGCAGGGCGAACAATGCATGACCAGCCGGTGGCGGCTCTTGCGCGAAAACGTCGAGACCGGCGCCGGCAAGCCGGCCCGAAACCAACGCATCGTGCAACGCTGGTTCGTCCACGATCCCGCCACGCGCGGTGTTGATCAAATAGGCCGATGGCTTCATCCGCCGCAGGCGTGCGGAGTTGAACATGCCGACCGTTTCCGAGTTCTTCGGGCAATGGATGCTGACAAAGTCGGCGCGCGGCAACGCAGCGTCGAGGTCCGTGACCGGCTCGCAGCCGGCGGACTTGATGTCCACGGCGGGCTTGTAGGGATCGAAAACCAGAACGTTCATTTCCATCGCCAGGCAGCGTTTGGCGGTGCGCGTGCCGATGCGGCCGAAACCAACGATCAGAACCGTCTTGCCGAAGAGATCGTAGGGCAGCATGCCGAGGCGGGCCGCCCACCTGTCGTCCCTGACAAGCGAATGCATCTCCACGGCGCGCTTGGCGAGCGTCAGCATCATGAACAGCGCCTGTTCCGCGACGGAGGGCGAGTTCGCGGTGCCCGCCACCATCAACGGCACCTTGCGGCGGCTCAGCGCGGGGACGTCGACCGCGTCGAACCCGACTCCGATCCGGGTCACCACCTGCATGTCTTTCGACGCATCGAGTTCGGGCTCGCCGAAGCGGGTCGCACCGAGTGCGACGCCGTGGACCGGGGCGTGCTCCTTCAGCTTGGCTTCGAAATCCTGAGCGGAGATCATGTTGGGAAATTCGACGAGTTCGATGTCGTCCCGCGCGTGGAGCAGCGCTCTTCCCTGCTGCGACATCGATCCCGTGACGAAGATTTTCTTCTTGTTGGTAGCCATTTCCTGCCCTTGGTCTCTAGTTGCGCCGTCAAAGGACGACACCGGTGACCTCGTTTAGCAGGTGCATATTGTTGAGGTCCACTGCCAATCGGAACGGCGCGCCATCATGCGCGCCGGCGTTGGATTCACCCTGCCGCAGATCTGCGCGCCCTCCAGGGTGAAGTAGATCAGGGTTTCCATGCCCATTGGCTCGGTCACGTCGAGTACCGCGTCGAAGGTCTCAACGCCGGGCTCCGGATGCACTTTGGCTTCGGTGATATGCTCCGGCCTGATCCCCAAAAGCAGCTTCTCGTTTCGCGCCACACTGTGATAGCGCGCGGCGCGCTTGGGCGGCAGCGGAAAGGCGATGCGGTCAGTGAGTCGGATATGCAAGTTTCCGGCGACTTCCTCGAGCCGGCAGGGAACGAAATTCATCGCCGGTGAGCCGATGAAGCCAGCGACGAAGCGCGTCGCCGGCTTGTGATAGAGCTCGTTCGGCGTGCCGATCTGCTCGATGCGGCCATGGTTCATCACCACGACGCGGTCGGCGAGCGTCATCGCTTCCACCTGGTCGTGGGTCACGTAGACGGTGGTGGTGCGAACCTTCTGGTGTACCTTCTTGATCTCGATCCGCATCTGGACGCGCAGCTTGGCATCCAGATTGGACAGCGGCTCGTCGAACAGGAAGACCTTAGGGTTGCGCACGATGGCGCGCCCCATGGCGACGCGCTGGCGCTGGCCGCCCGACAATTGCTTCGGCTTGCGGTCGACGAGTTCGACGATGTCGAGCATGCGGGCAGCTTCGTCGATCCGCGTCTTGATCTCAGCTTTCGGATATCGCTTCAGACGTAACCCGAACGACATATTTTCGGCGACCGTCATGTGCGGATAGAGCGCGTAGTTCTGGAACACCATCGCGATGTCACGATCTTTCGGCGGTACGTCATTGACGACGTCGCCCCCGATCATGATGTCACCGTCGGTGATGTCCTCCAGCCCCGCGATCATCCGCAGCGTCGTCGACTTTCCGCACCCCGATGGTCCCACCAGCACGACGAATTCGTGGTCGGCGATGTCGAGGTCAATGCCGCGCACCGCCTCGACGTCGTCGTAACGTTTGATCACCTTACGCAGCGTGACGTCAGCCATGGAGTTCAACCTTGTCGCGCCGGCGGTCAGGCCGGCAATGTAATAGTCCATCAGGAAGGCGTAGATGATCAGCGGAGGGGCGGCACCGAGCAGGGCGCCGGTCATGATCTGTCCCCAAGCGAACACGTCACCCTTAATCAGGGTGGTGATGATGCCGACCGGCAGCACCAGCTGATCCGTCGATGTCGGAAGACCAGTGGATAGAGAAACTGCGCCCATGAGACCGTGAAGGCAAAGATGGTCGCGGCAATGATCCCCGGCAGCGCCACAGGAATAAAGATCCGCGTCAGGGTCTGAAACCAGGAGGCGCCGTCAATGATGGCCGCCTCATCCAGTTCCTTCGGGATCGAGGCGAAGTATCCGATCATGATCCAGGTACAGAACGGAACGGTTAGCGTCGGATACACGATCAGCAGCACGTACCATTTGTTGATCAGCTGAATTCCGGTGAAATCGCCGAACACCACGAACATCTTGAACAGCGGCAGAAACAGCAGCGTTTCAGGGATCAGATAGGTCAGAAAGACACCGGTCGCGAGCAGTGTCGAACCCCAGAACCGCATCCGCGCCAGCGCGAATGCAGCGGGCACGCTGATCAGCATGGTGATCGTCACGACAAAAATCGAGACCAGCGCCGAGTTGCGGAAGAAGGTCAGGAACTGGTTCGATGTCAGTAGTTGGACGTAATTTGACAGTGTCGGATTGAAAACCCACCACGGATCTGTCGCCGCGGAGATTTCGGCGCTGGTCTTCAGCGACGTAATCAGCATGTAAAACGGCGGCACCAGCGCGAAGATCGCGAACAGGACGAGGAAGAAGTACGACCATCGAAGCGCCCACGTGCGGTCACGGCTCATGCTACCGTATTTGACCTTGCGAGTTGGTGCGGCCTTGTTGATTGCAACCGTGCTTGTCATCAGGCTTCGTTCCCACGTTTGTTGATATCGCGCAGGATGAAGATCGCCGCGATCGTAAGTATCGGAAACATAAACAGCGAGACGCTGGCGCCGAGCGGGATATCGCCGCCCTCAATGCCAATTCGGAACGCCCAGGTAGCGAAGATATGCGTGCGGTCGAGCGGCCGCCGGCGGTCAGGATGCGGACGATATCGAAATTGGCGAAGGTCACGATCAGCGAAAACAGCGTCGTGATGGCGATGATGTTGCGCATCATCGGCAGCGTCACGTACCAGATGCGCTGCCACCAGTTGGCGCCGTCGATGGCCGCGGCTTCATAGAGCTGATCAGGCACCGATTTCAGTGCCGCCAGATACATGATCATGAAGAAGGGGGCACCGACCCAAATATTGACCAGGATGACCGAAAACCGAGCCCATCCCGTCTCGCCGGTCCATGGAATTCGCCCGATATCCAAGCCGGCCAGTAGATAGTTGAAGGCGCTGTATGACGGATCGAACAACCACAGCCATGCCAGCGTGCTCATTGCCGGCGGAATGACCCACGGCACCAGCAACATTCCGCGCCATTTGCGTTGGCCTTTGGCCGGAATGTTGTGGACGAAGCGAGCAACGATAAAGCCGATCAGCGCCTTGAAGATCACGGCGGTGATCGCGAAAATGCAGGATTGCTCAACGACCAGCCAAAACGTCTCGCGCTTGAACAGGAACTCGAAATTGCCGAGTCCGATAAAGCGCTGCATCGATTTGTTCAGCGTTGCCAGATGCAGCGAGTAGAAGGCCGGATAGATCACCAGCAGCGAGATCAACAGGATCAGCGGCAGCGTCATCAGAAAGGCCGCGGTCGACTTTCGCTTTAGGGCGCTCCGCAGGCTGGCGCGCTTGCGTGCTTCGCGCACCGGCGCTGGTCTGCTGAACTGCGGCATCAGCCATGATCCATTTTCCCTACGCTTTTCATTTTCTTCAGATGTTTCATTTCAAGCATCAGCAACCGGACAGATCGATGGGAAGCCGGTCTGACCTGACTGTTGTTCGTTTCCACGAGGGTGCGGTCGGAGCCGAACCGCAACGGCCATGCAGCAGGGCTGCGCGCCGTTACGGTCGAGATGCTCAAGGTTAGCTCCGCATGAAGCCCCGAGTTCGCCTTCGGCCCAGGCGAGCGTCTTTTCCATAGGTTCGCCCCGATAGAACCGTACGCACATCTTGGTGAGGGTCGCCTGCGTATAGATCTGTTGGGCAACCTTCGGCGGCGCCGGCGATGCCGAGATCGACAGCGTCTGGTGCTTGTGCGATTTGGATAGTGATAGAGCGTCCCCTTCGGCGGAGATTCTTCCGCCCAGGTCTTTAGGGTTGTGAGCTTTCGAAGGCCGGCAGGTCGTAACCGCCGCTGGCCGCAACAAGCTTCGACCGCGGCCGGTTGCGACAAATGCAACAGCAAGCTCTTTGCCGCCTGCTTGTTGGTGGAGAAGTTCCAGACGGCCCAGAAATAGGGAAGGAACGGCGCAAAGCGGCCTTCGGGCCGACCGGGAAGCCGTGGGTCCAGCATTGCTCCGCGACCTGCGGCGCGTCGCGCTTCGCCACCGCCCACGCGCTTGGCGGATTCATGATCAGTGCGCCCTTACCGGAGACCAGCCACCTGTTGTTGGAACCATCGTCCCAGGCCGGGACGTCCGACGGCAGGAATGCCATCAGCTTTTTGTAGTATTCGAGCGCCTGCCGCACATTGTCGTTCTTCACGACGACATTGCCCTTGGCATCGACAACCTCGGCCCCGAAGGCGAGGAAGAAAGCGCCGACGGTGTCGACGGAGTCGCTGGTCTCGCCGAGACCGATGCCGAAGGGAACGCCGCCCTTGTGGCAAGCTTCGGCCGCCTTGAGGAACGCGTCTGTCGTCCAGCCATCGGCCTTCGGCGGTGCGCCGGCCGGATACATCGCCTGGATGTCGATGCCGGCGTGTTGCTTCAACAGATCGATGCGTGAGCAGGGGCCCTTGATCTGGCTGCCGATGCAGGCCGGCACGGCCAGCCACTTCTCGCCGGATTTGCCGAGATACTTGACAGTGCCGTTGACGTCGCCGTTTTGCTTGATGACCCCCTCGACAACATCGTTCATTGGCTCGAGCAAGTCAGCCATCGCGTGCGGCCACCATGTCGGCATCGCGAGAATGTCATGGCCGGACTTCGCCTGCGCTTCCGCCTGGATCGTCAGCAGGTTCTTGTTGCCCTGGCTCGGAATATAGTCGATCGAAACCTCGACCTTCTCCTTCTCGGCCCACCATTGATCAGTTCGGTTGAAGTCTTGTTGGCGCCGGGCACCCAATGGTCCCAGAAGCCCATCGAAAGCTTGCCGGCGGTGTGGGCGCCGCGCACATAGGGCGCGGTAATCAGCGCTGCAGATGACAGCGCAGTAGCAGCAACGAATTGTCGTCGAGAAAGCTTCTGCGTGACATGGCATTCCCTCTCTGCTTGCTTCTTGTTGTCGTCTTGTCGTTCCTCTTATTCGTTATTCTTCACACGACCACGCCGGTTTGGGGACGGCGCCCGCGGAGATTTGGTTGCGCAATCAGAGCAGAATTAAATGCGTCTGTCGAGAAATGAGGTGCGCGGTTTTTCTAGAACTAACGTTGCGTGCAAATTTCTGGCGACGGAAATCCTCTGGGCTTGTTTGACAGGAGATATTGCATTGCACACGCGATCCTAAAGGCGCGCGAGCAGCGGTGTGCGGTCACGCCGCAGGGTTCCCTTGCGCGAATCTTAACTGCTGGTGCGCTGCGGCTTTAGCCCATCGACGATAGGACACGGCTGCTGGACTTGCTCGACGTGAAAAACGATAAATTCGACGTGGCGGCAGACGCCGCTGAGTTTGCCGGCCTGTACTCATGATCACCACGGAGGCCCGACAATGACCAGCCCGACATCCAAGCTGCGCGCGCGGTGGAAACTTTGCGCAGCCCTGAGCGTGGCCGCCATCATGCTTCTCGGCTCCACGCGGTTTGCGGACACGCAAGTAGTTCAGGGTGTCGAGAAGGGCGCCCGCGAGGGCAGCAGGGCGGCTGGACCAGTCGGCGGCGTGCTCGGCGGCGCCATCGGCGGTGTCGTTGGCGTCGTGACCGGCGTTACCGGCGTGTTCACCGGCGGAAATGGCAGCAAAGCCGGACAGTCGCCTGCGGCAAAGGAAAGCAAGCAAGGCGATGCCGCAAAAGAGAGCAAACAGGGCGATGCGACAAAACCCGGAAGGCAGCCAAGGGAAGCAAGAAGGAAGCGGCCAGGCAGGCCGCCGTCCTTACCCAGACTGGCGTACCGGTCCTCACGGCCGAACAGATCGTCGCCAACAGCGACGCCAATATCGAACGGATCAAGAAGCAGCTAAATCTCACGCCCGAACAGGAGAAGCATTGGGCCGGTTTCAACAGTGCGATGCACTATCTCGGTCATAACGGTGCCGACCGCCTCAATCTGCGCATCGCACGCGCCAAGCGCGATCCCCCGATGACATCATCGAGCAGATGCGCAACGAAGCCCAGTTCCTCAACGACCGCGCCCTCGATCAGCGTAACGTAGCCGACGCGGCCGAGCCGCTATTCGCGAGCCTGGACGACAAGCAGAAAGCGGTGTTCATTCAGGAAATGGTCAATCTGAGCCACGAGCGCGGGCTCGATTAGCGAACGCCGCCCGCCGAATAGCCGGGCGCAAGCCCTGGGGTAGGTTGAAAGGCGCGGCACCCGGCTATCCTGCCGCAGCGGCGCGGCCCCTCCAATCGTCACGCAATGATGAAGAAAACCCGGCGGACTCGCGCCTTAGTGATGGCTGACTTGCGGCCTTGTCGGGAACTTCGTGCTTTGGTGGCCCAGTGTTGCGTTCCGACATCACGTGCGTTCCGAGCGACACGAATGCGAGTTCGGCCGCCCGAATAAATGTCGAGCAGACCGCAAGGCTGTGATGCGCCTTTCAGTTTTCACGGCCTGGTTTCAGGGCTGTCATTTCATGTTTTGGCAAATCATGTCTTGGCAAAGTTCAATTCCACGCCGACACCGTCGGGATCGTAGAGGAAGAACTGCGTATCGCCGGTACGCGGCACGATGCTCTCGCGGAATTTGACGCCCTTCGACTGCAGCCGTTTGCGCATGCCGTCGACGTCGGTCGCCGCAAAGGCGATGTGGTCGAGCCGGCCGGTGTCCTCGTATTTTTTCTCGGTGCCGCGCACCACAATGCCCTCGCGCGGCTTGCGCGTGCCCATCAGATGCACCGTGGCTGACCCGCCCGAATAGAGCCAGTAGCCGGGGAAATCGAGCGGCGGACGATCGCCGTTCTCGAGGCCCAGCACGTCACAGTAGAAATCCTTGGTACGCTCAAGGTCAGATGGTTCGATGGTGTAGTGCTGTAGTCCGCCAAGTCCCATGATCGTTCTCCTAGCTAAACAAAGCTGAGGTCGGTATCGACGCCCATCATCCAGGCGCCGACGGTTTCAAAATGCCTGAGCTGGCCTTGCAGCTGCTGGGTCACGGTGTGGATGTCGCGGAAGCGGCGCTCTAGTGGATGGTCTTCGAAGATCGCGGTCGCTCCTGCGGCGTTATAGGCAAAGTCGACCGCCTCGCGCGCCTTGTGAATGGCATTGGTTGAGGCCATGCGGATATTCATGCGCTGGGCGACCGTGATGGTGGCGCCCGCGGTGAGGTCATTCCAGATCTCGGCCATCGATTGCAGCACGTAGCCGCGCGCGGCGCGGAGATTGACTTCCGCCTGGGCGAGGTTGCATTGGACCACCGCATTGTCCCGCAACGAGCCCCTTGCGCCCCGCGGCACCTTGTTGCGCATCGTTTCAACAAAATTGTCGAGCGCCGTGCGGGCGATGCCACAGGCGACGCCGGCAAAGCCCACCTGGTAGCAGGTGTGGGCACTCATGCGGTAGAGCGGGCCGCTCTCGCGGCATTCCCGGTCGAATTCGCGGGGTGATCGAATGATCGGAGCGAACGAAGAAATCGTTCAGGGCGAACTGGTCGCTGGCGGTGCCGCGCAGCCCGACCGTGTTCCAGATGTCGGTCCATTCGACGTCCTCGGCGCGCACCAGCATGGTGCGCTCGAGCGGAGCGCCATCGGGGCCGTATCGGGGCGATCCATCGAGCGCGAAGATTGGGCAATGCGCGCCGAGCCAGGTCGCATGCCGGCCGCCGGAAGCAAAGGACCACACGCCGGTAACCCTGTAGCCGCCTTCGCATTCGACCGCGCGAACCCTGGGGGCCTGGGCCCCAGGCCAGCACGGCGCGAGGGTCGCCGAAGATCGCCTGTGCCACGGGCAGGTCGAGATAAGCGGCCGACATCGCGCAGCCGCCGGCCTGGCTGAGGCACCAGGCCGTGGAGGCGTCGGCTTTGGCGATGGTTTCGATGACGTGGAAGAAGGTGACGGGATCGGTTTCAATCCCGTTGGTCGAGCGCGGCAACAACAGGCGGAACAACTGCGCGTCGTGCAGCCTGTCGAGCAGCGCCGGCGGTAACCGGCGCATATCCTCGATGTCGTTGGAGGCGGTCGCAACATCGGCGCGGATGGCCTCCGCCCCGGCGATCACCGCCCGGTCGCCCGCGAGATCGGCAGGGCTTGCGATCGGAACGTTCAAGGCTATGTCTGCCGTACTTTGGCGGTCATGGCGTTCCCTCGGCGATTGTTCATTGTTGGGCGGGCCGCCGCGCCTGCGCTCCGCATCCGCAAGAGGCTAACGTGCCGCCGCAGCCAACGGCAAGCCCATGGAGGCGCGGGGCACACCTGCGCGGACGAATTTGGACGGCGTGCTATCCGGCACGATGCGCTCCAACAAGGATCGTCCGCGCGGCGCAAATCCCGACGGAGCGTTCCGCCGGTTGGGATTTACCGGCTGCTTGCGGCGCACGCGCCTGACTTATTTAAGGTTTTGCCACTAACTTCATCGCTTGAGCCGGGACCTGACGGGATGGAAGAGAAGCGAAAGTATCCGCGAACGGAGATCGACGAGCCTGCCTATGTCTCGTCGGGCGGTTCGGTGATGCGCTGCGTGGTGCGGAACATCTCGCGTGAGGGTGCGGCGATCGATGTCGACAATCCTGCCTTTGTCCCGCAACGCTTTCGCCTCGTCATGGCTAAGGATCTCCTCGGTCGTCCACGAATGCCGGGTTGCCTGGATCCAGAAAAACCGGCTGGGCCTGACCTTCGTCGACCAGGAATGAACCATTGTGGGCGCGGATATTCACTCGATTCTCAGTTTTGCATCGCGGACCACTTTACCCCACTTGTCCATCTCGAGCTTGATGCGCGCGCTAAACTGTTCCGGCGTATGGGCCACCGCCTTGAAGCCGAGCACCGTGAGGCGCTCCTTGACGTCCGGCTGTGCCACGATCTTGGCGATCTCGCGATAAAGCAGATCGACGATCTCTTTCGGCGTTCCGGCAGGCGCGACGATGCCCGTGAGCGTGTCGGCCTCCTGATCCTTCACACCCTGTTCGGCGAAGGTCGGCACGTCGGGCATCCCGGCGGCGCGCTCGGTTGACGCAACGCCAAGCGCGCGCAATTGCCCGCTTTGCACTGCCGACAGGGCAGGCGGCAGCGCAGTGAAGGCGATCGGGGTATGTCCGCCGATCGTTGCCTGGATCGCCGGAGCAGCACCCGTGAATGGCACGTGCACCAGGTCGAGCTGGAAGGCCAGCCGGAAGAGTTCGCCGCCGAGATGCGGGGTCGAACCGATGCCCGGGCCGGCAAAGCCGTACTTGCCGGGATTGTCCCGAATGAGCTGCACCAGTTCCGGCAGTGTTTTGGCTGAAACCTGCGGGTTGACCACCACGACATTCGGCGAAACCGCAACCAGCGTTACGGGCGCGAAATCCTTGACCGGATCGTAGGGCACTTTGGCGTAGAGGCTGGGGTTCACGACAAAGCCGGTGCTGATCACCATGATGGTGTAGCCGTCCGGGGGGTTACGCGCGCGACCTGGCCGGCTGCAGTGTTGCCACCTGCACCGCCGACGTTCTCGACGAAGAACTGATGGCCGAGATTATCGGTGAGCTTTTGCGCCACGATGCGCGCAATGGCATCGGTCGGCCCGCCGGCCGGAAACCCAACGACCACGCGTACCGGCTTGCTTGGATAGCCTTGCGCGGAAGATGCCGCCACACCGGACAGCAGCCACGTCGCTGCAAGCAATACGCGCAAAACGGCGGCCATGGCGCTCTCCCCGATATGTTTGTTGTTGTCATCATCGGCGAGGCAGCGGCGATGGACAAGGGGCAAACTGCGCCGGGCTGCGTCGTTACTTGTTCAGCAGCGGCTTGATCCGTTCTTCCAGCTCCTCAAACGACATCGATCCCTGCAGCCGCACGCCGTTGAGGAAGAAGGTCGGCGTCGAGGTAACCTTCAACTCACGAACAGCGTATTGCTGATCGGCGTTGAGCTTGTCGAACTGCGTCTGATCCTTTTTTTCGCAGGTCTCGACTTCCTCCACGCTCATCCCGTGCAGTTTGCCTACATAGAACAGTGTGTCCTTGGTCTGCGCCATCAGGCGATCCTGCAACTTGAAAAGGATTTCGACTGCGCCGAGATATTTTTCGAATCGCCCTTGCCGATACAACGCGCCAGTATCGAGGCCGCGGCGGCCTTGATGTCGAGGGGAAATTCGCGGAACACGAAGCGTACCTTGCCGGTGTCGATGTATTTCGATCGCAACATCGGAAAGACATTCTGGCCGAACGCCGCGCAATGCGGGCAACTCATCGACGAATATTCGGTAATGGTCACCGGCGCCTTGTCCGACCCGATCGCGATGTCGGTCAGAGACACCGGTCTGGCAACCGCTGCGGCAATCGCGGTTTGCGCGATTGCGGAGCCTGCGACAGGCAGCGATGCGAAAGCGAGGAGGCAGCCAAGCCAATACGGCGATGAACGTTCAACGGTTACTCCGAAACAGGCGGGAGGTGGCGCCAACACCGTCGGCTATCCGTAGTTTTACTGGTTTGGCTGACCAAAAGCTACCTGCCGAATGACGAAACGATCGGCCAATTAATCGTACCCGGTTACGTTAAGGCGCGATCGGAGTTGACCGGGAATCTGTGGCAACCCAATCATGGGGACGAGGCGAGAGGAAGTAGGGGAGCGCGTGCAAAGAGATCTATTCATAGACGATATCTATGAAGCGGCCGTGGTCCCGGAGAAATGGCAAGCCATTCTCGATCGCTTGGCGGCAATGGCCGATGCCGAGGGCACGTTGCTGTTTGCGGCGGGACCTGGCGTGCCCCGATGGCTTGCGTCCGAAGCTATTCATGGCGCCATGGAAGAATGGATCGGCAGCAAGTGGTATCTCGACAATCCACGAGGGCAGCGTCTTGTTCCGCTCGAGGAACCAAGGTTCCTGACCGACCTTGATGCGATGACGACCGAAGAGATCAATGCCTCGGACTTTTACACCGAACTCCTGCGGCCACTTGGTCTCGGTTGGTGCGTCGGGACGTCGATCCGCTCGCCCGCCGGCGACACGCTTGTGTTCTCGATCGAGAAGGCCCACGCGAAGGGTCCGGTGCCGCGCACGGTCGCAGAGCAGCTCGACGGCTTGCGGCCGCACCTTGCCCGGGCATCGCTGCTTTCGGGACGCCTCGGACTTGACCGGGCGAAATCCACGGTGGCAACGCTGGAAGCGATCGGCCTTCCGGCTGCGGCGCTGACGCCGAACGGCCGCGTGGTTTCGGCGAATGCGGGATTCCTTGCCAGCGAACCGCGCATCCGGATTGGCGCGGGCAACGTCATTCTGCTTGCGTCGGCTCCGGCGCAGGCGCTTCTGATAGAGGCGATCTCGAACGCGGGGAATGCGTCCGGCCGGATCGGAAAATCCATTCCGGTTCGAGCTATCGGGACAGAGCCTGCTTTCGTCGCGCATGTGGTGCCGCTGCGGGGCGGGGGTCTTGATGTGTTCACGGGTGCGCTTTCGATTGTGTTCACCACGTCGATGATACCGAGCACAAGTCCCGCGCCGTCGCTGCTGCAGGCGCTGTTCGATTTGACGCCGGCCGAAGCGCGTACGGCCAGCCAGATCACCGAAGGCAGATCCATCGAACAAATATCGTCCGCGAGCGGCATCTCGCAGAATACGATCCGAACTCATCTGAAATCGGTTTTCCAGAAAACCGGCGTGGAGCGGCAAGCGGAGCTCGTCAGTTTGCTCAGCGTATCTTTGAGATGAATCGCTGCAAACGGCTCCCTGACTTATCTTGTCACTGCTCGCGTGCACTGGTTTGATGCAGCGTGACGCCCGCGCACTCCGTCAACGCGGACGTGCGTCGTCTGCTCCGCGGCAAACTAGAGGACGTCATGACCAAGTACACGGCGCTGGTGAACGAAACGCAGGCTGCGGATGCCATGTTGCGCGCACGGGCCGCGCGAGTCGTTCCTGGCGGCATGTGGGGTCATCTGAATGCGGCGCGGCTTCCGGAAGGCTATCCGCAGTTTTTCGCCTCCGCAGAGGGTTGTCGGGTGCGCGACGTGGACGGGCGCGAGTACATTGATTTCATGTGCAGTTGGGGGCCCGTTCTGCTCGGTCATCGGCATCCCGAGGTTCAGGCCGCAGCCGAGGCGCAAGCCGCCAGAGGGGACTGCTTCAACGGACCGGGCGAGGTCATGGTGGAGCTCGCCGAGGATCTCGTCGCCATGATGCCGCATGCGGACTGGGCGATGTTTCAAAAGAACGGCGGCGATGCGACGACGGGTTGCGTGACGATTGCCCGTGCGGGCACCACGCGGCGCAAGGTGCTTGTCGCGCGCGGCAGCTATCACGGTGCGCTGCCATGGTGTTCGCCGAGCGTGGCCGGCGTGACGAGCGAGGACCGCGCGCATCTCCTGCACTTCGAGTATAACGACGTGGAGAGCCTTCGAGCGGCTGTCGACGAAGCGGGCAAGGATCTCGCTGCGATCCTGGTGACGGCTTTCCGCCACGATATGGGACGCGATCTCGAACTGCCAACCAAGGAGTTTGCGGAGGCTGCGCGTGCGGCATGCGACGCTGCGGACGCCGCTCTGATTATCGATGAAGTGCGGACCGGCTTGCGCCTCGATGTCAGGGGGAGCTGGGAGGCGCTTGGCGTGCGTCCGGATCTGTGCGCCTGGAGTAAGGCGATCGCAAACGGCTATGCGCTGGCTGCCATCACTGGCAATGACCGCTTCCGCGAGGCCGCCACCAAGGTCTTCATCACCGGCTCGTTCTGGTGCGGCACGGTGGCGATGGCGGCTGCGCGCGCCACGCTCCGGATCGCGCGTGAGACGGATGTGCCCGGGCATATTCGCACGATGGCCTGCGGCTGCGCGAAGGACTGGCGTCATTGGCAAGCCGGAACGGCATTGCGATCCGCCAGAGCGGCCCACCGCAGATGCCGCTGATGCTGTTCGACGCTGACCCTGATGTAAGGAAAGGCCGGGCATTCTGCTCAGCGGCGCTACGCCACGGTGCCTTCTTCCATCCCCAGCACAACATGTTCCTGTCCGCGGCGCATCGCGCAGCCGATATCGACGAGGCGCTGGAAGCGGCAGAGCAGGGCTTCAAGGCCGTCCGTGAGCTCCGAGAAAAGCTCGGGTAACGCTTTCGATTACGGGAAACGGCCCCAGCCGGGGATAAGCTGGGGCCGTCATTCCAATGCGCCGGGGCGGCCCGGCACCTAAGGTTAAATGCGCTCAACTGCCGGATCGTTCCCAAGATTCATGCTGCTACGAAAGAGACCGCCAATTAAGGCAATCTTGGCCATGCTCTAACCTTGGCCATGCTCTAGACGTGATTAGGGCAGGTAGTGACAATCATGATCACCAAGCCCGCACTAGCGACGATGGCTTTTATAGTGTTGCCGGCGTGCGCATCCGATCCGCGACCAGCGGTTAGCGGGGCAGTCGCGGACAGCGTGCCGACATGGCTGGGGGGAATGCCAAAGGGCGTGCCGCCGCGGCCAGGGACGCTGGAATACGACGCATGGCAAAAGAAGCGCGCCGAAGAGGCCGCTACAATCAAATCTAAATAGACCGGCGGAGCCGCCGCCTACCTGATCCTGATCCGACGAAGCGGAGGGATTAAGGGCGTCCGAGCCGACTGGATTGTACGCCCGATTGTGCGTAGGCCGAATTTGGCGGAAGGGGTGGGATCGAACCCACGGTACCCTTGCAGGCACGCCGGTTTTCAAGACCGGTGCCTTAAACCACTCGGCCACCCTTCCGTCTTTTGATGTCAGCGACTTAGCAGGGGCGCGCGGCGGGGGAAAGCGCCAAATCCGGCTGGGACGAAACGTCCCGGCATCGGGAGGGCTATCAGGCGATCGATCTAGCCCAACGCAAAAGCCAGCAGGCTCGAACACAGGAGCAGGAGGCTGGCCGTCGTCAGGGCAAGGAATCCGTTGGAGACAATGTCGGGGTTGCGCATGATACACCTACCACCCAGATGCTCGTCCGAATTTATTAAAGCTTTCCGAATCCCCCGGTCGGAACAACCGATCCACCAGCCTGAGAATCGGGTGAGCGACCCGAATCCCTGGCCGATCAAGGCTCACGCCCTGGAACGGTAACCTTCGAATGCGTGGGCAAGGAAAATGCCGACGCTCACCAGGCCCATCACCGCTGTAACTGTCTCAATCATCGCACAAGTCCTTTGCGCCCCTGTATCCACAGAACGACTGCACCGTTGCACAGTCAAAAGATTCACGGTCGGAATCGAAGATCCGTCGTGAGTGATGATTTAGTGCAACAGATTATTTGAAAGCGGCACAGAGTCAGCGTGAGCAGGGCGCAGTTTGCCGGCAATCGGCGGCTGCACCGCGTAAATCGACGGATCCGTCAGGCTACGATTGATTCACCACGCCGGAGCTGACCCCATTTCCGCCGCGTTCCGGTTGCGATATCTTCACGCCTTGATGCGGAGGTGGGCCGCATCGCGGAGTAAGGCGCACGAGCCTCAACGTAGGCACGTGGCCGGTGGAATGGGTAATTGGGGCGAATGGGGATCTGACGGCCAAAATCAATTGTCCTGGCGGCGCGCGGGGCAGCTGTAGTCGCAACGTGTCTCGTTCTCGCCAACTGCGCCTCGTCGAACAAGTTCGCCAGTCGCGTCGATCCCAAATATGGCGTTTCGTCTAGCCCGCGTGTGGTGGGGTTCGGGGAACCCGTGCCGAAGGGCGGGGAACTTTATCGTATCGGCAAGCCCTACACCGTCGCGGGGCGGGTCTACGTGCCGGAAGAGGATCCGAACTATCGCGCCGAGGGAATGGCTTCCTGGTATGGCGATGATTTCCATGGCCGGCTAGCCGCCAATGGTGAGGTCTTTGACATGACCTCACTGACTGCTGCCCATCCGACCCTGCCGATCCCAAGCTACGCCCGCGTCACCAACACCCGGAACGGCAAGTCGCTGATCGTCCGGGTCAACGACCGCGGCCCGTACCACGGCAACCGCCTCATCGACGTTTCGAACAAGGCGGCGGAACTCCTTGAATTTAAAGCGAACGGCGTCGCCAAGGTCCGCGTCGAATATGTCGGCCGGGCGCCGCTCGAAGGCTCTGACGACCGTCAGTTGTTGGCGACCTTGCGGACCGGCGAGCCTGCACCGTCGCCATCCACCGTTCGGGTCGCCTCGGCGCGTTCGTTTGTTCCCGAGATCGCCACGTCTGCGGGCCGGATCCGCGGCGAGGTTCCGGTGCCGGAAGGGCGCCCTTACAGCCTGGGTAATACGACAGCCGATTACGCCTCGATCAACGCCACCTCGGAAATGTCGGCCTCCAGCCGCTCGCGCGGGCGTCCAATCGAAAATCCGCGGGCGGTGTCCTACGAGGGTAACGCGAGCTACGCGGCTCCGAGCCCGGCTTACCTGCCGGTGGACCCGCGGGGGCCGAGCGAAGTGCTCAGCGGACGCGGGCTGTATTAGGCGGGCTGCATTAGATAGCGTTTTCGAGCGAAAGCCTGCCCCGGACTTGATCCGGGGTGGACCCGGTTCGCATCAAGAAAACGCGTCGAATAAAAACTCACCCCTTCAGGAAAGCGATCAAGGCGGCGTTGACTTCGTTCGGCCGCTCCTGCTGAATCCAATGGCCGGCGCCGTCGAGGATGAGCTTTTGCCTCAAATCTGGCAGCACGCGCTCCAGCTCCTTGACGTGCTTCACGCCATCCTTCGATCCCGCGATGAACAGCGATGGTTGATGGATTTGGGCGCCCTGCCACGGGGCGGTCAGTTCCCAGTTGCGATCGATGTTGCGGTACGAATTCAGCCCGCCGCGAAAGCCGGACTGTTGGTGGATCGCTGCAAAGTAGGCGAGGTCAGCTTCGGTCAGCCAGTTCGGCAGCGGCCGATTGGGATCAGCGTCGGCGAGGAAGCCCTTGCCCAGCTGGACGAACTGATGGGCCGCCGGATCCGAGAACCCGCGCCCGGCCAAAACGATCCGCATCGTCGCGGCGACGTCGCGCTCGAATTCGGCCTCTGCCACGCCGGGAGGCTGAAAATACTGCCAGTAGAAATTGTCGATGCCGTTCTTTCGCAAGGTTTCGAGCGGCAGGCCACGCCCGCGGGAAGGTGGCGGAACGCTGAGGCCAGCGACTTTGGTGAAGACATCGGGCCGGAACATCGCCGCGTGCCAGGCCACCGGCGCCCCCAGTCATGGCCGACGATGACGGCCTGCTTTTCGCCGAGCGCTGTGACCAGCGCGACCATGTCGCCGACGTTGTGAAAGATGGTGTAGGCGCCGACATCGGCTGGCGCGCTGGTCCGGCCGAACCCGCGCATGTCGGGTGCGACAACATGGAAACCGGCTTCCGCGATGGCCGGGATCTGGTGTCGCCAGGAGTAGGATAGTTCAGGCCAGCCGTGGCAGAGCAGCACAAGCGGACCCTGGCCTTGCTCGAGAACGAAGAACTCCAGCCCGTTGGCGGAAATGGTGCGTGAGGTTGGCATCGCGTTTCCGCCCTGTTTTTCGTATTTGCTTCCGAGATTGCAGTGTCGGCACGATACGTTCGTTTGTCTGGCGCCGCAATCCGATCGACACGGCGACCAGATCCCAAAAACCTGTGTTGTTTGCGATACTTCCAACTGTTACAACGCACGGATTCAGGACATCGCCGATGGCAGCCGAGACCCCCGTTTTCCGCAAATCTGACGCCGCGGTCGTTGTCCCGCGACGCAGCCTGATCGCGGCCGTCTTGGCGCTCGCCGTCGGCTGGGGCGGGATCGTCTACGCTGCCAACAACAGCGTGCAGGGCAGCAAGAAGGAAGACGGCGGCTTTGACGGCGATGCGCCGACCGCGATCCTGATCGAAGCTTCCAGCGGCAGCGTGCTGTTCGAGAAGAACGCCGACGAACTGCGGGCGCCTTCCAGCATGTTGAAGCTGATGACGGTCGAGGTTGTCTTCAATGCCATCAAGCAGGGCACGGTCAAGCCGTCGGACGAATACCGGATCAGCGAGAACGCGTGGCGCAGGGGTGGCGCGCCGGCGGGCGGCTCGACCATGTTTGCCATCCTCAACAGCAAGGTATCGGTAGACGACCTCCTGCGCGGCGCGATCATCCAGAGCGGCAATGATTCCTGCATTGCGCTTGCCGAAGGCATGGCCGGCAATGAACGGATATTTGCCGTCGACTTCATGACCAAGCGCGCTCGCGAGCTCGGCATGACGAAGTCGACGTTCGGCAATTCCAGCGGACTGCCCGATCCCGCCAACAAGATGACGGTCCGGGAACTGTCCAACCTCGCGCGGCACCTGATCCTGACCTATCCCGAGATGTACAAATTGTTCGGGGAAAAGGAATTCACCTGGAACAAAATCCGGCAGCAGAATCGCAATCCGCTTCTGAACACGCTCAACGGAACCGACGGGCTGAAGACCGGCTACACCAAGGAAGGCGGCTACGGCATGGTCGGCTCCGCCGTGCAGAACGACACGCGGTTGATCGTCGTGGTCAACGGCCTCGAGGACGCCGACGATCGTGCCTCTGAGGCCAAGAAGATGCTGGAATGGGGTTTTCGCAACTTCGAAACGCGGACGCTGTTCGCGGCCAACCAGCAGGTTGGCTATGCCAAGGTGTTCGGCGGCGAGAGCCGCTCGGTCAAGCTTGCAAGCCCTGAACCGATCAAGGTGATGGTGCCGAAGAACGGCAGCGAGAAGTTGATCGCGCGCATCGTCTACAACGGCCCGGTCCGAGCTCCGATCCAATCCGGCCAGCGGGTCGGCATCGTCAAGGTATGGCGCGGTGCCAACGTTGCGGTGGAAGCGCCGGTCTACGCGGCAGAAGCGGTCGGCACCGGTTCGACGGTACGCCGCGCGATCGACGGGGCAAGCGAACTCGTCATCGGCATGTTCCGCGCGGGCGCAGAGAAGCTCTGACCATGGCCGAAGTAGCGCTGAACCGCACGTCCGGACGCGGGAAGTTCATTTCGTTTGAAGGCGGCGAGGGCTCGGGGAAGTCCACGCAGATCAAAAAGCTCGCCGAGCGTCTTGCCGCGGCGAAGTTGCGCGCCATCGTCACGCGCGAGCCCGGCGGATCGCCGGGGGCCGAAGTCATCCGGCATCTCCTGCTGTCGGGCATGGGCAAGCTGCTTGGGCCGGACGCCGAGACGCTGCTGTTTGCAGCCGCCCGCGACGACCATGTCCACACGGTCATCCAGCCCGCACTCAGCCAGGGGACATGGGTGCTGTGCGACCGGTTTTCAGATTCGACCCGCGCCTACCAGGGCAGGCTGGGGCAGGTTTCGTCCGACGTTCTCAACGCCATGCAGCGGGTCACGATCGGCGACCTCAAGCCTGACCTGACCATCATTCTGGATATCCCCGTTGAAGTTGGCCTGCAACGCGCCGCCGCCCGTCGCGGCAGTGGCGTGCCTGATCGGTTCGAGGCGGAGGACGTTCAATTCCACCAGGACCTGCGCGACGCCTACAAACAGATCGCCGCGGAAGATCCGCAGCGCTGCGCTCTTATCGACGCCAATGCCGATGCCGACACGGTCGCGGCCCGAGTCTGGAGCGCCTTGCGTGATCACCTGTTCGCCATTCCCACCAAGGCCAGCTCCGCATGAGCGCCCGCAAGACCGAACCGGATATTGCGGTCAGGCATCCCCGCGAAACGGCCGATCTGTTCGGCCATGGCGAGGCGGAGACGGCATTGCTGAATGCCTACCGCAGCGGTCGCATTCCCCATGCCTGGTTGATCGGCGGACCGCAGGGTATCGGCAAGGCGACGCTGGCCTATCGCATGGCGCGGTTCGTGCTCGCCAATGCTGACCCCATGAGGCCTTCGGTGCAGCGTGCCGAGACGCTTGCGCTCGATCCCCACGATTCCGTCGCGCGCCAGATTGCGGCCAATTCGCATGGCGGGTTATTGGTGCTGGAGCGCGGCCTCAACGATCGCGGCGTGCTGCGCACCGTCATCACCGTAGACGAGACGCGGGAGACGATTTCGTTCTTCGGCTCGACCGCGGCGGTTGACGGCTGGCGGGTGTGCATCGTCGATACCGTCGACGAACTCAATCCGAACGCAGCCAATGCGCTGCTCAAGATTCTCGAGGAGCCGCCGCAACGATCGCTATTTCTTCTGGTCAGTCATTCGCCGGCGCGGGCGTTGCCGACGATCCTATCCCGTTGCCGCAAACTGCCGCTGCGGCCGCTCGCAACCGCTGATGTGATCCGCGCGGCCGCGCGAGCCGCTGATATTGCACCCGAGGATCCTGCACTGGCAGAGGCCGCCGATGCGTCGGAGGGGGTGTATCCCGCGCGCTGACATTGATGGGCGGCGACGCGCTCAAACTGCAGCAGCTGACCGCGGCGCTGCTGGCGAGCCTGCCGCGGGTCGATCCGCGCGAGCTGCATGCGTTGGGCGATGCGTTGGGGACCAGCGACCGCGTGGCGCTGGCTGCCTTCATCGACGGTATCGATCGCTGGATCGGCGAAAGCTGCGCACCGATGACGCCAATGCAAACCTTCCCCGCCTTGCACGGCTGGCGGAGGTATGGGAAAAGATCGTCCGCGCCGCGCGCGACACCGAATCTTACAATTTGGAGCGAAAACCGCTGGTTTTCTCGGTGTTCGGGATGCTCGCGGAAGCGACGCGGTAACGCTCCGCCTGACAATAATCCCGACAATCGTTGAGTCGAAAAGGAATTCGTGGTGGCGACGGCTGGAAAGAAAGCTTCAAAGAAGCGCAAGGCAAAGAAGGCTCGCAAATCGCCGCCCGCTCGCGCCAGCAAGGCAGCGGCGAAAAAGCGCGTGGTCAAGAGCAAGCGCGGCGTGAAGAAGACCGGCAAGGCTTCGAAAAAGGCTGCAAAGAAAGTAGCGAAAAGCTCGCCAAAGAAAGCTGCGAAGAAGATCGCCAGGAAACCGGTGAAGAAATCTGCCAAGAAAGCGGCCAAGAAAACTGCCAGGACAACTACCAAGACAACGACCAAGAAATCAGCGAAAAGATCCGCCAAGAAAATCGCGCCGAACAAGCCAGCCGTAGCGCCAAAAACAGAGCCTGCCGCGCAGGCGGCGCCCGCGGCAGCGATTCCGAAGGCCGTCACGCCGCGCGCGAAGCCGGCTCCCGTCGTCAAACCGGCGGCGGTTGCCGAGCGCAAGACGTACTACATCACGACGGCGATCGCTTATCCGAACGGCATTCCGCACATCGGCCACGCCTACGAGGCGATCGCCACCGACGCGCTGGCGCGGTTTCAGCGGCTGAACGGCAAGGACGTGTTCTTCCCAACCGGCACCGACGAGCACGGCCTGAAGATGGTGCAGACCGCCGAGAGCGAGGGAATGGGCGTCGCCGAGCTCGCCGCGCGCAACGCCGGCCGGTTCAAGGAAATGGACGAGCGCCTCAACGTGTCGTTCGACCGTTTCATCCGCACCACGGAGCCTGAGCATCATGGTTCGGTCCAGGAGGTCTGGAACCGGATGCAGCGGAATGGCGACATCTATATCGATACTTATTCGGGCTGGTATTCGGTGCGCGACGAAGCCTATTACGCCGAGGAAGAGACCGTCGTCGGCGAGGATAATGTGCGCCGCGGTCCGCAGGGCTCGCCGGTCGAGTGGGTCGAGGAGAAGAGCTACTTCTTCAAGCTGTCCGCGTATCAGGACCGGCTGCTGGCGTTGTACGAGAGCCAGCCGGACTTCATCGGACCAGATTCACGCCGCAATGAAGTCATCAGCTTCGTGAAGGGCGGGCTGAAGGATCTCTCGATTTCGCGCACGACGTTCGATTGGGGCGTCAAGGTGCCAAACGACCCCGAGCACGTGATGTATGTCTGGGTCGATGCGCTGACCAACTACATCACCGGCGTCGGCTTTCCCGACGAGAGCGACCCGAACTGGCGCTACTGGCCGGCGGACGTGCATGTCATCGGCAAAGACATCATCCGCTTCCACGCGGTGTACTGGCCGGCGTTCCTGATGTCGGCCGGCATTCCCGTGCAAAAGCGGGTCTATGCACATGGCTTCCTGTTCAGCAAAGGCGAGAAGATGTCGAAGTCGGTCGGCAACGTCGTCGACCCCTTCAATCTGGCCGATCAATATGGTGTCGACCAGATGCGCTATTTCTTCCTGCGCGAGGTGCCGTTCGGTCAGGACGGCAACTACAACCATGAGGCCATCGTCGCGCGCATCAATGCAGACCTTGCCAACGATCTCGGCAATCTGGCGCAACGCTCGCTGTCGATGATCGCAAAGCAACTCGATGGCGTATTGCCGGAGCCTGGCGAGTTCACCGACAATGACAAGGCGATCCTGGCGCAGGCAGATGGCATGCTGGAGGCGTCGCGCACGGCGATGGCGACGCAGCAGATCCATCAATGGCTGAACGCGGTGTGGGCCGTGGTGGCGGAAGCCAACCGCTATTTCGCCGGCGAAGCGCCGTGGGCGCTGGTCAAGACCGATCCGGCGCGGCAGAAAACCGTGCTGTACGTGACCGCTGAAGTCGTGCGCCAGGTCGCCATCTTGACGCAGCCGGTGATGCCGGATGCCTCGCGCAAGCTGCTCGACAGTCTCGGCGTACCCGATGAAAAGCAAGCGCGGGACTTCGCGGCTCTCGGCACGCGGCTCAAAGCCGGCACGACATTACCGCCGCCGGTCGGGGTATTTCCGCGTTACGTCGAACCAAAGGCAGATTGAGCGGTTTGCAAGCCATGCTCGTCGACAGCCACTGCCATCTCGACTTTCCGGATTTTGCCGAGGATCTCGACGCCATCGTCGCGCGCGCCGAGACGGCCGGGATCGGCCGCATCATCACGATCTCGACCCGGGTCAAGCGGCTCGGCGAGCTGCTCGCCATCACCGAGCGATTTCCCAACGTCTATTGCTCGGTCGGCACCCATCCGCATCAGGCCGATGAGGAAGACGGCATTCCCGCCAGCGAACTGGTCGAGCTGACGAAGCATCCAAAGGTCGTGGCGCTGGGCGAGGCGGGGCTCGATTATTTCTACGAACACGGTTCCCGAGAAGCACAGGAGCGTGGTTTTCGCGCGCATATTGCCGCCGCCCGCACCACCGGCCTGCCACTGGTGATCCATACCCGCGAGGCGGACGAAGACTGCGGCCGCATCCTGGAAGACGAGATCGCCAAGGAGCGTTCCGCGCCGTGCTGCATTGCTACACCGGCGGGCGGGAGCTGGCGATGAAAGCGATTGCGCTGGGGCTGTCGATCTCGTTCACGGGCATCCTGACGTTCAAGAAGTCCGAGGCATTGCGCGAACTCGCGGCAGAACTGCCGGCCGATCGCATCATGGTTGAAACCGACTCGCCGTATCTTGCGCCGGGAAAATTTCGCGGCAAGCGCAATGAGCCGTCCTATGTGGTCGAAGTCGCAAAGGTGCTGGCGGAGGCGCGCGGCGTCACGCTGGACGAGATCTCACGGCAGACCACGGAGAACTTCTTCCGGCTATTTTCGAAAGTGCCGGCGCCGAAGGCTACGGCATGACGTTGACCCTGACGATCCTCGGCTGTGGTTCCTCGGCCGGCGTGCCGCGTCCGGCGCTCGGCTGGGGCGCCTGCGATCCCAAGAATCCAAAAAACCGCCGCCGCCGCTGTTCGCTCCTGGTCGAGCGCAACGGCGCCCACGGCACCACGCGGATCGTGATCGACACCTCGCCCGATCTGCGCGAGCAGCTGATCGACGCCAATGTCGATCACATCGACGCGGTGTTCCTGACGCATGAGCATGCCGACCAGACCCATGGCATCGACGATTTGCGTTCGGTCGTGCTGCACCAGCGCCGCCGCATTCCCGTCTACTTCAATCAGTCGACAGCCAAAGACATGATGGCGCGGTTCTCCTATTGCTTCATCGCACCCGAGGGTAGCGATTATCCGCCGATCCTGACGCGTCATTCCATTGAAGCCGGCGAGAGCCACACCACCGAGGGGAAGGGCGGTCCGGTGAAGCTTTCCGCATTCCTGGTTCACCACGGCAAGATTCCCGCGCTGGGTTTCCGCATCGGGGATGCCGCCTACACGCCGGACCTTCACGACATTCCCGAGGAGAGCTGGCCCGCGCTGGAAAACCTCGATCTGTGGATCGTCGACGGACTTCGCTATGCCGCCCATCCCAGCCATTTCAGCCTCGCCGACGCGCTGTCCTGGATCGAGCGCTTCAAGCCGAAGCGCGCCGTGATCACCAACATGCACTCCGACCTCGACTACGAGGTGTTGCGGCAGAGCCTGCCGGCGAGCGTGGTGCCGGGTTATGACGGAATGCGGCTGACGCTGGAGAGGGTGGGCTAAAGGGTTACGCTGGGCGCAGGCAAAGGAATTTCGATGATTGGTCTGTTCTTTGAAGTTCAGACGAGGCCCGGGCACCGGGATCAATATCTGGATCTCGCCGCGTCGCTGAAGCCCGCGCTTGAAGCTATGGGTGGCTGCCTGTTCATCGATCGCTTCAAGAGTTTGACACGGGAAGACTTGCTGCTGTCCTACCAGATATGGCAGGACGAAGGGGCACTGACAGCTTGGCGGGCCCATGCCTTCCATCATGAGGTCCAGACGATCGGCCGCGAGAAGGTCTTTTCGGACTACCGGATTCGCGTGGCCCAGGTGATCCACGAAGCGAGGCCCGGAAAGCCGATCTGGCAACCCGAGCGGCGCACGCCGTACAACGATCCAGCAAGGCGTCAGCCAACTTACGTCCTCGCCACGGAATCGAAGCGCGCCACGCTTCCCGTGGCGACCGAATGGCGCCGCGACGCTTTCGCCAGCGTCTATCGTGACGGCTACTTCGCGCACCTGATCGATTTGCCGGACCATCAATCCGGCGTCGAATTCGGTCCCCGGCTGTTTGCCGATCCAACCACCGAGTACTTCCGCATTTTCGAGGTGATGCGCGACTACGGAATGTACGACCGGACCGAGGCCCCGCAGTATTACCCGCCGGTCAAGAGAGAACAGGCGTAGCGTAGTGGGTGGGCAAAGTCTGTCCCGTCATTGCGAGCGTAGCGAAGCAATCCATTCTTCCTCTTGCGCTAGCGGCGCGATGGATTGCTTCGCTACGCTCGCAATGACGACGGCGCCTACGCCGAAATCGCCTTCGCCGAGTCCACCTGGTTGCGCAGCATGAACTTTTGGATCTTGCCGGTGGACGTCTTCGGGATGGTGCCGAACACCACGGCCTTCGGCGTCTTGAAGCCGGACATGTGGCTGCGGCAGAAGGCGATGATCTCAGCTTCCGTCGCCTTGGCGCCTTCCTTCAGCTCGACGAAGGCGCAGGGGACCTCGCCCCATTTGGGATCGGGCTTTGCGACGACCGCCGCAAACAGCACTGCGGGGTGCTTGTAGAGGACGTCCTCGACTTCCACGGAAGAGATGTTCTCGCCGCCTGATATGATGATGTCCTTGGAGCGGTCCTTGATGATGACGTAGCCGTGCTCATCGAGCACACCGAGGTCGCCGGTGTGGAACCAGCCGCCCGCGAAGGCTTCCTTCGTTGCCTTCTCGTTCTTCAGATAGCCCTTCATCACGATGTTGCCGCGGAACATCACCTCGCCGATGGTCTCGCCGTCGCGCGGCACCTCCTGCATGGATTTGGGATCGAGAACCGTGACGGCTTCCTCCAGCGGGTAGGGCACACCCTGCCGGCGCTTGAGCTGGGCGCGCTGGTCTGCGGGTAATTCATCCCAACCCGGCTGTTCGGCGCAAACGGAGGCGGGGCCATAGACCTCGGTCAGCCCGTAGACATGCGTCAGCTTGATGCCGATGCTTTCGGCGCCTTCGAGCACCGCTACCGGCGGCGCGGCGCCCGCGATCAGTCCGATCACGGGACGCGCAGCCTTGCCCTTGGGGGCGCCGGGCGCGTTGATGAGCGTGTTGTAGACGATCGGCGCGCCGCACATGTGGGTGACGCCGTGCTTTGGGATCAACTCGAAGATCTTGGCGGGATCGACCTTGCGTAGACAGACATTGATGCCGGCGGAGGCGGCGACTGTCCACGAAAAGCACCAGCCGTTGCAGTGGAACATCGGCAGCGTCCAGAGATACACCGGATGCTGGCCGAGGTTGCCCGCCAAAATATTGCTGACGGCGTTGAGATAGGCGCCGCGGTGATGGGTCACGACGCCCTTGGGGTTGCCCGTGGTGCCCGACGTGTAGCTCAGCGCAATCGCGTCCCATTCGTCAGCGGGCAGCCTTGCGACGAAGCCGGGGTCGCCCTGCGCGACCGCTGCCTCGTATTCGATTTCGCCGATGCGCTTGCCGCCTGCGAACGCCGCATCGTCGACATCGACGACGAAGGGTTTCGGTCCCGTCATCAGCGTCAGCGCTTCGGCGATAACGCCGGAAAATTCAGGATCGACGAGAATGATTTTGGCGCCGCCATGGTCGAGCTGGAAAGCGATCGAGGGCGCGTCGAGCCGGATGTTGAGCGCGTTCAGCACAGCGCCCGCCATCGGAACCGCGAAGTGCACCTCGTTCATGGCGGGGATATTCGGCAGCATCGCCGCCACCGTATCGCCGTGACCGATACCGCGGCCGGCGAGCCAAGACGCAAAGCGCCTGCAGCGCTCGTAGGTCTCCGCCCAGGTAAAGCTGCGGCCTTCATAGACCGTGCTGATGAGATCGGGATAGACGGCCGCGCTGCGCGCAAGGAAGCTCAGCGGCGTCAGCGGCACGTAATTGGCCGGTGTCTTGTCCAATCCGATGCTGTACTGGTTCTGGGCTTCGCTCATCGGCTGTGTCCCATCTACGAAGTTTGACCTTACAAGAACCCGATCGAAATCCACGGGAAGATCGCCACGATAATCAGGCCGACCATCAGCGCCAACAGGTAGCCCCAGATCGGCCGGATACCCTCGGCCGGATCGACGCGTCCAATGGCGCAGGCGGCATAATAGCCCACTCCGAACGGCGGCGCGAATAGTCCGATACCCATCGCGAGGATAACAATCATCGCATAGTGGACCTCGTGCACGCCCACGGCCCGGGCGATCGGAAACAATAATGGCCCGAACAGCACGATCGCCGGAATGCCCTCGAGCACACTCCCAAGTATCACGAATGCCACGATCGACACCGCGATGAAGGTCGCCGAACCACCGGGCAGGCCGGTCATGGCGGCCGCCAGCGTCCGCGAAAAGCCGGATTGCGTGAGGCCCCAGGCCATGCCGGTGGCGCAGCCGATGATCAGCAGGATCGCGCCCGACAGGCACGCGGTCTCGACCAGCATTGGCATGATCCGCCGCCAGTCGAAATTGCGGTAGATAAAGAGGCCGTAAATCAGGAAACCGACGATGAAGGCATAGACGATGCCGATCGTGGAGACCTCGGTCGCAGTCGCAATGCCCTCGACCACGGCGTAACGGATCACGAATGGCAGCGCGATGGCGGGCAGGGCGATGGCGAATGCCCGGACGATCTCGCCGGCGCTCGCCCGCGTGACGTGCCGCAGATCCTCGTTCCGGTAGCGCCACCAAACCAGCGCCGACAGCGTGATCGCCAGCACCAAACCCGGCAGCAGTCCGCCGGTGAACAGCGCGGCGATCGATACGCCGGTGACGGAGCCGATGGTGATCAGCACGAGGCTCGGCGGAATGGTCTCCGTTTGCGCGCCGGTCGCGGAGAGCAGGGCGACCAGATCGCCCGGCTTGGCGCCGCGGGCCTTCATTTCCGGAAACAGCACGGGCGCTACGGCGGCCATGTCGGCGGCCTTGGAGCCCGATATGCCCGAGACCAGATACATCGCGCCGACCAGCACGTAATGCAGCCCGCCGCGGACATGGCCCAAGAGGCTCGCCAGGAACGCGCGCCATGCCGGTCATCTCGATCAGCAGGCCGAGGAACACAAAGAGCGGCACTGACAGGAGGATGAGGTGGCTCATGCCCTCGTCCATGCGTCCGACCAGCACCATCAGCGGCGTGCCCGTGGTGAGCGCCAGATAGCCGTAGGTCGCAAGCCCGAACCCGAACGCGATCGGCACGCCGGCGAACACGCAGAAGCCGGCCACGCCGACAAAGAAGATGATCAGATTGAGGTTGCCGAGCGGCTTGAGCGAGCCCCTCAGCAGCCAGAACACCGCGATGACAAGCACGACCGACAGGATCGCGCCGAACACAGTACGCCGGTTTCCAGCCCGAACGAGCCGCAGGAACGCAAACAGCGCCATCAGGCCGATGCCGACCGGCAGCGCGGCGGCGCGCCAGACATTCACGATCTGCAGCGCCGGCGTCGTGATGTAGCTTTCCTCGTAGGCGTATTCGAAAGCCGGCCAGGCGATCAGAATGAGGAACGCCAGCGCGGCCGAGGTCGCGACCAGATCGAGATAGGCGCGCATGGCGGGCCGGGCGTTGGCGACCACCGCCGTCATCCGCATGTGCTCGGCACGTCGAAACGCGACCGCGGCGCCCAGCATGGCAAGCCACAGGAACAGGATCGAGGCCAGTTCGTCCGACCAGATCAGCGGCTGGTGCAATGCATAGCGCGCCACGACGCCGGCAAACAGGATGACGATTTCGGCGACAACTAGGAGCGCCGCCGGAATCTCGACTAGTAATCCCAGGGCATGTTCGATCGACGCCAGCCGCTGATGGCGGCGAGGGGGCTGAGCCACCTCACCGCCAACGATTTCGCTTAGTTCGGCATGAGCCATGACGGCCTTCAGACCCCTTACGACAGCTTGCCGACGGACTTTTCAAGCAGTTCCCAGGCCTGCTCGCCGTATTTGCCCTTCCATTCAGCATAGAACCCGGCGGAGCGGAGTTTGTCGCGGAACGGCGTCACGCTGGGCTGGTTGAAAGCGAGGCCCTTGCCGGCCAGTTCCTGCTGCAGTCCGGCGTTCAGCTTGGCGACGTCCTCGCGCTCCTTGACGCCGGCGGCATTGATATTCTTGGCCACAATCGTCCGCACGTCCGCGGGCAGCTTCTCCCAGGCGCGCCGGTTCGCCAGGAACCAGAATCCGTCCCACATGTGGTTGGTCAGCGAGCAATATTTCTGCACTTCGTACAGCTTCGCGGTCGAGATGATCGCCAGCGGATTTTCCTGGCCCTCGACGATCCTGGTTTGCAGGGCTGAATAAACTTCGCTGAAATTGATCGAGGCGGGCGCCGCATCGAACGCCTTGAACATCGAGGTCCAGAGCGGCGAGACCGGCACACGGATCTTGAAGCCCTTGAGGTCCTCAGGACCATTGATCGGCTTGGTCGACGACGTGGTCTGGCGGAAGCCGTTGTCCCAGATCTTGTCCATCACCACGAGATTGGCCTTGGTGATCTCGCCGCGGACATAGGCGCCCAGGCCCCCGTCCATGGCCTTCCAGACCGTGTCGTAGTCTGGAAACGCGAAACCAATGCCGCTGATCGAGGCCGCCGGCACCAGCGTCGCCAGGATCAGGCCCGACAGCGTGAAGAATTCGACGCCGCCGGACCTGATCTGGCTCAGCATGTCGGTGTCGGAACCGAGCTGGTTGTTCGGGAAAATCTGCAGGTCAAACCGGCCATTGGTCTCGGCCTTGATCGCTGCCGCCATCTCCTTGGCCCGGGCGTTCATGGGATGTCCGTCGGGAAGATTATTGGCGTATTTGTAGGTAAATTCGGCGGTCTGGGCTCGCGCCACCAACGGCGCGCCGATGCCACCCAAAACCGCTGACGCAGCGGATGCCTTGAGAAGCGTGCGTCGTGAAAAGCTCATTGGGTTCTCCCTTGAGGGTTGTTGTTCTTGAGATGACGCGATGTGGCGAGTCATCAGCGATGTCGTACGCGCGCGCTTATCGCAGCGTCCGGAAGCGGCGGCAACACAGCCTTTGGCGGATCAGGATTGCTCGCGCCAAACAAACGCCTGTACAGCCGCCTGGCTGGCCTGGTTTGCTAGGAGATCCGCATAAATATCTGATCTAATTGTAGATATAGATATTCCATAATATACCTTATGCGAATTACAGGTATCGGCGTCAGGATCCTGAGGCGCAGCTCAGGCTGGCTGCGCGCCAACTTACCTTCCCTGAACCGCGGCTTGCGACGGCTGAGGAAAGCCTCGACGCCTTCCTTGTGATCCTCGCTCATGCTCGCCAGCGCGAACTGGTCGACGTCCATGTGGCTGGCGAGATCGTCGAGCGCGTGCGCCAGGCGATTGACGGTCAGCTTGGTCATGGCGACCGACAGCGGCGGCTGGGCGGCGACCTTGGCGGCGAGCGCCATCGCCGCGTCGAACGCCTTGCCGGGATCGGCGACCTCCTCCACCAGCCGCCATTCGTAGGCTTCAGCGGCCGAGATGCGCTGGTCCGCCAGGATCACGGCCTGCTTGGTGCGGGCCGGTCCCATCAGGTGCAACATCCGCGGCACGCTTTGCCAGCTCATGTTCATGCCGAGGCCGATCTCGGGCACGCGCATATGGGCGTCGCGGGCCATGACCCGAAAATCCAGCGCGACTGCCAGCGCCACGCCGCCGCCGACGCAAAAGCCCTCGATGGCGCCGATGGTGATCTGCTCCATGTCCTGCCAGGCCCGCGTCAACCGCGGTCCGAGTTTTAAGTGCCGGCGCAGGGCGCCGAGGTCCATGGTCTTCCGTGCGCGGCCCTCCGGGTCCTTCAGATCGAAGCCCGCGCTGAACGATTTGACGCCACCGGTCAGCACCACGACCGAGGTCTCGCCATCATCCTCAAAGCTGCGGGCGGCGTCGGTGAGCTGGCGCAGCGCCTCCGGCGATAGCGCATTGATGCCGTCGCCGCGGTCGAAACGCACCACCGCGATGCGGCCGTCCGGCCCCAGGCCCTTTTCGATTTTCACAAACTCGGCCAACGCATTGCCTCCCTTCCCTCAGATTGTTCGAAAACCTTAGCCCAGAAATAATTCCGGCGGGCCTGTATCTTCCGCCAGTTCCCATTCGACTTGTTCGAGAAAACCGCATCCGCTTCGAGCGGAAGCGGGGTGGACAAGGAGCATTTTACGCATGGGATCCTCATATCGCTGGGTCATCGTCGCCGTGGGCGCGCTGATGACGTGTGTCGCCATCGGGGCGATGTTCTCGCTGGCCGTCTATCTCGAGCCGATGTCCACGCAAACAGGATGGTCGCGTGCCGGGATTTCCAGCGCGATGACGATCGATTTCATCACCATGGGAGTGGCCGGTTTCGCCTGGGGCGCGGCAAACGACAGATTCGGCGCGCGTCCCGTCGTCCTGAGCGGTGCCCTGCTCCTGGGCCTCGGGCTCATCCTCGCCAGCCGGTCGACATCACTGATCGAATTCCAGCTCACCTATGGCATTCTCGTCGGCATCGCTGCTGGCGCCTTTTTCGCGCCGATGATCGCCGCCGCCACACAGTGGTTCGACAACAACCGCAGCCTTGCGGTCTCACTGGTTTCTGCAGGCATGGGCGTGGCGCCGATGACGATATCGCCGTTCGCGCGCTGGCTGATCTCGACCTACGATTGGCGTACCGCCATGATGACGGTGGGATTATTGGCGTGGGCCTTGCTGATACCGGCCGCGCTGTTGGTACGACAGGCCCCGGTGGCGACGCCATCCAATGCGCCGGCGGCGTATGCTGTCAGCGGTCCCGGAGCCGGATTCTCGGTCGCAGATGCGCTTCGCTCCCCGCAGTTCCTGGTGCTGGCGCTGACATTCTTTGCCTGCTGCGCTGCGCATTCCGGGCCGATCTTCCACATGGTCAGCTACGCCATGCTGTGCGGCATCCCGGCGATGACCGCCGTCAGCATCTACAGCGTGGAAGGCTTGTCGGACTTGGAGGACGCCTCCTCCTCGGCCTCCTCGCCGACCGGCTGGGTGCAAAGCCCGTTCTGGTGGCCGGACTGCTGGTACAGGCGTTGGCCATCGGAACGTATCTCTACGTCAACCGTCTCGGCGAGTTCTACGCGCTCGCGATCGTGTTCGGAACCGCCTATGGCGGCGTGATGCCGCTCTACGCCGTGCTCGCGCGCGAATACTTTGGGCAACGGATCATGGGAACGGTGTTTGGCGCGGTGACGATGGTATCGAGTCTCGGCATGGCTTTCGGCCCCTGGGCCGGCGGCATGGTCTTCGATACCTTCCATGACTACCGCTGGCTCTACATCGGCTCGCTCAGCGTCGGGCTCGGCGCAATGGCGATTGCGCTGGCCTTCCGCCTCTGCCCTCGCGGTCGCGCAAGCAGCTGCAACCGGCGTGAGGCGCTGCCTACAGGTGCCCATGCGATGGTGCTCCGGCTTGCCGCCGGGGCACCGGGGTGGTGCCGAGCGTGATCCAGTTGCATCGACCGCATAGGCGCCATTCGCCGCCCGCGCCTCTCCAGCCGGAAGCCCGGCCAAATTGGGGCCATAGCCGCCGCTATTCCGGTGCGCCCTGCCCTGATCCCCATCGACAAATGCTAGCAGAGTCCCTGCCTCGACATGGCCCGGATTTTGCGACTATCCTGACCGCATGAGCGACCACGATCACCACGACCATCATCACCACCACGATCACGACCATTCGGAGCTCTCCGAGACCGAATTGCGCGTGCGCGCACTGGAATCGATCCTGACCGAGAAAGGTTATGTCGATCCGGCCGCGCTCGACGTCCTGATCGATCTCTATGAGAAGAAGATCGGACCGCGCAACGGCATCCGTGTGATCGCCAGGGCATGGAGCGATCTGGCCTATCACGCGCGGCTGATGCACGACGCGACGGCGGCGATCGCCGAACTGGACTATTCCGGCCGGCAGGGCGAGCACATGGTGGTGGTCGAGAACACGCCCGAGCAGCATAACATGGTCGTGTGCACGCTGTGCTCCTGCTATCCGCATCCAGTGCTGGGGCTGCCGCCGGTCTGGTATAAATCCGCGCCCTATCGCTCGCGCGCCGTCTCCGATCCGCGCGGCGTGCTCAGGGATTTCGGCGTGACGCTGCCGGACACGACCAAGATCCGGGTCTGGGATTCCACGGCCGAAATCCGCTATCTCGTGCTGCCGATGCGCCCTGAGGGCACCGAGGGATGGAGCGCCGAACAGCTCGCCGAACTCGTCACCCGCGACAGCATGATCGGCACCGGCCTGCCCCGGCGGCCGGGCGAGACCGCCTGATGGACGGCGCGCATGATATGGGCGGCGCCAAGGGTTTTGGCCCCGTTGTGCCCGAGCCCAACGAGCCGGTGTTTCATGCCGACTGGGAGAGGCGCGCCTTTGCGCTGACGGTAGCAATGTCTCGGCCGGGCGGCTGGAACATCGACATGTCGCGCTTCGCGCGCGAGAACCGCCCTCCGGAGGATTATCTCCGCAAGAGCTATTTCGAAATCTGGCTTGCGGGCCTGGAAACGCTGATGATCGAGCGCGGGCTGGTGTCGCGCGAGGAAATCGAGGCCGGCAAGGTGCTGTCTCCGCCCAAACCCGATGTGAAGGTGTTTGCGCCTCAGGATATCGCGCCGGCGATCCGGCGCGGCGGCCCGACCGAACGCGAAGCGAAGACGCCCGCGATGTTTGTCGTCGGTGAAACCGTCCGGATGAAGGACATCCACCCGGTGACGCATACGCGGTTGCCGCAATATGTTCGCGGCCATCTCGGCACGATCGAATTCAATCACGGCTGCCACGTATTTCCCGACACCAACTCGCTCGGCAAAGGCGAAGACCCGCAATGGCTCTACACCGTCAGGTTCGACGGGCCGGAATTGTGGGGCAAGGACGCCGACCCGACGCTCAGCGTTTCCGTCGACGCCTGGGAATCTTATCTGGAGCGCGTCTGATGAATCTGACCCCGCAACAGGCGATGCGCGCGGCGGTCGCCGTCCCCGGTATTCCCCGCGACGAAGACGGCCCGGTGTTCCGCGAGCCCTGGGAAGCGCGCGCCTTTGCGATGGCGCTGGCGCTGCACGAGGCCGATGTCTTCACCTGGACGGAATGGGCGGAGACGTTGGGGGCGCAGATCAAGCGCGCGCAGGCCGCAGGCGATCCCGATACGGGAGAGACGTACTACCAGCATTGGCTGGCCACGCTGGAAACACTCGTCGCCGCCAAGGGCGTCACGACCTCGGACGTCCTGCATCGCTACCGCGACGCTTGGGACCACGCCGCCGACCGCACGCCGCATGGCGCGCCGATCGAGCTCACGCCTGGGGATTTCGGGTAGGCTTCACCGTCATTGCGAGCGTTAGCGAAGCAATCCATGCCCCCGCGACACGATAATGGATTGCTTCGTCGCTTACGCTCCTCGCAATGACGACTTCGCCGCATACTCCCGCCAGCCCTTTGCCCGCAGCGCGCAGGCCGGGCATTCGCCGCAGCCATAACCCCAGTCGTGCTGCGCGCCGCGTTCGCCGAGATAACAGGTGTGGGAGTGCTCGCGGATCAGGTCGACCAGCCCTGCCCCGCCGAGCTCATGCGCAAGCTTCCAGGTCGAGGCCTTGTCGAGCCACATCAGCGGCGTGTGCAGCTCGAAGTTCTTGGCCATGCCGAGATTGAGCGCGGACTGCAGCGTCTTGATGGTCTCGTCGCGGCAATCGGGATAGCCGGAGTAGTCCGTCTCACACATGCCGCCGATGATGTGGCGGATGCCGCGCCGGTACGCCAGCGCTGCCGCGAAGGTCAGAAACACCAGGTTGCGGCCGGGCACGAAAGTGTTGGGCAGGCCATCCTCGCCCATGGCAATGGCGACATCGCGCGTCAGCGCCGTGTCGGAAATCTCGGCCAGCGTCGGAATCTCGAGCGTATGGCTCTCGCCGAGCTTCACCGCCCAGTCCGGCCGCAACGATTTCATGCCCGACAGGAGGCGGTCGCGGCAGGACAACTCGATCGCGTGACGCTGGCCGTAGCCGAAGCCGAGCATTTCGACGTGCGCAAAGCGCTGCAGCGCCCAGGCAAGGCAGGTGGTGGAATCCTGCCCGCCGGAAAACAGCACCAGCGCGGTTTCGGACGATGATTGGTCGCTCATAAGGGGCCATTAGCATTCCTTGGCCACGAGGCCAATCGGTGGAAACTGCCTCGATTTCGGCTCGTTCCGCTGTAATCGGCCCGCCGCTTGCGGCATAAGGCTCTTGTCCTCCCGGCGACGGAAATCCCATGACCCCTTCCCGCGATATCTCACGGCTGATCGAAATCATGGCGGCGCTGCGCACGCCGGTCACCGGCTGCCCTTGGGACCTCGAACAGAATTTTGCGACGATCGCGCCCTACACCATCGAGGAAGCGTATGAGGTCGCCGACGCGATCACACGCGGCGATTTCGATGACCTCCGTGAGGAACTCGGCGATCTCCTGCTGCAAGTCGTCTATCACGCCCGCATGGCGGAAGAGCAAAACGCCTTTGCCTTCGGCGACGTGGTTGAGGCGATTACAAGGAAGATGATCCGCCGCCATCCACATGTGTTCGCCGACAAGGACGGCAATATCGCCGCCGCCGGCGTCAAGAGCGCATGGGAACGCATCAAGGCCGAGGAAAAGGCCGAGCGTGCGGCACGGCGGCCGGCGGAAGAAATCACACGCAAATCTCTGCTCGCAACCGTCAAGACCGGCCAGCCCGCCTTGACGCGCGCGATGGAATTGCAGCGCAAGGCATCGACCGTCGGCTTTGACTGGAACGACCCGCGTGCCGTGCTGAGCAAGATCCGCGAAGAGGCCGACGAAATCGAAGCCGCGCTCGACCGTGGCGATGCAGAGGAACTCGCCAGCGAAACCGGCGATCTGCTGTTTGCACTAGTTAATCTCGCGCGGCATGTCGGCGCCGATCCAGAAACTGCGCTACGCGGCACAAATGGGAAATTCGAACGCCGGTTCGCCTATATCGAACGCGCACTGGCAACCAAAGGCCGCTCGCTCGAGGACGCAACCCTGGAAGAGATGGACGCGCTGTGGAACGAGGCCAAGGGCGCGGAGCGGCCCCCATCGTCGTCCCAGCCAAGCGAAGCGCGAGCCGGGACCCATACCGCGGAATCCCGCGATTAGGCGCGCGGCTGATACTGTTCGCAAAAATCACCGCCTGTGGCTATGGGTCCCCACTTTCGCGGGGAACGACTCCTGCTATGGAGCGTGATGCGGCACCGCATCGAACCGCGACATCACGATGTCGCGCTTGGTCTCGTCGACGCGCACGGTCATGTCGAAGCGCCCGTCGTGAAGCTCCTTGTTGAGCACCTCGGCATTGCGATGCAGCCAGCTGACGCCGGCGCCGTCGGAAGCATCGATGGAGAGATCGAGCGTCGTACGTCTCGCCGCCAGACGATCCTCGATCGCGGTCAACAGCACATCAATCCCCTCCCCGGTTTCGGCGGAGACCAGGAAACACGGCCGCTCCGGCGGACGCCGTGCCGCGATGTTGCGCAGGTTCGCGCGCTCCTCGGGATCAAACCGATCGATTTTGTTCCAGACTTCGAGGAGGCGTGCGCCCGCGTGCGGATCGATGCCGAGCTGACGCAGCACGGCGTCGACGTCTCGCTCCTGCGCCTCCGCGTCCTCATGCGAGATATCGCGGACATGCAGAATGATGTCCGCCTCCAGCACCTCTTCGAGCGTCGCGCGGAAGGCGGCCACGAGCTGCGTCGGCAGGTTGGAAATGAATCCGACGGTATCCGAGAGCATAGCCTTGCCGCCATGCGGCAGGCTCAGCGCGCGCAAGGTCGGGTCAAGCGTTGCAAACAGCATATCGGCCGCCTGTACGTCGGCGCGCGTGAGCCGGTTGAACAGCGTCGACTTGCCGGCGTTGGTGTAGCCGACCAGCGCGACGACGCGATACGGCACCCGCTGCCGGCCGGCGCGATGCAGCCGCCGCGTCGCCTGCACCTTCTTCAGTTCGTTCTCCAGCCGGCTGATGCGGTCGCCGATCAGGCGGCGGTCAGCTTCGATCTGGGTTTCGCCGGGACCGCCCATGGATCCGAACCCGCCGCGCTGACGCTCCAGATGCGTCCATGACCGCACCAGCCGGCTGCGCTGATAGTTCAGATGCGCAAGCTCGACCTGCAGCGCGCCTTCCTTGGTCTTGGCGCGGCGGCCGAAGATTTCCAGGATCAGCCCGGTGCGGTCGAGAACCTTGGTGTTCCAGGCCTTCTCGAGATTGCGCTGCTGGATCGGCGACAACGCGCAATCCATCACCACCAGTTCGATATCGTGGCCTGCGATGATGCCCGTGATCTCTTCGACCTTGCCCTTGCCGAGATATGTCGCTGGTCTGATCTGACTGACCGGCGCGATCAGCGCGTCTGCGACCGTCAGGTCGATGGCGCGCGCCAGACCCGTTGCTTCCTCGAGCCGGGCCTCAGGATCGCGCACAGCCTCATTCGCCTGCGCATCGGCATCGCCGCGGCGCATTCGCAAATACGGGCCGATGACGATCACCCGCCCGGTCTGTGTGGCCCCGCCGACCGCGGACGGTCGACGCTCCCTTCACGGTTGAAGGGTTCCAATCAATTCACTCTCAAGCCGGAGCATCCTCGCCGCCTTCAAACAACTGGATAGGTGCGCCAGGCATGATGGTCGAGATCGCGTGCTTGTAAACAAGCTGTGAATGACCGTCACGCCGAAGCAGCAAGCAGAAGTTGTCAAACCAGGTGACAATCCCTGCAGCTTCACTCCGTTGACCAGAAAGATCGTTAGTGGCGTTTTGGTTTTACGAACGTGATTTAGGAAGGTGTCTTGTAGATTTTGTGCGCGGTCTGCCGCCATTGTTTTTGTCCCGCCGTCTCGTGTTTCTTTTTATTAAGCCGGTTGTTGCTCTCTCACGGAGCCTGTCCCGACTCGCCGGCTCCCCTGAGATCCCCCTCCGGTCGGCTCGGCTGAACGATTAGAGGGTACGCGCGGTTTTTAGGCAAGCCGGTTCGCGCGCCACCGGCGTGGAACCCATTGGCCATTCTCCGTAAGCGACCGGAAAGAGATAAATATTCCCAAGCAAGTGCATGGATCGGCGTGAAGCGGGCTGGCCGCGCGGAGCCGGCTCGCATCGAGTACGCAATTCATTCAGGCTTCAGCCGACCCCGAGCGCCTTGAGCTTACGATGCAGGGCCGAGCGCTCCATGCCGACAAATTCGGCCGTGCGCGAAATATTGCCGGAGAACCGGCTGATCTGGGCGATCAGGTAATCGCGCTCGAACACTTCGCGCGCCTCGCGAAGCGGCAGCCCCATGATGTGCTCGCCATTGTTGCTGGTCGGCATCGCCGGCACCATCGACCCCACATCCTGCGGCAACATGTCGGCCGTGATGATCGCTTCGGGACCGCCGCCGGCGAGAATCATGACGCGCTCGACATTGTTGCGGAGCTGGCGGACGTTGCCGGGCCAGACATGTGACTGCAGGACCGCCATCGCATCTTGCCCGATCTGGCGCTTGGGCAGGCCTGTCGCCGCCGATATCTGATCCATGAAATAGTCGATCAGTTCAGGGATGTCCTCGCGGCGTTCCGACAGCGGGGGAACGCGGATCGGAACGACCGACAGCCGGTGATAGAGATCCTCGCGGAAACGTCCCTCCGCGATCTCCTCCTCCAGGTTGCGCGCGGTCGAGGAGATGATGCGGACGTCGACATGAACCTTGGCGGTGCCGCCGGCACGCTGAAAGGTCTGATCGACCAGCACGCGCAGGATCTTGTTCTGGGTCTCGCGCGGCATGTCGGCGATTTCGTCGATGAACAGCGTGCCGCCATGGGCTTCTTCCAGCGCGCCCGGCTTGCGTGCCTGCTCGCCATTGGTTTGTTCGATGCCGAACAGTTCGACCTCCATCCGCTCCGGCGTGATCGCCGCGGCGTTGATGACGACGAACGGTCCTTCGGTGCGGCTTGAGGCGTTGTGCAGCGTACGCGCCGCCAGCTCCTTGCCCGAACCGGAGGGGCCGACGATCAGGATACGACTGTTGGCCTTGGCAGCCCGGTCGATGGTCTGACGCAACTGGTTCATGCAGGCGGAGCGTCCGGTCAGAACGCTGGCCGCGGGAGCCAGTTGCTTGAGTTCTTTCACCTCGCGCTTGAGACGCGAAGTCTCCAGCGCCCGCGTCGCCACCAGAATCAGTCGGTCCGACTTGAACGGCTTTTCGATGAAGTCGTAGGCGCCGCGCTTGATCGCGGCGACCGCGGTCTCGATGTTGCCGTGGCCCGAGATCATCACGACGGGGACGTCGGCGTGATCCTTCTTGATCTGCTCGAGCAGTTGCAGGCCGTCGAGCTTGGAGCCCTGCAGCCAGATGTCGAGGAACACCAGATGGGGGCGGCGGTTGGCAATCTCGCCGAGCGCGGAATCGCTATCGCGCGCGGTCCGGGTATTGAAGCCTTCATCTTCCAGGATGCCCGCAACAAGGTCGCGAATATCGGCTTCGTCGTCGACAATCAGAATGTCACTGGCCATGGGTTACACCTGTCTTGTCAGTTGCCTGATGCGGCTTCGGTTTTTGTTTCATGATTGGTCGCGGATACCGCCTCATTGGTTTCGGGGGACTGCGCTTTTGTTTGATCACCTGGCCCTTTTGCTTCCGGAGACGGCTCCTTGGCGCCCGCTTTCGGCGCATGGCCAGTGACTGCGAACCGCAGCCGCATCCAGGCGCCACGCTGCCCGGGCCGGAAATCCGAGGCATCCTTGAGCTCGACACGGCCGCCATGGTCTTCGAGCACGCGGCCGACGATGGCGAGCCCGAGCCCGGTGCCCTTTGACGCGTCGTTACATAGGGCTCCAGCAAACGGGCGCGGCTCACTTTCGGCAGGCCGATACCGTTGTCGATCACGTCGATCACGATGTCGTCGTTCTCACGCGCGGCAATGACGTCGATGCGTCCTTGCCGAGTTCTTCCGGCGGTACCTGCTCGATCGCTTCCGTCGCATTCTTGATGATGTTGGTCAGCGCCTGCGAAATCAGCCGGCGGTCGAACTGCGCCCGCATCGGGTCCTGCTTGATATCGGCTTCGATATCGAGATCGGATCGACCTTCATCAGAAATACCGCCTGGCGCACGGTATCAGCGACGTCCTCGCCTTCCATGACGGGCTTTGGCATCCGCGCAAAGCGGGAGAATTCATCGACCATCCGTCTGATGTCGTCGACCTGTCGCACGATGGTATCGGTACACTGTTCGAAGATGTTCTTGTCTTCGGTGATGACCTTGCCGAATTTGCGGCGAATGCGTTCGGCCGAAAGCTGAATCGGCGTCAGCGGATTCTTGATTTCGTGTGCGATGCGGCGGGCGACATCGCCCCACGCCGAGGTGCGCTGCGCGGAGACAAGATCCGTAATGTCGTCGAGCGTGATGATGTAGCTGTCCCGCGACTGGCTGGTCTGCTCGGCACTGACGCGAACCGACAGATTGCGCTCGTGGCCGTCGCGGGTAATCGTGATCTGGCCCTGCACCAGGCGCTGCGTGCCCTCGCGCGCGGCTTTCATCATGTCGTCGAGCTCGGGCAACACGTCCGACAGCGGATGGTCCAGAGTCTCCGATTCCGCGTGGCCGATGAGCTTTTCGGCCGAGCGGTTGAGGATGCCGACGCTGCCGGAAGCGTCTACGCCGATGATTCCGGCGCTGGCCGACGACAGCACCGCCTCGATGAAGCGGCGGCGGCTGTCGATCAGGTCCGAGGCATTGACCAGCTCGTCGCGCTGGGTGCGCAGTTCGGCCGTCATCTTGTTGAAGGTCTCGCCGAGCTGCCCGAGATCGCCTTCTGACTTGTGGACCGGCACCTGGACATGCAGATCGCCGGTCGAGACGATATTGGCCGCACTCATCAGGTTACGGATCGGCGCCACCAGCCAATTGGCGAAGTTCAACCCGATCAGCACCGACGCCGTCAAGATCGTAAGTGCAATCACCGCGAACATCAGCGCGAAAGTGACTTGAATACCGAGCCTTTGGGATTCGATTGCAGCATATTCGGCGACGCTGGCCTGGGTTTGCTTCAGCTGACTGACCACACGCGGGTCGAGCAGTCGGGCGACGTAAAGGAAGGTGTCAGTGAAGCCGCGCAGGCGAATCACCGCAGCGACGTAGTTTTCTTCCGGGAATACCGCGAGCTCCGGTTTGCTTTCGCCGACATTGCTGAGGAAATCCTGCGGCGGCGTCGTGAATTCCTGCTGGATGCCGGTCTGCGCGGTCTCCAGCACGTTGCGATCCTTGTCGATCAGGATCGCTCCCGGCAAGTTGCGCGCGGCAGCACTTGCAGTCAGCAATTCGCGGAACGTGCGGCGGTCTTGATCGAACAGCGGCCGGGCATTGGAAATATCGTTGGCCATCCCCAAAATGTCGGCGTTAATCAGGTAGGCGTGTTCATTGACATAAGCGTGGGCAACCTTCAGCGAATTCTCGATCGCTGCTCGCGTTGGTCCCGAAAAAGCCTGTCGAGACCGCGATCAAGGGTGACATTGGCAACGATGGCAACCACCACCGCTGGAACCACCGCGACAACCGAGAACAGACTGACAATCTGAACGTGCAGCCTTGCGGCCGCCCGCCCCCTGCGGCGGGCCTGTACCACCTGCCAGACTTCGTGAGCGATGATCCCGACCAGCAGCAGGATGGTTGCCGCGTTGATCAGCAGGAATGAATAGACGACGTGGCGCGTAGGTTCGATCGGCGTCAGGCCGCTCAACACCATGAAGGTCAGGAACGCCGACAGCAGCGCGATCCCGACCGCAAACGGCGCCACCCACTTCCGCAGGATTCCTCCTGAGGGTTCGGTAGTCGACGGGTTGAATGGTGGTGCCGAGGTCTCTGCGGTGGTCATTCCGGCAATCGGTGAGCTGAAAGGCTTTGGGTCCGCTTGCTGCGGACTGATGCATTCATATCACAATGTTGCCAAATTGCGACAATTCCACGGCGTAGCCGACCGCCAAAGCAATCGTTCCCCAACGAAGTGCCCGCCCCCTTGCGCGGCGGCCGGCTCCGCGATCCCTAACCGCCGCTCCGATAGACCTGAATGTCGAGGTCCCGGATCTTCTTCCGCAGCGTGTTACGATTAAGGCCAAGCAGGTCGGCCGCGCGGATTTGATTGCCGCGGGTGGCCGCCAGCGCCGCGGTGAGCAGCGGCACCTCGATCTCCTTGAGGATGCGGTGGTAGAGGCCCGGCGGCGGCACGCCGTTTGGGAAGCCCGAGAAGTGCGACGACAGATAGGCCTCGACCGCGCCGCCGAGGTTCTCCACGCCGAGCGGCGCGTTACCGCCGGACACGACGGCAGGCGGCGCCAGTTCGCCATCGATCACCGAACCCGTGATCACGTCCTGCGGATATAGCGCCGCCAACCGGCGCGCCAGATTTTCGAGTTCGCGCACGTTACCCGGCCAGCGATGCTGCTTGAGCCGTTCGAGCGCCAGCACGTCGAGCTTTTTCGGCGGCAAGCCGTCCTTTTCGGCGAGCGAGAAGAAATGCCTGATGAGATCGGGCAGATCTTCGATCCGCTCGCGCAATGGCGGCAAGCGCAGCGGCACCACGTTGAGGCGGAAAAACAGGTCTTCCCGGAACAGGCCCTGCTGAATCAGGATGCGCAAATCCTTGTTGCTGGCCGCCACGATCCGCACATCGGTCTTGATCGGGGTGCGCCCGCCGACGGTCGTGTATTCGCCCTGCTGCAGCACCCGCAACAGCCGCGTCTGCGCTTCCATCGGCATGTCGCCGATTTCGTCGAGAAACAGCGTGCCGCCTTCGGCCTGTTCGAACCGGCCGGAAGCGCGGGTATTGGCGCCGGTGAACGCACCGCGTTCATGGCCGAACAATTCGGATTCGATGAGGTCGCGCGGGATCGCCGCCATGTTGACGGCGACGAACGGGCCGTTGCGGCGCTTGCCATAGTCGTGCAGCGCGCGGGCGACCAGTTCCTTGCCGGTGCCGGACTCGCCGGAGATCATCACCGTGAGGTCGGTCTGCATCAGACGCGCCAGCACCCGGTAAATTTCCTGCATCGCCGGCGAGCGGCCGACGAGCGGTATCGAATCAAATTCGGAATCGTCGGCCGCGCTCGGCACCCGCTCCTTCGGCTCCGCCAGCGCGCGGCCGACGATGGTGATGAGTTCCTTGAGGTCGAACGGTTTCGGCAGATACTCATAGGCGCCGCGTTCCGAGGCCCGGATCGCCGTCATGAAGGTGTTCTGCGCGCTCATGACGATGACGGGAAGGTTCGGCCGCATCTTCTTGATCCGCGGCAATAGATCGAACGCATTCTCGTCCGGCATCACCACGTCGGTGATGACGAGATCGCCCTCCCCTGGCTCACCCAGCGCCACAGCGTCGCTGCGTTGCCGGTCAGGCGAACTTCATATCCAGCCCGCGAAAGGGCCTGGTTCAAGACCGTGCGGATGGCGGTGTCGTCATCGGCAACGAGTATGCTACCTGCGGGCATCGTTATTCCTCATCTTGCGTCCTGTGAGGCAGGCGGCAGCGTACCCGGAACGCCGTCGCGGTTGCTTTGGTCGAACTGTTTGGCGGGAGTGAACATCGGCAGCAGCACGCGGAAGGTGGTCTTGCGCGGCTGGGATTCGCATTCGATGATGCCGCCGTGATCGCCCACGATCTTGGCGACCAGCGCTAGGCCTAGCCCGCTGCCGGTCTGCTTTGTCGTCACGAACGGATCGAACAGGTTCGGCAGCAGGTCTTCCGGCACGCCCGAGCCGTTGTCCTTGACACAGAATTCGAGCGGCAGCGATACCCGCGATTTCTTGCCGGGCACCGATAGTCTGACACCCGGGCGGAACGCGGTGGTGAGCTGGATTTCCGCGTCCGAGCCGAGATCGGCGACCGCCTCCGCGGCGTTCTTGACGAGATTGAGGAAGACCTGAATCAGCTGGTCCTGGTTGGCCAGCACCGGCGGCAATGACGGATCGTATTCTTCAATGAAGCGGATGTTGCGGGCGAAGCCGGATTGCGCCAGCCGTTTGACGTGGTCGAGCACGGAGTGGATGTTCACCGGCCCGCGCGCCACCGGGCGGTCGTCGCCGAATACCTCCATGCGGTCGACCAGGGTAACGATGCGGTCGGCCTCGTCGCAGATCAGCCGCGTCAGCATGCGGTCTTCGGATGAGGCCGCCTGCTCCAGCAATTGCGCCGCGCCGCGGATGCCTGACAGCGGGTTCTTGATTTCATGCGCCAGCATCGCGGCCAGGGCGATCACCGAACGTGCCGCGCTACGGTGCGTCAATTGCCGGTCCATCTTGTCGGCAATGGTACGCTCCTGCAGCATCACCACGATGTGGCCCGGCCGCTCGGTAAGGGGGGGCGACGTGCAGATCGACCTGGCGATCGCCGCCGATCCGCGGCGTTCCCAGATCGACCTTGTATTCGTTGACGGGCGAGCCGCTCGATCGCACCTGATCGATCAGTGCCAGCAGCGGACTGCCAAACGGCACCAACTCCTTCAGCGACTGCCGACGCAAGAATTGCGTCGAAATCTCGAAGAAGGATTCGGCGGCGATGTTGGCGTCGACGATGCGGCCGTCGGGTGCCACCAGCAGCACCGGGTTGGGCAGCGCGTTGAGGATGGCCTCGCTGTCGGTGGGCACCGGCCGGCGATGTTCTGCGGCTAAATTCATGCAGCAGCACTCCATGCAAAATCGTCGAACGCGTCCTGGAGCGATCGGTGTACCCGGTGCGGATCCTCCGACGTCAGAATGTCCTGCCGCCAGCGCTTGAGCTTCACGGCCGGCGCGCGGCTGCACTGGGCTGCGATCTCCAGCGCCCAGCCGAGATGCTTTCGTGCGTGCTTCAGACCGATGCGCAGGCCGTAATGGCGGCAGACTTCATCATAGAGCGCGCGGATATGGGTGAGCTGGTCGGCGAGGTCAGGCGCGGTCTCGGCCTTCCCGGTTTCGAGCCGGCGTCCGATCTGCCCCGGCAACCAGGGCTGCCCCTGCGCGCCCCGCCCGATCATGACGGCATCGGCGCCCGAGATTTCGAGTGCCTCCACCGCCTTCTCGAACGAGGTGATATCGCCATTGACGACCAGCGGTACCGAGATCGCATCCTTGACTGCGCGCACCGCGGTCAATCCGCCTCGCCCTTGTAGAACTGGCAGCGCGTTCGCCCGTGCACGGTGATCATCTGCACGCCGGCCGATTCCGCCCGCTGCGCGAGTTCCGAGCATTGAGAGAGCGATCGTCCCAGCCGAGCCGCATCTTCAGCGTCACCGGCACTTTCACCGCCGCGATCGTCGCTTCGATGAGTGTCAGAGCCTGATCGAGGTCGCGCATCAGCGCGGAGCCGGACTGGCCTCCGGTGACATGACGCGCCGGACAGCCCATGTTGATATCGATGATGTCCGCGCCGGCGGCTTCCGCCACCTTTGCCCCCTCCGCCATCCAATGGGGCTCGCAGCCCGCGAGCTGAACGACATGCGGGCCGATGCCCGCCGCCTCGCAACGCAGCCGCGACATCGGCCGGCCGTGCACGAGTTCATCGCTGGCGGTCATCTCTGACACGACCAATCCGGCGCCCAGAGCGGCGGCCTGACGTCGAAAAGGGGCATCGGTAACGCCGGACATCGGCGCCAGTAGAACCCGGTTACCGACAGCAATCCCGCCTATTTTCAACGGCTTAGGGCGTGAACTTTCCAGGCCGGTCACGGGGTTCTCATGGTTGGGACGACAGCGTCATTGCGGTCGTCAATGCACATTGTGAGCACAAATCTTGTGCAGTCAAGCGCCTTGCCTACACTTTAGACAGATCTATCATTTGCGCAAGTGCAGTGCAACAAAAACTGCTTTTCCCACAGCTATTGGGAAACGCTCTGTTTTTCCGCATGCGGCATGGTAAGGGCTGTGCGCCCGCGGGCCCGACGGCCCTCCTCCTCAACCTTGATTCGCCTGTATTTGAGTCCAATGCCCAGACCTGAGCGCACAGCAGCCATCCTCGTCGCAGCCGGGCGCGGGCTTCGCGCCGGCGCCGGAGGGCCGAAGCAATATCGAGAGATCGGCGGGCAAACCGTGATCTTCCGCGCCATGGAGGCGTTCTGCCGGCATCCCGATGTCTTTGCCGTGCAGCCGGTGGTCAATCCCGACGACGCTGCCGTTTTCAGTGAAGCCGTCGCAGGACTGCGCCACCAGCCTCCCACCAATGGCGGCGCAACGCGTCAGGCTTCCGTGCATGCCGGCCTCGAGGCGCTGGCCGCCGAGAGGCCCGACATCGTCCTGATCCACGACGCCGCGCGGCCTTCGTGACACCTGCGGTGATTTCGCGCGCGATCGATGCCGCGGGCCGCACCGGTGCTGCAGTCCCGGCGATCCCGGTTACCGATACAATCAAGCAGGTCGATGACACCGGCAACGTCGAGGCGACCCCGGAACGCGCACGGCTGCGGATCGCGCAAACGCCGCAGGCGTTTCGCTTCGATGTGATTCTCGAGGCCCACCGCCGCGCCGCGCGCGACGGCCGCAGCGATTTCACCGACGATGCGGCGCTCGCGGAATGGGCGGGATTGACGGTAGCGACCTTTGAAGGTGATCCTGCAAACATGAAACTGACGACGCCGGAAGATTTCGTCCGCGAAGAAGGCCCGCCTCGCCGCCCAGCTCGGCGACATCAGGACCGGGACGGGCTACGACGTGCACGCCTTCGGCGACGGCGATCATCTGATGATCTGCGGCGTGCGCGTACCGCATAGCCGCGGCTTTCTCGCCCATTCCGACGGCGACGTCGGCCTGCATGCCCTGGTCGATGCCATACTCGGCGCGCTGGCCGATGGCGATATTGGCTCGCACTTTCCACCCAGCGACCTGCAGTGGAAAGGCGCCGCGTCCGACAAGTTTCTCAAATATGCCGTCGATCGCGTCACCGCGCGCGGCGGCCGCATCGCCAATCTCGAAGTCACGATGATCTGCGAGCGTCCGAAAATCGGACCGCTGCGCGATGCCATGCGCGCCCGCATCGCCGAGATCACCGCGCTCAACATCTCGCGTGTTGCCGTCAAGGCGACGACCAGCGAGCGGCTCGGCTTTACCGGCCGCGAGGAAGGTATCGCCGCGACCGCGAGCGCCACCATCCGATTGCCTTGGAACGACTGACATGAGCGGCAGCGACGCGCGCGCCCTCTCCCGCTCGCTGCTTGATTTATGCCGGATGCGCAAGCTGACGATTGCCACGGCGGAGTCCTGCACCGGCGGCCTGGTCGCCGGCGCGCTGACCGATATTCCCGGCTCTTCCGATGTGATCGACCGCGGCTTCGTTACCTATTCAAACGACGCCAAGCGCGCCATGCTCGGCGTCAAGGCGACGACGCTGGCGACGTTCGGCGCGGTCAGCAAGGAAACTGCGACCGCGATGGCGATCGGCGCGCTGGAAAAGGCCGGCGTCGATCTCGCGGTATCCATCACCGGCATTGCGGGTCCCGGCGGCGCGACGCCGGGCAAACCGGTCGGCCTGGTACATTTCGCGGTCGCCTCGCGCGACGGAAAGATACTCCACCGCGAATTCCGGTTTGGCGCGATCGGCCGCACCACCGTGCGCCAGCGCTCGGTGGTGGAAGCGCTGCGCATGCTGATGGAATTGGCGCGCGGACCGCAGCCGCCCGTCAAGCCACGGCGTCAAACGATGAGCCGGTTGCGCCCACGGGTGGCGCGAACGCCGCGTCGCAGCGCCGTCAAGCGGCGCCGGCCGACGCGGACTTAGGGATTTTTGTTTTTCGCTGCTACGCGGGCGTCGACGCCAGTGACGGCTTCATAGGCCTTGATGACGGCAGTGCAGGACTCGCCGTCGTGCCCGAGCAGCGCCGCCTGCCGGTAGGTCTGATGCACCGCCTCAGCCATGAACCCGGGCAGGCCCGCTTCCTCCAGCCAGCGCGCGTAATAGCGGACGTCCTTGCGAGCGTTCGCCAACGACATCAGCGGCGTGAAATCGCCATCGAGCGTAGCCTGACCATAAAGATCGAGCATGCCGCTTTTGGCGCCGGCAGCCGAGATGATGCCGATGACCTGGGAAAGGTCGAGCCCCTCCTTTGCCGCGAGCGCAAAGCCCTCGCACCACGCCGCAACATTGGCGAAAGCGATGTAGTTGTGAATGAGCTTGAGGCGGATGGCATGCCCCAACGGGCCGATGTGGAAGATGTTTTCGGCATAGAGATCGAAATAGGGCCTGAGGTCGTCGAGAAGCTCGCACTCGCCGCCGAACAGCACGTTCACCTTGCCGATGTCGGCATGCTTCGGTGTTCGCGTCATGGGCGCCTCGGCATACCGGCCGCCGGCTGCACGCACCATGCGGTCGAGTTTCGCAACCATCTGGGGGCTGCCGGTGGTGTGATCGACGATGATAAAGCCGGGGGCCGGGCTGGCGAGCAGCCCGTCGGCACGTGTGAGCAGCGCCTCGACGTCCTTGGCCTCATTCACGCAAATCATGACGATACGACAATCGCGAATTTGCTGGAGACTGCTCGCAGCCGTCGCGCCAAACGACCTGGCAACCGCGATGGCAGCGGGGTTAAGGTCATAGGCGGTTACGGCCACGCCCTTGGCGACGAGGTTCTTGACCAACCCGCGTCCCATTCCGCCAAGGCCGATAAAGCCAACGGGTTCGAATGTCGTCATCTCAGGCCTTCCGTGATTGCTCGGGGATTTATTGGATTGGTGGGGATATTTGGCCGATCACTCTGCGTCAGCCGGTTCTGACCGGTCCCGCGCCCGACTTCCCGTAAACCGCGTCCGCACGCTTTTCGAACGCCGCGGCAAAGCGCTGGAACGCGGCATCGAACATCGTCCCCATCAGCATCGCCAGCATCCGGCTCCTGAACTCGTAAGCCAGGAAAAATCCGACATCGCAGTCGGTTTCGGATTTGGGCTCGAAGGTCCAGCGGTTTTCAAGATTGCTGAACGGGCCCTTCAGATACTCGACCATGATCTTGAGGTTCGGCCGATCAAGCGTCACCCGGCTGGTGAAGGATTCCCGCACCAGCTTGAACGACACGGTCATGTCGGCGACGACGACCTCGGTGCCGTCCGGCTTCGGCGTGCGCTGGCGTATCTTCAGGGAATGGCACAGCGGCACGAATTCCGGATAGCGCTCGACATCGGCGACCAGATCGAACATCTGCGGCGCGGTATGGTGGACCCGGCGTTTGCTGGAGAAGCTCGGCATCAGTGAACAGCCTCCACGCAAGCCGCTGGCGCGAGATTGGTCATGCAGGTTCGCCCTGGCAGGTCGAACCAGAAAACGGCATCGGCAACGCCGCGACGGAGGTCACCGGCGCCTTGCGAGTGTAATTGCCGTCCATGATCCAGCGCGGCAAGCGCGCGGCTTCGGTGACGCGTGTTTCGAACTCGGCCGCGTCCGACGGATCCAGCCCGGCTTCCAGTACAGCGCATCCAGCGACACCATCGGGATGCCCATGATTGCGAACAACCGACGCGCAAACGTCGACTTGCCGGATCCAGACGACCCCATGACAAGAATTCGCTCCATGGTGACCCAAACCAGAATCAACGCACGAGCGCCGCGCGCGCCGCCTGGAGCTTTGCGAAATCATCACCCGCATGATGCGAGGAGCGGGTCAGCGGGCTCGCCGACACCATCAGAAAGCCCTTGGTGTAAGCGACTTTCTCGTAGCCTGCGAACTCATCCGGGGTCACGTAGCGCATGACGGCGTGGTGCTTACGGGTCGGCTGCAGATATTGACCGATGGTCAGGAAATCGACCTCCGCCGAGCGCAGATCGTCCATCACCTGCAGCACCTCATGCCGCTCCTCGCCGAGGCCGACCATGATGCCTGACTTGGTGAAGATCGTGGGATCGATCTCCTTGACCCGCTGCAGCAGGCGGATCGAATGGAAGTAGCGCGCGCCCGGGCGCACGGTGAGATACCGCGCCGGTACGGTTTCCAGATTGTGATTGAACACATCGGGCTTCGCCGCCGCGACCACTTCGAGCGCGCCTTCCTTGCGCAGGAAGTCGGGCGTGAGGATTTCGATCGTCGTGGTCGGGCAGCGCGCGCGGATGGCGCGGATCACTTGCGCGAAATGCTCCGCGCCGCCATCGGCGAGATCGTCGCGATCGACCGATGTCACGACGACATGGTTGAGCCCGAGCTTGAAGGTGGCCTCCGCGACATGTTCGGGTTCAGCGGCGTCAAGCGCGCCGGGCATTCCGGTCTTGACGTTGCAGAACGCGCAGGCCCGCGTGCAGGTATCCCCCATGATCATGAACGTGGCGTGCTTCTTGTCCCAGCACTCGCCGATATTCGGGCAGCCGGCCTCCTCGCACACCGTGACGAGACCATTTTCCTTGACGATCTTGCGGGTATCGGCGTAGCCGCGCGTATTCGGCGCGCGCACCCTGATCCAATCCGGCTTTGGCGGCGACGGCGCATCCGGCCGGTTCACCTTTTCGGGGTGACGCGGGCGCACCTGGTTCAAGGAAACGGTATCGACGAGCACGACCATGTTAAGTCCGGAATATTGCGAGAACACTTAGCTAGTCCGTGTCGCTGGTGGCCGCAACCCGGTTGGGAAGCCCACAACCCAGTTGCGGAAGCCCGCAACTCGGTTGCAGAAGGCTGCAACCTAGCTCGCCGAACCTAGCAGAAACGTGCAACATGTTGACAGTTTTCACCTGTTTCGCTGTGATTCTCACCTAAAAATGGTTCAAAATTCCAAGCCGGCCGATGCCACCGCCCCTCGCCTCGGCAAGCCGCTGAAGCGCTCGTTTTTCGACCGTAGCGTGCATGAGGTGGCCCCCGACCTGATCGGGGCAACGCTGCTGGTCGATGGCGTCGGCGGCATCATCGTCGAGGTCGAGGCCTATCACCATACCGATCCGGCGGCGCATTCGTTCCGCGGGCCGACGCTGCGCAACCGGGTGATGTTCGGCCCGCCGGGCTTTGCCTATGTCTACCGCTCCTACGGCATCCACTGGTGCGCCAATTTCGTCTGCGAGGCCGAAGGCTCGGCCAGCGCCGTGCTGATCCGGGCGCTGCAGCCGACCCACGGCATATCAGCGATGCGCCGCCGCCGCCGCCTGCACGACGAGCGCGCGCTGTGCTCTGGACCAGGCAAATTGTGCGAGGCGCTCGGCATTACGTTCGAGCACAGCGAGTTGCCGCTCGACCGAACGCCATTCGCGCTGCATGCGCGCCTCGGCAAACCTGACATCGCAGCAGGCGTGCGGATCGGCATTACCAAGGCGGTGGAACTGCCGTGGCGCTACAGGCTGAAGGGATCGAAGTTCCTCAGCAAGCGGTTTGCCGATTAGCGACACGACAGCAGCGGGAGGCAGCGAGCTTTTCGACGTTCGGATTTCAGGCGGCTGAATTTCACTTCATAGCGCGATGACGACTGCTTGTGCCAAAACAAATCAACGTGGACTCGTCATCAAGCACCACAAAGCTGCTGACGCGTCTCTTCGCTATCAACTTTCGCCAAACTGCATTCGATAATCGCGACGACGGCGCAATCCTGTCACGACGCGGCCAATGTTGAATGCATGGATCACTCGTCGCAACGCGCGCGAGATTCGATGCTCAGCAACTGCGTACAATTTTAGCAACAGGGAACCGAACACCAGCGCGCAAGTTCGCGCGACGCCAAATGAATTAATCGCGCGACGCCAAATGAATCAATAATGAAAAAGGAGCCGCGCATGGCGGGTATCTTCTCTGTCCAGGGATTCGGGTTTCTATCCAACTATAATGGCGCGTTCGTCACCAGCGCCGCATTGTCCGCCATGCAGGCGATAGCAGCGACCAACGCCAATTCGATTTCGCTGGCACCCCGCATATTCACACAGACAGGAACTTCGAACGACATCGTCGTCGATCCGAACAAGACCGAGAGCGACGCCAATATCGCAACTGCGATCGCCAATGCTCACGCGTTAGGCTTCGAGGTCATGCTCAAGCCGATGCTCACGGGCCTCGACGGAACTAATCAGGCAAGGCTTACGCCGAACGATCCGGCCGCCTTTTTCGCTTCCTACAAAACCGTGCTCGTCCACTTTGCCACCATCGCGCAGCAATCGGGTGCCGAGTCTATGTCGATCGGCAATGAACTGCAGGTCCTCACCGGACCGCAATACCGGAGCTATTGGGTCGACATCATCGATTCCGTGCGCGCGGTTTACCACGGCACCATCACCTACTCCGCGGCGACCGACGAAGCGATCAATGTCAGCTTTTGGGACAAGGTCGATGCAATCGGCATCAACGCCTATCCACCGTTGACGACCAGCCTGGATCCTTCGGTCGATCAGATGATCGCCGCCTGGAACTCGATGCCGACCGACAATTACTGGGCGGCCGTGATGGACCACATGTCGCCGGTCGATTTCTTCCACTCGCTCGCCATCAAATATGACAGGCCGGTCGTGTTCCCCGAAACCGGCTATCGCAGCGTCGACGGCACCAATATCAGCCCGGGCGGCTGGTCAGGCACGACGCAGGATCTTCAGGAGCAGCACGACGCGTTCAATGCCTTCTTTCAGGTCTGGGGCACGGCGGGCAGCTGGTTTCAGGGCGCTCATATCTGGAACTGGGACGCCAACAATCTTTATTCGCCGACCGGTTACTCGCCGATGGGCAAACCGGCACAGCAGCTCATCACCGAGTGGTATGACGGGCAGCACCAGCCACCGAGCCTCATCATTGCCGGTACGCCAACCGCCGATTTGATCGATGTTGGCGGCGGCAATGACACGTTGTCGGGTGACGTCGGCAACGACGTGATCAAGGGCGGTGCTGGCAACGACACCATCGTCGGTGGCCCCGACGTCATTCCCAAGCTCACGGAGACGATGATAGCGATCACCGGCTTCGGTCCCGTCATTGACGGCATCGGTCCCAGGATGAAACTCCTGATCAACGGCCAGCAGATCGGCGATATCGTCGAGTTCCACAATGCGACCGGCCCCGACGGATACCAGACCTACACTTTTCAGTTTCGCAACCCCGCTACCATCAGCAGTCTCGATATCGCCTTCCTCAACGATCAGGTCACCGCCGGCGGCGACCGCAACCTTTACATCAAGGACATCACCGTCAACGGCGAGCACCTTGCCGTCTCCGACGGCGTCAATCCGAGCTCGCCGGGGACCTGGAATCTCTATCACAACAATTCGATCCACTATGACATGACCGGTAAGCAGGACCTGTTCTTTGGCTCGTCGACCGACAACGACAACCTTGAAGGAGGTGCGGGCAAGGACATGATCAACGGTGGCGCCGGCACGGACGCAATCAACGGCGGCGCGGACAACGACACCATCAACGGCGGCGCCGGCGCGGATGTGATCCATGGCGGTACGAACGACGACACGCTCAAAAGCGGCGCCGGCATCACGACCGCGACCGACCAGCTCTATGGCGACGACGGCAACGACATCATCAAGGCCAGCAGCGGCGACACCGGCGCCCTGCTCGATGGCGGCGCCGGCAAGGATCAGCTGTATGGAAGCTGGGCAGCGAATGTCATGAACGGCGGCGGCGGCAATGATTATCTTTCCGGCAGCGGTGGGCTGGACGTCATGCATGGCGACGCCGGCGATGACCAGCTCAAAGGCGGCCCCGCGGCGACCAGGATATACGGCGACGATGGCAACGACAGTTTGCAGGGGCGGCACCGGCAGCGAATCCCTGTACGGCGGCACTGGTAACGACCGGCTGATCGGTAGCGGCGGCAACGATTATCTATCCGGTGGCACTGGCAACGACACGTTCGTGTTCGCCGCCGGCTTCAGCAAGGACACCATCGCCGACTTCCAGAACACGAATGGCGTGCAGGACGTCATCCAGTTCGACAAAACAGTGTTTGCGGACTTCAGCGCGGTGCAATCGCACATGGCAGAGGTCGGCACGAGCGTCGTGATCACGCTCGACGGCAACAACACGATCGAGATTCAGAACATGACGTCAAGCCAGCTCCACGCCAGCGATTTTCTGTTCGTCTGACCTTACAAGGCTCCGCGCTGACAAAACCGCATCAACCGGCCTTGGACGGCATGATGGAACACTATCTCAGCCGTCATTGCGAGCCACCGGGTCGGCGCGAAGCGCCGCCGGATGACAGGCTCCGCGAATCAATCCATCTCGCCACCTTAAGAAGGGTGGATTGCTTCCGCCTTCGCTCGTTGAGCTTCGGCGGACAAGTCGTCGCTTTGCTCGTCGCAAATGATGAGGCATTTGCACTCGGGCTACGACGCCAGTTTCAACCGCTCCAGCGCTTCCTGCAGTTTTGTCTTTCGCGCAACCGCAGCCTCGCGCTTTTCCTTTTCCTCCTCGACGATCTCTTCGGGCGCATTGGACACGAATTTCTCGTTGGAGAGTTTGGCGTCGACGCGCTTGATGTCGGCGTCGGCCTTGACGATTTCCTTGTCGAGCCGGGCCTTTTCCGCCGAAAGGTCGATCACGCCCTTGAGCGGCAGCGCCACGACTTCGCCGCGCACGAGCAACTGCACCGCGCCTTCCGGCGGGCGATCGGCGAAAGAAATGTCCGCCAGCCGCGCCAATCGTTTTACGATGTCGCTCCAGCGCTGCACACGCTGCTCGGTCTCCGTGGATGCACCCGACAGCACCAGCGGTATCAATGTTGCCGGCGGAATGTTCATTTCAGAGCGCACCGAGCGGATGGCGGTGACAAGGTCGACCACCCAGCCGATTTCAGACTCGGCCGCGGGGTCACTGAAATCGCCGGCGTCGAGTGCGGCCCCGACCGGCGCTATCAAGGGGTCGCCAGGTCCCGCCAATGCCATCGAAGCAATCTGGTCAGCGGTTATCGAGCTTGCTTTCCGCGGCCAATCGGCCAGCACCAGCAAGCCGTCGCGCTTTGCGGTCACCGCCCAAAGCTCCTCCGTGATGAACGGCATGAACGGATGCAGCAGCTTTAGGATCTCGTCGCGCGCCCAGGCGATCATGGCGCGAGTCTCGGTCTTCGCCGCGCCCTCTTCGCCCAGCAGCACGGGCTTCGCGAGTTCGAGATACCAGTCGCAATAGACGTTCCAGACGAAGCGATAGATCGCGTTCGCCGCATCGTTGAAGCGATAGGCCTCGATCGCCTCGGAGACCTCGCGCGTGGCGCGCGACGTCTCATGCGCGATCCAGCGGTTCAGCGTCTCCTTTGCCTCCGACGGCTCAAAGCCCGCGGGCTGTTCGCAGCCGTTCATCTCGGCAAAGCGGCAGGCGTTCCACAGCTTGGTCGCAAAATTGCGATTGGTTTCGACGAGTTGCGGCGAGAGCTTGATATCGTGGTTGAGGGCCGCCCCGCGCGCCAGCGCAAACCGAAGCGCGTCCGCGCCGAAGTCGTCGATGACGCCAAGGGGATCGATAACGTTGCCTTTCGACTTCGACATCTTCGCGCCCTTCTCGTCGCGAACCAGGCGGTGGATGTAAACGGTCGAAAACGGCGCTTCCTTCATGAAATGAAGACCCATCATCATCATCCGGGCGACCCAGAAGAAGATGATGTCCCATCCCGTGACGAGGACATTGGTCGGGTAATAGCGCTTCACTTCCGGCGTGTCGTCGGGCCAGCCGAGCGTGGAGAACGGCCACAGCCCGGAGGAAAACCAGGTATCGAGCACGTCCTCATCGCGGGTGATGAAACCTTCGCGCTTGGCAGGGTCGAGCGCCATTTCGCGCCCCTGCTCTTCCGTGATCACCTCCTGCTCGACGTAATAGCCGAGCGCGTTGCCGACGGCCTCCTCTTCGGTCTCGGCGACGAACACCTTGCCGTCCGGCCCGTACCACGCCGGAATCTGGTGGCCCCACCAGAGCTGGCGCGAGATGCACCAGGGCTGGATGTTTTCCATCCATTCGAAATAGGTTTTTTCCCAGTTCTTCGGCACGAACGCGGTCGCGCCCGAGCGCACCGCCGCGATCGCCGGCTGCGCCATGGTCTTGGCGTCGACATACCACTGGTCGGTCAGATAGGGCTCAATGACCACGCCGGAGCGGTCGCCGTGCGGCACCATGTGCGTGTACGGCTCGACCCTTTCCAGGAAGCCGAAATCTTCCAGGCGCGCCACGATCTTCTTGCGCGCGGCGAAGCGGTCGACACTGTGCAATTCTTCCGCAAGCTGGTCTGAGCCTTCCGGCAACCCGCGCAGATAGTCCTCGTTATCGACGAGAGTGAGAGAGCCCTCCCGGTCGAACACGTTGATCTGCGGCAGACCATGACGCTTGCCGATTTCGAAGTCGTTGAAATCGTGCGCCGGCGTGATCTTGACGGCGCCCGATCCCTTTTCGGGATCGGCGTAGTCGTCGCCGATGATCGGAATGCGGCGGCCGACCAGCGGAAGGATCACGTGCTGGCCGATCAGATGCCCGAGACGCTCGTTGTCGGGATGCACCGCGACGGCGGTATCGCCGAGCATGGTTTCGGGCCGCACCGTCGCCACCACGATAAAGGTCGTAGGATCATCGGGGTTGAAAGCCTTGCCCTCGATCGGATAGCGCAGGTACCAGAGATTGCCCTTGAGCTCGACTTGCTGCACTTCGAGATCGGAGATCGCGGTGAGCAGTTTCGGATCCCAGTTCACCAGCCGCTTGTCTTTGTAGATCAGGCCGTCGCGGTGCAGTTCGACGAACACCTTCACGACGGCGCGCGACAACCCCTCGTCCATCGTGAATCGCTCGCGCGACCAGTCGCAGGAAGCGCCGAGGCGCTTGAGCTGATTGACAATGACGCCGCCGCTCTCCGCCTTCCACTGCCACACGCGTTCGAGGAATTTGGCGCGGCCCATATCGCGCCGGCCCGGCTCCTGCCGTTCCATCAATTGCCGCTCGACCACCATCTGGGTCGCTATCCCGGCGTGATCGGTGCCGGGCTGCCACAGCACGTCGCGGCCGCGCATCCGCTCGAAGCGGCAGAGAATATCCTGCAGCGTGTTGTTCAGCGCGTGCCCCATATGCAGCGATCCCGTCACGTTCGGCGGCGGGATCACGATGGTGAACGGCGCGGCGTCCCGCCGTTCCGGGCGGCCGGCCTTGAACGCGCCGCTCACCTCCCAGATCCGGGACATTCGGTTTTCGATATCGGCGGGCTGGTAGTTTTTCTCGATCATGACAATGCAATTGGGGATGCTGGGGCGCTTTCGAGCGAATCCGTCACCGGTTCGCCTTGGGAAAACGCATCAAAACAACGAGCTAGCGCCCGGTTCTGATGTCATCGGCACCGGACGGTCCCTAGAAAGCCGCCGCAGCGCCGCAAGTCAACCTGACAAGTCAATCCAGGACGGCTGGGGAGGTCGTGATCACGCCCTTGGGATAGCGGATTGGAATGGACCGGGGGTAGCCCCGGGGAACTAGCGCCCGCGTGAAACCCGTTCGATTTCCGCTTTGACGATCCGTTCGACCAGTCCCGGCAGATTGTCGTCGAGCCAGGATTTCAACATCGGCCGCAGCATCTCCTTGACCAGATCTTCCAACGTCCGCGCGTTGTTGCTGAGCACGGTATTGGCCAGCGAATTGAAGGCCGACTCGACCGCGGATACGGTCGAGCGCGACAGCATCTGTTGCGCTGGCGGCTCGGCGCTTTCGAACGGCGGCGGCTCATAGGCCGGCTGCCGGTGCAGCACCCTGGCGGACGTGGACTCGCTGAACTCGATATCGTCCGCAGGCTCAATCTTGTTGAACGCCGCCGCCGGCGTCGGCACTGCCATCTCGTCGGTTAGTTCGAACACGTCGGCCTCGGGCTGTGCCGGCCTTATGTCAGCCTCGGGCGTCGCCGCGTCGAGGCTGGCGAGCATCGCGTCGATGTCGTCCTGGCTATTGTTGGCGACGGCAGGCTCGGGCGCGGGAGGCGGCGGCGCGGGCTTCGAGCGGCCGGCTTTGCAGCGGGCGCAATGACTGAAGGCGGTATATCCTTCATCACGGGCGCCCTGACCGGAGCTTCCGGTCTGGCGGCGGGCGGGCTGGACGGTTTCTCGGCGGCTGCAGGCTTCGCCTCGTCGTCGGCGATGATACGACGGATCGACGCCAGAATCTCCTCCATCGAGGGCTCTTGGACCTTTGCAGGTTGCGTCATCTCCGACTCCACATCGAAACGATTTTACACCAAGCCACGAAGGAATTTCCGGTTCCGGATTTGCAGGCCGGGATTTTCATCGCACAAGCCTGACTTGTCCCCAGTTCAAGCCCGCCCGATAAATCGCGCGGGGGCCCCGCCCCTCAAGCCAACCCAACGCGCGGCCGTAAAATGCAACAACGCGGCGCGAATCGCTCAGCTCACCCCGAGAACGGTACGTCATGGCCGCAAATGATTGCAAGCAAAAGCGCCCGGCGCTTTGAGCGCCGGGCGATAAAGTTCATCCCGCATACGCGGATATGTTCAGATATCAGCGGCCGTCAGGCGTGCGAACGCCGGCCCAGCTGTCGCGGACCTGATGATAATGCACGCTCGGATCATAGACGGTCGTGGGCAGGTTAAGCACCTGCGGCGACAGACGTCCAATAGTGTTCAGCACGGAGTATGATGCGACCACGCGATCATGCTGCGCGGTGACCAGTGCGACACGCGCGTTGACCAGCGCCTGCTGCGCATTCAAGACGTCGAGCGTGGTGCGCTGTCCGGCCTTGGCTTCCTCGCGTACGCCGTTCAACGCGATTTCCGACGCCGTCACCTGCGACTGCGCCGATTGCACCTGCGCCTTGCCGGCGACCAGCTGTCCCCATGCCGTGACGACGTTGGCGCGGGTCTGATCCCGGGTCTGTTCGAGAACGAGACGTTGCTGCGCCAGCGTTTCCTTGGACTGACGGATCAGCGAGTATTCGGCGCCTCCCTGATAGATCGGCACCGAAAGCTGTGTGATCGCAGACGCGCCGAACGACCTGTATTGTATCAGGCTCTGCTCATAGGCCTGCTGCACAGAGGCCTGAATCGTCACCGTCGGCAACAGCGCGCCTTCCGCCACCTTGACCTGGAGATAGCTGACGTCGATGCCGAACATCGCCGCGGTGACGTTCGGATTTTGCGTCAGGCCGAGTTCAACGGCGCTGGGCAGCGTCCCCGGAAGGAAGCGATCGACCGGTGAGCCCGGCGCCAAAGCCACAGGCTCATTGCCGATGATCCGGCGGAAGTTCGACCGCGTCGTGTTCAAATTGGCTTCCGCGGTCAGGAGCTGCGTCTTGCCTGCGGCGAGTTGCGCCTCCGACTGCGCGACGTCGGTGCGCGTCACTTCGCCGACATTGAACCGATCTTTGGTCTGCTTCAGCGTCTGTTCGAGCACGCGAACGTTGCTCTTCTGAACCTCGACGATCGCGGAGTCGCGCAAATAGTCCATGTAGATCGTGGCCGCCTGAAGCAGCACGGTCTGTTCGAGCACCCTCAAGGCTTCGCGCGCGCCGGAAACCTGGCTCTCCGCGGCCCGGGTCCTGTTCGCGGTCTGCTGACCGTTGAAGAGCGTCTGCGTGATGGTGGCGCCAACGCTACGCGGCGGATTGGCGCCGTTGATAACGGTGCGTACAAGCGTGGTTTCGGTGCCGCCCTGGGTGCTGAGCGTATCCGTATATTGGTAACCGGCGCTCGCGGTGACCGAGACCCTCGGGCGATAGCCCGACAGCGCCTGCGGCACGTTTTCATCGGTGAAGCGCACCTGCGCGCGTTGCGCGTTCAGCTGCGGGTTGTTCTGATAGGCGCGCACCAGCGCCGCGTCGATCGTGTCGGCCAGTGCGGGCATAGGGCCCATAAAAGCTAACAGAAGGACAGAAGCCGCAGCCCCGGTAAAAGCCTTCACCCCACGCATCCCAGGCAATCCATTCATCTATGCGCCGGTCCATGATTACAGGGAAACATGAACCGGACGTAACTTCAGTCGAAGTGAGTCCCGGCTCACCTTATTCCGCACGTAGGCCGGACGGAACCACCTCGGAAGCAAACCCCGTCGAAACTCTGCACGTGGGGCAATCGGGCCACACTTCTGATTTCGAACGGATTTTAACGGGCTGCGAGGGGCGATTGTGGGGCGTGGAGCGGGCCGAAAGGCTAGAAAACGAAGGCGGGAACGAGTTCCATGCCGGGCAGCACCGGGGCGGCGGCGTCGAACAGCGTCCGGCGACCGAAATCGCCATGGGCGCAGGTCACGATGGTCGCCCGCGCCGGCCGGGACGTCGCGAAAACGCCAACCAGCCGGCCGCGACCGCGCAGTTGCCCGTAAAGCCGCTCCGGCTCGATTTCGGTCGCGCCGTTCAGCACGATGACGTCATAAGGCGCATTCGCCGGGTCGCCATCGTCTGCGGCGGCGGTCCGGACCGTGACGTTTTCACAGCCGTTTCGGGCCAGAAGGTGCTTGGCCTTCGCGGCGAGAGCCGAATCGCTCTCGGTTGCCGTCACCTGGGAGGCAAATCTGGCGATCACGGCCGCGGCGTAGCCGGTGGCACAGCCCACCACCAGGACCCGGTCGGTCTCCTTGATTTCTGCCGCCTGCAGCATTTTTGCCAGCACCGCCGGCTTGATCAGGAAGCGCCGGGGCGAGCTTCCTTCGCTGACATCGAGATCGAGGTCCAGATAGGCCAGAGCCTGCTTGTTTTCGGGAACAAAGGCCTCGCGCGGCACCGCCAGCATGGCATCGATGATTCGGATATCGGTCACGTCGCTGGGACGCACCTGACCATCGACCATTTTCTGGCGCGCGGTCGTAAAACCGGACATTGGCAGGACCCTGAAAGCATGCGGCGTTGCCGCCGGGAGAGCTAAAACCGGGTGATCTTTGGTACAAGCTCCGCCAAAACGCAACACACCGATGGCGGCCGCCAACCGCCAATCCGGATTGCGGAAAAAAGTCGCCTATTCGACCGCCTATTCGATCGTGACGGCGAGCCGGCCGATCAACCGCGCAACCTCGTCCAGATGCTCGGTATCATGATCTTCAATGGCTTGTGCAAGCCGAGCCAGGCACTCGTCGTCGCTCATGGCGGGAACGTCGCTCGGGATTATCGAAGGCACCACACGTATCAGGTCGGTCGCAATGGCTGGCATCAGATCGGCTCCTGTCAAACCCCAGCACCCGTGCAGACTTCCGACTGATTGAGTCGAATTGGCGACCTGCTCCATGCCGCGGGGAGATAACGGGATTGCCCGCAGTGGGGTTCCGACCGCCCATTCTCGGCGAAAAACCACGACAAATCCTTATGGCGCAGAGACTTTCCAGGCCGGTCTCGGGTAAGGCCGGCGCCAGTCATTTGGTCCTTTGCAAGCCCGAAAGGCTTTGTTATACGCTCCCGCTCGCGAACTTTTTGTTTCGCCTATTCCTCGGTAGCTCAGCGGTAGAGCATTCGACTGTTAATCGAATGGTCGCTGGTTCGAATCCAGCCCGGGGAGCCAAAAACCTAGATTTTCCAGTAGCTGAAAGATATAGAATTTCGAGGCGCGGCGGGCGGTTGGCCTTGGCGCAACCTGGCCTTGGTGCAACATCCGGCAAATCTCAACTTCTTCGCCTCGAAGGGTTTTGCCCTGCCCATATTGCCTGCATCCTTATCGCGGTCTGCGTCATGCTGTACTTCGCAATCCGGTTGACGCTGCGATAGCTACTTGCCGCCCGATAAGTGATCACCCCGTCCGACAAAAAAGACCTCCTGCCGAACGACGCCAAAACAGCAACCATCACGGCCGCTTTAGCGACCGCGAAAGCTCTCGGTGTGGATGAGCGCTGAACATAGCTCGCGAAAAACCCGGCAACCGGCCGGGCGATCGCAATTATCCGCAAGGTGATAAAACGCGGTCATTAAACCCGGCGCGCATTAAAGTTGGATGACGCACCAGCCCCGTAAGATTACGGCCCGCCAGCGTGCGTGCAGTTTCGCTGTGGCGTACGTCTCGACTCTATTGGACGAACGCTTCCGAAACCAATGCTCCGTATCCTACCCGTTGGGGGGATGGGGCCGCCGTGGAGCTATTTCGAGCTGAGAAGATCGCCACAGTTGAGGACCAGTCAAACCATGACTGCCGTTCCTGCGGAGGAAAGCTCACGCTCGTTAGAACGATCATGGAAGCTGAAAGCGGAGTTGTTATTCATATGTTTGAATGCCGGCGGTGCGGAGAGCGCACTTGGAGTGACTAGCAAGAAGTTCCGCCTGTTCTTCGGCGAATCTTGGCCATCACTCATTCCCTTGCGTCCCGTTGCTCGCAGACGGAATCAGCCGACGGGAATATGCGATCGTAAATCGCACGGGCTTCTCGGATTAAACGGGCTCGCTCGAGCTCCGACTTCGGTACAAAACGAATGACTTCGCCCATGTTCGCTCCAAGCCAAAAAATTGGGATGAGTGTCAGGCATCAGATGACAAACATCATGCCAATCAATTGGTGCCCAATGCCGATTTTGCACCCCCGCCGGCGGTAACGAAGGAATAAAAAGCTTGTGACTGCTCCGTGAAAGAGCGCGGGACCGGACCCCGCGCCCTGCCGCTGCACCAAGCTGTGGCGTCGCTCAAAACGTTGAGCCCGCTCGAAGCGGCCGCCAGATCCCTATCGTCGAGTGCTTCCGACCCTTCCGAACCGTTGTGCAGCTATAACTTGCCGTCAGCCATCCTGAGTTTGACGGTTTCGCAGGTCTTACGAACGTCTTCGGTGAAGATCGAGCATTCCTCGATGCGCTTGAAAATCTTTTTGGCTTCCTCACGATACGACGCTGCGGTATCGCGCATGAAGGCAATTGCATTATGCACTTCGGCGGTCATCGCCTCGCATTTCTGCGCCGCGTTGATCAGCTCTGCTCCCATTGCTTCGATTTCCTTTGCAGCGGCTTCATAGTCACGAACCACGGCTTCGGCGGTGAGCGCGCCGACACGCGTTACGCCCTCTTGGTGCTCGACGTAGTCCGGCATGGGACCCGATGGCGCCACCCTGATCGCGGGAAGACTCGTTACGACATCATTTTCAAGTTTAGCTAAATCCAGTGGCGCGGCTCTGTGAATTCGTTCGATACTCGCCATAGGTCAATCCTTTAATAATTCGACTGCCCGGCCCCAGCGTGAGCATAGTCAGCGATTCGTGGCGGAATCCTGCATCTAGGGGCAGGAACGAACCCTCGTCCCATGGCGCGCGCATTCAGTGGTGCCTGCATGCGCCGTGTCAGCCTCACGCCAACTCATAGTAAACCAACCATTAACTCTGGATTGATATTGTTTGGCTGTGTCCGGGTGGTCACCGCGCGGCCTAAACGGGAGGAACATCATGCCCGTCGAAATGCTGAGCTATGCCGAACTAGGCGAAAGGCTCAAAATCTCCCCAGAAGCTGCAAGGGCGCTGGTGAAGCGACATCGATTGCCGCGTTCCCCCTCGAACGATGGCAAGACCCTGGTCCAGGTCGATCTTACCGAAATCAGCCATTCCCCGGCACATCGAGGGAAGCAAGCACCGGCCGGTCACCAGGCGGTCACCACCGCCTTAAAGGAAAAAATCCAGTCGCTGGAGGCCGACCTGATCGAGATGGAGGCCGTCGCGAGCGGTCATCGAGCCGACTTTGAAAAAGAATGTGAGCGCACGAACAAGCTCTTGGCCGAACTGCTGAAGGCCAGCATTGAAACTGTGGCAGCCCGGGAGAAGGCTGCCCTGCTCGAAGGGAAACTGTCGTTGTTCACCCAGCCTTGGCGGCGTCGATTGGTTGATGCTTTCACGCTGGCCCTACCACAGGCAGCCTCCAACGCGCGTGCGAGCGTTGCAGGGACCGGAAGATCACAGAACTGAACGATCCCGAGAAAAGCATTGCGCGTATTCTTGGGAGTACAGGTCGACACGACCGTCGTCCGCGCTTTGGCACGGCATCAAACGCCGTCGCAATATCGTCCCCGACCGGCATAGTCCCCGACCGCACCAGGCAGGCAGTTCCGCGTTTGGAACCATTTAGCTGTGCTTGGAGTTATGGAACCTGGGCCACGTATCAGCCCCCAAGCCCCCGTGGCCCGGACACGGCCGCGCCCTCGCGACACCATTGGGAGGGCGGGGCCGTGCGTCCGGGCTGGAGCTGTCAAAAGGGAGTGACCGATGACGCCTCTGCAATTTCACCGCGCCCTGGAGCATATGGATGTATGGAGCGCCAGCAGCGACGGCTTTTCGTTTGTGATCAGCTATGAAAGCCCGACCGGCCCCGGATTTCACGGGCGCGCAGGCTACCTGGCATCATGGCGTCCACTACATCTGAACAGTCTCGCGATTAAGATCAGCGGCTCGCCATTCGAGACTTTCGCGAAGGCCGAGGAGGCCTGCAACGCGATGCTGGACGTTCTGATTAAGCAGAACGACGGCGGTCCGCACGATGAGCTGTCTTCGGCTCCTCAATCCGAAAGCCAGCTCCTCATCCTGGAGGCCGTCAGCCGGGACCCCAGTCCTGCTTGAGGCCCCGGCCGGTCTTCTTCGCTTTTGCCCATGCGGGGCTCCTGTTCGCTCGGGCGCGACTCTGCGCTCCGGCAGGGCGAGAATGTTATTTTAACAGCCGTCGCGACGTCCCCTTGCCGCCGACCAGCAATCATCGCGAAGATACACAGCAAAACGCATCGTCTTCATCTCGGTTTCGCGCCGAGCATGATGGGCGTGGTTTGGACAAGCTTCAGCGACTTGACCATCTTCTCCGTCGTGGCTTTGTATTCTTGAAATGTTCGGATGCGAGATGCGATTTATAGGCATCCATATCGCGATAGATCTCAAAAACCTTGACGTGGGTGGGAGCGTCCTTCTCGGACAGGGCGTAGAGCACCAGAACACCCGGCTCCACGCGTATCGCCGTTTCGATTTGTTCTCTCGCCGCAGCGCGATAGGCTTCCAATTGAGCGGGATCGATTTCGATCTCCGCCACCTGAACGTATTGCCGGTGTGATTGCTGGGCGGTGGCGGGCACGGCTAGCACCGCGGCCAGCACCGAGGCGCCAAGAACAAACAGCTGCCTGGTGTCCATCTTCTTCTCCTGACAGGCGCCGAAGACATCAAGACGGCGGCCGAGACGCGGGCGGCGATCTCAATTGCGATACTGGTCGTCGCTGACCTTTTCCATCCAGTCGACGGTCTTGCCATCGACCGATTCCTGGACTGCAATGTGGGTCATCGCCGTGGTCGGTGTTGCGCCGTGCCAATGCTTGAGGCCGGGCGGAAACCACACGACGTCGCCGGCGCGGACCTCCTCGATCGGCCCACCTTCACGCTGCACCCAGCCGAGACCTGAGGTGATGATCAAGGTCTGGCCGAGCGGATGGGCATGCCACGCCGTCCGGGCTCCGGGCTCGAAGGTGACGCTCCCTGCCCCGGCGCGAGCTGGTTAGGGAGCCTGGAACAGCGGGTCGATCCGGACCGATCCGGTGAACCATTCGGTCGGCCCCTTGCGGGATGGCTGCGAACCTGCGCGTTTGATATCCATGTTCAATTCCTTCGATCGGGCGCGCGTCGCGTGAACATTCGCGAAAATGGTCACACCGCCTGCGACAAGCACGTTTCTGCGCGTCAGCATTGTGCCGCCCCACTCAACGCGGTCGCTTTTCGAGGACATCCTTCACGACCGGCGCGGCGGAGAATGCGTTCGGCCAGCCGGCGTAGAAGGCAAGATGTGTGATGACTTCGCCGGCCTGTTCCTGCGTCAACCCGTTATCCATCGCCCGGTTCAGGTGATACGTAACTTGCGCGACCTGCCCCGTTGCGACGAGGGCACTGACGGTGACCAGGCTCCGATCCCGCGGCGCCAATCCAGGCCGTAGCCAGAGATCGCGAAACAGCACGTCCGTCGTGTACTGAACGAGGCCCGGCACCACCTTGCCAAGCTGCTGCTCGACGCGGGTGGCGCGCTGCGCCTCGGAGGCCTCGTCCAGGGAAGCTGCGCGCCAGAAGCCGGCGGCAGTTGATCGGGTCCGACGTTGCGCGCCTTGAACACGTCCTTCGCAATGGGGACGGCGCCAATGGCGTTGGCCCAGCCGGTGTAGAACGCAAGGTGGGTAACGATTTCAGACACCTCGGCCGGCTTCACGCCGCTGTCGAGCGCGAGGTTGAGATAATGTGGCAGCTCGACCCGCTGATCACGCGCGATCAGCGCCGAGATCGTGACGATGCTGCGGTCGCGCGGCGAAAGCTCCGGACGCTTCCAGAGGTCCCCCAACACTACACCCTGCGCATATTTCTCCAGGGCGGGTGCGACAGCCCGGACATCTTCAGGCATCGGCATGGGCTTTGCTCCTTCGACGGTTGTCCGGCCGCCTTGGGCTGAGGCCGCCGCGACCAGACAGAGGGAGAGAACGGTCGCAATAAGCACTCTCATCGAAATCTCCTTTTGCGATTGACCGGGCCAGCCGCCAGGCAGCGGCGAAGCTGGAGAGCACGGCGCGGCGCGGCCAGCCACAATCTAGGGCTTCCGGGCGCCGGAGATTAGGTGATAGAAAACGGATATAATCATTAGCAAGGCTTATGAATGGATCGGGAGAACGCCAGCGACCTTCTCGTCTTCCTTGCCGTCGCCCGCGAGCACAGCTTCACGCGGGCGGCGGCAAAGCTCGGCATGTCGCAATCCGCTCTCAGTCAAATTGTGCGGAACCTGGAGGAGCGGCTCGGGGTGCGCCTGCTCAACCGCACCACGCGAAGCGTGGCGCCGACACAGGCCGGCGACCGCCTCCTCCGCCACGTCGGGCCGAAATTCGACGAAATGGATATCGAACTGGCCGCATTGGGAGAACTACGCGAGAAACCCGCCGGCGAAATCCGGATCACGGCGACCGAGCATGCCGCGCAGGCCATCCTGCTGCCGGCCCTTGCCAGGATCCTGCCGAAGTATCCGGACATCAAGGTCGAGATCGTCGTCGACTATGGTCTCGCCAACATCGTTGCGCAGCGCTACGACGCGGGCATTCGGCCCGGCGAATTGGTCGCGAAGGACATGATCGCGGTGCGCGTCGGCCCGGATCTGCGCATGGCGGTCGTCGGCGCTCCCTCTTATTTCGTTGGCCGGAAGAAACCACGCACGCCTCAGGATCTTACGGATCACGATTGTCTCAATCTCCGCCTGCAGACACACGGCGGTCTCTACGCCTGGGAGTTCGAGAAGGACGGACGAGCGCTGAATGTCCGGGTCGATGGTCAGCTTGTGTTCAATGGCGCCGGGCCACTGTTGACGGCGGCGTTGAACGGCTTCGGCCTGGCTTACCTGATGGAGGGCAACGTGCAGCCGTACCTCTCCGAGGGACGGCTCGTCCGGGTGCTGTCGGATTGGTGCCCGCCGTTCTCGGGCTATCATCTGTACTATCCGAGCCGCCGCCAGCCCTCTCCCGCGTTCTCCCTTCTCGTCGATGCGCTCAGATATCGACGCTAGCAGTCCGGTTGCGTTTCGCGGGCCCCCGCCATGCTCGCAAGTACGAGGGCGCCTTATCTCGCCTCAATCGCAGCAATAAACAGAGCGCACGCCACGGTGGATGAGATCGTCCGGACGTGGTTCCACATCGTCCAGTCCGTCAGGTAACGCGCCCACAAGGGTGCGGCCTCGCTACTGGCGGGGTCGACGGCGGCCAGCGCGTTGTTCAGGGGCACATTGAAGATGATCGTGACCACGAACATGCCGAGGACATAGAGCATGCCGCCTGCCCCCATCGCCATGGCGCCGGGATCGCCCCAGCGAAACAGCGCGATGACGACCAGCGCGGCGCTCGTTGCCGTTGTCCCCAGGAAGAACGGCATGAACAGCGATTGCACGATCGAGACGTTAATCGCGTTCATGGGCCGTGATGCCCGCCGTCTGCCCGATGCGGCCCGAGCGCCGTCATGATGAAGGTGGAAAAGGCGAAATAGAGTCCCGCGAGCAAGCCGCAGCCGATAGCGGAAAACCACAGCAGGCCGGTGATGAAGGTCTGCATCATGATCCCGCCCTCCAGACGCCGGTCGCGGCGGTTCGGCGCGCGTATTCGGAAAAAGTCGCGCGCGGGACGACCGAGCGCCTCGTCGACGCCGTGCATGACGCCCGAATTGCGGCCATCGAGCACGACGGTGAACAGCTCGAGCATGAGCTCGATGACTTCCTCGGGCACGTAGGGCCGCATCCCGGCCGCAAAATCTTCCGAAGCGATTTGCCGGTAGCGGACCGGCCGGCCCGCGGCGCTCGCGATCTCGGCCACGGCTTGCGCGAAAGTCAGCGCGCGCGGACCCGTCACTTCATACAGCTTGCCGGCGTGACGCCGATCCGTCAGCGCGGCGACCACCACGTCGGCGATGTCGTCGACGTCGATGAATGGTTCTTGCACGGCGCCGGCCGGCAACGCCAGTTCGCCCGCCAGCACGCCATCAAGCAGGTAGCCCTCCGAAAAATTCTGATCGAACCAGCTGGCGCGAACGATGGTCCAGGGGACGCCGGATTGCTGCAGCGCCGCCTCCGCCCGCTGTGCGCCCGGCTCGCCGCGGCCCGACAGCAACACGATCCGCTCCAGCCCGTTCTCGCGCGCCAGCCGGCTCACCTCGGCAATCGCCTCGGTTGAGCCTTCGACCGCGAGGTCAGGCTGAAAGGTAATATAGGCCATCGACGCGCCGGCAAACGCGGCCGGCCATGTCTCAGGTCTGGTCCAGTCGAACGGAACAGGCGTCGAGCGCGACACCGGCCGGGTCGGAATGCCGCGCGCCTGCAGCAGCGCGTTAACGCGCGCGCCGGTCTTGCCCGCGCCGCCAATGATGAGGATCGGCAGTTCTGACATGGGAAATCCTTCCATCTCACAAATACGATAATGTCTCGTATTTGCCAAAACCGATAAACTCTCGTATTGGGTTCGTCAAGTCGTTTTGTGGGAGGGGGCGGATGGCGGGAAAGAAAGCGGGACTCAAGCCGGCAGAACCGGGCGCGCACGGATTGGCGCGTCTCGTCCCGACCCAGCAGCGCAGCCGCGAGCGGTTTGAAAAATCCTGGAATGCGCGGCGGAACTGATGGCGGAAAAGGGAAGCGAAGCCTTCCGGATGAGCGATGTCGTCGAGCGCAGCGGCGTGCCGTTCGGTTCGCTCTATCAATACTTTCCGGACAAGACGGCCATCATCGGCACGCTGGCGGAACGCTACAACGCGATCGGGCGCGACTGCGTCCGGCGCGATCTCGCTTCCGTCAGGAGTGCCCGAGATCTCTACCCGGCCCTTTGCCGCATTACCGATAGTTACTACCGGATGTTCATCGATGAGCCCTTGATGCGCGACATCTGGCAGGCGACGCAAGCCGATCGGGCGCTGCAGAAACTGGACGAGGAGGATGGCGCCTACCTGGCGGGCCTGCTCGGCGATACGTTGAGGCGCATCGAGCCGAACGCGCCCGCTGCCGCCCTCGCCTCATTCTCACAACTGGTCATGACGCTGATCGCCGCCGCCGTCCGACACGCCATCGCGCAGCCACCGAAGGAAGCCGCGCGCATCCTGACGCTGTTCAAGCGGATGCTTCCGAAGAGTCTTGCGACATTGGAATTGTAACGTGGACGCCGAAAGCCTCACGGCGTCCGCAACATGAAGTGCGCGCCGGCGAATGGTGAGGAATCGTTGAGAATGTGATTCTTCTCACACACGGTCCCGCGTGCGCGGGCTACCTTTTGCTCGGGGAGCTCAACACTTCAGTAACCAAGCTGTCCGCGATCCTCAAATCGTTAAAATTCGAGCGATCCGTTCAATCTGGAAACAAATCACTTTTGAGACCATTGCCTCTCGAACCCCGGAGAGCGCGATGAGTGAAGTTGAATTCGACCTATTGCTGGATGCCGTGCAGACGGCCATTGCGCCAGCACCGGAGGATGATTTGTTGGACAATTTCTTGGCCCAGACTTTGCCCTCTATCAGTTGCCGCGTGCCGACAACGACAATCGGGCGCCTTGGCCGCTGGTTCCGTTCCCTGAGGGATGGTACGCCGTCTGCTGACCGCGGCCGACCTCCCGTCGTTTCAGGCCTAAAAGCCAAAAGCGTTCCGCCTTCCACATAAGATAATTGACTTCCGCTTAGTACGACCGCCGTCGTCGACTGCTGCGAAGAGGTGGCCGCTTTCGCGGGCGGGGCACTGAGACTGGATCTGCAGGCAAAGGGTGGCCCGGCGAACGACGGTTCCGGACGACATGCGCCGGGCCAAACCACCACGGGTCACCCCCGGAATGGCCTATTCAACGTGGGTCTGATTCTTGGCAGAAATGGGCGCGATGCAGCGTCAACAAAAAATCACTCTCGGGAAACTGCGGTCATCCGAGCTGACACGGATCTTGGTCTACCGTGGTGACAACAAATGCGCATTGTGGTCGACACCGGCCGCTGGTCGGATGATGTCCGGCTGTCCGACCTGGAGCCGCAGTTTGTCTGCAAGGCTTGCGCGCAACGCGGCGCCGCTGTGAGGCCGGATTTCAGCGGAGCTAAGAAGCGGCCCGGCGCGCGGTGAGTTGTGGACGACACGCGCCGGGCCCGACCATTCCCTTGGCCCGCTAGGCATGGCCAAAGTCAAACCTAGCGACGATTCGTGGCGAAAAGCCGTTGTGCCTGGCCATCGCTCATTTCCTTGGGTGTCCTTAGGGCGTTGGGTTCCGCCTATGATGGAACCGAGCGAGCCACGCATGGGCTTTTTCCCATTCAAGGGTAGCGGTTTCGAGACATTTATCCGCCGCAGCCTGATCGTTCGGGTGTGCCTTTTGGCATCCCTCACGTTCTTTCGCCTCGTCAAAACGAGCACAGCCCATCAAAAAGTAATAGAGCGGTAATCATCGACAGGTTTCTCACCATCCTTGAAGTATGCGCCTTCGGATCGGCCAATCAACAAGGAACTAGCGGCTACAATTAGCCGGGGCGGCAATTTCGGCAGTGCCTCGACACCGCCCATCGGACGATCGATATGAGGGGAAGAAAACGGCCTAAGTATTTGATTTTAAAGGTGGAGGCCACGTCCGGAATTGAACCGGAGTACACGGTTTTGCAGACCGTTGCGTAACCACTCCGCCACGTGGCCCCATTGGGGCGAACTCATATACGCCCTGCTCCGGATAGGCAACCAAGCCGGCTGCGCCGTTTTGCCTGGACTCGCATTCTCAATGCGGGCAGGCATTCTTCAGTCTGGTTGCTCGTTCAAGCCCGCTTTCGCCGACGATAATCCCGCTTCTTCGGTTTCGGCGCCAGTTCCGGCATTTCGGCCTGCACTTCCAGATATCGTGCCAGCATCCGGTCAAAACTGGCGTTGAGTGTCTCGGCGATGTCCGGCCGCTTCTCGAGCCCCGCCAGCAGCAGGCCTGCGGCCTCGATGGTGGAAAGGCCATCGGCTCGCGGCTCCTTGCGGAGTTTGCCGTAGCGCGACGGGCGCTTGGGACCGAGAACAATCCGCTGGCACTTCAGCATCCAAGCATTGCGCCACCACAGTGCCTTGGCCTGACTCCAGGTTCCGTCGAGCAGCACGATGCCCTCGATGTCGCTCAGGATGGCGCGCTGATGCGGTTCGACTTCGCCCTTGCGGTTGATTGCCACGATCTCGGCGTCGGTATCGAGATCGCTGACCTTGGCCGAGCCGAGATAGAGCACGGCCCAGCGCGAGGGATCGTGCACCGTCCGTCCCAGCGCCTTGGACAAGCTCGGCCAGGACAATCCTATCTTGACGACCGCATCCTTGAAATGCAGCGCGGTCAGCCGCGCGGTGCCAAGCGCCCTGTCCTGCTCCTGCGGATGCTGCAGAATCAGGAGCGAAACCCTGTTTTCGATCGGCGTGATGCTGTCACAGATGCACAGCGGCAGCGGCTTGCCGCAATGCGGGCATTCAGCGACGTCCTCTGCGGCGGCGCCGGTATTGGGGTTGGATTGTTCTGACATCCGCCCGCTATACGCTTCGTGGCCAGTAATTCAACTATTCGGCGGGTGCGGGGACCGGTGCCGGCCGGAACCGCTGTCGCAGGCGGTCGATCAGGAGATAGATCACCGGCGTCGTGTACAGCGTCATGACTTGCGAAACCAGTAGTCCGCCGATGATAGTGATGCCAAGGGGCCGGCGCAGCTCGGTGCCGGGACCGGTGGCAATGACCAGCGGAATACCCGCAAACAGCGCCGCCATCGTCGTCATCAGGATCGGCCGAAAGCGGGCGCTGCACGCCTCAAAGATCGCTTCCGCCGACGACAGGCCGCGGTGGCGCTCGGCATCCAGTGCGAAATCGACCATCATGATACCGTTCTTCTTGACGATGCCGATCAGCAGAATGATGCCGACGAAGGCGATCACCGTCAGCGGCGTGTTGGTCATCTGCAGCGCCAGCAACGCACCTAGCCCTGCAGACGGCAATGTCGAGATGATCGTGATCGGATGCGCGAGACTTCATAGAGCACGCCGAGCACGATATACATCGCGACCAGGGCGCCGAGGATCAACAGCGGCTGCCGCCCGCTGGTCTTGTTGAAATCGCCGGCATTACCGTCGAAACTGCCGCGGATGCCTTCCGGCATATGCAATTCATCGACCGCGCGCTGGATGTTTGAGGTCGCGACCTGGAGCGGCACGTCGGGCAGCAGATTGAACGAGACCGTCGTCGAGGGAAACGATTGCGAGTGATACACCGCGAGCGGCGACAGGCCGCGCTGGTAGCGCACTACGGCCGATAGCGGCACCTGGGCGTCGTTGGCGCCCGCAACGAAGATACGCTCCAGGTTGGAGGGGTCGCTCTGGAACTTCGGATCGATCTCCAGCACCACCATGTACTGGTTGCGCTGGGTATAGATGATCGAAATCTGCCGCTGCGCGAACGCGTTGTTCAGGGCGTTGTCGATGTCCTGGACGCGCACGCCGAGGCTCGATGCGGTCTTGCGGTCGATCACCAGCGACAATTGCAGCCCGCCGGGATCGCGGTCGCTGGAAACGTCGGTGATGCCCTCCACCGTCTCCATACGCTTCGCCACCAGCGGCGCCCATTTCTGCAGCAGATCGAGGTCGGTGCTCGACAAAGTATATTGATAATCGGAATCGCTTTGCCGGCCGCCGGCGCGGATATCCTGCGCCGCGAACATGAACAGGCGGATCCCGGCCACCCGGTAAAGGCTCCTGCGCAGGCGATCGATCACCTGTGCCGTCGACATGCCTGCACGTTCCTCGGGCGGCTTCAGGCTGATGAACATGGTGCCGCGGTTCGAGCCGCCGCCCGGACCACCGCTGCCGCCGAGGGACGAGCCGATACGGCGACCGCCGGATCGGCCATGACAATGTCTGCCAGTTGCTGCTGCAATCCCAGCATCGCCTGGAACGAAATGTCGGGGGAAGCGCGCGTCGAGCCGATCACGAACCCGCTGTCGTCGGTCGGGAAATAGCCCTTCGGGGTCTTGATATAGAGCACCACCGTCAGCGCGATGGTCGCAAAGAACACGATCAGCGTCAGGAACGGAAAACCCAGCACCGCCCGCAGCGTCCAGGTATAGAACGAGACAATGCGCGACAGCGTGCCTTCGACCAGGCGATCGAACCAGGTCGCACGATCGGAGGTCGCCTCCTTGATGTAATGCGCGCAGATCATCGGCGTGACCGTAAGCGACACCACGGTCGAAACCACGATGGCAAAGGTCAGGGTCAGCGAGAATTCGCGCAACAGCCGGCCGACGATCCCGTCCATGAAGATCAGTGGCGTGAAGGCCGCGATCAGCGACAGGCTGATCGAGAGCACCGTAAAGCCGATCTGCTTGGCGCCCTCCAATGCCGCCGGATAGGGCGCCATGCCGCGTTCGAGGTTGCGGTACATGTTCTCGATCATGACGATGGCGTCATCGACCACGAAGCCGACCGAAATCGCGAGCGCCATCAGCGACAGATTGTCGATCGAGAACCCGGCGAGCCACATGCCGGCGCAGGTGCCGGCCAGCGCCAGCGGCACCGAGACGCCGGCCGCAATCGTCGGCGTCAGCCGCCGCAGGAACGCAAACACGACAACCATGACAAGGAATGCGGTCGCCAGCAGCGTGAATTGCATGTCGAGAACGCTGGCGCGGATGGTCCCGGTGCGGTCGACCAGCGTCGAAATCTCGACGCCGCCGGGCAGCCATTGCTTCAGTTCCGGTAGCAGCGCCCGCACCCGGTCGACGGTGTCGATCACGTTGGCGTCGCCCTGCTTGGTGATCTGGATCAACACCGCCGGCTGCTTGTTGAACCAGGCGATCGAGCGGCTGTTGCGTACGGAATCTTCGACCTCGGCGACGTCGGCAAGGCGGACGAAATTGCCGCCCGAACTCTTGATGATGATGTCGCGGAATTCGGCCGCCGTGCGCATCTGCTTGTTGGTCGACACCGTCTCGCTCTGGCGGCCGCCGTTGAAGATCCCGACCGGGCCCAGCGGATTGGCGTTGATGATCGCAAGCCGCACGTCCTCGGTCGCAATTCCCGCGTTCGACAGCGCCACTGGGTTGAGCGCGATCCGCACCGCGGGCTGGTCGGCACCGCTGACGGTGACTTCGCCAACGCCCGGCACCTGCGAGATGCGCTGCGCGATCACGGTATCGGCCATGTCGTACATCGCACTGGTCGTCAGCGTCTTCGACGTCAGCGCCAGCACGAACACCGGCGCCGCCGAGGGATTGGCCTTGCGGAACCTCGGCAGCGACGGCAGGTCGGTCGGCAGATCGGCCAGCGACGCATTGATCGCGGCCTGCACGTCACGCGCGGCGCGATCGATGTTGCGGCCGATCGAGAATTGCAGCTGAATGCTGGTGCTCCCGAGCGAACTCGTCGAGGTGATCTGGTCGATGCCGGCGATCTGGCCGAGCCGTCGCTCCAGCGGCGCGGCAACGGTCGCCGCCATCACCGAAGGGTCCGCGCCGGGCCGGCTGGCGGATACCCGGATCATCGGAAAATCGACGTTGGGAACCGCTGAGACCGGCAGGAAGACGTAGGCCACGATGCCGACCAGAAAGAGCCCGATCGCCAGCAGCGTGGTGCCAACCGGCCGGCGGATGAAGGGCTCCGAGATCGATGCCATCTACTGCATCCCCTCGGTAGCGCCGGCGACCGGCGGCCCAGCCGGCCCGGGGTCCGGCACCGCCTTCTCGATCTTTCGGTTGAGCCGGTCGAGCGCCAGATAGATTACCGGCGTCGTGTAGAGCGTCAGCAACTGGCTCAGCAGCAAGCCTCCGATGATGGAAATGCCGAGCGGAAAGCGCAACTCGGCACCGGTGCCGCTTTCGATCGCCAGTGGCAGCGCGCCGAACAGCGCAGCCAGCGTCGTCATCATGATCGGTCGGAAGCGCAATAGGCACGCCTGCACGATTGCGTCGTAGGGGGACATGCCCTGATGCCGCTCGGCTTCAAGCGCAAAGTCGATCATCATGATCGCGTTCTTCTTGACGATGCCCATCAAGAGAATGATGCCAATCAGGCCGATCACGGACAGGTCCTGTCCGCACAGCATCAGCGCCAGAATGGCGCCGACGCCTGCCGAGGGCAGCGTCGAGAGAATGGTGATCGGGTGAATGTAGCTCTCATAGAGCACGCCGAGCACGATGTAGATGGTGACGATCGCCGCCAGAATGAGCCATGGCTGCCCGGCCAGCGATTTTGAGAACTCGGCCGCATCGCCCGCATAGACGCCGACGATGCTGCCGGGCATGCCGATCCTGGTCTCAATTTTCTTGACCGCCTCGACTGCATCGCCCAACGCCTCCCCAGGCGCAAGGTTGAAGCTGAGAGACACCGCCGGAAACTGCGCGTGATGCGAGATCGCCAGCGGCGCGGTGGTGCGGGTCAGCGTCGCCACCGCCGACAATGGCACCTGGGCGCCGGGCGCTCCGGACGTGCCGGCAGCACCGGGCAGATAGATCTTTGAGAGGATCGACGGATCGCGCTGGTACATCGGCATCGCCTCCAGCACCACGCGATACTGGTTGGCCTGGCCGTAGATCGTTGAAATCTGCCGCTGCGCAAAGGCATCGTTGAGTGTGTCGTTCACCGCCTGGATGCTGACGCCGAGCTGGCCTGCGCGCTGGCGATCGATGTTGAGCGCAGCGCGCAGTCCGCCCTCCTGCGCTTCCGAGGAGACGTCACGGAACAGCGGATCGCGACGCATCTCTGCGACGAGTTTTTGCGACCACAGCGTCACCAGAGCCGCATCGGTGCCGGTCAGCGTGTACTGGTATTGCGAGCGGCTCGACTGGGTCGAGATCTGCACGTCCTGCACCGGCTGGAAATAGATGGTCATGCCGGGAATCGACGCTGTGCGCCGTTTCAGCCGGTCGATCACCGCGGAAATATCGTCGTGTCGCTCGCCGCGCGGCCGGAGCGTCATCACCAGACGCCCGACATTAGTGGTCGGATTCACGGCCCCAGCCCCGATCACGGAGACCACGCCGGTCACGTCCGGATCGGCCTGGATCGCGGCGGCAGCCGTGGTCTGCCGGCTTTGCATCTCGGCAAAGGAAACGTCGGGGCCGGCCTCGGTTACTGCCGTGATCGACGCTGTGTCCTGCAGCGGCAAAAACCCTTTGGCGCGATCACATACATGAAGAGCGTCGCAACGATCGTGGCGAACGTCACAACCAAGGTCGCGCGCTGGCGCCGCAGCACCCACAGCAGCGTCCGATGGTAGAAGGCGACCATACGGTCGATACCGCGGCTGACGGCAGCGAGCCCGGGGACCGTCATCTCTTCGCCGACATGCTTCAGCAGCCGCGAACACATCATCGGCGTCAACGTCAGCGAGACGATCGCGGAGGTCACGACCGCAATCGTCAAGGTGAGCGCGAATTCGCGGAACATGCGCCCGACCAGCCCGGACATGAACAATAGCGGGATGAAGACCGCGATCAGCGACACCGTCAGCGAAATCACCGTGAAGCCGATTTCGCTGGCGCCCTTCAGCGACGCCTCCATCACGGAATCGCCGTCTTCCATGTGGCGCACGATGTTCTCGATCATCACGATGGCGTCGTCGACCACGAAGCCGGTGCCGATCGTCAGCGCCATCAGCGACAGATTGTCGAGGCTGAAGCCTGCGAAATACATGATCCCGAAGCTCGTGATCAGCGACAGCGGCAACGCCACGCCCGCAATCAGCGTCGCGCGCAGCGACCGCAGGAACAACAGCACCACCAGCGTGACCAGAACCACGCTCAGGATCAGCGTGAACTGCACGTCCCGCACCGAGGCGCGAATGGTGACAGTGCGGTCGGAGACAATGGTCAGATTGACGCCGGCGGGGATCGCGCGCTGCACCTTGGGAATTTCGTCGCGGATCTGCCGGACCACCTCGATCACGTTGGCCCCCGGCTGCCGCTGGATGTCGATGATGACGGCCGGCGTGCCCTGGATACCAGCCGCCGGTGCGATCGTTCTCCAGTCCGTCGATGATGTTGGCGACGTCGCCGATGGTAACGGGCGAGCCGTTGCGATAGGCGATGATGATCGGCTTGTAGGCCTCCGCCACCGCGATCTGGTCGTTGGCGGCAATGGTGTAGGCCTGCTGCGCGCCGTCGAGCGATCCCTTCGGCCCGGAGACGTTTGCGCCCGCAATCGCCGCCCGCAGATCCTCCATCGAGATGCTGTAGGCGGCGAGCCGCGCCAGATCGGCCTGCACCCGCACGGCCGGCTTCAACCCGCCCAGCACCGCAACGCGCCCGACGCCGGAAATCTGGCTGAGCCGCTGCCCCAAAATTGTGTCGGCGATATCGCTCATCGCGCGTAGCGAGATCGTCTCCGAGGTCAGCGCCAGCGTCATGACCGGGGCGTCCGCCGGATTGACCTTGGCGTAGGTCGGCGGATACGGCAGATTCTTGGGCAGGATTCCGGCCGCCGCGTTGATCGCGGCCTGCACGTCCTGGGTCGCGCCGTCGATATCGCGGTTGAGGTCGAACTGCAGCGAAATCTGGCTGACGCCGAACGAGCTGGTCGACTGCATCGACGACAGTGACGGAATTTGTCCGAGCTGGCGCTCCAGCGGCGCGGTGATCAGCGAGGCCACCACGTCGGGGCTGGCGCCGGGCAACTGCGTCGTCACCTGCACGGTCGGGAAATCGACCTGCGGCAACGCCGACACCGGCAGCGCCCAGTAGCCGAGCGCACCACCGATCATCAGTGCGATCCCCAGCAGCGAGGTCGCGATCGGCCGGCGGATGAACGGTTCGGAGACGCTCATGGTTGCGTGCTCACTTGCGACGTCATTTCAAGCGTTCGGTGTTTCGGTCATGGCTGCGACTTCGCGGCGCTGCCCGACTCGCTTGCCGGCGCCGGTCCGGTTTGCCCCTTCTGGTCGCCCTCGCCGCGCTCGCGCTTGCCGCGGTGCTCACCGTCCTTGCCCAGACCGCCCTTGGCGTCGGGGCTGCCGCCTTTGGCGTCCGGACTGCGGCTGCGCTTGCGGGGCGCGAGATCGGCCGTCGGCGCCCGATCATCGGTGCCGATCAGGACCTTGGCGCCGTCGGAAAGGTTGGCAAAGCCCGTGGTGACGACGCGGTCGGAGGTCGAAAGCCCGCTCGCGATCACGGCGTCGTTTTCGTTCTGCTGCGTCACCACGACCGGCTTGGCGGTTGCGACGTTGTCAGGACCGATCACATAGCTGAACGTCCCGGCCGGGCCGCGCTGAACGGCAGACGTCGGCACCACGATCGCCTTCTCAAGAGTGTCGACCTTCAGCCGCAC
>CP170752.1:0-317500 GCA_043099345.1 Bradyrhizobium sp. TZ2 | reverse complement strand
GCTCAGTTCAGCTACCTGCATCCACGCCACCGACTCGGCGCGGAAGGCCGTGAGGCTCGCGTACATCTTGTTGAAGTGCGGATTGGTCTTGGACAGATCGTTGTAGATCTCGGTGGCGGCGTTGTAGCAGGCCTCCAGCACTTCCTGCGGGAACGGCCTCAGGATCGCGCCGGCGACCAGCAGCCGCTTCAATGCCGCGGGATTGACGTAGTCGTATTTGCCGGTGACCCAGTTGAACGTGTCGTACGAAGCGGTTTCGATCGCGGCTTGATAGTGCTTCGGCAGGGCGTTGAACTTGTCGAGGTTCATGATGTTGTGGCCCTGGCCGGTGCCTTCCCACCAGCCCGGATAGTAGTAGTACTTCGCGACCTTCACGAAGCCGAGCTTCTCGTCGTCGTAGGGGCCGACCCACTCGGCTGCATCGATGGTGCCCTTTTCGAGCGCCGGATAGATGTCGCCGCCTGCGATCTGCTGCGGTACGCCGCCGACCTTGGAGATGATGGTGCCGGCGAAACCGCCGACGCGGAATTTCAGGCCCCGGAAATCGTCCATCGACTTGATTTCCTTCCGGAACCAGCCGCCCATCTGGGCGCCTGTGCTTCCGGTCGGAACACCGACGCACTTATACTCTTTCAGAAGATCGTTCAGCATATCCATGCCGCCGCCGAACCGCAGCCAGGAGATATGCGCGCGTGTGTTGAGGCCGAACGGCAGCGAGGTGCCGAAGGTGAACGCCGGGTTCTTGCCCCAGTAGTAATACAGCGCCGTATTGCCCATCTCGACGGTGCCGTTCGAGACGGCGTCGAGCACCTGCAGGCCGGGGACGATTTCGCCAGCGGCAAATGATTGAATCTGGAATTTGTTGTCGGTGATTTCGGCAACGCGCTTGGCGAAAAAACTCGCAGCCGCCGTAGAGCGTGTCGAGGGCCTTCGGCCAGCTCGCCGCAAGTCGCCACTTTATTTCAGGGTTCGATTGCGCGATCGCCGGCGCGGCAACCGCGGTTGCGGCAAGACCAACGCCACCGACCTTCAAGAAATCACGACGCTTCATTTTTTGCTTCCCCTCTGTTTTGCCGATACCCGACCAAGGGACAACGATCTGTGCCGTCTTCTCTGGTTTACCGATGGTCGGTGCTGGACTGTTTGTTTTGCAATGTGGGCCCTGAAACCAAGGCTCTTGGTTTTTCGAATACAATTTCCCGGATTTATGGACCTGCCGGCAGGATGACGAATTGGTGATCGATAATCAAGGGTTCTGGTTTCGCCGCAGTTGCGAACAGCTGCCTGAATACTGAGCGGTTGAGCCGCGTCACACGACGAAAGACTAAGGCCAGCAGTCATCTGATAGCGTGAGGCTGGTTAAGTTCAGGAATACTGCATTGCGGTATTCCGCAGTGAGAATGAGATGCACGCTAAACGGCGGTGGCGCGGCGTGTACAACTCAACGCCTCACTGCGCATTTCGGAAATCATGATCTGGCAGAATATGCTGCTTCCATCGCCCTGCGCGTCTTGATGGTGTCGTTGTCGGCATCGACTTCGACATCGCTCCAACGGACCACCGCGCCATGGGCGACGTTGTTCTTCAACTTGACGCGGTGGGCAAGCCCGATCGGAAGCGCGCCGGCGGCAAGGCTTTTGGAGGCTGGCATCAGCTTGCCCCACACCGTGTAGCCGCCTTCGCCATCGAGTATTTCCCCTGCGCGCAGATTGCGCTTCGCCACGGCGGCGACGTCGCCACGAAAACCATGCGGCTGCCCGGTCGGCTCGTTGCGCAGCGCCGCCGACAGGATCGAGATGTTCAGCTCGAGCCCGATCAAATGATACGGCTTGTACATCGCCGCATATCGGCCTGAGGTGTCGGTCTTCAGCCCATATTGCTTGAAGCAATCGGCGGCGTAGTCGTTCGGCGCTTCCAATACGACGTAGACGCCCCAGCGCAGATCCCTGAATACGGGACGCCCGTCGCGTTCCAGCGACGACACGACCTCCGCAAGGCCGGCCTTCTCCAACACGCCGCCCTTGTCGCGCGGCCGCATCACGTGCGGCAGATCGTCGACGCCGCAGGGCGGAAACAGCAATCCATCTGACGGCACGTCCAGTCCGGTGGCGTTGGCAATCGCCGCCATTTCGATCGCGGATTTGGTGCCGTCCAGAAACGAGTTGAACATCTGCGGATTCATGCCGGCCGACTGCGCTTCGCCGGCCGTCAGCCCATAATGGCTCCAGACGCCGTCCGGCGTCACGTCGTGATAGGCCGGTAGATATTTGGTACCCTTGCCGGCTGCGACGACGCGAAATCCCGTCGCGCGCGCCCAGTCCACCATCTCGGCAGTCAACGCCGGCTGGTCACCATAGGCCAGCGAATAGACCACGCCCGCCTCGCGCGCTTCGGCCGCCAACAGAGGTCCGGCCAGCACGTCGGCCTCGACATTGACCATGACGACATGTTTGCCAGCCGCAATCGCCGCGCGTGCATGCCGGATGCCGACGGCGGGATTGCCCGTGGCTTCCACCACGACATCCATCGCGCCGCCCGCAATCGCACGCATGCCGTCATCGGTGAAAGCGGTGCGCGCGATCAGCGCCGGGTCCCAGCCGACGGTGCGGCATGCCTCGCGGGCACGGTCGCGGTCGAGATCGACGATGACGGAAACTTCAAGCCCCGGGGTGTGCGGTACCTGCGACAGGAACATCGAGCCGAATTTTCCGGCGCCGATCAATGCGACACGAACCGGCTTGCCGGTCGCAGCACGGGCGTTGAGGAGGTGATGGAGGTTCATGGGAATTTCCGATCGGCGTCATTCCGGGATGCGCCACTTGGCGCAGACCCGGAATCCAGAGTTGAAAGGCAATATCGAGATTCTCGGATGTGCAATAGCACATCTTGGTTCGACGCTATCGGCTCGCCCCGAGTGACGGTGTGAAAAACTACTCCGCCGCCTGGCGATGTGCACGCGCCAACCGCAGCAGTGCGTCGTCGTCCACGGTCTGGATCGGCGTGAAGTCGCGATGGGCGATGTATTCCGGCCGTGTCGGGGTGCGGATGTAGTTCGAGACCGCGTTCAGCGTCAGATAGACGATCTTGCGCGGATAGGGCGTGATGTTGCCGCTTGATCCGTGCACGAGGTTGCCGTGGAACATCAGCATGCCGCCGGCCTTGCCGGTCGGTGCGACGATGCCGCCTTCCTTCACGAGTTTTGTTACCGTCGCCTCGTCCAGCGTCCACAGCGGATAGGAAGTGGTCTCCAGATCGTGCGATGCCTTGAGGTCGCCGGCGTGTTGGCTTCTCGGCACCAGCATCAAGGGGCCGTTGATCGGCATCACCTCGTCGAGGAAGATCGCGATGTTCATCGCGCGTGGCTGCGGCATGCCGTCGTCGCGCTTCCAGGTGCCGTAATCCTGGTGCCATTGCCAGACGTCGCCGGTGAAGGCGGATTTGGCGTTGATCTTGTACTGATGCATGTAGACCTTCTCGCCGAAGATCTGCTCGACGGGGTCGATCATGCGTGGATGCGCGCCGAGAACGCCGAACGCTTCGTTATAGAGATGGGCGGCAAAAGCGGTGCGCGGCGCGCCGCTCTTCTCGCGCCACACTTCCGGGCGATCGGTGTCGTAGATGCCCTCGGCCTCGCGCGCCAGATAGTCCACTTCCTCCTGGCTGAACAGCTCTGGCAGAAACAGCCAACCTTCACGGTTGAAATCGTCGATTTGCTGCGGAGTCAGTTTCATGGCGTTTTCTCCTTTGGTTTTTTGTTTGTTGTCATTCCGGGGCGCGCGAAGCGCGAACTACGATGTGCAATTGCACATCGGAGATCTCGAGATTCCGGGTCTGGTGCTGACGCACCATCCCGGAATGACGGCGCTCTAGTTACGCTAGCTACGCCGCCCTATCGGTCGCCCTCAGTCTCTCCTCAGTCATTCGTCCGGCGGTCTGCGCGTGGGCCAGCGCCGCGGCTTCCGCCGCCTTGGTGTTCCCCGCGAAAATATGCGCGGCGATTGCCTCGTGTTCAGTCCAGGCGCTTTCACGGTAATCGAGTTCGGCCAGCACGGTCGCCATCGAGCGGCGCATATGCGGCCATTGCGGCGCGATCATTTCCTCGATCGCGGGATTGCCCGCGAGCCGATAGATCGCGCTGTGAAAATCGACGTCGAGTGCGATCAACCGCGCCAGCGGCGTATTTCTGCCGATGGCCCGCCCGGCCTGCAGCGCCGTCTCAAGCTGCGTGCGACCTGAAGCATCGGTTTTGGCCCGTCCGGCGGCCAGCCGCGCCGCCAGCGCGTCGATCGCGCCGCGCACCTCGTAGAGCTGGCGGATCCGCTCGGGGTCAAGCCGGGTCACCTCAAAGCCGCGGCGGCCGCTCTCGGCGACGAGGCCCTGCCGGTGCAGCAAATGCAGCGCATGAGAGACCGGCTGGCGCGATACGCCGAGCTTTTCCGCCAACTCGTTCTGCCGGATCCGATGTCCCGGCGGCAGCGTTCGGTCGGTGATCGCCTCGAGGATCCGGACGTACACCTGATCGATCAGGTTAGGGAACGGATCTAATGGGATCATGCCAGCTGTCCATGGAATACGGAATTCCGAATTCAAAATTAGCCGCAAACCCGGCGTCGGTCAAGATCCCTGCGATCGGGATGTTGCGGCGGATACTCCGGGCTATGCTCCAGCAGGGGCGATTGGAGGTCCGCGATGAGCAGCGATGCAGCCGGTTTCGTCGGCAATATCCCGCAGTACTACGATCAAGGCCTCGGCCCGATCATCTTCGCCGAGTATGCCGCCGATATCGCCCGGCGTGTCGCCACCGGCAGTCCGGCGCGGGTCCTTGAGACCGCCGCCGGCACCGGTATCGTCACGCGGAAGTTGCGCGACGCATTGGCTGACGACGCGCAGCTGACGGCGACCGATTTCAACCCGCCGATGCTCGATATCGCGCGCACCAAGTTTCGGCCGGGCGAGCAGGTCGGCCTCCAGCCTGCCGACGCGGTCGCGCTTCCCTTCGCCGACGCAAGCTTCGACGCCGTCGTCTGCCAGTTCGGCGTGATGTTCTTTCCGGACAAAGCCAAATCCTTTTGCGAGGCCTATCGCGTTCTCGTCCCAGGCGGCCGCTATGTGCTCAGCGTCTGGGACTCCCATCGATACAATCCGTTCGGCCGCATTGCGCACGAGGTAGCGGGGCGCTTCTTCCCCGCCGATCCGCCGCAGTTTTACAGCGTGCCGTTCTCCTGCCACCAGATCGATCCGATCAAGGAGTATCTGATCGCAGCCGGCTTCGACGACATCGGCATCACCGTGATCAGGCAGGTTCGCGAGCTCCCTGATGTCGCAAATTTCGCCCGCGCGGCGGTGCATGGTAACCCGCTTATCGATCAGGTCCACGCGCGCGGGGGCGTCGATCCGGAACGCATCGTCGATGCGCTGACGCAGGAATTTCGCCGCGAGTTCGGCAATGATCCCGGCCGGATGCCGGTTCAGGCGATCGTGTTCTCTGCGACGAAGAGATGATTGTCCGGCTCATGTGAGCACCGTTACGTCGAACTGGCTGATGCGCTCGGCATCGGCCACGGCTTCCACTGCGGCGATCCTGTCGGCGGTGAGGGTAAGCCGCAGGACGATGCGCAGTTGTCCCGCGAGGATGACGGCAACCGCCAGCGCACCTTCGACCAGCGCCGGTTTGGCGGCTTGCGCTCGTCCCTTGAAGGTTTCGGCCACTGCTGGAGCGCCGCGGATTTCCGCCAGCGAGCCGAGCCGCTGGGCGGCTTGATCGGCGCGGAACACCACGTCGGGATCGAGCACCGCGAGCAGTCCCTCGAAGTCGCCATCGCGGGAAGCCTTGAGGAAGGCATCGACGATCTTTTTCTGCCGGCTGAAATCGGCGTCAGGCGCGGGCGGCGTGCCCTGGACGCGGCGGCGGGCTCGGCTGGCCAGTTGCCTCGCCGCGACAGGCGTGCGCCCGACGATCGGCGCGATCTCCTCGAAGGGCACGGCGAACATGTCGTGCAGCACGAAGGCGAGCCGTTCCGCCGGCGCCAGTGCCTCCAGCACCACCAGCAATGCCGCGCCGACGGAGTCGGCCATGTCGGCATCGCGCCCATGCTCGTCGTCGGCGGCTGGCTCCGGTACATGCGGACCCATCGGGTCCTCGCGCCGCGACTTGCGCGAGCGCAGCATGTCGAGGCAGACGCGGGCGACGACCGTCGTCAGCCAGCCGCGCAGATTTTCGACCGAACTGGTGTCGGAGCGATTGAGCCGCAGCCAGGTCTCCTGAACGGCATCGTCCACCTCGCTGGTCGATCCCAGCATCCGGTAGGCGACCGCCCGCAGATGTGCCCGGTTAGCCTCGAATTTCCCGGTCAGAAACTTCTCGTCCAGATTTTTTCCTGCATCGGTCACATTCCCATGTCGCGTTCCGTCTTGGCTATGACGAACGAAAGCGTGCCGATGTGACAGCAAATCGGCGCGGCCACGTCAAAACGGAACAATCCGCATGGAGAGAAAAATGATGCACGCACGCATGAATCATCCGGTGATGGTACTTCCCGACGCCATGAAGGCGCTGCAGGCGCTGGGCGAACTGACCAAGAACCGCCTGCCGGAAAAGCTGACCGAACTGGTGCACCTGCGCGCCAGTCAGATCAACGGCTGCAGCGCCTGCGTCGATATGCACCCGAAACTCGCCAAGAGGGCTGGGGAGACTGACGAGCGCTTGTTCTGCGTGGCGGCGTGGCGCGACACGCCCTATTTCACGGAAAGCGAGCGGGCGGCGCTGGCGCTGACCGAAGCTCTGACCCGGATCAGTGACCGCGCGGATCCCGTGCCGGATGAGGTCTGGAGCGAGGCCGACAAGCATTTCGATGAGCATGAGCTCGCGGCGCTGATCCTGGCGATCGCCAATATCAATGTCTGGAACAGGCTCAATATCGCGGTACGTCAGCCCGCGGGCGTCTGGAAGGGGTAGCCGCGACACTATTCCCCCAAACTAGTGTCAATTTTAGCGTGCCGGAACGTGCCAAATTCACCGGGGCAGGCTAAACAAATGAGCCCGGCCGGACCTCGATCGGCCGGGCTTTCGCTCGTGTTGTTTATCATTTGCCGGTCATGTCCGTAACCTCAGAACTTCTCCCCATGCTGCGACTGACTATCCGAAAGCGCATCCTTGGCATCGCCATAGGATTGATCTTCCTGATGGCGATCACGTCGGCGCTGTCGACGGTGATGACGCGCAGGATTGCCCATCAGCTTGACGAGCTCGGCTCCAAGTATGTCGAAGCCTACGGTCATCTGGCGCGAATGAATGTCCGTTCGCTGGAGCAGGCGCTGGCGTTGCGCCGCATGGTGGCCGCCCGGACACAATCGCCGCCCGACGATGCTGGCTTTGAGGATCGTAAGAACACGTATGAGGCCAAGGGGCTGGACATCGATCGGGAAGCGGAAGCCGCGCGCGCGCTGATCAACGCGATCATCGATGATCCGTCCACCGAATCCGACAACGCCCGTCTCGGACGGATCGACGATCGGATCGAGCAGGTCGCCAACGATATCCGCCGCTATCTGGGTGAAGAGTACAAGCGGATATTGCCGCTGCTCGAAGCCGGAAAGATTGCGGAAGCCAGAGTCGCCATGGTCCGGTCCGACACGGCGTCTTTCCAACGTATCCACTTGCCCCAACCGCGCCCATGCGGATCGCGAGATGCGCCGAGAATTTCAAACGGCGCGGCAATCCACTTGCGATCCGTCCTCATGTTATCGCCGCGTCCGGTTTCGACTTCGACGTGCAGGCCGTCGTCAGTCATTTGGTAGGTGCCATGCGAAACGTAACTTGGCGTAGGTTCGAGCGGCTTTGCTAGTGCCGCCGCGTCACGCGCAAGGTTGTCCAAACCGAAATCTTCCGGCAACGCCACGCGCTCCTGTATTTCAGCGCTAGTCGTCATTGACCATTTCCCCAATCAGAATCCAATTGAGCCGGTGCCGCGCCCTCAAGCAGCGACAGGTGAACGGTGGCGATGCAGCCAGGCGCGATTTGCTCGACAAGCTTAAGCGCGATGTTCGGAGGCAGGCGGCCTTGCGCAAGGGCTGTGCCCATTGCCGTGACCTCTTCATCGATCAGCTTGAGACGTCGGCTGACGGTGCGGATCAAAGTGAGGGCATATTCCGCATCAAGCGAAACATCTTTGATTTTAGGCGGAGGAGACCAATTCATGGCTATTCGGCCTCCGCGTTTACTGCGATTTCCGCTGCCAGCTTCAAAGGAATAATGACCAGCGGTTGCTGGCGATCGGCTCGCACGATTAGAAGATCGCGGTCCTCAAGCCATCCGTAGAGCTCACGGAAGCCATTAGCGCGAACTTTGACCTCAACGACGCGATCGACATTCAAAATGGGTACCGTCAGGTCGCCCCGGTAAGAACCGCCGGCAGCGCCCGAAAGAGGGACGCGCTCGGCAGCGAATCCACTGTCTTGGAGAAATTTCACGATCGCGCGCTCAGCGCGATTGCCTTCGTCGCGCGAGCGGCGGCCGCCCGTTTTCTTTGCTGCTGCGGTCATCGGGCTGCGCTCTCCGCAGCGCGGACGAGCTCACGAACGGTGCCCGTGCGCCAGAAATGCTGGTGGCCGATGACGATCGGGGGCGGGAATTTCCCCGCCTTGACGAGGCGATCGATGTGTACGCTGCTGTACGGAATGATCTTACGAAGCTGCTTCTTATTCAGCAGCACGTCGTCTTCGAGGCCGACGGGGATAGCGATGTCAGACATCGGCATCAGCTCCCCACGCTACGGCAGATTTCCTCCACAGCCCGCACCAAGTTCTCGGCGTAGCGCTTCTTCGCGTGGAGCTCTACCGAGAAATTGAAAGGCAGCGCGTGCGCGGAGGCGAGCGCAAGTGCAAGCCGTGGCCAGCTATCGGTCGCGGCGGGATTTATGTCATATTGGAGAAAAAGCAAACCCAGCACCTCCATCCGTGATTTGATTACGACGGGGTCGACTGCGTCGTTGAGCAGGCCGAGCTCGCGGAGGGTGCCTGCGCGCCAGAAGTGACGGCGATGGAAGACCACCGGAGGCGGGAATTTCCCGCACGAGGCGATCGATTTGGACGCCGCCGTATGGAATAATTTTCTGAAGCTGCTCCTCGGTCAGCAGCGCGTCGTCGTCAAGGCAGACGAGGGGAGAGAGATCGGGCATCGGTACCACTCCGGTGTTTTGACCGGATGGCTAGTGACATCCGGCGTGTGAAGAGGATGCCAAATGAGCCCATATTTCCTGCGGTTTATAGCGAGCAAAACTCGAAGCGGAGATTAAACTCGCTTCCACCAATCCTCGGTCGTTTTCCGGATGGGAGCGGGCCTCGACGACGTCCGATGAGTGCATCGGTACAGCCAGGGGTCAGAAGCCGACATCCTCAACCCGTGACTGCATGCGGCTCCATCCCCGGAAGCGGACAGCCGCCATGTCAGTTACGGGCTAGTCACGTGAATCTAAAGTTCGCCACATAAAGTTTGCTGAGCTTTGTGACAGGCGTTTGAAAGAAGCCAACATCTGGTCTGCGGACTTGGTCCATTTGAATGGCTTCGGGTTTCTGTTGTGCAAGTCGATGAAGGTAGGGATGTCGGCCTCGAGCTGCCCGACGGAGCTCCCCTGTTTGCCCTCGTTTATAAGTGGATTCTGTGCTCCCAGGATTTTTGAATGCTCTCATCAATAAGCATGGCAGATTCCCCACCACCTTTGGCACGTGGGGCCCTTTGGAATGCATGCCTGTCTGTTGCTGTCGATGAAGGTAGCGTCGCTGTACTCGTTGCGATTCGTGTAGCCGTCCCCAAAGACAGTGCAGTTGGCGGGGCGGCCATCGACGGCCGATCCGAGACCGAACCACCTGCGGCAGGTCCCACTAAAGCCTGGTCCTGGGACGCAAGCCTGGCCACCGCTATTTATGAAGATGGCGTCGCTGGGGCCAACTAAGTTCGTATAGCCGTCGTCGAAGACATTGAAGTTGACATCCGAAGACGAAGACTGGGTGCTACAACGACCGAACCACCTGCGGCAGGTCCCACTAAAGCCTGGTCCTGGGACGCAAGCCTGGCCACCGCTATTTATGAAGATGGCGTCGCTGGGGCCAGCTACGTTCGTATAACCATCGTCGAAGACATTGCAGAAAATTGGTTCTGGAACGGGGCCGCTGTTGAACTGTGCAAAATTAATCATTGGGATACTTAGCCCCCCAAACCCGTCGTATTCATAGCACAGGGTTCCGTCGTTTGGGGGAAAGCCGGCGGGCACCAAGGTCAAGTCGTTAGTCTCGGCCGTGAAGCTTTGCCTCACGCAAGTGGGGCGGTTGAGGTTCCCGGTTACTATTTCCGTCTTCACCCACAGCGCCGCTCCGCCATTGAAGTGGGCTTGAGAATTACAACAGTCGCCGAAGATGTTAAACTCAACGGTGTTCCAGTTTCCTGCCAAATTGAGCATGTTGTTCTCGCCGGCAGTGTATAGCGTGCCGCCCGCTTCCATAATAGCTGTGTCGCGGTGAGTCTGCGCATTAGCATCGCCTTGCAGACTTAGCCGGGCTAGGTCCGCAATTGTCTGCGTGGGAACCTGCCCAGCGTTGGGGCCGTTGCGATAACAACCGCTGGCAGAGATGCCAGGCAACCCCGCGTAAAAGATCCAATTGGTTGGGCATGGCGGTCGGGGGCCGCCGCCTATTATCAGCGGGAGACCGAAGTAGACTAACCAATACTGGATGAATACTGATCCCTCGCCTCCAGGGCGGCTGCTAGAGTTGGAATAGATAAATTGCTGCCAACCAAAACATGCTCTGCCCTGGCAGAGGCCAGCCGGGGTTGCGCCGCCGGAATGGGGTTCGTATTAAGCTGAAGTGAGAAGGTGTTTGCGATTTTTGGCGGATTTCCCCCAACATTTCCGCTCTCGTCAGACACAACGACGGTAGGGAAGGATCCGGTTGCCGATACGAGACCAGTCGCTGATCGGGCCGAGAAGCCGGGAAAAGCACCACCACCAACAATAAAAGCCCCACCAACAAAAGCCCCACCAACAATATCGGCCCTGGGTGGATACGGAACAGGTGGCGGCTTCGTGCACGGTACCTCTTGCCATTCGGTGCTCGGATACGAGGACTTGAAGCACCCGTTTCTCGGGACAGGAGTCCGCGACATGGTCGCGCGCCAAGCTTCCCTCTCGTTTGGCGGCAGGTGTGGGTCCATCCGCGGATGGGCGGGGGCAGGTTCCGCGGAAGCCGGCGTCCCAGGCTGGGCAGGGGCCGCGAAGGACGCCAAGAGCACCGCCAGGACGTTCGTTACGATAATAGTGCTAAAGTCTCTGGCAAAGCGCCCGCACCCTGAGCTCGAAGGTTTCATGACCATTGGGAGTGGATCCACAAGCGGTCTGGCTCTTTTTGTAATCGCGTCACCAATAGTTGGTTCCGAATGGTCGCCAACATTCGCCACAAGCGCTCTCCTCAGCGCTCTTTTATGTGACGAACTTGCATTCCAGACGACTAGGACGGAGATTAAACTCGTTTTTGCATGATTTGCGTGGCTTCCTGAATTAACGAGTCGCTCGACGATCGAAGCTTCTCCCTTAACCTCGCAGCGGCCCTTTGTTCATCCCGCGACTTTCTAAGGCTCGCTAGGAGGGAGCGGATGGTAGCGCTGTATTGTTTGGGACGCTTGCGCTTGAGCGCCTTCATGGCCGCCTCGTCGCTAGTCAGCCCTTCGCGGTCCTTAATTTCCTTAACGTCGCGGATGATGTTGTCGTGGATCGACGGTCGGCCCGACTTCTTTTGTACTCTGAAGCCGGGCTCGTGATCGATGGCCAGGAACAGGGCCAGCCACTCGAACCGATCTGCTGCAGTCCGAGGGATTTCATATCGATCAAGGAGTAACAGCAACCTTTCCACCAATATCCGGAGCAGTTGCTGCTCACGCGAGCCGTTGAGCAAGCCGTATTGATTGATGTCTGCTTCCGCGATCCGCCTCATGATTTGCTTTGCCATGCGAACGCCGCCTTACTTTCGGATCGAAGTGACATTGCCGGTGTGAGCCAGCGTTCCACCACATAGCGCGTCGAGATGTTTGCCCCACAATTCAAGCGCGGCGCGCTTCTCTTCTGCGTAAGAGCTTCGGTTGTAGACGCCGGCCACGCCGGCCTTGTGACCGGAGATGTGGTTGAGCGCCGCCTCGATCACGTGCGGCTGCACGCCAAGGTCGCCCATACGGGTTGCCACGGTGCGCCTGATGTCGTGCAGGCGCCAGGCGGGGATGCTCCTCGCCTTGGGATTGGTCTTGCGCTGCTCGCGGGCGATACGCTCGTCGAGTTGAGCCTTTGCTTTCGACCAGCCGGAGAAAGGGCCACCGCGCACACCGAACACAAGGTCGCGCTCCGCTTTGCGGGGGCAGTGATCGAGGACCGCGATGGCCTGTTTGCTGAGTGGCACGTCGTGGGGCAGCCCGTTCTTGGTGCGATCGGCGGGGATCGACCACAGGCTGCCGCCAATTTCGCTCCAGCGAATGGCGCCGACCTCCTGGCGTCGCTGTCCGGTGATGGCCAGCAGTCGAACAATGGCGCCGTATTGGTCGTCGCCCACGCAGGTCATCACGAGGCGGAACTCGTCGTTATCAAGCACGCGATCGCGGGATTTCTCTTCGGTGGCCCTGTTGGTCTTTACCGCAGGGTTGTCATCGATCAGGCCCTCGCGGATCGCCCAGTTGAACATTGCTGATAGGTAAGAGCGGGCGCGGTTGGCGCTGACAAGGCCGCTCCCGGTGGAAATAGCGTTGAGCTGCTTTGCAATCGCCCCGCGTTCGATCAAGTGAGCCGGTGCGCCAGCCAACGGCGCCCACTGTTTCGTCAGGCAGCGCTCGACTTCGGAGAGGGACTTCGGTTTCAGGTTGCGGCGCGCGTAGGTGAGGTAGGTCTCGACTATGGCGCCCAACGTCACGCCGGCCCTGGTGCGCTCCATGAACTTCTCGTCTTGCGGGTCGCGGCCGAGGTGGACCTTGCCGAGGGCAGTTCTCGCTTCCCTGCGGGCTTTCTCGGCTGAGAGCGTGCCGACCCGTCCCAGCGTCACGCGCCGCTGCTTATTGCCGATCCGGTACTGGACGATCCAGGTGCGCCGGCCGCCGGTACGCACGCGCACCCCGAAGCCGGGCAGCTTCTCGTCGAAAACAATGACCTCAGACCGGCCCGTGGGGATCTCAATCCGGTTGACGGCCACCTGGCTGCTGAGGTCCATGAATTTCTCCCTGGGAAGCAAATGGGAAGCACGGTGATGATCACCGGTGTTGTCAAATGTTTCCATAATCAGGAGGTCAGTGCAAGTTTCCCGAGGGATTTCGTGTAAATGATTGTGGATGGTCGGTGGTGTTTTAGCTGCCTCGCTGACTGTGGAACAGGAGGTCGGTGGTTCGAGCCCACCCAACTGTACCACCCTTCCCACCGGCCAATTGTTCGAACTCACGCGCGACACTTGTGCTGTGGCGTGTGGTCCACCCGTGCTTGCAGATCGCAGGCATTCATCCACAATTCCTGCAAATCGTTGCGGCTTGGGGGGAATTGATGTCGCATTTTCGGATCGGAAATTTTCAGCTCGGTTTGATGCTGGCAACAGCGCTCTCGGTTTCGATGTGGGCCTCTGCCAGTCAAGCCTATACGCCCGAACAGGAGCAGGCCTGTACCGGCGATGCGTTCCGCCTCTGCAGCTCCGAGATTCCCGATGTCAGCCGCGTGACGGCCTGCATGGTCGCCAAAAGTCCCAGCTCTCGCCAGCCTGCCGGGCTCATTTCAGGCCGGATGCCGAGCCGCGCGAAGCCGTGGCCAGGCCCCTGGGTCGGCCGACCGTCATCCGGCCTGCAGCGCGCAAGCCGGTGAGTGCCAAGCCGCGGAAGGCCAAGAAGCCGGCATCCAAGCGGGCGAAGCCCGCGGCGAGTTGACGGTATTTTCGTCATTTCAAGGCCGGTTCGCGCGACAGACTGACGCCCTTGCCAACCGCGTATCCAGTGGACACTTTTCCCAGGCGAGGAGAGGTTCATTGAGCAATCACCAGAAGGAGCTCGACCGGCATTTTGCCTGGTTCGAGAAGAAGCTGCCGCCAGGACCGTCGAAATTCGTTAGCTGGCTGCGCAAGCCGTCGTCGATCTACGTCCGGATTCCGGTGGCCCTTCTGCTGGTCGTCGGCGGCTTTTCTCAGCTTCCTGCCGGTGCTCGGACTCTGGATGTTGCCGCTCGGACTCCTTTTGTTCGCGCAGGACATCCCGCCGCTGCAGAAGCCGATGGCGCAAGGTCTCGGATGGATCGAGCGCAAATGGCTCGAACGCCAGCGTGCAAAGTTGGAGCGGGAGCGCGTAAAAAGCGCGCAATGAAGCGGTCAAGCCGTTCTGCCGATTCCATTTTGGGGTACTGTGATGTGCGCATGGTGTGACTCAAAAACCAGCCTTGTTGGCAATTAAGTGGCTTCATCGCGGCAGGTACTAAATTTTTCTTTCACGAATCAGCGCGCTGATTCATTTTCGGCTTCTGGGGTCAACTGGAGGCCAAGGTATGAACGTCATAGTTTTCGCTTCGCGTAAGGGGGCTCGGGAAAAAGTACCCTGGCTGCTCACCTCGCTGCCCATGTTCACAAGGCAACGAAACCCATTCTGCTGGTCGATGCCGATCCGCAGGGCTCGCTCACTCTCTGGCACAAGCTACGCGGCACCAACGAACCGCCGATCAAGGCCGCGGTGAATTCCGTCAGCGGAATTGTCGCCGCCGCCAAGCGCGACGGCATCGAATGGGTATTCATCGACACGCCGCCGAACCTGTCGGCCGTCGTTGACGACGCGATCCGAACGCAACGATGGTGATCATTCCGGCGCGGCCCGGTGTGTTCGACGTCAATGCGGTGCAGAAACGATTCAGACCTGCCGCTCGGCGCGCAAGCCCTACGCAGTCGTGGTCAACGGCGCACCTGCCGAGCGCGACGGCGCCGAGAGCGCATCGTCACCATCGCGCGTGAAGCGCTGGCGAAATTCCGCGCGCCGGTGTGGAGCGGCCAGATCACCAACCGCGCCGATCTGATCATGGCGCTCCAGTCAAGAACGAGGGCGCCCGCGAATATTACGCGGAAGGCCGGGCTGCGGCCGAGATCAGCAGGCTGTGGGGCGCGATCGAACGTTCGATCAAGGCGATCCGCGGAACGGCGTCGGCATCGGGCGCCATGCACAAGCAGGCGGCGTAACAACGCCGCTTTCTCCTGGAATGACAATGAACGCGCGGGCTCCGCGCGTTTGTTTGTGGGTGGGAAGCACTATCGCCGTCATTGCGAGGAGCAAAGCGACGAAGCAATCATCTTTCGTTGAGCGGCGAGATGGATTGCTTCGCTTCGCTCGCAATGACGGCAGAGGTGAATACCTTACGCCACCATCAGCATAAAAAAACACGACCACCGGCGACAGGGTCAGGATCACCGACCAGATGCCGACAGCCCAGAAGAATGTCCTCGGTCGAAAAACCCTGTTGTTCGGGAATAGTGTTGTTGTTTTCGAAATGCACGACGCGCCCCCGCGTTTTTGTTTGTTCTGGGGGATATTGATACGCAATCGGTTTTAAGATCCCGATCCCAATTTTGCTCGCATTTGACCGCAGGTGCTACCACCGATTAACCACCGCCGTATCCTGGTTAATGACTGGTGAGCACCAGGCTTCAAAGTCGAGCGAGGGCCCAACCGCGACATTTAAATTTTACGCGTATGGATATGCCCTCAAGAAAAACAACGGGGGATACCAATGACCGCTCATGACAAAAGATATCCGGTCTGCCTGCATGCCCAGAGAATGCAGGACGTTCTGCTGGTGTCGTCATTCGCCCTCTGGGCAATGGTGCTCGGCTTCGCGCCGGTATTGACCTATCGCCTGCTGGCGAGCTGACGCGAGAACCTTTTCCGTTTCGATTGAATCGAAACGAGGCTCCCGATTCTTGATCTGACGCGTTTTTCTCGACGCGAACCGGTCTCCACCCCGGATCACGTCCGGGGCAGGCTTTCGCTTGAAAACGCTTTAATTCTCCCTCTCACCATGTGAGGCGAGAGGGAGCCGATCGCATCTTACGCGCGCCGCAACAGCGGTGGGCTGCGCCGCTCGAATTCCGCATCGAGCCGCGCCGCCAGCTCCGCGCTTACCTCCACCATCGGCAGGCGAACCTCGGCGCTGTCGATCAATCCGTTACGCGCCAGCCAGTACTTGGCGGGCGCGGGGCTCGGCTCGGCGAACAGCAGTCGCGTCAGTTCGGAAACACCTTCCCAGCACGCCAGCGCGCCGTCGCGGTCACCCCTGCTTCAGAAGCGTCCGGACCGACGCGAACGCTTCGGTCTCCAGATGCGCCGACAGCAGGATGGCGCCGTCGGCGCCGTCGGTGAGCGCCTCGTGATAGTGCGCGTCCTCGCCGGTCAGCACGCGAAAGCCCGATGGCCTACGCGCCATGAACTCGACCGACTGTGCGCGGTCGGAGCCACAATCCTTGATGCCGACGATGTTCGGATGTTCGGCGAGCCGCAGCACCGTCTCGTTGGTGAGATTGACCGCGGTCCGGTACGGGATGTTGTAGAGCACGAGCGGCCATGAAGCGTGATCGGCGAGCGCCTCGAAATGCTGCAGCAGGCCGCGCTGCGACGGCCGTGTGTAATAGGGACTCGCGATCAGGTAGCCGTCGATCGGCCAGGCGGCCGTCTCATCCAGCGCATCCAGCATCTTCGCGGTCGCGGCGCCTGATAGCCCGAGGCAGATCGGCATGTAGCGTTGGCTGGCGGATAATTCCGCGCGCACCGCCATCACGAGCTGCTCGAGTTCAGCTGTGCCGAGCGCCATGCCTTCGCCTGACGTCGCCGCGAGGATCAACCCGTCGACCGGGCCGCCGGCGTAGTGCCTCACAAGCCGCCGCAGGCTGGGCTCGTCGAGCGCGCCGTCGCGAAACGGCGTGACCAGGGGCAGCCACAGGCCCTGTAGCTGGTTCTGCAGATCGGTCGTCAGCCGGTCGGTCGTCGGCAAGTCGGTCGTTGGTCGGTCAGTCATTGTTCCATCTCCTTTGGGGGCAAGAGCCGGAGACGGGACAATAAAAAACCCCGTCCAGACGGCGGGGTTTCGGGATCGTGGTAAGCGGCAGGTTTATCGCGCGCGTCGATCTCGGGCCCCCGGATGGAGACCTTTTTTCGACGACAGGGATGCGCACGAACTCGTGATCATGTGCGGATGATGATGGCAGAGGGCCTGATTGTCAATCGGCGCGCAAGCTGATGCGAGGCGCGAAAAAAAGCCGGGCTCGAAGAGCCCGGCTTAAGGTATTGGCCACGTGAGGCCGACACAATCACCTTCCAAGAGGGATTACTGAACCACCGCGCCACTGGAGGAGGGGGACATATGCGCGACACGATCGATCAGCGTGGATACACTATGATCCCGATCCGCGCCTTGCAGCAACCGTCCGAGCCGCATGTCAGTCATGCGGAGAGCGGGGCCTCTATAAAGTCAACTAATCCGGAAGCGGGATGACGAAACGTCACCCGCTGCTAGGAGGGCCAGCGCTGCGCCTTGCTCACCACGAAATCGCGGAACACCTGGACCCGCGCCACCGTCTTCAGCTCTTCCGGATAGACGAAATAGGTGTCGAGCGCGATCGAGTCGGACTCGCCGAACAACTGCACGAGGCGGGTGTTTTCTTCGACGAGATAGTCGGGCAACGCGGCGATGCCGAGCCCCTGCTGGCAGGCACGCACAAGCCCGAGGATGTTGTTGACCTTGAAGTAAGGTTCGCGCGGACCCGAGCCGTTGCGGCCAGCATCGATCAGCCAGCTGCGGTTCTGCAGGTGCACCGGCACCTGCAGAATCGCCGAGCATGATGATGCGATGCGAGTCGAGATCGTCGAGCGTGCGCGGCGTGCCGAAGCGCTTGATGTATTCCGGCGAGCAATAGGCGTGGAAGCCGATCGAGAACAGCTTGCGCTGGATCAGGTCCGGCTGGGTCGGCTTGCGGGTGCGGATCGCGACGTCGGCCTCGCGCATCGACAGATCGAGATCCTCGTCGGTGACGATCAGCGAGATGCGGATGTCCGGATAGAGCGCGGTGAATTCGTCGAGCCGTGGGATCAGCCAGTTGATGCCGAGCGCCGGCGGCGTGGTGATCTTGAGATCGCCGCTCGGCCGCTCGCGGCTGTCGGTGAGCTTGGCGCGGGCCGCCTGCAATTGCATGAAGACGTCATGCGCGGTGCGAAACAGCAGGTCGCCCTGTTCGGTGAGGATGAGCCCGCGCGCATGGCGGTGGAACAGCGACACCGCGAGCTCCTGCTCCAGCGCGCTGACCTGCCGCGACACCGCCGATTGCGAAAGCCCGAGTTGTTCGCCGGCATGGGTGAAGCTTCCCGCTTCCGCCGCCGCGTGAAACACCTTCAGCTTGTCCCAGTCCATGTCCGTAAATCCGTCTCGGGTTCGACGCATGATCATTCTGCCGCCGCGCGATCGCTCGCGCGCAAAGCCATGAAACGTTCGGCCTCAAGCGCCGCCATGCAGCCGAGGCCGGCAGCCGTAACTGCCTGCCGGTAAGTTTCGTCCGCCACGTCGCCGGCGGCGAACAGGCCGGAATCGAGGTGGCTGTCGAGTTCGGCGCCACCTCGACATAGCCGGACGGCTTGAGCTTGACTTGGCCCTTGACCAACTCGGTCGCGGGCGCGTGGCCGATGGCGATGAAGACGCCGTCGGCCGGCATCTCCTCAGCGCGCCGGTCTTGACGTTTTTCAGGCGCACATGGGTGACTTTGCCGGGGTTCTCGGTGCCGCAGATTTCGTCGATCGCGCTATCCCACACCACCTTGATCTTGGGGTTCTTGAACAGCCGGTCCTGCAGGATGCGCTCGGCGCGGAAATGATCGCGGCGATGCACGATCGTCACCTGCGAGGCGAAATTGGTCAGGAACATCGCTTCCTCGACCGCGGTGTTGCCGCCGCCGACCACGACGACTTCCTTGCCGCGGTAGAAGAAGCCGTCACAGGTCGCACAGGCCGAGACGCCAAAGCCCTTGAACTTTTCTTCCGAGGGAATGCCGAGCCAGCGCGCCTGCGCGCCGGTGGCGAGGATCACGGTTTCGGCGAGATAGACGTCGCCGCTGTCGCAGGTGAGGCGGAACGGCCGCTGCGCGAGTTCGAGCTTGTTGACGTGATCGGTGACGATCTTGGTGCCGACATGCGCCGCCTGCTTCTCCATCTGCTCCATCAGCCACGGGCCCTGGATGACGTCGGCGAAGCCTGGATAATTTTCTACGTCGGTGGTGATGGTGAGCTGTCCGCCGGGCTGGATGCCCTGAATCAGAACCGGCTCCAGCATCGCGCGCGCCGCGTAGATCGCTGCGGTGTAACCGGCGGGGCCGGAACCGATAATGACGACCTTGGCATGAGTAGGCGCGGGCATCGGTGGATCCCTCTCTTGTGCGGGGGGGCTTTGTTCAGGGCTTGAGCAGAAAGCACCGGCAGAGGCATCGCGGCGGCGCTGAAAGTGTCAAATCCAAGTCTAAGATATCTGGGTAGCTATGCAAGAATTGCAATCCATATAAGCGAATTTTCCACGGAACTGCACCAAATGGCGCAGTGCACGCGCAATAAAATTGCGCAAGTGGCGCCGGCTGCGCTAAGAGTGTTGCAACTCTCTCCGTGCCAGACGAGCCAGCCCCAGGGAACCCGACGCGCGTGTCGAAGAGATCTTGACGAAATCGACCTCAGAATTCTTGCCGAAATCCAGGCCGATGGCCGGATCACCAATGTGGAACTGGCAAAGCGGGTCGGCATTTCACCGCCGCCTTGTCTTCGCCGGGTCCGCACGCTGGAGGAAGAGGGCTACATCCAGGGCTACCGCGGCTTGCTCGATCCACGCCGGCTCGGCTTCGACGTCACGGTGTTTGCGTCCGTGCATCTGTCGAGCCAGGCGGACGCGGATTTGCGCGCGTTCGAGGAATTCGTTCGCGCCGAACCGCTGGTTCGGGAATGCTGGATGCTTTCGGGCGACGTCGATTTCATCCTGAAATGCGTCGCGCCCGACATGGCGACGTTTCAGGATTTCGTCACGCACCTCACCGCAGCGCCGCACGTGCGCAACGTGCGGACGTCGCTGGTGCTGCACAATTCAAAATATGAAGCGGCGGTGCCGCTCGATGTGAAGGTCGTGAGCTGAGCTCTCACTCCGTCATTGCGGCCAACGTCTCGCGCGAATACGCGCCCCGCGCCGAGCGCAATTGCGCTCGCGCACTGATGACGGGCTCCGCGAAGCAATCCATACTTTCCCGGTGGAAGGATGGATTGCTTCGTCGCTATCGCTCCTCGCAATGACGAATGAGAGAGACGTTACTGCTTCTTACGCATCCAGGCATCGAGGCTGTACGGTCCGCCGCCAGCGGTCGAAAGATACAGGCAGGCAAAGCAGAAGAGGATCGCGAGCGTGCCGCCGTTGATGAGCGGAAAAAAACCCCTCGGCGCATGACCGATGAAATAAGCAAAGGCCATCTCGCCGGCAAGAATGAAGGCGACGGGCCGTGTGAACAGTCCGAGCAGTAAAAGACCGCCCAGGATCAACTCAATCGCACCGGCGGCTCCCGGTAGCGACATCAATTGCACCTTGTTGAGAAAGGCGGCAGCGTTACCCTCCGGAATTGTCGGAAACTTCAGGATCTTGGCGACGCCGTACTGAAACAGCAGCAGCCCGGTGATGAAACGAAACAGGCTCAGCGCCGTCGGCTGCCATTTCGCGAGCATCTTGTCGATTTGGTCCATGTCATTGTCCCCTGTTTGACACGCTGGAAGCTAGCACCACGATATTACACAGAGTTGGCCGATCGCGTGTGATGCCGACACAACACCTGTGAAATTGAATCATTCCCCTCGCGCGTGACCGCTGACGATATTGTCGCGATTGCGGTGCAACAACGCACCTTGCGGCACGCGGCCTTCTTCTGCACGTCGGAGTGCGCCTCTCGCCGTTATTATGAAGCCCGCGCACCCCAGCCACAATCCTGTCAGGGCGGCGGCAACAAAAAAGCCGCGTGGCTAACGCGGCTTTGTCGCAACGGTAACTTGCAGGTGACTATCGCCACTCGACCTTGGTGATTTCGTATGCCTTGGCGCCGCCGGGAGCTACTACTTCCACGGTTGAGCCCTTCTTCTTGCCGATCAGGGCGCGGGCCAGCGGCGAGGTGATGGAGATGCGGCCCTTCTTGGCGTCTGCTTCCGGCTCGCCGACGATCTGCCACACCGCTTTCTTCTCGGTGTCCTCGTCGACCAGTGTGACCGTGGCGCCGAACTTGACGGTGTCGCCGGACAGTTTCGAGATGTCGATGATGTCGGCGCGCGCGAGCTTGTCTTCGAGCTCGGCAATGCGGCCTTCATTATGTGACTGCTCTTCCTTGGCGGCATGATATTCCGCGTTCTCCGAAGGTCGCCATGCGAGCGCGCCTCGGCGATATGCTCGATGATGCGCGGACGCTCCACCGACTGGCGCTGCTTCAATTCGACCTCGAGGGCGGCATAGCCGCTAGCGGTCATCGGAACCTTTTCCATCATCTCTTTCTGTCCTTCCATCGTGCGAGCCGCCATAGGTGGCGCGCACGAGCCCCTTTCGATTTTGATCAGGCATTGAGCCCCGATATACGAGCCCCCAGCCTATTAATTTTAGGCCCCGTCAGGGGCCACCACAACATCAAACGAGCGGTGGGTTCCAGCCATACCGGCTTTGTTTCCAATCGCTTAGCGGGCTTTTCAGCCCGACTAACGATCAGTTTTCGGAAAAGTAACTCTGCAGGGTGCGGACCTCAAGGTCCCCGCCCAAATAGGCGCGGATGCCCTGGGCGGCCGCCACGAGCACGAAAGAGTGGTGTAATATGGCACTTTATGCAAGAGGGCAGCCCGCCGCAACGAACGGCTGTCGGCCAGCGCCTGCGGTCCCTCAGTAGTATTGAAAACGAGCTGGATGTCGCCATTGGTGATGGCGTCGACAATATGCGGCCGTCCTTCCAGCACCTTGTTGACCTTTTCGGTGGGAATGCCGTTGTCGGTGAGGAAGCGCTGGGTGCCCGAGGTGCCCATCACCTTGAAGCCGAGCGAGTGCAGTAAGCGGACCGCATCCGCGATGCGGTTCTTGTCGATCTCGCGCACCGAGACGAACACGGTGCCCTTGCGCGGCACGCGGGTGCCCCGCCAAGCTGGCTTTTGGCAAAGGCGACCTCGAACGAGCGGTCGATGCCCATCACCTCGCCGGTCGATCGCATCTCCGGGCCGAGCACGGTATCGACGCCAGGGAAGCGCGCGAAGGGGAATACAGATTCCTTGACGCCGACATGGCCGAGCGTGCGCTTCTTCAACTGAAGTCCGCGAGCTTCTCGCCGGCCATGATCCTGGCCGCGATCTTCGCCACCGGCATGCCGACCACCTTGGCGACGAACGGCACAGTCCGCGACGCCCGCGGATTGACCTCGAGCACGTAGATATCGCCGTCCTTGATGGCGTATTGCACGATTCATCAGACCGACGACGTCGAGGCCTAGCGCAAGCTCGCGGGTTTGCCGCTCGAGCTCTTCGATCATTTTCGCGTCCAGCGAATGCGGCGGCAGCGAACAGGCGGAATCGCCGGAGTGAATGCCGGCCTCCTCGATATGCTCCATGATGCCGACGATGAAGGTATCCTTGCCGTCGCACAGGCAGTCGACGTCGATCTCGGTGGCGTCAGACAGATAGCGGTCGAACAGCAACGGATTCTTGCCGAGCACGGTGTTGATCTGCCCGGTCTTGTCGTTGGGATAGCGCGCCTTGACGTCGGCCGGAACCAGTTCGGGGGCGTGCCGAGCAGGTAATCGTTGAGCTGGTTTTCCTCGCGGATGATCTGCATCGCGCGGCCGCCCAGCACATAGGACGGGCGCACCACCAACGGCAGGCCGAGATCGGCCGACACCAGCCGCGCCTGCTCGACCGAATAGGCGATGCCGTTCTTCGGCTGCTTCAGGCGCAGCTTGTCGAGGATGCGCTTGAAGCGGTCGCGGTCTTCGGCAGGGTCGATGGCATCGGGCGAGGTGCCGAGGATCGGCACGTCGGCCGCTTCCAGCGCGCGCGCCAGCTTGAGCGGGGTCTGGCCGCCGAACTGCACGATGACGCCGTGCAGCGTGCCGTTCTGACGTTCGGTGGCGATGATCTCCAGCACGTCCTCGGCGGTGAGCGGCTCGAAGTAGAGGCGGTCGGCGGTGTCATAGTCGGTCGACACCGTCTCCGGATTGCAGTTGATCATGATGGTCTCGTAGCCGGCATCGTCGAGCGCGAAGCAGGCATGGCAGCAGCAATAGTCGAATTCGATGCCCTGGCCGATCCGGTTCGGCCCGCCGCCGGGAATGACGACCTTCGTCTTGTCGGACGGCGCGCTCTCGTCGGCGAGCACTCCTGCGAACGGCGCTTCATAGGTCGAATACATGTAGGCGGTGGGGAAGCGAATTCCGCCGCGCAGGTGTCGATGCGCTTGAACACCGGGCGAACGCCGAGTGCGTGACGTTTGGCGGTGATCTCGGCCTCGGTACTCTCCGACAGCACGGCAAGTCGCGCGTCGGAAAAGCCCATCGCCTTTAGCATGCGCATGCCGTGGGCGTTCGGCGGCAGGCCGTTGCCGCGGATCTTGGTTTCCATGTCGACGATGCCGCGCATCTCGCTGAGGAACCACGGATCGATCTTGCAGGAATTGAAGATCTCTTCGTCGGACCAGCCGAGCCGCATGGCCTGCGCCACCTGCAGGATGCGGTTTGGCGTCGGCGTGCCGAGCGCCGCGCGGATCGCATTCCTTGTCGTCGTGTTGGCCAAGCCCCTCGATCTCGATCTCGTCGAGCCCGGTCAGGCCGGTCTCGAGCCCGCGCAGCGCCCTTCTGCAGGCTCTCCTGGAAGGTGCGGCCGATCGCCATGACTTCGCCGACCGACTTCATCGAAGTCGTCAGCGTGGCGGAGGCGCCCGGGAATTTTTCGAACGCAAAGCGCGGGATTTTTGTCACGACGTAATCGATCGTCGGCTCGAACGAGGCCGGCGTGGCGCCGCCGGTGATATCGTTGGCGATCTCGTCCAGCGTGTAGCCGACGGCGAGCTTTGCCGCGACTTTTGCAATCGGAAAGCCGGTTGCTTTCGAGGCCAGCGCCGAGGAACGCGACACCCGCGGATTCATCTCGATCACGACCATGCGTCCGTCGGCGGGATTGACGCCGAACTGCACGTTGGAGCCGCCGGTCTCGACGCCGATTTCGCGCAGCACTGCCAGCGAGGCGTCGCGCATGATCTGGTACTCTTTGTCGGTCAGCGTCAGCGCCGGCGCCACGGTGATGGAATCGCCGGTATGCACGCCCATCGGATCGAGGTTCTCGATCGAGCAGATGATGATGCAGTTATCTTTCTTGTCGCGCACCACCTCCATCTCGAATTCTTTCCAGCCGAGGACGCTTTCCTCGATCAGGACCTCGTCGGTGGGGGAGGCGTCGATGCCGCGTTCGACGATCTCGATGAATTCGGCCTTGGTGTAGGCGATGCCGCCGCCGGTGCCGCCCATGGTGAAGGAGGGGCGGATGATCGCGGGCAGGCCGATGTCGTCGAGCGCGCGCAGCGCATCGGGCAGGTTCTTGGTCTGGGTGGAGCGCAGCGTCTCCAGCCCGATCTTGGTCATCGCTTCACGAAAGCGCCCGCGGTCTTCGGCCTTGTCGATGGCGTCAGCGGTGGCGCCGATCATCTCGACGTCAAATTTGGCAAGCGTGCCCTGCTTGCGCAGCGACAGCGCGCAGTTCAGCGCGGTCTGTCCGCCCATGGTGGGCAGCAGCGCAAAGCCGCCCAGGATGACGTAGCGTTCCTTCTCGATGATCTTGGCGACGATTTCGGGCGTGATCGGCTCGATATAGGTCGCGTCAGCCAATTCCGGGTCGGTCATGATGGTGGCCGGATTGGAATTGACGAGGACAATGCGATAGCCCTCTTCCTTCAGTGTCTTCACCGCCTGGGTGCCGGAATAGTCGAATTCGCAGGCCTGGCCGATCACGATGGGACCGGCGCCGATGATCAGGATGGTGGAGATATCTGTTCTTTTGGGCATCAGCTCTCAGACTGGATTTCAGGCACAAAAAAGGGCGCGCCTGCTGCGCGTCCCCTAAGCCAAGAGCGCGGGTTTCCCTCGCGCGCGGTGTGGTCTTTAGACCAGATTCCGCACCCGCGAAACCCCCAAAAACGGGCCATCAACGGGGAAATTCAGGGATATCTGGCGCTCGCCTTCGCTCCTCGAGCTATGGCGGGAGCCCCGGTCCGTCTACACTTTCGCGTTGCTCGAGCTACGCAGGACACGCTTTGCCCCGCTAGTCTCCGGCGTCGCTGCGCCACGCGTAGCCCGTCAGGGCGAAGCGTGGAGCCCGGCCTGGATTTGAACCAGGATAAAGAGCATTGCACTGCTCCCGCGTCGACGCTTCCGCCACCGGGCCGCAGCAATCATCGCCCATCATGGGACGGTGAACCATGCTTACCGCGGTTTAACGTTAACAACCTTAAGGCGCGTTCGATCGCTCAATCGCTCAATTGCGTGCGAGTGCGTGCCGCGCCACGAAGGTCATGCGCCACGGATTGTGGCCGATATTGGTATGGGCGCGCGGGCGGCGAAACCGGCGGCCGCGAGCTTTTTGATCATCTCGTCTTCGCCGTAGCGCTGCAGCCCGACCCGGGTGCGCAGTTGCCGGTAGTCCGACAAGGCCGTGCTGGCGAGGCCGTAAGGGCGTCCTTGAGGAAGCCGTGGGAGCGTGCGAGTTTCAGCAGCGCGCCAGCACGTCTTTCGCCATGCCGACTTCGGGCCGCAGGATATCGCCCAGCACCAGGCGTCCGGCGGGCTTCAACAGCCGGCGAATGACGGCAAAAGCGGGATCCAGCTCTTCCGGCGTCATGTATTGCGCGACCGAATTCATGACGACGAGATCGACCGACTTTTCTTCCATGTTGCGCAATTCATCGAGCGAGCGGACGCGGATCTTGGTGTTCGGCGCAAACCGCGCGATCAAGCCGGCCGCGGACGCCGGGCGCAGGCTCGGCCAGATAGAGCTTGCCGCAGGCATCCGCCACCCGGGCGGCGAAGAGCGCCTCGCCGCAGGCATAGTCCAGCACCACCGAGTCCGGCGAGGAAATGTAGCCGATGATGTCGCGCGCGATGATCTGGAAATGCAGGTCGCGTGCAGCTTGCTCGCATAAATCGTATGCGTGGAATCGTAATAGTCGATCCATTCGTCCATGCGTGCGGCGTCCGGCGAGCCGGTTCCGGTGAGAGGAACCGGCGGGAAAGTGATGCGTTAGGTCGTTCGGCGGCCAATGTCCACTGCCGCCGGTGTCCGTTCTAACAGGAAGGTTCAACGTGAGCAAAACCAACAAATCCGACAAGGTATCCCCCGATCTCGATACACCGACGGACCTCCCGCAGGCCGCCGTGGACAAGATCTCGAGGTCGCTCAACACGCTGCTGGCCGACGCCTTCGCGCTCTACATGAAGACCAAGAACTTCCACTGGCATATCAGCGGCCGCCATTTCCGCGATTATCATTTGATGCTGGACGAGCAGTCGGACGCGATCTTCGCCACCACCGACCAGATTGCCGAACGGGTGCGCAAGCTCGGCGGCGTTACGCTGCGCTCGATCGGGCAGGTCGCGAAGCTGCAGACCATCCAGGACAACAATGACGATTACGTGCCGCCGCGCGAATGCTGCGCGAGCTGATGGAAGACAACAAGAAAATGGCGGCGGCGATGCGTAAAGCCCACAAGCTCTGCGACGATCATGACGGATTCCGGCACCGCGAGCCTGCTCGAAGTCTTCATCGACGAGACCGAGCGCCGCACCTGGTTCCTGTTCGAGGCCAGCCGCCAGGAAGGGCCAACGCGGCGTAGATGCCAGCTAAACGCGACAACCTCCACTCCATCACCATCATCCCGACGATCCGGGACGGCGAACTGATCTGTCGAGTTCCGAATGACCCAAAAATCAAAACCTTCCTGATGTTCGACGGCCGTTGCGAAGAAGCAATGACCTTCTACGTCTCGCTGTTCAAGGGCGCCTCTGTCACCGGCATCCGCCGCTATGGTGCGGAAGGGCCGGGCGCCGAGGATCGGTGGCGCAGGCCACGTTTGCGGTGAACGCCCAGACCTTCATGTGCATCGACAGCCCGGTGAAGCATGGTTTTACGTTCACACCGGCGATGTCGCTGTTCGTGGATTGCGCGGAGGAAGCAGAGATAGATGAGCTATTTACGAAACTGTCCGATGGCGGGCAGGTCTTGATGCCGCTGGACGCGTATCCGTTCAGCCGCAAGTTCGGCTGGCTGTCGGACAGGTTCGGCGTGTCGTGGCAGCTCAATCTGCCGAATAGTTAGCGCCGCTCAAGCCCGGGCCGTCATGCGAGGAGCCAACGGGTCGCGCGAACGCGCGCCGATCGGATATCCTCGCCGTCTCCGGTCGATCTTCGTATCGACGTGCAATGCCGAAATTAGCGGTGGCTTCCCGGGCGGGTTCCGCTACGATGCGAACGCGCGAGGTTAGCTGGAGGCCTGCAATGCCCATTTCCTTCTCGATGATCGTGTTGAACTCGCATCTGATCGTCGCGGTAGCTGACGGACTGCCGAACTACGATATTACCCGGAGCTGCAAGCTCGACGTAGCCGCGACCGCCGGGCTCTCCGTTGATCAATCTCATCAAGGCTTGCGTCAACGACGAACAAAGAGCGCGGAAGCAGCTCGCGGGCCAGTGGTCCAAATTCCCGGCGTCAAACCGTGTAAGTTGCGCCTCGCAAGAAAGTATTGGCGGCACGCCGAGGTTACGTCGGTCTGCTGACATGTCTCCAAATGGGCCAGTGGGCCAGATGACCGACTGACGATTTCGCTGACGCGATTAGCGTGATTACGGCTACGCCATCCCTCCAGCGCGATAGCGGCGCGTTTCCCCAAGCGAGCACGCGCCGGGGCCATAGTCGATTCAATTTGCAGGTCGCCAGCCGCGTTGACCGTTAATTCAGACCTCTCACTGCATCAACTCACGCAATGTCGTGGTTATCTCCGCTGCAGTGTAGGGCTTGTGCGAAAGCGCCCGCCTTCGGGCGAATCGCTCTCGGTGATCCGGGCGTGGCCCCGACATCGCAACAATCGCCCGGCGGCCAGCGGTCTCGCACAAACGGGCGAACTTCAGCCCGTCATCGAACCCGGCATGTGGACGTCGGTAAAGATGAAGAATATCGTCGCGCGCTGCGGGGATGGCGATCGCTTCATCCGCGTTCCCGGCTTCGACCACCTCAAATCCGGCGGTCTCGACCGTCTCTTTAAGTGCCGATCCGGACTAGCACTTCGTCCTCGACGATAAACGACAGGTCGCTTGCAAGCGCTGTGCTGCGTGGGTCGAGCCCTATAGCTGGGCAGATCCATTAAAGTGTCGGCTATCCGACACTACCATAAGACAGCAACACAGTGGTTGCCGATTTGTTCCGGGAAGGAGGAACTTTATAGCCGTTTTCCAGCGAAGTGGATCCCGGTTCGCGTGAAGAAAACGCGTCAAACAGATCTAGAGCTTCGGTTCTGATTCAATCAGAACCGATAATGCTAATAGTCCAGCGAAGCCCAGCAGCTCCTCGTACCGCCGCTCGATGCGCTCGTAACAGTCATGAGACGGCCTGCAGCCCTTCGGTATCGAGGATAGAAATGCGGCCGCGGCCGATCTGAATGAGACCGGCATTCTGCAGGGTGCGCTCGACCAGGTTGATGGTGGTGCGCTGAACCCCTGAGCATCTGCCCGAAGAACTCCTGGGTCAGGCCGGATGTCGTTGCTGCCCAGCCGCTTCCTGCACTGCGGGAGCCAGCGCGCGGCCCGGTTTTCCACCTGGTGCAGCGCCTGGCACGCGGTCGATTGCTGCGACTGCGCAAGCAAAGAGATCGAACAGCGCGACGACCTTTCAGCTGTCGCTCTCGCGTCCGGCACGATGAACTTCCGCGGCAGAGATCTTCACGGCTTCGCCGGCGACCTGCACGATCGAGATCTGCGAACGACATCAATAATGCTCGTGGATGGTGGACGATACGATCATGCCCTCGCGGCCGACGATGGAAGTGCTCGGCCGGTGGCGCCCTGCTCGGTGCTGGCGGGAACGGAAACGATGCAGGAGCGCGGGAAATAGGCGAACTCGATTTCCGACGCTGAGCTGTGCAGCAGCTCGCCGTGTTCGACCATGATCGTCCGCATGTGAGGCTTCAGCAGGGCCGGCGCCGAAGCATCTAGTAAACTCAGGAGGTGATTTTCAGCGGCCACGGGAGCTCCTGCAAGATAGGCCGGGAGCTTCAACTCTCTCTGTCACCGATGCCTAAGGCTGTGTCCGATAATAGACCCACAATGGGCGCAAGCCCCGGCAATAAGCTAATTAATTCGGGACTGATGGTCAGGTATCGGACAGTTCGGCCGATATATTTATCACTATTATGCCCGAAGTGTCGGGTATTGGACGGCGATCCAAGGCCGTTTCCAATATTTATAAGACCTTGTGAATGGCTGTCGGCAAAGAGTTGAAGCGCCGACAGGTACCATCCATCGCTGGTGAATCTTACTTTAGCCTCGGAAACCCCCTCTCCAGAACTTCTGCCGATGCGTCCGCGTTGCCCCGATTACCGTACCGCGGATGATCACGTCTGCCGTTTCGGACGGGCCGGAAGGTTCAGGAGCAACATACGTTCGAATGCGCAAAATGCGGCCACACCCGAAACCAGGATGGTGGCGTACGATCCGCTCAAATCAATGCCGTTGGCTGGATCGAGGGCGAATTGCGGCGTCCAAAGTGACGGTGGGGCTCGCCTAAGCCGTGCTGCGCGTCCACAGCCTGACCAGTGGACCAGCTTCGCTACGCACTGGATCGGTCTTCGGCAATTTCACTTCGGGAATCGTCTTCAGCGCCTTCGCATGGTTCTCCGGCGTCGGCCGCGTGATCTACATCGGTGGTCTCCGGCGGATAGGCGCCGACGACACAGAAATCAGAGCTTGCAGAAATCAACTGGTGGCCGGTCCCCGCGGGCAGGTTGCGACGTCACCGGCGGAGATATCGAGTGCCTTGCCATAGTCGCCGCCGAACTGCACGCGCGTGCCCACAGGCCAGGCGCCTCATGCACCGTCGAATGGTAGTGCAGATAATCGTAGACGCCGTTGCGCCACATTGCGCCCCAGCCATTGGCGCCAAACAGCCCCTCGATGGTTTTCTCGGGATAGTCGTTCGCAACATCCACCGCGTCCTTGTAGACCAGGAACGGCATCCGGATTGTTGGGAACGAGGCCGTCATCGGCAAAGATGAAAGTGAGCGGTTCGATGTCGGCACTGACAAGCGGACATGGTCATTCCCTCCGCGATCGTAGTAACCATTAAACCCTCATGGTGAGGAGGCGCCAACAGGTCCGCGCGTAGCGCGGCTTGATGACGAGCTCAGCGCCGTCACGAACCACGAGGCCCCGCTAGTGCCATTCATCCTTCAGAGACGCCGCTACGCGGCTCCTCCAGAGATAGGTCTAGCACCACAACTTCAAACTGCTGTCCGCCGCTCACGTTCCCCGCTGGAATTTCGAAAACCAGACAGGTCGTGGTGGCGTGCACGAGCAGGCGGCCGTTGGCGTCGGTGATGCGCGCCTCTGCCATGGCGGCGCGGCGGCCGACACTGAGCGTCTTGCCCTCGCTGCGGACCGGGCCGGTATCTTCCGTCATGCCCTTGATGAAGGAGATCTTGAATTCGAGCGTGGTGTATCCGAATTGCCCGGCCGGTAACGCCGTGTGAACGGCGAGCCCCATCGCGGAATCCAGAAGGATCGCGGCGTAGCCGCCATGCACCGAGCCGATCGGGTTGTAATGCCGGAAGCCAGGCACGCTGTGGAACACGACGTGGCCATGTTCGGCGGTGGAATCGAACGGCTCGACGTTCTGCATGATCGGCGGGGCCGGCAACCTGCCTTCGAAGATGGCGCGGACGAAGTCGAGGCCCGACATCGAGGCCATCACATGCGTCGGCGTCACGCCGTATTCGACCCTGGGCGGCGGGCTTGTCGTGCATCGGGATGTGTCCTCGCTTTATCATGATGGTCATCATAATAAACCGGGGCGGGCATAGACGGCGCTTTTTCGGCGCATACCAGTCGTCATGCCCGGGCAGAAGCGCGAAGCGCGTCTTCGCGCTAGATGACCCGGGCATCCATCACGCTTCAAAGAAGATGGATTGCCGGGTCAAGCCCGGCAATGACGGATTCATTCTTCGTCATTACCCAGCGAGCGAAGCGAAGCAATCCATCGGGCGGCAAAGCAAGTATGGATTGCTTCGTCGCTTCGCTCCTCGCAATGACGGTGGGGCCTGGCCTACGTCCGTTTGTTCGCCCGCATCAGGTCCGCAAAGCGCTTGAACAGATAGTGCGAGTCGCGCGGTCCGGGCGAGGCTTCCGGGTGGTACTGCACCGAGAACACCGGTTTGCCCTCGAGCTGGATGCCGCAATTGGAGCCGTCGAACAGCGAGATATGAGTCTGCGTCGCGCCCTCCGGCAGCGTCGCCTGGTCCACGGCAAAGCCGTGGTTCATGGAGGTGATCTCCACCTTGCCGGTGGTCTCGTCCTTGACCGGATGATTGGCGCCGTGATGACCCTGATGCATCTTCATGGTCTTGGCGCCGACCGCGAGGCCCAGCATCTGGTGACCGAGACAGATGCCGAAGGTCGGCGTGCCCGAGGAGATCACCTCACGGATGACGGGCACCGCGTATTTTCCGGTTGCGGCCGGATCGCCGGGGCCGTTCGAAAGAAATATGCCGTCCGGCTTCATCGCCAGAATGTCTTCCGCCGACGTCGTCGCCGGCACCACCGTGACCTTGCAGCCTTCACCGGCGAGCAGCCGCAGGATGTTGCGCTTGATGCCGTAGTCGATCGCGACCACGTTGAATTCAGGCTCGGCCTGCCGGCCAAGCCCCTTTTCCCAGGCCCAGGGCGTCTCGTCCCACGTAAAACGCTGGCCGGAGGTGACCATCGGCACCAGGTCCATGCCCTCGAGGCCAGGCCATTCGCGCGCTCTTCCTTAAGTCCGTGCAGGTCGAATTCGCCGCTTCGCGAATGCGCGATCACGGCGTTTGGCATGCCCTTGCTGCGGATCAGCGCGGTTAGGGCGCGGGTGTCGATGCCGGAGAGGCCGATGATGCCGCGCGCCCTCAGCCATTGGTCGAGATGTTTTGTGGCGCGGTAGTTCGAGGGATCCGTGATCGCGGAGCGCAGGATCACGCCGCGCGCGCCCGGCGTCGCCGCCATGTTCACCGTCTCGATGTCTTCCTCGTTGGTGCCGACATTGCCGATATGCGGGAAGGTGAAGGTGATGAGCTGCCCGGCATAGGAGGGATCGGTGAGGATCTCCTCATAGCCGGTCATCGCGGTGTTGAAGCAGACTTCGCCGACGGCATGGCCTTCCGCGCCGAGGCCGAAGCCCTCCAGCACGGTGCCATCGGCAAGCACGAGGAGCGCGGTCGGTTTATGGTCCGGCCAGGCTGAAGCGTTATCAGATATTGTCATGAGCGCACTTCATAGTCGCCGCACCCCCGCACGTCAAAGCCGGAAGCGCGCGGATTCACATGCGTTTGCCGCATATTTGACAGCGGGTTCCGCGGCCCTAAGCTGGCTTTCCAGGCTTTTTCGCCAAATCCGCCCCGAATCTGGAGCCGGGCATGGACAACCCGATGCCGATCCTGCTCGTTCCGGGCCTCGTCAGCTCGCCGCGGATCTACGCGCCCGTGGTGCCAGCCCTGTGGCGGTTCGGCCCGGTCACGGTCGCCAACCATATCCGCGACGACAATATGGCCTTGATCGCGCGGCGGATTCTGGCCGAGGCGCCGCCGCGCTTCGCGCTCGCCGGGCATTCCATGGGCGGCTATGTCGCCTTCGAGATCATGCGGCAGGCGCCCGAGCGGGTGGCCAAGCTGGCACTGATCAATACCCAGGCTCGATCAGATACGCCGGAGGCGACCGCCCGCCGCCGCGGCATGATGGCCCGCGCCACAGCCGGCGAATACCGCGCCGTGCTCGATGAGCTTTTCCCGGGCTTTGTGCATCCGTCGCGCCGCGAGGATGCAAGCCTGCGCCAACTCGTCTACGACATGGGTGACGATGTCGGGGTGGAGGCCTTCCTCCGCCAACAGATGGCGGTCATCAGCCGGCCGGACTCGCGGCCGATGCTGGCCGGTATCAAATGCCCGACGCTGGTGCTGTCGGGCGATGAGGACAACACCATCCCGAATTCGCTGTCGGTCGAAATGGCCGACAACATTCACAACGCAAAACTCGTGATCCTTGCCAATTGCGGACACCTGCCGCAGCCGGAACAGCCGCAGGCCACGGCAGATGCGCTGGTCGAATGGCTGCGGAGCTAGTTGTTCTCGGGATGCGGACGGCCTAGATCAGGACCAGACATCCAAAGAGGTAAAACAATGCTGCGCGACGACATCAACAATGCGGTCAAGGACGCCATGAGGGCGAAGGACGAGCGAAAACTCTCCACGCTGCGCATGGTCAATTCGACCATCAAGAACGCCGACATCGCCGCGCGCGGGAGGGCAAGCCGCCGCTTACCGACGCCGATCTGCTTGCCGTATTTCAAAAGATGATCAAGCAGCGCCAGGAATCCGTCGAGCTCTACGACAAGGGCGGCCGCGCCGAACTTGCCGCGCAGGAGCGCGAGGAGATCGCGATCATCTCGGCCTATCTGCCGAAGCAGATGTCTGACGACGAAGTGAAGGCCGCGATATCAGCCGCGATCGCCGAGACCGGAGCCGCCGGCATGAAGGACATGGGCAAAGTGATCGGCGTGCTGCGCGCGAAGTTCGCCGGGCAAATGGATTTCGGCAAGGCCAGCGGATTGGTGAAGGCGGCGCTGTCGGTATGAGTTCCTTTCTTCGCCTAGTCCCCGTTTAGGTTCTGAATTTAGCGTTTCCGCGGGCAATATTTGCCCGCGTCCGCACTGGGTCGCACAGCGGACTGAAAGCAGACGTCGCGCGAGATCTCGCGGTTTTAGTCGCAGACGCGCTCCCTGCGCGTGATCCTGCGGCCGTCGTCCCGTTCAATCGTCCTAGTTTCCCAGTGGCAGCGTTGTCGCGGGCCGACGGTGACACCACCTGGGCCGACGCCAACTGTAGTGTCGGAGTCGTATCGGCGACGGTCCCTATAATAGCGGTCGTCGCGGTCCCGCCCGACCTGAACATCGACGCCGACTTGGGCCATCTTGACGCCTTGGGCCTTGGCCGGGTAACGAGTGGGGCGGTCGTCAGCACAGTTGCGGCTGCCGCCACGGCAAGAGCGATCTTCATCATGTGGGGTCCTCCTTGGCTTGACTTGGAAGTGCAACGACCACGAACACCGAGGGTTCCACCCCAAGGTCACTCTGGGCGACAAGTCTGGCCTGTTCCGCAAACAACGGGTGCGCCTGCTCTCGCGCTTTCGCTATCAACGCCGAACGATTGATCCCGGATGCTTGGCGCAAATGCGTGAAAGACGGTTCGAGGGGAAGGCTCGCCAGCTTTCCCCATGGCCCCATCAACCCAACTGCAACAGTCGACCCCGTCGACGTGATGCGCTTCGTCGGGAAGAACACTGTTCGCCAAAACGTGCGAACGGTTTGCATCGCTTCAGCGCGAATTTTGGATCACGCTCAATTTACCGTTCGCAGCATTGTAAGAAGTTCGACCGCCCATTTTACAGCACTTTGCTGTTCTTTAAGGCTGGCGAGCGCCGTCGGCGTTGCCAGTGCCATTTGCCGCTGGCGGCCATAGTAGATCCATAACGCCCACAGGGAGGATCTCATGTCCACAGCGTTTCGCGTGGTTCTCGAAGGCAGCCAGGAAGTACCCCGAACAGCTCAACGGCAAGCGGCCTAGGAACTGTCATCTTCGACAGCGAGGCAATAGTCGCGAGCTATTCGTTTCAGATTGATGGCCTCGACTTTGGCCTCGCTACAGGTGGTCCGGCCCAGACGCCGTCGACCGCCGATGATGTCGCCGGCATGCATTTTCACAATGAGGTGCGAGGCGCAAACGGACCGGTTGTGTTCGGGCAGATCCACCCAGCCCAGGATGATGACGATCTTGCTATCGCGCAGAACGCGGATGGCTCCTGGATGGTGAGCGGCCGCTGGGAAACAACGGACCCGGCCAACGTTCCTATCACCGATTTCGCCGCCACACTCGGTTCGGCCACGGTGGGATCGAAATCCCGATCTATTTCAACATCCATACGGAACCGTTCCCCGGTGGCGAGATCCGGGGCCAGCTGATCGCCATCGCCGACGACAACGCGAACGTCATAGAAGGCACGGCAGGGGACGACCTGCTCCCCGGGCTGGGCGGCGATGACGTCATCCTGGGCCGCGCTGGGGATGACACGATACAGGGCGGCGAGGGCAACGACTTCCTGTCCGGTGGACAGGGAGACGACGACATCAACACCGGCCCAGGCAACGACGTCGTGCTCGGCGGAGCAGGCAACGACCCGGATCGGCGGCATGGCCGGCAGGGACATCGTAAGGGCCGGTGCTGGCGACGATTTTATCGCATGGAACGACCCGACTGGCGATGTCGTGTTCGGCGGTCGCGGTAATGATACCATTCTGGGCGGCAACATTGCTGCTGACGAGATCCACGGTGGCGCCGGAGACGATCTCATTCGGGCATTCGCGACATCGCCGGAGGATGCCACCGCGAGTGACAAGCTGTCTGGCGGCAAGGGTGACGATGTAGTGATCGGCGGGAACGCCGCCGACATCATCGAAGGCGGACGCGGTAATGACTTCCTGACCGGCAACGATGGCGCCGATGTCTTCGTGTTCCGGGACAATCAAACCGGCGATGACATAGTCACCGACTTCGATCCATCTGAGGACGTTACCCAGCTGGTCGGCTTCGATGCGAGTTTCGACGCCTTGGCAGCGCTGACCGCGCAGCCGCTCGGCACCGAGTTGGATCTGGGAGGCGGCAATAGCGTGCTGTTCCTGGGCCGCACCGTAGCCGAGTTCAGCGCCAACGACTTTCAAATCGTGTAAAGAACGCACGGCGGTGTCACCGCTGTTAGGGTCGGCTGGTTGACAAAAGTCACGTCGCCAGCCGGCGATAATCGGCGAAACGAGTAGCGACTTGCAGGATCGGAATTGATGCATCCATCCCTAGGGTGCAGCGTGCTCGTTGTGCTGCACGCGACGCGACGCCGCGCCGCTGAGTAGCGTGATGAAAGGCTCCAGCCACCCAGACGATCCCTCAAGTCCCGCTCCTCAAGAACTTGAACGTTACCGGCTCGGTGAACGCGTGAAGGGCACGAAGCGCACGGGGACGACGGCGCGAGTCGTCGTCGTGTCCGGGGCGGTTTTTTCGACGACCGTGAGATGCTGAGTGCCGTAATCGGCTCCGACCGGCATGACGAGCCGACCACCCACTTTAAGCTGCTCGATCAGCGGCGGCGGTACCTGCCCGAGCGCGGCGGTCACCACGATGGCGTCAAAAAGGACCGCATTCGGGCCAGCCAACATAGCCGTCGCCAAGCCTGACGCTCACATTGTCATACGCGAGGTCTCTGAGTGCTTTCGTGGCGGCCTCGGCCAATTGCGGGACAATCTCGATGGTGCACACCCTTCGCGCCAGCTGCGCGAGGATGGCGGCCTGATAGCCCGAACCCGTACCGACTTCGAGCACGACATGATCGGGCGCGACCTCGGCCAACTGGGTCATCAAGGCCACGATGAACGGCTGCGATATGGTCTGGCCGAGGCCGATCGGTATCGGCCTGTCCGCGTATGCGATCGAGCAAGATCGCTCGGGAATGAACAGATGGCGTTTCGTTTGCCCCATGGCCTCAAGGACTCGTTCCGAAAAACCCTGCTGTCCCAACACAGCGGCGTGGGACCGGGCGTAGTCCTTGATGGTTTCGACCATGGCGGCGCGTTCTCGGACGCATGATGCGTCCTGTGCGGACGCATCTCGCGCGGCGGCAACCATGGAAAGCACTAGCAGCAATAAGGTCTTCATGATTGTGCGGCCTCCGGTCGGTCGACTATTCGCGTCGACCGCTTGAGCGCAACGAGTGGATTCGACCGATCAGCCGTCAAGCGAAACACGGCGTCCAGTGAACGACCGCAATGCGTTCAGGCGGTCCTCCAGCAAGTCTTGATACCATGACTGCACCGGGCCGGTAAGCTGACCTCTCCGCACACGCCATCAATGACGTTCTGGAACCGCAGGGCGTCGCCGCAATTATCAAGGCGGCATCGCGCAACGAGAGCGGAGGACGAGATGGCCGATCAGCAAGCGCCACCCGCCGGTCCCGATTTATCAAGGGCATACCCCCTTCCGAATTTGCGGGCGAGACGTTGCTGGGCCACGTCGGCGACGATGAAGTCCTGCTGGTGCGTTCGGGTCCGGAGATTTTGCGATCGGCGCACATTGCAGCCATTACCACGGGCCGCTCGCCGAGGGCCTCGTGACCGGGGAGGGCATCCGTTGTCCCTGGCATCACGCCTGTTTCGATTTACGCACCGGCGAAGCCTTCGGGCGCCGGCGCTCAGTCCGATCGCGGTCTGGAGGGTCGAGCAGGAAGACGGTCGCATCCTCGTTCGCGAAAAGCGTGAACAGCCCAAGCCGCAGGTGAAGGGCGCCGCCGATGCGCCCGGCAGGATCGTGATCGTCGGCGGTGGCGCGGCGGGCTTTGCCGCAGCCGAGATGCTGCGGCGGCAGGATTATCGCGGCAGCATCGTGATGCTGAGCAACGAGGCGGCGGCGCCGGTGGACCGGCCGAACCTGTCCAAGGACTATCTCGCCGGCAGCGCGCCGGAGGACTGGCTGCCGCTGCGGCCGGATGATTTCTACACCGAGGCGAAGATTGACGTGCGGATCAGGACCGAGGTCACGTCAATTGACACCAGCGCACGCCATGTTGTCACGGCCGGCGGCGAGACCATCCCCTACGACCGTTTGCTGCTGGCGACCGGCGCGGAGCCGGTGCGCCTGCCGATACCGGGCACGGATCAACCTCACGTCCATGTGCTACGCTCGCTGGCCGATTCCCGCGCGATCATTGCATTGGCCGATGGTGCGCGGCGCGCGGTTGTGATCGGGGCGAGCTTTATCGGGCTCGAAGCCGCAGCGTCGTTGCGCACAAGAAATATCGAGGTTCACGTCGTCGGGCTGGAGCAGCGGCCGATGGAGCGCGTGCTTGGGCCTGAGATGGGTGATTTCATCCGTGCCCTGCACGAAGAGCACGGCGTCATCTTTCATCTTGGCGACACCGTAACCGGCATCGACGGCAAACGCGCGACGCTGAAGAGCGGCGGCGTGATCGAGGCCGATATCGTGGTGGTCAGGTCGGCGTGCGCCCCCGGCTTGGATTGGCCGAGCAGGCCGGGCTGACAATCGATCGGGGCGTCGCCGTCAATGCCTATCTGGAAACCAGCGCCCCCGGCATCTACGCCGCGGGCGATATCGCGCGCTGGCCCGATCCGCATTCCTTGAGACCATTCGCGTCGAACATTGGGTGGTGGCCGAGCGTCAGGGCCAGACCGCCGCGCGAAACATGCTCGGTCAGCGCGAGCCTTTCCATGCCGTGCCGTTCTTCTGGAGCCAGCACTACGATGTGCCGATCAATTATGTAGGTCACGCCGAGAAATGGGACGAACTCGTTGTCGACGGCGACATCGCCGGCAAGGATTGCCTGCTGCAGTACAAGCGCAACGGACGCGTGCTCGCCGTTGCCTCGATCTATCGCGACGTCGCAAGCCTCGAGGCGGAGCTTGCGATGGAAGAGCGCGGTCTCCTTAAATCAGGGCGACAAAACGTCTCCCACGTCATGTTCGGGCTTGTACCGGGCATCCACGTCCTTAAAACTAGCCGCAAGCAACAAGAACGTGGATGGGCCGGGAGCGCAGACAAGTGTACGTAGTCTGCACAAGGCAGGCTACTATGCCCGGCCGATGACGAAGACCGGAAACGACAAGCGCCATGCTCACCGAAGCCTCGACGTACGACGAACTCTACCGCAACTTCCGCTGGGACATTCCCGCTCGCTTCAACATGGCGAGCGCGTGCTGCGACCGTCATGCCGACGGCTCCGGTCGGCTGGCGCTGGTCTATGTCGACGAGGACGGCGCGACCACGCGCACTTCGTTCGACGAAGTCGCGGGGATGTCGCGCCGTTTCGCCAACGTGCTGAAGGCCGACGGTCTTAAGCGCGGCGACCGCGTCGCGGTGTTCCTGTCGCAATCGCTTGAACTGCCGATCGCGCATCTGGCGGCGTTTCGCTCCGGCATGATCTCGATCCGCTGTTCGCGCTGTTCGGCGAGGACGCGCTGGAATTCCGCCTGTCGAATTCGGAGGCGAAGGCCATCGTCACCGACGAGGCGGTTGGGAAAAGCTTGTAAAAATTCGCGATCGGTTACCCTATCTGCAAGACATCTACATCACGAGCGGCGCCGTTCACGCCGGCGCCAAACCGTTCTGGACGTCGATCGAAACCGCGTCCGAGGAATTTACGACCGTCGATACCTCGGCCGACGATCCGCCCTGATCATCTACAATCAGGCACCACGGGAAATCCCAAAGGCGCGCTGCACGCCCATCGCGTGGTGCTCGGTCATCTGCCCAATGTGGAGATGTGCCACAATTTTCTCCCCAAACCCGGCGACCTGATGTGGACGCCGGCCGACTGGGCCTGGATCGGCGGGTTGATCAACGCCCTTTTTGCATTCTGGTATCATGGCATTCCCTGGTCGGCCATCGCGCGCGAAAATTCGAGCCGCAGGCGGCGATGGCGATGATGGCGGAACTTTCCATCCGCAACGTATTCCTGCCGCCGACCGCGCTAAAACTGATGCGGCAGGCCGACGTGAAAAATCCCGGCGTGAAACTGCGCAGCATTTTCACCGGCAGTGAATCGCTCGGTGGCGAACTGCTCGGCTGGGTGCGCGAAACCTTTGGCATCGATGCGCACGAAGTGTTCGGCCAGACCGAGTGCAACCTCGTGATCGGCAGCAATTCGAACCTGTTTCCAATCCGCGCGGGTTCGATGGGTAAGGCGACGCCCGGCTTCGACGTCCGCATCGTCAACGATCGCGGCGAGGAATTGCCGAGGGGCAGCCGCGGCATCATCGGCGTGCGCCAGCCCTGTCCACCATGATCGAATATTGGCGCAACCCGGAAGCGAGCGCGAAAAAATATGCCGGCGGGTTTCTTCTGACCGGCGATCTCGGCGTGCAGGATGAGGACGGCTATTTCTGGTACGTCAGCCGCGAGGACGACGTCATCACCACGGCCGGCTATCGCGTCGGCCCGTCGAGATCGAGCACACGCTGATGAAGCATCCGGCGGTGGCGATGTCGGCGGTGGTCGGCATTCCTGATCCGATTCGCACCAGATCCATCAAGGCGTGGATCGTGCTGCGCCCGGGCTTTGCGCCCAGCGACGCGCTGGCGCGCGAGATCCAGGAATTCGTGAAGGTGCAACTCGCCGCCCACGAATACCCGCGCTTCGTGCAGTTCGCGGAAACGCTGCCGATGACCGCGACGGGCAAGGTGCTGCGGCGCGAGCTGCAGGCGCTGGGGTAGGGGCGTCTTATCACCTCTCTCGCAGGGCGCGGGCTGAGGGGGCTAGCCACCCCTCCTTGGTCGTCCCTGCGAAAGCAGGGACGACGACGGGAGGTGCCGACAACGGCTACGACCCCTACGGCGTCCCGATCCCCATTTCCTTCAGCGCGGCCAGCATCCGTTGCGGCGGCTGCATCGCAATCACCATCGCATTGCCGGTCTCCAGCAGGCTCTTGAGGCTGGAGAGATCGCGGGCCAGCCTGCACGTCCGCCGGACAGGATGTCGTCGCTGATCGGACGGTCATGCGATTGCAGCATCGTGAGTCTTACCGCATCGCCCATCGGCTCGATCTCGTAGGTCACGAGCGTCGGCCCGAGCTTTTCGGTCAGTGCCGGCCAGTTGAGGTTGAAGGTGAACGTGAGCTTGTTGGGTGGATCGCATTCGATCACTTCACCGCTGATATGCACCGAACCATCCGGCGCCCGCATGACAAACGCACCGCCGATCCTCAGGTCGACTTCCACCGCAAAGCCGGAAAAATATTTCCGGCTGAACTCGGCCGTCGTCAGCGCCTGCCACACCTTCTCGGGCGTGGAGGCGATGTAGATGGTGTAGACGATGGCCGGCTGAAATTCTCGACATTCATATCCGTTCAGATCCTCCGATATATTTTGATCGCTACTCAGATCCCTCGATCCCAAGCGCGGCCGGAGGGATCGTCAGAACCTTACCGGTCTCCAGCAGGCTCTTCAGCCCGGAAAGAATTGCGGGCCACCCCTTGGAAATGCCGTCGAGCAACTTGCTACCTGCGACGAAACCTTCATGGGTCACGATCAGCTTCACGACCTTGCCGTAGGGTTCGATAGTGAACTCGACTTTCGTCGCAGGCTCCTTGCGCATGTCTTCGTGAAGCTCGTGCTTGAAAGTATAGGAAAGTCGTCGCGGCGGATCGGCTGCCAAGATCTCGCCGGTATCTCTCGTGGTCCCCTTCATCACCAGCGCAAAGGGCGAGCCGACCTTCCAGTCGGATCTAACTTCGGTGTCGAACCAGTACTGTCGGGTGAATTCGCTCGAGGTGAGTGCCTCCCACAGCTTCTCCGGCGTGGTCTCGATATAGGTGACATAGACGAATTCGGGCTTAGCCATGGGCGGCCTCCTTCGTCACGCTCGATGGGAGATCGGCCGGCAACGCATGGCCGGTCTCCAGCAGACTCTTCAGGCTGGCGAGCACCATCGGCCAGCCGCCGGAGATATCGCGCAGCGTCTTGCCGCGCTCGTCGAGCTCGTCATGCGTGACCGTCAGCTTCATCACCTTGCCGTGCGGATCGAGATCGAAGGTGACGCGCGAGGTGCGCTCGGGCTCGGGCCCTGGCGAGCAGAGGTCCCAGGTGTAGGTGAGACGCCTTGGTGGATCGGCCGTGATGATTTTGCCCTCCACGCTGCCCTCGCCCTGCCTGGCGAAACGGTAGGGCGAACCCGGCTTCCAGTCGGAGGCAACGCAATAACCGAACCAATAGCGCTCGGTGAAGTCGCCATCAGTCAAGGCCTTCCAAAGCCTTTCGGCTGATGTCTCGATGTAAGTGACGTAGACAAATTCAGGCTTACTCATCACGCTTCTCCAGTTGCCGTTTCAACTCGCTGAGCGCGGTGAGTTTCCCGCGCTCGAATTTCTTGATCCAGCGTTCGCCGATCTGATGGATCGGAACCGGGTTGAGGTAGTGCAGCTTCTCGCGGCCATGCCTGAGCGTGGTGACGAGGTTGGCCTCTTCGAGAATCCCGAGGTGTTTTGTGACCGCCTGCCGCGTCATGGCGAGGCCGTCGCAGAGTTCGTTCAAGGTCTGTCCACTCCTCACGTGAAGTCTGTCCAGCAGCGAGCGCCGCGACGCATCGGCAAGCGCTTTGAAGACTTCATCCATAGCTGGGATAATAGGCAACCAAATGGTTGCATGTCAAGGGCGTGTTTTTGGGTGACCGCGGGTTGTGTTATTCTGCCGTCAGCCAACGCAGATTGGTGTTGAACAGCAGGGTGGAACATGAGCGGTCGCGCCAAACTCGCAGCCTGTTTCTCGATCGCGTTCCTCGTGTGCTCCGGCGTAACGTTTGCGCAGCAACAGGTGATCGGCGCACCGCCGGAAGCCTCGAACATGAGGTTGGTTGGAGCCAGCGACCTGCAGGCACGCAGCGCCTATCAGCCGACTATCCATCATCAAGGCGACCGGTGGATCGCCTATATCGGTCACCACGGCGGCACCGAGGACGTTCCGGCGCCGATCAATCCACAGACCGGCAAAGCTGAGCCCAATGGAACGTCGATCGTTGACGTCACCGATCCATCCCAGCCGAAATATCTGCGTCACATTCCGGGGCAGCAAGGGAAGTATGAGGCCGGCGGCGCGCAGATGGTGCGGATCTGTGACGGCAAGGCTTTGCCGAAGGGCGATCGCGATGCCGTCTATTTGCTGCGCACCTTCGGCGGAGAGGCGCATGAGATCTGGAACGCTGCCGATCCTGCCAATCCCATGTTGCTTACGCGGATCGCCGGGTTGAAGGACACGCACAAGAGCTGGTGGGAATGCGACACCGGCATTGCGTTTCTGGTTTCGGGGGCGCCGGACTGGCGCACGCGCCGCATGACGCAGATCTACGACCTCTCCGACCCCGCGCATCCGGAGAAGATCCGCGATTTCGGTTTGCCTGGCCAGGAGCCGGGTTCCGGTGGTCCGGTGCCGACCGAACTGCACGGGCCGATCTCTACAGGCCCTGCAGCTAACCGTGTCTATTTCGGCTACGGCACCAACAAAGCCGGCTTCCTGCAGATCGTCGATCGCGAAAGACTGCTTAACGGACCCAGGCGCCGACCGCCGACAATCTCCGCGCGCCGGAAATTTCGCGAATGCCGATGTCGGCATTCAACGGGGCGCATACGACGTTCCCGATGCTGGGCATGCCGATCGCCGAGTTTGCGAAAGACAAGGACGGTAAGAGTCGCGACATCGTGATGATCGTCAATGAGGCGATCTTGAACGAATGCAACGAGCCGCGGCAGATGGTCTGGTTCGCCGACGTCACGGTCGAAAATCGCCCGATGATGATCTCGAGTTACACGGTGCCGGAAGCGAGCGGATCGTTCTGCGAACGGGGCGGGCGGTTTGGCGCGCACTCCTCCAACGAGAGCATGGCGCCGGTCTACTACAAGAAGATGGCGTTCGTCGCCTTCTTCAATGCCGGCGTGCGCGCGCTCGACATCCGTGACCCCTATCACCCCAAAGAGGTCGGCTATTTCATTCCGCCGATCACGGCGGCGACCGATAAGCGCTGCGTCACCATCGCCGGCAAGGACCGCTGCAAGGTCGCTATTCAAACCAACAATGTGGAAACCGACGAGCGCGGCTACATCTATATCGTCGATCGCGCCAATACCGGCCTGCACATCCTGGAGCTAACCGGCCCGGCGCGCGTCGTCGCCGGCTTGCCATGAGGAATTAAACCATGCGGCGCTGGCCAATCATCGCAGCAGCGGCCCTGGCGCTCGGCGCCTTGTCGAGCGCTGCGCCGTATGAGCAAACCATGCCGCGCACGCAAGGCCGGCAGACCGGCAAATGGCAGGAAATCGCCTGGCCGTTTCTCCGCGACGGTTGGCCCGCGGGCAAGGCCTTCCGCTGCGGCGCCGCCGCCTGCGGCGACGATATCGAGGTCTTTGTTCGGCCGAAGATCGGCTTCTGCAATTGCAACAGCGGCGTCGCTGACGACGATGAAGTCGATCGTGTCGCCGATCTTGATCTCGTGAGCGAGCGGTTCGGGCCACTGGAAGCGGGTAAGGTGGTCCGCGTTGCCGATATGACCGGGCGTGTCAGGGCCTATGACCTCGGGATGTCCGGCGGAACTCAGCGCACCGCCATCGGCATCGCTGTATCCCGCCGCTGCGATCTGCTGGTCGCGGTCGCCAAGGGGAGCGGTGATGCTACCGAAGTAGGGCGTCCGGTGCTGAAGTTTCTGGATTCCGGCGAGATGACGCGTTGGATGACGGCGGCGATGGATGGGCAGTAGGTGCCCCCGGCCTGGCTGTCCCCCCGCAAGAGCGGGCCGAGGGAGCTTCGTGCGGCTTCCATCCTCATCCCCCACATGCATAATGAAGAAATCGCCCTCCGATCGAGTCTCCCCATGTCCCTCCAAGCCTATCTTGCCTTTGTCGCCGCCTGCGTCGCGCTGGCGCTGCTGCCGGGTCCGGTAGTGACGCTGATTATCGCCAACGGCCTGCGGCACGGCACCCGCGCGGCGCTGGTCAATTGCGCCGGTGCCCAAACTGGCCTCGCAATCGTGATCGGCATCGTCGCGGTCGGCCTGACCTCGCTGATGGCGACCATGGGCTACTGGTTCGACTGGGTGCGCTTTGCAGGCGCGGCCTATCTGATCTGGCTCGGCATCAAGCTGGTCCGTTCCCCGGTTGAAGGCGTCGATGCCGACGCGCCGCCGCCTCCGCCGCGCGGCGGGTTTTTCCTGCAGGGATTTCTGGTGCTGCTCAGTAACCCCAAGGTGCTGGTGTTCTTCGGCGCGTTCATTCCGCAATTCATGGACATGGAGAAGGACCACTTCCCGCAGGTGGCGCTGCTCGGCGTCACCTTCATGGTGATCGCAGCCACGACCGATGCCGTCTACGCGCTATTGGCCGGCCGGGCGCGACTGTTCTTCTCCAAACAAAGGACGCGGCTGCTGTCGCGCATCTCCGGCGGCTTCATGATCGGTGGCGGCATCTGGCTGGCGCTGACGCGGGCGAAGTAGATCCGCAAAGCGCCGCGCCGCTGTCCACGGCTAAGCGGGCAGCAATTGCTGCGCGCGCAGCATGGGTTCGATTTCGGCAAAAACTCGCGCCAGCCGGTCGGCCCAGGCTTTTTCGCCGGCTTGATCGGAGATCAGGTCCTGGCGGATTTCTATGCCCGTATTCATCAGGCCGCGCGCCTCGCCATGCACGGGGATGGTGTAGTCGGTCTCGTCGCTGACCGCATAGGGCTCGTTGTCGCCGACCACGAGGTCGCCCTCGGCGCGCAACAATTTTAGCAGCAGCGGCGGCAGATGCGTGTCGCGGTGATAGAGCGTGCCGATATGCCAGGGACGCGCGATCCCGGCATAGACGGGCGTAAAGCTGTGCAGCGACAGCAGCACCGTCGGCATGCCCTGACGCAGCCGCTGATCGATGATCTCGCCGATGCGCCGGTGATAGGGATCGAAGATTTGCGCGCGCCGTATCGCCGCGGCCTCGCGCGAAATGCCTTCGTTACCCGAAATCGTGGTGGCCTCGCTCATGCGCGGGATCGAGCTTGCGACGTGCGGTGGGCGGTTGCAGTCGATCACCAGCCGCGAGTAGCGCTGCACGATCAGATGGGCGTCGAGATGCTTCGACAGCGCCTCCGCGACGCCGGCAATCCCGATGTCCCAGGCGATGTGCCGCATCAGTTCGCTCTTGGGCAGGCCGAGGTCGCCGAGCGCGCGCGGGATCAGCCTTCCGTAATGGTCGCAGGTCAATAGGAACGGCGAGCGTCCCGCGGCGTTGAATTCGCTGACCGGGGGAACATCTTCGGGGTCGAGGAGTAGTGCTGTGCCGCCGGCGTCGTTCAAAGCATTTTCCTTCAAGCGTTGCCTATCGAAGCGGCATCTCGACCTACAATTCAGCAGGATTCGGCCTAGATTAGACGTAGCAGAATCGACGATTGTGTGACGATGCCGCTCCTGACGATCAGCCACAAGACCGTTTATCGCTATACGCGCCCGGTCGCGTTCGGCGAACACCGCATCATGCTGCGCCCGCGCGACGGCCACGACCTTCGGGTGCTGTCCGGCAGCCTCGCGATCGAGCCGCAGCCGATGCGGCTGCGCTGGATCCACGACGTATTCGGCAACAGCGTTGCAATCGCAACCTTCGACGAGCGCGCCGACACGCTGTCGTTCGTGTCGACGGTGATGGTCGAGCACAATCCGGAAGAAGAGTTCGCGTTGACCGCCGATGATCCGGCCTATTTCTATCCGTTCCTCTACGACGACGAGGAATTTCCCGATCTGCTGCAGTTCATCACGCCGCAATATCGCGATCCCAATGGCGAGCTGTCGGCGTGGGCGCGAAAGTTTCTCGACGCCGACGGGCCGACGCCGACCTTCAACATCCTGAGCGGCATGACGCATGGCATCCGCGAGACCTTTAGCTATCGCAAGCGTCACGAGCAGGGTACCCAGCATCCGCTCGACACGCTGCAGACCGGCTCCGGCACCTGCCGCGACTATGCGCTGTTCATGATCGAGGCGCTGCGCCGGCTCGGCATCGCCGCGCGTTTCGTGTCCGGCTATATCTTCATTCCCGGCGACGGCGCGCATGGCTATGTCGGCGGCGGCTCGACCCACGCCTGGGTGCAGGTCTATCTGCCGAGCGCCGGCTGGATCGAGTTCGATCCGACCAACGGCATCGTCGGCACCCGCGACCTGATTCGCGTCGCGGTGGCGCGCGATCCGCGTCAGGCGATCCCGCTGTACGGCATGTATCTCGGCTCACCGGACGCCTTTGCCGGCATGGAGGTCCACATCAACGTCGTCTCGGTTGGCGAAGCGCCACGCGCAGCGCCGCAGGCGGAGAAGGTCTGACCCATGGAGCATCCAGAGCAATGACGTGTAAGAAGGCGTCATGATTTCAGATCGTCTGTTCGTCTACGGCACGCTGATGCGTGGCTTCGACCATCCGATGGCGCAACTGCTGTCGCGCAGCGCGGATTTCCTGGGGCAGGCCACCTGCCGCGGCCGGCTCTATCTCATCAAACATTATCCGGGGCTGGTGCTGTCGGATGAGCCGAATAAGCTTGTATTCGGCGAACTGTATCGCCTCCGCGACTGCGACGCCCTGCTCGGCGAGTTCGACATGTATGAGGCCTGTGGCGCCGGCTTTCCCGAGCCGACGGAATATATCCGCCGCATGCTGCAGGTTAAGCATGAGGACGGCACCGCAAGCGAGGCATGGACCTATCTCTACAACTGGCCCGTCACCGGCCTCCCGCAGATCGCCTCGGGGAAATTTCTGGAGCAATAGGGCGATTGCTAGCGCCGTCTCCGCATTCTCGGTCGTCATACGCGGGCTTGACCCGCGTATCCATCCTTCTTCTTAAGATGGATGGCCGGGTCAAGCCCGGCCAAGACGAAGAGAATTACCCCGCATCCAGCCTTTCGCGCTCCACCCGGATATCCACTTCGCGCTCGACATAGCGCCATTCCTCCGTCGCGCGCAGCATCGCTACCAACTCCTCGAACGCATCGGCATCTGCGGGCGCGTATTCGAACCAGGTCAGGAAGTCGAAGGGCTCGCCGAGATCGCGGCAATGATAGAGCTGCCGCGCGACCGCGGGCAGATATTTCAGGCTGTTTGCGATGTGATGCGATTTGTCCTCGAAAATCTGCCGCCGCTCTTCCTGGGTCAGTTCCCACCACGCCGCCGATTTCTTGATCGGGATCAGCGCCGCGGAGGTCGCCTCGGGGCGGCCGATGTCGGCCTGCACGGCGGCAAGCTGCTCCTTCTCGGCGCGCTCGGTATAGCGGACATGGCTGGCGACGCCGGCCAGCCGCCAGGCGGTCGGCGAGGGCAGGATAGGCAGCGCAATCGACAGCGAATGCACGACCGACAGCGACGGCGTCCGCGCCAGCGCCGCGCCCTTGACCGGCGCGAACCGCGTCACCCGCCACGCCCCGCTCTGGCCGCCTCGGAACACCGTGAACATGGGGGCATGGAAGCGCGGAACCGGGTTCGGATCAAGCTATTCCCAGTCATTCCGGGGCTCGTCGAAGACGCGAACCCGGAATCCATTGGGCTGCGTCAATCAACTGAAAAATGGATTCCGGGCTCCTCCTTCGGACGCCCTCAGGTGCGCCATTGCGGACTGGGGAATGACGGGGAGAGGCTGTGAATAGCGGCGAGAAGCCCAATAAACTTCGTTTTCGGGGCGAGCCTCCCTATATCCATGATCGGTTGGCCCGACTCAGGCACAAACTCATCCATGCGCTTCACGCCCCAATTCCTCGACGAACTGCGTGCCCGGCTTCCGGTTTCTGAAGTCGTGGGCCGGCGCGTGAAGTTGAAGAAGACGGGCAGGGAGTTTAAGGGGCTGTCGCCGTTTCAGCAGGAAAAATCCCCGTCGTTCACGGTCAACGACCAGAAGGGATTTTACCACGACTTCTCCTCCGGCAAGCACGGCGACATCATCTCGTTCCTGATGGAGACCGAAGGCGTCGGCTTCACGGAAGCTGTCGAGCGTCTGGCCTCGATGGCCGGCATGGCGCTGCCGGCGGCGACGCCTGACGCCGCGCGGCACGAGCAGCGCCGCAAGACGCTCTACGACGTGATGGACCTCGCCGCAAAGTTCTTCGCCGACACTTTGGCCTCGCGCGTCGGCGCGAAAGCGCGCGGCTATCTCGCCGACCGCGCGATTACGCCGGCGACGCAATTGCAGTTTCGATTGGGCTATGCGCCGGGCGGTCCGGGCGAGCGCTTTGCGCTGAAGGAGCATCTCGGCGCCCAAGGCATCCCCACCGAAGACATGGTGGAGGCAGGGCTTCTGGTGGCGGGTGACGACATTCCCGTGCCCTATGATCGGTTTCGGGACCGCGTGATGTTTCCCATCACGGATGTAAGGGGCCGCGTGATCGCGTTCGGCGGCCGTGCGCTGGAAAAGGACGTTCCCGCAAAGTACCTGAACTCGCCGGAGACGCCGCTGTTTCACAAGGGCGACAATCTCTACAACCTCTCAACCGCGCGTCAGGCGACGCATAACGGCGCGCCGCTGATCGTGGTCGAAGGCTATGTCGACGTCATCGCCATGGTCACGTCAGGCTTCGGCGGGGCGGTCGCGCCGCTCGGCACCGCACTCACCGAAAATCAATTGGCGCTGCTCTGGAAGATGGCGGACGAACCGATCCTCTGCTTCGACGGCGACCGGGCCGGACAGAAGGCCGCGTACCGCGCCGCCGATCTGGCGCTGCCTGCACTCCTGCCGGGTAAGAGCCTGCGCTTCGCGCTGCTGCCGGAAGGCCAGGACCCTGATGATCTCGCGCGCTCGGGCGGACGCGGCGCGATCGAGGAAGTGATTGCAGCGGCGCGACCGCTTGCCGATATGATCTGGTCGCGCGAGATCGAGGGCGGCAGCTTCGCCACGCCCGAGCGGCGCGCGGCGCTGGAAGCGCGAATCGGCGAACTCGCCAACGGCATCCGCGACGAGGTCGTGCGCCGTTACTATCGCCAGGATCTGGCCGAGCGCCTGCAGCGCACGTTTGCGCCGGAAGGCGGCCGTGGCGGTTACGCCAGGAGCAATTTCCGCGGGGGCGGAGGAAGCGAATCAGGCCGCCGTTTTGCCCCTCGGAGCGGCTTCAACTCTGGCGCGGCGGGCCGATTCGCCCCCCGCGGCGGCCGCGGGCAGGGGGCGGGGACCAGCTCGGCCATCAGCCCGGGCCCCTACCAGGCGGCCAGCCCCCAGTTGGCGACCAGCCCGATCATGCGCGGTCAGCGCAGCGCGATGTCCCGCCGCGAGGCGCTTATTTTGCAATCCCTGATCAATCACCCCTGGCTGTTGCACGACCATCTGGAGGAGGTGGCGGCGCTGGAACTGGCCCATCCGGAGGCAAATAAACTGCGCGCCGGCATTATCGCGGCCTTCGCCAACGACCATCATCATTCGCCCGACGTCGAAGAGCAGGCCGAAAAAAATGCGGGCCGATCTCGAAGCGCGCGGATTAAATGAGATTCTTCAAAGGGTTGAGCGAGCGATCACGACCTCGGCGGTGTGGGGCGCCAAGCCCGGGGCGGCGCGGGAGGACGTTCTTGCCACCTGGCAGCAACTCGTTGTCTTGCATCAGAAAACACACGCCCTACTTAGGGAGAAGAAGGATGCCGAACTGGCCTTGGGCGAGGAGCCCAGCGAAGCCCATCTGGCATGGCTCAAGGACGTCGGCGCTCGGCTGGACTCCCTCGATGGTACCGAGGCCCTGATCGAGGGTTTTGGCGAACTGTCGGGCCGGTTCCGCAAAAGCGTCTGATAAAGATTGATGCGGACGGCGGCGGCCGGGCCCGTTAAAAGACTCGCCAAATCCATGGTTTGGCTGCAAAAACAGGGTTAAGCGAAGCTTAAGGGCCTTAGGGCTACGAAAGACAGAACCGGCGAACGGAAGGCAGGGGTGGCGACAGTCTGCGCCGCCCTTTGCGCGTCGCGAGCATGATCCGGAAAAGTGGATACCGATTTTCCGACAAGATCATGCTCAAACAAGAGACATGAGCATGATCCGGAAAAGTGGATACCGGTTTTCCGACAAGATCATGCTCAAACAAGAGATACGAGCATGATCCGGAAAAGTGGGTACCGGTTTTCCGACAGGATCATGCTCTAGCAAGAGACAATGCGAGGCGACTTTTCCTTCGAAAAGTTTTTTCGCTGACGAATTCAGTATTCAGAGGCGGATGGCGTTTGCCGTCCTGCACGAGCGCGTTTCGGGAGCTTGATGAATGGCCACCAAGGCAAAGACGCTGCAGGTTAAGGACAAGGAAAAAGACGACAAGGCAGCGGACGCCCCTGAGAAGGACTCGCCCGACGCACCGTCGCCGTTGCTCGACCTCTCGGATGCCGCGGTCAAGAAGATGATCAAGCAGGCCAAGAAGCGCGGCTTCGTGACCTTCGATCAGCTCAACGAAGTGCTTCCCTCCGACACCACCTCGCCCGAACAGATCGAAGACATCATGTCGATGCTGTCGGACATGGGCATCAACGTGTCTGAAGCCGAAGAGGCCGACAGCGAGGACGAAAAGGAAGAGGCCGACGACGACACCGACAACGAACTCGTCGAGGTCACGCAGAAGGCTGTCACCGAGGTCAAGAAGTCCGAGCCCGGCGAGCGCACCGACGATCCCGTCCGCATGTATCTGCGCGAGATGGGCACGGTGGAATTGCTCTCGCGCGAGGGCGAAATCGCGATTGCAAAACGCATCGAGGCCGGCCGCGAGGCGATGATCGCAGGTCTCTGCGAAAGCCCGCTGACCTTCCAGGCCATCATCATCTGGCGCGATGAACTCAACGAAGGAAAGATCTTCCTTCGCGACATCATCGATCTCGAAGCCACCTATGCCGGCCCCGACGCCAAGAACAACATGAACCCGGCGATGATCGCTGGCCCCGCCGGCGCCGACGGTCAGCCCGCCAATGGCAGCGCGGCTGCGCCCGCGCATGTCGCGCCGCCCGCGGCCCCGCCGTCGGCGACCCCGTTCCGCGCCGCGCCCGCCGGCGATGCCGACACCGCGGAGAAGGATCCGGCCGACGCCGCCGCCGAAGGCGACATGGATGACGACGAGTTCGAAAACCAGATGTCGCTTGCCGCCATCGAGGCCGAGCTGAAGCCGAAGGTGGTCGAGACCTTCGACAAGATCGCATCCGAGTACAAGAAGCTGCGGCGTCTTCAGGAACAGGATATTGCCAACCAGCTGCAGAGCGAGTCGCTGTCGCCCTCGCAGGAGCGCAAGTACAAGAAGCTGAAGGACGAAATCATCGTCGAGGTGAAGTCGCTGCGGCTCAACCAGGCCCGCATCGATTCACTGGTCGAGCAGCTCTACGACATCAACAAGAAGCTGGTTTCGTTCGAAGGCCGCCTGCTTCGTTTGGGTGACAGCCACGGCGTCGCGCGCGAAGACTTTTTGCGCAACTATCAAGGCTCGGAGCTCGATCCGCGCTGGCTCAACCGTGTCTCGAAACTCTCGGCAAAAGGCTGGAAGAATTTCGTCCATCACGAAAAGGATCGCATCAAGGATCTGCGTCACGAGATCCAGTCGCTGGCCGCGCTGACCGGGCTTGAGATCGGCGAATTCCGCAAGATCGTGCACGGCGTGCAGAAGGGCGAGCGCGAGGCGCGCCAGGCCAAGAAGGAAATGGTCGAGGCCAATCTGCGTCTCGTGATTTCGATCGCCAAGAAGTACACCAACCGCGGCCTGCAGTTCCTCGACCTGATCCAGGAAGGCAACATCGGTCTGATGAAGGCGGTCGACAAGTTCGAGTACCGCCGCGGCTACAAGTTCTCGACCTATGCGACGTGGTGGATCCGGCAGGCGATCACGCGCTCGATCGCCGACCAGGCGCGCACCATCCGCATTCCCGTGCACATGATCGAGACCATCAACAAGATCGTGCGCACCTCGCGCCAGATGCTCAACGAGATCGGCCGCGAGCCCACGCCTGAAGAGCTTGCCGAAAAGCTCGGCATGCCGCTGGAGAAGGTCCGCAAGGTCCTCAAGATCGCAAAAGAGCCGCTGTCGCTGGAAACGCCTGTCGGCGACGAGGAAGATTCGCACCTCGGCGATTTCATCGAGGACAAGAACGCGATCCTGCCCATCGATGCGGCGATCCAGTCCAACCTGCGCGAAACCACCACGCGCGTCCTGGCCTCGCTCACCCCCGCGAAGAACGCGTGCTCCGCATGCGCTTCGGCATCGGCATGAACACCGACCACACGCTGGAAGAAGTCGGCCAGCAGTTCAGTGTTACGCGCGAACGCATTCGTCAGATCGAGGCGAAAGCGCTGCGCAAGCTGAAGCATCCGTCGCGGTCGCGGAAGCTGCGTAGCTTCCTGGATAACTGAGATTGTAAGTCAGTATTGACTGTCATTGCCGGGCTTGACCCGGCAATCCATCCAAAAACCAAGCGGCGGGCGAAGGCCCGCCGTTCTGCTTTGTGGACGAGCCCCAGAGGCCTTATTTCTTCTTCGCCCCAACCCGGCTGATGCTCTTGATCGCCAGCGGCGTGCGGCCGGATTTTTCGGCGATCTCGCGGTCCTGCTCCATGATGTACCCACGCGCGGGCTCATCTCCATCGAGCCCGCCGAGCAGTTCGGACGGCACGCGCCGGTTGGAGCGCTGGGAATCGTCTTCATAGACGACGTTGAAAAAGGCAAACTCGCCTTTGGGATTGGTCCCCGGTTTCTTGGCCATGGGCGGCTTGTCCTCGATAAGGACGACGCTGTCAAAGCAAAATAGCTGCGCTGCGTGCCGGTCCGCCCTGCGCGATGCCGGCGACGCGATTTGTTTAAGACCGCTTTGCCGGCATACTGTTTACCTGGAACAAGCGGAAGGGAGTGATGCCGGCAGCCTCCAACACCAAGAGCGATTTCGGGCCGGTGCTGATGGCCTGCTGCCTTGCCATGCTGGCAGTGGGCGACAACAGCACGGCAATCATGGCGGCGCTTCCGAAGATGAGAGGCAGCCTGCAGCTTGGTCCGGCGGAAGTCGAATGGGTGGTCAACGCCTATCTCCTGACCGCCGCGATATTCATCATTGTCGGCGGCGACGCGGCGGACCAGCTCGGGGCACGAAGGTCCTCGATCGCCGGCATCGCCTTGTTCGCTCTCGCCTCGCTGATCATCGCGCTTGCGCCAGCCGGCTTCGTGGTGGTCGGCGCACGTGCGCTGCAAGGGCTGGGGGCTGCGTTCGCCGTGGCCGGCACGCTCGCGGCAGTAACCGAAGCCGCGCCCGACTCACGACGGGCGGAGGCGATCGGCGCCTGGACCGGCTTCCTGATGCTCGGCTTCAGCATCGGGCCACTCGTCGGCGGGGCCGTGACGCATTACGCGGGCTGGCGCGTTATCTTCTGGTTGAACGTCGCTGCCATGGTGCCCGCCGCCCTGATGCTGTTGCGGCATCCCGGAGCGGCAGGCCGCCGCACGACGTCGATGGACTGGATGGGCCTTGGCATTCTCGCCGTCTTCATGGTGGCGCTGATATCGGGGTTGCAAGCGTTGGCGCACGTCCGCATCAACCCGCAAGCGGCAATTGTCCCACTCGCGCTGGCCGTGATTGCGTTCGGTGGATTGATCTGGACGGAGACGCGGCGCCGGCAACCGCTGGTCGACTTCGCCCTGTTCTCGAACGGCAATTTTGCGATCGCCGCCGGGCTCCTGTTTCTCGTGATGTTCGACATCATGACGCTGCTGCTCTACTATAACCTCGTTGCGCAATCCGCTGATGGCCTCGGCATGTCCGCAGTTGCGACCGGCCTCTCCCTGCTGCCTCTCTCGGTAGCGCTGTTTGTCTTTGCGCGCGCGGCTCCCTCAATTGGAATGCGGATCGGCGTGCGGCGCATGCTGACAGCCGGATCGCTACTGCTTGTTCCCGGCTGCGCGATCATCTGGTCGTCATTCCATGTCGAAGCGAGGTTCGCACTTCTGATGCCCGGCCTCTTTGTCGTCGGCGCGGGAATCGCGCTCACTTACGCATCGGCGCCGCGGCTCGGACTTGCGACGCTGCCCCAGCTGCAGGCGGGGAAGGGCTCTGGGCTACTCAATTCGTGCAGCTTCCTTGGTGGAACTGTCGGCGTCACCTTCGGGGGAATCGTGTTTGCGCTGAGCGGATTCTCCGGCGTGCTCGTGCTGTTGGGATGTTCAGCGCTGGCCAGCGCTGTGCTCTGCCTCCGGCTGCGCGTGGATTGAACCGCACTCGGAAAATTCAACCGCATGCCGGATTTCTGGCATCCCCGACGTCAAGGAAAGTAATCGTGGCAGGCAGGATCTCGATCGAACCTGGTGGCGATGTCACCGCGGCAAACTGCGGAAGATCGTCATTTGGCCCGAGCTCCAAAGCCGTTCCGTTCAGTTTCACTCCGGCGCTTTGCAGATGATCGGCCGACAACGTGTAACGCTCACCGGTCACGGGCAGTCGCAGGGCTGCTGAGGTCGTCCTGTCCGTATTGATGGCCAGCAGTGTGACGGCTCCGGGTACGGCTCGTCGGCAATGCGCGTAGAGGTGCATCCCTTTGTGCACGCCGGCGTCGAGAACAGTTGTGCCCATAAGCCTGCGCCAGAGCAGCGCCGCCCAATAGTTTGGCCGCGGCCGCAACGACTTTCATCAAGCAGGCCGTAATCGCTTGCGGCCAGCGTGTTGTGCGCGACCACCTGGACGCCGGCCCTGGCAAGCCGGCCAAGTTGATCGAGATATCGAAAAGTATCGAGGAAAGTGGAAGCCCAGGGATTGCCGCCGCAGGCAGCCTCGGCGGTTTCGGTAAGCCACATCGGCTTGCCCGGCGCGAACTCGTCCCTGAGCGATTGGTAAAACGCGAGCGTTTGCTCGGTGCTCGCCAACCACGCTTCCGAAAGGGCGGCCTCTTGCGTGGTTTGACCTGGAATTCCGGAGCATCGTTGCGAGAGCGCGCCGTAGTGATGATAGGAAAAAGCGTCGACGCCGGATCCGGATGCCACAAGCAAATCCCGCGTGCTGAGGAATTCGGAGCTGGACTGCCTGGATGATTGCGTCGCTATTGTCTCGCCGATCGAACCGTGGCCTAGAACGATCACATCCGGTTCGCTCGCCTTGATGAACGCAACAAAGGCTTTGAAGTCCCGCCCGTAAGCTGCCGCGTCGTACCCTTTCGGCGCACCGCCCATGGCAGCCAGCGTCGGCTCATTCATGAACTCGGCCGCGGCAATTCTGCCACCGACGGATTTGGTATAGGCGAACAAGCGGCGAGCCTGATCGCTCTGCCACAGACCTGCTGCGTCCCGGACACCGGGGCTTGTTGCCATCGAGGTCACGATCTCTGCGCTGGCCGCGCGGGCAAAGTCGATGACACCTTTCCAGCGCTCGCGACTTAGCACCGCGCTGAAGCCGTTGGGCGGCGTGGAGGGCGTCTGGTCGTTTTCAGCAAAGTACGTGGTATTGGCCCAGGTGCCGCTCACGCGCATGTAGGCCGGGGCCAGAGCGGCAGCCAATGTGCGTAGTCGGGGTTCGACAGGTCGATAGGCTCCCGATACGCGTAGAGGTCGGGATTCATGCCAGCCGGAATATTCCCGGCGCTATCGGCGCCGCGAGCTGACGGCGCTGCGGCACTCGCCCTGTAAGGCTTCCAGAAGCGTCCGCCGGTGACCTCGACCATTTCCACGTTGTACGATTGAAAACGCTCGTCGATGGTACCGAGACGGGGTAATCGTGAAGGGTCTACATAGAGCGTCTGGTCGGCTGCGGTCTGGATTCCCGCCAGCGCAGCGATCACAATTCCCATTCCGATTTTGAAGCCACTGGACCTGGTCATAGCCATTGTCCTTTGGGAGGAGCCGAAAGCGGACTTTGGCCCACGCGTTGAAGCTACGGCGCCACCAACTCGACCCGCCGGTTCAGCGCGCGGCCGGCGTCATTGGCGTTCGAGCCGACCGGTGCCAGCAGGCCGACACCTGCGGTGCGCAGCCGCGGCGCGCCGACGCCGTAGTTCTTCACCAGCTCGGCGGCGATCGCCTCGGCGCGGCGTCGCGACAGATCGAGATTGTAGGCGAATGGCCCCTGGTTGTCGGTGTGGCCGACGATGAAGACGCTGAGTCCGACCTGGGCGGTCAGCAGCTTCGCGATCTGCTCGAGGGTGGGACGGCTTTCGGCTTCACCTCGGCCCTGTCGGTATCGAAATAGATCCCGTAGAGCGCGACGCGGCCGGTCTCGCGGAGGCCCTTGGCCATGACAGCAGCGTCCACCATCTTGTTCTGGACAGCACCGAGCTCGGCGATGACGAGCTGCGCATAGATTTCGCGATTGTTCTCGCTGACGACGACGCTGGCATAGGTCTCGCGCCCGCCGTCGGTCTTGCGCCCTGCAAAATAGCGGTAGTTGAAACCGTCGACCCACATCTGCGGGATCGGCAGCGCGTCGGTCGCTTCTGAAAAGGAAATGCCGCCGCAGGCATCAGTATCGCAGGCAAGCAGCGTCTCAAATCCGGCCTTCGTCAGTTGGGTTTCGAAATTGCGCGACACCTCCAGGATCGACGGCCCGGGATTGGTGCGATAGGCGACGCGCGTGATGCGTCCTTCCAGCCGCCGCGCGTCGACAGGCTGGCCGTCCTTGAAGGCTGCGCCCTGTATGCGCGCCGCGTCAAAATCCTTCACCTGATATCCCGTGATTACGCTGCCGCCGAAACGGCCAATGCCAGGATAATCCCGTGCGCCGGCCACATCGCGCGTCTGTGCGGCGGCGCCAGTTGGTGCGTGCAGAAAGAGAACGAGCAGGAGGGGCAGCGGCTTGGCGATCTGGTGCGAAAGAGTCATCGAAAACCTCTGTACGTTTTAAGGAAAAATAGCGGCCAATACGCAAAGACGTGAAATGTGCCGGATCGTGCAGGCCCGGCGGCGGACCGACCATGCACCGGCACGTTGTCCGAAATTATGGCCGGGGGCGGATCGATGGCGGGCCCGCGCACCGCCGATCGTTCCGAATGCCCTAGACCGCAGCCAATGGTACGCTAAGTTGGTCGCACGAATGAACGTCGATGTAACCTGCCGCCGCGCAAATCAGGCTCGGCAACGCTGCAAGCCAAGGGATTTTCTGATGACTACGAGCAAGCAATTTACTACGGCCGCCTTCTTTGGGCTAACGATGCTCGCATGTTTGAGTTCCCAAGCTGACGCCGCGCAATGCGGCAGCTCGGCGGGTGGCTACACCGCCTGGAAGCAGGAATTTGCCGGCGAAGCCAGGGCCAAGGGCATCAGCGCCGGGACCATCCAGGCCCTGATGGCGACGAACTACGCACAAACGACCATCAATGCGGATCGCGGCCAGCGAAGTTTTGGTCTCTCGCTTGATCAGTTTCTCGCCAAGCGCGGCGCCGCGACCATTGTCTCGCGTGGACGCTCGCTGAAGACATCACAGGGCGCGCTGTTTGCTTCCATTCAGCAGCGCTATGGCGTGCCGCCGGGGCCGCTGCTCGCCATCTGGGGGATGGAGACCGGCTTTGGCAGCCAGCGCGGCAATCAGAACATGCTCGCGTCGATCGCGACGCTGGCCTACGACTGCCGGCGGTCGGCTTATTTCACGGAGCACCTTTACGCCGCGCTGCAATTGATCGATCGCGGCGTGCTTTCAGCCGCCCAGCGCGGCTCCATGCACGGCGAAGTCGGCCAGACGCAGTTCATGCCCAAGGCCATCCTGGCCTACGGCACCGGCAATCTCGAAAACGCGGCCAACGCGCTCAACTCGACCGCCAATTTTCTGAAGGCGCATGGCTGGCGCGCGGGCGCAGGCTACCAGCCGGGCGAGCCGAATTTCGCCGCCATCCAGGCCTGGAATGCCGCAGGCGTCTATCAGAAGGCGATCGCGCTGATGGGCCGCCAGATCGACGGCGGCGAGTGAGGGGCTGTCGACCACCGAAGCCAATCGCGCCGTCGTCCCTGCGAAAGCAGGGACCCATAACCATAGGCGGCAATTGTTGAAGCCGGGCCGTCAACCAGTCCGCTTTAACAAGCTCGGCCGCGGCGTATGGGTCCCGGCTCAAGGCCGGGACGACGACGTTAGAAACCCGCGGAAGACATCTGCCGCACACGATTTTCTCATGGCATGATCGCACGAGAGGTAACAAGGGATTCGCATGCGCAAGCTTCATTTGGCCATTGTTTTCGTCGCCGTCATTACTGCCACTCCCACTTACGCCGCCCGCTGCGGCGGCGATTTCAACACCTTCGTGTCGGCGATGGCCGGCGAGGCGCAGGCGGCAGGAGTTTCGCAAAGCGTAATTTCGCAGGCGCTGGGCGGCGTGACGCAGGATCCGGCGGTGCTGGCCTTCGATCGGCGCCAGCGCGGCACCTTCAACAAGACCTTGAGCAGTATGTCTCGACCCGCGTCGGACCCGGGCGGATCAACATCGGCCGGCAGATGCTGCAGAAGCACGCTTCGCTGTTGTCACGCATCGAACAGAAGTTCGGTGTGCCGCCGCAGATCATCGTCGCGATCTGGGGATTGGAATCCGACTACGGCAAGGCGACATCGGCAAGATGCCTGTCGTCCGTACGCTTGCCACCATGGCGCATGATTGCCGCCGCACCGAACTGTTCCAGGGTGAATTGCTCGCGGCGCTGAAGATCGTGCAGCGCGGCGATCTTCCCCTGCGCGATTTGGTCGGCGCTTTCGCCGGCGAGATCGGCCAGACGCAATTTTTGCCGTCGTCCTACATCAAATACGGCGTCGATTTCGACGGCAACGGCCATGTCGATTTACGCCACAGCGTGCCTGATGTGCTGGCTTCCACCGCGAACCTTTTGCACGTCTCGGGCTTCAAGGGTGGTGCGCCATATAGCGAGGGCACCGCGAATTTCGAAGCGATGCGCGAGTGGAACAGGGCGACGATCTATCGCAAAACGATCGGGTATTTTGCGGACAGGCTGGTGGGGCGGTAGCTCCATCCCCTCCGTCATTGCCTGCGACAAACGCGAAGCGTTTGCGCAAGGGAGCGCAAGCGACGAAGCAATCCACTCTTTCTTGATGCGATGAGATGGATTGGTTCGCTTTCGCTCGCAATGACGGCTGCACTTGAGGCAGTCTGGGTGGGCTTCCATGCGGGTCTTGAAAAAGCGGTGCCGAAAAAAGCGTGCAGGTTCCCGACTTTCGCCAATTGGAACCGAACATAAAGAGCTTTCGACGCTTAACGTCGAGTACCCGACAGAGATGACGCCCCTAACCGACGCGACCCCTCAAGGGAGGCTTTCATGGGACAATCAAAACCCTTCCGCGCGACCGCACTCGTTGTCGAAGACGATCCGATGCAAAGGGACATGATCTGTCTGCTGCTGGAAGAAAGCGACGTGAATGTCATCGAATGCGAAAGCGCCGAGGCGGCCGAGCTTGTTCTGGAGCGCGCCGGCGGCAGCTTGGCGCTCCTGATGACCGACGTGCAGCTCGCCGGCAACATGAACGGCGTCGAGCTCGCGCACATCGCCAGGAAGTACAATCCCGAGATGGGAGTGATCGTCACCTCAGGCAAGCCGCTGCACGACGAGCTGCCTGATGGCGCAAAATTCTGGTCGAAGCCGTGGGTGCCGCTCGATGTCATCCGCGAGGCCGAACGGATGGCGTATGAGCTCGGCACCGACGACGACGGTGAACCGCGCCGGCGCTCGTGACGGTCGCGCGGCCGCGGTGCTTCCACGCCAACCGCGGCCGTGATAATGGCTGATCATGACGCTCTCGTTCCTGCTGACGTCGCTGATTGTGGTCGCCTCCCCCGGCACCGGTGTGCTCTACACGCTGGCGGTGGCGCTGACCCTCGGCGCGCGGCCGAGCATCGCGGCCGCCTTCGGCTGCACGCTCGGAATCGTGCCGCATATGCTGGCCGCCATGCTCGGGCTCGCCGCGGTGCTGCATACGAGTGCGTTAGCTTTTGCCGCGCTGAAATGGTGCGGCGTGGCCTATCTGCTCTACATGGCCTGGCAGGCGCTGCGCGAGACGGGCGCGCTGATCGACCCGCGCCCGGCAGCCAAGGTGCGCTCCAGCCGGCGCGTCATCGTGACGGGATTTCTGATCAACATCCTCAATCCAAAGCTGTCGATCTTCTTCCTCGCCTTTCTGCCGCAGTTCGTGGCGGTCGACGAAAGCCATCCGCTGGCGCGGATGCTGGAATTGAGCGGCGTCTTCATGGCGATGACGTTTGCGGTCTTCGTGGTCTACGGTCTGTTCGCCGCCGCCGTCCGCGACCGAGTCATCACGCGGCCGAAAGTGATGACGTGGCTGCGGCGCAGTTTTGCCGCAGGCTTCGCCGCGCTCGGTGCACGGCTGGCGCTGGCGGAGAGGTGAGCGTTTCGGCTGCATCCGGGCTACAAGTTCGCCAATCCGAATAAAAAAGGCGGACCCACGGCCCGCCATTCTCCAAAACTTGCCCGGAGTTGGAGCCCGGGCGGAGCTGAGCACTCCACCCGGGCCAAAATTCACTTCTTCTTCGACTTCTTGGCCTTCTTCGCCTTCGCCTTTTTCGCCTTCTTCGCTTTCTTAGCCATAGTATCCTCTCAAGGGTTTAATGGATTGAAACGCGACACCGAGGCATGCTTGGCAGAGGGCGAGCCTCGCAACATCCTCGATTACGATCCCAGCAGATTCGCGGCGCGCTGCCGCGTGCTGTCATTGCGCTGTCGTCACGTTATCCACAGTTGTTATGCATTTTGATGCGATTTTTCGCCGAAACACTGTTCGTCCGCACCATCAGCATCGCGCGCGTCATGCTTAACGTTGCCCAAACGTGCGTGCTCTTCATCAATTTAAAACCACGGCATCGATTAGCTCACGCCGGTGAGGGTCCGTTAAGCCGCGCGGATGCACCTTGTCCCGCAAGACAACGGGGATTGTCGTGGGGGAAGCCTCAAGGCAGAAGTCTTGGGCGGTCTGTTAGACAACAGGGGAGACGGGGCGCGCGCGTCCCGGGATCGCGATGCTGAGCGTTCCGACGCTGTGGACGGTGTTCGTCATCAACTTTCTCGCGCTGGGCATGATCTGGGCCTACGTGATGCGCTGCTATCCGTCGTTCGATGCCGCGCGGTTCTGGACCGGCTCGGCGTTCGTCGCGGCAGCCGGCGCGTCGCTCGCAATGCTGCGCGTGGTTTTCCCGGATACGCTCACGCCGCTGCTGTTTGCCGGCACTGCGCTGATACTGGCGATCTGCCTGGCCGCGATGGGAATCCGCAAATTCTTCAACCAGCCCGTTTCGTGGCGTGAAACCCTGCTGATCACGGGTTTCGGCTTCACCGGCCTGGCCTTCTTCATCTTCGTGCATGACAGCATCCCGGCGCGGATGACCGTATTCACGATCGCCCAGACGCTGCCGATGATCTTCAGCCTGAAGCTGTTGCTGTCTCCGCATGAGGGACGCATCTATCCGGGCGCCCGGCTGGCCGGCATCGTCACCATTCTCATCATGGCCATTTTCGCGGCCCGGCTGTTCGGTGCGGTGACCGGGCTTGGCGGCGGGGTCTCCTACATGCATTTCAGCCCGGCGCAGTCGGTGGTGATCCTCGTGCTGGTGTTCCTGTCGATGTCGCTCAATTTCGGCTTCCTGCTGATGGCGATGGACCGCCTGCGCAACGAGGTTGCCGATCTGGCGCTGCTCGACGACCTCACCGGCGTCGGCAACCGCCGCCATCTGGTGCAGCGCCTGATGGAAGAATGCGCGCGCTCCGAGCGCAGCGGCCAGCCGTTCGCGCTGCTGGTGATCGATCTCGACGGCTTCAAGTCGATCAACGACACCCACGGCCACGCCGCGGGCGACGCCTGCCTGCAGCATTTCACCTTGATGGCGCAGACCCGCCTGAGACCCGGCGATATGCTGGCGCGAACCGGCGGCGACGAGTTCTGCATCGTGCTGCCGTCCTCGACGCTGCGCGAGGGCGCGATGATCGCCCGCCGCGTGCTGGAAGTCTGCCGCGCCGATGCCGAGCAATGCGTAGGCTCGATATTCCGATCGCGGTTTCGATCGGCGTCGCGCAATGGACCCGGGAGATGGGCGCGTTCCCCGACCGCCTGATCGCGGCCGCCGACCACGCGCTGTACGACGCCAAGAAGGCCGGCCGTAATGGCTTTGCGACCTACGACCCAGCGCCGCCACCGCTGGTGCCCGAACCTGAAACGCGCGGGCTATCGGATATGGGCCTGCGCAAGCGCGCGTGAGCGTGTTACTCAAGGCCCGTCACCGGGTCCTGAATTGTGAATCCTCGATTATTTGTGCTGGCCCTTTGCGCCCTCGCATTTTCCGTTTCCGCACCTGCGCAAACGCCCGACCTCGCCGCGCTCGCGCGGTCGTCGGGCACACCCGACATTCCCGGCCTGAAGATGGTCTGGCTGGCGCCATGGGGCGACCTTGCGAAGACCCATCCCTGGCGCAACATCATCGTGCACCAGACTGAAGGCCCGGCCGGCTCGGCCCGCGGCGGCGCGCAGGCGCAGTCGAAGAACCCGACGCGTCGCGGCGTCATGGTCTGGGTCGAAACCGACGGCACGGTGTACTGGGCGGTCGCCGAACATCTCGTTCCGACCCATGGCGACGGCGCCAACCGCAACGACAACAAATACATCGACAACGGGCCGACCTACCGCCAGGTGGTCGGCAACAATTCGATCGGCGTGGAATTCGCCGGCAATTATCCCGACGTCACGCAGGGCCCGACCGAGGCGCAGGTCGCGGCGTGGCGGGTTCTGGTGAAGGTACTGCGCGCGCGGTACGGCATCCCGCTCGAGCGGGTCTATGCGCATAACTGGATCGACTACAAGGACGCCCGCTATTGCGAAGGCTGCGCGCTGGCAAAGATGGCGCGGGAGTGGGGGAGAAGCTGAGCACGCTCAACCGGCGCCCACCAGCATCGCGGATCATCTGTGGCGTATGATTGAGGGGGACTCTCGTCGTCCCTGCGAACGCAGGGACCCATAACCACTGATGCCCATTGTTGCGACGTGGACAAGGGAGCGAACACCGCTCTTAGTCACGATCGCCGCGGCGTATGGGTCCCTGCGTTCGCAGGGACGACAACATCAACGCAGCGTACCAAAACAAAAGCCGGCGTTGCCGCCGGCTTTCGTTACCTGTTACCTCGATCGCGCGATTAGAGCGCGGCTTCCAGTGCTTCCGCTTCCTGCCGGGCGATCGTGCCCTTGACGGCCGATTGCACCTTCTCGAAAGCGCGGACCTCGATCTGCCGCACGCGTTCGCGCGACACGCCGAATTCGGCGGCGAGGTCTTCCAGCGTCATCGGCTCTTCCGCTAGGCGCCGCGCCTCGAAGATGCGGCGTTCGCGCGGGTTGAGCACACCGATGGCGCCGTTCAGCGCCTGCCGGCGATGATCGAACTCCTCGTGCTCGGCCATGACAGCTTCCTGGTTGGGCGAGTTATCGACCAGCCAGTCCTGCCATTCGCCGGCTTCACCGTCGTCGCGGATCGGCGCGTTGAGCGACGCATCGCCACCGAGGCGGCGGTTCATGTCGACCACGTCCTGATCCGTCACGCCGAGGCGCTTGGCAATCAGCTTCACCTGGTCGGGATGAAGATCACCCTCGTCCAGCGCGGAGATCTTGCTCGCCTGCGCAGGTTGAAGAACAGCTTCTTCTGGTTCGCGGTCGTACCCATTTTCACGAGCGACCACGAACGCAGGATGTACTCTTGAATCGACGCCTTGATCCACCACATGGCGTAAGTGGCGAGTCGGAACCCCTTTTCGGGTTCGAACCGCTTCACCGCCTGCATCAGGCCGACGTTGCCTTCTGAGACGACTTCAGAAATCGGCGAGCCGTAGCGCCTCGATAGCCCATGGCAATCTTGGCCAGAGCCTGAGATGGCTGGTTACAAGATGATGTGCCGCGTCGCGATCGTCATGCTCGCGCCAACGCTTGGCGAACATGTATTCCTGCTGGGGCTCCAGCATAGGAAATTTGCGGATCTCGGCGAGGTATCTAGATAGACCGGATTCCTCCATTGAGAACCGGCAAGGTAGCTGTACGGGCCATTTGAGCGCCCTCCAGTGGTTCAGGCCCCCGATAGCGGCGGCCCGGCAGGTGATCGCTGTGTTAAAGCCGATCAGGCTGCGATGTTCCGCGTTGGATATTCAACGCACCCACAATGTACCGGAATACGAACAAATAGGGAAGGAATGCTGACGTCACGTCCCCGTGTGGCAGCTATAACCTATTGGCATAACTTAGCTTTTCCGAAATGCCTGCGTCATACGGCCGCTTCCAGGGCGCTTTGCAGGAGAAGCAAATCCTCCGGCAAAGCGGCCTCCCACGGCAAAAATTCCCGCTCCGGGGGTGTTCCAAAGCGAGCAGGTAGGCATGAAGGCCCTGCCGGCCGAGGGCGGCGAGGGCGGCCTGGCCCCGGGGCCAAGGTGGCCGGCCTTGGTCTTGAAGTGCGGCCCATAGACGGTGTCACCCATCAGGGGGTGGCCGATATGGGCGAGGTGCACCCGGATCTGATGGGTTCGCCCGGTCTCGAGCTGGCAGGCGAGAAAGGCGACCGGTTTGCCGTCGCGCCCTGATACGTCGCCTGCAGCTCCCACGGGTGATCGCCTCGCGGCCGCCTTCGCGCACCGCCATTTTTTCGCGGGCAAAAGGATGGCGGTCGATCGGTGCATCGACCGTGCCGCGCTGGCGGTTGGGCACGCCCCAGATGAAGGCCATGTAGCCGCGCTGCATCGGACCGGTGCGGCCGTGGTCGGCGAATTGCGCGGTCAGCGATTGGTGCGCCTGGTCGTTCTTCGCGACCACCATCAGGCCAGTCGTGTCCTTGTCGAGCCGGTGCACGATGCCCGGCCGGCGGACGCCGCCGATGCCGGACAGACCGCGCCGCAATGGGCGATCAGCGCGTTAACCAACGTCCCGCTGTCATGGCCCGCGGCCGGGTGCACGACCAGCCCCTTCGGCTTGTCGATGACGATGATATCGTTGTCCTCATAGACGATATCGAGCGCGATATCCTCAGCCATAGGCTCCGGCGGCACCGCCTCGGGAATGTCGATTGTGATCGTATCGCCGGCCGCGACATGATAAGCGGGGTCACGGACGGGGGCCCCTTGGCAGTGACGGAACCGGCCAGGATCAGTGCCTTCAGCCGCGAGCGCGACAGTTCCGGGCGGAGCACCGCGAGCACGCGGTCGAGACGGGGCGATCCCTCGTCGCCGCCAACGGTAACCTCCAGCCTTTGACCGCTACTTGAAGAAGAATCCTGCATGACCGATACCGTTGCGTCCGAACCGACCCCCGACCAGGCCGCGCTGATTGCGCGGGTCCGACGGATGATGCTGATCGCGGCCTGACCTCGGCCCTCGCAGTGGCCGTGGTTCTGATCGCCGTCGGGTACCGTCTTTACCGCGGCGAGGGAAGCCCCACGACGGTTTCAACCGACGTCACCGCGCCGTTGCCGAAGGGCGCCCGGATCGTCGCCACCGCCGTGGCCGGCGACCGGCTGGTGGTGACGCTGGATATAGCCGGGGTGACCGAAATCCGTACCTTCGACGCCAGGACGTTGAAACCCGCCGGCAAGCTAAAGTTCGTCAATGAGCCCTGATTCACATGCGTGGCCGGGCTTGACCCGGCCATCCACGTCTTTCGTCATTGGGAGCCAAGACGTGGATGCCCGGGACAAGCCCGGGCATGACGAATAGAAGCTTCCGCCTTGCAGCAAGCCGATTTCGCGGCTATTCCCCAGGCCAACGCTCCCTTCGTCTAGCGGTTAGGACGCGGCCCTCTCAAGGCTGAAACAGGGGTTCAATTCCCCTAGGGAGCGCCAGATCGGTTTTCACCTGATCTCAATCACTTAGAGCCGGGTTTGTAAGTCTGGATCGGCGGTGTTTGTAAGTTCTGATCGGCTTCCGTTCTGTCGGCCGCTTTCGCCGTGATCAGTTTCGGCCGCTTCTCGCGCGCCCCGCGCTCTTATTCCGCGCCGCTCTCCGCGAGCAACTTCTTGTTCGTGGCGTCGGTGTAGCGCTGCACTTCGGCGAGGCTCTTGTGGCCCGACTTCGCCATCAGTTCATGTGTGGTCAACCGCGCTTCGGCACCGCGCCTCATGCCACCCTTCTTGAGACCGTGCATCCTGCATTTGTCGGGAAATCCGGCGGCCTTGACCCATCCCGCAAAATCGTTCCCCAGCGCCTTCTTGCTCCTCATGCTGCCGTCAATGGTGTTGTGCAGGAAGGTGAGCGGGATCACGCCGTTGACCGGCTCTGGCCTCGGCATCGCATCGATGGCGGCCGCCCAAGGCGTCTGAAATCTGGATGTCAACGTCGGCGCAGCCGTGGGTGCGCTCAATCCGGATGCGCCTCTCGCCCTTGTCGCCGATGTAGCAGTGTTGAGGCCCGAACCGGACTTAGTCATCCTTGTTGCGACTTGCGCATTAGCCTCGGAAGCAGACATGCGAGGGTCATCAAGAGGGTGCCTCGCTTGCGCTTTCGGAGGCTGGGCCGGAGGGCTGGTCCAGTTCGGGACTTCCCGGAGCGATGATGTTGCCAGCCGCATCGTACAACACACCGTCAATCTGCTTGACGCGGCGCCCGGAGCTTACCAATTGACTGATTGCGCGTTGAACCTTGTTGCGTCCCACCTCTAGTTTCTCTGCCACTTCGCGATCAATGCCGGTTGGCCATGGCTGAGCGGGCAGCAGAGTGTCTACTTGGGCAAGAAACTCCTCCGGAAGTGGAGCGGTTTCGCGCTGACGGGCTTCTTCTTTGCCGCTCCAATTGGCTTGGCCATCCTTTATAGATTGAATACCCGAAAGGGAGTGCAGATCGCCAAATTCTCTGCAAACTTCTCTGCAAAACGCAGGTATCGGTTCCTGACGCGCGCTCCGCAATCTCCGGTCCTCCACGAAGCGGAAGCATTCGTTCATGGAAACCAAATCAATATTGTTCAGATTGATCTTTTTGCAAAACTCGGTCGGAGAGAAGCTGAACCTGCCAATCGCCCTCGAAGCGTAGAGCAGGGCGATTAACCCTCTCCAAGTCCTCAGTGCTCGCTCACCTCGGGTTTGCTGCGCGTTGAGCATTTCCCGTTCAGCGGCTTTTAGTATCCCCACAAGACGAGGCCAGAGTTCGATTGGCGCACTCTCTGAGAAGACCTGCTCGTAGCGTGCTTGGTTTCGCATGAAACGAGACTTCAGTCGAGCTGCGCTTGCCGGCTGCTTCAAGATGACTGCGATGTACCCGGCGGCAACGTACATTGGAGTTACAAAGCGCTCCGCGGGCTTGCCGATGTTTCGATAATAGTTTTTCCGGCGCTCGTAGTAGAAGTCGTGGCGTTCGAGTATTTGCTCGATGTCCCGTTGGATCTTGTCTGTCGCGTGTAGGGCGGCCTGCTCGATGGCGCTTTGATTGTTCGTGGCGCGAATGATCTGATCGCGAAGTTGTTCGTCGCCCGACACGATAATCTTGATTGAGACGGTTCTGTCAGATGATCGTCTCGAGCCGGAGTGAAAGTGATGATATATGGACTCGGTGGTCTGGAGTCCGTTCACCACTTGGATGTCTTGCATCATCATGTTTTTGCCGCCACGGATGACCGCGTTCGTGGCGAGAATGGTCACTCCATTGTTAAGCCACAAGAAGTCAGGGCCTGTCTCGTCGTCTAATGATGCTGCGATGTCGAGGTTGACTTTATTTTCTCCTAAATAATCACGAACATTGGAGTCGAAGAGATAGCGCCTGAGATTGCCTTGCTCGTCGCGGATGAAGCGGTAGTAGTCAAAGAGCTTCGCGATCAAGATATAACCGCCAGCCGGCCCCGCTAGGTGATCCTGAAATGGCAACTCCAATGTGAATTGCCTGACCTGCCGATACCGTTCGATCAGCTCAGTCGCTCCCATGAACGTGAACGTCGAGGTAGCTTCACTGAAGAAGCTCGCCGCGACGTGTCGGATCTGCTCCGAGCGTGCCTTAACGCTCTCACCGATATCAGCCGCGTCGCCCCGCGAGCAGTACACGAACGAGAGTTTTAGCTTAGGGTTTGTAATGGCAAGCTTCTCGTAGGCACGCGCCAACAGTTCACGCGCCTTCAATAAGGTGCTTGCATACGCCCCTTTTAGATTTTCTGCATCGATCGAGAGATCAAACAGTTCCTGTGCCGTGGCAAGCATGCTGTTGAGTGGGGCCTCTTTGAACGTGTCGTGATGCTTGCAACTGATCACGATGACGTCGACCTGAGCGTTCGTTTTGGGCCACGTTACGGTCGTTTCAGATATTAAATGCCCGTTGACGAAGACGAAGAAGCCATCGATGCCACCGTCGTGGCGGCCATCAACCCATCCGGCCTCCAATTCTTCGTCGGTTAGGTCGTACTGCTTCAAAATTTGCTCAAAGCTGAAATGCTCGAAGACCTCGCCTATGTCGTCTGAGGGCCTCTTGTCGGCCGCTCTTTGCGAAATGATGCCATCAATAAGAATGCTGTCGTTCTTTGCCATTGTTGACTCGGTGGGGTCCTCTGGAGTGTCCCGGAACTCAACAGCGACTCATGGTTGAATGCAAGGGAGCTGTCTCAGGAAACCCCAAAGATTACCCGCATCTGCGGCTTGTCCCGGCGTCGGATACGTACGCCGCAGCGGCGCGCCGGTTAACAGGCGGGCGACACCGATGATCGTGGTCGTCTCCACGAAGGCGCCGATGATGCCGCCGTGGATGGCGGGCAGCTCGGGATTGCCGATGATCCTTCGTGACTAAATGGCAAAGCGGCATCACTTCATCTCTTCCAGCAGCTTCCGCGCTTCCCCCAACAACGTCTGAATCTGCCTTCGCTCGGCGATCGCATCCCTGGTGAACAGGCCGTGCTTGCGCGCGTTCTGGTTTGCCTTTCGCGCACCGGATCCCGGTGCACCGCCGTGCATGCGGCAACGCTTTTTGCCGCGCACCGCCGGCGAGCGGCACGCGCCGCCGGAACGGGTTTGGGCGCCGCAACGCGGGCTCGCCAGCATCGGGCCGGTAATTCGGATGTGATCGCTCATGCCTCTGCTGCGCGCTTGGCATCGGCGGAATCGCGCCTTCGCCTGGAGCGCGCGGCCTTCGGCGCCTTCCGCGCCGCAGACGCCGGGCCCTTGTCCGAAACGATCACGCTCGCATGCTGCGTGACGTTGCCGACAATGGCCTTGCCGCCGTCCCCGACCGACACGTTCTGCACGGTGATGGCGGGCTCGCCATGGCTGCGGTAGCGGTTGAGCGCTTCGATCTGGGCAGGAAAGGTGCGGGCGAGCCTGCCCAATGCGCGGGCGGCACTGTCGTGCTGAGCGATGTCTTCCGCATTCGCGAGGTGATGGGCACATCGCATTGCCATCACATGAACGGAAACCATCTGCGCCACCAGCATGGCCTCGATGGAATCCCTTGGGCGAATGCTCTTCACCATCGAGATCATGAAAGAGAGGTTGACCTCGTCAGGACTTTCGCCGCTCACGCTGGCCTTTACCAATTGTCTGATAATGCCATGCATCGCTTCGCGATCGGCGACCCCCAGTGCGTTCGCCATGAGCTGTTCGCCGAGCTCCGGATCGGGATGGTCGATGGAGAAACCGTGCGACAGAAGCTTGATCCGCGGGGTTGCGGCAGCTTTTGGCCCCGTCGGTTGCGGCGATCGCCGTTGGCATGGTGAGGTCAGGAGCGGTGTCCATGTCGAGTTTCCCTTGCACGCGCGACGCAAGCGCGCGCGGTTCGGCCACACGCAGGCGATCGTTCGCCGCCGCGATCCGGTGCAATTTCAATTGTGGGTGAGGATTTGAGCCGCAATCGTACCGACGCGCCCGCTATTGCGGGCGACGGGCGGTTGCAGGATTTCGGAATGATGAAAAAATGCCCCTGATTTGCCCGACGCGTCAAGTTGCCTTTTCTAATGCCGACGGCCACCTGCTACTTTGCATGGGGTTGTTTTCGATATTTTGGGAGCGCGCACCTTCGAAGGGGAGTTCCGGCTCCCGGCGACGGAGCTTCCAGCATCCGCGTCGCACTTTGCCGCGCAATCCCGACCACGAATCTAGCGGCCGGCGTCCTTCATTTCCGCTATGATCAGGTCATGACGATCGGGATTACCGGACCCGAACGGAAGGCACCAAGGCAAAGCGCCGTGGTCGGGTCCATCATTGCGGCCGTCTTCGTCGGGATTTGCCTGATCCTGCTCTGGCTCACGAGCGACTTCCTGGTTGACTGGCTGTGGTTTTCCGCGATCGGCTATCCGCAGGTTTTTTTGGACGACGATCGGCGCCAAAGCGGTCGTCCTTTTTGCAGTCTGGACCGGAACTGCGGTCGTCCTTTGGTTGAACGGATGGCTCGCGGTGCGCTTTTGCCCAGCCGCAGCCGCCGCAATCTGTCGCGGCGTTCGTGTGGAATCTTGCGGGCAATGTGCCGCCGCCCGACCTGTTGGCGGTCGTGCGCGATCGGATGCGATGGTCCCGCGTCATCGCGGGCGGTGCAGGTTTGCTCGCACTGCTGGTTGCCGCGGCCGAAGTCGGCAATTGGGGTGTCATCCTGCAGTTTTTCTATCACGTCCTCTACGGCGCAGACGACCCGCTCTTCGGCAAGGACATCAGTTTCTATCTGTTCGTATTGCCGGCCTATATCCTCCTCAAAAACTGGATGCTGCTCACACTCGTTCTGAGCGCGCTTTTCGCCGCAGCGATCTATTGGGTGCATGGCGACATCGAATACAACATTCATCGTCGATCGATGTCGCCGACAGCAATCGCTCACGGCTCGGCATTGCTCGCTCTCCTCTTCGTCGTGAAGGCCTGGTCGTACGTTCTCGACCGTTATCTGCTGCTGTATGGCGACAACGGCGTCGTCGTGGGCGCCAGTTACACCGATGTGCATGTGGGGCTACCGGGCCTGTGGCTAATGATCGGGATGTCGATTATTGCGGCGTTTGCTGCGTTGGCAAACGTCCAGGTGAGGACCTACCGGATTCCTGCCGCGGCGGTCATGCTTGTCGTCATCGGCTCGCTCGTGCTGTCAGGCGTAGCTCCCGCGCTGTTCCGGCAGTTCTTCGTCAAACCAAGCGAGTTGGAGCTGGAGAAGCCCTACATCGAACGTAACATCGCACTCACCCGGCAGGCATACAATCTCGATCAGATCGCAGCCAAGCCGTTTGCTGCCGAACAGACGCTTACCTTCAAGACGCTTAACGCCAACAAGGCGACAATCGAGAACATCAGGCTGTGGGACTGGCAGCCCTTGTCGGACACCTACGCGCAGCTGCAGGAGATCCGCACTTACTACAAATTCCATCATCTTGACGTTGATCGCTACTGGCTCGATGGCTCCTACCAAAGCGTCATGATCTCGGCCCGCGAACTGCGGCCCTCCTTGCTGCCGCCGAATGCCCAGACATGGGTCAACCGCCACGTGCTGTTTACTCACGGCACCGGCGCGGTGATGAGCCCGGTCACGCGCAAGAGCGCCGAAGGGCTGCCATTCTTCTATTTGCGCGACATACCTCCTGTTGCGGACGGAGGCCCCCAGATCCGTGAACCGCGCATCTACTACGGCGAAGAGCGCGACAGCTATGTCATCGTCAAGGGGAGCACTCCTGAGTTCGACTATCCGAAGGGAAAGGACAATGTCTACGCGACTTATGACGGCGCGGGAGGCGTTCCGATAGGGCCGATGGTGTGGAGAGGCCTGTTTGCATATTACTTCAACGACCCGAACCTGGTGCTCTCCAGCTACATCACCACCGACAGCCGGATCATGATCCGCCGCAATATCGGGGAAAGGGTACGGACGATCGCTCCGTTCCTTAGGCTCGATCACGATCCTTATCTGGTCATCAGCGATGGGCGGATGTTCTGGATGCAGGACGCCTATACGGTGAGTTCCTATTTCCCTCTGCGCAGCCGGCGCAAGGGCAGGACCTCAACTACATTCGCAATTCGGTGAAGGTTATCGTCGATGCCTATAACGGAACTGTCGACTTTACTTGATGGATACCGGCGACCCCGTCGCCGCAACCTTCCAGCGCATCTTTCCGAGCTTGTTCAAGCCGTTCGCGGCCATGCCGTCAGACTTGCAGAAGCACATTCGCTATCCGGAGGATCTGTTTCTGATTCAGGCGCGGCTGTATCAAACCTACCACATGGACGCGGCCGACGTTTTCTATAATCGCGAAGATCTCTGGCAATTCCCGCGCCAGCCGGGTGGCGGCGGCACCGCAATGATGGCGCCTTACTACATCATCATGCGGCTGCCCGGCGAGCCGCAGGCTGAGTTCTTCCTGATGCTGCCGATGGTGCCCAGCCGCCGCGACAACATGATCGCGTGGCTCGCCGCGCGCTGCGATGGGCCCGACTACGGCAAGCTGATCGTTTACGAGTTTCCCAAGGAGAAGCTCGTCTATGGACCGTTCCAGATCGAAGCGAGGATCAATCAGAGTACCGAGATATCGCAACAAATCACGTTGTGGAACCAAATGGGCTCGCGGGTGATCCGCGGTGCGAACTTGCTTGTGATCCCGATCGAGAACTCGATCCTTTATGTAACGCCGCTCTATTTGCGAGCGGAACACGGACACCTGCCGGAGCTGAAACGCGTGATCGCAGCCTACGGCGAACATGTGGTGATGAAGGAGACGCTCGCCGAAGCCTTGTCAGCGCTGTTCATAGAGCCCAGCGCTGCGCCGACCGTTTCAAGCACGGCAGGGGAGACGCCGGTGAGAAGCCCAGCAGCAAATCAGGCACGGAGGCGCTTGATCGCTACAATCAGGCAGTGGAGCGATTGAAGTCCGGAGATTGGAAAGGCTTCGGCACGCAGTTCGATGCAATGCGCGAGCTTTTGGAGAAAATGAACCAACACTCCACTGGCCACTAGGTCGCCCCTGGCTCGGTGACTGTTTGCCAGTTCTTCGGGGTTTCTTAGAGACCGTTTGAAAACGGGGTGGCGGTATGGGGCGGTCCATGATTCAAGCTTCTGATGTGGACAGCAGCGATGGCCGCCATCGCGAAGAAGAGTAGTAACGCGGTCATACCACCCACATGTAGACATGCCTCAATCAGAAACCCTACCGCCCAGGGTCACGATGCTGTCCGGCCGGTGGTTATCACGGCTCGCAGAATTGTAGACATGTGGACACGACCGCACGTCCACATGTCATCATCTATCGGTGTTGGGGGCACCTCAAGCGTCCGTTGTTAGACTACGCGACGCCTTGTAGATTGGAACGACACCTTGGAGATTGGAAACATGGCGCTCAAGCGGATGGACAACGTAGGAATCGTCGTCGAAGACCTTGGAGGGACGATTGATTTCTTTCGCGAACTTGGCCTCGAGCTCGAAGGGCGGGCCACGATCGAGGGAGAATGGGCCGGACGTGTCACTGGACTGGGCGATCAGCGTGTCGAGATTGCCATGATGCGCACACCGGACGGCCACAGCCGGCTCGAGCTCTCCTGCTTCCTCACGCCGCCTGTCGTCGCAGATCACCGGAACGCCCCGGTCAACGCCCTAGGCTACCTCCGCGTCATGTTCGCCGTGGACGACATCGACGAGACGCTTGAAAGGCTCCGCACGCGCGGCGCGCAACTCGTAGGCGAAGTAGTCCAGTATAAAGACGCGTATCGGCTCTGCTACATCCGTGGGCCTGAAGGGCTTCTCATCGGACTCGCCCAAGAACTCAGCTGAGCGCAATACGAAGACAAATGGCGAAGAGTGACCGATGTCAGCGAGCGCATCCGAGGCCGACCCGCCTGTTCGAGGTCCATCTCTCCACGGTCGTCGAGCGGACCTTCGGCTGGATGACACGATGGCGGCGCCTCGTCCGCGACTACGAGGCCCGCATCGACGTGTCCGAAGCCATGATCCATGTCGCCATGGGCGGTCTTCTGCTCCGGCGTATCAGCCACTGACGTTCTCAAACGCACTCTTGGACGCCTGTCGACTGCAAACGCGATTTGTCCATCTACCGGCGTCCGTTCGTCGCGGCACACGATCTGCTCATTCCCGCTCCATCATGTCGGCGATCGCCTTGATGCGGCTTCTGGCGTATTTCGGCAGGCCAGCGCTCAGCGAATCGCCGCTGTTGAAGGAGCTGTTGCCCATGAGCAGCTGCGCGGGCACGAGGTTTCGCAGAATGGGTGTTTTGCTGTGTTCCCTTTGCTTGTTCAGCACGTCGTTCCTGACCGCAATCAGAATGTAGACCGTCGCGATGGCGGCTTCCCGCTCGGTCGGATGCTGTTGCAGAACCGCTAGCAGCTTGCCGAACTGGATGACCTGGTTCACCCAAAAGATGTTCTGCTCGAGCCCGCTGGTGACTGTGGAGTCGAGCCCTGTCAGGCTCGGCAACTCGGCAAGGTGCGGCTGCGTGACCACCATGATCTCACTCTGGAACTCGATGAAATCCGGAATGGGCTTTTTGCTCTCCTCGCGCAGCTTGTTGGCAAGCTGAATGCCCGCCGGAATTTTCCCTTCGAACATGTAGCGGGACTGCACGCAGATCGCCTTCGCGTCCTCGCACCAGCGGCGATTCGGCGGACGGTTTTGCGCGGCGCCCGCGTCTTTGTTGGGAACAGCATCGCCCGCCGTGATCGGCCGGTGCTTGACTGCCGGATCGATCTGCTCGAGGAACGCAACGTTCGCATACCGCGACAGATCCAATGCCGCTGCCGGTCTTGGAAGTCGAAACCGCGCCTCGGCCTGGTAGACCGAGAGCTTCAGCTTCGTTTGCTGGTTGAGCGTGGGCTCAACGAAGCTCGGGAACAGCGAGAGGAAGCGCCGCTGAACCGGACGTGAGCTGGCCCAATCGTCGAAAGGAATCAGCCCGGTCGAGGAATCGGCGAGCTTGTCGTTGCGTTGGTCGGCGAAGATGACGGTGCGCGGTTTGATCTGTGCGATCGGAACGCTGGCGACTGCGGGCACGTCCTCCAGCTGGAATTCCTGCGCGGCCGCGCCCGTGCAAGTGGCGACGCAGGCGGCGATGAGGACAGCGGCACGGTGGAGTCTCATGGCGTCAATGCTCAATTCAGCCGCCGCCAGAAATAATCGGGATCGACTCGGAGCGGCGGTCGCGGGAGGCGGTCCTCGTCATCGGGATATCCGCGCCAGGAGGGATATTCGCGCGGACCAAGACGCCAGCTCGGGAATGGAAAGGGCGGCCGGCTATCGCCGTAAAGGCGGTTGTGGTGGGACCACTGCTGGAATGGACCGTCGTCCTCGTCATGACCGCCACGATAGGCGTAGCTTTCTGCACGCGAGACGATCCGAAATTGCGTATCATCGATTCTGCCCGACGGATCCCTCTTCAAGTACTCGGTGAAAGCGCGCCCGGAGCCGGCCGGTGCAGGATCGCCGGTAAGGGGATCGATCGACAGAGCAACGAGCTGACGCATGGCTTCGCGCGAAGGGCCGTTCAACGCCGTCTTGGGAGCGTGCAGCTCCCAGGCTGCCTGCACGATCGGCTCGAACATCGGCAGCGCCACTTTCCCGCCGGTCTGGCCGCGCCCAAGGGTGCGGCGCCCGCCGTCGCCATTGTCGTAGCCGACCCAGATGGCGATGGTGACGTCATTTGTGAAACCGACGAACCAGGCATCGGCCGAATCATCAGTGGTGCCAGTCTTGCCGCCGACATAGGGCGAGAGATGCTTCACCACGCGCGCGGTTCCACGCGCGAGCACGCCCTGCAGCATTGATTTCAACTGGTAAAATGATGCGCGGTCGGCGAAGCCGATCCAGGACACCGCATGCCGATCGTGCCGGTAGATTGGGCGGCCGTCCTGTTCGATCGTTTCGATCGCATGGGGCTGGGGTCGTGCGCCTTCGTTGACGATCGCTGCATAGAACGCCGCAAGGTCGATGAGCCGCACAGTTTGGGCACCGAGCACGAACGGGTAGTAGCGCATGCATTCTTTGTAGAGCTGCGCTTCCATCGCGACCTCGCAAACCCGGTCGAGGCCTCGCTCGGCGCTGTCGTCGAGACCGGTCGCGAGCAGTTGCGCGGTGGCGAGATTCCGGGAGTTTTCCAGCGCACGCCGCAGTGTAATGGCGCCCGAAGCGCCGCCCTCGTAGTTCTTCGGCGACCAGAAACCGCGCTGGCGCGCGGAGCCCGTCGCCCCGATCGGTGCCAGCGTAATGGGTTCGTCCAGCACCAGCGTGTTGGGCTGCAAGCCCTTCCGAAGGGCGGCGAGGTAGGTCAGCGGCTTCAAGGTGGAGCCGGGTTGCCGCAAGCTCTGGACGACGCGGTTGAGCTGGCTTGCCGGATACGAAAAGCCGCCCGCCATCGCGAGAATGCGGCCGGTTTCATTCTCGAGTACGAGCGCCGCTCCCTCCACGGTCGGTCGAATGCGCAGATCGGCACGCGCCGCTTGCTTACCATTGGCTTTGCGTACCTGCACGTAGACCACGTCGTGCGGCTTGAGACTGCGCCGAATCGCGGCGCTCCAGGTGTTCAGCGGCAGGATGCTTCCGTCGGTCAGGCCGACGTTGATCGCATGGCCGCTTTTGCCACGCGTATTCTCCAGGACGACCGCCGATTCCCAGTGAACGTCATAGAGAGGTAGCCGCGTCGTCTTCAACGCCACGAGCCAAGCCGGTTCCGTGGCCCTCGGGTCAGCCGCACTCAGACGGACAGCATTGGAAATGTTCGCCTCGGGTCCCTCAAATTTGTAACGACTGGTGTTCAGCTCGTACTGCGCGAGGCCCTCCTGCAATGTTGCTTCGACTATGCGCTGCAAGCCCGAGTTGACGGTCGAGCGCACCGTGTAGGAGGAACTGGTGAGAGTATCGAGGCCCGCGACCACCTTTGCCTCGCGGGCGATGTGATCGACGAAGTGAAAGGCGAAGTCCCGTCGCGTCGGCCGGTACTCGACAAGCCGCGGCAATACTGCTTGCGCCGCGGCGGCGTCGATCATGGCGTCGTCCTGCATGCGGCCCAGCACGTAGGCAAGGCGCTCGCGCGCGCTCAGGGTGGTGGTCGGGATTGAAGTAGTTCGGTCCCTTGGCGAGCCCGGCGAGCAGCGCGCCCTCGACTGCGGAGAGCGCCTTGGCTGATTTACCGAAATAGCTGCGCGCCGCCATCTCGATGCCCCAGGCTCCGCGACCGAGATAAATCGAGTTGAGATAGAGCTCGAGGATTTCCGCCTTGGTCAGGGCGCGCTCCATCCGCGAGGCAACGATCATTTCGCGCAGCTTTCTTTCGTAAGTGATGTCGTTGCCCACCAGCAGGTTCTTGGCGACCTGCTGCGTAATGGTCGAGCCGCCCTGCGGCCGGCTCGGCTGCGTGAAATTGCCGATGAAGGCGCGGACCAGTCCGCGCTCGTCAATGCCGGCGTGTTGAAAGAAACGTTTGTCCTCGGCGGCGATGAATGCGTTGCGCACCGCTTCCGGGATATCCGCAAGCTTGACCCAGACGCGGCGATGGTTCGGCACGTAAATCTCGGCAAGGCGCTCGCTCTTGTTGTCGAGGACTACGCTCATGCCAGGAAGTCTGAGGTTCTTAAGCTGCACGGCGTCGGGCAGATCCTTGACCGCGCTGTTGTAGAAGGCGATGACCTGACCAAGATCGACCGGAGATCCTTCCGCTTTTTCGACTTTGCAGAACTGTCTGTAGGCCATGTGGAGGTCGGCCAGATTCAGTCCTTTGAGCGCCTTGATCTCGCTGCTCAATGCCTCCTTGTCATCCATGGCAGTGGCAATCAGATCGTCCAGGTTGATGTCCTCGATGTCGAAAGCCTTGCGCATGTGGGCGCAGCCGGCACTCAAAAGCTGCGCCACCTCGACGCGGTCGCGCACCGCATCGAACTCCGTCTTGACCCCATCCGGCCGGGTAGTGACCTGGCTGAAGGCAAGCGCCGTGGCGAAGATCTTGATGAGAATCGAGTCCATGACCTGCCGACGGTCGAAAAGCCGCTCCTGTAAGGTCCCGTTTTCGTAGGACAAGGCTGTATTGAGGAAAAAGTTCCCTAGGCCCGGAACCAGCGCTGCGGCCAGTGCGTTCTAGAAACACCACATTGGCAGCGCACTCATGAATGCCCCTCTTCCAGTCGTGCTTGCCGCGGCGCTCCTCAGCGCCGCCATCGCCACGATGCCTGCGGATGCTGCTCCTCGAAAAAGAACACCCGGGCTCTTGCCGCGGTCCCCCCTGCAGCTAGCATCGCTCAGCCGCCCACGGACAGGTTTTTGGCCTGCGACGTCCGGGTGCGAGACTATCTTCGCGAAGGCGGAGCGGCGATCCGGGTGACCAAGATCGAAGTGGACGATGCCCGACTGCAGTTGAATATTCATCATGAGTACGGAGAGGCGGGAAAGTCGTCTCGAAAATACCTCCGCGGGGACACTGAAGAAGAAATGCGCAAAAATCTGCGCGGGATATTGGACGAGTACGCTGCGGCTGCGAAGGCGGCAACGGCTGGTCGCGCTTGGTATGTGATCGCTGCCCGCAAGGTCATGCCGGAGCTCCGCGACGGTTCGGGCGAGACCACCAGTCCGTGGACGGCCATCGTCCTCGCGGATTTCGAGGGAAAATGCAGACCAATCACGTTCTATCAGTCTATCGACCGGAACAAGCTCGATCCTGAACTTAGCAAGAAATTGGATGAGTGAAATTTTGCGCTTGAAGTGATTTTGCAGTCGTAGCGACGTCGTCTGGACGCCATGAGGCGCGGTGAGGATGCTCAACTGCCGTCGCCGTTGAGTTTGCGGCGAAGCTCAGCAGCGTCGTGATACTCCGCTACCTAACGTCGTCTGCAGGTTGCGAGATGCGCCGAGATGTCGAACGCAAGTCCGTCGGCAGTGACATAGCGAGCGAGGATTATTTCCGCCTCTGCCAGGATGCGATGGATCTGCTGCTCCGGCAGCACAACTCCCATGACGGGTAGCCATCCCCTGAGTTCCGCTTCTACAAACTCGCGCATGTTGGGGAACCGCGCCGCGCCGGCGCAGGTCGTGAGATCTACGGAGCTGGCTCCGGTGCCCTTGAACAACGCGGCGAGCACCTGCCTGTCGCCGAGCGCAAACGGCGCGCGAGCGCGTCACCGGCGGGCCTTCCCGGCGACGTGGTCCAGCAGGCCCACGAGGGCAGCGAATGCGGGGGCGTTCTCGATGGCATCCCAAACTGCGACCGCGCACCTGCCGCCAGGGACCATCACGCGCAGCATCTCCCGAACCGCCTTGTCGCGATCCGAAAAGAACATCAGGCCGAATTGACACACAACGACATCAAACGAACCATCCGGGAACGGCAGAGCCTCAGCCGCTCCATCCCGCCAGTCGATGCCGGGCGCGAGGCCTCGCGCCACCGCCAGCATTCCTGCGTTTGGATCGAGCGCGGTGACACGACCGGATTGCCCGGTCCGCCTTGCCGCCTCGCGCGCCAGAACCCGGTGCCGCAGGCAATGTCCAGAACGCGATCGCCGCTTTCGATCTTGGCGGCATCTGCCACTATCGGCGCCCATTGCGGAAAGAGTGCCGGAACGAACAGCGTCTCGTAGGCGCTCGCAGCGTCGATCAAGGTTTGCGAAACAGGTGAGGGCATGGTGTCGCCTCGTGCAGAGTGAGCTGGTGCCGGAAGAAAGAAAAGCTTCATGGTCGGGATTACTTGTGCGGTAAGGCGGATGTCTTCATCCGCCTCTCTTCGCTTCCAGGACCAGTTCCGGGTTCGTTTGCCGACCAACGCTTTCACATTCTCGCGGAAGTCCGGTGGATCGGCAAGCACGATGGCCTCTCCATTTTCCAAGGCCGGAGCTCAGACCTACGATCCCAACTACCGGTTTGCCGGCAAACTTACGCCGTGGGTGGCGGCTACATCGACTGCAGCTTTACTTCACTGGCTCAGTGCGCGTGGTCGGCGTCGGGCCGCGCAATGCCTGACTAATCCTTATTTCGCGCATGCACATTCAGTTTTGCCGACGCCATCGCTCCTGCGTATAATCCAGCGACATCATCCCCTTCCGCGAGGTCACGTGACTGCTCCCAATCCTGCCGCAGGCAAGCCGATCGATCCTTCTTCTCTCGTCAACGTGCCGCGACTGGTGACGGCGTATTTCGCCGCCAAACCCGATCCGGCCGATCCTGCCCAGCGCGTCGCCTTCGGTACATCGGGTCACCGCGGCTCGTCGCTGAAAAAATCCTTCAACGAGAACCACATCCTGGCGACGACGCAGGCAATCTGCGATCACCGCCGCGAAACGGAGCTTTGGGGCCGCTGTTCGTCGGCATCGATACGCACGCGCTCGCCGAGCCCGCGCTGGCGAGTGCGGTGGAAGTATTTGCCGCGAACGGCGTCGACATCATGATCGACGAGCGCGGCGGTTACACGCCGACCCCCGTGATCTCGCATGCGATCCTGAGCTACAACAAGGGCAGGACAAGCGGGCTCGCCGATGGCGTTGTCATCACGCCATCGCACAATCCGCCGGAAGATGGCGGGTACAAGTACAACCCTCCGCATGGCGGCCCGGCCGATACCGATGTGACGGGCAAGGTCGAAAAGGCTGCGAACGCCTACATGGAAGCCGGCATGACGGGCGTGGCCCGGATGCCGTATGAGCGCGCCTGCAAGGCGCCGTCGACGCATCTGCACGACTACATCCGTCCTTACGTCGCCGATCTCGGCAATGCCGTAGACATGGCGCTCATCAAATCATCGGGCGTGAAGATCGGAATCGACCCGTTGGGCGGCGCGGCCGTTCATTATTGGCAACCACTCATCGAGCATTACGGAATCAATGCAACGATCGTGAACGATGCCGTCGATCCGACGTTCCGTTTCATGACCGCGGACTGGGATGGAAAAATCCGGATGGATTGTTCGTCGCCGTTTGCGATGGCAAGCCTGATTGCGATGCGGGACAGGTTTGATGTCGCCTTTGCCAATGACACCGATGCCGACCGGCACGGCATCGTGACGCGGACGGGCGGCCTGATGAATCCGAACCATTTCCTTGCGGCTGCGATCGCCTATCTGTTCGAGCATCGGCCGCAATGGGGCCGGGAGGCTGCGATCGGAAAGACCATCGTCTCCAGTTCGATCATCGACCGGGTCGCCAAGAAGGTGAATCGCAAGCTGGTCGAAACCCCGGTCGGCTTCAAATGGTTCGTCGACGGCCTCGGTACCGGTGCGTTTGGTTTTGCCGGGGAGGAAAGTGCCGGCGCGTCTTTCCTTAAGCGCGACGGCTCGGTGTGGACGACCGACAAGGACGGCATGGTGATGGGGCTGCTCGCCGCCGAAATCCTTGGCCGAACCGGCCGCGATCCGAGCCAGTTGTTTACCGGACTGACGGCCGAACTTGGCGTGCCCTTCTACGAGCGGATCGACGTGCCGGCGACGCCGCAACAGAAGAATGCCTTGAAGGCGCTCGGGCCGGAGCAACTCGACCTGCGCCAGCTCGCTGGCGATGCGGTCAAAGCGATCCGAACACGGGCGCCGGGCAACGATCAGCCGTTCGGCGGCATCAAGGTCGAGTCCGAGGCGGGTTGGTTCGCCGCGCGGCCGTCGGGCACGGAGGACGTCTACAAGATCTATGCCGAGAGCTTTCGCGACCAGGATCATCTGAAGACAATTCAGCAGGACGCCCAGCGTGCTATCGCCAAAGCTTTCTGACCACCAAGGCTTTCTGATCGCCAAGGCTTTCTGACGCCAAGGCTTTCAGACGCCAAGGCTTTCTGACTGCGGGCAGGGTGGGGCCGGTATGTGGCCAAACCGGATATTGGCGTGATGTCACATCGCGATCACGCTGAAATCACGAGAGGCCACGCAATGTTAGACTGGGTGTTAGCTGCCAGGAAACCGTCCGGAAAATGGGGGCCTGTGGGCTATCGTGAGGTTACCGGGGGATGAAATGAGTGCGGAATCGGTCGTTTACTACCTGAATCGCGTGCCTGAGAGCGATCCGAATGACCAAACCGAATGGCTTGTGACGGCGCTAGGCCAATATACCGGAGCGGAGCTGCGTGAGCTGCTCTATGTGGCGGAAGAGCCAGGGTTCTTTGAATTGATGCGCGGGTTGTTTGCGCTCCCGGACGAGAGCCGCGCTGCCCTGCAGCATTTTCTCGAAGCCGGTCATCCCCCGGCCATGAGGACGGTAATCGACCAAAAAGGCCGGTTGACCATCGACCACGGCGATGTGGAGCAGAGGGTGAAGGCCCTTCCAGGGATCGCAAATTAGCACCCGCGACGCCCTGAGGTTGTGCTAGGCTTCTCCAACTTGGCAAGTTGGGAGGCTGACGATGGCGATCAGGAAGTCTGGCCCGCTCGATGCGATGGTGGGGGCCAAAATTCGCATGTTTCGGCTCAACCGCGGCATAAGCCAAACTGTGCTCGCGGAAAGGATCGGCGTTACCTTTCAACAGGTGCAGAAATACGAGAAGGGTGCGAACCGGGTCGGCGCTAGCCGGTTGTCGCAGATCGCTTCCGTACTGGGCATTTCGGTCGGTGAGCTGTTCGAATCTTCCGGGGATGGATCTCCCGGTTTGGATTCTCCGGTCCACTTGCTCGCCGAGCCCGGCGCTTTGCGTGTCCTGAAGGCCTATGTACGAACGACCAGTCCGCATGTACGCCTTTCCATTGCCAAGCTGGTTGAAAGCATCGCCGATCGCGAACTGGCGGCCAAATCCTCGGTCGCGGGGCCGGGCACCGTCGATCGGAGTTTCCGCGTGCGGGGATAGTCTCCGCCGGCAAGTCGGCGCCGCTCATGCTGACTCTGGCCTTATTGACCAGGGCGTGGTCGACACCGCGCTCATCAGCCGGTGGCGCGGATAGCGACGCGCTCTCGCGACTCTCTCGGCATGCTGCCGGGAATGAATTCGCCAATCCAGTCACGCCGCGTCGCTTCGATATGCCATGACATCGCTTCGGCTGAGGACGGCGCCGGATCGGGAATGTCCTTGCGGATTTCCCTGCCGTCGAGCCAGCCGCAACTATGCGAGTAGCGCGCCTTGCAGACGAGGTGGATATCGTCGTGATTCTGCAGCAGCACGTATCCATCGGCTGGAAAAAACGTGCCGGCAAGCTCGATCGTTCCAGGCAACTGGCGCACCAGCAGGAACGTGCTGGTGGATTGCGTTTCCGATTCCGCGACCAGCAGGCCGAACAGGCTGTGTATTGGAGTGATCGCCTGCGGCGCGGCCAGTGCGAGCGGTTCGGTGATGGGGCCGGCCGTAGCAATCGAAAGATACTCGCCCTCCGGTCCCCAACGGCAGGCGATCAGCCATTCCCGGCTTCGGCTGCGAATCAAGGTTGGCTTGGCATAATCGGACCGGGCAATATCGGCTGCCATGGCTATGACTAGGGCTTTCGCGAGCATAAATTCCTCCAGGCGAGGGCGGGGCTGACCTCGCATCCGATTCTGCCCGTCAGGCGTGAGGGTCACCGTGAGCGGCGCTGAACATTCGATGGAAAAATTGTTTGCGCGCGCGGCGGCGTTATTGCGCGGTGAGGAATCGAGCGCGGCGGGCGATCACGATGCGGAAATTTTGCTGCAGGCGCTGGACTACTTCTGCCGTGGCACCCGGAGCACACTATGACCCGGAAACCGCGAACCGCGCCCACTTGCTGATGGCGGCCTCTCGGTTTGCACGGGTGTTCGAGCTCGCTGCACCCGACGCGCCGGGCCTGGTTAGTTTTGGCGCGCAGTTCGATCCAGCGCTCGCCGATCCCGTGCATGACGGAAGCCCGATGGTTGGCGTTTCCGGCGTCGGTCTTTCGCTGCAGGAAGCCTTTCAGGGCTGCATCGGCGAGGGGATCGAGTATCTCTCTCAATTGCAAACCGAAAGCGACCCGCTGCTCAAACCCGGCATCGACGACTGGGTCGGCAAGCTCGGCCCAATGACGCTAGAGCTGGTCGCTATGCTGTCGGAGCGCCGCGCGCAGCCGGAGAGGGCGCTTTCCTGGTTTCGCGCAACCAGGTCGACCGACGGAGCCGAGGTGCTGCTGCCGGCAGATATCTGCCTGCGTCGCCCGCCGGCGCAGCGCGAGTTCACGCCGCCGTTCCCGTTGAGTATCGGATCGGCCGCAGGCCCGTCGCGGGAGGCCGCAGCTCTGCACGGTCTCCTGGAATTGATCGAGCGCGACGCGACCGCGCTGTGGTGGCGGGGCGGTCAGTCAGGCCGATCGATTTCGCCGCAGCACGAAGCCAGCATCGTAGCTGAAAATCTGTTGCAGCAGCTTCGGCGCACCACATCGACACGGCGCCGGACCTGGCTGCTCGATATTACGACGGATATCGGCGTGCCCTGTGTCGCGTCTATCTCCTGCAGGGCGGACGGTTCCGGCTTTGCTCGGCCCGCGGCCCGGCCGCGGCTGGAGGCTGCAGCCCGCTCCGCAATCGTGGAGATGTGCCAACTCGAACTGGCGGACGCCGTCGTCGCCACCAAGCGCAGCGAGCGCGGAGATGAGGCGCTCAATGCGCAGGATCGCACCCACCTGCGGCGTGCGATGATCAATGCCGATCAATGCAAATTGCTGCAGCCGGTCGCCGAGCATGTCACGCACCTTTCGATCCACGCAACTGAAGCGCGCGATATCTTTGGATCGATCGTACAGCGTTTGGAAAAACTCGGTATCGAGACCTTTTGCCTCAACCTCACGCGCCGGCTTTTCGGCGTTCCAGTGGTCCGCGTGATCGCGCCCGGCCTCCAGCTCGAGCCCTCCGAGATTGTTACAGCGAGGCTGCGGGACGCCATTGCGCGAACCGGGGCGGCGCAAGCTATACCGGGGGTATCGCTTTGATATAAGGTGGCCGGAATTAACCAACCGGTTCCGGAAATCGTTGCATGCCGGCCAGCGCAAGCGTCATGTCAGCAGACAAAGCCGCAGCGGCGCCTGAAAGCGCCCCGCGTCTGTCGGTGTCGCTGGTCGGACGTCTCGGCTTGCGGTTCAACGGCCGGCTGATCGAATTACGAACCCGCAAGGCCGGCGCCGTCCTCGGCTACCTCGCGCTGTCGGAAATGAAGCAGGAAAGCCGGGAACGGCTGGTCGGCTTGCTGTGGAGCCGGTCGGACGAAGAAAAGGCGCGCGCCTCGTTGCGCCAGGTCGTCCGCGAACTGCGATCGGTGCTGGAGGAGGCCGGATATGGCGGCTTCGTCGCGGAGCGGCTCCTGATCGGCATCGACACCGGACAGGTCGAAGTCGATATCGAGAGCGTGCTTCAACTGGCCGAAAGCGGGCGCGTCCATCCGCTGCTTCTCGATACCCAGCAGCTTGACGAGCGGCTGTTCGAAGGAATGGACGATCTCGATCCGTCGTTCCGGGTCTGGGTGCTGGCCAAGCGTCAAACCATCCATGAACGACTGATGCGCAACCTCGAGGCCGGTTTGACGGCCGCAAATGTTGCCGGCGACATCAGGAAGAAGATTGCAACGGCGATCGTCAATCTCGATCCGACCCATGAGCACGCCTGCCGCTATCTGATGCGGGCGCATGCGGAAGAAGGGGATATTGCCGGCGCGCTGCGCATCTACAAGGCGCTCTGGGATCTTCTGGAACGCGACTACGGCATGGAGCCGTCGTCGCAGACCGAAGAACTCGTCGCCAACATCAAGCTCGGCGTTTTCGAGCGCGCACCTGCGGATCGCAGCGACGGAGCCTCGAAAGACGAACTCGCCGTCCGTATCAGGCGCACCGGTGCCCAAGCGGTCGTTCCACTCGCTCCGTCGGCAATTGCGCCCGTCAAGACACGCATCGTGCTGCGGCCTTTCGCGATGCATGGCGTCGATGACGATCACAGCCATCTCGTGCAGGGATTCTCCCAGCATCTGGCCGCATGCCTCGTGCGTTTCCGGGAGTGGAGCGTGGTCGATCGACCTCCCGCGGCAGTCGTGCTGCCGGCGCCGGACGCAGCGCCGCAATATTGTATCGAAACCACGGCCTATCAGGCGGGCGCCGAAATCAATATCGTGATGGTGCTGCGGGACGACACGACGGGTATCTATGTCTGGAGCGAAAGCTTTCGCCTCGGCCTCGGTAACTGGTTCGAAACGCAGCAACGGATCATCCGCCGCATTGCGACCGCGCTGAACGTCCAGTTGTCGACCGAACGGCTGATGCGGCTTGCCGGCGAACCCGACGTTTCGCTCGAACTGCACGACCGCTGGCTGCGCGGACAGAATCTGGATGAGCAAGTTCGACCCCGAGAGCTGGCGGCGGGCGGTCTCGATCTTCAGCGACGCCATCCGCGAAAACCCCGCTTTCTCGCCCTGCTACAGCAGCCTCGTGCAGATGAACAACATCGAGCATCTGGTGCATCCCGGGGTGCTTCGCGATCTCGCCAAGGCCAGGGAGACGCTTGAACTGGCGAAGACCGCCGTTCAACTGACCCGGTCGATTCCAGGGCGCACCTGTGCTGCGGCTGGTCTTACGTGATGGCGCGCCGCGAGGCAGAAGCGTCTCCACACATGGAGCTGGCGTGTGAACTCAACGACAATGACCCCTGGACGTTGCTGTCCAGCGCGCACTACTCGGCGCTCTGTGGATCGATAGAGCAAGCCCGGCTTGGCGCCGAGCGGTCGCTCGCAATGTCACCCGCCCCTTCGTATCTCGAATGGGCATATCACAGCACCATTCGCTTTTTTCTGCGGTGACTACACCGGATGCATTGAGGGCCTGCGATCGTGCACAAGGCATCAACAAAATCCTTCCGGTATGGCGCGCGGCGGCTCTATTCCAGATCGGAGAAGTCGCAATGGCGCAGGACGAAATTCAACGCTTTGTGAACGGGCTGCGTTCATTCTGGGTCGGCTCGTCTGCTCCAACGGATGAAGCGGCAGCTCGCTGGGTTCTGCAGGCTCATCCGATTAGTGTAAGGGAGCGATGGGAAGCCCTGCGCAACAGTTTGCGCGGCGCAGGACTTCCAGTCGACGGCATTGTGCACCTAAGCTAGATCAATCAAGCACAATAGCTGATCGTATAATCGCCGACGCGCTCGGCGTGCACGCGGAACTTGTCGCTTTCGGGAATCACCGGGTCCAGGCCGTTAAACAGGCGCTTGTAGAACGGCGGAAGCGGATAGGTTGCGCCCGGCTGTTTGAGCTTTTCTTCGGAATCCGCGATCATCACGGCGGGCGGCAAGCGCACTACGATGGTGTCCATCTCCTGCTCGACGAACTTTACCTTCGTGAAGCGCTCCGGCACCGTCATGAACACCTGGGCCTTGGCGAGTTGCTCCTTGAATTCGTCGACCGTGGTCGGGATCGGATATTCGTTGTCGTCCTCGAGATAGTTCTTGCCGGTGGACCAGGTCTTGACCAGGTTGCCCCAGCGCTCATGGTTGGTCACTTGCATTCTTTCGATTGCCATCCTCTTTACTCCTCCGGGTTGCGTGAGACGGAACTATTCCGCTCACAAAAATGCGGGAACGGCCTGCTGCAGACCGGCAATCTCGGTGGTGAATTCCACCAGTTGAGCCATGCTTGAGATTTCTGGAATGTCCTGAAGTACGTTCGCCGGGTAAAATTCACTGGCGATGGAGTCCAGTTGCCCGGCAAGCGAGCCGCCGTCGGCTGCACGCGGATCGCTCGCGAGCACTCCAAAAATGACTTCCGACACGATGATCGAACCGAGCAGGCCGAGGTGCAGGCCTTCCGCCTGCGATTGGTGCATCGCCTCGAACAGGATGAAGAAAGGTAGCGGCGGGTCGTTCGAAAGCGTTTCGATGTCAGCGGCGGCCAGTGCGCCGTACGCCGGCTCGGTAGCCAGCCATTCGCTGATTTGATTGACACGGTAGCTGCGGTCGGCGAGCAGGCGCGACATGCCGAGGAAGCGAGGTCTGCGGTTGCCGATCTCGGCGATCAGCGCGTCCACCGACCACATGCCGGCCAGCCCCGCGCCGAGCAGATCGCGATAGAGCAGGCCGACCCGTTCGGTTTGGTCGAACGCCGGAAAGATCTGATCGTTGCCCAGTCCATCGCTAAGATGTGGTCCGATGCGGCGGCTGAGATTCGGCGTCGACCCGTTGATCTCGAAGAAGCGCGACCATTGCACCATCCAGGTCTCGTCGAGCGGCATATTGGCGGGGTCGTTCGCGGAGGTCTTTTCGAGCGTAACATTGAGATCATGGAGCGACAGGTCGTTGATCTGGTATTCGGGCCGAACCATCGCGTGACCGAAGCGGAACGCGCCGTGCGAGAACTCGAACGGAATTTCCCAGTCTCCGATCGCAAAGCCCTCGGCTGATGTGGGGCGGTCGATGAAGTCCGGGACAGGCCGGTCATAGGCCGCGTAAATCGCCGGATGAATCACGCGCCGCATCAGGTCCTTGCGGAGAATATTGTGATAGATCGCCGTCAATGCGTCGCGGGCGCACAGGAAGCGCTTGTAGGCGGCGCCGAACCGGCCGCTCGGCGCGGCATCATCTTCCTGGCGGCGAATGACGTCGACCAGGGCGTTGTGCAACAGCGCGAACAGCGCCGTTAGCTGCGACATCACCGCGTGATCGTCGTTGCGCGGATCGGCCACCAGCGCCTCGGTGAGGGCAACGCGCACGCCGGCGATGCTGCGATCGATACCCGTCACGTTCTCGGCCCGGGTCCGCGCGATGTCGCGAAATGGGCAGCCGGTCGCAGGCTGCTCTTCCTTCCAGCGCATTCGTCCAAGCCGCAGCTTGGTTCGCCGGTCGTCGTTCGGCGCGTCGAGCGCGTAGATGTGCGGCGATCCGACGGGACCGCTGCCGAACAAGGTTTCCAGCCGGAGCGGCGTACGGCGGGCGTTGGCTGTTCCTCCGCCAAGACCACCTGCAACCGAAAGCGGAATCGCCGAATGAACCAGATCATGCGCCACGAACTGCAGCAGATAGGTGTAGCCCGAGGGGATGAAGGGATTTTCCCAATTTTCCGCCGATCGATCCTGGTGCGGCCAACGTACCCTGGCATCCATCCGCCGCGACAGGCGTTGCATCAGTCCCCGCAGGTGCGGCAACACTGAGGGCGAACCGAGCGGGTCGATACCGAACGCGCGGAATCGCTGCGAGGGATTGGGAGTGCCGAGGAAGTGGCGAAAGCCGGGTGCTGTTGCTGCTTGAGCGGAGTCGTGCGTACCACGCTCGGAAGTTCGGAGAGAGGATGCTTCAGCGACGGTCTGCACAGCCATTGACAGTGTCTCGCCCATTGGCCCGGGGGCGGTGAGACTGCAAAAAGTCGTGAAATTATCGTGAGTTAATTCATTAGAACCTGTGGACATCTGTGGACATCTTTGCGGCAGAAGGTTGCTGCAAACGCGGCGCGCCGGTCGTCGTCATCACGAGCTGCATCTCGGAGCGCAAATGGAGCGGCCGCTCGACGTCAACGCGCACGACGTTTTTGACAGCGTTGCCTTGCCAGGGCATTCCGGATAGCGATGGCAGCGGACCTTTCCTGTTGAGGCATGCTTCATTCATGGCTGATTTCCACGGTGTCTTTCCCTATCTGGTGTCACCAGTCGATGTATCCGGCCACATCTGCAGCGACGTTCTAGGCCGTCTCTGCGACGACCTCATCAAGGCGGGCGTGCATGGGCTGACGCCGCTCGGGTCGACCGGAGAGTTCGCCTATCTCAACCAGACGCAGCGCGCGACTGTCGTGCAAGCCGCGATTGAAGCCGCTGATGGCCGCGTGCCCGTGATCGCCGGCGTTGCTTCGACCTCGACGGCGGATGCTGTGGCGCAGGCGAAGGCGCATCAAAAGCTGGGCGCCAATGGCATCCTCGCAATTTTGGAAGCCTACTTCCCGATCGCCGATGCACAGGTCGATCCTACTTCCGCGCCGTTGCCGACGCGGTCGACATTCCCGTCGTGATCTACACCAACCCGCAATTCCAGCGATCCGACCTCACGCTCGATGTCATCGCGCGGCTCGCGACCCATCCGCGCATCGGCTACATCAAGGATGCCTCCACCAATACCGGCCGGTTGCTGTCGATCATGAACCGCTGCGGCGATAGCATTAAAGTGTTCTCGGCATCCGCCCATATTCCGGCGGCGGTGATGCTGATCGGCGGGTTGGGATGGATGGCCGGCCCGGCCTGCATCATTCCGCGGCAAAGCGTCGAACTCTATGACCTCCTGCAAGGCGGCGCGCTGGGATGAGGCGATGGCGCTGCAGCGCAAACTGTGGCGGATCAACGAGGCCTTTGCGCGTTTCAACCTGGCCGCCTGCATCAAGGCCAGGCTCGATTTCCAGGGCTACGCTGTCGGCGACCCCATCCCGCCGCAGGCCGCGCTGACGGCCGAGCAGCGCAAGGTGGTCGAGGCGGCGCTGCGCGACCTCGGATAGTCCTACACCGCCCGCAGCGACTCTTTCGGCGTTTCGCGTATCAGCGCTTCGAGATCGCTCTGCTCCAGGGTTTCCTTCTGGAGCAGCTTGTGCGCCGCCCGGTCCAATATCGCGCGGCGCGCCTTCAGAATGCCCTGCGCGCGTTCGAATACGCGATCGACGATCGCGCGAACCTCGTGATCGACAGAAGCGGCGGTCTCTTCGGCATACTCGCGCTCGCGCGTAGGGAATGGCCGATCGGCGCCCGCCAGGAAATTGCCGGGGTCGCGCTCGTAGGCGATGCTGCCGAGCTTTTCGGACATGCCATAGCGCGTCACCATGCTGCGGGCGATGTCGGTGACGCGGCGAAGGTCGTCGGCGGCGCCGGTAGACAGGTGGTTGAACACGATCCATTCAGCCGCGCGCCCGCCGAGCAGCACCGCCATCTTGTTCTCCAGTTCCTCCTTGGTCATCAGGAAGCGATCTTCGATCGGGCGCTGGATGGTGTAGCCGAGCGCGCCGACGCCTCTGGGAATGATCGAAACCTTGTGCACTGGATCGACGCCGGGCAGCGAGAGCGCGATCAGCGCGTGGCCCATTTCGTGATAGGCGACGATCTCGCGCTCCTTCGGATTGAGAAGCCGGTTTCGCTTCTCCAGCCCCGCGACCATGCGCTCGACCGCGTTGTTGAAGTCGGTCATTCCAACCGCGTTGGCGCCACGGCGTGTCGCGAGCAGCGCGGCTTCATTGACCAAATTGGCAAGGTCGGCTCCCGTGAAGCCCGGCGTGAGCGCCGCAACCGCCTCGGGGTCGACGCTGGACTCAAGCTGCACCTTTTTCGCATGCACCTTGAGGATCTCGATGCGTCCCTTCTTGTCGGGGCGGTCGACCAGCACCTGCCGGTCGAAGCGGCCCGCACGCAGTAGCGCCGGATCAAGGATTTCCGGCCGGTTGGTGGCGGCAAGAATGACAAGGCCCGAACGCGAGTCGAAGCCGTCGAGTTCGACCAGTAGCTGATTGAGCGTCTGCTCCTTCTCATCGTGCCCGCCCGCAAAGGGGCCAATGCCGCGGGCGCGGCCGAGCGCGTCGAGCTCGTCGATGAAGATGATCGCCGGGGCCTTCTGGTGCGCCTGCTGAAACAGGTCGCGCACCCGCGCCGCGCCCACGCCGACGAACATCTCGACGAACTCAGAACCGGATATCGAGAAGAACGGCACCTTGGCCTCGCCGGCGACGGCCTTGGCCAGCAAGGTTTTGCCGGTGCCAGGTGGGCCGACCAGCAGCACGCCCTTGGGCATGCGTCCCCCGAGCCGCCCGTAGTCGGTCGGGTTCTTCAGGAAATCGACGACCTCGCGCAGTTCGTCCTTGGCTTCGTCGACGCCGGCGACGTCGGAAAAGTTCACGCCGGTATCGGCCTCGACATAGATCTTGGCCTTGCTCTTGCCGATCGCCATCAGGCCGCCGCCAATCCCTCCGCCTTCCGCGGCGCGCGCCGATGTACCACCACAGACCGAAGAACAGGAGCACCGGCATGACCCATGAGAGGTCGCGCAGGAAGGTGCTCTCGATCTGGCCGGTGAAGCGGACGTTGTATTTCTCGAGTTCCTGCGCGGTCTCCTGATCGACCCGCGTCGTGACAAACTGCTTTTGTCCGCCGGACAGCGGCTCCTTCAAGGTACCCTGAACTGTGCGGTCGGAGATGCCGACGGTCGCAACCTTCCCCTGTTTCAGCAATTGCTGATATTCGCTGTACGGAATGATGGCGAGCTGGCTCGCCGTGGAGACGAAATATTGGATCACAAAGATGGCAAAGATTGCAGCGATCGCATAGCCAACATTGAAGCGCATCTTGTTGTTCATGACCGAACTCCGGCCGCATCCTCACAGGAAGCCGCGTCGGGACTTCGCCTGATCCAAGAGATTCCGCGGCGAGACCTGGATTGTGGCCCCATGACAACAATGGGAACGGAGAGGTTTGGTTTCAATTGCCGTTGACGCGACTTGCGGGACAGATCGCGCTGCCTAAATCATGCCGGATAGCAAGCTTTGGCGGGCCGACAAGCCTCTGAAAGATCAGAAACTTTAGGCCCGCTGGGGCGTTTGGATATGCCGACATTTAATTTCCCGCAATCGCCCTTCGCACGCGAGCGGCGCATTAGCATTAGGTGAGTGATCGATGAACCGTCGCTTCGTGCTTTTCGCAGCCATTGTCGCAGGCGTATTGGTGGCGCTGACTGTCTCCAATATTCGCTACAGCCCTTGGACCAATACGGTCGCGCGAACCGTCGACCAACGCGGGCCGCTGTCCGACGCGGAGCGCGCCAACATCGAGCTTTTCGAGCGCGTCTCGCCGTCGGTTGTGCAGGTCGCGGCGCGATCTGCCGTCACCAGTCCGTTTGCCGAGGACGAAGGCGCGGAAGCCGGCGCGGCAGCCTCGGGGACCGGTTTTGTCTGGGACAATGACGGCCATGTCGTGACCAACAATCACGTCGTACAGAATGGTCGCGAAGTCGCCGTTCGCTTCGCCTCGGGCGAGGTGGCCCGCGCTTCAATCGTCGGCGTAGCGCCGAACTACGACCTCGCAGTGCTGCGGATCAGGAATCCCCGCCAATTACCACCGCCGGTGGCGCTCGGCAGTTCGAACGATCTCAAGGTCGGTCAAATTGCGTTTGCGATCGGCAACCCGTTCGGCCTCGACCAATCGCTGACCAGCGGCATCATCAGCGCGCTCAAGCGCCGGCTGCCGACCAGCAGCGGCCGCGAGATCACCAACGTGGTCCAGACAGATACGGCGATCAATCCCGGCAATTCGGGAGGCCCGCTGCTGGATTCGGCGGGACGGTTGATCGGTGTCAACACGGCCATCATCTCGCCCTCGGGCTCCAGCGCCGGTATTGGATTCGCGGTCCCGGCCGACATCGTCAATCGCATCGTGCCCGAGCTGATCAAGAGCGGTCGCGTGCCGACGCCGGGAATCGGCATCGTTGCCGCCGGTGAAGCGGTTGCGACGCGTATGGGCGTCGAAGGGGTGATCGTCGTGCGCACCGCGCCGGGCAGTCCTGCAGAGCGTGCCGGCATCCGCGGCGTCGATTTTACCTCGGGCGCGCTGGGCGACGTCATCGTTCAAGTCGATGGCAAGCCGGTTCATCGCCTTTCCGACCTGACCGATCAGATCGAGCAGGTCGGCGCGGGCAAGAGCGTCCGCATCACCCTGAAACGCGGTTCGGATACGCGCGACGTCAATGTCGATATCGTGGATATCGCCCGCGGCTGATAATCCCATTTGGCAGAATTACACCCGTTCGCGGTCCCCCGCGCCCGGTGCGCTGGCGTATTTGTTGCAGTGAATTGAATGAGTTGTCTCAGGCGGAAAAACCGCTAAAACCCCGCCCAATCCGACAAGAAGCTCGAAGGACAAACTGATGAACATTCTTCCCGGCAATATGCGTTTTGGTGCGGGCCAGCCGGTCAGGCGTTTGGAAGACCAGAGACTGCTCACCGGGAAGGGGCAGTTCATCGACGACCAGCCCGACGAGGGCGCGCTGTGGCTTTACGTGCTGCGCTCGCCCCATGCTCATGCCAGAATCGTCTCGATCGATACGGCTGCCGCCGCCGGGATGGCAGGCGTCGAAGCGATCTACACCGGCACCGACCTGATCAAGGACGATATCGGCACCATCCCGACACTTGCGATTTTCAAGCGGCCGGACGGCAAGCCGATGACGGTGCCGCCGCGGCGGCTGCTCGCCCATGAAATCGTGCGCTATGCCGGCGAGGCGGTTGCGGCCGTCGTGGCGACATCGCGTGTATTGGCGCAGACCGCGGCCGAAGCCATCGCGGTCGATTACGAGGTGCTGCCCTCGGTGGTCGACCCGCTGGAAGCGATCAAGCCAGGCGCGCCGGTGGTCTGGCCGGATGCGCCCGACAATATCGTGGCGGCCATGAGCTACGGCGACGCGGCCAAGGTCGAGGAGGCCTTTGCCAGCGCTGCGCATAAAGTCTCGCTCGACCTGGTCAGCCAGCGGCTGATCCCCTCCGCCATGGAGCCGCGCTCGACGATCGCCGAGATCGACAAGAAGTCCGGCCGGCTGATCCTGCATGTACAGTCACAGACGCCGGCCTCGACCCGCGACGTGCTGGCCGAGGCGGTGTTGAAGCGGCCGAAGGAAAGCGTTCGCGTGCTGGTCGGCGACATCGGCGGCGGTTTGGACAGAAGACCAATCTCTATCCGGAAGACGGCATTGTCGCTTACGCCGCGACAAAACTCGGCAAGAAGATCCGCTGGCGGGGCGACCGCACCGACGAGTTCGTCGGCGGCACCCACGGCCGCGATCTGACCTCGACCGCTGAATTTGCGCTCGACGCCAAGGGCCGCGTGCAGGCCTATCGGGTCCGATCGGTCGGCGGCACCGGCGCCTACAGTTCGGGTGCGGCGAATATCATTCCGCTGATGCTCGGCCCGTTCGTGCAAACCGGCGTCTACGATCTGCCGTTGGTGCATTTCGAAGTGAAGTCGGTGATGACCAACACCGCGCCGGTCGGCGCTTATCGCGGCGCGGGGCGGCCAGAGGCCGTGTTCATCGTCGAGCGGCTGATGGATGCCGCCGCGCGCCAGATCGGCATAGATCCGCGCACCATCCGGAAGATGAACTACATCAAGCCCGCGCAACTGCCCTACACCAACGCCGTCGGGCAGGTGTACGACTCCGGCGCCTTCGCGCACATGCTGTCGCGCGCCTCCGAGCTGGCGGATTGGGATGGCTTCGCCGCGCGGAAGAAGGCGGCGAAGAAGAAGGGCCTGCTCTACGGGCGCGGGCTTACCAGCTACATCGAATGGACCGGCGGGCGCGCGCATACCGAAAAGGTCAGCCTGCACGCGACTGCGGAAGGCCGCATCATCCTGCACTCCGGCACCATGGCGATGGGGCAGGGCCTGCAGACCACCTACACCCAGATGGTGTCGGATACGCTCGGCATTGCCATGGGCAAGATCGACGTGGTGCAGGGTGACACGGATCTGGCCACCGGTTTCGGCAGCGTCGGCTCGCGCTCGCTGTTCGTCGGCGGCACGGCGGTCGCGGTCTCCACCAACGACATGATCAGCAAGGCGCGCGAGAAGGCCTCGAACGTGCTGGAGACTTCCATTGAGGACATCGAATATCGCGACGGCTGGCTGACGGTGGTCGGCACCGACAAGCGCATCAGCCTGTTCGAGATCGCGAAGAAGGAAGACGGCGCGCGGCTCTCGGTCGATTCCGAAGGCGAGGTCGACGGGCCGAGCTGGCCGAACGGCACGCACATCTGCGAAGTCGAGATCGATCCGGAAACCGGCGTCAGCAAGGTGGTGCGCTATACCACGGTCGATGACGTCGGTATCGCCGTCAATCCGATGCTGGTGACCGGCCAGGTGCATGGCGGCGTCGCCCAGGGCATCGGGCAGGCGCTCTATGAGGGCGTCGCCTACAGCGAAGAAGGCCAGTTGCTGACCGCGAGCTACCAGGATTACTGCGTGCCGCGCGCCGACGACATTCCGCCGATTGTCGTCACGCTGGACGATTCCGCGCCCTGTCGCACCAATCCGCTCGGCGCCAAGGGCTGCGGCGAATCCGGCGCCATTGGCGGCCCGCCTTGCGTCACCAACGGCGTGATGGATGCCCTGGGCGAACTCGGCATCAAGCAGCTCAATACGCCGCTGACGCCGGCGAAGGTATGGCAGGCGATCCGGGATGCGAAGGCGGCGGGGGTGTAGGGCTCCCTCCGTCATTCCGGGGCAACGCGAAGCGTTGAACCCGGAATCTCGCGCCGCAACTTCGAGGTTCCGGGTTCGCGCTATGCGCGCCCCGGAACGACAACGGTCAAAGCCCCAACACCATCTTCGCCACGATATCCCGCTGGATCTCCGACGAGCCGCCGAAAATCGTATACGCCCGGCCGTTGAGAAACCCGGCACCACCGGCAGCATTTCCTCGGGGATTCCGGCGCCTCGTTGAGGCGGTAGAGCGGCCGTACCGGCTCGACATAGAGGCCGTCATTGCCGATCACTTCGACGCCGAGCCGCGTCACCGCCTGGCGGATTTCACTGACGCGCAGCTTCAGCAGCGACGACACCGCGCCGGGATTTTGTCCGGTCTGCAACGCCGACAGCACGCGCAGTTCGGTCATTTCCAGTGTATCGATATCGACCTCGATCTCGGACATCCGCACCGCGATATCGGGATCGTCGATGGCGCGGCCGGTGGCGTCGGATTCGGCGAGGTCCGAAACCGTCTTGAGCGCGTCGCGCAATTTGGCCGAAGCAATGCCGGAGCCACGCTCGAACTCGAGCAAATATTTGCCGTAGGTCCAGCCCTTGCCTTCCTCGCCGACGCGATTGGCGACGGGCACGCGCACGTCGTCGAAGAATACCTGGTTGACCTCGTGGTCGCCGCCGATGGTCAGGATCGGCCGCGTCGTGATGCCCGGGCTCTTCATGTCGATCAGGATGAAGCTGATGCCATCCTGCTGCCGCTCGGTCTCGTTGGTGCGCACCAGCGCGAACATCCGATTGGCGTGATGGGCATGCGTGGTCCAGATCTTGGTGCCGTTGATGATGTAGTCGTCGCCGTCGCGCACCGCGCGGGTTTTCAGCGAGGAGAGGTCGGAGCCGGATCCCGGCTCCGAGTAGCCCTGGCACCAATAATCCTCGCCGGAGAGAATCCGCGGCAGGTAGAAATTCTTCTGCTCGGGCGAGCCGAAGCCGATGATGACGGGGCCGACCATCTTGACGCCCATGACATTCACATTCGGAACGCCGGCGCGCGCGCATTCGGCCTCGAAGATCCAGCGCTGCGCCGGGGTCCAGTCGGGCCCTCCATGCTCCACCGGCCAGCCCGGCGCGCCCCAGCCTTTCTTGTGCAGCGCTCGCTGCCAGGCCATGCCGATATCAGGGTCGGAAAACACCGATGGCGTCAGCGCGGTGGCGCGCTTCATTTCCGGCGTGAGGCTTGCCGCGATGAATTCGCGCACTTCCTGCTCGAAAGCGCGTTCTTCGGCGTTGAAGGTAAGATCCATGTTGCGCTCCGTTATGCCTGAACGGCACGGCCGCTCAAGGCGGCGTGACGGCGATAATGATGGGCGCTGCTGCCAAACAGCGTGTCGAAGGCAAGCAGCCGCTTGAAGTAGGAGCCGATGTCGAGTTCCTCGGTGACGCCCATTGCGCCATGAAGCTGGACCGATTGTTCCGCGACGAAACGCGCGCACTTGCCGATCTTGGCCTTGGCGCCGGAGGCCGCGCGGCTGCGCGCGACCGGTTCGGTATCAACCATCAGCGCGGCGCGCAACGCCATTGAACGCGCCTCGTCGCACTGCATCGCCATGTCGGCGAGGCGATGGCGTATCACCTGATTGGCGGACAGCGGCCGTCCGAACTGCTTTCGAATTTTGGTGTATTCGAGCGTCTGGTCGAGCAGGGTCTGCATGATGCCGACGGCCTCAGCCCCGAGCGCGGCCATCGCGCGGTCGACCACGGCTTCGATCACGGACAGCACGTCGCCGCCGTCGCCGAGCAGCGCGTCAGCGGGAAGTCGCACATCCCTGAGATCGAAATTGCAGGCCCGGCCGCCGCCAAGCCGCGGAAAATCGCGTGAGGCGAGGCCGCTCGTGTCCCGTGGCACCGGGAACAGGCAAAGCTCGCCCGGCTTGCCGTTGCCGTCATCGACGCGGGCGGAGACGATGATCTGTCCGGCGGCGTTGCCGTCGAGAACGGCGGTCTTGTGCCCGTCGAGACGCCAGCCGTCAGGCGTCTTCTTCGCGGTGGTCCGAACGTCCGCCAGATCAAAGCGCGCCTGGCGCTCCGAATGCGCAAACGCCAGATAGAGCGACCCGTCGGCAATCCTTGGCAGCAGCGCCTGCTTCTGCGCTTCGCTGCCGCATTCCGATATCAGCGATGCGCCGATCACCACGGTGGAGAGATACGGCTCGGAGACGAGGCCGCGCCCGAACGCTTCCATCAGGATGCCGATCTCGATCGCGCTGCCACCAAGCCCGCCATGAGCCTCGGCGATCGGCAACGCCAGCCAGCCGAGGTCGGCGAATTGCTTCCATATGTCAGCGCTGAAGCCGAGCGGATCGCCGGCGATCCGGCGGCGATGATCGGCGGTATAGGTCTCGTTGACGAAGCGGTCGGCACTTTCGCGCAGCAATCGCTGCTCGTCGCTCAAGGTGAGGTCCATCTGGTCTGCTTTGCTTTCTTCTATTTTACTGGTGCCGATTTCCGCACCGACGGATGGAGGCCTGCGGGATCCACCACCATGCCGAATTCCTGCAGATTATGCGCGTGGCAGAGCTGATGCAGTGCGAACGCCTGCTCGATCGCCGCGGGTTGTCCCATCACGTCGACCGAGCGATTGACGGCCTCTTTTGTCAGTTTCAGCGCGAAAGAAGGTTTTGCTGCGATCCTTTCGGCAAGCTTCATCACAAAGGACGAAAGTTCGTCACGCGGCACGACGTGGTTCACCATGCCGAGCCGGTGCGCTTCCTCCGCGCTCCAGACGTCTGATGTGAACAGCAATTCCTTGGCCTTGCGCGGACCCAGCTCCCAGGGATGCACGAACCATTCGACGCCGCAGACGCCCATGGTGACCACGGGATCGCAGAACTCCGCATCGTGACTGGCGACGATGAGGTCGCAGGCCCAGGCCAGCATCAGGCCGCCGGCGATGCACTTGCCGTGCACTTCCGCAATCGTGGGCTTGGCCAGATTGCGCCAGCGCCGCGTGATCTGCAGATAGATTTCCTGCTCGCGCGCAAAGCGGCCGTGGGCGTTGGGTTCGGCGAAGCCGCCCCAATTTCCGACCGGCGGAAAATCCACGCCGGCGGTATTCTTGGCTCCGGGGCGCAGATCGTGACCTGCCGAAAAATGCGGGCCACTTCCTGCGAGAATGATGACCTTGACCGCATCGTCCTGCACCGCCTGGTCGAAGGCGGCGTTGAGGTCGTAGGTCATCTGCAGGTTCTGCGCGTTGCGCGCCTCGGGCCGGTTCATCACGATCCGCGCGATGCGTGGCTCCGGCCGCTCCACGACGATGGTCTCGAACTCCATGAAGCCCTCGCGTTTCCGATATTGTTATCGGGCCATGTTGTTATTTCGGCAAATGATACGCAAGGGCTATTGGCCGGAAAAAACTTCGGCCGTCATTCCGGGGCGCGCGTCAGCGCTAATTCCGGGTTCAGTCCTGCCCTTACTGCGTCATAGCCAGCTCTATCCCCTCATCCTGAGGAGCTTGCGAAGCAAGCGTCTCGAAGGACGAGGCCTGACCGTGGCCCATGGTTCGAGACGGCGCTCCGCGCCTCCTCACCATGAGGGATTAGTGCTGCAGTAAGGTTTCGGGGCCGCCCCGGAATGACGTCGGAAAAACATACAGCCCTCGCGCGATCACTCTGATATCTTCCTGCAATTCCGTACCGGGAGGTTTCGATGCACAGACTATGGACCGTGCTGGCGGCGCTGGCGACCCTGAGCCTGACCAATTGCGGCTACAACGCGATCCAGACCACCGACGAGCAGGTCAAGTCGGGCTGGTCGGAAGTGGTCAACCAGTACCAGCGCCGCTCCGATCTCGTGCCCAATCTCGTCAATTCGGTGAAGGGCTTTGCGCAGCAGGAAAAGGACGTGCTGCTCGGGGTCACCAATGCACGCGCCAAGGTCGGCAGCATCCAGGCAACGCCCGAGGTACTCAACGATCCCGCGGCATTCCAGAAGTTTCAGTCCGCCCAGAGCGAACTCTCAAGCGCGCTGTCGCGGCTGTTGGTCGTGACCGAAAACTATCCGCAGCTCAAATCGGACGCGCTGTTTCGCGATCTGATGGCGCAGCTCGAAGGCACCGAAAACCGTATCACGGTGGCGCGCAACCGCTACATCAAGGCGGTGCAGGACTATAACGTCGGCATCCGCACCTTTCCGAATAATCTGACCGCGATGGCGTTCGGCTACAAGGAGAAGCCGAATTTCACGGTCGAGAACGAGCAGGCGATCTCGACGGCGCCGAAGGTGGATTTCAACCCGACGCCCGCAAAGTAGCCGCTGAAAAAGACAACCGCGATGAACGCTGCAAGAGCCTCCCTTGTTGCGCTGCTGCTGTGCTGGGCTTGTGCAGCGCTGGCTCGTCGCGGTGCCGCCGCTGAGCGGACGGGTGGTCGATCAGACCGGCACGCTCAGCGCCGGCGACATCGCGTCGCTGACCGAGAGGCTTAAGGATCTCGAGACGCGAAAGGGCAGCCAGATCGCGGTACTGATCGTGCCTACGACCGATGGCGAGGCCGTCGAGCCATTCGCGCTCCGGGTCGCGGAAGCCTGGAAGATCGGCCGCAAGAAGATCGACGATGGCGCGCTGCTGGTCATCGCCAAGAGCGATCGCCGCTTGCGCATCGAGGTCGGTTACGGCCTTGAAGGTGCGCTCACCGACGCCACCACCAAGCGCATCATCGACGAAGACATCACGCCGAAATTCAAGAGCGGCGATTTCGCCGGCGGCGTTTCCGCCGGAATCGACCGGATGATCCGGATCGTCGACGGCGAGAAATTGCCGGAGCCGGAGCCGCCGCATTGGCAAAGCCCGGGCCTGTCCAACTATATCGATCCTTTCAATCCCTTTGTTATCGTCGGAGCTGTCATCATCGGCGGCATCCTGCGCGGAACGCTGGGACGGCTGGTTGGCTCGGCGGCGACCGGCGGCTTTATCGGATTCGTGGCTTGGCTTTTCATCGGATCGATTGCGGCATCGATCATCGTAGCGATCGCCGCTTTCATCTTCGCGTTGTTTAGCGAAATTGTGCCGATGGGCGGCGGCCGCAGCAAAGGCAGAACATGGTCCACTGGCAGCAGTGGCGGCTCCTGGTCCGGGGGAGGCGGTTCGAGTGGCAGCGGCGGCGGATTTAGCGGCGGTGGCGGCAGCTTTGGTGGCGGCGGCGCATCCGGAAACTGGTAGAGAGAGCTGATGGCAATGAGCATAAGGCGCATCGGTCGGCATCTTATGGTGCACCGCTGGCAGGTACGGCGGACGTTTCCGCCAAGCGCGCTGGCCGCGATCGAAGCGGCGATCAAGGCGAGCGAGAACGCGCACACCGGACAAATCCGCTTCGTCGTTGAAGGCGCGCTGGATGGCGCGCCGCTGTTCCGCAATCAGCCCGCGCGCGAGCGTGCGCTCGATGTCTTTTCGCGGTTACGGATCTGGGACACCGCCCACAACAACGGCGTCTTGATCTACCTGCTGCTGGCCGACCACGACTTCGAGATCGTTGCCGACCGCGGCATAGACGCCAGGGTCGGCCACGCCGGCTGGGAACGTATCTGCCGGGAGATGGAAACGGATTTCCGGGCAGGGGATTTCGAACGCGGCGTGATCAAGGGGATCGAGGCGGTATCGCGCGAACTGGCGACGCATTTTCCGCGGACCGGTGGTGGGGCGAATGAACTGCCGGATGCGCCGGTTGTGATGTAACTCACCGCCACGGCCTGATTGAATCAGAACCGAAGCTCTAGATTCTGTTTGACGTGTTTTCTTCACGCGAACCGGTATCCACTTCGCTCGAAAACGCTGTAAGCCAATGGATAGTCGCTCCATCCGTTTCCATAGTGTGAGCCTACCTCGGTACGGTTGGCCATACCTGCGTGCAATGGCGTCAGACGGCACCGGGTGTTACCGAGGTACATGTCGTAAGCGGAATGCAAAGCAACGGAACCGGACCCACGAGCCGGCAGTTGCAAGACAAGGTCGGCGTAACGCCCGCCGGCCTTTCTCTTGATCAAGGGGTGAGTTGACTTCTCGTGCGAATGGCGACGCCACCTCGCGCGAGCAAGTTGCGTCACAAGGTATCGATTATCCCGCAGCCCCACTTTGTCGCTCTCATAATTTTCACGAATGTTCTGCCAGCCACGATGCGTAGCCGGCAATGCTCTGAATTTACTGCCGCTTTCGGCGGCATAGCGGACATGACCGGACATGCTAATGGCTCGCCCAGGTCGCGATTGACCAGTTTCGGACATGAGCATGGCCGGACATCGACCCACAATCCTGCTATATAACCATTCATTTTCCCCGAGACTGCGGGGGTGCATCTTGAGCAGCGAGCACGTAGAGCGGCGACTGGCAGCTATTCTGGCGGCGGACGTCGCGGGCTCTTGCCGCTTAATAGGGATCGACGAAGAAGGCACGCTGGCGCAACTGAAAGCTCTTAGAAAGACGCTTTTCGATCCCAAAATCGCTGAGCATCGCGGGCGCATAGTTAAGAATACCGGGGACGGCGCCCTCGTTGAGTTCGCCAGCGTGGTCGACGCCGTGCGATGTGCCGATGAAATCCAGCGCTGCATGGCAGAACACAATATCGATGTGCCGCAGGACAGGCGGATCGAATTTCGCATCGGCATTCATGTCGGTGATATTATTATCGAAGAGGCCGACATCTTTGGTGACGGCGTCAATATTGCGGTGCGTCTCGAAGGGATCGCAGAACCGGGTGGGATTTGCATTTCCGACGATGTTCACCGGCAAGTTCGGGGCAAGGTACTTTGAGGACATGGGCTCGCAATCTTTGAAGAATATCGCCGAACCGATGCGGGTCTGGCGCGTTCCAAACGATTGCGCCGTGCCAGAGGTGCCGAATCGCCTGCTCGTTGATCACGCTGAACCGCTTGCCCTTCCTGATAGGCCTTCCATCGCGGTGTTGCCGTTCCAGAATATGAGCGGTGATCCCGATCAGGATTACTTCGCTGATGGCATGGTGGACGAAATCACCACCGCGTTGTCGCGGTTCAAGCCTCTATTCGTGATCGCGCGCAATTCGAGTTTTGCCTACAAGGGCAAAGCCGTCGATATCAAGCAGGTCGGACGCGAACTCGGCGTCCGCTACGTGCTTGAAGGGAGTGTACGCAAGGCAGCCGGAAAAGTCCGCATCATCGGCCAATTGATTGATGCCGCGACCGGGGTGCACCTCTGGGCCGATCGATTTGAAGGTGACCTGAGCGATATCTTCGCTCTACAGGATCGGATGACCGAGAGTGTCGTCTCTGCCATTGAACCAAAAATGTTTCAAACCGAAATCGATTTGGCCGTGCGTCGGCCAAAAACCTCAGCGCCTACGACCTTTGTCTTCGAGCAATACCGCACCTCTACTCATTTACCCGGGGCGGAGCGGCCGAGGCTCTTCGGCTTGTCTCTCGCGCATTGGAAATTGACCCTCGGTATGGCTTTGCTGCAACCCTTGCAGGGAGCGGCCACTTGCAAAATGTAACTCAGGGATGGGCGGCCGATCCGAAGTCGGAAACTGCAGAAGGATTGCGGCTTCTCCGGTTGGCACTGAGTATCGACGGGAACGACCACTTGGCATTGAGCATGCTTGGCTACGCAGCGGCCTGGTCTGGCGATTTCGGTACTGCAAGTGAGATGGTGGACCGTGCGGTCGCCCTGAACCCTAATGCAGCCTTCGCATGGGGCCAGCGAGGTTGGACTTATCGAGTAGCGGGGCAGCCCGAAGAGGCGATCCGGAGTTTTGAGCGCGCCATTCGACTAAGCCCATTTGACCCGCTGCTATTTTTAAGGCTTACAGAAATGAGCGTTGCATTCATCGATCTTGGTCGTTTCGATGAGGCGGTTGCCGCGGCCAAGAAGGCTCTCAGCCAGAACCAGACTTTTGCGGCATCCTATCGCTGCCTCACGACGGCTCTGGCTCATCTGGGGCGCGAAGCAGAAGCGAGGGAGGCGGTAGCCTGTCTGCTCGAACTCGAACCCGATTTTCGCATTTCTAAATGGGTAGCCCGTAGCGGCCGACTGCAAGATCAGATATTTATCGACGGTCTCCGCAAAGCAGGACTTCCGGAATGACGCGCGATCACGCCTTCACCGACGGTCGCTCCGCCACGCGCGCCGTCCACGCCACGATGTTGGTGTTGGCGGTGTCGAGCGGCTGGCCAACCTGGCCGCCGAAATCGAGCCAGCAATAGAGCAGAACGTCCGCCATCGTGAATCGCTTGCCGCAGAGATAGTCGCGGCCGTCAGCCATTTGTCCGTTGAGCCATTGCAGGCGGTTGGCGGCGATCATCTTCAACCCGGGCGCGGCCTCGGGTGCGCAGGGAATCCGCTTTTCGAACATCTTCAAGCCTTCGCTGAACCGAAAGCCGTTTGCCAGATGCTCGCAGATGTTGAGATCGACGCGGCGGGTCCACATCCGGCATTCGGCGCGCTCTTCCGGCGTCGTCCCGATCAGTGCGGGCGTCGGGTACTTCTCTTCCAGATATTCGCAGATCGCGGTGATCTCGGACAGGTAGTTGCCATCGTCGAGTTCGAGCGTCGGCATCTGGCCGTGCGGATTGCGCTTGAGATGCTCGGCTTCCCGATTTTCGCCCTTGCGCAGATCGACGGTCTGCTTCGGCATCTCGATGCCCTTTTCCGCCATGAACATGCGGACAACCCGCGGGTTCGGTCCGACCGAGTCGTAAAACTTCATGTGCTCTCTCCCTTGCTTTATCCTGGTTGTTGGGAGTTGTTGAACAGGCCGCCGCGGCGTTTGTCAAATGGCGGAAGGCGCTCGCAATGACGGATCAGTCGTCGAGTTTGTTGAGGTCGCGCACCGACTGCATGATCGGTTCGAAATTCGCTCGCGCGTCCAGCGCGTCGAACAATTGCGCTGTGTCCGACAATAATCCGTGTGAGCGCTGGATCGCGATCCGCACATCCTCTTGCGGCGTATCGGATAGCCGGCCATGGCCGGACAGCAGGATTTTCGAATCGAGGCCCTTCAGCCGCTCCAGTGACTGGATGTAGTCGGCAATGCTGCCGGATCCGAACACGCCGCCCATCACGCCGCCGGGCATCAGGGTGTCGGAGGCGAACAACAATCCCTTGTCCTGGTCGAACAGCGTGATGCAGGCCGAGGTATGGCCGGGCGTGTGCATCACGTTGAGACGAAAATTGCCGAGGTCGATCAGATTGCCTTCCTCCAGCCAGAGATCGATATTGATCGGCACGTTCGGTTCGTTGAACATTTTTCGCAGCATCGAGAAGTCATCGCGCAGCATGATTTTGTTGGCGGCGAGCCGGTGCGCGGCGATGAAACTGCGTCCGTGGAAATGATAGGCCGCGCCGATATGATCCAGATGCTCGTGGCTCAGCACCACCATGGCGATCTCTTCGAGCGGGCAGTCGAGGTGCTTGAGGCATGTCACCAGATGCGGATAGTTCGACGACAGCCCGACATCGATCATGATGGTGCGCGAACTGCCGCGCACCAGATAGGCGTTGGCCGCGCGGTTCTTGAAACGGACTTGATAGACATCCTTTGCCGCCTGATCAGCGTGCAGACCTCGCTGTCGAGCAGGGTCTTGAACGGGCTCGGCTTGCGGTCGCCCATGAGTTGGCCGCGGTTCTGAAGTTGACGGCGTTCGAGGCCCGCAACCGCTTGCTGAGCGCATCCATGATCATCAGCGCAAAGGCCGGCTGCTGGCTGACCAGATAGACGAAGCGGGCGTGGATTGATCCGCATCACGCGGGTCTTGGGCGCGGCGGCAATGGCCGTCGCCGAGCGGGACGAGCCGTCGATCACGGCCATCTCGCCGAAGAACTCGCCCTTGCCCAGCGTCACAATGATCGTCTTGCTGGCGCCGTTCATCTTGGCGATCTCGACCTGGCCGTCGAGCACGACGAACAGTTCCCGGCCGGTCGACCCTTCCTCAAAAATGACGTCATCTACATCAAACTCGTTGATGCACTTCTCGATGGCCATGGCGTACCTCCTGCCTTCTGGCTGGTCGGTACGGCCATGTTAGTCGGGAAACAGACCGGCGCAAACGAAACAGGCAGGGATACCGCAGGGCAGCATGAGGAAGGCGGGTCGTGGGCGCGTGGCGGCCCAAGTTTGAAGAGCGGTTTGAAGACCGACTTGGAGACTGGAGACCGGCTCGGATGAGTTCCTAAAATTTCGGTAAGGCGGCGCCCAGTAACGATTTCGCAAGCAATAAAAGTTACCAAATGGTCAACCAATTGTGGAGAATCCAACGTGAGCGAACAGCAGCCCCAGCCCATCAGCGGCGAAACCGGAACCATTGGCGCCGGGCCGGCCGCCTCCGATGCGTCCGTGCCCGGCGAGCCGGTGGCGGCGACGGCAGCAACGGATGTAGAGGCGCAGAGCCTGGCGCCCGAGCAGGAAGAAACCTCGCCCAAGGCGGATGCCCCGAAGATGGAAGCGCCGAAGGCCGAAGCGGCCAAGGTCGAACCTCCCCCGATTGAAGTTTCCAAGATGGAAGCGCCCAAGACGGAAGCTACCAAGGTCGATGCCGTGAAGCCCGAAGACGTGCGCTTTCCCGGCAAGGTGACGATCATGTCGCCCGGCGATCGCGTTGGCGCGGATGCCAAGCCTGCAGCCGCTTCGGCCGAAGGATCGTCCGGCAAGCGCCGGGTAGGGGCGATGGCGGCGGTTGTGGCGCTGGCGACAGTGGCGGGCGCGCTTGGCGGCGCGCTGGCGACCGCGGGCCTTGGCAAGATGATGGCTGGAAATACCGCACAGGCGTCGGCCAAGGACAGCGCGCTCGAAGCCTCGGTGGCGCGGATCGATGCTGATATTGTCGCACTGAAGGCCAGCCTCGAACATACCGCCAAGACAGGCGTCACCCAGTTCAACAAGACCAGCGACCGTCTCGACAAAGTCGAGAAGGCGCAGGTCGAGCCGGCCGCGAAACTCGCCAAGCTCAGCGAAGCTGTCGACAAGCTCCGCGCCGCGCAGGCGTCGGTCGCACCGACTGCTGCAGCGGCCGCTGCAAGGGAAGTCACAGGCTCGGTGTCGCAGCCGGCCACGGCTGCTGCCGCGCCCGCACCTGCGGCTGCGCCCAAGCCCGAGTTCGCCCGTCTGCCGACGGTCGAAGGCTGGGTCTTGCGGGACGTCGCCAACGGCAGCGCGCTGATCGAAGGCCGCCGGGGCGTGTACGAAGTCTATGCCGGCGATCCCGTGCCAGGTCTCGGCCGTGTCGACGCCATCCGCAAGCAGGATGGCCGCTGGGTGGTCGTGACCAGCAAGGGCCTGATCGTCGAGCGCTGAATATTCCCTCACTCTGACGTGAAACAGCGTCCCGATAGTCGCGAGACAGCCGGGCCGCTTTTCGGCTAGTTTCCCGAACGCAACGCGCTGTGGCCGACGCCTTTGAACGACGTCGCGCCCGGCGGCATTCGTCAGGGACATAGCTTCGCGTGCGTCTTCCTCTGATCGCCTTCATCCTGTCTCTCTGCGCTGCGCCGGCTACGCAGGCCATCGAGACGGCTGCACTGGAGCGCGGAGCCGCCATCACCGATCCCGCGACGCTGCGCGAACTCGATGGCGGGCGGTTTCGCCTCGATCGCATGCTGCTGCCGGATCGATCGGCGGATGTCCCGCTCTCCAATGGCGAACTATTTGCCCTGCCGTCGATGGCACCGGTCGGGCAGGCGATCGACGGCGAATTCGAACGTTACGTTGCCCGGCACAAAGCGAGCCTGCCAAAGGAGACCGTCGGCGTCGGCGAAGCCTTCGATTTCCAGCTATTCGACCGGACGCTGCTTTATTCACCGCAAACGCGGTTCGTGCTGGTGGGCATCGTCAATCGCATGGACCGGACCTATGTCTCCGCAGCAGACTGTGGCGAGATACGCCTGATCTATCGTCTGACGCGGGTCAACATGCCCGAGGCCGACGACAATGCTGCGTCGTCCCGGCTGCCGATGACGCTGAACCTCGTGCTGAAGGCAAAAGGTGATCGCAGGCCTGGCCGCGATGGCGCGACGATCACATGTTCCGGAATTGCCAATCGCTGGCTCGCGTCCGGTGCGCCCTCAAATGAGAAACTGCAGGCGAAGGACGGTCCGCTCGAATTGCTCGGACATGAGAACATCGACCGCATCGAGACCAATCTGCAGATCGCACATGCGCCGAAATCCGCTGTTCGCGATTTCCGCACCGACTATCTCCTGAAGGTGTTTCGCTACGACCGGCAAACGCGCATTTTCGCGGAAGCGCCGATGGAAAACCAGATCGACCGCGCACGCATTCTGGCCGACGACGGCCTGAAGCGCGAGTTCAGGGCTTGGCTGCTCGATCCCGTCAATCTCGCTGAATTCGACCGCGGCACCGTGCTGATCCCGGAAAAGTATCTCGCCAATGGCGCGGTTGCATCGACGCCGGCCGGGTTTGATCCATCGGATCTGCAGCCGGAATTCGGCCTTGTGCAAGGGGAGGGCGCGTTCAGCGAGGCTGACGTGGTTGCGGCGTTGAAGAAGGCGGCGGCGAGCGGCGTGAAGCTGCAGAACATCCGCTCGCTTGGCGGTTTTGAACGGCGGCTCAACGACGTGACGTGTTCCGGCTGTCATCAGACGCGCGGCATCGGCGGCTTTCACTTCCCGGGCGTCGACTGGATAGCGGCAAAGCCTTCCAATGCAACCGCGGTGTCGGCGTCCCCGCATTTCTTCGGCGACCAGATCCGCCGCCGCGACATTCTCACCGCACTGCGCGACGGCAAGCCGCCGGATTATTCGCGGGGATTTGCCAGCCGCCCGCAATTGCGCGGCAGCACCGAACTCGCCGGCACCGGATATTACGATGGCTGGGGCGCGCATTGTTATGTGCCGGGCAAGCCAGCCGCGAACAATGATGGAAGCTTTCGGGATTGGACCTGTGCCGAGGGGCTGGCCTGTCAGGCGGCCGGCAAGACCTCGCGCATGGGCATGTGCTTTGTCAAAAGCCGCTAAAGCCGGTCGCGGATTGTGTTAAGGGATGGCAGCAGCAAGCTGAGCGGAGATCGGCGATGAGCTCTTCCGACCAGGACAAGCAACGCGATCGCGAGATCGCAGCGAACGAAGCGGATCGGCAGACCATCGGCGATGTCCGCGTCAGCGTGTGGGCGGTCGCGGTCGCGGTCATCGTGGGCGTGATCGTGCTTGGCATTGTGTGGGCGTGGTTCAACCGCTGAGCGGTTACTCAAGCGATTGCTTGGCGTAATGCGTCAGGCGCTTGCCGGGCAGCAGGTCGTAAGCTGATAACCAGCCCGGCAATTGCGCCATGCGCCCGAGCCAGGCGTTGATCGCAGGGTGGCTCGCCGCCCAGTCATATCCGGTCTCGTCGGCCGGATAGTGCAGATAGGCCATCATGGAAATGTCAGCCACCGTCGGCCGTGCGCCGATCGCGAATGAATTCTTCTGCATGTGGTGTTCGAGGATGGACAGGAAGTCGTCGAGCCGCCTGCGGAAATGCTTCAGCACATGCTCGTCCGGCGACGGCGTGAAGGTCCGGAAATAGCGGTAGGTCGCCATGTAGCCGGTGAGCTTGTGATTGTCCCAGAAAAGCCAGCGCAGCAGTTCGAACTGCTCTTGTTCCGTCTCGCCGCCGAACCGGCCGAATTGCCGGGCGAGTTGCAGGAGGATCGGCGCGGTCTGGGTGAGGCGTTCACCGTCCACCTCGAGCACGGGAATTTCCCCATCTCGTTGACGTCGCGCCGCCATTCCGCCGTCCGCGTGACGCCGCCGCCGAAATCGGTCCAGATGGGCTCGAAGCTCTGCCCGCACAGGGTCAGCATCAGCGCGAGTTTGTAGCTGTTTCCCGACTCCGGGAAGTAATGCAGGCGATAGGTGGGCATGGCGTTTCGACTCACGCCACCGCGCCGGCGGCGCGCAGCTTGCCGATCGCGGTTTCGTCATAGCCGGCGTTGCGCAGGATTTCGTCGCTGTGCTCGCCGAGGCCGGGCGGCTTGCGTGGCTGAACCTTGCGGCTGCCATCTACCCAGATCGGGCTGGAGATCGTCAGCATGGTGTCGTTCTCGAACGGCACCAGCACCTCGTTCTCGATCATCTGCTTGTCGTTTGGAATATCGTCGAGGATGCCGACCACGCCGAACACCAGGCCGTTGCCGTCGAGAATCTTGCGCCATTCGGCGAGGTCCTTGGTCGCAAAGGTCTCGTCGAAAATCTTGATCAGTTCCAGCGACCGCGCGTGGCGCTCCTTCTTGGTCTCGAAGCGCGGATCGGCGATCAGATCTTCGCGCCCCAGGCAGCGCGCCAGTGTCGGCCATTGCCGGTCCTCATTGAGCAGCGACAGGATCAGCCAGCGGCCGTCCTTGCACTGGTAGTGGTTGGTGACCGCGTTCAGCGCACGCTCACGCGGGCGGCGTTCGCCGAATTTCGCGCCGACCAGCTTGGCCTGCGCCAGGACCGAAGCGGCCCAGACGCCATTGGCCATCAGGTTGGAGCTGACATGCGAGCCCTTGCCGGTACGCTCGCGCTTGTAGAGCGCGGTGACGATCGCGCCGTAAAACGCCATCGCACAGGGATGATCGCCCATGCCGGCGATCGATCGCGCCGGCGTGGTGTGTTCGTCCGCGCGCACCAGATCCATCAGGCCCGAGCGCGCCCAATAGGCGTTGCTGTCAAAGCCGGGCTTGTTGGCTTCCTCGCCCTTTTCGCCGTAGCCGGTGAAGGAAGCATAGATCAGGCGTTCGTTATGTGGCGCCAAATGCTCATGCGTAATGCCGAGCCGCTCGCGCACCTGCGGCGGGTAATTGGTGATGAATACGTCGGCCTGGGCCGCCAGCCGATGCAGCACCGCCTGGCCCTCGGGCTTCGAGAGATCGAGCGCGAGGCTCCTCTTGTTGCGGGCTTCCAGCATCCACGCGAAATTATGTTCGCTGTGGGGATAGCCCGGCAAATTCGGCAGATTGCGATAGGGATCGCCGGCCCCGGGCGGCTCGATCTTGATAACGTCGGCGCCGAAATCCGACAGCACGGTGGCGGCCGCAGGCGCTGCGATGAAGCTCGCGCAGTCCAGAACCTTGAGGCCTTCAAAAATACCCTTTTCCATCGTGGCGCCGCTCCGTGACGTTTGTTGGTTTTGTTGAGATATCGCTATGGGCGATCCGGTTCAAACGCCATTTGGCCCATGTTGGAGGGTGATGCAACTACTCCTCGCCCGACATCAGCGCTGCATTTCCGCCGGCCGCCGCCGTATTGATCGTCACCGTCTGTTCGGTTGCAAAGCGCGGCAGATAATGCGGGCCGCCGGCCTTGGGCCCGGTACCGGACAGGCCATGGCCGCCGAACGGCTGAACGCCGACAACCGCACCGATCATGTTGCGGTTGACATAGATGTTGCCGACCTGAAGCGCCTCGATCGCGTCCTCGATCGTATCGTCGATCCGGGAGTGGATGCCGAGCGTCAGCCCGTAGCCCGAGCGTTCGATCGATTGCAGCACCTGGTCAAACTGGTCGGCGCGGTAGCGCACTACGTGCAAGACCGGGCCGAACACTTCTTCCGCGAGCTCGCCGGCATTTGACAACTCGAAGATATGCGGCGCGACATAATTGCCTTTGGGCGCGCTACCCGCAAAATGCACCCGCGCCTCGTTCTTCATACGCGCGATGTGCGCGTCCAGCCGCTGCTTGGCCTCGGCGTCGATCACCGGGCCGACCTGCGTGGCGGGATCACTGGGATCGCCGATGACGAGTTCGCGCGCGGCACCTGCAATCATCTCGATCATGCGGTCGGCGACGTCGTCCTGCAGGAACAACAGCCGCAGCGCCGAGCAGCGCTGACCGGCGGAGCGGAACGCCGAGGTCACGACATCGTCGGCGACCTGTTCGGGCAGAGCCGTGGCGTCGACGATCATGGCGTTGATGCCGCCGGTCTCCGCGATCAGCGGCACGATCGGCCCCTCCCTGGCGGCGAGCGCGCGGTTGATCGTCCGCGCGACTTCGGTCGAACCGGTGAAGACAACGCCAGCGATGTCGGGATGCGCCACCAGCACGGCGCCGATCCGGCCGTCGCCGGCCACCAGGTGCAGCGCAGGCTCCGGCACGCCGGCTTCGTGCAACAGCCGCACGGCCTCGGCCGCAATCAGCGGCGTCTGTTCGGCAGGCTTTGCAACGACTGCGTTGCCCGCCATCAACGCCGCCGTGACCTGCCCCAGAAAGATCGCCAGCGGAAAATTCCACGGCGATATCGCGATGAAGACACCACGGCCGCGCAGGCGAAGCACGTTGCTCTCGCCGGTCGGCCCTGGCATTGCTTTGCCGTCTCCGAATAGTTCGCGTCCCTCGGCGGCGTAGTAGCGGCAAAAATCCACGGCCTCGCGGACTTCCGAAACCGCGTCGTCCAGGGTCTTGCCGCCCTCGCGTTGCAGCAGCGCGATGAAATGCGCCGCGCGTCCTTCCAGCAAATCGGCAGCTCTTTCCAGTGCGGCTCCGCGCGTCGCGGCCGGCGTCCTGCTCCAGGTATTGAAGCCGTCGCGCGCGGCCGAGATCGCCGCGCTCGCTGCTGTCTCCGTCGCCTCGCTTGCCGCCGCGGGCAGCGATTCCGCTGAGATCGCCGAGACGAGTTGATCCAACGCCGCGCGCTCGCCGAATTCGACCCCGCGGGAATTTTTTCGCTGCGGTTCGTAGAGATCGCGCGGCAGCGGAATGTTTGGATGCGCGGCATTTTCAGCGCGGCCGATGGTGTCGGCCGGACGCTGCAGCAATTGCGAGACCGGCACGGCCTCGTCGGCGGCAAGCGCCACAAAGGATGAGTTGGCGCCGTTCTCGAGCAATCGCCGCACCAGATAGGCCAGGAGATCACGATGACTGCCGACCGGGGCGTAAGTGCGATGGGCGATGTCAGGCCGGTCTTCGCCGAGCTTCGCATACAGCGCCTCGCCCATGCCATGCAGGCGCTGAAATTCGAATCCGCTTTGGTTCGTTGCCAGTTCGAGGATGGTCGCGACCGTCAGCGCATTGTGGGTGGCGAACTGTGGAAATATCCGCGGCCGCAGCGCCAGCAATTGCTGCGCGCAGGCGACGTAGTTCAAATCCGTCATCGCCTTGCGGGTGAATACCGGATAGCCGTCGAGCCCGCGCTCCTGCGCACGCTTGATCTCGGTGTCCCAATAGGCGCCCTTCACGAGCCGCACCATCATTCGCCGGTTCAGGCTGCGTGCGAGCTGATCGACATAGTCGATCACGCCGCCGGCGCGCTTTTGATAGGCCTGGATCGCAAGGCCAAAGCCGTCCCAGCCGGCCAGCGATGGATCGCTGAAGGCTGCCGATATCACATCGAGCGACAGTTCCAGCCGGTCCGCTTCCTCGGCATCGACCGTGAAATTCAGATTGTAGGACCTGGCTTGCCGGGCAAGGTCAATCAGGCGCGGGACCAGTTCGGTCATCACCCGCGCGCGGCTCACCGCCTCGAAGCGCGGATGCAATGCCGACAGTTTGACCGAGATGCCGGACCGGTTGGGCAGGGGACGGTCATCGGCCGTGCGGCCGATCGCCTCGATCGCGCTTGCGTAGGAATTGAAGTAGCGCGTTGCGTCATCAGCCGTGCGGGCGCCTTCGCCGAGCATGTCGAAGGAATAGCGTTGATGGCGCGACGAGTGCGGCTGCGCCCGCGACAGCGCGGCTTCGATGGTCTCGCCGAGCACGAAATGGTTGCCCATCAGCCGCATCGCCTGCCGTGTCGCCGCCCGCACCGCGGGCGCGCCCAGCCGCTTGGTGAGCCGCCCGATCGTTCCTTGCGGTGTCTCGCCGGGCTGGATCACGCGGGCCGACATGCCGAGCGCCCACGCCGAAGCGTTGACCAGGAACGCGCTCGACCGCGTCTCGTGATGGACGAAATCGCCCTGACCGAGCTTGTCCTCGATGAACTGGTCGGCGGTGCGGGCGTCCGGCACCCGGAGCAGCGCCTCCGCCAGCACCATCAACGCCAGCCCTTCCTTGGTCGACAGCGCGAACTCGCGCAGCATGTCTTCGACCCCGCCGAGCGAGTCGTCATTGGCCCGGATGGCATCGATCAGCCGCGTCGCGGTACGATCGATGCGCCGCTCCTGCGCCGCGTCGAATGGCGCGGTCTGAAGCAGGCGAGCGGCGATCAGGCGATCATCGGGCGCGTAGGGAGCGCTGAAGGGCGGGAGAGGTGAGGGATGGGCCGGCATCGGATTCTCTTGGTTCCGGCCAATCTAGCTCCGCTTGAATCGTAGATCGATAGACAAATTCACAGTTTTGCCTTAGAAAATTCCAACAGCTCGATGATTTGCCGGATAAATGCCCGATATAGACAAGAAAGACCGCAAAATCCTCTCCATCCTTCAAGGGGATGGCCGCATCGCCAATGTCGAGTTGGCGGAGCGGATCGGGCTGTCGCCGACCTCGGTCGGCGAGCGGCTGAAACGGCTGCAGCGCGACGGCTTTGTCGAGGGCTATGGCGCCCGGCTCAATCCGCACCGGCTGGGTTTGGGCCTTCTGGTGTTCGTCGAAGTGATGCTCGACAAGACGACGCCCGACATCTTCGAGCGGTTTGCGAAGGCGGTGCAGGCGGCCCCGGAAGTGCTGGAGTGCCATATGGTGGCGGGCGGCTTCGACTATCTGGTGAAGGCCCGGGTCGCCGACATGACGGCCTATCGCCGGTTCCTCGGCGAGAGCCTGCTGGCGCTGCCGGGGGTGCGCGAGACGCGAACCTATGCCGTCATGGAAGAGGTCAAGCGCGATGCACCGCTGCCGGTCGGCTAGCCCGCGGGGAACCAACTGGCGCAAAGAAAACACATCGGGCCGAATTCTGCAGCGTCCCCCGGGAGATCGCGGGCTAGCATATTGGCACTGTGAAAGTGCCACGCTAATTCTCAAGCGCCCTTCGCTTGGAATAGCACGATCATGAGAGACGCCGGTCAGCCGATACGGGGAAGTCAGTCGCGAGGGAAGTTCGCTGCCATGCTCGGCGTTTTCTTCGCTGTTCTGTTTGGCGTCGCCTCGGCGAAGGCGGTCGAGATGAGTGCTGCGGTCGCTCAACTCTACAGCTCGGTGTCGATCTATCCACCGTCAGCCAAATCGATGACCGTCTGCTACGGCTTTGTCTGCCGTCGCCGCGAGATTCTGGATTTCACGGCTGGCGACCGCAGCGCGCTGACGCAAATCATGGCCGCGGGGCGTGCGTCGGCTGCGGCCGAGCGCGCCGCGGTGCAGAAGGCGGTGGTGTGGTTCGACCGCCGCATGGGGCCGATCCTCGGCACCACCAAGCGCGTCGCGAAGGCGGATTTCCGCTATTTCGACGACAAGCACAATTACGATTGCTGGGACACCACCCGCAACACCACCAGCCTGTTACTCGTGCTGCGGGAGTGGGGTTTGCTGAAGCATCATGCGATCGGCGATCCGCATTATCGCGGCAATACGCTGGTGTTGCAGACGCCGCACAACACCGCGGTATTGGTCGATCGCGCCACCAAGGTCGAGTGGGTCGTCGATCTCTGGCCGCGTAGCTATTTGCAGCCGCCCGACGTGATGACGGTCCAGAAATGGGTGAAGGAAGATTGAGCGGCCGGTTCTAATCACGCGTTGATTTTCGTGCATGCAGAAGCGGTGCCCGCTCCGCCGAACGCTCACAGTTTTTGAAAGTTTTTTCAGTCCGACTCTCGGATTAGGTCCGAGAGTGCGCCGTTGCCGGTCGCGCGTTGGCGCTAGACTTTTAGGTTCTCGGCCGAGGTCTTGCCGCGGTTGGCAATCTCTTCGTATTCGACGGTCTGCCCTTCATTGAGTGTCGAAAGACCAGCCTTCTCAACTGCCGAAATATGAACGAACACGTCCTTGCCGCCATTCGAGGGCTGGATGAACCCGTATCCCTTGGTCGGGTTGAACCACTTCACCGTACCTTTAGCCATTCACGTCGTCTCCGCGGAATCAAAAAAGAAAAACGAGCCGCAGGTCCCCGCACATCCCGGCATGCCCGAACCGTCAGGATACGCGGGTTGGGGCGGGCTGGGTAGCGGCCTTATCGGCAAAAATGCGCCAATTCGCGCCCCATTTCCGCCTTTTTGCGGGTTTCGGGCTCATTTGACGCGGCGAGGCGCCGGCGACGCGAATTTTAGGAAATGGCTCACAAGCAGCCCGTGACATCACCTTTGACTTTTGCGGCCCAGCTGCAACGGCCGCAACAGAAAGCCCCGGTCGCGTTGGGCGACCGGGGCTTCTGAGCCGAACGAACTGCGTTGGATCAGTAGCAGACGTTCACGGTACGCCAGCGGTAGCCGTAGGGCGTCAGCACGCGGCGGGTCACGTAGCAGTCGCCATAACCGCCACCGATGAAGCCGATGCCAAAGCCATGGCCATGGCCCCAGTGGTGGTGATGATGATGCGGGTACTTCGGCCAGAGCACGCCGCCCGCCGAAGCGGTGCTGGGGGCCAGCGCCATGGCGCTGAGGGAAGCTGCGGCAACAAGAGCGAGGGACACTTTGCGAAGCATGGTCGTTCTCCTTGACTGTGCGCCTCGATCGCTTTCGTCTCGGCGGGGGTTGAAGTTTCAGTCTTACTCATCGCCAATCTGTCGCGTGCCCGGGAGAGCGGGTTCGAGGGAATTGCGGTTCGTTCGCCGACAATTTTCTGAACGATTATTCAGGTGTGAAAAATATCACAGACGCTTCGAACCACTATTGGCGAAGCGGTTTCAGGCTGCGGCGCTTTGCTCTTCGTTAACCAACGCCGACAGCGTTCGCGCATCCGTCACGGTGCGCACGATCATCGGTTCGTTGCGTCCGCGGATCGCGACCTCCTGCTGCGGCAGGGCATCGGCGGCGACGCCCGCCGTTGCGCGAACTTCATCCGAGATAACGGCCTCGCATGAAAGGCTCTTGGTCATGTCCTGCAGCCGGGCCGCAACATTGACGGGGTCGCCGAGCGCGGTGAACACCATATGGTCGCGGTAGCCGATGTCGCCGACGATCACTTCGCCGCCGTTGATGCCGATGCCGAAGCGGAGCGGCTCGCGCAGATCGTGCTCGAGAAATTTATTCAATTCGTCGACATTGGCGGCGATCATCGCCGCTGCCCGCAGGGCCTGACGGCAGGCCTCCTGCCGGCTGGTCGCGAGCCCGAACAACGCCAGCATGCCGTCGCCGACGAACTGGTTCGGCCTGCCGCCGCTTTCAATCACGGCCTGCGACACCGCGCCGAGGAATCGATTGACGATGAACACGGTGTCGAAAGGCAGGCGCTTTTCCGCAAGCTTGGTCGAGCCGCGCATGTCCACGAACAGGCTGACGAGATAACGCTCCTGACCGATCCGCGTCGGATTGGACTCGTGACCATCGGCCGACATCGTGTGCGGCAGGAAGAGCTGGAAGAAGGAGAGGTCGGACCCCGGCCGCAACTGACAGGCGAGGCGGATGGATGGATCCGACGTGCCGACCCGGCCGAGCACGAAAGCCTCGCGCTGCGAGGGTTCGGGCAGGTCGGTGTGGTCGCCGATGATGCGGATGCGGCACGTGGAGCAGCGCGCGCGACCGCCGCAGACGCTGGCGTGCGGCACGTTGTTGCGCAGGCTGGCCTCGAGCACGCTCAGGCCCTTGGGCACGCGGACCGTGCGGCCGTTGCCGTAGGAGAGATTGATCATGCCGCGGCGGCGCTCATTGATGGCGCGAACGCCCCTGGCGAGCAATGCGATTCCGATCACGCCGAAATAGCCGAACAGGAAATAATCCGTGACGCGACTGAGTGTCTCCGCCTCCGCCGGCGTGCCGAACTGGCGCTGAATGTTCTGCGCGCGCCATTCGGCGGCGTCGCTTTCCATGACCATGCGCCCGCTCTGATAGAAACCCAGCATCGAGAGCGTCGGAATCAGCACCGCTGCGGCGAGCAGAAAAGGCGCCGCGCGTTTGTAGAACGCTCGCATCCGGAGCCAGAAATAGAGCCCGATGCAGCCATGGACCCAGGCGATGGTCATCACCACGAGCATTAGCCAGATCCTGTATGGCTCCCAAACCCAATACAGGAACAGCACCTGCGGATAGAGCTTTTCGTGTCCATAAAGCGTCTGGCCGAGCCGCACACCAATGATGTGGGCGATCACGAGCGCCGGGACGCTCAAGCCGAGCACAAGCTGGAGCGGCTCGATCGCCTTCCAGCGGAATTGCCGGCGTTCGTACAGCGCCCAGATGCCGAGCAAGGTATGCACGAGACAGGCGGCGTAGAACAGGATCGTGATCGGCAGGAATTGCCAGAACGCGGTGTGGAAATACACGCCGCTCGCCAGCGCCTCCATCGAGACGTTGCCGAGCGCGTGGTTGAGAAAATGGCTGACCAGATAGGCGAACAGCACAAGGCCGCTGGCAAGACGGATCTGCCGCAGACTGATGCTGCGAACGAATGTCGTGAGCTTTTCTCTGGACAGGGAGGTCATGCGATCCGTCGGGGTCAATGTCGGCGATACTAATGCCTAATTCGATCGGTGAATACTATCCACCGTCGTCCCTGCGAAAGCATGCGAAAGCAGGGACCCATACTCCGCGGCCCTTCAATAAGCTCTGCGCGGTCAAGAGCTGTCTCCCATTATCGCCATCGGTGGCTATGGATCCCTGCTTTCGCAGGGACGACGATCAACCTTTTTTCCGTCACGGCGCATTGACACCTTCCGACTGGTCGAAGAGAAAGCGCCGTGACGATAGCCCCGCCCTATAACAGCCGAGCCAAACCGGAGCCTGCCGCCGCGCCGCCATGGCTGCCCGTTCTGCTGCTGATCGCTGCACTGACGGCGATGCGGCTGGTCTATGCCGGCGTGCTCGAACTGCGCACCGACGAGGCCTACTACTGGACCTGGTCGAAGGAGAGCGCGCTCTCCTTTCTCGATCACCCGCCCGGCATCGCCTGGCTGATCCGGTTCGGCGCTGCGATTCTTGGCGACACCAATCTCGGCGTGCGGTTCGGCGGTATCGTCGCGATGCTGGTCACGCAAGTGCTGCTCGCCGATATCGTCCGGCGCGTGACGCAGGATGTGCGCGCGGTCGTGTTCGCGGTACTGATGCCGGAAGCAGCGCTGTACTACGGGCTGTTGATGGCGAAGGTGGCGCCCGACACGGCGATGATCCCGTTTGCGGTGGCGATGCTGTGGGCGCTGGTGCGACTGCACGAGAGCGGCAACCCGCGCTGGTGGCTCGCCGCAGGCCTCTTCGCGGGCCTCGCGCTGTTGTCGAAATTCACCGCGATCATGCTGTTGCCCGCGGTGCTGGCGTTTACGCTGGTGCCGGACTGGCGCCGGCGCTGGCTGCTCAATCCGTATCCGTGGCTGGCGGCGCTGATTGCGGCGGTGGTGTTCCTGCCGGTATTGCTCTGGAACGCGCAGCACGATTGGGCCTCGTTCCGCTTTCAGTTCGTTCGCGCGGTTGCGATCCATCAATTTTCGTTCCGCACGGTTGGCGACTTCTTCGGCCTGCAGTTCGGCCTCGTCGGCTTCGTGTTGCTGCCGGTGGTGCTGTCCGGCGTGTCGCTGACGGCGTGGCGCGGCTATCGCGCGCGCGAGCCCATCGCCATCCTGCTGTCGACCGCGGTGCTGGTGCCGTTCGGCTATTTCTTCTGGAAGTCGCTGACGCTGCGTGTCGGCGACACCTGGCCGATGTTCCTGTGGCCCGCCGGCTTTGCCGCCACCGCCATCAACCTCACCATGCTGTCGCGCGAGGGCTGGCCGGAATGGATTGTCAAATCGACATTCTGGTGGGCGAGGGTCGCCGTCATCTCCGGCATCGCCTTTGTCGTCGCCGTGTTTCTGTACTACGTCGCAGCGCCCTGGAACTTTATCGGCAGGAGCGATCCCATCGGCGGCGAGGCCGGTTACGAACAGGTCGTGGAACGCGCGCGCGTTCAATTGCAGCAGACCGGCGCGACCTGGATTGCCACATCGGATTATCGCACCTACGCGATGCTGCGCTGGTATTTCAATGGCCGCGTGCCCGTCATCCAGATCAACGAGCGCGGAAGATTCCAGGGCTTTCGCGATCCCGGCATGAACTTGATAAAGGATCAGCCCGGCCTCTACGTCGCGCGCGAGCCGGACAATCGCCTGCCGCTTTGGAATCTCACCACCGCGAAGCGGCAGCCGCTGGAAAGGGTCGAGCGCGTTTGGCGCGGGGTCGTGATGGATACCTACGCGCTCGAAAAATTGACGGGATGGACGCCTGAACTCTCGCCGCCACCGGATTCGCCGCTGTTTCGGTGGCGCGTGCTGGCGGCGCTTATCGAGTCTAACCGCCCGAGCGCTTCGTAGCCCGGATGAGCCAACGGGTCGCGCGAAACCCGCGCCCGATGACAGGCTCCGCGAAATCCGGGGACACAACCAACACCGGTCCCGGATTTCGCTGTGCTCATCCGGGCTACAAGTCGTCATTGCGAGCGCAGCGAAGCAATCCATCCTTCCGTGCGCTGGGTGACAATGGATTGCTTCGCTGCGTCATGTGCAGAACGTCCGAATTTGTTCAATGCGCCAATCTGTCTCGTCTTTCGCACGTGGCAGAGGCCGGACGATGCGATACCCTCGCATAAAATCCAGGGAGAGAATCATGTTAACGAAATTCAATCGCCGTCACTTCATCGCTGCCGGTACGGCAGCTGCCGCAATGCCCTTTCTCTCGCGCGGCGCCTCGGCGCAAGCCGCGTGGCCGTCGCGGCAAATCCGCATGATCTGCAGCTACCCCGCGGGCGGGCAGACCGACCTGCTGGCGCGCGCCTTCGGCGAATTCATCTCCAAGCAGGTCGGGCAGACCGTCGTCAACGAGAACAAGGCGGGCGCCTCGGGCTCGATCGGCGCAGCGGAAGTTGCGCGCGCGGCGCCGGATGGCCACACCATCCTGTGCTCCATCTCGACCACCTACGTGATGAACCGGGTCATGATGAAGAACCCCGGCTACGACATGGACAAGGACCTGACGCTCGTCAGCGTCATCCCGGGCGCCGGATTGCTGCTGATCGCGACCCCGGCGTCCGGCGTCAAGACGCTGGACGATTTCGTCGCGTTCGCGCGCAAGAAGGGCCAGGTGAACTTCGGCACCTATAGCGCGGGCTCAGCCCCGCACATGACGATCAATGAGCTCAACAAACAGTATGGTCTCAACATCGAGCCGATCCACTACCGGGGCGAAGCGCCGATGTGGACGGGGCTAATGGACGGCACGCTCGATGTCGCGATGGGCAGCTACACGGCAGCCCAACCCGTCCTGCAAAGCAATCGCGGCGTTGTGTTCGGGGTGCATTCGAAAAAGGTCGCCGCGATCCCGGACGTCAAGACCCTGCCTGAACAGGGCGCGACAGGGAAGTTCTTCACCGTGAGCGGCTTCTCGGGCTGGGCGTTGCCGAAGGCGACGCCGCAGCCGATCGTCGATCGGTTGGCGGAACTGTGCGTGGCAGCCAATAACGATCCGAAAGTGAAGGAAGTTCTCAGCACTTTCGTGCTGGAGCCAGCGATCGGCTTCAAGGAAAGCAATGCCTTGTATCAGCGCGAATTGCCGATCTGGATAGAGAGCGGCAAGGCGCTCGGCCTGGAGCCAGCCTAGATGAGGTTGGGATAGCGCGAACTTCGGGTTTGAAGAGGCCCGCTCGATGATAGATGGTGGGCACCGCGCAAATGCGCCTTTGCCCACACTCCTGCTCCTTCTCCCCTTGTGCGAGAAGGTGGCAGCCGGAGGCTGCCGGATGAGGGGTTCCCTGCGCGGGCTGCGTGCTTGCGGAGCCAACCCCTCACCGAAGCGAATTCGTGGCAGGCAGCGGAGCTGCCCTCTCCCACAAGGGGAGAGGGCATGGCAACTAGCAGTTTCGTTTTGAAGGCGTGAGGCTCACTCCTCGTCGCGCTTGCGCAAGAGATCCTTGGCGAGATCGCCGAGCGCCGGGCGTGGCAGTGCGGTGAAGGGCAGCGGGCGGGTGACGTCGATTGCGGCCAGCCCAAGCCGCGCGGTGAGCAGCCCGTTGAGCACGCCTTCACCAAGGCGCTGCGAAAGTTTGGCGGCGATGCCGTGGCCGAGCATCTGCTGCACCAGGCTGTCGCCGACCGCCATGCCGCCGGTAACGGCGAGATGCCCGATGACATGGCGCAGCAGGCTGATCATGCCGAGCGTGCCCGGCCGGCCGCCGTAGAGCCGCGCCAGTTGCCGGATCAGTCGCATTGAGGCCACGAACACGAACAGCACATCGATCAGCGCGCGCGGGCTGACCGCCGTAACGATCGAGACGCGCTGCGCGGCTGTCGAGACCAGCCGCCGGGCTTCCTCGTCGAGCGGCGTCATCAATTCGCGCTCCGCCAGTTTGATCATGTCGGCGCCGTCGATGATGTCATCGGTGTGGCTCTGCAGCGCGGCGCGGGCGCGCGCCAGTTGCGGGTTCTGATGCGCGAGCTTGAGCAGATCGTCGACGATGGCGCGGCTGGCGGCGCGATCGTCGCTGATCAGCACTTCGGCGGCGCGCAGGTGCAGCTTTTCAATCGCCGCCAGCCGCGCCAGCCCAAACGCCTCGCGCGCGACGACGACGATCAGCGCGAATGCCGCGGCTACCGCAAACGCCAGCGCGACGTAGCCGAGAGTTTGGCTGCGCGCGAAAAGATCCTCGATCAGGTTGACGATGCCGAGCCCGAGGCCGAGCAGCACCAGCCCGCCGACCGCGCCCCAGAACAGCGTGCCCCAGCGAAAACCGCGGCGCACCGGGACCCGCGGCGCAACAACCGGGACCGGCAACAGCGCCGGATCGGCTTCCGGCGTGATGTGCACCGTCCCGCGCGCGGGGCGGCCGGTCTCGTCCGGGTCCATCACGATCACGCCGGGATCGCCGAGCTTGAAGGTCGCCGGCCGCCGATGGGGCGTTTTCTCGCTCATTGCAGTCTGTCTCCGAGCAGGAACTGGAGGGCGCGGTCAAGGCGGATGTGAGGCAGGGCAGGCTCTTCGCCGCCCTCGCGTTCCAGCAGCGGCGGCCGGAAGCGAAGGAAGCGGAAATCGGCCTGTTCGGAGTGCGTGCTGGAGAGGCCGCGAAACGCGCCCTTGAACAGTTCCTCGGGATCGGCCGGCAAGTCGCCGGGGAAGGTCGCGACCTCGGTTTCGCCGTCGAAGGTGTCGCCATTGGCGACCTCGCCGGGCGCAGGTGTGCCGAGAATGGACGGCAGCTTCTCGCGGCCGCGTGCGACCATCGCCTCGCGGGTGGCGCGCACTGCGGCCAGCGCGACCACATCGATCGCAGCACCGGCATATTCGGCGCGGTCGGCGGCCTTGGCGACCGCGCGCCGCAGCACCGCTTCGAGACGATCATGGCTCGAATGATGCAGATGATCGGCCTTGGTTGCCGCAAACAGAATGCGATCGATCCGGGGACGGAACAGATTGCTGAACAGCGTGCTGCGGCCGATCCGGAAGCAATCGAGAATGCCCGTTAGCGCGGCTTCGAGATCGTGCAGCGCCTCCGGCCCGGCGTTGAAGGCGGCCAGCGCATCGACCAGCACGATCTGGCGGTCGAGCCGGGCAAAATGATCGCGAAAGAACGGACGCACCACGACGTCCTTGTAGGCCTCGTAACGTCGCCGCATCATCGCCCACAGCGAACCGTCGGGCGCCGTGCCGTCGGCTGCGACGTCGAGCGGCGCAAAGGTCAACGCCGGTGTATCAGCCAGATTGCCCGGCATCAGAAAACGGCCGGGCGGCAACAGGCTCATCGCAAAACGCTCGTCGCGGCAGGCGCGCAGATAATCCGTGAACAGCTTTGCCGCCATGCGCGTCGCCTGTTCGTTCTCGCGGCCCTCGGGGTGAAGCGTCTTCAGATGCTCGTGCCAGGGCGTGGCGAGTTTTTCGCGCGGACCCTCGCGCGACAATGCGAGGGTCTCCGCCGACCATTGCTCGTAGTTCTTGTTGAGCAGCGGCAGGTCGAGCAGCCATTCGCCGGGGTAATCGACGATGTCGATGGTGAGGGTGCGGTCCGCGCCATTCTGCCGTTGGTAGTCGATCACCAGGCGCAATTCGCTGATATCGACGGTCGAGTTCGGCCAGCGCCGCTCTTCGATCAGGGTGCGGACGTGGTTCTCATAGTCGAACCGCGGCACCGCGTCATCCGGCTGCGGCTCCAGCCGGGCGCGGGCGATCCGGCCGGTCGCGTAGGGTTCGAACACCGGAAACCGGCCGCCGCGGGTCAGGCCGTGAATCAGCGCTGTGATGAACACGGTCTTGCCGGCGCGCGACAGCCCTGTGACGCCGAGCCGCACCGTCGGATTGAAGAAGCTATCGCCGTAATCCAGCAGCGCCCGCGCCGACAGGCGCGCTTCCTCGACAATGTCTGAAAAACTGGGGGCCATGCGGGACGTGGAAGGCTCGATTGTGAGAGAGGTTTTGCCGGGGCGATCCCTGGAAAAGTGGCGATTGGCGGGCCGAAATCAAGCTTTCACACTTCGGTCGCCTTTGTGGGCGATGCGGTTTTGAACGGTTCGTCGACCTCGCAAGACCACCTCGCAAGACCTATGTCCTGTCGCTCCCTAACCATCTGCCGTGGGCCTGCATGACCATGTTCCGACTGAAGCAACTCGCCTCGACTTCCTTCCATGCGGCGGCCGACGCCATGCACTGGAATTACGACCGTGCCGAGCTGATCGCCGACGGCGTTGTCCATATCGTCGGCGTCTGCTTCGGGCTTATCGCTGCGACCGTCCTGATCGTGCTGACCGCCATCTATGCCAGCCCATCCGATGTCGCTGTCGTGTCGGTCTATGTCACAGGTTTGCTGGCGATGCTGGTGCTGTCGGCGACCTATAACCTCTGGCCGGTATCGCGCGCCAAATGGGTGCTGCGCCGGTTCGATCATTCGGCGATCTACGTGCTGATCGCGGCGACCTATACGCCGTTCATCATGGAATTGAAGGGCAGCTACCTTGCCATCGCGCTGCTGTCGGGCGTGTGGTGCGTCGCGATAGTCGGCATCGTGCTCAAGCTGGCGCTGCCGGGGCGATACGACCGCGTGGCTGTCGTTCTTTATCTGGCGATGGGTTGGAGCGGCCTCGTACTCTACGATGCCGTGGTGAAGGCGCTGCCGGCGATGGCGCTGTGGTTCATCGTGGCCGGCGGCGTGCTCTACAGCCTCGGGGTGATCTTCCATGCCTGGCAACGGTTGCGCTTCCAGAATGCGATCTGGCATGGCTTCGTCTTGCTCGGCGCGGCCTGCCACTATACGGCTATCCTTGATATGGTTCTGACGTAAGCAACCATAGAAGGGGAGAGACAGCCATGCAGGTAACCGGCAAAGTCGTGGTTGTCACCGGCGGCGCCAACGGGATCGGCAAGGCGCTGTGCGAGGCTTTTCATAGCGCGGGCGCCGCCAGGGTGGTGGTCGCCGATATCGATCCCGATGGCGCGCGAGCCGTCGCCACTCCGATCGGTGGGGCGGCCTTCAAATGCGATGTCGGAAAGGAGAAAGACGTCCTTCACGTCATCGAGGAGACCGAGCATCAGTTCGGCCCGATTGGACTGTTCTGCTCCAATGCCGGCATCGGCGGCGGCTTTGATCCGCTATCGGTGAACGCCGGCGGCAACTCCGACGAACCCTGGTCGCGAAGCTGGGCCGTTCATGTCATGGCGCATGTCTACGCCGCGCGACATTTGATCCCGCGCATGAAGGCGCGCGGCGGCGGTTATTTCCTCAACACGATTTCGGCGGCGGGGCTGTTGTCGCAAGTCGGCAGCCCGGCCTATTCGACCACCAAGCACGCCGCCGTCGGCTTCGCCGAGAACCTCGCGATTTCGCACAAGGCCGACAACATCAAGGTTTCGATCTTGTGCCCGCAGGGCGTCGACACCAACATGCTGCGATCAATTCCCAAGGGACCGCAATCCGGCGACGGCGATCTGACGCCGGAACAGGTGGCGCAGGATGTGTTGAAGGGACTGGAGCAGGAAACCTTCGTAATCCTGCCGCATCCGCAGGTGCTGGGCTACATGCGCAAGAAGACCGAGAATTACGACCGCTGGATCGCGGGCATGGCAAAAATCCAGGCGAAGATGCGGGAAGCTTACGGGAAGTGAGGTGATCCTCATGGTGGAGACCTTTGCACGGATAGAGGGAACGTGATTCCTTTTGACCGAATGAGTCGCGGAGGTTGAGATGGGTCAGCGGCGGATCGGTCAGCTTGGACTACTGGACGCGGCGGTAAGCCGGCGTGGCAGCCGACGAGAGGTGCTGGACGAGATCAATGGTCTGCTGGACTGGTCGGCATTCGAACGGTTGTTGGCGGTGATCCCAGTGGCGGCCAAGGGAGAGCCATCGTTCCCGCCGCTGATGATGTTCAAGGTCATGCTGCTGCAGCGCTGGTACGGGCTTTCTGACCCGGCGATGGAGGACGCGTTGTTCGACCGGCTCAGTTTCCAGCGTTTTGCCGGGCTCTCGCTTGAGGACGAGACGCCGGATCACAGCACGATCTGGCGGTTTCGGGAGCGTCTGACGAAGGATGGACTGATCGAGAGCCTGTTCGCCGAACTGCAGCGCCAACTGGACGCACGGGGCCTTTTGGTCAAGCAAGGCACGCTGATCGACGCCTCGATGGTCACGAGTGCCGCGCGTCGCCCCCGCAAGGAAGAGGGGCCGACGAGTGAGACGGATCCGGACGCCCGGTTCGGCGCCGACAATGAGCGTCGCCGCTTCACCTTCGGCTACAAGATGCACGTGGCGGTGGACCGAGGATCGGGCTTGATCCGCAACGGCCTGCTCACCTCTGCCAACATCCAGGATGTGAGTGTCGCCCCCGCGTTGATCCCTTCCGACGCCGGGACGGTCTATGCCGATCGCGGTTATCACAGCAAGGGATTGCGGGAGCACCTGCAGGCACGGGGGTTCGGGGACGGGATCATGCGGCGCGGCCAGAGGACCAAGCCACTCTCGCCCGATGAGATCGAACGCAACCACGCCATCGTACCGCTGCGCAGTCCGGTGGAAGCTGTGTTCGGCACCCTCAAGCGCACCTACGGCTTCACGCGCATGCGCTACTTCAATGCCGCGCGTAACCTCGCGGCCTATCTGCTCGCCTGCATGGCCTTCAACCTCAAACGCAGCCGAACCCTGATGGCGGCATAAGCCCGCGGCGCCCCCCAATGCGTGCTACGCTGCAATTTCCCGTAGCCGCCGGCCGGCCCAGCACTATCGACGTTCGCAAATTGCCCTTTCGCACGCCAAATTCGCTATCCGTGCAAAGGTCTCCATGGTGAGGAGCGCGTAGCGCGTCTCGAACCATGAGGCCACAGTGCGGGCTGCATCCTTCGAGACGCCGCTTCGCGGCTCCTCAGGATGAGGGGCTCCTACCGTTGTGAATGGAGCAGCGTAGGAGCGTAGCCCGGATGGAGCGAAGCGAAATCCCGGGCAATCTTATCAACGGATCGACTTATCCCGGATTGCGCTGCGCTCCATCCGGGCCACGGAGCTTCAAAGCTCACCCCTTCTGCGCGTAGAGCAGCGGCACGGCCGAATCCACCATCACCTCGATCAGGCTGGTGCCGTCATGCGACAGTCCTTGTTCAAGCGCTCCCGCAAGCTCGGATGATTTCGTCACCCGCACGGCGTGGCAGCCCATGCCTTCCGCGAGCTTGACGAAATCGATGCCGGGCAATTCCAGCCCCGGCACATTGCGCACCTGCATCACCTGGCTGAACGAGCGCATCGCGCCGTAGCCGCCATTGTTGATGACGACCACCGTGAGCGGCAGCTTGCGCTGGGCCGCGGTCCACAGCGCCTGGATCGAATACATCGCCGAGCCGTCGCCGATCAGGCAGACGGTGCGCGTAGCCGATCGTCCCAGCGCCATGCCGACCGCGGCGGGCAGGCTGTAGCCAAGGCCGCCGCTCGCCATGGTGTAGAAACTGTCCTGGCCGCGCATCGGCATGAATTTCTGCATCGCCGGGCGATGCGAGGGGACCTCCTCCACCAGCACGTCTTCCGGTCCCATGGCGGCCGAGAGTGCATGCAGCAGAAATTCGGCCGGGATCGGATCGGAGGCCGTTGGCGCCGGCGGCAGCGTGCGGCCCGCCGGCACGGCGCGTTTGGCGTCCGGCAATTGCTCCAGCAGCATCGTGAGTGCCGGCTTCATGGTGGCGATGATGCTGTTGCCTGCAGGCGTGATCGCCGCCGCGCCGGGATCGTCGGTGATCTGGAACAGCGTCGTCTCGCCATCGAAGATCGAAGCATGACCCTCGACATGGAAGGTAAAGACCGGCGCGCCGATCACGACGACGAGGTCATGTTCACGCAGCGCGTCCGAAAGCTGTCCCGGCGCGGCGTGCAGGAAGCCTGAGAATTGCGGGTGACGCTCTGGGAAGGAGCAGCGCGCCGAGAATGGACTGGCCCAGACGGCGGCCTTGGCTTTCTCCGCAACCTTCACCATCAGATCGACGGCCTCGGCGCGGTCGACACCGGGGCCGACGACGAGGGCCGGGCGCTTGCTCTCCGACAGCGCGGCCACGAGCGTCTTCATCGCGGCCGGATCGGGCCCAAGCTCGCGGCTGACCTGGCGCGCTTCGACTGGTTGCGCCGGATGGGCCCAGTCGTCGACCGGCACCGATACGAAAGTCGGTCCGCAAGGCGGCTGCATCGCGACATAGTAGGCGCGGGCGATCGCCGCCGGCACGTCCTCGGGCCGCGCCGGCTCGACGCTGAATTTCACGTAAGGCTGCGGGAATTCCGTCGCGCGCTCGGAATAGAGAAAAGCCTGCAGCGGCATGATCGAGCGGGCCTGCTGGCCCGCAATGATCACGACAGGCGTCTGGTTGCGATAGGCGTTGAAGATATTGCCGAGCGCATGGCCGACGCCGGCCGCGGAATGAAGGTTGACGAAGCCGGCGTTGCGGGTCGCCTGCGCATAACCGTCGGCCATGCCGACGACGGAGGCTTCCTGCAGGCCGAGCACGTAGTCGATGTCGTCGGGCCAGTCGCTCAGGAACGGCAATTCGGTCGAGCCGGGATTGCCGAAAACTTTGTTGATGCCGAACGCACGCAACAGGCTGAAGGTGGCGTCCTTGAGGGTGGTGGTGGTGTTCGTGGTTTTGGCCGGTTTGCGGGACGACATTGTGACTCCCAACTTGATCTAGCGTTCCGTCATTCCGGGGCGATGCGCAGCATCGAGCCCGGAATCTCGAGATTCCGGGTCTGGTGCTAGCGCACCATCCCGGAATGACGGAGCGGTTCTCACCACGTCGCCGTGCCCTTCATCGTCGGTTGGCCTTCGGCATTCGCGATCCATAGTTCAATGCCGGCATGGGTCTCGTTGGCGTTGATCGAGAACTCGCTGCCCTCGAACAGCGGCTGCACGCCGCGATAGCTGAACTTCTTCGGCGCCGAGTCGCCGTGAAGTTTTGCGGCGAACTCGACGATCAGGGCCGCCTGCAAGGGGCCGTGGAAGATCAGGCCCGGATAGCCCTCGACCTTGGTGACGTAGTCGCGATCGTAATGGATGCGGTGGCCGTTGAAGGTCAGCGCGGAGTAGCGAAACAACAGCACGGGATCGCTGACATGGGTTTCGCGGTGCTTTGCCACGGGCGGCGGCGCCGGCGCCTTGGCCGGGGCGGTGCCGCCCATGTCCCGATAGACGATATCCTGCCGCTCGCGGATCGCGATGCCGCGTGGCGTCGTGACAGTGTGCTCGACGGAGACGAAACAAAGAACGCCGGTCGAGCCGGTCTTCATCGTCACGTCAGATATTCGCGAGGTCCGCCTTGATTCATCACCGACGCGCAAGGCATGGAAAAATTCTATTTCGCCGCCGGCCCACATGCGGCGCGGCAGCGGCACCGGCGGGAGGAAACCGCCGCGGGTCGGGTGACCATCGGGGCCGAGCTGCGACATCGGAAATACCGGCTGCGCCAGGCACCAATGCGTGGTCCACGGTGCGGCGTCGCCCGTCGTGGGTTCGCCGATGTCCTGGAACAGCGTCGCGCGCAAACCCTTCACGAGTTGCGCGGTGACGATGTCGGTCGCCTCCGTGGTACGACCGATCCATTGGCGCAGATGGTCGAGATCGAGAGCTTGGGTCATGACTGGCTCCGGGCGCGAGGAGCTTTGGGAAGTTCAACGTGGTCGCCGATGGCAGGCACGGCGCCATAGTGGCGCGGCGCGTCGACAAAGATCGCGGCGGGCGCAGCGTAACTCACCTTGCCGTTCGGCGTATCGACCTCGATCCGGCGCAGATGCGGATGCACGGCGAGGTCAGCCATGGTGTTCACTTCAGCGAATGCGATATCGGCCTCCGCAAGGCGCTTGAGGAGTTCGACCCGCGTCATCGTCGCAAAACTGTCGGCCACGGTCTTGTCGGTGAGCTGGCGGTTGCGCACGCGCTCGACCATGTTGGCAAACCTGGGATCGTTGGGCAGGTCGGGCTGATCGAGCACGTCGGCGCAAAGCTTCTTCCACTCGCGCTCGCTCTGGATCGAGATCAGGATGCCCTTGCCGTCCTTTGACTTGAACACGCCGTAGGGCGCGATCGAGGATGCGCCAGCGCCATCCGCTTCGGCGGATTGCCGGCTTCCGAATTGATGAGCGGTACCGCCATCCAATCGGCCATCACGTCGAACATCGAGATCCGGATGTCGGCGCCCTTGCCGGTGCGGCCGCGCGCGATCAGCGCCTCCAGAATGGCGGCGTGCGCCGTGGCGCCGGTGGCGATATCGACGACGGAAATGCCGACCCGCGACGGCCCCTCCGGTCCGCCAGTGATCGAAGCAAGGCCGCTCTCGGCCTGGATCAGGAGATCGTAGGCCTTGCGGTCGGCATAGGGGCCGTCGTCGCCATAGCCCGAAATGGTGCAGCAGATCAGCGCCGGGTAGTCCTTCTTCAGGCGTTCCAGCGAAAAGCCGAGCTTGTCCATCGAACCGGGCTTGAGGTTTTGCAGCAGCACGTCGGCGCTCGCGATCAGCTCTTCGAGATCAGCGCGGCCGTCCCTGGTCGCGAGATCGATTACCACGGAATTCTTGCCGCGGTTGAGCCAGACGAAATAGCTGCTCTGGCCCTTCGCCGCGGCGTCATACCCGCGGGCGAAGTCACCCTCCGGGCGCTCGACCTTGATGACATGCGCGCCGGCATCCGCAAGCCGCGAACTGCAGAACGGCGCGGCGACCGCCTGTTCGACGGAGACGACGATCAATCCCTCTAACGGCAGCATCGTTTGTTCTCAGTAGGAGCGGGGCATGCCGAGCACGTGCTCGGCGACGTACGACAGGATCAGATTGGTCGAGATCGGCGCAACTTGATACAGCCGCGTTTCGCGGAACTTGCGCTCGACGTCGTATTCTTCCGCGAAGCCGAAGCCGCCATGGGTCTGCACGCAGGCATTGGCCGCTTCCCAGGACGCATCCGCCGCCAGCATCTTGGCCATGTTGGCTTCGGCGCCGCAATCGAGCCCGGCCTCATATTTGCGGGTCGCTTCCTTGACCATCAGTTCGGCCGCGCGCATCGAGGCGTAGGCCTTGGCGATCGGGAACTGAATGCCTTGATTCTGGCCGATCGGACGGCCGAACACGACGCGCTCCTTGGCGTAGGCGGTGGCCTTGGCGATGAACCATTTGGCGTCGCCGATGCATTCCGAAGCGATGAGGATCCGCTCGGCATTCATGCCGGAGAGGATGTAGCGAAAGCCCTTGCCTTCCTCGCCGATCAAGTTTTCAGCCGGCACCCGCATGTCCGTGAAGAACACTTCCGTGGTGGCGTGGTTCATCATGGTGCGGATCGGGCGGATTTCGAGACCCTTGCCCTTCACGTCGCGCATGTCGACGATGAATACCGAAAGCCCGTCGGTGCGCTTTTTGGCCTGCTCCTTCGGCGTGGTGCGCGCCAAGAGGATCATCACGTCGGAGTGCTCGGCGCGGCTGGTCCAAATCTTCTGGCCATTGACGATATAGTCGCCATTGCCGTCGCGCCGCGCGACTGTTTTCAGCGAAGAGGTGTCGGTTCCGCTGGTCGGCTCGGTGACGCCGAACGCCTGCAGCCGCAACTCGCCGCTGGCGATCTTGGGCAGCCACTTCGCTTTCTGGGCGTCGTTGCCGTGCCGCAGCACCGTGCCCATCGTATACATCTGGGCATGGCAGCCGCCGCCGTTGCACCCGGCCCGCTGGATCTCTTCCAGGATCGCGGCCGCGGCCGAGAGTTTCAGCCCGGAGCCGCCATATTCCTCGGGGATCAGCACCGAGAGGTATCCGGCCTCTGTCAGCGCGTCGACGAACTCCTTCGGGTAAGCCATCTGGCGGTCCAGCTTGCGCCAGTATTCGCCGGGGAACTGGGCGCAGAGCTTGGCGACGGCGTCGCGGATGTCGTGGAATTCGTCTTGTTGTTCTTGTGCGGTCATTGGATTTACTGGCGATGGATGCGGGTTGATGTCAATTGCCTGATGGCGCGCAGTTGTGAAACCATCGCAACCTTCCTATGCTGAATTGTTATAGCGTATGAACCTGCATTCGAAAATTGACAAGCATGGATCTCCGACAGCTCAGGACGTTCAGTTGCGTGGCGGGGCTCGGCAGCCTCAGCAAGGCCTCCGACACGCTGCGGGTGGCGCAGCCGGCGCTCAGCCGTCAGATCAAGCTGCTCGAGCATGAATTGCGGGTCGAGCTGTTTACCCGGAACGGCCGTGGCATGGTGCTGACCGACGCCGGCCGCGTCCTGCTTGCCAGGACGGCAGGCATCGTCAGGCAGATCGACCAGGTGCGCGACGAGATCCAGTCCGCGGGCGGACCGCCGTCGGGGCGGGTGGTGCTGGGCCTTGTCCCGACCGTGAGCTGCGTGATTTCGGCGCGGCTTGCCCGGCGCACCGTCGACGCTTACCCCGGCATCTCTCTCTGTATCGTGGAAAGCTATAGCGGTCACCTGATGGAATGGCTGCACCGCGGAGAAATGGATCTTGCGCTGATCTACGGGCCGTCGAGCGATCTGCATTTGACGGTTGAAAGTCTCGGCCGCGACCACGTCGTGGCCGTGGGGCCGCGCGGTAGCGGACTGGCGCAAAAGAAGCAGGTCGACATCGGTTGGCTGCTGCGGCAACGGCTGGTCCTGCCAAGTCATTCGCACGGGCTCCGGGCGCTGATCGAGCATGCGGCGGCGAAGAAGAAACTGAAGCTCGACGTCAAGCTGGAAGCGGATTCTTTTCGGGTTCTGACCTCCCTCGTCGAAGAAGGATTGGGATACACGCTGTTGCCGCCTTCATCGGTGCGCAACGAAGTCGCCGACGGCCGGCTGGAAACAGCCGCGATCGCAAAGCCGGCGCCAATGCGCGAACTAACCCTTGCTTCTCCCATCGACCATCCGGGCTCGACTGCGATCACGCTTGTGAGCGAGCTGCTTCGCAGCGAACTTGTCGCATGCCGCGAAGAGGGCCTCTGGGACATCAAGCTCGCCTGAGCCGATGCCAGGCCGCGACTGGCTTAGAACAAAAGCGCCCAGCCCTGCATTCTCATCTGGCTACAGCAGTCATGCCGCAATTGTATAGGGCGGCGCAGGCTTGCCGGAACGATGGCTCTTGGCCCGAAGCTGCCGATACGCGATGTCTGCTACCCGGTGCTACCAGGGGTAAAGCGGACATCGTATGGCTTTGTGCAGTCATCGCGCCGGTACAGTCCGAGGACACGAACAATCATTGCGCGGCGAAACATATGAACTGTTTATCCCGCATGTGAAACGGATGTTGCATCGGGAGGGTTCCTGATCTAGCTTGCTCGTTTGGCAGGGCCGCCCCGGGATAAATCCGTAGCGATGAAACCACTGTACGATGAGTTGACAGCGGGCTTTGGCGCGCTGCCGCCGCAACTAAAGGAAGCTGCGCGCTGGGTGATTGATCATCCGGCCGATGTCGCGCTTCTCACCATGCGCGAACAGGCGCGTCGGGCCGGTATTCCGCCGGCAACCCTTACCCGTCTGGCACAGCGGTTCGGATTGAAGGGTTACGACGAAATCCGCAAGCTTTACGCGGAGGCGGTGCGGCACCGCCCGGAGAATTTCCGCGGCCGCGCCAGGAGCTCCTGCAGCGGCGCGACAGTGAGGGCGACGAGGCGTTGATCCAGGACATTTTCTCCTCACTGACGCAGCACCTGCAGGCGCTCTCGACGCCAAATTCAATCCAACGATTTACGGAGGGTGCGGAAATCATCGCCAAATCCAAGCGGGTGTTTTGTTTGGGGCTGCGCTCGACGTTCTCGGTTGCCTACAATTTTCATTATGTGCGTTCGTTGCTCGGCTCGGTTTCGGTCCTGGTCGATGGCCCCGGCGGAATAGCAACCGACACGTTGCGGATGATCGGTCCGGCTGACGTGCTGCTCGCGATCTCGGTAAAGCCCTATACATGGCAGACCGTGCAGGCTGCGCGCTACGCCAGGAAACGCGGCGCGAGGGTCATCGCCGTCACCGATAGCGAAGTCTCGCCACTCGCAGCAGTATCCAGCAAGACCTTGATCGTGCAAACCGAGACCCCTTCGTTCTTTCACACGATGACGCCCGCCTTTGCCGCGATTGAATGCCTGACGGCATTGGTTGCCGCGCGCAGGGGGAAACAGACAATCCAGGCTCTCGCTGCCAGCGAAGAGCAGCTTGAGGCATTCGATACCTACGTCCTGACAAAGAAGAAGCGGTCAAAGGCATCATGACCCACGTGCTGCACCGGCAGATCAACCAGCTCTATCCGACTGCGGTGAGCGCGGAGGGCATCTTTATTCGCGATGCGGCGGGGAAGGACTATATCGACGCTTCCGGCGGTGCCGCGGTATCGTGTCTCGGGCATTCTCATCCCGACGTGCTCGCAGCAATGCGTGAGCAACTCGACCGGCTCGCCTATGCGCATACAAGCTTCTTTACGACAGACGTTGCCGAAGAACTTGCTGACGAACTGGTCGCGCACGCTCCGGAAGGGATCGAGCACGTCTATTTCGTGAGCGGTGGATCAGAGGCGATCGAGGCCGCGCTGAAGTTGGCCCGGCAGTTCTTCGTCGAACGCGGAGAGACGCAACGCCGGCATTTCATTGGCCGCCGGCAGAGCTATCACGGCAACACGCTCGGAGCGCTTGCGGTCGGTGGTAATGAATGGCGACGCAAGCAGTTCGCGCCGCTGTTGATCGAGACGTCTCACATTTCGCCTTGCTACGAATATCGCGATCGCCGTCACGACGAATCGTCCGTTTCCTATGGAGAGCGGCTCGCACAAGAACTTGAGACCAAGATTGCGGAACTCGGGCCTGAAAACGTGATCGCCTTCGTCGCCGAAACTGTCGTGGGCGCGACACTCGGCGCCGTTACTGCCGTTCCCGGCTATTTCAGGCGCGTCCGTGAGATCTGCGATCGGCACGGCATTTTGCTGCTGCTCGACGAGGTCATGTGCGGGATGGGCCGGACCGGAACGCTTCACGCATGTGAACAGGAAGGCATCAGTCCCGATCTGATGGCGATCGCAAAGGGGCTCGGTGGTGGCTATGCGCCTATCGGCGCTGTGCTCGCGAGCGGTACGATCGTCGAGACCATCGGCAGGGGATCCGGCCTGTTCCAGCATGGCCACACCTACATTGGCCATCCGCTTGCATGCGCCGCAGCGCTCGCTGTGCAGCAGATAATCCGGCGCGACGTTCTGCTGGCCAAGGTGCGCGAGCAAGGCGCGCACCTCTCTGATCGTTTGACGCAGCGGTTCAGTAATCACGCCAACATCGGGGACGTGCGCGGCCGCGGACTGTTTCAGGCGATTGAAATCGTGGCCGATCGCGCCAGTAAAGAGCCATTCGATCCCGCGTTGAAACTTCACGCACGGATCAAGCGCGAGGCGATGGCGCGCGGGCTCATGGTCTATCCGATGGGAGGCACGGTCGACGGAACCCGCGGTGATCATGTGCTGCTGGCACCTCCATTCATCGCAGACCGTGCGGCGATTGACGCCATCGTGGAGCGGCTGGGAGATGCGATCGATGCGTCTGTTTCGAACCCGCAACGGCCGGGAGGACGGGCGCCATGAGCGTTACGACCGATTTCGGCATTTGGCGTGATCGAAAGACAACTAGAACAGGGAGCCAAACATGAAAAGAAATGGAAATCTCATTAGACGCGCGAGCATTGCAGCGGCGGCAATATTGACGCTGACGTTGTTCTCGGGGCCGGCGGCTGCCCAGCAGAAATTCGTCACCGTTGGTACCGGCGGCGTTACGGGTGTCTATTACGCAGTCGGCGGCGCGATCTGCCGGTTGGTGAACAAGGACCGGCAGAAGACCGGCATCCGTTGCTCGGTCGAATCAACCGGCGGCTCGGTTTTTAATGTGAATGCGATCAAGTCGGATGAACTGGATTTCGGTATGACGCAGTCCGACGTCCAGTACAACGCTTTCAAAGGGGAAGCCCAATTCAAGGGAAGCCCGGTGTCGGACCTGCGTGTCGTCTTCGCAGTCCATCCCGAACCATTCACCGTACTGGCGCGAAAGGAAGTCGGTGTGGCCAAGTTCGAGGATTTCAAAGGCAAGCGCTTCAACGTCGGAAATCCTGGTTCCGGCACCCGCGCCTCGATGGAGCAACTGCTCGATGCGATGAAGTGGACGATGAAGGATTTCTCGCTCGCCGCCGAACTCAAGGCCGACGAGCAGGGCCCCGCGCTGTGCGACAACAAGATCGACGGGTTCTACTATGGTGTCGGACATCCATCGGCGGCCATTCAGGACCCGACCACGACTTGTGGCGCCAAACTTATACCGCTCGCCGGTCCGGCAATCGACACGCTGCTCAAGAACCATCCGTACTATTCGGTCGCGACGATTCCTGGCGGCCTTTATGCCGGCAATCCCAATCCGACCACGACCTACGGCGTTCGCGCGCTACTGGTGACAAGCGCCAAGGCCCCGGAAGACACGGTCTACAATCTCGTCAAGGCGGTGTTCGATAACTTCGACGAATTCAAGAAGCTTCACCCGGCCTTCTCGGTCCTCGATCCGAAGGAGATGATAAAGGCCGGCATTACGGCGCCGCTGCATCCAGCCGCGGAAAAATTCTACAAGGAAAAAGGCTGGATGTAGCAAACGGTGCGGGGAGAGGGCAGCCCGCATTTTCCATCGTTGCTGGCTGTGGAGGGCAAGTGCATGGAACGGCTCGCATCGCAAGAGGACCCGAATGCACCGCGCGGCGTCGATCTGAAAGAGCTCGTCGCCGAGTCAGATCTTGGCGGACGTCACCCCGCAGGCGTCGTCGGCAAGGCGCTGAGCTGGATTGCCATCGCGTGGTCCTTGTTCCAGCTCTGGTATGCGTCTCCGATTCCCTACATCATTGGTGTCGGCGTTTTCAACGACACCGAGGCACGGATCATCCACCTGTCGTTCGCGTTGCTGCTCGGCTTCATGGCGTATCCCGCTTTCAAGTCGTCGCCTCGCGGTCGCATCCCGCTGCTCGATTGGATGCTCGCCGCTGCGGCCGTGCTGTGCGTTGTCTATCTGCTTCTGTTCTATCGGGATCTGTCGATGCGCCCCGGTTTGCCAACGACCGCAGACATCATCGTCTCGGTGGTCGGCGTCATTCTTCTGCTCGAAGCATCGCGTCGTGCCGAAGGTCCATGGATGCCGATCATTTCCATTGTGTTTCTTTTCTATGTGTTCACGGGGCCTTATTTGCCTGGTCTGTTTGCGCACAAGAGCATCTCGATCTCGCGTGCCGCGTCGCATTTCTGGATCACGTCGGAAGGGGTGTTCGGGGTTGCCCTGGGCGTTTCGACTGCATTCATCTTTCTGTTCGTGCTGTTCGGAGCGCTTCTGGAAAAGGCCGGCGCGGGCAATTATTTTATTCAGCTTGCGTTCTCGCTGCTAGGGCAGTTCCGGGGCGGGCCTGCGAAAGCGGGTGTCGTTTCGTCGGGCATGACGGGCATGATATCCGGTTCCTCGGTTGCCAACGTGGTCACCACCGGCACGTTCACGATCCCGCTGATGAAGCGGGTGGGTTATACCCCGACCCAGGCCGGCGCGATCGAATGCGCCGCGGGCGTCAACGGCCAGCTCATGCCGCCTGTGATGGGCGCCGCGGCATTCCTGATGGCCGAATATGTCGGCATCACCTACGCGGATGTGGTGCGGAGCGCTTTCTTGCCCGCCATCATCACCTACGGCTCACTGTTCTATATTGTCGATATCGAAGCCGCGAAGGCCGGCATGACTGGGTTGCAGCGCGTCCGCCGTCGAACGATGCTGCAAGGGGCTGCGAAGGCTCTCTTGACCATCTGCAGTTTCATCATCCTGTCGGGTCTGATTTACTGGGGTTTCGGCTGGACAAAGAACGTCTTCGGTGCGTCCACCAGTTTCATAGCGCTTGCAGTCGTTGCTGTCGCCTACATCGGCCTGATCGTCAATCGTGCCCGTCACCATGATCTGCCGATCGATGATCTGCGCAAACCCCTCATTGCCGTGCCCGATTTCTATGAGGTGGCCCGAACCGGGTTGCATTACCTGCTGCCGGTCATCATCCTGATCTGGTGCTTGCTCATCGAGGAAATGTCGCCGGGCCTTGCGGCTTTCTGGGGCGTTCTGGCGATGGCGACCGTGGTGCTCACCCAGGGCCCGATGACGGCGCTGTTTCGCGGCGAACGCGGCATCGGCCGCTATTGGCGAAGTGGCTTCAGCGATTTTCTCGGAGGTCTCGAGAACGGTGCGCGCAACATGATCGCGGTCGGTGTCGCGACCGCAACCGCGGGTATTATCGTTGGGACGGTGACGTTGACGGGCGTGGGGCTCGTGATGACGGAAATCGTCGAGTTGCTCTCGGCAGGAAACGTCGTGTTCATGCTGGTACTCACCGGCCTGATTTGCCTTGTACTTGGTAGCGGCTTGCCGACTACCGCGAGCTACGTCGTTGTCGCAACACTCATGGCGCCGGTGATCGTCGATCTCGCCGCGCAAAACGACATCGCTGTTCCGCTAATCGCTGCGCACATGTTCGTGTTCTATTTTGGATTGATGGCCGACGTATCGCCGCCGGTCGGTCTCGCCGCTTACGCTGCCGCTGCGATTGCCGGTGCCGATCCGATGAAGGTTGGCTGGCAGGGCATGCGCTACGAAAACCGCACCGCACTGTTGCCGTTCGTTTTTGTTTTTAATCCCGCTATCCTAATGATTGATATCGGCGGCCCGCTGCATTTTCATCATAGTGGTTTGTTGCTGCGTTCTCGCCATGGGGGCGTTCGTGGCCGCGAGCCAGAACTGGCTGCTGGTTCGCAATCGCTGGTATGAAACCATAGCGCTCCTCATTATTTGCCTGACGCTGTTTCGGCCCTCATTCTGGCTCGACATGATCAGTGAGCCTCTCACCAATCTGCCGGCGGCACAGATCTCAACGGAAGTGCAGAAGGTACCCAAAGACGGTGCATTGCGCCTGCGGGTGGCAACCCAGGATTCAAGCGGGGCGACGGTCGACAAGCTCGTCCGGCTGACACTGGGCGCTGGCAACTCTGCCGCAGAACGCCTCGCAACAAGCGGCATCGCGCTCAGTCAGCTGAGCGACACCATAATGATCCAGTCGGTGCGTTTCGGCAGCGAAGCGCGAAAGTATGGATTGCAACAAGGTGACGAGATTCGCGCTGTTGTGGTGCCGGCGGATCGTTCCTCGCCTTATTGGTTCGCAACTCCGGCGCTTATAGTGTTGGGGCTCATCGTCCTGGCCCAACACCGGCGGAGACGACGACTAAGCCCGGCGCATCTTCAGGTGGCCTAGACTCCGCCGTGCCAAGTGCGCAACTGGTTTGAGTGGCGGTCGTCTATTGAGCATTGGCTAGACCAAGGCCGCGCTAGGTGTGCTTGCACCCGTTTGCGCCGATCTGATCAGCCTTGACCCAAGCCAGCTCGCAGCGGCGCTTCCGATCAGGTACGAGGAAGTTATCAATTTCGAATGATGCGAATGCCCGCCGCGCCGGCAAAGCCCTTGGCGTTGATCGCCGCGGCGAGCTTTGGCGGATTGAGGTCGCTGCTCACGCGGGAATGCGGACCGGCAGCTGTTCGATGCCCCGCACGAAGCTGGAATAGACCCGCTTCGGCTCGCCGACCACTTCGATGCGGTCGAAACGCCTCAGCATTTCCTGCCACACGATCTTGAGCTGCAACTCGGCGAGCCGCATGCCGACGCAGCGATGAATGCCGAAGCCGAACGACAAATGGGTGCGGGGCCTGGCACGGTCGATGATGAACTCATCGGGACGCTCGATGCCTTCCTCGTCGCGGTTGCCCGAGACGTACCACATCGACGCGGTCGCCCTTGCTGATCTTCTTGCCGCCGAGTTCGGTATCGACCAAAGCCGTGCGGCGCATATGCGCCAGCGGCGTCTGCCAGCGGATCACTTCCGGCACCATGGTGTCGATCAGGTCAGGGTTGTCGCGCAGCTTCTGATACTGGTCGGGGTGCTCGTTCAGCGCCAGCACCGAGCCGCTCATGGTGTTGCGGGTGGTGTCGTTGCCGCCGACGATCAACAAGATGATGTTGCCCATCAGATTGTCGGGATCCATGTGCCGCGTCGCGTCGCTGTGGGCCATCATCGACAGCAGGTCGTTGCGCGGCGGCGCGTTGACGCGTTCGTTCCAGAGTTTTGAGAAATAGGCCGCGCACTCGTCCATTTCCTGGCGGCGCTGTTCGGGCGATTCAACCACGCCGCTCTTGGGCAGCGCGGTGGAGACGTCCGACCAGCGCGTCAGCTTGCGGCGCTCTTCCCAGGGGAAATCAAACAGCGTCGCCAGCATCTGCGTGGTCAGCTCGATCGAGACGCGCTCGACGAAGTTGAAGGTCTCGTTGCGCGGCAGGTTGTCGAGCACCTTGACCGCGCGCTCGCGGATCAGCTTGGCGAGCTCGTCAAGATGCGTCGGCGTGAACATCGGCGAGACGGTCTTGCGCTGCGAAGAGTGCCGCGGCTGGTCCATCGCGATGAAGCTCGGGTAGTCATAGCCCGGAGGCACGTCGCGGATCGAGATGCCGCCGAGCGAGACGTCGGAAGAGAAGATGCCGTGGTTGGTATCGACATGCATGATGTCGTTGTACTTGGTGACCGACCAATAGGGCTCGATCGGCGAGTTGGTGCAGTAATGCACCGGCTCTTCCTTGCGCAGCCGCTCGAACCATGGCCACAGCGTATCGTTCTGGAACAGCTTTGGCGCACCGGGATGAAAATCCTTCAGCGGCGTCGAATAGGCCTCTTCGCGCGCGGCGCGCAGAAGCTCTTTCTTGTCGGCTCTGACGGCAGCCTGGACGTTCATTTTTCGATCATCCCAATGATGGGGCTAAAGTGCCAAGGATTAGCAGCGCCAAGGATTAGCAGCGCCAAGGGTTAGCCCGCGATCCGGACCGGCAAGGTCTCGTAGCCTTTGACGAAACTCGAATACACCCGCCTGGGTTCGCCGACCACCTCAATATTATCGAAACGCTTGAGGATTTCTTCCCAGATGATCTTGAGTTGCAGCTCGGCCAGCCGGATTCCGACGCAGCGGTGGATGCCGAAGCCGAAGGAAATGTGCGTGCGCGGCCGTGCGCGGTCGATGATGAAGTCGTAGGGGCGATCGATCACGTCCTCGTCACGGTTACCCGAGACGTACCACATCACGACCTTGTCGCCCTTTTTGATCTGCCTGCCGCGGAACTCGATGTCTTCGAGCGCGGTGCGGCGCATATGCGCCAGCGGTGTCTGCCAGCGGATCACTTCCGGCACGAAACTGTCGATCAGGTGAGGGTTGTCGCGCAGCTTGCGGTACTGATCCGGATTCTTGTTCAGTGCGTAGACGCTGCCTGACAGCGTGTTGCGGGTGGTGTCGTTGCCGCCGACGATCAGCAGGATCAGATTGCCGAGAAAATTCTTCGGGTCCATGTCGCGGGTGGCGTCGCTATGCGCCATCATCGACAAAAGATCGCTCTTCGGCGGCTGGCTGATGCGCTCCTTCCAAAGGCGAGCGAAATAGGTCGCGCATTCCATCAACTCGGCCTGGCGTTCTTCCTCGGTGGCGACGAGACCGCCGGGCCCGGGAATGGTGGTTGCGATATCGGACCAGCGCGTCAGCTTGCGGCGATCTTCCCAGGGGAAGTCGAACAGCACGGCGAGCATCTGCGTGGTGAGCTCGATCGAGACCTGATCGACCCAGTCGAACACCTCACCCCGTGGCAGATGGTCGAGGCATTCGGCGGAGCGCTTGCGGATGTTGATCGCGAGCTCGTCGAGATGCGTCGGCGTGAACATCGGCGCCACGGTTCTACGCTGCGCGGAGTGCCGCGGCTGGTCCATGGCGATAAAACTCTCGCGGCGGAGGTCCGGCGCGACGTCGCGTATGGTGATGCCGCCAAGGGAAGCCGCCGACGAGAACACCGCATGATTGGTCTCGATGTCCATGATGTCGTTGTATTTGGTCACCGACCAATACGGTCCGAACATGCTGTCCTTGCAGTAATGCACCGGGGCTTCCCGGCGCAGCCGGTCGAAATACGGCCAGAACGAATCGGTCTTGAACAGTTCGGGATTGCTGACGTCGAAATCATCCAGCGAAATGGACTGCGCACGGTCGCGCGCGGCCAGCAGGTGGGAATCTCCAGCGAGATCGATGGTTCCGTGCATGAGACGGCTCTCCCTGACTGTTTCCCCGCACCGAAGCTGGCCGGACGGGGCGATGTTTTACCCTATTACATCCCTAGACGTGCGCCAGCGCAAGGGCGAGTTGGGTGCATTTGGCCGCATCGACACCGCCGCCCGGTCTTTGGTGAATCTTGGGCGGCCCCGGCGCATTTCGCCTCGTGACAAGCGCATCCTCGAAGAATAAGCCTGTTTGAAACAACGTTTGGTTCGCCGGGAGGCGGTCATGATTCCCAACGCATTTCGGATGTTCAACTTTGATCTTGGCGAGACCGCGGATGCGATCCGCGAGACCGTGCAGGCCTTCTCCCAGAACGAGATCGCGCCGCGCGCGGCCGAAATCGACCGCAGCAACCAGTTTCCGCGCGACCTCTGGCCCAAAATCGGCGCGCTCGGCCTGCACGGCATCACCGTCGAGGAGGAATATGGCGGCAGCGGCCTCGGCTACCTCGAGCACTGCATCGCGGTCGAGGAGATGTCGCGGGCCTCGGCGGCGGTCGGCCTGTCGTATGGGGCGCATTCCAACCTCTGCGTCAACCAGATCCGCCGCAACGGCAACGCGGCGCAGAAGCGGAAATATCTGCCGAAACTGATCTCCGGCGAACATGTCGGCTCGCTGGCGATGTCGGAGCCGAACGCCGGCTCCGACGTGGTCTCGATGAAGACCCGCGCCGACAAGAAGGGCGACCGTTTCGTCCTCAACGGCAACAAGATGTGGATCACCAACGGCCCGGTGGCCGATACGCTGGTGGTCTATGCCAAGACCGATCTCAACGCCGGTCCGCGCGGCATGACCGCCTTCATCATCGAAAAGGGCATGAAGGGATTTTCCACCGCGCAAAAGCTCGACAAGCTCGGCATGCGCGGCTCCGACACCTGCGAGCTGGTGTTTAGGGATTGCGAGGTTCCGGAGGAGAACGTGCTGAGCGAGGTCGGCCGCGGCGTCAACGTGCTGATGAGTGGGCTCGACTACGAGCGCGCGGTGCTGGCGGCGGGGCCGATCGGCATCATGCAGGCCTGCATGGACGTGGTGCTGCCCTACGTGCACGAGCGCAAGCAGTTCGGCGAGCCGATCGGCAGCTTCCAGCTGGTGCAGGGCAAGATCGCCGACATGTACACCACCATGAACGCCTCGCGCGCCTATGTGTATGCGGTGGCAAAAGCCTGCGACCGCGGCGAGACCACCCGCGAGGACGCGGCCGGCGCCATCCTGTACGCCGCGGAGAAGGCGACGCAATGCGCGCTCGATGCCATCCAGCTGCTCGGCGGCAACGGCTACATCAACGACTATCCGACCGGGCGGCTGTTGCGCGACGCCAAACTCTACGAAATCGGCGCCGGCACCAGCGAAATCCGCCGCATGCTGATCGGCCGGGAGTTGTTCGAAAAGTCGGCGTAGTGGGACCCGGGTCACACAGCGTTCGACAAATCTGTGGTTTGATCGACTACCCTCGCGCTGGAGTTGATCCATGAACCAGATGAGCTGGCCCCCGCAGGTGCCGCCACCGATGCCTTTGCTCGTCCCGCCGCCGATGCCGGTGGCGTTTTCCGGCAAACGCAGCGAGTTTTTTGATCTGGTCAAGCGTGGCGCCGGGCTGGAATTCGTCACCCTCGGCTTCTATCGATTCTGGCTCCTCACCGACATGCGCCGCCATCTCTGGGCCAACACTCTAATCGATGGCGATGCCGCGGAATATACCGGCCGCGGCAAGGAACTGCTGATCGGATTCCTGGTCGCGCTCGCGATCCTCGTGCCGATCTATCTCGGCTATTTTCTCATCGGTCTCGAAGCCGAGCATTATCAGGCGTTCGCCAGCATTCCCCTGGTCGCCTTTTTCTATCTGTTCGGACAGTTCGCGATCTACCGCGCAAGGCGCTATCGCCTGACGCGCACGGTATGGCGCGGCGTGCGGTTCTGGATGAGCGGCTCAGGCTGGGTCTACGCCTTGCAAGCCTCGCTCTGGGGCCTGCTCATGATACTCACGCTCGGGCTGGCGCTGCCATGGCGTGCAGCGGCGCTCGAACGCTACAAGATGCGCCATTCGCATTACGGCGACCTGCAGGGCAGTTTCGAGGGGCGCGGCTGGGAGTTCTTCAAGCGCGGCTGGTGGCTGTGGCTGCTCACGCCGATTGCGCTTTATGTGGTGCCGATCGCACCCTTCATTTACGGGGCGTACAAGGCCATCGAATGGCGCTGGTGGCTGTCGGGCATCCGGCTTGGCGGCGTGCGCGTGGAATCGAAGTTGCGGAAAAGCGACCTGATCGGCCTCTACTGGAAGGTGATCGGCTGGATCGTCGTGCTCGGGCTTGTCTTCACGGTCTACCTGGCGCTGTCCGCTGTGCTGGTCGCCAGCATGACCGACGCGCCCTTTGCGGAATTCTTCCAATCGCAGGATTTCATGAAGAGCATTCCGCTGCTGGTGCTGGCCGGTGTGGGCTATCTGGTATTCGCGCTGGCGATGAACGTGGTGATCCGCGTCTACCTGTTGCGCGATCTCTGGGTGATCGTGCTGGGCTCGGTCAACATCAGTGGTCTCGAGGCTGCCGCCAACGTTGCCGCACGCGGCGACCTAGCCGGCGCGCTCGGGGAAGGTTTTGCGGACGGTCTCGATGTCGGCGGCTTCTAGCGGCCCAAGCGTAAATTACCAAGGCGTAGATTACCAAGGCGTAGATTACCATGGATAACGACACGCCCGAGATTTCGAAAACGCCGGCGGCCAATGCGGCGGCCTATTTCGACGGGGCGTCGAGTCGGCGGCGCGCGGTTACGCTCCGTTTTTCCGACCGGCTCGAAATCATCGAACAAGATCGGATTCTGGCAGCATGGGACTATGCCGACATCCGCCGCGCCGACAGCCCCTCGGGCGTGCTGCGCCTCGGCTGCCTGACTGCGCCCGCACTGGCGCGGCTGGAGGTTCGCGACAGCGCCCTTGCGACCGAGTTGGTCTCGCGCTGCGCCAGGATGGATGAAAACACGCCCGGGCGGCGCGGCGTTGCCGCCATCGTCGGCTGGTCGATCGCGGCTACCGTTTCAATCATCGCCGTGGTGCTGTTCGGTCTGCCGCTCGCCGCCGATCGCCTGACGCCGCTGGTGCCTGAGGCGTTTGAGCAGCGTCTCGGCGACGTCGCGGACAGCCAGGTCAAGGCGCTGTTCGACGCCAAGGTCTGCGACAATGCGGCCGGACAAAGGGCCTTCGTCAAGCTGGTTACACAGATTCGCAAGTCCGCCGGTCTCGATACATCCGTGCAGTCGGGCGTGTTGTCGAGTTCGGTTCCGAATGCCTTCGCGTTGCCAGGCGGCAAGGTCTATCTCTTCAACGGACTGCTTGCGAAAGCCGAGAGCGCCGACGAGATCGCGGGCGTGCTGGCCCATGAACTAGGCCATCTCAAGCACCGCGACAACATGCGTGGACTGATCCACAACGGCGGCACGTCGTTCTTGATCGGCCTGTTGTTCGGCGACATCACCGGCTCCAGCGCGCTGATCTTTGCCTCACGCACGCTGGTGACGTCATCCCATTCGCGTGAGGCCGAGAGCAATGCCGACAGTTTTGCAATCGACGTCATGCATCGGCTTGGCCGGCCGGCGAAGCCGACCGGAGAATTGCTGCTTCGGGTTACCGGAAAGGAAGGCAAGGGCCTTTCCATTATCTCCACCCACCCCCTGAGCGAGGACCGGCTGGCCCGGATGAGCCGGCAAGATCCGCCGGCCAGCGGGCCGCCGCTGTTGACGGCTGAAGAGTGGCGATCGCTTAAGGCGATCTGCGAAACCGAAACCAGAATTTGACTGGATGTTCTTTGTTTTGTTTGGGCATGATCTCCGCGCAAACGCGTTGCGCGCTTGTCGCGAGTGAAAACCGGATTCCACTTTGCGCTAACGCGGCCCTACGGTCCGGATCATGCTTTACCGCCGGGCGCTTGTTCGCGATCCTGCTGTCGTCATTGGCGCCGGCTCGGTGCCGGCCGGCTTTAGGTCCCACACAGCCTGCATGGCCGCGAAGGCATGCGAAATCACCGGCTCATGACGCCGCGACGTCAGGCAGGCGAAACTGAGGTCGCAGGTCAGCGCGAGCTTGTCGGCAATCACGAAATTGCGTTTGCGCGTGATACGATCGAGCACGCAGTCGCGGGCGAGGCTGAGGCAGACGCCGGATTCGACGAAGTCGATCATGGCTTCTTCCTGATCGGTGAATGCGACACGCTTCGGCAGCGCCCCCATCGGCCGGAAGATGTCGTCGAGCAGCCGCCGATGTACCGAGTGGTGCGGCGTCGCAAGCCAGGGCAGGCCGGCGAGATCGGCCCAGTCCTTGCCCATCACCTTGTCGCTCCATGCGGCCGGCGCGATCACGCGGTAGTCGTAACGCATCAGCGGCATGAGGTGGAATTTTCCGTCCTCTATAGTGCGCTCGAAGAGCGTCCGCCAGCGAGGGATTCCGCGGGCGTGGCATCGACGTAGTATCCGACGTCGAGTTCGCTCCTGCCGATCTGCGTCAGCACGTCGTCGCTCAGGCCGTAGCGAAGGAAGACCTCGGTCTTCTTCTGCGAGGCGGCCAGGCTTCGCACGAACGGTCCGAGCCGGATCGACTCGGGATCCAGGATGGTGCCGACGCGCAGCGTTCCCGGAGCGACTCCCGTAAGGAGTCTGCGATGGTCCTGAAATCCGACGAGGCCGAAACCGCCTTGTGCGCCAGCGGCAGCAGGGCGGCGCCGGCTTCGGTCAAGGTGAAGCCGCCCGGCGTCCGGTTGAACAGCTGCAGCCCGGTACTTTCTTCCAGGCCCTTCAACTGCAAGCTGACTGCCGGCTGTGTCAGATGCAGCGAGGCCGCCGCGCGGGAAACCGTACCTTCGCGGGCCACGGTGATGAAGCAGCGTAAGGCTTGGGTGCGCGGCAGGTCACTCATTTGAAAAACTTATAAGGGATCGCCATAAATCCCATTAGACAGGATTTGCGCCCGGAAGTCACAAACTTTTGTCAATGAAACTCTGCGTTGTTGTCGGGCAAATGCTGAATTAGGAGCTCGATCGCGGGCTACGCAAATCAATCCGGATGAAGGGGATTAATCACTGCGCCAGATTGTTGACCTTCCGCACCCACGCGCGGACGTCGGCCAGCACATCCGGCAGCACCGCCCTGACGTCCTGCACGGTCATGCCGGCCTTGATCCGGGGATCATAGAGAAGGTTCAGCAGATACTGGTCGTAGACGTCGAAATAGCCCATCGACACATTGTCGTTGAACATGGTCCACGGCACGCTCGAAGTGTCGTTGATCGGCCCCAGCGATTGCAGCAATTCCTCATAGGCGCAGTCGAAGAAGACGAAGTCGCCATTGTCGACGGTGAGGATCACGTCGGAATGCTCGATTTCGAACTTCTCGTTCTTGCGGAAGCCGCTCAGGCATTGCGGGTCGAGGGAAGAGCGAATCTGCTTCGCGCGTTCGCTGCCGTAGAACGTCTTGATGGTGCGGTGGAGATCGCGGTCGCGCACCAGCTTGACCTGCACATTGGCGTCCTCGTTATCCCCGGTCATGGCGATGTCGAGGTGCTGAACGCGTGCGGCGATGTCGGCCACGATTTTAGCGAGCTGAGCCTTGCGGTCGGCGCGGGCGCCGTCGGCGAACACCCGCACCGGCGTCTCGTACTTCCGGATGCGGTCGACGCGGCCGGCAAGCTGATATTCGGCGCCGAACGCGATTTTCAGAAAGCCTTCGATGATCTCGCTGTCCGTGAAGATCTTTTTCTCGATACGCTGGCGCTGCGCGATCGCGGGAATTTCCGCTGTCGCCGCTGATGGCACGAAGATTTCGCCGAGCGCGATTGCGCACAGGGCGGCCGTCAGTGTCCGAGGATAAAGCGATCGGCGGGGCGTGCGCATTGGAACGACGCTGCAGCAATCGGCGCGTGCGTGCAAGGCCTGAAAGGTTGATCGCGCGCTTGCGCACAAGGCGCGCGGCGAGTTCCCTGATGCCGCCAGCCCATAGCGTTTTCGAGCGAAGTGGATACCGGTTCGCATAGCAATCAAGCTTGCGCAGATTGCGTAGACTTATCTGCGGTAGAAAACGCGTCAAAACAAGAATCTAGAGCTTCGGTTCTGATTCTATCAGAACCGATAATGCTCTAGTTCTTCACGATGACCGGGGTGCCGACCGACACGCGGCTGTAGAGATCGGTCACGTCCTCATTGGTCATGCGGAAGCATCCGGAGGACACCGCCTGTCCGATCGTCTCAGGCTCGTTGGAGCCGTGGATACGATAGAGCGTCGATCCCAGATACATCGCACGCGCGCCGAGCGGATTGTCGACGCCGCCGCGCATATGGCGCGGCAGGTCCGGCCGCCGCCGCAGCATCTGCGCCGGCGGAGTCCAGCTCGGCCATTCCTTCTTCGCGGTAATGCGGTGGGTCCCGCTCCAGCGGAAGCCGTCGCGGCCGACGCCGATGCCGTAGCGCAGCGCCTGGCCGTTGGCGAGTATCAGATAGAGCCTTCGCTCGGAGGTGTTGATGAGAATCGTGCCGGGAGCGTAATTGCCGCTAAAGCTCACGGTCGAGCGCGAGATCGGGCTCGACCCGCCGCCGCCTCGGAAGAAATCGGGGCCACCACCCATGATGTCGCGCGTGTCGAAGAAGCCTTGGGATGGGTAGCCTTGGGATGGGTAGGCTTGGGATTGGTAGCCTTGGGATGGGTAGCCTTGGGATTGGAAACTCCGGGATTGGAAACCCCGGGATTGGTAACCTTGGGATTGCGCATGGCCGACGCCCCCCAGCACCATCACCGCAGCGAACAGCAAAGCAAAGGCCCGGCTCATGTTCTTCCTCGCGAAAAAAATCAGAATATGCAGGTCGAGACAGGCCATAATAACCGAGATTTCGCAAGCAACGAGCCCGTGAGCGCGCCATTTTCGAACAGCGCGGTTAAAAAAGGCAACACGCCGGAATCGATGGCTGCATTGTGCCGCTAAACCTTTGACGAAACGTGTGAAGAATGATTGATCGTCATCGGCTTACAGTACGATTGCGAAGGGAGCGAGAGCATGAACGGTGCGGAAAGTCTGGTGCGGACGTTGGTCGCAGGCGGCGTGGACGTCTGCTTCACCAATCCGGGCACCTCGGAGATGCATTTCGTCGCCGCACTGGACCGGGTCGAGGGGATGCGCTGCGTGCTCGGCCTGTTCGAGGGCGTGGTGACGGGCGCCGCCGACGGCTATTACCGCATGAAGGGCTCGCCAGCGTCGACCTTGCTGCATCTTGGACCCGGCCTCGCCAACGGCCTTGCCAACCTGCACAACGCCAAAAAGGCGAACTCCGGCATCGTCAACATCGTCGGCCAGCACGCGACCTACCATATCGGCTACAACGCCCCGCTGACCTCAGATATTGAAGGGCTGGCGCGGCCGATGTCATCCTGGGTGCGGACCTCGCCGGATGCGAAGTCCGTCGCCGCCGATGGCGCCGCCGCCATCGCGGCTGCCAAAAGTGCGCCGCCGCAGATCGCCACGCTGATTCTGCCCGCCGATACCGCCTGGAACGAGGCCGACGGCATTGCGCAGGCTCCGGCGGAAAGCCAGCGCGCTAATTATTCCTCACAGGCCGTGGACAACGCCGCCAAGATGTTGCGCGGCGGCGGCGCGCAGACGCTGCTGCTGATGACCGGCAGCGCGCTCACCGAGCACGGGTTGGCACTCGCGGCGCAGATCGCGGGCAAGACCGGCTGCAAGGTGATGGGCCAGACCTATAATCCGCGGATGGCGCGGGGCAAGGGCCGGTTCGCGATCGACCGGATTCCCTACGTGATCGAGCAGGCGCTGCCGATCCTGAAGGATTTCAAGCATATCGTGCTGGTCGAGGCCAACGACCCCGTGGCGTTCTTCGCCTACCCGAACAAGCCGAGCATGCTGAAGCCCCAGGGCTGCGAGGTGCATCGCATGACCTCGGGCGCCGAAAACTCCGTCGCCGCGCTGGAAGCGCTGGCTGGCGCGCTTCACGCGCAGCCGCAGGACCGGCCGCCGCAGAAGTTGGTCGAAATCGCCAAACCGACCGGTGCGCTGACCCACGCTTCGATCGCGCAGGCGATCGCGATGGCGATCCCGGAAAACGCCATCGTGGTCGATGAATCCATCACCACCGGCCGCGGCTTCTTTCCGCCGACGGCGGCAGCCGCCCCGCACGACTGGCTGCAGAACATGGGCGGCTCGATCGGGTTCTCGACCCCGGTTGCGACCGGCGCCGCGGTGGCCTGCCCGGACCGCAAGGTGATCTGCATGGTCGGCGACGGCAGTGCGATGTACACGCTGCAATCGCTGTGGACACAGGCGCGCGAAGGCCTCAACGTCGTCACGATTGTATTCGCCAATAAGATCTACCAGATTCTTCGCGGGGAATTTGACGGCGTCGGCGCCGGCGAGCCGGGACAACGTGCGCTCGACATGCTCAAGATCGACCGCCCGGACCTCGACTTCGTCGCGCTCGCCAAGGGCATGGGCGTGCCGGGCCGCTCGGTCGCCAATGCCGACGACTTCAACAAGGCGCTGGCGGAAGCCATCGCGGAACCAGGGCCGCGGCTGATCGAAGTGCAGATGTAAAGGCGGCCGACATCGCTCGCCTTCGTGGAGGGCGTCATGCAGACCGAGCTGAACAAGGTCGTCACCGCGATTCACGAGTTTTATGCACGCGAAACTTTCCTGCTCGACAAGGACGTGGGTGAGCGCGCGCTGACCCACCGGCTGGCGGTGCAGTTCGAAAAGCAGTTCCCGGGCTGGGAGATCGATTGCGAGTACGACCGGCTCGGCGACCGCACGCTGCGGCTGCCGCACGGATCGATCGTCTCCACCGACGACCACCTCGCAAAATCCATCTATCCCGATATCGTCGTCCACCAGCGCGAGATTCCGAACAATCTGCTGGCGGTCGAGGTCCGGAAGGACGCCAATCATCAGCCGCTGGCACATGACCAGCACAAGCTGCGGGCGATGACCGATCCGCATCTGTGGTTCGCCTACTGGATCGGCGTGTTGCTGACGTTGGGCAAGAAGCAGGTCACGATGTCGGAAGTCTATACCAGCGGCGTTTACGACCAGGCGCTGTCCGGCTGGTTCGCCGGACGGCTGAAGGATGCCGGCTTGAGCGCAGGATGAAGCCTGCAATATGGAGATTTCTCATGGCACGATTCCTCATGGCACCTGGACGATTGGGTTTCACGCGAGCTGCCCTGACCATCGCGCTTCTCGCGGTCGCGCCGCCGGTATCGGCCCAGGCCCCGTCCGCGCCTGACATCGAGGCCATCCTCGCCCATCCGAAGGTGGTCAAGACGCTCGACGACATCAAGGCCGATGACGAGCGGACCTTTGCCGAACAGAAACGCATTACCGAAATTCCGGCGCCGCCGTTCAAGGAAAAGATTCGCGCCGAATATTATCAGAAGCGGATGCAGGAGCTCGGCTTCAAGGACGCGTCGATCGACGGCGAAGGCAATGTGATCGCGCTGCGCAAGGGGACCAGCGGCGGTCGGCCCAAGCTCGTGGTGTCGGCGCATCTCGATACGGTCTTTCCCGAAGGCACCGACGTGACGGTGAAGGAAAAGGACGGCGCCATCATCGCGCCCGGCATTGGCGATGATTCGCGCGGGCTCGCGGCGCTGCTGTCGCTCATCAAAGTCATGAACGCGAACGAGATCACGACCGTCGGCGATATTCTTTTCGTCGGCACGGTCGGCGAGGAAGAACTCGGCAATCTCCGGGGCGTGAAGGCGCTGTTCCGCGACCACACCGATATCGACGGCTTCATCTCGATCGACGGGCTCGGCATCACCCGCGTCGTCAACCAGGCGACCGGCAGCCACCGCTATGAATTCATCTTCAAGGGCCCCGGCGGGCATTCGTTCCAGGAGTTCGGATTGCCGAGCGCCACGCACGCGATGGGAAGGGCGATTGCGAAAATCTCGGAATTGCAGCCGCCGCCCGATCCGAAGACCACCTTCACCGTCGGCACCGTGAGCGGCGGCACCTCGGTCAACGCCATCGCGGCGGAAGCGCGGATGGCCGTCGACATGCGCTCGAACTCGACCGACGAGCTGCTCAAGCTCGAGGCGCGCCTGATCGACCTCGTCAAGCAGGCGGTGGCGGACGAAAACGCACGCTGGAACTCGGACAAGATGACCGTCGAGACCAAATTGATCGGTGATCGGCCCGCGGGCATCGTCGCGATGGATTCCCCGATCGTGCAGGCGACCCAGCGCGCGGTCACATCAGTCACCCGCGCGCCGCGCGTGACCTTTGCCGGTTCCTCCACCGATTCCAACATCGCGATGTCGTTAGGGATTCCCGCCGTCACCATCGGCGGCGGCGGGGAGGGCGGCAACTGGCACTCGCGCAACGAATGGTACAAGCCGGTCAACGCCTGGTACGGCCCGCAAAGCGCGCTGCTGACGGTCCTGATGCTGACCGGCCTCGATGGCGTGACCAAGCCGGCGTTAGCGGTGCGAAAGGGCTCCAAATAGGGGCCAGAACGGGCCCCAGCGGCGTTAACCATGCCTCCGATTGGACAAATTATCGGCAAATTGCGGTCAAAGCCGTAACGGAACATCCCCGCAGTAATACGGTGCGTAGGGGATGTGGCATGGCGTACAGGATCGTGGCGGAACGCGGAAACGAGACTGTCAGGATGGACAGAAGCAGTTCGCTGATGGCGATCGCCAAGGCGCGGGTTTGGGCCAGCGAAGGTTGGAACGTCACCATCATCGTTCGCGATCAAGAGGTTGTTCCGCCAGCCGAGACCAATCGCCGGATGCTGGCTTGCGCGTGATTTTCCGGGTCCGGCGATAGCCTCGCCATCGGCCCTAAAGCTCTGTCCAGGTTTGAGATGGAACCGGCGACTGCGGCCGGCGTTATGATTGCGGGCAGGCTTTCAGGAGCAATGCCATGCAGTGGCGGTCAGCAGCCAGCGGCGCCGACGCGATGCGCGGCACCAGCGACGACGAGATCTCCTACGCGACCGGCTGGACCATCAGCGGTCTGGTGACATTGGGCACCATCGTCGCGATCTGGGTATTCGGGATCTAACATTTAGCTTTGTCTCTGCAGGACGCGCTTACCGCCGGGCAATCCGAGCCTGCGCCCGACGACGCCTATCGGCGCGAACATTTCCAATCGCGCGGCGGTAGGAGCAATGGTTTCCTGGTCTAATGTTAGTTGAGGCAGCGGATCAGCACTGCGTCGCCAGCCAACCGAACAACGCGGCGCCCGGGCAAGATCACGCTTCAGGCAGCGTTCCGGCAATCGACTCCGATGTCTCGCGGATATGCTGCTCGAGCAGCGCCGTCGCTTTCGCATCCCTCGCCACCGTCGCTTCCATGATGGCGCGATGCTCGGTGCCTTTGCGCGTCAAACTCTTCTCGCGATTCATCTTTGACAGAAAGCGGTACCGCTCGAGCTGGTAGAACATCAGCGAGCGCAGCCGCAGCAGCCAGCGGTCGGTGCAGGCGGCGACCAACGCCTCGTGGAACTGGCGGTGGCGTTCGACCCAGTCGCCGTGGCGCCGCATGCGTTCGGCCCAGGAAAGATCCTCGATGATGCTCAGGCTGTGGAACGAAGCGACGATCCGCGTCTCCCATGCGTCGTCGCCGGCTTCAATGGATTGCGCGAGCGCCCGCTTCTCGAAACCGACATAGTGCTCGGTGACCTCCGAAAGGTCGCGCCTCGACACGGGCGCCACGCGGAAACCCTTGCCGGCCTCCAGCGTGACGAAACCTTCCGACACCAGCTGCGAGAGCGCCTCGCGCAGGGTGCCGATGCCCAGCCCATAGCGATCGGTGAGGTCGGAGAATTTGAGCTTGGTTTCCGGCGCGAACGTGTGCTTGACGATGTCGTCCCGCAGCCTGCCCAGCAGATCCTGTCCGCTCGACAGCGACGCATCGTCGTCGCGGGGCTCGGTATTCCTCGGCGATTTCTTCAGATGGATGTTCAGGGATCCGCTCCGACGGATGGGAGAATGCGCTTCGCGCGTATGTAGCTTTTCCGATTCGCGCCTTCAATTGAAACGGAATTCCGATCCAACCGTCGCGAAGTCCGGCCGTTCATATAATTCGAAGATTATAAAAGTTTCGAAACTTATTGCAATCGTTGAAAGTCGGTGCTACGGCTTTCCAAAACGCAAGAACACTTGGGAGGGCCGATTGGCCTATCTTGTGAATTCGCTCGGGCATGTTCAGGTCAATGTCACCGACATGGACGCGGTGGCGCGCGAGGCGACCGGCATTCTCGGCCTGCATGTGACGCGTATCGACGCCGCGCAGACCTGGCTCGCTTCCAACGGGCGCAGTGCCGAGCTGGTGCTGCATCGCGCCAAGGCCAATGCCGTCCGCTCCGTGGGCTTCGAGGCGGTCTCCGCCAGGGCGGTGGAGGAGGCGGCCGCCCGCGTGCCGCAGGCCGGCTGCAAGGTGCTGTCGGAAAAGCCTTCGCTCGATTGCTGCGCGGCCGGCGTGGTGTTCGCCACACCCCAGGGCCACACCTTCGAGGTTCACACGCCGATCCCCGACCGCATCTATGACCGCCGCCATTTCGGCACTGGCGTCAATCCGGTCCGGATGGATCACGTCAACATCACCTCGCCTGAGCCCGCGCAAACCCAGGCCCAGGTCGAGCAGATCATGGGGCTCCGGCTCTCCGAGAAGCTGGTCGATCACGGCCTGATCTGGATGCGCGGCGCCAACCGCCAGCATCACATCATGGGTATCGTCCGCGGCGCGACCGGCCTGCACCACTATTCCTTCGAGCTGGAGGATTTCGGCGAATATTGCCGGCTCGGCGATCTGCTCGACCAGCACGACAAGCAGCTGGCCTGGGGCCCTGGGCGACACCGGCCCGGCGACAACGTCTACGCCTATTATGTCGACGCGGCCGGCGTGATGGTCGAGTGCTCAAGTGGCATGGCGCTGATCGCCGACGACGACAACTATCAGCCCAACGTCATCACCGCGATCAAGCGGCCGGACAATGTGCGCGCGCTCAACGTCTGGGGCACGCCGGCACCGCCGCCATGGCTGGCGCATCATTTTCCCTTCGCGCCCGTCTCGGCCTGATCGCGCGGGCAGCGCAGCACATCGGAGCGGAACATGCAGGAGAAGTTGTCGTTCATCTCTGACGGTCTCGAGCTGTCCGGCGTTCTGCACGTGCCCGAACAGCGACGCGCCGGCGAGCAGCTGCCTTGTTTCATCGTGCTGCACGGCTTTGTCGGCACCAAGGATGAATCGCATGCCGAGCTCCAGGCGCGCATGTTGGAGGATTTCGGCTACTGCGCCTTTCGCATCGACCTGCGCGGCTGCGGCGAGAGCGAGGGCGCGCGCGGCCAAGTCCGCTGTTTCGACCAGGTCGCCGACACCAAGAACGCCTTCAGCTTCATCGCGGCGCGCGAGGAGATCGATGCGAAGCGGATCGGCGTGATCGGCCACAGTTTCGGCGCGGCGGTTGCGGTCTACACCGCCGGAATCGACGAGCGCTTTGCCTGCGTGATCTCCTCCTGCGGCTGGGGCGACGGCGAGCGCAAGTTCCGCGGCCAGCACCCGACGCCGGAGGCCTGGGCGAAATTCACCGGCATCCTGGAGCAGGGGCGCAGGCACAGGGCCGCCACCGGCGAAAGCATGTGGGTGTCGCGCTTCGACGTCGTGCCGATTCCGGAAAGCCTGCGCAAGAATCTCTCGCCGAAGGCGCTGATGGAGGTGCCGGTCGAGACTGCCATCAGCATGTACAATTTCCGCGCCGAGGACGTGGTTGCGAACATCGCCCCGCGTCCACTGCTGCTGTTCCACACGGCCAACGACGTCATCACGCCGACCGAGCAATCGATCCGTCTCTATGAGAAAGCGGGCCAGCCGGCGGAGTTGATGATCGTCAACGGCACGTCGCATTTTCCGCTGTCGCAACAGGATGCGCCGCGCACCCGCGTGCTGATCCGCTCCTGGCTCGACCGGTTCTTCCCGACTCCCTTGAGGGGACGCGAATGACGGGCAGGCCCCCCGACAGCGTCCTGTTCAGCGCCGAGGACCTTCAGCGCTATGCGGCGGAGCTGCTGGCGGGCGGCGGGTTCGGCCGGCAGCAGGCGGAACAGACCGCCGAGGTGCTGGTGTGGGCGAACGCCCGCGGCGTCGACTCGCACGGCGTGCTGCGCATTCCCCGCTATGTCGAGATGGTCGAGGCTGGCACGATCGATCCGGCGGCGAAGCCCGCCGTCACCGCACGCAACGGGGCCATCTCGGTGCTGGAGGCATCGCGCGCGCCCGGCGCAAGTGCGATGACCGCCGCGATGCAGGAAGCCGTCGCCCAGTCGTCGCGCTTCGGTGTCGGCTGGTGCGCCGCGCGCAACATCACCCATGCCGGCGCCATCGGCTATTACGCGCTGAAGGCGGCAGCGCAAGGTTTTATCGGCATCGTGATGACGGCTTCAGGCCCGCTGATGGCTTATCACGGCTCGCGCGGATCGGCGGTGTCGACCAATCCGCTCGCGATTGCCGTGCCGGCAAAGCCCGATCCGATCGTGCTCGATATGTCGACGGCCAACGTGGCGCTCGGCAAGGTGATGGCGGCAAGGGATGCGGGCCATTCCATTCCGTCGAACTGGGGCATCGACGAAAAGGGGCAGCCGACCACCGATCCGCACAAGGTTGCGACGCTGACGCCGCTCGGCGGGCCCAAGGGCGCCGGCCTGTCGCTGATGATCGAAATCCTGGCCAGTGTTCTGGCCAGCAACCCTGTGATCGCGCCTGCGCTCGCCGGCAAGGGCTCCGGCCGGATGAATGGTCTTGCGATCGCCGTGCAGATCGATGCGTTCGGCCGGGCCGATGGCTTTGCGCAGCAGGTCGCGCAGCTGGCCCATGCGCTGAAGGCCGTCCCGCTGGCGGCGGGCACATCGTCGATCCTAATGCCGGGCGAGCGCGGCTTTGCCGATGCCGCAGCGCGCCGGGCCGCCGGCATCCCGCTGCCGCCGGGCACGGTGGCGCGCCTGGCGAAGCTTGCCGGCAGGTTTGCCGTCGGCCCGCCGTCGCCGGTCGGCACCGCGCCGGAAGGCGCGCGCCGATAGCAAGGGAAATGGTCGATGCGACATGCGTGAACAATCACAACAAGACCAAGGAGGAATGAAGATGAGGTTTGCTGCTGGCCTGTTGTTTCTTTCCGCATTGATCCAGGCAGCGGGCCCTGCCGCTGCGGATGATGCCTATCCCTTGCGGCCGGTCACGCTGGTGCATGGCTTTGCCGCGGGCGGCAATGCCGACGTGATTTCGCGCATCATGGCCGACCAGATGTCGAAGGATCTCGGCCAGTCGTTCGTTGTCGAGGCGAAGCCCGGCGCCGGCGGCAACATCGCGTCCGCCTATGTCGCCAAGGCGCCGGCCGACGGCTACACGCTCCAGCTCCTGGTCGGCGGCCACACGGTCTCCGCCGCGCTCTACAAGAAGCTGCCGTTCGATCCGGTGAAGGATTACGCCTTCATCTCGATGGTGGCTAAGTTTCCTTCTTCGTCGCGGTGAAGGCCGGCACCTATCCGTCGTTGCAGGCGCTGATCGCGAAGGCGAAGGAAAAGCCCGGCGGGCTCAACTTCGGCAGCGCCGGCGTCGGCACGACGCAGCACCTGACGGGTGAATTGCTGGCGCAGCGCACCGGCACGCGTTTCACGCACATCCCCTACCAGGGCGGCAGCGCGACCGTCACCGCATTGCTGCGCGGCGACGTCGACCTGATCGTGGACACCGGAACGGTCATCAGCAGCCAGGCGGCCGCCGGCGTCATCGATATCCTTGCTGTGTCCTCCAAGGAGCGCTGGAAGCTCACGCCCAACGTGCCGACGATCGCCGAGACGGTGGCCCCGGGTTTCGACGTCATCTCCTGGACCGGCATCGGCGTGCCGGCCAGCACGCCTGCCGCCATCGCCGGCAAGCTGAACGCCGAAGTGCGGCGCGCGCTCGCCGACGCCACGGTGCAGGAGCGGCTGCGCAAGCTCGATTCCGAGCCGGCGCCGTCGAGCGCTGCCGAGATGGGCGAGCTGATCACGCGCCAGATCGACACCTGGACCCGCGTGATCGACCAGGCCGGACTGGAGAGGCGGTGAGGGGCGGGGCCCTGTTGCACGTGAGGTGTAGCCAGGTGGTAAGGCAGCGGATTTTGATTCCGCGATACGGTTCGATCTCATCCGCAGCGTTGGGACTAATTACAGCTCAAATAGGCACCGCCAGCGAACGTCGGTATCGGTGGGTGCGCCTCCTCGATTGAACCCATCAGTCGGATTGCGTTGTGCAGTTGATGATCTACTTCGACTGCCGATCTTATCGTGGCGCAGTTCGTCAACGGCGAACGGATCGTGCGCCTGCGTTGTTCGAGTCTTGGTGGTTCTTTGGTGAGCTTGGCTTTTGATTGTCGGCAGACAATCCAGAGCGCGTATTGACGTTGTTGGCGCACCCGCACGATTCGAACGTGTGACCTACACCTCGTTATCGCATCACGATGTTTGACATGGATGTCTTCGTAAATGGAGCCAAAGTGTCTTGATGGCGCGGGATCGCGGCCGCGAGGAGGGGAGCGATCTTGGCGACCGCGCCGAAGCGAGGTGCCCCCTTATTGTGCCCCAGCTCTTTTGGGGCACACCCTAGAAATTGATCCATTATGTCCTTGAATATAAGGGACAATGGTGGACGCACAAGGGATCGAACCTTGGACCTCTCCCGTGTGAAGGGAACGCTCTCCCGCTGAGCTATGCGTCCGGGAATTGGCGAAAAATACTCTTTTCGCTTGAGCATGATTTTCGGAAAACCGGTATCCACTTTTCCGGATCATGCTTTGTCAGAGCCCGCGATTTACGAAGTGCGGGCCCACAGTGTCAAGCGATCAATCGGGCGCAAAATAGCGTTTTCGAGGAAGCGGGATCGGTTCGAGGCGGAATTACGCCCCTTGCTGGCGGGCGCGGGAAGCGTGGATTGCAGGGCGCGGATGCGTTCGGCGAGCGTGCCGCCGCCTTCGCCTGCGCCCATAGGCGGGGTGCCGGCAACGTCGTTGGCGGGCTTGGCCGGGGCTTTCGGCGCGGCCGGTTCCGCGGCCAGCATGGCTTCGATCGCGGAATTCGGCCCCTCGAGCTGGATCGCGAGCTTGGCGACCTCGGCGGCGATGTCGTTGATGCGCTCGCGCAGCAGCGCGTTTTCCATGCGCTCGGTCGCCCAGGAGCTTTCGGCCTGCTGCTGGATCGCGTTGATCTCGCGCTGCAGTTTCGCCCGCTCGTCGCGGGCGACGCGAAGCTGCTCCTCGACCGCGGCTTTCTCGGTGCGCAATTTCTCGATCGCGGCCGAGTTGCCGCCGCTCGACAACGCAGCGACCTCGTTGCGCAGGTCCATCATGATGCGCTCGGCGGCCGCATTGGTCTGCTTGAGCTGGTTGTTTTCGTATTCGCGTTCGGCCAAGAGCTTGCCTTGCGTGGCGAGCCGCGTTTCAGGTCGTTGACGCGGTTGCCGAGCATCTCGGCTTCCTTGACCTGGATGATCAACTTCCGGTCGAGATCAGTGACGCGCTGGCTGAGGTTTTCGACGCGGCTGCGCGCTTCCGCCAGTTCGCGCGTGGCGTTCTCGGATTCGGCGCGCTCCTGCGCGAGCCTGGCCTGCGTCGCCGAAAATTCCTTCTCGGCGTCGCCGACGCGGCCCTTGAGCTGGTCGATCTGCGTGCGCACCGCGATCAGTTCGACCTGGCGGCTGTCCGCCGTCATCGAACGGTCGGACAGTTCGTAATTGATCTTGGCGAGTTCGGCCTGCTTGTCCGTCAGCGCGTGTTCGGCGTTGCGCAGCATCTCGGTCTTGGCCGCGAATTCCTCTTCGGTGGCGCGCAACTGCTCCTTCATCGCCTTCTCGCGCGCTTCGAGCGAGAAGATCGTGGCGTTCTTCTCGCCAAGCTCGATCTTCATGCGGTTGATCGCGTCGGATTTCTTGCCGAGTTCGGCGAGCTGGCTGGTGGTCTTGTTCTTGAGCTGCTCGACGCTCATTTCGAGGCGCCGCGCCGACATCGCGAATTCCGCGCGGAGCTGGTCCTTGTCGGCCTGGATTTCAGCCATCGAAAGCGGGGTCGCCGCTTCGAGCCGCCTGGTCGTCAGCCGGACCGCGCGGTTATGCACCAGCGGCACGATCATCAGGCCGAACAGCATCGAGACCAGAAAACCGATCGCCAGATACATGATCGGTTCGATCATGGATGGTTACTCCACACCAGAAAGGAATTGTTAATCACATTGCCATGGCCGACCGGCACAGCGCCAGCTCAATGCCGCGTTAACCTGAATCCGCCTGGCGAGACGCGCGTATCTTTTAGTCTGAGCATGATCTTCGGGCAAAACACTCTGCGTCTGTCCCGAGGAAAACCGGCATCCCCTTTTCCGGATACTGCTCCAGGGAACAGCCTCAGAACGGGTTCCAGGTCGCGCGCGGGGTATATTTGAGATAGCCGACATTGGCGCCAAGCCGCAGTCCGATTCCGGAGCGGATCGGCACCAGCACGATGTTGTTGGCGGTCAGCGCGGTCATGCCGAAGCCGCCGACTATATAGGCGGAGCCGTCGATGCCGACGAAGCGCTGATAGATCGCGTTGGTGGCGGGCAGGTTGTAGACCAGCGTCATGGTGCGCGCGCCGTCGCCGCCCCAGTCGAAGCCGACCGACGGTCCCTGCCAGTAGACCCGCAAGTCCCCGGCGTTCTTGGTGTAGAGCGTGCCTTCGCCATATCGCAAGCCCGCGACAAATGCGCCGCTGCCCTCTTCGCCGAGGACGTAGCCATTGGGAAGGCCCCATTGGCTGACGGCACGCTCGATGACCGACGCAAGGCCGCGCGAGACGTTGCCGAAGAACTTGTGGCCGGCCGAGACCAACTCGTCCGGACCAAAGGTCTCGGGCCCCGCCTGGCGTTGCGGCGGCGGTGGATATGGTGCCGGCTGCGCCTGCTGTGCGGACGCTGGCACGGTCCAGCACATCAGCGCGGCGACTGTCACCGCAGCTAGGCGTGAAGCAAACGTCATGAAAGAACCCCTGGCATCGAAATTCTGGCCGCCGCTTTAACCTGACGCCAACAAGCATGGCTCTAGGTTGCGTCCAGTGTCCCCTCGACTCGCATGTTATCGGCACCAACTATGACGGCACAACGGCAGGAAAGATACGGCAGGCGCCCCGGAATGGCCGCTTTTGCCGTAGTGGCGGGCTTTTTTGCTGCCTTCAGCCTTGATTTTGCCGCCCAGGCGTCAACCACCGAGCGCGTGGTCGTGAACCGCTATTCCGGCCTCGCCATCGAGGGCTTCGATCCCGTCGCCTATTTTACCGAATCCCGGCCGACTCAAGGCCTGCCCGATTTCGAGGCTTCCGAAGCCGGAGCCGTCTGGCGCTTCCGCAATGCGGGCAACCGCGCGTCCTTTGTCGCCCACCCGGAAATCTACGGGCCTCAGTTCGGCGGCTATGATCCGGTCGATCTGGGGCGAGGGGTGACCTATGCCGGCAGCCCGCGGTTTTGGGCCATCGCAGGCCAGCGGCTGTATTTGTTCGGCCGCGAGGAAAAACTGCGATGCATTCACCGCCAACCCCGCGCGCTTCCTGAAAGACGCGACAACGCGCTGGCCGGCGCTGGAGCAGGGGCTGGCGCAGTAAGTGGCGAGCTGAACTGCCGTAGCCCGGATGTAGCGCAGCGTAATCCGGGGCAGTGCCAACCAATAAGAATATACATGCGGTTTCGTCGCCACTGGCCCGGGGTCGCTTCGCTCGCCCGGGCTACAGGCCGTTTCAAAACGTTGCGTTCGGATCGCCCCAGGCGATGAACTCCGAACGATGAAGTCCCGTCGTCCGCCGCCAAAAAGCAGCGCTGCGCCACTTGAATCCGTAATCCTGCCGCCGGCGGCCGTAACGAGCGCGTGCCCCGCCGCCACGTCCCACTCGGAAGTCGGCGACAGGCGCGGGTAAATATCGACCCCGCCTTCGGCCACCCGGCCGAATTTGACAGCCGAGCCAAGCTCGGAGCGCACTGCGCGCGGTCTTCCCGCAATAAAGGCTTCGGTCCTGGGGTCGCCGTGCAGGCGGCTGACCGCCACGGTCCACGGCTCGCCGCGCGGCGGGCAGGGACGGGTACGAATCGGCTCTATCAGCGGCTTGCCTTCGCCGAGCGTCAGCCGCTCCGCGCCGCGGCCGACAATGCCGCGCCAGATCAGCCCGAGCGCGGGCGCGCTTACAATGCCGAGAACCGGCGTTCCGTGGGTGACCAGCGCCAGATTGACGGTGAACTCGTTGCGGCCGGCGACGAATTCCTTGGTGCCATCGAGCGGGTCGATCAGGAAGAAGCTGTCTTTATAGGGCAGCGCGGCTGGCTCTGCGTGCTCCTCCGACAGCGATGGTATGTTTGGCGCCAGTTGCGCAGGGCCTTCGGCGATGATCGGTCAGCCGCCAGATCCGCCTCCGTTACCGGCGATCCGTCGGTTTTGCCATCGATCTTCATGGCGGAACGGTTGACGGCAAGGATGGCGGCGCCGGCCTCGATCACGATCTCGGTCAGCGGTTCTATCAGGCCGCGGCGGCGTCGCGATCGAGTGCGGGCGGGCGTGCTTCATTCATGAGCCAAGGCCATTTGCTGTTCGTCTTGCCTTACCATTGCCGCCCCGTGCTGGCAGCACGCGGCTGCGCAGTGTATCAAGCCATCGAGCATGCGTGATTCGTAACTGTCCGCCAGGAACATGGGACTCGGCGGCTTTCCAGGAACATATGATGTCTGGCACTTCATCTTCCGGTCCGGCTCCCGATGCCCTCGAACTTGCGGCGCTATTGTGTTCGCGAGTCTGTCACGATCTCATCAGCCCGGTTGGCGCGATCGTCAATGGGCTTGAGGTTCTCGACGACAACCCGAAGCCTGAAGACCGCGATTTTGCGCTCGATCTGATTCGCAAGAGCGCCAAGACCGCCTCGGCCCGCCTGCAGTTCTGCCGCCTGGCGTTTGGCGCCGCGGGGTCGGCGGGTGCGCAAATCGATCTGGGCGATGCCCAGACCATGGCGCGGGGCCACATCGAGGACGGCAAGATCACCATCGCCTGGAATCTGCCGCGCCTGCTGCTGCCGAAGAATCGCGTCAAGCTGCTGCTGAACATGCTGATCATTGCGCAGCAGACGATTCCGCGCGGCGGCACGCTGACGATCGACCCGATCGGCGACGGCGAGACGATGAGCTTTCGCGTCACGTCTTCCGGCCTGAACGCCCGCCTGCCGCAGAACATCGCCGATCTCGTGAGCGCGAATTCGACGGCCTCTGTCGATGCGCATGCAGTGCAGCCTCATTATACGCGGCTTCTGGCGCAGGCCTGCGGGCTAAGCGTGACGCTCGCACTCGACGGGGAAAAGGTCGTCGTCACGGCCTCCTGAGCGCCTTCCGCGCGCGAACATGGTTAATCAAGGATTGACAACGGGCGGCCGGATTCATTGCGGCCGCCTTATCTCTTTGTTGAGCCCGTTCTTTTCCATTTGCTCAACCAATATTAAACGGTTTGCATAGAAGCTGGCCAAGTTCCGTAAGGCACGTCGATGTCGCGTGCCGGTGCGTGCGAAGGCCAGTTTCATGGATGATCTGTTGCGCGAGTTTTTGACCGAGACCAGCGAGAGCCTGGATACGGTCGACAATCAATTGGTGCGGTTCGAGCAGGACCCGAGCGACGCGAAGATTCTGGATAACATCTTCCGCCTGGTGCACACCATCAAGGGCACCTGCGGGTTCTTAGGCTTGCCGCGGCTCGAGGCGCTGGCCCATGCCGGCGAGACCTTGATGGGCAAGTTCCGCGACGGCATGCCGGTCAGGGCCGAAGCGGTGACGCTGATCCTGTCCTCGATCGACCGCATCAAGGAGATCCTGGCCGGGCTGGAAGCCACCGAGACCGAGCCCGAGGGCACCGACCAAGACCTGATCGAGCAGCTGCACGCGATGGCCGAAGGCGGCGGCCATGACGCGGCGCCGGTCGAAGCTGCGCCGGTCCCGGTCGTAGCGGCGCCTGCGGTGCAGCCCGCGATGAGCGCGGGCACGCTGACGGGCCAGGTGCTGGAGCGTCCCTTGCGTCCCGGCGAAGTCTCGCTCGACGAGCTCGAACGCGCCTTCCGCGAGACCGCGACCGACGTCGCGCCGGCGCCCAACCCCGCGCCTGTTGCCAAGCCGGCGCCCGCGCCGGCGCCGGAAGCCGCCCCCGCGCCGCCGGCGGCGAAGGAAGCCAGGGCCAAGCCGGCGCGGAAGACCGCCGCCATCGACGTCGACGTCCAGGAAGCCGACAAGATCGCCAACCAGTCGATCCGCGTCAACGTCGACACGCTGGAACACCTGATGACCATGGTCTCCGAGCTGGTCTTGACCCGCAACCAGCTGCTGGAGATCTCCCGCCGCAACGAGGACACCGAGTTCAAGGTGCCGCTGCAGCGGCTCTCCAACGTCACCGCCGAGCTGCAGGAAGGCGTCATGAAGACGCGGATGCAGCCGATCGGCAACGCCTGGCAGAAGCTGCCGCGCATCGTCCGCGACCTCTCCGGCGAACTCGGCAAGCAGATCGAGCTCGAGATGCACGGCGCCGACACCGAGCTCGACCGCCAGGTGCTCGACCTGATCAAGGATCCCTTGACCCACATGGTGCGCAACTCCGCCGACCACGGCCTGGAGACGCCGGCCGAGCGGCTGGCTAGCGGCAAGGGCGAGCAGGGCACCATCCGGCTGTCGGCCTATCACGAGGGCGGCCACATCATCATCTGCATCGCCGACAACGGCCGCGGCCTCAACACCGAGCGGATCAAGGCCAAGGCGGTCGCCAGCGGTCTCGTCACCGAGGCCGAGCTCGAGAAGCTGACCGAAGCCCAGATCCACAAGTTCATCTTCGCGCCGGGCTTCTCCACCGCCGCCACCGTCACCTCGGTCTCCGGCCGCGGCGTCGGCATGGACGTGGTGCGCACCAATATCGACCAGATCGGCGGCACCATCGACATCAAGTCGGTGGCCGGCGAGGGCTCTTCCGTCACCATCAAGATCCCGCTGACGCTCGCCATCGTCTCCGCCCTGATCGTGGAAGCCGCCGGCGACCGCTTTGCGATTCCGCAATTGGCGGTGGTCGAACTGGTGCGGGCGCGGGCCAACTCCGAGCACCGCATCGAGCGCATCAAGGACACCGCGGTCCTGCGCCTGCGCAACAAGCTGCTGCCGCTGATGCATTTGAAGAAGCTCCTGAAGATCGACGACGGCTCCTCGAGCGATCCCGAGAACGGCTTCATCGTGGTGACCCAGGTCGGCAGCCAGACCTTCGGCATCGTGGTCGACGGCGTGTTCCACACCGAAGAGATCGTGGTCAAGCCGATGTCGACCAAGCTGCGGCACATCGACATGTTCTCCGGCAACACCATTTTGGGCGATGGCGCCGTGATCATGATCATCGACCCCAACGGCATTGCCAAAGCCTTGGGCGCCGCCGGCTCCGCCTCCCACGAGATCGCGGACGAGAACGCCGCGTCGCACGCCTCCTCGGGCGAACAGCTGACCTCGCTGCTGGTGTTCCGCGCCGGCTCGAGCCAGCCCAAGGCGGTGCCGCTGGGGCTGGTCACCCGGCTCGAGGAGATCGCCACCGACAAGATCGAGCTCTCCAACGGCCGCTACATGGTGCAGTACCGCGAGCAGTTGATGCCGCTGGTGCAGATGAACGGGGTCACCGTCCAGACCCAGGGGGCGCAGCCGATCCTGGTGTTCGCCGACGACGGCCGCTCGATGGGGCTCGTGGTCGACGAGATCATCGACATCGTCGAGGAGCGGCTGCACATCGAGGTCGCCGGCGGCCAGGAGGGCATTCTCGGCTCGGCCGTGATCAAGGGCCAGGCCACCGAGGTGATCGACGTCGGCCACTTCCTCCCGATGGCGTTCGCCGACTGGTTCTCGCGCAAGGAGATGCGGCCCTCGGTCACCGCGCAGTCGGTGCTGCTGGTCGACGATTCCGCCTTCTTCCGCAACATGCTGGCGCCGGTGCTCAAGGCCGCCGGCTACCGGGTCCGGGTCGCCCCCAACGCGCAGGAGGGGCTCTCCGCGCTGCGCTCGGGCCAAAGCTTCGACGTGGTGCTGACCGACATCGAGATGCCCGACATGAACGGGTTCGAATTCGCCGAAACGATCCGCGCGGATACGCACCTAAGTTCCCTGCCGATCATCGCGCTGTCCTCGATGGTGTCGCCGGCGGCGATCGAGCGCGGCCGGCAGGCCGGCTTCCACGATTACGTCGCCAAGTTCGACCGTCCCGGCCTGATCGCGGCGCTGAAGGAACAGACCGCCGAAGTCAGCCAAGCGGCATAAGGGTAAGCAGTCATGACAACCAAGACCGAGACCATCGAGGGCACTGTGGCCGAATACGTCACCGCCGTGATCGGCGGACAATTGTTCGGGCTGCCGATCTCGCGCGTCCAGGACGTGTTCATGCCGGAACGGCTGACGCGGGTGCCGCTGTCGTCGGCCGAGATCGCCGGCGTGCTCAACCTGCGCGGCCGCATCGTCACCGTGGTCGACATGCGCGCCCGCTTAGGCTTGCCCAAGAACGACGACGGCAAGCCGCCGATGGCGGTCGGCGTCGACCTGCGCGGCGAGTCCTACGGCCTCCTGATCGACCAGATCGGCGAAGTGCTGCGGCTCGCCGATGACGGCCGCGAGGAAAACCCCGTCAATCTCGATCCCCGCATGGCCAAGCTCGCCGGCGGCGTTCACCGTCTCGACGGCCAGCTCATGGTCGTCCTCGACGTCGATCGCGTCCTCGAAATCGTGCCCGACTTGATGGCAGCATAAGTATCAGAAGCAAGCAGACCAAAACCCGCAATGTAAACGTCCCCTCGGGGATTGTTGGGAAATAGAGGCCTAAAATGAGAACATGTCTGGTCGTCGATGACTCAAGCGTCATTCGAAAGGTCGCACGCCGCATCCTGGAAAGTCTTGATTTTCAGATCGTCGAAGCCGAGGACGGCGAGAAGGCGCTTGAGGTGTGCAAGCGCGCCATGCCCGAGGCAGTTCTGCTTGATTGGAACATGCCGGTGATGGACGGCTACGAATTCCTCGGCAATCTGCGCCGCATGCCCGGCGGCGATGCGCCCAAGGTCGTGTTCTGCACCACCGAGAACGACGTCGCGCACATTGCGCGCGCGCTGCACGCCGGCGCCAACGAGTACATCATGAAGCCGTTCGACAGGGACATCGTCACCGCGAAGTTCCAGGAAGTCGGCCTGATCTGATTCTCGCGAATGCGATCCGGCGGCTGATCGGCCTTCGGCGTTTGCCTTTGTAACTGTGTCGCTTGAGCCGGGTCTGGTGAAGTAATGAGTGTTGCGTTGACAAGTCGCCTGACCTCGGCCTCGACACGGCAAGACAAGCTGCGTGTGATGGTGGTCGACGACTCCGTCGTGATCCGCGGGATGATCTCACGCTGGATCGGAGCAGAGCCGGACATGGAGGTCACGGCCTCCTTGCGCACCGGCCTCGACGCCGTCAACCAGATCGAGCGCGTCAACCCCGACGTCGCCGTGCTTGATATCGAAATGCCGGAGCTCGACGGCATTTCGGCGCTGCCGCGCCTGCTGGCGAAGAAGCGCGACCTCATCATCATCATGGCGTCGACGCTGACCCGCCGCAATGCAGAGATCAGCTTCAAGGCGCTTTCGCTCGGCGCTTCCGACTACATTCCAAAGCCCGAGAGCACCCGCGAGGCGACCGCGGCCGAGACCTTCCACCACGATCTGGTCCAGAAGATCCGTCATCTCGGCGCCAGGGCTCGCCGCCGCGCATCGCATACGGCCAGTCCGTCTCTGGCGCCGGTCCTTGACCGGTCACGAGAGGCATCGGCCCATCCGGTTGCCGCGCCGGCTGCGCAACTGCAACTGGCGCGCCGGCCGTTCAGCACACTGGCGCCCCGCGTGCTCCTGATCGGTTCGTCGACCGGCGGCCCGCAGGCCCTGATGACGCTGGTCGCCGACATCGGCCCGGTGATCGATCGCTTTCCGGTGCTGATCACGCAGCATATGCCGCCGACCTTCACCACGATTCTCGCCGAGCATCTGGCGCGCTCGAGCCGCCGGCCGGCGCATGAGGCCGTCGATGGCGAAATCGTCAAGGCCGGCAGGATTTATCTGGCGCCGGGCGGCCGCCACATGCGCGTCGTGCGTCATGGCGCCCAAATCGCCATCGCGCTTGACGACGGCCCGCCGGTGAATTTCTGCAAGCCCGCAGTCGACCCATTGTTCAACTCCGCAATCGATGTCTGGCAGGGCGGCATCCTGTCGGTGATCCTGACCGGCATGGATCGGACGGCATGCGCGGCGGCAAGGACATTGTCGCCGCCGGCGGCAGTGTGATCGCCCAGGACGAAGCGACGAGCGTGGTGTGGGGGATGCCGGGTGCGGCTGCCAATGCCGGTATCTGCGCCGCCATCCTGCCGCTCAATCAGATCGCACCGAAATTGGTTCGGTTGTTTTCGGGAGATCGCTCGTGACGCCTTCAGACTATGAGTATCTGCGGAAGCTTCTGAAAGAGCGTTCCGGGCTGGATCTGTCTGCGGACAAGCAATATCTGGTCGAAAGCCGGCTGGTGCCGCTGGCGCGCAGGTCGGCCCTGCCGGGCATTCCCGAACTCGTTCAGAAGATGAGAAGTGGCGCCGACGCGCTGACTGGCGAAGTGGTCGAGGCCATGACCACCAACGAGACGTTCTTCTTCCGCGACAAGATCCCGTTCGATCATTTGAAGGAGGCGGTCATCCCGTCGCTGGTGCAGGCGCGCGCCGCTCGTCGCAGCTTGCGTATCTGGTGCGCGGCTTCCTCTACCGGGCAGGAGCCGTATTCGATCGCGATGTGCCTGAAGGAAGCCGGTCCCCTGCTGTCGGGCTGGCGCACCGAGATCGTCGCGACCGACCTGTCGCAGGCCGTGCTGGAAAAATCCAGGGCCGGCATCTTCAGCCAGTTCGAAGTGCAGCGCGGCCTGCCGATCCAGATGCTGGTGAAATACTTCACGCAGAATGGCGAACTCTGGCAGCTCAATGCCGAGATCCGCGGCATGGTGCAGCATCGTCAGCTGAACCTGCTGCAGGACTTCTCCCATCTCGGCGTGTTCGACATCATCTTCTGCCGCAACGTGCTGATCTACTTCGATCAGAATACCAAGGCCAACATCTTCGAACGGCTCTCCCGAATGCTGGAGCCCGATGGCGTGCTGGCGCTGGGCGCGGCCGAATCCGTGGTCGGCATTACCAGTACCTTCAAGCCCTATCCGGAGCGTCGCGGGCTCTATCGTCCGAACGTGGCGCCGGCGGCGCGCGGCGGCGTTACGCCGATCGGGCTCAGGGCGGTGGCTTCCGCGGCGCGCTGATCCGCTTCACAGAATTGCATGCGGCACGAACCGCGACGTATTGCCCGTGATCGGGTTCTCGTCCTCGCGGATCGACAGGCCGCATGGCGTGTGATCGACCAGCCAGCTTCCGAGCACCGGGTATTGATCGGAGAAGCTTGGCATCGGCGCGAAGGCTTGCAGGATGAATCCCTCTGCGCCATAGGGGCCTTGCTGCTCCGCCAGCGTTGTGCCGGCGCTGACCAGCGCGACGTTGGCCCCTTCGCGCGAGTAGAGCGGCTTGCGCACGAACGAGGAGCCGAGCATTGCCGCCTTCGGGTCGTTCTCGAAATAGGCCGGCAGCAGGTTGGGGTGCTTCGGAAACATCTCCCACAGCAGCGGTAGAATACCCTTGTTGGAGAGGATCGCCTTCCATGGCGGCTCGATCCAGCGCGTCGGCGCGCTCAACAGCTTCGCGCCGAAGGCGTCGTGAAACATCCATTCCCAGGGATAGAGCTTGAAGGCCAGTTCGATCGCGCGGTTGTCGAGATCGACGAAGCTGCCGTCGTCGCGCAGCCCGACACCCTCGATATCGAGCATCGTGGTCGTAAGCCCGGCCTGGGTCGCGGTGTCCTGCAGATAGGCCAGCGTGCCGGCATCCTCGGTACTCCCGGTCATGCCGGCGAGATGAAGGTGCTTTGCGGAAGCGAATTTCTTCCAGGCGTCGATCAGGCGTTCATGGATTGAATTGAACTGGTCGGCGCGTTTCGGGATGATGTTCCGCTCGATCGCCTGTTCGAGCCAGGTCCACTGGAAGACCGCCGCCTCGAAAATCGAGGTTGGCGTATCCGCGTTGTACTCCAGCAGTTTCGCAGGATTCCGGCCGTCGTAGCTCAGGTCGAGGCGGCCGTAGAGGCTGGCATCGTCGCGGTGCCAGCTCTCGGAAAGCAGCGGCCAGAAGGCTTCAGGTATCTTCAACCGGCGCAGATATTTTTCATCGTCGATCGCGCGGGCCACCAGCTCGAGGCACATCGCGTCGATCTCGCCGGTGGGCGCCTCGATCCGGCGTTCGATTTCGTCCAGCTTGAACGCATAGTAGGCCCGTTCGTCCCAATAGCGTTCGCCGTTGAGGGTATGAAAATCAAAGCCGGTGCGTTCTGCGGTGGCGCGCCAGTCGTCGCGTTCGGGGCATTCGATGCGCTGCATGGAAGCTCAGCCGCCGCCGGAGAAATGCGAGCCGAACGAATGCGCAAATGAACCGAAGCCGCCGCGTTGGACCGCGTGCGAGCTGGTATCGTGAGTGCCTGACGAAGATTGGCTCGATGAAGAATCGCTGCCGTAGTAGCTGCTGCGCGAGGACGATCCGCCGCCGTGGCTGCTTGAGGAAGAGCTGCGCGGCGGGCAATCGGCATTGCTTTGCAGCAGCGATGGGGACGGCGCATTCGGCGGCCGCTCGCAATTCTGGCTCGGCATCAGCGCGTAGGCGGCGCTGCCGACTGCAAACGTACCCATCAGCAGGAGGGCGACGTGACCCGAGCGCTTTGCCGGCTGTCCAGGGCGCGGCGTAACCGGCACCGACAGCGGTTTGCGCTTGCCGAAATCCTTGTCCGAATTGCTGGCCATGGTCAGTAGATCATGCAGGCGGCGTTGATTGCGCCGGCGGCCAGCGAGGAAAGCCCGAGCCAGATGGCGGCGGCGAGTTCACCCCCGGCAATCCGCTTCGACAGGTTCGGTACCGGAACCCTGACGAGATAGTAGACGATGATCTGCACGATCAGCGCGATCGCTGCCCAGATCAGGCAGTCCCACACATTGGCGGAATGGGCGATGGCGCTGACCAGCGGCAGCACGAAGCCGAGCAGGCTCAGGCCGAGCGCAATCGCCGCCGCCGGCTCGTTGGCGCGGATCAGATCGAACTCGTTGTGCGCCGTGACGCGGGTATAGACGAAGAGGTAGGCGACGACGGCAATGATTGCCGTACAGAAATAGACCAGGAACGCCGGCAGCCCGGCGAGCGATTGAAGGATCATTCGTATATGCCCCGACTCGTGCGTTCCGGAGGTTCGCACGATCTGTCAGTCGGCCCATCGCGGTCGCGGGTTCAATCCCAATAAAAACTGTGCCATTGCGGCGGGGTCCAGTTGTTTGTCGCGTCGTCCGTCCAACCAGCTCAGGTTCTGTGAAGCCCGAGCAGGATCGCCTCGGAAACGCGAAACCCCGCCGTTTGGCGGGGTTTGCAAGCCTTGCATGATGGCCTTGACGGAGCTGGCTATTCCTTGACCTCGATCTTGCCCTTCATCGCAGGGTGCAAGCCGCAGATGTAATCGTAGATTCCCGCATCGGCGAGCGTCAGCTGGGTGGCCTGGCCTTTCAGCGCGATCGACGAGCGCTGTGCCTTGGGGCCGGTGATCGTCACCTGGTGCGGTGAAGAATCGGTGTTGTGCCAGGTGATGGTCTGGCCTTTGTTGACAACGATGGTCTCGGGCCCGAATTTGAAGTCTGAGATCGAGACCACGCCGGGTCCGGCTGCGGGCTTTGCCATGGCGCCGTCCGGCGTGCCTTTCAGGCCCGCCAGCGAGATCACGAAGTCCTGCCCGGCATGCGGCTTGTGGCACGAAGCAGGTCGCGAGGTTCGCCTTGTCGTTGACCTTCTTGTCCGGGCCGAACGCCTGGTACTCCCATTCACCGTTGCGAATGTCGTCCTTGTATTCGGCGCCCCAGCCATCACGTTTCTCCATCACCGTGTAAGCGACGAGGTCGCCCTTCTGGAAACGGCCCTTGGCATCCTTGATCGGGTCGCCGGCCGCGTCGAGTTGAGCCTTGTACTGGACCAGCGTCAGCACCGTGCCGCTCGGGATCGGCTGCCCCTTGCGCACGGCATCAACCGCAGCCGGCGTCGCGTAGAGCTCGCGATACTGCTTGTTGTCGTAACGATCGACCGTGGCGTACAGCGTGCCTTTGTCGAAGTTCTCCGGGAAGGCGACCTTGTCACCGCCGGCGAGCGCCGAATAGCCGATGAGCGCGCCCGACGCCGTTCCGATCGCCACCGCCAGCTTGAAGCTGTTCATGATTTCACCCCTCATTTGCGGACAAGTCCATGAGATACGGAGCAGATGAGATCGGGTTTCGATCCGCTGCAAGCGAATTCGTTATTTGACGCGTCTTGTCACGCCCGGGGCCGAGCGGGCCCGACCTCCAAGTCGAGGCAGAGGGCAGGGCGCACAACGCGCCATCGCAATAACGTTGTGCCATCGGCAAACAAAAAACCCCGCCGTTTGCGGCGGGGTCCAGTCGGGAGCAGTGAGCCTTTCGGCTCGCCATAAACTCTGGTCAGGCGGGAATGCGCTCTTCGTGCTCGTGCGGCTCGCGCAGCACGTAGCCGCGGCCCCACACGGTTTCGATGAAGTTGCGGCCTTCGGAAGCGTTCGCGAGCTTCTTGCGCAGCTTGCAGATGAAGACGTCGATGATCTTCAGCTCGGGCTCGTCCATGCCGCCATAGAGATGGTTGAGGAACATTTCCTTGGTGAGGGTGGTTCCCTTGCGGAGCGAGAGCAGCTCCAGCATCTGGTATTCCTTGCCCGTCAGATGCACGCGTTGGCCGCCGACCTCGACCGTCTTGGTGTCGAGATTGACCACGAGATCGCCGGTCTGGATCACCGACCGGGCGTGGCCCTTGGAACGGCGCACGATGGCGTGGATGCGGGCGACCAGTTCGTCCTTGTGGAAGGGTTTGGTCATGTAGTCGTCGGCGCCGACGCCGAGGCCCTTGACCTTATCCTCGATGCCGGCGAGGCCGGAGAGGATCAGAATGGGGGTCTTGATCTTCGATACCCGGAGCTGCTTGAGCACGTCGTAGCCGGACATGTCGGGCAGATTGAGGTCGAGAAGGATAATGTCGTAATCGTAAAGCTTACCGAGGTCGACGCCTTCCTCTCCGAGGTCCGTCGTATAGACGTTGAAACTCTCGGATTTGAGCATCAGCTCGATCGACTGCGCGACGGCGCTGTCATCTTCTATCAGCAAAACGCGCATGCCAGTCCCCTTTAGTCCGCCGCTCCGGGCGTCAGGTCGGCCGCACTTGCGGCACTCAAAACGCCTTTGAACAACTGATTCGGATCCTGACAACACATGGTTAACAAAATCTGATTCCGGTTCGCAAGGTCTTTCAGTGCAATTTTTATCGAATCGCCCTAAGATGTTGCGTAGAAGCAGCTTTTCCCTACCGTGCGTGCTCAAGCTCCAGATTAAGAGGCGGGCCTAACCGACCCCGCGTTTCGCCCTTCTTCTGACGGGCGAGCGCTCTCTCAGTCACCAAAGACAGTGACGTAATGATTAACGATGCGGGTAAACACGAGGTTAAGCGTCGCCGGCTAAAGCGCGGAAACTTAAGGTTTTCGCAATGAAGGCGCTCGCGGATCAGATCGGCGATATCGACGGCGTCAATATATATGGCCGTGTCGTGGGCGTGCGCGGCCTGATGGTCGAGATCGCAGGGCCCATTCATGCCATGTCGGTCGGCGCCCGCATCGTGATCGAGACCGGAGGGAGCCGCTTCATCCCTGCCGAGGTCATTGGCTTCTCCGGCAGCAACGCCGTCGTGATGCCGTTCGGCGGCCTCGATGGAGTCCGGCGCGGTTGCCGCGCCGTGATCGCAACCGCCGCCAGTCAGGTGCGGCCGTCACCGGCCTGGCTCGGCCGCGTGATCAATGCCATGGGGGAGCCGATCGACGGCAGGGGGCCGCTGGTGCAGGGCCCATCGCCGATGCCGTACCGCAATTCGCCGCCGCCCGCGCATTCGCGCAAGCGCGTAGGCCTCCCGCTCGATCTCGGCGTACGCGCGCTCAATACGTTCCTGACCTGCTGCCGCGGCCAGCGGCTCGGCATCTTCGCAGGTTCCGGCGTCGGCAAGTCGGTGCTGCTCTCGATGCTGGCGCGCAATGTCGATGCGGACATTACCGTCATCGGCCTGATCGGCGAACGCGGCCGCGAGGTACAGGAGTTCCTCCAGGAAGACCTCGGCGACGAAGGCCTGGCGCGCTCGGTCGTGGTGGTGGCGACGTCGGACGAGCCCGCCCTGATGCGGCGGCAGGCGGCCTATCTGACGCTGGCGATTGCGGAGTATTTTCGCGACGAGGACAAGGACGTGCTGTGCCTGATGGATTCGGTCACGCGCTTTGCGATGGCGCAGCGTGAGATCGGGCTGTCGGCCGGCGAGCCGCCGACCGCCAAGGGCTACACGCCGACCGTGTTCACCGAATTGCCGAAGCTTCTGGAGCGGGCAGGGCCGGGTACCGGAACCGGAACCATCACGGGCATCTTCACGGTGCTGGTTGATGGCGACGACCATAACGAACCGATCGCGGACGCGGTGCGCGGCATCCTGGACGGGCACGTCGTGATGCAACGCTCGATTGCGGAGCGCGGACGATTTCCCGCCATCAACATCCTCAAATCGGTCTCCCGCACCATGCCGAGATCGGCCGATCCGGCCTATCTGCCCGTGATCATGCGCGGCCGCCAGGTGATGGCGACCTACGCCGACATGGAGGAACTGATCCGGCTCGGCGCCTATCGGGCGGGGTCAAGCCCGGAAGTCGACGAGGCGATGCGGCTGCATGACCCGCTGGAAGCCTTCCTGCGCCAGGCCAAGGACGAAAAATCGAGCCTGGGTGACGGCTACCGGCAATTGGCTGATATCCTCACCAATTTGGAAACGGAAAGCCAACTTTGTCAGGCCATCATCCGCGGCACATGATTAATGATGCCGGTGGGGCCCCCGGGGGACCCGGCTCTGTCCCGCGTTCAGATCGGGACTTCTGGGGAGTATGAGTCGATGAAGTCACGTGAAACGCTGATCCGCCTGAAGAAATTTCAGGTCGACGAGAAGCGCCGAAGGGTCACCCAGATCGAAGGCATGATCGCCGACTTCCAGCGCATGTCGGTTGACCTCGAGCGCGAAATTCAGACCGAGCAGGAGCGGGCCGGCATCAACGACCCCTCCCATTTCGCTTACCCGACCTACGCCAAGGCGGCGATCCAGCGGCGGGAAAACCTGACCCGTTCCGCCGACGAACTCCGCATCCAGCTCGAAGACGCCAAGAGCCTGTTGAGCGAAGCCTTCGAGGAATTGAAGAAGGTCGAACTGCTCGACGAGCGTGACCAGGCGCGCGAACGCGCCGAGGAAAGCGCCCGGGAGCAGGCCGACATGGACTCTATCGGCCTGATGCGCGCCCGCATCGGCGCCATCGCCTGACGCGCTTCCTCCACTGGTTCTCGACATCGCGAAACCCGGGCCGCAAGGCCCGGGTTTTTCCTTGCCGATGTTCCGAGATCGACGACTTGGTGGCCGGTTTGCCGCAAGGTATGCTACGAAACTTCCCGATTACTCCGGCGTAGCACGCGATGGGGGATCGCGATTTTGGGGGACGCTGAATGCTGACGCCAGCAGAGCTGGTCTGGCTGATTGCCGCTGTGGCGAAGGGGGATGAGGCCGCTTTTGAGCGCCTCTACGCCGCCACGCGCGCGAAACTCTTCGGCGTGGTGCTCCGTATCTTGCGGCGTCAGGATCTCGCCGAGGAGGTGATCCAGGAGGCCTACGTCAAGATCTGGAACAGCGCCGGACAGTTCAACCCGGCGCTTGCTTCGCCGATTACCTGGATGGCGTCGATCGCCCGCAACCGCGCTATCGACGTGGTGCGCAAGAAGAGCGAAAGCTCAATCGAGGAGGAGCCGACCGCCATGGAAGTGGCGGCCGATTCACCCGATCCGTTGGCGCGGCGCGAGATGACGGAAGAATTGAAGCGGTTGCTGGAGTGCGTCGGCCGCCTCGAGCCGGATCGGCAAAAGCTCGTGCTGCTGGCCTATTACAACGGCTGGAGCCGCGAGCAGCTGGCCGCCAAGTTCGGCACGCCGGTGAATACGGTGAAGCACGTGGCTGCGCCGCAGCATGATGGAAATAAGGGAGTGTCTCGGGCTTTAGGGTCCGGATCTTGAATGATGGCCTATAGCGAAGATCATATCGCGCTTGCCGCGGAATATGCGCTCGGCACCCTCGATGCCGACGAGCGCGCGCAGGTCGAGACCATGATGGCCGTCGACACCGAATTCACCGCGATCGTCCATGCCTGGGAACACCGGCTTGGCGTGCTGAACCAGATGGTCGGGTCGGTCGAGCCGCGGCCGACCGTGTGGGAAAACATCAAGGCCGCGATCGGACATTCCACCGAGCAGCAGGCGCCGCTGGTGCTCCCCGAGGCGCCGCAACCGCCGCCGCCCGAACCGCCGGCCGAGCCTGTGGCTGGTCCCGCGGCTGCTCCAGTGGCTGCCAAGGCACCCGTCGCGGCGGCCCGTTCGAACGTCATCGAGTTGTCCGGCCTGGCGCGACGCTGGCGCAATGTGGCGTCGGTTGCGACGGCGCTTGCCGCAGCCCTGATCGCGATGCTGGCGGTGCAGGTCTATCAGCCGGAGTTGTTGCCCAATGCGCTGCGTCCGAAGCCGCGCATCGAGACGGTGGAGGTCAAGACTTCAGCGCCGTCGCCGACGCCGTCCGCGCAATATGTCGCCCTGCTGCAGCGCGACGGCGGCTCGCCCGCGTTCATCCTGACGGTCGATGCCGCGACCAAGAATTTCACGGTTCGCAAGGTCGGCGCCGACGCCGAGCCCGGCAAGAGCTTTGAGCTCTGGCTGATCTCCGACAGGCTGCCGCAACCGCGCTCGCTCGGCGTGATCGGCGGCAGCGATTTCACCGCGCGTCCGGTGCTCGCTGACTACGACGCCAACACGATCAATGCCGCGACCTATGCCGTTACCGTTGAGCCGGCGGGCGGATCGCCGAGCGGCCAGCCGACCTCGGCGCCGATCTATACCGGCAAGCTGATCGAGACGGTTCCGGCGACTCGCTAGGCAGACGCTGAAATATCCCCTCGTGGTGAGGAGGCGCCAACGGGTCCGCGCGTAGCGCGGCCCGATGACAGGCTCCGCGCCGTCTAGAACCATGAGGCCTCGGCTGTCGCCAGTCCGGATGTCATCCGCGCCATCCTTCGAGACGCAGGCTTTGCCTGCTCCTCAGGATGAGGTCTGTGGGTGTGGTTCAGCATGAGGTCTGTGGGGGTGGTGGCGACCTCCGCGATGCGTCTCACAAAAAGAAAACGCCCGTGGGGAGCGGGCGCTTTCAATAGTCAACTTGGGGGTAGTTGGGGTCTTTATTATCCACGTGGCGACTTTGGGGGGCTGTAAAGAGCCGCGTGAATTCGTGAATTTCGTTAGCGTACGACTGAGCTCCCTGAGCTGGTGACCGCCACAGGCTTGCCCGCCTTCATCACGGGCGTGCTCGCGGTCTGGGTGAGACCTTCATCCGAGGTGTTGTATGCGGAGATGCTGAACCCGGCGATCAGGATACCCGCGACGAGAGCCACGACCACGATCTTGAGATGGGTCGTGCGATCTGCGCTGTAGATCGAGTGGTTCATGGAAGTCTCCTGCCGCCTTCCCGCCTGTGAATTCGTCGAGCGCATTCTCAGACCGGTTCAACGTCTCGCGTGAGGAAACGTGGGAATCCGCGGGTTAGTTCCCAATAGGCAATCACAAGCCGGTGAAAAGACTTGAACGACCGCGATTGGGACGCGTCCGCCGGGCGCTCGAAATGAATAATTATTCAGGCATTGTATTAGCTTATCGATTGATCGGCGTTCGCGAACCAAGATGCGGCTGGTTCCACCCTTTTCGACAAACCATTTGCCTGTGGCGAAAAAGCTTCGTCGAAAAATGACTGATTTGCGCCGCGTGGGTGGCTCCGGTTAAACGCTGCCGACCGTCTTCAACCTTGCGCGCGGGTGGATTTCCGCCTGCGACAGCACGGTGGTTTGCGAGCGGAAGCGCTCCACCAGCGACCGCACGAACGGCCTGATCGCCGCCGAGGTCACCAATACCGGCGCCTCGCCTTCGCGCGCGGCCTGCTCGAAGCTGTTGCGGACGTTGGTCATGAACTCCGACAGCTTTGAGGGCTGCATGGCGAGGCTGCGCTCTTCGCCCTGGCCCACGATCGATTCCGCGAACGCCTGCTCCCAGCGCGCCGACAGCGCGATCAGCGGCAAATAGCCGTTGTGGGAGGTGTTCTGGGCGCAGATCTGGCGCGCCAGCCGGGCGCGGACGTGCTCGACCATAGTGGCCGGGTTGCGCGAGAACGCCAGCGCATCGGCGATGCCTTCGAGGATGGTGGAGAGATCGCGGATCGAGATGCGTTCGGCCAGGAGAAGCTGCAGCACGCGCTGGATGCCCGACACCGTGACCTGGCTCGGCACGATGTCCTTGACCAGCTCGCCCTGTTCCTTCGGCAGGTCCTTGAGCAGCTTCTGCACCTCGCCATAGGACAGCAGGTCCGACATGTTGTTCTTGAGCAGCTCGGTCAGGTGCGTCGACAGCACGGTCGCGGCGTCGACCACGGTGTAACCCTTCAGCGAGGCTTCTTCCTTCAGCGCGGCATCGACCCAGGTAGCAGGAAGGCCAAACGTCGGCTCGATGGTGTGAATGCCGGGCACGCCGACCTGGTTGCCGGCGGGATCCATGACCATGAACTGGTTCGGCCAGATCTTGCCGGTGCCGGCGTCCACTTCCTTGATCTTGATAATGTAGGTATTGGCCTCGAGCTGCACGTTGTCGAGGATGCGCACGGCGGGCATCACAAAGCCCATTTCGATCGCGAGCGAACGGCGCAGCGCCTTAATCTGTTCGGTCAGGCGGTCGGTGCCGTCAGGACCGTTGACCAGCGGCAGCAACGCATAGCCGAGCTCGATCTTGAGATCGTCGATCTTGAGCGCGGTGGAGATCGGCTCGTCCGCCGCGGCGTTGGCGGCAGCCGCTGCGAGTTCGGGCGCTGCGGCAGCGGCCGCCTCCGCCGCCTTGGTGACGCGGTTGCGGTTTCGCGCCTTCCAGGCCAGCGCCGCGGCGCCGCCGCCGAGCGCGAGGAAGGGAAGCATCGGAATGCCCGGCAGCAGCGCCAGCACCAGCATCACGCCGGCCGACATGCCGAGCGCCTGCGGGTAGCCGGAGAGCTGCTTCATCAGCGCCTTGTCGGCGGCGCCGGTGATGCCGGCCTTGGACACGAGGAGGCCCGCCGCGGTGGAGACGATCAGCGCCGGCACCTGCGTCACCAGGCCGTCGCCGACCGTCAGGATGGTGTAGGTGCGGGCGGCGTCGCCAAAGCTCATGCCCTGCTGGGCGACGCCGATGATGATGCCGCCGATGACGTTGATGAAGACGATCAGGAGGCCTGCGATGGCGTCGCCGCGGACGAATTTCGAGGCGCCGTCCATGGCGCCGAAGAAGCCGCTTTCGTCCTCCAGCGCCTTGCGGCGGTCCTTGGCGGTCTTTTCGTCGATCAGGCCGGCGGAAAGATCAGCGTCGATCGCCATCTGCTTGCCGGGCATCGAGTCCAACTGGAAGCGCGCGGCGACTTCGGCGATGCGCCCCGAACCCTTGGTGATGACGACGAAGTTCACGATCACGAGAATCGCGAACACGATAATTCCGATCACGAAGTTGCCGCTCATCACGAAATTGCCGAAGGCTTCGATGACGTGGCCGGCCGCGGCCGTCCCCTCATGGCCATGCGACAGGATCAGCCGGGTTGAGGCCATGTTCAGTGACAGCCGCAGCATGGTCGAGATCAGCAGCACGGTCGGAAACGCCGAGAATTCCAGCGGCGTTTGGATGAACAGCGCCGTCATCAGGATCAGGATCGACACCGTGATCGAGATCGCCAGAAACAGATCCAGCACGATCGCCGGCAGCGGCAGGATCAGCACCACCAGGATGGTGAGGACGCCGAAGGCGAGGGCGAGATCGCCGCGCTTTAGGATATCTCCGATTTCGCTGAGGCTCGGAATCCGCCGCTGGGCTTTGCGCCGCCCTGACCCGCCGTGACATCGACCATGGTAGCCGCTTCCCCCGCGTATGGCGCCGGGCGCCAAACGTCTGCGCGGCGGCCGGAGTGCCACCGTTTCGAAAGTGAGGTACCGCACTGGCGTCCACGGGGTTCCTCCCGTCTTACGCGGCCGACGACACTCGACTTCACCCGGCAATTCTTGCCGGGTGTATGGTTAGCAAAGGGTTAACGGGGGAAGCTCAGACCGTCATTCCGGGGCGATGCGCCGCATCGAATTACGATGCGCAAGCGCACATCGGAGAATCTCCCGCCGCACCCGAACCGTCATACCCCGCGCAGGCAGGGTATCCAGTACGCCGCGGCCTATCGGTTCAATCACGACGGCCGCTGGAATACTGGATCGTCCGCCTTCGCGGACGATGACGGCCGTAGACAAACACACCTCCGCCTTCCCGCGACGCGTCCGCCCGGGTTTTGCAAATTCATTCGCCCAAAAGACGAGAGCGTAGGGAATGCCGGGTGCTTGCTGCACCCGCGGTCTCGCGTGCATTGATGCACACAGAAGTGCGCACAGGAGCATACAGGTTCAGTGCACTAATCCGATCCGACCGGAGACCGCTCGCGTAGCGTTACGCTAACGAGCACGCGCTGTATCACTGATAACCGGATGGATCGAGAGCGGCGCCGACAACGAAGCCGTACCTCCGTTAGTTCGCCCAGCGATCGGGGCTAAACCTCCGCGCGTTTAGAATTCGTGAATTGACTTTGCCGTCGACCGGATCAGGTATTGCTCGTCGATCCGGTACCGAATGCCAGGTTACGCATCTCGGCGTACGTTACCCGCCGCGCTCAACGACACGCAACGGTTCGAGCCGAGCTGACACGGTTCCAAACGTATCCAGTCAGCCCAACCTTCATCTTTTCGCGACCGTCAGGTGAATCCCTTGCCGCTGGTGCGATAGCCTCGATGAGCACCATCGAAGTTTCGGGTCAGTACGCCGCGGATTGCAGCTATCGGCATTGTTCGCGAAGTATTTCAATTCTCGGATTTCTGCGGCCTCGCGACTGCGATGGCCGCCAATGTCTCGATCTCCGGGAGGGAGAGACATGTTGAAGCGGTCACTTATTTTTTTCTTGGCGGCTGCCGCGAGCTTCGTCGTCACATCGCTGGTTGTCTGGTTTGTTCTGGATGCTGATCTGCATTTGAAAATGGCGAATGCCATTACATCAACAGCTCTGCCATCCACGGCCGTAGCTCCCGAGCCTTTGAGAATGGCCCACGCCGCTAACCAAATGACGACGAGGCTACTTGCACTGGATCGGGCGCAGCATCTGGCTTTCTGGACCACCGTTCTGAAAAGTAGAAAGCAGGTTTGTGATGTTGTTGTTCGGACCAAGTATCAAGGTGGCACTGAATCCGGGATCGATAACTGGAGCATTGGTTGTCAGGACGGTCACAAATATTCGATAAGTGTTAACTCCGACACGCCGGACTCAGTCTGCACTCGAAACACTTTCAAGCGCTGAATAGCACTTGGTCAAGGAGCGTTTCAGCGCGCGGCGCCATCGCCTCTAGATGCCCTCGGCTACACGTTCACGCCCTCGGGTGCGCTGACATATCCCAGCGCCTGTTGCGAGATTTTGGGCTAAACTGCAGGTCTTGGTGCTCTGCGGAGGAATCCGGCCAGGAGACTCCCATGAATGTTGCGGCTTGGCTGCACGGTCTGGGGCTGGGGCAATACGAACAGGCGTTCCGCGAGAACGACATTGATGTCGAGGTCCTTGCTGACCTGACGGCCGAAGACCTGATTGGGGCTGGCGTCACTTCGGTCGGCCACCGCCGCAAGCTGCTTGCCGCGATCTCGGCGTTGCGTGATGGAACGGCACCGGCGCCGCTTTCTGTCCCCGGCGCACCGGCCTCGATATCGCGGGTGGCTCCCCCTCTGCCGGAGGCTGAGCGGCGGCAGGTGACGGTGCTGTTCGCCGACCTCGCCGGCTCAACGAAGCTCGCCGACGAACTCGACGCTGAGGAAGTCCACGCCCTACTCGGAAGCTTCTTCAACCTTGCCGATGCAAGCGTCACTGATCACGGCGGGACTGTCGACAAGCACATCGGCGATTGCGTGATGGCGGTCTTCGGGGCCCCCGCAGCCTATGGCAACGACCCTGAGCGATGCGTCCGGGCTGCCCTCGACATTGAGCGGCGCATGCCCATGCTCGCGGCCGAGCTCGGCCGCCCTATCGGCGTGCACATCGGCATTGCCAGTGGCGAGGTTATGGCGAGCGGGACTGGCAGCTCGCGTCACCTTGAATACACGGTCACCGGCGAGTCCGTGAACCTCGCCTCACGCCTGAAGGATAAGGCTGCCACGGGCGAAATACTCATTTCGGATTCGGTCCACCGTGCGCTCGCCGAACGGGTCGACTGCTCCGAGGTCGGCGAACTGGCCATCAAAGGGCTCGCAAAGCCGGTCAAGGCGTGGCGACTGCGCGCCTTTCGTGAGCCGGCCCGTTCGGGCCGCCAAGGCTTTGTTGGACGGCACCGCGAGCTGCGGCAACTCGAAGCGGCGCTGGTGCAGTGCCGGGAGACTAGACGCGGCCGCACCGTCTACATCCGTGGCGAGGCTGGTATCGGCAAAACCCGCCTGCTTGAGCAGTTCCAGGCGGAGGCGGAGCGGATGAACTTCGACTGCCACAGCGGGCTGGTGCTCGACTTCGGAATGGGCTCCGGCCAGGACGCCATTCGCTCGCTGGTTCGAAGCCTGCTCGGTCTGTCGGGCGAGAGTGGCCGCGAAGAGATCGACGCCGCGGCTGAGAAGACCATCGCGGATGGCATGCTGTCGGGCGAGCGGCGGGTGTACCTGAACGACCTTCTGGACGTGCCGCAATCGACTGAGCTGCGTACGCTCTATGATGCGATGGACAATCCCGCCCGCAACCGCGGCAAGCGCGCGACCGTCGCCGAACTCGTCACCCGCGCGAGCGGCCGTCGTCCTCGGCTGCTGGCGATTGAGGACCTGCACTGGGCTGATCAGATGACTCTCGATCATCTGGCGAACCTCGCCGAGACGGTCGCTGGATGTCCGGCGCTTCTGGTCATGACCTCGCGGCTCGAGCGCGACCCGCTCCATGAGACCTGGGGCCCGACGATTGCCGGCCAACCGATCGTGACGATCGATCTCGGCCCGCTTCAGCCGAGCGAAGCCAGCGGGCTCGCCGAGGCCTATTTCGACGCACTCGGCGAGCTCGCCCAGCGCTGCGTCGAACGGGCCGACGGCAATCCGCTGTTTCTGGAGCAACTGTTGCGACATGCCGCGGAAAGTGCCGAGGGCAGCGTGCCGGGGTCGATCCGGAGTTTGGTGCAGGCACGCCTGGATCGGCTTGCGTTGCCCGACAAGCGGGCGCTGCAAGCAGCCTCAGTTCTCGGCCAGCGCTTTACTGCCGAAGCGTTGGCAGCCCTGCTCGACCAGCCCGGCTGGAATTGCGCCGACCTGGTGCGGCATCTGCTGGTGCGCCCGCAGGGCGATCACTTTCTTTTCGCCCACGCGCTGATTCAGGAGGGCGTCTACGACACGCTGCTCAGGAGCCGGCGCCGCGAGTTGCACCGGCGGGCGGCAGATTGGTTCAGGAGCCGTGACCTGACGTTGTGCGCACAGCATCTCGACCGAGGCGATGATGATGGCGCTCCCCGGACCTACCTGGAAGCGGCACGCGCGCAAGCAGCGGAGTACCGGACCGAACGGGCCCTGCGTCTTGTCGAGCGCGGGATTGCCTTGGCCAGGAAGCGGGCCGATGTGAGTGCATTATCCCTGCTCCGGGGTGAGATCCTGCACGACTTCGGTTCAATCTCGGAATCGATTGCTGCTTTCCAGCAGGCCTTGGCCGTCGCTGATGCTGACATCGAGCGGTGTCGAGCCTGGCTTGGGCTCGCTGCCGGCCTGCGCGTGACGGATCGTTTCGACGAGGCTTTTGCGATGCTGGACAAGGCCGCGACCGCGGCGGCTAACGACGACCTCGCGGAGCGCGCACGGATCCACCACCTGCGTGGCAATCTCTGCTTCCCGCTCGGAAGGCTCGTCGAGTGCCTGCAGGAGCATGAGCGGGCGCTCGAGTGCGCCCGAAGAGCTAGTTCGCCGGAGATGGAGGCGCGTGCGCTTGGCGGCCTGGGTGATGCCGAATACGCGCGCGGCCGGATGGCCAGCGCCCATCGGCACTTCAGCCGGTGCGCCGAGCTGTCGCGCGCGTCCGGCGCCGGGCGCATCGAAGTCGCCAATCTCAGCATGGTCGCGCATACCGAAGTGTACCTCAACGATTTCTCGGGCGCGCTGGCCACGACCCAAACCGCAGTAGAGTTGGCGGCGCGGGTCGGGCATCACCGTGCGGAAATCATCGCCCACAACGCGGCGTGCAATGTGTTTCGCACGACGGGCGAGTTTGGAAGTGCGAAAATGCATGCCGAGCGGGCGTTGATCCTTGCTCGACAGCTCGGCGCCAAGCGGTTCGAGGCGGTCTGCCTCAACGATCTGGCCATGGTCGCTCGTGCAGAGGCGAGCAGCGCGGAGGCGACGGACCTGCTGCACCGTGCCTTGATGATCAGCCGCGAGACCGGGGTCAGCTTTGTGGGTCCGTGGATCCTCGGCCACCTCGCGGTCACAACCGAGGATCCGGTTGAACGTCAAGCGGCGCTGACGGAAGGCGAGGAGATCCTTCGCAAAGGCGCTGTCGCCCACAATCATTTGTGGTTCTTCCGGTACGCAATCGACGCATCGCTGCACTCTCAGGATTGGGACGGCGCGGAGCGCTATAGCGCGGCGCTCGAGGATTATACGCGGCCAGAGCCATTGCCCTGGGCCAACTTCTTCGTCCGCTATGGCCGTGACGTTGCTGCACAGGGTCGGTGCCGGCTTGGACAAGAGACCGCCAGCAAAATTGGCGAACTGTTGGCCGAGGCCGAACGCCTCGGCATTGCCCCGGCGCTTGGGCAGTTGCGCGACCGCACCAGTCAAGGTCGCGAGCAAGAAACGTGATGATTTCTTACGCGTGACTTTTCCAAAATGCTGTCAAGTGCCATCGAGCACCGCCCTGGCCTCGCGGGAATCGACGGTTTTGAAGCCCTCAGTGAACGAGCCGTAGATCTTGGCGAGTTCATCGTTGGCTTCCGCTCGTCGATCGCCCTCCGCTAGAAGGCGCGCGAGCTTTGTACTGCCTCGTAGGAGAAGTGCGCGGGCATTTTGGACTTGTGCGCTCTCGATGGCGCGCCGAAGGCAGCGTTCCGCCTGCGCTTGGTCGTTGATTGTCAGAGCGAGATCGCCCTCGAACAGCTGCAGACTGGCGTCGGCCCAATGCTCCTCATTGCGCTCGGCGGCAGCGCGGGCCTCGGCGAGAGTGACGATCGCGTCCTCAAGCCGTTGCGCTCGGCGGTAAAGGTCAGCAAGGATTCCCAAATAGTGCGGTAAACGCAGCTCAGCCCTGGTGGCCCGGAGGTCCCGCACGCCGCCGCGAACGCGTGCAATACCATCCTCGATGTCGCCTTCCTCGGCGACGGCCCAGCCGTTCATGATCGCGGCCCAGGCATCATAATAGCTGAACCCGTGTTCGGTGCAGATTGAGCGGGCCGCGTCGGCACGAGCGCGGACCTCCGTCGGCTCGCGACGGAACTGGTGCAGCATCGCCGCGTAGGCGAGCGCCACTGCCAAGCTAAACGGGTGGATGAGTCGATGGGCGAGATCGATCGCATCCTGCGCCGCCCGAAGCGCGCTGTCCGCGAACCCAAGATGCCAGTCGACATGAGCCCTATAGGCACGGGCAAAGACGTGGATGTTGACGCCGCGCGACAAGGCATTGGCGGGGTCGCCGGCATGCAGGATCTTTGCACTGCTGATCTCCAGGTGCTCGCGCGCCGATCGGTGCTCGCCCTGGTGGAACAGATTGAACGCCAGGGCATTGTGTGCGTCGGCCTGCATCACGAGATCGTCGCCTTGCTCGGCCAGGTCGACGAGTTCGGAGCACACTCGCTTGTGCGCAGGATGTGACCGCGTACATGATTCACATAGCACAGGCCGCGCAACGCTCTGGCGAGATGGCGACGGTGCCCGTACCGTCGCGCCAGATGCTCCGCTCTGGCGTGCGCCGTCTCGACCTCTGGAGCGGCAAAGCCCTTGGTTGCGGTCAGCGGCGGACCCAGTGCAATCTGCACCTCGAGCTCGCGGCACAACTGCTCATCGGTGGGCGGCTGGCTCCCGAGCATCTCGAGGGCCATGGTCAAATGACTTATCGCCTCCCGGTTCGCCGATCGGCCCACCGCGAGCTGTCCGGCCCGCAACCAAAAGTCGATCGCCCGATCGACATGCCCGGCTGCTGTGAGATGATGCGCAAGGAGTTCGGGCTGACGCGCGACAAGATCGGCGAACCGCGCCTCGAGGACGGCAGCAATCCGGCCGTGGAGCTCGCTCCGTCGACTCTTAAGCAGCGAGGCGTAGGCGACGTCTTGGACCAGCGCATGCTTGAACGTATAGACCGCCTCGGGCGGTGTGCCGCGCTGAAAGACGAGCTCCGACTTCACGAGCCGGGCGAGCGCCTGGTCGAGATCAGCCGGTTCTCGTGCGGCGACTGCATCGAGCAGCTCGTAGGTGAACTCACGGCCTATGGCAGCGCCAACCTGGACCAGATCCTTGGCCGAAGCCAGGTGATCGAGCCGGGCCATGAGAGAGTCCTGCAGGCTCGCCGGAATGGCAAGCGCGCCACGCGATGTGACCAGCGCGAGACCCTCGGGCGTATTGCGCAGCATGCCGGATTCCAACACCGTCTTGGTGAGTTCTTCGATGAATAGCGGAACGCCTTCAGTCTTCGCGACAATCGCGTCCATCAATGCTGGAGGAAGACGGCGCGCACCTGACGTTTGCTCGACAAGAGCCGCAGCTGCGCGGCGCGCAAGGCGATTGAGCGTCAAGGCCGTTACGTGCGGGAAGGACGGCCAGGGCGGCGTCATGTCCGGCCGGAACGTGATGATTACGAGCACCGGCAGGCGCTGCACCCGCTGCAAGATCAGCCCGAGGAGCTCGAGCGATGTTGGATCGAACCAGTGCGCGTCCTCAAGCACTGAGAGAACCGGCCGTCGCTGGGCCAGGCCTTCGAGCTGTGCGAGAAGCACCTCCAGTGTCTTGCGCTTCTGGGTCTGCGGCATGAGGTCGAGCGGCGGGTATCGATCGTCCGTTGGAATGCCGAGGAGAGCCGCGATGAGCGGCACGGCTTCGGTGAGATCGTCGGTCCCTTGCGCAAGCAAAGACACGAGCTTGGAGAGCCGCGTCGGAGGCGTGTCGTCGCGCTCGAACGCCGCCGCTCGCTCAAGCTGGTCGATGAATGGCCAGAGCACGGTATTGGCGTGGTAGGGCGAAGCACGATGAGAGATTCGAGTGTGCGGCTCGTCGGCGATCCGCTCTCGGAGCGCCTCGATGAGTCGCGACTTGCCGATTCCGGCCTCCCCAGCGAGAAGCATCGCCTGACCCTCGCCGTTCCTGGCGAGGTGCCAGCGCTCGAGGAGAAGTCCCAATTCCTGCTCCCGCCCAACGAGTGGGCTCAGGCCCGCTGTGTGGAGTGCCTCGAAGCGGCTCTCCGCTGCGCCCGTGCGGACGATCCGCCAAGCATTGATCGGTTCTGCGAAGCCCCGCAGTTCGCATGGTCCGAGATCTTCGAGCTCGAACAGCCCGCCGATCAGGCGCCGTGTTTGCTCAGCGACGACGACTTCGCCGCTCCCGGCCACGGCCTGCAGGCGGGCGGCGAGGTTCGGGGTGTCGCCGACGACCGCTTCCTCCTGCGCCGCGCCAGTGCCGAGGAGATCACCTACGACGACGAGCCCTGTCGCGATCCCAACCCGCGCGGCAAGCGGGCGGCCGTCTGGCGACCGCAGGCGGTCCACGGCCTCGACAGTGGCGAGGCTGGCGGCCACCGCCCTCTCAGCCTCATCCTCGTGCGCGCGCGGCCAGCCGAAGTAAGCCAGCACGCCGTCACCCATGAACTTGGCAAGGTGTCCCTCGAAGCGTGCGATCTCGCCCGCGACGGCGTTCTGGTAGGCAGTCAGCGTCTCCCGCATGTCCTCAGGATCGAGCCGCGTGGAAAGGGACGTCGAGCCGACAAGGTCGACTAACATCACCGTGAGCTGGCGGCGTTCCGCGTGGGGCGGCCGCCGGATTGAGGCGGTGGACGACGGCGCAACCTGCAGGGCAGCGATCGCCGTTAGCAGCTTTTTTCGGTGCCCGAGCGGCAGACCAAGTTTCTCGAGGTCGGTGTCCGTGAGCGACGGCAGCACGTCCGCATCGATGGCCTGCTCGCGGAACAGCGCCGCATAGTTGGAAAGGCCGAGATCGTAAAGCCACTGCGCGACGTCCATTCCGCGACGCTCCGCCAGCCAGCCCCGCAGTGAAGTTTAGCAGAGAATGGGGCTCTACGCGGAGATTGCTTGCTTGCGTTTGCTGGTCGCAGCAGACTCGTTCACCGGCTCGCATCGACCGTACATCCCGCCGGCAACGGCCAGCCATCGACAGGCGACGCGGTGCAGTTTAGCAACCTTCCCGTTCAAAACTAACCGACGCATTGATCAAGAATTGATCGGAGCGAGTGTCGAAGCAGGTTTAATGCGAGCACCATTGTGCTAAAGTAAAAAGCATAACAGTCGAGTAGGACTGCTCTCGCGGAGCGGCCTGCGTCGTTAGCGAAGTCTGCCGTCCCGCGGTCAACACCGTTCAAGGGAGGATAAGATGTCGCTTGATCGTCGTCATTTCCTTGCAGCTACCGGGGGCGCTGTGGTTGGCCTCGTTGGCGGGTCATGGAGTGGAGGTGGTGTCCAAGCTCGCGCACCAGTCTCAAAAAATCAGGTGCCAGGATTCTACCGGTTCAGTCTCGGACAGTTTCAACTCACCGTCGTGAGCGACGGCACAATTGCTTTTCCGGCGGAGGCGCTCTGGCCAGAAGCGACTAAAGCGGAACGCGACGCCGTCCTAGTGTCGGACGTCCAACCCACGGACAAATCTACGCTCCAATTGAATGTCTTGGCGGTGAACACCGGCGAGCGCCTTGTGCTCATCGACGCAGGCTCCCGCGGAAAGATAAAGCCACAGCCGACCGCGGGCCGTCTACTGCAGAACCTCGCGGCCGCCGAAATCAAGCCGGAAGAGGTCGACACAGTCCTGATCACGCATGCCCATCCGGATCACCTCTGGGGGGTCGCTGACGCGACTGACACCGAGCGGACCTTTCCAAACGCCGAGCATGTGATCGGCGAAGCGGAATTGAACTTCTGGATGCGGCCTCAGCATCCGTTGGAAAATCATGCGCGTTGGGGCGGCATTTATAGCCAGAACATGAAAACGCTCGCGGCGATCAAGGATCGCATCCGGACTGTGAAGCCGGACGGCGAGGTGGTCCCGGGCATCACGGCGATAGCTACGCCCGGGCACACGCCGGGGCATACCTCGGTGCAGATCGCGTCCGGTTCCAACCAGCTTCTCTGTACGGCAGACGTTGTTGGGCACCGCGCCGTCAGCTTGCAGCACCCCGACTGGCCCGTCGGGTTCGACTTGATCTCGACCAAGGCGCGAAGACACGCCGAGCCTTCCTCGACCGATGTGCGAGCGAGAAGGTGATGGTCTCCACCTATCATCTCCCGTTCCCCGGGATTGGCCATGTCGTGCGCGCGGGCACAGCGTTCAGCTGGCTTTCAAGCGATTGGACCTGGGACGGCGTAAGTCCCACTTAAGTCCACCTAGCCCAACTGGCCGATCACAGTGTGAAAGAGGAGGAGATCATGCAAGCCATGGCCACTGAAACCTTCATCGGCAACATGCGCGGCCCGGTCATCAGGCGAACGGACGTCGACTATGAGGCCGTGCGCAGCCTCTACAACGGGATGATCGATAAGAGTCCCGAGATGATTGCGCGATGCACCGACGTCGCTGACGTTGTCACCGCCGTGAATTTTGCAAGGCAGAACGATCTCCGGGTCGCGATACGTGGAGGCGGGCACAACGGGCCGGGCCTTGGTAGTGTCGACGATGGGTTGATGATCGATATGTCGCTGATGAAAGGCGTGCGGGTCAATCCCACCGCTTGCACTGTCCGCGTTGGTCCCGGCTGCACGCAGGGCGATGTCGACCACGCTACCCATATATGGGCTCGCCGTGCCGGCCGGCATAGTCTCGACGACCGGTATCGCTGGCCTCACGCTGGGTGGCGGCACCGGATACCTCACCCGCAAGTATGGCCTCACCAGCGACAATCTGCTCGAGGCGGATGTCGTGCTCGCCGAGGGTCGCATTGTCACCGCCAACAAGTCTGAGAATGCTGACCTCTACTGGGGCCTGCGCGGAGGCGGCGGCAATTTCGGCATTGTTACGAGCTTCCTGTTCCAGGCTCATCCGGTAAACATGGTCTATGCCGGTCCAATCTTCTGGGATCTCAAAGATGCCCGGACTATTATGCAGGCGTACAGGGACTTCCTGCCTGGCGCTCCTGAAGAGCTTGGAGCCTTTGTCGGGTTGAAGACCGTTCCGCCGGTAGACCCGTTCCCGGCGGAGCATCAGGGCAAGCGCGCCTGCGCGATCATCGCTTGCTACAATGGCCCGACAGAAGACGGTCAGGCCGTCATGGCCAAATTGCTCGGAACGCTGCCCCCGCCGCTTTTCAACTGGATGGGTGAAATGCCCTATCCAACCCTGCAGTCCATGTTCGATCCATTCTTCCCGAAGGGCCTGCAATGGTACTGGCGCGGCGATTTCGTGAAAGAACTGACCGACGAAGCGATTGACGCCCATATCGCCCAGGCACAGAAACTGCCGAGCGCGCTCTCGCTCATGCATCTTTATCCAATCGACGGCGCTGTCCGTCGCATCGGCAGGAGCGATACCGCCTGGAACACGCGCGACGCGACCTGGTCGATGGTCATCGCCGGCATCGATCCCAATCCACAAAAGGCGGGCGAAATCACCCGCTGGACCAAAGGCTATTGGGAGGCCGTGCATCCTTACTCGGCGGATGGCTGCTATGTGAACTTCATGATGGACGATGGAGATGACAGCAGACTCAGGGCCACTTACGGTGACAATTACGATCGTCTCGCCGCCTTGAAAGACAAATACGATCCGACGAATTTCTTCCGCGTGAACCAGAACATCAGGCCGCTGCACTCGTAGACCATCACGTCTGCCGCGCGAAGGCGATTGCGCCTAAAGTGCTTCGCTGGAAAACGCGCTAGCGTTCTTCAGGTCACGATCGCAACCCCGCGTGCGAGATCCGCGCGGGGTATTACGCTCACAGTGCACTAACCCAGTCCCGACCGAAGACCGCTCGCGTAGCGTCAGTTAAGTGCACTGTCATCGTAGCGCGGTTTAATCGCAGGAGACCCACCTGCCATAGCCGTCGTCGCATCGCGCCCGCGCACGGTAGGGCACGGGCAGAGGCGGCCTCGGCGCATATTCCAGCGCATAATCGCGTTCCTGCGCGTAGTAACGCTCCTGGGCGTAGTAACGTTCGGGATAGGCGGGCGCGCGTTCGACATAGGGCGGCTGCGCGTAGGCTGGTCCGTACTCGCCATAGACCGATGCCGGTGCACGATATCCGTAACCGGGCTCCGCGTAAGGCGGTTGCCGATAGGTCGGTCCCGGACGCACATAGACGTCCGCGGAAGGCGCGTAGATTCCGCCCGGCGCCACGTAGACGGATGACAGGTCGCTGGCCGCGGCGGCCGCGGAGTACAGGACCACAAAAGCCAGCGTGAGCGATGATCGGTACATGTGTGAAGCCTCCAATGCAGCCCCGCCAGCTAGCATGATTAATTTTCGCTAAACATTTCGCAGGGCGCAATGATATTCTGCACAAAGAAGTGTGCCATTTCTGGACTGCATTACCGGCGCATCTGCATCGCAAGTCGTGGACCCAGGCGTAGCGCAATCAAATACAGAGTCCCGCAATTGTCGTAATTGTGACTTCCGCGGGTAGGGGAGCCGTAGCCCGGATGGAGCACAGCGCAATCCAGGATAAGTCCATCCGATGATGGATTGCCCCGGATTTCGCTGCGCTCCATCCGGGCTACGACATATCTCGCCGCTAGCCTCATGGATTCCATCCGCCGCTGCCGTACGGGCGGGTGATGATTTCGAGGAGGTGACCGTTGGGATCCTCGAAGTAGACACCGCGTCCGCCGTCGTGATGATTGATCTCGCCTGGCTGCTTCCGCGCGGGATCGGCCCAGTAGGCAAGATTTCGATCCCGAACCCGACCGAAAATCTCGTCGAATTCGGCTTCGCTGACCAGGAAGGCGTAATGCTGCGGCGAGATTTCGCCGGCGGTGTCCATGTAATCGAGATTGGCCCCATTCTCGGTGATGACTATCTGAAATGGCCCCCAGCGCCTCGGGGCTGGAAGGTTCAACATCTCGGCCAGGAATATCGCCGAGGCCTTGCTGTCGTGCGCCGACAGGATCGTATGATTGAAATGGATCGCCATGCCGCTCCTCCCTGGAGAGCTTTCTGCACCGTCGCATCAAAGAACGTCTCGATGCTTCGACAACCGGTGTTTGCTGATGTTGTTCCAGGAATCCCGCAATGGCGCGGCCTGAAGAGCTGCGCGATCGCCGGGGACGGTTGACATGGCGCCTGTGCGCGGGCACCTGCAAGCTCGCTTCGCTCGGGGCTAACCGCCGCCCTTCGCCGTCCGCCGCGATGCCGAAAATATCTCCCAGCTCACCATGAACATCGCGGCAATCAGCGGACCGATGACAAAACCGTTCAGGCCGAAAACTTGATGCCGCCGAGCGTGGAGATCAGCACCACGTAATCCGGCAGCTTGGTCTCCTTGCCGACCAGGAACGGGCGCAGCAGATTGTCTACCAACCCGATCACGAGCACGCCATAGAGGATCAGTCCGATTCCCTGCCAGATGGCGCCGGTCGCCAGGAAGTAGATCGCAACCGGAAGCCAGACCAGCGCAGCGCCGATGGCCGGCACCAGTGACAGGAACGCCATCAGCACGGCCCAGAGCAGCGCTGCGTGGATTCCGAGGAACCAGAACGCGATGCCGCCGAGCGCGCCCTGGACTATGGCGACGAGGATGCCGCCTTTGACGGTTGCGCGAACGACGTCGGCGAACCTCGCGAACAGCGCGGTCTTCTGATCGCTGCGAAGCGGAATGGCCTCCCTGATCCGTTCGGCCATCGCCCTGCCGTCACGCAACAGGAAGAACAGCAAATAGAGCATGATGCCGAACCCGATTATGAAGTCGAACGTGTTCACGCCGATGCTGAGCGCCTGCGGGGCAAGAGCCTGCCCGCCCTTCATGAGGCCGGATGCGAGCCGTTCGCGAAAGGCCGAGAAATCCGTGAGGTTGAATCGCTCGATCAGCCCGGTTGCCCAGGCCGGCAGGGCGTCGAGTACCCGCTGCAGGTAGTTGCCGAAGTTGTACTCTCCGGACTGGATTTTTGCGACCAGGGTAGATGCTTCCTGGACCAGGGAAGTCGCGATCATCGCCAGCGGCAGGATGACGATCGCGATAATGATCAGAACGGTGACAGCGGCCGCAAGACTTCGCCGGTCATTCATCGATGCGAGCAGCCTTCGATAAACCGGCGCAAAAATCACCGCCACGACGATCGCCCAGAGAACGGCGCCATAGAACGGCTGCAGAACCCAGGCGAACGCCAGCGTGACGGCGACAAGCAGCAGCAGAAAACCTTGATGTTCGATCCTTTGCACGGCCGGCTCGCTTTCTCGCTTTCCGAATGGAGCCGGTTGTAGGGCCGATCAGGGCGTACGAAAACAGGAAACTTTTGCTGGCTTGCCGCCTTAGCTTTACCTGTGGCTCATTTCACCAGGATCTGGCCGATCATGCCGGCCTCGCGATGGCCGGGGATCAGGCACGAATACTCGAACGTGCCGGCCTTGGTGAACTTCCAGAGGATCTCGGCCGATTTCTTCGGCCCAAGCCGGACGCCGTTCGGCTCGGCATGTTCCATATGCGGATTCTCCTTCATCGCCTCGGCGTGCTTCAGGTTTTCTTCCGTGCTGGCGAGCAGGAATTCGTGATCGTCGGCGCCTGTGTTGCGGATCACGAAGCGGATCTGCTCGCCGCGTTTCACCTCGATGCGCGCAGGCGTGTAGGCCATCTCGCTCATCCCGACCTCGATGGTGCGGGAAGGCTTCTCGGGGTGCCGGGCTCGCCCGCCGCATAGCTTTCGTGGGCGTGCTGCTCATGGCTGTACGCCCGAAGCGGCAGCGTTGAAAGCGCCGTTAACGCCAGCATGACTGTGACAATGGTTCTCATCTGATGTCTCTCTCGTGTTTTCCGAAAAATGCTGCGCAAACGCGCGACATGCCCGAGACTGCGCAGACATGATTGAATTGCTGATTTCTGACGGACCACGGGCGTGCGCGCCGACGCAGCGCGGCTACCCACGTCGTTATGTCAGGTCAGGCGATGGGAGGGCGGTAGAGCAGAGGGGGCGCCTTGCCCGGCAGGCGCTGAAAATTTCCGGAGACGCAGAGCGAGACCGGCTGCGAGGGTTTTGCGATATCAGGCAGGTCGGCTGCGATCGCGGAAACGCAGAGCATGGCGCAGCATGGTCCCAGCGAGCCCTTCTCATGCCCGTGCTTGTTATGCTCGTGCCTGATGTCGCCGGCATCGGCGTGGTAGCTGGAATGTTCGTGCCCTTGCGCCGCATGGTGCTGATGCGAGGAGTCCCCGTGTACATGCGCGGCGGCCGTCATCTCGATCTTCATCGCCATGCACGAGGCAGCGTCACCGAGCGCCAGCGCCGCTCCCGGTGCGGCCACGCACAGCAGATAGAGCAGGGCGACAAACCACCCCGCTCTTGCGCGCATCGGTCTCGTCAAGCGAACGAACATGGCAAGGAAACTAATGCCGATCGCCGGTTCCGCCAAGTCGAAAATTCCGGTGACGAAAATTCCGCTGACGGAGCGCGTCTTCGCGCGTCGCGAACCATGATGTGTCACTCATTCTTCGCGACGGCGCTGATGATCGCGTACTCAGTGAAGTATCGGCTTGGACCAACGTCGCTCAACGTCAAGGGCGACTACGCCGCGCTCGCAATTTGCGATCGATACAAGATTGAAAATTGCCGGGCCTCCAGTGGCAGAATTCAAACGTCATCCGCAGCCGAATTGCCGCAAACAAAACGTGCCATCCGGAAAAAATAGGAATAACGTTTCCAGCGCCGTTGGTACCCAACTTCGGTAGTTGCCTACCAGACAGACGGTGGAGCCAAATGCAGCAGATTGCGGACTGGCTCGAGAGACTTGGGTTTGGGCAATACGCGCAGCGTTTTGCCGACAATGGCATCGATCTTAGTGTTCTGCCTGAACTGACCAACGAAGATTTTGATTCACTTGGGGTCCTGCTCGGTCACCGTCGCAAAATGTTGCGCGCGATCGCCGAACTCAGTCAAGCCGAGCTGACCGCGGAGCCTGTTCGCCGGCGCGACGCCGAGCGACGCCACCTCACCGTCATGTTCTGCGATCTGGTGGGCTCGACGGCGCTCTCGGCGCGCCTCGATCCCGAAGACATGTGGGAAGTGATCCGTGCCTATCGGGCCGCCTGCGCGAGGGTTATTGCCACTTACGACGGCATCATCGCCAGGTTTGTCGGCGACGGGATACTTGCCTATTTCGGCTATCCCCGCGCACACGAGGATGACGCGGAGCGCGCCGTGCGCGCGGGTCTCGACATCATCGCCGCAACAGGGCTCCTCCCGGCAGGCGCGCAAGAACGGGTCGAGGTGCGCGTCGCCATCGCGACCGGGCTTGTGGTGGTGGGCGACCTCGTCAGCGGAGATGCGTCAGAGGAGCAGGCAACGGTCGGTGATGCGCCGAACGTCGCCGCCCGGCTCCAGGGCCTGGCGGAGCCGGGAGCGGTAGTCGTTGCTGCTTCGACACGCGCGCTGCTTGGCGATCTATTCACTTTTCGCAGCCTCGGCCGCCGCGAGGTCAAGGGTATCAGCGAACCCATCGCGGTCTGGGCGGTCGAGGGTGGAGCCGCATCGGAGAGCCGCTTCGAGGCGGTGCGCACCGCGCGCTCGATCGGCTTTGTCGGGCGCAAGGCAGAGATCGCATTCGCGCTATCGCGTCAGCGGCTGGCGTGGGAGGGCCAGGGCCAGGTGGTGTTGATCTCCGGCGAGGCAGGGATCGGCAAATCGCGCCTTGTGGCAAGGCTCTCCGAGAGCCTTGCATTGGGGTCGCACCGCCGGGTGCGGTATCAGTGCTCGCCCTACCACACCAACAGTGCGCTTCATCCCTTCATCGCTCAGCTCGAGCGCGCCGCCGGCATCAGGTCACCGGATACGCCCGGGCAAAGGCTCGACAAGCTCGAGGCCATGCTGGCGCTTGGAACGCAGCAGGTCACCACAGTAACGCCGCTCATTGCCGCGCTTCTTTCGATCCCGACCGGCGAGCGCTATCCGCCGTTGGCTTTAAGTCCCGTGCAGCAGCGGCGACAGACATTCGCCGCCCTTCTCGACCAGCTTGAGGGGCTGGCACGGCAGCAACCCGTGCTGGTTGTCTGCGAGGACATGCATTGGGCTGATGCCACGACGCTCGAGCTGTTCGACCTCACAGTCGATCGGATCAGGGGACTGCCGATCTTCGTGCTCATGACATCACGGCCCGAGTTCGACCCGCCCTGGGCGGGCCTTGCCAACGTCAGCCTGCAGCGGCTCGATCGGCTTGACCGGCAAGACACCCGCGCCCTGGTCGAGCAGGTAACCGTCGGTCGACAGCTGCCCGCCGAAATGATGACGCAGATCATCGACAAGACGGATGGCATCCCGCTGTTCGTCGAGGAATTGACCAAGATGGTGCTGGAGTCCGGACTGCTGGTGGAAGATGCCGGACGTTTTCGTTTGGATAGTCCGTTACCGCCGCTGGCGATTCCCGCGACGCTGCAGGACTCGCTGATGGCGCGGCTCGACCGGCTGGCGCCGGTCAAGGAGGTCGCGCAGATAGGCGCTGCCATTGGTCGCGACTTCTCATACACGGTGCTGCGATGTGTGGCGGGGCGCGATGATCAGGCGCTCAATGCCGCGCTGGGGCAGCTCGAAGAGGCCGAATTGCTATTGCGCCGCGGGACGCCGCCGGATGCGAGCTACAGCTTCAAGCATGCGCTGGTTCAGGAAGCGGCTTACGAGAGCCTGCTCAAAAGCCGCCGGCAACTGCTCCATAAGCGCATTGGCGATGTCCTGCGTGATCAGTTTCCCGTCATCGCGGAAACCGAGCCGGAAGTCGTCGCCTATCACTTCACCGAAGCGGGCCTGAGCGAGGCAGCCTTCGCGTGGTGGTGCAAGGCGGGCCAGCAGGCATTGAAGCGCTCGGCATATTCCGAGGCGATCGCACATCTCGGCAAGGCGGTTGCCGTCGCCGATGAGCGGCCTGATGCGCCGGGCGGGCGCATGAACCGGCTCCATCTTCAAATCGCATATGGTCGCGCGCTGCGCGGCAGTCTTGGGCACAGTGCCCCCGAAGCGGTGGCCGCATGGAAGCGCGCCCGACAGTTCGCAATTGACATCAATGATCCGGCTGAACTGGCGCCGATCTATTCGGGCCTGTTCAATGCCAGCTTGAACCGCGGTGAAATAGTGCCGATGCGCGAGCTGGCGGAGGCAACCACGAGCGCCGCCGACCTGCGGCCGGAATCGCCGGTGGCTGCAGTCGTCGCACACTACGCAAGCGGGGTGACCTGCTGGTTCGGTGGCGATTACCTGAACGCGCGAGTGCATCTTGAGCAAGCACTCGCGATCTATGGTGCCGAGCCGGATCCCGCGACCTTCAAGGCGTCGACGCTGGACCTGCCGTCCGTCATCATGCGGTTTCTCGCGCTGGTGCTGTGGCCGCTTGGGAAAATTGATCGATCGCGCCGGCTCGCCGAGGAAGCGGTGAGGGCGCCGGGGGAAAAGCGTGCGCTTTCCCAGGCCAATGCGCTCGTTCACAACGCCGTCTTCGACGGACTATGCGGGGTGCATACTCGCATGTTGCAACAAACGGAGACGATCCTTGCCCTCGCCCGCGAGCACAGGATGCCGTTGTATGTGGCTGCCGGCACCCACCTGAACGGCCTGGCAAAGTGGCGTGCCGGCGACCGAATGGGTGGACTAGCGGAAATGCGCCGAGGCTGGACGTTGCTTCACGAAAATGACTGCTACCTTTGTGAACCGTTTTGGGGGATGCAGGTTGCGGTCGCGGATGCAGAGGCAGGGCAACTCGAGACCGGGCTTGAAATTTTAAAGGAGTTGATCGCCTGGGCGGAGCAAACCGGCCAGCATTGGCTCGACGCCGAACTGCATCGTGCCCGTGGCGAGCTCTTGTTGCGTCGTGAGCCGCCGAACGTCCTCACCGCTGAAGATGCCTTCAACAGAGCCCTGGAAATCGCCCGAAGACAACAGACGAAGACTTTCGAACTGCGCGGCGCAATTGGACTTGCGCGCCTTTGCGTCGCACATAGCAGAGCGGGGGCGGTATCCCGGGTGCTCGCGCCAGTCCTCGCGGATTTCGATAGAGGACAGGATCTCCCTGAGATCGAAGAAGCGGAAACGCTGCTCAGGCATAGTCGTTAGCCAGGCCGCCATTCTCTGGATTTTGCCAGGGTGAGCACAGTTGGCGGCGCAGCAAGTTCAGGGCTGCGCGAGTCCAGGATACACGGGGTCGTTCGCGCTTCTTCGTGATGTGTGTACCAGTTCACAAGGTCTAACTGGTATTTCGGATAGAATGCCTTCAGAAACGGGCCTATCGCTGAGACTCTTCGATGGCGCGTTCGTCCACAGCAACACTTCTGCAATGTTGTGCCGCTTTCTTCGCGAGGGGATTTTGGCCGCCACGCCTCGTGAAAAACGCTGGCTCGGCTTTGCTGCAACGTGAACGGGCGTTGAAGCCAATGCGGGGTTGATCCGGTTCGCGCAGCACCGGGAGGATATCATGGCACCATCAATGGATGATCTACTTGTGCGTCAGGTAAGTGCCCTGGTGAGCGAGACCGCTGGTGCAGTGTGCACCAATGGGGAAGATGTTCCGTCCATGGAAGCGCAGCTCTACGGAGTTCTGGCGATACATTGCGCCGAAAAGCAGAGGCTCGCAACGGCAGCATTTGCAAGCGACGTGGCCTCAAGCGCTCACAAGGGTTTGGTTTACTGGTAGTTGGCGGCCCTCGGTGCGAGGACGGATGCGCTTGGCAGGATTCCTTGACGCCGCGAGATCGCGGAGCATTGCGCTGGAAGGTGGCGGCGGCGGTGATCCCCCGCGATTGCATGCCCAATATCGCGCCATTGTGGCTTGACCTTGGGCGATTAGCGCCCGAAGTTGTGCCCGCCGTGGTAATTTCTTCTGAACTCTCCCGAGATTCCGAACTGTTCGTTCCCGATTCGCGTCGGGCATGGACCCGGCTTGCCGTGGCCGTGTTGATCGGCTCGCTCGGCAGCGTCGGCATGTGGTCGGTCGTGGTTGCGCTTCCGGTGGTCCAAACCGAGTTTGCCGCCAGCCGGGGCATGGCCTCGCTGGCCTTCACCATGGTGATGCTCGGATTTGGTTCCGGCGGCGTGCTGACCGGCAAGATCACCGACCGCTACGGCATCGTGATCGCGATCGGGCTCGGCATCGGCATTCTGGGCCTGGGATATATCGGCGCGGGGCTGTCATCCTCGATATGGCAGTTCATCCTGGTGCATTTCGCGATCGGGCTTTCGTCGTCCGCCACCTTCGGCCCGCTGATGGCGGAAGCCTCGCACTGGTTCGACCGCTACCGGGGGCTGGCGGTCGCCATCGCCGCCAGCGGCAACTACGTCGGCGGCACAATCTGGCCGCCGCTGGTGAATTTCGGCATTGAGCAGCTCGGCTGGCGCACCAGCCATATCGCGATCGGCATCTTCACGGCGGTGGCGATGACGCTGGCGCTGGTTGGCTTGCGCTTGCTGATGGGGGCGGGGGCGCAACGCGACCATGAGAATGCGGCGCCGCCGCGCGTGAACTTGAGGCTCTCCACCAACACGCTGACGGCGATCCTGTCGCTGGCCGCCATCGCCTGCTGCGTGGCGATGTCGATGCCGCAGGTTCATATCGTCGCCTATTGCGGCGATCTCGGCTACGGCGTGGCGCGCGGCGCCGAGATGCTGTCGCTGATGCTGGGCTTTGGCATCATCAGCCGCATCGGAAGCGGTTTTCTCGCCGACAAGATCGGCGGCATCCCCACGCTCCTGATCGGTTCGGTCGCGCAGGGCACCGCGCTGTTGTTCTACCTGTTCTTCGACAGCCTGACCTCGCTCTACGTCATCTCTGCGATGTTCGGCCTGTTCCAGGGCGGCATCGTGCCGAGCTACGCGATCATCGTGCGCGAGGCGATGCCGGCCTCGGAGGCCGCGACACGAGTGGGCATCGTGATCTTTGCTTCCGTGTTCGGCATGTCGTTCGGGGGCTGGATCTCCGGCGTGATCTTCGACGCCACCGGCTCCTACGCGGCAGCTTTCGCCAACGGCCTCGCCTGGAACGCGCTCAACATCACCATCATGCTGTTGCTCTTGATGCGGGCCCGCGGGCACTCGGCAAGGGCGGGCGCCGGCTTTGCGACCTGAGCGCCTTTCTCTTTCAGCCCTCGATCTCGACGTCGACGAATCCTTTGGATTCCTGCAGCATGCGTTCGAGATCCGTGCGCAACGGCTGCGGCTTTTTAAATGACTTTTTCTCGAACCCGCCGAATTTCGGCACGTCTGAAGTCTTTTTGCCGGCCTTCTTGAACGCGGCGGCATAATTTTTCGTATTGGAAACCCGCTTTCCGATCTCGGCAAGCAGATCGGTGCGCGGAATGGTCTCGTAGTTGCCGCGGCGTGTCGAGACGATCGCCTTTGCCTTTGCTTTCGACGCCACCGGCAGGATCGCATCGAGAATGGCGAGAGGCTCGCCCGCGCTGGCGGCGGGCGTCATCCCCCACGGGGTGGCGTTTTCGCTGCCATGATGCCCGATCTTGTAGAAAGCAAGCGGGCCCTTGAGCTGCTCCTTTCGCAAATTCCACATCACGTTCCAGGCGCAATTCGACTTGCCTTCCTTGTACGCGCCGTCCCATTCGGCGTCGCCGACGAACAAGAGCCGCTTGCCCTTCCATTCGATCAGGAGGATGACGCTGGTGTTGTTGCAGACCTTGCCGTCGAGTTCGGCAAAGGCGAGCGCGGTGGAAAGCATGCGCGATCGCAGCTGGTGGAAATCCGCAGGATCGATATTCGCCGGCGTCGGTATAGCGCTCGCATCCGGCACCGCCGTCGACGGATCGGGAAGACCCGTGTCGATGAATCCGAGCCGGCGCAGCGTGGTATCGCCTTCCTTGCCCAGATAGTAGAAGTCGATGTCTTTCTCGGGGCCGAGCACGCTGATGCTGGCTCCCTTGAGCGGCAGACCGAGTTGCTTCTTTGTTGACTTCGCATGAACGTAAGCCGGCTTGATCTTGTTTGCCTTGGGCAGGGTCTCGCGAAGCGTCGTCATCGCGGTCTTGTTGAGTGCCAGGGCGGCGGCAAGCTCCGCCAATTGCGGGCTAAGCGCGAGATTCAGCTGCATGGCCCGCTCCATCGCGGATGCTGCGAAGCTGTGCAGCTTCTTCGCCCGCTTCGCCTGGGGATGATCGAGGTCCATTGCGGCGCTCATCCAGATGGCGCCGAACGAAAGCTCGTCCCACAGCTTCATGCCGAACCCGGTCATGTGGTCCTTGTGCTCGTGGGTCACCACCAGCAGATCGATGTGACGCTTGCCGTCGATCCTGGGCAGCAGAGACTTGAGGCTCGCGACCGCTTCGGACAGATAGTCGGTGCTGCTCAGCGTTCCACAATCGATCAGGATATGGAAATCCCTGCCGTCCTTGTGCGCCTTCGGAATGCGGCAATAAATGCAGTCGCCGAGGCCGACGTCGAACAGCCTGATCAGAAGCTTATCTGCCATTGCTGGTCCCCCGTGCCGTCGTGATCGGCGTCGTCATTGAGCGAGAAGTGCGGTGCGAGGCCAAAGCGGAGCGTTCCATCGACGTGCTGGACCGTGAACGGCGGTGTGGCGCGTTCGATCATGCCGAGTTCGCCTCCGATCGATTCGCCGATCATTCCGGCCGCGATGCGTGCGGCAAGCCTATCCAGAAGCTCCTTGCGCCGCCGCATGCCTTCAACCTGTTCGGCCTGCGCTGCCTTCGATGTGCCGACGCTGACGCTGCCGGGCTTGCGCGCCCAGTGGATTAGGTTGCCATTCGGATCGAGCACGATGGTCGCACCGCAAAGCATCGTCGTGCGTTGCCCGGCGAAGCGGCCGAACCGGAGGCCATCGAGCACCAGCTCCTCGCGCCAGAGGTACTGCACGATGGTTTGCTCGGGCAGCGGCAACCCATCGCGGGTGCGCTTGTTGGCGCGCACGATCTCGGGGATGTCGATATCGGCGTTGAATGGAATCAGCAGCTTGGCGCGGTTGTCGTCGAGAAAGCGGTAGGCGCCGCCGCGGGACGCCGCAATTGAATCGACCGGATGAAAGACGTCGAGCGCCAGGCGTCTGAACACCGGCGCCGGCTCCATCAAGGGCTTGCGGTCCGCTTCCTCCAGAATGCCGCGCTTGATGAAGCAGTCGATCATCAGCTGGCGATAGCCCGACGGATCGGTCGGATTGGCGACATGCTCGGCACGAAGCACCGCAAGCGCGTAGTCCCTGAATGTCACCGCGCAGGGTGGCAGGAGATCGAGCGGCTGTATCGCCAGCATCTGCATGCGGGGAACGGTGTCGGCCAGCGCCCTTATGTCGCTCGGCTTCTTGCTGCCGCCCGCCTTGGCGCGCCTCACTTCGTTCTTCTGATGCTTGGCAAATACCCCCATCAGAATGTCGAACATCGCGCCGGTTAGGACCTCGGACAGCGCGTGCGGTTGGAGATTGCCGGCGAGCTTCTTCATGGTGAAGGAGTTCAGGCCGGTTCGGAGATAGGGTGCATTCGCAGTCGCCCTGCCGAATTCATGGGCCAGTCCGGCCAGCAGCTGCGCATTGGTCAGCTTGCCGTTGCTTTCCTTCAGCACGACCTTGCGAAACGCATTGTTGCGGAACGCCATCAGGAGCGCCGTGAGGTCGCCCATGAACTCGTGAAACGCCGCGGTCTGTGCGCCGACGGACTCGTAGTAGTAGGGACGCAGGCCGTCGAGCACGGCGTGGCCGAATTCGTGGTTCACGATGTCGGAGGACAGGCAGGTGAAGACCCTGCCTTTGTCGCCGTCGAACCAGTAAAGCTGCAGCGACTTGGAGGCGCGGTCATAATAGGCGTTCTCGCCATAGCCGGCGTGCGGCACGATAATCAGCCGGTTACCCTCGAACGCCCAACTGATCCTGCGACCGAGCCCGGCGCCGCTCTCGAAGAAATCCAAGGTGTTCTGAACGATCGCCCATACGCTCAGTTGATGATACTGATAGAGCTTCTTCGTCTTCTCATCGAGAACGGTCTTCCGGTCCGGGGCCAGATAGCAGTTCAATCTCGGGCTCCAGATCGCAGGAGGCGTGAGCACGTTGTTCGTCGAGTCGTAGTCGACGACAGCGAAACGCGCGCTGGTGGGGCCATCGGCGAGACCCGGCTCCCAGGGCGTCGTGAACGTATCGTCGATGCCGGCGCCCTCGGTGCTTTCGGCTATCGCCGGATCCTTGAAGTAGACTCGAACCGGCATGCGCAGCCCGGTTTCCTTGAGCGTGTCGAGCCCAAGATATTGCCGCGCCTCGTACAAGTCGATCATCGTGGCGCGCGTCAGCTTTCGCTCCGGCTTTTTCCTCGATGTTCGAACCGTCTTTTTAGCTGCTATGCCCATGCTGTCGGCTTTCTGGCAAGGCTCGCCCGTCGCGACCTCGATGATTTGTGTCGAAGGGGACGTGTTGGTCTTTCAATTCCTGGCCGGATATCAGCCTGGAAAGGAAGCATCGCAGAATAAACTATCGAACAGTCAAACAACCAAAACGAGCATATTTCGGAATCTTGCAGATGCAAGGACATTGCCGCCGTTGCTCGCGCATATTCGGCCGGCGCGGCCGGTGTCCAGTTTCACCAATCAGGCCTGGAGCTTCGAAAGGCGCGTGCTAGCGCAGTAGCTTCCGGGGATGCAGTCCGTCGACATGACCCATGAACGGCGGATGGATGGAATAGCCGATCAGCTCGCGCGCACGCTCCGGCAATTTCTCGGCGACTTCGGCGGGGACGGCGAGCGCCATGTTCTCGAGCTGCCGGATCCAGCCTGCGCAGTATTGCGGCGTGATGATCAGGCGAGGGCGATCCGAGCGGTTGGCGCCGCCGCGGTGCCAGAGCGTTCCCTTGGTAATGGCGAGCGAGCCTGAGGGTATCACGAGCTTGACCGCATCCGCCCGGTCGCCATCAGCGCGATCGGCGCCCTTGTGGGCGAAGTCAGAGGGCGCCACCGCGCCCTCAATTACCTCACCGTCCCATAGATGGCTGCCGGGAATGATTTCGGTCGCGCCATTTTGTTCGGTGGTGTCGTCGATCGCCCAGAACGTACTGACGCCGAGCGCGGGCCGCGGCCGCGGCACTTTTGCGCCGCTGTCGTCAAAGTGCCAGGGCTGCACGGTCTCGCCGGGATGCAGGTTGATGGCGAGTAGCGCCGATAGCAGGCAACTTGGACCAAGTTCGGCCTCGGCAAAGGCCAGCGCCAGCGGATGGATCGCAAGCTCCGCGAAGACAGGTGATTTCGCCATCAGCGCATAGACGCGGTTGGTCTTCTCGCCCTCAAAATCGTTGCGGCCCGTGAGGTCGCGTGCGAGATGCGGCGCCAGCGCGGCGCGGATATCGGCGACAGTATCGGGCGAAAGCACGCGCTCGAAGATCAGATAGCCGCGGCGGTCGAATTCATCGCGATAGGATGCAAAACTCCGTCGCTCAAACCACGGTGCAGTCTGCGCTGCTGCTATCGCCATGGCCGCGCTCCCTGTCAATTTGTATTGCTCGATATTACTCCCGCCGGGCCACGCGACAAGCACCATCCATCTCCATGCCAGGCCCAAGATGCAGAGCTTGATGGCGTGAGACTAAACCGCCTGTCCGGTCTTCAGCAGCGAACACCCCGTGATCTTGAAGCTGCCATCGGGCTGCTGCTCCAGCGTATACATCGCCTCCCAGGCCTCGCCATTGGCGTCGATGATGTGAACGCGCTGCGCGATCCGACCGCCTGCTGCGCGCGCCTCGCCGAACTCGAAACTTTTGTGGCGGTAGACCGGCGCGTAGCCCTGCTGGACCATCTGCATGAAGATGTCAGCCTGCGGAAAGAGCTGCCTGATCTCGGGCGCCGCATGCGAATAGGCCGCCGCGGCGTCGTCGCGGCCGAACGCCTGCTCCTGCGCGCGGATCACGCCTTGCGCGGCGGCGACATCGTCGGCGAAGCCCGGGGAAGCAAGCCCGATCAGGAATGCGATAAGCAGAACGAGCACGCGCATACAAAAGCCCTCCGATCGACGCTGCTTGCGACGGGGCGGTTACCGGAAATTTATACCCGCGGCGTTGCGGGTGGAAGTGGCCGCCCCGTTTGAAATGGCCAGCAAGCCATCGAATGCGAGGCTTTAGCCGCCTTGTTCGATCAATCTCTCGTCACGAGAACGCGCCAGGGCGTGGACTCATAAGCGCGCATAACTTCTGCACTCGGCGGAACAGCGGACATGGCCGTGCTTGCTGGTGGCCCCGCCCCAGTCGCGAATGACCCCAACCGAACGTTGCGCCCCCAAGGCAGGAACTGTGGTATCCTCCGTCAAACGCGATGGGACGGTTCAATGAAGCGGCGGACCCTCAAATGGCACCTGCTGCTCCTGCTGAACGTCCCCGTGTCCTGCGATTGCACACGGATCTGAAGATAGCTCTCCCGGGTATCGAGGAGGACCAACGACGTGAAGCGGGAGTTCGACCTCATCGTCTATGGCGCGACGGGTTATACTGGCCGTCTCATCGCCGAATATCTGGCGACGTCCTATCGCGGCGACGATGCTCCGTCCTGGGCGATCGCGGGACGCTCTATCGACAAGCTCCAGAAGGTGCGTGCCGACATCGGCGCGCCGGACGATTTGCCTTTGGTTAAGGCGGATGCCGCCGAGCCGGCCAGCCTGAGTTCGATGTGCGCGCGTGCGGCCGTGATCATCACGACGGTCGGGCCTTATCAGCTCCACGGTCCCGAGCTCGTGGCGGCCTGCGCGGCCACGGGCACAGCCTATGTTGATCTGTGCGGCGAACCGGCTTGGATGCGACGCATGATCGACGCCCATCACGAACAGGCGAAACTGACCGGCGCGCGCATCGTCTTCTCCTGCGGCTTCGATTCCATCCCGTTCGATCTCGGCGTGCTCACGTTGCAGGAGAAGGCGCGCGAGAAATTCGACGCCCGGCGCGGCGGGTCAAAGCCCGCCTGCGCAACGTGAAAGGCGGCATGTCCGGCGGCACCGCGGCGAGCGCTCGGGCGACGTTGGCCGCGGCCGCGCGCGATCCGGCCCTGATGCGGCTGCTGACCGATCCCTTCGCGTTGACGCCGGGGTTCACCGGGCCGTCTCAGCCGTCGGGCCTCGTCCCCGAATACGACCCGCGCATGAACGTGTGGCTCGTGCCGTTCCCGATGGCGCCGATCAACACCAAGAACGTGCACCGCACGAATTTGCTGCTGGGTCATCCCTACGGCAAGGACTTCGTTTACGACGAAATGATGATCGCGCCGGGATTTGGGGAACTCGCTCGCGTGACGACGGAGACGTTCGCCACGATGATTTCCTTGGTCGCAACCGGCGGTCTCAAACCCGGCGCAGGCCCGACTCGGGAAGAGCGCGAGAAGGGCCTCTACGACATCCTCTTCCTGGGCGAACTGCCGGATGGCGGACGGGTCGAGGCGGTAGTCACGGGCGACCGCGATCCGGGCTACGGCTCGACCAGCAAGATGATCGCCGAGAGCGCTCTTTGTCTCGTGCGCGACGTGGAGGGCGAGGGCGGCATCTGGACGCCGGGCGCGCTGATGGGTCCGGCATTGCGCAAGCGTCTGAAGGAGCGCGCCGGCCTCACCTTCAGCGCGCGTTGAGGTCATGCTCAGAACTGCGGCGTGCTGAATATCGCGGCTATCTCGGTAATCGCAGACAAAAAAGCAGGGAGGATGCCATGAGCGCTGCAAGGCTAAAGCATTACGGCTGGGGCCGCGAAGACGAAGGCATGACTGCCGAGGAGCAGGCTTTCGTGCTCGGCCGTTACCACGCGAAATTCGCGCGCGATGCGTTTGAGACAAAAGCCGTGCCGCGCCTTGAGGACCTGTCACTGCGGGCGCCGCGCGTGGTGCCACCGGCCTCACTTGCCGCTTTCTGTACGAGCGAACGCTACGACCGGGTCGCGCACACCTACGGCAAATCCTATCCAGACTACGTGCGAGCCATGCTCGGCGACTACGATAGCGCGCCCGACGTGGTCGCATATCCACGCAACGAAGCCGAGATTTCCGGTGTGATGGACTGGGCCGGTGGTGTCAGCGCCGCGCTGACGCCGTTCGGGGGCGGGTCGAGCGTCTGCGGCGGCGTCGAGCCGCGAGTCGATGGGCTTCGCTACAAGGCGGCCGTCACACTTGACCTGCGCAATCTCGGCAAGGTTATCGAGGTAGATCAGATATCGCGCGCCGCACTGATCGAAGGCGGTACCTATGGTCCATCGTTGGAGAACCAGCTTAAGCCGCACGGCGTCACGTTGCGGCATTTTCCGCAGAGTTTTGAATATTCAACCCTTGGCGGCTGGATCGCGACACGATCGGGCGGTCATTTCGCCAGTCTCTATACGCATATCGACGATTTCGTCGAAAGCCTGCGCGTCGTGACGCCGCGCGGCGTACTGGAAACGCGTCGATTGCCGGGATCGGGTGCTGGACCGAGCCCCGACCGCATGTTCATAGGCTCGGAAGGCACGCTCGGCGTGATTTCGCGCGCCTGGATGCGATTGCAGCCACGTCCGAAATTCCCGTGCCGGCGCATCGGTTCGTTTCGATTCGTTCTTCGGTGCGGCGCGCGCATTGCGCACCATCGCACAGGCCGGCCTCTATCCATCGAACTGCCGCATCCTTGACGCGCAAGAGGCGTTCAACACCGGTGCGGCCGACGGCAGTGTCGCGATCATGGTGCTCGGCTTTGAATCCGGCGACCATTCGCCGGATGCCTGGATGGCACGTGCGCTCGAATGCTGCGCCGACCATGGCGGGACGCCGGAGGCCGCCAAAGCCGGCGATGCACATCTCGAAGGCGCAGCAGGGATCTGGCGGAACGCGTTTATCCGCATGCCATATGCGCGAGAGTTTTTGACACCGGCCGGTCTCATCAACGACACGTTTGAGACCGCTATCACCTGGGATCGGTTCGAAAGTTTCCACGACAAAGTGAAGGCGGCGACGGAGCGTGCGATCCTCGAAGCGACTGGCCTGAAAGGCGAGGTCACATGCCGATTCACCCATGTCTATCCGGACGGGCCCGCGCCCTATTTTTCTTTCCACGCACTCGGCCGCCACGGTGCGCTTCTGGAGCAGTGGCAGGCGATCAAGAACGCGGCCAGCGACGCGCTGATTGAAGCGGGTGGCACGATCACGCATCATCACGCTGTTGGCCGTGATCACCGGCCTTGGTACGATCGCCAGCGCCCGGGGCTTTTCGCGGCCGCGCTTCGGGCAGTAAAAAGAGAACTCGATCCACGAGGCATGCTCAACCCGGGAGTGCTCATCGATCCGTAGGATCGACGCGCCAACGGGACCAAGCGAGCAATTGAACCAAGCGATTATTGTTCGTTTTCGCGGGAGCGGTCATGAACGACCATGAATAAGTGTCTTCTGCTGACGATTCTTGTGGCTCTCACCGGTACGGCGGCGGCTGCGCAGGCTTCCACCAGAGACGCGCTCATCGCCCGCGCGAAATCATTCGAACTCGATACGCCCTATGTGCCGCCGCCAGGCGACCCCTTGACGCATCATGCCGCCGGATTTGCGAAGGTCATGTGCTCAGCTGTATTCATGACCGGCCTTGTGCCCGATTTCGCGGCCGAAAATGTTGGGTTTTTCACGGCGCCCTACCGACAGCGCGCGAAGCTCGGCAAGCCGGTCATCGATCGCGCCAACAAGGCGGTCCACGTCGCGCTCCCCAACGGCGTGACCCGTACGGCCAAATATCTCGGGAGCCAGGGTTGCGTCACGTTATCGATTGGCGAGAGCGACGTGAATTTCAAGCCGATCGCCGTCAAGAGCCAATTGCCCGATCCCGCGACCCAACTGTGGCCCATGGGCGACATGCTGCCGCAGGATCCGTTGCCGGCAGAGATCAACGCCGAGAAGCTCAAAGCTGCCGTGAATGCCGCGTTCCAGCCCGCCGAAGCATCGACCGCGGCGTTCGTTGTGACGTGGAAGGGCCGCCTCATTGCCGAGCGCTACGCGGAAGGTGTTACGGCGCAGACGCCGCTCGAAGGCTGGTCCATGGGCAAGAGCGTCACGGCGGCGCTCTTTGGCATTCTGGTCAAAGACGGCATCTATGATCTGGACCAGCCGGCACCGATCCCTGAATGGCAAACGCCCGGCGACCCGCGCGCCAAAATACGCATTGCGGATCTCCTTCACATGTCGAGCGGGCTTCGGATCAGGGCGCCCCAAGACCCGGATTATGACCCAACGGGGCCTTACCCGGATCACATCTATCTTTATACCGGCGGCATCGATTCGTTTCACTACGCGGCAACACGGCCATTGCAATGGCCTCCCAACACGGTCGGACGCTATCGCAACACCGATCCGGTCCTGATCAACTATCTGATCCGGCTCGGTGTCGAAAAAAGCGGCGACGAATATTTCTCATTTCCTCAGCGGGCGCTGTTCGACAAGCTCGGCATCCGTACGATGGTGATCGAAACTGATCCGTTCGGAAATTTTCTAGGGCAAGGTTATGAGGTGGGCTCCGGGCGCGATTGGGCGCGGCTTGGCAATCTCTTTCTTCAGGGAGGCGTTTGGAACGGTGAGCGAATTCTCCCAGAGGGCTACACCACATTCGTCAGTACGCTTGCGCCCGCGTGGGCCGCGGACAATCGGCCGATCTATGGAGCCTTTTTCTGGCTTAACGGCGACGGGCAATATCCAGTCCCGCGCGATGCCTATTACATGGCGGGCGCTGGCGGGCAGACCACGCTGATCATTCCCTCGCACGATCTCGTCGTCGTGCGTCTCGGGCACTCTCGGGGCCAATCTTTCGCCGCTTCAGGCTTCAGCGAGGCGCTCGCGCTGTTGATCGAGGCGGTGCCAAAAGCAAGGCCCGGGCTCAAGAATTAGGCAAGAGAGGGGCACAACGGGGCCAAGCGAGGAAAGCAAAAGTATTGCTGTATAGGGGCGATCAGCGAAGGCGCGCCTCGATGACGTTGCCAGCACGACGCTGCCACACCATGACGGGGCGCACTTGATATTCGGCTTACATTTTCCTTATCGAAGGCTTATTGTCGCCGGACAATTACTGCCGCGCTCTCGGGGGATAGAGGGCAGGCTTGGGGAATGGTGCCATGCGCTGTTTCTTCGAGGACTGTGCGTTGGACACCGACCGGCGCGAGTTGCGGCGCGGGCCCGATGTTGTGCCTACGACGCCACAGGTTCTCGATCTGCTCGAATATTTGATCCGCAGCAGGGATCGCGTCGTCAGCAAGGACGATCTCATAAACGCAATTTGGAATGGTCGGATTGTATCTGATGCGGCGCTGACGACCCGGCTGAACGCCGTTCGACGCGCGATCGGCGACTCCGGCGAGCAACAACGTCTTATCAAAACATTTCCACGAAGGGGCGTTCGTTTCGTGGGCGATGTACACGATGAGGATCGGTGCCCAGGAACCGCGGTGGTCTCAGACGCCATCGCAGAACTGTCAAAGCTGGCCCGCGCGGCCGGGAAGGCAGCGGTTTCGGTCCCAGATCCCTCTGAAAAAGTAGTTGGCAAACCGCGATCCGATGGCTGGCTGGGTCACCTCAGAGGTCGTTTGAAGCTCGTCGGCGGGGCGCTGGCGTCGATTGCCGCCATCGGCGCAATTGCCGGCGGCCTTAACGGTTATTGGAATGTCTGGAAGACGGTCCGTACCGACGTAGCTCGGGAAGCTCAAAAGATCCAAGGACAGCCGACAGTAAGGGCTGAGATCACGCTTCGCCTCTCGCTCGTCGTGTTGCCCTTCGCCAACCTCAACAACGATCCACAGCAGGACTACTTTGCCGACGCCATCACGACAGATTTGACGACCGATCTGGCGCGAACGCCCGCCGCTTTCGTTATTGGACGCGAGACCGCCTTTACCTACAAGCACAAGTCGATCGATCTGAAGCAGCTCGGGACGGATCTCGGCATCCGCTGGGCCGTACGGGGCGCTGTGAAACGCAACGGAGACCAAGTGTGGGTCAACGTATCGCTGACCGATCTTCAGACCGCCCGCGACATCTGGTCAGATCGGTTCGACGGCGACTATACAAATCTGGCCATCTTGCAGGCGAACATCACAGCGCGGCTTCTCTGCGTAGCACACCTGCACCTCCGTCAATATGAAGAAGCCATCGGACAGTGCAGCCGCTCGTTGAATATGATCGGCGCGAGCTTTCAAGCTTACATAAGTTGATCTTGGCCTACAGGTCGACGAGCCAAATGGAAAAGGGCACGCGAAGCCAACGGCCCTGCTGCACAAGACACATCCTGATTTTACATTGCAGCTTTATCGCCAGACCCGAGTATCGCCGTGGAGTCGACGACATTCTAGATGGCCTCAAAGGGGGCATACTGGAACAATGAAGGAATAGCAGCCGATCCTCGTATGTCCGCTCGTGGCACGAAGCGGACATGTGGGAGCAGGTCTGACGATGTCCGTTCATTGGGGCAAATCAGACCTTGTCCAATCGCCCTGCTGACGTCGCCTTTTTACCCATAAGAGACATGTAGCGAGCCGCTCTTTCGATCATCTCGTCGGCGTGGGCAACCGCCTTGATCACTCCGGCAGCCCGGTCTTTCGGAGACCATCGTTGAATTTCTTCCCCCATATAAGAAAGCGAAGCCCCCAGGACGACAGCGTTACGTGAGCCAATCGAGCGTGCCATTGAGATATGGTCCTGATAGGGGCATTGTCGGTCGCCAAATAGCGCTGCATTGCTGCGCGCGCCTCGTCCTCCTTGCCTGCCATGGCGAGCAGCCCAGACCGAACAAATCCCATGAGCGAAATCTCGGGAGCAGCAGCTTCGGCGCGCTCAATCCAAACAAGCGCCTGCTCATTGTCCTGCAAAATGCTGAAGGCAATGGCCTTTGCCAGATAAAATGCTGGCCCTACGCGCGCCGGCATGTGTGGACTAAGCCGCATCGCCTTGTCGGCATAGGCGATGGCTTGTTCAGGCTCACCGACATAATTGTAGGCCGAAGGCAATCCAATCAGAATGGCGCTTGGCGCCAACAGCAGGGTGCGCTCATAAGAATTTATTGCCTCGCGAAAGTGTCCCGATGCTTGTAGAACATCGCCTTTGGCTGCGTGGGCAGTGTGGTAATCTGGATCGATCTTTATAGCTAAAGAGGCAAGCTCGTCTGCGCGGTGAAGATCAGCTTTTGCATCGGGACTCGTGAAAAAGCCAGCGCGTGTGGAGAATTTCAATGACAGGTGCGATAGCGCGCGAACATTCCTGGGGTCGATCTCCAACGCCTGTTCACAGAGGCGGAAGGCGGAGTCGCGTTCCGATGTCCAGAAAGTGCGCATGAGCGCTGCGGAGCAACGCCAAGCAAGGTCTTCTGCGTTGGGATTGGCAGCGCGAGCTTGTGCCCGGCGGGCACTTTCTGTGGTTAGTTTGATGCCGATCGCAAACGCGATGCGGTGAACAATGGTATCTTGCATCTGCAAGAGGTCGGAACGGTTCTCGTCAATCCGATCAGCCCAGAGATGCGCATCGCTCTCGGTATCAATAAGCTGAACATTCACACGTAGCCGGTCGCCACTCGGCTGCACACTGCCCTCTAGCGCATAGCGCACACCGAGATCCTTGCCGACCTGTTGCACGTTGATTGGCTTGCCCTTGTAAGTGAAAGCGGTTGATCGGGAGATGACGAGGATTTCGCGAATACGCGAGAGCGCGGTCGTTAGTTCGTCGCTGATGACGTCAGCCAGATAATCCTGATTTACATCGCCGGATAGGTTGGCAAAGGGTAGCACGACGATGGAGAAGCGGTCGGAGGGCTTTGTCAGCTGGTCTGGTAGCTGTACAGGGGCGCGGCCGAGGTCGAAATACACAGCGCCTGCGATCAGTACGACCGCAGCTCCGATCGCCGTGACGCGCGCGCTCCACCCGGCACGACGCAGAGCCGACGCCGCGTTGTGCCGTTGCCACATTGGCTTGGTGAGTCGCGCACCATCAAGACCGACTTGGAAGACCCGCACTGGCCGTGCGATGTTCTTCAGTTGCCGTTCGCCTGCATCCTCGAAGGTGACATCAAACTTACCCCGAACCTGCCGGTGCGCGTCATCAGAGATGCATATGCCGCCGGGCTTCGCCAATCCCTCCAGGCGCGCTGCCACATTCACGCCATCGCCGAAAATGTCACCTCGATCGATGATGATGTCGCCGACATTGATGCCTATGCGAAACTCGATGCGCTTCTCATCTGACACCCCGGCGTTGCGCTCGGCCATCCCGCGCTGGACATCAAGAGCGCAGCGCACTGCGTCCACTACGCTGCTAAATTCGGCCAACATTCCGTCTCCGGTGTTCTTGACAACCCGACCACGGTGTTCGGCAACTTTGGGATCGACAAGAGCGCGCAGATGGGCCTGAAGCTGGATGTGCGTGCCCTCTTCATCCACACCGGTCAGCCGGCTGTAGCCAGCCACATCGGCGGCCAGTATGGCAGCAAGCCGGCGTTCGATGCGGTCCTGCCCCGACGCAGCCATGGCGCTGACCTCCAGCCTCCTTATATACCTAATTGGGGGGCTTGGATGGACGGCCCGCCGGAAAATCTCACCGGTGAGGTAGCACTGAGAGGTCTGATCGCGGGATGTCCGCTCGTGGCACATCGCGTCATCTTGCTGCGTTGCGGAATTTGAACAAGCCGATCGGACGTTCGTTTTTCTCCGGGAGGACAATCCTATGACACTCGCACGCGGCAGTATCACAGGTTATGAATTCGATCGCATGGTGCTGCTGTTCTCCATGATGGACGGGCCCAGGGAAATACCCTGCGCCATCAGCGCTTCGGCGATGGACGATCTGGAACATGCGTCGCGGACGGCGACGGACCAGCGCGAAGAACAATTCCTGCGACTGCGCGACCGGATCGAACAATGCGCGTCGCGCAAATTCGATGCCCGGGAGTTCGAGGGGAAACCGCCCGGCATCATTCTGCGCAGCATCGATTTTCGCGGTTAGTGTGCGGCGCTAGAGATCGATCGTGATCTCGATGGTCGCCACATCGCCGAACCGTGCGCGGACGTGCTGGCCGCCGCGCACCGGCAGCATGCCGGTCATGGAGCCGGTGCTGATCGTCTCGCCGGCACGGAGCCCGTCGCCCCATTGCCGGCGCTGTTCGGCCAGCCACCACAGCGGCCGCAGGGGATCGCCCATGACGTCGGCGCCCACGCCCTCCCGGCGCAATACCCCGTCGAATTCGACTCGAACCGGTATGGACGCAAGTCCTGCTCGCCAGTTCTCGATCCCGTCGCCGAACACGTAGCGTCCGGACGCACTGCCGTCGGCAAGAATGGCCGGCATCGGCGGCAGGGCGGCTCTCGCATAGCGGCACTCCGCAACTTCAATGCCGGCGTGAACCTCGCCGATCGCCTCGATCGTTTCAGGGAGCGTCCATGGTTCGTCTCTCGACGGCAGATCGCGCGCGAGCGTGACGAAGAATTCGCATTCGATCAGCGGATCGAGCAGCTCCGCGGCCTTGAATCGCACGGGAGAGGTGCAGGCAAAGCGGCGGAAAGTCCTGCCATAGATCGGTCCATCCAGTTTGAGCTTGCCGCGTACTGCGTCCGTCGTTCCGGCAATCTTCCAGCCCAGCGGTTCCCAGCCGAGCCGTTCCGCCACGGTCTGGTTGACGGCATAGGCGTCGGTGACGCTTTCCGGCACCAGATCGTCGGGCAGGGCGGACAGTTGGCAGACGTTGCGGCGGGCGCGGACGAGCAGGTCCGCCAGCTCGTCTTGCTTTCCGGTCATTGGCATCATTTCGTCCTCATCGGCCCTGAAAGACGGCAGCGCGTCGCTCCATAAAGGATTGAATGCCTTCTCGCGCGTCGGCGCTGTTCAGCACCCGTTCGCGAATGGCCGGAATGCAGGCGATGGCCGCGGCCTCGCCATGCTCGACATATTTCAAGGCCGCCTCCTTGGTGACCTCAATGCCGAGCGGTGCATTCCGTGCGATGACCGCGGCGAGTTCCATCGCGCGTTCGACCTGCTGGCCTGCCGGCACCACCTCCTGGACCAGGCCGATCTCGCGGGCGCGCGGCGCAGTGAATTCATCGCACAGGAAGAGGTGATACATCGCATTGCCCCAGCCGGTGCGTGACAGGAAGCGGAAATGCGCGCCGCCGAGCGGCGCAATTCCGCGTTTGGCCTCCATCTGGCAGAACCGGCTGTCGTCGGCGGCAACGACGATATCGCCCGCCAGCATCAGCTCGATGCCAATGGTGAAAACGATGCCTTGAACGGCCGTGACGATCGGCTTCTTGCAGCGCTTGCCGATGCCGAACACGTCGACATTGCCTTCCCTGACGTTTCGCTTCTCGGCCGTGGGGCCGAAGAACTTTGGCATGTCGAGGCCGGCCGTGAAATCCTTGCCCTCGGCACAGATGACGCCGACCCAGTAGCTGTCGTTGTTGTGAAGCTCGGTCAGCGCATCCGACAATTGCTCCATCATGACAGGCGAGAACGCGTTCTTCTTGGCGGGGTTGTCGATGATGATCTTGAACGCGCGATCATGCGTTTCGGTTCGGATCTTACCCTCGGCGGTCATGGCTTGGTTTCCTCTGTATGTTGGTGCGCGTCGTTCCAACCGGGAACGGCGGGCTATCGCTCGTACTTGACGGCAAGCGCGGTGCGGATCGCCGCGGCGCGCTCCGGCGAAAGTGGGATGCGCCGTGCTCGAGCAGGTCGAGGAACGATAGCACCCCGCCGCGCGAACCCCAGCTTCCTTCCTCGATGATGCGGAAGTTGATCCACCAGGCCGGCGATGGAGATTTCATCCCCAAGGCATCCGCAAGGGCGGTCTGGATGTTGCGGATGACCGTGGCGCGATCCTCGCGTGTCCAGCAGCAATCCATCGCCACGACATCGAGCACCATGACGTCGCTTGGTTTGTCCGAGAGCAGTTCTCCGCCGTGGGCGATCATGTCCAGCGGACGTTCGAGGAAATGCACCTGATAGCCGCGGCGTGCTTCGGGCGCGAGGCGGCCGACTTCCGGCACCAGCACCGCATCGGTCAGCGTCTTGGCCAACACGCGCCGCTGATCGGCATTCAGCCGTCCTTGCGGCGTCATCACATGGATAAACGTCATCGCGCGCTCCTGTTGCCGGCCAAGATCTTGTCGGTCAGTCGCCGACTATGACGAGTGGCATAGTCCAGATTGAGCTGGCTATGTCAACCGTCATATTTTATGGTGGGACGTCAAACCGAAAAGGATTCGCGATGTCGTCCGAGACCCGCGCCAAGATGGTGGCAGGGGCCGCCCACCTGATGAGCCGGCGTGGCGTGAATGCCACAAGCATGCGCGAGGTGGTTCGCCACACCGGCACGCCACGCGGCTCGATCGGCCATCATTTCCCGCGCGGCAAGCAGCAACTGATCGAGGATGCGCTGGTCTTCGCCGGCGCGCAGGTCAGCGGACCGCTGGCGCATCTGACACAGAAGCATGGCCCGATCGGCGGACTTCGCGCTTTCATTGCCTTGTGGCGGCAGACCCTGGAGGGCACGAAATTCCAGGCCGGCTGTCCCGTGCTTGCGGTCGCGGTCGAGCAATATGTCAACGACGCAGCCGACAACGAGGGCGTGCCGGACGAAGCCGCGCAACAGCATCTGCTCGACTTGGCGGAAGGCGTATTCGCCGACTGGCAGAAGATCATGGTCACGGCGCTGCGGCACGAGGGGGTTGCATCTGCGCGCGCGCGTCGGCTTGCGGCGCTCGTGATCGCTTCGGTGGAAGGAACGGTCGCGATGTGCCGCGCCGCGCGCAGCGTCCAGCCGCTCGACGATGTCAGGCAGGAGCTGGAGCTGATCCTTTCCGGAGCACTGCCGAAGTGAAATCGGCGGTGCATTGCCGCGCCTGGACCGAAAAAGCAACCAGCATTTTCAGGCCTTTCTAACAGCTTGAAAGCGAGTCCCCTTTGGTCATGGCCGGGCATAGCCGTCTGAAGGACGGCGTCGCTTCCGCTCGGCTATACCCGGCCATCCACGTCTTGGCTTGCCGCGAGAAGAAAGACGTGGATGCCCGGGACAAGGCCGGGTGGCGGCATGTTCGCTTCGCTGGTGAAGCGGACCGACAGTTGCTGGCCTGCCCAGCTCCAAGCACTTCCATCAAAAGCGATCGAACGAGGATCTAGTTGCTTAACGATTTTCGATGATGTTCCGACTTCCAGACCCAAGCCAGTTTGAGGAAGCGCACTAATCAAATGGCCCGCACCATTGCCTCAACGATAATCGGATTGGCTGCTGTCGGCGGCATCATCGCGGCAACGGAGCTCGGGCCAATCCTTGTCGGCTGCCCCATCAAAGGCAACATCAGCAAGACTGGTGAGCGCATCTATCACACGCCGGGACAGGAGTATTACGTTCAAACTCGGATCAATTGGCTTTCAGGCGAGCGATGGTTTTGCTCTGAGCCGGATGCGCGTGCGGCAGGATGGCGGAAGGCCCGAAGCTAGAGACCTGTTTGCCGCGGCCCGTATGTCGCCGAAGCGCTTGATTGACCTCAATCGCGAAGTTCGGGCCTTCCGCGACGCCGTGACCGACTCCATTGAAAAAAACGCATCGGCACGGCCCTGATTCCGCGACACAGGACCGGCGATCACCGGCAAGCGTTGTCAGTGCTTTGGGTCGTTCTTGTTTGCCGCCAACCACCCGACGACTCGGAACGTCTGCTCCGGGTGTTGTGATGCCTGTCGATGTCCGGTCAGCGGGTATCTTCCGACATAGTTCGGAGACCTCTTGTTACTCGACCAACCTCCCAACTCGGCGTTGCGTTCGCAAGCTGTAGTCTACTCGCTTAAGCGTCACTGTCTGAGAAATCTTGGCGCGGTCTGGCCCGCCGCGAATCATGCCGGCGGGAAAGCTATCTCTATTGTTCACGTTGTCCGGCGCACCAGCCTGTCTAGCCACCTTGCGCCATTTTCGACGAAATTCAGCGGTTGACCACGGCAAACCGTTAGTATCACCAACGGATTACAGGGCCGCTACATGGGAGGGAGCCATCAGTTAGATCGTGGAGAGTTACTGGTGCCGTCTCTGGTACCGTTCTTGAACTGGGTATGTAGTCGGCTTTCACGATCATATTGAGCTCTTCGAGTATATCGTCGAGTATCAGGGGTGCCGTTCTGCCACTGCACCGTGAGTCGGCTACCTGGATCTTGAGCTCTTCGAGAACCATCGGCGCTGTTCGAAGGTCGACCTCGATTCTTCGACCGCTCGAACCCACTGTGTGGCGAAGGATCAAGTTCTTGTCGATGTTGGACCACCGGAGCCCGCGAAGCCACTTGCGCTCACCCCATACAACGTCTGACTCACCCGGCTCGTCAACTGGCACCCACTCGCCGATCACGTCTTTCTGGCCAAGCAGCAATTCGAACTGAAATGCTTGCGCGAGCGCTATCGAATACCAGCCAAAGTGCTCGCGCGCGGTTTTGCGTATGGCGTTTGCATGTTCTGCCGTCATCTGAACGGTGCGCGGAGGCGGATTCTCCAACCGAAGCTTCCCGACAGCTTCGAACAGTCGTGCGCATTCTCGATCCTCAAGGAGGGTAGCACCGAAACGAAATAACTCGCGCAGCCGATCAATCATAGATCGGGCCATGGCAATCTTGCCGTCCGACACCCAGGCATTGTACCAGACCGTCAAGTTTCGAAAGCGAACGTTGCGAAGCTGATGAGTGCCGTGCTCTTCGCTCAAGCGAGCCAACAACCGTCCATGCTTCACTCGTACTTGATACTGCAATTTCAAGAAATTCGAATGCGGGTCGGTCTCATAGCATTCGATTAGTTGCTTCAGAGTTCGCCTCATCTCGAACAGTTCCTGCGCTACCAATTCCCGAAGTATGTGATCAAAATTGATCCAACTATTACCGTCGCGCAGACAATACCGACGATACCTTCCGCGCGAACGCGCGTGCCAAGAAATCTTATTTCGAGTCGCTGGGGCTGAACCATGATTATCTCCGCTTATCCGAGTTCAAGGATCGGCCACAGAGGCCGAGCACCCGGATTGGTACAACCGTTGCGGTCTCGCACAACGATGCACCGCCAACAAATACACATCGCAGCAAATTCAATGAGATAGATGGCTTCATCGCTCACGGCAAAAGAGCGCGGAGGCGTAGGCGCGGTTTTGTTATGTGACTAACCGCCTGAAATGATTGCGGAAGTCGGATGCAATTTTGATGTCAGTGACGGCGGCTCAATTCCGAAATGCGATCGGCTCAGAAACCAAAGTTCTTTCAACGGGCTACGCTACCCCAGCGCTCTTTTGCCGAGAGCGCTGGAGTGCGACATTGTGTACAAAGGCTTACGCAGCTTTCTTGCTTTTGCGCAGCAGCGAGCAGACGCCGGTCTCGTAATCCGTTGCGATTGGCCAGATTTCCTTGTGCGTGTTGACCTCGGGAGCTTCCGTCTTGCTCGTGGGCCCGCGCCGAGAGTTGTGCGCGCGGCTCACGAGGGCGGTGTCCGTCGGCGGGGTGTGGAAGAACGATCTCCACTTCGGAACGATCTTGCTGACGGCCTCGACAATCTGCGCGCCGCGCTTGCCGTCGTCGAAGGCGGCGGCGGTAAGGCCGTATTTGATTGGCTGCATTTCGAGTCAGGCTCTCAAAACGTCGGCGGCGTGCAGGCTGAGATCACTTCGCAGGCTTTGCCGCCGACGCAGCGAAAGCGATGCGGGCGGCGGCTTTCGAAATAATAGGCGTCACCGGGATCGAGGATGCGGCGCTCGTCGTCGACGGTTACCTCCAGCCGGCCGCTCACCACGATGCCGCCTTCCTCGCCGTCATGAGTCAGCGGTACCCGGCCGGTGTCGCTGCCCGGCTCGTAACGTTCTTTCAGAATTTGCAAGCTCCGGCCGAACATGGTGTCGCCGACCTGGCGGTAGGAGATCGGCTGCTTGCCGATCTCGGTCAGTTCGTCGGAGCGGTAGAACGCCTTGCGCGGCCGCTCCGGCTCGATCGCGAAGAATTCGGCGAGCCCCATCGGCAGGCCGTCGAGGATGCGCTTGAGCGCGCCGACGCTCGGATTCATCTGATTGGATTCGATCAGCGAAATCGTCGAATTGGTCACGCCGGAACGCTTCGCCAGCTCGCGTTGGGAGAGCTTGTGACGTGCCCGAACGAACCGGAGTCGCCCACCGATATCGACGCTCATCGCTTTTCCCTGTTGCAGGTGTTTCGGATCGAACAAATATGCTCCAAGCGCACCAATAAAATCAATGGGTTGCAGAACCAAAGAAAAGGACTTGTTGTGGCTTCCCGAGCGTGGCCCGGTGGTACTTGAGCTGCCAGCACAGGAGCTATCCGTGACCCTTCATCAGAAGCCGAACACCCTGCAAACCGATTCGTTCTGGATGCCGTTCACGGCCAACCGGCAGTTCAAGAAAGCGCCGCGGCTGTTCGCCTCCGCCGAGGGCATGCACTACACCACCGTCGACGGCCGCAAGGTGATCGACGGCTCGGCCGGCCTCTGGTGCGTCAATGCCGGCCACGGCCGCCGCCAGATCGCGGCCGCCGTCGAACGGCAGTTGATGACCCTCGACTTCGCGCCCTCGTTCAACATGGGCCATCCGCTTGCATTCGATTTCGCCGAGCGGCTGGCCGAGATCGCGCCGAAGGGGGTCGATCGCATCTTCTTCACCAACTCGGGCTCTGAATCGGTCGACACCGCGCTCAAGATCGCGCTCGCCTACCAGCGCGCCATCGGGCAAGGAACGCGGACGCGCCTGATCGGCCGCGAGCGCGGCTATCACGGCGTCGGCTTCGGCGGCATGTCGGTCGGCGGCATGGTGGCGAACCGCCGCGCATTCGCGACCCATCTGCCGGGTGTCGATCACATCCGTCACACCCATGATCTCGCCCGCAACGCCTTCGCGAAGGATCAGCCGGCGCATGGCGCCGAGCTCGCCGACGATCTCGAGCGGATGGTGGCGCTGCATGGCGCCGACACCATCGCCGCCGTCATCGTCGAGCCGGTGCCGGGCTCGACCGCCGTGCTGCCGCCGCCGCAAGGTTATCTGAAGCGGTTGCGCGAAATTTGCGACAAGCACGGCATCCTCTTGATCTTCGACGAGGTCATCACCGGTTTCGGCCGCCTCGGCGCGCCGTTCGCGGCTGACTATTTCGGCGTCACGCCGGACCTGATGACGACGGCAAAGGGCATCACCAACGGTACTGTTCCTTGCGGCGCGGTGTTCGCCAGCCGCAAGATCCACGACGGGCTGATGACCGGCCCCGAGGGCACGATCGAGCTGTTCCACGGCTATACCTACTCGGCGCATCCGGTCGCTTGCGCGGCTGGCCTTGCGACGCTCGACATCTACAAGGACGAAGGGCTGCTCACGCGCGGTGCAGCGCTCGCCGAGTACTGGCGCGATGCGCTGCATTCGCTCAAGGGCCTGGCGAACGTCATCGACATCCGCAATGTCGGCCTGATGGGTGCGGTCGAGCTGTCGCCGCGGAGCGACGGCGTCGGTACGCGCGGCTATGATGTGATGGTGGATTGCTTCAATCGCGGGCTTTATCTGCGCATGAGTGGCGACTCCTTTGCGATGTCGCCGCCCTTGATCGTCGAGAAAAGCCATATCGACGATATGGTTTCGATCCTCGGCGACGCGATCAAGCGGGTGGCCTGATCCTTGCTCTCAGAAAATAGAGCGGCCGCGGCATGTGACGCCGCGGCGGATGCGTGAGGGATCGTGAAAGTCATCGTTCTCGGCAGTGGCGTGATCGGCGTCACCACGGCCTATTATCTGGCGCGCGCCGGCCATGAAGTGACGGTCATCGACCGCCAGGCCGAGCCTGCACGCGAAACCAGCTTTGCCAATGCCGGCGAAGTATCGCCCGGCTATTCCTCGCCCTGGGCCGGCCCCGGCGTGCCGGTGAAAGCGATCAAATGGCTGTTGATGCGGCACGGCCCACTGGTGATCTGGCCCAAGCTCGATCCCGTCATGTGGATCTGGGGGCTGAAGATGCTGCGCAACTGCACGGCAGAGCGCTACGCCATCAACAAGAGCCGGATGATTCCGATCGCGGAATATAGCCGCGACTGCCTGCGCGCGCTGCGCACTGAGACCGGGATCAAGTACGACGAGCGCAGCCGTGGCACGTTGCAGCTGTTTCGCAAGCAAGCCCAGCTCGACGGCACCGCAGGCGACATCGCGGTGCTCAAGCAATATGGCGTGCCCTACGAAGTGCTCGACCGCGAAGGCTGCATTGGCGCCGAGCCTGCGCTCGCGCTCGTCAAGGAAAGGTTCGTCGGCGGGCTGCGGCTGCCGCAGGACGAGACCGGCGATTGCCACATGTTCACGCAGGCGCTCGCCCAGGAGGCGGCGCGGCTCGGGGTGCAGTTCAAGTTCAATACGTCGATCGAGCGGCTGGTCGCGGACGGCGACAAGATCACGGGCGTCGTTACCAGCGTCGGCCTGTTGCAGGCCGACGCCTATGTCGCGGCGCTTGGCAGCTGGTCGCCGCGATTGCTTAAACCCGTCGACATTCGCGTTCCGGTCTATCCGGTGAAAGGCTATTCGATCACGGTCCCCGTCATCGATCCCGACGGCGCGCCGGTATCCACCGTGATGGACGAGAGCTACAAGGTCGCGATCACGCGGCTGGGCGATCGTATCCGCGTCGGCGGCACCGCCGAAATATCCAGGCTATTCGAACCGGCTCGATGCGGCGCGGCGGGCGACGCTCGATCATTCCCTGACCGACATGTTTCCGCGTGGCGGTGATCTTGCCAAGGCAAGCTTCTGGTGTGGCCTGCGGCCGATGACGCCGGATGGACCGCCCATCATCGGCGCCACGCGCTATGGCAATTTGCATCTCAATACCGGCCACGGCACGCTCGGCTGGACCATGGCCTGCGGTTCGGGACGGGCGCTCGCTGACATCATGTCGGGACGGAAGCCGGATATCGACGTGAGCGAGCTCGCCGTGAGCCGGTACGATCACCGGTTCGGGTGAAGCGCGTTTACCTCGCCCCGCGCTTGCGGGGCGGGTGAAGACCGGCTGGGAATGTAGCTATCCCTTTGCCACCGCCTCGCTCCAAGGCTGGAACGGCTCGGTGGCGCCGCTGTTGGTGTCGCCGTCGCGCAGCACCACGCTGGGACAGGCGAACTTCATCGGCAGCGTCTGGATACGCGCCTCTTCGTAATCGAAACGCGCGCCAAGCGCTTCCCGCGCGGCTGCCGGCAGGCGCACGTCGCCGATCACGACTGCGCCTTCGCTGGCGTCGATGCGCGGCTGGTGGATCGCCGCATCGAGGTCCATGCCGTAATCCATCACGAACGACAGCAGCTGCGTCACCGCCGGCAAGATGCGCCGCCCGCCGGAGGCGCCGACCGCGACACGTCGGCCATCGGCCGCCTGCGCCAGCACCGGCGTGTAATTGGTGAGGCAGCGCTTGCCTGCTGCCAGCGAATTCGGCGTGCCCGGGGTCGGATCGAACCACATGATGCCGTTGTTCATGGTGACGCCGGTCTGGCCTGAGACGAATTTGGAGCCGAACGTCGACAGCAGCGTCTGCGTCACCGCCGCCATGTTGCCGTCGCGGTCGACTGCCGAGAAATGCGTGGTGCAGGCCGGCGCCAGCGCTTCCGCGCCGAGCGCACGCCTTCCGTCGGCGTCGCCCATGTCTTTCAACCGCTCGCGATAGGCCGCTTGCAGCGCGGTGGCGTAGGCGACGTAGGCCGCAGCATCGGGTGCGCCGCGCGCCGGTTTCAGATTTTCCTGCAGCAGGCCGAGCGTGCGTGAAAGCGTTGGTCCGGCGGTGAGCTCAGGCGTCGCGAACACCGTGCCGCCGCGATAGGAATCGACAGCGGCTCGCGCAGATGCGCGCGGAATGGTTTTAGATCATCGACGGACAACGCGCCGCCGGCGACCTGAATGTCGGCAGCGAGGCTGCGCGCGAGGTCGCCCTCGTAAAAATCGCGCGGGCCTGCGCTGGCGAGATGCGCCATCGTCGCCTTGAGCCGGTCCTGCGGCAGGCGGACCTGGGACTTGATCCCCCATTGCGCATTCGGCGGCAGGCCGTCCTGCAGATAGGCGGCCGCGCTTGCGGGATAACGCCGCAAGTCCGCGGCCGAACTCGAAATCATCAGCGTGGTCCACCAGTCGACCGCGAGGCCTTCACCGGCGAGTCCGACGCTCGGCGCCAGCAATTCCTTCCACGGCAGTTTGGCGTGGCGGCGATGCGCTTCCTCCATGCCGGCGACCACGCCGGGCACCGCGATCGAACCCGGACCATGAAGATTGCGGTCGTCTTTCACCCGCGGCCAGGGGAAAATATCGGAGGCCGCGCCACCTCCGGTCAGCGGATAATCCTCCGGGCGCAAACTCAACGGCGCGCGCATGCCGCTAGTCGATCACTTCATAGCGGTCTTCGCGCGCCCGATAGAGCACCATCGCGCCGCCGCCGCCGAGCCCGCTCATCCAGGGGCTCCACCACGCCAAGCGCGAAAGTCGTCGCGATCACGGCGTCGACGCAGTCGCCGCCCGCGGCCAGCACCTCGGCGCCGACCTCCGCCGCCTTGCGGGATTGCGCGGCGACGATGCCGCCTTTGGAGGTTACGGCGGGCTTGCGGATATTTTGGGTGTTGGAGAACTGGTCGCGCATCAGATTGCCTGTGATCCCTTGTGACGCTTGCGGTTTGCCGGTGGTCCGGCAGCTTGTTCGTTAGTTGTTAGCCCTGGCTTTCCAGTGCAGCTTGCCGATCGACATCTTCATTACACCCCAAAATCCTGGGCAAGCCATGACAGAATAACATGCAGGAATCCACTTCGGTTGATCTTCAGATTGGCGCCGCGCTGCCGACAATGGCACATTATGGAGGATCGCCGCCTCTGCAAAAGGAGCATGCCGCTTGACCGCGGACGCATTCATCCATCTGCCCGATCTCCGGGCCCGGGTAACGCAACCGGAAAAGTCGCTGCTGCGCCTAACGCCGGAGGTGTTTTCGATGTGGGAGCAGCGCGCCCGCGCTGCAGGTTGGCCGGCGGACTGGCGGCTGCCGGACGAAGCGATCGAGGCGTCGCGGCTTGCAGTGCTCGGCGACCACCGAGGCGGCGACGATCTCTGGATCTATTGCTACGGCTCGCTGATGTGGGACCCTGGCTTTCACTTCGCCGAAGTGAGGCTCGCCGAACTCGAAGGCTATCAGCGCCGCTTTACGCTGAAGATCAGTCTCGGCCGGGGATCGCGCGATTATCCGGCGTTGATGCTTTCCCTGGAGCCGCAGCAGGGCCGCTGCCGCGGGCTGGCGTTCCGCATCGAGGCTTCCTCCGTGCATGCGGAGTCGGCGATCCTGTGGCGACGCGAGATGCTGCGCGGCGGCTATTCGCCGGCGATGGTGCCGATGGTCACGCCGCAGGGGCCGATCTCGGCGCTCGCCTTTGTCTCGAACCCTTCGCATCCAGGCTATGTCGGCGAACTGCCGCTGGTGGAGACCGCGCGCCTGATCGCGAGCGGGAAGGGGTTCTCGGCACCAACCGCGAATATCTCGTGCAACTGGCGACGCAGTTGGCAGCGTTGGGGATCGAGGATCCCTATGTCCAGCAATTACATGCGCAGGTCGATCCCGGCCCGGCATCCTGACGCAAGTGCAAGCTGCGAATAGCTGCTATAGTGCAGTCGGCCGCGCAGAGCCGTCGACGCCAAGAAAACAATAATGGGGAAGCCGCGTATGACAGAGGGCACCAGGCCGCACTACGAAGTCATCGTGGTTGGCGCGAGCGTGGCAGGCATCTACCAGATCAAGCGGCTCGCCGATCTCGGTGTCGACGCGTTGGTGCTGGACGCCGCTCCCGACCTTGGCGGAACCTGGTACTGGAACCGCTACCCGGGCGCGCGCTTCGACTCCGAGAGCTACACCTATGGTTATTCCTTCTCGCGGGAATTGCTCGACGAGTGGCACTGGAAGGAACGCTTCTCGGCCCAGCCCGAAAATCTGCGTTACCTCAATTACGTCGCCGACAAGTTCGACCTGCGCAAATACATGCAGTTCAACTGCAAGGTCGGGTCGGCCAAATTCGACGAGGCCAACAATCTGTGGCGGCTCAAGCTCGACGATGGCCGCGAACTAACGTGCCGGTTCGTCATTCTGGCGATCGGCCTGCTCTCGACGCCGACGCTGCCGCGGCTCGAAGGCATGGATTCCTTCAAGGGCCGCTCGTTCCACACCTTCTACTGGCCGCACGAGCCGGTCGAACTGGCCGGCAGGAAGGTCGCCATCATCGGCACCGGCGCGACAGCCATTCAGGTGATCGGCGAGGTCGCGGACAAGGTCGGCGAACTCACGGTGTTCCAGCGGCGGCCGAACTGGAGCGCGCCGCTCAACAACAGCCCGATCTCGGACAAGGAGATGGCGGACATCCGCGCGCGCTATGACGAGATTTTTGCCGCCTGCGCCCGCACGCCCGGTGGATTCGAGCACGAACCGGACCGGCGCGGCTTCTACGAGGCCTCGCGTGAGGAACGGCTGGCGCTCTGGGACAAGCTGTATGATGAGCCCGGCTTCGGAATCTGGCTGAGCAATTTCCGCGAAATCTTCACCGACGAAGCGGCCAACGCCGAGTTCTCCGCCTACATCGCCGAGCGCATCCGCCGGCGCGTCAAGGATCCCCTGACCGCGGAGAAGCTGATCCCCAGGGATCACGGCTTTGGCGTGCAGCGGGTGCCGCTGGAGACGAATTATTTCGAAGCCTACAACCGCGACAACGTCCACCTCGTCGACATCAGCGGGACGCCGATCGAGCGGGTGACCGAGAAGGGCTTGCGAACCAGCGCGCGTGACTACGATTTCGATATCATCGTCTACGCCACCGGCTTCGATGCGATCACGGGTTCATTCGATGCGATCGACATCACCGGTGTCGGCGGCGCAAAGCTGTTCGACAAATGGCGCGACGGCCCGTCGACCTTCCTCGGCATGATGGTTCACGGCTTCCCGAATTTGCTGATGCCGACCGGCCCGCAGAGCGGTTCGGCTTCGACGAACTTTCCGCGCGGCATCGAGAACGGCGTCGGCTGGTGCATGGATCTGCTCGGGCACATCTGGGATCGCGGCTACACCCGGGCCGAAGCGACGCCCGAGGCGCAGGCGCGCTGGACCGCGCATGTCACCAAGATGTACGCGATCATGCTGATGCGTAAAGCCAAGTCGTGGTTCACCGGCTACAATTCCAACGTCCCCGGCCACGAGCACGGCAAGACCCGCTACCTCGTGTATAACGGCGGCACGCCGAAATATGTCGCCGCCATCAACGAGGTCGCGGCCAAGGGATATGAGGGAATTGTGTTTGACGCGAAGGCGCGGGCTTCGGCGAGGTCGGCGGCCGCCGCCGCGGAATAATGCGCCAAGTTAGCCGGGTGCACCCGTTTGCCTGGCGCAAGCTTCCGGACATTCGTTTTACGATCGTGGCGCGAAGCCATCTCATTGCGGCTCGTGCCCGGGGTCGAAATCATCTTCGAAACGCAAATGCTTGACGCTGCGGCCCCGGCGCCGCACCAGCTTCAAGGCCTCAATTCCGATTTCGATGTGCCTCTCAACGTAGTTGGCGGTCACTACTCGATCCGACGCTTCGGTCTTCACGCCCTCGGGAACCATCGGCTGATCGGACACGAGGAGGAGTGCGCCGGTCGGAATGTGGTTGGCAAATCCTGCAGCAAAGATCGTCGCGGTCTCCATGTCGATCGCCATGCTTCGCGTACGACGCAGCAGATCCCTGAAGCGATCGTCGTGTTCCCAGACACGACGGTTGGTCGTGTAGACCGTACCCGTCCAATAGTCGTAACCGAGATCGCGGATCATGGTCGACACCGCGCGTTGCAACTGGAACGCGGGCAGCGCGGGCACTTCCGGCGGCAGGTAATCATTCGAGGTGCCTTCGCCCCGAATCGCCGCAATCGGCAGGATCAGATCGCCAATCTGATTCTTGCGCTTCAGCCACCGCATTTGCCGAGAAACAACACGGCTCTCGGCGCAATGGCGCTCAACAGGTCCATCACGGTCGCGGCATTCGGGCTTCCCATGCCGAATTTGATCAGGGTGATTCCATCGGAAGTCACGTTGGGCATCGGTCGATCTATGCCCTTTATCAAAGCGTCCTGCTGCGTCGCAAACCACTCGACGTAATTGTCGAAGTTGGTCAGGAGAACGTACGCTCCGAACTCGGCGAGCGGTGTGCCGGTGTAACGCGGCAGCCAGTTTTCCACGATGTCCTTTTTGTCTTTCATCCTCTTTGCTCTCTAATGAAGGTGCGCCGATCCGATGCGCCTGTATTCGCCGGATTCAGCAAGTGATCGAAGGATACGCCTGCCTATGCGGCAACGTGGACTTGGTTGGTTTGATCCTCAATCATGCTTAGCAGAAAACGAGATTCGCCGTCCTGGTGGGGATATCGGAAGGGTGCCGCACCGCAACCACGCGTTTGCCATTCCCCGGAGTAACTATGGTGTGAACACCAACGTCGATTTCGCGATTCTCGATCAGCCGTTGCCTGTCATGGAGCTCTGTCAGTTCCGCTGTCGGCATGCTGCGCCGCGATGAGGTTCGAGCTGGTTCAATATTGCCAACCGCATGGCCAGGGACAACGGACATTGAGAAGATGATTGACCGGGTGTCTTGCGGGCCGTCGAGCGGTCCGCTTCTATGGTCGATACCGCCCGGCCACACAGACGCTATTCCGTGAGGATCACCACAATGTCGATCGCTACAGACGCCGCATTCATCCTGCCCGACGATTTCGCCGCTGCCGCCCTGATGGGACGGATCTGGCGTCCCGATCTTGCCAGCCCGTCGGTGGTGGCGATTCGCCAGGACGGCGTGTTCGACATCACGGACGATTTCCCTACCGCCAGCCAGCTTGCTGAACAGGCCGATCCCGCCAGCGCGCTGCGGGCTGCGCGAGGCGAACGAGTGGGCGCGCTGCAGGACCTGCTGAACAACACGCCACCCGACAGCCGCGATCCGACCAAACCATGGTTGCTCGCCCCGATCGATCTGCAGGTAATCAAGGCCGCCGGGGTGACGTTTGCGGTGTCGATGCTGGAGCGGGTGATCGAGGAGCGGGCGCGCGGCAATCCGGATTCAGCGGCTTCAATCCGGGCGGAGGTGACGCGGATCGTCGGCACCGACCTTTCCCGGTTGAAGCCCGGTTCTGCCGAGGCGCAGCATGTGAAGGACGTGCTGGTCGCCCAGAACGCCTGGAGCCAGTATCTTGAAGTAGGCATCGGGCCGGACGCCGAGGTGTTCACCAAGGCTCCCGTGTTGTCCGCGGTGGGCACCTGCGTGGATGCGGGTCTGCATCCGAAATCGACCTGGAATAATCCGGAGCCGGAGGTAGTGCTCGTGGTGACCAGCGACGGCCGCATCGTCGGCGCCAGCCTTGGCAACGATGTCAATCTGCGCGACTTCGAGGGACGCTCCGCGCTGCTGCTGTCCAAGGCCAAGGACAACAACGCGTCCTGCGCCATCGGACCTTTCGTGCGCTTCTTCGACGCGAGCTTCACGCTTGATGACGTGCGGAAGATGGATATTTCGCTGGAAGTGAAAGGGCCGGAAGGTTTTGTGCTGCACGGCGTGTCCTCGCTGACGCAGATCAGTCGCGACCCCACCGACATCGTCGGGCAAACCATCAACGAGAACCATCAATACCCGGATGGTTTTGTGTTGTTCCTCGGCACCATGTTCGCGCCGATCCAGGACCGTGCCGCCAAGGGGCAGGGGTTCACCCACGTAGAGGGCGATCTGGTGACCGTCGCCACACCCAGGCTTGGCCGGTTGACCAACCGGATGCGCACGAGCGGCGCTTGCGAGCCGTGGGAGTTTGGCCTCACGGCGCTGATCGCCGCGCTGATGCGCCGCAAGGGAAGTCATCGGAATAGCGGCTAGCCGGGGAGAAGAGCATCTCCGAGGGAGTCGCGGAGGCATTGTCGTGGTTGATTTGCATATGACAGGACGCCGACTGACAGGACGCCGACCTGTTTTGACGTGCCCGGGCGCGGCCCGCACTATTGTCAGGATACTCCTTGCATCGGCCTTGACCTGGTGCGCCGGCACAATGGCGGCCGCGGGAGCTGATTTGTATCGAGCGCAGGCCATCGTCACGGGTCAGGGTGAGGCGAACCGCATCGCCGGCTTTGCCTCGTGTTTGGAGGACGTCCTCATCAAGGTATCCGGCGCGCAGAAACTCGCGGGTGACCGTCGACTGTCAGCATACAAATCGAACGCAAAAAGTTTCGTCAGGGCATTCAACTATCACGATCAGATGTCGGGTAAACCAGTTCGTGACGAGCAGGGCACCCGCGATCGCCCCTACGATCTCACCGTCGACTTTGAGGAAAGGAAGATCGACGACATTCTCAAGACTCTTCGGCTCAAGCCGTGGCTTTCACGTCGTCCGCTCCTCGCCGTCTTTGTCGAGATGGAACAGGGTCCGAGGAACTATATCGTCACAGCTGATGGATCCCAGTCCGACCTGCAACGTGACTCGTTGCTCGCAGCGGCTGATAGGCGTGGGATGGGCATCGTGCTGCCCAGCGCGCAAGTGTTGGCGAAATCGAACCTCAACGGCGTGGGGCTCAAGACGGCGCCGCCTTCAACCTTGGCGGCGGTTGCGGCCGAACAGGGTGGAGAAGTCGCTTTGGTCGGGCACCTGGTCTGGGATGATCGCAAGCTCGGATGGGCCACACAGTGGCAAATGGACTGGAGGGGCCGGATGCACCGCTGGCAAGTTCGCGGCGTCACATTCGACGAAGCCTTCCGACGCGGTATCGGCGGCGCTGCTCAGGTTTTATCAGGCAACGGCGATCCGGGCGGCCACCCTCAACGTTGACGGAACTCGACCGTCGGCTGCCGCGACCGTTTTCGGTGATGTGACGCCGCAACCGTCGCCGACCGCATCCGCGCAGGGCGCGTCTACCTCAATGGCCGAACCTGCAACCAGACCGTTATGAGCGGGAACGTTAGCGGCGATCGCCGAAGCCAAAGGGGGAAGTGCCGGGCAGCGAATTGATGCGCCCCGGCTGCTGGGTGTAGCCGAATCCGAGTGACAGGCTGACATTCGGCGCCGGCTGGAATTCGACGCCCGCATGCGCGCTATAGCCGGGCAGTGTGCCGGACATGGAGTCGAAAGGGGCGAACGGGCCACCGATGCCGGAATCATATTTCAAGGTATCGAAGCCGGCATAGACCGTGAGCGGCAACTGGCCCGCATTCTGGAAGTTGTAGCCGACCTGCACGCCCTCATGATGGAGCGAGCCGATACTGCCGAACGCCCCTCCTTGGTTGATGCCGCTCGTGCTCAAGCCGCTGCCGCCGACAAACCAGCCGTTCGAAAGATTGTACCGCATATAGCCGCCGCCTCGGGCGTCACTGCCGTCAAAGCTCGGAAAGTTGCCATAAGCGTTCGAGCTCTGATCGACGGCCAGATTGCCGCCGAAGCCGAGAGGCCAGTTTGGCATCCAAAACGTTACAGGGGCGGCTTGGGCGTGCGCCGTCCGCCCGCTCAGACAGAGCGCCGCCAATACGAGTGCGAGACCTAATCTGGCTGAGAAAACGAACATCCGCGCCACCGCAAACTGTCCTGAAACTATACGCTCCAGACGTCAAGGACGCCAGCGGCGTCGCTGGCCAGACTTGCTCACGGCGCTTCAGCGGATTTCGCGCCCCACTAAACTGTAGAGTCCGGCAGTCGAATGCCGGACTCTACGGGAAGCACGATACGCAGTCTTACTTCTTGTAGGCGGCGATCACGCCTCACCGTCGGTTCCGGCCTTTTTGAGCCAATCGGCCGTCAACTGTTCCCCGATCTTCTCAAGGCCGGCCTTCAGCGCCGGAGGTGGCGGCAGCACCTTCATTTTGTTGGCTTGAAGCTGTTCGAGATACCATTTCGCCTTTTCTTCCGCGAGCTTCCAGCCGCGTTCTTCGGCGACCGCCGCCGCCTTCAGGATTGCGTCCTGGGTCGGCTTGTCCAGCGCGTCAAAAGCCGCCTTGTTGACGAAGGTTACGTTCTTCGGGATCCAGGCTTGCGTATCATAGAAATGCGTCATGGTTTCCCACGACTTGCTGTCGTAGCCGGTCGAGCCCGAGGTCATGAACGCGTTCACAACGCCGGTAGCCAGCGCCTGCGGCAGTTCCGCCGCCTGGATGGTGACAGGCTGCGCGCCGACAAGTTCTGCGATGCGCGAGGTGCCAACATTATAGGCGCGCCACTTCAAGCCCTTCATGTCCTCGACGGTGTTAAGGTCCTTCTGGCACAAATGCCCTGCGGACCCCACGGCACCGCGAAGAGGAGCAGAAGACCTTGCGATGCGAGCTTCTTTTCGACTGCCGGCTTCGACGCGAGCCACAGCTTCTTGGCTGCCGGATAGCTCGTCGCCAGGAACGGGATAACGTCGATGCCGAACATCGGATCTTCGTTTTTCGTGCAGCGAGATCAGAACCTCACCCGCCTGCGCCTGCCCGGTTGCGACCGCGCGCTTGATTTCCGGCGCCTTGAACAGGGAAGCCGCAGGATGCACGGTGATTTGCAGCTTGCCGCCGGTGGCATCGCCAACGTCCTTGGCAAACGCCATCAGATTCACCGAATGCGGATTGTCCGCCGGATAGGCCGCCGGAAGATTCCACTTTGTCTGCGCCATTGCCGGAACGGCAAGAGCCGCGATGCAGGCGGCCATTGCGGACGTTTTTATAAGTCTGAACATGACAATACCTCTTTCTAGCCAGGGAACGCTATCCGCGGCAGCCACATCACGATATCAGGAAAGACCGTGATGATGGCAACCGCCAGAACGAGCAAAAAGAAGAACGGCAGGGCCGCCTTGGCGACCGTGTTGGAATCCTTGCCGCTCATGGTCTGCAAGACGAACAGATTGAAGCCGACCGGCGGAGAGACCTCCGCCATTTCCACCACCAGTATGAGGAAAATGCCGAACCAGACGAGGTCGAAGCCTGCCTGACTCACCATCGGAATGACGATGGCGGTGGTCAGCACGATCATGGAAATGCCGTCGAGCGCCGCACCGAGCACGATGTACATGACGGTAAGCGCCGCGATCAGCGCGTAGGGGCTGAGTTGGAGGCCGTTCACCCAGTTCGCGAGCGCCATTGGGATGCCGGTATAGGCCATCGACGTGCCCATGTAGGAAGCGCCCGCCAGGATCAGCAGGATCATGCAATTGACCCGCGTCGCGCCCATGACGCTCGCCCAGAACGATTGCCAGGTCAGCGCGCCTTGCCACCATGCGATCGCGAGCGCCCCCAACACGCCCCAGGCTGCGCATTCCGTCGCCGTCGCCCAGCCCATCAGCAACGATAGAAAGACGAAGACGATCAGCAGCAGACACGGAATAAGATTGAGCGACTCTGCAATGCGCCTGCGAAGGCTCATGGCCGGATCGGCCGGCGGCGTGCGGTTCGGATTGGCGAGCGACCACACTGCGATGTAGCCGGAATAGAGCGCCATCACCAATAGTCCCGGCAGAAACCCGGCGAGGAAAACCTGAATGATGGAGACGTTCGCCTGCACGGCGTAGACCACCATGGTGATCGACGGCGGGATGAGAATGCCGAGCGTGCCCGCACCGGCCAGCGAGCCAAGGCTTAGGTTTTCGTCATAGCCGCGCTTCTTCAATTCCGGCAGGGCGATCTTGGCAACCGTGGCGCAGGTTGCGGCTGATGATCCCGACACCGAACCGAACACACCACAGGCGAGCACGTTGACGTGCATGAGCCGGCCCGGCAGCCAGTTCAGCCAGGGCGCAAATCCGCGAAACATTTCCTCCGACAGGCGCGTGCGGAAGAGAATTTCGCCCATCCAGATGAAGAGTGGCAAAGCCGCGAGCGACCACGACGCGCTGTTGCCCCACACCGTAGTCGCAAGCACGCTGCCCGCCGGAATGCCGCCGCCGGCAAATTGCATGCCGGCCCATCCCGTCGCCATCAAGGCGACGCCGATCCAGACGCCGGCACCGAGCAGCAGCGCAAGAAGCCCGAGCAGGATAGCGGCGATGGAGAGAAGCTCCATGTCAGACCCCGCTCTGCATGGCGCGCTCGACGATTTCCTCGGCGCTCGTCGGCTTTGGCAATTCGTAGCGCGGCGCGAAGCCGCGCAGGACATGGACCAGCTCATCCACAAAAGCGATGAAAAGGATCGCGAGGCCGCCACTGTAGCCGAGTTGCGGGATCCACAGCGGTACCGCGATCACGCCTTGCGAAATGTCGGAAAATTTCCACGACTGCCAGGTCATGATCGCGGCATGCCACGCGAAAAAGCCGATGAAGCCAACGCCGACCAGGAGCGCAACGATCTCGACATAATGGCGTACGTTGTCGTTGAGGCGGTCGATCAGGAGGCCGACGCGGATCATCTCGCCGTGTTTGAACGTATGTGCGAGCCCGAGGAAGGCCGTCGCCGCCATGCACCAGGAGATGAAATCATCGCCCGCCGGAATATTGACGCCGAGCGGCCGGCCGCCTGACAGCAGCAGCATCAGCACAAAAATCGCAATGAGGAAAAGTCCGGCGAGATAGCCGGAGAGAAGGTAGATCTGATCAAGAAACACACGGATCATAAGCGTCCTTTCCCTCGCACGCATATTGCCTGGAAGCAATGGACGTACCACCTCCGGTAACCATTCCCTTCTGGAAAGGCTATCGATCCTGGCCCCGCCGAAGGCGGACCACTGAAATCAGCCCCCACCGGACAGGATTTCGGAGTTGATCCGGAACGTCAAGGAGGGGAGGGGAATCCCATCGACCTCTCGCAAATTATGGTCGCCGCTTCACGCTCGAAAAAATCTACTGATTGTTACCGTGTGCAGCGTTCTACTGAAACTTTTTGCCCAGGTCTTGCTTCTCCGGAATCCTCTCGAACACTCCGGGCATTCGCCTTGCCGACAGGTGAGTGGCGTCGCTCTGGCGGAGGGCGCCCAACTCGCATAGGCTTCGCGCAGGTGGGCCGCTAGATCGCCTGCTTTTCATGAGGGGAGAAATAACCAAAGGGAGGAGCAACTGATGAGATACACCTACGCTTGCAAGAGCGGCCTTGGTCGCGGCGATCGCCGCCACCTTGGGCCTCGCGGGTGCGGCGCACGCGCAGCAGGCTCGAACGCTAAAAGTCCAATCGGCAGTGCCGCCGTCGTCCACGGCGCAGGATGCCCTAAAGTTCTTCGCTGACCGGGTGGACAAGTTGACGGCGGGCCAGCTCAAGATCGAGGCACTGCCGGGCGGCGCGATCGTCCCGCCGTTCGAGATTCCCGATGCAGCGCACAAGAAGGTAATCGATGGCGCCTGGGGCATCTCCTACTGGTGGTTCGGCAAGAACAAGGCCGCGACCCTGTTCGCCAATACCCCCGCCGGCATTGCCGGCATGGATCCTGTCGACTTCATCGGCTGGGTCTACGAGGGCGGGGGCCTCGATCTCTGGAACGAGTTCTACCAGAAGGAGCTCAAGCTCAACCTGGTCGCGTTCCCCTAGCATGCCGCCGAGCCCGCAGGCGCTCGGCTGGTTCAAGCGTCCGATCAAGGACCTCAACGACTTCCGGGGCATGAAGTGCCGCCAGACGGGCATCGTCGCCGAGCTCTATTCCAAGATGGGCATGGCGGTGGTCAACATGCCGGGCGGCGAGATCCTGCCCGCGGCCGAGCGCGGCACGATCGATTGTGCCGAGGGTAGGCGGCATCGAGGATCAGCGGCTCGGGCTGCACACCGTGTGGAAGTACCACTACACGCCTGGCATGCACGAGAGCGCGTCGGTGGCCGAGATGGCCTTCAACAAGGAGGTGGGGACAGCCTGCCGGCCCAGAACCAGGAAGCCATCAGGTCGGCCCCGGAAACGTTTCTCCGCTGGTGGGCGAGCTATCAGCGGCAGAACGCGGATGCGATTGCCGAATTCGCGGAGAAGCACAGCGTGAAGCTGCTGACCACGCCGCCCGAGATCAACCAGGCCTTCCTCAAGACCTGGATGAATTCGCGGCCGCCGAGTCGGCCAAGAACCCCTTCTTCAAGAAGGTCTACGACTCTCAGAAGGCCTATGCCGCCAAAGTGGTGCCGGCCAAGCGCTTCATGTTTCCGCCCTACGCGTTTCAGGCGGACTACTACTGGCCGCCGAAGGAGGGCAACAGCACCAGGGGAACACCAAACCGAGGGCGGCGGCGACGCCGCCCTTCTTGCTAGCGCACCATATTCGGCAGCCACAGGGCGATTTGCGGCCACACCAGCAGCAGGATGAGGACGAAGACCTGGATCACCATGTAGTCGGCCATGCCCTTGTAGATCGTGCCGAGACTCCAATTCGGCACGACGTTGCGCAGATAGTAGGCCGACATGGCGACGGGCGGACTGAGATAAGCAGTCTGCATGTTGACGGCGGTGAGCGCGCCGAACCAGATCAGCAGGTCGAGCTTGCCCAGACCAAGTTGGAGCTTTTCGACCACCGGCAGGGCGATCGGCAAGAACACCAGGATGATCACGGGCCATTCGAATGGCCATCCGAGCACGAAGAAGATCGCCATGATGAGGGCGAGCTTCCACCAGTCGCTTAGCGGAACCGCGAGCAGGAAATTGGTGATCAGATTGGCCGAGCCGAGCTTGGTGAAGACGGCGCCGAACACGGTTGAGGCCACTGCCAGGAACAGCACCATGGCGGAGGTCACCATCGTGCCAATGCCGGCGTTGGTGAGCGACCGCACGTTGAGCCGGCGGTACACCAGCGCCAGGATGGCGGCGCCGAAGGCCCCGCAGGAGGCGGCCTCGGTCGGCGTCGCCAGGCCGCCGACAATGGTGCCAAGCGTAAAGCCGATCAGCGCGCTCAGCGGTGCGATGCCCAGCACGACGGCGCGGAAATAGGCGTTGCGGACATAGGCCCACGCCGCCAGCAGCGCCGGTACCAGCGCAGCAACCGACACGTTGATCCGGCCGATCGTCACCGGGACAGCGGGGACGCGGGCAACCCCAAGCAGCAGCTCGGCCAGCAGATAGACGAGCGCCATGAGGCAGAGCAGCGCCAGGACCAGTACCGGTATTCCCACTTTCTCGGTGGTCATCTCCTTGTAGGCCGCCTCGCGCTCGTCCATCGTCATGGCCGGGCCGAGCTCGGGGTTCAGGAAGCTTCGGGTGAGCGTGTAGGCGATGTAGCAGCCGGCGAGCAGGAAACCCGGGCCGAACGCCGCCGAGTAGAGCAGGTTGACGGGAACACCCATGACCGGGCCCATCACCACCAGCATGACGCTGGGCGGCACGAGAATTCCAAGCGTGCCGCCGGCAGCGATGGCGCCCGCGGACAGCCGGGCGTCGTAGCCGGTCTTGATCATCATCGGCGCGGCCATGATGCCGAGCACCGTGACGGCGGCGCCGACGATGCCGGTTGCCATGGCAAAGATGGTCGCCGTCAGGATCACCGCCAGATAGAGCGAGCCGCGTACCGGCGCGAGCAGGCTGCGCATGGCGCCGAACAGGCGCTCCATCAGCCCGGCCTGTTCGGTCATGTACCCCATGAAGATGAACAGCGGCACGGCCGGAAAGATCTCATCCTTCATCGTGCCCCAGATCTGCAGGTAACTCAGATTGAAGGTCTGTTCCCAACCCAACCCCATGCCGCCGAAGAGGATGGCGAGAAACAGTAGCGTGAAGGAGATCGGGAAGCCGATGAAGATGACTGCGACCATGCAGAAGAGCATGATGAGGCCGAGAAGCTCCGAATAGCTCATGTTCAGACCTCGATCTTCTCGTGCCTGGCAAGGAATTCACCGGTGCGCCACGCCCACAGGCTCTTCATGAGCTCCGAGATGCCCTGCAGGACAGCATGAAGGCGGCGAGCGGGATAACCCGCGCAGCGGCCACAATATCGGCGTCCAGGCCCCGGAGCTCGATCGCTCGTCGATCGAGATCGAATAGAGGAAGTCATCGATCGAGATGTAGAACAGCACGGCCATCGTCGGCAGGAAGAACAGGATGAATGCGAGGCTGTCGATCATGCCCTTGGTCCGGTCGGAAAACCCTTCCCACAGGATGTCGGTGCGCACGTGAGCGCCCTTGAGAAGCGCCAGCGCCGATCCCAGCATGAAGAGCGCCGCATACGACATGGTCGTTACGTCGAGCGCCCAGACAGTGGGGCTTCTGAGGAAGTAGCGGGCGAAAACCTCGTAGACGTTGGCGAACACCAGGGGAAAGATGAGGAGCACGAACAGATAGCCGGTCCATGTCGTGAACCTGTCGATGGTGCGGATGACCGCCAGATAAGGCGGCGGCGGCAATCGCCTTGGCAGAGTGGAGATGCTGGTCATTGCAGTATCCAGAGGCGGTCTGCGGGGTGGAATTATAGGCTTTGCGTGCGCTCCCCCAGCGTGAACTTCTGCACCTTGCCGGTTGCACGCGTCTTGCGTGCTGGCCCGAGATCGTCTGCGTGGGCCGTGCCGCACGCTTGCGTTGCGGTGATCGAACCATCGCAGCTCCTCCCGCGGCGCCCGCGCAGTGACGAAGCGTCAGCGCGCGCCGTCCGATCCGGTTCTTTGGAGCAGGGCTCTGAGCATGCACCAAACCGCGCCCCCCATTGCCGGCAAGGTGACATTGTTGATCGCTGGCGGCGCCTTGGCAAGCTGACCAGCTTGACCAGGCCGTCGATGATGCAGATCCAGATGCTGGCGGCATCGCTCTTGCTACACCACCTCACGCAGAGGTGGCGTGAAGGTCGTATTTCAGCCCGCCACGCCTCTCAAGCAGAAGCCACCTATGGCGACGGCGTGGTCATGCCGCTCGCGATTGGTGGGCCGGCAGGACTGAACCTGCAACCAGACCGTTATGGGAAAATATCGATCAGCTTGGTTGATTTTGCTGTGGTTTCATCCGATCTGGCCGCGCTCATTGCGCTTTGTCGAGGCCGTGTCTGGTGCGAAACTGGTGCGGCAACGGGGAGGGTCTGAAAGGGTCCCCGACTTGCGTCATGATTTCTCTTGCGAGACCGCAGGCGTTCACCGTGAAGTTGGCTTTGAGGTTCTCGAGCTCGTGGGAGTAGTAGGATGATCCATCCATTACGCACATGTCAGCCGGAATACGATTCGATCGCGAATAGATCACGCAGGGGCATTGCCCGCCTCGCCGTCCTCGCTCTTGGGGTGCTCCCCTCGATCGCGTTCGGCGCCGATAAACCGGCGCTGAGCCCGGACGCGGCAACGCCACTCGTAACCAGTTCGCGCATCTCTGCGACGGTTGAGTTCGGGCTGCCCGCGCTCGCCGCTGCCATCGAGCGAGATATTCCAAAGCGGCTTGCCACCATCGACGAACGCATCAACTGCGTTCATCGTCGTGTTTTCATCTTCCGGGTCAACGCCAATTGCGACGTCTGGGGTGTCGTCGACCGGACTAGCCCGGTCTCGCTGTATGGCCGGGGCGACCGCGTCTTCGGAGCCGTTTCCATATGGCGCTGCCGAAGGCCAGGGAGCCAACCGTTTCACGGCGCGCATCCGCGGCGAGACCGAGGCGCGCGCGACGATCGAGGTTGAAGCGCGCCCCGAGCTGCGGAAGGATGGGTCGCTACAGCTGAACATCAGCGACTCGTTCCACTGGAGCGAACAGCCCTACCTTCACGTGCTCGGCCGCGAGGTTGACCTTGCGCCCTATGTCGAGCCCAACATCCGGACGCAGCTGGGCCGCATCCGGTCGCGCGCGCTGGCGGCGGCGCGCGCACTCGACCTGCACGGCAAGGCCGAGACGGCGTGGCGTCACGCGTTTGAACCAATCAAACTCGCGGAGGATCCGCCGGTCTGGCTTCAGCTGACACCGCAGAGAGCGGCTTTCGCAGGCGTCCGCGCCAATGCCAGGGTATTGTGGGGATCGCTTGAGCTTGCCGGTTCCGCCGAAACCGTGGTGGGGCAGCAGCCGCCAGCTGTCACGGTGACGGCCCTGCCGCCGCTCGGCACCGCGGTGGCCGAGCCGGGCACCTTCGACCTCATTCTTCCCGTCCGCATCAACTATGAGACGCTCAAGGAGAAGATAAGCCAGGCGATCGCAGCCGTGCCGGTGCAGGACACGTCCGTGCGCGAGGTCCAGGTTTATCCGTCGTCAGGTAAACTCGTGATCGGCCTGCGCATCGCAAAGAGCTCGGACACCGATACCAAGGCGGGCCAATGGACCTATCTCTCCACCACGCCAAAAGTCGATACTGACAACAAGACCGTCGGCCTCGCCGAAATCGACCTGACAACTTCATCGGACGACAGCCAGATTGGAACTGCCGTGCAACAGCTCGCGGCTCAATTGAAGAATGTCGTGAATCTCGACTACGGCATCTCCTACCAGAACCTGCTCATGGCGGCGAACGAACGCCTCACGCGCCCGCTGAAGGACGGCTTTCGCATGGAAGGCCACCTCGACTCGGCAAGGCTCGAAAAAGTGCAGTTGCTGCGCGATGGCATCACGATTGCCCTTCATGCCAGCGGCGGTCTGAAGATACTTTACGGACTGTAAGCACATGAGCTGGACTATGCGATACTTCACCGCCAATTGTATTCGCCGCTGGCGGCGCAAATTGATGCCGAACGCGCTCGTCGCCGTCGCGGCTATCTTTGGCTTGGCGCGAATAGCGTCGGCCCAGACGGCATTTTATGATGCGCCGGAATCATTGCTCGCCGGTGCCCCGGGGACCCTGGTGCGGCAGGAGCCGATGGATGGCGCTCCGCTCGACGCCTCCGCCTATCGCGTGCTCTATCGGTCGACGGGGCTGAACGGCCGCCCCATCTTTGTATCCGGCGTCGTCATTGTTCCGCAAGGCGCGCCCCCGCCCGGCGGTCGTCCGATCGTTGCTTGGGCACATCCTACATCGGGCATTGTCCCGCGCTGCGCGCCGTCGCTCGCCATTTTTCTTTTTCAGCAGATCCAGGGCCTTCGCTCGATGATCGCCCGTGGCTTCGTCGTGGCAGCGACCGATTATCCGGGGCTCGGCACGCCGGGCACGCATCCTTATCTGGTGGGTGAGAGCGAAGGTCGCGCCGTGATCGATATCGTACGCGCGGCACGCTCCCTTCCCCGCGCAGGCGAGGGCAAGAACTTCACAGTGTGGGGACATTCGCAAGGCGGGCAGGCCGCGCTCTTCGCTGGGATGATTGCAAACGGCTACGCCCCTGAGCTGAGGCTTCTCGGCGTCGCAGCGGCCGCGCCGGCAACGGACCTCCCGACGCTGATGAGCGACGACATCAACTCGGTCGGCGGCAAGAACATCACGGCGATGACGCTATGGTCGTGGCACCGGTTCTACGGAGCCGTCATCGACAACATCGTCGATCCGCGCGCGATGCCCACGATCGACGAGCTGGCGCAGGAATGCATCGAAGGGCCTTTCGATCTGATCGTCAGGCAGAGAACTGAGAGACCGCTCGAGCAATATTTTCTGACGGTGCAAGATCCGACCAAAGCCGAACCTTGGCGCTCGCTTCTCGAACAGAACAGCACCGGCGTCCTCTCTCCTGAGATCCCCGTCTTTCTTGCGCAGGGGACCAATGACCAGATCATACGGCCCGCGGTAACCCAAGCCTACATGGACAAGCTGTGCAAGGCTGGCAGCAAGGTCAGAATGGTCATCCTGTCCGGTATCGGCCACGGTCGCGCCGCGCAAGCGAGCACGATGGCGGCGGTGAACTGGCTGACTGATCGTTTTGCCGGGAAAACACCTCCGGACGACTGCGTCAGATAGAGTTTGTCCAGAGAGCAACGAAGGAATCGGCTATCTGCGCTGTCAAAACGTCTCGGTAATCTTGCTCAGGCGAGGGGGACGATCCGGGTCAAATCCGCAGGCGCGCGCCGTCTGCTCGATCATCCGATAGGCCGGAACGAGCATGGTGATCGGGTCGGTGGCGGCGTCATCCTCGGCCAACCAGGGCAGCGAGCCATGCGGTCCGCCGCATAGATGCAGCGCGATCTTTTGCTCGCGCAGTTCTTCTGCCAGCGCGTCCACCGTGGCCGCCGTTTCATCCATGAGGCGCATCATGACAACCGGCGTGCGCGATGACAACGCGGCGCGCGGCCCATGCTGCAGCTCGGCGGCGCTCAGGCCAATGGAAGGCAGGCGCAGGATTTCCGAAAGTTTGAGCGCGATCTCCCGCGCCGAGCCCAGGCCGAGGCCCCGCGCCGCCACAAACACGGCTGACGCCTTGGCGAGATCATCGGCAATCTTGGACCAGTCGAGCGCCAGCGCGCGGTGCAGGCGCTCGGGCAGCCTGTCGAGGGCTGACCGCAGCGCACGATCTCCCGCCAGCTCGGCAACAAGTCCGGCGCTGGCAGCCATCGAGCCGATCACGGTCTTGGTCGCGGCTACGGAGTGCTCTCTGCCGGCTTCGATCGGAACGACGAACTCCGCTTCGTCAGCCACCGGCGACGACGTCGCATTGACGATGGCGATGGTGCGGGCGCCTGCGGCGCGCGCCGACCTCGTCGCCGCGATAAGATCCGGGCTGCGCCCGGATTGCGAGATCACGACGAACAGCGCATGGCGCAGCATCAACGGCGTGCGAAATGCCGTGATCACCGAAGGAGCGCTGGCTGAAACGGGAAGACGAAGCCGCGTCTCGACAAGATATCTTAAGAAAACCCCGGCATGCCCGGAGCTTCCCCGGCCGCACACGACGCACAGGGGGCGGAGCCAATCCCAATTCGCTGTGCGATGTCGCGCGTGGCGAGGCGGCTACGAACAATTTTGGCGACAACATCCGCGCTTTCTCCGATTTCGCTCGCCATCGCGGATGTCGTCACGGCTCAACCGCTCCGCCTTGCTTGCGCGCCGCCGCTCCCTTGGGATGCCGGTCACGATGCGAGTCACGATCCTTGGCGAGCTCGGCAAACACGCGCCGAAGGTTGCCGTCACAGTTTTTTAGAATGGTCTCGGCATCAACCCTGTCGACACCCAACGCCAGAAGGCCTGCCATCTTGATGTCTCCCTCCGCCTGCTCAAGCCAGCGTGCCGCGTGCGACGGATCACAGTGCGCGATTTGCGCCACCATCGCCTCGGCGCGCCGCTTCAGCTTGGCATTGGTCGGCTGCATGTTGACCATCATGCCGCGGTACACCCGGCCAAGGCGCAGCATGATTGCTGAGGAGATCAGGTTGAGCACAACCTTCTGCGCGGTGCCCGCCTTCATCCGCGTGGAGCCGGCGATCAGCTCGCGGCCGGTCTCGATCAAGATCGGAAACTTTGCCGACGCCAGCAGTGCGGTGCCGGGATTGTTGGCAACACCGATCGTCACTGCACCGAAAGAGCCTGCCTGCTTTAGCGCGGCGACCGTGAATGGCGTTGTTCCGCTGGCGGCAACGGCGATCACCACGTCGTGCGGAGTGAGCTGCGCGGCATTGATCTGCGTGACCGCATCGTCGACATCATCCTCCGCACCCTCGATGCTGGTGACGAACGCGCTGTCTCCGCCGGCGACGATGAAGCGGACGCGCTCGCTGGGCCAGGCGAAGGTTGGCATCAGCTCGGCGCCGTCCTGGACCGCCACGCGGCCCGAGGTGCCGGCGCCGACATACACAATGCGTCCGTGATCACCCAGCGCCGCCTTGGCGGCTTCGGTCGCCGCAGTGATCGCGGGAAGGGCATGGCGGATCGCCGCGACTGCCGCAAGCTGGCCCTCCCACATCGCTTCCATCGCTGACGTCAGCGGCCATGCATCAAGATCGGCAAAGCGGGGATCGACTTCTTCGGTGGCCATATAGTTGATCCATGCGCCATCAAACGCGGAACTTTGAAGCCTGTTCATGGTCAGTTTCTCTCCTGGGCAGGTCAAGCCGCCCTCGCGCCACCAGTAACGCGCCAGCCGCCGCATCGGCGTCAGGACACCTCAGGCGGCCGCGCAGGTCAGGCGTCAGCCAGGGCGTAATGGCATCCGCGAGCCCGCCTACCAGCGAGAGCCGGTCAATCCCTCTCGCCAGGAACAGATCAAGCAGATCGCCAATGGCGTCGGCCGCGCGTTCGACGATGCGACGGCCGACCGGATCGCCCTGATTGGCGTGCCGCATCACGATCGGCGCGAACGCAGCGTAGTCTGTGGCCCTGGCTTCTTCAGACCAAGCCACCGCCTGATAAGGATCATGATCGAATGCGCCCAGCACCTCTGAGAGCAATGGGGTCAGCTCGCTGCGGCGATCCGCGGCCCGCAGCGCCAGTCGAACAACCTGCAGGCCGATGTCGGCACCGCTACCTTCGTCCGACACGGGAAAGCCGTAACCGGCGAGACGAATTTCGCGGCCGCCGATCAGGCCAACACCCACCGAGCCTGTGCCGGCTACCACGATGGCCCCGTCCGCGCCGCTATGGGCGCCGAGGCAGGCCGCCAAGCCGTCGCTGATGAAGATGACGGAGGCAAAGGGATGCGCGATCTTGTTGAGCTCAGCTTCCGCACCCCGGCGACCAAGACCGGCAAGGCCAATTCCGGCGTGCATCCGCGCGAAATCCTCATGGGTCAGTCCGGCCTGTGCGGCTGCCGCTTCAGTGGCCTCCATGATGGACCGCCAGGCCTTCTCGAAGCCAATCCGGGTCGTGGCAGGCCCCGAGCTCGCTGCACCGAGTACCCTGCCGGTTTCGCCCTCGATCCGGGCGCGGCAGCGGGTTCCGCCGCCATCAATGCCGAGATACGTGGTAGCTTTTGTTCCCATGGAAAGTTAACGCGAAGGTTTCGCTCCGGGTCCTCCCAAAGCTCCTCGGTGTACATATGAAGTCTTGTAGGGGACTCGCCTCACGAGTCCGTGACTGCCATTCTCGGATCAATTACTGATGGGCCACGCTGGTTCTTCCTCGCTCACGATTGCCGCACAGCACATCTTTGATGGTGCCGACATGCGCGGGCCGGGATCGGTCAGGATCTCGCAGGGGCGGATTGAAAGCATCACCTTCGGCGAGGCGTCCGCCTCAATCCACCTTCCCGCAGACGCGATCCTTGCACCCGGATTCATCGACATCCAGGTGAACGGAGGCGGGGGCGTTCTTCTCAACGACCAGCCAACGGAGGCTGGCGTTCGACGCATCGTTGAGGCGCACCGCAAGGCGGGGACCACGGGCTGCTTGCCGACCCTCATCACCGATCGCAGCGAGGTCATCGAGCGATTGGCTGCAGTCGCCCAGGCTTGTCTGAAGATTCCCGGCGTTCTCGGCTTCCATCTGGAAGGACCGGCCCTCAACAGGTCTCGCAAGGGCATTCATCCGGAAGCCGAGATACGCGTGCCCGATCAGCGCGATCTCGCCGCGATCAAAAGTTTTGGAGGCCGCGGCCGCTCCATTGTGACCTTGGCCCCGGAATGCGTGCCCGCGTCCCTGATCGATGAATTGATCGGCGCCGGATTGCGTATTGCGGCCGGCCACAGCGACGCCAGCGCAGCCGAAATCGGCCAGGCGGTCGATCGCGGCGTCTCGGGGGTGACCCACCTGTTCAATGCGATGTCGCAGTTGAACGCCCGGGAGCCGGGCTTGGTGGGCGCCGCGCTTTGGGACGACCGGCTGTTTGCAGGGATCATCTGCGACGGCATCCACGTTGACCGCGCCGGCTTGCGTATTGCCTTCCGCTGCAAGGGACCCGATCGATTGATGCTGGTCACCGATGCCATGCCATTGGCGGGCACGAACGACCGGCAATTCATGCTGCAAGGAAGGCAAATCACGTTGCACGAAAATCGCCTAACCGGTCCCGACGGCACACTCGCGGGCGCTCACCTCACCATGATCGAGGCGGTGCGCAACGCTGTTGCACTGCTCGGAATCTCCCTTGTCGACGCCCTCATCATGGCCTCTCGACGCCCGCAGCATTTCTCGGCCTTGAGTCCGAGCTCGGACGGATCGCGCCCGGATACCGCGCGGACCTTGTCGCCTTCAATCCGAACTTTGAAGTCGTCGGCACATGGATAGGCGGTGTCGGTTCGATGGGCGAGGCGAGCGAGGCTTCTCGCCGAGGTTAGTTGCGCGACATTCCCGTTCCTAGCTAGCTTCAGCCGGCCGTCCACCAAAGCGTCGGTTCGCAAGTGTTACATCTTTACCTTCGCATGCGGCGACAGAAAGAGGCCTTACGCTCGGCATCCTATAGCGGACATAAGCCGTCGAGAGTTGCCACTATACGCCAATCGAGAGCCGAGCTTCGCGTTGGATGCCCATATCACGGGACCGACGCCTATTGCAGCTTCCATTTGCCACGAAACTCTCTCGGTGTAATTCCGGAAAATCGTCGGAAAGCGCGAGTGAAATGCGCAGGGTCAGTGTAGCCCGAGGAAAAATGCGACATCGATAATCTTGGCATTCGTTTCGCGCAGAAGTTTAGCGGCATTTTCAAAGCGGACCCCGTCAAGCAGGTCAGAATATGTAACGCCCGCGCTTGAAAGTTTGCGTTGAAAGCTTCTGATGCTGATGCCAGCCATCTCTGCGATTTCTGCGATAGTTGGAATTCTATCGTCCAAGTAGGATGGCAGCATCAATTTGACGGCTGAGACGATTTCGTGGCCGGACGGCCCAACGTCGTCGTTATGTGAAGGCGCGGGCGCCGCGCTTGCGAGATTGGGGAGATCCAGGAATGAAACGGGAATATCGATCCATGAGGAATTCTGACCTGACATGAAACGGGTATTCTGCCAGAACGACCGAGTCTCAAGGCTCGGTTCATAGCGGGCTTCGAAGGCCATCGTCGCCGGAACCCAGTGGGGGCCGGCAAATTGCCTTACGATATGCATCACGTAAACATTCTGAAGCCACTGCGAATGCTCAAGATGCGGCATCCTGGCCGTGCCCGCGAGCTTGCTGCAAATTCTCACATGATTGTCGTTGCGCTCCAGCCACACACTCACGGTCGTGTCTTCAAGCGACGCCCATTTGCACAATTGCTGCAAGGCAATGAATAGCGTCGGCGAGAAGCGGATGATGGCGCGCATCTTTTCGCTCAGGTGGCAGAATTGCAGCTGGCGAGCAGCGTGAAATCCAATGTCTGTGATGCCTTGCGACCGCTGCGCGGCCTCCGCGAAACGTATCGCTTGCAGGATTGGGATATAATGCTCAGCCTTTTCCTGCAAAGAAGCCGGAAGGCGAAACTTGGCGAGCAACGCCTCCGTTGAAGCACCGATCTCATCACAAATGGCAGCGAAAGGAATGAGGAATTGGCAACGAGTCAAAGGAAGTATCGTCATTGTCATTTTCTTCTTCTCGTACAGAATTTGAGGCTCGGCGATTTTCCACGCTTCGACGTGCGGCCAGGCTGAACTGCCGACAGCTTAATAGTTCCCGATTGGCGTGTATTGCAAAAATGTTGCCCGCTGCATTTGGGGGCGGAAGGGGAGGGGGCTGGTCGGCGCTGGGAGCGTCCTTCGGGTCCAGCTTGGCAGTTTATGGCAAGACCGCCGAGGATTCTCCATTCATGCTCCAGCAAAAGCGAGACGAGGCGTCCCGGCGTTTGGCCTTCACCACATGTCTTCGGTCCCATGAAGCCTATTCAAATACCTTCCCGGTACTCAGTGCGGGCGGCGATTGCTGCCTCACTGTGTCAGGGTGACGCAGCACTTCAACGCACAGCACTCCAACTGGGGATGAGCCCGCGCTCGTTGCAGCGTCATCTCGCTGCAATGGGCACCAGCTACAGTGACATGGTTGCGGAAGTGCGCCTCGATACGGCGTGCCACCTGCTTCTTGAATCCAACGAGCGCATATCGGAGATCGCCCTGCGCCTCGGCTATGCGGGAACGAGCAGCTTCAGCCGTGTCTTCATGCGTTTGATAAAAATACAGCCTGTCATTTATCGGCGGCAGAGAGCTGTTGAAGGAAATGACAAGTCCCGACTTGGGAAGGAGCCGCATGCGGACGATCAGTACAAGCCGTCGCGATCGGCGCGAAGTGGCAAGATGTATTCCTCGCCAAACGGGAATTGCATTGCAACCCTCGAAAAAGGGAAAAGATAGCGTTTTAACGGTATTGACGGAAGGACTTTAACGTCAGCCTGCCATCGCTACGACAGGGCGAACGGTGCTCACCACTTTCGTCAGCTACCGCAGCGGCTATTGGCGTGAAATGGCAAGACATCCTCCCCGGATCCAGTGAAATAGCGGGATGAAAACCATTTCCCGGTGCGCATCGCATGCCAGCAGCGATGCTGGCGTCGCCCGCAGAACGGCCTGGCGCGGCGCTTACTCGCGGCGCCGCCGTTGCCGGGGCTGTCGGGGCCGCTGCTGCTGTCGCTTATCCTTATGCGCCGCGCTGTGGCTACTACCCCTATCCGCCTTGCTACCAAGGATCCGCGCGACAGTTCAAATGACCTTTAATAAAAATGACCTTTGATCAAGGAGTACGGCAAATGTTGACGAAGCGAGATTTACTTCGCTCCACCGCGGCGATCGCCGCCGGCGCCGCAATCGCGAGGCCAAGCCTCCTGATGGCGCAGAGCTACCCCGGCATTATCGAGGCCAAGGACATCGCCGAAGCCGGCTTCATCTACGGCCTGCCGATCGTGATGAACTACGGCACCATGTACGAATTTGCCATTGATCGGAATTCGGGGCAGTTCAAGGCGCCGTTCAATCAGATCAAGAACCTATCCCACGTCTCTACTTATGAAGATACCGCCGTCGTTACGCCGAACAGCGACACGCCCTATTCGATTTTGTGGGTGGACCTGAGGGCGGAGCCGATGGTGATTTCGGTCCCGCCGATGGACCCAAAGCGCTACTACGCTGTCCAGCTTATCGACGGTAACACATTCAACTATGGCTATATCGGCAGCCGCGCCACCGGAAGCGAGGCTGGCGACTACATGGTTGTCGGACCGGAGTGGAAGGGAGCAACTCCCGCCGGAGTCAAGAAAGTGTTCCAGTCGACCACGCAGTTTTCGTTCGTTCTCTACCGCACCCAGCTTTTCGATCCGGGCGACATCGACAACGTGATGAAGGTGCAGGCTGGCTATAAGGCGCAGCCGCTTTCCGCCTATCTGAAGCAGCCGGCGCCGCCCGCTTCGCTGGCCGTGAATTTTCCGAAGATCGACAAGGAGCTCGTGAAGACGAACTTCTTCGAGTATCTCGATTTCTGCTTGCAGTTCGCGCCGGCGCTCGAGAGCGAGAAGGATATCCGGGCGAAGCTTGCGCGTATCGGTGTCGGGGCAGGAAAGGCCTTCAGCTTCAAGGATCTCCCGCTCGCGCACAAGGCGGAGATTCTCCTCGGAATGAAGGAAGGAGAACGAAAGATCGACGAGGCTGTCGCAAAGGGCGGCGTATCGCTCAACGGATGGCAGGTCAACTCCTTCTTTGGCAATCCGGCGTTCTACAACGGCGACTGGCTGAAACGCGCCGCGGGCGCCAAGGCGGGCATCTACGGCAACGACTCGGTCGAGGCGGTTTATCCGATCACGCGCGTCGACGATGGCGGCAAGACGCTCGACGGCAGCAAGCACAACTACACGCTGACCTTCCCGGTCGGTCAATTGCCGCCGGTTAACGCCTTCTGGTCGGTGACGATGTACGATGGCAAGACGCAACTGCTGATCAAGAACCCGATCGACCGCTATCTGATCAATTCGCCGATGCTCCCGTCCTTGAAGAAGAACGCGGACGGGTCGCTGACGCTTTACATCCAGAGCAAGTCGCCGGGTGCGGACAAGGAATCGAACTGGCTGCCGGCGCCGGACGGTCCGATCTACCTCGTGATGCGGCTCTACTGGCCGAAAACAGAAGCGCCTTCAATTCTGCCGGTCGGCAACGGGGCGTGGCAGCCGCCCGGTATCAATGCCGCGTAATAATTATCCCCGCCCCGCTGATGCGCGGTGCCGGATCAGGCGCCGCGCAGCCCGGACTGCAACAAAGGATGAAACACCATGAAACGCTTGGCCAGCGCTACGCTTGCAGCGGCTGTCGACGAGGAGAGAGCAGTGATGCGCACGACAAGACTGCTTTGCGCCACCGTTGCGGTGGTGCTGATGGGCTTGGGCACCGCTTCCGCACAGACCTACAAGATGACGACGCCTTTCTCATCGGGCGTCGCCGTGCCGGACAAGATCGAGTCCTCGATCGGGACGCTGAATCTCAATTACGGCTACCCGTCGGCCGATACCGTTGATAAAATCTACGACAACCTGGACCGTTCGCGCGCGCTACAGGCTTATCTGCTGGCGATTCCGATCGTAAATCAGGCCGGCATGCGAGACTCGCTGCGCAAGTTCGGACCCGATAACCAAACCGACGTGATCTGGGAAAATCTGCTTGATCCGAAGACCGTAGCGCTGACTGGCAACGACAACACGATCTACAACTTCATTTGGGTCGACACGAGCAAGGGACCGCTGGTGGCCGAGATCCCGCCCAAGGTGCTGGGGATGGTCGACGACTTCTGGTACAAGTGGGTGGGCGACGTCGGCATCACCGGGGCCGACAAGGGCGAGGGCGGCAAGTACCTCCTGTTGCCGCCTGGATTCAAGGGCGACATACCGCCGGGTTATCACGTCCTGCGGCCGAGCACCTTCGGCAGCTACCTCGTATTTCGCGCTTTCGTCGTGGACGGTTCTACCCGACCCGGGGTTGACTCGGTCAAGAAGAACCTGCGGATCTATCGCCTGGCCGAGACCGCCAACCCGCGGCCGATGAAATTCGTCAATGCCTCCGGAATTCCATCGAACTTCGTCGCACCGGGTGACTACTCGTTCTGGAGCCTGTTGAACCAGGTCATCCAGGAAGAGCCAGCGGACGGTTCCGATCCCACCACCTTGGGCCTGTTCGCCTCGATCGGCATCGTCAAGGGCCAGCCCTTCAATCCCGATGAGCGGATGAAGAAGATCCTCGCCGACGCCGCCAACATCGGCGCCGTGACGGCGCGGACGATCGCCTTCAAGGTTCGCGCGAAGGATGCGTACTTCTATCCGGACAGTACGTGGCGCCTGCCGTTTTTCGGCGGCTACAAGTTCGAGGTGGCGCCCGGCGTCAGCAATTTGGACGGTGCTGTCTTCTACTATTACTTCGCCATCGGCGTCACGCCGGCGATGGAGGAGAAGATGGTGGGCCGGGGCTCGCAATATCCCTGGTCGGTTCAGGATGCGAACGGCAATCCCTTTGATGGCGGCAAGACTTACAAGCTGCGCCTGCCGCCAAATATCCCGGTCAAGGATTTCTGGTCGGTCATCGCCTACGACAACCAGACCCGCTCGATGGTGCAAACCGACCAGCAAGCCCCAAGCGTCAGTAGCCAAAACAAGGGTGTCAAGGTCAATGCGGATGGTTCGGTGGATGTCTACTTCGGACCGAAGGCCCCGGCGGGAATGGAGAACAACTGGGTGCAGACGATTCCCGACAAGGGTTGGTTCATGATCCTTCGCCTCTACGGTCCGCTGGAGTCATGGTTCGACAAGACATGGAAGCCGGGCCAGATCGAGCTCGTGAACTGAACGTGTCGCGTAAGGATCGATCTTGGCCGACACGCTTTTTTTGATAGCAATCTGGCCGCTGAACAAACAAGGAAAAGCCAATGAAGATGCAGGACGCAGCAGACAATTCGATCGGTCGAGTGGCACGATGGCCGATCTTGGTCAGCACGATCTTGACTATGGGCGTTTCGCTCATGCCTGAGGCTCGGGCGCAAGGCAGCGATGCCGAAAAACTTCTCAAGGCGATGTCGGACTACGTTGCGAGCCAGAAGACGGTATCGGTCACGTTCGACTCCGATATCGAGGTGATTACATCCAGCCTGCAGAAAATCCAGTTCACGAGTTCGGGCCAGGTACAGCTGAGCCGTCCCGACAAGCTTCGCGCCACCCGCACGGGCGGATACCGTGACATCGAAATCGTGTTCGACGGCAAGATGCTCACCGTGAACAACAAGGACAGCAAGGATTACGCCCAGATCGATGCCCCGGGAACGGCCGATCAATTGATCGACGTATTGCGCGACAAGCACGGCGTCGTCGCTCCGGGGGCTGACCTCCTGCTTTCCAACGTCTATGACGTCATGATGGCCGACGTTATCGAAGGCGCTGTGATCGGCAAGGGCGTCATCGATGGCGTCGAATGCGATCATTTGGCGTTCCGTAACACGGAAACCGACTGGCAGATATGGATCGAAGCCGGCGCCAAGCCGATCCCGCGCAAATACGTGATTACCAGCAAGGGCATCGGCGAGGCGCCGCAATACACGCTGCGCATCAAGGAATGGAAGACAGACCTGCCGGCGGATGCCTTTGCGTTCAAGCAGGATACATCCGCCAAGAAGATCGCGCTCGGCGATCTCGGTGACATCGATGAAGTACCGCAAGGCGTTGCGAAGACAGGAGCAAAGAAATGACCGGGATTTCAAAACGATCTTCCATGTCGCGATAGCGACGATTGTCGGCGGCGCAGCCTTGGTGTGGAGCGGGCAACTGCCGCTGGATCCGCAATCATCGCTGCTGTCGTCCGCCGAAGCCCGATCGGACGCCCGCTGACGCCGATGAGTTACGCCGGCGTCGCTCGGCGGACCACGCGCAGAGCCGTGGCCGTCGGCGCGGTAGCAACAGGTGCGGCCGTCGTGGCAGCGCCAGTGGTGGTCGCACCCGCGTGCACACAGGTGGTGGACGTCTATGGACGGATCGCCACCGTTTGCCGGTGAATCAGACCCATATCTGACGATCAATCAAATGGAGGAGGCAATCATGAAGCGTTCGATTGCACTATCAGCCCTGCTGACGGCTGGATTCGTGACGGCCAGCAGTGAACAGGCCAGCGCCGTAGTTTACTGCCAGTATATTTCGTATCCTGCTGGTTGCGTCGTCAGGCCCGGTGTCGTGCTGCGGCCGCGGCCGGTCGCGCGCGCCGTGGCGACCCCCGGGGTCGGCGCCCCGGGTGTGGGTGTGCGACCGGGAACACCGATGAATCGTGGTGGTCCGGTCAATCGAGTTGGCAGGCGATAGAATTGTCGAGGTCACTTTGACCGCCGTTTGCCGAGAATGCCGCTTCGGAGCGCGATAGCGCCGCGCTCCATCATTGCAATCAATCATTTTCGGAGCGACGATCATGTTCAAGGGAACGCGCACAGCCGCCTGCTTCTGTGGCTTGCCATGATCGAACGTTGCAAAGTCAGAACAGCAGGAGAACCATCCAAATGATCGCAAAGAAACTCATCTTGTGTTGCACGACGGCTATTATTGCGGGACCGGCGTTGGCCCAGGTCGAACTGAAGACCTATGCGGACCGTGACGGTTATGTCGATGTCCAGAAACTGACCTGCGCCCAGCTGGCGAACACATTCCAGGAAGACGCTGATTACCTCACCGTCTGGTACAGCGGCTGGTACAACGGACTCGCCAAGAAGCACATGATGCAGGTCGATCGCGCGAAATCCCTTGAGCACGAGGTCATCGTCCACTGCAAGGCAAATCCCGGCAAGAAGGTCACTGAAGCCATCGACGTGGTCTTCAAGGAGTACAGGGCCGAGAAGGGCATCAAAATGAAGCAGTGATCGAACTTCGCCGTTGGCGAAGTCTGAAGCGTGGGCAAGCAGACGATGCTCAATATTTCGATGATAGGCCCGGACCTCGGTTGATCCAGGACGGCATCGGCATCGCGATCACGCTCCTACCACCCAGGCTACCGGCACTGTGACGCCAATCCGTCGGATGGTGACGAAATAGGCCTTGGGCGATTTGCACGGTGGGCTGCCCGGCCTTGCTGAATGCAAATCACTTCATCTCCTGCAACAACTTCCGCGCTTGGGGCGGTCATTGCTCGGCCGATAGCGCTCTCCAGGCAGTTACTCCCGCTCAACCCAATTACCTCGAGCGACGCTACTTTGTATTGGAAACCTTTGTCTTGCGCACGACTTCGAGAAACGCGCGGATGATCCGGCTGGTTTCGCGTTTCCGCAAGATCACAACATGCGCATAGGTGAAAATTCCCGCATTACTGATTGGGATGAGGCGCAGAGAAGAGTCTGGAACGAACTCGGCTTCCGAGACGTAGCTTATACCCAACCCGCGAATGACGGCTTCGCGGATCGCCTCGCGGCTTCCGATCTCCATGACGATGCGCGGCTTGATCTTTGCCTTAGCGAGCGCTTGCTCGAACGCGCGTCGCGTCGTAGAGCCGGTCTCACGGATAATTAGTGGTTGGCCTTCGAGTTCGGAGATCTTGACGCTCTTCTGCTTCGCCAGCGGATGATCGGTGCGCACAAAGACGCCGACTGGATGGCGTCTATATGGAAGAGTGAGAAGACGATCATCCTCATCAATGTGCGCTAGCACCGCGATGTCGCTCTTGTAGTCAAGAAGATCATCGAGGACCTCGTGCGAGTTGCCGAGCTTCACGGCGAGTTCGATCCTCGGATAGGCGCGATTGAAGGCCGCAAGCATCTCGGTGACGTGATAGGGGCCGACCGCGCCAATCGAAAGCCGACCGGTCTTGAGCTCGCGCGACTGCTCCAGGAATGCGACCGCTTCTTCTTCCTCGGCAAACAGGCGCGACGTAATCGCCAGTAGTTGCCGTCCCGTGTCGGTCAACTCGCGGCGGCGGCCCTTCTTGATGAAGAGCTCGACGCCGTACTCCGCCTCCAGTGCGCCGACTTGGGCTGTCAGCGTCGGCTGCGTGATGTGAACTGCATCCGACGCGGCATTGAAGCCGCCTGCAGTCGCCACAGCATGGAAGGAGCGAAGCTGGGTGTATCGCATAGAACAAATCTATCTATTTCTCCGAAAAAATCAATTTGTCGATGTATCAGCGTTCAGCAATGGTCCAGACCACAACGAGCGCTCACGAGAAGCGCGGAAGTAGCAGCGCTTCAGGCGCGATCAAGGGTGGAACGTTATGCGGTGGGCCTACTGGAATCCCGTAAAAGTTCGCTTCGGCGCAGGGACATTCGATGAAGTCGGAGGCCTGATCGGCAAGCGCCGCTATGCCCTCGTGACCTATAATCAACCGATTTTCAACGACCTGGCGGCGCGCCTTACAAAGGTCGCGGGCGAGCCGGTTGCCGTCATCGACAATATCGAGACCAACCCGGACTGCGCCGATCTGGTGAATTCCTGCCGCGTCTTCGGCGCTGCAACGCAAGCGCCTGAAGTCATCGTTGCCCTCGGTGGCGGCTCGATGATGGATGCGGCCAAGGTGCTGGCTGCAAGCAAGGGCGACTTCGAGAATGTCCGCCGCCATCTTACCGAGAAGGCCCCGCTGGACACGTCGGCGATCGTGCCGATCATTGCGGTGCCGACTACTTCCGGAACCGGCAGCGAAGTCACTCATTGGGCAACCGTGTGGGATTCGGCCAACGGCAGCAAGTATTCGCTGGCGCATCCGTTGCTCTATCCCGAAGCCGCCGTGCTCGATCCGCAGCTTATCCTTGGGGCGCCGCGAGGGCTGACCCTGGCGACCGGTCTCGACTCCCTATCACATGCGCTCGAGAGCATCTGGAACGTCAACGCCAACTCGGTCTCGGCCGGCTTCGCGGTCGAGGCCGCGCGCGAGATCATCGAAACGCTGCCGCGCCTGCTCGACAATCTCGGCGATATCGATCTGCGCACTCGTCAGGCGCGCGGCAGCCTGCTCGCCGGCTTCGCTTTCTCGCAGACCAAGACGGCTTTGGCCCACAACATCTCCTACGACATTACGCTGAAGATCGGACTGATCCACGGCATCGCCTGTTCGTTCTCGCTGCCGATCGTGATGGGGTGGGCAATAGGCAACAGTCCCGACTGCGACGCCGCACTGCGCCGCATCTTTGGCCCGGACCTCAGCGAAGGTGTCCGCAAGCTGCGGTCTTTCCTCGAGGGGATCGGCGTCAAGACTGATCCTGCCACCTACGGCGTTTCGCCGGCGGAATGGACACGCCTGGTCGAGAAGGCGCTGGAAGGCGAGCGCGGCAGGAATTTCATTGGAAGGCAGACGGTCAAGGCAGCGTAGTGAAACAGACCTAGAGGCGAACGCGCCCACCACAAACCACCGGCAATGGTCAAAAAGACCAACGGAATCACAGGAGGAAAACATGAACATCACGCGTCGGAAAATGCTCGTCGGGTCCGTTGCTGCGGCCGGCGCCTTGGTCGCCATGCCGAATGTGTTGCGTGCACAGGGTGTGATCCGCGTCGGTCTCATTCCATCAGAAGATTCCCGCGCGATGCTGGCGTCGAGCCAGCAGCTGCTCGATGCGCTCGAAAAGAATCTCGGCATGAAGGTGCAGGGGTTCGTTGCCGCCGACTACAACGGCGTCATCGAGGCGATGCGCGCCGGTCACATCGAGGTGGCCTATCTCGGCCCGTTCTCCTATGTGCTCGGCGCCTCCGTGGCCAACATCGAGGCGTTTGCTACCGCCGAGACACAAAAGTCCGGACGTACTTTCTATCACAGCCAGATCATCACGCGGAAAGACAGTGGCATCAAGGACATCAACGATCTGAAGGGCAGGACCTTCGCGTTCGTCGATCCGTCTTCGACTTCCGGCCATCTCTTCCCCAAGGCCGGCCTGCTCAAGCTCGGAATCGACCCGGAGAAGTTCTTCGGCCGCGTTCTTTTCACCGGCTCGCACGATGCCAACGCACTGGCGGTCGCCAACAAGCGTGTCGACGCGGCCACCATCGCCGACCGCATCTTCGACGCCGCAGTGCAGAAGAATCTCGTCAAGCGCGAGGACATCCACGTCGTGTGGAGTTCTGACCCGATCCCGGAATCGCCGACGGTGTGGCGCAAGAATCTGACACCGGAACTGAAGGCAAAGATCAAGACCGCGTTCTTGAACATCAAGGACATCACCTGGGCCGACCAGGGCAAGCTCAACCGCTTCGTCGAAACCAACGATGCGGCCTACGATGTGATTCGCGATACCGCAAAGGCGCTCAATCTCGATCTGAAGAAGATGAAATGAGCCCGCTGCGCTGACCCGCCGTAACCAACCCTCCGGCACAGGACTGCTCAGATGATCAAGATCGCAGGTTTGAAGAAATCTTACGACGGGAAGCCGGTGCTCCAGGGCATCGATCTCGAAGTCAAGTCAGGCGAATTCCTCGTAGTGCTGGGGCCGAGCGGCGCCGGAAAATCCACCATGCTCCGTTGCATCAACGGTCTCACGCCGCCGGACGCCGGCCAGATCGTCATCGACGGCACCATCTTCGACTCCAAACGTGCGGGCGGCGGACGCTTGCGCCCGGTCGCGATGATCTTCCAGCACCACAACCTGGTAAAGCGACTCACCGTACTCAAGAACATCCTGGTCGGTCGCATGGCCGGGATGTCGTCGATCCTCTCGGCGCTTCAAATCTTCCCGACGAAGGACGTCGAGATCGCAATGGAATGTCTTCAGCGCGTCGAGCTGACACACAAGGCAATGGCGCGCGCCGACCAGCTCTCCGGCGGCGAACAGCAGCGCATCGGCATTGCCCGTGCGCTGGCCCAACGCCCGGCGGTCATCCTGTGCGACGAGCCGGTGGCCAGCCTCGACCCGAAGACCTCGCGTGTCGTGCTCGGCTATCTCAAGGCGATCTGCAAGGAAGAAGGCATCGCCGTCATCTGCAATCTGCATCAGGTCGACTACGCAGTCGAATTTGGCGAGCGCATCGTCGGTCTCTCGGGCGGCAAGGTGGTGTTCGACGATACGCCGGATCACCTCACTGTCGACGTCGTGCACCAGATCTATCCGGGATTGGAAGATCCGGGCGTTGCACGCGTGTTGCGGCCGAATGCCGGCCCACGCCTGGTGTCGAATTCGCTCGATCCCATCGCCCTTGCGGCATCCGCCTGAGCAGGAGACGACCATGTCCAGCTACCAACTCGTTCTTCGTCCGCCTCAGGGCCGCTTCGGCTGGTGGGGCACCGGCGTCTTCGGTCTGGTGATCGTGGGCTTCCTCTATTGGGCTGCAGTCGGATCGCAGATCAACGCGGCCAATCTCTGGAACGGCATCCCTTATATGTGGGACTTTCTGGTCCGCATGATGCCACCGAATCCGGAGTTCATTGAGAAGCTCTGGCGGCCCGCGCTGGAAAGCTTGCAGGTCGCGATCTGGGGAACGCTGCTCGGCGTGGCGATCTCGCTGCCGATCAGCTTTTTTGCGGCCCGCAACCTTTCACCGCATCCGGCGATTTATCACTTCACCCGCCAAGTGCTGAACTGCATGCGCGGCATCAACGAGATTATCCTGGCGCTGATCTTCGTCGCCGCCATCGGCCTCGGCCCGTTCGCCGGCGTGCTCGCTCTCGCCATCCACGGCGCGGGTATGCTCGGCAAGTTCTTTGCCGAAGCCATGGAAGACATCGACGAAGGTCCGCTCGAAGCGTTCCGCTCGGCCGCCGCCGGCCCGTTCAAGACCTTCTTCTTCGGTGTGCTGCCGCAAGTGCTGCCGGCCTGGCTCGGTACCGTCTTCTACCGTCTCGAGACCAACGTGCGCCAATCCACCGTGCTCGGCATGGTCGGCGCGGGCGGCATCGGCTTCGAACTCGTGTCCTCGATGAAGCTGTTCCAATATCAGGACACGGCGACCTGCATCCTGGTCATCCTTGCGATGGTGTTGGTCACCGACCTCCTTTCCTCCCGCGTCCGCTCGATGATCCGCTGACGCAACTCGGCCGGCACCGAACATTGCCGGCCACTTTATCCGCCTCTCGGTATTGCCGGGAAAAAGGTACCCCTTAGAGCGTCACCGCGTGGCGCAACACTGGAAAGGATGAGCCATGCTCACACGTACTCCCGCTTCCGTGACGACGAATGGCCGCAGCTATCGCGTCCCCAATACCCCGACCGTCGTCATTTGTATCGACGGTTCCGAGCCCGGCTATATCGAGCGCGCTATCGAGAAGGGACTCTGCCCCAACCTCGAACGGATACTGAAGACCGGCACGAACACGCTCGCGCTGTCGGTGATCCCGAGTTTTACAAACCCGAACAACCTGTCGATCATCACCGGCCGTCCGCCGGCCGTGCACGGCATCGCCGGCAACTTCTTCTATGACCGCGAGGCAAAGCAGGAAGTAATGATGAACGACGCCCGCTTCCTGCGCGCACCGACGATCCTCGCCGAGTTCCAGAAGGCCGGCAGCAAGGTCGCCATGGTGACCGCGAAGGACAAGTTGCGCACGCTGCTGGGGAAGGGCCTCGACTTCCAAAAGGGGACCGCCATCGCGTTCTCGTCGGAGAAGGCCGACAAGGCCAACATGGCCGAAAACGGCATCGAAAACGTGCTCGAATTCGTCGGCATGAAATTGCCGGAAGTCTATTCGGCCGATCTGTCGGAGTTCGTCTTCGCGGCCGGCGTCAAGCTGCTCAAGATCTTCCGGCCGGACGTGATGTATCTTTCGACCACGGACTACGTGCAGCACAAGGCGGCGCCGGGTTCTGCGATCGCCGACAGCTTCTACAAGATGTTCGACCGCTACGTCGGAGAGCTCGATGCGCTGGGCTGCGTGCTGGTGATGACCGCCGATCACGGCATGAACGACAAACATCTGCCAAACGGCGAGCCGGACGTCATCTACCTGCAGGAGATCCTTGACGGGAAATTCGGTGCCGGGACGACGCGCGTGATTCTGCCGATCACAGACCCGTACGTCGCGCATCATGGTGCGCTCGGCTCATTCGCGACTGTCTACGTCGATAACGACAAGCGGCAAGCCGTGCTCGATCACATCAAGACGCTCGCGGGGGTCGAGGTTGCGATCCCGGCGGAAGAGGCTTGCAAGCGGTTCGAGCTTCCGGCCGACCGTATTGGCGACGTCGTCGTGCTGTCGTCGAAACACAAGGTGCTCGGCACCTCTGCCGCCAGGCACGATCTGTCGGGACTAACTGAGCCGCTGCGTTCGCACGGCGGTCTCACGGAGCAGACCGTGCCGATGATCGCGAATCGAAAGATCGTTGTTCCTGCCGGCCGTACGCTGCGCAATTTCGACGTCTTCGACGTCGCGTTGAATCTCGTAGCCTGAGGATCGATGCCATGAACGTGCCTTTCAGTTACGCGGCAAAGCGGGAGGCGATGCGCATTGCCGGCAAACACGTCACGACCGGTGATGTGATCGAGGTCCGCAATCCCTACGACGGGTCGCTCGTCGGCACCGTGCCGGCAGCGCGCCCGAACACGTGCGCGAAGCGTTTGGCAAGGCGAAAGCGTTCAAGCCAAAACTGTCGCGCTTCGAGCGTCAGCAAATTCTGCAGAAGGCTGCTGAACTGCTGCGCGGTCGGCGCGCATCCTTCGCGCGTATCATATCCGCGGAGTCCGGCCTCTGCTGGAAGGACGCGATCTACGAGTCGACGCGCGCCTACGACGTCTGGTCGTTCGCCGCACAACTCGCGGTCAAGGACGACGGCGAGTCCTATGCCTGCGACATCTCGCCGAACGGCAAGGCGCGCCGCATCCACACGCTGCGGACCCCGTTGCTGGGCGTCATCTCGGCGATCACGCCATTCAATCATCCGCTCAACATGGTGAGCCACAAGCTCGCGCCTGCGATCGCAACGAACAACCGGGTCGTTCTCAAGCCGACTGAGCTGACCCCGCTGACCGCACTTGCACTCGCGGACGTGCTCTACGAAGCGGGACTGCCGCCTGAGATGCTCTCCGTGGTCACGGGTAATCCGTCCACGATGGGCGATGCGATGATCACGGATCCGGACGCAGACCTGGTTACTTTCACGGGCTCCGTACGGGTCGGCAAGCACATCGCCCGCACCGCAGGCTACAAGCGTATCGTGCTCGAACTCGGCGGCAACGATCCGCTGATCGTCATGGAGGACGCCGACCTCGACAAGGCGGCCGAGCTGGCCGTGCAGGGCGCGACGAAGAATTCGGGCCAGCGCTGCACGGCGGTGAAGCGCATTCTCGTCGTCGAGAAGATCGCCGATGAATTCTCGAAATGCGTGCTCGAAAGGGCCAGGAGGCTGACATGCGGCGACCCGGCCGATCCGGAAACCGATGTTGGCACAGTCATCAATGAACGATCCGCTGTGCTGTTCGAAAACCGTGTCAATGACGCGGTGACGAAGGGCGCCGAGCTGCTTCACGGCAACGATCGCCAGGGCGCCCTCTATGCCCCAACCGTCGTCGACCGCGTGCCGTACGATTGCGAACTCGTGCATGAGGAGACGTTTGGACCGGTGATCCCGATAATTCGCTGTCCGAACGACATCGCAGAGGTGATCCGCATTTCCAATTCGACAGCCTACGGGCTGTCTTCCGGAGTTTGCACAAATCGCCTCGATTACATTACGCGCTTCATCAACGAACTTGAGGTCGGCACCGTGAACGTGTGGGAGGTGCCGGGCTATCGCACCGAGATGTCGCCGTTCGGGGGCATCAAGGACTCCGGGCAGGGGCTACAAGGAGGGAGTTGTGGAGGCCATGAAAGGGTTCACCAACGTCCGGACGTACTCGCTGCCCTGGCAGGGTTAAGTTGTTGCGGAGCCGCTCATGCTTTTTTTGAGACTTGGCTCAACCCCGATTGAAGGAGGTCGGAGCAATTCAGCTGTGGGTAAGGATTTTTGCCTGCAATCGCGCCGAACAGCCCGTTGTCGGGCAGGCCCATGGGCGTTTTTCAAATTGCGCGATCATTGAATAGTGCCCCTGATTTGCCCGACGTGTCAAAATGTTCTCGCGGGATCGCAAGCATCCAGGCCAGCGACCATTGCTACTTTGCATGGGGTTGTTTTCGATATTTTGGCTTGCCGAGCCGTAGCTCGCGGCCCACCTTCGCCGCTCCAGTCCGTCTTCGCTTTCGCTTTGCTCAAGCTACGCCGGACACCACGCTTCACCCCTCGGGTCCCGCGTGGCTGCGCCACGCGTAGCCCGAAGGGCGAAGCGTGGTGGGCCCGGCAACGGCCATAGGGATAAATTTTTAATGAGTAAAATCAGTATATTAGCTGCGTGTTGATTTCTCATGTACCAACAAAAATACCAACAAATAACTGCGTTTGAGAGCGGCGATAGAGCGTGGGCGGAGAACCCGGACGTGGTCGGCCGAAGCCTTCGAGATAATTATGCTCCGTCAGTGACTAGTTGCTCGGCACGAAATACCGTGCGAGCGACTCGCTATCGCTGGCAAATTGCGAGTTGCAGCGAACGCGACCAGAATAAGCTAGATGATGAGTCGGTTGCAGGGCATGTCAAACTGTTTTGGTTTCCAAGAACATCAGTCCGCGTGATTAGGCCCTTGACTCGACCGCTCTCACAAACTCCGCATCCGGCGGTTCGTTCAATGGGGAAGTTCAGCAATGTGCAACAATGCTTTTCACACCCAAAAGATACCCGAACGTAGGTCGGCGACAGCGCAAACTTCGGAAATCACTGGCGGGTCGCACGGGTTCACGCAGATCCACGCTTGTAAGCCTTGGGTCAGTCGAGGCCACAAAAATGGATAAAAAAACAAAAAAAGCGACCGCCTACAAACCCGTGAAGAAAAAGAAACGGGCCGCTTTTGATCCTTATCAGGTCAAGCCAGTTACCGATAATCAGGTTCGGAGGATAATCGCTGAAACATATCCTGAACTGGAAGCGTCGGCAGAGTTGATCGAAGATCTTCGTTACGGAATCAATGATGCATTGCGATGGATAACGCCCCGGCTCGATGGTAGGCAGACGGCGGATTTTGACGATATCCGCAAGGTGCTACAGGAGCTAAAGAGAAAGCTACATCCTGCAAATCTCAAGCTACTCTCCGGACTCGGAAGCGCCGCACAGGATCAGATTCGGCGCAATGTACCAGGACTTCGTTGGGAACGCCGGTATCGTCCGCGAGACTCAACTCCATCCATAGATGAGGGTGTTCTAAAAACACTTTTTCATCTTAAGTTTTCGAATGACAAAGTCTTGAGTTGGTTGGCCGACAAGAAATCTACTGATTTTCTAACGAGGAACCTGAAGCCAGAATTGGACTTACGAACTCTCGTTGGTCACCTACTGCCGAATCTGTTTCAAATGTCATTTATTAAGAAATTCGGTACGGGCCGTTCGGGGGCGGGCAGTAGGTTTGTCATCTCGGTGCTGCGTGAAGCTCGAATTCGATCTGGAGATGAGGACGCGATTGCAGAGTACATACGCCAAGCGAAGCGTAGACTGAAACCAGCTTCGTAGAGTTAGGCGTCGGTTGATGTTCCCCTCTAAATAAAAAGTGGACATGGCCTCGTCTTGCGGTAGTGCCCAGGCTGTTGCACGCCTCCGGTGCCTGGCCGCTGCGCTGAGATGGGCATCGACAAGGCTGCCAATGGAAGTATTCGACACGCCAGCCGAGGACTTCCACACCGACCATCCCCGATCGATCACGATGAAGGTGCTGTCGGGCGAGCCGGATCCGGTTCGGTGTGCCACATCGACCAGGTTCGGGGCGATCGTGATGGCTGTCTGTGGTGAGCACCCGCCGTGGCCGCGCACGATGCGACCGCCGCTCACCGCGCGGCCCTGAGTATTCAAGTCGGCGTGGATGCGTGGGCTGCCATAACGTCCGCAGGTGCCGCGATTGACCTACTTGATGTCGTCCACGATCTACGGTTGGCCGCGGATCGCTGGCTCGCGGGGCGCGAGCGCCAGACATAATAGCCGGCTGGTGAGACCCCGCACATCGCACTGGATCGCCACAGGGTAGCCGGCGCGGCAATCTTCGATGAAGCAGAAACTCATGTCCGCAGCCGATGGCGGCCGCGCCGACGTTGACCGGCTTCAATTCCGGGCGGCCACCGGTTGTTGTCTTGGGCATCGCAACTCCTCAGTCCGATCATGGGCAGGGGGGTCTGGGTTATGACAATTGTCATTTTCCTAGTCGGGATCGCCGCTGGAACGGAGCCACCACTCTTCGAGCCCGCATGCACTTCTGGACCACGTTTTTACGGGAGCAGTGCCTCCAATAAGCAGATGTCCGCTACCCTCGCAGCCGCAGAGGATAGCACAAGGCCGTTTTTCTGTTCCGCACAGGCGCACAACGGCCCGGGACAGTTTTTCAAAATGTCGCGCTCCATATCAGTCGCCGTTATGCCGCTGCAAACGAGCGATCTATGCCGCTGTCCGCGGACGGCAGCATCGCCTGCGTGGTGGCCACCCCGCCGCTGCCGGCTCCCGCTGACCCCACACCCAGCGCATCGCCCAAGCCAGCTCCTTTGACGTCCTTCCATCCAACACGTCCTAGTTCCTGGAGCCATACAGGTGTTCATCAATTCGGAGGAAGTTCAGCTCTGTCTCGATGGGGGACAACGCGAGGCTGGCTCGATAGCCGTTGTACCCTATCGCACTCCTCGCGAGGGTTTATCCTTGATCATGCAATTCAAGGACGCAACTCGCATGTCACTCAAGAATCAACTGCCTGCTGAAGGATTCCTCCGCCTGCGCGAAATAATCGCGCCTGTTGGACCACTACCGATTGGAAAGTCGAGTTGGTGGGCCGGTGTTCGCGATGGCCGGTTTCCCAAACCCGTAAAGCTCGGACCCCGTATCACAGCGTGGCACGTTGAGGACATCCGCGACCTCATTCAAAGATTAAAGGCTGATTCATGAACCGCTTCAACATGGAAACCGTCAACCCTCCTCGATCCACTCGCTTGGTTCAGTTGCCGAGCCTAATGCGGCCGCGAATGGACGCGCCTCATATTTCCGATCGACTCCCCGAGACGGCGACACACGAAGCGGGCCACGCCGTAATGGTGGTCGCGCTAGGCGGTCGGATCAATCACTTCGGTGTCACCATCGACGGTAATTGGTATTGCGGCTACCGATTCTACGTCCCGGAAAGGTCCTGGGAGACAACCCATTTGCCGATAGCGCTGGCGGGCGATTGCGCTGAGTTTGAATTCTGTATGGAGGGCGATCCGTTTCCGAGCGAACGGAAATTGCGCGAGGCCCTCCAGGCCGCACGAACGGGCAAGCCTGCGGATAATGACCTCGAGGCTGCGATGGAGATTTTGTATCGGCGAAACATAGGAGCGGCCGAGGAGCAGCTGTTCGACAGGTGCCGAATGTTTGTGGAAGCAACCTACGACATGTTGCAACAACCCGCGGTGTCGAGAGCGGTGCAGGGGGTCGCAGCGGGCCTTTTACGGCATGGGCATCTGACTGCGGACCAAGTTACGCGAATCTGCCGGGGCTCCGAGCGGAGCAATCCCCGAAATCGACTGGGCGGGAAGAAAGTCGCAACAGGGCGATACAGAAGTGAATAAGCCGCCCCTCGTTCGGTGTTCGTGTTTTGAAGCGATCGAGATCGGCGACCTCACTTCTCTTGGTCGCTATCTTCAATGCTTCGGGAGCGAAGCGGTACCGACGAATAAGTTCACTTGCTGCTTGCTGCATGCGCCTCAGCTCAGGTGCTGGATGATGGGCAGCGCGCGGATGAAAGAACACCCACCTACTTCGAACCGAGGACACAGGATGTCGACCAGCGATACAAAGCCTTTTTTACCTGCCTATCATTACACCGACACTATCCGACTCCCATGGATTATCGAATCAGGTGAACTCCGGCCCGGCACCAACAGGATCGGTGGTTACCCTCAAGATTTTCTTTGGGCTACCACCAGCGAAAGTGGTGATCGAACAAGTTCGGCGATGAGTCCATTATGCAAGAAGCTTTACCGCGAGGGCATTTTGTGGCGAGTCCGCTTGACCCTGAATGCGGCTGACTTCACGAGTTTCTCCGACATCGGTAAGAGCTGCCCAGAATGGACAAGCGGCCACACCGCTCAATTGATCAAGTCGGCCGCATATATGGGCGAGAGACACCCATGCAAATGGCTCTGCCGCTCCGAACCGTTATCGCTCGCTAAAATCATTCGCGCCGAGGCAAAATCTTATGCTGGCGGCCAATGGATCGAAATCGACCTGTCCCTCGGGCGATGCATCGCGGCGCGAACGCATCCGCATACCAGAGGCATCGTCATTGGTGAACATGCCTACATGGCGCGGCGCGAGCTACTGACGGATGGCAACGTGGCTTACGACGATGTCATTCGGTTACCAATTGCATCTGCTGCTGATCCAATCCGGGCGGAGCCCGAAAGACGGCATGCTCTCGAGAGAGTAAGGAACACCTTCACCAAGGTGAACCCGTGATCGCGCGGGTTACGCCGAGTGCCGGCATGTTTGCGGCTCTAGCCTTGGCTAATGCCATGTCAGCTAGATCGCGGCGGAGGTTGCTCTCCCTCTGCGCGATCGCCGCCCGAGTCCGGTCCAAACCGGACTCGGGCGGCTCTCGGTATCCGCACGAAAAGGCAGAAATCCGTGTTCGCAACAGGTGCCTCTTATAAGCCCCTTTGTTGACCACCAAGCCCAGTGACACCCAATGGAAACCTAATTGAACCAACGGATCCCAGTTTCCCAATGCCAGCTCTCTCATCTAAACCTGAATGTACCCAATGAGTCCTTATCGCAATCGCCCCTGGTCCTTATCAATCGATAAGATTTCGCTGGTCCGATACGACCCTAGTCCTGTCAATGTCATTGCAAATTGCGACCGACTGGTTGAGGCCTTTGAAGCCGGTCGATTTCCCGGCGCGGTGTTGAAGAGCGGTCGACGTCATCGAATCCAGTTAGCGATTCCGATCCTCGAAGACGGATCACTCCCGGGTCGTTTACTGATCCAGGCTGGACCACGGTTCGCCGGCCTTTGCGACTATCGATTTGAATTTAATCCCGCCATTCTAGGAATTTCCGGGGTCAATCGTGTCTTGGAAATACTTGATTCGATACTTGTCGAACACAGTCATCATCTGCTTCGAAATTCCTTTGTCACCCGAATTGACCTTGCGCTCGATCTTCACGGTCTGTCCGTCGATCAGGTGATTGTCCGCAGCACCCGGCAAAGAACACATGGAATTTTTTCCGACCAGTTCGGCATTCCAAAGACAATTTACTTGGGCAAACCGAAATCCAATCAGACTGCCGTCTATAACAAAGATAGTGATAGCCCGGTCATGCGAGTCGAACGCAGGGTCCATCCGAAATGCCGCGGCAGTGATCTGAGATTGCTACTGGATCCGTTTCGGGTCGTCCAAATGGTTCTGACCGATTCACTATCACCGTTTCTCAAAGGGATGATCCCTGATCAGTTCTTTGACGGTGTTCGCGTACGTGGTTTCACCCATGTGCTGGCGACCCTTCCAGCGGCGCAACGGCGGGCAATCAAGGCAGTTGTCAAGGACCCTGCACAATCCCCATTGCCATCCACCGAAGAAGTTTGGCGAAGCTGGCCCCAATTGCTGAGGACCAGCGGGTTCGGATTTCTGATCACCGATCTCGTTGAAGAAGTCAGACTGGTCCCGCAGCAAGCGATGATCGCGGATGAAAAAGCGGATGATGAACTATGAAGGGGGTCGACTCGGAAACTAACGGAAACCGGACGATTGCTTGTGAATCCTGCGGTCATCTCAATTTTGTTGAGATTTCGCTGTCATCCGATTTGGAGCTGCGGATCCGCTGCTCAGAATGCTGCCATCCACAACCTCTTTGCCAAAAACATCTGACGCGCTCGGGTGAGTTTCCCCCTTCGGGCCGCCTTTTGATGAAGAAAGCCAAGAAAGTAAAGTCGACCAAGAGATAGCGAATCAAACGTTGTCCAATCACACCTTGAATATCTCACCAACTGGAGGAGCATAGAATGTCCAATCGCAAGCATGACCGGCTGTTGCCCTGGCAGCAATTCCGAACAAGGGATCCAAACGCAAAGTCGGTTTTCCTCGACAGTGGTCGGGCCGAAATAATGTTTAACATGATCGTCGCGCCTGATCTCACTGACATGCGACTCTATGAATTGATCGGTGCAGCGTTTGGCGCGTCCAACGGAAATCCAGACATTCTCCGGTTAGCTATTGAGGCATTGTCCGAACGGTCCGATGTCCCAGCGCGCAAGATCGAGCGGCTCTGGAGGTCGTTTGAGCTGCGCGCTCCGGACTTCGACTGCGTCGAAACGTTGCGACAGATCTGCAATGAACAATCGCCTCCGTTACCGGCAACTATGATGGAAGCGATTTTCGACGATCCGTCGTTCGACTTCGTCGCCTATCTCGATTGGCACAACAGTTAAGATAGGCCAGTTCGATAGGACAGGATCACGTATCCGACCATGGCACCGAGTTCACGTCAAATTCATCCCGACCTCCCAAAAGAAAATCGTCCGGTGCAACGAAATTACTTTGCCCGAACTCCCGGCTCGGAGATGTGGGTGCATTTCGACGATCTGCCGGTGCAACGCGCAAGATCGGTGAATGCGGCACGAGATATCCTAACATTCTGAAAGGCGCCAGTACGAAGCACCAAGCATAGTCAAAACCAAGTAGCCCCCAGATGGGACAAGGATCGGAATCGCGTGCTTTGGAAACGAGCCATGGCCGAAGAGATAAGCGATCATCAGCAGGCCGCGTCAAAGCTCCGGCACGATGCTCCAACTCTCTCCACCAAGGCGGAACTTCGGGTCGTTGGCGAAGATGCGGTGCGGAATCACGTTTCAGATCCGAAAGGCGAGTGGGTGATCGTTTGTGAATGCGGCCACCAGGCAACCGTAAGGATCGCATTTTTCGGTGGCGTTGGCCAGAGCGCTCATATGCACGATCTGCCGCCGTCGACGATGGCTCACCGAGGAGGATCTGAGGCTGCCATGGGAATAGAGAAGTCTAACCACTATCCATCCACCACATCACCAACAGAAGGAAATTGAAATGAATACATCACCTAATTCGACGAGCAAGGCTGACATCAAGCGTAAGCTAAACGAGAAAGTTGACTACCATCTATTCGAGACCACCAGTTGGCCTGCTGATGAAAATGAAGTGCGTGCGTTTTGGCGAACAGTCGAAGAGATGGGACTAAAGGAGACTGTACCAGGAACGAAGGACACATTCCGCGTTACTGCTCTCGGCAAGGATTGCGGAGTAACATTGGCTGCGTGTTTCATTGGCGCATATGAGCCATTCGAGATCCCCATGATATTGAAAGAACATGGATTGATCGATGATGCGGAGGAAAAGGCCTTCCATTCATTCCTTAGTGAGGAATTGGCCGGCGACGAACTTCTTCTGAAGTATGTCGAGGTCCTAGTGCGCCGTGCGCATGCGCGGCTTTATAGAGTCAAGGATAAGCTCAAGTTGCAAGCTGCGGAGCTTTTGAATGACGAAACTGAATAAAAAATGTCCCAGCTCGACGATGTTTGGTTGCTTTCGCAAAGAACCGAGAATCCTCGATTTGGCGATCGAAAAGTTTCGCCGGTTGAAAAAATGGCCAATCCTAGCTCTATCCCGATCGGCTGGATGAACAGTGATTGTTGAAGCGCGCCGGCCGTACGAGAACGATCCATAACAGGAGAAAAATATGTCAACAGAGTATAGACCTGTATCCGCTATTCAATTCAACTCTATCGATAATCGGCTGGAGAAGTACGGGATCAAAGTAGAGGTGTCTGATCACACCACCGCGTTGAGCGGCGCAATGGTCCTCTTTGCCGAACCTCAAGGCGAAAGCACTCATTTCGAACGAAAGCTGGGCGTCGATACTCGGTGGGATAGGTTCAGTAACCGACCCAGCTATAGCCCCGCCGACCAGTGGGTTGTGATTGAAGGACCACTTTCTCATGATGTTGATTTCACGATTAGGTGGCTGAAAGCTGCGAGAAAAGCCGGCTTGCGGCGGGATCGGCTGGCATGGGATGACCCTGAGGCTGATGAGCTGTGGGAAAAGTGTTGCTCGTACAATCCTTTGTACGAGTCACTGGATTACCGGCCTGACCTTGATTTTGCGACGGCAGCACTGTTGTTTGTCGGGGAATGGCTCACAAACGGAGCCAGCGTTGTGCTCAACGTTTCCGGTTCGCGCTGGCTTGAGAACTGTTGTGCTATGTTGTGCGCAGGCTTCTTCGTGCAAACGGGAGACCGCTATCAAATGTGACGATCCCCGACGTCGTTGATATCAGAAAAATACACGACAGGCTGTCAGAATGGTTGAAGCGCATCGATCAGGAAAACCTGAACCCAAAGGATCTCCTCCTCACTCTGAGCGAACGCGACGCCAAGTCATGGGAGGCCAGACTCAACCACATGGAGGGTGCAGCACGAATAGCTGATCGAGCGATATTGCTCCGTGGCCCGGCGTAATGCCGTTTCGACCGCGGAGTCCGGGTTCCTCCCTGGCAACGGGTCGGGGGGCATCGGGTCTTGGTACACCGGGCTCCTTGGAATGGCGGCCGACGATAAAGCAATGACAAGCATCCACCATCGCTAGTCCTTGCCAATGCCGAATGGCCTTCCAATCCAATCGCTAGCCCGCAGTGTTGTATTACAGAGTCTACTGGGCCGCGGTCTAGTTGCTATCAGCCGGAGACGCGCAACTGCAAAAGATAGCTGCCTGGGTGTCGCCAATGACCGAAGAAATGCCGGAGGCCGCAATTTGTCATACTAAATAGGCAGAGGACCTAAAGGAGTCGGGGGAGGATCATCGTGTCAGGCGGCAAATCATCAAATGGTGCCTTCTTATCGGGCTTGTTTCGTTGGCCGAAGGGGAAACGATCGGAATCGCCGGTTAGTACTGGCCAAATTCGGCCTCTGCCGGCCACCAATACCGGACGTATCATTTGTTTCCGCGTAGATGATGATTTGGATCGCCGGATATCTCGGGCGTTGCGTTTGAAATCATGCTCCCGCTCAGACTTTATTAGAACCGCGATTGAGCGAGTTCTCAAGCAGGATGGTGAAGAGCGCTTGCGAGTCGCGCATTCGGCGATCAAATGGGACTGATTGTGCTGTGTACCGACAAACACCGGATTTAATCATAGGAAGGGCAGGGCCTAATCTTCTTGTTGTTCACTCATGAGCTTGTTCCCGGCAGCCGCAAGAATGGTGGCTGGAAGCCACAGACCAACCAGCAACGCTACGGAACACATTCCGAGAAAGAAACCAAACTGCCAAACCGATCTATCGGGAGGTAACGTCGCCGAAATTTGCTGACTTTTGGCTGGAGGCACGGAGACTTCCTTCCATGAGTGGTACCAGATCCCGTTCTTGAGCTCTTGCCCGAGCCTGACGAGCTCGCAGAACCCCCCAGCTTCGGTTGTTACGTACGTGCCGCCATCGAGTTGAGTATACTTCCCCCAACGTGGCCAATCACTACTTCCAATGCTGGTCAATGCAACGCGGTTGCATGCGGGAGCCTCGAGCGGAGGGGGCGGGGGCATGCTCCCGATTAAGAATAGGGCTGCAGCCGTCACTAGTCCGAACAGACCAGCCCAGCCAACAAAAAGAGCGAAAGCCGGGAAAGATTGCGGTCGCACCGACCGCAACGATGTATTGGTAGTTAGTCTCAGCATCTTTGTGCATTGTCATCCAATCTGTGATATGGTGTTGCTATGATGCTCAATGAACGCAATCACCTCCGAACGAATGCTGGTCTACCGCTACTGGATGCGGTGGCGGAGGAAGAGCGATTAGCTGTTGTTCAAGGCGATGCTGCCTTCGAGCGGTATTTTGTTGAGCATCGTCACCGCTTTGCCCACCTGTGGACCGATCCGAACCAGGGATGGCTTTCCCGGGCGGGATTGTGGGCGCAGACTAGGCAACAGCTTCGTTTGGAATTCGAGGCAAAGAAAGCTTAGGCCACCGTGATCCGATAAATGGATAGTTCATCGTCACAATAATCCCGCTCCAGCATGGTTCTTAAATAATTCAGCGTCCCTTACGTAGGTCCGCAAATTATCAATCGACTTATGTCGGGATACGTCCATCATCTTGAAGATGGATGCCCCATTGGCAGCCGCTGATGTCAGGAAGCCCGACCTGAGGGAATGGCCAGAGAATGTTCGGGCATCTAATCCGATCCGGCCGGCGTATAATTTGACAACATTCGCCACGGATCGGTCCGTCAGGCGAACCCCGGAAATCCTGCCAGCCTTGTTGATTGGTCGGAATATCGGTCCCTCGATGATGCCGGCCGCACTCAACCAGGTCATCAGGGCTTTGGCAGGGCAGTCGGTAACGCCCGCCGCAATTGCAATGGTGGTCCCTTCGCCTTCCTGGTCAGTCTTCGAGCGCCGAATGTTGACCCGCATTCCTCCGTCTGATGGCTGTATGTCGGCCACATCCAGCGCGACCAATTCCAGATCGGCGCAAGGCACCGGCGAATCCCACCAACAGAATGGCGCGGTCCCGGAGACCGACCAAGCTATCCGGAGTGACCCTCGCCATAGCCCTTGCCAGGCCAGCCGTCGACGGAGCCTTACGATTCCTGGCTGACCCCAATGTTCGGCGTATGCCGCGCAGCGTCGCCCTGACGCATTCCGCGGTCGTTGGCGGTTCATGGCCAGCGTGTTGATGCGCATAATGTATGGCCGCCGCCAGCCTCCGGCTGAGGGTGCTAGGGCGGCGATTCTGGCCAACTTCATAAGCAAGATAGGCAGCCAGCACTTCAGGCACAGCCGGCATGGGCACCAAGGCTCTGTCCTGGCACCATGCGGAAAAAATCCGGAAGTCAGAGCTGTAAGCGCGAAGGGTGGCTGAGGCTTTTTCGGCTGCCCTAAAACTGGCAGCGGTCTCAATTTCAAGCGAAATAGACTTAAAAAGGGGCGTTTGAGGTGTGTTTGGGGGAATTCTCCTTGTTTGCGTAGGTTTACTTCCGAGAAGATCAGTTATCGGAAGTTATCACACATTGTGCTAGCACGCAAGCACAAATGCATGATTAGGCCGTTGCACTGCGGAAAGCTAAGGGCTTCAATGCAACCCCGTTGCGGCAAGATTCGAGGACTTGGTGGCTCAAGCAAAGACCAGAAAGAAGGCTCGGGATCCAGACGCGTTCAAGGGGATCATGACCAGAATGAACGCGGATGGGTGGAGAGCCCTACGAATACTGGCAGCGGAGCAAGACACCACCCTCAACGCCCTTGCTATTGAGGCTTTCAACGATTTGCTGAAGAAGTACGGGAAGAAGCCTTCCGTGCAGAACCCCCTCGTCGATTAAGTTGTCTGTTCGCGGAGCACTGACCTTCGTTCAGGGCCACTGGCCGATCTCCGAGAGCGGCAGGCACAGCTAAATAGCCGATAGTCCGCGACGATGCGGTAAATCGGGGAGGCTGCAATGACAAAAAATGAACAAGGACTCGAGGAAATCAGGAGCGCTTTTCGAGCAATGATAAGGCGACTTGAAGCCAGCACGGACGCTATCCCAGATTGTCTCGTTGCAAAGGCAAAGGTGGCGCACATAAAGATCTTTCTCGCGCATTCCGAAAAGATAGATGATCCCGACAAGCTGATAGATTACTGTCTCTCGGTACTGGCAAAAATGAAGCGCTCTATTGATGGTGCACAGTTGAGGCCGGATGTTCACAACGGCGATGGTGTTGATCTGAGATCGATCTTGTATGCGGGACTATACCAATAGGAAACCTCGTGTAATCGCAGCAACGCTGCCAGTACCTTTACGCTTAACTCCGCGCTCCGCAGCATCTTCGGCATTCCGGCAGAATTCCGTACCGCCAGTTCGAATCCCACTCTCTCCGCCATACTGAGCGCAAACTCGTTGATTTTAAGCGCTTCGTGAAGCTCGCTGTTTGGCAGCCCATATCCCAGCCCATACTTCCGATCGGACGGAAACGAACCCTCTGGTCGCGCCTGTGACGCCAACGGAGGGGCCAGACTCAAAGGTCCTGGCGCAGATTGCTCAGCGCAATCCACAAGCCAGCGCCTTCTGTGTAACTCGGCGTGCTGTTTTGACCCCCATCGGCGCCGAAGGTTGACCCCCAGCAGGCACAGCCGAAGCATTTTGAACCGTCACCGGAAAACTCATCTTGTGTGGGGTCAAGGTTCGAAGCCCACAGGGGTCAAAGTTCGGCGCTTATTCACACCAGGGTACCTAAAATGGGACCCGCTAGCTTGTGAAGTATTCGAGGCCTAATTTCAATGTCGCCGCGGATTGCGGGAGGAGGAGGTCACAATCCATGTCACTGCAGGAGGGTGAAAGGAACGGAAAAGGAAAGGGGCGAAAGTCGATCGGCAGCTCGCTACGACCCGAAGGGAAATCGCTGATCGAACAGTCAAAGCGACCGAATTCTTCAAGCGCCCCGAATGTGAATAAGCATCCAAGAGTGACCCTCCACCGTAGGTCAATAGCTTAGCTCGCCGGTCGGCGCCGGGACCCCGCGCTGATTAAACATCTTGAAGAGCGGAGCCATTTGGGCTGGCTATGTACGCCGCGCGAAAAAGCGGTGCATCAGGCGCTTAGGCGCCAATTTGCAAACATCAACAATGCGGCAGAGACCAGGAAGTAAAACGCACCGAAGGCGGCGTAGGGTGCCACATCCAAAATCGTCGGAATCTTGGCGAGACCCGCTTGCGTGACAAAGAACACGCCAGCAAGCATCGACTGCGCTCCGCTCAGGATCATCGCCCACTGCGCACCGATCTTGCGCCAGCGGCGAACACCGGTGATCAATTGGGCCAATCCCGCGGCGATCGCCCAGATCCCGAAGACCGCCACCACTACATTCATGCTCAACTGCAAAGCGACGGCCACCGCGATCGCGGCGACGAGACTGACTGCGATATTAAACGCCTGTGTTGGGTTCGTTCTGAGACCACCGCTGCTACGAGCATCAAACCAGTTCGCAAACGCGTCCCAAGCAGGATAGCCGACTAGCAGCAGCGCCGCGGCTACCGCATTTGAACGGCCGATGGCAACCGCGGCTACCACCCACGCAGCGGCAACGATGGTCCGAACGAGATAATAGGCCGCAAGATTCGCGGTTAATTCCGCTCGCGCGCCAGCATTTGTCAGATCGTCTGTCGTCGTTGTCATGTTACTCTCCATCACCGAGTGAGACCAACCGTCCACCAAAAGGAAGACCAACCGGTGGCTTGCCTAGCTGTTCGCTGACGGAATTAGCCGGCGGGAAGATGCTGTCATACATCGCGCGGGCTTCTCGAATTAGGCGGGCCCGCTCGCGTTCAGACTTCGGGATAAATCGAATAACCTCACCCATATTCGCTCCAGACTTAAAAAGTGAGTCCCTTATCAAATGCCGAGCGCCAAGCATGCTCGCCGACGAGGCGCCAGGACGTTAGGAGGCCATGAACGAGAGCAAGTCGGTGTTGACGACGTCGGCGTGGGTCGTGCAGAGGCCGTGCGGCAGCCTCTCGTAGATCTTGAGGGTACTGCGCTTCAGCAGCTTCGCGGAAAGGGGCGCAGAGTCGGCAAAGGGCACGATTTGATCGTCATCACCGTGCAGGACGAGCGCTGGCACTGTGATCTTTTTCAGATCCGCGCTGAAGTCGGTTTCCGAGAATGCTTTGATGCCGTCGTAGTGCGCCTTCGCGCTGCCCATCATGCTCTGGCGCCACCAATTCCAAATGACCGCCTGCGACGCCTTGGCGCCTGGGCGGTTGTAGCCGTAGAATGGGCCGCTCGCGAAATCGAGATAGAACTGCGGCCTGTTGGCGGCGAGCTGATTACGCAAGTCGTCGAACACTTCAAGAGGTAAGCCGGCAGGATTGACGTCTGTCTTCAGCATCAGTGGCGGCACGGCGCCAATCAGTACCAGCTTGGCCACCCGATCCTTGCCATAACGGGCGACGTAACGCGCGGCCTCCCCGCCACCAGTGGAGTGGCCGACGTGAATGGCATTGCGAAGGTCAAGATGCTCGACGACCGCCGCGGCATCGGATGCGTAGTGATCCATATCGTGGCCATCGCTTACCTGGCTGGAGCGACCGTGACCGCGGCGATCATGGGCAACAGCACGATAACCTTTGCCGACGAAGAAGAGCATCTGGCTCTCCCAGTCGTCAGAGCTCAGCGGCCAGCCGTGGTGAAAGACAATGGGCTGGGCAGACTTCGGTCCCCAGTCCTTAAAGTAGATCTGCACGCCATCTTTCGTAGTTATCGAGGTCATAGGGTCAATTCCTTGAGTAGTAGAAATTGAGACAGTTGTCCGTGAGCACGATGCTTTGTAGCGGGCCAGGCGTGCTGCTGCCCCAGAGCGATTGATGTACTTGTAGAGCGATTGCTCCTAATGCGACCGCCTCGCTGTCTGCATATCCATTGGCTAGGGCAGTCAAAGACTATGGTCACCCTCTACCAACTTTGCTTGAAGCCAGAAGTAACAGCCAGTTGAGACGCAATCCTGATCACGGAAGCCTCGCCGAGCGCGCGCACGATCAGGAGCGAGCACCCTCGGAAATATGCTTCGCATGTCGTGCATTCACGTCGTCAGTCCGGCGAGATTCATCAGCATCCTGATGCCCAGGGCGGCGATCGCCAGCGCGGCAACACTGGTCGTCCAGATCAGGAGCATCCAGCCCATGCGGTGCGCCCAGAGCGGGCGAGAAGGACTGTTCGGCTTCATCAGTGGTAACCTTCGCCGGCTCGTACCTTGCCCCGGAAGACGTAGTAGGACCAGGCGGTATAGACCAGGATAAAAGGGATGACGAACAAGGCGCCGACCAGTGCGAAGCCCAAAGTCTGCGGCGGTGCCGCCGCGTCCCAGATCGAAACGGCCGGCGGAATGATGTTCGGCCAGAGGCTTATAGCCAGGCCGGTATAGCCAAGGAAGATCAAGAGCAGTGCGAGCAGGAAAGGCGCGGCGTGGCTGTTGCTGGCAAGCGTCCTAAGGAGCATCCATGTTGCGAGCAGCACGAGCACCGGCACCGGTGCGAAGAAGAGGAGGTTGGGCAGTGAGAACCAGCGGGCCGCGACTTCGGCGTGAGCGGAAGGCGTCCAGAGGCTCACGATTGCGATGGCCGCCAGAAGGCCAATGGTGATCGGGCGAGCGAGCTCACGCATTCGCCGCTGTAGCTCGCCTTCCGTCTTCATCACGAGCCAGGTCGCTCCCAGCAACGCATAGGCGAACAGGACACCGACGCCGGCAAACAGGCTAAAGGGCGTCACCCAATCGAACAGCCCGCCCGCGTAAGCGCGTTCGCGGACCTCGAAGCCGTTGATGAATGCGCCGAGCGCTACGCCTTGCGAGACGGTCGCAATATAGGAGCCCCAGGCGAAGACGTTGTCCCAGAAGGGCCTATGCGCCTCGTCTGCCTTGAAACGAAATTCGAAGGCGACGCCGCGCCAGATGAGGCCGGCCAGCATTAAGATGAGTGGCAAATACAGCGCGCTCAGGATGACCGAATAGGCCAGCGGAAAGGCCGCAAGCAGCCCCGCGCCTCCGAACGCCAACCATGTTTCGTTGCCGTCCCAAACGGGGGCCACGGTGTTCACCATGGTGTCTCGGTCCTCGCGCCTGCCCACGAACGGAAAGAGGATGCCGATTCCAAGGTCGAAGCCATCCATGATGACATACATCATCAGACCGAAACCGATGATGAGGGCCCAGAGGAGGGGAAGGTCGATACCCATGGTCCAGCCTCCTAACCGATTGCCGGGTTGATATCGTCCGGCGCTGCGGAGGTGGCCGCGCCGGACGCAGGGCCTGACCGCGATCACGCGCGCTCTCTTCCCTGTCGTCCGTGCCCGGTCCCTTGGCTACGAGCTTCAGCATGTAGCTGATGCCCGTGCCGAACACAGCGCAATACATGACGATGAACATGATCAGCGTAGTCGACAGCGCGAGCGCCGAATGGTTCGAGACTGCGTGCTCGGTTCGCATGACGCCGTAGACCACCCATGGCTGGCGCCCGATTTCGGTGGTGAACCAGCCGGCGAGAATGGCGATTAGCCCACTTGGCCCCATCAGCATCGCGAAGCGCAGGAAGGCACGCGAATCGCAGAGGCGCCCGCGCCACCGGAGTAACGTCGCCCAAAGCCCCAGTATCAACATCAGAAAGCCGAGTCCGACCATCACGCGGAAGGACCAGAACACGATTGTTGAGTTCGGCCGGTCTTTCGGTGGAAATTCGCTGAGCCCGGGAAACTGGCCCTTCGCGCTGTGGGTGAGGATCAGACTGCCGAGGTCCGGGATCTTGATTGCGTAGCGTGTCGTCTGTTCGGCCATATCGGGCCAGCCGAACAGGATGAGCGGCACGCCTTGGCCGGGCTCGTTACGCCAGTGCCCCTCTATGGCGGCGATCTTTGCAGGCTGATAGTGAAGAGTATTGAGCCCATGGGCGTCGCCAACCGCGATCTGAATTGGCGCAACCACCAGCACCATCCACATCGCCATTGAAAACATGGTACGGACGGCCGGCGTCGCGCGCCCACGCATGAGATGCCAGGCGCCAGAAGCCGCGACGAACAGGGCCGTCGCCAGATAGGCTGCGATCGTCATGTGCGCGAGCCGGTAGGGGAATGAGGGATTGAAGATGACCCTTAACCAGTCAACCGGCACGACACGGCCGTCGATGATTTCGAAACCCTGCGGCGTCTGCATCCAACTATTTGAAGCGAGAATCCAGGTCGCCGAGATGAGAGTGCCGAGCGCCACCATCACGGTTGCAAAGAAATGCAGGCCGGGACCTACCTTGTTCCAGCCAAACAGCTGACGCCGAGGAAACCGGCCTCGAGGAAGAAGGCGGTCAACACCTCGTAGGCGAGCAGTGGCCCGGTGATGCTGCCGGCGAAGGCGGAGAAATAACTCCAGTTGGTGCCGAACTGGTAGGCCATAACAAGGCCGGAGACGACGCCCATCGCGAAATTGACGGCGAAGATCTTGGACCAGAAATCGTAGAGCTCCCGATAGACCGCGTCTTTCTTCCAGAGCCACCAGACCTTCGAGCGCCGCGAGATAGGTGGCTAGCCCGATCGTGATGGCCGGGAAGATGATGTGGAACGAGATGGTGAACCCAAACTGGATGCGTGCGAGCTCCAGAGCCGTTAATCCGAACATAGCGCGTCTCCGTTCGACTCCATCGCGCCATCCGGCTCCTGGACAACAGACAAGGACGGCCGCCCCTTGAATGCGACTGCACGCTTCGGTCGACCATCAACTGAAAGCCTGAGTACGTCGGGGCGGGCGACCCACTACATTCAAATCGTACCTGCCGCGAGCGATCATCTGCCTGACTATCTCGGCATGCTTGATCGCTCCTGCAGTGAAATTGCATTCGACGCGCTCGTTGACGACTGAGTCAACGATGCAGGAGACGCCGCGAATGGGCGCGGTCTTCGTGCCATCCCCTTGGATAGGCGCATAGTCCTCCGGACGGTCGCTACGCGCGTGCGCGAGGCTTCGGTACAGAAGCGCTTCGCGCGAACATGCCGACCGTCGAAAGAATTCGGTGACGAGTGCGCTCATCACCTCCAATGGTTCACCACGGTTAGACCTAATTTCGAGGGGCGTCGCCCCCCGAATGTTGCCAGTCGATCCTGACAGCGTTGGCATGGGTCTAGCTTTCCAGCATTCGGACGGTTTCGTCCGTTGTCCAAAGGCCATTTGCCATGTATCGAAAGTTGATGAGGGCCGAGAGGTAGCCATCTCCTTCGGGGAGTTTGGGCGCAGCTACTGCATCACGGACTACCGCAACCTCGAAGCCCTGCTCTAGAAATTCCCGCAGATGGGACTCGACGCATATTCGCGAGCATCCCCGCGAGAATGATCTGGTCGACGCGCTGCTTGCGGAGCTGGAAGGGTAGATCGTTGACCTGTGGACCATACAGCTTATGCGGCGAACAGATAATCGTCTTCCCGTCTTCGATATACTTTTGAATTCCGGCAAGAAGTCTGCGCCGGAATCCCTGAAGCCGTCCGACGTATATGGTCCCTTCCGATCGAATATTCCGATCTGGTGTTGGAAGACTTCAAGTGGGCCCTGCACTTTCCAAGCATGATCCCAGTGGTAGTAATAATGCGGCGAGATCGCGACGACGATTCCAGCCGCCTTCGCAGCTCCGAACAGGCGGCCGAGATTCGGCACGACATTGTGCTCGGTCACACTCGCCGACAACTGGCCATGCCTTACCTGTCGGGCTCATGAAATCGATCTGCGGATCGATGACAACCAAGGCCGCCCTGGAGGGATCTAACTTCATGCTTCCCTTCTGAAGCGCTGGGTTGGTGGGATCGGCATATGCATCCGCCGTTGCGGCGTGGGCGGTACCCGCACATGTTGCCGTGAACGCCGTCGCCGCTGTGATGCCGGCCAGGGCCGTTAGGAATGATCGTCGTTGTGGTCTGCAGCACTCATCGTCGCGCATGTCTAATCCCTCCGTTGAAACGTGTTGAAGGCGATAAGAGAGGTCACCACTTATCGTTTGCGTCCGTTTGCCGTTGACGTGAGCTAAATCTACCCAACCGGCTCCACCGCTGCGCCAGAGCGATTGCCATACCTGCAGAGCGATTGCTGCTAATGCATGCGGCGTCGCCAGCGCTCAAGCTTTCGCTGGTCAAGTGCCTGAGGCCGCGGCGAAGGCCGTCAGAGCGCCGTAGCCAGGATCCGCCGCCATTGACACCATCGATGCGTCAGTTCGCAGCGTGTTCATGGCCGAATCGCAACCACCGACACGATCGATGCGTCAGTGTCCCGCAGCATGATCATTGCAGCTCTTTCGACGATCCTCATGCCGTTAAGGCTCCTCGTGCGAGGATCGGCGTCTCGTCAGTTGCGGCGCCGTCGAGAAAGACTTTCACGGCGGTGCGGGCGCGCAAATCGATCTCGAAAGCGTTGGTATGTCGCCGAGCTGAAGCACCGATTCCAGATGAACGTTTCCGTGGAGCATTCCAAGAAACTGGCGGGCGCCGGCTTCGCAATCCGCAAGGTCGATTTCGCCCGCCTGCCTCGCCTTTGCGAGAATCTTCGCAAGTACCGCGATAGCCGGCCTGGGGCCATGTTGCGCGTAAGCCCGTGTCGCATCGGGGTAGCGGTCCGCCTCGAGGATGGCTGTGTAGCAAACCTCCAGCAACGACGGTGTCATCATCGTTTCGAGAAGATTGCGCCCAATGATGATGAGCAACTCCCTTAGTGGCAAAGAAAGCTGATCGGCACTGACACTTAATGCGTTGGACGAGCAATGGCTGACGACTTTGGTGAACTGGTCGACGAGAAGTTGCTGCACGTTCTCGCGCCGCGTTGATTTTTCGCGGAGTAGCTGGCGGTAGAGACCGTGCGGCGTCCATGTCCAGCTCGGTCGCCCCAGCAGGAACGCCGAGAGAACCGCGCAGTTGGACCAGCCGCGAATCTGGCTCGCCTTACCCGGGACCGCTTCGCGGACACGAAGGATATCGCCCGTCGCACCCCACCGGAGAAATCTGACGGCATCGGCCGGCGGCAGGATCGTTACCATCATGCGCGTCCACCACGGCTCCACGGTAGCCAACTCCCCGTGCCCGTGGGTCGCATGGCAAAGACGTGCTTATGTCTGTGGTGGACGAACCGATGCCACCATTGCCGTCGAAGGCCGGGTACGAAACAGACGATCCAGTCGGCGGCATCGACAGTTACGAGGGAACCGTCCTCGTCGATGCTGTTCGCCAGGTCCGGTGGGACATCGCCGACGACCTTCAGTTCTGAAGGTCTCTCTCTCGGGCCAGACCGTCTTAACGGGGCAATATCATTAGCTGCGCTCATCGCTTGATGCTCCTCGTGCTTGCGCATCCATGAATGAAGCTTTCGATGCTGGCTCTCACGCGGTCGGCTGCTGCTGCCTCCTGGCGCATTGCGGGGCTCAGCATGAGTGCCTGGTAGAGTGGTTCCCGCAGTAGTCCCAGCAATTGCTCGGCGTATAGCTGAGCGTCCGATATCGACAGGATCCCCCGCTCATTTGCTGCGGAAAGAAACTCGCGCAGCTTGAGGGTGACAATCGCTTGCCCCGCCTCGTGCACCCGCTTCTTGAGCGCAGGATTGCGTGCACCCTCGGTCATCATCATCCGAATGAACCCGACCAGTGTGGTCGAGTATTCCTTCCAGGCAACGCGTCCGAACGCGATGAGTGTTTCGCGTGCATCGTCTACGGTGCCGGGGCGCGCCCTCCTCACCAATGGCTGCGATATCAGGGAGGCTTTGTGTTCGGCGATCGCGACGATGAGATCGTCGACGCTCTCGAATGCCGATAGAATGTCTTCCTTCGAGTATCCGCTTCGATCCAGGATATTATCGAGGTCAGCGGGCGCGCCGCTCGGATTGGCGAGAGCCTCGCTGACCGCCAGCACGATCTCGGCGCGAGGATCTGGCCTCGATACGGCATTGTCTTGTTGGGAAGGTTTCGGCGCGGGATAGGTCATGTACGGCTCCTCGGTTCGGGCTAACTGCGCCACGCGCTTCTTCGTGTGCAGGGCGAAAGCGATCTTGATGGTGACCAGCACGGGCGCAGCGATGACGAAAAGAAGAGCGACGGCAGCGAACGCGGTGTCGAAAGCGATCACGGTGGATTGACCGGTGAGGGCTCGACCCAACAGACCCATCGCAGCCCGGCCGGCGGCCACGCTGTCCATCCCTCGTGCCGCGAGCGTGGCGCTCATCGTCGTCAACCGCTCGCTGACCGCAGGAAGGCCAGCGGTGACGCTGGCGCCGAGCACCGTGGCATTGGCGGTGACATTGTGGTCGATCATGGTCTGGAGCCCGGCGACCCCCATGAGGCCACCGAGCTGGCGCCCCGCGTTGAAAAGACCGATGCCGGACGCTCGATTGCGGTTGTTGAGGTCGCTGAAAGCGATCAGGGTGATCGACAGGAAGAGGAAGCCAAGTCCAAAGCCGCGTAGCAGGATGGCGGCCATCATGTCGTCGGCGCCACTTTCGCTGGTCGAGCCGGACAGCATCCACATCGCGGCCATGATCATCAGGATTCCGAGCGGCACCGTGGCGATAGGGGAGCGCCTCTGATCTGCATGAGAAAGGCAGCAATGAGGAGCGCGCCGACGAAAAGCGCGCCGCTCGGCAGCAGGAGCTGGCCGGCATCGGTAGGCGTGAACGCGAGGACGGACACGGCAAATGACGGGATCAGGTACGCGCTGCCGAACAATGCGGCGCCGGCGACGAAACTGACGATGAAGGCGAATGAAAAATCGCTCGACCGGAACAGGGAGAAATCGAGCAGGCCCCGGTTGTTGGCCATCACCTGTTGACCGAGAAACGCCAGTAGAGCGGCTGCGCCGATCACCGTCAGCCAGACGATGCGAGGCTCCTCGAACCAGCGCCATCGGCTGCCCTGACTGAACACATAGGTGAGACAGAAAAATGTGACTGATATCAGCAAGAAACCGACCCAGTCGAACGGAAGGCGCGCAGCCGCAACGGGCCTGGGGCCGTCTGCGATCAGCAGAAGTCCGATAGCGGCGAGGGCTACCGGAACAACGCCGAAGAAAATCCATGCCCACGACTGGCTGTCGATCAACCATCCCTGGAGCGCCGGGGCGATGGTCCCAGGAGCGACGACAGATCCCATCGCAAACAGGGCCTGCAGGATCGGCTGGCAGGATCGCGGATAGGCGAGAAAAATGATCGACTGCCCCGCGACAAGCAAGGTGCCGCCGGAGAAGCCCTGTATCATGCGGAGTGCGACCAGCAGGTCTAACCGATACGTGATGGCGGCGATGCCGCAGGCTGTGCCCATGACCAGCGTCGAACCAATGATCAGGCGGCGCGGACTGATGCGCGCCATGAGCCAGGAGGCGGCCATGAACCCGATCAGCTTCGTAGCGGTGTATCCGATGTCCAGCCAGGCGAACTCGTCGGGAGTCGCATGGGTGTCGCCAATGATGTCGTTGCGCCCGAGCGACAGGACGGTGCTTGCGATCGCCTCCGTCAGAGTGGCGAGCACGATGCCTGCGACAAGAATACTTCCTGCCGCGCGCCTGTCGTAGCCTGGCGTGGCGTCGGCGATCGCGGTCATGTGCCGCTTCCTCGATCTATCTCGACACGCGCGGACAGGCCGGGCACGACGCGACCGGGCAATGGATTTCTGGCGAAGCGGATTTTCACAGGCACGCGTTGAACGACACGAATGAAGTTCCCCGTCGCATTGTCAGTGGGGAGCAGGGTGAATGCGGACCCGCTGCCGGGCGCAAAGCTGTCCACCACGCCTTCAATCGTCTGGTTCGGATAGCCGTCCACTGTGATGCGAGCGCGCTGTCCGGGCCGGATATGTTCGATCTGGCTTTCCTTGAAGTTCGCCACCACCCACACGTTCTTGACCGGAACGATGTCGAGCAAGGAGGTGCCCGGCGCGACAAGCCGGCCGACACGGACCTGGCGGTTGCCGACGACGCCGTCGACCGGCGCATGCACCACGGTATGGTCGAGATCGATCTGGGCGAGATCGCGTGCAGCGTGCGCCTGCGCCACTGCAGCATCTGCAGCTTCGCGCTGGCTGGCAAGGACGGCGATGCGTTGCCGCTGGGCCTCTACCGTTGCCGACGCCGCCGACACGCCCGCCTCGGTTCTCGATAGCGCCGCATCGCTTTCATCGACCTGCGCCTGGCTGACGGCGTTGGTGCGGATCAGCTCACGGCGGCGATCGGAGGCCTTGCGGGCCAGATTCATCTCGGCCACGCTCGCAAGTCTTTGAGCTTCGGCCTGCCGTATCAGGGCATGCTGGAGTTGGGTCTCCGCATCGACATTGGCGAGGCGGGCTTGGGCGGCTTCGACATTGGCCTCGCCTTGCGCAAGGCGTGCGCGGTAGTCCCGATCGTCGATCCGGAACAGGATGTCGCCAGCGCGAACGGTCTGATTGTCCTGAACCTCGACTGCCGTAACGTAGCCCGCAACTTTCGGCGCGAGCGACGTCGTGTCGCCACGAATGTAGGCGTTGTCGGTGAACGTCTCGCTTGAATGCGCATAGACCCATCCGCCAGCCACGAGCACAACGGCGCTGAGGCACAGCACCAAGCCGATCATCTTCTTCTTGTTGAGATGCGCCACGATACCCTCCTGCAACGGTTATTGTCGCTGACAGCTATGCCCATTCACTCGCGGTTACCGGGCGGTCCAGCCGCTATCGACGGAGATAGCGGTTTCACCGCAGTTAGTCGCCAAACCTAGTTGCGCACCGTTATGCGCTTTGGGTCACGGACAAAGGCAGCGACGACGTGACCCGCGAACAAGGCGGACTCAATGACGAGCCGTCCTGTCGACCCGTTGGACCAAAGACAACGACGTTCATCACACCCTCCCATCGCGCGGCTTCGAAGCGCGATCGCCGTGCGGAGTGGTTTGGTCCGTGAAGCCAGCAGCATCTTTGCGCGGACACTCAGGTAGTGCCCGCGTCATCAACGGGAGCGCGCATTCGCCGTGGAGGGTGGCTTCCTTGACATGCATGTTCACGCAGAAGGCGCAGCCGTTGAGCTGCGAGGCGCGCACGGTCTCGTATTTCATCGAGGTCGAGCTCCAAAGGGTTTTGGGTGAGCGGGCCGCGCTCCGGCGCTGGTAACGCGGCCCGTATCGAATGAAGCGCTTACGAGGCGCCTCTCGTTCGGACCGTGCGGTCAGTAGTCCCAGAAGACCGGCACCCAACGAAAGGCGTCGCCGTCGACCGCCACATGGCCGACAGATGGGAACGGCAGGTGAGTGGCCACCAGCAGCCCGCCGGTCTCAGCCAGCTCCCGCAAGAGACTGATACGAACGCGGGCCGACTCCTCGGGGTCGTGTTCGAAGCCGTTGTACCATTCGGGGTGCTCGAACCCGACCGCGAACACGAGGTCTCCGGCGAACGTCAGCCGGTCGCCGCCGGACGCCACGCGGACCACGCTGTGCCCGGGGGGTGTGGCCGCCGGTGCGGGTGACGACCACTCCCGGCGCCACCTCGTACTCCTCCTCGAACATCCGCAGCTGGCTGCGGTACTCTTCACAAACCGCTTGGCGGACGACCGAAGCGCGTCCGGGAATCCGGGCGGCATCGAGACGCGGGAGAAATCGGGCGCCTCCCAGAACTTGACCTCGGCGGCCGCCACGTGGATCCGCAGATCCGGACGCAGCTGCTCCTTCACCCCGTCGATGAGCAGCCCGCCAATGTGGTCCATGTGCATGTGGGTAAGCACCACGTCGGTTACGACCGCAAGATCGATGCCGGCGGCCTCCAGTCGCTTGATCAATTGCCCGGCCCGCGGCAAGTGCAAGTCCGGATCGAGCCCAAGCCCAGCATCGACGAGTATGGTCCGGTCGCCGCTACGCACCACGACCACGTTCAGCGCCCAATCGTAAGCGTCCGGCGGCAGGAACATGTCTTTCAGCCAGGTCGCCCGGACGGCCGGGTCGATGTTGTGTGCCAACATTGCGGTTGGCAGCGGTAGCACGCCATCGCTGACCACCAGCACGTCAATGTCGCCGACCCGCACCGCGTAGCGCGACGGAACCAATTCGTTAGGCCCCGGTCCACCGGGATGTGAGGTGTTGGCTAGGCTCGTGTCTACGTCCATGTTCGTCTCCTGTTTCATGGTCAAGGTTACTGGCTGGTCTCGGTTGAGCAGGCCGCGCAGCCAGCGAGAAGCGCGGCCCGTTTCGCGTGAAGGGTCTAGAAGAAGCCACTCACGTCAGTCACACGCTCCGGATCGGCACAGGCCAGCGCGGCAGCGCGCTCGGCACGCGGCGGATAGATCCAGACGGTGTTGATTTCCTGCTTGGTCTTCTTGCCGACGTCGCCGACCATCTTGACCTGGCGTTCCCAGCCAACGGTGAACAGCGCACCGGCTTCGCCGAGATCGAGGCAGGTGACGTAGCCCTTCTGGTGATATGGCTTGGTCGGAACGCCGAGCAGCTCCGCTGCGGCGTTGTTGCCGGCAAAGGCGCCCATCCGCGTGGCGTGCTGGCACGACATCAGCGCGTAGTTGCCGACATCGTCGCAGGCAGCGCGGGCGGCATCGCCGGTGGCGAAGACGTCCGCGACTCCCGGCACACGCAAGTCGCGGTCCACCAGCAGCCGGCCGAAATTGTCGCGTTCGGCGGGAATCTGCTGGGTCAACGGCGCGGCGCGAATGCCCGCCGCCCAGACCACGGTCTCGGCTTCGATGCGTTCGCCGCTGGACAACGTGATGCCGGATTCGTCGAGCGCGGCGACGCCGGCACCGAGCCGGGTCTCAACGCCGAGCTTGCGCAGGGCGTCCTCAATGACGGGGCGGGGGCCTTCGCCCATGTCGGGAGCGATCGCCTTGTTGCGATCGACGATGATGACGCGCGGCTTGGCATTCTGGCCGAAGATCTCGCGCAGCCGCGCCGGCATCTCGGTTGCCGCCTCGATGCCGGTGAAGCCGCCGCCGGCAACGACGACCGTGTCGCGTCCGTTCACGGCCGGCCGGTCGGCGAGGGCATGGAGATGCTTGTCGAGCGCGATCGCGTCATCCAGCGAGTCGACGCTGAAGCCGTGCTCGGCGAGGCCTGGAATATTCGGACGGAATAGTTTGCTGCCGGTGGCCACGACCAGGCGGTCATAGGAGAGCGACTTGCGCGTGCCTTTGGCCGTTGCGATCTGCACCATGCGCGACGTGGTGTCGATCGTTTCAGCGCTGCCTTTCACGTAGACAACGTCTATGGCGTTGAGGACATCGAGCAGAGGCGCCGTCAGGGTCTCAGGCTTCGATTCATAGAGCCGCGGGCGAACTACCAGCGTCGGCTCGGGTGCGATCAGCGCGATTTCGAGATCCTCGGGTGAGACGCCATGGATGTCGCGAAGGCGGGCAGCGGAAAGTGCGGCGTACATGCCGGCGAAGCCGGCGCCAATGATGATAAGTCGCATGTGTTTGCTCCTTTGGGTGGATTTTCTCGAACGTGCGCACGTCATCGCCGCCGCCCTGCATTGGCGGTAAGCCTCTTGCGATCGATGACGCAAAGATAATGTGAAACGAATCCCGACCGTTACGGTGCGGGGCAGTCCAGCATGAGCGGCATTGGCATGGGGCGTTCACATGCCGCTCGACAGCCTCCGGATCCCAAAGGCGAGCCGCGTTGGAAGGCCATCAACGGAGCCGGCTTCGCGGGCCAGTCCTTGTAGAAGATCATGGAACTGACAGGGCTGGCGGTTTGGACGGCATGTGCCGGAACTTCCGCTTCTTCGCCCGCTGCCGAGGTGAAGCGAACGCTCAACGAAAGTCCGTACATGAGTGCGGTCGCGACCACTCTCCGCCGCGGTGCGATTGCAAACGGGTTAACGACGTTCATCCAGGCCATTGTTTGTCTCCATCCGTTGTTGACGTTGGCGTAACGCTGATTTAGCGGGTTTGCTTTGCGCCTGCGCCAGAGCGATTGCCGTACCTATAGAGAGATTGCTGTTACCGAATGCGTCGTCGCCAATCGGTCGGCGTCTCGCCGGTCAGTTTCCTGAACGCTGCGGCGAAGGCTGTCTGGGAGGAGTAGCCAAGTGTAGCCGCGATGGAGGCGACCGATTCGCTGGTGTCACGCAGCATGTCCATGGCCTGCTCGAGCCGGTGCTGGCGCAGCCAGGCATGCGGCGAAAGCCCGGTGCTTTCCTTGAAGGCGCGGCAGAAGTGGAAGCGCGACAGGCCGGCATCCGAAGCCAGCGCAGCGAGCGAGACGTCCGGATCAGCGTCCGAGCGAAGGCGCTCGATGGCGCGCCGTAGTGCCGTCGGCGATAATCCACCGATGACCGGCTGAATCGCGACAGGTGAACCCGCATGCGCGACCAGCAGGCGTGTCGCCAGCAGATCTGTCAATTGCTGCCTAAACAGGGCATCCAGCGCGGCACTGCCTTCCAGTACATCTGCCGCGCTCAGCAGCAGGCGGGATGTAATGGGATCGGGATGCGCCGATCGATCCATCAGATCGGCTGGGGAAGGCGTGCCGGCCTCCAGCGCAACGCGATCGAGCGTTGTCTGTGGAAGATAGAGGTGGATCACGTTCAACGATTCAGGAATGTCCCAGCGCGACGTCGATCCGGCCGGGATGACCGTCACAGTGCCGGGACGCGCTGTTCCGACCACGGCCGATTTCCCGGTGCGCCGCTCGAAGCGTAGTGAGCCGGAAGGGAACGTCATGAGGACGTGGTCGGCCATCGGCGCGACGACGTCGTGCAGCGCGTCATGTTTCCAATAGGCGATCACGCTGCTGGACGGGTCAGAAGCCATCCGAACTGGACTCATCTTGAGCACGCGCGTCATTTCTGCATCGGCAGGCCGCAGGTGGGCATTTGGCTCACCGTCCGGGGGCGTCTCGGTCGCGGCTGCCAGATTTTTCGACGGATCGCGCATAGTTTGCATGCTCATCAACTCGTGCTCACGTTGTGGCGCCAGGCGTCAGAACCAATGAAGCGCGACGCTGCTGCCTCTGTGGCTGCAACAATGAAGGCAACCGCCGCCTGACGGAATCGTGCAGCAGATCTAATCTGGCAGGTTCGGCGGATAGATTGACCTGTACCTTGGGATAGTACCGGCGGAAACGTGCCATCAGATAGAACCGCGCGAGCGAAGCCCTATGAATGTTTCTGGCGAACCAATTCGCCAATGCGGCAATCGAAACCTGACGACTATTGGCGCTGGCAGCGTAAAGCGAAAAATGCGCGCTGCTATTCGGACGGTTTGAACTCGAGATGCCGTCGCCATGCGCGGTATTGGACTGGCAAATGGCCAGCATATCGATACCTGTATCTTAGGTGCTGGCTGTCCCGACTGCGCAATCGCCTGGAGCTGTCGATCAGCAGGCTGATGATCACCTGCTGCAACTGAACCGGTCGCCTGCCGCGCGGGGAAGCGTGGAGAGCCAAATGCCGTCGACAGGCCCTTGGAGAAGATTTGCACGAGATTTGGAGGCTCAATACGTGGTCAGTCCTGGCAGTCCGAGTTGATAGGAACTGTGAACTGAAAGGCCGCACCTTTCGGTGCGTTTGCGGTCGCCCACAATCGTCCTCCGTGATCCTCAACGATCGAACGGCAGATGGATAGTCCCATCCCCAGGCCGCTCGACTTCGTCGTATAAAATGCCTCGAAGGCTCGCTCGATCGCGTCTTCTGATAGGCCCGGGCCAGTGTCTCGCACCGCAACGAGAACGCAATCAAGTTCAGCCTGAGTGCTGATTAGTAATTCACGACGGCCGTCGCTCATCTGGCTCATCGCCTCGATTGCATTTACGATCAAGTTCAGCATCACCTGTTGAATCTGGACCCGACTGCCTTGAATGACAGGTAAGCCCTCCGCCAGTTGAGTCCGCACTTGAACGTCGGTTTTCAAGGCTTCCCCGCGTGTAAGTCCGATAACTCCCGAAATGGCTTCATTAATCTCCAAGCGGTCCTTTCGCACGGGCTCCTTCCTAACCAACGCGTGCGTCCGGTCGACAACTTCACTGACACGCATGCCGTTCAGCACAGCTCGGTCTATTGCCTTTTTCGCCCTCTCAACATCTGGCTGCTGGCGAGTGAGGAAGCGCTGAGCGGTTTGGGTATTCAGGAGCGCGGCCGTGATCGGTTGCTTGACCTCATGCGTAATAGACGCCGCAAGTTGGCCCAATGTTGCCAGCCGATTAGCATGGGACAATTCCATCTGCATGTTGCGGAATCGCCGTTCGCTCTCACGCGCTTCTGTTTCTGCCCGTTTGCGCTCGGTTAAATCGAGCACAAATGCGATACCTTGGCCCTCTGTCCCTTCAAGGCTCGCGACGCCGAGCAACACTGGAATACGGCTGCCATCCTTCCGGATATACTCCTTTTCGAAGGGCTGCACGGCTTGCTTGTTCTTTAGCTTGGATATCGTCAGCGCATTGCGATCGCGCCATTCAGGGGGCGTCATGTCCGCCCAGCTCACTCGACCGGACAGGAGATCGTGCTGATCATATCCAACTATGCGGAGAAACTCGTTATTGGCATCAAGAATCTGACCCTCCACATTCCAGATGACGATGCCGATGATGTTGGCATCGACGAGGCGGCGAATTTTCGCCTCACGTTGTTCAATCTCTCGCTGCATGCTTGCAATAGATATCAAATCCGCCTGCAACACGTCACGCCACTGCAACAGCAGTCTGAGATAGAGCTCGCTGTATTCGTTGCTTTTCCTGTCGAGAACACAAATCGTTCCAAATATCTCGCCATCGGGCCAACTGATCGGCACGCCGAGGTAAGAGATCATGCCCAGTTTGATGTCAGGGTTTGATTTCCACGCCTCATCTTGCAGAGCGTCCGGGACAATCAATGGTCGGCGAGTATTCATAACAGTCTCACAATAGAGTCCTGTATTGAGACATGCGACCTCGCCCGGTTCGTAAGGATTTCCTTTGGACTCGCTGGAAACGAAGACTTTGATATTCGGCGGCTCGGCCCTCATGATCAAGGCGGAGGGAACATGTAGAATCTCGGCCAGAAGGTCTACGATCTCCTGCCATTTTCGCATGACTTCCGCGGGTACTTGCATACTCTTGAGCATGTCAGTCCGCCTCGACACGCATGTCCATTGCGCGCAAGTCATCCGACGTGATCCTACTAACCGTGATGTCTAGCTGACGAATTATGCTCTCGGATGCCAAATCCGACAGCTCCATTCCCGGCGGAGATGCCAAGGGCGTTCCGCGTCCGTCTGTTACCGCCTTGTGGACGGGACTGGCCATCGGAAAAATCTCTCTCACTCGGCGCCGGGTGGAAAGCCAGTCAGCCTCAGGGCGGACTGCAAATGCCGAAGCAACGCTTCAGCTTCTATCGGCTTGGTCAGATAGGCATCGGCGCCGTATCGCATGGCGCGCGACCGGGTCGGCGGATTGGTGTCGGCCGTGATGACGATCACCGGCATCACGGAGGCAATGCTCTGCAAGTGCTGCAGCAGGTCGAGCCCGCTGCGGCCCCGCATGTTCAGATCGGTAATCAGGCAATCGAACTTGCCCGGGACGTATTCCGCCATGAAAGCCTCCGCTCGATCGAAAGTGCGACACGATAGTTCCAGCACCAGAAGGAGATCGGAAAGGGCCTCTCGCACAGCTTCATCGTCATCTACGATCGCGACTAAAGGCGCTTTGGACAACGGGGGGCTCTCGCTAACACGGCCGGATGGCCGTCTCCCTCATCTGATCCATTGCCGGCCTGATCGTAACCATCCTTTGGTCTAGGGTGATTTTTCCTCCCGGATCCCCGCAGGCAGCAGTTCCCAGATGCGGATGAGCTGGCCGACCGATGTTGCCTGCATCTTCCTGGTTACGCTGCCGCGGTGCAGTTTGACGGTAACCTCGCTGATGCCGAGATCGAATGCGATCTGCTTGTTGAGGCGGCCCTTTGCGACTTCGCGCAGGATTTCGCGTTCGCGCGGTGTCAATTTTGTGTAGCGGTCGACGTGTTGCTTGATGTGGCGGGCGGCGGCCCTCAGGGAGATATCTTTCTCGATTCCGGCCGTAACGGCGTCGAGCAGCGTCTGGTCTCTCACGGGCTTTGTCAGGAATTCGGCGGCTCCCGCCTTCATCGCCTGCACCGTCATTGCGATGTCGCCGTGACCGGTGAGGAAAATGATCGGCCGCCTGTTGCCGTTCACGACGAGGTGCTGCTGCAGATCCAGACCGCTTGCGCCGGGCATGCGGACGTCGAGGATCAGGCAACCGGGGCGATCTTCAAGATCGGCGTCCAATAGTTCCCGCGTTGAAGCAAAGCAGGATGCGTCGATTCCCACCGACAGCAGGAGTTCTCGAAGCGCAAACCGGACGTCCTCGTCGTCGTCCACGATCAAGACGAGTGGGCGATCCGTTTCGAGGTCGGCCTTTGCTGGACGAGGGGCCGCCGCGGTCGACCACGCGGACGAAGCGGAGAGTGCATTGGTCTGCATCGGCATAGGCATCGATCCTTGGCGCTGGACGTGCCCGACGTTCTACCGGGGAAGTCCCGCCAAGTCGTTGGCGGGCTTCCTAAATCTCGCTAATCGCCGGACCTGCCTGTCGCATCAGCGCTCCGCGACCCCGATTAGACGCAGGCCGCGGTAGTGGCGCTCATGCCCGGCGAGGTAGGTGGGATCGTCGGAGAAAACCCTCGCGCGCAGACTATCGATCGTGAGGCGGTAGCCGCCCATCGCCTCGCACCATGAATCGAGCGACCTTCGTCCCTCCTCGATCCGGCCCGCAAGGGCAAGCGAGGCAGCGAGAAAAGTCGCACAATAGACCAAGCTGGGAGCAAGGTCGGTGGCTCGCACGAAATACGGAATTGCGAGCTCGTCGCGCCCATGCCAGAACTCGTATTGGCCCAAGAAATGATGCCACAGGCCGACGCCGCGATCGCGCGGACTAAGCGCAAGCGCATGCTGGATTGGCGCCCGCATTTCCTCAAGACGGCCCATCAGGAAATGGACATGGCCTGTATAGGCAAGGGCTTCGGCGTCACACGGATCGAGCGACAAGGCCCGACCGAAAGCGATCAGCGCCGCGTCGAAGCGGCGCTGACACTCCCGCACGTAGCCACGGCAAAACCAGGCTCGAGGCCAGTCCGGCGCTCGTGCGACCGCCCGCGTTGCCAGTTCGTCAGCCTGCCGCAGCTCGTCGCGATCCGCAAGATCACGACTTTGCGCAGTGGCCCTTATGTTCTCTGCGACAATCGTGTACGCCGACCCCGCCAGAGCCGACGCGTTCGATAGATCGGCGAGGAGCGCGCGGTCGAACCATCGCCGTGCCTCGGCGAGATCCTGGGGGACCCACAGCTCGCGATTTAGGGCGCTCCAACCGCGCAAGGCGCTGTGCTGCGCGCCAGCGGTGTGCGAGCCCTCTTCGGATGGGCCCTGGGCGGCTTCCCGGTCCACCAGCTCCATGATCACCGCGCGTGCCAGCCGGCCTGAGATCTCTCCCTCCATCGGGCTGAGGCCGATGTGCCGGTGCTGGAACCGATCCGCCCAGATGGTCGCTCCGGTGGCGGCATCATCGATCATGGCAATGACCTGGATCCCGTCCTCCACTGGCCGGATGGACGTGCGCAGGATATAGCGGGCGTCGCCCCCGCCGATGACCACCGCATCGGGCACGCGCGAGAGCTGCACCATGAGATGCCGCCTGACCTCGACTCCAAGCGATTGAGACTGCTCGTCGTCGAGCAGGCTTTGGACGGGTGGTATCAGAATGGAAATGCCTCGGGACTCTAGCTGCCTGCCGACGTGAACCGTCGATCCGCTGGGCACACTGCTCCCCTCGGCCTGCACGACCGCGACGGGCATAACGAAGCGATAACCGCGACCATGCTCGGTTCGAATGTAGTTGTCGGCCTCCCCGTCGCGGAGCACGCGGCGAAGGGCCGCCATGTGTACGGTGAGGTTATTCTCCGCGACGACCCGGTCACCCCAGACTGCGTGCAGCAGATCGTCCTTGGTGACGAGTTCGCCCGCTCGCCTCAGCATGAGCAACAGCAGTTCCGTTGCCCGGGAGTTGAGCAGCACCAATTCGCCTTGCTTTTCCAGCCGGCGGCTTAGAGCGTGAAACGCGAAAGGCCCAAAGGCGAAATTGGAGGGTGCCTCCATGAATACCGAACTGATTAGCGGATTTTGGAATCTATAGCAATGCATCGCGGCTGCATCAACGTAAATCGGCGCCGTGAGCTCGAACCCATGCCGAGACGGAGAGTGTAAGATGCGAATGGTCGAAAATGATGTGCGGATCAGGTCCATGGTGCGCCAGGACATGCCCGAGCTGCTGCGGCTGATGGAGGGCATCGTCAAGTTCGAGCGCGGCACAGACTTCCGACTCACTAAGGCCGAACTGCTGCACCGCGGCTTCGGCGAACGTCCTGAATTCGGCGCCTTCGTCGCCGACCGCGGCGACAGCATGCTCGCTGGCATGGCCGTGCATTACGAGATTCCTCTCATGCACACGCTGCGGCCGCTGCTCATGATGAAGTGGCTTTTCGTGGACCCGGATGTGCGCGGCCGCGGGATCGGCCGACAACTAATGGGACGCATGGCCCGCCATGCGATGGATACAGGGCACGAAAGGTTCTGCTGGTTCGTGCTGAAGGATAACGCACCAGCCCAGGCTTTCTACAAGGGCGTCGACGCGACCCCCGATCCGGACTGGGATCGCTGGCAACTGGGAGCGGAGGCGATCGCCCACTTGGCCGCCGATGGCTAGGACGTGAACTCATCAAACGCTACGGCATGCAACTCGTCTCGCTAGTTCGGAGGTTTCGCTCTCGCCGCATGAAACGATCGTTGCTGCGCTCCAACACGACTAAGGCGATGTACTTTGCAATTAATTTCCGCAAATCTACCGCCAGAAATGGCAGCCGCGGAAATGTTCAAAGCGGTGCCTGTGCAGTGTGACCCTGGACGTCCCAAAGCATGTCTTTATAGTTGAAACCGCGCGCGAGCGTGGGCTTCACGACCATGAAGTAGGGCGAAATATCAAAATCGCGCGGCACGTACAGTGACGAGTGACGAGGCTCGGCAATTTCGCGGCGCGCAGTTTGGCTCACGCTGCTCGTGATCGTGGGCAGGATCGGGTAACGAACGGCATCGAAGGCTTGGGCAATCAGCGAAGAACAGATGATGCGGCTCGCATCGCCGGAGCCGAGCGCGATCGTTCGGCGGCTCCAACGCTGCGTCACTGGCCACGGCAATAGATACCGCATCAGGTCGATGACGTGTTTGAAATCGTAGCCGAGACCGATCCGTTCGAAGGCGTAGCGGCAGACTTTCTCGCAATCCGCTCCGCTCAGGCCCACGGGCCGACAGATCCGGGTTTGGCAATGCAGATATTTCGACAGTGGTGCCGACACGACGCCCTCGTCGATATTGGCTTCGATCAGGACATGGGGCTCGCCATTAGTTGCGGCGCCTGCGATCGGCCCCACGTACAACGCCGAATGCGACCAAGTCGATTGAGTGAGGTATTTAATGCTGGCGGAAATGCGACCCTTACCCTCGACCAGCAGAACGTCACCGGGTCGAAGGGTGTCGCGTAAGGCCATCAAATCCTTCGGGTTGAAGGGCTCTTTGTCTGACTTCTGCAGCCAAGCAATCAAACGTCCGACGCTGTCGAAGATCCGGCCCATGGCTCGTCCTCGCTTTTGGTGTTCTGGGATGACGGTTTCCGATAGCTACCCTGTCGTTCGGTTACGAGGTCTACCGAACGGCGGCCACCGCTGCGCCAGAGCGATTGCCGTACCTGCAGAGCGATTGCTGCTATCGCATGCGGTTGCGCCAATCGCTCGGCGTCTCGCCGGTCAGCTTCTGAATGCTGCGGCGGAGGCGGTCTGGGAGGAATAGCCAACGGCCGCTGCGACAGCGACGACGGATTCATCGGTATCGCGCAGCGTGTTCATGGTCTGCTCTTGCGCTCGAGTATTGTCTGCGAAGGGAGAGGTGGATCACGCTCAAGGACTCGGGTCCCATCGCGAGGTCGAGCCGGCCGCGGCTGTCATCGTGGCAGGGCGCGCCTTCCAAACACCACTGATCGTCCACCGCTCGAACCGCGGCGATTCCGAGGGGAAGTCATGAGGACGTGGTCGGCCATAGGTGCGATGACGTCGTGCAGCGCACTATGTCAGCAATCCGCGATCACGCCGCTGGTCGGGTCTCCATGGGGATTGACGGCATCTTGAGCACGCGCGTCATTTCCGCGTCCGCAGGAGGGCGCTCGCCAATCGGCAAATCCGGCGCGTGTGCCTCGAACGTGTCTGGCTGATTCTGCGAGGATTCGCGCATTACGGGCTTGCAGTTCAGGGAATGCCCTCGCGTGGGGAAACGCTTGTTACAGGTAGAGCGAATGCCGTCAACGCTTATGACGTCTCCAGTCGCTCGGCGTTTCGCCGGTCAATTTCCTGAATGCCGCGGCGAAAGCGGTCTGGGAGGAATAGCCAAGGGCCGCTGCGATCGAGACGACGGATTCATCGGTATCGCGCAGCATGTTCATGGCCTGCTCGAGCCGGTGCTGGCGCAGCCAGGCATGCGGCGAAAGCCCGGTGCTTTCCTGAAGGCACGGCAGAAATGAAAGCGCGATAGACCGGCATCCGAAGCTAACGCTGCGAGGGAGACGTCCGCGTCGCTGTCCGAGCGCAACCGTTCGATAGCGCCCTGCAGCACCTTCGGCGAAAGTCCACCCATTGTTGGCTGGATCGTCGTTGGCGAGCCGGTGTGCGCAGCCAGCAGACGCGTGGCCAGAGGTCTATCAATTGGTGCCTGAAGAGCGTATCCAACGCCTCATTGCTCTCCAGGACATCCGTCGCGCTCAAGATCAATCGGGATGTAATGGGGTCGGGATGCGCCGTTCGCTCCAGGAGATCGAGCGGTGTGGCGATGTCGGCTTCGTCAGCAACGCGCTTGAGCACTGTGTGAGGAAGGTAGAGCTGAACGACATCGACAGGTTTCGGAATATCCCATCGTGAGCTTGATCCTTCCGGAATGATTATCAAGACCCCGGGACGAAACGTTCCGATCGCAACCGATCTGCCTGAGCGGCGCTCCATGCGCTGCATCGAGCCGTTGTAAGCCATAATGACGTGGTGGCTCATAGGCTCGACGACGTCGTGCAATGGCTCATGTTTCCAGTGGGCGATCGCGCTCCCGGAGGGATCCAAAGCCATGCTGACTGGCTTGGTGTGAAGCACGCGTGCCATCTCCACATCCGCAGGACGGCGCTCGGCAACCGGCAAATCGGGCTGGTGCGCCACGGAAGAGCCTGGCTGATTTGGGTGAGAACGATCCTGCAAGATTGGCTGGTAGCTCATGAACCTGTCCTCGCCGTTGAGAAGCATCGTTGAGCGTTCGGCGCGCGTTCTAGACGTGCTACAGGTCCGGCGTCTTTCCCAAAGCCGCCATGCTTTGTCCGATCCTGCTGTAAGCCGCCATCAGGTGCCCCGCATGCGACCAAAGTCGAAAAATCAGGCGCGGCGAACGGCGTTGCTCGCTGCTGTCGAACTGGGCAGTCGACAGAAAAATGCTCTCATCTTGAGCAATATTGCAAATGGTCAACAGCGCTGACGGTCGGACCGATAGCTATCATGCTTTGTGTCACAAAACAGACACGGTGCAGCCTCTTGAAACGGCAATGGGACCTCGCCGCAAGTGTCGAAAACTTGTTCCCCGAGAAACCTAGACGGTCTCTTGCTGAACCCCGATAATGACGGCGACCGTGCGGGACGACGATGGCCGGCCCCGGTCCAAGTTCACTGATGAGATCTCCCACATGACACAGGCGAGCGCCTTCGGCCGGAGGCTTGGGCAGGTCCTGCATCTGAAGGACGCGCCTTCGTCGCTGATCACGCGTTGCTGCGCGGCATGGAGCTCGCGGTCACCGAAACCCGGGATGACAACCCCGTGCCGGGTCTTTCCGGCTCGTTCACCCTCGAGGATGCCTTTCTCGTCAGCCTGAAACTTCACAGTTTCCCGGACTGCGAACTCTGGGAGAACGGCAAGTGCGTGATGAAGGCGGATGTCCCGGCGGGCGCAACATATCTGTACGATCTCAAGCACGATCCGCGCTATGTGATCGACAAGCCGTTCCACTCCCTCTTTTTCTATTTGCCGCGGTCGGCGCTCGACGGCCTCACTGAGCAGTCCCGCACGTCGCGCATCGGTCAGCTCGCCTGCGAACTCGGCGTCGGCCATGACGACGCGATCGTCCGTCATATCGGCGCGTCACTGCAGCAAGAGCTGCGTCGGCCGGACGAGACCAACCAGCTTTTCATCAATCACATGATGCTCGCGCTCACCGCGCACGTCGCCCAGACCTATGGCGGACTGCGGCGCAGCCCCGAACTGGCGCGCGGCGGTCTTGCGCCGTGGCAGGCAAAGCGCGCCTGCGAAAGGCTTGAGTCCGACCTCGGCGGAAAGCTTTCACTGCACCAAATCGCGGCAGAGTTTGATCTCTCGGTCAGCCATTTTTCGCGCGCATTTCGCATCTCGACCGGCCTGCCGCCGCACCAGTGGCTGCTTCGTCAGCGCGTGAACGCGGCCAAGCAGTTGATGACCGTCCGCGATCTGCCGCTGTCCGAAATTGCGATGTCGGCGGGGTTTGCCAATCAAAGCCACTTTGCGCGAGTGTTTTCCTCTCTTGTCGGCGTCAGCCCGGGAACGTGGCGCCGCGAGGCGCAGGGTGCGCCAGAACGCGAGACGTGATTCGGCACAATGCCAGGCGCCGCGTCCGGTCAGCGACGCCTTGCCTGCGAGATCGTGTAGGCGGCGCTGCGCGCTGCAAAGATTTCGTCCGGCGGATGACCGATGCCTTCGGCCATAGTTGCCGGATTGAAGACGGGCTCGTCGCACGCATCGTTTGCTTCAACGCCAGTGATCACGATCGTTCCCAGCCGCACCGCTTCGCGTCTGTCCTCATCGGGCCATCGGATGGTCACGTCCATGACAGGGTCGCCGGGACGGTCCAGCAGCGCCATCACGCTGAACCTCATATCGCGAGCCGCGATCCGGGATTCGATGTCGTGCAAGAACTCGGTGGGCTTTGCCCTGGGCTCGGCCTCGGGCTGCGTCGCCTTTACGCTGACTGGCGTGACCTTGAACTTGATGAATCGTGTCTCGCCTTTTGAATTCGTCGCGGGAAACGCATGCACGCCCCAATAGGTTGTGCAGGCAAAGCTTGCGGCAGGCGGATGCGCAGCGATGTAGCTTGCCTGATTTAGCGTCTCGGGATTGGCAGCTGAGAATGTCACGACCTTTTTTCCACATCCGGCTTGCCATCCGGTCCGGGAATGCGCACTCCAAGGAAAACCTGCATCTGGTCGAGCGTCCTCGCGAAGTGAACCGGGGCGCTCTGTGTGATGATTTCCGAGCGCTCGCCATCGCTGCCGAGCCGGAAGCTGAAGCCGCGCAGCAAGATGTAGTTAGTGTCTGGGCCTTCCGCTACCGAGAAGCGCCCCAGCACGCGCGACGGCTTGGTGAAGCTACAGGATTTCGTGATCTCCTTGGCCTGGTCCGACGCGGTATAGGTGCCGCGAACGCATCGGCCATTCGCAAAGCTCGCACGTGACTTTGGCGGAAGACCGGCTACCCTTCATGGCGGCGACGATGGATGCGGGGCTGGCAAGGCGGCTCGGGAACTTGGGCAGGACGGGACCTCAGAATCTAGAGTTGGTGCACTTTCTTGAGTAGGACAACTTGAGCGCCTTTCCCGAATCCACCTGCCTTGTCTTTTTCTGCGACGGCAGCTTCCCCGATGGGTTACCGTTCGTAGGAGCTCAGTTCGCTTCTGGTCCGGAGCTGACGCGAACGCTGCAGCTGGGGAAGCCCGCATTGAGGGGAGCGGACGGGCAGCTCAAGACGCTTCCGGTCTGACGCTTAGTAATTGCGGAGCTCTCTGGGGCCAGAACCCTCGAAAGACTAGCCGCTACTCTGCCCAGGGCGTCAGCTCGACCACCGCGTTGGCGCTGCCTAGTCGGGTGCTGCACCACCGCCAATACACCTTCAGAAGCGAATTTTAGCCAAGGCTGGTGCTTGGCCCGCCATTTCGGGCCAGGGCCACGCATGTAGTGCAGCTCGGGCCGGTAGCTATTGCGTACGTCCATAAAGAGGTTGTGAACGATGATGGCGATGTCGGACACGGTCTCCAGCCGTCTTTCGAGCAAACCAGACTTTGCTGACCGGCTCGCAGAAGCCGGTGCGATCGCACGAGGACTGACAATGCTTTCCAGATCATCTTTTTCTCCGTCCGGTTGGATGTCGGCCGATGATTTAGCGGATCGGATCTGCTGCTGCGCCAGAGCGATTGCCGTACCTATAGAGCGATTGCTGCTAATGCATGCGCCCCGGCCAATCGGTCGGGCCTTCGCAGGTTCCGCGAGAGCTCAGCCAAGTGTCTTCCCGCCGATGGCGCGAACCCGACATCACACCCAGATCCGGCAGGCCGAGGTCGGTGCGGCAAAGACTATGATCGAGCGAACAGAGGAGCGCTTCGGCCTTAAGCCGGAGCGGCTTGTTGGAGATACCGCTTACGGGGGGCGGCTCCGATGCTGAACTGGTTGGTCGAGGAGGAGGCATAGCGCCGCATATTCCCGTGTTCGACAAGTCGAAGCGGATGACGGTACCTTCTCGCGTAGTGAGTTTCGATATGACCCGGCGAGCGACGTTTATCACTGCCAAGCGGGTAGGACCCTGACTACAACCGGGACATTAGTGAATGACGGAACCACGCGGCTCTATCTGGCGAGAAAGCATGATTGCGACCGCTGCGAACTCAAAGCGCTATGCTGTCCGAAGGTCAGCAGGATCACGCGACATCCATGAGCACGCCCGAGACGTTGCGTGAGCGCAAATAGATCGAGATTCGGTTCGCCCATTTGAAGCGCATTCTGAGGCTTGGTCGGCTTCGATTGCGCGGGCCTCAAGGTGCCCGGGATGAATTTGTTCTGCCATAGCTCAGAATCTCCGGCGGTTCGCTTCGCTCGTCGCGCGACCACCACCCACAACGGCTCTGTGTGCCGCGTTGCGTTGGACTGGCGTAATCAGCGTAAGGGCCGCAGATCAAAGCCGGTTGCCCTTAGCCGAATGATGACTGGCATCAATCGGCAGCAGCCGACTTTCGCAACAATATCGGCCAATAGCGGCTATCCCTCCGACACTAACCGAACCCACGAACAACGGTTGATCGATTGGGGATCAGGGCAGGGCCGATGTATTGGGCACAGGGGCACGCTAATTGTTTTCTGCTCCACCACTCACCAATTGGCCAAAGAGATGCCAACTATCCCCCTGGAAGCGCATGAGCTGCATTTGCTCGATAGGGGAATAGTCAGTCGGCGATGTTTTTGAACCTAATTCCAGGCAGCCCAACACCAGAAATCATGTCTAGGTTTGCCGCTTGTCGCATGACGTTTTTGCGTGTGAGGTCGTCGCCGCATTGCTTTAGGACTTGAAGCAAAGTCTCAGCGATACTGTATCCAAAGACGGTCGATGCATCGGCAGCATCTCCTTCCGGAAAGAAATCCGACATGAAAGCACGAAACTCGTTCATGCCTGCATCGTCTTTCCACTGAGGATCGTTCGGATCTTTCAGATAGGCAGCGCTCATTATCCCCTGAGACTTTTCCAAGCCAGCTGGCCTCAGCACCGCACTGACCGAGACTGAAACGTTCGTGATAAAATGCACGGGATTCCAACCCAGATCGCCGATCTTCTTGATTGCCTGAGCTGCAAACTTGGGTGTAGCAATGTTCACGAAAATATCGGGGTTAGACGCCTTGATCTGGGTGATCTGAGGATCGATAGAAGGCTGTGAAACATCGAAGGGAACTTCAGCAGTGACTATTTGAGACTTCGCCCTGCCAAAGACCTCGTTGAAGCCGATTAGATAGTCCTTTCCGAAATCGTCATTCTGAAACAGAATACCTACTTTCTTGCCGGGATGATTCTTTAGAATGTAGCGCGCATAGATCCGCGCCTCGTCCCGGTAGCTGGGAAGCCAAGCCATGCTCCAGGGAAAGTTTTTTGGATCTGCCCACTTGCCTGCGCCACTACCAAAAAACAGATGCGGGACTCCGCGTTGATGCATATAGCGCTGAATTGCCGAGTTGCCCGGGGTTCCTACGACGCCGGCGACTGCCAAAACCTCGTCGCTTTCGACTAGCTTGCGCGCTTGTTCGACGGTTTTCGGAGGGCTGTACGCATCATCGTAGGACAAGATCGTTACCTTCCGGCCGCTTACGCCTCCCTTCTCATTCAACATCTTGAAGTACGCAACGAACGTCTTTGAGATCGCCGCATACGCAGAGGCCGGCCCGCTGTAAGGGCCGATGTTGCCGATCTTGATCTCAGTATTACTTGCGCCAGCATCATACGTCTTCTGAGCAAAGGCTGTAGTTGGGCCTCCTGCAAGAATTCCTGTGATTGAAACAGCCGCCCAGAAGGCTTTCGTGTGCAGCATGGCTTCCCCCGCCCTGAGTTTAGCACTTTGACATGTAACTCCTCATCCTAGCCAGAACAGCGGCTTCAGGGGGTGCCAGTCTTTACGAGTGCGACAGCGATCTTCCTAGCTTACGTTTCACTTTCCGGCGCGCCCTGTGCTTCGCGACGCCACTCGCCCGGGCTGGCTCCGACTAAGGTCGAAAATACTCGCGTAAAGTGGCTTTGATTGGCAAACCCGGCCGATATCGCGATTTCAGCAAGTGATAGGCCACGGACGGCCATCAACTGCTTGGCCGCGCTGACGCGTTGGCGAAGGAGCCATTGATGTGGTGGCAGGCCGACGGACGTCCGAAACGCTCGAGAAAAATGGCTAACCGAAAGGCCCAACTCAGCCGCGATTTCTTGCAACGTAAGTTTCCCGCTGAGATCAGACTTGAGCCTTTCGCAGGCCCGCTTCGCCTGCCACGGAGCAAGGCCGCTGAATAGGGGTTCGGCGTTTCGCAGTCCGCCATACGCCTGAGCGACGTGCGCTGTGAGCGCAAGCATCATGTGATCGACGAAAAGCTGGTTCGCTTCGATGGGCGGCGCAATACGTGCAAGAGCGATGCGCCGATGTGATGCACAACGTCATCGTGAAAGCCGGTCCCGAACTGGTAGTCGAGTTGGCCAACACGCCGCACGCCGAACTGCTCTGCGACACTGTTGAGAGCCAAAGCCGGAACATAGAAATTAAGGGAGTGAAACGGCTTATCGATCACGTAGCGCGGGTCGCACTTCATGTCGTATATATGTCTGGCCCGCCCGATATCGGGCTTGGTCACGCACTTGCCGCGCTCCCAGTATTCGCAGTTGGGGGTAATCGAGAAATTTCAAGCTAAAGATGTAGGCATCCTCAGGTAAAATTGCGCCGCAAAGGCCCGGAACGGGATTGTCATCCCGCGTTTCGGTGGCCGAGATCTCGACGCCACGTACCGACCGCGTGATCAGCGATGACGGTGTATTCTCAAGGTGCAGAAGCTCCCTCCACTTCGACCGTGAAAACCGCCTTGTGCCATATGGATCAACTTATCGGTAACGCGGACCGGCCCGCGCCATTATCGTGGATCAGCGAGAAGCAGTCCAGTTCGGATCAGGCGGTCAGTAGGCCCAGAATATGGGCACCCAACGAAAGGCGCCGGCGTCGACCGCCACATGGCCGACGGATGGGAAGGTAAGTGGCCACCAGGAGGCCGCCGCTACCGGATTTCCGCTTTACCCCCGATTGCGGACATCGACCATCGCCGGATCGATGTGGACGGCTCCGGGGTGGGCAAGGAAAATCTTCACGTCACAGGCTTGGTCGGTGCTGCCATGTTCGGCCTATGATGTGGTTCACATGACCGCTGACCATAATACCCTCCGCGGATCAGGTCCCGGTCAAAACCGCGCATTCGATGGTGCGATGGCACAAGTGGGTTGTCCTGATCGCCGGATCGACCGGCTCTGCGTTACGCGCTGTTCGCCCTCCCAACCTTCACATCACGCCGGTTGTCCGGCGCGATCTCGTTCACGTCGCGAGTGCGACGGGATTCTTGTATCGTTCACCCTTGGCCATCATGGCCCAGGCCATCCGCGCAATCTTGTTGGCAAGCGCTATCGCGGCGACCTTCGTCGGGGCGCCGTGCCAACAACGCCGTGAGCCAAGGCCGATGCCTCTGCCATGGATCTTGGCGTAGCGGATGACGGCGAGAACACCGTCACAAACAGGCTGCGTAGATCGCGATTGCCCTGTTTGCTGATGCTGCCGAGCCGGTCCTTGCCCCCACTCGAATGCTGTTTGGGAACGAGCCCAATCCAGGTCGAGTAGTTACGCCCTGATCTGAAAGTCCTGGGGTCAGCAACGCTCGCAACCAGAGCGGTCGCCAGCATCGGACCGAGCCCCGGGATGTAATGAAGGCGCTTGCTCGTTTGGTTCGACCGGTGCCAGGCCATGATCATCCGATCGAACTCCAAAATCTGCTCCTTAAGCCTCAGCAGCTAATCGCCCAGGGCGGTAAGGCACGCACGGGCAACCTCAGGCACCCGTTTGTCACTCGGGTTGGCGACAATATGGAGCAGTTCGGTGACTCCTTTCCGACTGACCGGGGCGATAATGCCGAACTCGGCAAGGTGCGCTCGGATCGAATTAATCACCGCGATCTGCTGGCGGATGAACAGATGACGGGTGCGGTAAAGCGTCAGGCAACTCTGCTGCTCGGGTGTCTTGGTTGGCACAAACCGCATGTTGGCTCTAGCGACCACCTCGCAAATCGCTTCTGCGTCAGCCATGTCGTTCTTTGCCATTTGACGTAGGGCTTTACGTAAGCCGGCGGCATCAATCGCACGGTATGACCAAGTGCCTGCAGCTCGCGGCGCAAGCTTCTATGCCGACCAAGCATGGCGGCAGCTTCTCGAAGGACACCAGGACAGAGCGCCGCTTCAACTGGCGGCGGATGACCACCTCGCCAGCGGCATCAACTCCGTGAACCTGAAAGACCGACTTGGCGATGTCCAACCCGATTATCGTGATCGTATGCATGGGGCGCTCCTCTGAATCGTGGGAGCCTTAACAGCGCCCACATCCATGCCACTCTCGTGCCGGTGGAGGAGCGTCCACAGCATCAGAACCTTACTCATGCACGGCAACAATCAGCCTTCATTCGATCACCTCGTCGGCGGGGGCGAGCAGCGACGGCGGCACCGGGAGACCGAGCGTTTGGCGCGGTATGGTGGTTGAGACAGGCTCGAACTTTGACGCCTGCACCGACCGGGGCTGGTGATATGCGACGCGCTTGAAGCCAATTTCCGTGCGGGCGGCATCGCCCTCTCGATCTGTCGCCTTCACCCGCGAGATTGACGCTTGCCCCTTCTGCATTGCCGGGAACTCGACCGCGGTCTGGGCGATCCTTGCTTCTGCCGGTGGTCCGGAGGCGATTGTCCGTAAGAAGGGGCCGCACCAGAGAGCGGCCCTTTGCTTCCTGGCTACCGGCCGCGAATGATGAACCTTGGTCCGACGTAGCCGTAGCCGCGATCGTAGTAGCCGGGGCCAGCGTAGTAGTTGTAGCCCCGGCCGGGGAAGTAGCTGGGATCGTAATGATAGCGCAGGACATAGCGCGGTCCTCGGGTCCGCCAGCAGCGTCCATAATACTCGTTGCAGACCAGACCGACCTGATCGACGTTGGAAACTTCGGCGGAGCCCATCGTCGTCGCGTTGATGGGCGCGGCGAATGCGGCGGACGCGAGCAGCGCGGCACCGAATACGCCCAGTGCGATGGCCTTCATGGAGTTCTCCCTTCGGTTGGGCGAGACAATCGATCTCTGACGCGGCGTTCCGGGACTCAACCTTGGCCTCGAACATCGAACTGTTCCACGGATTCCCGGAATGCTGGCCGTGTGGCAGGTCGAGATCAGTCCGCCGTAAACCAATTCGGCAGCCGGTGCCATTCCGGAAGTGATTGGACGCCGCTGCCACGTCCGCCTTGCAGCAGCGTGCGTCTGGCGAAAGCATCACTTCGGTGTTGCCGGCGCGCAGGCCCGCTAAACGCGACCAGCCGCGTTGCTACTGACGCGGCTGGCTCGTCCCGGGGGATATTCTCAATCGCTTCCAGGATTTCGGCACGCACGTCCTTATAGTGCTGGGCGAAGACGGATCAGAAATTGAGCTGGATCAGTCCGAAGGCGCCATGCGCGACTTTTGCCCGTCCCGCCGACGCTCACCGGATAGTCCCAATTGGCGGAATATTCCACGGCCACCTTCAGCCCATCCATCACCCACTCGCCTCCGGTGAGGAAAAGCCGGTGTTGTGGGACGAATCCGATCCGGGATGGCACGCCGTTTTGCAGGAGCGACACACCCGCCATGTCTTTGCTGCCGGAATATCCCAGCGAGATGAAGTCGCCCTGTGCGCCGATCTCCGTTACCCACGGATTCCAGTCGAACTGGTAAGCAATCGAAGCCTGCCAGGTCATCGGCATCATGCTCCGCGCAATGCCGAGCCCGTCGAAAAACCTGGCTTCCTGAAGCGCGGTATTTACCTCACCCACGAACGCGAATGGGCCGAAGCTGGTTTGAGGCTCGCGGCCATTCCGGAACTCTACCGATCTGGCTCAGGAATGGCAGGTAGGACGAATGCAGAAACCTGCTTTCGAAAACGGAGGTGTTGTAGTCGACATGGAAGTCAAGGGTCCACGGACAAATCAGCGAGTCCGTCAACTGGTCATAGGGCGCGCCGCAATGGCCCCTCGTCCGGAAACCGAGACTGGCATTGTAATCGTCGATTTTCGTCCGGCCGGGGATGATGCTTTCGCTGCCCTTGTAGGTCACGACTGAGCCGTAGAACGGTGGCGGGTCCAAGAGGGGTGTGACTGGCGTGGGCCGAAACGGACGCTCAGGCAGCGGGGTGTAGCCAAGCCAACGCGCGAGGTGGCTCACCGCCGGTGCGACGACCAACGGACTAACCCGTGGAACAACGACAGGTGCCGGGCGGCGGCTGCCGTGGTGGAGTTGGCCAGGCGAATTCCAGGCCCCCGCGGTCTGACGGTTTCAAACACCTCGGTGGTCAGCGGAGTGCCGATCGAGAGCGTATCCAGGCGTGCCACGCCCGTGGACGTACCGAAATGCAAAACCTCCACGCCGAAGCGAGCCGCGACCGGGAATTGCATCAGATCGCCGACTGTAACGTGAGTCCGATCAAGCGTGAAGCGATCCACGCCTACGCCAGTGATGTTGGCCGGCACCACCGGTTGATTCCCGGTCGGGAATATCGCGCCGGTGCCGTTGTCGAAGTGGAGAACCAGAGCACCGGTCAACCAGTCGCTGAGCTTGATATCGAAATCGAGCTCCGCCGTACCCAGCGACAGGTTTTCCTGGGTAGGGCCGGGTGAATGAGCCGGTCCGCGAGGCAAGCCCTTCGACCACGCCACTAAGCGAGAGGAGGCTATTAATTTTCGGTCCGGTCTTTGAAAGCGAGTCGCGGATGATCTGGCGCGTTGCGTTCTCCTGTGCCGCCCAAACGATTTCCAACTCGCTTACGCGCACGCCGAGCGGCCGCTTCGCTGCGGCTTCGGACAAATCTGGAGCGGGCAGTGCGACGGGCTGTGCCACAACAACCGTGGGTGCGGCTTTCGCCTCAGTCGCGGCAGGTGGCGGTCGCTCCTGCTTCGGAGCGGGCCCGGTGCGCCGCGTCGCCGACGTGCCCTCCAGGGCAGTGAGACGTTCGGAAAGTTTGCGGTTCTCCGCCTTTAGCTCCCCGAGCATTCGCCGGAGAGCTGCCACGTCCTCGCTCTCCGCGGCAGCGGCATAAGAAGGGGCAAACAGGACGAGGCTGAACAATGCCGGCACAGCACGAAAGATCAACGGGTAGACGGAGTAGCCGCGGTGCCAACCGCGCGTAGTTGACTTTACGGTGCCAGTTTCTGCTGCATGCCGGCGTCGCCTGGATCCGGCAACGAGGTCATCCCGCTTACCCCAGATCATGCGCGGCCCCCATCGCCGTCAATCACATAGTCGAACTAACTCGTTCATAACAATTTCGCTCGAAAAACAGACTTTCTCAGTCAGCGCATCATCCGTCAAGTCGATTGCAGGACAAGAGTCCGGACTCAGCATCGGCACAGTTAACGGTTCGAATGCAAGCGAAGCGATCTATCCGGACCAAGAGAGCATCCGCGACGCGGTTCATTAATGGCTCGGCGACTGAAGGTTGCGGCAGAAAAGTAACTTTCGATCGCGCGCATAATCAAAAGGATTACATCAAAAGGACTACCTAAATGGGGAATACCCCAATTAGTAGCGAGGTAATTGGCTAGCTTGAGTCGCCAAAAAGATCGACATCAAAATGCCTCGATAGTTTCCATCCCAGTTTGAGAAATACCTCAATATGCAATCCAACGGGACTTTGGTCACTTGCTTTGAACCAAAAGATGGAAGTTCCATGTGGCGCGAACGAGACCGAATTGCAGCGACGATACCACGCAGATCGACAGAAAAATTAGACCCGTTGTGAAATAGATTACAGCGTTGCCCTGCGAAGCGGGTCGAAAATCCGGTGTTCAACTGCCCACACGAGTGGGGTTCGAAATACAGCTAGAGGTCAAATACAACCAGAGATCAAAAGAGGGGCGGGAATGTTGACGTGGATCGTATCCTCTAGCGTGCGTTTACGCACCCTCGTTGTGGTTGTCGCTGCCGGCCTTCTGATCCTCGGCGCCGTCGACGTCAGAAACAAGCCGATCGACGTCATTCCCGAACTGGCGCTGCCCTCGCTCACCGTGAAGACGGGATCGCTTGGCCTCTCCAGTGCCGAGGTCGAATCGTTGATTACCGTGCCGCTGGAGGCGGACCTGCTCAACGGTGTGCCGTGGCTTCAGGTCATCCAGTCAGGAATCGATGGCGGGACTTTCAACGATCGAAATGATCTTCGCGCCCGGCACCGATCTGATGAAAGCGCGCCAGATGGTGCAGGAACGGCTGACGCAGGCGCACGCACTGCCGAACGTCTCCAGTCCGCCGGTTATGCTTCAGCCGATTTCCTCGGCCAGCCGAGTGATGAACATCGGCCTGAGTTCGAAATCCGTCTCGCTGATCGACATGTCCGTGCAGGCGCGCTGGAATATCGCACCGCGCCTCGCCGGGGTTTCGGGTGTGGCGAATGTGTCGATATGGGGTCAGCGCGAGCGGCAGGTGCAGGTGCTTGTCGACGCCCGGAACCTGAACAAGAAGGGCGTCAAGCTCGATCAGGTGATCAAGACGACCGGTGAGGCGGTGTGGTCTTCACCACTCACCTACCTGAACTCATCCACGCCCGGCACCGGCGGCTTCATCGAAACGCCGAACCAGCGGCTCAGCATCCGTCACCAGCTGCCGATCTCCACCGTGGGTACTTTCGCCAAGGTGCCGCTGAGCGGCACGACCACGAGTGTCGGCGACGTCGCCTATCTCGTGGAGGGTCATCAGGCGCTGATCGGAGACGCCATCGTCGGCGAAAACCCCGGCCTGATGGTGGCGATCGAGAAGTTCCCCGGCTTCAACACATTGGACGTGACTCGCGGCGTTGAGCGCGCGCTCAACGAACTGAAACCCGGGCTGCCCGGCATCGAGATCAATACGACCATCTACCATCCCGCGAGCTTCATCGAACGCGCAACCAGCAATCTGGGCAAGGCCATGCTCATTTCGATCATGCTGGCCGCCATCGTGCTTGGCCTTCTGATGGGCAGCTGGAGGACCGCGGTTATCGCCCTGGCCGCGATCTCATTGTCGTTCGTCTGCGCTGAACTACTGTTAAAGGCCGCCGGATCCCGCTCAGCATGATCGTCGTCGGCGGCCTGCTGATGGCGTCCGGCGTGATCGTGCATGACAGCATAATCGACGTCGAAAATGTGCTGCACCGCTTGCGTGCGCCGCAACGCGACGGTCGGTCCGGCTTCATGGTCGTCGTCCGTGCGATGCTGGAAACGCGCCGGCCGATGCTGTACGCGTCGCTGATCGTCGTGCTCGCGGTACTGCCAGTTCTGTTCATGCAGAGCCGGTCCGCCGCGTTCTTCGCGCCGATGGCCTGGGCCTATATCGCCGCCGTGTCCATCTCGATGCTGGTGGCGTTGATGGTGACCCCCGCGCTCGCCGCGGTGCTTCTCGCCAATGCGCCGCGGACCCCGAAGGGCGGTTGGGTCACGAACCGATTGGCCGAGTTCTTCGATCGAATTGTCGGCCCGGTGATCCGCGCGCCGATCGCTTGCATCGGCGCCTGCGTCGTGGCGGCGATCGCGTGCTTCGCGCTTTGGAGCCCGCTCGAACGCAATATGGTGCCCAGCTTCAGAGAGACGGATCTGGTGATCGAATGGCAGGGTCCGCCCGGCACCTCGCTGCAGGCAATGGCCCGATCGACCGAGAACCTGATCCGCGACCTGCGGCAGATCCCGGGAGTGCAGAACGCCTTTGCCAACCTCGGACGGGCCGTGCTTTGCAACTGCGAGCGCGCGACGGACGTCAATGCGGGGCAGGTGTGGGTCAACATCGATCCGAAGGCCGATCGCGAAACAACGGTGGATGCCGTCGAAGCTGTCATCACCGCTTATCCCGGGATGCGTGGCAAGCTTGGGACATACCTGTCCACGAAGCTGCGCGAGGCGCTCACCGGCGATCCGGATAGCCTCACTGTCCGTGTCTATGGCAACAGCCTTGAGATCATACGCGCCAAGGCGGAGGAGATCCGCGCAGCGATGGCGAAGATCCCCGGCATTGAGATCCCCGGGTCGAACTACAGGTCGAAGAACCCTCGATCGAGGTCAAGGTGGATGTCGATCGCGCGGCCGGTTACGGCCTGAAGCCGGGCGACATCCGTAGGGCGACCTCGGCGATGGTCGGCGGCATAACCGTCGGTGCGCTTTTCGAGGATCAGAAGGTTTTCGACGTGGTTGTCTGGGGACGACCGGAGTTGCGCGACAACATCGATGACGTGCGGAATCTGATGATCAACAGCGAGAGCGGGTCCCAGGTTCGCCTGGCTCAGGTTGCCGATGTCCGCATCGCGCCGGCCACCAGCATCATCCAACGACAGGGATCCTCGCGTCGTATCGATGTTTCCGCGAAAGTGGACGAGCGGGCGCTCGGTGATGTGGCGGATGATGTCGCCAGGACTGTCAAACAGATCGCATTCCCGTTCGAGCACCGTGCCGAGGTGCTCGGCGAATACAAGGAGCAGCGAGCTTCTCTGCGGTCGATATACAGCTACATGGCGGCGGCGGCGGTGTTGATGTTCCTGCTGATGCAGGCGGTGCTCCGCAGCTGGACGCTCAGCACCCTGTCGCTGCTCGGTGTACCGGTCGCTGTACTCGGCGGCCTCGCGGCGGCCGCAATCAATGACGGTCACTTCTCGCTTGGTTCTCTGTTGGGTCTGGCAGCGGTGCTCGCACTGATGGTGCGGCAGGGCATCGGTCTGGTCGCCCATTTCCAGCATCTGCAATTGAACGAGAGTGAGCCGTTTGGCGAAAAGCTGGTGCGTCGCGGTGTCCAAGAGCAATTCGCCAGTATCATCGCATCATCGGTGACGACGCTCGCTCTGATGCTTCCGTTCGCGATCATGGGCGATGTCGCCGGACTCGAAATCGCGCACCCGCTCGCGCTCTCGGTCTTGGGCGGCGTCGTAACCATGACGCTCGGAACGTTGTTCGTGCTGCCGGCGCTTTACCTGCGGTTCGGCAAGGGCTGGACGGCCGACCGGCTCGATCTTGAAATGGAGACTGCGTCATGACCGCCGCGCGCTTCACTTCGAAGGCTTTGAAAGGGAGGAACGTCTGATGACCCGCTTCAACGTATTGATGGTCGCGGTGTCTACCGCGTGCCTCGCAGTGTCTGGTGCTTCAATTGTGACCGCGGAGTTGGCGGCCAAAAGCAAGCCCGCGCAAGTCGAAGCCACGGATGACGCCAAGATCAAGAAGATCACGCTCACGCCCAAAGCGGCTGAACGGCTCGGCATCCTCATTGACGAGGTGCGCGTGGATCCGTCGGGCCGCCGGATCGTGCCATACGCATCTGTTCTCTACGACCTGACCGGAAAGACGTGGGTCTATATCAGCGCCGATCCGCTGACCTTCGTTCGCGGCGCGGTAGTGATCGATACCATCAAGGGCGACAACGTGTACCTGAGTGACGGCCCACCTGCCGGCACGAAGGTGCTTGCGGCCGGAGTGCAGCAGGTTTTTTGGAACAGAGGTGAAGGTAGGTCACTAGCTGCGCGCGAAGCTGTTTTTCCATAACGGCCTCGGCCTAAGTGGGGGATGCTTTCCGATGATGAGGCTGATCATAGGTTCTAGTCTGCGCTTTCGTTATCTCGTCCTCGCCCTTGGGGTGGTGCTGACGTGGTTTGGCCTCGTACGTCTGCGCGACGTCCCGGTGGACGTATTTCCGGAATTCGCGCCGCCACGGGTCGAGATCCAGACCATCTGTCTTGGGCTGTCATCCGCCGAAGTTGAGCAACTTGTCTCGGTGCCGCTGGAAAACGCGCTCAACGGCGTCCCTGGCGTCGACGTGATGCGGTCGAAGTCGGTGCCGCAATTATCGTCGATCGTGTTGATCTTCAAGTCCGGCGTCGACGAGATCCGCGCACGGCAACTGGTCAGCGAGCGGATGGCGCTCGCGACCAAGACCCTGCCGACATGGGCCGCGCCTCCCTTCATGATGCCGCCGCTGTACCTCGACCAGCCGGATCATGAAGGTCGGCATTACTTCCAAGGACAAGTCCGTGATGGACCTGTCGATGCTCTCCTATTGGACGATCCGGCAGCGGCTGCTCGGAGTTCCCGGCGTTGCGAACGTCGCGATCTGGGGCGAGCAGCTCAAGATGCTTCAGGTCATGGTTGATCCGAAGCGCCTGGCCGAGGTGGACGTTACGCTCGATCAGGTGCAGGAAGCGGTTTCCGATGCCCTCGACGTTGGGCTGCTGCGCTATGCCCGCGGCGCGCATATCGGTACCGGCGGCTTCGTCGAAACACCCAATCAGCGTTTTCAGCTCCGCTTCGTCGGCGGTGGCGTTACACCGGAGACGCTGGCCAAGGTGCCGGTAACCAAACTGGCCGGTAAGCCGCCGCTATTGCTGAGCGACGTGGCCAATCTTGTGTACGCACCGCAGGGCATGATTGGCGATGCCGTCATCAACGACGGTCCGGGCCTCATGCTCATCGTCGAAAAATTCCCATGGGGCAACACGCTCGCCGTCACCCGCGGGGTGGAGGAGGCGCTGGAGAGGATGAAGCCCGGCCTTCCAGGGGTTGAGATCGACACTACAATCTTCCGGCCAGCGACTTTCGTCGAGGACTCGATCGCCAATCTGTCGTGGGCGTTATTGCTGGGCTGCGTGCTGGTCGTGGGAATCATATTCATCTTCCTCTACGAATGGCGCACCGCGATCGTCTGCATCGTCGCCATTCCGCTGTCGCTGCTCGCGGCGGCCCTCGTCCTGTTCCAGGCCGGCGCCAGCGTCAATACAATGATGCTGGCGGGCTTCGTGATCGCGTTGGGGATCGTCGTCGACGACGCGATCATCGACGTCGAGAACATCATGCGGCGCCTGCGTCTCGCGCGACGGGCGGGCGATGCGCGGAGCACCGCGCGCATCATTCTGGACGCTTCGCTCGAGGTGCGGGCGCCGATCGTCTACGCTACGCTCATCGTGGTCGTCGCGGTCGTGCCCGTGCTGTTCATGGAAGGCCTGACTGGAGCCTTCTTCAAGCCGCTGATTACGGCCTATGTGCTCGCGATTGCGGCCTCGCTCGTCGTGGCGATGACGGTGACGCCGGCGCTCTGTCTCCTCCTGCTGCGTAACGCGCGGCTCGAAGGGCGCGAATCGCCGGTAATCGTCTGGCTGCAGCGCCGCTACGCGCCCTTGCTGGAACGGGCCACTCGAACGCCGCGCGCGGCCTATGTCGCCGTCGGTGTCGTGACGCTCGTGGGGATCTGCGTTTGGCCACTGCTCGGGCACTCGCTGCTGCCTTCGTTCAAGGAGCGCGACTTCCTGATGCACTGGGTCACCACCCCCGACACGTCGCTTCCCGAGATGCTGCGCATCACGACCCGCGCGAGCAGGGAACTGCGCGCCATTCGGGGTGCGCAATTTCGGCGCCCATATTGGCCAGGCCTTCGCCGCCGATGAGGTCTACGGCGTCCATTTCGGGGAGAACTGGATCAGCATCAGCAAAGACGCCGACTACGACAAGACCCATGCCAAGGTCGAGGAAATGGTGGACGGCTATCCCGGCCTCTACCGCGATGTGCAGACCTATCTGAAGGAACGCATTCGCGAGGTCCTGACCGGGGCTGGCGAGGCGATCGTCGTCCGCATCTTTGGCCCCGATCTCGACGTTCTCAGGGACAAGGCGGAGGAGGTCCGCGCTGCACTCGCGGACACTCCGGGCCTCGTCAACCTGCACAAGGAGTTGATGGTCGAAGTGCCGCACATTCAGGTGACGGTGAAGCTGGACGAGGCACAACGCCACGGTCTGAAGCCGGGTGATGTACGGCGTACCTCCGCATCACTGATGGCCGGAACCGAGGTCGGCGACATTTTCATCGAGGGACGCACCTACGACGTGCAGGTGTGGACCGACCCCGGTATCCCGCCACAGCATGGACTCGGTCCGCCAATGCTGATCGACACGCCGACCGGGCAGCGCGTCCAACTGGCGGAAGTAGCCGATGTCAGCATTCGGCCGACGCCAAATGCCATCAAGCGCGAGGCAAGCTCCCGGCGGATCGACGTGCAGGCGAATGTCCGGGGCCACGATCTCGCCGCCGTCGCCGTGGAGGTGCAGTCGCGCCTGCAGAAGATGGCGTTTCCACTTGGCTATTACGCGGTCCTGCAAGGCGAGTATGCGGAACTGCGCACCGCCCGCGAGCGGCTGCAACTGTTCGCCGTGCTGGCGCTCGCCGGCATATTCATACTTCTGCGACAGTCTTTCGACAGCTGGCGTCTGGCCACGCCCCCCCCCCCCCCCCCCCCCCCCCCCCCCCCCCCCCCCCCCCCCCCCCCCCCCCCCCCCCCCCCCCCCCCCCCCCCCCCCCCCCCCCTCATTTTCCTCACCCTGCCTTCGGCGCTGGTGGGCGGCGTCCTCGCCGCGTGGCTCGCGGGCGGCATAATTTCTCTCGGCTCGTTGATCGGTTTCCTGACCGTGCTTGGCATCGCCGCCCGCAACGGGATCATCATGATCAACCACTTCCAGCATCTGGAACGCCATGAGGGAGAGGCGTTCGGCATGGATCTCGTGCCTTCGCGGCGCGAGCGAGCGGTTGCGGCCGATCCCGATGACGACCGGTGCCGCCGGGCTGGCGATTCTGCCGCTGGTGATTTTCGGCGACCTGCCGGGCCACGAGATCGAATATCCGATGGCCGTCGTCATTCTGGGCGGCCTCGTGACGTCGACGCTGCTCAACCTGTTTATCTTGCCCGCATTCTATCTCCGTTTCGGTCGCGGTGCTGGCGTGCTGACGGACAGTCTGACCGTTCCAGGAACAGC